>CAWCJY010000006.1:0-48584 GCA_963795995.1 uncultured Actinomycetota bacterium
CTCCCATACTGACCTGGGGTTTTACGACTTCCAGGACATTTTTATGCGCCCGGTTTGCCCATGTTTGCTCCATGTTTGTTCGCGCGCACAGATCCAGCAATCCGGGTCTTGTCAAAAACGGCCCACCCGACGCCGGATACGGGGGCATGTGCCCCCGGAACCCGTGCTCCACGCGCCGGGACCGGTCTGCAGAGATTGTCCTGCCGGGCTAAGCAGTGGCTCACATGTTCTAATAGGATGGTGGACGACGGCAACCTTGCGAACGACCTGCCTGACTGGTGGCCGTACCCCGTGCAGTACGGCCACGGGCATCCCTGGCGCCCGGACCGCGTCCCCTCTCTCCTATGTGCTCGTCACCGCGCCGATGAAGGCATCTTCGGGCACACCGTGGTCCGGTGCACGGCCGACGGCTGCCGCTCGGCCTGGCACCGCCGGCGGCACTACCCGTCCCGGCGCAGCGCCCTCCCGCGACACTGGGGTTCCCGGCCCACGGACCTGAGATAGGCGACCGGATCGTGAAACGGCGAGCACAATACCGTGGGGAGCCAGGTGGGGAGCCATCGTCAGCCGACACAGTGCGACTCAGAACCTACTGAAGTGTTCGATAAACGGCATTTACCAGTCGTCCATCGACTGTGGACGACGCCAGCCGACAGGCGGGATCTCGTTCCCATCGAGGTAGTCGTGCTTGATGAGCAGGGCCAAGACGCGACCGTAGCTCGAGCGCTCCTAAGCCCACGTAATCCGGTAACGGATTGCCGCGGTTTTCACCTCCACGAAGAGAAGAGCCTGCATCGTGCTGGACGGCATGCAGAAGGTCGGTCCTTCGCTAGGTTCGGGCCGGTCATGGCTCGGCCTCGGGGTCATCCCGTCCAAGCTGAGCAGGCGGTTCGGATCCGGGCTGCTGTCGTCCCCCTCCGAGTCTGGCTCGTGCATGCCTGGACACACTCCTGGGCGGCTGTCGGCGTTTGCCCGGCAGCGGCCTGGCGTTCGGATGGGTCCGCGAACCGGGACTCGCGGTCGGCGGCCTCGGCGCTGCGGGGCCAGGCAGCCAGCCGTTCCCGTAGCCTAGCGACTTCGGGTGCGCCGAGCCCTATCTCGGCAAACGCCCGGTCGTCCATCTGATCCAGCCGCAGCCCTGCTTCAGCGAAGTCCTGTCCGGTCAGGCCCGGGTCCAGGCGGCGGGCAAAGCCGATGAGCTGCGCCGGGGTGTAGCGCTCCAGCGCAGCAGCCACATCGGCGAAGTCCCGCGGCTCGACCCGGCTGGCCAGCGCGCATACCTTCCCGCCCACCACGTCTTCCAGGTCCAGCACCGGCCCAATATCCATCACCACCGGGCGGCGGCCCCGGTCGAAGTACGCCAGCTGCAGCATCATCTGCGCCCCACCGGGAGCGGTCACGACCCACTCCGCCAGCCCCTCCCCCATCGCCGGGAACAAGTCATCCAGCCCGGCCGCCTGGTCCTGTCGCTCGGTCTCGAACCCTGCATGCCGCAGCGCGGTCTCCACCGCCGCGGCGGCCCCGTCCACGCCATGCTCCTGATCGGTGAACAGGTCCACGTCCTGCGTGGGCCGGGAGATCACACCGTAGGCCAGCAGCGCGTTCCCGCCGCCCAGCGCGAACCCGTGCTCCCGCGCCGCGGCCAGCGCCACCACCGCCACCTGGCGGTGCAGATCACTGACCGGCATCAGGCCGCCCCGGCCGCAGCGGCACGCAGCTGCGGATGAAGCTCCTCCCACGCCTGCCGCACGCCCCGCGGCAGGTACAGCTCGGGCCACAGCGCGATCAGCGTGTCCCGGTCCAGGTAGCCGGTCAGGTCTTCGGGGCGGCTGGCTTCCCGCAGCACGATCTGGTACAGCCAGCGGCACAGGTACGGCACGTCCAGGTCGAAGACCGGGCTAGGACCGCTCCGATATAGCCGCAACGGCAGCTCCACCTGGCCCCGCGACGGCCCGCGCAGGCTCGCCAGATCGGTCACCACAATCACGCGGCGCCCGGGCCGCGCCTGGTACCGGGTCCGCACCGCGACCGCGCCCTCTGCGCTCATGCCTGAAGGATAGCCTGCGCCCACCAGGCGACCCGTGTTACAGCGCCCAGGGACACCTGAGGCCATCAGCCCGAGGCCACCCCGGTGACGAGACTGACGTCCTAAACAGGGGCGGGGCGCGACCCATAGGCGAACGAACTGGACCGGCCTGCCGGCAGGACAGCGTACTCCGATTGCACAGGTGGGCAGGACAGCATCGGCTGCTAGTCCCGAATCCGGCGAGATATCTCACCGTGTAATTGCCGGTCATCAATGGCACGCGGTTGGATCGTGACAAGACCAGCCAATCCCTGCGGACAAGATGAGACGGAGGCGATCGTGGCAACAGACGGCACCGCGAAGCCGGGCGTTCGACGCCGCCACCAGGCTCGGCGCAGCGGAAAGGCGACTGCTGGCCCAGATGCCATTGCACGCGGTCACCTCCGTGCACGGCGAAGCCGGCTTGCGCGAACGGCTGCTCATCGAGATCATGCAGTTCCCTGCCGCCGACCGCCACGGGTCAGGCGACGCGCTGGCGCTGGCATCGCGGCTGCACGCCCGCGACCGGCGGCAGCGCGAACCGTATGTTGAACCACCTGCTCCAGGGTCACCGTCCGGATCGTCTCTTCCTCGATTACCGGGTCACCGACCCCGACGTGACATGCGCCGCGCTGCTCCACGACGCCGTTGAAGACCACGCGGAAGACATCGCCTCTGGCGGCACCCGTCAGGGCGCCTTTGCGGCGCTGGCCGGGCAGTTCGGCCACCGTACCGCCGACCTGGTGGCCGCGGTCACCAACCCCCTCTACGCCCCCCGGCCGTGATGAGCATGAGCAGTACCGCGAGCACGTCACCGCCAGCCTGCTGGCCAGCCCGTGGGCCCGGGTCATCAAGGTCTCCGACTTCACCGACAACGCCGTGGGTCTCATCCACACCACCGGGCCGAAACTGTCCACGCTGGCCAGCAAATACCGTCCCCTGGTGCCAGTGCTGCGCGAGCTTATCCTCCGCCCGGACACCCCGCTTGAGTCCGACGTCAAGCACATGATCGCCCGCCAGCTCGACAACGCCGGTGACCGGTTCGCCGCGATCTGCGAAGACCACGACGCCGACAGGGCTCAGGGGTAAGCGGTTCGCCCAACTCAGCTCTCTCGAACGGCCATCCGAGGCGGCGGCTGCGCAGCGTTGCACCCATCACGTTCGTCCTGTCGCCGGTAGGCACATCGCTCAGCGAACGACATGAGGCGTTCGCATAGCCGAGTTTTTGACGGCCGTTGCTCTCGATGTGTCGCCGTGCTATCTGGCCGTCGAAACGAATTTAAGTGGTATTGCTTTTCACTTGCATCGACATCATCTCCGATCACACTGATCAATTAATTACCGTTCTCTTACGGAGGCCGGAATACTTATATCCGTTCCAGTACCATAGGCCTCCCTGCGTCACTGGAGATGTCTTCCACGCAGCGGATGGGCGGTGCTGCCGCGTCGACCAAAGGTCACCACAGGGTTGCCACTCGCGGTGACGTTGAACCTGCTGGCGAAACTCATCGTGTCCTTTGGTGGATGATTGGCAAACAGTTGCCACCACGGGGGCAGGCGAGCAACCAAGGGAACGGGAAGCGCGCCATGGCAGTGGACATCCCGGCCGTCCGGGAAGGTAGTGCAAGCGGGTTCGGATGCGTAAGGACGTGCTCGACGCATGTAGACGCCGCGATCTCGCCGCGGTCATTACGATTCTGTGCGCGCAAGGCATTACGCAAGGCCAGCTCTCTGTCCTTACGGGCATACCGCAGGGTCGGCTGAGCGAGTACAAGACGCGTAAGCGCATGCCGACCGCCACCTCGACGTTCGAGGCGCGCCGACGGCCTGGGGCATGCCTCCTGCAGCACGTAGAGCGCTAGGGCTCGCTCCCGAACACTGACTGCTCCGATGCACTCGATCCTGCCGGAGGGCGTTCAGCTGGCAACGACGGCGGCAGCCTGGGAGATGTACGCCCGCTGCTCAACATCCTGACGGGAGCCAGCGCCATTCCGGTACTGTCGGCACTCCGCGGAATCCACCACAGCTATCTTGAAGCGGACCGGCTGATGGGATCCATGTGCCTGACCGGCCCGGTCCAGCTCCAGATGCCTGTTGTCGAAAGGGCATGCGAGGTCACCAGGGGGGCGGACCGGGCGGAGATGCTCGGGTTCGCCTGCCAGTTCATGGAATTCGGCGGGTGGCTCTTCCAGGACGCCGGGGATCTGACGTGCGCAATGCACTGGACAGACAGGGCACTCGATTACGCCCTAGAACTCGGCGACCAGCGTACTACCGCCTATACACTCATGCGCAAGGCGATGATCGCGACTGAATCAGGTAATCCTGCGCAGGGCTCTGGGTATCGCCAATTCCGCCCTTGCATATAAGGATGCGCTGACTCCGCGGCTAAGGGCGGTTATCCTCCGTCAACGATCCTACTCTCACGCGGTCTTGGGTGAGTCATCTTGCCCGACCCCGGCACCCGCAATTAAGACCAAAGCGAGAGCGCCGATGATTCCGACGACGATGAGCCACGGTGGCGGTGAGCCGTCGCCGCCGGGCGGTTCACTTACGTTGCTCATTACGTCGCCGAGCTGGCTTTGTGTTCGAGGTATTCGAGAATGATCGGCGGCAGCCGGAACCCACCCGTTCGGTGGTCGCTGACGATGGCGATGATGGGTGGCTCGTTCGGTTCAAGCGGTTCGGCCTCCATGACGATCGGCCAGTAGTCGGCGCTGAATTCCTCGCGCCGATGCTCGATCAGCGCGGCGCGTTCGGCGTCGCTGCGCCGCTCCCACCACCTGTCAAGGTATGCGTTCTGCTCGTCGTTCAGAGTCATGCCCGCGAGGGTAGTCAGCCGTGTCATTGTGCCGGTGAGTGCTGGCAAGTAATGGCTCGGGATCGCATGAGGATCGCACGGCCTGGTCTGGTGTACTGTAAAAATTAGGCACTGAAGTGCGGAAACAGCTAGTGCCCCTGTTCATAGTCGGTTGATAGTTGACAATTCTATGTCGGTTGATCCTTGACACTCTGGTTAGTGGTTAGGCCTGTTCGCGGGTGCGGAAGGCCCGTTTGTTTCTTACCTCGCCGCGGCTGGTTCGCGCGGCGGTCTTGACCAGATCGTCGCCGATGAAGAAGCGCAGCAGCTCGCCGTCGACGTGGACGTCGCAGTGTGCGCCGGCGTAGTGCGCCCCCACGCAGACTTGCTGCCAAGCCACGCTGACGACACCGTTGCTGGTGACCCGGCGAGACACCCAGTCATCACCGCTACGGTCCTGGCCGGTCGTCGCGGAGTGCGCTGACATGGCCACTGCGGCGCCCGGGGTGAATTTTTCGACCGGTGCGGCCATGTCCAGTGCTTGATGTGGGCGTGCGGTGTTGTAGTAGTCGACCCACTCGTCCAACGCCTGCTGAGCCACCTTGAGATTGGCGAAAGCTTTCTTGTTGCTGAGGAATTCAGCCCGCAAACTTCGATGGAACCGCTCAATTTTGCCGGTGGTGGTGGGGCTGCGCGGCTGAGTCAACAGATGCTCAATACCGTTTTGCCGGCAGATCGCATCGAAGAGCACCTCCACCGGCGGATGCCCAAACTTGCCGGTGAACACTTTGCCGTTATCGGTCAAGATCTGCTCAGGCGCCCCGTAGGCGGCCAGCGCAGCGCGTAACCCATCGCAGACCGCGCGGGTACGTTCCCGGGCCATCAACCGTGCGGCCACGCACATCCGAGAGTGATCATCGATGCCGGTCAAAGCTTTGGCGCTGGTGCCATCGGCCAGCGGGAATCCTCCGACGATGTCCATCTGCCACAGCTCCATCGCCGCCCCGCGTTCCCAGCGTTTCCACTTGCGCGAGCGCCGATCCCGCAAACTCGGGTCGATCATCGCCGCACGCACCAGCGCCCGATAGACCGCCGATTCCGAGGGCACCGGCGCCACCCGGCGTTTAGCCAGCTCGAACACCAACCGCCGCGGCCCCCAATACGGACGCGACCGACGCAACTCCAACAACGCCGCCTCCACCACGGCCGGCATCTGGTGCGGACACGAGACCGGCCGATGCGACCGATCCACCAGCCCCTCAAGGCCCTGGGCCTCGTAGCGAGCCAACCAGGAGTGCAGCGTCTGGCGCGACACCCCAACCTTCTCGGCGACCTGCGAAATCGAGAACCCATCGCTGATCACCGCTAACACGGCTTGATACCTCTGCTCAGCCACGCTCAACTCCCTCATCGAAGGAGTGTCAAGGATCAACCGAAGTAACTGTCAAGCATCAACCGAAACACTGTCAGCCATCACCCGAAGACCAAATGTCAAACATCAGCCGAGGTAATACAAACAGCTAGTGCCCCCGGCAGGATTCGAACCTGCGACACCGGCTTTAGGAGAGCCGTGCTCTATCCCCTGAGCTACGAGGGCCGACAGGGTGGCAGCTTACCGTGACTGTTCAGCGCAGCTCTTCGATCACCTTGGCGAAGCTCTCCGCATGGTTCTCTTGCACAGTGAACGACGTCAACCCATAGCTGTCGCGGTATCCGCGCAACGTGTCCGCCATGCTGCGGGGTGACCCACTCAGTACCGTGGGCAGGGCGAGCAGTTCCGGTTCGGACAGCGTCGGCGCATATCGACGAGTCATCGACAAGTCGGGTTTCAGCGAGCCGGTCGCGGGCACTGCGGTTATCACCAAATCGAGCTCGAGATCAGCGAAACGCTCACCCGCCGCGTGCCGAACGAACTCGATGCGTTCGGCCAGCGGATCAGCGATGCCGGTGGGATTGGCACCCGTCAAGCCGACGATGTCGGCATGCCGCGCGGCCACAGTCAGCAGCCGATTCCCGTTGCCCGCGACGAGGATTGGCACACCGGGCTGGTGCTGCTTCAGATACGTCGTCACATGCTCGAGGTAGTCGACGCGACGGCCGGCGCTCGGATACGGCAGTTCCGCCGCCTCGAACTCCTCCCGGACATAGCCCGCGCCAAGCCCTAGCTCGAGACGGTCGCCGCTGAGCAAGTTCACCGCCGCCACATCCCGGGCCAGCAGAGCTGGCTTGTAAAAGCATGCGTTGAGCACATAAGTCCCAACCCGCAGCGTTGTCGTCGCCGCGGCGATCGCGGTCAGCACGGGAAACGGCGCCGGCGCGCCGAGGTGGTCAGGCAAATGCAATACATCGAAACCCAAGTCTTCGAGTCGTCGCGCCTTATCTTGCAGCGCGGCAAGTGATTTGACCGCCCGAATGCCAATACCGAATCGAAATGCACGGGCGGCGTGCGCAGTCATACCCACCTCCGACTTTTCCGGACCGCGATTACCAAGACTTGACTGCCGCCACCAGCCCGCGAAGCAACGCAGCTGTCACCGATGACAAGCCGTCCTCACCCGGAAACGGGCTGCGAGGGCTAATGCCCCGGATCCTGGCGGAAAGCTCCAACTGGGTACCGCCGTCACCGGCCCGGTTTACCGGGTTTTGCGGATGCAGGCCGCGAAGCTCACGGGGAATGGCGTCGAGGTCGGTGACGACCCGATACCCCGGCACTTTGATGTGGTGGGCCAGGTGGCCCGCCAGCTTGCGATTGCGCCCCCCGGCCAGCAACTGAGTGCTCAAGCCCAACCGGCCGTAGCCGTGCAGCGACACGGCGACGTCGACGTGGTCGAGGAACTCGGCGAGTCGCAACGACTCCTCGGCCCGGAAGCGAACCGACGGCAGGTGGTGCGGATAACCGTCGGGGTGCCGCACGAGGTACACCGAAGCCGCGGCCGCTGCTGCGGCACGTTCGGCGATGACATCGGTCATCTGTTCCAGCCCGCCGCCGTGAATCGCCAGGAAGCCGAAAGGTGACCTGAGCCGGCTGACCTCACTGACACCTGGCTCGGCGAGCAAGGCGGAAAGCGACTGCGGGCCAGCCGATGCCGGGGATGACGTGCGGCGCGGCCAGTTGGCCGGGTCCCAGCGCCGCAGGAATTCGATCCAGGATCTGGGCAATCCGTGCTGAAGCGCACCGGCGATGATGCGGTCGAGGTAGCCCGGGCGTGGCGGGCCGGTACTGACGCGATGATCGACGTACACCCAGGCCGGTGACGGTCCGGCCTGGGTGGAAATCGTGAGCCGGTCACGGTGGTACCGCACCGGCACACCCTCGGCGCGGTCCAACGCGGCGAGGTCGCGGTCGGATAGTTGCCACAGAACACCGTGCACCTGGTTGCCGGCGAACGACTCGACGGTGGCCACCCCGCGCTCGTTGATCAGCCAGTCGTGACCACCCAGGACGGCCGGCCGGGGATCGACCGCGTCCGGACAGCGTTGTGCCATCTGGCCCACGCACAGATTCGAGCCGTACGCGAAGTAGGCATGCCGGTGGGCCGTCATCAGCCGGTCACCGTCAGGACGATCAGCGCCACATTGAGGAGACTAATCAGCACGCCGACCGCCCAGCCGAACACGCTGGTGAACTTGCTGTTCATGTCGGCGCCCATCAGCCTGCGGTTGCCGGTCAGTCGGACCAAAGGCAGCACCGCGAAAGGTATCCCGAATGACAGCACGACCTGTGACAGCACCAGCGCCCGAGTCGGATTGAAGCCGCTCGCCAGAATGAGCGCCGCCGGGACGAGTGTGATCAAACGGCGCAGCACCATCGGAACCGACCGGTGCACCAAACCCTGCATGATCATGGCGCCGGCGTAGGCACCCACGGACGCCGAGGCCAAGCCCGATGCCAGCAATCCCACCGCGAAAAACACCGCGATGGTCGGGTTGACGGTGTCGTGCACGGCCGTGTAAGCGCCTTCGATGGTGGCACCGCCACGACCATGCATGTTGAGCGCGGCGACCAGGAGCATCGCCACATTCACGGCTCCGGCGACCATCATCGCCAGGACGACATCCCATTGGGTGACCCGAAGCAGCCGGCGCCGCTGTGGCCCCGCTTCGGGATGGCCGTGCCGGTCGCGGGCCAAACTTGAATGCAGGTAGACGGCATGTGGCATGACGGTGGCGCCCAGGATCGCTGCCGCCAGCAACACGCTTTCGGTGCCCTGGAACCGGGGCACCAGCCCGCTGAGCACAGCCCCGGGTGGCGGGGTCGTCACGAAAAAGCTTGCCGTGAAGCCGATCGCGATGACCATCAAAAATCCGGTCAGGACCCGCTCGAACAAGTGCTGTCCGCGCCGGTCCTGGATTGCAAGCAATAGCAGCGACACCGCGCCGGTGATTAGTCCACCGACCAGCAGCGGCAGATTGAACAAGATCTTCAGTGCGATCGCACCGCCGACCACTTCGGCCACGTCGGTAGCCATCGCCACCAGCTCGGCCTGCGCCCAATAGGCCAGGCGAACGGGGCGGTTAAGCTGCCGCCCCATCGCCTCAGGCAGCGAGCGTCCGGTGACCAAACCGAGTTTTGCCGACAGGTACTGAATGAAACCCGCCATGAGGTTGGCCGCGACGATGACCCACAGCAGCCGGAAGCCGAACTGGGCGCCGGCGCTGACGTTGGCGGCCACGTTGCCGGGGTCGACATAGGCGATTGCGGCGACGAACGCTGGTCCGAGCAAGTACCACCCAGGCTTGGGTGGGCTCAACGTGTGCAGGGCCACCGATCGTCTTTCCGGGAGATGATGAAAAAAGTTTGGTCACCCGAAAAATTACCCGATCGGATCAGCGCTCGCCGCGTAGAGACCGTGACCGGTAACGAGCGGAAGGTCGAGCGTGGTCCGAATGCCCGGAAGTGCCGCGACCACCGCCGGAACGGCGTTGACGATGCGCATCGCGGTGGCGACCAGACCGGCGTGGTTGTGGTCGCCGTGCGGGCTGCTCAAGCAGAGGTCGACGGCGTATGACGGCTCGCCGGTGATCTCCACCCGGTAGGAGCCACCGGGCTGGGCGGGTTGTGGCCACTCGGGGCACAGGTCGGCGCGCAGTCGCGTCACATGTTCGAGCACGACCGCAGGCCGGCCGTCCACCATTCCGCGGACCTCGAACCGCAGTCCGGCCGCGGTGCCTTGGCGGATGTGACCTGATGCGATGTCGAAAGTCTCCGGCGCTGGTGCACGGGTGTAGGTCTCGGTGACGCCGTCGAGCGAAACGCCGAGCCCCGCGGCGAGTTGGCGCACAACCGATCCCCAAGCCATGCTCAGCACCCCCGGCTGCAACAGCATCGGGATGTCATCGAGTGCCTTGCCGAAACCCATCACGTCGAACATGACCGTTGCGCTGTCATAGGTTGCGTAATCGACGATCTCCATGCAGCGCAGCTGCTCGATGCTCTGACAGGTGCCGGCCAAAGCAAGCGGCAGCAGGTCGTTAGCGAAACCAGGGTCGATCCCGTTGACGAAAAGGCTCGAGTTGCCCTGTTGTGCAGCCTCTTCCAGCGGGGTGATGAGGTCAGGTGGGATAACCTGCCACGGGTATTGCAAGAACACCGGTCCACTGCCGACGACGTTGACCCCGGCGGCCAAGATGCGCCGGTAGTCGTCGAGTGCTTCGAGCAGTCGGTTATCGGCCATCGCGGTGTACACCGCGCACTGTGGCTCGGCGGCGAGTACAGCGCCGAGATCACTGGTGGCGGCCACGCCGATCGGATTCGGCAGCCCGGCAAGGTCTGCGGCGTCTTTGCCGGCTTTGGCCTCCGACGACACCCACACGCCGGTGAGCTCGAACTCGGGGTTGGCGATCAGCGCTCTCAGCGCATGCAGACCGACGTTGCCGGTGCCGATCTGGGCGACGCGAATGACCATGGTTGCCTACAGGTCCGGAATGGGCAGGTCGAGGTTGGGGAAAGTGATGCCGCCGTCGACTTCCAGCGTCTTACCCGTCAGGTAGGCGCCCGCAGGTGACGCCAAATAGACTGCGGCGGCGCCGATCTCAACCGGATCGCCCAGACGGCGCAGTGGAGTGGCCTGCTCCATCGGCGTACGCAGCTCGTCGTTGGAGGCGACAACATCCAGCGCAGAGGTGGCGATCGAACCCGGCGCGATGGCGTTGACCCGAACGCGGGGACACAGGTCGAGTGCAGCCAGCCGGGTGTAGTGGGCGAGTGCGGCTTTGGCGGTGCCGTAGGCGGCGAAGCCGCGTCCGGCTACTCGGCCCATGGTGGAGGTGATGTTGATGACGCTGCCGCCACCGGAGTGTTCGATCATCAAGGGGACCGCGGCGGTGGTCAGCGCGTGAGCGGTCGCGACGTTGAACGTGAAAGCGTTCTTGAGGTCCTTGGTCGAAGTGTTCAGCAGCGTGTTGGGCATGGTGCCGCCTACGTTGTTGACGACGATGTCCAACCGGCCGAACGCTTCGACGGCTCGACCGGCCAGCTCCGCGGCCACCTCGACGTCCGCCAGGTCCGCTTCGACGATGTGGGCGCGCCGGCCCACTGCGCGGACCTGCTCGGCTACGGCCTCTAGTTCGGATGCGGTCCGCGATGAGATGACGACGTCGGCGCCGACTTCTGCGAAGGCCACGGCGATGGCCGCCCCAAGACCCCGACCGCCCCCGGTGATAACGGCGACCTGGTCGTCGAGCCGAAATTTGTCCAATATCACGAGCGTCACCGTAACAAAGCGGCGCAGAGAGGCGCGGAACCTGGTTCTAAGAACACGTTCTACTTCGCTGGTTCGGCGCGAGTGTCACTCAATCCTCCCACAGCAACAACTGGCGAACCGCGGGTCGCGATCCATAAGGCTGAAGCATCTGGCTGGCCGGGCGTGGACGAACCCGCTGCGGCCACCAGAACCACCGGCCGAGCAGTGCGGCGATGGATGGTGTCATGAACGAACGCACGATCAGCGTGTCGAAAAGCAGCCCCAGACCGATGGTGGTACCGATCTGACCGAGTACTTGCAACTCGCCGAAGATGAACGAGCACATGGTGACCGCAAATACCACGCCCGCGGCCGTCACCACTGATCCCGAGCCCGCCATCGCACGGATGATGCCGGTTTTCAATCCCGCGCCGATTTCCTCTCGGAATCGGGAAATCAAAAGCAGGTTGTAGTCCGATCCCACCGCCAAGAGCAGGATGACGGCCAGCGCCAGCACAACCCAGTACAACTGGATGCCGAAAAAATATTCCCAGACCAGCACCGACAACCCGAACGAGGCACCCAACGAAAGCGCAACCGTGCCCACGATGACGATCGCGGCGACCAGACTTCGGGTGATGATCATCATGATGAGCAGGATTAGGCTGAGCGCCGATACCGCGACGATCATCAGATCGTATTTGGCGCTGTCTTGAATGTCTTTGTAGGTCGAGGCCGTACCGCCGATATAGAAGTTGGCGTTCGCCAGCGGCGTGCCCTTCACCGCTTCATAAGCCGCGTTCCTGATCGGGTCGATGTGGGCGATGGCGGCTGGGGTGGCGGGATCACCCTTGTGGAAAATGATCATGCGAGCAGCCGTGCCGTCGGGCGACATGAATAGCTTCAGGCCCCGCTTGAAGTCGGCGTTGTCGAACACTTCCGGCGGTAGGTAAAACGAGTCATCGTTCTTCGCGGTGTCGAAGGCTTGACCCAGAACGGTCGCGTTCTCGGTCGCGGACTGCTGCTGAGCGTTGATCCCCAGATTCGTGGCGTAGTTGGTCAACGCCAACTCGAGATTGGTTTCCTGGCTGGCGATCTGGGGCGGTATCAGCGTTACCAGTTGCGGCTGAATGGCATCCAGTTTGTCCAGGCTTGCCGTGAGTTGCGCGAACCTGTCGGTGAGCTGGTCGATACCGTCGAGCGCGTCATAGATTGACCGGAACGCAAAGCATATCGGGATGTCGTAGCAGTGCTTTTCAAAGTAGAAGTAGCTGCGTATCGGCCGGAAAAAGTCATCGAAATTGGCGATCTTGTCTCTCAAGTCTTGGATCGTGGCGAGGGTTTCGTGAAAGCTCTGGGTCTGATCGTGGGTCGCGGCGGCAAGCTGCTGCTGCAACGCAAATTGCTGCTCCAGGATGTTGATCGTTTTCCTGAGCTCGCCGGCCTGCTTGAGGAAGTCGGCCGCCCGATCCCGCTGATAACTGAGGTTCTGAATCGTGGCGGCGCTTTGCTGGCTGATCTGGAACGGTATTGAGCTGTGGTCGAGCGGCGTGCCCAATGGCCTGGTGATGGACTGCACCTGATCGATGCCGGGCAGATGGAAGACCGCCTTGGCCACCCTCTCCAAGATAAGCATGTCGGCTGGATTGCGCAGATCATGATCTGCCTCGATCATCAGCAGTTCCGGGTTCAACCGGGCCTCGGAGAAATGCCGTACGCCAGCCGTATAGCCCACATTGGCCGGCGCATCGGCGGGTAAGTACGGGCGGATGTTGTAACTGGTCTTATAGCCCGGGAGGGCCAGCAGACCGATGAGCGCCATTGCCACCGACACGGCGAGGATGGGTCCCGGCCAGCGGACGATAGCCGTGCCGATTCGCCGCCACCCGCGGGTCTGCAGCGCGCGCTTGGGCTCAAGGAGACCGAAATGGCTGCCGATGGTAAGCACCGCGGGGGCCAGGGTGAGCGCTGCCAGGAGTGCGATGAGGATGCCTATCGCGGCGGGAATGCCCAAGCTCTGGAAATACGGCAGCCGAGTGAAGCTAAGACAAAAAACAGCGCTGGCAACCGTCAGGCCTGAGCCCAAAACAACGTGGGCGGTGCCGCGAAACATGTTGTAATACGCGGTTTCCCGGTCCTCTGCAGCATGCCGTGCCTCGTGATATCGACCCAGCACGAAGATCGCGTAGTCCGTGCCAGCGGCGATGACCAGCAACGTAAGAAGGTTGGTGGCATACGTCGACAGCGCGACGATGCCGGTGTGTCCCAGAAATGCGACGATTCCCCGGGCGGCAGCCATCTCAATGAGGATCGTGACCAGTACCAGGATCGTGGTGACGACCGAACGGTAGACAAATAGCAACATCAGGGCGATGGCAAGGATCGTTATCGCGGTGACTTTCTTGCTACTTTTGCTCCCCACCTCGAACTGATCTGCAATCAGCGGCGCCTCGCCGGTGACATAGGCCTTGACACCCGTCTGGGGCTGCACATGATTGACGATGTCGCGCACGGCGTCGACGGACTCGTTGGCCAACGCCGACCCTTGATTGCCGGCAAGATAGACGATGACGTTGGCGGCTTTGCCGTCCGTACTCTGTGAGCCCGCCGCCGTCAGCGGATCCCCCCAGAAGTCCTGCACATGCTCGACGTGCTTCGTGTCGCGTTCCAGGTCGCGGATCAGCGTGTCGTAGAACCGGTGCGCGTCGGCTCCCAGCGGTTGATCGCCTTCCAGGACGATGGTGGCCGCGCTGTCGGAATCAAATTCGTGAAACACCTTGCCGATGCGTTTGGTCGCCAACAACGACGGCGCGTCCGACGGGCTCAGTGCAACGTTCTGCACTTCTGCAACCTTTTCCAGCTGCGGCACGGCGATATTCGTTATCGCTGCCAGGCCCACCCACAACAGCAGGATAGGCACCGCGAGCCGGCGGATTGCCTGCGGTAGGAACGGACGCTTGACGTGATGGTTACTCATCCGGACTTGTCCAGGCAAAAGGTGTAGGCGTTCACTTCGTTGACGATCCTTTCGTCTTTGACATCGCCGTTGATCGTGATGCGACAGCCGATGCTTCCGCTGTCGCCTTGCGCCACCACGTTGGCGATGACCGCCGTCAGCGTAGTTGTGATCTCGTACTTCCATGGCAGGGTCGTGTGGTCGGCTCGCTGCGGCTGAGCATTGACGTCTTGGTAGTTGATGGTGGCCACCGTCCCAGGGGCGCCGAAGACTTCAAGGACGACATGTTTGGGGTTGAACGGGACGATTTCGTTGGAAAGATCTCCGCCGGCCGACGTCTGGTTGTGCGAGCCGAAGATGCCGTGCAGTCGGTACACGGTGACCCCCGCGAGAGCGACGACGACCACCGTAACCAGCAGGATCCACCGCCGCCTCACCAGGCTCGAAAGTGAAATCCCTTTCAACCGTTGGCCTTTCGATATCCGTGCATACGACCACCCGGGGCAGTCGGGCTGCTGCGCTTCGAGCGGAAATCGACAGCTATGACAGTACGGTACGGGACCGGACACTACAAGCGGTGGGTGTTACCCGTTCACTGCCTCAGCCGGTAGGGCGGGTGAGGCTCGGCATGATGACGTCATCGACGAGCGTTTGCACGGTGCAGTGGGTGGGGGGCTGACCGGGCATGATCGCGCGGAAGACGAGGTAACCGGGCAGCAAATCCCAAAGCTCGTCGCTGATGGCGCCGGTGTCGATCTCACCGCGGTCGACGGCCTGCTGCAAGATCTGGCGGATCAAGGTTTTGCGCTGGTCGAGGAATTGATGTTGCATGGCGTCGCTGAGCGCCGGGTGGCGGGACAACTCGACCAGCACGGCGCGGATGGTGCTGGCATGCTGGTAGGCCTGCTCGCAGATCACCTCGCCGACCTGAATCAGATCATTGCGCAGCGCGCCGGTCTCGGGTGCGACCGCCACTTGACGGATGCCCTCGATGAATGCGGCCAGCACCAATTCAGCCTTCGAGGGCCAACGCCGGTAGACGGTAGCCTTGCTGGCCCGGGCGGTGGCCGCCACGGCGTCCAACGTCAAGCGGTCATACCCGTGTTGCTGCAGGAGCTGCAGCGTGACCGCAAGCAGCTCCGTCTCCCGGGGCGACCACGGCGAGGACTCCCGGGCGTGATCCGCTATCTGCGTCACAGCGCCACAATAGTGCCGTCACAGCAGTACCGGCCAGTACCGTACCGGGTTAGCGCCTGCGGCACCTACACCGAGAACGACGCTAGAGCCGGTTTTCGGACTTTTTTCGGCACTGGCGTCAATCTCGAGGCATTTTGCCTTGCCCGCCCACCGTCACGCCAGCGTGACGGTGAGGGCCGACCGCCACGCTGGCGTGACGCTCGGCGCGTCGCCTACTTCGATCCCGCCTTGGCCGGCGTCTTCTTGGCCGAAGCCTTTTTGGCGGGCGCTTTTTTGGCCGCGGCCTTCTTCGCCGGTGTCTTCTTGGCCGCCGCCTTCTTGGTCGGCGCCTTGGCGTTGCCGGACCTGGCCTTCACGCTCGCCTCCAGCTTGGAGAGCAAATCCGAGACGTCTTCGGTTTCGTCCAACTCGGTTGGCTTGTCCTCGACTGCAAACGCTTCTCCGCCTTCGAGTTTCGCTTGCACCAGCTCGCGGAGCTGCTCCTGATAGGTGTCACGGTAGCGGTCCGGATCGAAGTCGTCGGCCATCGACGCCACGACCTGCCCAGCCATCTTGAGCTCGGCCGGTTTGATCTCGACTTTCTTGTCGAGCACCGGAAAGTCGGGATCTCGGATTTCATCTGGCCACAACAAGGTATGCACCATCATCACGTCGCGCTTACTGAAGTCTTTGACGCGCAAGGCCGCAAGCCGAGTCTTGTTGCGCAGCGCGAAGTGCACTATCGCGACGCGCTCGGTTTCCGCTAGTGTCTTGGCCAGTAACACATAGGACTTGGCCGACTTCGAGTCCGGTTCCAGGAAATAGCTTCGGTCATAGAGCATCGGGTCAAGCTCGCTGGCGGGGACGAACTCTAACACCTCGATCTCGCGGCTGCGTTCTTCTGGCAGCGTCGAGATGTCCTCGTCCGTGATCACCACCATCTGACCATCGTCCGATTCGTATGCCCGGGCGATGTCGCGAAACTCGACGATTTCGCCGCACACCTCGCAAACCCGCTTGTAGCGGATGCGTCCGTTGTCTTTGGCGTGCACCTGGTGAAACTTGATGTCGTGATCCTCGGTGGCGCTGTAGACCTTGACAGGGACGTTCACCAGCCCGAAGGCGATCGAACCCTTCCAGATGGAACGCATGCAGCCAAGTATGCCCGCATCGATAGCCCGGTAGGCGTTAGCGCTGCTGCGCGGCGGCGTCGCGGGCGCGTCGGTCGGGCAAATCGGCACCCGCGCGCGCGACGGTCAGCGCCGACAACAGACTGGCGGCTTCGAGCGCGCCGTTCAGCGTGTCGAGGTCGATCCGGCGAAGTGCGGGTCGTCGGTCCGCGCCTAACAAGCCGGACTCCCACAGCGCGTCGATCAAGCCCACCATGAACGCGTCGCCAGCACCGACGGTGTCCACGACGTGCACCTTTTCCGCGCCAATCCGCGTCTCGCCGGACCCGCAAAGCGCGAACGCACCCTGTTCGCCGGTCGTCACGACCACAACCGACGGCCCTGAGGTCAGCCAGGTCCGGGCCGTTCGCTCGGGTGGACAGCTGGAATCGAGCCAGCGCAGGTCTTCATCGCTGACCTTGACGACGTCGCTTCGGCTCACCAGATGGCCGATACGCGTCCGCGCCAGCATGCGATCACTGATCAACGCGGGACGAACATTGGGATCGAACGTGATCGTCGCGGCCGCCCGGTAGTTTTCGATCAGCGCAGCCACGGCAAGGCAACCCGGCTCGGCCACTGCGGCAATCGATCCGGTGTGCACGAAAAGCGGTCGATGGATCGGCGGTGTGTCGGAAAGCTGCCAATCGAGGTCGAAGGTGTAGCTGGCTGAGCCGTCATCGCTGATTTCGGCGCGCGCGGTCGCCGTTCGTGCCGCCGACGAGGGGCTCGAGATGAGCTGCGCTCCGGCCGAAGTGACGTGGCTGGTGATACGGCGGCCGTACTCATCCTCGCCGATGTAGGTCAAAAAGTCGATGTCGCGGCTCAACCGGGACAGCCCGACAGCGACATTGAGCGGGCTGCCACCGACGTGTTCGGCGCGGCGCTGACCGCCCCGCTCGACGATGTCGATCAGTGCTTCGCCGATCACGAGCCCGCGGGTCATAAGCGTAGTTTGGCAGCATGAATTCACCACGGGCTCGGCCGTCCGGGTCGACGCCAAGCCCGCAGGTGAAGCTGACGAACGCCGACAAGGTCCTCTACCCGCCGGCGGGTCGCCGGCGCAAACCCGTCACCAAGGCCGAAGTCTTCGCCTACTACACCAGCATCGCCGAAGTGATGGTGCCGCACATCGCCGGTCGCGCCGCCACCCGAAAGCGCTGGCCCAACGGTATAGCGGAGCCGTCGTTCTTCGAAAAACAGCTCGCCTCGTCGGCGCCGGACTGGCTGCCGCGCGCCAGCGTCGTCCACCGATCCGGCACCACGACCTATCCGATCATCGACAGCGTCGACGGGCTGGCCTGGATAGCCCAGCAGGCGGCACTCGAGGTGCACGTCCCGCAGTGGCGCTTCACGGCAGAATGGACACGCAGCGGCGAAGAGCTCAAGCCCGGTCCCGCAACCCGATTGGTGTTCGACCTCGATCCCGGTGAAGGCGTGACAATGGCGCAGCTGACCCTCGTGGCACGCGCTGTGCGGGACCTGATCACCGATATCGGACTGACCACCTACCCGCTCACCAGCGGCAGCAAAGGCATTCATCTCTACGCTCCGCTGCAAAAGCCGGTGAGCAGCCAAGGTGCAGTGGTATTGGCCAAACGCGTTGCCCTGCAACTAGAGCAAGCGATGCCAAAATTGGTCACCTCAACGATGACCAGAAGCCTGCGGGCGGGCAAGGTGTTTCTCGACTGGAGCCAGAACAACGGTTCGAAGACCACGATCGCTCCCTATTCACTGCGCGGTCGCGAGCAGCCGACGGTGGCCGCGCCGCGTAGCTGGGAGGAACTCGACGACCCCAAGCTTGCACAGTTGCGCTACGACGAGGTGCTCGCGCGTGTCGATTGCGACGGCGACTTGCTGGCGTCACTGGAGGCCGATGTGAAGGTCCGCGACCGGCTGACCAAATACCGCAGCATGCGCGACGCCTCGAAGACACCCGAACCCGTTCCGGGACCAAAACCCGTTGTCGGCCACGGAAATACATTTGTCATCCAGGAACACCACGCCCGACGATTGCACTATGACTTCCGGTTGGAGCGCGACGGGGTTCTGGTGTCGTGGGCGGTCCCGAAGAATCTGCCCGAAACGCCGGCGGTCAACCATCTCGCGGTGCACACCGAGGATCATCCGTTGGAATACGGCCGTTTCGAAGGAGTCATCCCTAAAGGCGAGTACGGGGCCGGCCAGGTCATCATCTGGGACTCGGGAACTTATGAAGCCGAGAAATTTCTTGACGACGAAGTGATAGTCACCTTGCACGGCAGTCGAATCTCCGGGCGTTATGCACTGATTCAGACCCGCGGTGATCAGTGGCTGGCGCACCGGATGAAAGACCAGCACGTTTTCGAATTCGACACGCTTGCCCCGATGCTGGCTACCGAAGGGTCGGTGGAACATCTCAAAGCCGGCCAGTGGTCTTTCGAGGGCAAGTGGGACGGCTACCGGTTGCTCATGGACGCCGACCGGGGAACGATGCGGCTGCGGTCCCGCCGTGGACGCGACGTGACCGGCGAATATCCGCAGTTGGCGGCGATAGCAGCTGATCTCGCCGATCATCACGTGGTGCTCGACGGTGAGGTCGTCGCCCTCGACGACTCTGGTATTCCCAGCTTCTCCCGGATGCAGAACCGGGTCCGGGCCACCCGCATCGAGTACTGGGCATTCGATCTGCTCTACCTGGACGGCCGTTCGTTGCTGCGGGCCAGATACCGCGACCGGCGACAACTGCTGCAAACACTGGCCAGCGCAGGAAATCTGACCGTTCCCGATCTGCTGCCCGGTGACGGCCCAGAGGCATTGCGATACTCACACAAGCAAGGCTGGGAAGGCGTCGTCGCCAAGAAACGTGATTCAACCTATCAGCCGGGTCGCCGTTCGACGTCGTGGATCAAGGACAAGCATTGGAGCACTCAGGAAGTCGTTATCGGCGGCTGGCGCGCCGGTCAAGGCGGCCGTACCAGTGGGATCGGCTCGCTGCTGGTGGGCGTCCCCGCTGACGGCGGCCTGCGCTTCGCCGGACGGGTGGGCACCGGCTTCACCGAACGTGATCTGACGAACCTCAAGAAAAGCCTGGCGCCGTTGCGCACCAACGATTCGCCGTTCAACCAACGACTTGCCACCCGCGACGCCAAAGGCGTGACGTTCGTCGAGCCCAGGCTGGTCGGCGAAGTTCGCTACAGCGAATGGACGTCGGATGGCCGGCTGCGGCAGCCCAGTTGGCGTGGTCTACGACCGGACAAGACGCCCGACGAGGTCGTGCCGGAATAATCTTTGACGTCATCACCGAAAGGTTCCGGGCTCGGCTCGATCAGCCAGATCGAGGTCATGCCTGGTCTGCTCGACCACCCGGTCCGCCTCGACCGCCGATTTGCCCGCCGGCAACCGCAGCCGCGCCGAGTAACGCAGCGTGCGACGCAGAGGCATCTCTCGGTGGATGATGTCGTTTTGGGGCACATAGCCGAAACGTGACTCGGTCGTGATGCGCGTGGCAGGCCATCGTGGTAAACCTCTCCGCCAGAAGGTGATTGCAGTCCAGCCAGGATCTCCAGCAATGTGGTCTTCCCGGCTCCGCTGCC
This sequence comes from uncultured Actinomycetota bacterium, assembly GCA_963795995.1. Taxonomy (GTDB): domain Bacteria; phylum Actinomycetota; class Actinomycetes; order Mycobacteriales; family Mycobacteriaceae; genus Mycobacterium. The sequence goes on from CAWCJY010000006.1 coordinate 20,425, forward strand.
GCCGGCAATCGCGACCAGCTCGCCCGGTTCGATCGACAACGACAATCTCTGGAGAATCTGCTGCGTGCCGGCATGCCCGCTGATGCCGACGGCATCGACCCGCACGCCGATGGACTCGATTTGTGCTGCTGCACAGGCTGCTTCGGTCAGTTCGGCCACAGTTGGTGAAAGCGAAGGCGTCGATCGGTTGTTCATGGCCGCGCAGCGTCAATGTCCGCCGCTGCCCGACTGCTGTCAGGCTCTCGGTCACCCCGTACGCGACAAGCAGCTCACCGCCGGCGGCGTGTTGTTGCATGCGTGCCGCGACGTTGACCGGATCGCCCAGGGCGGTGAAGTCGACCACCGCGCCGCCGACGTTGCCCACATACGCCACCCCGGCGTTGATCGCCACACCCAGATGCAGCCACGGCCCCTCGTCGGTGCCGTAACCAACCGCTTGCAGCAGATCAAGTCCGGCCTCGACCGCTCGCTGACGATAGGAGGGACCACTGATTCTTTTGACGAATATCGCCATCACTTCGTCGCCGATGAGCTTGTCGATCACTGCGTCGTGCCGCAACAGTGTGCGGGTTGCCGCGACGTAGAACCGGTTGAGCAGCGCGGCGAACTCCGCGGCGTCGGCGCGCATGCCCATCGCTGTGGAATCGCGAAGGTCGGCGAAGAGGACCGCGATGTCGACCTCGGCACCGCCGGCCGGTAGCGCGTCACAGCACCTGGTGCACAGGTTGGGATTTTTTCGCGAGGGCTTGAATCCCGCCGCTGCGAAAACACGTCCAGTTATGCCCCCGAACGGGTTGTTGCACAGTTTGCAGCGCGGCGCGGCCGGCAGATAGCGAAATAGGCGCCGGGCCGCGACCATTGACCCGTGGCCGTCGACGAGCAACCGCTCCCACTGTTGCTGTGCCGAATTCTTCTCGAAGTCGCCTGTGACCATGCCTCGATGGTTATCTGCGCGGGTGTAGCGGCGCATGAGGCGTTTGCCTCAACCCCGCGCTCAGTTTGTATGTTGTAGCGCATGCGGTGGGTGACCTACGGGAGCGACAATCGGGAACGCACCGGGGTCGTCACGGGCGAGGTGATATACCCGATGTCACCGGGCGTGACGCTGCTCGATCTGATCCGCGGCGGCCCGGACCGACTGCGCCGGGCAGGCGAGGATGCGCTGCGTTCCGCGTCGACGGTGCGCCTGGACGAGGTGACGCTGAAAGCGCCGATCCCGCAACCGCCCTCGATCCGCGACTTTCTGTGCTTTTTGGACCATATGCGCAACTGTCAAGCGGCGATGGGTGGTGGCCGGGTGCTCAACGACACCTGGTACCGAATTCCGGCGTTTTACTTCGCGTGCCCGGCAACGGTGCTAGGGCCCTACGAGGACGCGCCGATGGCACCCGGAAGCGCTTGGCAGGACTTCGAATTGGAGATCGCCGCGGTCATCGGAATGGAGGGCAGCGACTTCTCGGTCGAGGACGCCGAGCAGGCAATCATCGGGTACACGATCTTCAACGACTGGTCGGCACGCGACCTGCAGCAGCTGGACGGCCAGCTGCGGATAGGGCAGGCCAAGGGGAAAGACAGCGGTGTCACGTTGGGCCCGTATCTGGTCACTCCCGATGAACTGGAGGCTTATCGCAGCGACGGAAAGCTCAGTTTGAACGTCACAGCGCTGGTCAACGACACGGTGATCGGTTCAGGATCGACGGGAACGACGGATTGGAGCTTCGGAGAGGTCATCTCCTACGCCTCGCGCGGCGTGACGCTGAGGCCGGGCGACATCTTCGGCTCCGGCACCGTGCCGACCTGCACGCTGGTCGAGCATCTCAACCTCTCCGCCCCGGACTCCTTCCCGGGCTGGTTGCACGACGGTGACGTCGTCACCCTCAAAGTTCAAGGGTTGGGCGAAACTCGCCAGACCGTGCGCGCCACGCCAACGCCGCACCGCTTGCCCGCGCGCCCCAGGCCGGACGCCGCGCCCGGTAATCCTCGCGTCAACCGGGCGCCGGCGCGGGTGCCCTACACCCGCGGCCTGCACGAGGTCGCCGATGGAGTCTGGGCATGGACACTGCCCGACGGCGGATATGGCTGGAGCAACGCGGGATTGGTCATAGGCAGCGACGCCTCGCTGCTCGTCGACACCCTTTTCGATCTACCGCTGACCCGCGAGATGCTGGCTGCGATGCGACCCATCACCGACCGGGCGCCGATCACCGATACGCTGATCACCCACTCCAACGGCGACCACACCCACGGCAATCAACTGCTCGACAAGTCGGTCCGCATCCTCGCCGCGAAGGGCACCGCCGACGAGATCGCCCACGCCATGGCGCCAGAGATGCTTGCCATGACCCAGACGGCCGATCTCGGCCCAGCCGCAACACGCTACGCGCGAGACCGCTTCGGGCACTTCGACTTCAGCAACATCATTCTGCGCAATGCCGACCAGACGTTCGACGAAGAGCTCACGATCGAGGTTGGTGGCCGCGAGGTGCTGCTGCGCAACCTCGGACCCGCCCACACCGCAGCTGACTCCGTCGTGCACGTACCCGACGCCGGGGTGTTGTTCGCCGGCGATCTGCTGTTCGTCGGCTGCACTCCCATCGTGTGGGCCGGGCCCATCGACAACTGGGTCGCGGCCTGCGACGCGATGCTCACCCTCGACGCGCCGATCGTCGTCCCGGGCCACGGCCCGGTCACCGACTCCGACGGAATCCGCTCCGTACGAGGGTATCTCGTTCACATCGCCGAGCAGGCCGAGGCCGCCCACCGGAAGGGGTTGTCTTTCCCTGAAGCGGCCGACACCATCGATCTGGGCGAGTACGGGACGTGGCTAGACGCCGAGCGCGTCGTGGTCAACATCTACCAGCGCTACCGCGAACTTGATCCGGAGACACCACAACTGCAGACACTGGCGCTGCTGGCGATGCAGGCCGAGTGGCTGGCCAAACGCAGCTGAACAACGTGCTCAGCTGAGTTAGCAGCGTGTCGCAGCCCGGATCCGATGACGTTCAGTTCCGGCATGACCGTCACCGGTCGCGACGATCCGCAGCTGATTGGTGGTGTGCTCATAGCGGCGACTGTGAGCCAGCGCAGCCGCCTGCGACAGGTCAAGGTACAGGCCTTGCATGCCCACAACAGCTCCCCGCGCGTCGTGGAAAGGCGCACCGATCAGTACCACCTCGTGCAGCTGATCGCTGGTGTCGACGATGCGGTGGCGTGAGCTGAACGGCTGCTGGGTACGACGCGCCTCGCGCAGTGTTGCCTCCACTTCCTCGTAATCGTCGAGGTGGACGTGCGACAGCAGCAGGAGCGTGCTCGGCGCGGTGGTTCCTGGCTTGTAGCCGTGCATCCGCTCGATCTGCGGCGACCATGTCCACCGGTTACCAGCGAAGTAGAACCGGAACCAGCCCAGATGGTCTAACCAGTCAGCCGGCAGTGGCAGCCGAAGCCGGCCACTCTGCTCGCCACTGCCAACGATTTTGCTCAGCTCGTGTTGGGTCGTCATAGAATTTCTAGCTCCCAAGGATCAAGGGTGCACCGCCCCGAACGACAATCTGGTCGTTGATACTCGCGGGCGGGATGGAGTTGCGACTAGCAACCGCAGTGGCTGAGCGGCTGATCGGTCCTCTACCCATTTCGGGGCGCAGTTACCGCGCCGATGAATGATTTAGAGCACCTCACCATGCAACCACGGAGGTCGGCAGTTCTTTCCGAATGACACAGTGACATTAGGCACACCCGGCTACGCGCGCGTCGCGCGGACGAAGCCGATCGACTCGGCCGGGAGCTGCCCCGCGGCCTCTTCCAACGGCGCCAGCCCCGCAGCCGAAAAAAGCTCTGACAACACCGAAGTGGTGGTCTGCCATCCATGGGCCTGTAGGTGTGCTGCGACGTCGGTGTGCTCGCCGGGGTAGGCCAGTTCGGCGATGTCGAGATCCAGGCCGTGCTCACGCCAGCTCTCGGTCATGGTCCGGTTCTGTTGCTGCGTCGCCTCGGAAACACCGGCCACCGATCCGTAGTCGGCGGCGAACCGGCTGCCGGTGCAGCTCAGGGTCGTGACGTTGTCCAGCAACCGGACTTCGGCCTCGGGCGGCAGGAATCCAATGAGCACCCCTTCGGCCAGCCAGGCCGTAGGTTCCCTCGTGTCGAAGCCGGCCCGCTGCAATGCGGCCGGCCAGTCGTCACGAAGGTCGATGCCGACCGCGCGGTGCTCGGCGGTGGGGCTGGCACCGAGCTCGGCCAGCGTGGCGATTTTGAAGTCAATCACCTCGGGCTGGTCGACCTCGTATACGGTGGTGCCCGCCGGCCACGAGAGCCGGTAGGGGCGGGCATCCAGCCCGGACGCGACGATGACCACCTGGCGAAGGCCCGCTGCACCGGCTTCCGCGAAGAACTGGTCGTAGAACAGGGCGCGGGCCGCGAAGGTGTCGGTCATCCGCGGAAATCCGATCCCGCCGTCGACGTCGGCAAAATCCGCCTCACCGGAGGCCACCCGGGTGAACAGGTCCACCCCGACGGCGCGGACCAGCGGCTCGGCGAATGGGTCGGTGATCACCGGGTCAGGGCGTCTGCTCGCCGCCGCCCGGGCCGCCGCCACCATGGTGGCGGTGGCTCCTACGCTGCTGGTTAAATCCCAGCTGTCCCGGTCAGTTCGCGCCATGATGACTCCTTGATTGAGGCTCTGAACTCCACGGTAGGCGGCGCTTGGCACACCCGTCCTGAGCTGGCGACGCCCCAGTCGGCTGCGGCCCTAAACCTTGGCGATCACTTTCTCGGCGAACGTCTCGAGGTTGCGGAGTTTCGTCTCGAGCGGCTCAGTGTCCGGTTCCGGGATGTAGGGCACGCGGAAGCCCACGATGACGTCGGTGACGCCCTTGTCTTCTAAACGCTTGATGCCGTCGACGGTGAAACCGCCGGCTGAGATCACGTGGATTTCGAACGGCTCGCTGCTGTTTTCCGCCGCCCGGAACTGCTTGACCCGTGTGATCAACCGGTCGAGTTCCTCCGGGTCGCCGCCGCCGTGCATCCAGCCGTCCGCACGCGCCGCACGGCGCAGCGCTGCGTCGGCGTGCCCGCCGACCAGAATCGGTATCGGGCGGGTCGGCGTAGGGGTCATCTTGGTCTTGGGTATGTCGTAAAACTCGCCATGAAACTCGAAATAGTCGCCGCCGGTGAGGCCGCGCACTATAGCTATGCATTCGTCGATCCGCTTGCCTCGGCGGGTGAAGGGGACGCCCAGCAGTTCGTAGTCCTCCGGCCAGGGGCTGATACCCACCCCGAGACCTACACGGTTGCCGATCAGCGCCGCCAGCGACCCGGCTTGTTTGGCCACCAGGGCAGGCGGCCGGATCGGCAGCTTGAGGACGAAAGAGTTGAACCGCAGCGTCGTGGTCACCGCGCCCAACGCCGCGATGAGCACAAACGTTTCGATGAACGGCTTGCCGTCCAGGAATTCGCGGCTGCCGTCGGGCGTGTACGGGTACTGCGAATCGGATTCGAACGGATAGGCAATGCTGTCGGGAATCGTCATGCTGGCGTAACCAGCCGCCTCGGCAGCCTTTGCCAATGGAATGTAGAAGGCCGGGTCGGTCATCGCCTCCGCGTAGCTGAATCGCATACCGCCTCCTCGATTGACGGTCGCACCGGTTGTCGACCGAATCCTAGAAGCCGGTGACCGCGAGTCGGCCGATCAGGCCAGCACTTCGTGTCCTGGTGGACGCGGTGGCGGCACTCATACCCAGAAAGTTGCCAGTTTCGTCAGACAGCGGAAAAATAGTCACGCCAGTAATAAATCCGGTCGGGAGCGGGTCAGCATGGTCATAAACAGCCAGCGGGGACTCGTGCTCGAACTGGCCGAATTGGTGCGGACCCTTCAGCAGGACCTGCCCGACGTCGACACCGTTCTCGAGGAAGTAACAAACACTGCGCTCAGCTGTCTCCCCGCTGCGCAATATGCCGGCATCACCGTTGCCTCCCGCGACGGTAAGGTCCGAACCGCTTCGGCGACCGGCCATTACCCTGCGCTGCTCGACGACATCCAGCAGCGCCATTGTGGCGGCCCCTGTCTGTCGGCCGCCTGGGAACACCACGTCATGCGCATCGACGACTTGGCCGACGACCAGCGCTGGCCGGGCTATTGCCGCGACGCCGTGGAAGAGACCCCGATCCGCTCGATTCTGTCATTCCCGCTGTTCGCCGACCGCCAGACCATGGGTGCTTTGAACTTCTACGCCGAGCAACCAGGTGTGTTCGACGACGACTCAGTCGAATTGGGGATGACCTTGGCCACACATGTGGCTTTGGCGTGGAACATGGTGCGCCGTGACGAGCAGTTCCGCAGTGCACTGGCATCTCGCGACATCATCGGCCAGGCGAAGGGCATGGTCATGGAGCGGTTCAAGATCGACGCACTGCAGGCTTTCGAACTGCTCAAGCGGCTTTCGCAAAGGTCGAATACTGCACTGGTGGCCGTCGCCCGCCAGCTCGTGGAAGCTGAACAGCACGGTAGCTGATGACGGCGACCGAGCGGGATAAGCCGGGCCCGGGCTTCGCCGCCGCCGCACGGGCCGAGGTGGCGCGACGGCGAGCCAGTGAATTGCAGCAGCGCAGAGCCGAATTGGTTCAAGGCGTGCCCACCAGCGCTGACGCGGCGCAGCAGGCCAAGGAGCGCGCCGAGGAATCGCTGCGACGATCCCATGAGGCACATCGTGCCGCAGCCGAGAGGCACCTTGATGCCAGCGAAGCACACCGCCGCGCCGCCGCGGCGCATGAGCAGGCAGCGATCCGGTCCGGTGATGGCGACGGTGATGCCCATCAAGACGCCGCGCAAGCCCACCGCGCAGCCGCGGCCGAGCACGACAGCGCCGCCGTCGATCAGGCCCAGAAGCAATAACCCGCGGGCTATGGACTCAGACGCGCCCAAGGCGGCAGCGGAACGGCGAGCAGTTCGGCGGCGCCGGGCGCGGTGGTCAGAGCCAGCACGGCGGACGCCAATCGATCGGGCGGAAGCACGAAGTCAGCGCAGCCCGTGGCGATGGCATTGGCGGGCATGCTGGAAGCCCGCGCGGTCGACGGGTCTTGGGCCAGCACTCGGCCGCCGTGCCGCTTGACAGCGCGGCAGCCGTTCGCGCCGTCGGTCAGCGAGCCGGTCAATATCACCGCAATGGTTGGTGTCCGGTGTGCTGAACTCATAAGTAGCGCGTCACCGGGTCCAACATCTCGGGAAATGTCGGCCAGCAGCCAGTTGCCCGCTTCGTCAATCGTCGCGGTGGACTGCGCGGGCACGACCGTAATGCCCACTTGATCCGCAGAGGAACCGGCTTCAGCGGTCCGGACGGGTAGGCGTGTTCGATTGGCCAGGATGCCGGTGAGCGGGTCAGCGGCGTCGGAGATACGACGACGGTGTTGCATCACCACAATCGGCCCGGTGAAGCTTGCCGGAAACCCGGCTAAGACGGTGGTGATTGCTGGCATTCCTCCGAGGGAGGCGACCAGGACAACCCGTCCGAAGCCACCGACAGCGACTGTATGTCGGATCTCGTACATATGACCTCAACGATAGCGCGTATGTCGGATGCCTGACATAGTCACCGACGAAGCTGGGTACCCCTCAGAGGCGCCAATGCGATGAAGGGCGGCCAGATGACCGGAAATGAATTGCAGCGCAATGCCATTCTGGCGCAGTTGCCCCGATCCGAGTTGGCCGCGCTGCAACTGCACCTGCGGGTGGAACATACCGAACTGAAACGACCGGCCTATGAGCCCGGGAAGCCGATCACAGATATCTGGTTCCCCTTGACGTCGGTGTATTCCGTCGTTGCGGTGGCTGATGGCCGAATCTCGCTGGAAGTCGCCACGGTAGGCCATGAGGGAATGGTCGGGCTACCGGTGTATTTGGGCGCTACGACCACTCCTCAAGCGGCGTTCTGCCAAATTCCGGGCGACACCGCACGTGTCAACTCCGAGCAGTTCCGGCAGGCGCTCAGCCGCGACGGCACACTGCACGCCCTGCTGAACCGCTTCACGCAGGCGACGATGGTGCAAGTCGCTCAGAATGTGGTCTGCAACCGCAGCCATTCGACCGATATGCGAATGGCCCGGTGGTTGCTGACCACACAGGACCGCGTCGGCCGCGAGGTGTTTCCGCTCACCCAGGAGTTTCTTGCCCAGATGCTTGGAGTCCATCGGCCTACGGTCTCCGAGACCGCGCAACGAATCCAAACAGAGGGTTTGATCCGCTACAGCCGCGGGATCATCACCGTCATTGACCGAGAGGGGCTCGGGCGAGCGGCGTGCGAGTGCTATGCCATCATCAAGAACGAATTCGACGACTTACGCAATCATCACTGAAATTACTGACAGTATTGCGGCGGCCTCACGATTGAACCTCCAGCAAGAGCAACGCGCCATTGACAGCGCCGTCCGACGGGGATTGAAATCCTGTGCAGCTTACTCGCACTTGAGTAGGCCGGCCGCGCCGGTTGACGGCCTCGACTATGGACTCTCCCGGATTTACCGGGTCGACAAACGCATTACCGATCAGGGGACGAACTTTGTCCACGGGCAGCCCGATGTCCAGATCGGTGAGGAGCTGGCCCGTAGTCTCGTCGGAACGGAGCCCCCACAGTTCCTCACAGATGCGGTTCCATACCACCACCCGCATCTCCCGATCGACCACCACCATGCCGACGTGGACGGAGTTGATCAATGATTCCACGAAAAGACGGGCATCGTCGAGTTCGTCGCTGCGCTCGCGCAGGGCATCGTTGATGGTGTGCAGCTCGTCGTTGGTGGACTGCAGTTCCTCATTCATCGTCTCGAGTTCTTCGTTGGTGGACTGCAGTTCTTCGTTGGTGGTCTCCAGCTCCTCAACAGTTGATTGCAGTTCTTCGTTGGTGGTCTCGAGTTCTTCGTTGGTGGACTGCAGCTCTTCGTAGGCTGCCTCGAGTTGTCGGTTGGTCTGCACGACCTTGTCCACCAGCGCCTTGGTCGTGGTTATGTCGAAGAAGACAATTGAGACGCCGACCGATACGTTCTCTGCGTCGGCAAGCGGATTCACGTGGATCTCGAACCACACGGTTTCCGCGCCGGGCCGGTGCCACCTGACTTCCGGAATTCGTGCCGAGCGGCCTTCCACTCTGGCCTGCTCGAGGTATGCACGCAACTCGACCGGTCGGTAGGACACCTCCAGGTCACGCAGTAGCCGGCCGATGTCGCGGGCCGACAGCCCAAACACCGTCTCGGCTTGCTGGTTGATCATTGCTACGGTGTCGTCGCCGGTCACCACGATCTGGGCAACTGGACTGGCGCGAAAGGCCATGTCGCGCACTGTCGCCAAACCGGCAAGATCACCATGACGGTCATACAGCGTCATTGCCGCGTCATAGCGCTCATAACCGCTGTGTGAGCCGATCGCCTTACGGAAGACCCGCTGTTTGAGGTTCATCGGCGTGAAGCGGTCGTTGTGGCTCAACAACATCTCGGCATGCCCTAGAAATAGGGTTCCGCTCGCGGCCAAAGCGTAGTGCAGATGCCCTAAAACATTTCGCTGTGTTTCTGAATTCATGTACATCAGAACGTTGCGGCATACCAACAGATCCACCCGTGATATCGGTGCGTCCTTAACAAGGTCGTTGCGGCCGAAGATCACACCGCGACGCAGATCTTTCTGAAGCATGTAGCGGCCGTTGACGTGCTCAAAGTACCGCTTCACAAGGTCATCGGGTACCGATTCCACGGACTTGGCATCGTAGGCGGCGGCTCGAGCCTCGGTAAGGGCATCCTCGTCAACATCGGTCGCGTAAATTTTCACTCGCTGCCGAAAAGCTTCCGGGCCAAGGGCCTGCGCCAGCAACATGGCCAGGCTGTAGGCCTCTTGGCCGGAAGCGCAGCCCGCACTCCATACCCGGATCGGATCATCAGGGCCCCGCTCGGCGAGCAGCCGGGGAATGACATCGGTGGCCAGATACTCCCAAGCTTCCGGATCGCGGAAGAATGCTGTGACGTTGATTAGGATGGTGTTGAACAGCGCTGAGAACTCTTCTGAGCTGGCTTGCAGCACGTCGAGGTACTCCTCGAACGAGTCATGGCCGACCTGACCCATGCGGTGGCGTACCCGCCGCATGAGTGAGGTCCGCTTGTACCCGGTGAAATCGAACCCTCGAGAATCTCGCATGTAGCGCAGCAGGGCCTCGAATGACTCGTCTGACCTCAGATCCGTTTTCGCGTCCATGTCAATCCGTTCGCCGACAACACGTCGTCGAATGTGAAGACTACCGAGACTAAAGCTGGTTTTCCGGCCCTACCACGGCCCACACCGTTTTTCCCGTCGACGTCGGCGTACTGCCCCAAACACGGCTCACTGCTGCCACGATCGCCAGACCGGAAATTCGCTCCTGGCCGCCAAAGCGCTCCTCACGGCGTACGGCCGGAGCCGAGTTGCTGTCTTCCACTGCGACGGTAACCGTGGTGCTGTCGGTTTCGACGCGCAACAGCGGGGCGCTGGACGTGTGTTTCAGCACGTTCTCGACAAAAACGTTGACTATCACTGTCGCTACCGGGACGAGTTCGGTATTCGACCATCCCATCAGCGTGTCGGCCACCAACTCTCGTGACCGCCGCAGGCTGGTCGGGGATGCCGGCAGTTCCGCGCGTACCCGCCGGCGGCCCCGTCGGCTCTGGTCGTTAGCCGCCGCAAGGGCGGCATCGACGGTGGGGTATACCGGCACATAACGCGCGACCCCGTTGCGGGCGATGGCTGCTCGTCCATGCGCATGTCCGCACACCAGCATGATCGGGACGTCGGGCCAAGTGCTGACATGCCAGCGGGCGCTGGTGAACACCGACCATGCCGAGGGCGCGGCGACCTCGAGTGCGGAGACGTCGACCAGGACCGCTTGCGGCTGATCCAGAGCCGCCTTGATGACGTTGTTGCGAAGTTCTGAGTAGGTGCTGCTATCGAGCACGCCTCTGGTGGTCAGCAGACAAGCCGAATCGATGGCGTCCACAGCAAGTGTCAGCTCACTGGCACGCCTCGTCACCGGCTCAGCCCAGCTTCGTAGGTCTCCGTAAATCTGCCGGCCAGCACCGACAGCGCACGCTCGGCCTCTGCGGCGAGCGCGGTGTACCGTTCGCTCAGCATGCCGGGGGCAACCTGTGCGGCCAGCCGTCGTGACAGCCTGGCTTTTTCCTGCAGGCTGCGTACGGCGATCCACAACGCGTCCTCGACCTCTTGGTCTCGGGCGCGCAGCAAGGCGTCGCCGGTCCATGCGTGGCCGACCTCGCAGCGGTAGTTTCCGTCACTGACGGAGATCAGCGACCCGTTGCAATCGGGGCACGTATAGCCAGACGGAGGCCCGAGCTCTTCGGTGTTGAATTCCGTTGAGAACCGTCGCGCCATCGCGATTCGATTTTCGAGTTCCATGCGGGTGTCGAGTTTCATGTCGCGTTCCTGTACATCTCGATCAGCCAGTTGCTTGAGCAGGCCTCCCACCTCCGCCGCCGGCACTTCATTGTCGATGACGCCGGCATCGATCGCGTTCTGCGGCATGGCGGGAAAGAGCGCGTCGAAAGGTGATTGAGCGATCGTGACGCCGCCGCGGGATCGGATGGCGGCCAATCCCAGCACGCCGTCGTCGAGCACGCCGGACAGCAGCACTCCAACCGCATGCTGGCGATAGGCCAGCGCCACCGACCGGAACAGGGCATTGATCGCGGGCCGGTGACCGTTCTCGGTAGGACCCTCCGACAACACTATTCGGTGATCTCGCACGAGCAGATGGCGATTCGGCACCGCGACGTAGATGGTGCCCGGCGTCAGCGGCGCGCCGTCGGTGGCGGCGACGGCTGGAAGTGGACCGTTGCGGTCCAGGATGCGAGCCAGCACGCTGGGCACTCCAGTGGACATGTGCAGAACGACCACGACCGCGCAGGGCAGCTCGGGCGGCAGACCGGCTGCGAACAGACTCAGCGCCTCGACCCCACCGGCCGAGGCGCCCACCGCTACTACGTTGAGCTTGCCATCTACGTCTGCCATCGCGCTCACCACCGTACCGGTGGTTACCCACTGGCCTGCGTAGGCAATCTGCCGTTAGTAGACGAAATTATGTTATTCGAATTCTTCGCTGAACGGGTTGGGCTGGCCCGACTCACAAAAGCCGTTGGGCGGGTGTGTAGTAGCTCTTCTCAGGTTGCGGCAGCGCGGAGGTCAGGCGTCGGCCACAGCGAAGGGCGGAGCGCCGACCCCGGTGACCCACATCGTGCCGCCTGAGGTTTGCTCGGTGATGCGCGCGACCGCGCTGCGCTCACCGACGGTGAGCGTCGTCTGTGGGCTTCGCATGAGATTGCCGCCCAATGCTTGGCCGAACACGGTGCCCCGCCAGTGATACTTGCCGTCGATTGCGTTGAGGTGGCCGGTCAACCGGACTCGTACCTGCTGGCTGGCGTCGGCGATCGTCAGCGTCGCTGAGCCGTCGTAAATCCCGGCTTCCACATCCTCGTCTGACGTCAGGTCGAAGACGCTAGCGACTCGCGGACGCGTCGAGGGTCGCAGGTGCATGCGTTCGTTGAAGACTTGATGGCTGCTGCGTCGCACTTCGACGCGAGTGGCGATACTGCGTTGCATGGTTAGGAGGCATTCAACGATGTAGTGCGCCTGGGCGCCGGCATCGGCTCCGGTGATCAGAAAGTAATTGGGAAAGCCAGGTACAGCGATACCGAGGTAGGGCTCCATGCCGTCGTACCAGGCCTGCCGGACGGTCAGTCCGCGCGCGCCGACCACAGTGTTATCCGGCACCGTATCCGGAATGGCGAAGCCGGTGCCGTAGACGAGTGCATCTGCCTCGTAATGACGACCGTCGCAGGTCCGAATGCCCGATGCGGTTAGGGTTGTGATGTCGGATCTGACCAATTCAGCGGTTCGGTTCGGTGCGCCGGGTACGTGGCGATGCAGCCAACGCTTGGCGCGGGTGCGACAGGTGGGCAGCGCACCAACGATCCGTCGCGGTGGAAGCGCGTAAACCCTGACCGACGCGGCTGAGGCGGTCAGCCGTTCGATGAGCTCGCCGGTGGCAGCGTCGGCGCCGACAATGGCGATGCGCTTTCCGGTCGGGTCGAAGTCGGGACGCCAGGCGGCCGAGTGGAACGATACGCCACGAAATTCAGTGTATGCAGGCAAGTTTGGGAACCACGGCACGTGAATCGGTTCACCCGAAGCAATGACCACTCGGCTGCGAAAGCTTTCACCTTCGCGCGTCGTCAGCATCCAGCTGTCGGTGCCGTCATCGAACACCGATCTGATGACCTCGCGATCCAGCCGCAGGTGACCGCTCATTCGCGCCGGCCACGCGCGCCCGCTGTCCGGCGCCGCCAGAATGACGAAGTCGTTCATACCGGCCGCGAGCAATGTGTCGGCGACGCGCAGGCCGGCCGGGCCGGCACCGACAATGGCGACGGCTGCTTGTGTCACAGGAATCCGCTGCGGGTCCACTGCCGGCGCGCGGCACGGCCCATCAGGCCGGTTTCTGTCAAAAAGGCTGCGAGCGGGGCGAACCCGGTCACCTGTACTTCGTGACGATGGGCGCTGCTGCGCACGGCCCGGCGGGCTTGACGGGGGTCCAGACCGGTGCGCGCGTAGGGGACCGGATTGGTGAACAGATAACCGAAGAACAGACCGCCGAGCGCGTTGATGTTGGCGACGAACCACTTGTTGAACCGCGGCATCTCGGCCACCCGCTTACGCAGGCCGTCGCGTGCGAACTGAATGTGGCGGGCTTCCTCGGCGACATGAATACGCATGAGCCGCTGAACCATCGGCTGCAGCTCGGGGTCGTCCATCATCTGGCGTTGTAGCGCGTCAAATATCTCTTCACCGATCAGCGCCGCCACCCACAGCAGAGCGCCGCGAAACGCCCACGGTAAGCCGTTGATGATGATCCGCTGATACAGCCGCGGGCGCACCGGCTTGGCCCCGACCCGCTCGATGGCCCTGCCGAACATGACCATGTGCCGGGTTTCGTCGCCGAGTTCGGTCAGCGCGTAGTGCGTTGCCCGGGTGGTGGGGTCGTCATGCATCAAGGTGCGCAGCAGCGCCTGATTGAGGATGTTCTCGAACCAGATGCCGGCGGAGAGGGTGTTGACCAGTTCATGGCGCGACAGCTCGATGCGTTGAGCTCTGGTCATCTGGTCCCACATCGGGGTGCCGTACAGCGACACGATTCGGGGTGGCAGGAAGAATTTGTCCGGATCCAACGGCGCATCCCAGTCGATGTCGACGATCGGCTCGTAGGACTTTCTGACCGAGCCCTTCAGCAAACGCTCGGAGAATTCTTCACGACTGGGACCGGTTGCTTTCACCGCAATGGTCATAGCGCGCCACTCCTCCTCATCGCTTTGCTCTGCATCGTTGCGACGCGGGTCATGTCGAAACGGTAAGGAGCAAGCCCTGAAGTTGTCAATACCTGTGGTACCGGGTACCCGTAGTTTCGGATAGCCGGAGTTAAGCTTATGGCTCATGGCAGGCCGGCATATCCACGTCATCGGCATCGGCGCCGGCGACCCCGGCTACCTGACCGTGCAGGCGATCGAGGCGCTCAACGACACGCAGGTCTTCTTCGCGATGGACAAAGGCGAAGCAAAAGCTGACTTGCTGACGCAGCGTCGTCACATCTGCGAACGCTTCATCCGCGAAGCCGGCTATCGGTTCGTCGAGGTCTCCGACCCGCAGCGCGCACCCGACCGCGACTACCGGGCGGCAGTGTGCGAGTGGCATGCAGCGCGGGCTCTGCTCTGGGCCAGGGTCATCGCCACCGAACTGGACACCGATGGTGTCGGCGCCTTCTTGACGTGGGGAGACCCATCGCTGTACGACAGCACGTTACGCATCCTGGCGGTGGTCGCCGGGCAGATCGAGATCAGCTACGACGTCATCCCGGGGATCACCGCCGTGCAGGCGCTGACCGCCCGGCACCGTATTCCGCTCAACGACGTCGGTGAACCCGTGTTATTTACCACGGGCAGACAACTTCGCGCCTGCGGCCTGTCCGGCAGCGCTGTGGTCATGCTCGACCGGGAGTGCTCGTTTCGCAGTTGTCCGGCCGACACCCGAATTTGGTGGGGCGCCTATCTCGGCACGGGGAACGAGCTGCTGGTTTCCGGCACGGTCGGTGAGGTCGGCGAGCGGATCACGGCGCTGCGCGCCGAGGCCCGTGCCCAGCACGGTTGGATTATGGACACCTATCTGTTGCGGTCTGCAGAGTAACTTCAGCGCAATGGGTCCCTTCCTCGTCCGCGCCGTAGTCACCGGTTTTGCGCTGTGGGTGGTCACCCGGGTGGTGCACGGCATCAGTTTCGTCGGTGGGGACACCACGTGGCAGCGGGCCGCCATCATCTTCGTCGTCGCGGTGGTCTTCGGACTGGTCAATGCCTTCGTCAAGCCGATCGTGCAGTTCCTGTCGATACCGCTCTACATCCTGACCCTCGGCCTGATCCACATCGTGATCAACGCCTTCATGCTGTGGATCACCGCGCGCATCACCGCTGACACCACGCACTGGGGACTGCGGATCGACCACTTCTGGTGGACCGCCATCAAGGCTGCAATTGTCTTGTCAATCGTGAGCTGGCTGATGTCGCTTGTGGTGCGTGACGTCCGGCGCACCGCTCGCCGGTGAGCGGCACACTGGATAGATGCCCGAACTGCCTGAAGTCGAAGCGCTCGCGGATCACCTGCGCCGGCACGCCGTCGGCCTTCCGGTGAGTCGCGTGGACGTCGCGGCGCTGTCGGTGCTCAAGACGTTCGACCCGCCCCTGACCGCGCTGCACAGCCAGACCGTGGTGGGCGCTCAGCGGTGGGGGAAATACCTCGGACTGGAAGCCGGCGAGCTGTTCCTCATCACGCATTTGTCGCGGGCCGGCTGGCTGCGCTGGTCGGACCATCTGGGTGCGGCGCCGCTGCGCCCGGGGAAGGGGCCGATCGCGCTGCGAGTGCACTTGGGTACGCCGGGGGAGGCCCCCGGCTTCGATTTGACTGAGGCGGGAACCCAGAAACGGCTGGCGGTGTGGCTAGTCGACGATCCGAAACGGGTGCCGCAAATCGCCGCGCTGGGGCCCGACGCGCTCTCTTTAGACGCCGACGATCTGACAAAGTCGCTGGCGCACCACAGCGGCCGGATCAAGACCGTGCTTACCGACCAGCAGGTAATCGCCGGTGTGGGTAATGCCTACAGCGACGAAATTCTGCACGTCGCCAGGATCTCGCCGTTCGCCACGGCGGCGAAGCTGACCGAGGAACAGGTCGTCGCCCTGCACGCCGCGATGATCTCGGTGCTCACCGATGCCGTCACCCGTCTGGTCGGTCAACAGGCCGCGACGCTAAAGGGGCAGAAGCGCTCCGGGTTGCGGGTGCACGCGCGCACCGGCTTGCCGTGCCCGGTGTGCGGTGACACCGTGCGTGAAGTGTCGTTCGCCGACAAGTCGTTTCAGTACTGCCCGACCTGTCAGACCGGCGGCAAAGTCCTGGCCGACCGGCGAATGTCGCGGCTACTCAAGTAGTCGCGGGCCTGAACTCAGGCGGTCCGGCCGCGCTCTTCCCGGTAGCGGCGGATCAGCGCGTCGGTGGAGCTGTCCGGCTGCGGGTCGGGGGAGTCGTCCGCACTGATCACCGGGATCAGCTCCTTAGCCTGCGCCTTTCCCAGCTCCACCCCCCACTGATCGAACGAGTCGATGCCCCAGACCACGCCCTCGGTGAAGACCTGATGTTCGTACAGCGCGATCAATTGACCGAGCACCGACGGTGTGAGCCGGGTCGCCAGGATCGACGTGGTGGGCCGGTTGCCCGGCATCACCTTGTGCGGCACAACCTCCGCCGGGGTGTCTTCGGCCTCGATCTCTTCGGCGGTTTTACCGAAAGCGAGCACCTTGGTCTGAGCGAAGAAGTTGCTCATCAACACGTCGTGCATGCTGCCGGTGCCATCGGCTGTGGCCAAGTCGTCAAGGGGCTGGCTGAAACCGATGAAGTCGGCCGGAATCAGCCGAGTGCCCTGATGGAGCAACTGGTAAAACGCGTGCTGGCCGTTGGTTCCCGGCTCGCCCCAGAAGATTTCGCCGGTATCGGTGGTGACCGGGGTTCCGTCGGCACGGGTGGACTTGCCGTTGGATTCCATCGTCAGCTGCTGCAGATAGGCGGCGAACCGCGCCAAGTCGTCGGAGTAGGGCAGCACCGCACGGGACTGGGCAGCAAAGAAGTCCGAATACCACAGCCCGATCAGCCCAAGCAGTGCCGGCGCGTTGGTTTGCAGCGGCGCGGTCTTGAAATGCTCGTCCACTAGATGGAATCCAGCCAGGAAGTCGGCGAACGCCTCACGGCCGATCGCTGCCATCACTGAGAGCCCGATCGCCGAATCGACCGAATACCGGCCACCGACCCAATCCCAGAAACCGAACATGTTGTCGGTGTCGATACCGAACTCGTCGACCAGCTTCTCGTTGGTGGAGACCGCGACGAAATGTTTGGCCACCGCGTCGTCGCCCAGCGCTTCGGTCAGCCAGCGCCGCGCGGCCGTCGCGTTCGTCAACGTCTCGAGCGTGGAAAACGTCTTCGACGAAACGATGAAAAGCGTTGTGTCAGGCTCCAAATCGGCCAGCGTCGCGGTCAGGTCGGCCGGATCGACGTTGGAGACGAATTCGGCCGTGATACCGGCGTCGGCGTAGTGGCGCAGCGCCTGGTACACCATCACCGGCCCGAGGTCCGAACCGCCGATGCCAATGTTGACCACAGTGGTGATCCGTTTGCCGCTGGCGCCGGTCCACTCGCCGCTGCGCAGCCGGTCGGTGAACTCGCCCATCCGGTCCAGCACGGCATGCACATCCTCGACGATGTTGTGTCCGTCGATTTTCAGCTCGGCGTTGCGGGGCAGCCGCAGTGCGGTATGCAGCACCGCGCGGTCCTCCGAAGTGTTGATGTGGGCACCGGCGAACATCTCGTCACGGCGTTCTTCGAGGTTCGCCGCCCGTGCCAGGTCGAGCAGCAACCCGATGGTCTCGCGGGTGATTCGATGCTTGCTGTAATCGATGTAGAGGTCACCGACAGTCACGGTCAGGTCGCGGCCGCGGTCGGGATCATCGGCGAAGATCCGGCGAAGGTGAAGTTCTTTGATCTGATCGTGGTGCTTGCGCAGCGCGTCCCAGGCTGGAGTGGCCGAGATGTCCGGAATCTGTCCAACGGCAGTCATACTTCTCGACCATAGTCACGCTCGACGGCTCGTCACCGAGATTGACGCCAGTGCTAGGCAGAGCGCGAAATTCGGCTCCGACGTCGATCTCGGTGTTGCGGTCAGTGACCGAGTCGGCCGCGGCCCAGCCGCAGCAGCAGCATCGCCAGGTCCTTACCGTCGGGACCCAACTCGCTGTAACGCTCGATCACCTTCATCTCGCGACTGTGCACCAGCCGGGTGCCGCCAGAGGCCATTCGCGCCTTACCGATCTGCTGGGACACCTCGGTGCGGCGCTTGACCGCCGCCAGAATCTCGGTGTCTAGGCGGTCGATCTCTTGGCGCAGGTCGGCGATGTTGGGGAGTAGTTGTTCGGTTTCGGTTGCCATCTCAGACTCCGGATTCTCGTTGTGTGGGGGTTGTGGTCTCATCCGGTATCGGGCCTCACACAAGAGACGAGCCCCGGATCCTCCAGATGCGGACCGCGGGGCTCTGCGAAGCAGCTAGACCACGGGCACCGCTGGCCGGTACCCGTAGAAAAATCGGCGCTGCATGTCGAGCACGGATCGAGTGTGCCACCAAGGGCCGTGCCAGCGCAAAACTGTCGCCGGACGGCGGTAGGTTGGAATCGACCATGACCGTCGGCGACGGTGCAGCGCGAAGCAATGAGGAGGAGCGGCGCATTTGACTGTGCACGTGACCGCTGCCAGGCCCGCCCCGGACGCAGACCACCTTCTTGACGGGCTCAACCCGCAGCAGCGCCAGGCAGTGTTGCATGAGGGCTCGCCGCTGCTGATCGTGGCGGGCGCAGGGTCCGGCAAGACAGCGGTGCTGACCCGGCGCGTCGCCTATCTGATGGCCGCGCGCAACGCCGGTCCAGGCCAGATCCTGGCCATTACGTTCACCAACAAGGCCGCCGCCGAAATGCGGGAACGCGTAGTGCAACTGGTGGGCCCCAGGGCAAGGTCAATGTGGGTGTCGACCTTCCACTCGACCTGTGTGCGGATACTGCGCAACCAGGCATCCCTCATCCCGGGGCTCAATTCCAACTTCTCGATTTACGACGCCGACGACTCGCGGCGGCTATTGCAGATGATCGGGCGGGACATGGGTCTCGACATCAAGCGGTACTCGCCGCGGCTACTGGGCAACTGCATCTCAAACCTCAAGAACGAGTTGATCGACCCCGAGAAGGCGGCGGCCAACGTCTCGGCCGGCACTGACGAGCTGGCGCGCATAGTCGCCGAGGTATACGCCGAGTACCAACGCCGACTGCGGTCCGCCAACGCCCTGGATTTCGACGACCTGATCGGCGAGACCGTCGCAGTGCTGCAAAACTTTCCGCAGATTGCCCAGCATTACCGGCGCCGCTTCCGGCACGTGCTGGTCGACGAGTACCAGGACACCAATCACGCCCAGTATGTGCTGGTGCGCGAGCTGGTCGGCCGTGACGTCGAAGATGGCGTGCCGCCCGGCGAGCTCTGCGTAGTGGGCGACGCCGACCAGTCGATCTACGCGTTCCGGGGCGCCACAATCCGCAACATCGAAGACTTCGAACGCGACTATCCCGACGCCACCACCATCCTGCTGGAGCAGAACTACCGCTCCACCCAGAACATCTTGTCCGCGGCGAATTCGGTGATTGCCCGAAATTCCCGGCGCCGGGAGAAACGGCTCTGGACCGATGCTGGTGAGGGAGAGCTGATCATCGGCTACGTTGCCGACAACGAGCACGATGAGGCCAGGTTCGTCGCCCAGGAGATCGACGCACTGGTCGACCGCGGCGAGATCACCTACAACGACGTGGCCGTATTCTACCGGACCAACAACGCCTCCCGGTCGCTGGAAGAGGTGTTCATTCGTGCCGGCATCCCGTATAAAGTGGTCGGGGGCGTTCGGTTCTACGAGCGCAAGGAGATTCGCGACATCGTCGCGTACCTGCGGGTGCTGGACAACCCCGGTGATGCGGTCAGCCTGAGGCGAATACTCAACACGCCGCGCCGGGGCATCGGTGATCGCGCCGAGGCTTGTGTCGCGGTGTACGCCGAGAATACCGGCGCCCGCTTCGCCGACGCTCTGATCGCCGCGGCCGAGGGCAAAGTACCGATGCTGAATCCGCGTGCGGAGAAAGCGATTGCCGGTTTCGTTGGGCTTCTCGACGAGCTGCGCGGCCGGCTGGCCGACGATCTCGGCACACTGGTCGAGGCAGTGTTGGACCGTACCGGATACCGGATGGAACTGGAGTCCTCCTCCGATCCGCAAGACCTGGCCCGATTGGACAACCTCAACGAATTAGTCAGTGTTGCACACGAATTCACCACTGACCGGGAAAACGCCGCAGCGCTCGGCGAACTGACGGACATTGGAGATGACGAAGACGTACCGGACACCGGCGTGCTGGCGGAGTTCCTGGAACGGGTGTCTCTCGTAGCTGACGCCGACGACGTCCCGGAGCACAACGCCGGTGTCGTGACATTGATGACATTGCACACCGCCAAGGGTCTGGAATTTCCGGTGGTGTTCGTGACCGGCTGGGAAGACGGCATGTTCCCGCATATGCGGTCGCTCGACGATCCGGTCGAGCTTGCCGAGGAACGGCGCCTGGCCTACGTCGGCATCACCCGTGCCCGGCAACGGCTGTACGTGAGCCGGGCCATCGTTCGGTCGTCGTGGGGACAGCCCATGCTCAACCCGGAGTCCCGCTTCCTGCGCGAGATTCCGCAGGAACTCATCGAGTGGCGGCGCGTCGCTCCGGCGGCGTCGTTCAGTGCGCCGGTCAGTGGCGCCGGCCGGTTCGGGGCGCCCCGTCCGTCCCCAGTTCGCTCGCCCGCCGGTAAGCGTCCCCTGCTGGTGTTGCAGCCCGGCGATCGGGTGTCGCACGATAAGTACGGGCTGGGCCGGGTCGAAGACGTTTCCGGTATGGGCGAATCGGCGATGTCGCTGATCGACTTCGGCAGCTCAGGGCGGGTCAAGCTGATGCACAATCACGCACCCGTCACCAAGCTTTAGCTCACGGATCAGTCGTCGACGAGGTAGCGCCGGGTAGCCGGGTGCTGGGCCAGCACCACGCTGGCGACCGGCAACACCCACAGGGTGTAGACGATCCAGGCGACCCGAGCACCTGCGATGAACACCCCGCCGTAGGTCAGCAATGCGACTACCGCGCCGGCCACGATCAGCCGCCGGCCGACGAGCCGGCGTCGCAGCAGCAGGATCACGCCGGACACGGTGGTTGCCGCGAAGACCACCGCGAGAAATCCCACCGCCAAGCAGAACACCCGATCGGATTTCCACCATCCGGCAACCAGGTCGGTGGCCACGACGGACGTGGCCCAACCGCTGACCATGCTGACCGCGCACGCGGCGATGGTGGTCCTGGCGTCTTGATCAGCGGGCAGGACGCTCGGCACGGCCGCCGAAGGGCCACCGCCGGGTGCCGCCTCCCACGACGGGGGCGGCCGGGAGATTTGAGTGGTTCGAGGCTGGTCTGCAATGGCTGGTAGTGGTGCGGTGGGCGCTCGCCGGATGATGCGCGACCGCGACTGTTCCGGCGGGCCGGGGGGCCCGGGCCGCCCGACGGCGTTGGCGCCGCGAACTGGCGGCTGCGGCCGGCCGCGGGAATGGTCTGGGATACCGCGACCGGCGGCGTCGGGCGGTCTGCTGGAAATATTCTCGCCCAGGGCAGGCGTGATCGGCTCGGTCACCGGGTCAACCGGCGTAAGTACCGACGCTGAGTCCCCGCTGCGCCAGCCACGGCACCGGATCCACCCGGTTGGTGCCGTTCAACATCACTTCGAAATGCAGGTGCGGTCCGGTGGAGTCGCCCCGATTGCCCATCGTGGCAATTTGATCGCCCGCCATGACACGCTGACCGACGCTCACCAACGTGGTGTTGACGTGACCGTAAAGCGTCACCGTGCCGTCAGCATGGCGCAACTTCACCCACATTCCGTAGCCGGCGGTGGGGCCGGCGGCGATCACGACTCCGTCGGACACCGCATGGATTGGGGTTCCGATCGAGTTGGCGAGATCGATGCCGGCGTGCAACACACCCCACCGGTACCCGAAATTGGACGTGAATATGCCCCGCGTCGGCATCACGAACAGTGGCTGTTGCAATCGCGCCTCGCGCTGGGCGCGTTCTTGCGCGTAGGCCACTCCGTTGGCAAGTTCCCGGTCGTGCGCGGCAGCGTTCGCCGGCGGCTTCACGGTGACCAACTGCATACCGCTGGCCGACGTGGTGGGCGACCCGCCGTCGAGTGTGGATACGTCGGCGGCCAGCACAGTCTGAGCCTGCTGGGTCAGGGACGGATGGGTGGCGGAGTGCGCTGCGGCGGCGGCCGCACCTGCAGCCATCGCGGAAATCAGCACCCGGCCCCGCGTCGCGCCGGTCATCGGCTTGCGGTGCTGCCCGCCGGTCCGCCGAGGAGCATCGGCCACTTTCGGCTGCGTCGAACGCACGTCTGCCCCGGATCGGGCAGTGATAGGCCGAGCTAGCGACTCCCAGTTGAGATCATCGACGTCATCCAGGTCGTCTAGTTCCGGCGCCCGCAGCACCTGCGCTTCTTTGTCGAAGGCGGTGTTGTCGCTGAAGTCCAGATCGTCCAGGTTGCCGAACTCATTGAACGGGATGATGTCGGTGACTTCGTTGCGGCCAACATCTGAGCAGCGGGCGCGGGATCCGTGGGGGGCTCCGACAGCAGGAGACGGATAGCCGCGATGCTGCTTCAACCTGAAAGTCCTCGAGTCGTAACCATAACGTTATCTGGGACCCTGCGACGTTAACCACTTTCCGGCAGCAGTGGCAACTTAAGCCGTCAATCCACGACCCTTTGTGAGCTGAATCACAGTCGCTGGGTGGAAGGCGCTGATCACGGATGCGGCGTCGCGACGTCTCGGTCGTGTCGATACAGTTCCCGGCAGGCACGGTTGGCAGCCGCCCGCGCCCGTAGCGCTTAATCGTCCCGACGCAAGACAGCGAGCCCTCATGGACCTCTTCGAATACCAGGCGAAGGAGCTGTTCGTCCGGCGCGGGGTGCCCACCACACCTGGGCGGGTCACCGACAACGCCGACGAGGCGAAGGCGATCGCTGAGGAGATCGGCCGGCCGGTCATGGTCAAAGCGCAGGTCAAGACCGGTGGACGCGGCAAGGCAGGCGGCGTCAAATACGCGGCGACACCCGACGACGCCTATAGCCACGCCGGCGCCATCCTCGGGCTGGACATCAAAGGGCACATCGTCAAGAAGCTGCTGATCTCCGAAGCCAGCGACATCGCCGAGGAGTACTACGTCTCCTTCCTGCTCGATCGGGCCAACCGCACCTATCTGGCCATGTGCTCGGTCGAGGGCGGCATGGAGATCGAGGAGGTCGCGGCGACCAAACCCGAACGGTTGGCCAGGGTTCCGGTCGACCCGGTGCGAGGCGTCGACCTCGCTTTCGCGCGGTTCATCGCCGAGCAGGGCCACCTGCCGGACGAGGTACTCGACGCCGCGGCTGTCACGATCGCCAAGTTGTGGGAGCTGTTCGTCGCCGAGGACGCCACCCTGGTCGAAGTCAACCCGCTGGTGCGCACTCCCGACGATCAAATCCTGGCGCTGGATGCCAAGATCACGCTCGACGCCAACGCCGACTTCCGTCAGCCCGGCCACGTCGACTTTGAGGACCGCGACGCCACCGATCCGCTGGAATTGAAGGCCAAGGAGCACGACCTCAACTACGTCAAGCTGAATGGACAGGTCGGCATCATCGGAAACGGCGCCGGCCTGGTGATGTCCACCCTGGACGTCGTCGCGTATGCCGGCGAGCAGCACGGCGGCGTGAAGCCGGCCAACTTCCTCGACATCGGCGGCGGCGCCTCCGCCGAGGTGATGGCCGCCGGTCTCGATGTCGTACTGGGCGATGACCAGGTCAAAAGCGTGTTCGTCAACGTGTTCGGCGGGATCACCGCCTGCGACGCGGTGGCGACGGGAATCGTCAAGGCGCTGGAAATCCTGGGCGAAGAGGCCAACAAGCCGCTGGTCGTCCGCCTCGACGGCAACAACGTCGAGGAAGGCAGACGCATCCTCACCGAGGCCAACCACCCGCTGGTGACGTTGGTCGCGACGATGGACGAGGCCGCCGACAAAGCCGCCGCGCTGGCGAGCGCCTAGCCCGGTCCTCACCCCGAAACCACAGGAGCTAACGACCGTGGCGATCTTTCTCACCAAAGAGTCCAAAGTCATCGTGCAGGGCATCACCGGCGGCGAGGCCACCGCGCATACGGCGCGGATGCTCAAAGCGGGCACTCAGATCCTCGGCGGCGTCAACGCCCGCAAGGCCGGCACCAAAGTAGCGCACAAAGATGCCGCCGGAAGCGACGTCGAACTTCCGGTGTTCGGCAGCGTGGTCGAGGCCATCGAGAAGACCGGAGCCGACGTCTCGATCATCTTCGTACCGCCGAAGTTCGCCAAGGACGCCATCATCGAGGCGATCGACGCCGAGATCGAGCTGCTGGTCGTCATCACCGAGGGCATACCGGTCCAGGACACCGCCTACGCGTGGGCCTACAACCTCGACAAAGGCGCCAAATCCCGGATCATCGGCCCGAACTGTCCCGGCATCATCACGCCCGGTCAGTCGCTGGTCGGCATCACCCCGGCGAACATCACCGGGCCCGGCCCGATCGGTTTGGTGTCGAAGTCCGGCACCTTGACCTATCAAATGATGTACGAGCTGCGCGATTTCGGCTTCTCGACGTCCATCGGGATCGGCGGTGACCCGGTGATCGGCACCACCCACATCGACGCCATCGAGGCATTCGAGAAAGATCCCGACACCACAGTCATCGTGATGATCGGCGAGATCGGCGGTGATGCGGAGGAGCGTGCGGCCGCCTACATCAAAGAAAACGTTTCCAAGCCGGTCTTCGGCTATGTCGCCGGGTTCACCGCCCCGGAAGGCAAGACGATGGGCCACGCGGGCGCTATTGTGTCCGGCTCCTTGGGCACCGCGGCCGCCAAGAAAGAAGCCCTCGAGGCGGCGGGCGTCAAGGTCGGCAAGACGCCCTCAGAGACCGCGGAGCTGGCTCGAAAAATTCTGCAAAGCTGCTGATCCTGCAGCAGTGTTCGCCGCGCGTCTGCTCGCCGTCAGACGGCGGCGGCCAGCTTGCCGGCTAGCCGTTCGACGTAGCCGGCGATCTCGCCCTCCAAGCGGTCGGGCAGCCCGAAGAGCACCTCGGTCACCCCGAGTTCGGCCCAGTGCGCGAGCTTCTCGGGCACCGGTTTGAAATCCAGCGCCACGATCTGCGGCGCCTCTTCCCGCCCGGCGGCAGCCCAGACGTCCTGCAGCAGGTGGACCGGCTCGTCAATGTCGAAGTCGCGCGGCGTGGTGATCCAGCCGTCCGCACTGCGCGCGATCCACTTGAAGTTCTTCTCGGTCCCCGCGGCGCCAACCAACACCGGGATATGCGCTTGCACGGGTTTCGGCCACGCCCAGCTGGGCCCGAAATTGACGAACTCACCCTGGTAGGCCGCTTCCTCCTGGGTCCACAGCGCTCTCATCGCCTCCAGGTATTCGCGCAGCATCGTCCGGCGCCGCCCGGCGGGCACGCCATGGTCGGCGAGCTCGTCGGTGTTCCAGCCGAACCCGACGCCCAAACTCACCCGGCCGCCGGACAGATAGTCGAGAGTCGCGATGGATTTCGCCAGAGTGATCGGATCGTGCTCCACCGGTAGCGCGACCGCGGTCGAGAGCCGGACGCGCGACGTCACCGCGCACGCCGCACTCAAGCTGACCCACGGGTCCAGCGTGCGCATGTAGCGGTCGTCGGGTAGTGACTCGTCCCCGGTCGTGGGGTGCGCCGCCTGGCGCTTGACCGGGATGTGGGTGTGTTCGGGCACATAGAAGGTGTGGAACCCGTGGTCGTCGGCAAGTTTGGCGGCCGCCGCCGGGGTGATGCCACGGTCGCTGGTGAACAGCACGAGCCCGTAATCCATGCCACGAATTAGAACGTGTTTCACCTATGGCGGGCAAGCGGATGAGGTGACACGCCGTGGGCCGCTCAGCGGTGAGGAGAGGGTGCGCTAGCGTGGATGGTCGAATCGCATCACAACGCCGGTGCTGTCCAGTGCGGCGTTCGAAAGCGGTCCGTCCAGCGTCGCGGAGCGCCGCCTGTGGGAGTACGGCGTCGCACTACAGTGGCGCCGCGAAGACGCTATAACGGCACCGGAAGCAGAGGAGAAGCCATGACGTACTCGTCCGGCAACCCCGGATACCAACCCGCGCAGTCCTCCACGTCCTATGGAGCTTCTGGAAGTTCAGCGCCGTCGTTCGCCAAGTCGGACGACCGCGAGAGCAAGCTGCAGCTCTACCTGATGATCGCGGTGGTGGTGCTCGGCCTTTTGGCCTACTTCCTCAGTTTTGGCTCGGTCTACAACGTCAACAGCGATTTGGGCTCATCCAGTAGCTCGCCGGGTCACGGGGCAGGCGTCGCGATGGCCGCTCTACTGGCGGCGCTGCTGGCCGGCGTCGGGTTGCTGCCGAAAGCCAGGAACTACACCGCCGTCGTGGCGGTGATTGCAGTGCTGGGTGCGCTGCTTCTGATCGCGCGGACGGTCACTCTCTCGGACAATGTCTCGGCGGGGTGGGCGCTGTGGGTCATTCTGGGTCTTGCGGTGGTGCAGGCGATCTGCTCCGTCGGCGCGCTTCTGCTTGATGCCGGTGTTCTCACCGCGCCGGCCCCGCGCCCGAAGTATGACCAGTACAGCCAGTACGGCGGCCCGTACGGGCAATACGGCGGATATTACGGTCAGCCCGGGCAGCAGCCGTACCAACAGGGTCCCCCCCAGTCCGGGCAGCAACCCGGGTACGGGTCTCAGTACGGCGGCTACTCGTCGGGACCTTCGACCGGCGGCTTCAGCGCTGCAGGCGGACAGCAGCACGGATCCCACCAAGCCCAGCCGCAGGGAACAACCACCCCGCCGACCGGGTTTCCGAGCTTCAGTCCGCCGCCGTCGTTCGGATCCAACCAGGAGACCCAGGTGTCGGGGCAGCCGAACTCCGGTAATCATGCCGGCTCGGGCCAGCAGTCCCATAGCGGCGCGCAGCCGCAGTCGCCCTCGGGTCCGTCGCAGTCCTAGCCGGGCGCTCCCGCGCCTAGCCAGGCTCAAGCCCGCACAGTGACGTCGGTAGCCGACCAGCGAGCAGCGGGCGCGCGTCAGGCACGCGACCTGCTGAGGGTCGCGTTCGGCCCGGCTCTCGTCGCGCTGGTGGTCATCGCTGCGGTGACGCTGCTGCAGTTGCTCATCGCCAACAGCGACATGACCGGGGCGTCGGGCGCCATTGCCAGCATGTGGCTCGGCGTGCACCAGGTCCCCATCTCTATCGGCGGTCGCGAACTGGGTGTGATGCCGCTGCTGCCGGTTCTGTTGATGGTGTGGGGGACGGCGCGGACCACGGCACGGGCGACGCCGACGACGGCGTCCTGGTTCGTCGTCCGCTGGATCGTCGCGTCGGCACTCGGTGGGCCGTTACTGATCGCGGCCATCTCGCTGGCTGTCATCCACGACGCGGCGTCGGTGATGACTGAGCTACAGACACCCAGCGCGTTGCGGGCGTTCAGCAGTGTGCTGGTAGTACACGCCGTCGGGGCGGTGATGGGCGTCGGTTCGCGAGTGGGTCAGCGGGCCATGACGGCCTCGGCACTACCGGGCTGGCTGGCAGGTTCGCTACGGGCGGCCGGCGCCGGCATCCTGGCGCTGCTGGGGCTGTCCGCGGCGGTGACGGCGGGCTCGCTGGTCGTGCACTGGGCGACCATGCATCAGCTCTACGCGATCACCGACTCAGTCTTCGGACAATTCAGCCTGACCGTGCTGTCTCTGCTGTACGCGCCGAACATGATCGTCGGCACTGCGGCGATGGCAGTGGGCTCCAGCGTCCACCTGGGGTTCGCGACGTTCAGCTCGTTCACGGTCTTCGGCGG
>CAWCJY010000007.1:0-423273 GCA_963795995.1 uncultured Actinomycetota bacterium
ACAATGGGGCGCGGACCAATGGGGACCGGTTGCAGCTTGGTTATCGAGCGCACTGACCCTGGCTGCCGTAATTGTCGCGCTAAGGCAGGCCGCCATTGCGCAACGGCAGGCCATCCAGGCGCGGCGCGACTCGTTGCGTCTGCAACTGGACCGGCTCATCGACCACGAAATCAGCAGACGGCGGGAGTGCATCGATGCCCTCAGCGAGCTTTGGGGGGCATTGGTCGGCATGGGCATCCAGGTTCTGGCCTTCACTCAATATCTGGATGACTTCGATGAGACATTCGATGTGGGTCAGCAACGCACCCCTAGCAGGCTGAGGAGCGGGGAGACCTACGGGGACGAAATTGTCGAGCGCATCAGAGATTTCGCCGAGAGTTTCGCAACCACTATTCAGCCGCCATTGTTTCGTGCCCACCTAGTGCTTCGCGGTACGCCGCTCGAAAGCTCGGTGACCCGAATCAACAACGGCGTCACGAAGGTCGGGCGCGAGGGAATCCCCACGCTCACAAGGCCGATCATGCAGGGCCGGCGACCGGACACAGCGCCTTTCACGAAGATGTGGCACGACGTTTTGAACAAGCGCGACGCGGATCTGAAGCTGGCACAAGAACACTTCAACTTGACGCGGGAGGCTGTTGAGGAAGCCGTGCGAAGCAGGAGAAACTGTTAGGTGTTCGATGAGCCATCACGGGAATCTCAGCCCCGCGACGGCCCGGTGTTGGGAGCGAAAGGGGCATTCATGTCGGCGCAGTCCAATCCATTTCAACGCTTGGTCGCAATGCTGACTGATCTAATTGGCGGCGGAGAAGCGGAGGTTGTGGAGCCATACATCACGCCAGATCCGGTTTCGGGTCGGCCGCGCGAGGTTGACGTGGTCGCGATCCAGCTCGTTGGTGGCCACGAGGTGCGGGTCGGCATCGAATGCCGCGACCGAACCGACGTCCCGGACGTCCGTTGGGTCGAGGAAGCCATCACCAAATTTGATCGGCTGCGCATCAACCTCGGTGTCCTTGTATCCAGCAGCGGCTTCTCTGAGCCCGCCAGAGAGGTCGCAGCAGCCGCTGGCCTAAAGACCATCACGCCCGGGGCGATCACCCGCGAGTTCGCAGGCGAGATCGTCAACAACCTCAACCAGGTCGAAGCCAAGCGACTGGATTTCCGCCCTACTGCGATGCGCCTATGGGTAGCCACGAAGGCTAGCGGTGCCGACCACGAAGTGGACGTCGAAATGGAGGCCGAGGATGACTACGCGCTATGGCTAGCCGATGGCCAGCCCATCATGACTCCAATCGATACGGTCATGACTATCAAGGACTACCGCGTCCGCGTGATGCTGGAACTCAACCGGAACCACCCGGCAATGCAGAACGCCATCCCCGGGCCAAACGATTTCACAATCACCTTACCCGACCCGGTGTGGGGCGGTGACCAAATTCATCTGCTGCTGTTGCCTTCCAAGGAGCCGATGCGGATTAAGAAGATAACGATCACCGGCGACTCCACGGTCTTCGCCCGGAACATGGCGCTCACGCACGGTGACTACGACGGGACGAGCTACGCGACAGGTGCCGTTGAACTCGGCGATGCCAGATTTGAGTTCGCGGCTATCGAATCGCCAGGCAAAGCTGTCCGCACTACGTATAGGGCGACGCCTCCCGCCGAGTTCGAGAAGATCAAGAGGCAGCAGCTACCAGACTAGTAGGGGAGTCTGGGCGAAGCAGTCGCTCGCTGCCAAAAGTCTCAAACCCGTAGAGATCGTTTTCAGCTGTCCTGGCCGGTGCGAGCGCTGTCCGGGGGGGTCCCTCCCACTGGGGTCCTAACTATGGGGAAGAGCCTTGGCTACTGCTGCACGCCGGAAGGGCCGGGTGCTGTTTGTGAGGCTCCGTCAGCGCGCGACCTCCGCCGTCTGGCGATCTCGGCGCACGGTCGCCTCAGCAGTGGTACCAATTTCTCCGGTAGGGGAGTTTGTCGTGAGAGGGCGTTCAGGAACAATCCAATCGTCACGGCTCCCATCACGGCTTCAAGCGTGACCATAATGCGAGTGCTTGTTTCTATGGGAACAATGTCACCATAACCCAGGGTCGTCACAGTCACAGCGCTGAAATAGACCATGCGAGCTAAGTTACTGACGGTACACCAACTGGCATAACCCCCGACGCAACTGCCGACGTTGCCCTTGGCTGCACTTGTCAACGCCTCCACCTGACAAAAATCTCCGCCGTTAATGTTCAGTTTGGCGTCCTGAAATGGCCACGAGTATTCCATGAAGAGCGTTTGTGCTTGCGCCGCGGGAGTGGTACCGGTATTAGATGAATTTTCCGGCCTGTAACGCCCGGTCGCCCTGTACCTATAAGGCAGCGATATGGTGCCACTCGCGTTGCACCCTGCTGACGGTATCTGCGATTGACGGATCTCTATCGATGATTCAAGGCCGCTAGCAGGAGCTTTGTCTGCCGAGTCGGCATAGAAAATGCCGCCAGTGATGGTGTGAGCGTCCGGGTCCTGGAGAACCACGGTTGCATGTCCGAAATCAGCACTGGGTCCAGCTTTTGCCCTGATTCCGTCGTTTACTGCTTTTTCGATAATCTTTCCGACGCTATCCAGCTGCGTATTAAAATCTGGTTCTTCGGTCGTAGTCGTTTGGGTGAAGCCATCGCGATCAGCCATATAGAACAACGGAAACACCGGAAATAGCAACAACAAATACACTATCGCCCAGACTATCGGGCGCTTTTCGGCCTGATACCACAGCTTAAGCCCGCGTTCGAACGCCATCGCATAGAAGGCGGGGCCAGCGAGTATTAGCACGAGCAATCCGACCAGCAAGTAATCATGAACATCATGGTTCATTGCGGAAACGCTCCCTCCCCTGCGTCACAATCAACGCATGGTATCCGGGAGTACGTGTGCCAGGCCGCTGTTTCCGCAGAATTTCAAAGCAAGGGCCGCGACCGCCGCTAACAGCAGCCGCATTGCAAGCGATTAGGACGGCACCGCACCGTTGATACGGACGATGGACGCCGCATGCGGGAAGCCGAAGCCAAGGCGGATGATGCCGCGCACAGCGATGCTGTCACTCGTGAAGTACGGCCAAGGACTGGTGACCAGCTCGACGTCTTCGCGGATCACCACAAAGACCTTCGTGCGGTCTACGGCCCATACAACACCATCGGGGATGACACCCTCAAGCGTCCAGTAAAGCGGGGTGTTGTTGACGGAGTACTTTGGCAGATTCGAATTCGGGTCAGCCGCAGCAGGATTCAAATGCAGTAGAGACTCGTTCGAATTCAGGTCAGTACCCGCGAACCGCTTGATGCTGGCCAGGAACTTGACGGTAGCCGCTGACGCGACGAACGCCGTTGCCGTAGAGCCAACTTCATTCATTAGCGACTCAGCCTCGATGAATGGATCGAGGTTGGTGAACAGACCACCAGCGCCGCCCGTGCCACCGGGTACCGTCACGGTCTGCACGCCGGTTACGCCAGCGATGCCCGTAGGTCCGTTGGTGGTTGCCGCCGCGCCCCAAGCCAAGTCGGTCTGACGTGCGATTTGCCGTACGATTCCGTTGCCGACGATCTCAGCCGCCGCAGGCTGCGAATCATTCGCCAGCTCGCGGGAGACCTTGACCAGTGCGGTCAGTTTCGAGGGCCGGACGACTAATTCATCGACGCCGGGGTCGCTTTCGGTCAGCTCCTCGGCTTCCGGCGTCCAGTAGGCCATCGGATCTTCGGTGACAATCGGGAACCTGTATTCCGGCGAGATCGCGTCTACGTTGCTGGACACCTTCATCGCCACAGAGGTTGCCTGCAGCGGCTCAATGATGAGCGGCCCAACCTCTTCGGGCCGGAGGACGCCAGCGGAATTGCCTGTTAGAAAAGCCATTTCAATACTCCTAGGTGAGCGTGCTAAGTGAAACATGGTTGTCCGCAGCAGAATTAATTACGTTACGAAAACCGGCTGCCACCGGTGGCTTTCCGGTTGCCCACCTAGGGCTGGCGTGCCAGTGCTGGCCAAGGCCATCTCGGTCCTCTGTGTCGGCCAGCGCCGGCAAACGCCATCTTACTGCAGTTTCTTGCCCTCGTTCAAAACGTCCGACCAACTCGGCTTATCGCTACCGGGTGTAACCGTTGTCGGCGTGTTCGTCGTGACCACGCTGGCGGACACTGCGGTCGGCGTACCGCGCCCTCGGGCGTAGTGCGGATGCTGCGCGAGCACTTGTTGCGCCGCCGCGTCGACCTTGGCGAGATCGACGGCCCGGGTCTCGTCATCGAGGCAGTCGGCTAGGTCCACCGCACGATGGAAGTCGGCAGGGTCGGCAAACGTCGCGGCAATGTGGGAGTCCATCACCTGGCGCTGTAGCGCCTGCACCTGCCGGTCGTAGTCGTCAATGACGATGCGCGCTGCGGCTAGTCCATCTTCAGCCGCCTTGGCGCGGTGACGGTGGCGAGCCGCCTCGGCGTTGCGCGGATCAGGCGTGCCTTCTTGCTGCGCTTCGGATTCCGAAGCCAGTTGTGGCGCTGCCGGTTCCGGTTCCGGCTGGCCAGCCTGGGTCACCTGCCCGTCAGGCTGAGTCTTGCTGTCAGGCTGTGTCCTTCGTCGTCTCCTAGTGTGATTTCCATGTCGACTACCCGCGTGTCGGGCAGATCTCCGGCGACACCGTTCATCGCCGGGCAGCTTTCCTCGTGCAGTACCCGACTCATCGGACCACCGGTAACGGGGTCTGCGATGATCTCGATGTCGGCGTTACAGTCCGGGCATGGCGGGTCTGTCACGATGATCTTGGGTCTTCCCATTCTTCTTCTCTCCTTACCCTTCTAATTCCATACACTTCTCGCAGAAGAACTGCGAGGTAGACCGTTTCGCGGATGCCGTTGTTCTTCAGATACACCACCTTCCAGTCGTTACGGTTTGCTCGGACAGCAAGCCGCCTCGGACGCGATAGCTTCCGCCACCGCGTGACACGACTCGGGGCAGGCTTCGGACCTGGCCGCGCCGGTTCACTTCGTAGACGCCTTGCCAGCCGGGGATGGGTCGCCAGCTCACGGCGGCGTGTCTTCCGTCGTGGCATTGGCGTCGTCCTGCATAACCTTCCACGCCTTGTATGCCTTGTGGGCTCGATGTTTGTTGACCTTGAGCCGTCGCCGGGCATCTTCGGCGCTAGTGGGTGGCGGGTCCATCTCCGAAATGCGCTTGATCAGTGCAGGTTCAGGTGCATCATCTGGATCGCGGTCCTCGGGGCTTGGCACGTTGATGTGCCAGGCAAGGTCAGCGGTGTCGATCAGAGCGAGTCGCTCCGCGTCCGACTTCAGAACGAAGTTGCCCGCGCCAGGCTCACGTTCACCAGCGGCGCAATGTCTGCGTAGACCGCCGTGTCGGTCTTTTGAGATGTAAAGCACCGCAACACCGCCTTCGCCCGGTGTGAATTGCCGAGATGCTTTTACGCGCAACGAAACACCGCCGATAGTTCGCTTTTTCGCGTATGTTCCAGTCTGCCCCTTATCCCGACTGTCGGCGCTCTTGGCAAGATGGTCGATGGCGACGACGGCGCTGTCTGCGTTGGCCATCGGCTGCAGCACCTTCCGGTTTACGTCGGTGAATTCGTCGGCGCTGTTGCTGTTGGCCTTGAACACCGGGAGTAATTCGCCCATCGAGTCGATCACCACGACAGTCGGCTTCAGTGCCACGGCATCCTTGACGACTAGGAGCACTTCGCGCTTGTCCTCCGGCGCGCAGTATAGGAACCGAAGCGGATCCGTCAGCGCGACCTCGGGCGCGCCGAGCATGAGCAGCCGGTTGACTATCGCCTCAACGCCGTTGTGGTCGAGGTCGACCACGAGCGCGCTGCCGCCCGCGATGAGTGCGTCGACTACCGCCGCCAGCGCCACGAAGGTCTTGCCGGATTCGGGATCTCCGAACAGGCAGTTAACTTCGCCCGCGTAGAAAAGGGCGTGCTCGTCGCGGCGTTTGAGGACTTTTGGCGCGGGTGGCTCTGGCAGGCCATCAGCTAACAGCTCAGCGATGTTGACATACATACTGGACCGTGGACCGGACCCTTTAGGGTCCATTCTCGGGTCCAGTTTTTCGCCCTGGTCAGACGTGGTGCTGGACGGACCTGGACCGGGCTCCTGGTCCGCATTCTGGCCGGTTTCAGCAAACTCGGACCCGTGGTTCCAGTCTGGACCCGGTCCAGCGGTCGAGTCGTCATCGTAGGAGTACGAATAGTCATACTTGGCAAATTGATTTGTGCTCGGTTCCGAAAGGAGTCTGACGACACGCTTGTTGGTGATGAACCGGGTGAACTCAGCCGCCGCCTCGTCGCGGGTCCGGCTGCCGTCGCCGGTCACTGCCGCGATGAACGCCAACCTCAACGCCTGCAGCGCACGCGCCACACCAGACTCGCCGTCGATCCCCAGGCGCAACAGCGTGAGAACGCCGTCGCGCACCGCGTCATGCCGAGCGCCTGGTCCCTGCAAGGCCATCAGCGCCGCTGTGAGGAAGTGCTCAACGCGCCTGGACGGCTCACCCTCGGTCAAGGATTCTGACACGTCTACGCCAGTCTCGGCCCCGATTTCGGCACCATTGCGTTTAACTGTCAGAGCCTCGATCCACGAGCTTGGTAGCTCGGGCAGATCATCTGGCGCTGGCGGCTTCTCCATGACGCTGCTGTCGAGATCGCTGATCCAGCGGTACTGGCGTCCGGTGCCCTTGTGCATCGACGGCCACGCCACGGCGTAGCGGTGGTGGCGCTGGATGATCTCAATGTGCCCGATGCCCAGCTCGGGGAACTTGATCTCGCCGCCCAGCGCCGTACCTGGTGGCACTCGGAATAGCCGGATGCCTGAGCCGTCCTCGCGGCTCGTGGTCCGATAGCTGGGCGGCAATGCGCCCCAACGTGCTTCAGCTTCGGCGAGCGTGGCTGCGCCGGTCTTGCCGTCGTAGCAGTCCACGTCAATGCCGATCACGTCTTCAGGCATCCTCAGCGCGAGGTTGAAACGGGCGCGGCTGGCCTTGAATTCGCAGACATCAGGATATGACGGGTCAACGCCATCATGGCCAGTGAAACCTTCTGGTGGGCATCCCTTCTTGCTGCCGTTGCCCAAGCTAAGCGGGAGTACTCCGCGCCAACCAAGATTCCAGTAGATGTCGGCTGCAGCGGCGTAACCACTGATCTCGGCGTCATTGGGTATCGTTGACATCAGCCAGCTCCTTTCGCACGGGTCTGGTCGCCGGTTGGACTCCCGGTTGCTGTTGCAGGCACGGCCCCTGGTGAGTGAAGACACCCGCTCGCCAGGGGCCAGCTCTGTTTAGGCAACCGGCGTGATCAGCGCTTCAAGATCCGACACTCGTACCCGCACGGCCTTGGGGCCGACCTTGAAGGCACGCAACTTGCCTTCGGCAACCCATTGGCGCAGCGTGGAATACGGGATACCCAGGTCGCGCTCGATGGTGCGCAGATCGACCATCTTCGGCAGCGGGGATTGTTGGGCGACAGACTTGGCCACGGGAGGCTCCTACAATTTTTGGGCGCGATTAATTGAGCGGCCCCAACTCCTCGCGTGCGGTTTTCACGGAGTGCCGATCCCACAACCCGCAGGGTGCGCTCGGACTTCTTACGACCTGCGCGCAGTTTAGCACCAACCAGGCGCAGCCATCGCTAGTGAAAACTGGTCGGCACCAGCACATGTCGCGACATACGACATTGATTCATTTAGTCCATCCAGACCTAACGACTCATCTCACGCGGGATAAAGCAGATGAGTCGCCCTTAGCCAACTCGCTTAAGGCAGCGGCGACCTCGGCATCGCGACCGTTAACGATGCCCTGGTACAGCAGCGCCGCCTTGACCGTGCAGTGCCCCAGCCGTCCCATAGTCTCGGCCAGGCTGCCGACGCGAGCCGCCATCGTTCCCGCGAAGTGCCGGAGGTCGTGGATGCGGAGCTCGTCGCGACCAATCTGATGCAGCGCCGGGGCGATGGCGTCGCGGAACACCTTGTCGTTCAGGTGGCAGCCGCCGCGAGCCGGTGCGAAAACCAATGCGTCACGGTACTTTTCGCAGAACACGTCCAAGTGGTGCTTGAGGTCGCCGCGAATATGCGGCGGCACCACGACGGCCCGGCCCTTGCCGCTCTTGGGTGTGTCGATCTGGCAGCCCTTGCGATGTGTTGCGCCTCGTCGGATATGAATAACTTCGGCATCGTTCTCGATGTCCTTGCGGCGCAGCTCGATTGCCTCACCGAACCGCAGCCCGCACCATGCACTCACCAGTACCATGGCCTTGTATCGCTCGGGTACCCGGCTCGCCAGGTCAGCCAGCTCCGCGATGCCCAGCACCAGGGCCTGGCGCTTGGCTGGTGCGTTCATCACGCCTTTGATGTGACACGGGTTGCTGTCTATGTGCCCATCGGCTACAGCAGTCGCCAGGATCGAATGCAGTAGGCCGTACACCTGCGAGTTACGCCGAGGGTGCTTCGAGCCGAGACCGGCGAACCATGCCCGCACGGTCTCCGGCGTGATCGAGCGCAGTCCCCGGTAACCGAGCGTCGGCTCGATGTGCGCCTTCCACTGCGACTCGTAGAGCTGGCGGGTGCGTGGCTTGAGGTTGCGCTCCGCGATCCACCGCGTGGCGTACTCCGAGAGAGTGAGCGCCGGGGGCGAGAGCGCCGCTGCCCGCTCAGCCGGTGGTGTCCACGGCTCGCGGCTCGTCGGCAACATCATGTCGCGCTCAGCGGCAAGCCAGCCCTCAGCGGCGATGCGGCCCGGCCTGGTGCCCGGGAAGGTCATCGGCGCGGTGTGCCGCCGCTTGTCCGGCCCGATGTAGCTGGCTTGCAAGTTGCCGGACGGCAGCCGCCGTATATGGCCCCAGCCACGAGCGCCTTTGGTGCCGCTCACGACAGGATTTTCGTCTTGAGATACCGGATGATCTTCTCGCATTTTTGCTGGCCATTGATACGGAACCAGTCGCGGTTGCCTTCTCTGACCCAGCCGGTACGGATGCCTCCCCTGCCTCCGAAGAAGGCACGCACGAATTTGCCGTCGCGGTGCCACTCGTCTAACGCGCCGAGCGATCCTGTCCGCTCAGAACGTTCGGCGAGTTCCCAACCTCGGCTGAGCGCAACCTCGTTGATTTCATCTCTGCAAGCCATGCGCCGCCCTCCCCTGATCCTATGGTGATCTTTGCGTGCGATCTTCGTGCGATCCTACGCCGGCGCTCGCCAGCGTCAGTCAGCGCTTTAAGTGAATCGATGTCGCGACTTTTACGCAGCTAGAGTACCAAATCCGCTTGTCAGGCGACCTCGCCTCGGCGCGTACGCCGGGAGTTTCGAATCCTGCCGGGGGCACAGCTCAGACTTGGTGTCTAGTGTTCCTATCTATTGTCTTCCATCGTTTATTCATCGTTGATGGTGCGGTCCAGAAGTTCGGCCACGGCCGTGTGGATGCGACCGCGGGCCATGTATTTGTCCTGAGTCATCGAGATCCGTGAGTGGCCGAGGTGGTCGGCGCCGATCCGGGCTGATAGACCTTCGTCATCGATCAGCGTGGCCACCGTCTTGCGGAAACTGTGACTGGTCGACCTCGGACACGACCATCTCGGTGACCACCGAAATCCGCTGCTGCGGGTCTTGGCACAGTTCAGGGAACTTCGCGAAATAGAGATGGTTGTCGTCTGCGGTTACTTTGACCGGCGAACTCCAGCCGCCCACCGTTTCGGGCAATATGTTTGCGAGCGAAGGTCCGTCATTTGGGTCTTTGCGATCGCCGATCAATCCAGCCCATTCGGCACGATCCGGAGGACTTGGCGGACTCGTTGCCATCGGTAGACCATAACCAAAGCCGTCATGGGTGATTCAGCGTTTCAGCCGCCCGCCATTCGTCGAGAAGTTCGTCGACCGGCCCGAGACCCGGCGCCGGCGCACCCACCTCGGCGGCTGTCCGCCGCACAGTAGCAAGCAGCCGAAGCTCCGACTCGATGGTCTCGCGGTCGCGCACGACGCCGAGGGTACGGATTAAGCCTTGCGGCGCAGGTCATCTCCCGGGAGGCACGCGCTCCGGCGTGTAAACCGCTTTGCGGCGGACCAGGACCACCACCACGACGGCAATGATCAGTGCAACGGCGCTGGCGCTATAGATTGCCCCATGAACGTAGTAGGGCATCCAATAGTGCTCAGGCAGGCGCATTTTCTGGCGCTGATAGCCCAGGCTTATCTGGATGAGCGCGAAAGCACTGAGAATAGCAGCGATAACCGCCATTCCGGTGAGGAGAATGGGGATCTTTTTGCTGCTGCGCCACCCGGACTGTGAAGGATGCTTCTCAGGCCCGGGCGCCGTGTCAGTCTGACGTTGGCTCGTCTGCTGCGGGACTGCAATCCTTTCCGCGGTCGTGGCCTCGGCTCCGGTGGGGCGGTCAGCGAGCGTGGCGGTTGAACCGGACGAGACCGGGTGCATAGGAGCGACGGATCCGGGTGGCTGCGAGACCCCCTCGTCGAGATGTGCCTCCGCCTCGACGCTCGCCAGGATGGCATCCACGTCGGTTCGGGTGCGGTAGGTGACGTCTTCGCGGCCGCGCAGTTTGCTCAGCAGCATGACGATGTCGTTGCGGGCAGCGTCGTGATCGCCGTCTTCACGAAGGCCGAATTGGAGCTGAGCGACCAGGGTGGCTTGGTCTGGTGGACTGAGATAGTCGGGGTTGGCGATGGTGGTGTACAGCCGGATGAGGTATTCGAACGGCACCGACGGTTCGGGGGGGAGCTCTGAGGGGAGTGGTTGGCGCTGGGTTCGTGCTCGATTCAACGCCGAAAGCAGACGCATGGCCGCCGTCGACGTTGAAGTGCGGTAGTCAACCGTTTGCACCGTTGCGAGGGGATTGAGCTGCATGCTGTCGACCGGCCCGACTTGGACGGGAAGAATCGGCAGTTTTAGATCTTGTGCGTAGCGCAACTCAGCCTGCCAAGGCTTCGATTGGATCGAGTTTTGCGACAACGCGAACACGAACACGTCGCAGCCGCGGATCTGCTCGAGAATCGCCCGCCACCACGCATCACCTCCGGCGAGTCGCTGATCCAACCACACGTGCTCATCGGCATCCTGTAGATCTTGAGTCAGCCGTGTGACAGTCTCCTTGTCCCGGCTGGAATAGCTCATGAACACACCCATGTCATGCCCTTCTCCACGCAGCCTGGGCCGCTGAACTGAAACCGCAGCATACCCGCGGATTCGCGCTTGCGGACGAGGATATTCGCGACGGAGAAAGGGGATTTAACACTTACGCTCACAGCCGTGGATGCACTGATGCTCGGGTCGACTATCGCTGCCGCCGCCTTGGCCGGCCTGACCTTAATCGCCTTGGTTCGGCAGCCCGCTCGGACGCAGGGCTATGGATTGGCCATGGCGACCATGCGACCATGCCACCATCGACCATCGACCATCGACCATCGACCATCGACCATCGACCATCGACCATGGCAGCACACGGACGGTATCGGATGACGCACATATGACGCTAATGCACACGCACCACCAACGCGAGATGTGTGCTGTGGCAATGACATTGAACGCGAAACGCAGTGCAAAGTGGTGCTGTAGCAACGTCATTCAGGCGTCATCCGAGCAGACTCGCGGCGTTGCCATGGTGACCGTAATGCATTGCGGTGCAAGGGATCTACCCGCCGCCGACTATCACGAAATGCGTTGCGGCGCAACCCCCCAGCCAAAAAATTGGGAGGGGGGTCGTCGCCGCTCCTGACGTAATCAGGACTTTTTTTACGCGGAGGGAAGACTTCGCGTGTGAACCGCGAGTGCTCGCGCAAGCAGCGCTCGCGCTGAAGCGGATTTATGGACAAACCGAAACCGGTGAGTCAGCACCCAGCGGCGGCGAAGGTGCTGGCTGCGCTGCTGGAAAAGCAGTATTCGGCGTCGGCGCGGGCCGCCGCGGCGGTCTAGAGGTAGTGCGGGCGATGTCGACTCGAGAGTGCCCTTAGGCCGCTTACGTTACTATGCCGCCCCGCTTGTTCGAGAAATTGAGGTCGGGCGGCCATGAGACATATCGAGCTCGGCGGATGCATACAGGCTGAACGGTCTCGCTACCGAATGCCGGCGGCGAAAAGGGCTTGTGGGTCCAGATCGAGGGGTAGTGTCCCGCGCACGGGG
Organism: uncultured Actinomycetota bacterium; assembly: GCA_963795995.1. Taxonomy (GTDB): domain Bacteria; phylum Actinomycetota; class Actinomycetes; order Mycobacteriales; family Mycobacteriaceae; genus Mycobacterium. The sequence goes on from CAWCJY010000007.1 coordinate 12,148, forward strand.
CTCGAAGTTGGGAATGAACATGGCCGCGACCGATCACAAGTGGAGCAAACCTGCCGCGCTGGCGATCCCGCCGGAGGGGTACTTCCAACTCGAACGGGGCCGCTACGGGCCGACCTATCCTCGCACGCCGGCCTGTTACGGTTTTTCCATCATCGCGAAGGTCAAAGAGGGTCGCGAGGAGGCCGTCCGCGCGTATGGCAAGCAGGTCCAGGGTGCGATAGCGGGCAGCCCGGATGTGCTCGCGCCGTTGAGGTTGCATTATCTGCGCTGGGTGCTCTTCGACGTTGGCTCGGGGCTGCATTTTCAATATCAGGGCATCTTCGACACCGATTTCGACAAGTACACCGAGGATGCGGTGGAGCTGTTCAGCCAGACAGGGATCACTACGGTTTTCACAAACCTGGAGGGATTCCCCGACGACTGGAAAGAGAACCCCGAAGCGTTCATCAAATTCGTGCGCGAACACCAATACCCCAGCTTCCTGGAATACGGCGAATACCCCTACGTGACCGCCGACGAGATCAAGAAGGCCCTACGGCTGAAGGCGGCATTCTCGGACATGCTTGACCAGATGCAGTGACGCCGGCCGAGGCGAGCACGCTTGAGCTCGACGACATCCAGCACATTCTGCTGACCCGCACCCCGTCGATGACCGGGCGGTATGAGTTTTTGTCGTTCGACAAACCGGCCGGTGGTCGAGCGTGGCTGTTAGAGCTGACCGACATCGTCGAATCCGCAGCGTCGGCGCAGGCCTCGATGGACAGCACCAAACGCTGGGTGACGCTGGGATTCACCTGGAACGGGCTTCGGGCGCTTGGGGTGCCCGACGATTCGCTGGCGAGCTTTCCGGAGGCGTTCCGGCAAGGCATGGCCGCCCGGGCCGACATTCTGGGCGACACCGGGCGCAACCACCCGGACAACTGGGTGGGCGGTTTGGCCGGAGCTAACCTGCACGCGATCGCGATACTGTTCGCGCGTGACGACGCCGAACATGCTCGGGCCACCGCGGCGCACGACGAATTGGTGGCCCGGTGCGACGGTGTGCGCCGGCTGTCGTACCTGGATCTCAACGCGACGCCGCCGTTCAACTACGCGCACGATCACTTCGGGTTCCGGGATCGGCTGTCGCAGCCGGTCATCGAGGGATCCGGTGAGCAGCCCACTCCGGGCTCAGGTGCGCCGCTGAAGCCCGGTGAGTTTCTTCTCGGCTATCCGGACGAGGCTGGTCCGGTCGCCAATTTGCCGCAGCCCGAAGTTTTGTCGCGCAACGGGACTTACGCGGCGTATCGGCGGCTACAGGAGCATGTGGTGCTTTTCCGGGATTATCTGCGCGAGAACGCCGATACCTGCGATGACCAGGAGCTGCTGGCGGCAAAGTTCATGGGTCGCTGGCGCAGCGGCGCTCCGCTGGTCCTCGCCCCCGATAAGGACGACCCTGAGCTGGGGGCGGACCCCATGCGCAATAACGACTTCAACTACAGAGAGATGGATCCGCACGGATACGCGTGCCCGCTAGGGTCGCACGCGCGGCGGCTCAACCCGCGCGACACGGCGCACAACATGAACAGGCATCGAATGATCCGCCGAGGCGCGACATACGGCCCCGCCCTGCCCGACGGCGCTCCCGACGACGGCGTGGAACGAGGGATTGCGGCGTTCATTATCTGCGCCAACCTGGTCCGCCAATTCGAGTTCGCGCAGAACGTGTGGATCAACGACCGCACGTTCCACGAGCTCGGCAACGAGCACGATCCGATATGCGGCACCCAGGACGGCACAATGGAATACAAGATTCCCAAGCGGCCGATCCGCAAAGTTCTTCACGGCTTACCGGCGTTTACCACACTCACGGGCGGAGCGTATTTCTTTCTACCGGGCCTCAACGCCATGCGATACCTAGCCGCGCTCGACAGTTAAGAGGCACGATCATGAGCACGCTGCCTGCGGCTCGAACCTACAACCAAAGCCACATCACCCGTCCGCACACCGGCCGCCGGCGCATCAGCATCTACTGGACGTGGAGCTACCCATGGGAAGCCCAACGCGACCCGGCCGCGATGTACAACCGCTTCTCGACCATGACCGAAGTCCGCAACGCCTTATGGCCGGGCTACGAGACACCGGACTACGATGAGGCACACTTCCTCCAAGGGATCGCCGGCACCCTGGAACTGTTCCACCGCTCGACGCTGGCTTTCCAGGATCTGGTTGGCGAAGCCACCGGCCACCCAGTCGCCGTCTTCCAGCGCATCGACCAGGCGGGCTACAAACTTCCTATTGACGGACAAATCCTTGCCGATACCGACACCCTGATGGTGTTCGGGCTTGACCACATCTTGTCGGAACAAGAAGCTGCACCGGAAGAGATCAGCGCCATCCGGGAATGGCTGCAGCGGGAGGGCACATGCCTGCTGCTGGCGCCGCACCACGACGTCGGCTTCACCGACGACCTCTCCCAGCGGCAGGTCGAGTACCGACATCACGGCGACCCGCTCGTGCCACGCCAGCAGCGATTCGGTCAACACACCCGCTCGCTGATGGAGGCCCTCGGCGTCCCTGTCCACAACACGTGGGGCCTACGTCCGGCTGTCATCGACAGAACCAACGAGATTGCACCGCTTACGGCGTGCCGGGAGTTGGATGCATGCCGGTTGCTCGACAACGTCACGACATTCAACTTCCACCCTCACCTGCCGCACTACCAATTGACCGCTCCCGAAAGCGATTCTCTCCGCGTTCTCGGTAGGCAACGAGTCGACCTAAAGCGGCCTCATCCATTTACCGAGGCCGGCAACACCGAGTTCAATGCGCTGATTTGGATGCCCCCGTCCGGTGAGCGGGCTGGTGACATCTTGCTTGTTGACTCCACGAACTTCACGACATTGTTCGGCGGCACTGACAGCCTCAAGAACTTCTGGCACAACTTAGCGATGATGAAATGAACGACAGTGCCACCCGGCTTTCATTGGCTAATGGGCCGACATGCTGGAAGTGGCTGGCTATATTCGACGCCGAGTTGCGCAGGCGCGCCTACCAGCCGGCGGTATGCTCGCCGCGACCTTGGTGGGGTGAGTGAGGAGACGAGGCATGCCCGGAGTGGCCGAGCTTGCCGTGGGGCTGGCACCCATCGCCGGTGGAATGGCGCTTGGCGCCGCGGCGGGATATCTGAAGGGCCCCGATGTGCGCCGCGCGATCAAGCAGGACATCGAACTGCTAAAGGAGTTACCACCGGAACAGGTGAAGCGGCGAGCCGAACTCCAACACAGCATCGATAGCCGCATAGATGGCCTGATCGCGGCCGCCAACCGGTACGAGCCGCTGCGCAGAGCCGCCGGCACCTATCGCGGCGGCTTGCGCGACGTTCTGCTGCTCATCTGCGCGATTCTGTTCACCGGGGTCTGGTGGAGCACCGATCACCACAAGAGCAACTGGCTACCGATGTTCGTTGCCCTCATTGTGGTTTCAGTGTGGACGGCCGGCTATGCGCTCCGCGGTCTCCATAACAGCATGGCCAACTTGATCCGTCGGGACGACCAACCTCCAGCGCCACCCCAATCGTGAAAACGCTGTCCAGGCACAAGGACCGTATCCGCAGCATCGGCACAACGGGACACGCGTCGATAACTCGTCACTAAGGGTGTCGTGACTCGCGCATTCTTGTGGGGAATGTGGCACTGCGGCCCGCGGCGCTACACCTCGACTGCCGCGCCTAATCTGGCACCATGCCCGCGGTAGGCGAAATGATCCGCTGCATGATGGCCGTTTGTCGAGGCCGCGGCCGCAAAGCTGCCCGCTGGGTTATCAGCTTGGCGTCAGGCCGGGTGCTGGGCAGGAGAGTGTGGCTTGTTTAGTCGTTGGATCTTGAGCAACGTCCCGCCATTGGTGGTATTACTCGGACTCGTCGTCCTCATCGCAGGCGGAGCCGTGCTTGTCCAGATGTACGTCCGGCATCGGTTCCCCCGGCAAAAGGGGGGCGATCACAACGATGCGATAAGGTTCGCCTTCGGCGTTGTCGGGTTCGTATTTGCGTTTTTCACCGGTTTCGTCGTTTCCGCTATGTGGAGTCAGGTCAACATTGCGGGCGTCAACGCGCGGACCGAGGGCGTAGCTGCGGTGCAGATGGCCAGGGACCTAACCGTGTTTGACAAGGCCGACAGCGACCGCATCCGGCAGAGCTTGCTTGAGTACGAACGTGCGGCCGTCGCCGAGTGGCCCATAGCGGCGAGCGGCCATTCGTTCCCTGACGCTGACAACGCTCTAAAGCGCCTCTACGCCGCATACGAGGAAGTCCAGCCGCGCACCGATACTCAAAAGACGTTTCTCGGCAGCTCTTTCACCAACCTTGACAAGATCAGTGAAGCCCGCACAGAGCGCGTACTCCAGGCCCGCACCGACATCGGCCCACCCTGGTCATTATGGGCGGTCATCCTTCTGACCAGTGGGCTGCTCGTCGGTTGTGCGATCGCTTACGGCGTCGAGCAACCAGCCGTGCACTACACGATGGTCGCGACCGTGGGCGTCCTGGTAGCCGCCAACCTGTTCCTCGTTTTGGAACTTTCCCACCCACTCATCGGCAAAGTTGTGACGTCCCCCGAACCGCTGCGCGAGGTCATCCACTTCCTGTCGTCACCACGTCATAGTCGCAGTACTCGCCTGCCGTTTATTTGCGATGGAGAGCGGACGTTGAGCAACTCACCAACGCCAGACGGTGATTCCTTTCTAACTCTGGCCATCGTTTATTCATCTTTTTTGAACCAGAAACAACCACAATCACCCACAACCAGCAAAAGATAACGATGACACGGAAACCATCGTCAGTAACGGTTTACGAGAACCCGTCGCAATCCCTCAGAGCCGTAAGCTGCAAAAGCCGGTGTCGCAGGGTCGAATCCTGCCGGGGGCACACTGTCGTTCGTATGACCTCGGCTGATCCCGACACTCCCCAGGTGCCAGCCAGGCCGAGCTCGTTCCACGATCCGTACTTATGCACTTGGGTCATAGACTGCTCATTGCAGCCGCGGCGCTGGTGCGCGGCCTCCCCACTGAGAGCGTTGAGGAACCGGGCGAGGGATCGACGGAAGGAATAAAACACGAATGCGTACACCCGATCCCATTCTTGGCGCAGGCGCCTGGTTACTTGAGAACGGCCATCGCGGTCTGCTCAAGCTCACCGGGGGCCGCTTTCCCCGCAGAATCATGGGCATGCAAACAGTCGAATTGCACACCACCGGCCGCAAGTCGGGCAAGGCTTATTCGACGATGTTGTCCAGTCCTGTCCACGATGATCAGCGAGTCGTTCTGGTGGCGTCCAAAGGCGGCTCCCAGGATCACCCCGACTGGTACAAGAACCTTTTGGCCAACCCCGATGTCCAGCTCACCCTTGACGATCGGACCGTGCCGATGCGGGCGCGGACGGCCAGTCCTGATGAGAGGGCGACACTGTGGCCAGCGGTGGTGGCCGCGTACAAGGGTTACGGCGGCTATCAGCGCAATACCGACCGGGAAATCCCCCTCGTCATCTGTGAGCCCCGCGCCTAGCGCCGGAAGTGTATGACTTCGGCTGAGCTTGACAGTTGTTCCGGCTGATGCTTGACAGCTGTCACCCCCGATACGCCGCCGACTTTGACGGCGCCGGTCTTACCCCCAGGCGAGGCGGCCCGGATACGCGGGTTTGAGGCTCGGCCTGCGAGGTACTCACCATGTCCAGACATCGGCCACATCGGCCGATTCCTGCTGAATGAGGAGCTGATAGCTGTGAGTGGTACGGATAAAGCGAAGAACAAGGTTGAAGACCTCGGCGGGAAGGCCAAGGAGGCGGTGGGCAAGGCGACCGGCGACGACAGGACTCGCGATGAGGGGCAGGGCGATCAGGCGAAGTCGAACCTGAAAGACGCCGGTGAGAAAGTCAAAGACGCCTTCAAGTAGTAGCTAGGTGCCGCCGCCCCTCGGGTGGCGGCACTCGCTTGTGGCAGCCGTCGAATCGCCTGATGGATTAGGCGTCGTCGGTCACCTCGGCAAGGTGTCGCGCAGCTCAGTCGTCGCCGCGAGTGTCGACGACGCGCTGCGCGATGTCGACCAGTCGTGTGTTCATAGTCTGGGATAGCTCGCGCAGCATCTCGAATGCGCGTACCGCGTCGACATGGAAGCGTTCCATGATGACGCCCTTGGCCTGCCCGATGACGTCTCTGGTGTTAAGCGCGGAAGTCAACTGCTCGCCGTGGCGGCTCGCGACGAGCGCCGCCGCGGCATGAGCCGCCAGTACCGAGCCGATAGCTTCCTGCTCCCCGTCGAATACGTGGGGCCGAAAGCTGAATACGTTCAACGCGCCTGAGGTCCGATCACCGGTGTAGAGCTTGAAAGACAAGCTACTGCGCACGCCGGTCTCCACAACGGCGCGGGAGTATTCAGGCCAGCGCGACTCGCTCTCGAAGTCGTCGACGCGCACGATCAGTTGGTCGACCGCGGCCTCAATACAGGGCCCGCTGGCATGTGTTACTTGCAGCTCGTCGAGTTTGTACATGAGGTCCGAAGTGCCCTCCAGCGATTCGAACTTGCCGCCCTTGGCGATCAACAGCACGCCGGCGAGATCGGCACCGTCAAGCAGTTCCACGGCTGCGGTCGTCACCTCTGCCAGCACGGCTTCGACCCCGCGTGGGCCCGCGAAGGAACGGGCCAGCTCTGCCATTCGCTGAGCTAAATTTTCGCTTGATGGATCAACCATGGGTGTGCGGGTTCCCGCGCTCGCGCCAACGTACACGTAGCGAAGCCCTGAAGCCCACATGTTTGTGAAGTGCCACCGACGGTAATGCGCCTCCGGAGGTGAGCGCGTAGGTCGACCTGTGCGCCCACTCAGGTCTCGTCGGTTCAGCCCGAGAGCCGACGGGACCGCCCTTAGCAGGGAACTGAACACCGCCCGAAGCGCCAAGTGTGGCGCAGAATTTTGCCGTACGGTGCGGCTATGGAAGCGGGTCTCTCGGTTGTCTGTTACTACGAAAGCGACATGGCACGCCGCCTGACCCAAGAGGGTTGCGATTTCGCCGACCCCGCCGAGGGAGTCGTCGAAGCCATGGCGGTCAACTTCGACGGCGCATTCAGCACCACGATCACCGTGAACCTCGTCGTCGGCGTGACGCAGAGCTTTTGACATGGACGTCGAGATCGTCGGCACCTTCTTGTCCACCTTGCCCGTAAACGATGACCACCCATACCGCACCGGCCCGTGGCGGCCGCAGACCGCCGAGTGGGCCGCCGACGACCTGACGGCCGTCGAGGGCGAGATCCCACGAGACCTGGACGGCATCTACCTGCGGAACACCGAAAACCCGCTGCACCCAGCGTTGAAGGCCTACCACCCCTTCGACGGCGACGGGATGTTGCACGTGGTGGGCTTTCGTGACGGAAAAGCCTTCTACCGCAACCGCTTTATTCGCACAGACGGCTTCCTTGCCGAGAACCAGGCCGGTGGCCCACTTTGGCCGGGCCTGGCCGAGCCGGTTGCCCTGGCCCACCGAAACAGCGGCTGGGGCGCTCGTGGCCTGCTGAAAGACTCCTCGAGCACCGACGTCGTCGTCCACTGTGGTGTCGCGCTGACGAGCTTCTACCAGTGCGGTGATCTGTACCGCATCGACCCGTACACCGCCGATACGCTCGGCAAGGAAACCTGGAACGGCCGCTTTCCGTTCGATTGGGGCGTCTCGGCGCATCCCAAGGTGGACACCAGGACCGGCGAATTGTTGTTTTTCAACTACAGCAAAAACGATCCGTATATGCGATACGGCGTGGTCGACCAACACCGCGACTTGGTGCACTACGTCGACATTCCGTTGCCGGGACCGCGACTGCCGCACGACATGGCTTTCACCGAAAATTACGCCATACTGAACGATTTCCCGTTGTTCTGGGATCCTGACCTACTGAAACGTGGTGCACACGTCGCACGGTTCCATCACGACATGCCGTCCCGCTTCGGGGTGCTGCCCCGGCGGGGACAGACCACCGACATTCGCTGGTTCGAAGCGCAACCGACATTTGTGCTGCACTTCGTCAATGCCTATGAGGACGGCGACGAGATCGTGCTCGACGGCTTCTTTCAATCAGATCCAGAGCCCGCCGACACCGGGACCGGAACGAAATGGCAACGGGTCTTTCGCTTTCTGGCACTCGACCGCATGCAGGCCCGGCTGTATCGATGGCGGCTCAACATGGTCACCGGCGCGGTCAAAGAGGACCAGCAGTCCGAATCCATCACAGAGTTCGGCACGATCAATGCTGAGTACACGACCGGTGACTACCGCTACGCCTACGCCGCCACCGGCAAACCTGGCTGGTTTTTGTTTGACGGCATGGTCAAACACGACGTGCGCGGCGGACGCGAGGAGCGTTATCGGTTTGGTGACGGTGTGTACGGAAGCGAGGTGGCGATGGCGCCGCGGGCCGGCAGTACCGCCGAAGACGACGGGTACCTCGTCACATTCACCACCGACATGACCGCCGACGCTTCCTATTGCCTGGTTTTTGACGCGGCCCGGCTCACCGATGGACCGGTGTGCAAACTTCAATTACCCGAACGGATCTCGAGCGGCACCCACTCGACGTGGGTTTCCGGTTCACAGTTACAACGCTGGAACACCGCCGAGTCGGCGGCCCAGGCAATCGGCCTTTGACGGGCGGGCTGCGCTCAAGGCGCAGATCGAGCGCCGAGCAGTGCCGCGGCCAACGCCCACACTGAACACCCCAACGCGCCAGCCGCGGCGGCCCCACCGACATAAAGGCCGTAGGCGGCCGAAAGGGGCGGATGAACATTGACGTGGTAATACTGCAGCGTTGACAAGCCGATGAGCAGCGAGATGACCAGAGCTCCGACCGAGGCGGCCCGCACCGTCAGCCCCCGACCGATCATCGCGCCGGTCACCAGCAGTGCCGATGACAGCAACACGATCAGCTGGCCCGGACCGAAGCCCGGTGCGAGCCTCAGGCTTCCGATACTGCCACCGATAGCGTTCGCCCAGCCGCCACCGTTGTCACGCGTCGTCAGCCACGGCAGCCACGCGCTGAGCGAGGTGACCACGGCGGACAGCGCGACCAGCCAACCAGGACGAAGGCGGCTCATGACCTGAAACCCTAGCCTGTTTCGTGGGTTTGGCCGCCGGGCACACGCTGGACAGGCCAGCGGGCCGCTCGAGGAAAGTGTCACACCGAACGAGGAGCCAGATGCGATGACCGAGCTCCCGGACTGGGCCCGAACGCTGGACTTGGCTCCCAACTCCGAAGGCGGGTGGTTCCGCCAAACCTGGCGCAGCGATCTGACGATCAGCCAATCCGCGCTGCCGCCGGACTACACCGGCCCGCGCAGCGCCGGAACGGCGATCCTGCTTTTGCTGATGCCGGGCCAGCAGTCGGCGTGGCACACGGTGCGCAGTGCCGAGTTATGGCTACACCATCGAGGCAGCCCGCTGATTCTTGAAGTCGGTCGCGAAAAATCTGCGGCGACAACCCATGTACTCGGCAGCGATCTTCTCGCCGGTGAACTACCGCAGCAGCTGGTTCCCGCTCGGTACTGGCAGCGAGCCCGTCCCCGCGACGACGAACCCAGCCTGGTCAGCTGCGTGGTGATACCGGGATTCGACTACGCCGACTTCGGCCTCGGCGCCGGCGAGTGAGCCAGTGCCCAGGAAGCCCGGCGATCAGGCGCTTCGCCGCTAAGCCGGTGCAAAAACCGTCACGAAGTTGTTCAGCGACTGGCGGATATCACCTTTCAGCGCCGCGGCGACAACCATGCCGATCGGCCCGAACAGGGCCGGACCCCCGAGATGCACGTCGAAGCTCACAACGGCTGCGTCGGCCTTAGGCTTGATTTTCGCGATCAGCTTGACTTTGACTCCACCTACACCGTCGCCGTTGAGCGTCATGGCCTCCGGCGGCTTGTAGTGCACGATCGTCCATTTGATTCGGTTGGGCATGCCCTTGACCTCGACGATCGACTCGATCACGGTGCCCTTGTCCAGTTCCTCGGGCAACTTGCTGCGCCATACTCGGTGGATAGTGAGCCACTCCTTGAAGCGGGACAGATCGGAGGCATGCGCCCAGGCCTCTTCCGCGGAGAGCGGAACGTCAATGGATCCGGATAGTTTGGCCATGGTCAGATGCGGTCAGCCGATATCGACAACAATCGCTCCGCCTCAGGAAGCATTCGGCGTGTTCCCCTTTCCCTCGCAACCCGTTGTGTTACAGATGCTTCGACGACTAGAGCTGCCACCAGGGTTCTACGTCGGCGGCCTCGGCGCCGTCGTCGACACGCCCACCGGGCTTTGGAACCGCTACCCGAACCTGCGCGGCATCTGCTGCCGTCAGCAGCCGCTCGATCGGCTCTGACCACGGGTGCGGCGCCAGCCGGAAGGTGCACCAGTGGATCGGCACCAGAAGCCCCGAACCCGCTGCCGTCACATCGACATGGGCCTGCACCGCCTCCTCGGGATTCATATGTATGTCCGGCCATGCGGAGTTGTAGGCGCCGACCGGCATCAACGTCAGATCGAACGGCCCGTGCTCGGTGCCGATCTCTACGAAGCTCTTCGTGTAGCCGCCATCGCCCGCGAAGTACGCACGGTGTTCCGGGCCGAGCACCGCCCAGGAGGCCCACAGGGTGGTATTGCGGCTCAAGAAGCGACCCGAAAAGTGCCGTGCCGGAGTGCAGACGAGGGTGAGTTCGTCCAACTGCGTGCGCTCGTTCCAGTCGAGTTCAATGATGCGTTGCTCAGGAACGCCCCACGACCGCAGATGCGCTCCGACGCCCAGCGGCACGACGAACGGGGCCCACTGGCTGCGGGTTAACGCGACGATGGTGTCGATGTCGAGATGGTCGTAGTGGTCATGGCTGATGAGCACCGCATCGACCGCCGGCAGCGCCTCCAATTGCAGCGGTGGTGGATGCATGCGCTCAGGGCCGATGACATCGGACGGCGAGCTGCGATGACTCCACACCGGGTCGGTGAGCACCAGGTAGCCGTCAATCTCCAGCAGCGCCGTGGCATGGCCGAACCAGGTGACGGCGAGACCGCTGGCTTTGTTGTCGATGACGCTCGGGGTGGCCAACGGTATCGGTCCGGGGGGCCGGGTGGCCGTGCGACCACCGAAAAACTGCCGGAGCAAAAGCCGCTGCTGCTCGAGGTCGAGATTGAGCTGAGAAGCCGGGTCGATGTTGACGAAGACACCGTCACGGTAGTGCGGTGAACGGGCGGCCGCCTTACGGATCGCGCCAGGATCGGCACCAAGCGCCGCGGGCGCTCCGTGCAACGCGCGCAGCACCCACCCGCCGGCCGCCAGCGTGGCCGTACCCGCGGCCATCCGTAACGCTCCGCTCAACATTATTTTCAGGCCCCCTGAAACTTCGGCGGCCGCTTCTGCATGCGGGCCACCTGCGCCTCGATCACATCCTGGCTGGTCCACGCCTTATCGAACAGCTCCTTATGGCTGGGCCATTGGTCCTCGTAGGCACCGTCGTCGTTCAGCACGCGCTTGGCATGTTGCAACGCCAACGGCGCCAACCCGGCGATCTCAGCGGCCCATGCCTGGGCGTCGGCCAGCGTGCCAATCCGGTTGGCCATCCCGGTCTGCAATGCGACCTCTGCGGTCAGCTTTTCCGCGGCCAGCAGCATCGCGCGGGCACGGCCATGACCGACCAGCGAGGACAGTCGACGGATACTCCAATTATCAAGTGCGAGACCGTATTTTGAGGTCGGAAATAGGAAGAAGGCTTCTGGTTCGACCACCCGTAAGTCACAGATCATGGCCAGCTGCAGGCCGGCGCCGATCGCCGGGCCGTTGATCGCTCCGATCACCGGCATCGGGGCCGCATCGATGGATTTGTTCAGGGCGATTAGCCGGTCCGGATAGTCGGCCGCGAATGCATCCCCGGAAAGATCGGCCCCGGCACAGAACACGGTGCCCTGCCCGGTGAGCACAATCGCACGAACGCCCTCACCGGCGGCTTTCTCCACCGCCTCCCGTAGCTCGTCGACGAGCTGGGAATTGAGCGCGTTGCGCCGCTCGGGGCGCTGCATCTCGATGGTCATAACGGCTTCGTCGCGGGTGACACCGATCATGCGCGCCAAACTACTAGCCTTGCCGCGTGAGCCGGATCGGGACCGATGATCTACGCGACGCAGTGCTCGACATCGGGTCGTTCATCAGTTGGGATACCGAGCCGCTGGAGGTTCCTACTGACGACTCGTACGAGCGGGACCTGGCCGCCGCCCGGGCCGCCACCGGGCACGACGAGTCGGTGCTGACCGGCGAAGGCCGGGTCTTGGGGCGCCGTGTTGCCGTGCTCGTCTGCGACTTCGGCTTCCTGGGCGGCTCGATCGGCGTGGCCGCAGCCGAGCGCATCACTGTCGCGGTGCAGCGGGCAACCGCCGAGGGGCTGCCTCTGCTGGCGTCCCCCAGCTCCGGCGGCACCCGCATGCAGGAGGGCACCGTCGCATTCCTGCAGATGGTGAAAATCGCGGCTGCCGTCACCCTGCACAAGCAGGCACATTTGCCCTACCTGGTCTATCTGCGCCACCCGACTACCGGCGGGGTATTCGCGTCCTGGGGATCACTCGGGCAGATCACGATCGCGGAGCCCGGTGCGTTGATCGGCTTTTTGGGACCGCGTGTCTACCAGCAGCTCTACGGCGAGTCGTTTCCCGCCGGCATTCAGACCGCGGAAAACTTGCAGCGCAACGGGGTGATCGACGGCGTCGTTCCGCTCGACGGACTGCGAGGAATGCTCGATCGCGCGCTCAAAGTGGTCGCCGACGATCCGGAGCAGCCGCCCCCGGCACCGGAGCCCGAACCGCCCGCCGACGTTCCGGCCTGGGAATCGGTGATGGCATCACGGCGGCCGGACCGGCCGAGTGTTCAGTACCTGCTGCGGCACGGGGCCACCGATCGGGTGCTGCTCTCGGGCGCGGGGCGCGGTGAAGCGGCCACCATGCTGCTGGCACTCGCCCGGTTCGAGGGCCAACCCGCGGTGGTGTTGGGCCAGCGGCGGGTGGTCGGCGGGTCAGAACCGCCGCGAGTCGGGCCCGCCGCGCTGCGTGAGGCCCGCCGCGGCATGGCATTGGCCGGCGAACTACGACTGCCGCTGGTGTTGCTCATCGACACCGCGGGCCCAGCGCTGTCAGCGGAGGCCGAAGAGGGCGGCCTAGCCGGCGAGATCGCGCAGTGTCTGGCTGACCTGATCACGCTGGACACCCCCACGGTGTCGGTGCTGCTCGGCCAAGGCAGCGGCGGGCCTGCCCTGGCCATGGTGCCCGCGGATCGGGTGCTGGCCGCCCTGCACGGCTGGCTGTCGCCGCTGCCGCCGGAAGGCTCCAGCGCGATCGTCTTCCGCGACACCGCCCATGCGGCCGAGTTGGCAGCCAGCCAAGGTATCCGCTCGAAGGACCTGCTGACGTCCGGCATCGTCGACATCATCGTCGCCGAGCGCCCCGATGCCGCTGACGAGCCGGTCGACTTCGCCGCCCGGTTGGCTGCGGCCATCGCTGTGGAAATACATGCGCTGCGCGGTAAGTCCAACAGCGACCGGATGACCGCCCGGCTGCAGCGCTACCGTCGGATCGGATTGCCTTGAGTTGCGGCAGTCGCCCGCGACACATAATTCCTTGCCAAGACACGCCGACGCGGACCGCCGTGGGTTAAATCTGGGCGACTCGGGACGGGGGCGGGTAGCAGGGCGGGCGTGACGTCGGAGCGCCGCCTGCGCTCCTCCCACTGTCAAGGGCATCGATCAGGCAAGATGGGCGGCATGGACGCTGGTGTGGCCTCACCCCGGGTGCTGGTCGTCGACGACGACTCCGACGTGCTTGCCTCGCTGGAGCGGGGACTGCGCCTGTCCGGGTTCGAGGTGTCGACCGCAGTCGACGGAGCCGAAGCGTTGCGCAGCGCGACGGAGACCCGGCCAGATGCGATCGTGCTGGACATCAACATGCCGGTGCTCGACGGCGTCAGTGTCGTCACCGCGCTGCGCGCGATGGACAACGACGTGCCCGTCTGTGTGTTGAGTGCTCGCAGTTCGGTCGACGACAGGGTCGCCGGACTGGAGGCCGGCGCCGACGACTACCTGGTCAAACCATTCGTACTGGCCGAGCTGGTCGCCCGGGTGCGTGCGCTGCTGCGCCGCCGCGGCTCCACCGCCACGTTCTCCTCGGAGACCATCGCCGTCGGGCCGTTGGAGGTGGACATCCCCGGTCGAAGGGCCAGGGTCAACGGGATCGACGTCGATCTGACAAAGCGGGAATTCGACCTGCTCGCGGTGCTCGCCGAGCACAAGACCGCGGTGCTGTCCCGCGCGCAACTACTGGAGCTGGTGTGGGGCTACGATTTCGCGGCCGACACCAACGTCGTCGATGTGTTCATCGGCTATCTGCGGCGCAAGTTGGAAGCAGGCGGTGCCCCCAGGCTGCTGCATACTGTTCGAGGAGTGGGATTCGTGCTGCGCATGCAGTGACGGGGAAGTAATGAACCTTTTGTCGCGGATTTTGACCCGTACGCCGTCGCTGCGTACCCGGGTGGTGGTGGCGACGGCTATCGGTGCGGCAATTCCAGTGCTGATTGTGGGCGCGGTCGTGTGGGTGGGGATCAACGGCGACAGCAAGGAACGGCTGGACCGCCGCCTCGATGAAGCGGCAGGGTTCGCGATCCCCTTCCTGCCCCGCGGCCTCGACGAGATTCCACGATCCCCCAACGACCAGAACACCATCATCACGGTGCGAAAAGGCAGCCAGGTCACGTCAAGCTCGACAGTGGTGCTGCCCGAACTGGCCGGGGGATACGACGATACGTACATCAACGGGGTGCGCTACCGAGTGCGGACCGTCGAGATCCCGGCGCCGCAGCCGATGTTGGTGGAAGTCGGGGCCACCTATGACGACACCATCGCCCGGACGAACAACCTACATCGCCGCGTGATCTTGATCTGTGGGCTAGCGGTGGGCGCGTCAGCGGTGTTCGCCTGGCTGCTGGCTGCTTTTGCGGTGCGGCCGTTCAAGCGGCTGGCGCAGCAGACCCGGTCGATCGATGCGGGCGACGAAGCGCCGCAGGTCCAGGTGCGCGGCGCCACCGAGGCGGTCGAGATCGCCGAAGCGATGCGGGGCATGCTGCAGCGCATCTGGAACGAGCAGAATCGGACCAAGGAGGCATTGGCGTCAGCTCGCGATTTCGCCGCGGTGTCGTCTCACGAACTGCGTACTCCGCTGACCGCGATGCGCACCAACCTCGAGGTGCTGTCCACCCTGGACCTCCCCGACGACCAGCGCAAGGAAGTGCTGAACGACGTCATCCGCACCCAGTCGCGGATCGAGGCCACGCTCAGCGCCCTGGAGCGGTTGGCCCAAGGTGAATTGTCAACGTCCGACGACCATGTGCCGGTCGACATCACCGAACTGCTCGACCGCGCGGCCCACGATGCCATGCGGGTCTACCCCAACCTCGACGTGTCACTAGTGCCATCGCCCACGTGCATCATCGTCGGAATGCCGGCAGGCTTGCGGCTGACCGTGGACAACGCCATTGCCAACGCGGTCAAACACGGCGGCGCCACCAGAGTCCAACTCTCTGCGGTCAGCTCGCGGGCCGGAGTTGAGATCACTGTTGACGACAACGGCATAGGAGTGCCCGAAGAAGAACGCCGGGTTGTCTTCGAACGCTTCTCGCGCGGGTCGACGGCCTCACATTCCGGTTCCGGCCTGGGCTTGGCACTGGTTGCTCAGCAGGCCCATTTGCACCGCGGCACGGCATCTTTGGAGACCAGTCCGCTCGGGGGCGCCCGACTACTGCTGCGCCTGCCCGGACCGAGCTGACCGCCGCGTCAGCGCGGAGTCGTTGCAGCGCTGGGACTCGGTGTCGCGGGGCTTGTGTTCGGCGGTTGCGGCAACGTGACCGGGCCACTGACCGACATCGTGTCGGAGATGTTCAGCTCCGGCCACGCATCCTCGGCCGCCTGTTCGACCGCGTCCAGCTGATCTGAGGTGGCCGCAGTTCCGGCCAGCGTGATGGTGTCGCCTTTGACGGTCAGCCGGAAATCGCCGATTGACGCCGCCGCTTTGAAAACCGGCCCCCCGTCGGAGAAGTCGAGGGCGTTGATGTCTGGATTGATACCGAGTTGCTCGATGACGTTGACACCAGGAGGAAGGGCCCCGGTGACCGCGTCCACCAATGCCGCCTTCGCCTTGTCGTCCGGGAAGTCGCCGCTGAGCGTGACGGTGTTGCCGCTGCGCAGAACCGCCGCAGGAGCCAACGTAATCGGCGGAACCACGGAGGCCTTCGGTGGTGTCGGCGGGGGAAGGGTGCGGGTCGGCGTCGGCACCGTCGGCGTGTGGGCTGACGACGGTCCTCGGTGGTGCAGCCCGTAGCTGATTGCCGCCAACAGCAGCACGAAAGCCACCAGTGCGGTCAGCCAGGTGAGCCGCCGCGGCCGCCGGTTGAACGGGGAAACCCGTCGTCGTTTGGTGGTTGCGGCCGTTTCCTCGGTTGCCGGTGCCTCGTCGGAATCCGCCATGTACACAGCGTAAATCACGTAACCTGCCCCGATCGCGGAGCACGGCCGCAGGCGTGCACACTGGAGCAGTGGCAGAGGACCGGAAACCGACCGATGAGGACACGCTCGCACGCATTCACGATCTAGTTGCCGAGGAGAAGGCGTTGCGCGATCAATTGCTGCACGGCGACATCACAGAGTCCGAGGAGCACACCCGGCTGCGGCACGTCGAGACCCAACTCGATCAATGCTGGGACCTGTTGCGGCAGCGTCGGGCGCTGCGCGAGACGGGTGGCGACCCGCGGGAGGCCAGCGTACGTCCGCCCGACCAGGTCGAGGGCTACCTGAATTAGGGGTGTGCTCGGATGCCAGCCGCCGCGGCGGCCGAGTTCGACGCGATCGTTGTCGGCGGTGGGCACAACGGGCTGATCGCTGCTGCCTACCTGGCCCGGGCCGGTTTGCGGGTCCGGCTGCTGGAGCGGCTGGGGCACGTCGGCGGTGCCGCGGTGTCGGCGAAGCTTTTTCGTGGCGTCGACGCACGGCTGTCGCGGTATGCCTACCTGGTCAGCCTGCTACCTCAACGCATCGTCGACGACTTGGGTGCACCTTTGCAACTGGCCCGCCGGCGGTATTCGTCGTACACACCCGACCCGGCGACCGGGGGCCGCACCGGACTGTTGGTTCGATCGCAGGGAGCGGCGCGAACGCAGGACTTCTCCGCGATCGGAGCGTCCGGCGAAGAGTGGGGATTCGCCGAGTTTTACCGGCGCTGTCGGCTGGTGACCGAGCCGCTGTGGCCGACGCTGGTCGAACCGCTGCTCACTCGTGGTCAGGCTCGCCGGCGGGTCCTCGACAGCGGCGATCCGGAGGCCGCGGCGGCGTGGCGGGCCGTGGTGGACCAGCCGATCGGGCACGCCATCGCCGACGCGGTGAACAACGACCTTGTTCGCGGAGTGATCGCCACCGACGCGCTGATCGGCACCTTCAGCCGACTCGACGATCCGGGGTTACGGCAGAACGTCTGCTTTCTCTATCACCTGCTTGGCGGTGGCAGCGGCGAATGGTCCGTCCCAGTCGGCGGCATGGGATCGGTGGCGACCGCCCTGGCAGCGGCCGCCGCCAACCACGGTGCCGAGATTGTCACCGACGCCGAGGTTCAAGCCGTCGACCCCAGCGGCGCGGTGGCCTACCGCCAGCGCGGAGCAGACCGCGTGATTCGCGGACGTTTTATCCTGGCCGGTGTCACACCGGTGGTGCTGGCCGGTTTGCTCGGCGAACCGGCAACGCCAGCCACGGCCGGCTCCCAGGTCAAGGTCAACATGGTCGTGCGGCGGCTGCCACGGCTGCGCGACAACACTGTGCAACCCGAATCCGCGTTCGGCGGAACGTTGCATGTCAACGAAACTTCGACCCAACTGGAAGCGGCGTATGCCGCCGCGGCCTTCGGGCGAATTCCGGACCCCCTGCCATGCGAGATCTACTGCCACACGTTGACCGACGCGAGCATTCTGTCAGCCGGGCTCCGGAAATCCGGGGCCCACACCCTGACCGTGTTCGGACTGCACACCCCCCACTCGTTGAGTTTCGGCACCGATCCCGACCGGTTACGTGACCGGCTGACCAAGTCGGTGCTTAGCTCACTCAACAGCGTTCTGGCGGAAGATATTACGGGCTTGTTGCGGACCGACGAGCACGGCGACCCGTGCATCGAGACCAGAACGACTTTGGACTTGGAGCGCAAGCTTATGATGAGCGGCGGCAACATCTTTCACGACGCGCTGAGTTGGCCGTTCGCTGAAGACGATGATCCACTGGACACACCGGCGCAGCGGTGGGGGGTGGCTACTGCCCACGAGCGAATCCTGCTGTGCGGCTCCGCCGCTCGCCGTGGCGGCGCGGTGTCGGGCATCGGTGGCCACAACGCCGCCCAGGCGGTGCTTGCGTCGACTAGTTAGCGAGCGTCGATCGTGGTGTAGTCCCGCTCGCCGTACCCGGTATAGATCTGGCGCGGACGGCCGATCTTGCTGTCGCCTTCGTCGTGCATCTCACGCCAGTGCGCGATCCAACCGGGCAACCGTCCAAGCGCGAACAAGACGGTGAACATCCGCGTCGGGAAGCCCAGTGCCCGGTAGATCAGCCCGGTGTAGAAATCGACGTTCGGGTAGAGCTTGCGCCCGATGAAGTAGTCGTCGGTCAGCGCCGCCTCTTCCAGCTCCTTGGCGATGTGCAGCAGGTCGTCGTCGCCGCTGAGTTTCGCGAGGATTTTGTCGGCTTGCTCTTTGACGATGCGCGCCCGGGGATCGTAGTTCTTGTAGACCCGGTGACCGAAGCCCATCAGCTTGACACCTTCTTCGCGGTCCTTGACCTTGCGCACGAACTCGCGAACATCGCCTCCGCTTTCGCGAATCTGCTCGAGCATCTCCAGCACCGCCTGGTTGGCGCCGCCGTGCAGGGGACCCCACAGCGCGTTGATGCCGCCAGAGATGGAGGTGAACAGGTTGGCCCGTGACGAGCCGACCAGCCGCACCGTTGACGTCGAACAGTTCTGCTCGTGGTCGGCGTGCAGCACGAAAAGCATGTCCAGCGCTCGGACGACCTCAGGGTCCGCCTGATAAGGCTCAGCGGGCAGACCGAACGTCATCCGCAAGAAGTTCTCCACCAGCGTTAGCGAGTTGTCCGGGTACAGGAACGGCTGACCGACCGACTTCTTAAAGGCGTAGGCGGCGATGGTCGGCAGCTTGGCCAGCAGCCGGACCGTCGACAGCTCGACCTGATCGTTGTCGGTGGGGTCCAGCGAGTCCTGGTAGTAGGCGGAGAGGGCGTTGACCACGCTGGACAGCACGGGCATCGGGTGCGCGTTGCGCGGGAAACCGTCGAAGAACCGCTTGAGATCCTCGTGCAGCATGGTGTGCAGCTGTATCTGGTGGCTGAACTCGGCCAGCTGGTCCCGGGTCGGCAACTCGCCATAAATGAGCAAGTAGCTCACCTCGAGAAAAGTCGATTTCTCGGCAAGCTGCTCGATCGGGTAGCCGCGGTAACGCAGGATGCCCGCGTCCCCATCGATGTAGCAGATGGAGCTCTTGGTCGAAGCAGTGTTGACGAAGCCGCTGTCAAAAGTCGTGTAACCCGTCTTGGCCAGCAGCGAGCCGAGCGCGACGCCGTCGGCTCCTTCCGTGGCGTGCACGATCTGCAAATCCAACTCGCCACCCGGGTATTGCAGAGTGGCGGTGTCGTCGGTTTCTGCCACGGGAACCCCTTTGCGATCTTCGGTTGGTGCTGGCGCAATCGGTTGCGTATAGCCGAAGGTAGTCGTTATCACGGTGGCGTGTCTGCGCGGGGGCGGCGTCACCTATTCGCGTGGTCCGGGCTCGGTTTAGCTGACCCGTCGCGTTATCCGCCGCGCCGTCGGCGAGGGGGCGCGGTAACGGGCGAACGCCGGCGCGGCGAACGCGGCTACCAGTACCACGACCACGACCAACGCGCCTCCTCCGATCACTGCGACAGATGTCCCCCAGGCTGCCGCCGCGGCGCCATGCACCGCATCGGCCAGACGAGGTCCGCCCGCTACGACCACGATGAACACGCCTTGCAGCCGACCACGGACATCGTCGGAGGCGACCTGCTGCAGGATCGTCGAACGGAACGCGGCCGACACCATGTCGGCGCCGCCGCCGAGCGCCAGAAATACCGTCGCCGCCAAGAGCAGCGGGCCGGCCCGCCCGTGCGCCACTCCGCTGACCAGTCCGAAGCCGACCATCGCCATCCCCCACCCGACGACGGCGACGATGACGGCCAGCCCTTGTCGCTGGATTCGCGGCAGCCAGCCGGAGAAAACGCCGCCGGCGACCGCGCCGACCGACATTCCTGCCGACAGCAGCGCGACGGTGGTACCGCCCTGCAGCGGACCGCCGAAGCTCTCGTGCGCCATCTGCGGGAAAAGCGCCCGTGGCATACCCAGGATCATCGCGATCAGGTCCACCACGAACGACATCAGCACCACCGCATTGCCGCCCAAGTAGCGCAGGCCGGTGAGCACCGCGCCGAAGCCCCACCGTGCGGCGGGGTGCGGACGGTCGGCCAACGTGATGAGCGGCATCGGCGCCAGCCCAAACGTCGCATAGATCGCGGCGAGGCACGTGACGGCGTCGATCAAGTACAGCGCCGACAGGTTCACCCAGTTGAGCAGCAGACCGGCCAGTAGGGGTCCGACGATCGCACCGGAACTGGGTCACCGTCATGTTGAGCGAATTCGCGGCCGGCAACGCAGACCCGAGCAGCAACCGTGGGATGGCCGCCAATCGCGTCGGCGCGTTCACGGCGTAAAACGCCTGTTGCACAGCCAACAAGCACAGCACCACCCACACGTCGTTGATCGACAGCGCCGCTTGCAGCCACAAGAGCAGCGACGCGACCGCCAGTCCGCATGACGCGATGATCAACAGTATTCGCCGATCCATCGGCGTCGGCCCACGCGCCGCCGAACAAGCCGAATACGATCAGCGGCACCAGCGCGAAGAGCCCGGAAAGCCCTACATACGCCGAACTCTTGGTAAGAGCGTAGATCTGGACCGGGACAGCGAAAATCGTGAGGTTTGCGCCGATGACCGTGACGATTCCCGACACCCACAACCGGCGAAAGCCGTGGTTCTGCAACGGCGTGGTGTCAGCGAATAACCGCCTCCCCAAGCTCAAGGCTGCAGGCGTTCGACGCCGCCACCGCTGGCCCGAATCCTGTTGTGTAGCCGGTTTTCCCGGCCTTGCCAGAACTCGACAATCTCAGGGGCGATGAGGTATCCGCCCCAATTCGGTGGCGGCGGGATGCGGTCGGTGCCGGCGAAGCGTGCGGTCACCTCGGCGAGCTGGTCGAGCAAAGCCGCGCGGGAAGCGATCGGCCAGGATTGATGAGACGCCCAGGCGCCCAGTTGCGAGCCGCGCGGCCGATTGGACCAGTAGTCTTCGGTGGCTTCCCGACCGACCTGGGTGACCGGTCCGCGGATGTGAAATTGCCGGCCGAGCAGATACCACGGGAAGGTGGCCGATGCGTAGGGCGCCGCGGCCAGCTGGACGCCCTTTGCGGAATCATAATTGGTGAAGAACGTGATTCCGGTCGCATCGGCGCCCTTGCACAGCACCGATCGGCTGACCGGCCGCCCCGACTCGACGGTGGCCAGCACCATGGCGTTGGGCTCGGCGACGCCTGCCCGCTCGGCATCATCAATCCAGTTTCGCAGTAATGCAACCCAGCCGATATCAAGCCAGTCGACGTCGAGGTCGGGGCTACCGTCTTTTTCGACCGACCCGTACTCTGCCCGCATCGCCGCGAGATGCTCGTTGCGCGGTTCCGCCACCGCGCCAACGCTACCAACGGTGCACTCGACAGTGGTTACCGGCCGGTAGCGTCGGGCCGGAGGCGGAATGGGACAATTTTGTTCATGACTGTGATCCCGGAGAACTTCGTCCCCGGCCTCAACGGCGTGGTGGCATTCACCACCGAGATCGCTGAGCCGGACAAGGACGGTGGGGCGCTGCGCTACCGCGGCGTCGACATCGAGGATCTGGTCAGCCGGCAGGTGACGTTCGGTGATGTTTGGGCGTTGCTGGTCGACGGCGAGTTCGGGCACGGCTTGCCCCCCGCGGAGCCGTTTCCCCTGCCCATCCACAGCGGCGATGTGCGGGTCGACGTTCAGGCTGGGCTGGCCATGCTGGCACCTATCTGGGGGTATCAGCCGCTGCTCGACATCGACGATGCCACCGCGCGCGACCAGCTTGCCCGCGCCTCGGTCATGGCGCTGTCTTATGTGGCGCAGTCGGCCCGTGGCATCCACCAACCTGCGGTCCCCCAGCAGATCATCGACGAATGCCCAACTATCACTGCGCGTTTCATGACCCGTTGGCAGGGCGAACCTGACCCTCGCCATATCGAAGCCGTCGACGCGTACTGGGTGTCGGCCGCCGAGCATGGCATGAACGCGTCGACCTTCACCGCGCGGGTGATCGCCTCGACCGGTGCCGATGTGGCGGCCGCGCTGTCCGGGGCGATCGGCGCGATGAGCGGCCCGTTGCACGGTGGCGCGCCAGCGCGGGTGCTGCCCATGCTCGAAGAGGTCGAGCGCACCGGTGATGCCCGGGGTCTGGTCAAAGGAATCCTGGACCGCGGCGAGAAGCTGATGGGCTTCGGGCACCGGGTCTACCGCGCAGAGGATCCGCGGGCTCGAGTGTTGCGCGCCACCGCAAAGCGGTTGGCTGCACCGCGCTACGAAGTGGCGTCGGCGGTCGAGCAGGCGGCATTGTGTGAGTTGCGCGAACGTCGGCCCGACCGGGCTATCGAGACCAACGTCGAGTTCTGGGCCGCAGTCATCCTCGACTTCGCTCAAGTACCGGCCAGAATGATGCCCGCGATGTTCACCTGCGGTCGCACGGCCGGCTGGTGTGCTCACATCATGGAACAGAAGCGGCTGGGCAAGTTGGTTCGACCGTCGGCGATCTATGTGGGTCCACCACCGCGCAGCCCGGAGTCCGTCGAAGGCTGGGATCGGATCCCGAAGAGCTGACAGGGCCGCGGCGATGACTTTGCAGCGTCTCCAGAGTCAGTAACGCCGAGCCCGTCGGGGGCTGCGACAACTCTTACCAACCGAGGAGATTCCCATGGCGATCGCTGTCGAACCCGCATTGTCACCGCACCTTGTCGTCGATGACGCGGCTGCGGCAATCGACTTCTACGTCCGAGCTTTCGACGCCGCCGAGTTGGGCCGGGTGCCCGGTCCCGATGGCAGGCTCATCCACGCCGCGCTTCGCATCAACGGGTTCACTGTGATGCTCAACGACGACTTCCCGGAAACTTGCGGCGGCAAGTCGATGACCCCCAGGTCACTAGGCGGGACGCCGGTCACCATCCATCTGACGGTTACCGACGTCGACGCTAAGTTCCAGCGGGCGCTCGACGCCGGCGCGACTGTCGTAGCGCCCCTTCAGGATCAATTTTGGGGTGACCGGTATGGCGTGGTCGCTGATCCGTTCGGCCATCACTGGTCGTTGGGGCAACCGGTACGTGAGGTCTCGATGGAAGAGCTCGCCGCAGCAATGGGCCGGCAGTCGGGTTAATTCCCTGCCGCTGCAGTAACTTTGCGCAAGCGGTCAGCTAGCCGCTGCCGTAACGGTGGGGCGGGCGCGCTGGCGGCGGCCCCCAGCATCTCGGCGGTGTCGGTGAACTTCCGGCGTGGACGACCGTCGGCAGCGCCCCTGAGGATTTCGGCGGCGTCGATCGCACGCCATCCGGCGGCGGAGACGACGTCGGGCTGGCGCGCCCGCACGAGCTTGTCGAATGCCGACGGTGGCTCCAGCGGCGCAGACAGCAGGCCGGCGTTAAAGTCGTCAACCAGCCGCTGCACCGATTGCCGCGCACAGGACTTGTTGGTGCCGATGAACCCGGTCGGCCCCCGCTTGATCCATCCCGCCACGTAGGTCCCCCGCAGCGGGCGACCTGAGTCGGGTTGAATGACCCGACCGCCGTCGTTGGGCACCACCGTCGCGCTCGGGTCGAAAGGCAGGTCGTGAATCGCCTCCCCGCGATAGCCGATCGACGTCAGAACAAGACCCGCATCCAGCCGGCACACCCGATCGGTGCCGGTGACCTGGAACTCGACGCCGACGGCACGGTGCTCACCGATGACCCGCTGAGGAGTCACGTTGTAGGCCAACCGGATTCGCGAGCGCGATGCCGGACTGGAGCCGTCACCGAGTTCACTCAGGATCTTCAGCTTTCGGCTGGTCAAGGCGTCGCAGGGGCTCGCGAGGTCGCGCAGCACCAGCTCGTGATCGTGGGGGTCGAGCACCACGTCGGCTGTGGTCGTGAGTCCGATCAGCTCCGGCAAGGTGAAGGCTGAGTGCAACGGTCTCCGCCGGGCCGCGATCACCACCTCGCGCACCGCCGAGGTGCGCAACGCCGCCAGCGCATGGTCGGCGATATCAGTGCGGGCGAGTTTTCTCGGGTCGGTGGTCAGGACTCGTGCGACGTCCAACGCGACATTGCCGTTGCCGATGATGACTGCCCGCTGGTGGCTCAGATCCACCGGCAGGCTTGTGAAGTCGGGATGTCCGTTGATCCAGGCAACCATCTCGGTGGCAGTGCCAGTACCCGGCAAGCCCATCCCGTCGATATCGAGCCGCCGGTCGGTCGGAGCACCGACGGCGTAGAGCGCCGCATGGTGGTGGGCCAGCAGCTCGGCGTGACTGACATGCGTGCCGACTTCGACGTTGAGATAGAAGTGAAAGCCGCGCTGCCCGGCAATCCGGTCGAACAGGGCGGTGACGCGTTTGGTGCTCTGGTGATCAGGCGCTACGCCAGCGCGTACCAAACCGTAAGGCACCGGCTGCTTTTCGAAGACGTTGACCCGCACGCCGTGTTGGGTGAGCAGTTCGTCGGCGGCATACATCGCGGCGGGGCCTGAGCCGACGACCGCCACGGTCAGCGGTTTTCGGTGGTTGCTGCGCAGCTGCGGTGCGGGAAGTACCGGCGCCAGCTTGGAGGTCGGCGGCAGCTTCTGGTCGGCCGGCCGGTCAGGATAGTGCGACGCGTTCAGCTCCACGAACGGCAACTGCTCGGATGTCAGCCGGGTCTCCGGCGCGATGGCGTCTACCGGGCAGGCGTCGACGCAGGCCCCGCAGTCCACGCAGGCCACCGGGTCGATGTAAAGCATTTCCGAGGTGGCGAAGCCAGGCTCGTCGGGTGTCGGGTGAATACAGTTGACCGGGCAGGCGAAGACGCAGGAACCGTCGTTACAGCACGACTGCGTTATGACATGCGGCATAGACGCGAAATCTTCACGCGGCCGGCACCGCGGTGGAACCCTCGCGCTGCGGTTCGCTGCGGAAGCGCGCCGGCTTGCCGTTGATCTTGCAGATCCGCCAGATGAGCCGGGCGGCCGGATTCATCAGCCCGGTGTCGTAAGCCAACATTCGCACGTCGGCGAATATATCGCGCAGCCACTTGCGGGAGTCCGGCGAACCGAAGAACAGCTCTTTTCTGACGTCGCGCGGGATGTCGAATTCTTTCCAAAACGCCTTGGGAGGAACCGCGATGGCTTGGCAGCCCACCCGCATGGCCAAGGGGTACAACAGCGAGATCCAGAACCGCTGCACCGGCCTCATGTGCGGCAGTCGCTTGCGCAGGTATTCATGCGCAAAGGAGATGTGGCGCGCTTCCTCAGCCACATGGATAGCCATGACCCGGTCCATGATCGGATGCAGCGACTTGCCTTCGCGCAGGATGTTCTTCTGTGCGTGGTCGATGGGCTCTTCGCCGGCGAGCACCCCGATGAAGAACGGCACCGGCAGCGGCCCGGCCGCCAGCGGTACCAACGGCGAAATCCAGCGCAGCAAGCGCGGCATTCCCGGAACGTCGGCGCCGATTCGGTTGACCATCTCCTGAAACATCATTGTGTGATTGCACTCTTCAACCGACTCGTGCAAGCAATACCGGTATTCCGGCGAGCCGTTGGGGACCCAGAAGGTGTAATTCATCAGCCCGCGGATCAGGATCGATTCGAAGTGCAGCCCCACTTTGGCGACGTTGGCCTGCCGCCACATTCCGATCTTGATCTGCCGTTCCTGCGGTTGCGCCAGATACCAGGGGTGGCGGCCCAGCGGATCGGACTGCGGCAAAATCCAGCGTGGGTCATTGTCAAAGACCGCGAATTCCGGTGCTTCCCAGTTGATATCGGTATACGGGTTGAAATTTCGCCGCACCGAACCCTCG
Source organism: uncultured Actinomycetota bacterium (assembly GCA_963795995.1). GTDB lineage: Bacteria > Actinomycetota > Actinomycetes > Mycobacteriales > Mycobacteriaceae > Mycobacterium. The sequence goes on from CAWCJY010000007.1 coordinate 38,418, forward strand.
GAGAGCGTCCTCAGCATGTCGACGTAATAAGTGTCGTCGCGCACTTCCATGTTGCGCCGCCAACGCCGCACCATTTTCGTCCGAGCCATGTTGAAGCCTCCCGCCGAGGTTTACATTTGGACGTTGTTTGTACACAGTACCGCAGGTATCGGGAACTTTCCAGGTCCCGCCCGAGACTGTGGCTGACCGCGGCCCTATGCACGAGTGTGACCCGGTTCACAGGCATGGACGACCGAGACGCGGCGACGGCTATGGCGTTAACCGGTCACACGTCGGCTCACTACCCTGGTGGTCATGGTTGACCAGCTGACAATCCCCGACGACATCAAACCGCGAGACGGCCGCTTCGGAGCGGGCCCGTCGAAGGTCCGCCCCGAACAGTTGCACGCCCTTGCCACCAGTTCGGCCGGATTGTTCGGCACATCGCACCGGCAAGCGCCGGTCAAGAACCTGGTGAACCGGGTCCGCGCCGGGTTGGCCGAGTACTTCTCGCTGCCCGCCGGTTACGAGGTGGTCCTGGGCAACGGCGGGGCGACGGCGTTCTGGGATGCGGCCGCGTTCGGGTTGATCGACACGCGTTCGCTGCACCTGGCCTACGGCGAATTCAGCTCGAAGTTCGCCTCGGCGGTGGCAAAGAACCCGTTCGTCGGCGACCCGATCATCATCAAGGCCGAACCGGGCAGCGCGCCCGAGCCACAAAGCGACCCGTCGGTGGATGTGATCGCCTGGGCGCACAACGAGACATCGACCGGAGTGGCGGTGCCGGTGGCCCGCCCAGCCGACTCGGGTGACGCGCTGGTTGTCATCGACGCCACGTCCGGCGCCGGTGGCCTGCCGGTCGATATCGGTGAGACCGACGCCTACTACTTCGCGCCGCAGAAAAGCTTTGCCAGTGACGGCGGCTTGTGGCTGGCCATTCTGAGTCCCGCGGCGCTGGAGCGGATCGAGGCGATCGCCGCCTCCGGACGCTGGGTGCCCGACTTCTTGTCGCTGCCGATCGCCGTGGAAAATAGCCGGAAGGATCAGACCTACAACACACCGGCGATCGGCACATTGGTGCTGCTGGCCGAACAGATCGACTGGCTGATCGGCAACGGTGGACTGGACTGGGCGGTCAAGCGCACCGCGGACTCCTCGCAGCGGCTGTACTCGTGGGCGCAGGAGCGGCCCTACACCACTCCCTTCGTCGCTGAGTCGCGGTGGCGCTCCCAGGTTGTCGGCACCATCGACTTCGTCGACGACGTCGACGCTGCGGCCGTCGCGGCGACTTTAAGGGCCAACGGCATCGTGGACACCGAGCCGTACCGCAAACTCGGCCGCAACCAGTTGCGGGTTGCGATGTTCCCCGCGGTCGAGCCCGACGACGTCAGCGCGCTCACCGAATGCATCGACTGGGTCATCGAAAGACTTTAGCCAGCTGGCCAGCGTGTCAGCGTCGCGCCGGCTGCGTTCTGCACTAGAGTCCGCACCTGACGGGCCTGCGTGCCGGTCTGTCAGGAAGCCTGCTAGGAGAAACCATGCGGCAACTGAAGGTCGTTGGACTCGACGTCGATGGCAAACACATGATCTGCGAAGGCTTTAGTGCGAACAGCGACGCGGCCGACAAGTTCAAGTTGGCAATCGACGATCGGCTGCGGGCGGCCCTGCGCGGCGACGGGGCTCGGGTGGCCCAAACCCAAATTGACATCGAGGTCACCAGAATGCTCAGTCCTAAAGAGATTCAAGCCCGTATCCGCTCCGGCGCGTCGGTCGAGCAAGTCGCCGCCGCCACCGGAGCCGATCAGCACCGGGTGCAGCGCTTCGCTCACCCGGTGTTGTTGGAACGCTCTCGCGCCGCCGAGCTGGCGACGGCCGCGCACCCGGTTCTGGCCGACGGCCCGGCGGTGCTGACGCTATTGGAGACGGTGACCACCGCCCTGGTGGCCCGCGGCCTTGATCCGGACAGCACGCGGTGGGATGCCTGGCGCAACGAGGACGGCCGCTGGACGGTGCAGATGACGTGGAAGGCCGGGAGATCGGAAAATCTTGCCCACTTCCGTTTCAGCCCCGGCTCCCACGGCGGCACAGTTACCGCCGTTGACGATGGAGCCAGCGAGTTGATAAATCCCGATTTCGAACGCCCGCTGCGGCCGTTGGCTCCGGTCGCCCAGCTCGACTTCGACCAGCCCGAGCCGGCGGCCGAAGCGACTCCGACTGCGGAGCCCCTGCACGGCGAGCCGAAGCGCAGTCGCCGCAACCGACCGACGGTGCCCGCGTGGGAGGACGTCCTACTCGGCGTGCGCTCCACCGGGAAGCGCTGAGCTAACGAAACGCTGCCATCGCGAATAGCGTCAACCACGCACCCGCCACACCGATACCTGCACCAAGGACGAACCAGCGCAGCACCGGGGCTCGCCGCCAGCCCCACAGCGTCGGGGCCAGTCCGCCGGCTGCGACGATGTTGAGCCCGACGGCCAAGAGCGCATGCACACGGATCAGACCAATGCTCAACACCACAATCGCGGCCGCGGTCACGGCGGCGACGAATCCGGACACCGCCAGACCTGTTGCCCAGGGTGTGGAGTCGTCGGTCACGGCGCGAGCGTAGCCCAGTCGCCCGCTGCCGCCGGCACCGCGGAAGACTCCCCAACGGGGTCCAGCCTGTCCCGCTCGTAGAAGGCCAGCGCTGCCGCGGTCGCGACGTTGAGTGAGTCGGTATCGCGCGACATCGGGATCCGGACCCGCACGTCGCTGGCCCGCAGTGCGGCTTGGCTCAGCCCCGCGCCCTCCGACCCGACCAGCACCGCTAGCCGATGACCACGAACGGTGGCCATCGCCTCCGGCAGTGGCTCAGCGGTAGCGCCCGGGGTCATGGCCAATAATCGGAATCCCTTGTCTCGCAACATACTCAGGTCGTTTGGCCACTGCGATGCCCGAGCGTAGGGCACCAACAGCGCGTGACCCATCGACACTCTTACCGCGCGACGGTACAGCGGATCAGCACATCCACTGCCGAACACCACGGCGTCGATGCCAAGCCCTGCGGCGTTGCGGAAGACCGAGCCCAGATTCTCGTGGTCGTTGACTCCTTCAAGTACCGCGACGGTGCGGGCGCCGTCGGTTACCTGTGCCACGCTGGACTCGGGCACCCGCCGGGCCGCGGCCAGCACGCCCCGGTTCAGGTGAAACCCGACCACCTGGGCCATCACTTCTGCGGACACCCGGTAATAGGGTGCATCGGTGCCGGACAAGTCGGGGGTGAGTTCGGTAAGCCTGCGATCGGTGCCCAGTAAGGCCAGCGGGGTGAACCGGGACGCCAGCATGCGCTGCACTACCAGCACGCCCTCGGCGATCACCAGCCCTTTACCGCTCGGTAGGTCGGGCCTGCGATCGAGACTGTTCAAGTCGCGGAAGTGGTCGAGCCGTGGGTCCTCAGCGTCGTGGACGTCCCGGACGTCGATGTCTGCGGAAGGCAAGACCGTCACGGACTTTCGTCGACCAGCGCCAACATCAGGTCGGCGGCGGTGCGCAGGGTGTCTCGCTGGGTGTCCTCGAGGGTCGAAAGGCGCTGTGCCAACCATTCCCGGCTGGCCCGACGCTCGGTCTCCAGCAGCTCCGCGCCGGCGTCGGAGACGGCGACCAGGACCTGGCGACCGTCGACGGGATGTGGTGTGCGGTCGACCAGGCCCAGCTCGGCCAACGACGCGATGACCCGGGTCATCGACGGCGGCCGGACCCGTTCCCGGATCGCCAGGACGCCGGGTGTCATCGCGCCGTCTTTGGCCAGGGTGGCCAGCGCTGACAGCTGCGACAAGGTCACCGGCGACTGCGGGCGCCGGAACCGCAGTTGGCGGGCCAGCCGCATGACCGCCAACGACAAATCGCTGGCCAGCCGCGTGTCCCCGTCTATCACAGCGCGAAGGTTACGACACCGCCTGCGGTTACTGCGACTTTTCGTGTTCCTCGGGCCGCTCCGCGGCCGCCGGATATGGTTACCCGGTGTCCGAGGATCCCGTGCGTCCCGAGCCTCCACCGCTGCCACCCGCACTGCTGGAAGTGTGGCCGGTGATCGGTGTCGGCGCCGTGGGCTGGTCGATAGCCACCATAGCCGCGTTCAGCGTGCCAACTCTGGAAACTTGGCGCCCCCTGACCTTGGCCGGCCTGGCTACCGGGCTTTTCGGCACCGGTCTTTTCCTGTGGCAGCGAGACGCCGCCCGCCGTGGGGCTCGCGGTGCACAAGCGGGGCTGGGAACCCGACACCAGCCGAGCCCCCCGGAGGCCTGAGCGATGGCCGCGCCGTTATTGCAAGCGCAGATCGACATCGAAGCGCCCCCTGCGAAGGTTTGGGACCTGATATCGGATTTTCGCCGCATGCCGCGGTGGAGCCCACAGTGCCGCTGGATGAGACCGCTGGGCCGAGTGCGACCTGGCGCCCGTACCTTGAATCTGAATCGTCGCAACAACCTGATGTGGATCACCACGTGCACGGTCACCGAGCTGATACCCGAGCAAAAGCTGGCGTTCCGGGTCAACACGAACAACACCATCTGGAGCTATGAACTCGAGCCGATCACCGAGGGAACCCGGGTGATCGAGAGCCGGCATGCCGAGAACGGCGTCAAGCCATTCTCAAGTGTGACAGTCAATGCGCTGTTCGGGGGAACCTCGAACTTCGAGCGTGAATTGATAGACGGCATGAACGCATCGCTGGCCAAGATCAAAGCCGCTGCCGAAAGCTAGGCCAGTGGCTCCGTGATGTCCAGAACCCCGTCGTCGTACGGGTCGTAGGCAGGCGACCCTCCGCCGCCCGGAAGCGGAGTGTCGGAGTGCGCGCCGCAGCCGTACTCCGCATCCACGACATGCCCGTCGGCAGACATCTCGTTGCCGCACACCCCGAACTTCACACCGAGCGATCCGGCCAACGGCAGAAAAAAGCCGCAGTCGCGGCACACGCGTTTCGTGGAGCGGGCCATCTGTGAGCCGGGACCGTAGTCGCCGTCATGCCAGCGCTGAGCCGCTTGAGCCCGTCCCCACGCGCTCAGCACCTGTCGCCGGCCCAGGCCGACCTCGGCGCTCACTTCGTCGAGCTGCGGGTCCCCACTTGCGGCATAACCCGGGACCAGCCGCAGGTCTTCGGGCAGCGAGGCCAGTAAATCCCCCGGGCTCAGATCTCCGGGCCGGATCCGCTCTTCCCACGGAACCCATTGCGGTGCCAACAACGCGGTTGGCCCGGGAACAAGCACCACCTCGCTGACCGTGGCATGGTCGGCGCCAGGGTAGGCGGCGACCACAACCGCCCACTGCCAGCCTTGATATCCAGGCAGATGCGCCAGAAAGCGATGAGTGGCGGCTGTTGGGTCTTCGTAACCCACCCCGAGGTAGTCGCCCACCTTCTCTGCCCCACCGAACTCGACGACGGCGTCGCGCGCCTGTCCGACTGCACCGGTCAGGACCGCAGCCACATCCTCCGGCCAATCGGCAATGGTCGGTGCGGCTTGCTCGGTCGAGCTCATCACGCTGTCCATCGTTTCCGATTCTGCCTCAGTGAAGCCGCGGGCAGCCACACCGGCGGCCTGCGCACACCGACTGCCGCGATAGGGAAGAATTGACCCGTGTCTGGACGCCGGCGCTATCCCCGGGCCGCGGATCTGGCGTCTTCCGGCCGCCGCTCCCACGGCGGACTCGCCGGCGAGCATCCTGGGATGGCCAACTATCCGGCGGACGAATCAGGGCAGGAGCGACCGCGACGGCCGCCACCGATGCCCAGCGCCAATCGGTACCTGCCGCCGCTGAACCGGGACCGGGAACGAGCCAACGGGCCGGGCGGCCCCCCGCGCGATGTCCGGCCCGGAGAACGCATCACGGTCACCCGCGCCGCTGCACAACGCAGCCGTGAAATGGGTTCGCGGATGTACTGGCTGGTCCAGCGCGCCGCTACCGCAGACGGTGCGGACAAGTCGGGACTGACGGCGCTGACGTGGCCGGTGATGGCAAACTTCGCAGTTGACTCCGCGATGGCCGTTGCGCTGGCCAACACCTTATTCTTCGCGGCAGCAGTCGGGGAAAGCAAAGGAAAGGTCGCGCTGTATCTGCTGATCACCATCGCGCCGTTCGCCGTGATTGCACCGCTGATCGGTCCGGCGCTGGACCGGCTGCAGCACGGCCGCCGGGTCGCCCTGGCATTGTCGTTCGTGCTGCGCACAGGGTTGGCCGCGGTGCTGATCACCAACTATGACGGCGCCACCGGCAGTTTTCCGTCGTGGGTGCTCTACCCGTGCGCGCTGGCCATGATGGTGCTGTCGAAGTCGTTCAGCGTGCTGCGCAGCGCGGTCACCCCCCGCGTGATGCCGCCCACCATCGATCTGGTCCGAGTCAACTCGCGGCTGACCATGTTCGGGCTGCTTGGCGGCACGATCGTCGGCGGCGGCATCGCGGGCGGAATCGAATATGCGTTCAACCATATGTTCCAGTTGCCCGGCGCGCTGTTCGTCGTTGTCGTCGTCACACTGGCAGGCGCGTTGCTGTCGATGCGGATTCCGCGTTGGGTCGAAGTGACCGCGGGTGAAGTACCGGCCAAGTTGAGCTATCGCGCGCACAGTGGCCACGTGCCGCACGGTCGGCACGAAGAACCGATGAAGGTCAGCAGTGCGCTACGACAGCCGCTGGGCCGCAACATCATTACGTCGTTATGGGGCAATTGCACCATCAAGGTCATGGTCGGCTTCCTGTTCCTGTATCCGGCATTCGTCGCCAAGGCACACGACGCGAGCGGTTGGGTACAGGTGGGGATGCTTGGGCTGATCGGCGCAGCCGCGGCGCTGGGCAACTTCGCCGGCAACTTCGCCAGCGCCCGGCTGCAATTGGGCAGGCCCGCCATACTCGTGGTGCGCTGCACCGTCGCGGTCACCGTGGCCGCGGTGGCCGCGGCAGTAACCGGCAACCTGATAGCGGCGGCGGTGGCGACTTTGATCACCTCCGGTTCGAGTGCGATCGCGAAAGCTTCGCTGGACGCCTCTTTGCAGGATGATCTGCCCGAGCAGTCCCGGGCGTCGGCATTCGGCCGGTCTGAGTCGACCCTGCAATTGGCCTGGGTATTGGGCGGTGCTCTGGGTGTGTTGTTGTACACCGACTTGTGGGTCGGATTCACTGCGGTCAGCGCTTTGCTGATCCTCGGACTGGCGCAAACCATCGTCAGCTTCCGTGGCGAGTCGTTGATTCCAGGACTTGGAGGTAATCGGCCCGTCATGGTCGAGCGAGAAGGTGGCCGCCGCGGCATGGACACGGCCGCAGCCACGCAGTGACACGCTGCGTCTTTGCACTGCTTGTGGTCGTGGTGCTGTCCTCAGCGGCTGCCGGGGCCGGCGCTTGGGTGCTTATCCGCAACCAAGGTCCACAGGAACCAGAGATCAGCGCGTATTCCGATGGACACCTGACGCGCGTGGGGCCATACCTGTACTGCGACGTGCTCGACCTCAACGATTGCCGAAAACCGCAGACGCAAGGCGAATTGCCGTTCAGCGAGCGAAATCCGGTGCAGCTGTCGGTGTCCCGGGCGATCGGGCGCGCACCATGGCGGCTGCTGCAGGTGTACGAGGATCCGGCCAAAACCGCCTCGACCATCTTCCGGCCGGGCAGCCGGCTCGCGGTCACCATTCCCATGGTCGACCCCCAACGCGGGCGGCTGACCGGAATCGCCGTGCAACTCCTCACGCTGCTTGCCGATACTCGCGGGGAGACGATCCCCATTCCGCACGCCGAGTGGTCGGTACGCATGATTTTCTAGGGATGAACGTCGACTAGTTGGGCCGCAAACGGCCTTGCCTTCAAGGCCCAATTCGGCACAACAACTCCACGCTCGGCGCCAATTAGCTAGCTACGCCCCGTGACCGGCCGGTACCTCTTCGCCTGTCACCGGCGGTCCGGGCGGTGATCCATCACCGAATGGACTGCCGCCCAACTCTTCCCGGCCGTGCGGTGTGAGCCAGTTCAACAAATCCGGGCCCTTCGGCACAATGCCGGTGGGATTGATGTCGCTGTGCACGACGTAGTAGTGCTGCTTGATCTGGACGAAGTCGATGGTGTCGCCGAATCCCGGCGTGTGAAAGAGGTCGCGGGCGTAGGCCCACAACACCGGCATTTCGGACAGCTTCTGCCGATTGCACTTGAAATGCCCGTGATAGACCGGGTCGAACCGGGCCAGCGTGGTGAACAGCCGAACGTCCGCTTCGGTGATGCTGTCTCCGACCAGATACCGGTGATTGGTCAGCCGCTCGCTCACCCAGTCGAGCGCGGTGAACAATCGGTCGTACGCCGCTTCGTAGGCGTGCTGTGAGCCGGCGAATCCGCACCGATACACACCGTTGTTGATTTCGCTGTACACCCTTTTGTTCACTTCGTCGATCTCGGCGCGGAGTTGCTCGGGATACAGCTGCGGGGCCCCGTCGCGGTGGTAGGCCGTCCACTCAGTGGAGAGATCCAGCGTCATCTGCGCGAAATCGTTGGTGACTACCGTGCCGGTCGACACCTCGACGATCGCCGGGACGGTGATCCCTTTGGGATAATCGGGAAAGCGTTTGAAGTAAGCATCCTGTAGGCGCGGGATTTTCAGAACCGGGTCCACACCGCCCGGATCGAGATCGAACGTCCAACTACGCTGATCGTGGGTAGGCCCGCAAAACCCAATGGAGAGAACCTTTTCCAGCCCGAGTAGCCGGCGCACGATGATGGCGCGGTTGGCCCACGGGCATGCGCGGGCGACGATGAGCCGGTACCGGCCGGGCTCGACCGGATATCCGTCGCGCCCGTCCGCGGTGATCCGGGTGGCGATGTAGTTGGTGTCCCGGCTGAATTCGCCTTCACCCGCGACATAGGAAGCCATGCGGGCGAGCTTACGACGGCGATGCGTCTAAGAACCGCCGCGCCAGATCCGGTTCGGTGGACTCCCCTGGTTCCCAGTGTGCGATCCAGGGTCCGGTGCCCTCCGACTGATCGAGTATTCCCGCCTCTAACCAGGTGTACTGCCCGTTGAGCACGCCGCGGGCCACACCGACGTCGATGCTGTCGCTGTTCGCCCATAAGGCGTGGAAGAGCGCCTGCACCCGCAAAGTCGCTTGCTGACAGAACGCATCGGCAAGTTCATATGGCCCTTGCCCGACCATGGGATCCGCACCCCGCTGCGCCTCGGCGCGCACGCACGCCGCTGACATCGCGAACAATTCCGCCCCGATGTCGACGACGCGTCCGAGAAATCCCTGCTTCTGCTCCAAGCTGGCTTGCCAACGCGCCATCGCATAGAACGTGTTGCGCGCCAGTTTGCGCGAGGACCGTTCGATGAAGCGCAGATGGACCGCCAGCTCACCGAACTCGCGATACGCGGTGGGCCGCTGACCTTCTCCGAACACGAGTTGCGGCAACCACTTTGCGTAGAAGCCGGTGGCGCCGACCGCCGCTGCGGCCTTCTGCCGCACATTGGTGTCAGGCTTGGCGAGGTCACCCGCGGCAGACAGGTGCGCGTCGACGGCCTCGCGAGCGATCAGCAGCCGCATAATCTCGCTGGACCCTTCGAAGATGCGGTTGATCCGCAGATCTCGCACCGCCTGCTCGACGGGCACCGCACGCTCACCGCGGGCGGCCAACGATTCAGCCGTCTCATAGCCGCGGCCGCCGCGAATCTGCAACAACTCGTCGGCGATGACGCATGCCATCTCGCTGGACCACAACTTCGCCAGCGCCGCCTCGATCCGGATGTCGTTACGGCCTTCGTCGGCCATCTGACCGGAAAGCTCGAGCACCGCCTCGAGCGCGTAGGCGGTGGCGGCGATGAAAGCGAGCTTGCCGGCCACCGCCCCGTGCTTACCGACCGGCTTACCCCACTGCACCCGTTCCGCGGACCATTCCCGCGCGATCTTCAGCGACCACTTGGCAGACCCGCCGGCCATCGCCGGTATGGCGAGTCGCCCGGCGTTCAAGGTGGTCAGCGCAATCCTCAAGCCGTCACCTTCACGGCCGATCAGGTTCTCTTTGGGCACCCGGACGCGGTGCAGCCGCGTCAGGCCGTTCTCGATGCCGCGCAGCCCCATGAATTTGTTGCGCCGTTCGACGGTGATTCCGGGTGAATCGGCTTCCACGACGAACGCGCTGATCCCGCCTCGATGCCCCTCACTACGGGGAACCTTCGCCATCACCACCAACAGATCGGCGACCACGCCGTTGGTCGTCCACAATTTCACGCCGTCTATCTCGTAGGCCGCTCCGTCGTCGACCGGTGTCGCAATAGAGGCAAGGCGCGCGGGATCGGAGCCCACATCCGGTTCGGTGAGCAGAAACGCCGAGATCGCGCCGGCAGCGCATTGCGGCAAGAACCTTCGCTTCTGTTCCGGTGTCCCGGCGAGCTTGAGCGGTTCGGGTACGCCGATCGATTGATGAGCCGACAGCAACGCACCCAAACTGGGATGCACACTCGAGACCATCATCAGCGCCCGGTTGTAGGCGACTTGGGACAAGTTCAATCCGCCGTACTCCGACGGAATCTTCATGCCGAAGCAGCCAAGTTCGGCAAGACCTTTGACATATTCGTCGGGGATTTGAGCGTCGCGTTCGATGACACTGCCGTCAATTGTCTGGAGGAACTCCCGCAACTTGCCCAGGAACGCCTCGATGCGAGCGGATTGTTCGTCAGAGGGTTGCGGAAAAGGATGGATCAGCTCCAAAGGAAAACGACCGAGGAACAGTTCCTTGGCGAAGGACGGCTTGTCCCAGCCGCTTTCGCGAGACTCCTCGGCGACGGCCCGTGCTTGCTCCTCGGTGACTTGCGCTTGCTGCGTCATGGGGCACCCCCTCCGTGTTTGCGTGTCGACTCCAGTCTGCTGCCAACGCGCGCCCCAGTACACCGTTTTCCACGATGCGGACTGCCCCGCCTGCCCGGCTAGGAGTCCAATTCCTGGGCGACCGCCTTGACCACCTCGGAGACGCGGCGAGCCGTCTTCCGGTCCGGGTAGCGGCCCTTACGCAATTCCGGTTGCACCGTGCTCTCCAACAGCGTGATCATGTCTTCGACCATGCCGTGCAGTTCATCGGGGCTGTGTTTGTGCTCGGCGGGTGTTTCCCGGCGCGGGCGGGCCAAAGTTGGCAGGGGGTCGATCAGCTTGAGACTCAACGCCTGCGGACCTCGCCGGCCGGAGGCCACCCCGAACTCGACCCGCTGTCCCGCCTTGAGCCCTTCCACTCCAGCGGGCAACGCCGACGAACGGACGTAGACGTCCTCACCATCCTCCTGCGACAAGAAGCCGAACCCCTTCGCGGCGTCGTACCACTTCACCTTGCCAGTCGGCACCGGTCTCACCTGCTTGTCTGATGGATAACTAGGAGGGGTATACAACGAAGCGTCCCGCCAGCGCAGGACGCGATTGCTTGGTGATCCTACTCGGATCGCGGCCCGCCGAGCACCCCGGTTCTCGGTAGGCTGGCTGCATCGCAGGAGGTGATATGGGCCTGATCGTAGACGTCATTGGGCCCGTTCTCGTCGGCTCCTTTAGCCGGTCGGGATCGGTGCAGCCATGACGTCGACCGCGCTGGGTGTGCCGACGGTCCGACCGTCGAACAAGCATGCAGTGTTCTCGGATGTGCCCGCCTCGGGGCCGCTCGTGGACACCTTCGGGCGCGTCGCCACCGATCTACGGGTATCACTGACCGATCGCTGCAACCTGCGGTGTACCTACTGCATGCCGGCTGAGGGTTTGGACTGGTTACCGAGCACGCGGCTGTTGCGGCCCGACGAATTGGCCCGGCTGCTGCGTATCGCGGTCACCCGACTAGGCATCACCAGCGTGCGATTCACCGGAGGTGAACCCCTGCTGGCCCGACACCTTGGGCAGGTGGTGGCGGCGACCGCGGCGCTGCGGCCGCGTCCGGAAATCGCGCTGACCACCAATGGTGTGGGGTTGGCCCGGCGTGCCGCCGCGTTGGCCGAGGCCGGTCTGGATCGGGTCAACGTGTCGCTGGACAGCGTGGACCGCGCTCACTTCGCGGCCGTTACACGCCGCGACCGGCTGGGCGACGTGCTGGACGGTTTGGCCGCGGCCCAGCGTGCCGGATTGCACCCAATCAAGGTGAACGCGGTCCTGCATATCGGTACCAGCGCAGAAAGTGTGGTGCGGCTTCTGCAGTTCTGCCTGCAACGCTCCTACCAGCTACGCCTCATCGAGCAGATGCCACTGGACGCCGAACATCGTTGGCGCCGAGGGGCGGCTCTGAGCGCCGATCAAACGCTGGCGGCGCTGCAGCACCATTTCCGGATGCGCCCGGACCCGACCCCGCGCGGTTCGGCGCCGGCCGAACTCTGGTCCGTCGACGAAGGCCCGGAGTGGCCGGCTGGGAAGGTCGGCGTCATTGCGTCGGTCACGCGTGCTTTCTGTTCGCAATGCGACCGCAGCCGGCTGACCGCTGATGGCCAAGTCCGCAGCTGCCTGTTCGCTACCGAGGAGACCGACCTTCGGCGCTTGCTGCGAGGCGGCGCCGACGACGACGCCATCGAGGCGGCGTGGCGTGCCGCGATGTGGAACAAGGCAGCAGGTCACGGCATCAACGATCCAGGGTTTCTGCAACCGGCTCGCCCGATGAGTGCGATCGGTGGCTGAACCGGCGCCCAAGGCGACCGCCGACCCATCCGAGGTCTCGGTCGTCGTTCGTTATTTCGCGGCGGCGCGAACGGCTGCCGGCGCCGAGTCGGAACACGTCACCCTTCGGTCCGGTGCCACGCTGGCAGAACTGGTCGATGGACTCGCCGGGCGCGGTCCTCGCCTCTCGACCGTGCTGAGCCGCTGCTCCTTCCTCTGCGACGGAGTGGCCGTCGGGACCGAGGCAGCGGACGTTCGAGTGTTGACCTTCGGACAAACGATCGATGTGTTGCCACCCTTCGCCGGGGGCTGACTGTGAGATGCCTCACATAACGAATAGATCACGACGCGGCAACGGCTCGATGTCAGTAACTGATGACCTGCGCAAACAGAACCGCTTCCTGGCGTTTTCACGCCCGGCCATCCGAGACACGCGGGGCTGGCGAAAAAATGACTGATGTGACTTGAGCCGCTAGCGTCTTGCCCGGGCACGCCGAGGCTGACCGAGCGGCGCGCCTTTCCTCCTACAGCGCCGAGCTCCATCCAGTAGGCAGGGATACCAACAACACCGATGGATGGAGGCGGGGGACCCAATGTCCGCCCGAATCGGACTGGAGCCGTGCGCGGCTCCTTGGGGTGAAGTCGTCGTCGTATCCCCGCGGATACGACGACGACCGGGAACTCTCTAGCCCGAACCCGACAGCTGACCTCGTGGGCGCGTGCAGAGAGGACATCACGTACTTATGAGCGGACAGCACCGTAAGCCCACCACGTCGGGCATCAGCGTCGCAAAAATAGCGGTTACCGGAGCTGTGATCGGCGGCGGCGGTGCCGCCCTGGCGGCCCACGCCTCTGCTGCGACCGACAGCGAGTGGGACCGGGTAGCCGGATGCGAGTCCGGCGGCAACTGGGGCATCAACACCGGCAACGGGTACCACGGCGGGCTGCAATTCAGTTCGGGCACCTGGTCCGCGCATGGCGGCGGCCAGTACGCCCAGTCCCCGGAGGGGGCCTCCCGGGAGCAACAGATCGCGGTTGCCGAACGGGTTCTCGCCACTCAAGGCCGCGGCGCCTGGCCGGTATGCGGTCACGGCCTGTCGAGCGCGACACCGCGCAATGTGATTGCCGATCCGGTGCCGACAAACGCCCCGGCCGACGACCCGGCGGTTGACGGTCAGCCGGCGGCGCTGGACGCCCCGGCGCCGGAGGACGCACCGCCCGCTCCGGCTCCCGAAGAACCTGCGCCGGTCGAGTTGGCTGCGACGGACGGGCCCTCGACCGATGCTCCCGCCCCGGTCGTCGAGTCAGCTCCAGTCGAGCCGGCCGCGGTCGACGCTCCTGCTCCTGCCGGTGACGAGGCTGCTCCAGCTGAGCCCGCTGCGGTCGACGCACCGGCTCCTGCCGGTGACGAGCCGGCCCCTGCCGAGCTGGCCCCTGCCGAGCCCGCTGCGGTCGAGCCCGCTGTCGTCGACGAGCCTGCGCCGGCCGAGCCGGTAATGATCCATGCCGCAACGCAGCAGCCGGTCGAGGAAGCACCCGAGTCAACCGACCCGGCGTCGACCGACGTCTCCCCGGGCGATGTTCAGCAGGCTCACACGGTGAGTTCGTGGCGGATGGCGCCGGCCCCGCAGGATCCCGCACCCGTGATCCCCGTTGATCCGGCCGCGGCCGGATCGGCCATTCACGACCTGCAGGTGCCACCGCAACTCGCGCCGATGCTGGACCCGGAGAACCAGTCCGCCAATGGCCTTCCTGTCGCGCCGCCGGCGAACATGGATCCCGGTTTCCTGATGGATCTGTGGAAAGCGATGCAGGCGCAAGGCATCAACGGCAACGACGCGCTAAACGCGCTGGCGCAGCAGCGCTGACACCGTCGGCCGCACTTAGGCCGAGCCGACCCATTCTTCGGTTCCGTCGGCGAAGAACTGATGCTTCCAGACCGGCAAGGCCGCTTTGATCGCCTCCACCAGGCGGGCACACGTGTCGAATGCAGCTCGGCGGTGGTCGGCAGCCACCGCCGCGACCAGGGCGGCCTCGCCGATCTGCAGCACGCCGACGCGATGGCTGGCGGCAACGGAGCGGACCCCGTCTGACTCGGTGGCGACTTTCGCCACCAACTCGGCCATGACCTGGCCGGCCGAGGGATGCGCGCTGTACTCCAGCCGCAGCACTTGCCGGCCACCGTCGTGGTCACGGACCGCGCCGACGAAACCGACGACGGCTCCCGCCGCCCGGTCACTCACCAGATCCTCGTGGTCGGCCAGCGTGATCGGCTGATCGGTCAGCGCGGCCCGCAGCACGTTGATCATCTGCGCCACTCCTCGATCCCGGCTACACCGGCATCATCGTCGCCGGCGCGCGTCATCGGGAATGGTCTTTGCCGGCCAATTGGTCGAGTGCGTGCTCGAGCACGTCGACGAGCACGTCAAGGCCATCACGCACTCCACCGGGCGAGCCCGGCAAATTGACGATCAGCGTCCGGCCGGCCACGCCACACACCCCCCGTGACAGCACCGCGGTGGGTACCTTCGGCAAGCCCGCGCGGCGGATGGCATCAGCCAGCCCGGGCACCTCATAGTCCAGCACCGCCGCGGTCTGGGCAGGCGTGTCATCGCTGGGCGAGATCCCGGTGCCACCTGAGGTGATCACCACGTCCACACCCTCGGTGATCGCCGCACGCAGCGCCCGACCGACCGGATCGCCGTCCGGCACTACCTGCGGCTGCCTTGCACTGAACCCCCGATCCGCCAGCCAGCCGGAGATAATCGGCCCGCATCGGTCTTCGTAGCCACCGGATGCTGCACGGGTAGATGCAATGACGATCCGGGCGGAGCGTGCGCCGCTCACCGCGCCCAGGTCCCGCCGCGACCGCCGTCCTTACGCAGAACCCGGACGTCATCGATGCGGGCAGCCGGGTCAACCGCTTTGACCATGTCGTAGAGCGTCAGAGCCGCCACGCTCACCGCGGTCAACGCCTCCATCTCCACGCCGGTGCGGTCGGTGCTGTGCACGGTCGCGGTGATGTCGATATCCGACTCGCCGAGATTGAAATCGATGTCGACACCGGTCAGCGCGAGCTGGTGGCATAACGGGACCAGCTCACTGGTGCGCTTGGTGGCCAGAATGCCAGCGACCCGCGCCGTGGCCAGCGCATCCCCTTTGGGCAGGCCACCCGCGGAGATCAGCGACAATACTCGACCGCAGGTGCGAAAAGTGCCGGCCGCGACGGCGGTGCGCCTGGTCGCTCGCTTCTCGCTGACGTCGACCATGTGCGCCGCTCCGCGCTCGTCAATGTGGGAGAGCCGGTCGGCACCTGACTCCAACGGCGCCGCAGCGCCCGACATCGCCGCGACCGCCTACCGGTTGACGACGGTAACCGGGTGCAGGTACGGCAGCTCGTCAGCAGGAACGGGAAAGGCAACGTCGCCAAAAGGCGATAGGGCGCCAACCCGATCAGTTGCCAGCTCGCTTACCGCATGGTCTTGCGGGTCCGTCGTCGGCCAACCATTGTCGACGTACCGCTGCTTTCGCGTTTCGTTGTCCTCGTTGTCAGCCACGAGGTCCATTCTGACAGGTATTCGAGCTATCGGTGTTGCTCGGCTCGCTACTCGTCACCTCGTGCAACCGCGGGTGGCTTCGGTCGATGTCCGCTGAAGACCGCCGCACGCGGACTGCTTTACGCTGGTCAGCGATGACCGAACACCCCCGAGGTATCGCACTGGGGTCCTGGCTGGCCGATTTGCCCGACGAGCGGCTGATCCGTCTGTTAGAACTGCGCCCCGACCTGGCGCAGCCACCGCCGGGCAGTGTCGCCGCGCTGGCCGCGCGCGCTCAGGCTCGGCAGTCGATCAGAGCCGCAACAGATGAGTTGGACTTCCTGCATCTCGCAGTGATCGACGCGTTACTCGTGCTGCATGCCGACACCACTGGCGTGCCGATTGCCAAGCTGCTCGCACTGGTCGGCGAGCGGGCGCCGCAAACCGATGTGACTGACGCGCTGGATACCCTCAAGGAGCGTGCGCTGGCATGGGGAGAGGGCGAGATCCGGGTGGCCGGCGACGCCGGCGGCGGGCTCCCATGGCACCCCGGCCAAGTGAGCCTTGAGGCCGAATCTCGCTCGGCACAGCAGATCGCCGAGCTGATCGCGGGACTCGACGAACCGGCCGCACTCCTGCTGGACAAGCTGGTCGAAGGCTCCCCCATGGGACGCACCCGGGACGCCGCGCCCGGCGCACCGCCCGACCGGCCGGTTCCGCGGCTGCTCGCCATGGGTCTGCTGCGCCGGATAGACGCCGACACCGTGATCCTGCCCCGCTACGTCGGGCAAGTTCTGCGCGGCGAGCAAACCGGTCCGGCCGAGTTGGTGGCGCCCGATCCGGCCGTCTCGTTCACCGCTGTCGAGGACGTCGACGCCGCAGCGGCGGGTGCGGTTATCGACCTGCTGCGTGAACTCGATGTGCTGCTCGAATCTCTCGGCGCTGCACCGGTTTCCGAGTTACGCAGCGGCGGTTTGGGAGTCCGCGAAATCAAACGATTGGCCAAGCTGACCGGCATTGATGATGCGCGGCTGGGCCTGATTCTGGAACTCGCGGCAGCCGCCGGTCTGATCGCCAGCGGGATGCCCGACCCGCCGCCACCTGAGGGGGTCGGACCGTTTTGGGCGCCGACGGTGGCTGCCGACCGATTCACCGAGCTGCCCGCCGCGGAACGCTGGCACTTGCTGGCCAGCACCTGGCTGGGACTTCCGGCCCGCCCGTCATTGATCGGCACTCGCGGTCCGGACGACAAACCCTATGGCGCACTGTCGGACTCGGTCTTCTCGACGGCGGCTCCCCTCGACCGTCGGTTGCTGTTGGGAATGCTGGCCGAGCTCACGCCCGGCACCGGCGTGGACCAGGTGACGGCTTCTGCTGCGCTGGTGTGGCGGCGTCCACGGTGGGCCAAACGGCTGCAACCCGAGCCGGTCTCACACCTGCTGGACGAAGCACATGTCTTGGGCATGGTCGGCCGGGGAGCAATCAGCAGGCCCGGCCGCGCGCTGCTCAGTGCGGACCACCGCATCGTCGAGGTGATGAGCCGGGCACTTCCGCCGCCGATCGACTACTTTCTGGTGCAAGCTGATCTGACCGTCGTGGTACCCGGTCCGTTGGAGCGGCGACTCGCCGAGGAACTGGCGGCGGTCGCCACGGTCGAGTCGGCCGGGGCTGCGATGGTCTACCGGGTCAGCGAATCATCGATTCGGCACGCGTTGGATATCGGCAAGACCGCCGACGCGCTGCACGCGCTGTTCGACAGGCATTCCAAAACGCCAGTGCCGCAAGGCCTTTCCTACCTCATTGACGACGTAGCACGTCGGCATGGGCAACTTCGTATCGGCATGGCGGCATCCTTCGTGCGTTGCGAGGACCCGACTCTGCTGGCCCAGGCGGCGGCTACCCCGGCTGCCGAGCAAGTGCAGCTGCGCGTACTGGCGCCGACGGTGGCGATATCCCAAGCTCCCATCGGCGACGTGCTCGCCGCACTGCAGGCCGCAGGCTTTGCGCCGGCCGCCGAGGATGCAACCGGCACCATTGTCGACATCCGATCCCGCGGCGCCAGGGTGCCGCCGCAGCCGCAGCGTCGGCCGTACCGCTCGATGACCCGCCCCAGTCAGGAGACCTTGAGCGCGGTCGTCGCGGTGCTGCGCAAGGTGAGCACCGCGCCCTTCGCCGATGTCCGCATCGATCCGGCGGTGGCGATGTCGCTGCTTCAGCGCGCAGCGCACGAAGGCGCCACGGTGGTGATCGGCTATGTGGACGCCGCCGGGGTCGCGACCCAGCGGGTGGTGTCGCCGGTCGCCGTGGTTGGTGGCCAATTGGTGGCGTTCGACTCGGCGTCGGCGCGCGCGAGAGAGTTCGCCATCCATCGCATCACCTCGGTGGTGTCGGCCGACGACGGATAATCTCCTGGCATGCGCACTATGAGGAGCCGGGCCGATGCCTGACGGTCCGTTGATTGTCCAATCTGATAAGACGGTGCTGCTCGAGGTGGATCACGAGCTGGCCGGCGCGGCGCGCTCGGCGATAGCACCGTTCGCCGAGCTCGAACGCGCACCCGAGCACGTGCACACCTACCGGATCACACCGCTGGCGCTGTGGAACGCACGCGCTGCCGGCCACGACGCCGAGCAGGTTGTCGACGCCCTGGTCAACTTCTCGCGCTATGCGGTTCCCCAGCCACTGCTGGTTGACGTCGTCGACACGATGGCCCGCTACGGCCGGCTGCAGCTGGTCAAGCATCCCGCGCACGGCCTGACGCTGGTCAGCTTGGACCGCGCGGTACTCGAAGAGGTTCTGCGCAACAAGAAGATCGCCCCGATGCTGGGCGCCCGGATCGACGACGACACCGTCGTCGTGCATCCCAGCGAACGGGGCCGCGTCAAGCAGATGCTACTCAAAGTCGGTTGGCCCGCTGAGGATTTGGCCGGCTACGTCGACGGTGAGGCGCATCCAATCAGCCTGCGGCAAAACAGCTGGCAGCTGCGTGACTACCAGGAGATGGCAGCCGAGTCGTTCTGGGCGGGCGGCTCGGGTGTGGTAGTGCTGCCCTGCGGGGCGGGCAAGACCCTGGTGGGGGCGGCGGCCATGGCCAAAGCCGGCGCGACGACGCTGATCCTGGTCACCAACACCGTCGCCGGCCGGCAGTGGAAACGGGAATTGATGGCCCGCACCTCGCTCACCGAGGAGGAGATCGGCGAGTACTCGGGGGAACGCAAGGAGATCCGGCCGGTCACCATCGCGACCTATCAAGTGATCACCCGGCGTACCAAAGGCGAATATCGCCATATGGAGCTGTTCGACAGCCGGGACTGGGGGCTGATCATTTACGACGAGGTTCACCTGTTGCCGGCGCCGGTCTTCCGGATGACCGCCGATCTGCAGTCGCGGCGGCGACTGGGTCTGACCGCCACCCTGATTCGCGAAGACGGTCGTGAGGGCGATGTTTTCTCACTGATCGGCCCGAAACGCTACGACGCGCCGTGGAAGGACATCGAAGCTCAGGGCTGGATCGCACCGGCCGAATGTGTCGAAGTGCGCGTCACGTTGACGGACAGCGAACGCATGACGTACGCCACCGCCGAAGCCGACGAACGCTACCGCGTGTGTTCAACGGCTCATTCGAAGATCGCGGTGGTCAAGTCGATCCTCAGCCGACACCCCGGCGAACAGACGCTGGTGATCGGCGCCTACCTGGACCAGCTGGACGAACTCGGCGTGGTGCTGGACGCACCCGTCATTCAGGGGTCGACGAGAACCGCCGAACGCGAGGCACTGTTCGATGCATTCCGCCGCGGTGACATCACCACACTTGTGGTGTCCAAGGTGGCTAACTTCTCCATCGACTTACCCGAAGCGGCGGTGGCCGTGCAGGTTTCGGGCACCTTCGGGTCACGCCAGGAGGAGGCGCAGCGACTGGGCCGATTGCTGCGACCGAAGGCGAGCGGCGGCGGGGCGATCTTCTACTCGGTGGTGGCGCGCGACAGCCTGGACGCAGAGTACGCCGCACACCGGCAGAGGTTTCTCGCCGAGCAGGGCTACGGCTACATCATCCGCGACGCGGACGACTTGCTAGGTCCGGCGATTTAGACCGCGAAGAGGACCGCGCCCGCCGGACTTGCGATCGTCTGCAGTCAGAAGTCGACTAAACGGGCCGCATCAGCGGTATGTTGCTGCTCTACGATGAACTAGGGGCCGCACATGGCGAAGATCGGTGAGCATGCTGCCGTCCTCGGGGCGAGCATGGGCGGGCTCCTCGCCGCACGAGTGCTCTCGGATTTCTATCGGACCGTCACCGTCGTCGAGCGCGATGTGTTGCCGACCAAGGTTGCACAGCGGCGCGGAGTACCGCAGGGTCGTCACGTCCACGCGCTGTGGCCTCGTGGTTCACAGATCCTTGACGAATTCTTCCCGGGCTTGCTGGCGGAATTGGTGAGCAACGGCTGCATAGTCTGGAACAACGGCGACTTCTCAATGGCCAATCTGTCGTTCGGCGGACACCAATTTGTCCGGTCCGGAGTCATGCGTGGTTATCAACCGAGAGATTTCGCCTACTACCCCAGCCGGCCATTTCTGGAGGACCACGTTCGCCGCCGCTTACGTGTCATTCCGAATGTCACGCTGATGGAAGGCCACGACGTCGTCGAGTTGACCTCTACTGCCGACCGAAGCCGCGTCACCGGAGTGCTGGTCACCGCACACAAAGGTGGCGACGAGCAGTGTCTCACCGCGGATTTGGTGGTGGACGCCACGGGCCGCGGCTCTCGCACACCGTCGTTCCTTGATCACCTGGGCTACGGACGGCCGGTCGAGCAAGAGGTGGTGGTGCGTCTTGTGTACTCGAGCCAATTGCTGCGGATACAGCCCGGCGAGTACAACGAGGTCCTTACCCTCGTGGGGCCCGCCCCCGGAAGGCCCACCGCGATGGGGCTTCTCACCTACGAGCACGATACCTGGCTGCTGACCGTGGTCGGGTTGGTCGGACGTGAACCGCCCGCCGATTTGCCCGGCATGCTGATGTTCATGGAGAATTTCACACCGCCCCAGGTTCTGCAGGCGCTTCGGCACTCCAAGCCACTCGGCGAGGTGACACGGTACCGAACACCGTCGAGCCGCTGGCGCCGGTATGACAAGATGCGCCGATTCCCTAGCGGCCTACTGGTTTTCGGTGATGCGATATGCAGTTTCAACCCCCTCTACGGCCAAGGTATGACGGTGGCCGCATTGCAGGCGGTGGCGCTCAGGCGTTGCTTGAGCGGCGACGCAGACGGACTCGCCGTCAGGTATCTCCGGGCCGCGGCCAAACCCATCGGGGTGGCGTGGCAACTCGCGGTCGGCGGCGATCTCAACATACCTGAGGTCGAAGGACCGCGGTCCTTGTCGTTGCGGCTGACCAACAAGTACGTCGATCGGGTGCAGGCCGCCGCGGAGATCGACAGCGTCGTCGCGACAAACTTCATCCGGGTCGCCGGGTTCTCCAAGCCGCCCGCCAGCCTGATGTATCCATCGACGATCGTTCGAGTCGCTGCGGCGAACTGGCGTCGCCGGCGACAGTCAGCCAGCACGCCTGATTTTGCCATGACGGGCTCACCGCCCACCAACTAGGTGAGCGCGGGAATGACTTCGCGTTCGAACAACTCGATGCCGGAACGGTCATAAGCCGCCTCCGGGAAGTAGCAGATCGCATACTCGCAGCCGAGCTCGCGGAATTTTCCCAACCGCTCGATGACCTGCTCGGGGGTGCCGACCGCTGACTCCGGGCTGGACGTCCGGACCATCATCGCATCCGCTGCCGACTCGGGTAGGTAGCCGATCATCCGGTCGCGGATCCGGTGTAACCGGTCGTTGACGTCGTCCTCCGATGTGCCGAGCACCGCATCGAAGTTGGCGGAGCGGACGATGGCGTCGAAGTCTGTGCCCACGTCGCGGCAGTGCCGGGCCAACACATCAGACTTGTGGGCGAACGCTGCCGGATCCGGGGCAAAGTTCGTGTAGTTGGCGTATTTCGCCGCGACCCGCAAGGTCACCTTCTCGCCGCCGCCGGCGATCCACAACGGGATCCCATTGCCCTGCAGTGGTCGTGGCGCCACGATCGCGCCATCGACCTGATAGTGCTTTCCGGCGAACGTGACTTTGCCGTCGCGCCAGGCGTCCCGCATGATCTGCACACCCTCGTCCAGTCGGGCGAGCCGGGTTCCCGCCGACGGGAAGCCGTAACCGTATGCCCGCCATTCGTGTTCGTACCAACCGCCGCCGATGCCCATCTGAATACGGCCACCGGAGATGATGTCGGCGGTGGCAGCGACCTTCGCCAGATACACCGGGTTGCGGTAACTCATCGCGGTGCACATCTGGCCCAGTTTGATCCGCGAGGTAGTCGCGGCGTAGGCCGACATCAACGACCACGCCTCGTGGGTGGCTTCAGCGGTCGGCATCGGCACGGTATGAAAGTGGTCGTAGACCCACAACGAATCCCAGGCGCTGTCATCGGCGTAGGTCGCGACGTCGCGCATCACCGCCCAGTGCTTCTCGGGTTCGATGCCGACCAGGTCCAGCCGCCAGCCCTGTGGGATGAAAAGCCCGAAGCGCATAGCTTGCGACTCTATGACTTGATGCCCAGGGCAGCCAACGCGCCCTCGACCGAGGCACGGCGCAACTTCAAATATGGGGTATCAGGTAACTGCAGACAGCAATCTTGCAAACCGCCGAACGCGATGACTGCCCGGGTGGCCTGCTGGAGCGTCGGCTTGGGCCCGAAGACCAGTTTGCCGAGGCGCTCGCGCCACGCGAGGACTGTCTGAACAAGTCCCAGATCGTCCAGGATCGCCAGTTCGGCCAGCACCACGATCAGGTCTCGGCGATGCCGGTAGTGGAAGTCGAAGTAGCCCTCGAGCAGCTCACGCTCATCGGTACGGCCGCGCTGCTCCTGCCCTGCCACGAATTGCTCACCGTCGTCGATCAAGGGCTGCACGATGCTGCGGACGAGCTCTTCACGTGACGAGAAGTGGTAATAGAGCGCGGGTTTGGTGATTCCGAGCTTGTCGGCAATGTCCTGCAGGCTGGTCCGCTGCACACCTTGCGCAGTGAACAGTTCCCGGGCGACATCTTGGATGCGCTCGCGGGTGTCCGAACGCGGCCTGCTCATTCGGTCAGTTTATCTGACTTACCGATAAGTAAGCACAGCTGATACGCTACCGCTGTGCGAGTCCTGATTTCGGGCGCCAGCATCGCCGGGCCGGTGCTGGCCTACTGGCTGACCAGGGCCGGTTACTCGGTCACCGTGGTGGAACGCGCGCCGACGTTGCGTAAGACCGGTGGCCACGCCGTCGACCTGTTCCGGCCGGCGATGGAGATCTCCAGCAAGATGGACGTGTTGGGGCGCATCGAGGCGCAAGCCACCGGCACCGATTGGGTGAGCATTCATCGGAATGCCCGCCAACGTCCTGCCCGTATCGACCTGACAAAGATCATGGCCGCTGCCTCGGACCTGCACGTGGAGGTCATGCGCGACGATCTCAGCGAGATCTACTACGACGCCGGCCGAGAGGATGTCGAGTATCTGTTCGGCGACTCGATCACCGGTATTTCGCCGGACGGCGATGTGGCATTCGAGCACGCCACGCTGCGCCGCTTCGACGTCGTGGTCGGCGCCGACGGGCTGCACTCCAACGTTCGACGGCTGATTTTCGGTGAAGAATCCGACTTCAGCCGATTCCTCGGGGCGTACCTGGCGGTGGCTTCGGTGCCGAAAGCACTGGCGCCGCAAGGAGAACTGCTCTGTCATCTGCGAGTGGGACGCACGGCGCGCGAGCGGTGTTCCTCTTCCAAAGTCCGCAACTGGACATCGACCACAAAGACACCATCCGGCAAAAGAGCGTATTGCGAGAAGCGTTCAGCGACATGGCGGATGAGGTTGATCACTGGCTCGAACACCTCGACGACACGGCGGCGTTCTATTTCGACTCGATCACGCAACTCGAGCTCGACGACTGGTCCCGAGGCCGGGTCACCCTGGTCGGTGACGCCGGCTACTGCCGGGGGCCGGCGGTCGGTGGCAGCACCAGCCTCGCGGTCGTCGGAGCCTACGTCTTGGCCGGCGAACTGGCCCGCGCCGGCGGTCACCACACGCAGGCATTCGCCGCCTACCAGTCGCGCATGCGAGAACCAGCGCGCAGCAGCCGGGAGTTCGCTCGCACGGCCGCGAAGACCGTGGTCCCCCGCTCCCCGGCCGCTCTGTGGGCAGTGGCCCGCGGTGCTCAGCTTGTCTCGGTGCTGCCCGCCGGACTCACCCGTGCAGTTGCGAAGCTGAATTCCAAAGGCGTGCGGCTGCATGACTCGATGCAGCGGCCCGACTTCGACGATGTTTGGCAACGTACGGCGATGAGGCGACCGTCATGACTTCTCGGCACCTGCTCTTCCAAATCTTCTACCGGCTCGGGTTCACCCCCTGGGACGGCCACCCGCTGGCCGAAAGCCTACGGAACTTGCTGGCAAGCAACGGCTTACCCCCGCTGGAGCGACGAACCGCACTGGACCTCGGCTGCGGCACCGGCGACACTTCGATCTACCTGGCAAGCCGGGGCTGGCGGGTCACTGGCGTGGACTTCGTGCCCCGGGCACTAGATAGGGCCCGTGCGAAGGCCCGCAGCGACGGCGCCACCGTCCACTTCGTGTGCGCCGACGTCACACGTTTGAGTCAGGCCGGCATCGGTACGGATTTCACCTTGATCGTCGACAACGGCTGTCTGCACAACATGAGTGACACCGACCGTGACGCCTAGGTCCGTGAAGTCGGCGCAGTGGCCGCACCCGACGCCCGCCTGTTGATCGTCGCGTTCGTTCCGGGTGGAAGGATCGGCGTGCGGGGCATCGACGCCGCCGAGATGGAGCGGCTATTCAGTTCAGCCTGGACGCTGCTGTCGGCCGGCCAAGAGCAGGAGCCCGGTCAGTACTACCTGTTCCAGCGTCGCCCCTGACATTCAGCGCGAGCAGACGCAGAGTATCGCTACGTCAGTGAGTCCGGCGGCAGGAACCGGTCGCCGTACTTCTCCGCCAGCTCGCGGGCGCGGGCCACGAAGGCTTCTTTGCCTCTGCCGAGCGGACCCTCGTAACCCACGATGTACTGCGCGCTGCCACCGGTCCACGGCGGGAAACCGATGCCCATGATCGACCCGATGTTGGCGTCGGCCGTGGTCATCAGCACGTTCTCGTCGAGGCACTTTTGGGTCTCCAACGCCTCGGCGAACAGCATCCGGTCGATCATGTCCTGTAATGGAGGCGTCGACGTGCCGGAATTGAACGTCTCCCGCAAGCCGGGCCACAACCCGGTGCGCTTGCCGTCGGCGTACTCGTAGAACCCGGCACCCTTCAGGCGGCTGGGCCGGCCGATTTCGATCATCTTCTCGACGACGGCTTCGGCGGGGTGCGGATCGTAGTTGCCGCCGGCGTCTTCGACGCCCGTGCGGGTAGCCACGGCGATCTTGTGCATCAGCTCCAGGTTGAGCTCGTCGGACAGCTGCAGCGGCGGCGCCGGGTAGCCGGCCTGGCCGCCGGCGTGCTCGATGCTGGCCGGCTCGACGCCCTCGCCGAGCATCGCCAACGCCTCGTTGACGAAGGTGCCGATGACGCGGGAGGTGAAGAAGCCACGACTGTCATTGACCACGATCGGGGTCTTGCCGATCGCCAGCGTGTAGTCGAAAACGCGGGCCAGGGCCTCGTCGGAAGTCTTCTCGCCCTTGATGATCTCGACCAACGGCATCTTGTCGACCGGCGAGAAAAAGTGGATTCCGATGAAGTCTTCCTGCCGCTTGACGCCGGTCGCCAGACCGGTGATCGGCAGCGTCGAGGTGTTGGAACCAAGCAGCGCATTGGGCTCCACGATGTCTTCGATTTCTCCGAACACCTGGTGCTTGAGTTCCTGGTTCTCGAACACCGCCTCGACCACGAAGTCGACGCCGGTGAGATCAGCCGGGTCACCGGTGGGAGTGATGCGCGCCAACAGGGCATCGCTCTTCTCCTGCGTGGTGCGGCCCCGCTCCAGCGCCTTGGCTTCCAGCTTTTCGGAGTAGCCCTTGCCTTTCTCCGCGGCCTCCAGCGTGACGTCCTTGAGCACCACGTCGTAGCCGGCCTTGGCCGAGACGTAGGCGATGCCCGCGCCCATCATGCCCGCACCCAGCACACCAATCTTCTGAATCGGAGTCTTGCCGATGCCCTCTGGGCGCGACTTGCCGGAATTGATGGCCTGCAGGTCGAAGAAGAACGCCTGAATCATGTTCTTGGCCACCTGACCGGTGACCAGTTGCGCGAAGTAACGGCTCTCGATGCGGGTGGCGGTGTCGAAGTCGACCTGCGCACCCTCGACGGCGGCGGACAGGATCGCCTTCGGCGCCGGCATCGGCGCGCCCTTGAGCTGCTTGCGCAGCAGCGACGGGAACGACGGCAGGATCGAGGCCAGCGATGGTGACGCTGGGGTGCCGCCAGGCATCTTGTAACCCTTTCTGTCCCAAGGCTGCTCGTGCGAGTCGGGGTTGGCCTTGATCCACGCCTTGGCAACGGGCACCAGCTCCTCGACCGTCGGCAGCACCTCGTCGACCAGCCCGATCTCCTTGGCCTTGGCCGGCTTGAACCGGGTGCCCTGCGACAGCACGCTGACGAACGCGTTCTGGATGCCGAGCATGCGCACGGTGCGGGTCACCCCGCCGCCGCCGGGCAGCAGTCCCAACGTGACTTCCGGCAGACCGAGCTGGCTGCCCTTGACATCAGCCGCGATGCGGTGATGGCAGGCCAACGCGATCTCGAGTCCGCCGCCCAGCGCGGCGCCGTTGATGGCGGCCACGACCGGCTTGCCCAGTGTCTCCAGGGTGCGCAGCTGTTTCTTGACCGTCTCGACGGTGTCGAAGGACTGCCCGGCATCCTCTGGGCCGGCGTTGATCATGCTGGTGAGGTCACCGCCGGCGAAGAAGGTTTTCTTCGCGCTGGTGATTACCACGCCGGTGATCGAATCCTGCTCGGTGACAAGGCGTTCGACGGCCTTACCCATCGATTCGATGTAATGCTCGTTCATCACATTGGCCGACCCGGTCGGGTCGTCCATGGTCAGGGTGACGATACCGTCGGCATCCTTGTCCCACTGAATGGTGTTGTTTGCCATGCTGTTCTGGCCCTCTTCTCAGACGCGCTCGATGATGGTGGCCACGCCCATGCCGCCGCCGATACACAGCGTGACAAGCGCACGGTGGGCATCGCGGCGCTCGAGTTCGTCGACCATGGTTCCCAGGATCATCGCGCCGGTCGCACCCAGCGGATGACCCATCGCGATAGCTCCGCCGTTGACGTTCAGCTTCTCGTCGGGAATGTTCAGATCCTTCTGGAACTTCAGCACGACGGAGGCAAACGCCTCGTTGAGCTCGAACAGGTCGATGTCGTCCACCGTCAGACCCGCGCGATCAAGTACCTTGCGGGTGGCCGGCGTCGGGCCGGTCAGCATGATCACCGGGTCCGCGCCACTGGTGGCGGTGGCGACAATGCGGGCACGCGGGGTCAGACCTTGCGCCTTGCCGGCCGCCTCGTTGCCGATCAGCACCAGCGCGGCGCCGTCGACGATGCCCGAGCTGTTGCCGCCGGTGTGCACGTGGTTGATCTTCTCGACCCAGTGGTACTTCTGCAGGGCCACGTCGTCGAAGCCGCCCATGGCCGCGAGACCCTCGAAGGCCGGCTTCAATTTGCCGAGGCCTTCCTTGGTGGTGTCGGGGCGCATGTGCTCGTCATGGTCGAGAATCAGCAGGCCGTTCTGATCACGAACCGGCACGACGGACTTGGCGAAGTAGCCGCCCGACCACGCGGCAGCGGCTTTTTCCTGGCTGCGTAGCGCGTAGTTGTCGACATCGTCCCGAGAGAAGCCCTCGATGGTGGCGATCAGGTCCGCACCGATGCCCTGCGGAACGAACATGACCTCGTAGTTCGTCGCCGGGTCCAGTCCCATCGCGCCCCCGTCGGAACCCATCGGAACCCGGCTCATCGACTCCACGCCGCCGGCCAGGACCATGTCGTCCCAGCCCGAGCGCACCTTCTGCGCGCCGGTGTTGACAGCTTCGAGACCCGATGCACAAAAGCGGTTGAGCTGCACTCCGCCGGCGGTGACGGGCATCCCGGAGGCCAGCACTGCGGCCCGGGCGATGTCGCCGCCCTGGTCGCCGACGGGTGAGACGCAGCCCAGGATCACGTCGCTGATCAGGTTCTCGTTCAGGTCGGGATTGCGCTTGCGCAATTCCTCGATCAGCCCGACGACCAAGTTGAGCGGCTTGACTTCGTGTAACGATCCGTTGCGCTGCTTGCCGCGCGGTGTGCGGATGGCCTCGTAGATGAAGGCTTCTTCGGACATGTCAGCTTCCTGTTCGCGAGATAGGGGTTCGGATTCGTCCGTATCGAGACGTTAGTCCTCGATGCGCAACCCTAACAAAGTGCCCGGCCAACCTGTTGGTTGGGAGTCGGTCCGTCCGAACGTCACGCTGGAGTGACGCCCGTGGCCGAAAGTCACGTTGGAGTGACGGTGGCCAAGCAGCGCCCGGGTCCCCGAGGCACGTCTTAGGCTCGACCACCATGACGGTGTCGCGATTGCGGCCGTACGCAACCACGGTGTTCGCTGAAATGTCGGCCCTGGCCGCGCGGGTCGGTGCGGTCAACCTGGGCCAGGGTTTCCCCGACGAGGACGGGCCGCCGGGGATGCTGAAGGTTGCGCAAAACGCGATCGCCGAGGGGGTCAACCAGTACCCGCCGGGTTTGGGCATCGCGCCGCTGCGGCAGGCCATCGCCGCACAACGTCAGCGCGACTTCGGCATCGACTACGACCCCGACACCGAAGTACTCGTCACCGTCGGTGCCACCGAGGCCATTGCGGCGGCAGTGCTCGGTTTGGTGGAGCCCGGTGCAGAGGTGATTCTGATCCAGCCGTTCTACGACTCGTACTCGCCGGTGGTGGCGATGGCCGGCGCACAGCGGGTGGTGGTGCCGCTGGTGCCCGACGGCCGTGGCTTCGCGCTCGACACCGACGCGCTGCGCCGCGCGGTGACACCGCAAACCAAGGCGCTGATCATCAACTCACCACACAATCCGACCGGCATGCTGCTCAGCCAGGACGAGCTGGCGGCGATCGCCGATATCGCGGTGGCTGCCGATCTGCTGGTGATCAGCGACGAGGTTTACGAGCATCTGGTTTACGACGACCATCGCCACCTGCCGCCCGCCCGTTTCGACGGCATGGCCGAGCGCACGATCACCATCTCGAGTGCGGCCAAGATGTTCAATTGCACCGGCTGGAAGATCGGATGGGCTTGTGGGCCTGCAGAACTGATGGTCGGCATGCGTGCGGCCAAGCAATACCTGAGCTATGTCGGCGGCGCACCGTTTCAGCCCGCGGTGGCGCATGCGCTCAACACTGAGCAGGCGTGGGTGGCGGCGCTGCGGGTCTCGCTGCAACAGCGACGCGACCGGCTGGTGGCGGGACTGGCCGACATCGGCTTCGGGGTGCACGCCAGCTCGGGCACCTACTTCGTGTGCGCCGATCCGCGGCCCCTGGGTTACCACGACAGCAGCCGGTTCTGTGCAGCGTTGCCGGAAAGAGTTGGCGTGGTAGCGATCCCGATGTCGGCGTTCTGCGACCCGGCCGCCGAGCAAGCGAGGCTGTGGAACCACCTGGTGCGGTTCACCTTCGCCAAGCGGGACGACACTCTCGATGAGGCGATCAGACGCCTGAGCGCGCTTCGCGAGGGGCCGGCTATTTCGGCCGAGTCCGGTCCCCAGCGCGCATAATCCGGTCACGCAGTCCGCTTGTCGCAGCGTCCAAAACGATTCTGCTGGCTCGTTTGACGATGAAGTCTGGGATCGGGCCGGACGGTTCCACGGTGATGTCGAAGCGCACCCGCGTCTTGTCGACACCCTCACGCGTCAAGGTGTACTCGACATGCTGCCCATGCTGTTGGGAGGTGGCTTCGGCATCCCATATCACCCAATCCGGACCCCAGTGATATTCCAGGAGCTCGTTGTCGGTGAGGCCCAGCACTCGCACGGTGGCCCTGACATGGTGAGGTCGGCCGTCGGAGTACCGGTCGAGCACTTCCAGCCGCTTGTGCAAAGGTGACCACTCGGTCAAAGTGTCAACTTCGGCCAGCGCCGCCATGATTGCTTCCGGCGGTGCATCGATGACGATCTCCCGTGATGCTTGTACAGCCATCAGTATCAAGCTAGCGTCCGCGGTCGCTTCGCCAAATAGGTTTCGAGGCTTAATCCGGCGCCGGGGCGCGATGATTGGTGCCGACACCGCCCATGACGCGTTTACGCAGACCTTCGGTCGCGGCCGCCAAAACCGCCTTTCGGGCTCGTTTGACGAGGAACTCAGGCACCGGCGCCGACGGCTCCAGGGTGATGTCGAATCGCACGCGGGTCTTATCGCCGAGCTCGGGCCGAAGGGTGTACTCCACGTGCTGCGCATGCTGCATCATGGTTTCCTGGGCATCCCACACCACCCAGTCGCGGCCCCAGTGATATTCGAGCACTTCGGAATCCACGATGCCGATTACCTTGATCGTCACCTTGACATGGTGCGGACGGCCGTCGGGATAGGTGTCGACGACTTCAGCCCGTTTGTGCACCGACGACCATGACGGCACAGCGCTGACGTCGGCCAGCGCCCGCAGGATCGCTTCCGGCGGCGCATCGATGACAATCTCTCGCGATGCTCGTACAGCCACTGAGACCAAGCTAGCAACGCGGCCGTGCTTCGACGGCGAATCGGCATTACCAGCCCATTCCGGCCAACAGTGTCGTCGCCTGCGGCGGGGATCCGACCGGTCCGGGCCGGAGTGCGGGAGAACCGCGGGGCGGGCGCCGCTTGCTGGACGCCGTGGGCGTCGATCACCCGTAGCGCGGGTACTGATATGCGCGTCGGCGCCGGCCTCGCTCCAGGTCAGCACCGCAGTGACGCACGCGTCGGTGCCGGCGAAGATTTGCGTCCATTCGTCGCGTCGAGCAGAAATGATTCGCGTTCGTCACGCAAGGCGCCGGTCGACTTCATCGTCCACATCATCTGAGCCAGCACACTCACTCCGTCGACCATGGCAGCGTCGATGACTTGCCCGATCCCAGAACGCTCCCGCTCATAAAGCGCGGCCATGATGCCGACCAACACCAACATCGAACCGCCGCCGAAATCGGCCACCAGGTTCAGCGGCGGCGTCGGTGGCCGATCGCGGTACCCGAGCGCCGACAGCGCGCCGGTCTGGGCTAGATAGTTGATGTCGTGACCGGCCGTGGCGGCCAGCGGGCCATCCTGTCCCCAGCCGGTGATGCGGGCGAAGATGAGGCGCGGGTTGACCGCTGCGCAGTCATCGGGGCCGATACCGAGTCGCTCGCAGGTGCCGGGCCGAAAACAGTCGAGCAGCACGTCGGCCTTCGCGGCCAAGTCCAGCAGCGCCTGCGGGTGGGCCTTCACGTCGAGGTCGACTATTCGCTTGCCGCGGTGCAGCAAGTCGCGGTCCTCCGCGGGCAGCCCTACCCCCGCTCGGTGGCGACCCGCTTCGCCCGGCTTCGCCGCGTTTGCGATCGCCACGGCCCCCGGTCGACGTACCCGAACGACGTCGGCGCCCAGGTCGGCGAGCACCATTCCCGCATGCGGACCTGGTCCGATACCGCCGAGTTCGATCACCCGCACGCCGGCCAGCGGTCCGGCGTGAGCCCCGCTCAACGGGCCTTTTTCACGCTCAGCACGCGTTTGCGCAGCCCGTCGGTCGCCACCTCGATGGCACCTTTGCTGGCGCGTTTGAGGAGGAATCCGGGTAGCGGTACCAGCGGGTCAATCGTGATCTCGAACTTGACCCGGGTGGCCGCACCCTGGGGCGTCAAGGTGTAGCTACCATCTTGCGCCCGCTGCTGGGTGGAACTGACCAACGTCCAACTCACGTTGCTTTCACCCCAGGTGTAGGCCACCACTTGCTCGTCGGTGACTCCGACCGATTTGACTTTCATCTTGACCACGCTGGGCCGTCCGTCGTCTCCTCTTTCGACCACTTCGGCGCTCTGTGTCTGCGACGACCACTGCGTCATCGACTCGAAATCGGCGATGACGTCGAGAATCTCCTCGCTGCTTGCTTCGATGACCACTTCACGCGCTTCGCTGATTGCCATCTGGAGGACGATAGCGAGAGGACGTCTCGCCGGGGCTGTTTTCGGCTCCCCCGGGCGTACCGTCAATCGGGTGACCGCTGCTGAATCCGCTTACACCGTTGGTGAGTACTTGCTCGATCGGCTCGCCGAACTGGAGGTTTCAGAAATCTTCGGCGTCCCCGGCGACTACAACCTTGAATTTCTCGATCACATCATCGCCCACCCGAAGATCCGATGGGTGGGGAACGCCAACGAACTCAACGCCGGCTATGCCGCCGACGGTTACGGGCGACTGCGCGGAATGGCGGCTTTGGTCACCACATTCGGTGTCGGTGAACTGTCGGCGTGCAACGCGATTGCCGGCAGTTACGCCGAACATGTACCGGTCGTACATATCGTCGGTGGGCCGTCGAAGGACGCGCAGGGCACCCGCCGGGCGCTGCATCATTCACTGGGTGACGGTGACTTCGAGCACTTTCTGCGAATCAGTCGCGAAATCACCTGCGCGCAGGCAGCTCTCATGCCCGCGACCGCTACCAGAGAAATCGACCGGGTGCTTTCCGAGGTCCGCGAGCAGAAACGCCCCGGCTACCTACTGATGGCCACCGACGTGGCCCGCTTCCCCGCTGAGCCACCGGACGCGCCGCTGCCCCGGTATACCGGTGGCACCAGCCCACGCGCGCTGTCGTTGTTCACCGATGCCGCAACCAATCTCATAGCCGACAAGCAGGTGACGGTGCTCGCGGACTTCCTCGTGCATCGCCTGCACGCAGTCGCTGCGCTGGAGGCCCTGCTGTTCGCCGACGTGGTGCCCTACGCCACATTGATGTGGGGCAAGAGCATGCTCGACGAGAGCGCCCCTCACTTCCTGGGCATCTATGCCGGCGCCGCCAGTGCTGAGCCGGTCCGGCGGGCGATCGAGGAAGCACCCGTCCTGGTGACCGCGGGTGTGGTGTTCACCGACATGGTCAGCGGATTTTTCAGCCAACGCATCGACTCGGTGCGGCTCATCGACGTGGGACCACAACTCAGCACCGTGGCCGGTCGGGTTTTCGCACCGTTGGAAATGGAGGCCGCGCTGCGGGCACTGGCAGCGATCGTTGCTCAGCGTGGGAAAACTTCACCGGAGATCGCGCCGACATTGGAACACATCGGCTTCGAGCCACCGGCGCCTGATCAACCGCTCACTCAGCAAATCCTGTGGGACAGGCTATCTGAGGCGTTGACGCCCGGGAATATTGTGCTCGCCGACCAGGGCACCTCGTTCTACGGGATGGCCGGCCACCGGCTGCCCCGCGGCGTGACTTTCATCGGCCAACCGCTGTGGGGGTCGATCGGATACACCCTGCCCGCAGCGCTCGGAGCCGGGCTGGCGCACCCCGACCGCAGGACCGTCCTGCTCATCGGGGACGGGGCCGCGCAGCTGACCGTCCAGGATTTGGGCGTGCTATCTCGCCAGAAGCTGTCACCGGTCATCGTGGTCGTCAACAACGACGGTTACACCATTGAGCGGGCAATCCACGGAAAGACGGCACCCTACAACGACATCGTGCCGTGGAAGTGGTCTCAGATTCCCGCCGCGCTGGGGGTAACCGATCACCTCGTATTCCGGGCGCAGACCTACGGCGAACTCGACCAGGCGTTCACCGCCGCGGCCAGTCACCAGGATCGGATGGTGCTCGTTGAAGCCGTCGTGCCGCGGCTCGACATTCCAGAATTGCTCACCGACCTGACCAAACCCACCTCGCCGGACGGCAGTGCCCGCCGCTGAGCCGGCTCAACTACGCGAGAGGACCGCGCTGCTCTGCGGTCGACGCTGTGAGCATTGCGCGCAGCGTACGGCGACAACGCCCGCAATCCGCACCGGCGCCGCATGCCTCGGCGATCTGCTTGGTCGTCGAAGCCCCTGCGGCGAGCACGTCGGCGACCACCTGACTGGTGATGCCGTTACACAGACAGATGTACATCGAGGCGTCCGATCACGGCGTCTCATCAATGTGCATCATGTCGAGGAATCTGCCGACGAAAAGCGGTGGATAGGCACCTGACCTGGTGCCTTCCATCCATTCAGCGGCGCCGTCTGGACGATCGATCCATCGCCGGGCACTTTCATCGTTGTCGAGTTGTTGAAGAACCATCACCTCGCACGGATCATCAAAAGCTCGATAGATCCACGTCTTCTGGATTCCCGCGGCGCGGAACCTGTCCAGCGCCCGATGTACTTGCGCAACCAAGGTCGACACGTCGGCAACCGAGGTCATAGCGGCAAGAATGACCGCCGGCGGTGCCGCGGGCACCGGATCGACCAAGTCGATCCGTTCGACTGTCTCGCCTGCGAAAACCGCCGGAATGTCATCGACACCAACGGCGTCGAACCAGTCGAAGAACACGCGTGATCTCAGCAGATCGACGATGGGCTCGCGGTTGCGAACGCCGATGGTCACCAAGACACGGCCGTACTCGCCGGTCGACGCGTGTACAACCACGTGATGTGCCCCGATCTGGGCCAGCGCCGACTTGCGACGCTGCAGCAACGGCCATACTTGGGTCGGATCGGGCACCCGGTAATCGGACGCAATAACCAAGGACCGTTCGGGGATGCTGTTCACCGCGGTGCTAGACCGGGTTGAACGACGAAATCAGCCATCTGTCTTCAGCTTTGATCAAGCTGACCAGAACGCTGCTCGAGGTCAACGACGGTTCCGGGCGATCGGCGCTCATGGTGCTTTGATTCACGAACACCAGCACCACGGCTTTGTTGGGATGCATCTCCGACACCGCCGCCCGCACGACCACCGCGTTGGCCTTGACGGACTTCTGCTTTGCGGCCGGCGCGACGATCTGCTCGGTGAATTTCGTGTAGTACGACAAGAAGTCGCCCGTCAAGTGAGACTTGGCCGATGTGAAGTCGTGCTCAAGGGTGTCCGGAGTGTACGACAGGATGGCAACCGTCCCGTCCGATGCCGCTGCGATCGCGGACTTAGCGGCTGAGCTATCGGTAGCCCTATCGGGCCGGTACTGAAGATAAAGCAAACTGCCCGCCAACGCCGCCGAAGCCACGACCAGTAACGCCAACACCGCGCCGAGCACCCTGCCCTGTGGTCCCCGCGTAGCCCGACCGGCGCGGGGTTTGCGCTGCCTGGGTTTCTCGCCCTCCTCCTGGAGGTCCAAAAACGGCTCGGCGGCTGCCGCAGGCTCGGCGGCGGAGGTCTGCTCACCGGTCACGGCACAAACTCGACTTTCGACATTTTGAGCTGGTCGCCGTCACGGGTCAGCGTCACGATCAACCGGAAATTACGCGGATCCTGCTTGGCGCCGGCGGCATTTGTCACTTCCGAGGTCGATGCCACCAGCGCCACCGCGGAGTCCCTGGTAATCGTGTCCAGATCCAGTGCCACGGCCTGAACGCTGCCTTGCTCTATCACTTTGGACTGCTCGACCACTTTCGTGAAATCGCCTGACATCTTCGCGAAGTCGTCTTTGAAAGAGCCGGTGGAGTCATCGAGGATACGCTGCACACCTTGCTTGGCGTTATTGAAGTCCAGCGACGTCAGCGTGACGACACCCTGCCGGGCTGCGGCAGTGAACTCAGCCTCGAGCCGACGCTGTTGAGTCACATTCTGGTGCCCTAGCAGAATCCATGCGCTAGCCGCCGACGAGGCGATGATAAGGAGTATGGCGATGATCGCCGCTCCGGTCGCGGCTTTGGGTCGCCGCCAGTGTCGATGCCATGCCGGTTCGGTCGTCGGTGAGTCCGATTCGGCATCAGCAGCGACTTCGGGCTCACCGGCGACGACGGTGTCCTCCGCATCCGGGTTGCTTTGGATGTCATCGGTGCGCTCAGCCGAACTCTGCGTCGGCGCGACGTCAACTGCGGTCGCTTCGATTTGTTCAGCCTGGCGGCGCAACGCAATGGCCCGGGCACGGGCGCGGGCCGCGGCTGCGAGAGCTTCAGCCTCCGCCGCCTCGGCCTCCGCCTGCTCGGCCAGTGCGCGGATTTCCGCGGCAGTGCTCGACGTCCCGTTTTCTTTCACCAAATCCGGTCTCTTCTCAGCCGCCTCATGGCCGGCGCCGGCAGTCATGGTGCACCGAACCACTCACCGACGACGGTTGCTCTTTTGATTGCTTCAGGCACTGAATATGGCACTCCTCCACCACTGGCGATGACTCGCGATGGCCCGTCAGGCGGTGGCCATCGGTCCACGCGCTGCGACCGGTGAAGTCGCAGCGCAACCCTACTCGACCTGATCTTCAATTGACCCGGAAATCGCGCCGATTAGCTACCCGGTTCGCTGACGGCGCCGACACCCGGTCGGCAAACACTTCACCGGTGAGCGCGCTGAAGCGCACGTTATCATCTTCCGCCGTTTACGTGCAGAAATATCATCTTCGTGGCTACTGTTTCGATCATGGTTTCGAGAACCATCGGAGCGTCGGCCCTGGCTTGCGTCTTCACCGCCGCGTTGCTACTGCCTGCCCCTGAGGCGGCGGCGTTTTGCGACTCGGTGGACTGTGTTCCCAACGTTGCCCGCAACGTCGTGCCGGGCGGTCCTTGCGACCCGCAGCATCTGTATGACTTCGGCTTGGATTCCAACTCCAAGACATTTATCTGCACCACCGCAGGAATGTGGGTACCGACGGGTCCGTTGGTGGGCCTGCGCGAAATAGCGCTGCCGTGTGATGCGATGGACGACTCGGCCCAGCAACCCGACGGCGCCCCGCTCCGGTGCGCACAGGTGAATGCAGCCTTGCGGTGGACATATCGCGTCGACACGCCGGGCTGAGCCCTGGCGCATCGCCTGCATTGCGACCTGACTTCGCGCTCGTCCGAAATCAGGTAATCGGCGAAGTTTCCGCGGCTCGGGCGATACGCTGCAATCCGCGGGTCTGAGAGTGGAGAAACGACCGTGGTAATCGCAAGGCGCGCCCTGTTGGGCATCACTTTGGCAACGCTGCTATCAGTAGCGGGTCTGCTGTCGAACACCGCGCGGTCAGCTGCAGACGATCAACCTGTGTTGCATCACGTCAAATACACACTGACCGCTGCCAACCCGATCTACGCCGACATCTATTACCTGGATCAGGAACCGCCGCTCTTCTCCGACTACAGCCACAATCCCTATCAGTTCGTCCCCAACATCCAGGCTGACGTTGGTCCAAAGACCGCCTGGAATTACGAACTCGATCTGGAAAACCCTTACCAGTGGGCCTTTTTCACTGCAAGCGCCGGGCGAGAGCCCAGCACCCCGAATTTCCACTGCCAACTGACGGTCGATGGCGGGATCGTCGCGATGCAGGACGGGCCCCGAGGTGTGCTCTGCTCAATGCGTCCCTGGTGATCAGGCCGGTGTTGCGCCGGCCGGGGCCGGCTCACCCTCGAGCGCGCGTAAGTAGCGCTCGACAAGTTCCACCGTTTCCGCATGGCCTGTGGAAACCCCGAGTGCCTGCTCAATGACCAATACGCGTGACACGCTGGTCATGAGGACCGTCCATACGATTGGCGGTACATCCTTGGTCGCAACGCCGTAACCCTCCAGAGCCGCAGTCACCGCCAGGCGCTGTTCGGAACGCAGCCGCTCCGCGTAATAGGCCAGTTCGGCACGCATCGCTTTGCGGTGATTCGCGAGCGCCATGAATTCCATGGTGATCCTGGTGAAACCGGGATCGGTGCCGATCCTCCATAGTGCCCACAGCGGTTGCGGCGACTGCAGCGCTCGCGCCTGCACTTGCAAACTTTTCTCCGCGCGGCGGTGCAGTACCGCCAAGAACAGGTCGTCCATCGTCCGGAAGTAGTAGTGCACCAGTTGCGGCTTGAGCTCCGCCTTGCTCGCGAGCCGGCGCGAAGTGACGGCGGCATAGCCTTCTTCGAGCATCAATTGCTCAGCGGCATCGAGCAGGACGGCCCGGTTCTTGGCGTCCGGCGCCCCGATCCGCCGCGCCGATGTCATCTCTCGACTCCGTATTCTGCCGTCGCTTGCTGGGTACGCCGATCGTAGCGGCGGTCACCGGCCCAGCCTTGACCATCCGGTAACCGCATGCTAAGCAAATGCTCAGCAGACCGGGACCGCGGTGCACGGAAGGCGCGCAACTATGACCAACTTCGATTCGGTCGACTTCTTCACCGATCCCAGCCTCATCGCCGACCCGCACCCGTATTTCGACTTTCTGCGCAACAAGAACCCGGTCACCGAGCTTTCGCAGTACGGAGTCATCGCGGTGACCGGCTATCAAGAGGCGACTGCGATTTACAAAGACACCGAGTGCTTTTCGAGCTGCGTCTCGATCGGTGGGCCGTTCCCACCGTTGCCGTTCACACCCGAAGGGCAGGATCTGGGTGCTCAGATCGAGCAGCATCGGCACCAGTTTCCAATGTTCGAGCACATGGTCACCATGGATCCGCCGGAGCACACTCGCGCTCGATCGTTGTTGAGCAGACTGCTGACGCCGAGCAGGCTGAAAGCGAACGAGGAGTTCATGTGGCGGCTCGCCGGCCGCCAGCTGGAGGAATTTCTCGGCAACGGCGAGTGTGAGTTCATCGCCGAGTACGCCAAGCCGTTCGCCACGTTGGTGATCGCCGATCTGCTCGGTGTTCCGGAAGCCGATCATAAGGAATTTCGTATCGTGCTGGGCGCCGACCGGCCGGGTTCGCAGGTGGGCTCACTCGAACATGAGTCGGTCGGCATCAATCCGCTGGACTGGCTCGAGGAGACATTTCACTGCTACATCGAAGACCGGCGGAAAGCACCGCGCAACGATGTATTGAGTGCGCTCGCAACGGCGAAATATCCGGACGGATCCACCCCGGAAATCACCGAGGTGGTCCGCCCCGCGACAATCCTTTTCGCGGCCGGTCAGGAGACCACCGCCAAGTTGCTCTCCGCCGCCCTTCGGGTGCTCGGCGAGCAGCCCGGCATTCAGCAGCAGCTGCGGGACGACCGCAGTCTGATACCTGGGTTCATCGAGGAGTCCCTGCGGATGGAAAGCCCGGTCAAGAGCCACGCCCGATTAGCCCGCAAATCGACCACCGTGGGTGGTGTCGACATTCCGGCCGGCACGATAGTGATGCTCTTACCCGGTGCGGCCAACCGCGATCCGCGCAGGTTCAGCAGCCCACACGAGTTTGCGCTCGGCCGCACAAACGTGCGTGAGCACATGGCATTTGGCCGCGGGGTGCATTCTTGCCCGGGCGCGCCGCTCGCGCGGGTGGAAGGACGTGTGTCAATCGAGCGCATCCTGGACCGGATGGCTGACATCACGATCAACGAAGCCAGACACGGACCCCCCGGCGACCGCCGTTACACCCACGAGCCGACGTATATCTTGCACGGGCTCAGTGAACTGCACTTGACATTCGCCTCGGCGTAACGCCTCGCTAGGTGTCGCCCCGAACCCAAGTGGCCTCACCGTTTTGCGCCACGCACGTCAGGAACAGGCCGTCCGGCGCCTGAGCGACATAGTACTCGGGCCAGGTTTCGCAGCTGGAGTTCTCCTCCTTGACTCCGGCCATCGGCGGTGAGCGGAACCATCGGGTTTCTCGTCGCCTCGGCGAACCGCAAAACAAGAGCCGGCCCGGCATCGTCGCGAAGGAGATGTTGTAATCGACCGTGCCGAACACGTAGTAGGTGCTGTTGTCACAGGGTGCACCGAGGACGATGCCCGGGGTGATGCCCGGCGTGCAGGTGGGATAGTCACAAACCGTCGGCCCGGCGACCGCGGACGGTGCAGCCAAGACGCCCGCACCCACCAGCGCGGCAATCGCTGCCACGATGAATCGCACTCAATTACTCTGGCACAGCTGGCAAAGAAATATTTGCGTTCGGGCCATTCGTCACCGCGAGCGACCCGCGGCAGGAGGTGTCCCCTGATAACTGAAACTGTGCGTCGCTCCTCCGTCACGGTAGGGAGGTGACCATGTCGTCGGGGGAGCGTCTCACCGGGCCGCCAGACTCCGACCAGCGCGAGGACTCCGCGCTGACGGCAGCGATCGAAGAGGTCGCCCAAGCCGAGGCGCGAGCCGAGGCTGCCCGTGCGCGCGCGGCCCGGCTGAGCCGGGAAGCTGCAGGCGAACCTGCCGCGGCGGGCGAGAACGACATCGGAAACACCGAACCGGTAAAACGGTGGGTCCGCTTGCGGCGGTTACAGCTACGACGCCCGGGAGTCCGGTCAATGGCTGCCGCCACCGCGATCCTGCTCATCTGCGCTGCATTGGCAACGAGCGGATATGTGACGTGGTATCACCTCAGATCCGTCGATGAACGGGCACGCAGTGCGGAGTTCGTCGCAGCGGCCCGCCAGGGCACCATCACGCTGATGTCGATCGACGCCGGCAAGGCCAGGGAGGACCTGCAGCGCATCATCGATGACGCCACGGGCCAATTCAAGAATGAAATGTTGATCACCGCGAACGATCGGGCCGAGCAGGTTGAGCAATCCAAACTGAGCACCAAGGCTGCCGTGACGGGCGTCGCTGTCGAATCGATGACCAAAGATTCCGCGGTGGTCCTGGTCACCGCGAAATCGGAGGAAGTCAATGCCGACAAGAAAACGCCTCCGCAGTATTGGAGATTGGTGATGACCCTGCAACGAGACGGCGGGCAGCTCAAGATATCCAAAGTCGAGTACGTGCGGTGACGGACGGCGTAGCGGCTGAGCCCGACGTGCAGCCGGCACGTTGGCGCCCAATCAGTCTAGCCTGGCGGTGGATTCGGCGGGGCGCGGCCAGCTGGCGTCCAATTCTGTTGACGCTTTTGCTCCTAACCTCGATGAGTGTGGCCGCTAGCCTGTTCGTCGTCGACTACCGCCCGGACCGGCAAACGGATAAGGCGTCGGCACGCGAGGCGATCAAGGCGGCTTCCGAAGGCGCGGTGGCGTTGCTGTCCTATTCGCCTGACACCTTGAACCAAAATTTCGCCAACGCTAAGTCGCGCCTCACCGATGACTTTCAGGACTATTACAAACGGTTCACCGAACAAATCGTGGCGCCGACGGCCCAGCGAGGCTTGACGACGAGCGTCCGCGTCGTGCGAGCCGCGATAGCGGAATTTCATCCGAATTCAGCTGTCGTGCTGGTCTTCATCAATCAGACGACGGCGAGCCCGGACAAACCCCAACCAGCGACAACCGGAAGCAGCGTCCGGGTGACGCTGGCAAAGGTCAAGCAGGCCTGGTTGATAGCGAACATCGACGCCCTGTGACATCGCTGCCGGCTATTGCTGCGAATCGGTGCACCGACCGTCTGACGCGGTGTTAATCTCAGACCCGAGATGCCGCCTCGCAGCAACGCCTGTCGGCATCGGCCCAAACTGTAGCGCGTCGAGGAGTATGTGATGCGTTCACCGACCCGTTTCAGCGCACTTCTGGTGGCATTCGTCGTGA
This sequence comes from uncultured Actinomycetota bacterium, assembly GCA_963795995.1. Taxonomy (GTDB): domain Bacteria; phylum Actinomycetota; class Actinomycetes; order Mycobacteriales; family Mycobacteriaceae; genus Mycobacterium. Next base: position 80,077 of record CAWCJY010000007.1, read on the forward strand.
CCGGGGGTTTGGCCGCGGCACCATCGGCCCATGCGGATGGCAACCCGGTCAACGGAACCTACGTAGCCACCTCAGTAGGCGAGTGGTCCAAGACCAACGAGACTTTCCTGGACGAGCCCACGGTGCGAAGCACCTGGACTATCACCTCCTCGTGCCAGACTTACCAGGACTGCACCGGCCGGGTGACCAGCGACCAAGGCTGGAGTGCGCCGATGACCATGCACGACGGATCGTTGTGGTACGTCCGCCGTGATGTGCCGAACTGGGAGCAATGCGACGACGGCACGGCCGTTACCGGCCGCCAGACCTTCACATTCACTCCGGTCGGCCCCGACGGCTTGGTGCAGCAGGGATCGTCGACCCTGGCCGGTCAGGACAAGACGGTCGGTCCGAGCGGGGCCTGCGGCATCAACCGGTGGCTGGTGAAGAACATGCCGTTCAGGTTGGACAAGTTGAGCTGATCATCAGCAGGAGTTGATTCGCTCGGCTTCAGGTGGGAAGCATGTCCTGCCACTTTTTCGGGGTGGACCGCTTGACAAGGTTGGATTGCCGGTAGAGCTGCCCGTCTGTTCCGACGTAGGCGCCGGTCTGCGGGTCGTAGTGGGCGATGGCTACTGATGGACCTGGCCGAGACCCGTTGTCGCTGAAGGAACTTGGAGCCGCCTGCGGGCCGCCGTTGGGAGGGCCGGCGGAGGGTGCGGCAGCCGGGGCGGCCGCATCTGGTACATCCATCGGCGCGAATGCTGGTGGCGGCGCGGCACTTTGGGCGGCGGCTGGTGACCCCGGCGGCGGCAGCAACCCCGCGGGCAGTGACATTCCAGGCGGCGGCATCGGTGTTCCGTCGACCGGGCCGAAGGTGTTGTCCCGGAAGAAATTGACCCGGTCATCGGGCGGGATGCCCTGCTTTAGCAGGTTGGGGTCCAGCGGGTAGGCGCCGAACACGTGCTGCCTCATCGCCAACGGCTCAAACGGTTTGTCGCTGTTGCAGATCTCGACTGTCGGCGCGCGCTTTCCGGGACGGCGCATGCACGGGTAGTTGCGGGCGCCGCGCACCGTGACCGGTGAGTCCTGCGGCAGTTTGCAGTACAGGTTGTCCGGCGTATCGACTGTCGTGGTGTCGGCCGGGGAGCGCCATTGGTTGGGCGGAAGGAAGCCCACCGTGCATGCCGGTGGATCGCTGATGCTGAAGATGAAGTCGCCGCGCGCCATCCCGGTCGGGTTCTTTACCTGCGTGAACGACTGAATCGCGGCGATGAACGGCGGCAGCAACACCAATACTTGTTCCAGCCCGGGATGGTAGGTCACCAGAATCTCGCCCAGGGTGGCGAGGTTGGCGAGCAACACCGGCAGCGTGGGTTTGACTTGTTCGAGCAGCCGGGAGGCCTCGTCCAGAGCGCCCGGTCCGCTGTCCAGCAGGGTGCGCACCTTTTGGTCGTCGGTCGCCACCTGGTTTGTGACGCCGGCAAGGCTGTGCGCCCACAACCGGATCGCATCGGTGGTTTGTGCTTGCGAGTCCAGCAGTGGCGCGGTGTCCTCGGTGAGGGTTCGGGTGCGGTCGGCGACGCCGTTGAGGTCATTGGAGAGTCGCCCTGCCGAGTCGACCAGCGATTGGAAATCAAAGCCGGCTCCGTTGAATCCCTTGAACGATTCGTCGAGCAAAGCGTAGAGCTTGTCCATGTGAATGCTATTTATCAAGGCACTGGTCTTGTCCAGTACCGGCCCGACCGGTTGTGGGATCGTGGCGTCGCGCAGGTGTATCCGGTCGCGGTTGTGCAGGTAGGGCGGCGAGTCCGTTCGCGGCCGCAGATCCACGTACTGTTCGCCGACCGCGGATACACTGCGCACCTCCGCTTGCAAATTGGCCGGAATCTTCGGCGAAGAGCCAAGCGACAGTGTCGCTTCCGCGCCCTGCGGCGTCAACGCTACCCCGGTGACCTTGCCGACCTGTACGCCACGGTACGTCACGTTGCTGAACTCGTAGAGACCCCCGGCGGCCGGCAGCTCCAGCGTCACCGTCATCCGGCCGAGCCCGAGCAGAGTTGGCGCCTGCATATAGGCCAGCACCATCACGATCACACCGAGGGTTCCCACGATCGTGAAGACCACCAATTGAATACGGACAAATCGGCTGAGCATCAGCCACCCCCATCCGTCGGTGCATTCATGTCTGGGGGCGTCGATCCGGGTCCGGGTTCAGCCGGGACCGGTGCGCCGGGCGGTGGGCCCGCCGGCGGCGGGGATGCCACCGAGGGCGGCGCGCCCGGTCCCGGCGGTAACGGCGCCACGGGTCGTGGCGGCTGTGCATTCGCGGCAGGACAAGGTCCGACTGCCCCGTTGCACGCACCGATCGGCGGTAGCGGGAACGGGACGCCATAGACGGGTGCCGGTCCCGAGGTCGGTATCAATGGAGAACCGGCAGGTGGCGCCACCGGCCCCGGAGCATCCGGATGCAGCGGATCGGGCGTGTACTGGTACTGCAAGTAACTCGGGTCCCCAGGGGCGGGAACCATTTCCGCGCCCAGCCGTTCCCAATGGGTGCCCAGCAACAGTTCTCTTCGCAGCGCGGCGTTGGTCAAGTCGGCGGTGAAGAACCCGTTGGTGTAGTCACCTCTGACGGCGCGGTCGATGATGTCTTGGTTGAACGGCATGCTCGGCAGGTAACCCAGGGCCGAGCCGAGATCCGGTCCGACGTCAGCCAGCGCACCGATCGTAGGTGCGAGATTTTTCAAATTGGTGACCAGATCAGAGCCTGCGTCGTTGATGAGGCGGGTGGCGGTGTTGCTGAACGTGCGCAGTTTGTCCAGGGCAGTCACGATGCGCGGCCGTTCTTTGTTGAGCACGTCGAGCGCCGGCGGTATCTTGCGCAGCGCGGCGTCGATGACGCTGCGCTGTCCGGCCAACGTGTCGGCCAGCCGGTTCAATCCTTGTATCGACGCGACGAGGTTGTCGCGTTGCTCGTCGAGTGTTCCGACGAACCGGTCGAGGCGAATGAGCAGATCACGAACGGCGCCGGCACGTCCCGACAAGGCCGCGTTGAAGTTGTGGATGATGTCCCCGATTTGGGTCAGTCCGCCGGAGTTGATGATGACGGACAGCGACGACAGGGTTTGCTCTGTCGACGGATAGGTCGACGACTTGTTGAGCGGGATGGTGGCGCCCGGCTTCAGCTGCCCCTTTCCCTGCTGGCCCAGCGGCGGATTGAGCTCTAAGTGCATTGATCCCAGCAGGCTGGTCTGCCCGACGCTGGCTACCGTGTTGGCGGGCACGCGGACACCGTGCTTGACCGAGAGCTCCACGTCGGCGTGCCAGGCCTTCACGGTCATTTTGCCGACACTGCCGACCACGACATCGTCGATCATCACCGGTGAATTGGGTTCCATCATGCCGACATTGGCGATCTCGACGTGGTAGATGTCGGCTCCGGGTCCACGCCCGACCGCACCGGGCAGCGGTAGCGAGGTCAGCCCGTTGAATGCGCATCCCGTTGCGCCGAGGATGACGCAGCAAGCGACGACGAGTATCCGCCGCACCGGCATCATCGCGGTCATGGCTGTGGCCCTTCTGCCGGCAGTAGCATGCCCGGGAGGTTGGCCGGCGGCGGCGCCGGGGGCGGCGGTGACTGCTCAGGGATTGTCGGGGCGGGCGGCTCGGGCTTCGCCGCGCCCGGTATCCGCGCCGGCGGTACCGCCCCGGGCGGCCCCACCGGGTCGCCCGGCAGCCCGGTGTATGCCGACACCGCTGGTGGCAGATCGGGCGGTACCGGCTTCGGGCCTTCGCCGCCGGGGGCCAGCCGCGCCTCGGTGTAGACGATGTTCTGGGGGTCCGCCGACTTCTGCAGGAAAATGTTCAACGGCATATACAGGAAGTTGGAGTTGGGCAAGAAGCCGAAGGCCAGGAACGTGAACGGGTTGACTACCCGGAGCGCTGGGCCGGCGTACTGCGCGCAGAGCTTGCCCGACTCGGTCGCGGTGACGTTTTCGACGGCCCCCATCTGTGAGCAGATGGCCCACACGGCGTTGGAGAAGTTGTTGAACGCAAACGCGCCGCGGATGGAACCGGTGTCGGGGTTGTAGTCGGAGTAGCCGTTCGCCAACGCGTTCGGCGTAACGTGCAGGATGTTCTCCACGGTCATCTTCTGGTTGACCAGGATCTGGGTCACGTCGGTCAACCGGGCGAGCTGCTCGGAGGTCTTGTCCCGGGTCCCGGCGATGAACCGCTGCACCTCGGGGATCGCCGTCCCGAGATTGGTCAGCGCCGCGTCCAAATCGGATCTGTTGTCGTCAAGGACGCTGGAAAGCGTGGCAAGCCGGTTATTGAACTGCACCAGCTGTTGGCCGCTGTCGCGCAGAGCGGTGACGAAAGTTTGCAGATTCTTGATGGTGTCGACGATGTTGCCGCTGCCGTCAGCCAGGGTTCGCCCCAGCCCCGACAGTTGAGTCAAGGTCTGCCGCAGCTTTTCGCCGTTGCCGCCCAGCGCGTCCGCCGCGCTGTCGATGAATCGGCCGATCGAGCTGCTGGACACTGTGCTGCTGGGTCCCAAATCGGTTGCCAGCCGCATCAATTGATCTTTGACCTCGTCCCACTCCACGGGTACAGCGGTCCGTTCGGCCGGTATCACCCCGCCGTCACCCATGGTGGGACCGCTCGACCGGTAGGCCGGCGTGAGCTGCACATAGCGGGCGGCCACCAGGTTCTGGGCGACAATCACCGCGTTGGCATTGGCCGGGATGGGCACCCCGTGATCAACGTGCATGGTCATCTTGACCCGGGTGCCCTCCGGGTGGAGGGCGGCGATGCTGCCGACCTTCATACCGGCGACCCGCACGTCATCGCCCGGGTAAATCCCGATCGCGGCGCCGCAGCCTATGCCGGTGGCAGCGCAAGTGGCACGGTCGGCGAAGTAGGCGGTGATCGTCTTCGGGCGCATGAACGTGTTGCGGATCACCATGCCAGCGCCGACGACGATGAGTGCTGCCAGCACGATCGCCAGCCCGATGGTCAGCTTCTTACGTGATCTCATGGCGTTTGCGACCCGATTCTTCCGCCCACTGTGCAGCCGGGGCACGGCGGAATTCCATTGGACGGGAACGCGACCTCTGCCCGGGGCCCGGCGTTGTCCGGCGGCCGGCCACCGTTGCTGCCCCTTCTGAAGCCGAAGTAGAAGTCGAAGAATGGCTGCAGGAAGACTTCGGGCAGGAACGCATTGGGGATGAATGCGTCGTAGTAAAAGCCGGAGGCGACGGCCTCGCCCTGCGTGAGCTGGTATTTGGCCAGACCCGGCAGCGCCTTGTTGATGTTGTCGCGGTTCTTCTCCAGCATCGCGGTCACCGAGTTCAGCTTGTCCAGCGTCGGGGCCAGCTTGGCTTCGTTGTCGTGCACCAATCCGGACAGTTGCTGAGCCACCGCGGAGGTGTTGGCCAGCAGCTGCACGATCGCCTGCCGTCGCGCCACCAGGACCTGCAGCAGATCGTCGGCGTTGAGGATCAGCGTGTTCACCTGGTCGCTGCGCTGCGACAGGATCTTGGTGACATCGGCCGCGCCCCTGAGTAACTCGCCCAACGTCTTGTTGCGGTTGTTGAGCGCACGTGACAGCCGCGTCACCCCGTCGAAAGCCGGTCCGATCTGCGGTGCGATCTGATTGAGCGTCGTCGACAGCGTGTCGAGCGACTCGTTGACCGATTGAGTATTCGTTCCGCCGACGTTGGTCGTGAGGTCGCTGAGGGCATCGTTCAGCGAGTAGGGCGACGAGGTGTGTGACACCGGGATCACGTCCATCGGATGCAACCTGCCGCTGCCCGCTGACTCCAGGGTCAAAACCCGTTGGCCCAGCAGCGATCCCGTTCTGATCTGTGCCGTGGTGTCTGCCCCGAGCAGCACTGTCCCCTTGAGGACGAAGGTCACCATGACATCGCCGTCGTTCAGCGACATCTTCGACACGTTGCCGACCTTCATCCCCGATACCGTCACGTCATTGCCCACGGCCAGACCGCCGGCCTCGGAGAACAGCGCCTGGTATCGGACCGCGGTGGCGCGCTGCCCCACCTGGTTGACCGAGAGTCCGACGGCGATGACGAGGATCACCAGCACAACACCGATGAATCCGGACCGGATCAGCTTGGCTCCGCGGTATTTGTTCATTTCTGCCCGCGCAACTCTTTATCACTGGGCTCCGCGCACCTACCGCCTTCTTGCTTGAACACCGGCACCACCACGGTCCGGTACTGCAGGTCCGAGACCCGCAGGCTGATCTCACACAGGTAGTACGGCAGCCAACTGCCCGCCGCCCCGAGTCGCACCAGCTTTTTGTAGTTATTCGGTAGCTTCTGCAGTGAAACGTCGAGTTGACCTTTTTGGTCGTCGAGCAGGGTGGACAACCGGCTGAGCTGATCGACTGTGCCAGCCAGCGGCGGACGCGCATTGGTGAGCAAACCCGCGATCGACGCGGTGCCGTTGTCCAGCGAATCGATTGCGGCACCGATGGTATTGCGGTCCTGTGACAAGCCGCTGATCAGACGTTGCAGACGATCCAGAGCGCCGGAGAACTGGTCGCCGTCCTTTTGCAGGGTGCCGACGACCGTGTTGAGGTGGTCGATCAGTTGCTGCACCGTCTCGTTGTTGTCGGCCAATGTGTTGGAGAAGGACGAGGTCTTGGACAGCAGGGAATCCAACGTGCCGCCTTCGCCTTGGAAGATCTGTACCAGCGAGGCGCTGAGCGCATTGATGTCTTGCGGGTTCAGCCCCGAGATGACGGGTTTCAGTCCGCCGAGCAACAAATCGAGGTCCAGTGCCGGGGCTGTTCGGTCGGCGGGGATCTGCGAACCTTGCGGCAGCACTTTGGTCGACCCTGGACCGTCCACCAGCTCGAGGTAGCGGTCACCCACGAGGTTGAGGTAGCGAACGACGGCACGGGTGCCGCTGGTGAGCACCACATTGCGGTCGGCGTCGAACTTCACCTCCACCGTCTTGTCGGGGCGCAGCGAGACGCCGTTGACTGTGCCGATTCGGATCCCGGCGACCCGCACGGTCTGTCCGGTCTTGAGACGCGACACGTCGTTGAAGATCGCGGAGTAGCCGGCGGTCGAACCGGTCCGGTATTGGCTGAAGATGAAGAACAGAAACACCGTCAGCAGCACCATCACAGTCGTGAAAGCGCCGAACTTGACGATGATTCCCCGCAAGCTGGTCATCCGGGTTGCCCGATCTGCAGCGAGTTTCGCGGTGGACCGTCGATCGGCCCGTACAGCAATTGTTTCAGCGCATCGGAGTTGATCAGCAGTTGCTGGTTGCCGTACTGCCAGGGGTTGGCGCCGACGTCGGCGACGACGTACTGCGGAGCCACGTCGGGTGGCACGAGGGGAAGGTTTTCACATTGCGGCCCGCCGGTGGCGGCCACCTTGGGCAGGTTGGACGGGTACCGGAAGCGCTCGGCGCCCCACTGAATTGAGAACAGGATTTTGATACCCGGGTCCGGTAGCGGTGGAGCCTTGACGACATTTGCTGCCCCGGCAAGGGCGCACCACAGCGCTTGGTGGTACTGGTTGGTCAGATTGGTGGTGGGCACCAGTTCGTGCAGCACATCGGTGAGCGCTTGCCGGTTGCCGCCCACCACGTCGTTGCCGATGTTGGCCAAGCCGATCGTGCTGATCAAGAACGCGTCCAGATTTTGCTGCTCGTCGACGATCGTCTGACTGACCGTGGTCGCCTTGTCGGCCGTTTTGGCGAGGTCGGACGCTGCGTCACCGTACGCATTCGCCACGGCGGGGAACACCGAAAGATCATGGCTCAGCGCTGACAGGCTCGGATCCAGTTTTGCCAGAAAGGAATCCAGGTCGCTGAGTGCCTGGCCGATTTTCTGCCCGCGGCCGTTGGTCGCCGTCTCGATCGCGCCGAGGGTCTCGTTGAGTTTGGCCGGATCGATCTTGCCGAGCACCTGCGTCAGCTCTTGGAACACCGTGTTGATCTCGACGGTGACAGCCGTGTTTTTGTCGCCGAGGGGTATCGTATCTCCCGCGCGCAGTTGCCCTACGGGGTTGTCTGGCAGCTTCAAATCGACGGACTTGGCGCCGAATACCGTCGTCGACGCGATGTCGACGAGCACATTCGCCGGAATCAGGTGCAGCTTGGACGGGTCCATGGCAAGGTGAAGAACCGCTTGGCCTTTCTTTGCCTCCGGCTTTGCCTCGATGGAGGCGACCTTGCCCACCTGAACCCCGCGCATTTTCACCTTGGCGTCGGCGTTCATGACCAGTCCCGCGCGCGGCGCCAGCACCTTGACCTCCACGGTTTTGGTGAAACTGCCCTGGAACAAGCCGACCGCAACGTAGACGATCGCGGCGATCACGACGATCGTCACCAGACCCGCCAGCGCGCGTAACCCGTTGTGCGACATTGCTTTCCTAGGCTCTTTTCTTACCCCGACAGGTTGAAGTTTCCATTGGTGCCATAGATGGACAGCGAGACCAGCAGCGTGACCGATACCACGACGATCAGTGAAGTGCGGACCGCGTTACCGGTTGCGACTCCCACCCCCTCCGGCCCACCGCTGGCGAAATAGCCGTAGTAGGTGTGAATCAACAACACGGCCACTGCCATGAGAATGGCTTGCAGAAACGACCACAACAAGTCGTAGGGGTTCAGGAAGGTGTTGAAGTAGTGGTCGTAGAGGCCACCCGATTGCCCGAACAACACAACGGTGGTGAATTGGCTGGCGAGGAAGGACAGGATGACGGCGATGCTGTACAGCGGCGTGATCGCAACCATTCCCGCCACAAGTCTGGTGCTGACCAAGTAAGAGATCGGCCGAATGGCCATGGATTCCAGCGCATCGACCTCTTCGTTGATCCGCATGGCGCCCAATTGCGCTGTCACGCCGGCGCCGAAGGTGGCTGCCAGACCGATTCCCGCGACCACGGGTGCCGAAATCCGCACGTTGATGAATGCTGCCAGGAAGCCGGTCAGCGCTTCGATACCGATATTGCCCAGTGAGCTATATCCCTGCACCGCTAACGTGCCGCCCGCGGCCAGCGTCAGGAACCCGACGATCACGACGGTGCCGCCGATCATCGCCAAGGTTCCTGCGCCCATGCTGATTTCGGCGATCAGACGTACTATTTCGCGCCCGTAGTGGGTGATGGCGAACGGTATGCCGGCAAGGGACCTACCGTAGAACAAAGTGTGGTCGCCGATCCCACCCATAGCGTTGACCGGTTTGCGCCATTGGCCAAGCGCCCGAAACGTGCGGGGGTAGGCAGCTTTCAGTGCTTTCGTCGTCATGGCAGGTCCCCGGTCACTTGGTCGAGAACTTTATGCCGATGGCGGTAACCACCACATTCACGACGAACAGGGCCATGAATGCGTACACCACGGTTTCGTTGACGGCGTTGCCGACCGCCTTGGCCCCTCCCCCGGAGATCGTCAGACCGCGATAACAGGCCACCAAGCCGGCGATCAGGCCGAACAGCGCTGCCTTGACGCAGGAGATGATGACCTCCGGCACGCCCGTCAACAGTGTGATGCCGGCCGCGAACGCGCCCGGATTTACGTCTTGAATGAACACCGAGAAGGCGTAGCCGCCGAGAATGCCGATGATGACCACCAGGCTGTTCAGCAGCAGGGCGACCAGCCCGGAGGCCAGCATCCGCGGCGCTACCAACCGCTGCACCGGGTTGATGCCCAGCACCTCCAAAGCGTCGATCTCCTCACGAATGGTGCGCGAACCAAGGTCGGCGCACATTGCCGTGGCACCCGCTCCTGCCACGATCAACACCGTGACCAGCGGCCCCACTTGGGTGACCGCGCCGAATGCCGCCCCCGCACCCGAAAGATCCGCAGCGCCCAGTTCGCGTAGCAGGATGTTCAGTGTGAAGCTGACCAAAACCGTGAAGGGGATGGCCACCAACAAAGTGGGCAGTAGTGAAACGCGTGCAATGAACCAGGACTGTTCGAGGAACTCCCGTGCCTGGAAAGGCCGGCGGAACAGGAATCGCACCGCGTCTGCAGACATCGCCACCAGTGCGCCGACCGCCTCCATCGCCCCCGAGAGGTTGCCGGGCAAGCTGATGCCCGAAGACCACCGATCCGTGACCTTACTGGCCATCGGGCACCGGTCCGTCGGCGCCTGTTGTGGCACACTTTGCCACCGCGCACCCTCCTTGCTCGGGGTATCGTCGGGTCCCCTGGTGAAGTCGTAGGATCCCCCGCTTCGCACGCGTGTCGCGATTATGACCTACAGGGCGACGTCGCGGGCGTGAAATGCACATCACCGCCGGGAAACTCGTATTTTGGCGCTTTCCTCGTCGTTACCCGCCGGTAGCAACTAGCCAGCCAATGCGGCTATGCGCTACGCGAAGCGCGGCGCGGCACAGGTAATTCCGGACTCAGGTGACCGCGCCAGTGGTTTTGAGCTCGATGATGCGGTCCCAGTCAAGGCCCAGTTCTATCAGAATTTCCTCAGTTTGCTCGGCAAAACCGGGTGCGGGCCCCGTTTGTGGTGCAGCGACGTCGAACTGCACCGGGTTGGCGACCAGTTCGAGCTCGCCTGCCCGCAACAGATAGTCGTTGGCGCGGATCTGCGCGTCATCGGCCGCCTGCAAGGTGTCCTGCACCGGTGCCCACGGCCCGGCAAGTGTCGCAAAGCGTTCACTCCACTCGGCCAGTGTCCGGGTCGCGATTGCCTGGCTCAGGATTTCGACCGCGTCGGCCGTGTGGGCGGCGATCAGTTCGGCGGTGGCGAACCGTGGGTCGCCGGCCAGTTCGGGCCGGTCGATGTGGCGGCACACGTCCGCCCAGAACTTATCCGGCTGCATCATGACCATGCAGATGTAGCGGCCGTCCGATGTCGGGTAGAGCCCCACCAGCGGGTTGAACGGCGAGCCGTGCACACCAGGCGGCAAGCCTTCCATCCGCTGGCCAAGGTGCACGGTCAGCGCAACGGTGTGTCCAAGCGACCACAGGCCGCTTCCCAACAGCGAAACATCCACAATCGATGGTTCGCCGGTGCGCTCGCGGCGCAGCAGTGCTGCCGCGATACCGCCCGCGAGGTTGGTGCCCGAAATCGTGTCGCCATACGCGGGCCCGGGCGGACCTATCACGCCGTCGAAGCCCCTGGGGGTGATTGTGGCCGCGGTTCCGGCTCGGCACCAGAAGGCGGTCATGTCGTAGCCGCCCTTCTCCGCTTCGTCGCCGCGCGGCCCCAACGCGCTGCCGCGCGCGTAGATGATTTTCGGGTTCACCGCCCGGATGTCACCGACATCGATGTGGAACTTCCTGCGGTGCCCGGGCAGAAAGCTGGTCAGAAACACATCCGACCTCCGGGCGAGCTCATGCAACACCTCCTTGCCCTCGGGCACACCGATGTCCAGGCCGATACTTCGCTTACCCCGGTTAGCGTGCTCGATATTGGGGTTGGGGTCGCCTTCCACGCGCAACATCCCCGTCTGCCGAAGGCCGCGCTGGGGGTCGCCGGTCACTGCATGCTCGACTTTGATCACATCAGCGCCCCACTCGGCCAGCACCGCCCCCGCCGAGGGGACGAACCCGTACATGGCGACTTCGAGGACCCGGATACCGTCGAGGGGCTTCATCGGGCTATCTCTGCGGCGACGGTCGCCGCTGTGTTCTGCGTTAGCATTCCGGTCCCCTCATGCGCACGGTAACGACATTCTCGCGACCAGCGAAACCTGATATTGATGCTCCGAAGTTTAAGCACGAACCAAGGAGCGGATGGCCCGTGGCCAGCTCAAAGAGCCGCGACAAGTTAATTCCGCCGTCCTCCGAGTGCATTTTGAATCCTCACCGAAATGCATACCGCAAATCTAGTGGTGGCCGGTCGGCGGAAATGTTAGATTAGCTAGCGTATGACCGGGGCGGCTCGGCTACGCTGCCGGGAGGTGGTCGTCGTTGATCGAAGACGCTGACGGAAGCCGCACGCCGGTTATCGATGCGAGCGTGCACATCTTCTTTGCTTCCACCACCGATTTGCGCGGGTTTCTTCGCGAGCCGTTCAAGAGCCGTGGTTTCCCCGACTACGAGTCGGACTGGTACGGGGCTCCCGGGGGTGAGTACGCGGAGGGCACCGGTGGCCGGGAAATCGGATATCCCGGCTCGAACCCCGACCTGGTTGCCGATCATCTGTTCTGTCAGCGAGCCGTCGATGTGGCTGTTTTGCATCCGATGGGCCGGGGCATCATGCCCGACCGCCACCTTGGTACCGCGCTATGCGCCGCCCACAACGAGATGATGGTCTCGCGCTGGCTGGATTCGACTCAGTTCGGTAATCGGTTTCGGGGCACCATCCGCGTCAATCCTGATGACATCACGGGGGCACTGCGCGAGATCGACAAATGGCGCGAGCACTCGCGGGTCGTACAGATCGGGATCCCGCTGCAGTCACGCGAGCTATACGGCAAGCCGCAGTTCTGGCCGCTGTGGGAGGCGGCTGCCGCGGCGCACCTTCCAGTGGCTGTACACATCGAAACCGGGGAGGGTATCGCTTTCCCTCCGACCCCGTCCGGACACACCCGGACCTACGAGCAGTATCTGGGATTCATGGCGCTGAATTACCTCTATCACTTGATGAACATGGTCGCCGAGGGCGTGTTCGAGCGTTTCCCCACTTTGCAGTTCGTCTGGGCCGACGGGGCCGCAGACTTCGTCACACCGTTCATCTGGCGGATGGACACTTTCGGCCGGCCACACCTGGAGCAGACACCGTGGGCGCCCAAAATTCCCAGCGATTACTTGCCGGGCCACGTGTTTTTCATCCACGGCAGTCTCGACGGTCCGGGCGAAACCGAATTCGCGGGCGACTGGTATGGATTCACCGCGAAGGACGACAAAGTGATGTTCGGCTCCAGTTATCCGCACTGGCACAACGCCGATGTGACCAGGCTGCCCCGCTCGCTCAGCACAGCACAGCGCGAGAAGCTCTGCTGGCGCAACGCCGCCGAACTCTATGGCATAGACATTCCGGCCGGCCTCGCTGCACAGTAGAGGGGTAAGCAAGGAGAACCACGATGACGCTGACTCATACCCAAGAGCGAGTCCCGGCCGCCGAGCGCATCGCCGTTCGGTGCGTCGACTCCGACGTCCACCCCGTGCCGAAACGCGGCGAACTCACCCAGTACCTACCGGAGCCCTGGCGCAGCAAGTTCTTTCTCGACCACCGCGTCGGCGAACTCATCTTTTACGACGCTCCGGACTATGCACACTCCTACGCCATGCGGGTCGACACCTTCCCGCCGGACGGCGAATTCCCGGGCAGTGACCCCGATATGGCGTTCCGGCAATTGATCATGGGCGCCGGTTCGGACATTGCGATCCTCGAGCCCGGCGCTCGCACACCTCGGCTGCCTGAAGCCCACCAAGCTTTCTCCATTGCCCTCAACGAGTGGCAGGCCAAGCACTGGTTGGACGGCCACAACAACTGGCATCAACGCTGGCGCGGTTCGATCTGCGTGGCGGTGGAAGATCCGCACGGTTCCGCGTGTGAAATCGAGCGGTGGGCCGGACACCCGTACATGGCGCAGATCCTGCTCAAGGCTGAACCGCGGCCGTCATGGGGTCACCCGATGTATGACCCCATTTGGGCTGCCGCCACCAAGCACGACATCGTGGTGAGCTGTCACCTCTCTCGAAGTAACTACGAGATGCTGCCCATGCCGCCGGTCGGGTTTCCCAGCTACAACCACGATTTTATGGTGACCTACTCGCTGCTGGCCGCCAATCAGGTGATGAGTCTGATCTTCGACGGGGTCTTCGACCGCTTCCCGGGTTTGCGGATTGTCTTCGTCGAGCATGCGTTCACCTGGGTGTTGCCGCTGATGTGGCGGATGGACGCGATTTATGAAGCGCGCAAGTCGCGCATGGACATCAAACGCAAGCCGTCGGAATACCTCAAGGAACACATCAAATTCACCACCCAGCCACTGGACTACCCCGAAGACAAAATCGAGTTGAGCCGGGCGCTGGAATGGATGGAATGCGACAAGATCCTGCTGTACTCGTCGGACTATCCGCACTGGACCTTCGACGATCCACGCTGGTTGATCAAGCACTTGCCCAAAGCCGCGCGGGATGCGGTTATGTTCGGAAACGGCATTGCGACATATCACCTCCCAGACACGGTCCCAGTTCTCGAGGGCCAGGTGCGGGTGTTCTGAATGCCCGACGAGCCCCAGGGGCCCCGGCTCGCTCAGGGCCGTGAGCACGCCGTCGCGACCGTGAACGAGATTCCCCCGGGAACGCACAAAGTCGTGCCGATCGGGCGCCACGGCGTCGGCGTGTACAACGTCAACGGGTCTTTCTATGCCATCGCGAACTACTGTCCCCACCAAGGCGGCCCGCTGTGCTACGGGCGTGCTCGGGGGCGCACGATCGTCGATGAGAGTGCCCCCGGCGATTCGGTGATGGTGCGCGACCTGGAATACGTCTACTGCCCATGGCATCAATGGGGTTTCGAGCTCGCGACGGGGACCACCGCGGTCAAACCGGAGTGGAGCATCCGTACTTATCCGGTCCGGGTCGTCGGTAACGATGTCTTGGTGATGGCGTGACGACAGGAGTAGCCCGGTGCCTGCCATCGAAGTGAACGGCGGGAAGGTCGTCTACGAAATAGTCGGCGGCGCAAATGATCTGATTGTTCTGACACCTGGCGGCCGGTTCGGTAAAGAGATTCCCGGCTTGCGGCCGCTGGCCGAGGCGTTGGTCGACGGCGGCTACCGGGTCCTGTTGTGGGACCGGCCCAACTGTGGGGCCTCCGAGGTGCAGTTCTACGGACGAACCGAATCGCACATGCGAGCAGAGACGTTGCACAGCTTGCTGACTGCCCTCGGTGAAGGGCCTTGCATAATTGCGGGTGGCTCCGGCGGGGCCCGTGATTCGATGCTGACCGCGATGCTCTATCCCGAACTGGTGACCAAGCTGGTGGTGTGGAACATCGTCGGCGGTGTCTACGGCAGCTTCGTTCTCGGTTCGCACTATGTGATTCCGAGCATCCGCGCGGTACGAGGCGCGGGCATCGAAGGATTGTTGAAGGTGTCCGAATGGCGTGAACGTATCGAGGAGAACCCGGGCAATAAGCAGCGGCTGCTCAACCTCGATCGGGACGAGTTCCTCAAGGTGATGCTGCGCTGGCTGAACGCTTTCGTGTCCAAGCCGGGGCAGACCATTCCCGGTGTGGATGACGAAATGTTCGACCGAATCCGGGTTCCCGCGTTGATCATCAGAGGCGGCGAGGATGACTGGGACCATCCCAAGCGAACATCGCTCGAGGTCAGTTGTTTGATCAGGGGCTCGACACTCATCGATCCGCCCTGGGCCGAGGACGCATGGGAACGCGCGACCGAAGAGTGGGCGGCGGGCCGGGTGAACCGCTTCAACCTGTTCGACACCTGGGTGCAAGCGGCACCCGCGATACTGAAGTTCCTGGAGTCGTGATGTCGGCGCGGCGATCACCTGGTTTCAATGCGGACTTCACAGTTCAGAGATGCCTCGAGGGCTGTGCGAATCCGGCTCTCCGGAATGCGATCCAAATCCGATTCACGCAGCGTCACATAGACCACGTCGTATCCATCGTCGCAACCCAGCCGCCGAATCTCACCGGTGAGACCGAATCCGGCGAGCACGCCCTGAGCGTCGTCGTCGGTTCCCCTGCTGACGTAGGTGAGGACGCCGGCGACCGCGGTCGTGCCGAAAGCTTTTACGCACATGCCGACTACGCTCGTCTTCATCGCGTCGGCGTCCTCGCCGCCGATGAGCAGCTGCACTTCGCGCCGGTCAACCGGCATCCCCGCCAGGTCGCTGTCTACCAGTTCGGCGCCGACGTCAACGGCCAGTTTGCGGAGCGCCGTTATGCCATGGCGTAACTGCGGGACACTGAGCAGCCCGGCGGGATCGACATTCACCCGCACGACCGCAGTCCGCATGGGTCCAAGCCTAACGAGCGCCCACAGATGAAAACCATTGCCGCATCGACGCTGACAACCGGCACATGGCCTGGATGTCAGCCAAGGCTGCTGCGCGATGCGGTTCCCGAGGACCATGCGGCGTATCGCGAAGGCGGCGGCTATCAGCCGCTTGTGGACACCGACGAGGTGCTCGACGACGTCACGCGCAGCGGCCTGCTCGGCCGCGGCGGTGCCGGCTTTCCGCTCGCCGTGAAATTGCAAACGGTGCGTGACCGTGGGCAGCGGGACAATATTGGCACCGTCGTCGTCGCGAACGGCGAAGAGGGAGAACCGGCGTCGATCAAGGACCGCTGGCTGCTGCGCAACCGGCCACATCTTGTTCTCGACGGACTGCGTTTGGCCGCTGCGATCGTCGCAGCCGAGCGGGCATATGTCTACGTCTCCGACCCGCAGTCGGCATGGGCCGTCGAAGCCGCACTGAGCGAACTCGGCGCCGAGACCTTCGGCGGCGCCACGATCGGAATCAAGGTGGTCGATGCCGGCTACATCGCCGGCGAAGAGACTGCCGCCGTCCGGGCGCTCAACGGCGGCCCGGTCAAGCCCACAGACAAACCACCTCGTCCGTATCAACAGGGTGTCGGTGGTCGACCCACCGCGGTCAGCAATGTCGAAACCCTGGCCAACCTGCCCTATCTACATCGGCACGGGGCGGCCGACTTTCGTGCCCAGGGAACGTCGTTGTCGCCCGGAACATTTTTGGTGACAGTCACCGGTGGCAGCCGGCCGCCGGGCCTTTATGAAGTCCCGCACGGCTTGCCGTTCACCGAACTGCTGGCCTTGCACGGTATCTCGACCGAGCAGGTGCGCGGTGCGTTGATGGGCGGGTATTTCGCCGGGTTGCTCAACCGCACGGTTCTCGATGCCACACTGGATCACGAGACGATGCGGCGGCTCGGCAGTGGGCTCGGCGCCGGGACGATCTGCGTGTTGACCGACGACTGTCCCGTTGCAGTCGCCGCCTCGGTACTGGCCTACTTCGATCGGGAGAACGCGGGGCAATGCGGCTCGTGCTTCAACGGCACCGCGGCGATGGCTGCAGTGGCCGGGGCGTTACGGGACGGTGTGGCAAGCCGCGAAGATCTCGTCCGGTTACAGCGCTGGTCGGTGGTGCTGCGCGGTCGGGGCGCTTGCGCAACGCTGGACGCGGCGACCAACGTCGCCGGCAGTCTGCTCGAACAATTCCCGCAGGAAGTGGCTCGCCATCTCGACAATATCTGCGAGTCGTGCCGTACCGAAACTTCGCCTGCTGATCGGCCCTACGAAGTCGAGTCGGTGACGCGGACGTGACCGAACCCATGGCGATCAAGCTCGACCGCACCGTCTGCGACGGCTTTGGCATCTGCGCGAAGCACGCGCCGGAATATTTTTCGCTCGATGACTGGGGATACGCGTCGCTGATCGGGGACGGAGTGGTCGCCGACGCGGATCGCGACTCGGCGCGGCGCGCCATGTTGGACTGCCCGGTCCACGCGATCCTCGAGATCGGCGAGCACCGGTCCGCCGGTGCCTTGCCGCTGAGTTCCGCTGCAGAGGATCCGGCGAGAAATCTGCGAACCGAGGAGAGCGAGGCGGAATGGGGCTTCACCCGGTGACGCCCAGGACACCGGTCCGCCCTCAGTTGCTGGTCCGGGAGGCTTAGTGATGCGTATCGGTTTCATCGGGCTGGGCAGCCAAGGCGGACCGATGGCGCGGCGCATCGTCGACGCCGGACATTCGACCACCGTGTGGGCGCGCCGGCCCGCGTCGCTCGAGCAGTTTGCCGGTACCGCCGCCATGGTCGCAGGGTCTCCGGCGGACCTGGCCGCCGAAAGCGACCTGGTGTGCCTGTGCGTCGGTGACGACGCCGACGTAGCCGAGGTCGCCGGCGGCGAGAACGGAGTGCTGTCGGCCCTGAAGCCGGGCAGCGTGATCGCGGTCCACAGCACAGTGCACCCCGGCACAATCCGCCG
The DNA here is from genome assembly GCA_963795995.1 of uncultured Actinomycetota bacterium. Taxonomy (GTDB): domain Bacteria; phylum Actinomycetota; class Actinomycetes; order Mycobacteriales; family Mycobacteriaceae; genus Mycobacterium. The sequence goes on from CAWCJY010000007.1 coordinate 97,991, forward strand.
TCTGGCGGATGAGGCCGTCGCCGGCGGAATTTCGGTAGTCGACGCGCCGGTGAGCGGCGGCGGCCCCGCCGCCGCAGCAGGCCGCCTGCTGGTGATGGCCGGCGGTGACGCCGATGTCGTCGAGCGCTGCAGGCCAGTCTTCGAAAGCTACGCGAACTTAGTTGTGCACGTCGGTGACCTGGGGTCCGGTCAGACAACCAAGCTGCTGAACAACCTGCTCTTCACCGCCCATGTGGGGACCGCTGCCGGCGCCCTCACTCTCGGAGAGGCGCTCGGCATCTCCCCCGATCGGCTCACCCAGGTCATGTCGCACAGCAGTGGTGCCAGCTTTGCTCTCAACGTGGTGGGCGCCCCCGGTGGCCTGGGCCTGCTGGCCGGCCACCCCGCAGCGCTGCTGCAAAAAGACGTCCGCCTAGTGGCGGACCTTGCCGCCGGAGCCGCGGCCCACGGCGGTGCCGCGCAAGATGCGGCCGACGCGGCGCTGAAACTCCTCGAACACCCGCGGTGAAAAGGCACAACTGAGGTGTTTTGCGCCCGTCCAGCTTGATCTACCGTTAGCGTTACAGTCACGCATTCCGTCGTCACGGTTTCAGCCGCTCGCCCGCCGCTGAGGAGATGCAATGACCAAGCCGAAGGTCGTTTTCGATCCGTTCTGCGAAGAGTTCTACAACAGTCCCTATGACATCTATCGGCGGATGCGCGAGGAAGCACCGCTCTACTACAACGAAGACGAGGACTTCTATGCACTGACCAAGCATGTCGACGTGGCAGCGGCATTCAAAGACCACGAAACCTACTCGTCGGCGCGCGGTTGCGACCTGGCGATGGTCCGCAAAGGCGACGTTCCGCACAAGATGATCCTTTTCATGGACCCGCCGGAGCACCGGCACATGCGCGGCCTGCTGAATAAGGCGTTTACGCCGCGGGCCATTCAATCGCAGAAAGACACCGTCGTCGAGCTGGTCGAAAAATATTTGGGCGCGGCCGATCCGGACAATTTTGATGTGGTGCAGGACTTTTCCGGGCCGTTTCCGGTGGAAGTCATCTTGCGGATGGCCGGCGTACCCGAGGAATACCGCCAACAAGTCCGGCACTGGATTGACACCAGCCTGCATCGCGAACCGGGGCAGGTGGAGATCAGTGAAGCCGGCATGCAGGCCACTATCGCCAGCGGCATGTACTACTACAACCTGGTGCAGGAGCGGCGCCAGATTCCGCAGGACGACATGATCAGCCGGTTGATCGCCGCCGAGATCCCCGGTGACGACGGTCAGCTTCGCAAACTCGACGACATCGAGATCACCGGGTTTGCATCCCTTTTGGGTGGTGCGGGTGCCGAGACGGTGACCAAGCTGATCGGCAATGCGGCGGTGATCTTCGGCCGCAATCTCGACCAGTGGCAGAAGTTACGCGACGACCGCAGCATGATCCCTGCGGCGGTGGACGAACTGTTGCGCTATGAAGGGCCGGTGCAGTACAACGTGCGCTACACCCTCAAGGAGGCGCGCGTAACTGGTGGAACCATTCCGGCGGGCAAGCCGGTCTTCCTGATCGGCGCCGCTGCCAACCGCGACCCCGAAGCATTCACCGACGCCGAAGTGTTCGACATCGACCGCGACCGTTCCGAGGCGCAAAACCTCGGGCTGGGTTACGGCATTCACAGCTGCCTGGGTGCGGCATTGGCACGCATGGAAAGTGCGATCGCGCTGGACCGGCTGCTGAACTTCATGCCCCGCTACGAAGTCGATTGGGACCGGCTACAACGGGTTCACATGCAGAACGTTGCGGGCTGGCAGAACGTCCCCGTCAAGGTGTCTGGCTGAGCCGCCATGAAGGTTGCAGTCGACTTCGGGCTTTGTGAAAGCAACGGGGTGTGCATGGGTGTCGCCCCGGAGGTTTTTCACCTCGGCGACGACGACATGCTGACGGTGCTGCAACCGGACGTCGGGCCGGAGCACGAGAAAGGTGTGCGCGACGCGGTGCGCCAGTGCCCGCGGCAGGCCATCTCGATCACCGAATAGTTCGCGGCCAGGTCTGGCCTATCGGTGGTCAGGCCAACAGCTCAACCAACGTCGCGTTGGCGGTGCCACCGCCTTCACACATTGTCTGCAGGCCGTAGCGAATACTGTTGTCGCGCATGTGGTATGCCATCCGGGTCATCAAGACCGCGCCGGAGGCACCCAGGGGGTGGCCGAGCGCGATCGCGCCGCCCAGCGGGTTCAGCCGGCGCGGATCTGCGCCGGTTTCGGCGAGCCATGCCAGCGGGACCGGTGCGAACGCCTCGTTCACCTCGAACACACCGACCTCGGCCACGGTCACCCCGGCTTTGGCCAGTACCTTCTCGGTGGCTGGAATGGGACCGGTGAGCATGAGCACCGGGTCGGTGCCGGTGACAACGCCGTTGCGGTAGCGCACGATCGGCGTCAATCCGAGCTCGAGCGCCATTGCCGCCGTCGTCACCAGTAACGCCGCAGCCCCGTCGGAGATCTGGGAGGAGTTTCCCGCGTGAATCACGCCGTCGTCGGCGAACGCGGGTTTGAGGGCGGCGAGCTTCTCGACGCTGCTCCCCCGCCGCACGCCCTCATCGCGTGCGACGCGTTTTCTGTCGACCCACACCGGCATGATCTGAGCGTCGAAGGCGCCGCTGTCCTGGGCGGCGGCGGCGCGCTCGTGAGACGACACGGAGTACTCGTCGAGCTGCGCGCGCGAGAACCCCCACTTGTCCGCGATCATTTCCGCGGATAGGCCCTGGTTGAAGGAGAAATGGTGATAGCGCTCAAGAACTTTGGGTCCGAACGGGCTGCCGATGCTTCGGGCGGCTCCGAGCGGCACCCGGCTCATCACCTCCACGCCGCCCGCGACGACGACGTCCTGCTGGCCCGACATCACCGCGTGCACCGCGAAGTCCACGGCTTGCTGACTGGAACCACAGGCGCGGTTGACCGTCGTGGCGGGGATGCTTTCCGGCCACCCCGCGGCCAGCACCGCGTAGCGGCCGATGTTGCTGGACTGGTCGCCGATCTGGGAGACACATCCCCAGATCACGTCGTCGATGACGTCAGGCTCGATGCCGGTTCGATCCAGCAGTTCATTGAGCACGAGCGCGGACAGGTCGGCTGCGTGCAAGCTCGACAGTCCCCCGTTGCGCTTGCCGACGGGAGTGCGAACCGCCTCGGCGATGACTGTTTCACGCATGTTCGTCGTCAAACTCCGTTACGCCGACGCCGGTAAGGGCTCAGTCTTTATTGCCGGAGAGTTCTTTAGCGGTGGCCGCAAAGTCCGCGAAGGAAAAACTTCCTCGGTCCTTGTGGTGACTGAGTGCCTGAATCGAAACGTCGTGGCCCTCCGCGGCTTTCCGTAGCGCACCAACAGTCGATTGCTCCCGGGCGATGTGCGAGAAGGGGTCGAACGAGTACCAGCGCAGCGCATTCTGGTGCGTCATTTTGTCGATCTCGTCGTCCGGAACATTGTTGGTACTCAATACGTCCCAAAGCTCCTCCGGTGCGCCCGGCCACATCGAGTCACTGTGCGGGTAGTCGGCTTCCCAGGCGATGTTGTCGATGCCGACTTCGTGGCGCAGTTTGACTCCGGTTTTATCGCTGATGAAGCAGGTCAGGAAGTGCTCACGGAAAACCTCGCTCGGCAGTTTGCCGCCGAAGTCCTGATGCGTCCACGTCGAGTGCATTTCGTAGGTGCGGTCCACCCGCTCGAGGAAGTAGGGAATCCAGCCGGTGCCACCCTCCGACAGCGCGACTTTCAAGTCCGGATATTTCTTGATCGGCTTGGACCACAGCAGATCTGCGGCGGCCTGAACGATGTTCATCGGCTGCAGTGTGATCATCACGTCCATCGGTGCATCGGGTGCCGTGATCGCCAGCCTGCCGGACGATCCGATGTGCACGTTCATCACGGTGTTGGTGTCGCACAACGCTTTCCAGAGCGGCTCCCAGTGGTCGTTGTGGAAGCTGGGGTAACCCATGGCGGCCGGGTTCTCGGTGAACGTCAGGGCGTGCACGCCCTTCTTGGATACTCGCCGGACCTCTGCGGCGCAGGCCTCGGCATCCCAGATCACCGGCAGGGCCATCGGGATGAACCGGGCCGGGTAAGCCCCGCACCATTCGTCGATGTGCCAGTCGTTGTAGGCCTGGACCAGGGCTACCGAGAAGTCCGGGTCTTCGGTGGCGAACAGGCGCCCGGCAAAGCCCGGGAAGGACGGAAAGCAAATCGAGCCGAGGATGCCGCCGGCGTTCATGTCCTTGATTCGCTCGTCGACGTTGTAACAGCCGGGCCGGATCTCGTCCAGCCCCGTCGGCTCGATCCCGTATTCCTCTTTCGGACGTCCCGCGACAGCGTTCAGCGCCACGTTCGGGATGACGGTGTCCCGGAATTGCCAGGTATCCGAACCGTCCGGATTGTGAACGAGCCGTGGCGCGTCATCGATGTATTTTTCCGGCAGGTGGTTTTTGAACATCTCGGGCGGCTCAACGGTATGGTCGTCGACGCTGATCAGGATCATGTCGTCTTTGTGCACTGGCTGGTCCTCTCCGTGGAAGGCAACCCGGTGACGCCCCGACGGGTCCTCATTGGAAATTATATTCTCCGATAGCGAGAATCAACATCTCGCAGGTAGCGCGCAAGAACGTTGTTGTCCGTCAACCGTTCAAAGCGCCGAGGGACTCGAGGTCAGCACCTGAGGACCTTCGGTGGTGATCAGCACCGCCTCCCGCCCGAACACCGCGCCCACACCGGCCTGCCACACGTAGCCCGTCACCGCCAGCACCATGCCCGGCTCCAGCCATTCGCCGGCCGCGGTTCGCGGGAGACCAGCCGCCAGCAGCGGCGGGTCGAATCCCATCCCCAGCCCTCGCGCCACCGGCATCGGAGGTAGCGGCTCTCCCGCCGCTTGGTATGCGGCAAGCAGGCCATCAGCTGGTGAGCCCGGCTGACAGGCGTGGAACAGTATGCGCCACAACGAATTCCAGCGCCGGAAAAGGTCTGCCGCACCAGCGGATTCGCCGACCGGCCAGGTACGCCCAACCTCACCGACGTAGCCACCGGCGAGTACCCCGGCCGAGAAGGCGACCAGATCACCGGACCTGATCCGCCCGTCTGCGCTGCCCCGCCGCCACGGGTGGTCCCTAGCGGTCACCCATGCCACGTCTTGCGTCGACGGGGTACTCACCCCGCCGGCAGCCATTGCTTCCAACAGCACGCCGGCCAACGTCTTCTCACTTGCACCGGGCCGCAATTCGGCCACCGCAGCCGCCAAACCGGCTTCGGCCACCCGAATCGCTTCGGCCAACGCGGCCACCTCGCGAGAAGTCTTGACTCGACGCGCCGCCCGCATCGCCAGCTCACCGTCGACCAACTCGGCGTTGGGGAAAGCCAGCGGCAGCAGCCGCGCAAAAGTCGGTGACAATGCGTCTGTGCCAACCCGTTTCGCGCTCGCGGCACCGTCGATGTCGCGCAGCACCGAGATGGTGTTCATCGGATTCCATGCGATGCCGTACAGATGCTCGCGCGGAATGTCGTCAGGCACGCCCTCGTCCCAGGTGCTGAGCAAGTAGGTCGCCCCGGTTTTGCGGACTACGACGCAGGTCGGTGCGAACGGCCGGGTGCCCGCCACCCACAGCTGCGGCACGCCCGCGACGTATCGCACGTTGGCTTGCCGACCCAGCACTAAGACGTCGAGATCGTGCGCTTCCATCTGCGCCCGCGCGCGATCCCGCCGCTCCGAGCGCAAAGCCCGATCGTCGGGCAGAACCTCAGTCGCCATACGGGTCATAGGGATAGTCGGTCAATGGTATCCAGCCGTCGTTAGTGATGACGACGACTTCCTCGCTGCGGTAGCCGCCGGTGCCGTCCTCCCACACCACCGGCTCCAGCACCAGCACCATTCCGGGCTCGAACACGAAGTTCTCGTCGAACTCATCACCCAGATCGGTGCCGATCATCGGTGTTTCCGCGGCGTTGACCCCGATGCCGTGGCCGAGATAAAAGTGCGGCAACCAGGGCCGGCTGCCGCCGTTGGCCTTGGTCGCCGTGCTGCCCAGCTCAGCGGCGGTGGCGCCGGGCCGCGTCACCTCGAGCACCGCGCTCATGATGTCCCGCCACCGCCGGTATTGCGCCTGCTGGCGCGGTGTCGGCTGCCGACCGACCACCCAGGTACGGCCGAAATCGGAGCAATAGCCGAAGTAGGTGATGCTGGCGTCGGTCCACAGCACGTCGCCGGCCACCAGTTCCCGCTCGGTCGTCAGCAACGGCAACGCCAAGTCGCCGTGCGTGGTCCAGACACCGGTAGCCTTCCGTTGCGGCATCACCTGCCAGATCGGTTCCAGCATGCTGGCCATTGCCCCCAACTCGAACGCGCGGCGCAGGAATCCGGCCGACAGGTCGATCTGGCGAATGCCGGGAGCCAACGACGCCTGGACGTCGACCATGGCCTGGTCGGTGATGCGGCAGGCGTTGCGAATGCACGACAGTTCGTCAGGGGTCTTGACGACCTTGGCGGCGGCGATCACCGGAGCGGCGTCGGCAGGTCGGCTCGCGCCGAAGAGCTGCTGGTGCGCCCGCCGCATCGCGCCGGTCAGCTCGTCCACCGCGACGGCGGCGGACGAGGGAATCAGCTCGGCGAGGACGCGCGCGAAGTTTTCCACTCCTTCGTCGAACTCCAGATAAACCGGACCGTGGAGATGGTCGGGCGGCAGTCCGGCCTCTGACGCCGCGCCTTCACGGAAGGGCAGAAAAAGGTGCGGTGACGAATCGTCGGCGAGCACCACAGCGACCGGACGCTCGACATATGACAGTCCGGCATCGCCCAGCGGCCAGCTCACCCCCGTCGCGTAGACGACGTTGCTGTTTCCCAGCAGGATGAGTGCCTCGACGCCGCGGCGGGCCATCGCCGCGCGAAGCCGCGCACCAGTCGCTGCACGCAGCCGGCCGAGGTCCGGTTCGCCGGGGATCGCCCACGCAGACGACGGTGACTGCGTGAACGTCGTCATCAAACTGCCTCGGCGGCCGTCAAAGACCCAAAAATTTGGTGATGTTGCCGTTCACGATCTTCACCGCCGCCTCGGGACCGACCGCGTCCACCACCGCGGCCAGCGACTTCTCCGAATACCCATAGGTGCTCTCGTTGTGCGGATAGTCGCTCGACCACATCACCTTGTCGACGCCGATCCGGTCGATCAGCTGTAACCCCAACGGGTCGACCATGAAAGACGCGCTCATGTGCTGATCCCAGTAGTAGCGCACGCTGTGCTCGAGGGGCCGATTGAACATGTGCTGAAACGACGCAACCAGGTGTTCGGCGTCCTGCAGCGCCCAGGGCACCCAGGCGATGCCGCCCTCGAACCAGCCGATCCGCAGCTTTGGGTGCCGATCAAGGATCCCGGCGAAAAGGTATTTCGAGAACACCTCTCGAAAGCCGTCAATGTTGATCATCATGCCGACTACCACGCTGTTGAACTCGCATGGGCTTTTCGGCGGGGTCTCCCCGATGTGGTGGGCAACCGGAAGGCCGGAGTCTTCGATCTCGTCCCAGACCGGGCGCATCGCTGTGCTCGCGTAGTCGATCGGATTGCCATCGTCGTCCTTGCCCGGATTCAGCGGCAGCAGAAATGTTTTCAGGCCCAACGACTTCAGTTCAGCCAGCGTCCGGCGGGCGCCCTGGGGATCCCACCAGTTCATCAGTCCCGCTCCGTAGAAGTGACCGCCCGAGCGCTCCTGCAGCTCAGCGATGTATTCGTTGTAGATCCGGAACGCCAGTTCGCGAAGGCGCTTGTCAGGGTAGTGAAACAGCGCCAGCAAAGCGTTAGGGAACGCCAGCTCCTTGTGAACGCCGTCTTGACGGAGTTCCTGCATCCGTGCCTCGATGTTGGTGCTGCCGGCGCCGGGCAAGTCGTCGTACTGCATCAACACCGCGCTGAAATCACCAGGCAGAAACGACTGCCCTTTGCGTCCGACTTGGTAGGCGCCGTCTTCGTACCACACCCGCGGCGCCTTGTCTTTGAGGTCAGCGGGGAAGCGCTGGTAGAAGATGTCCTCGGCCAGCGAGATGTGGTTGTCGGCAGAGAACACCACCGTGCCCTCTGGCAGGCCCACACTAACGCCCTCGGCGTGACCACGGCGATTTTTGGGCGCCCCGTGTCCCTCCGGCGGGTAGAGCGAGATGGTGCTCGTCGGAGTGGACATCGTCGGCCCTCCAATCAGATCGGCATTTCGCCAGAGTAGTCATCAGCGCTTCACGGTCGGTAGGGGACCTGGCTGCGGCGTTCGCGGGTCGATTGGCGATACTTCATGATACGTTCACCCCTGCCCGTAGCTGTGTGTTCTCTGTGAGTCCATACGATTTTGGCCGACCGCAGCCGGACCTACGTTTGAAGGAGCCGTTTTGATTCTCAACCGATTTGGCGCTGCAGTGTGCGTTGTGGCCACCGGCGCGCTGGTGGTGTCCGGATGCGGCAGCGACGACAGCGCAAGTGGAGGTAAACCTTCGTCGGGTTCATCGCCGGCTGCGAATGTCAGTTGCGGCGGTAAGAAGACGCTGAAGGCCAGTGGATCGACGGCTCAGGCCAATGCGATGACACGTTTTGTCAACGCGTTCCAACAGGCGTGCCCGAATCAAACCCTCAACTACACCGCAAATGGTTCCGGTGCCGGGGTCAACGAGTTTGTGGGCAGCCAAACTGACTTCGGCGGCTCAGATGTGGCCCTGAGCACCGATGAGTCCGGTCGAGCGCAGCAGCGCTGCGGCACCCCGGCGTGGAATTTGCCGGTGGTGTTCGGCCCGATCGCGGTCACCTACAACATCAAGGGCGTAACTTCGCTCAATCTGGACGGCCCCACCACCGCGAAGATCTTCAACGGCACCATCACGTCCTGGGACGATCCGGCGGTCAAGGCCCTCAACGCAAACACCAATCTGCCTGCCACTCCGGTCCATATCGTGTTCCGCAGTGATGAGTCGGGAACCACCGACAATTTCCAGAAATACCTCGATGCCGCATCCGACGGTGCCTGGGGTAAGGGCAGCGGTAAGGCGTTCAAAGGCGGTGTTGGTGAGGGCGCCAAAGGTAACGATGGAACGTCGGCGGCAATCAAGAACACCGAAGGGTCAGTCACCTACAACGAGTGGTCTTTCGCCCAGGCACAGAAATTGAACATCGCTCAGATCGTCACATCGGCCGGTCCCCAACCGGTGGCAATCAGTGCGGACACGGTCGGCAAGACGATCGCCGGGGCGACGATAAAGGGACAGGGTAACGACCTCGTCCTCGACACCGTGTCGTTTTACAAACCGATGCAGCCGGGCGCCTACCCCATCGTGCTGGCGACTTATGAAATCGTCTGCTCGAAGTACCCCGATTCACAAGTCGGCACAGCGGTCAAAGCCTTCCTGCAGGCTACCCTCGGCGCTGGTCAAAATGGATTGGCGGACAACGGGTACGTCCCGATTCCCGACGCGTTCAAGCCGAGGTTGACGACCGCGGTCAATGCCATCTCCTGATCTGCCACCGCGATGGCCGAAGGACCGCTTAGCTCGCGGCCTATTCCCGCCGGGATAACGGCTGCGCCCGCGGCAATCGAAGCCGGAACGGCACGGCGGGGAGACCGAATCTTCAAGCTGGCCGTAGCCGCGGCCGGGTCGGCGATTGTGTCCGCGATCGTGTTGATCGCGCTTTTCCTGTTGATCCAGGCCATACCGTCGTTGCGAGCGAATCACGCCAATTTCTTCACCAGTGCTGATTTCAATACCGCTGACCCCGATCACCTGGCTTTCGGTATCCGCGACCTTCTCATGGTGACGGTATTGAGCTCGGCGTTCGCGTTGGTGCTGGCCGTGCCGATTTCGGTGGGCATTGCAGTGTTCCTCACCCAGTACGTGCCGGCACGGCTGTCACGCCCGTTCGGCGCGGTGGTCGACCTGCTGGCCGCTGTGCCGTCGATCATTTTCGGTTTGTGGGGAATCTTTGTGCTGGCGCCCCAACTCGAACCGCTCGAGGGGGCCCTCAACCGCCACCTCGATTGGCTGTTCTTGTTCAAGACCGGTGACGTGTCGTTGGCCGGCGGCGGCAATGTCTTCACCGCCGGCATCGTGCTTGCGGCGATGATTCTGCCGATCATCTCCTCGGTGTCCCGAGAGGTATTCCGGCAAACCCCGAAAATTCAGGTCGAGGCGGCGCAGGCGCTCGGCGCCACCAGATGGGAGGTGGTGCGGATGACCGTGCTGCCGTTCGGTCGAAGTGGAGTCGTCGCCGCGTCGATGCTGGGATTGGGCCGCGCTCTGGGAGAGACGGTCGCCGTGTTGATCATCCTGCGGGCGGCCGCACGCCCCGGGACTTGGTCACTGTTCGACGGCGGTTACACCTTCGCTTCCAAAATTGCCTCCGCGGCGGCGGAATTCAGCGAACCACTACCTACGGGAGCCTATATCTCGGCCGGGTTCGTGCTGTTCGTGCTGACGTTCATCGTGAACGCGGCTGCCCGCGTGATCGCCGGCGGGAAGGTCAATGGATGAGCGTTGAGTCGCTTACCCAGCCGGTCAAGAGGTCGGCGTTTCGCTCGATCAGCATCGGGCGGCAGATCAGGAACCATCTCGCGACCACGTTCTTTCTGTCCTCGTTCGTCGTCGCGCTGATACCGCTGGTGTGGCTACTGTGGGTCGTCGCCCAGCGAGGTTGGTACGCCGTCACCCGCTCAGGCTGGTGGACCCATTCCCTGCGAGGCGTGCTGCCAGAGCAGTTCGCCGGCGGGGTCTATCACGCGCTGTACGGCACGCTGGCTCAAGCCGCGGTGGCCGCCGTCCTGGCGGTGCCGCTGGGTTTGCTGGCCGCGGTCTACCTCGCCGAATACAACTCGGAACGGCTGGCGCGGTTGACCACCTTCATGGTCGACGTGCTCGCCGGGGTGCCCTCGATCGTGGCGGCGCTGTTCGTCTTCAGCCTGTGGATCGCAACGCTGGGATTTGAGCAAAGCGCGTTCGCCGTGTCACTGGCGCTGGTTCTGCTGATGCTGCCGGTGGTGGTGCGGTCGACCGAAGAGATGCTCAAGCTGGTACCCGACGAATTACGAGAAGCCAGCTATGCGTTGGGGATTCCGAAATGGAAAACGATCGTGCGGATCGTCGGCCCGGTCGCGCTGCCGGGGATCATCTCGGGGGTGCTGCTGTCGATCGCGCGCATCATCGGCGAAACTGCGCCGGTGCTGGTGCTCGTCGGCTACAGCCGCTCCATCAATTACGACATCTTCGACGGAAACATGGCATCACTGCCGCTGTTGATCTATACCGAGCTCACCAACCCCGAACACGCCGGTTTTCTGCGGGTCTGGGGTGCCGCGCTGACGTTGATCATCGTGGTGGCCGCGGTCAACCTGCTTGCCGCCGGCGCGACCCGCCTGCTGACAATCCGACGCTAGGACACCGGCCCGGCGCGTCAGCCGGGGGCTAACCTCACCACCCTGTTGTTGCCGCGGTCGGCGACGTAGACGTCCCCGGACTTGTCCACCACCACCTCCAACGGGCTGTTCAGACCGGTGACCGACAGCTCAGTTTGGGTGTTCGAGCCGGCGGGCAATTTCAGCACCTTCTGTATTTCGTAGTCGGTGACATACACGGCGCCAGCCGAATCCACGGCGACTCCCCACGGCTCACTGAGGCCGGTGAACGGCAGAACCGACTGACTGTTGGAGTCCGCCGACAACTTCACCACCCGGTCGTTGTCGGAGTCGGTGACGTAGACGTTGCCGCTGGAATCCACCGCCACGCCGTCTGGATTCTTGAGGCCATCGAAGGGCAGGTCTGTTTGGGTGTTCGATCCGGTGGCGAACTTCACCACCCTGTTGTTGCCACGATCGGCAACGTAGATGTTGCCGCTGGAATCCACGTCGATACCCTCGGGAAAGTTCAGGCCCGTGATCGGCAGCTCAGTCTGGTTGTTCGACCCCGGCGCCAGCTTGACCACGCGGTTGTTGAAATCGGTGACGTATACCGCTTGGTTCGAGTCGACCGCTACTCCTTGCGGCTCGTATAAGCCACTGAACGGCAGCACCGTGGGAGTGTTCGATCCGCGGGCAAGCTTGACCACCCGCCCGTACATGCCTTCGTTGGTCGCGTAGATGCTGCCGTCGGTGTCCATCGCCAACCCCCCGGGCGAGAAACGGAAGTTGAGGCCGGTGAACGGCAGCACGCTTTGCCCTGACGCGGAGGTCCACGGCCCGCTGGACGGGCGCGCAGGACGAAACAAGAGATATCCGATGACCACGGCGGCGACGACTAAAAACACCGTAGCGCCGATGAGGACCTGCAGCTTGCGACCGCTGCCTTGCTGCGGCGCCTTACCGAAGTCCGGCTGACCCGACGTGCCGGTGGCCGCCGGCTGACCCGGTGGAGCGCTCCAGCCGGGGCCACCGGTGCCGGGCGGCGGGGTCCGCGCCGGGCGGGTCCAAGGGGCGGCGCCGACGTCCGATGGCCGGGACGCCGGGCGGGCAGCGGCCGTGCCGCTGTCGGCGACCCTGGCAAGCACCGTGGCATTGTCGCCGGCCCGCAGAATCGCGGCGGCCTGGTGCTGCTCCGTCCCGCTGAGCGCCTCGTGAGCGGCCCGGGCCAGATCACCGGCGCTGCGGTAACGGTCCTGGGGATTTTTTGCCATGCCTTTCGCGATCACCTGATCGATGGCAGCCGGAACCTTGCCGGGTCGCAGCTGGCTCGGCCGCGGGGCCGGCTGCATGAGGTGGGCGGCGATCAAGCGTTCGACACTGTCGCTGGCATACGGGGGCGATCCGGTCAGGCACTCGCCGAGCACACACGCCAGCGAATAGATGTCGGCGCGATAGGTGATCTCGTCGGCACCGAACCGCTCCGGTGCCATGTAGTTGTAGGTGCCCATCGCCTGGCCGGTTTGGGTGAGCCCTGGATCGGCCGCGCCGCGGGCGATGCCGAAATCCACCAGATAGGCGAAGTCGTCGCCGCTGAGGAGAATGTTCTCCGGTTTGACGTCGCGGTGCGTCACACCGTTGGCGTGCGCGGCATCCAGCGCGGCGGCGACCTGGCTGACAATGGCCACCGCCCGGGCCGGGCTCATCGGGCCGAAGCGGGCCAGCATGTCCCGCAGCGATCTGCCGTCGATAAGCCGCATCTCCACGAAAAACTGGCCGTTGATTTCGCCGTAGTCATGGATCGGCACGACATGAGGCTCGGTCAACCGCCCGGCGGTGTCGGCCTCGCGTTGCATCCGCGCGCGGAAAACCGGATTGCTGGAATACTGTTCCGAAATCAGCTTCAGTGCCACCATCCGGCGTTTACGGGTGTCCTCGGCCTGATAGACCTCACCCATCCCGCCTCGGCCCAGCAACCGCATCAGCCGGTAGGGCCCGAACCAGGACCCGACCCGCGAAGCCGGTTCGCTGTCGCTCACCATCGACGCCTCCTTCGTCTGATCAAGAAAGTGCACTCACCGCGGTGGCTAATTTCGACTGGAACGAGCTGGGGAGCGGGATGTAGCCATATTCGTCCAAACCGTCCTGACCAGGGCCGATCGTGGCCTGCATGAACGCTTTTACCGCCGAGCCGGTAGGAGCATCCGGATACTTCGAGCAGACGATCTCGTAGGTCGCGAGGACGATCGGATAGGCGCCCCGCTGCGTGGGCTGGTAGAACGACGAGGTGTCCACCACCAGGTCGTTGCCCTGACCCTTGAATCTGGCGCCCTCGATCGTTTTGCGAACTGAGTCGGTGGTGATCGAAACGGGATCCGGACCTGCCGAGGTGACGATTTGCGCCATGGCTAACTGACGGCCAACCGCGAATGACCACTCGTTGTAAGTGATTGCCCCGTCTGTTGTTCGCAAGATCGTCGAGGTGCCGTCGTTCCCACTGGCGCCGTCGCCGACGCCGCCGTTGAATGTCTTCCCGGTCCCCTTGCCCCAGGCGCCGTTGGATGCGGCATCGAGGTATTTCTGAAAGTTGTCCGTGGTGCCGGATTCATCACTTCGGAAGACGACGTGGATAGGCGTGGCGGGCAAGTTTACGTCCTTGTTCAGTGCTTTGATCGCCGGATCGTTCCAGGCGGTGACGGTGCCATTGAAAATCTTTGCTGTCGTAGGCCCGTCGAGATTCAGGGACTTCACGCCGTTGATGTTGTAGGTCACCGCGATCGGACCGAAGACCGCCGGCAAATCCCACGCGGGCGAACCGCATCGCTGTGAGGCCGTGTCAGGCTCACCCTTGGCAGGGTCCAACGGAACGTCGGAGCCGGCCAAATCGGTTTGATTGCTCATGAACTGCTGTACTCCGGCACCGGAACCGTTCGCGTTGTAATCGAGCGTGTGGCCCGGGCAGGACCGGATATAGGCGTAGACGAACTGTTCTATCGCGTTCTTCTGCGCGGTCGAGCCGCTGGCGGCGAGTCTCTTCTTGCCGTTGCAGTCCACGGGCATCGGCGCGGCGCTGGTTGACGACGAGGTGTTGGCGTTGCTGCCGCATGCCGTGCAGACAAGTGTGGCGGCAGCCAACAAGCTCAGCGCGGCGCTCAATCGTTTGGACCGCACGAAACTCCTTTGCAAATTGAGGGCATGGAACGACTGAGCCTACCGTGAACAAATACCGGATTGGAGATGAACGGAGCCTGAATCACTCAACGTTACGTCTGGTCTCCTGGCGTTGCTTCGGCATCCGACGATGCGCCCGGGGCGTGAGCGGGCGTGCTCATTCAGCTGATCGCTTCACCACTCGGTCGTTGCCGCGGTCGGCGACGTAAACATCTTTGGCGTTGTCCACCGCCACCGCCAACGGTGTGTTGAGGTCGGTGAATGGGAGCACAATCGGAATGTTCGATCCGGCCGGCAACTTCACTACTTGATTTTTGTCGTGTTCGGTGACGTAGACGGTACCGGCCCCATCCACCCCGATACCCCATGGCACAGTGACGCCGGTGAACGGCAACACGCTCGGCGTATTCGACCCTGCCGGCAGTTTCACCACCCTGTTGTTGTCGGTGTCGGTGACGTAGACGCTGCCGGCAGTGTCCACAGCCACGCCATCGGGGTTGTTGAGACCGGTGAACGGTAGCTCGGTTTGACTGTTCGAACCGGCCGCCAACTTCAGCACCCGGTCATTGCCGCGGTCGGCGACATAGACGCTGCCGTTGTTGTCCACGGCCACGCCCTCGGGGTAATTGAGGCCGGTGAACGGCAACACCGTTTGGTTGTTCGACCCGGGTGCCAGCTTCACCACCCTGTTGTTGAAGTCGGCGACATACACCGCACCGGCGCTGTCGACCGCCAGCCCCTGGGGCTGGTAAAGGCCGGAGAACGGCCACACTGTCGTAGTAGTGGACCCGGCGGCCAATTCCACCACCCGGCCGTAGATGCCCTGGTTGGTGACATAGACGTTGCCCGCGGAGTCCAGCGCGACTCCTCCCGGCGAAAGCCGGAAGTCGATGCCGGTGAACGGCAACACGGTCTGTCCTCCGGCCGACGTGGAATTTGGCCGCATCAGCAGGTATCCGATGACGATCGCGGCGACGACTAAGAGCGCGCCAGCGCCAACGAGAATTGCCGGTTTACGTCGGCGACCGGGCTGCGCCGGACTCGGTGCGAAGTCAGGCCCGGGTAGGTGCGACGGTTGGCCGTATGCCGGCGGTCCTGCCGGGCTGCCCGATGCCGGGGGCCAAGGTTGACGCCAGTTGCCAGTGCCGGCCGGCATGGGTGGCATCCGCGCCGGCTGCGTCCAGTTCGCGGCACCGACTCGCCCGCTTTCGACCGCCCGGCCGGATTGGGTTTCGGCCTCGCTGTGCTGCAAGATCGTGGCGGCCTGGTCCTGCTCGGGTGCGGTCAGCGCGTCGTTGGCCGACCGGGCCAGATCACCGGCGCTGCGATAGCGGTCCTCGGGGTTTTTCGCCATGCCTATGGCGATTACCTGATCGAATGCCTCCGGGACCCGGCCGGGTCCGAGCTGGCTGGGTCGCGGGGCGGGCTCGGTCAGATGCGCGGCGACCGCCCGTTCGATGCTTTCGGTTGAGAAGGGCGGCGACCCGGTCAAACACTCGGCCAACACACAGGCCAACGAATAGATATCGGCGCGATACGTGACTGGATTGCCGGTGAACCGCTCCGGCGCCATGTAGCTGTAGGTCCCCATCGCAAGGCCGGTCTGAGTCAGCCCCGGATCGCTGGCGGCTCGAGCGATGCCGAAATCGACCAGATAAGCAAAGTCGTTGCGGGTGATCAGGATGTTTTCCGGCTTGACATCGCGGTGCGTCACGCCGGTAGCGTGCGCGGCGTCGAGCGCGTCTGCGATTTGACTGATGACGGCCACCGCCCGCGCCGGGGCCAGTGGACCACCGCGGGTCAACATGTCTCGCAGCGAGATGCCGTCGATCAGCCGCATGTCCAGATACAGTTTGCCGTCGATCTCGCCGTAATCGTGGATCGGCACCACATGTGGCTCGGTCAGCCGTCCCGCCTCTTGGGCCTCGCGCTGCATCCGTGCCCGAAACACCGGGTCGCCGGAGAATTGCTGCGAGATCAGCTTCAGCGCCACCACCCGGTTTTTGCGGATGTCCTCGGCCTCGTAAACCTCACCCATCCCGCCGCGGCCCAGCAGCCGCCTCAGCTGATAGGGCCCGAACCGCGACCCCGTCCGCGAACCCGGCTCGCTGACGCTCACCGTCGAGCTCCCTTCATGTGATCAAGCAATAGCACTGGCAATTAAGAGATCGCATCCGCCGCGGTCGCCAATCGGGATTGAAAAGATTTCGGCAGTGGAATAGACCCATATTGGTCTAAACCATCTTGGCCAGGGCCGATCGCCGCTTGCATGAATGCTTTTACGGCCGTGCCGGTCGCAGAATCCGGGTACTTGGAGCACACGATCTCATAAGTCGCCTCGACGATCGGATATGCACCAGGTTGCGTCGGCTTGTAGAACGACGATAGGTCCAGCACCAGGTCATTTCCCTGCCCGGTGATCTTTGCCCCGGCAATCGTCTTCTCTACTGAGTCCGTAGTGATCGACACCGGGTCTGGTCCCGCTGACGTGACGATCTGGGCCATGTTCAACTGTTTGCCGACCGCGAACGACCACTCGTTGTAGGTGATCGACCCATCGCTGCTCTGCACGGCAGCCGAGGTGCCGTTATCCCCGACGGCGCCGTCGCCGACACCGCCCTTGAATGTCTGACCAGCGCCTTTACCCCAGGCGCCGTTGGATGCGGCATCGAGGTACCGCTGAAAGTTCGACGAGTTCGCCGACTTGTCACTGCGAAAGATGACGTGAATGGGCGTTGCGGGCAAGTCGACGCTCGGGTTGAGCGCCGTGATCCCCGGGTCGTTCCAGGTGGTGATGCCGCCGTTGAAGATTTTCGCCATCGTCGGCGCATCCAGCTTCAGCGAATTGACCCCGTCGAGGTTGTAGGTAACCGCAATGGGTTCGAATACCGCCGGCAAGTCCCACGCCGGTGAACCGCAGCGCGCCGCCGCCCGGTCGGGTTCACCCTTCGACGGGTCCAAGGCGTCGCCGGAGCCTGCCAGATCGGTTTCGTTGCTCACGAACTGCTGGACCCCGGCGCCGGAGCCGTTCGCGTTGTAGTCGAGCGTGTAGCCCGGACACGCGTGGATGTAGGCGTAGACGAATTGTTCCATTGCGTTCTCTTGTGCTGTCGCACCGCTGGCGTGAAGTTGTTTCTTGCCGCCGCAGTCGACTGACGCCGACGAGGGTGAGGATTTATTGCTATGGCTACCGCATCCTGACAGCGCCAAAGCGCTGACCGCCACCAGGCTCAGCGCGGCGCAAGATCGGATGAACTTCACGCAACTCCTCTGAAGATGGGGGCGACGAACACGCCCGTTCCGCCGGGTCGAGCCGAGCTGTCTGCGTTCGGT
Source organism: uncultured Actinomycetota bacterium (assembly GCA_963795995.1). Taxonomy (GTDB): domain Bacteria; phylum Actinomycetota; class Actinomycetes; order Mycobacteriales; family Mycobacteriaceae; genus Mycobacterium. Next base: position 115,871 of record CAWCJY010000007.1, read on the forward strand.
CGCAAAGGTGCGTCGCGCCAGGACAACGAAGTCTTACCCACCGTGAATATACAAAGCATCGAAGGTGAACGGAGGTTTACATCCGGTTGACCGTCGGGTGTGACGTCTACAAGTAGCATCGGGTGTTGATGGACGGGCAACAGCCTTACGCCGCGACCGGTGGCGTTGATGTTGGCGCCGCTGCTCCGGTCATGAGGGCGGTAAACCTCACCCTGGGCTTCGGCGCCAAAACCGTGCTCGACCAGGTCAGCTTGGACTTTCCCACACGTGCGGTGACGGCGTTGCTGGGACCGACCGGCTCGGGTAAGACGACTTTTCTGCGCACCCTGAACCGGATGAACGACAAAGTCTCCGGTTACCGATACAGCGGTGACGTCCTGCTGCACGGACGCAGTATCTTCGCCGAGCGCGACCTGATGGAATTCCGCCGCCAAGTAGGCATGGTATTCCAGCGGCCAAACCCTTTTCCGATGTCGATCATGGACAACGTCGTTGCCGGCGTGCGTGCACACAAGATGGCGACGCGTAAAGAATTCAGCAGCGTTGCCGAGGCTCGACTCGCCGAAGTTGGGCTCTGGGATGCGGTGAAGGATCGGCTCGACGACTCCCCATTTCGGCTTTCCGGCGGCCAACAGCAGCTGTTGTGTCTAGCCCGCACGCTCGCGGTGAACCCCATGGTGCTATTGCTCGACGAGCCCACCTCCTCGCTCGACCCGACGACGACCGAGAAGATCGAAGAGCTCATCCGGTCGCTCATCAACCGCCTGACCGTGATCATGGTGACTCATGATCTCGGTCAGGCCGCCCGGATCGGTGATCGGACGGCCCTGTTCTTCGACGGCAGGCTGGTCGAGGAGGGGCCCACCGAGGATCTGTTCTTATCCCCGAAGCATCCCGAAACCGGTCGCTACATCTCCGGACTGTTCGGCGACCGCAGGCTTCTCGGTGCCGTCGTAGGGGCCGCAAAGTCAAACTGTGGAAACGAAAGTGAGGAAAGGTGGGGAGCGTGACAAATCTGTCGCGGACAGTGTCGGTCGCGGTGGCGCTAGTTCTGGTGGCAACCGCCTGCAGTTCGAAGTCGGCGCCATCGAATCCGGAGGCTGGCGGCGGCAGTGTCGCGACCACGCCCGCGGCATCAAACGTGGTGTTGTCGGAAACCGGAGCCACCGAGCTTTACCCTTTGATGAATTTCTGGCGGGACGGCTATCACAAGAAGTATCCGAACGTCACGGTCAACACCGCGTCCACCGGCTCGGGCGCCGGGATCTCCCAAGCGATTGCGAGGACCGTCGACATCGGCGCCTCCGGGGCTTACCTGTCCGAGGGCGATTTCGCTGCGCACAAGGGGCTGATGAACATCGCGTTGGCCATTGCCGCGGAGCAGGTTCACTACAACCTGCCCGGTGTCACCGAGCACCTGAAGCTGAATGGGAGAGTGCTGGCCGCGATGTACCAGGGCACGGTCAAAACCTGGAACGACCCCCAGATGGCCGCCCTCAACCCCGGAGTTGCCCTGCCAGCCACTCCGGTGGTTCCGCTACACCGGTCCGATGGAGCCGGCGACACATTCGTGTTCACCCAGTACCTGTCGAAGCAAGACCCGGACGGCTGGGGTAAGTCGCCCGGCTTTGGAACCACGGTCGACTTCCCTGCAGTACCGGGCGCCCTTGGCGAGAACGGCGCCGGCGGCATGGTAACCGGTTGTGCGGCCACCCCCGGATGCGTCGCCTACATCGGCATGAGCTACCTAGACCAGGCCAACCAGAAGGGACTGGGCGAGGCACAGTTAGCCAATGCCTCCGGCAAATTTCTGTTGCCCGATGCGAAGAGCATCCAGGCCGAGGCCACCGGCTTTTCCTCGCAGACCCCCGCGAATCAGGTGATCTCGCTGATCAATGGGCCCGCCGCGGACGGCTACCCGATCGTCAACTATGAGTACGCCGTCGTTTACGGCAGCCAGAAGGACGTCGCAACCGCACAGACGCTGCAGGCTTTTCTGCACTGGGTGGTGACCGATGGCAACAGCACCTCGTTCTTGGACAAGGTTCATTTCCAGCCGCTGCCGGCCTCGGTGCAGAAGTTGTCCGATGCACAGATCGCCAAGATCACCGGCTAACAGATTTGTTGGCCGATTCTGCCCACCAGCCAGCGCCTGGCAATTCGATCGTCTCGCGGCGCCTAAAAGGCTGCAATCGCGCCGTGAGCCGCGGGGGCCTCGCCGTCCAGTGGGCCGGTTTTGTCGGTGCGCTGATCCCGCTGGCCGCGCTGTTGTTCGTGTTGACGACGCTGATCATCGAGGCGCTGCCCGCGGTCAGGGTTAACGGGCTGCACTTCTTCACAGATACCGAATGGAACCCGGGCAATCTTTACGGCAACACGGTTGTCACCGATGGTGTTCCACATCCGGTCGGCGCCCACTACGGAGCGTTGCCGCTGATCGTCGGCACCTTGACGAGCTCGGCGATCGCCCTGATCATCGCGGTGCCGGTGTCAATCGGAGCGGCGTTGGCGATCGTGGAACTTTTACCGCAACGTCTCGCCTCGGCGGTCGGGATGGTGCTCGAATTGCTCGCCGGTGTTCCCAGTGTGGTCGTCGGGCTGTGGGGAGCGTTGACGTTCGGGCCGTTCGTCGCCCACCACATCGCTCCGGTGATCGCACGCAACGCTCCAGATGTGCCGGTGCTCGACTACTTCCGCGGCGATCCTGGCAGCGGAGAGGGCATGTTGGTGTCCGGTCTGGTATTGGCGGTCATGGTCATCCCCATCATCGCCAGCACCGCCCGCGACCTGATCCGGCAGGTGCCGTCGTTGCCCCGCGAGGGTGCGACTGCCCTGGGAATGTCCAATTGGGAGTGTGCGCGCCGGGTAACTCTGCCGTGGGTGTCCAGCGGCATCATCGGCGCCGTGGTCCTGGGACTCGGACGTGCTCTGGGCGAGACGATGGCCGTAGCCATGGTGTCCGGTGCAGCATTAGGCGCAATGCCGACCACCATCTACTCGACTATGACTACCATCGCAGCGACCATTGTGTCGCAACTGGATTCGGCGCTCACCGACTCCACTAACTTCGCGGTGAAGACGCTCGCCGAGGCGGGCCTGGTGTTGATGGTTATCACGCTACTGACGAATGTGGCGGCGCGTGCGCTGGTGCGGCGAGTGTCGGGTACCGCGCTACCAGTCGGGCGAGGTGTTTGAGATGGGCCAATCGACTGCCCCCCGGACCGGCCAATCACCGGCGCTGGCCGCCCGAACTTCGACTCGACGAAAGATCGTCAACACGTTGTTCTGGGCCGCATGCTTCAGCTGCCTAGCGCTGGTGATCGGACCGACGTTATGGATGCTGATCGGAGTCATCAGCCGCGCTTTGCCGGTGTTTCACTGGAACGTGCTAATCGAAGACTCGCATGGCGGCGCTGGCGGTCTGCGCAACGCCATCGTAGGCACCGCGGTCCTAGGCATCGGGGTCATGCTGGTGGGCGGCACGGCAAGCATCTTGACCGGAATTTACCTGTCGGAATTTGCAAGCGGTAGAAGTTATTCCGTCCTGCGTGGTGCCTACGAAGTGCTGTCCGGTATTCCGTCGATCGTGCTCGGCTACGTCGGCTATCTCGCGCTCGTGGTGAACTTCGACTGGGGGTTTTCCCTGGCGGCCGGGGTGCTGGTGCTTTCGGTTATCAGTATTCCGTATATCACCAAGGCCACGGAGGCCGCGCTGGCTCAGGTGCCGACGTCGTATCGGGAAGGGGCGGAGGCATTGGGGCTGCCCGTCGGTTGGACGCTGCGCAGAATTGTATTGAAGACGGCGATGCCAGGAATCGTCACCGGCTTGCTGGTGGCGCTCGCGGTGGCGATCGGCGAGACGGCACCGATGCTCTACACGGCGGGCTGGTCGGATTCTCTGCCGACCGCACAGGTCACCGACTCGCCGGTCGGCTACCTGACCTACCCGATCTGGACGTTCTACAACCTGCCATCGAAGTCAGCTCAAGACCTCTCCTATGATGCGGCCTTATTGCTGATCGGGTTTCTGCTAGTGCTGATCATCATCGGCCGGTCGATCACCTGGTTCTCGCGGCGACACTCGGAACTTTAGATCTTCACCGCTGAAACGGCGTCACTGGAACTTGCCTTCGAAACGCAATGTTCGTTCATTTCTCGCTGCCGCTTCGACTTTCGCGCTCGAGGTCGAAGTCGTCGATGTCGTCGGCACTTTCCACTGCTTCCTCGTAGGAAACGTCCGGTTCGAACAATTCCGGCTGCAGCGCACTGGTGTTCCGCGCATCGTCCTGCCCGTCCTCACCGGCGCGCGGATCGTTGGTGTCGCTGATATCGCGAGACGCAGCCTCCGTACGCCAATCACGGACCAGGAAGAACAAACCGACGATCGCGATCGCTATGGCGATAAGCGCGACAATGGTGTTACTCAGCAAGATCGCAATGACGATCACGACCATCCCGGTCACAGCGGATATGACTGCGGCGGTCAGTATGGACCATCCCTCCGTGCTGCAGTTGGCTTCATGAAACGGAGCCGCCCGACCATGGTCAGTGATACCGAACTTACTCGCGCCTACTGGGTTGCCGACCGGCGTTCAGAGGACTCCGGGGACGACGAGGCGGCCGACGGCTACATTTTGATGTGCCAGCGCCTATGACACAGTGCGCTACCACTACTAGCAGGCGGTGAACATGCCGAAAGGTGTTCTCTATGTCGAAAGTCGGCCCAGCTCGCCGGAGCGCGATGCCGAGTTCAACGAGTGGTACGACGAGATCCATTTGCCAGACCTGTTAGCGCTCGACGGGTTCGTCGCGGCGCGACGGCTCAGGCCAGTCGGCGAGGATGGGCCCTACGTTGCGCTCTATGAGATCGAAGGCGACGACCTTCAGGTGGTCATGGCCAACGTGCTCGCAAGCGGGCGACGGGGCGAGATAAGGCTTTCCGATGCCCTAGGCCGCGATCCGGCGCCGGTCATGCGGTTATTCGAGGTGACGACCGAGCGCTCCGCGTCACTCTGAAGCTCTGGCCCGGCAGCGGATCTCCCCGTGGGGGATCGCCAGCCAGCCGTCCGGCGCGGCTGCCCACGTCCGCCAAGCCGAGGGAGATTTCGGCGAGGTCAACGGTCGTCGCGAACCCCGAGTCGAGCAATTGGCGCGCGATCGACGAATGCAGGATCCTTTCGGCCCACATACCGCCCCACCACTCGCGGTCGGTCGGGGTTGCGAAACACCAGATACTGCCCGACGGCATGACGTCGTCGAACCCGGCCTGCAATGCCCAAGACAGCAGGTGGCGCCCGGCGTTGGGCTCGCCCTGGTTCGCCCGCGCCACCTGTTGGTAGACCTTCAACCACCGGGTCAGCGCCGGGAGTTGCGGAAACCAGATCATCCCGGCGAAGTCGGCGTCTCGAACGGCCACGATTCCGCCGGGCGCGCACACCCGCCGCATCTCACGCAGCGCCTGGACCGGGTCAGCGACGTGCTGGAGTACTTGGTGGGCGTGCACGACGTCGAACGCCCCGCTTTCGAATTCGAGCGCATTCACATTCGCTGTCATGAACGAAACGTTGGACAGCTTGCGCGCCTGGACTTCGGCACGGACCAGATCGAGAACTTCATCGCTGACGTCGACAGCCGTCACCTGACCGGGAGCGACTCGCGCGGCAAGGTCGGCGGTGATTGTTCCTGGGCCACATCCGATGTCCAGCACCGAGATCCCGGCGTGCAAATGCGGTAGGAGATAGGCCGCCGAGTTTTGCGCCGTACGCCATCGGTGTGAACGGAGCACCGACTCGTGGTGCCCATGCGTGTAGCTTGCCTGCTCTCTGGTCATTCAATCCACCGGAACGTCGAGGATCGGGCGGTCCACGCCGGCGCCGGGGCCGTCGAAATGCCACCACTCACCGGAATAGACCGTCAATTGACCGGCGCTCATCGCGTCGCGCAGGCGCGACCGGTTCACCTGCGCGACCGAACTCACATTGGCGGTAGCGAAAGCCTCTGCGCGAGCACTGAAATCGTCGAAGTCGGTGCCCATGTCCAGCAGGCAGCGCCCACCGATGCGCCGCTCAGGCGAGCACTGCTCCAGCTTGCCGGCGATCGTCAGGTCGACCGAGCGCCCGGTTTCATGACTGCGGGCATAGGGTCCGGGCCGGGCCACCCAGGCCGGGTTCGGCATGGCCTGGAACAACTCGGCCTGCACTTGGTGTGGCCGGTAACAGTCCCAGAACACCAGCACCTCTTGCCGTGGACGTAGCGACGCGGCGGCACTGGCCAGGCCCGCGGCCAACGAATTGTGAACGAGGCAACGAGCGTCGCCGGGATACACGGGAGCGCCGGTGAAATTGTTCGGTGTCGCGTAGCGCAGATCGACGATCGCGCTCGGAACAACGCTACGCACGTCGACGAATCCTGCGGATTGCGCCGCAGAACTGACGGGCGGCACGTCGGCACTCGCGCGCACAGTTACGCAGACCGTAAGAAGCGAGGCGATGAAGAGCCCGCGCAGGATCATCATGTGCTCACACGTGGCGTCACGTCGAGGGTCGAGCTTGGGGGTCGGCGACTGGTTCGACGGTGGGTGCTTCACCGAATCGGGCCAGGAGCAATGTCGCTGCGACGGCGATGGCGAAACCCGCGACCACCATCCAACTCAATCCATGTCGAGTGCGGTCGCCCAGCCATAACACTCCGACGAGCGCCGGCGCGACGGTCTCACCCACGACCATGCCCGCGACAGCCGTGGTCACCGATCCGCGCTGAAGGGCGGAGGTGAGCAGGAGGAAACCTGCGGCGCCCCCAGCGAGCACCGCGTACAACGCCGGATTGGTATAGAAGGCGGCTTTGGTGGGATCGACCTCGTCGATCAGGCGCACGCTCACCTCGACGACACCGAAGCCGGTCCCCGCACCGAGCCCTAGGGCAAGTGCGCGCGAGCGGTCGCCCAGACGTCCGCCGATCGCACCGACGAAGAAGACCGCAACGATCACGCCCAACAGTGCCCACCGGAGTTGTGGCGGGCCGTGCCGTGAGCCCTCGGGTCCGGCCGCGAGCCCGAGCATCGCCAGGCCGGCGCACACCATGCCGACGGCCGTCCATTCAGCCGTCGACAACCGCACCGACAACACCTTCGCAGCTACGACGGCGGTGACGGCGAGCGAGGCGGCCAGCGCCGCGGCGACCACGTAGATCGGCACCACCCGCAGCGCCAGCACTTGCAGCACAAAACCCAGCCCGTCAAGAGTCAGGCCCGCCACATAGCGCCACTGTCCAGCGGCTCGGAACAGCAGCGCCGCGTCGACCCCAGAGCCGCTGCCGGGTTCCACAGATCGCGTCGCCTCAGCCTGCAATACCGACGCCGTGCCGTAACACACTGAGCAGCCCAAAGCCAACAGGAAACCAGCCAGCACAACCCGACCATACGAGACAGTTCAGCGCTGCTTACCGGGGCATCCCCGGCACGCGCACGGTGGTGAGTAGTTCGGCCCCCGGCGGACCGAACGGTATAGCGGCGGACGGGGTGCCGATCGCGGCGTCGCCCGGCTCGGCCTGGGCGCGCGATCCCGAAGCGACAGACGCGACGAGGACCGCCACAGTGACGAGCACCGGACGCACCACCGACGTGGTGATCACAATGAAGTCCAGCGGGCTAACCGATCGGCGCCTGGGCGCCGGTCTGTTCCCACCCGTCGTCACCGCCCGGCGCTGCGGCGCCATTGTCATCAATGCGGCCATATGCGGCTCCTGTTCCCGAGCTCAGGCTGCGCATGATGCACAGGTTTCACTTGGGAAACGCTAAGTGCATTTAGTCACGTTTACAACACGGCCCGATAAACGTTTGAACCCGCTGCGTTTTGTTGCTGTGATCTATGAGACTTGAATGAGATAGTTCTTAGTTTTCTTCTCGTTCCGAGAAATTGGCCCAGGCGCCAGTCAATCAGTGCGGCCAGAACAGGATTGTCTGGGGTTGCGTGAGGGCCATTCCGACGCAGGTGAGAATCAGCATGCCGAAGGCGCCGACCCAGAACGCAAGCTTTCGCCGCTGCATCCACGCAGGCGCACGGCAGGGCCGAGCGGACGTGAAAGCGGCTGTGATTGCGGCTATGCCAACGCGACGAATGGCGCGGTGCCCAGCGCCAGCCAAAGCAGAACCGGGATGAGCGCAAACATCAGAGCAACCCAGCCGGCGTAGGCGACGGCCGCGCCTGCCGCCGCCATGGCCAATGACGCCGTCCCGCTGCCGATGGCGGCGCCCGCGGCGGCGCAAGAAACCCGCTTTTGAACGCCAGCCATGACCAATTATGGCGCAGCACTTGCACCCACATATGCGGAGATCCTGCGGCTCGTTGCTCTGGCAGCCGGATCGGCATCCGATGCAGTCACCGCTGATCGGTCATCTCGCGGCTGCCGCTAGCGACTCACGGCGTTCGGCTAACGCCTGATCGTCGCCTGCGTGGCGTGGGTGTTAGCGCGTCAGTCGTTGCGGGTGGCTGCAACTTGACCTGCTCGGCGCGGCCGAGGACAGCTGCCCGCCGGCTACCATCGCCCAAATCAGGCTGCCAGAGGATCGAAAGAAACTCGATGAGGCAGGGAAGCAGTTCAGGGGCCTAAACTGAGCTGAACGTTGGTGGCCAGGGCCGGGATCGAACCGGCGACCTTCCGCTTTTCAGGCGGACGCTCATACCGACTGAGCTACCTGGCCGGAAGGCAGCGTGTGCCTCGCCGTACTGGCGACCCTGACGGGACTCGAACCCGCGACCTCCGCCGTGACAGGGCGGCGCGCTAACCAACTGCGCCACAGGGCCTCACTGCACTACGCGCTCCGCGTTGCCGCGTCGCAGTACCCCCTACGGGATTCGAACCCGCGCTACCGCCTTGAAAGGGCGGCGTCCTAGGCCGCTAGACGAAGGGGGCCAGAACCGAATCTCTCCGGGGTACTCGCAACACAACTACGGTTGGGAGCCACGTCAGCTTAGGGCACTACGGAGCCAATCCTCAAACGGGCACGATTGACGCTCGCAGTATCCTGTGCGTCGCGCCCCTATAGCTCAGTTGGTAGAGCTACGGACTTTTAATCCGCAGGTCCCAGGTTCGAGTCCTGGTGGGGGCACCGAGTGCGGTTCTGGGTACTCCGGGCTCATGAAAGGTATGTCACGGCGATCGTTCGCGCGACTTGCGGCGGGGCTGGGCGCGGTGGGCACCACTGGTGTCGTCGGCGGGCTGGCGACGGCCTGCAGCTCCAAACCCGCCCAAGCGCCATCCGTTCCCGCCAACCCGCCACCACCGTCGGGGCCCGCGGTGGGATACGTGCTGTCACACGAGCAATTCACCACCGCGCAACTCCTCGACCAAGCTGAAGCGGCCGAGCAGGCCGGGTTTCGCTATCTGTGGGCAAGCGACCACATCCAGCCGTGGCAGGACAACGAGGGCCATGCGATGTTCCCGTGGATCACCCTGGCACTGGTCGGCCAGCGAACCCGCCATATCCCGTTCGGCACCGGCGTGACCTGCCCTACGTATCGCTATCACCCCACCACGGTCGCCCAGGCATTTGCGTCACTGGCGGAGCTGTATCCGGGGCGGGTGTTTCTCGGCGTCGGAACCGGTGAGCGCCTCAACGAGCAGGCGGCCACCACCCAGTTCGGGCCGTACCAGGAACGCCACGATCGCCTGGTGGAAGCCATTCAACTCATCCGTCAGCTATGGAGCGGCCAGCGAATCTCCTTCCAGGGACGCTACTTTCAGACTAACCAGCTCAAGTTGTACGACCCACCGCCGTCACCGCCGCAGATCTTCGTTGCCGCCGGCGGCCCTAAGAGCGCCCACTTGGCCGGACAGTACGGCGACGGATGGATCACCCAGGCCGGCGGCGTCAAGAATCCGAAGCTGCTGGCGGCGTTCGACCAAGGCGCCCATGACTCCAACCGTGATCCCGCCACCCTGGGCAAGCGGGCCGAGATGTTCGCGGTCGTCGGCGACCAGAACGAGATGAATCGCGCCGCCGAATTGTGGCGGTTCACCGCCGGCGCCGTCGACCAGCCCAATCCCGTCGATATTCAGCGCGCAGCAGAGACCAATCCGCTGGACAAAGTGATCAAAGGCTGGACGACGGGTACCGATCCCGGCACGCACATCGCCGCGGTGCAAGCCGTTCTGGATGCCGGCGCGACGCCGTTCTTGCATTTTCCGCAACAGGATCCGACGGCAGCGATCGACTTCTACCGCACCCGCGTGCTGCCGCGGCTGCACTGACGTCGACCTGGCTTAAGAGTCGGCGCAAAAGTTACTGCAGCACAGCGCTGAGGTAAGTGATGTCAGCGAACGCCTGCGCGACTTCGTCATCGGGATAGGTGAAACCGTTGTCGGCATGCATCTGCGCGACCGTGCGCGGGGAGACCTGCCAGCCGTGCTGCGCCAAGTTTTCGATGATGTGGCTGCGCTCGAAGTGGTAGACGAGATCGTTGAAGTCGATGTCGAAACCGAGCTCACTCATCCGCTCGTGATGCGAACGCCACCGCTCGTCGCCGAAAATGCCTGTGTCCGGCACGAATTCGCAGGCCAGTTGACTGCCGGGGATGCTCAGAACAGTGATGTTGTCGAACAAAGCGTCTTGGGCCTCGGGTGGCAGATAGACGACTAAACCCTCGGCGCTCCACGCCGCGGCTGCGCGCGGGTCGAAGCCCGCCGCCTGAAGCGCTGCGGGCCAGTCGTCCCGCAGGTCCACGGCGACCGTACGCCGTTCAGCCGTCGGTTCGGCGCCGAGCTTGCTCAGGGTCGAGGACTTGAACTCGATGACCTCGGGCATGTCGATCTCGTAGACGACGGTGCCCGCGGGCCACGGCAAGCGATACGCCCGTGCGTCCAGTCCGGCCGCCACGATGACGGCCTGCCGAATACCACTGTTGGTGGCGTCCAGGAAAAACTTGTCGTAGAAGCGAGTGCGGACCGCCATGCCCTGCGCCATGCGGTCCGGGTCGAATTCGGAGTCGTCTTCGACCGGGATCTTCCCGTCCACCAGGCGGGTATAAACGTCGATGCCGACCGCGCGCACCAGGGGCGCGGCGAACGGGTCCTCGATCAACGGCTCCGGCCCGGCGGCGGCAAGCGCGCGCTGGGCAGCGACCATCGTCGCGGTCGCGCCGACACTTGTCGCCAAGTCCCAGCTGTCGCTATCGGTGCGCGCCACGGCAACTCCCATCAGAAGGTTGCAAATAATATAGACCGGCTAGTTATCGTGGCAGACGCCGGATGGAGGACCCGCCATGGACTTCGCGCAACGAACCATCGACTTGGCTCGCCAGAACGTCGCCGAGGGTGGGCGCCCGTTCGCGACGGTGATCGTGCGAGACGGCGAGGTTCTTGCCGAAAGCGCCAATCAGGTTGCCCAGACTCATGATCCGACGGCGCACGCCGAGATTCTCGCCATCCGTCAGGCATGCATGACATTGGGCACCGAGCATCTGAGCGGCGCCACCATCTATGTCTTGGCCCACCCGTGCCCCATGTGCCTCGGCTCGCTGTACTACTGCTCTCCGGACGACGTTGTCTTCCTCACCTCGCGCGATGACTACGAGCCGTACTACGTCGACGATCGCAAGTACTTCGAGCTCGCCACCTTTTACGGCGAGTTCGCCAAGGAATGGAACCAGCGGCGCCTGCCGATGCGTTATGAACCGCGCGATGCTGCTGTCGACGTTTACCGCTTCTGGCAGGAGCGCAACGGAGGCACTAACTAAGGCATTGGGATGGGCCTCGCTCAAACGTCGGGGCAGTAATGCTTCGGGTTGTCGCGCTCGTCGGGGGGCGGCAAGTTGCGCACCGGCGTCTGCACCAGGGCCGTGTCGACCGGGATCCGACCGGTCGCGCGGTCCCAGCCGGCGCGCGCCCTCGGGTGCATGCGGGTGTGCCGCGGCAGACAGCTGAAGACCAGATGAACCAGCTCGCCGAAGCGCTGGTGCAGCCATTCATCGCGACGTGACCAGGTGAAACCCATCAGTTCCCGCACCGGCGGGTCGTAGAGACCTACGGTAAGCCAGACGAACACCGGTGCCACAACTTTGCGTTGCGCCGTCCACATCCAGTCCGGAAGCCATTGCGCGAACGGCGGTTTCGGGAGCTCGGTCAAGTTCAGCACCTCGCGCGCCGCCCAGTTGTTCTCCAGCACCTCGCGGCACATGTAATCCCAATAACCTTGAAATTCTTCCCACGTCTTAGGCACCGGACGCATGCTCATGCCGTACATCCGGTACCACTCGACGTGTTCGTCGAACAGCTGACGTCGCTGTGCTTCGGTCAGGCCACCACAGAAGCGTTCGGCCACGTGCAGTGTGCCGACGAAAAAGGTCGAATGCGCCCAGTAGAAGACGTCGGGGTTGAGCGCGTGATACCGACGGCCGAGGTCGTCAGTTCCTTTGATGTCCACGTGGTAATCGCGTACCTCGGCGCCGGTGACCGGAGCCCGCTGCCCGTCGAAGACGACCCCGCCGATCGGGTACAACGATCGCAGCAACCGCTGCCAGCGCTCCCGGAAGAACGTCGAGTGCTGTTCCACCGCTGCCCCTAACTGGGGATGCATGTTCTGCATGGACCCGGCCCACGGGCCCTGCAGCATGCCACGCCAATCACCGAAGTACTGCCAGGTCAGTGACCCCCGACCCAAGGGCTGTGGGGGCGCCTCATAACCCAACGGCGACACCGGGCAGCCGGCGGCCAGCCCCTCGCCCCGCGCAGTCTCGCTGGTCAGCGGGCACGACTGCGACGTATCTTGAGTCACTGGCAATGATCCTGCCGTCTCCGATCCTCTGACTACAACCGTTGTCAGTCCAGCATAGGAGGGATGTGCAGTCCGGTCAACGACGGGGCCGCTGGTCTGGCGTTCCCCTGGAGAGTAGGTTGGCGCTGCGCCGAGACGAACTCATCGCGGCCGGTGTGCAGCTGCTCGGCGACGAAAGCGGGCCGGCGGTGACCGTGCGCGCGGTGTGCCGCCAAGCCGGCTTGACCGAACGCTACTTCTACGAAAGCTTCGCCGACCGCGACGAGTTCGTGCGTGCGGTTTACGACGAGGTGTGCACCCGAGCCATGTCCACGCTGACGTCAGCGACCACGCCGCGCGAAGCCGTGGAGCAGTTCGTCGCGCTGATGGTCGATGACCCGGCACGCGGACGGGTACTGCTGCTGGCGCCGGAAATCGAACCGGTGCTGATTCGCTCGGGTGCCGAATGGATGCCCAGCTTCATCGAACTGCTCCAGCGCAAGCTGACCCGGATTGGCGACCCGGTGCTGCAAAACATGGTGGCCACCAGCCTCATCGGCGGACTGACCGCGCTGTTCAGCGCCTATCTCGAAGGGCGGCTGACCGCCACCCGCGAGCAATTCATCGACTTCTGCGTCGACATGCTGCTCGCGCGGGCAGCGACGTATTGAACCGCTCGGAACCGCCTCAACGCGGCGCCGCGACCGCGCGCCGAACTTGATGCTACCGGCATACACAGATATATTGACTGGCACCGACGGACACAGATAACTGGGAGGCGCTGTGCCGGACCCTGCTGACTTGGATTTGCTGCGCGAACTCGAACCGGTTGTCGAGAAATATCTCAACCGGCATCTGAGTGTGCACAAGAGCTGGAATCCGCACGACTACATCCCGTGGTCGGACGGCAAGAACTTCTACGCGCTCGGTGGGCAGGACTGGTCGCCGGAACAGTCCTCGCTTTCCGAGGTCGCGCAGGTGGCGATGGTCCAGAACCTGATGACCGAGGACAACCTGCCGTCGTATCACCGTGAGATTGCGATGAGCTTCGGCATGGACGGTGCCTGGGGTCAGTGGGTGAACCGCTGGACTGCCGAGGAGAACCGGCATGGGATCGCGCTGCGCGATTACCTCGTGGTCACCCGCGCGGTCGACCCGGTCGAGTTGGAGAAGTTGCGGATCGAGGTGGTCAACCGTGGTTTCAGCCCGGGCCAGAACCAGCAGGGCGACCTGCTCGCCGAGAACCTGTTCGACTCGGTGCTCTACGTCACCTTCCAGGAACTCGCCACTCGAGTCTCGCACCGCAACACCGGCAAAGCGTGCAACGAGCCCATTGCCGACCAGCTGTTGGCCAAGATCTCGCAGGACGAGAACCTGCACATGATCTTCTACCGTGACGTCAGCGAAGCCGGCCTGGAGATCGAGCCGAACAGGGCGATGAAGGCGTTGCACCGGGTGCTGCGCAACTTCAAGATGCCCGGCTTCACGGTGCCGGAGTTCCGCCGCAAAGCGGTGATGATCGCCGTCGGCGGCGTCTACGATCCGCGCATCCATCTCGACGAGGTCGTGATGCCGGTGCTGAAGAAGTGGCGCATCTTCGAGCGCGAGGATTTCACCGGCAAGGCCGCCGAACTTCGTGACGACCTGGCCGTGCTGGTCAAGGAACTCGAGATGGCCTGCGAGAAGTTCGAGATATCGAAGCAGCGTCAGTTGGACCGCGAAGCCCGCACGGGTCGCCGGATCACCGCCCAGGAACTGCACGTCACCGAGGGCAAGCTCACCATGAGCCGGCGGTAGCCCGGGTTGCGCATCGGGCTGATCGCTCTTGCCAGCCCGGTGGTGCTGGCTCCCATGGCCGGCGTGACGAACGTCGCTTTCCGGACGCTTTGCCGTGAGCTCGAGGAACAACGCGTCGGTACGGTCAGCGGCCTGTACGTGTGTGAGATGGTGACCGCGCGTGCGCTCGTCGAACGCCATCCCGCCACGCTGCACATGATCACGTTCGCCGCCGGCGAGTCCCCGCGCTCCCTGCAGCTGTACACCGTCGACCCCGCAACCACGCATGCGGCGGTCCGGATGATCGCCGACCAGAATTTGGCAGACCACGTCGACATGAACTTCGGCTGTCCGGTACCCAAGGTCACCCGCCGCGGCGGCGGAGCAGCGCTGCCGTTCAAGCGACGGCTGTTCGGGCAGATCGTCGCGGCGGCGGTGCGCGCCACCGAAGGCACCGACATCCCGGTGACCGTGAAATTCCGGATCGGCATCGACGACGCCCACCACACGCACCTGGATGCCGGCCGCATTGCCGAAAGCGAAGGCGCCGCCGCGATCGCACTGCATGCACGCACCGCAGCCCAGCGCTACTCGGGCACCGCCGATTGGGACCAGATCGCTCAACTCAAGCAGCATGTGCGGAGCATCCCGGTGCTCGGCAACGGCGACATCTTCGACGCCAGCGACGCGCTGACCATGATGGCCGCCACCGGCTGTGACGGGGTTGTCATCGGCCGGGGCTGTCTGGGCCGACCCTGGCTGTTCGCCGAACTGTCGGCCGCGTTCACCGGCCGCCTGGCCCCGACACCGCCCACTCTCGGGCAGGTAGCCGACATCATCCGCCGGCACGCTGAGCTGCTGGCCGCGCATTTCGGGGAAGACAAAGGCATGCGCGACCTGCGTAAACACGTCGGTTGGTACCTGCACGGCTTTCCCGTCGGCTCGGGGTTGCGTCGGGCGTTGTCGATGGTAAAAAGCCTCGACGAGGTTGACGTCCTGCTCGACCGGCTGGATGCCGACGTTGCCTTCCCGGCCGCTGCCAGTGGGCCGCGGGGTCGGCAGGGATCACCGGCCCGCGTCGCGCTGCCCGACGGCTGGCTGGTCGACAGCGAGGACTGCACGGTGCCGGCCGGAGCCGACGTCATGCATTCCGGCGGCTGAACCGATACGCCTTCGAAATCGCGTTTCGGCGGCGCTCTCAGTACCATGTGAATCTTGTTGCATCGCAATCCGGCGGCGACCGGGGGTTCTGCAGTTCCGCCGCCGGCACTGCGCTGATGTAGGTGCACCACCACGGGCAAACCCACCGCAGTTCGGAGGCCGGTAGAACATGAGTCACGGCGACCACGGCGCCGACGACGACATTGGTGCGCGCGCTGCCGGCGCCAATTACCAGGAAGACAGTAGTCGAACGGCGCCACGACCGCTGGGCGCCGCGCCGTGGGAACGGTTCATGCAACCGGTGGCCAGTGCGCCTGAATCCGCCCCGCCTGTCCGGCCCGAGCAGCCCCCCGACCTGCCATCGACCGAGCTCACCGACGAAGACGCTGACACCTCCGGGTCTCACACCGCCGGTGAACTCACGGTCGCCGACCTCATCAGAAAAATGGGCGGTGAACCCACGGTTCGGCCAAGGCGTCGCCGGGCCGCTCCCGAACCGGACCCGCCCGGCGAAACGCCAGCCGACGTGCACCAGGAGGCGGTATCCACCGCTCTGGATAGCGAGTGGCCGGCTCTTTTCGGTGTGCCGTCCTCGGCGTACGCCGCCGAATTGCCTCAGCTGGAGCCGGCGCTGTCCGTTACGGGCGATGAGTACTCCGAACTGCCCGACGCAGATTCGGCACCACCACCTCGACGTCGCCGGCCGTTGCTGCTGGCCGGCCGGTCGCTCGCGGCTGTGATCGCGCTGCTGAGTCTGGCTTTGACCGGTGGTGCCTGGCAGTGGAGCGCGTCGAAAAACAACCGGATGAACAATGTCAGCGCGCTGGACCCGCACTCGCGCGACGTCCTGGACCCCAACGCCCAGTTCGGTGACGAGAATTTCCTGATCGTCGGGATGGATTCTCGTGCCGGGGCGAACAGCCAGATGGGCGCCGGGGACACTGAAGACGCCGGCGGCGCGCGGTCGGACACTGTGATGCTGGTCAACATCCCGGCGAATCGCAAACGCGTGGTGGCGGTGTCCTTTCCGCGCGACCTGGCGATCACCCCGGTGAAATGCGAAGCCTGGAACCCTGATACCGGCGCTTACGGCCCACTTTACGACGATAAGACCGGGACCTGGGGCTCCGACATGGTCTACACCGAGACCAAACTGAATTCGGCGTTCGCCTTCGGCGGTCCGAAGTGTCTGGTGAAGGTGATTCAAAAGCTGTCGGGGCTGAGCATCAACCGCTTCATGGCCATCGACTTCGTCGGCTTCGCCAAGATGGTCGATGCCCTCGGCGGGGTCGAAGTGTGTTCTACCTCGCCGCTCGAGGACTACGAACTCGGCACGGTTCTCGAACATTCCGGACGCCAGATCGTGGATGGGACCACCGCCCTGAAATACGTGCGGGCCCGCAATTTGACCACCGAGGATAACGGTGACTATGGGCGCATCAAGCGCCAACAGCTGTTCTTGTCGTCACTGCTGCGCTCGCTGATCTCCAGGGACACGTTCTTTTCGCTCAGCAAGCTCAACAACGTCGTCAACATGTTCATCAACGACAGTTACGTCGACAACGTCAAGACCAGGGACCTGGTGGATCTCGGCCAGTCGGTGCAGGGGCTGACCGCTGGACATATCTCTTTCGTCACGATCCCGACCACCGGTTATACCGACGAGGACGGCAACGAGCCGCCCCGCAGCTCCGACGTGCGCGCATTGTTCGATGCCGTCATCAACGACGACCCGCTGCCCGGCGAGAACGACCAAAACGCAAAGAACTTCGGCTCGGCGACGACCAAGACCAAGCCGACGACCAGAAAAGCTCCCACTCCCAGCCCGAGCAGCCAGGCGCGCGGCGAGCAAGTGCAGGCGGTGACGACGGCGCCGGAGGACGTGACTGTGCAGGTCTCCAACGCGACCGGCAGATCGGGGTTGGCGACCACCGCCACGACCCAGCTGGAACAGCGTGGCTTCGTGGTGATGGCCCCCGACGACTACCCCAGCTCCCTGAAGGCCACGACCGTGCTCTTCTCGCCGGGTAACGAGCAAGCCGCCGCGACGGTGGCTGCGACACTGGCCAATTCGAAGGTCGAGCGGGTGACAGGGATCGGGCAAGTGGTGCAGGTGGTTCTCGGTCCCGACTTTCGTGCCGTTTCCGCACCGCCGCCCACCGGCTCGCCGGTCCGCGTGCAGATCGACCACAACACCGGTAATGCCCCCGCCAAGCTGCCCGAGGATCTGTCGGTGACCAATGCCGCGGATACCACTTGCGAGTAACACCGCTGGTGCTTGTCGCGCCGGAACGAGGTGTTCACCGCAGCGCTGTCGGCGCCTTACGGCTTTTCTGCTGTTGAACACGTAGTCTTGGTCCATGCGGACCGCTTACCATGAGCAACTCGCGGAGCTGACCGGCCAGCTCGGTGAGATGTGCCGGTTGGCCGGGGTTGCCATGGAGCACGCGACCCAGGCCCTGCTGCAGGCGGACCTGGTACAGGCCGAGCAGGTGTTCTCCGACCACGAACAGATCGCCACGTTGAGCGCGCGGGCCGAAGAAAACGCTTTCGTGTTGCTGGCCCTGCAGGCACCAGTTGCCGGGGACTTGCGAGCGATCGTCAGCGCTATTCAAATGGTCGCTGATATCGACCGGATGGGTGCGCTGGCTCTGCACGTCGCGAAGATCGCCCGCCGGCGCCATCCCCAGCACGCGATTCCCGAAGAGGTCAACGGATATTTCGCTGAGATGGGCCGGGTGGCGGTGGAGTTGGGCAACAGCGCGCAGGAGGTGCTGTTGTCCCGCGATCCGGAGAAGGCAGCCCGCATCCGCGAAGAAGACGACGCGATGGACGACTTACACCGGCACCTGTTCACCGTGCTGATGAATAAGGAATGGAGACACGGCACAGCCTGCGCGGTGGATGTGACGCTGCTGGGCCGGTTCTACGAACGCTTCGCGGACCACGCCGTCCAGGTGGCGCGACGCGTCATCTTCCAGGCTACGGGCCAGCTGCCCTTCGGTGACACGGTACCCACGGCGATCTGATCGATTCGGTTCAGCCGAAGCGGCCGGAGATGTAGTCCTCGGTCGCCTTTTCAGTCGGGTTGGAGAAAATCTTTTCGGTGTCGTCGATCTCCACCAACCGACCTGGTTTCCCGACGGCTTCGAGATTGAAAAACGCGGTGTGATCGCTGACCCGGGCGGCCTGCTGCATGTTGTGGGTAACGATCACGATCGTGTATTCCTGCTTGAGTTCTGCGATCAGATCCTCGATGGCCATCGTCGAGATCGGGTCCAGCGCTGAGCACGGCTCGTCCATCAACAGCACGTCGGGTTGCACGGCGATGGCTCGTGCGATGCAGAGGCGCTGCTGCTGACCTCCGGACAGCCCGCCACCGGGCTTGTCCAGCCGATCCTTCACCTCGTCCCACAAGTTGGCGCCCCGCAGCGAGTACTCGGCGGTGTCGTCGAGCACCTTGCGATTGCGCATACCCTGTAGCTTCAGGCCGGCGACTACATTGTCGCGAATTGACATGGTGGGGAACGGGTTCGGACGCTGGAACACCATGCCGATGGCGCGGCGCACACCAACGGGATCAGTACCCGAGGAGTAGATGTCGTCGTCGTCGAGCAGCACTTTGCCCTCGACCCGCGCGCCCGGAATGACCTCGTGCATGCGGTTCAGCGTGCGCAGCACCGTGGTCTTGCCGCAGCCGGACGGACCGATGAATGCGGTGACGCTGCGTGGCAGCACCGACAGTGTCACGCCGGCGACCGCCTGAAACGATCCGTAATAGATGTTGACGTCCTTGAGATCCAACCGCTTGGCCACTCGAGTCTCCTAGTTGAATGCTTTCGGTGCGAACACTTTGGTCACCAGCCTGGCGAAGACATTGGTAAAGGCAATCAACATGATCAGTGTCAGCGCCGCGCCCCAGAGCCGATCGGTTGGGTTGGCATAGGCACCTGCGCCGGCCGACGCCTGGTCATAGATCATGCTCGGCAGCGATGCCATGAATCCTTTGAACATGTCGAAGTTGATCACCTGGGAATAGCCCACCAAGATCAGCAACGGAGCCGTCTCCCCCAACACTCTGGTTAAGGCCAGCATGATTCCGGTGATGATGCCCGACAGTCCGGCCGGAAGCACAATCCGCACAATGGTTTTCCATTTAGGGATACCTAGTGCGTAGCTGGCTTCGCGCAAGTCCATCGGGACAATCCGCAGCATCTCTTCGGTTGCCCGCACTATCACCGGAATCATCAACAGCACCAACGCCAACGACACCGCCAAACCGGAACGTGGAAAGTCCAGGCTGGCAACCCAAACCGCGTAGATGAACACCGCCGCTATGATCGACGGCACCCCGGCGAGGATGTCGACCATGAATGAAGCCCGCCTGCCCAGCCACGTGTCGGCTCCGTACTCCACCAGGTAAATTGCGAGGAAGATGCTGATCGGAATAGCGATCACCGCGCTCATCAGTCCCTGCAGCATCGTCCCGACGATTGCGTGATAAGCACCCCCGCCGGGCACAAAAGCCGTCAGGCCGGCCTGGGAGTGCGTCCACCACAGGCTGCCGAGGATCGCCCGAAATCCCCGGCTGGCAACTGAATACAACATCCATACCAGCGGCACCAGAATGATCACGATGGACAGGGTCACCAGCAGGGTTGCGGCTTTGTCGGCTACCCGACGACGCAAGCTGGTGCCTCCGATTCTGCGCGTCTTGACGGGACGTTCCAGAATTGACGTCATTGTCGTGCCTTCCCCGCGACCGCCGCCCGCGCCAGTGCGTTGACCACGAAGGTGAGCACGAAGAGCACCAGTCCGGCCGCGATGTAGGCACCGGCCTTGTACTGATCGTTGAATTCCAAAGCGCTGGAGGCGATCTTGGTGGCGAAGGTTTGACCGCCGTCGAGGAGCGACCACCCGAACGCCTGCTGGGTGCCGCGCAAAATGATCAACAGCGCCATCGTTTCACCCAGGGCGCGACCCAGACCCAGCAGCGCGCCGCTGATGTATCCCGACCGGCCGAATGGCAGCACCGTGGTTTTCACCACTTCCCATCGGGTGGCGCCGAGTGCCAGCGCAGCCTCGATCTCACCGTGTGGTGTCCGGAGGAATACCTCCCTGGTGACCGCGGTGATGATCGGCACAATCATCACCGCAAGCACGATGCCGCCGGTGAAGACGGTGCCGCCACCGGCCACCGACGCGTTGCCAGTGGCAAACAAGACGAAGGAACCCAGGTGGTCGTTGAGCCATATCACCGTTCCTCGCAGCCGCGGCGCCAAGACGTAGAGGCCCCACACGCCATAGATGACCGATGGCACCGCTGCAAGCAGGTCGACTAGGTAGGCGAGCAGCCCGGCGACGCGCCGCGGCGCGTACTGGATGAGGTAAATGGCGATACCGAGCGATATCGGCATCGCCAGAACCAGCGCAAACAGCGAGACACATACTGTGACCTGAACCAGGTTGAAGATTCCGAAGTGCATTGCGGACGTGTCGGTGGTGACCCAGTTGCCGCCATAGCTGAAGAAGTTTTCTTTGTCACGCGCCAGCGCGGGTATCCCTCGCCACAGCAGGAAGGCGCCGATGGCGCAGATCAGCCCCACGACCAGCACACCCGAACCCACGGACAACGCGCGAAAGATTCGGTCCATCAAGTGAGGCTTGCTGTTCCCCCAGGGTTGGGTCGGCAGCAGCTTGGGTTCTGGAACGGGTGCAGCGATGACTTGGCCCGAGCCTGCATCGGCTGGATGTGGCGTTGTCACGGTGCTCCGATCAAATTCATCCCAGGTGGCGTCGGACCTCTATTGTCCGCGGACGCCCTTGGCCACGGATGAAGTAGTCGGTTACTGATTAGCATTGACCGCGGTGGTCAGCCGCTGCTTGAACTCATCCGGCAGCGAGATGTAACCGGCCGACTTTTGCGCACCCTCGCCGACATGGCCCTGGAACTCGCTGCCGACGCCCTTGCTCCAACTGTGCGGTGCGGCCGCAGCCAGGTATTGCTGAAAGTTGTCGGAAGTACCCGAGAAATCCGACCGGTAGATCGGAGTGATTCTGAGGTCCGGCAGCGTTACCCTCCGGTTGACCGCAGCGATGGCCGGGTCATTCCACTTCGTGATTGCTCCGCTGAAGATCTTGGCCAGCATCTCACGGTTCACGACGAGCGGCTTCACACCGTCCAAGTGGTAGGCCAATGCGATCGGTCCAAACACCAGTGGGAGGTGCCAGTATTCGGAAGGGCTGCCGCGTCACTCGGCCAGTATGCGCTTACCCGCCGTGACCGCCGCATAGGCGGTGTCGACGCTGTGCACGCTGAAGCCAAGCCCCCGATAGGTGTGCACGGCGGCGACGTTGTCGGCCTCGACGTAAAGCGTCACCGTTGGGTCGGTTGCATCGGCCAGCCGTTGCGTCAGCCACGACACGCCCACGGCCGTCAGGACCTGACCCAGGCCGCGGCCCTGCGCCGACGGGTCGACGCCGACGACATAAACCTCGCCCAGCCCGGGCTGGTCAAGATGCACCTTGGTCCAGTGAAAACCCAGCAGTCTGTCGGTTGTGTCGTCGAAGGCCAGAAACAGTCCTGCCGGCTCGAACCATGGTTCGCCTCGCCGCTCGGCGAGGTCGGCGGGCGTCCAGCCCCCTTGTTCGGGGTGCTCAACGAATGCTGCGTTGTTGACCCGCAGCAGTTCTGCGTCGTCAGCGGGCCCTGCATAGGGACGAATCCGCACCCCGCCCGGAACTGCCGGTTCGGGCGTGCCGCGCAGCGAGCGTCGCATCTGCATCAATTCCCGAACCGGGGCCAGACCAAGCGCTGCCGCGGTTGCCCGGGCCGGCTCCAGCGTGCCGTGCGCCCAGAACCGGTTCTGTTGGACAGTCTTGGCCAGCGCGGCACGCGCCATGGTCGCGCCGATGCCCCGCCGGCGGGCGTCCGGGTGAACCATCAGCTCTGCCATGGCGGGAGCCCCGTCCCGAGCCGGGGCGAGATTGAGGTAGCCGACGACGGTTTCGCCTGCATCGTCGGTCACCAGCAGGTGCTCGGTACGCTGCGCCGCGAGCTCTCGCAGGACCTGTTCGCCCACTGGTGCCACTTTGTCGACCGCGGTTGCCGCATCGACCAGTCCGCGCACCTGTTGCTGCTCGTCGGCCGCCAGCGCGGAACGCCAGTCAGCCTGTGTCACTGGCTGTGCAACGGGTCGAACACTGGATCTTGAAATGCACTCGCGGTGGTATCGATGTCGCTGACGTTGTCCGGCGCCGGGCTCGCTCCCCGGCCGCGGGCCGGCCGGACGGCTTTATAACCCACGTTGCGCACGGTGCCGATTAGCGATTCGTGCTCCGGGCCGAGCTTGGCCCGCAGTCGCCGCACGTGCACGTCGACGGTGCGGGTGCCGCCGAAAAAGTCGTAGCCCCACACCTCGTGCAGCAGTTGCGCCCGGGTGAACACCCGGCCCGCGTGCTGCGCCAGGTACTTCAGCAGCTCGAACTCCTTGTAGGTCAGGTCGAGCGGGCGGCCGCGCAGCCGCGCGGTGTAGGTGCCCTCGTCGATCACCAACTCGCCGAGGCTGACTTTGTCCAGATTGTCTTGGTCACCCTGGCCGGCGCGGCGACCCACTATCAACCGCAGCCGAGCGTCGATCTCGGCGGGCCCAGTACTCGGCAAGAGAATCTCGTCGAGCCCCCATTCAATGCTGACGGCTACCAGGCCACCTTCGGTCACCACGGCTACGACCGGAATCGGCCTGCCCGTGGCCGCCAACAGACGGCACAGACTGCGCGCAGCCGGCAGGTCTTGGCGCGCATCGACGATCACGGCGTCCGCCGAGCCCGCTTCCAGCAGCGAGGAGACATCTGCCGGGGCGGTGCGCACGGTGTGCGACAGCAACGACAACGACGGCAGAACGGAGTCGCTGTGCGGGTCTGCGCTCAGTAGCAGTAGATCCAACAGGTCCCTCCAGCGCCGCGGGAAGGCCTTTTCCCAGGACTCACGGCAACATGTCCAATTAGCGGCCAGGTCATCTAACGATAACGCGCCACCTGCTGTTTAGGCTGGCGACGAGACAGAGCGCACATCGCGCGCCCCGTCGAGCCAGGCGGCCGGGACGCCCGGCGACGACGCCGAGCCGGGTGCGCCAGAATATCTCAATGCGCAAGGTGCTGATCGGCGCGGCGGCCACAGCAACGGCTTTAGGGATAGCCGCCGTCGCAGCCGTCGGCGTGGACTTCGGTGTCAGTATCTACGCCGAATACCGGCTGTCGTCGACGGTGCGGCACGCCGCGAACCTAGGCTCAGATCCGTTCGTTGCTATTTTGGGCTTCCCGTTCATCCCGCAAGCGGTGAACCACCACTACGACGAACTGGAGATCAAAGCCACCGCCGTCGACCATGCGGCGGTGGGCAAGGCAACGCTGGAAGCCACCATGCACTCGGTCGGGTTGACCAACGGATCGTGGCTGATGCGACCAGCAGCCAAGCTGCCCGTCGGCAGGCTCGAAAGCCGCATCATCATCGACTCCGTGCACCTCGGCCGCTATGTCGGCATCAGCGACCTCATGGTTGAGGCGCCCCCACAAGAAACCAACGATGCGACCGGCGGCACCACCGAATCGGGGATCTCCGGAAGCCACGGCCTCGTGTTCACCGGGACGCCGAAGTCCGCGCACTTCGACAAGCGGGTCAGCGTCTCGGTGGACCTGTCCATTGAAGGCGCCGACCGCAGCACACTGGTGCTGACGCCCACCGGCGTCCTGACCGGACCGAACACCGCGAATCAGAAAGTCCCCGACGACAAGCGCGGCGCGGTGCTGGCGGCGTTCACCCACCGGGTGCCCGACCAGAAGCTGCCATTCGCGGTGGCGCCGACCAGTCAGGGAGCCCGCGGCTCGGAGATCATTATCGAAGGCATCACCACGGGAGTAACGATCACGCTCGACGAGTTCAAACAGTCATGATCACCGTGCTCGTCGCCATCATCGCCGCCGGCGGGCTGGCGGCCCTCGCGGGCTGGCTGCTGACCCGGCGGGTGGGACAACTTCAGAAAACCAAGCCCGGATCGAGTCCGGATGCCGACCTGGATCGCGCACAGTTCGGTTTGTCGCACACCGGGCCGACGATCGTGCACTTCAGCGCCGCCTGGTGCGGCCAATGCACTCAGCTACGCCGCGTGGTTGAGCAGTTATGCGACGAGCTGCGCGACGTAGCCCATGTCGAGCTCGATTTGGACGCCGATCCCGCCGCAGCGCAACGGTTTTGCGTGCTGTCACTGCCGACCACCCTGATTTTCGACGCCGAGGGGCGCCAGCGCTACCGTGCTGCCGGTGTCCCCAAGGCCGCTGACCTGCGGTCGGCCCTGACGCCGCTGTTGGCTTGACCACCCTTCGATTAGGTAAGCTCTCCGACGTGTCCGCCCGCTCCGAGCTCCTGCTCACCAAGCGCCGCGCAGTAGATCTGTGCCGCACCGCGGGTTGTTGCTGTTGTTGTAGCTGCTGAGTCGCCGCGACTTCGCGCGCCGAACTCGGAGCAGCCAGGGATGTACACCGCGGCGTGTCTCCACCTGATCCCCGTGCATTGAGCAGGAGCAATCCCATGATGACCACCACCACAGCCCAGGTAGACGTTCGTGGTCCCCGGTTCGTAGCTTGGGTCACCACGCTGGTCCTGGTCATCGTCCTGCTCACTTCGGCGATCAATAGACCGGCGGCCGTGGCCATGCTGGCCGGGCAGGCTGTGATCTTCGCGATCGGCGCTGCCGCTGGGCCCAAGCGGCATCCCTACGGCGTGATTTTCGCCGAATGCATCACGCCGCTACTGGGCCCAGTTCGGGACCGCGAGCCGGCGGCACCGCTGAAATTCGCCCAGTTGGTCGGGCTCGTATTCGCTGTGTTCGGCGTTGTCGGGTTCACTACCGGCTTGGTTCTGATGGGCATCGTGGCCACTGCGGCCGCGCTGGCCGCGGCCTTCCTCAATGCCGCGTTCGGCATCTGTCTGGGCTGCCGGCTTTATCCGCTCATCGCGCGCCTGCGACCCGCCTCGAACGTTTCCGAACCCGCATAGCCTGTCTTCCGCCTACGCAATCGAAAGGATCACACCATGGCACGCTCCGACGTCCTGGTCTCCGCTGACTGGGCCGAGAGCAATCTCGACGCCAACAACGTCGTCTTCGTCGAAGTGGACGAGGACACCAGCGCCTACCACGACGGCCACCTCCCCGGAGCGGTGAAGCTGGACTGGCGTACCGATTTACAAGACCCGGTTCGACGCGACTTCGTCGATGCTCAGCAATTCTCCAAGCTGTTGAGTGAACGCGGCATCGCCAACGACGACACCGTCATCCTGTACGGCGGCAACAACAATTGGTTCGCTGCATACGCCTACTGGTACTTCAAGCTGTACGGCCACCCCGACGTTAAGCTGCTCGACGGCGGACGCAAGAAGTGGGTGCTCGATGGCCGCCCGCTATCGACCGAGGACGTCAGCCGGCCGACGACCTCCTACACCGCGGCCCCGCCCGACACCAGCATCCGCGCGTTCCGCGACGAGGTCCTGGAGGCCATCAGCGTCAAGAACCTGGTCGACGTCCGCTCCCCCGACGAGTTCTCCGGCAAGATCCTGGCACCCGCACACCTGCCGCAGGAACAAAGCCAGCGGCCGGGCCACATCCCCGGCGCAATCAATGTGCCGTGGAGTAAAGCTGCCAACGAGGACGGCACGTTCAAGTCCGACGAGGTCCTGAGCAGGTTGTACGCCGACGCCGGGCTGGATGGGGCGAAGGAGACGATTGCGTACTGCCGGATCGGGGAACGTTCCTCGCACACCTGGTTCGTGCTGCGGGAATTGCTCGGACACCAGAACGTCAAGAACTACGACGGCAGTTGGACGGAATACGGCTCCCTCGTGGGCGCCCCGATCGAGTTGGGAAGCTGATATGTGCTCTGCACCGAAGCAAGGACAGACGTTGTCGGCCAGCGTCGACCTGGCAAAGGAGACGGTGATCACCGGCCGTGTCGTGGACAGCTCCGGCCAGGCCGTGGGCGGCGCGTTCGTGCGGTTGCTGGACGCGTCGAACGAGTTCACCGCCGAGGTGGTCGCTTCGGCCACCGGTGACTTCCGCTTCTTCGCCGCACCGGGTTCGTGGACGCTACGCGCCCTGTCGGCGGCCGGTAATGGCGACGCTGTGGTGTCGCCGTCGGGAGCCGGTGTGCACGAGGTCGACATCAAGATCGCCTAAACGGCGGACTGGATCGCGCTGCGCGCTCTTCATCGTCGCACGACTGGGTTCAACTGTCCCGCTCCTCCTCATCGCGCTGTGCGCTCTGCATCGTCGCCCGACTAAACTCGCTGGCGTGGTGCTTTTGTTCGAGATCATGCTGGTCGTTGCGGTCCTGGTCATCGCGTGGTTTGCCCTGTATGCGCTGTACCGGCTCATCACCGACGAGTCGTGACTTCCAGTGAAAACCCCTTCGGGCCTGTTCGATCCACGGGTTCTGCCGACCGTGCCGTAGCCGCGGCAGCCGAACGCGCCAAGGTGACCGCTGGCCGTAACATCCCCGTCTTCGAGGATCTACCGATCCCGGCTGACACCGCGAACCTCCGCGAGGGCGCCAATCTCCACGATGCGCTGCTGGCGTTGCTGCCCCTGGTCGGGGTCTGGCGCGGCAAAGGCGAGGGGCGCGGAGCGCATGGCGACTACCTGTTCGGTCAGCAGATCGTCGTCTCGCACGACGGCGAGGACTATCTCAACTGGGAAGCGCGGTCCTGGCGGCTGACGGAATCAGGCGAGTACGACGGGCACGATTTGCGCGAGACCGGATTCTGGCGATTCGTCCAGGACCCGCTGGACCCGACGGAGTCGCAGGCGATCGAGTTGATGCTGGCTCACTCCGCCGGTTATGTCGAGTTGTTCTACGGCCGCCCCCGCAACCAGTCGTCCTGGGAGCTGGTGACCGACGCTTTGGCCTGCAGCAAGACCGGTGTCCTGGTCGGTGGCGCCAAACGGCTATACGGGATCGTCGAGGGCGGTGACCTGGCCTACGTCGAAGAACGCGTGGACCCCGACGGCGGACTGGTGCCACATCTGTCGGCGCGCCTGTCCCGCTTTGTCGGATAGTGCCCGACGGCCACATCGACCGGCGCTCGGGACCGGTCTGCCATCAGGGTGATCACCGCGTCGGCCACCCGATGACATGGGACGGCCCCCGAGCCGTGTTCCTGGTTGGACAGACCGGAGGCTCGGGGGCCGGGTGACTGCGGGGAATTCGCCAGCGCGCGCAGCAGATTCCTCGCCGGGCGCTGCTTAGCGCGCAGTCACCTCACATGTCCATGAAGCTAACAATGTTCTGGACCACCTCCTTCCTTGTGTACGGCCGACCGTACCCGTTCCGCCGCACGGCGACAACCGATTTCACCGATCGCTGGTTATGGCGGCGTCGACGAGCTCGGTGAGTTCAGTCGCCATTGCGGGGCGCGGCAGAGGCCGGCCGTCGAGGGTGTGCACCCGAGCGGCCAGCGTCATGCTCGAAACCAGCCAGATTCCTTTGGCCGCCGACAGGTCGGCTGGTCGCAGGGCGCGGTAGTCGCAGTCATAGCCCTTGGCCCGGGCCACCTGAAAAAGTGCCTGCTGGGTGGTACCGCGCAGAATCGGATACCACGGCGGTGGAGTCAGAAGGCACACATTGTCACCGGCTCCTTCTGCACTGACGGCGATGACCACGGTTGACCGCGGGCCTTCCAGGACATAGCCGTCCGAACTGACGAAGATGACGTCACCGGCGCCGTGCCGGGCTGCGTGCCGCAGCGCAGCCATGTTGACCGCATAGGACAGTGTCTTGGCGCTGGCCAGCAACCACGGCATCTCCTCGCCGCTGCTGGCGGGTAAACCGCGGGGTAGCGTGATCGCCGCGATCCCGTCGCGGCGAGCTCCGCTCACCCGCTCGGCCAACGGATTGACCGTGATGTAAGCGGTTGGCGCAGAGCCGGTTTCCCGTCCACGGCTGTAGACGAGCCGCATCGCTCCCTCCGCTGACGTGCTCGCCGCCCAGCGCTGCGCCGCCTCGGCGATCGCGCGGCGCCAGCGCGCCAGGTCCGGCGGGGCCAGGTCGGTCAACTTGGCCGAGTGAGCCAACCGGTTCAGATGCGCCTCCACCAGGCACGCCCCGCCGTCGCGGACCAGCAGCGTCTCGAACACGCCGTCACCGCGGACGGCGGCCAGATCGTCGGCGTACAGCAGCGGTGCGTCCGGGGAAAGTACCCGGCCGTCGAGTGTGATGACCACACCTTTCGCGCTCGCCATGGACGAAAAGCCTAGTGTGCGTGAGGTCCGTAGAGTTGACAGGTGCCCGCCGTTCTCGCGCCCGATTCCGGACCAGACGCCGGCGCGGTTTGGCATTACGGTGACCCGCTCGGCGAACAGCGGGCGGCTGAAACCGGCGCGGTGCTGGTGGACCGCTCGCATCGCGCGGTTCTCACTCTGACCGGCCGTGATCGCCAGACGTGGTTGCATAGTCTGTCGACCCAGCACGTCAGCGCCCTGCCCGACGGCGCCAGCACGCAGAACCTCACCCTGGACGGGCAGGGTCGGGTCGAAGATCACTGGATTCAGACCGAACTGGGCGGCGTCACATATCTCGACACCGAACCCTGGCGTTGTGAGCCGCTGTTGGCCTACCTGCGCAAGATGGTGTTCTGGTCCGATGTCAGCCCCGGCATCGCCGATATGGCGGTCCTGTCGCTGCTGGGCCCCGGCGCAGCTGACCGACAAGTACTTGATGTGCTGGGCGTCGATGAGTTGCCGGCTGACATGGCGGCGGTGCCGTTGGCGCGCGGCGGTTTTATACGACGGATGCCGGCGTCGTCGGCCACCCGTGTTGAGTTCGATTTGTTGGTGCCACAGCCGGAATCAGCCGAGTGGCAGCATCGCCTGACCCAGTCCGCGGTTCGTCGGGCGGGGGTGTGGGCCTACGAAGCGCAGCGAGTGGCAGCCCTGCGTGCCCGGCTCGGCGTGGACACCGACGAGCGCACCATCCCGCACGAGGTGAACTGGATCGGTGGACCGGGATCGGGTGCTGTGCACCTCGACAAGGGCTGCTACCGGGGGCAGGAGACCGTGGCGCGGGTGCACAACCTTGGCAAACCGCCGCGCATGTTGGTTTTGCTGCACCTCGACGGCTCGGTCGAGCGGCCGGCCACCGGGGACGCCGTGCTCGCCCAAGGTCGCGCGGTGGGGCGACTCGGCACCGTGGTTGACCACGTCGACATGGGACCCGTTGCGCTCGCGCTGCTCAAGCGGGGACTGCCGGACAGCACCGCCCTGCTCACCGGCGGGGCCGCCGACGTCGCTGCGCTGGTGGAGGCGGGTTCGGTGCCGCCTGCCGATGTGGCCGGCGCTGGGCGAATAGCCGTCGAGCGGTTGCGCGGCGGCACCCGCTGACCGAATTCGACGTGGCAGGGCATCCCAACGCACTGCCGTCGGGCACGGTAAACTACCGGCAGGACACAAGACACACACAGATCGGAGCCGCCTACTTGTTGGGCCGCTCCGTTATTGCGCGAGGGGGTCCCCCCATGGGCCGCGGCCGGGCGAAGGCGAAGCAGACCAAGGTTGCTCGAGAACTCAAATACAGCTCACCGCAGACCGATTTCGAACGGCTTCAGCGCGAGTTGTCCGGGTCAGGTGCAGACCAACCAGGCCGGCTGGACGGCGACAACGGGTTTTCTGATGACCCGCGGGATAGCGACGACGAGTGGCGCCGTTAGCAGCGGCCTGACTAACTGACGGATCAGAATCTCGGATGTTCTCCCACGAGCTTGGCGCGTGGGCTTTCCTTCCCGCCCTTACTGACGGTTCCGAGCACCCAGCAGTCCAGGTGGCGGGCGGTCAAGATGGCCAGAGCGCGGTCGGTGTCCTCCGGTCCGACGACGGCGATCATGCCGACGCCCATGTTGAACGTCTTTTCCATTTCCGCGCGGATGACCCGGCCGCGCTGAGCGATCATCGCGAAAACCGGGGCGGGTGTCCAGGTACCGCGATCGACCTCGGCCACTAGTCCCTGCGGGATGACCCGTTCCAGGTTGCCGGCCAGTCCACCGCCGGTCACGTGGCAAAAGGTCCGGACCTGGGTTTCGGCGGCCAGCGCCAGACAGTCTTTGGCGTAGATGCGGGTGGGCTCCAGTAGCTCTTCGCCCAGTGTGCGGCCGAACTCCTCGACATACCCGGCCAGGTTCATCCGGTCGATCTCCAGCAGCACCGCGCGAGCCATCGAGTATCCGTTGGAATGCAGGCCCGAGGAGCCCATCGCGATGATGACGTCACCGGGCTTGACCCGGTCGGGCCCCAGCACGTCGTCTGCTTCGACCACGCCGACGCCGGTGGCCGAGATGTCGTAGTGATCCGGTTCGATCAGCCCGGGATGCTCGGCCGTCTCGCCGCCGAGCAGCGCACAGCCTGCGCGTATGCAGCCTTCGGCGATTCCGCCGACGATGGCGTTCAGCCGTTCCGGCACGATCCGGCCCAAGGCGATGTAGTCCAGCAGAAACAGCGGCTCTGCGCCGCAGACCACCAAGTCGTCGACCACCATCGCCACCAGGTCCAGACCGACCGTGTCGTGCTTGTCCATCGCCTGCGCCACGGCCAGTTTGGTGCCTACACCGTCGCTGGAGGCGGCCAGGAGCGGTTCTCGGTAGTCGTTGCGCAGCGCGAACAGGCCCGCGAACCCGCCCAACTTGCTGCGTACTTCGGCTCTGGTGGCCTTGGACGCCAGCGGCTTGAACAGTTCGACGGCCCGATCACCGGCTTCGATGTCCACCCCAGCCGATGCGTAGGTGACGCCGTGAGTGGGGCCTTTTCCGGTGTCCGTCATCGGAGTAAAGGCTACCGCTCGGCGACGACCGGCATTGCCCACTCGTGCGGCAATCTCTATCGGCTCTGACCGTCCGGCTAGGGGCGCTGCAGCGCTTCTTGCGCTGCGGTCGGCATGTCGGCGGCCGTCAGACGGTTGACCTGGGCTTCCCGCGCGGCGTTGGCGAGCATGTGCTCGATGACGTTCTTACCCAAAGCCGTTTCACTCGGCAGCTCGATTGGATATCTGCCGTCGTAGCAGGCGGTGCACAGTCGTGAGGACGGCTGCTCGGTGGCCGCTACCAGACCTCGCAGCGAGATGTAGCCGAGCGTGTCGGCATTGATGGCGTGCCGAACCGCTTCGAGCATCTCGTCTTCATCCTCGACGGCGTTGGCGATCAACTCCGCCGGCGAGGGGAAATCGATGCCGTAGAAACAGGGCCACTTCACCGGCGGCGAGGCGATCCGGACGTGTACCTCCACGGCTCCGGCCTCGCGCAGCATCCGGACCAGCGCACGCTGGGTGTTGCCCCGCACGATCGAGTCGTCGACGACGACGAGCCGCTTGCCCCGGATGACCTCCTTGAGCGGGTTCAGCTTCAGCCGGATGCCGAGCTGACGGATGGTCTGCGACGGTTGGATAAATGTCCGCCCGACATAGGCGTTCTTCATCAGGCCTTGCCCGTAGGGGATGTTGGACTCTTGGGCGTAGCCCACGGCGGCCGGTGTGCCGGATTCCGGCACACCGATCACCAGGTCGGCGTCGATGGGGCATTCGCGGGCCAGCCGACGCCCGATCTCGACACGAGCCCCGTGCACCGACCGGCCGGCGATGGTGCTGTCCGGGCGGGCCAGGTACACATACTCGAAGATGCAGCCCTTGGGGGTCGGGTTGGCGAAGCGGGTCGAGCGCACCCCGTCGGCGTCGATGGCCAGCAGTTCGCCGGGTTCGATGTCGCGCACGAAGGAGGCGCCGACGATGTCGAGCGCGGCGGTTTCCGAGGCCACCACCCAGCCACGGTCCAGCCGTCCCAGTGACAGCGGACGCACCCCGTGCGGATCGCGGCAGGCATACAACGTGTTCTCGTCCATGAACGTCAGGCAGAAGGCGCCCTGCACGGTTGGCAGCAGCTGCAGAGCCGCCTGTTCCAGGCTGGAGTCGGCTGCTCCGTGCGCCAGCAGTGCGCCCAAAATGTCGGAATCGGTGGTCGCCGCGCCGGGCGCCCTGGTGTTGACCAAGCCCGCGTCGCGTGCGCGGGCGACGAGTTCGGTGCTGTTCACCAGATTGCCGTTGTGTCCCAACGCGACGCCGGTCCCGGCGGCGGTGTTCCGGAATACTGGCTGCGCGTTCTCCCAGGTGGTGTGGCCGCTGGTGGAGTAGCGGGTGTGGCCGATGGCGACGTGGCCTTCCATGGCCGCCAGTGTTTGTTCGTCGAAGACTTGGCTGACCAGCCCCAGGTCTTTGAAAACCAATACTTGTGATCCGTCGGCGACGGCGATGCCGGCCGCCTCTTGTCCGCGGTGCTGCAATGCGTAGAGGCCGTAGTACGTGAGCTTGGCGACTTCTTCACCAGGAGCCCACACTCCGAACACGCCACACTCTTCACCGGGCGGATTTTCGTCGATCGAAAGCTCTTGGGCGGTCACGGTGAGGCGGCTCCCTGGGCGCGGTGTGGTGACGGGGCCGAGTCTACGGGGGCGGTCGTCAGGTCGGCGAACCAGCGCGGGCGTGTTGCAGGCAATGCCAACCGAATTATGTGGTCCGCCTTGCTCATAAGGCGTCAGCAGTACCGAATGTCACATCAGTCACACATCTGCTACGAATTCGTGCGAGACAGGTCTTCGAGCACCTGATAGCCGGCGTTGTAGCCGGGCGTGAAGGTGATGCCCGGGCCGCCATGGCATCCGGCGCCGGCGAGATAGAGCCCGTCGATGGCAATCGGCAGGTCACCGAATCCCCGCGGTCCGGGCCGGTTCGGCCCCATCAGATCGGGGTGCAACAACCCGTGGCAATAGTCGCCGGCAGGCGCTCCGAACATGCTCTGCATGTGATACGGCGCGAAGGTGATGTGCCGGATTGCGATGTCTTTGAAGTTCGGCGCATAGCGGGCGATTTTGTCGATGACCCGGTCGGCCATCTCGTTCTTGAGATGACCGTGCTGCTCGCGACCGGCCTCGACCGGGAAGGCATAGGCGAACGCACTGGCTGCATGCTTGCCCGGTGGCGCAAGACCGGGGTCGTGCACTGACGGTATCTGCATGCCCACCGGCGGGTTGTCCGGCACGATCCCGTGCCGACAGGTCTCCCACTGCCGTTGCTGTTCTTCTGGTGACCCGAAGATTCCGATTGATTGCTGCATGCCGGCTCGTTGAGCACTTCGTAGGGCGGCGCGAATTCGGGTAACCCGTCGAGTGCGAAATGAATCTGCACGAACGACGCGCGGTGGTCACGACCGGACAGGCGCGCGGATAGTTCTGGCGGAAGATTCTCGGGCGCAATCAAATTGGTGACGGTAACGTCCGGCGCCAGGTTGGACACCACAACCGGCGCGGTGATGGTCGAACCGTCGCGCAGTCGCACCCCGGTCACCGCGCCGTGCTGGACCAAGATCTCCTCGGCTTTGGTGCGGAACCGGATCTCCCCGCCGTGGGAGACGAAGACTTCCCGCAAATGCTCGGTGAGCACGCCGATACCGCCCTGCAGCTTGGTCATCATCGCCGCCCCCTGGTCGGGGACGGCCAGTGCGAACGCCAGGCACGCCGCGCTGCCGGGAGTGTAGGGACCGCGGTAGGTGGAGTTCACCGCGAGGAACGCGAGCATGCCCCGGATGACAACATGCTTGTCCTTGTCGGGAAGGTAGCGGTCGATCACATCCATCGCCGAACCGAACAGCATCTCGTGAATCGCCCTGCGTTCGTCCGCGTTCGCGGCGCAGGCGTACATCTCGTCCAGTGTTTTCGGTGGCGTGCGCACCTCGAAGCGGCCGAGCGCCCGGGCGGGTCCCTGACTCCAGCCGATCAATTGCGCCATTCCGGTGACTGCGTCAGCACCGTGCTTTTCGCCGAG
Organism: uncultured Actinomycetota bacterium; assembly: GCA_963795995.1. GTDB lineage: Bacteria > Actinomycetota > Actinomycetes > Mycobacteriales > Mycobacteriaceae > Mycobacterium. The sequence continues at coordinate 150,456 of CAWCJY010000007.1, forward strand.
GTGAGTCATCAACGCGATAGGGTCGCGGTAGAAGATCATCGGCTCTTCGCCGGCCTCGCCGATGTTGACCGACATCACGTCCGGATCGACTGTCGGCAAGGTGTCCAGGCCGAGGTCTTTGGTGATCTGGCTCGGCGTCGGGAACTGCACCGATCCAGCGATCTCGTGGCGGAACCCGTCGATCAGTTCCACCGTCGCCGCCATGCCACCGCAGTAGGTATTGCCCTCGAGGCACACCGTTCTCAGCCCGGCGCGCTGCAGGAGGGCCGCGGCGGTCAGTCCGTTGTGACCGGCGCCCACGACTATTGCGTCATAGCTATTCAATGCTCATCATCCTTCCCCGAGACCCAGGTCTGGCCTCCGTGCTCGCCGGTGCCGGCCACAGCAAGGTTATGTCAGTACTGACATGTTGGGAAGTGTCAGTACTGACATGACTCCGTCGCGCCGGGATACCATCGCGGCGGTATGGAGATCACCGTGAACCGTCACCAGCAGCGCCGGCGCTCGACGCGCGAGGCGTTGCGACGGGTTGCTCTGGATAGCTTCGCGCGTAAGGGGTTCACCAACGTGACGGTGACGGAGCTGGCGCGGGAAGCCGGCGTCACCGAGCGCACGTTCTTTCGGCACTTCTCTACCAAGGAAGCCGTGCTTTTCGCCGACTACGAAACCCAATTGGACTGGTTGACCGACGCGCTGGCGCAGCGTCCGAGCCGCGAGTCGCTGTTTGATGCGGTCCTGGCAAGCGTGGAAACCTTTCCGCACGAGTTCGAGGTGGTTCGCCAGGCCGCGATGGCCCGCGTGGAGTTGATCAGCGCTGACCGGATCGCGGCGCATTTGCGAGTGGTGCAGGCCTCGTTCGCCGGGGTGCTCACCGACTTCGTCAAAACGCGGTACCCGGACGTGCCGGAACTCGATCTGGTCGCCGAGATAGCGGGGTCGGCCCTTGCCGCAGTGCTAATCGCCGCCGTCGAGTACTGGGGCCGACGCGGGTGCGCTGACAATCTGGGTGAAATCGTCGCCGTCAGCCTGGAACTGATTCGATCGGGCCTCGCTCCGTTGTCACGCACGACCCGTCAGGGGAACCAGCGGTAGCCAGTTCCCGATTTCGCCCGCGCGTGAACCGCTCAGCCGCAGCGACCCCGCGGCTTCGGCCTCGGTTACCTGCAGCGATCCCGTGACCAATAGCAGCCAGGTCCGCGGGTCTGTCTCGACGACATTGGGCGGTGTGCCGCGGGTGTGCCGTGGTCCGGAGACACATTGCACCGCCACGAATGGTGGAACCCGGACTTCAACACTGGCGCCGGGCGCCTCCGCGGCCAGCGTGTGGGCGGTCAAGCGGACCGCTGCCGCCAGCGCGGCGCGGTCAGGCGCCGGGAGGGTTTCGTCACGCAGCCAGTCGACGATCGCCATGACCGCCGCGCGGGTCTGATCCGGATCGGCTCGGTGGCGGGCGGTCATGGTCGGGGTCTCGAAGCGCTGCGACGCCGTAGGCTCAGCGCGGCCACCGCCGCGGTTTCGTTGATCGCCAGGTGCGCCAGCATCGGCGCCGCCAGGCTGCCGGACCGATTCGCCAGCCATCCGAACAGCCAGCCTGCGACACCAGTGGCGAGCACCGTAGCCGCGACCGGCTCGCCGGTACCGCGCGCGTCCGGGACATGGCTGAGCCCGAAACTGGTGGCTTGTAGCAGCTGGCCGGTCGAACCGCCGAAGGCTTCGGCTGCCACGTGGGCCAGCGCCGCCCGGAAAGCCGCCTCCTCGGCCCAGACTGTGCCGAAAGGTATCTGCCAGATCAGCCAGGCTGGCGTAGAGCCGGGCAACTGACGGGCGAGCATCGACAGCCGTACTGCGGGTACCGTCGTTGACGCCGCAATCCCGGCAACCGCGACCGACCCAACAACTAATGCCAACCGCATCCCCGACCACAGCCGCGGCGGACGAAGCCCCAACGGCGCGCCGGTCACGGCGACCAACAGCCCCGCGGTCACCGCCTGCACCGGCACCCGCCAGCGTATCGGCACGCGCGACACGACGGCACTTCGCCCGATCAGCGCAACTGCCACCACTCCCGCCGACAGGCGATGAAAACCGATGTGCTGAATCAATATTCAGGCCCGGACGCCGCCTCGAACTGTTTCAGCGCAGCGCGCATTCGCTCGGTGTCGCCTGCGGACCACCCATCCGGTGGGGCGACCGCCGCCCAGCCGTCCAGCACCATGTCGCCGTAATTGTGGCCATGCCCACCGGGCACCCGCTGCGCGTAGGTGAGATCGGCGCTCACCTGCCAGAACGTCACGACCGGATACCAATGCATCGCCGCAGTCCGGTCCCGGCCACGAGGCTCAACGAGCCAGTCCGGTCGACTGAAGAGCAGCTTGGGTGACCACCACACGACCGGGTCAGAGGGGTGCTGCAGGAACAGCACCCGGGTGCCCTCCCACGGTCGCCCCGCAACTCCGGCGATGTCCGCGGGAACAATGGCCTCGGCGAACCGTACGGTTCGCCCGTTGTCGTAACGGGGCTGCACTTCGGTGGTGCCTGGGTCACGCCGCACGATCAGCGCATGCCATACCGGACTGGCCTGCGGCGGGCCCACCCACAACACGGAACTGAACCCCATCTTCGGCACATCGGGCAGATATCCGAAGGCGGCCTGGCCGGCCATTGAGCCCAGACTCTCCCCATACAGCACAAGTTTGGGCCGGTGATCCGGCGGCAACTGCTGCCAGCGTTCCTGGACGCTGTCGACCAGTAACCGGCCGGAATCCATCGACTTCTGCTGATCGGCCAGGACTGAAATCCAGCTCGGCAAGTACGAGTACTGCGCTCCGACTAGGGCGGTGTCGCCGTTGTACATCATTTCCACCGAGCGCGCCGCCACCGGGTCGACCCAGCCGGTGCCGGTGGTCGGGACGATGACCAGCAGCTTGCGGTCAAAGGCGTGCGTGCGATCGAGTTCGCCGATCAACACCTGCATTCGGGCGAAATCATCGTCGGCGGTCTGCAATCCGGCATACACCCGGATCGGCTCCTTGGCCGGGCGACCGTTGAGCCGGGTCAACTCGGCGGCGTGCAGACCAGCGGCCACGAAATTGCGACCCTGCAGGCCGAGCGAATCCCACGGCGCCAACGAGCCTGGGCTGCCCGACTTTTCGGGAAGAACCGGCGCGGACACCCCGCTGCGAGTTGTGCTGTTCTCGGGTTGAAACATCGAATTGGCACCGGCGAAGAAGCCGCGCATGAGGACGCCGTTGAACAGCAGTATCAGCAGCGCCACCACGATCGTGGTACCGAGGAAAAGTGCGGTCTCGTCATGTAGATGCCACCGCCTGATGAGCATTCGCGCCAGCAGCCTGATCGCGTCGATGATCACCCGCGACGCCGCCACCAGCAGTCCGCCGACGAGGACAGCGATGATCAGGGTGCGCAGGTAACTTACCGTCGTCGGACCTTCGATGCCCATCAGTGCCGACACCTGCCGCTGCCAGGACGCCGCCGGGATGAGCATCAGCACGCATGCCGTCGGCGAGAGTGCCACTACGGCCGCCTTCAGCGAAGCCAATACTCGCGGTGGCGGTGGCCACCAGCGGACGCTGCGCAACACCAGCCGGCGTAGCGCTTTTTCGACCACCACGCCCAGGCCGTATCCGATGGCGGCGTTGATGCCGCCGATCAGCCCTTGAAGCAGCCAGCTGCGCGGCAGCAGTGACGGTGTCAGCGACAGGCAGAAGAAGAATGCACCGAACACCACACCAACGAACCTCAGCCGCAGCAGACTCCACGCCCACACGGCCAGCGGATGGCGATCCGGCGTTCGGGTTGCAGGCGTCGCGGCTTCACCGGTGACGTCGTGCACGGGCGTGCTCATGTCCGCGTGCTCATCCGAAAAGCCCGGGCAGCACTTTCTCGAATGTGCTGCGCAGTTCTGTCAATGCGACGGTGAACAAGCCTTGCACCTCCAGCACATCTGAGTTCTGGTCGACGACCCCAACGGGCACGGCAGGCAATCCTTTGGCAGCGCACAGCGAACGAAAGCGGCTCTCTTCGGTGCCGGGCACGGCTACCAGCACCCGGCCCGCCGACTCGGAGAACAAGCTGGTGAACGGGTCGGCACCGTCGGGAAGCGTGATGCGGCAACCTGTTTCGCCTCCCAGCGCCGATTCCACCACCGCCTGCGCCAAGCCGCCTTCGGAGAGGTCGTGAGCCGCCGACACCAATCCCTCGCGAGACGCCGCGCTCAACACATCGCCCAGCAACCGCTCTCGGTTCAAGTCCACCGAGGGCGGTAATCCGCCGAGGTGGTCAGCGCTCACCTGCGCCCAGACCGAGCCGTCGAACTCATCTCGGGTGTCGCCGAGTAGTAACAGCGTTTCACCGGGGATCGTGCCCAAGGCAGTGGGGATGCGCCGGCTCACATCATCGATGACCCCCAGCACCCCGACGACGGGAGTGGGATGAATTGCCGTCGACCCGGTCTGGTTATAGAAGCTGACATTGCCCCCGGTAACTGGAATGCCAAGCGCGGCACAGCCATCAGCCAGCCCGCGTACTGCCTCAGCGAATTGCCACATGACGCCGGGGTCCTCTGGCGACCCGAAGTTCAGACAGTTGGTCACAGCGACGGGGGTGGCGCCGGTGACAGCGACGTTGCGGTAAGCCTCCGCCAGCGCGAGTTGGGCTCCGGTGTAGGGGTCCAACAGGGTGTAACGCCCGGACGCGTCGGTCGACACCACGATGCCGCGGCCGGTGGACTCGTCGATGCGCAGCATGCCGCCGTCTGCCCGCTCGGCCAGCACCGTGTTGCCCCGCACATAGCGGTCGTATTGCTCGGTGATGAACGCCCGACTGCACAGCTGTGGACTGCCCACCAGCGCAAGCAACGTCGCGCGCAACTCCTCGCCGGTGCTCGGCCGGGGCAGCGTGGCCGAGCGGTCGGCGTTCAGCGCATCCTGCGACTCCGGACGGGCGACCGGGCGCTGATACACCGGGCCTTGGTGCGCCACGGTGCGCGGCGGCACGTGGACGACGGTCTCACCGTGCCAAGCGATGCGCAACCGGTCACCGTCGGTGACCTCGCCGATTACGGTGGCCAGCACTTCCCACTTGCGACATACCCCCAGGAAAGCATCGACGTGCTCGGGGGTGACGACCGCGCACATGCGTTCCTGCGACTCGCTGCAGAGCACTTCGGCGGGCGTCATGTTTTGCGTCCGCAGCGGCACAGTGTCCAGATCCACTGTCATCCCGCCATCACCGGCCGACGCTAACTCTGATGTGGCACAAGCTAATCCGGCTCCGCCGAGATCCTGAATTCCGACCACGAGACCGGCGGCGTACAGCTCAAGGCAGCACTCGATCAGCACTTTTTCCATGAACGGGTCGCCGACTTGAACCGACGGCAGTTTCTTTCTGGTTTTCCCACTATCGGTCTCATCCGCGCCGAAAGTGTCCGACGCCAGCACCGAAACTCCACCGATGCCGTCCAGACCGGTGCGCGCGCCGAACAGGATGATCTTGTTTCCGGCGCCCGACGCGAACGCCAGGTGCAGATCCTCCTTGCGCAGGACGCCGACACACAACGCGTTGACCAACGGGTTGCCGGCATAGCAGGCATCGAAGACCGTCTCGCCGCCAATGTTGGGCAAACCCAGCGAGTTGCCGTAGCCGCCGATGCCGCGGACCACCCCGTCGAGCACCCGCCGGGTATCGGGGGCGTCGGCCGCTCCGAACCGCAGCTGATCCATCACCGCCACCGGTCGGGCGCCCATGGCCATGATGTCGCGCACGATGCCGCCGACGCCGGTGGCCGCACCTTGATACGGCTCGACATAGGACGGGTGGTTGTGCGACTCGACCTTGAAGGTGACCGCCCAACCGTCCCCGATGTCGACGACCCCGGCGTTTTCGCCGATTCCGGCCAGCATCCCGGCGCGCATCTGCTCAGTAGTGGTTTCATCGAAGTAGCGCAGGTGAACTTTGGAGGACTTGTAAGAGCAGTGCTCGCTCCACATCACCGAGTACATAGCCAGCTCTGAATCGGTGGGCCGGCGGCCCAGGATCTCGAGGATGCGCTGATATTCGTCGTCTTTGAGACCGAGTTCACGGAACGGTTGCGGTTGATTGGGCGTGGCCGCGGCCTGCTCGACGGTATCGACGGCGTGAGTGAGCCCGGACGTCACGAGGACAGTCTAGATTCCGTGCCGGGCGCGCCGTGGGAAGCGCCCGCGACAGGGCGACCGGACCTCACTGTGGTGACAGGAAGGCTTGCAGTGCGGCGGTATAGGCGACGACGTCGTCGGCACCCATCAGTTCCCGCGCCGAGTGCATCGCCAGCTGCGGGGCGCCGACGTCGACAGTCGGTATCCCCGTGCGCGCTGAGGTAATCGGACCGATGGTCGAACCGCACGGCAGGTCGGCGCGGTGTTCGTAACGTTGCAGCGGGACGCCGGCCTGTCGGCAGGCCAGCGCGAACGCCGCGGCCGTGCGACCGTCGGTGGCGTAACGCAGGTCGGGTTGCACCTTGAGGACAGGACCCCCGTTGATCGCGATCAGGTGTCCGGGTTCATGCCGTTCCGGGTAGTTGGGGTGCGTCGCGTGTGCCATGTCGGCGGAGGCCACGATGGACCCGGAAAGCCGGCGCAAAAAGTCCTCCCGACTGCCCCCGGCAGCCAGCACGATCCGTTCCAGCGTGGTCACCAGCAGCTCGGATTGCGCGCCGTGGTCAGACACCGAACCGACCTCCTCATGATCGAAGAGCACCAGCACCGGCAGGTAGCTGTGTGGTTCTGCTGCCAGCAAGGCCTGCAGGCCGGCATAGCAGCTGGCCAGGTTGTCCAACCGGGGAGCGCTGATGAACTGGCCGTCGACACCGGCGATCGTCGAAGGTGTCAGGTCGTGAGTCATCAGGTCGGCACCCAGCAGGTCAGCCGCGTCGAATCCGGCGTGCTCGGCAACATAATCCAGGAACGGCCTCGCGGTGTCACCCGCTCCCCACACGGCGTTGACGTGCCGTTGCGGGTTCAACGTGAGCGACTTGCGATCCTCGGCCAAGTGGATGGCCAGCTGCGGCACCCTCAGCATCGGAGCGTCGAGGCGAACCAGGCTGTGAAGGATGTCAGCGCCGTCGCGCAGGGACAGCCGGCCGCTGACACCGAGGTCGCGGTCCAGCCACGAGTTCAGCCACGCGCCGCCGTACGGCTCCAGCGCCACCACCTGCCAGCCCGCGACCAGGCGGTCCGGACGCTGTTTGACCCTCAGGTTGGGGCTGTCGGTGTGGGCACCCACGACCCGAAACGGCACGTCGGCGTCCAAGCTGCTGTCCCAGGCCACCAGGGAGCCGGCCCGCACAGTGAAATACTTGCCCGTCCCCGGCCACGCGTCGGCTTCGGAAAGCTCGGTGTATCCGGCGGCGGCCAGTATGTCTGCTGCTGTGGCACAGGCATGAAAAGGCGAGGGGGACGCGTCGATGAAGTCGCACAAGTCTGCCGCCGAGACCGCCATGTCCCCATCTTTTCATCGGGCGGGGATCGCCGGGTGTTCCGTGCAGAACATGCAGGACTAGCGGCAGTACGACCTGGCGGCATAGGAGAAAGCTCGTTGAAGTAGCGGGTCGAATTGCCGCGCAGCAACTACCGCAGCTTTGGCAGCGTCCCGCTCATCTCCACATCTGGACGAGTTCAGAAGTTCCCATTGATCCGCAATTTCATCGACCATTCTTTGGTTGAGCCGGTCGATGGTCGCGCGGAGGGTGGCAAGATCGGACATCGGCTCAGGCGCGGTATCGGGGTCGAGCTTCCAGTCAGCAAACCGCGCATGCTCGACGGCGCTGGTGGCATCGATTTGGTTCCGGAAGACATCTTTGGTGTATCCGGAGTCGATGCCCTTCTCATCGGCTGCCGTCGTCACTGTGTCGATCACCTGCTGTTCTCGCAGTGGATCGTCGAGAGGAGCACCGGACTTGAACTTCGCCGCGGCGATCGGATCGGCAGTCTGTAGTCGCTCCGCGGCGGCGTCGAGAAGTTGATAAAGCGGGCCGGAACTGTCGGCTGCGCACAGCGGGGTCAATCGCAGTGCAAGTACCAACACAGAAGCGAGGAGGAATGACGTTGCGGGCAGGCGGTGAATGTCGAGCACTAGTCTCCGCAGGAGGCGCTAAGCTGCTAGCACCGCGTCCAACGCGGAGCGGAAGAGGCCCAGCCCAGCGTCGGACGGTCCGGTCAGTGCCTCGATCGCGTGTTCTGGATGTGGCATCAATCCGACCACGCGGCCATTCGCCGAGCTGATTCCGGCGATATCGCGCAGTGAGCCGTTTGGGTTGTCGAGGTAGCGGAACACCACCCGACCTTCCCCTTCCAGCTCGTCGAGCACCCCGTCCGGGGCAGCATAGCGGCCCTCGCCGGACTTCAGCGGCACCAGCAAGTCAGTACCTTGGTCGAACCGCGATGTCCACGCCGTCGCCGTCGACACCACCTGCAGCCACACGTCGCGGCATACGAAATGCAGGCCCGCGTTGCGGGTCAGTGCACCCGGTAACAGGCCGGCCTCACACAGCACCTGGAAGCCGTTGCAGATCCCCAACACCGGCAGCCCCCGACCGGCGGCGGCGATGACTTCACCCATCACCGGAGCGAACCGGGCGATCGCACCGGCGCGCAGATAATCGCCGTAGGAGAACCCGCCCGGCACTATGACCGCGTCAACACCTTTGAGATCGGTGTCAGCATGCCAGAGGGCGACCGGTTCGGTACCCACGAATCGCGCCGCCCGGGCGGCGTCGACGTCGTCGAGTGTCCCGGGAAAGGTGATAACACCGATACGCGGGCTCACTGCGGTTCCCGAACTACGGTCCAGTCCTCGATCACGGTGTTGGCCAGCAGCGATTCGGCGATCTCGGCCAGCGCGGCGTCGTCGACGCTGCCATCGACATCAAGTTCGAACCGCTTGCCCTGCCGCACCTTTGACACGCCGTCATGTCCGAGCCGGCCCAACGCGCCGACGATTGCCTGACCTTGCGGATCCAGAATCTCGGCCTTGGGCATCACATGCACAACCACCCGGGCCACCGGCGCTCCTCGCTGTCGGGATCTGCTAACTCGCCGTTGACTCTACCGGCCGCCCGGTGCTGACTGCCGCACTTGCATCGGCTGCGCGCACAATCGTGGGTATGCAGCTGACGCATTTCGGCCATTCTTGTTTGCTCGCCGATTTCGGCCACACGACGATACTGTTCGACCCGGGCACTTTCTCCCACGGTTTCGAGGGGATCATCGGTCTTTCGGCGATCCTGATCACCCATCAGCATCCCGATCATGTGGACAACTCGCGTCTGCCGGCGTTACTCGAAGCGAACCGCGACGCCACCCTGTACGCCGACCCGCAGACCACCGCTCAGCTCGGTGAGCCGTGCCGGCCGGTGCGGGTGGGAGACGCACTGCAGGTGGGGCAGCTGACCATCCGGGCCGTCGGCGGCGAACATGCCGTCATACATCCGGAAATCCCGGGCATACAGAATCTTTCGTATCTGGTCGGCGACGGTGAGCATCCGGCCCGCTTGATGCATCCCGGGGACGCTTTGTTCGTTCCCGACGAGCCAATAGATGTGCTGGCCACGCCTGCTGCCGCACCGTGGATGAAAGTGTCGGAGGCCGTTGATTATCTGCGGGCAGTGGCCCCGACCCACGCCGTGCCGATTCACCAGGGCATCATCGCTGCCGATGCCAGAGGCATCTACTACGGGCGGCTCAGCGAGATGACCACCACCGAATTTCAGGTGCTGCCCGAAGAAAGCGCCGTCACCTTCTAGCGCGGTCACTTTTCAGCGCGAGCAGGTTGGCCGGGCGGGCTGGGCCGGGGCTAGGCGATGTCGGCGGCAGCACCGCGACCGGCGGCGCGGCCGGAGAAGATGCAGCCGCCGAGGAAGGTGCCCTCCAGGGCGCGGTAGCCGTGCATACCGCCACCACCAAAACCGGCCGCCTCGCCGGCCGCGTACAACCCGTCGAACGGTGTGCCGTCGGCCGTGAGCACTCGGGAATCGAGGTCAGTCTCGAGTCCGCCCAGTGTCTTTCGGGTCAGAATATGTAGCTTCACCGCGATCATCGGCCCGGCCTTGGGATCGGTCAAACGATGGGGTGCCACGACGCGGCCCAGCCGGTCGCCGAGGTAGCCGCGTGCGATGCGGATCGCGTTGATCTGGCTGTCTTTGCTGAACCGGTTGGTGACTTCACGGTCACGCGCGATGACTTCGGCCGCTACCCTCACGAAATCCAGCGGCTGGACATCGGGCAGTCTGTTCATTGCACACACCAATTCACGCAACGAGTCAGCGGTGACAAAGTCCACGCCGCGGTCGACGAATGCCTGCACCGGCCCTGGCGGCCCGGACCGCGCCCGCGACGACAGCAGCTGGCGCACGCTTCGTCCAGTCAAGTCAGGATTCTGCTCCTGACCAGACAGCGCAAACTCTTTCTCGATGATCTTCGCGTTCAACAGAAACCACGTGTAGTCGTAGCCGGATCGGGCGATGTGCTCCAGTGTGCCCAGGGTGTCGAAGCCCGGATACAACGGGGCGGGCAGCCGCTTACCGTTCGCGTCCAGCCACAGCGACGACGGGCCCGGGATGATCCGGATGCCGTGCCGCGGCCAGATCGGGTCATGATTGGTGATGCCTTCGGTGTAGTGCCACATGCGATCCCGGTTGATCACTCGGGCGCCGGCCTGCTCAGCGATGCCGATCATCCTGCCATCGACGTGGGCGGGCACACCGCTCAGCAGCTGCTCGGGAACCCGGCCCATCCGCTCGGGCCAGTTCTGCCGCACAAGATCGTGGTTGCCGCCGATGCCACCGCTGGTCACGATCGCTGCTGAAGCGCGAAACTCGAACTCGCGGAACACCCTTCGGGACGACACCACGCCTCGCAGGGCATCCGTGGGCTCCAGCATGCTGCCGCGCACCCCGGTCACCTTGTCACCTTCGACGATGAGCTCGTCGACCCGGTGACGATGCGCGAAACGCACCTGCGGCCGATCCCGCAGCTGGCGCACGAAGATGTCAACCAATCCCGGTCCGGTCCCCCAGGTGATGTGAAACCGGGGCACCGAGTTGCCGCATCCGCGTGCGTCGTATCCGCCACGCTCGGCCCAACCCACCAGCGGGAAAATTTGCAGGCCGCGGGCACGCAGCCAACTGCGTTTCTCGCCGGCCGCAAAATCGACGTAGGTCTGCGCCCATTGGCGTGGCCAATAGTCCTCCGGCCGGTCGAAGCCTGCCGTATCAAGCCAATCTTGAAGTGCTAATTCACAGCTGTCCCGTATACCCAGGCGGCGTTGTTCCGGGCTGTCGACAAAGAAAAGACCGCCGAACGACCAATACGCCTGCCCACCGAGGTTGGCGCTGTTTTCCTGATCGAGGATCAACACTCGCAAACCGCGGTCTGCCACCTCGCAGGCGGCCACTAGCCCCGCCAGGCCTGCACCGACAATGATGACGTCAGCCTGATCTGCCGGCAACGCTCGGGTGTCGCTCACGCCGCTAAAGGTAACGGCAGCGAGGGGTCAAGCCGCGTCCAGCACCGCCCGGTCTGCGCGCCACTGGTACACCGTGGGCGTGCAGCCGTATAGCATCGCCAGGTCTACCGCGTCCAGCATCGCTTGCAGCGGACCGGGCTTGCGCAGCTGCGTTGCGGCGACCGCAACCCGCACCACACCGCGGCGCCGCGCGATACGCTCCGCCGACAGCACCAGCATCCGGCACCACCACGGCTCAGCCAAGAAGCCTTCGCCGATGCCCAGCACCCGCGCGCGGACAGTCGTTTGCCGGACCAAGTCGGTAACCCCATGAAGGTCTGCTAGCAACCTGAAGCCGTTGTGGGGCAACATTCTCACCGTACCGGCAGACGCGGTCCAGCCCGGCGCGGCGAACAGCCGGGTCCGCAGTCCAAGGTGCTCGAGCACACGGTCAGCAGCCATCAGTCGCAGGTTGGCCTCGTGCGCCGGCAAGGCGGCGAATTCACCGCGCCGCTTCTTGGTGGCCGCCTCGTCGTAGCCGTGCAACAAGATGGCGTCCCCACCGGCGCGCCGATCAGCAAGCCAATCCACGGTGCCAGGATCGCGGTCGAGCCGGTAGCCACCTTTGAGCCGCGGCGCCACCAGCAACGACACCGGCACAGCGCGTGCGTCCATCTGCGCGCAGAACGCGTCGACGTCGGCAAGTGTGCGCTCGCCGATCCCGGAGACCGAAACCATCAACTTCCCAGACACGACACCAGTTTGCCTACCGCAGGTTTCCAACTGGTGAAATCCACGCAGATGTCCGGCGTCGAACATCCCCCGCAGCTAAATCCGCAGGCTGCCGCGAGCCGGCCTCGCGAAGTAGCTTGATCGGCTACTTATTGTCATTACGCTGACAGCCGTGTCGGGCCGCGCCGTTGATTCCCAATCACCTGCTGAGCTGCGGGCTGACGCTGAACGGACCCACCCCGACCAGCTGGACGCCGGCTTGCTGCGTATCGCGGGTGTGTGTGTGCTGGCCTCGGTGATGTCGATCCTGGATGCCACAGTCGTCAGCGTCGCGCAGCGGACCTTCATCGCTCAGTTCGGCTCCACCCAGGCCATCGTCGCCTGGACGATGACCGGATACACCCTGGCGCTGGCCACGGTGATCCCACTGGCCGGCTGGGCCGCCGATCGGTTCGGCACCAAGCGGCTTTTCATGGGCTCGGTGGTAGCGTTCACAGCCGGCTCCCTGCTGTGCGCCATGGCGCCAAACGTCACGTTTCTCATCGCCTTTCGGGTGGTGCAGGGCCTCGGCGGGGGCATGTTGATGCCGCTGGCTTTCACGATCTTGACCCGCGAGGCCGGCGCCAGACGGCTCGGTCGCCTGATGGCCGTGCTCGGTATCCCGATGTTGCTGGGACCCATCGGTGGGCCGATCCTCGGTGGCTGGCTGATCGACTCGTACGGCTGGCAATGGATCTTCCGCGTCAACTTGCCGATTGGCATCGCCGCGTTTCTGCTGGCCGCCGTCGTGTTCCCGCGGGACCGCCCGGCGGAGTCGGAGACGTTCGACTTCATCGGCATGCTGCTGTTGTCGCCCGGTCTGGCGACGTTCCTATACGGGGTGTCGTCTATCCCAGCCCGCGGTACCGCACTCGACCGTCACGTATGGATACCGGCCGCCATTGGCGTGGTATTGATCATCGGGTTCGTGGTCCATGCGCTGCACCGTGCGGACCACCCGCTGATCAATCTGCGGTTGTTCTCCAACCGGGTAGTGACCCTGGCCAACTCCGCGATGTTCGTCTTCGCCGTGGCATTCTTCGGCGCGGGCCTGCTCATTCCGAGCTACTTTCAGCAGGTGCTGCACATGACACCGTTTCAGGCGGGCCTACACGTGATTCCCCAGGGCCTGGGCGCCATGCTGACGATGCCGCTGGCCGGGATCTACATGGATAAACGTGGTCCTGGTATGGCGGTGTTGGTGGGCATCACGCTGGTCACGACGGGGATGGGCGCCGTGGCCTACGGAGTGTGGCAGCAAGCCCACTATCGGCCCGTCCTGTTAACCGGTCTGGTGGTCATGGGCATGGGTTTGGGCTGCACCATGACGCCGTTGTCCGGATCGGCGATGCAGGCGCTGACTTCGCAGCAGATCGCCCGCGGGTCCACGCTGATCAGCGTCAATCAGCAAGTGGCTGGGTCGGTGGGCACCGCCCTGATGGCAGTGATCTTGACCAGCCAGTTCAACCGCAGCCCAAACATTTCGACGACACCCCGGCAGTCACTTACACCAGGCTTGTCGAACACTCTGCTGCACGACCTGTCCCGTGCCTACGGCGTGGTGTTCGTGGTCGCCGTCGTCCTGGTGATGTCGACGTACATTCCAGCGGCATTCCTGCCAAGGCAGCCGGCCGCCGGCAATCCCGTCCGCACCTGAGTCGCCTGAGCCGATGACACGCGGTTACTCCTGCGCACCGCTGAGCAGATCAGCTACCCTGCCGCCGTCGTAGCGTTCTTTGTCGGCGGCGCTTAGCACCCAAGCGTATTGATAGGCAACTTCTTTCCACTGCTCGTAACGACCGCTGATCCCGCCGTGCCCGGAGCTCATTTGAGTTTTGAGCAGCACGGTTTTCCGATCGTCCTTGCTGTGCCGCAGCGCTGCAACCCATTTCGCGGGTTCGACGTAGAACACCCTGGTGTCGTTCAACGACGTCATCACCAGAATCGCCGGATAGTCTTTGGCCGCAACGTTCTCGTACGGCGAATAGGACTTCATGTAGAAGTAGACGTCGCGGTCCTGCAACGGGTTGCCCCACTCCTCCCACTCAGTGACGGTCAGCGGCAACGACGGATCCAAAATCGTGGTCAGTGGGTCGACGAAGGGCACCCGCGCCAATATCCCGGCGAACAGCTCTGGAGCGAGGTTGGCCACCGCCCCCACAAGCAGGCCGCCGGCGCTGCCGCCCATCGCCACCAGCTTGTCCGCACTTGTGAGCCGCGCGTTCACCAGATGCCGTGCGACAGCGACGAAGTCGGTAAAGGTGTTCATCTTCTGCAGCAGCTTGCCGTGCTCATACCACAGCCGCCCCATCTCACCGCCGCCGCGGACGTGGGCGATCACGAATACTACGCCCCGGTCCAGCAGCGACAACCGGGCAATGCTGAAACGTGGATCCTCGCAGAGCTCGTAGGCGCCGTAGCCGTAAAGCAACACCGGAGCGGGGAATTCAATGCCGTCTCGATGCACGACTGACACCGGAATGCGTGTCCCGTCATCTGCGTACGCCCAGTCACGCCGCTCGACGTATTCGTCGCGCCGATAGCCGCCGAGCACCGGTTGCTCCCGCAGCAGGGTGCGCTCCCCCGTCCCGAGGTCCACGTCGTAGATCCTTGTCGGTGTGATGAATGACCCGGCTCCTACGCGCAGTTTGGGCGAATCCCAGTTCGGGTTGACACCTAGGCCGACCGACATCAGATCAGAGTCGAAAGCCATTTCTTCCGGCCGGCCGTAGTCCATGCCGTTGATGGGCCACAGCTGGATCCGCGGCAACGCCTCACGCCGGTAGCTGATTACCAGCAGCCCGGCAAAGGCGTCCATACCGTCGAGTCTGACGTCGTCGCGATGCGCAATCAGTGTGCGCTGGGCGCCTGGATCGGCAACCGGTGCCTCGACCAAGGTGAAGTTCACCGCGCCGTCGTTGTGCAGTATCAGAAACCGATCCTGCTCACTGAGGACGGCGTGCTCGATCGAGTATTCGACGCCGTCGCGACGCGGCAGCACCGTGGTGAACTCGGCCTGCGGATCCGCCGCGTCCGCGTACCGAACTTCCGACGTGATGGCTGATCCGGAGGCGATCAGGACATATGCGTCACTGCGGGTGCGCCCCACCCCCACCCAAAACCGTTCGTCGGCTTCGTGATACACCTTCTCCGCTGGCAGACCAGAGCCGAGCCGATGTCGCCACACGGTGTCGGGCCGCCAGGCCGCATCGACGGTGACGTAGTACACCGTGTGGTTGTCAGTCGCCCAGGTCACCCCTGCGCCGATAGCAACGATCTCATCGGGATACTGCTCACCAGTGCGTAAGTTCCTGAATCGCAAAGTGTATCGCTCGTCGCCGAGGATATCGACGGAGTAGGCCAGCACATTGCCATCGGGACTGACACTGGCAGCGCCCAGGGCGAAGAACTTCTGTCCGTCGGCCTCGACGTTCTCGTCGAGCAGTATTTGCTCCCCCGGAATATCGGTGTGCTCGTCGAAGACCGGCGGGCTCCAGTCGGCCGGATCCTTGACCGGACAACGACAATGCACACCGTACTGTTTGCCCTCGAAGCTTCGGGCGTAGTACCACCAGGCGTGACGGCGAACCGGCACCGAGAGGTCAGTCTCTTTGGTCCGCGCTTTGATTTCGTCGAAGATTTTCTCCCGCAGTGCTTCCAGGTGGGCGGTGGCCTGGTCGGCGTAATCATTTTCGGCCGTGAGGTGAGCAATGACCTCGGGATCGGTCTTGTCCCGTAGCCATTCGTATGGATCGGCGAAGACGTCGCCGTGGAACTCGCGCCGGCTGTCCACCCGTTTCGCGACTGGCGGTCCCGCGACTTCAGTCATGCGCGCCGGGGCCAATCCAGCCGTCGAAAGGCATTCCGGAAATCCGTTCGTAGGCATCGACGTAACGTGCGCGTGTTGCCTCGATGATCTCGTTTGGCAGCGGAGGTGGCGGCTCTGAGCCGGCGCGGTCCCAGCCGGACTCCGCGCTGGTCAGCCAGTTCCGCACGAATTGTTTGTCGAAGCTGGTCTGCACCACGCCGGCCCGATACTCTCTGGCAGGCCAGTAGCGTGACGAATCTGGCGTGAAGATCTCATCGGCTAGCACCAAGTTGCCGTGATCATCGATACCGAACTCGAATTTCGTGTCGGCGATGATTATTCCCTTCTTCAGGGCGTGATCGGCGGCCTGGATGTAGATCTGCAGCGTACGGTCGCGTAGCTGGTTGGCGCGCACTGCGCCCACTATCTCGATCACCTGCGCGAACGGAATGTTCTCGTCATGTTGTCCGAGTTCTGCTTTGGTGGCAGGGGTGAACACCGGCGTGGCGAGCCTGCTTGCTTCCACCAAACCCAGCGGCAACGGTATTCCGCATACTGTCCCGCCGCGCTGGTAGTCCAGCAAGCCAGAACCGGTCAGATACCCCCGGGCCACGCATTCCACGGGCAGCATCTCCAGCTCCCGCACGACGAGTGCGCGGCCGAGCACCTCGTCGGGGATGCGCAGGTCGTCGGGCGGCCCGGCCAGATGGTTGGGTGCTTCGACGAAGTTGAAGAAGAACATGCTCATCGCGGTCAGAATGCGACCCTTGTCCGGAATCGTGCTGTCCAGCACATAGTCGAACGCCGAGATTCGGTCCGTCGCGACGAACAGCAGGTGCTTCTCGTCGATGCGGTACAGTTCGCGAACTTTGCCGCTGGCCAGATGCCGATACTCGGACAGAGCAGGACGCATCGCGTCAGCCTAACGGGCAGCAACGGCCACACCTATCCACCAGCCCTGTGCTGGGATCAGGTCATGAGATTCCGCTTGTTGCCCTACGCCACCAGACCCGGCCGACTGCTGGCCCAGCTTGTCAGTGACGCCGCTGTAGCGTTTTGGACTTCGTTGTGGGTCCTCGTCGCCCTGGCGGTGCACGACGCGATCTCCAAGATTGCCGATGCTGGTCGACAGGTCGAGCACGGCGCCAACGGCGTCGGCCACAACCTGCAATCAGCGGGCCACAGCGCAGAACATATTCCGCTGGTGGGAGGCGCGATCAGCAAGCCACTGACCGCGGCCAGTGAAGCGGCGCGTGACATCGCCGGTGCCGGGCACAGCTTGGACACCACCGCAACGTGGCTTTCGGTGTTGCTGGCACTGGCCGTCGCGGCGCCACCGATCCTGGCGGTGATGATGCCGTGGCTGGTGTTGCGGCTGCGGTTCTTCCGCCGCAAACTGACCGTGACGGCCTTGGCGGCCACTCCGGCCGGCGAACAGCTGCTGGCACTGCGAGCATTGGCTAATCGGCCGCTGCGCAAGCTGACCACCGTCACTGCCGACCCAGTTGGCGCCTGGCGTCGCGAAGATCCGACCACTATCCACCGCCTAGCGGATCTGGAGCTGCGCTCGGCCGGTATCGCCGTTCGAAGCCGGCCGACTGTGCGCTGAGGGCTCTATCCGCCGAGCAGCTTTACGACCAGATGCCGAATGCCGGTGTGCCGGTTACTCCGAGTCCACTCGACGGGCTTGACGACACGCACGGTGCCGAAGCGTGACAACAGCTCCTCGAACAGCACCCGCAGCTCCAGCCGGGCCAGGTTGGCCCCGAGACAGTAGTGCACGCCTTGCCCGAAACCCAAGTGCGGATTGGGTTTACGATCGATGATAAATTCGTCGGCGCGGCCGAACACGTCCGCGTCCCGGTTGGCTGAGCCCTCCCAGATCTGCACTTTCTGCCCTGCCCGTATCGCCTGGCCGCCGAGGGTGACATCCCGGGTGGCGGTGCGCCGCTTGGATGGCGACGGCGATGTCCACCGCACCATCTCCTCGACCGCCGAAGGCAGCGTGTCGAGATCATCGGGCAGTGCGCGCAACTGTTCGGGATGCTCAGACAGCGCCAGCAGGCCACCAGCGACCGCATTGCGCGTTGTCTCCGCGCCGGCGCTGAACAACAGGCTGAAGAAAAGGTACAGCTCGAGGTCCGACAAGGCCGGCGCATCGGCGTCGTCAAGCGTCGCGTTGGCCACTACCGACAGCATGTCGTCGGTCGGTTCGACACGCTTCGACGCGATCAAATTTTGTCCGTAGGAGTACATCCGCGACCCGGCCTCCTCGGCCGACAGCCGGGAGAGCTGCGACAACGAGGCTTTGCGCGACCCACCGAAGTCGAACTGCGGCTCGATGGCCTCGAAGAGCCAATGCCGTTCGGATTCCGGCACTCCCAGCAGAATGCAGATCATCTGCATCGGCAGTTCAGCGGCAATGTCGACCAGGAAGTCGAACGGCTCCCCGGGCACGACCGCATCCAGCAGCCGACGCGTCCGCGCACGCAGGTCGTCCTCGACGCGACGAATCATCCGCGGCGTCAGCCCGGAGCTGACGAGTCGCCGGATCTGCGAATGCCGCGGGTCGTCCATCATGTTGAGTACCTGACCGGCGATCGCCAGATCCTGCAGCAGCGTTCCGCCGAATGGTCGCGCACCACCGGTCACCGACGAGTACGTGACCGGATCCTTCAGCACAGCAAGGGTTTCGGCGTAGGTGGCCACAGACCAGAAACCCTCAGCGTCGGGGGTGTTGCTGGTCGGCTCGTGCCAATACACCGGCGCCTCTCGCCTGTGCATGGCAAACAATTCGTGCGGGAACCCGTTGGCGAAGTTGTCCAGATCGGTGAAGTCGATCCCGGCTACCGATCCCGAGACGGCCGTCATGCCGCTAAAGGATGGCAGCCGGGGTGTACTTGGCCGCCTCCGGGTAGCGGGCGACCAGCGTGTCGACGGACGCGACCACCTCGTCGACCTGGTCGGCCGCGGCACCGGTGAATACCCGCCGGTCGCCCAGTGCCGCTTCGAGCTGCGACCGATCCAGCGGCAGCCGCGGGTCAGCGGCCAGGCGTTCCAGCAAGTCCGGCTCCGAGCCGCGTTCGCGCATCGCCAACGCCGTCGCGATGGCGTGCTCTTTGATCACCTGGTGTGCGGCCTCACGCCCCATGCCGGCACGCACCGCGGCGATCAACACCTTGGTGGTGGCCAGAAACGGTAGGTAGCGGTTCAGCTCACGCTCGATCACCGCTGGATACGCACCGAACTCGTCGAGCACGGTCAGGAACGTTTCGGTCTGCCCGTCCACGGCGAAGAAGCTGTCGGGCAGCGCCACCCGACGCACAACCGAGCAGAACACGTCACCCTCGTTCCACTGAGCGCCCGCCAGTTCCGCGGCCATCGACGAATAGCCGCGAAGCACCACCTGCAAGCCGTTGACTCGCTCGCAGTTGCGGGTGTTCATCTTGTGCGGCATCGCCGACGAGCCGACCTGCCCTGGTGCGAAACCTTCGGTGACCAGTTCATGGCCTGCCATCAGCCGGATGGTGTGGGCCAGCGACGACGGGCCCGCGCCGAACTGCACCAGCGCGGAGAGCACACCGTGGTCGAGCGAACGCGGGTAAACCTGCCCGACACTGCTCAACGTCTGGCTGAAACCCAGATAGTCGGCGACGCGACGTTCGAGGCGGGTGAGTTTCCCCCTTTCGCCGCCGAGTAGGTCGAGCATGTCCTGCGCGGTGCCTACCGGGCCCTTGATGCCGCGCAGCGGGTAACGATCGATCAACTCGCGCACCCGGGTCAACGCGATCAGCGTTTCCTGGGCCGCAGAGGCGAACCGCTTGCCCAGCGTGGTGGCTTGGGCTGCCACGTTATGACTGCGCCCGGCCATCACCAGATCGCGGTAGGTCACGGCCCGCTCGGCAAGCCGGGCAACCACCGCCACCCCGTGGGCGAACACCAGCTCCAGCGCACGACGGATCTGCAGCTGCTCGACGTTCTCGGTCAAGTCCCGGCTGGTCATGCCCTTGTGCACCTGCTGGTGTCCGGCCAGCGCGTTGAACTCCTCAATGCGGGCTTTGACGTCGTGCCGCAGCACCCGCTCGCGCGCCGCGATCGACGTCAGGTCGACCTCCTCGACCACCCGTTCGTAATCGGCGATTGCCTGTTGCGGCACTTCGACACCCAGCTCCGCCTGCGCCTGCAGCACCGCGAGCCACAGCCGCCGCTCGGCGACCACCTTGGCCTCCGGCGACCAAATCGCCACCATCTCGGCGCTGGCGTACCGGTCGGCCAGCACGTTCGGGATGCCCACAGCCATTCAGCTTACGGTCGCGGCAGCCGCGGCCGGCCCAAGTCGTCAGCCGGTGAGATCGGCCGCGTCGGTGACTTCGGCCTTTCGGCCGGCGAGCCGACGATTGACCAGCATGGTGACCGCGCCCAGCAGCACTCCGCTCGCGACCAGGATCGCGGCCAGCAGATATTGCTGACCGGGCCGGCCCGACAGCGGTGTCAGCAAACACAGCGACGCTGCACAGCCGATGACCGGCAGTGCGGTCGGCGTCCGGAAGTGTGGGCTTTCATCAGCATCGCGTCGCAGCAGCAACACGGCAACGTTGACAACGGCGAACACCGCCAACAACAGCAACGACGTGGTGTCACCCAGCACGGCAATGGCATCGCTGTTGGCGAACGCCGTGACGTAGAGGATCACCCCGAACGCGATAGTCGTCGTGAATAGGATCGCCAACCACGGGGTACGACGGCCCGCGCTGACCGCGCCCAGCACGGTCGGCACCACCCGCTGACGGGCCATCCCGTATACCAGCCGGCTGGCCATCAACATGTTGATCAGCGCAGTGTTGGAGACGGCCACCATTGAGATGAACGGCAGGATGTCCTTGATCGGCAGGCCCGGCGCTGCGGCCTGAACCACCTCGACCAGCGGCGTTTCGCTGGCCTTCAGCACCCCGGTCGGCACCAGCGCCACCGAGACCACCGCGATGATCAGGTAGATGACGCCGGCGACACCCAACCCGGAGAGCAGGACCTTGGGAAACGTCTTGACCGGGTTCTTGGTCTCTTCGGCCATGTTGACCGAATCTTCGAAACCCACCATCGCGAAGAACGCCAGCGACGTCGCGGCGGTGACGGCCAGGAAGACGTTTTTGTCGGCCGGGGTGTCGAAGGCGACCACCCGGCTGAAGTCGACGTTCCGGCCGACACCCAGCGCCCACAGCCCGACCAGGATGACCAGCAGCAGCCCACCGATCTCAATGCTGGTCAATGCGACATTCAGCCGCAGACTCTCGCCCACTCCGCGTAAGTTCACCGCGGCCAGCACCGTCATGAACACGACCGCGATGACGACGACCCACACCCTGCCCTGACCGACGTGGAACGCGAGGAGGAAGTTGGCGGCGAAGAACCGCGACGCGGTGGACGCCGACGTGATGCCCGCGCACATCACCACAAAGGCGACCAGGAAGGTGACGAACGGACGGCCGAAGGCCTTCTGGGCATACAGCGCGGCACCCGCGGCTTGCGGATACTTGGTCACCAGTTCCAGGTAGCTCAACGCGGTCACGGCCGCGATCAGAAACGCCGCGAGAAACGGAACCCACGCCGCGCCGCCGACTTGGGCCGCCACGTCGCCGACCAGCGCATAGATGCCGGTACCCATGATGTCGCCGACGATGAACAACAGCAGCAGTCCCGGCCCCATCACCCGGCGCAGGCGTGGCTGTTCTTCGTCCGTCGTGGACTCGCTCAAAGCTCCTCCCCCGCAGCTTGGGCGTAGCTGCGAACTTCATACCACGGGGTCAGATAGGCACTGCTTGACGGTCGTGCGGTGCCAGCACATCGATGACTTCGATCAGCGTCGCGCGTGCGGCGGCATGCGGATGCGGCTGCTCTTCGACCAATGCGCAGATCACCGCGCCGTCGACCGCGCAGATCAGCTTGGTGACCAGTTCCGTCCGCGCTCTGCGACCTGATCGCTCGATGGCCTCGGCGATCGCGTCGGCACGCTGCCGCATGCTGCGGCGCTGGATCTCGCGCAGCGCCGGTGACCGCGAACAGGCGATGTAACGCTCGTAGCGGGAGATCAGCTGCTCGCTGAGCCCGGAACCGGTTTCGTCGCTGACGAGCAGGTCGACCAGCACGTCGGCGGTGGTTTCCGACCCACGACGGCGTCGGGACAGGGTCGCTACCCGGGCCCGCAGCTGCGCCACCTCCACCATCCCGATGTGTTCGACCGCGCTGATGATGAGATCGTCCAGCGACGAGAAGTAGTAGGTGGTCGATGCCAGCGGCAGGCCGGCCCGGCGGGCGACGGCGCGGTGGCGCACCGCCTCGAAACCCCCTTCACACAACAATTCGGCGGCCGCGCTGACCAGCGCATACCGTCGCCGCTCTCCCTTGGGAGTGACTGCCGCAGTCACCCGTCTCATGCTGCCAGTCAGCCTGGTACCGCACTGCCCTTTCGGGTAAACGGTCCCCGGCTGCCGGCACCCGCCGCAATGATGCCCACGGAGCGGCGCTCGATAGACTCTGCTTTCATGCCGGACTTGACCCGTCGCGCCGTGTTGCGTCTCGGCGTAACCGCGGCTGCCGGAGCGTTCGGCGGTTATGCCCTCGACATGCTGCTGCAGAGTTGGCCTTGCGCGGCCGCACCGGCGCCGACGCCGCCCACCGGCCGCCCCCTGGCGCCGCCACGGCCATTGGAGCCGGCGCCGGCGCCGGCTCCACCTCTTCACGAGGCACCGACCATGACGACCGGCATGTTCGTGTCAGCCGCGCGCGGTGGCGTCCCGACCAATTGGGCGATCGCACGTCCACCGGGCCAGACCACGCCACTGCGGCCGGTGATCGCGCTGCATGGCAAGGGCAGTGATGCCGCAACCGTGATGGCCGGCGGCGTCGAGCAGGGTCTGGCGCAGGCAGTCAACGCGGGCCTACCGCCATTCGCGGTCGTTGCCGTTGACGGCGGCGGAAGCTATTGGCACAAGCGGACTTCCGGGGAAGATTCCGGCGCGATGGTGCTAAATGAGCTGATCCCGCTGTTGGGCGGTCAAGGCCTGGACACCTCGCGGCTGGCGTTCTTGGGCTGGTCGATGGGCGGTTACGGCGCGCTGCTCCTCGGCGGTCGGCTCGGTCCTGCACGCACCGCAGCGATCTGCGCGGTGAGCCCGGCGTTGTGGCTGTCCCCCGGAGCGGCGGCGCCCGGCGCGTTCGATGGCCCCGCTGACTGGTCGGCGAATTCGGTGTTCGGGATGCCCGCACTGGCATCCATCCCGATCCGGGTGGACTGCGGCAACAGCGACCCTTTCTACGGGGCGACGCGGCAGTTCGTAGCCCAGCTGCCCAGCCCGCCATCGGGCAGTTTCTCGTCCGGCGGCCACGACGGATCTTTCTGGAGCGCTCAGCTGCCCGCCGAACTGACGTGGATGGCTCCGCTGCTGACGGCATGAAACCGCCCTGCCGCGGGCGGTTCACCAACAAAGTGTAGGGTGTACGACTGTTCACCCTTGGTTGTGCGCAACGGCCCGCTGCCGTGCGCCGAAAGGACCAATGATCATGTCGTTTTCCCTCGAGCTGTCCGAGGACGTCATCCACGTTCGGGACTGGGTTCATGAGTTCGCCGCAGATGTGGTGCGGCCGGCCGCTGCCGAGTGGGACGAGCGGGAAGAAACCCCTTGGCCGATCATTCAGGAGGCGGCCAAGGTTGGCCTGTACTCCATCGACCTGTTCGCGCAGCAATCCGCCGAGCCGTCCGGTCTGGGACTGCTGACGGTGTTCGAGGAGATGTTCTGGGGCGACGCCGGGATCGCTCTGTCGATCCTGGGAACGGGGCTGGCCGCAGCGTCGCTGGCCGCCACCGGCACCCCCGAACAGCTCGGTGAGTGGTTGCCACAGATGTTCGGCACGGTCGATGAACCGCAGCTGGGGTCGTTCTGCTCCTCGGAACCGGCCGCGGGCTCCGACGTCGGTGCGATCCTGACCCGGGCGCGCTACGACGAAGCAACCGACGAGTGGGTTCTCAACGGCACCAAGACCTGGGCCACCAACGGCGGGATCGCCAACGTGCACATTGTGGTGGCGTCGGTGCATCCCGACCTGGGGTCACGCGGCCAGGCGACGTTCATCATCCCGCCGGAGACACCCGGGTTCAAGCAGGGACAGAAGTTCCTCAAACACGGCATCCGTGCCTCGCACACCGCTGAAGTGATTCTCGACGACGTCCGCATTCCCGGCCGGCTGATCGTGGGCGGTAAGGAGAAGTTCGACCAGCGGATCGCCCGGGTGCGCGAAGGAAAAAGCACCGCAGGGCAAGCGGCAATGGTGACATTCGAGCGCACCCGGCCGACAGTCGGTGCGATGGCGCTGGGCGTGGCGCGCGCCGCTTACGAGTATGCGTTGGAGTACGCCCAGCAACGTGAACAGTTCGGCCGCAAGATCGGGGACTTTCAGGCCATCGGATTCAAGCTGGCCGATATGAAGTCCCGGATCGACGCGTCCCGGCTGCTGGTGTGGCGGGCCGGGTGGATGGCCCGCAACAAAAAGCCATTCCTCTGCGCGGAGGGGTCGATGGCCAAGTTGATGGCCAGCGAGACGGCTGTCTATGTCACCGATGAAGCGATTCAGATCCTCGGCGGCAACGGTTACACCCGCGAGTATCCGGTCGAGCGCATGCACCGCGACGCCAAGATCTTCACCATCTTCGAGGGCACCAGCGAGATTCAGCGGCTTGTCATGAGCAGGGCGATCACCGGCTTGCCGCTGCGCTGAGGCTAGACCTCGACGACTACCGCGCCGCCCTGCCCGCCGCCGGCGCACATCGCGGCCACCCCGATGCCCCCGCCGCGCCGACGCAATTCGAACACCAGGCTGGTGAGCATCCGCGCGCCGGTCGCTGCGATGGGATGGCCCAGGCTGCAGCCGCTGCCGTAGATGTTGACCTGGTCTTCATCGAGTTGGTATTCGCCGCACGCGGCGATCGGAACCGACGCGAACGCCTCGTTGATTTCCCACAGCGTCACATTCGAGGCCGACAAACCGGCCCGGTCCAGCACCTTGCGGATCACCCGGACCGCCCCGAATCCGGTGTCGCGGGGATCGACGCCCACCGATGCCCACGTCCGCACTGTGCCCAAAACGGTCAGGCCCGCCGACTTGGCATAGCCGTCGTCGACCAGCGTCAGTGCGGCGGCAGCGTCGTTGGTGCCGCTGCTGTTGCCCGCGGTGATGGAGAACCCCGGAATCTCCGGGTGCAGCACTTTGAGCGCCGCCAGCTTCGCCATGCTGGTGTTGCGGCGCGGGTGCTCGTCGACGCTGAAGTCCACCAACGCGCCGTCGTGGCCGTGAATCTTCAGTGGCACGATCTCATCGACGAAGGCACCGCTGTCGATCGCGGCGATGGCGCGTTGATGTGACCGCAACGCCCAGGCATCCATCTCCTCCCGGGTTATCCCGGCGGCTTGGGCGGTGTTCCACCCGACGGTGATAGACATGTCGAGAGCGGGCGCGTCGGGTGTTTCCGGGTGTGAGGGCGGCATCCATCGTTCTTTGAATTCCAGGCTGGGGCCCGGAATCCGCCACTTCATCAGCGGGCCGGTCGACAGCGACTGCACGCCGCCGGCGACGACGACGCGTTCGGCGCCGGCGCCAATCTGAGCCGCCGCGTTGGCCACCGCGGTGAGGCTGCCCGCGCAGTGCCTGTTGACCGCCTGTCCGGGCACCGCTGTCAGATCGGACGCCGCGGCGGCATATCGAGCCAAATCGCCGCCGCCGTAATGTGATTCGGCGAAAATCACGTCGTCGACGTCGGTCGCCTCGACGCCGGATCGGCGGATGGCTTCCTGCAGAATGGTGGTCGAAAGCACCTCGGCTGGCGTGTTGACCAACGAACCTTTGAACGACGTCCCGATCGCGGTTCGGACGGCACTCACGATGACGGGCTTGGGCATGTTCTCAACTTATCAGCAGTCAATGCCCGGCTGCCTCGCCGACGGTGTCGCTGCGCTTTTCGGATTGAGGCTGGTCAGGTGCCCGCTTTCGACACCGGCAGCGGGGTCGAGTGTGCAATCGATGATCGCCGGCTCGTTCGAAGCCAGCGCCGCAGTCAGCGCAGACTCCAGTTCCGCCGAGGTGGTGACGTGATATCCCCTGCCGCCGAACGCTTCCGCGATCAACTCGTGTCGCGCATGAGCACTCAGGACGGTGGGCGCAGGGTCGGCCGTACCGACCGCGAACTCGTCACCACGGTAGACGCCGCCATTGTTGAGGATGACGACGGTGATCGGTAACCGGTAGCGACAGATCGTCTCGAATTCCATGCCGCTGAACCCGAAGGCACTGTCGCCTTCGATGGCGACCACCGGACGCCCGGTCTGCACGGCGGCGGCGATGGCATAGCCGAGGCCCACGCCCATCACTCCCCAGGTGCCGCTGTCGAGCCGGTGTCGGGGCAGCGGCATGTCGATCACGTTGCGGGCGATGTCCAACGCGTTGGCACCTTCGTTGACCACGTACGTCTCGGGATGCCGCGCGAGCACGTCGCGAATAGTGCGCAGCGCGTTGAAGAACCGCATCGGCTGCGGATCTTCGGTCAGCCGCTTGAGCATCGCGGCTTCATTATGAGCCCTGCGCTCGCTGAGCTCCGCGGTCCACACCGTCGGGGCGACAACCGGATTCGCATGCAGACGGTCGAGCAGAGCTGACGTTACCGACGCGATGTCACCGGCCAGCGGTGCCCGGATCGGCCGGTTGCTGTCAAATTCCGACGCTGCGATGTCGACCTGGATGAACGTCGCGTCGGCGGACCACGGCGGTGACTCTCCGTGGCCGAGCAGCCAGTTCAGCCGTGCGCCGACCAGCATGACAACGTCGGCGCGGGCCAGCGCCAAAGACCGTGCCGCGGAGCAGGATTGGGGATGGGAATCCGGCAGCAATCCCTTGGCCATCGACATCGGCACGAACGGGAGGCCGGTGGTTTCGATGAACTCCCGAATCAGGTCGTCGGCCTGAGCGTAGGCGGCTCCCTTGCCCAGCACGATCAGCGGCCGCTGCGCCTGGGCCAGCAAGCGCAACGCGCGATCGACCGCCTCGGGGGCCGGCAGCTGCCGCGGAGCCGGGTCGACGACGGGCCACACCGTCTTCTCCGCAGCGGCGGAATCGATGGCTTTGGCGAGCACGGCACCCGGAATGTCCAGGTATACACCGCCCGGCCGGCCGGACACTGCCGTGCGGATTGCGCGGGCCACACCAATTCCGATGTCCTGTACCCGGCCGATGCGGTACGCCGCCTTCGCGAACTGCCGCGCCGCTGCGAGCTGGTCAAGTTCCTCGTACTCGCCGCGCTGCATGTCCACGATGGAGCGCTCACTCGATCCGGCGATCTGGATCATCGGAAAGCAGTTTGTCGTGGCGTTGGCCAGCGCGACCAGCCCGTTGAGGAAACCTGGCCCCGACACCGTCAAGCAGATACCGGGCCGTTGGGTGAGGAATCCGGCGGCGGCCGCCGCGTTCCCGGCGGAAGTTTCGTGGCGAAACCCGATGAAGCGGATACCCGAGGCCTGCGCAAGCCGGGCGAGGTCGGTGATCGGAATGCCGACCAGGCCGTAGATGGTGTCGATCCCGTTGATCTTCAACGCGTCGACCAGCAGGTGAAAGCCGTCGGTCAGTTTGCCAGGTGCCGATGGTGTGGTCATGACGACGATTCTTCGTCATGATTCCGCTGACCGGTTGCGCCGTCCCCGGTAGCCGCATCGATGATGGTTGCCAATGAGGTCGCTGCGCGCAGCGGGAAGGAACGTGGAAATGACGCCCGACACCAGCTCGTCGAGCCCGCGTATCGCCGGTCTGCTCGACGCGGGGGCCAGCCGTCAACCGCAGGCGCCCGCGCTTGTCGTCACCGCTGATCGCGTCCCGATTACCTACCGCAATCTGGTCCAACTGGTCGACGATCTGGCCGGACAGCTGGCAGGTAGCGGGCTGCGACCCGGCGACCGAGTCGCGCTGCGTATCTCCAGCAGCGCCGAATTCGTTGTCGGTTTGTTGGGGGCTTCCCGAGCCGGACTCGTTGTGGTGCCGTTGGATCCCGCGCTGCCCGTCACCGACCAAGAAGCCAGGATCGCCGCGGCGGGTGTGCGGGTTGCCTTGATCGGCGACGAAACAGAGGCAGGTGAGGATGATCAGCGCTTCCCGTCCTGGCCGGTATCGGTGACTGTCGGCCACAGCGGCAGCGACTTTCGCGTCTTGCTCGACACCACCGCGGCGCTGGACCCGATGTCTACGGCTCCCGAGGATCTGGCGCCCGACGACGCCTTGATCATGTTCACCGGCGGTACGACCGGTGCCCCCAAGATGGTGCCCTGGACCCACGACAACATCGCGACGTCGGTACGCAACGTCATCGCCACCTACCAGCTCGGCCCGCACGATGCGACCGTCGCTGTGATGCCGCTATTTCACGGCCATGGGCTGATAGCTGCCCTGCTGGCGAGCCTGGCGTCTGGCGGGGCGGTGCTGCTTCCCGCGCGCGGGCGGTTCTCCGCGCACTCCTTCGCCGACGACATCCGCGCCGTGCACGCGACCTGGTTCACTGCGGTGCCGACAATTCACCAGATACTCACCGACCGTGCGGCAACAGCTGCCGAGCCGGGGCAGCCACCGCTGCGCTTCATACGCAGCTGCAGCGCCGCATTGAACCCGGACACGGCCCAAGCACTGCAGATCCACTTCGCTGCCCCAGTGCTCAGCGCCTACGGCATGACCGAGGCCACGCACCAGATGACGAGCACGGCGGAAAACGACGCGGTGTCGGCCGGCCTGGTCGGCCGTCCGACCGGAGTGCAGGTCAGCGTCGTGGGGGACGACGGCCGGCCATGCCCGACGGATGCTGTAGGGGAGATCTGGGTCCGCGGCCCCACCGTGGTGCGCGGCTACCTGGCCAATCCGACGGCGACCGAGCAGACCTTCACCGAGGGATGGCTGCACACCGGCGACCTGGGGTCGCTGTCAGCGGTCGGAGAACTGACACTGCGCGGGCGCATCAAAGAACTCATCAATCGGGGCGGGGAGAAAATTTCGCCCGAGCGAGTCGAGATTGTGCTCGCCAGCCACCCGAATGTGGCAGAAGCGGCGGTTTTCGGCGTGCCCGATCGTCTCTACGGGGAGGCGGTCGCCGCAGCGGTAGTGCCCAGTCCGTCCGCGCCGCCAACGGCCGGTGAACTTGCCGAATTCTGCCGCGAACGACTCGCCGCGTTCGAGGTGCCCGCCAGTATCGAGCTGACGGCCGAGCTGCCGCACACCGCCAAAGGCTCGGTCGATCGCCGCGCCGTGGCCGAACGGTTCGGCAAGGGACGGTGAGTGGTGCAGCCGTTTAATTGGAAACTGCCTTACCCATGGCCGCGCAAACCCGTTCTGGCCGGCAATGTCGTGTGCACATCGCAGCCGCTCGCCGCGCAGGCAGGTGTTCGGATGCTGGCCGAAGGTGGCAACGCGGTCGACGCAGCGGTGGCCACCGCGATCACCCTCACTGTCGTGGAACCGGTGTCCAACGGGATCGGCTCGGACGCTTTCGCCATCGTCTGGGACGGCAGGCACCTGCACGGACTGAACGCTTCTGGCCGCTCCCCCGCGGCGTGGACCCCGGAGTATTTCGGTGCGGAAAGTGTTCCTGGACTGGGGTGGAATTCGGTCACCGTGCCGGGCGCAGTGTCAGCATGGGTCGAACTGCACGCCAAGTTCGGCCACCTGCCGTTCGAGCGGCTCTTTGATGCAGCAATAGCTTACGGTCGCAACGGTTTTGCGGTGTCACCTACGGTCGCATCGCAATGGGCCGCGCAGGTGCCGCTGTTCGAGTCTCAGCCAGGCTTCGCCGAGACGTTCCTGCCCGGTGGGCGCGCGCCGAAGCCAGGCGAGAAGGTCTTCTTACCCGACCATGCGGCCACTCTGGAGGAGATCGCCGCGACCAACGGCGAAGCGTTCTATCGCGGAGCGTTGGCTCTCAAACTCGAGGCACACGCGGCGGCCAACGGCGCCGCCATGCGCGCCAGCGACCTCGCCGCTCATCGCGCCGACTGGGTCGACACCATCAACGGCGACTACCGCGGATACAACGTCCACGAGATTCCGCCCAACGGTCAGGGCATCGTCGCGCTGATCGCTCTGGGTATCCTCGAGCACTTCGACTTATCTTCGCTTGCAACGGATTCCGCCGACAGCGTGCATCTGCAGATCGAGGCGGTGAAGCTGGCGTTCGCCGACGCGGACGCCTACGTCGCCGATGTCGGCCACATGCCGCTGGGTCCGGAGCAGCTGCTCGATAAGGAGTACCTTCAGCAGCGGGCGGCGCTGATCGATCGCAACCGGGCCAAGCCGGTGTCCGCCGGGATACCGCGCGGGGGCACCGTGTATCTCACCGCAGCTGACGCCTCGGGGATGATGGTGTCGATGATTCAGTCGAACTACCTGGGATTCGGCTCCGGGGTGGTGGTGCCGGGCACCGGGATCGCCCTGCAGAACCGCGGTTCGGGATTCGTTGCGGCGCAGGGCCACCCGAACCAGGTCGGCCCGAACAAGCGTCCTTACCACACTATCATTCCAGGCTTCCTGACGAAAGACGGAGCACCGGTGATGAGTTTCGGTGTGATGGGCGGCCAGATGCAGCCTCAGGGCCATGTGCAGGTGCTGGTGCGTCTGTTGGATCACGGGCAGAACCCGCAGGCTGCCTGCGACGGCCCCAGATTCCGCTGGGCGCAGGGCAATCAGGTGGCCTGCGAGCGCGGATTTCCGACGTCAACGCTCGACCAGCTTCGCCGGCGCGGCCACGAGCTCACCGTCACCGACGACTATGGCGAATTCGGCAGCTGCCAGGCTATCTGGCGGCTCGACGATGGTTACCTCGCAGTCAGTGATCCCCGCCGGGACGGCCAGCCCGCGGCTTTCTAAAGGTGAATGCTTCCCTGCGCAGCCGCCGATGCGATGTCAGAGCGAAAGAAGCCGCCGGGCAGACGGATTGACTTAACAATGTCATAGGCGGCGGCACGAGCCGCGAATAAGTCGGGGCCGGTACCGACCACGGAGAGCACTCGACCACCCGACGACACGATCTCGCCGTCATCGCGCCGTGCGGTTCCGGCGTGCAGCACTCCGTCGGCTTCTGAGCCGATAACCGCGTCGCCTAGCCGTGGGAGGCCCGGATAGTTCTCCGCTGCCAGCACCACTGTCACCGCCGCGCCGTCGTGCCAGCGCAATGGGCTGAAGTCGGGTAGTGCACCGGTGGCGGTTGCAAACAGCAGCTGCCCGAGCGGAGAGTTCAGCAGTGCCAGCACCGACTGGGTTTCGGGATCTCCGAAGCGACAATTGAATTCGATGACTGCCGGGCCTTTCGAGGTCATCGCCAGCCCGGCGTAGAGCAATCCGGAGAACGGGCAGTCCCGCTGAACAAGTTCGGTTGCAACGGGTTTCATGATGTCGTCGACGATCGCGTGGCAGGTTTCGTTGGGCAGCCATGGCAACGGCGCGTAGGCCCCCATACCGCCGGTGTTGGTTCCGGTGTCGCCGTCGCCGACCCGCTTAAAGTCCTGCGCCGGCAGCAGCGGGACTACTGTTTCGCCGTCAACCAGGCAAAACAGTGACACCTCCGGTCCGTCGAGAAAGGACTCCAACAGCACCGGATGGCCGGCGTCGAGCAGGGCGGCGGCATGGGCTCGCGCGGCGTCGCGGTCGGGCGTCACGACCACGCCCTTGCCGGCGGCCAGCCGGTCGTCTTTCACCACCCAGGCCGAATCGCCGGCGGCCGGACCGAACCGATCCAGCGCCGTGTCCAACCGGGCGGGGTTGTCGACGATTTCGCTGGCCGCGGTGCGCACCTGGGCAGCGGTCATCACGTCCTTGGCGAAGGCTTTGGAGCCCTCGATGCGGGCGGCTGCTTTGCTAGGCCCGAAGCAGGCGATACCGGCGTCGCGTACGGCGTCTGCCACTCCCAGTACCAGGGGAACCTCAGGCCCGATGACCACCAGGTCTGACTGCACTTGCTGAGTCAGCGCGACGACGTCGTCACCGGAGGTGATGTCGACCGAGTGCTGATCGGCGATCAGGGCGGTGCCCGCGTTGCCGGGAGCGATTGCCAGGGCTTCGACCTGCGGGTCCTGGCTCAAAGCTATCAGGAGTGCATGTTCGCGGGCTCCGGAGCCGATCACCAGGACGCGCACGACGTCACCTTAGCGGGCTATTCCATGCTCTTGCCCGAGTGCATCTTCACGGCCTGGTCGACGTTGGCTTTTTTGTTCTCTTCAGCGCCTTTTTTCGAGGCCTTCCGGCGCTTGGCCACCACGGCGTCGACCGCGCCGTTGAGCGCCGATCCCAGCGGAAAACCGAGGTAATGGGTGAGGAAGACGGCCACCTCCTTCAGTTCTGCCTCGCTGAATTCCCCGTTGAGCAGTGCGGCGTTGATCTGTATCTCGGCCAGGTCGCGATTTCCGATCGCGGTCACCGCCGTCAACGTGACGAGTCGTTTGTCGCGCATCGACAGTCCCGGTCGGGTCCATATTGTCCCGAACAAGTGATCAACGGTCAGGTCGAAGTACGCGTCGCCTTCGACGTTGGGCATCTCCCACCCGTAAACCTCGTTCATTTTTTGCAGGCCCCTTAGGCGCAGCTCGTCCATGCTGTCTCCGATCAGTTGGATGGCGTCGGGTGCGGCAAACCGAGCCCCGCCGCCAGCGTCCCGCGCGCTACTTCGGCCAGGGGCAGCTCGACCGACACCGCTTGCCCGAAAGCCAGGGCCAGGCTCAAGTCCTTCTCCCCCAGGCCGCGGGTATGCAAGAAAGGTTCATACAGAAAATGTTTTGGCTCAAGTGGTTTCATGTCATCGCGGACCATGATTGCGCCAGGCCCGCCGGTGAGTGCATCGGTGTGGCGCACTACCCGGCCCAGCGCCTGCAGGTCCAGCCCGGCCGCCTCAGCCAGTTTCATCGCTTCACATGCCGCTGCGTAGGAAGTGAACGTCAACATGTTGCGCGCCAACTTCATCCGCGTTCCCGCGCCCGGCTCACCGGCGTGAATCACCATCGACGCCCAATGCTTGAACACCGGCTTGATCCGCTCGTACACGTTGCGCTCGGCACCGACCATGGTGGCCAGTTGACCCTTGGCGGCCGCTGCGGCGCCACCGCTGACCGGTGCATCAGCGACATGAATATCGCGCGCTTTGAGTTCGCTGGCCAGTTCGACCGCAGTGGTATCGCTAATGGTCGAGTGAATCGCGATGACCGTGCCCGCCTTCGCGCTTGCCGCCAATTGGTTGACGACCTCACGGACCTGCTCATCGTCGAGAACGGTGACACTGATGACGTCGGCACCAGCGACATCGGCCACGCTGTCGGCAAGGGTGGCACCTGCTTCAGCCAACGGCGTCATCGCTTCGGTTCGTAAGTCATACACCGTGACCCCGCCCGGCCAATCGACCAGGCGCTTGGCCATCGGCGCACCCATGTTGCCTAAGCCGATACAGCCGAGACTCAAGTGTTCGGTCATGAGCGAATGATCTGTCCACCGTCGACATTGAAGATCTGACCGGTGATCCACGACGCCTCATCGGAGAGTAGGAAAAGGCACATACCTACCAGATCTGCGGGCGTCCCCATCCGGGACAGCGGAAGCCCCTTGACGATATCCTGGACTATCTCCTGGGGGGTGGTAGTCCGGTTGGCCTCGGTGTCGATGGGACCGGGCGCGATCGCGTTGATCCGGATGTTCTGGCCGGCCAATTCGCGCGAAAGCTGTTGAGTGAGGCCGTTGATGCCAACTTTGGCCAACCCGTAGAAATTGGCGTACAGCCACGCAGCGGTAGATGATTGATTGACGATTGCACCTCCGCCACGCTTGGCCATCTTCTTGTACACCGCGCGGCTGCACCAGAGTGCGCCGTCGAGGTTCACACTCATGAACTTCTTGTAGTACTCGGGTTCGACGGTCAGCAGAAAATCCAGCTTCATGCCGCCGAAGATGGCGGCATTGTTGATCAGGTAGTCGATACCGCCGAACTCTGCCAGCGTGCGATCGGCCATCGCCTTGGCCGAGGCCGGATCTGATACGTCGACGGGAATACTGATGGCCGTACCGCCGTCGGCGACGATTTGCTTCGCTACCGCCTCAGCCGCCTCGCCTTTGATATCAGCCACTACCACCGCGGCCCGCTCATGGGCCAGCGCCTCGGCGTACGCCTGACCGATGCCACCGCCGGACCCGGTGACGATAGCGACTTTGTTCTCGAAGCGCCCCATGCTCTTCCTCTCCGGCCGGCTGGCCACCACCACGCGTGGATTCTGGTCGCGCGCTCAGACAGCGGTCGCAACGAGCTTTGTTTCCAGGTACTCCTCGAAACCGGCAAGGCCCATTTCTCGGCCGTTACCTGATTGCTTGTACCCCCCGAACGGAGCGTCCGCGGAGTACCAGACGCCGCCGTTGACGTTGACGGTGCCGGCTCGCAGCCGCGACGCAACCTTGGCCGCGTGTTCGGGATCGGCGCTCATCACGGTGCCCGACAACCCGTATGGCGAGTCATTGGCGATGCGTACGGCGTCGTCGTCACCATCGTGGGCGATGACGGTGAGTACCGGGCCGAAGATTTCCTCCCGGGCGGCCCGCGCGTCGTTGGTCAGTCCCGCGATCACGGTCGGCTCGATGAAATAGCCGGTCGGCTTGTCGGCTGGCCGGCCGCCGCCGCAGGCGAATGTGCCACCTTCGGTGATCGCCAGATCCAGATAGCCCTGTACCCGGTCACGTTGCCGCTCGGAGATCAGCGGTCCGCAGACGGTGCCGGGGTCGGCCGGATCACCCGGCTTGATTGACGACATCGTGGCCGCCGCGGTGGCGACTGCCTCGTCGTAGCGGTTCCGTGGCACCACCAGCCGAGTCGTGATCGCGCACCCCTGCCCAGCGTGCACACATGCCGAGAACGCTGATATCGACGCCGCCCCAGCCAGATCGGCATCGTCGAGCACCACAAACGCCGATTTGCCGCCGAGCTCGAGGAAGACCTTCTTGATGGTGGCTGCCGCATTTGCCATGACGCTTCGACCAGTGGCCGTCGAACCGGTGAAGGTGATCATGTCGACTCGAGGATCTTGGGCCAATTGTGCGCCCAGGCTGTGATCGGTAGATGTCACGATGTTGACCACGCCGGGCGGGAAGTCGGTGCGCTCGACGATGAGCTCGCCCAGTACCGCTGCACACCATGGTGTGTCGGGCGCCGGCTTGAGGACGACGGTATTGCCGGCGGCCAGCGCCGGGCCGAGCTTGGCCAGATTTATCTGGTGCGGGAAGTTCCACGGCGTGATGGCGCCGACAACGCCGACGGCTTCTCGCAAGATCGTGCGCCGGGTGCGGATGCCCAGCGGCGACGCTTCACCTAGATCCTGGCTCCACGGGTAGGACTCGGCCGTATCGGCGGAGAAGGTCAAGTCGTTGACCGGCCCCTCCAGCTGGGCGCTGGCGGTCAACATGCGCGGGGCGCCCACTTCGGAGATGGTGATCTCACGCAGCTCCTCGACGCGTTCCCGCAGGGCGTCCCGTAGCTGCCGCACGCACCGCGCCCGCAGCTCGGTATTCCGCGACCAGTCCGTCTCGTCGAAGGCCCGCCGGGCAGCGTCGATCGCCCGGCTCATGTCGTCCGGGTTGGCGTTGGCGGCCGCTCCCAGGACCTCCTCGTTGGCCGGATTGATGGTGGCAAAGGTGCCCGCGCTGCCGGTCGTCAACTTGCCGTCGATGAGCAGAGCACTGACGCCGTCAGTCAATACCGCCATGTTAAAGCTCCCGCCTGGCCGACCCACGATGGTAGACACTTGTCCGGAATAGTGCACTTGAACCATAGCTGCCAGGGCGCTGGCACTGCAAGAGGCCGGCGTCAGTGCGGCGACGGACTGTTCGTTCCATCCATCTGAGCAGCCAGTTTGCCGTACGGGTTGCTAGATTTCCCGGCGATCCGTTAACTTGGACATGTGTCCAGCGATGCCGTGGTCGCGATCACACCCGGTGGCCCCCCATCCGAGGTGCCGCGCAATCGCAGGCAGCAGGAGACCTTCCGCAAGGTCCTGGCCGCAGGGGTGGAGACGTTGCGTGAAACGTCCTATCCTGCGCTGACAGTGCGCGCCGTCGCCGCGCGCGCCAAAGTCGCGCCGGCGACCGCCTACACCTATTTCTCGTCGAAGAACCACCTGATCGCCGAGGTGTATCTGGACTTGATCCGGCAAGTTCCCTACTTCACCGACGTCAACGACCCCATGCCGATGCGGGTCGACAATGCACTGAGACACATGGCGCTGGTCGTCGCCGACGAACCTGAGGTGGCGGCGGCGTGCACGACCGCACTCCTTTCCGGCAGCGCCGACCCGGCGGTACGTGCCGTCCGCGACCGGATCGGCGCGGAAATCCACCGACGGATCACCTCGGCAATCGGTCCGGACGCTGATCCGCGCACCGTTTCGGCGCTGGAGATGACGTTCTTCGGCGCGCTCGTCAATGCCGCCAGCGGGGCTTTCACCTATCACCAGATCGCCGACCGGCTGGGTTACGTCGTCGGCCTCGTCCTGCCCAGTGACAAGGGAGGCCAATGATGACCGTCCGTCTCGGCGACAGACCCGACGAATTGATGCTCAACCCGTACGACTACGACTTTCACGAAGACCCGTATCCGTATTACCGCCGGCTTCGCGACGAGGCCCCGCTGTATCACAATGACGAACTGAAGTTCTGGGCGTTGTCGCGGCATGGCGACGTGCTGCAGGGCTTTCGCAACAGCACCGCGCTGTCCAACGCCTACGGTGTCTCACTGGATCCGATCTCGCGAAACGCGGACGCCCACAAGATCATGTCCTTTCTGGCCATGGACGATCCCGGTCATCTGCGGCTGCGCACTTTGGTGTCCAAGGGCTTCACCCCGCGGCGGATACGTGAGCTCGAACCTCGAGTGCGCGATTTGGCGCGTGCACATCTGGACACCGCGCTGGACGAGGGATCGTTTGATCTCGTCGCAGAATTCGCCGGCAAGTTGCCGATGGACGTGATCTCGGAATTGATGGGCGTTCCCGAATCCGACCGGGCCCGGATCCGTGCGCTGGCCGACGGCGTGATGCATCGAGAGGACGGCTTGGCCGACGTTCCGGCGTCGGCCATCCAGGCGTCGGCGGACTTGATGATCTACTACGCCGAGCTCATCGCCGATTTCCGCAAACGGCCCGCGGACAACCTGACCTCGGCGCTGCTGGAGGCAGAGGTCGAGGGCGACCGGCTCACCGACGCGGAGATCCTGGCCTTTCTGTTCCTGATGGTGATTGCCGGTAATGAAACGACGACCAAGTTACTGGCCAACGCCGCATACTGGGGCGCTCGCAATCCCGATCAGCTGGCTTCGGTGTTCGTCGATCGCACCCGAGTCCCGTTGTGGGTCGAGGAAACTCTGCGCTATGACACCTCCAGCCAGATTCTGGCCCGCACGGTCGCTGCAGACCTCACCATGTATGACACCACCATTCCGAAGGGCGATGTACTGCTGTTGCTCCCCGGTTCGGCTAACCGCGACGACCGGGTCTTTCATGGTGCCGACGACTACCGGATCGGACGCGAAATCGGTTCCAAGTTGGTGAGTTTCGGCAGCGGCGTGCACTTCTGCCTGGGAGCCCACCTGGCTCGGATGGAAGCCCGGGTCGCATTGACCGAGCTGGTCAGCCGCATCCGGGGGTACGAAGTGGATGAGGCCGATGCCGTGCGTGTGCACTCCAGCAACGTGCGCGGATTCGCTTGCCTGCCAATTACCGTGGAGACCAGGTAATGCCGCGCTTCCAACCACATCCCTCGCGCCGGCCCGCCATCGTCGCCGGCGCATCCTCGGGTATCGGTGCGGCCACGGCCATCGAGCTGGCCGGGCGCGGGTTCCCGGTCGCACTGGGCGCGCGCCGGGTCGAGAAGTGTCAGGAGCTGGCCGGCCAGATCCAGGCGCAAGGCGGCGAGGCCGTCGCACTGCATCTCGACATCACCGAAGCCGAATCAGTCAAGGCCTTTGTGCACCAGGCAAGTGGACGGCTCGGCGAGATCGAGCTGCTGGTGACCGGCGCGGGTGACACCTTCTTCGGCCGGCTGCACGAGATCAGCACCGACATTTTCGAAGCCCAGGTGCAGATCCACCTGATCGGCGCCAATCGCTTGGCCAGCGCGGTCATTCCGGGGATGTTGAAACGTCAACGCGGCGACCTCATCTTCGTCGGATCCGACGTGGCACTGCGCCAGCGTCCACACATGGGTGCCTATGGTGCGGCCAAGGCCGCACTCGTAGCCATGGTCACCAACCTGCAAATGGAACTCGAGGGCACCGGTGTGCGCGCCTCGATCGTGCATCCGGGCCCGACCAAGACCGGCATGGGCTGGAGCCTGCCGCCCGAATCGATCGGTCCGATGCTCGAAGACTGGGCCAAGTGGGGCCAAGCCCGCCATGACTACTTCTTGCGCGCGTCGGACCTTGCCA
The DNA here is from genome assembly GCA_963795995.1 of uncultured Actinomycetota bacterium. Lineage (GTDB taxonomy): Bacteria > Actinomycetota > Actinomycetes > Mycobacteriales > Mycobacteriaceae > Mycobacterium. The sequence goes on from CAWCJY010000007.1 coordinate 189,041, forward strand.
GGGCAATCGCGTTCGTCGCCGAAACGCCGCGCGGCGGATTCGTCACGTCAATGGAAATTCAACCCGAGGCACCGCTGACAAGCGCACCAGCGCAACGCCAGCAGCTGAAGTACCCGGAGGAGCCGTGACAAGTCAGGAATTGAAAGTTGTTCCTCGCGTTTCGGGCGGACACGAACAGCACGGCCACCTCGAGGAATTCCGCACCGACCCGATCGGACTGATGCAGCGAGTCCGCACCGAGTGCGGAGACGTCGGTTGGTTCCAGCTGGCCGGCAAGCAGGTCGTGCTGCTCTCCGGTGCGCAAGCCAATGAGTTCTTCTTCCGGTCCAGTGATGACGACCTCGATCAAGCTGAGGCATACCCATTCATGACGCCGATCTTCGGCAAAGGGGTGGTGTTTGACGCCAGTCCTGAACGCCGCAAGGAGATGCTGCACAACTCCGCGCTGCGCGGCGAGCACATGAAGAGCCACGCCACAACCATCGAGCGCGAAGTCCACCGCATGATCGAAAGCTGGGGCGATGCGGGCGAAATCGACTTACTGGACTTCTTCGCCGAGCTGACCATTTACACGTCGACGGCGTGCCTGATCGGTCCGAAATTTCGTGATCAGCTCGACTCGCGATTCGCGCATTTCTACCACGAACTCGAGCGCGGCACCGACCCGCTGTGTTACGTCGACCCGTATCTACCCATCGAAAGCTTCCATCGTCGCGACGAGGCTCGAAAACAGTTGGTGGCGTTGGTCCAAGAGATCATGGATCAGCGCATCGCCAACCCTCCCACCGACAAAACCGACCGTGACATGCTCGACGTGCTGGTCTCCATCACCGATGACGAAGGCAGCCCGCGGTTCTCCGCCGATGAGATCACCGGAATGTTCATTTCACTGATGTTCGCCGGGCATCACACGAGCTCAGGCACATCGGCGTGGACACTGATCGAGTTGATGCGTCATCCCAAGACCCACAGCGAGGTGATTCGAGAACTCGACGAGCTCTACGCCGACGGGCAAGCGGTCAGCTTCCACGCTCTACGGCAAATCCCCAAATTGGAGAATGTCCTCAAAGAAACGCTACGACTGCACCCACCGCTGATCATCTTGATGCGGGTGGCCCAAGGCGATTTCGAAGTCGAGGGCTACCCGATTCACAAGGGCGACTTCGTCGCTGCCTCGCCTGCCATCTCCAACCGCATACCCGAAGATTTCCCCGGCCCCGATGACTTCATGCCTGCGCGCTACGAGCAGCCACGCCAAGAAGACTTGATCAACCGGTGGACATGGATCCCGTTCGGGGCAGGTCGGCACCGCTGCGTTGGTGCGGCTTTCGCCACGATGCAAATTAAGGCGATCTTCTCGGTGCTGTTGCGCGAGTATGACTTTCAGATGCTCCAGCCGTCGGACAGCTACCGCAACGACCATTCCAAGATGGTGGTGCAGCTGACCAGGCCGGCCAAAGTGCGTTACCAGCGCCGCATCAGGAACTAATGATGGGTTACCGCCTTGAGGTCGACATGGAGCTGTGCCAGGGACACGCGATGTGCGAGCTGGAGGCGCCTGACTACTTTCGGGTGCCCAAGCGCGGCCGAGTCGAAATAGTCGACGACGAACCGCCCGAGGAGGCCCGCCCGGAAATCGAGCAAGCCGTATGGGCATGCCCCACTCAAGCTCTATCCATCCACGAGAAAGAAGAATGACGATGGCCGAACGATCTGGTTTCAGCCGATCAGAGCTAGAGGAGTGGGTGCAGTCCTGGCTGCAAGCCAATAAAGATTGCGAGAAGGCGGGCGACTGGAAGCCGCTGGCGAACTTCTACGCCCCCGAGGCCACTTACGGCTGGAATATCGGACCCAAAGAAGACGTGATGTGCGTTGGCATCTCCGAGATCCGCGACATTGCGCTGGGCCTGGAGATGCAAGGCCTGGACGATTGGCAGTACCCCTATCAGAAGGTCATCATTGACGATCGACAAGGCGAGATCGTCGGTTTCTGGAAGCAGGTCGTCGTCGACGGCGACGGCGGTCGGCAGGAGATCTACGGCATCGGCGGCAGCTGGTTTCGGCTCAACGCCGACAAACTCATCGAGTGGCAGCGCGACTTCTTCGACTTCGGCCACGTCCAGGCCCTGTACCTGGAGTTGATGAAGGCCGGCAAGTTGTCCAAGGGCATGCAGAAGCGGATCGAGCGCAGCTTGGCCGGTGAGAAGTTGCCCGGCTACTACCCGCTGGGGAAGGCGCCGGTCCCGATCTGGTGAGTCGGTGTCCAGCCAACCAAGCACTTGTTTTGTTGCACGCGCTATGCTGGCGCGACAACGGTGCCCTGTGGCACTCGTCACTAAAGCTGCCGGCGCACGACGGTCGGGCAGTCTCACTTCAACGGTGAAATGGGGTCAGGTCGAACGTGAAGACTAAAGGCGCGCTGATCTGGGAGTTCAACCAGCCATGGTCGATCGAGGAAATCGAGATCGGGGACCCGCGCAAGCACGAAGTCAAGATCCAAATGGAAGCCGCGGGCATGTGTCACTCCGACCACCACCTTGTGACGGGCGGCATTCCGATGGCGGGTTTCCCGGTACTCGGCGGGCACGAGGGAGCCGGCATCGTCACCGACGTGGGGGAAGGTGTCGAAGGCATTGCCGCAGGCGATCACGTGGTGTTGTCCTTCATCCCGTCGTGCGGACGGTGTCCGAGCTGTCAGGCCGGAATGCGCAACCTGTGCGACCTGGGTGCCGGCCTGCTGGGCGGCGCCTCGGTCAGTGACGGTAGCTTCCGCGTCCAGGCGCGCGGCCAAAACGTATTCCCGATGACGCTGCTGGGCACCTTCTCGCCGTACATGGTGGTGCACGAAAGTTCGGTGGTGAAGATCGACCCATCGGTACCCTTTGAAGTCGCCTGCCTGGTGGGCTGCGGCGTGACCACCGGTTACGGCTCGGCGACCCGCACCGCCGACATCCGGCCCGGCGACGACGTCGCCATCATCGGTGTCGGCGGTGTCGGCATGTCGGCATTGCAAGGCGCCGTTAACGCCGGGGCTCGCTACATCTTCGCCGTCGACCCGGTCGAATGGAAGCGTGATCAGGCACTGAAATTCGGTGCGACGCATGTTTATTCAGACCTCGAGGCGGCACTGATGGGGATTGCCGAGATCACCTACGGCTTGATGGCGCGCAGTGTGATCGTCACCGTCGGCGAACTCAAGGGCGCTGATGTCGACAATTACCTGAACCTCACCGCCAAGGGCGGCACCTGCGTGCTGACCGCCATCGGGAGCCTGCTGGATACCCAGGTGACGCTCAACCTGGCGATGTTGACCCTCATGCAGAAGAACCTGCAGGGCACCATCTTCGGCGGCGGCAACCCCCAGTACGACATCCCGCAGTTGCTGTCGATGTACACAGCGGGCAAGCTGAATCTCGACGACATGATCACCCGCCAGTACAAGCTGGAGCAGATCAACGACGGCTACCAAGACATGCTGAGCGGCAAGAACATTCGCGGCGTGATCCGCTACACCGACGACGACCGGTAGCCGCATGTCGCCGGTGACCAGCCCGCTGCGCGTTTTCCAAGTGGCGTCCGGCAACGTCGGAACCGAGATGATCAAACGGATCGTCGGGCATCCGGACTTGAAATTGGTTGGTCTGCACTGCTATTCGCCCGACAAGCTGCATCGTGACGCCGGTGAGATCGCCGGCATCGGACCCGTCGGCGTCATCGCCACCGCAACGGTCGACGAGATCATCGCCGCCCACCCGCACTGCGTGACCTTCCATGGCGTGTGGCCGGATCTGCCGCTCTACGAGCAAGTACTCAAGGCCGGGATCAATATTGTCACGACCGCCGACTGGGTCACCGGGCATCATCGAACTGTCAGCCACCGCCTAGCCGGTGGCTGTACCGAATCTGCGGTGCTTCAGGACGCGTGCCTGTACGGGCAGTCGACCTTCTACGGAACCGGGATGAATCCTGGCCTCGCGCAGATCCTCACGATCGTCCACAGCGCTGATGTCGCCGACATCGAGAACGTGACCTGCATCGAGTCGGTCGACGTCTCCTGCCACCACTCCACACCCACGTGGGCGAACTGCGGTTTCGGCCGACCTGTCGACGACCCCGAGGTTCCGCGGCTGCTGGAGCTGGGCACCCGGGTCTTCGAAGACGGAGTGCGGCTGATGGCCGACTGTCTCGACATCGCGCTGGACGAGGTCCAGTTCAGCTACGAGCTCGGTGCCTGCACCAAGGACGTAAATCTGGGCTGGTACCAGCTCCCGGCCGGCTCTCTGGGCGGCGCAGCGTTTCAGTACGTCGGCGCGGTCGGTGGAATGCCCCGGGTGGAGCTGCACCTGGAGTGGCAGATGACGCCATACACGCAGCCGCATTGGGACATCCAGGGCTGCTATATCACCAAGATCCAGGGCGATCCCTGCATCTACAGCAAGCACCTGATCCTGCCAAAGCGTGGCACAGATCTTTCGACTGCGCACGCGTTCGCGGCGATCGGTATGACGGTCACCGGCATGCCCGCTCTCAACGCCATCCGGGCGGTCGTCGAGGCGCCGCCCGGTGTGATCACCAGCGCCGACCTTCCGTTGCGTGCGTTCGCCGGGCGTTTCACGGGGTCAAATGGGGGCGACCCGCTGCGCCCGGCTTCGCCGCGCTTGCGGTCACCACGGTGAGCGCATTCCGGCACCTGTTGCAGCCGGGACGTATCGGTGCCATGCCGTTGCGCAATCGGCTGGTGATGTCACCGATGGAGACCATGTACGGCACCCCGGACGGGCTGCCGTCGCAGCGGACCTGCGACTATTTCGCTGCCCGCGCCAAGGGCGGTGTCGGGCTTATTACGCTGGGCGCCACCGGTGTTGATCACCAACATCCCGAAACGCCCGGTGGACTGCACATCGGCACGGATGAAGCGGTCGCGGCGCACCGCGCACTGGTGGAGGTGGTACACGAGCACGGCGCCAAGATCCAGCCGCAAATCGTGCACGCCGGACCAGACGGACTTGGACCCGAGATGCATGGCGTGACATCGCTTGGGCCGTCAGTGATTCCGTCGTATCTGACCGGACGTCCATCGGCCGAAATCAGTACACGGCAGCTCACCGAAGTACTGGACTTGTTCAAAGCGGCGGTGCGTCGGGCGGCTGAGGCCGGTTACGACGGCGTCGAGTTGCATGCCGCGCATGGTTACATGCTTCTGGGTTCCTTTCTTGCCCCGCAACGCAACCGGCGCACCGATGACTACCGAGGCGATTCGATGCGCGGCCGGATCCAGCTGGTGCTGGAGACACTGGCTGCGATCCGCGCCGAGGTTGGCGATGCGTTGCCGATCACGCTGCGCATCTCCGGTTACGAGCGGGTGGCCGGCGGTCGGCCAATTCACGAAACTGCTCAGGTCGCTCCACAGCTGGCGGCCGCCGGGGTGGATGCTTTCCACGTCAGTGGCGGTGTGATCGACCGACTGGTCACCGGGATGGTCAACGGCGCTGATGACGGTGATGCCCTCAACGTTGGCGCCGCAGCGGCGGTCAAGGAGGTCGTCGACGTTCCGGTCATTGTCGTCGGCCGCATCCATGACCCGAATCGGGCCGAGCAGATTCTGGCCGACGGACGCGCCGACTTCATCGCAATGGGCCGGCCACTGCTGGCCGATGCCGAACTGCCGCGCAAACTCATACTCGGGCAGTCACAGCGCATCCGCAAATGCATTTCGTGCGAGAACTGCATCGATGCGATGGAGCAACGGTTGTCGGTCGACTGTGCAATCAATCCCCGCACCGGCAAGGAGCGCGAATTAATCGCGCACCGCACCCCGCGCGCCAAAAGTGTGGTGGTGATCGGCGGCGGCCCGGCCGGTCTGGAAGCTACCCGCGTGGCTGCCGAACGGGGACACCGCGTCACGCTGTTCGAGCGGAATGCCCAGCTTGGCGGCGCGCTGCGCTGGGCCTGCGTATTGCATCCGGAAAACGAGCCGTTCTTGAAATACCTGTGCCACGAGATCAAAAACAGCCGCGCGACGGTTCATCTCGGCCATGTCGTTTCGGCCGGTGAGGTGGTCGCACTCGCTCCTGAAGCGGTCGTGGTCGCCACCGGTGCCCGGATCGCGATTCCTCAGCAGATCCCGGGCATCGAGCGCCCGCATGTGTATACCGGGCCCGGCCTGCGGGAGCTGCTCGCCGGGCATGCTGATCCGACAGACCCTGCCTGGCAGCGGCTAAGTGCCCGATTCCTCAGCGGTTGGCGCCAGCGTTTGGCGCAACCTGCCGCGGTGCGCGTGGCCACCCGTGCCTGGATGCCGCTGGGCCGGCGCGTCGCCATCATCGGCGGCGACTTGGTTGCAATCGAGCTCGCCGAGTTCCTCGGTGACCGGGGCCGTTTGGTGTCGATACTCGAGCCGGGGAAGGCGTTAGCACCCGAAGTCGGCAACAAGCGCAGAACCGAGCACATGAATCGGCTCGATCGCCATGGCGTCACTGTCCATGTCCGCGCCCATGTCGAGCGAATCACCGGTGATGGCGTGGAGTTCACACCCGTCGGCGGAACAACGCGTCACCTGGCCGTCGACAGCGTCGTGGTGGCCGGAACGCCAGAACCCGATACCAAGCTGTTCGACACGCTGGTGGCCGCCTTACCCGACGCCGACGTGCACGCCGCCGGCGACTGCTCCGGCCTCGGCTTGATCCGCAAAGCCACCGACGACGGCGCCCGTGCCGCCTGTGCAATCTAACGAGAGGAGCAACACCATGTCACAGGAAACCATCCACCAATCGCCTGCGCTTAGCGCATCACAGTCGTCGTGGCGGTGTGTCCAGGCCCACGACAAGGATGGCTGGTTGGCGCTGATGGCCGACGACGTCGTCATCGAGGACCCGATCGGCACGTCCGTCACCAACCCCGACGGCAACGGTGTCCGCGGGAAAGACGACGTCGCGGCCTTTTTCGACAACAACATCGCCGCCAATCGGCTCACGATCACTTGCGAGGAGACCTTCGCATCCAGCTCGCCGAACGAGATCGCCCACATTTTGGTGCTGGACAGCAGGTTCGACAACGGCGTCACCAGTTCCGTACGAGGGGTCTTCACATATCGCGTCGACGACGACGGGCTGATCACCAATATGCGCGGCTACTGGAACCTCGACGCCATGATTTTCGGCAAGGACGAGTGAGCCCATCCGGTCCGCAGCTGCTGGCCGGGCGCGGCGCCGTCGTCGTCGGCGGTTCCCGAGGTATCGGCGCGGCGGTCGCCGCCCTACTCGCGGCACACGGCGCCGCTGTGCTCGTCAATGGCCGAGATTGTGATGCCGCCGAACACACCGCCGCCCAAATTACCGCCGATGGTGGCCGTGCGCTCCCGCATCCGGGGTCACCGTCCGATGAGCGACGCGCAAATGCCTTGATCGACAGGTGCATTGACGAATTCGGCGGTATCGAGATTCTGGTGAACTGTGCAGGTGTCGCCGAGCCGGTCGGGTCGTCCATTCTTGACATCAGCTCCGCCAGTTTCGCCGAACTGCTCGAGGCACATCTGAGCACGGTGTTCGAGACCTGTCGCGCGGCTGCGCCCAGGATGGTTGCCCAGCGAGCTGGCAGCATCGTCAACACCGGATCCGTCGCGTTCCTCGGTGATTACGGCGGCACGGGTTATCCCGCCGGAAAAGGCGCGGTCTACAGCCTGACCATGGCGGTTGCGGCCGAGCTCAAACAACACCATGTGCGGGCCAACGTCGTATGCCCGGGCGCCAAGACACGGATGTGCGCCGGACCGGAGTACGAGAAGCACATCGCCGATCTGAACCGCCGCGGGATGCTCGACGAGGTGTCGATGCGCGGATCGCTGGATGCCGCGCCGCCGGAGTTTGTGGCGCCGTTGTACGTCTATCTGGCTAGCGACCTGGCCGATCACGTGACCGGCCAAACCTTCGCTGCCGCTGGCGGATTCGTGGGCCGGTTTCCGCGCCCCGCTGCCAAGCTGCTTGGCTACCGTGACCACCACGACTCGCCGCCGTGGTCGGTGCATGATCTGAGCGGCATGGTCGCAGGGCACACCAAGGACTGACGGCCAACGCCGGCCGCATCCCCATGGCGCCATATGCTTGACCGCATGGCCACCGTCTTCACCAAGATCATCGAGGGGGAAATCCCGGGTCGGTTCGTCTACGAGGACGACGACGTCGTCGCGTTCTTGACGATCGAGCCGATGACCCAGGGGCACACGCTGGTGGTACCGCGCGCCGAAGTAGATCAATGGCAAGACATCGATCAGGCGGTGTTGGGCCGCATCATGGCGGTGGCACAACTGATCGGGAAGGCGGTGTGCCGCGCGTTCGAGGCCGACCGCGCCGGGCTGATCATCGCCGGCCTCGAAGTGCCCCATTTGCATGTCCACGTCTTTCCGGCGCGCGACCTCAGCGACTTCGGTTTCGCCAATGTCGACCGTAATCCGTCGCAGCAATCACTGGACGAAGCCCAAGCGAAAGTCAAAGAGGCGCTGGCGCAAATACGTTGAGGCTCAGCCCACCTGGGCGGGTACGTCCGTGATACGCGGCAAGCGCACATGGAAGCAACAACCCTCTCCGGGCGCAGTGGTCACCGCGACCGTGCCGCCGTGCGCGTAGACGAGCGAGTCGACGATCGACAGACCCAAACCGGTGCCGCCGCTGCTGCGCGTCCGGGACGAGTCGGTGCGATAGAACCGTTCGAAAACCCGCGAAGCGTCCTCCTGGTTCATGCCGGGGCCCTTGTCCGCAACTTCAAGGACCGCGTTGTCGCGGTCAGTGCCGACCCGCACGGTGATGTCAGCTGTCTCCGGGGTGTGCTGCAACGCATTAGCGACCAGATTTCCGAGCACCTGGCGCAACCGGGCCTCATCACCAAGCACCTCCGGGGTGCCCGGACCGTCGAGCACTTCCATGGTGATTTCGCGGCTGGGTGCGATGGACTGCGCGTCATGCACGGCGTCGGTGGCCAGCGCGAGCAGATCCAGTCGCCGCCGGTCCAGCGGGCGTTGCGCATCCAGGCGGGCCAGCAGCAAGAGATCTTCCACGAGTACACCCATCCGGCGCGACTCGCTTTCGATACGCGACATCAGCATCTCCACGTCACGAGCGGCGCCTTGGCGGTACAACTCGGCGAAGCCGCGAATGGTGGTCAGCGGCGTACGCAGTTCGTGGCTCGCGTCGGTGATGAATCGGCGCATCCGTTCCTCGGAGTTGCGCGCCTTCTCGGCTGACGACTCCGACGACGCCACCGCGCGCTGAATCTGGGCAAGCATGCCGTTGAGCGCCAACGACAAGCGGCCCACCTCGGTGCGCGGATCACGCTCAGGAACGCGGCGGTCCAACTGGCCGCCGGCGATCGCCGCGGCGGTTCGTTCGACTTCAGTCAGCGGCCGCAGACTGCGGTGTACCACCGCGTACCCCGCGATGCCCAGAACCAGCAACACCGCCGCGCCGATGCCGATCTGGAGCCAAATCAGTGAGCGCACCGTGTGCTGAACGTCGGACAGTTCGATGGCCACGGTGATGAGTTCACCGTGTGGCCCCTGCACCGACATCGCCCGCCACTGCACCTCCGAGCCTTTGACCGAGCCGACCGTCGTCGGGTCGGGCCCGACGTCATTGTCGGCGGGTAGGGCGGGTTCGGCGTCGCGGTCATTGCCGGCCATCCAGCTGCGACCGTCGCGGGCGATGCCGCGCACGTAGAACTTCGACGGCGGGCGAGCTGCATTCGGGCCTTCGTTGGAGGGTGGCAGCATCCGGCGCGGGGCCAGCGCCCAGCCACGCGATGCGTCCAGCAGAGTCTGGTCGACGCGGCCGATCAAGCTATGCCGCAGAATTGAGGTGACCGCGAGGCCGGAAGCCGCCAGACCGCAGGTCACCAAAATCAAGGTGGCGGCCACCAACCCCACCCGTAGCGGCAATCCTCCTCCACGGCGCGCCATCGTCGTCTTCGCTATGCCGCGCTTTCTGGTCGAATCAGCCGGTCTCGGTTCATCGCGGTTCTCGCAGCACGTATCCCACACCGCGCAAGGTATGCAAAAGCCGTTTCTCGCCGGTGTCGATCTTGCGGCGCAGATACGACACGTAGGACTCCACGACGTTGACGTCGCCACCGAAGTCGTATCGCCACACGTGGTCGAGGATCTTCGGCTTGCTCAACACGGTGCCGGCATTGATGACGAAGTAACGCAGCAGTGTGAATTCGGTGGGCGATAGCGACACCGGCTCGCCGGCCTTCCAGACTTCGTGAGTGTCCTCGTCGAGTTCGATATCGGCAAAGGCCAGCCGGGCGTTGCGTGGCTCGGTCTTGCCTTTGCCGGTGCGCCGCAGAATCACGCGCAGTCGGGCGACGACTTCTTCCAAACTGAACGGCTTGGTGACGTAATCATCGCCGCCAAGAGTCAGGCCTGCGATTTTGTCCTGCAGCGAGTCGCGAGCGGTCAGGAACAACGCAGGCGCGTCAATGCCGTCAGCCCGCAGGCGACGCAGCACCCCGAACCCGTCCATGCCGGGCATCATCACGTCGAGAATCACCGCGTCCGGCCGAACCTCGCGGGCCCGGTCCAGCGCAGCCGGCCCGTTGGTGGCCGTGTGCACCTCAAAGCCCTGAAACTTGAGACTCACCGAGAGCAACTCGACGATGTTGTCTTCATCGTCGACGACAAGAACACGAGCCTCCGGAATGCTTTGGGTCACCGCAGCCAATGCCATCTGTCTATTCCCTCGCACTTTGCTGAAGGTACCCTCTGCGCGCCCTGTGCACCTGCTGTGGGTTTGTTGCAAAATCGCTCGACGTGGCTCGGTCGGTGTCGCTCCAGCCCGAATAGACTCACCCCATGGACTTCGGCAAAACGGTGGCAGCGCTCGCGACAGCACCGGCCCGCATCGGCCTGGCCGCCACCGATGCTGGCCTCGATGTGGCAGCTTCAGCTATCGGCTTGGCCAAGCGAACGGTCGCCGAGGTCAGCGGGCAATCGCGACCGAGTTCGGTTGCTCAACTGCTGGGCATCGATGAAACGCTGGTGCGGGCGAACCGGATGGCCAAGCTGTTGGATGACAATGCGCCGCTGGGACGGGCCCTGGCGACCGACGGGCCGATGGATCGGCTGCTGCGGCCCGGCGGCGTGGTTGACATGCTGACCGCACCGGGTGGTCTGCTGGATCGCTTGACCGCCGAGGGCGGCGGACTCGAGCGGGCCCTGAAACCGGGTGGGCTGGTGGATCGGTTGGTCGCCGACGATGGCCTGGTGGAGCGGCTGTTGGCGGAAGATGGGCTGGTCGACCGGCTGCTCGCCGAGGATGGGGTGGTTGACCGGTTGCTCGCGGAGGGCGGCCTGGTCGACAAGTTGACAGCACGCAACGGGCCACTGGAGCAGCTCGCCGACGTCGCCGACACTCTCAACCGGCTGACGCCGGGGATGGAAGCACTGGCGCCGACCATCGAGACGCTGCAGGACGCCGTCATGTCGCTGACCACGGTGGTCAATCCGCTGAGCAGCATCGCTGATCGCATTCCCCTGCCCGGACGCCGCTCGTCGCGCCGCTCGGCGCCGCGTGCGGTCCCTTCGCAACGCGTCGTCGATTACGACCGCGCGGGCCCCGACGGCAGCTGAAGCGCCTTTCACGCTCTTCTCTTCGCGAACGTCACGCCACCGTGGCACCGGCCGCCCAACGTCACGCCAGCGTCACGTTGGCGATTAGCCTGACACCGGTTAGACCGGTCCTCAGCTCAGTGGTAGATGCACTCGCCTTGGTAACCGGGCGGGTGAACGGATTAGATACTCAGGTGGCCAAGCGTCAATAGGACTGGCCGTGGGCGTACCGCTGTCGCCGGTAGTAGCGACCGCTGCCGCGATTCCTCACCTTATACGTCAGCAGCTGGCTGTCACAGTTAGGACAGATGAGCCGCAGATTCTCGCGATGATTATTGCTTGGGTCTCCATTGATGTGGTCGACGATCAGCGCGAGGGTCACGCCATTCCACTCGTCCTCGACGCCGCAGATCCCACAGCAACCCCGCTGCTGCTCATAGAGGTAGTCCCGGACATAATGGCCCTGGTACGACGTGCGACCACAGACTCCGGTGTCAAGCCAGGCCTCCAAGAGCAAGCGTCGGCGGTGCGACTGTTGGGGCACGCATTGTTACAGAACATCTTTCGTCGACGGCCGTCGATATCGCGTCGGCACCCGAGACAGGTCATTCGACACACGACGATGCTATCCCTCAGTGCCGACAGGTATGGAGCCGCGTGAGAGACTCGAACTCTCGCCATTCGCCTTACAAGGGCGACGCTCTACCAACTGAGCTAACGCGGCCGGGGCCGGCTCGATGAGCCATGACGATTCTACGACGGGATGCCGTTGGAGCTGGCGCGCCGACACATGGCGGAGCTGCGGGCCAGCGCTGTCGGTGTCCTCCGGTCGGGCGGCAGGTTGCGAAAGGAGTGCTTGGTAAGCGAGCGGTTGTCAGTTCCATCCCGACAGGCGGCCGGGCCTTTCCGGACGCTCGGGGTCGTGCTGTGCTGCTCGACCGTGTCTCCGTTGAGACCGAACAGGAGGCCGCCCCCGCAGCACTAACCGCCTGAACCATCAAATCGAAGAACACGACGACGCCGTACACCACACCCCTGGACTTGACAAAACCGTCAAGGTCCGCTCGAAACGCACCCACCGGTTCGAACGCGTCAACAATGAAAAAGTGACGACTGAGCCTCCGTCGCGCTTACACTAAGCGGGAAATGAGCGCATATCAGACTGTTGTAGTTGGTACCGATGGCTCGGACTCGTCGCTGCGCGCGGTGGACCGCGCAGCCGCGGTCGCCGCGGATCTTGGCGCGAAATTGATCGTCGCGACGGCGCATAACCGCGCCCGCGAGGAACGCGGCGGCTGGAGCGTGCCGCCGGGGAGCACCCACGGCGAGGACTACCGGCTGGTCGGCGACGCCCCCATCTACGCCATCCTGCATGACGCCAGGGAGCGGGCGCACAAAGCCGGGGCCAAAAACGTGGAAGAGAAGGCGATCGTCGGTGCCCCCATCACCGCGTTGGTGCACCTCGCCGAGGAGGTCCATGCCGACCTGCTGGTCGTCGGTAACGTCGGAATGAGCAGCGTCGCCGGGCGGCTGCTGGGATCGGTCCCTGCCGAAGTATCCCGCCGGGCCAAGACCGACGTGCTAATCGTTTACACCACCATTTGACATCGCCCGGCGGTGGCGAATGATTGACACCCTCGGGCAAAATTAAGAGCTAGCCGACGAGCGGCGACCAAAGGCTTCCGCCTGAAACGTGTTGACCAGCTGCCGCTCTTCGGCCATTCGTCGGGTCATCGTCTAGTGGTGGTAGGCATCGCCCACTTGATCACGCAAATGAACAGCATGTTGGCATCCGGGCGGCGCCGGAGCATGTTCATCATTCGACGGCGATAGATGTGGCGCAGCGCCGGTTCGGGAACGTTGTGCATGAGGCGTAGGAACAGGCCCACGGCTCGCAGAGCATCGAGCGACTTTGCTCTCGTTTCTACCAACGATGCTGTCTCCAGTAGGCGTTGCGCGTTCGCCTAAAATCGAAATTTCTTGCGAATAGAGGTTTTTCAGCCGCTCGAAGTAGAAGTCAATTTCGTAGAGGTCCCGTGCATCAGGCCGATGTAGCCAACGCGCAACTCTTCGGCGTCTTCGGGATGGCCGAGAGCATGCCCACCATCGCGTGCATGATGTCGGTCTGACGCATGAACTCGTGCTGCGCCTTGAGAACCCGGCGTCGTCGTGGTCGAAACCGACGATCATGCCGCACCATACGTCGAGGCCGGAATCCTGCATTTTGCGAACGCGATCGGCGATCGTTCCGCCCTTGCAAACGTTCTGAAAATTCTTCCTCTCGCGGAGCGACTCTTCGTTCGGACTCTCGATGCCGATGAAGACAGTTTGGCTGTTGGCCGGTCCATCAACTGCATCAGGCTGGTCGTCTTCGGAGAGATTGAGCGACGTTTCCGTGAAGGTGAACGGATATCCCTCGGCGGCTTGCCACGCGGCGATGTCGCGCAGCAGCTTCTTCACCGCGACTTTGTTGCCGATCAAATTGTCGTCGACGATGAAGGCAATCACCATGCGCTGCTTGCGCATCGCCTCCAACTCGGCGATCACCTGTGCGCTCGTCTTGAACCGGGGCCTGCGACCGGGTTGATCAGGACGATACCCGCCCTAATCGTCTGCTTCGGCCAAAGTGATGGATCGCGGTGCTACGCCGAACGGCCGGCGCTTGCTGGAGAGGATTCCGGCACCGGGAAGCGGCCAACCCGAGGCGTGCTGAGGCGGGCGAAAGCCCCTTCAGCCCTTTGGCCGGGAGCCGGCCGCTACCTCGTCGGGATAGCCGTCGTAGTAGGGCACATAACCTTCCTCGCGGCTGTTGAGCACAAACAGCGGATCCTCGACGTCGGGGCCGTAGCCTTGCTCGCGCAGATCGGCTTTCTTCCGCTTGAACGTCGAGGTGTGCTCCAGCGAGTCGACGACCCGCACAAAAAGCGGCACCGCGTAGCTGGGCAGGCGCTCGTAGACCGAGTTGGCCAGCGACGCGCCGTCGAGCTGATCACCGTTGAGCACAACAGCCGCCATTCCGGCGCGGCCCTCGGTACCGGGGACCTGCACCCCGAAGACGGTGACAGCTTCAACCGCCGGGTCGGCTGACAGGGCGGCCTCGACATCGGTCGTCGCGACGTTTTCGCCTTTCCACCGAAACGTGTCGCCAAGCCGGTCGGCGAACGCCGCATGTCGCCAGCCCTGCGGACGCATCAGGTCACCAGTGTTCAACCACACATCACCGTTCCGAAAAGCGCTGCGCACCAGCTTTTTCTCGCTCGCCTCGGCGTCGGTGTAACCCTCGAACGGTTGCTTGCTGGTGACCTTGCTCAGCAACAAGCCGGGCCGCCCACCGTCAACCTCGCGCACGCGACCCTCGCGGTCGCAGACCGGTTCGCCGGTTTCCGGGTCATACTCGACGAAAGCGACCCGCGTCGGGCAGAAGCCGGCGGTCCTGGGGATGTTGAAGATGTTGACGAACCCGGTATTGCCTTCAGAGGCGCCGTAGAACTCGAAGACTCGCGGGATGTTAAAGCGGGTGGTGAACTCGTCCCAGATGTCTGGCTGCAGCCCGTTGCCGGCGATCACCCGCACCCGGTGGCGGCGATCGGTGTCTTTCTCCGGTTGGTTGAGCAGATAGCGGCAGACTTCGCCGATGTAGAGGAACGCGGTGGCGTCGTAGCGGATGACCTCGTCCCAAAACCGCGACGCCGAGAAAGACCGGCCCAGCGCGAGGGTTGCCCCGGCGCTGAGCACTCCGGACACGCCCACGGTCAACGCGCTGTTGTGGTACAGCGGCAGGCAGCAGTACAGCGTGTCGCTGCTCTTCAGCCGCATGCCCAGCGCGCCCGAGCCGCCGAGCGCCCGCAGCCACCGATAGTGGGTCATGACACTGGCTTTGGGTGCGCCGGTGGTACCGGACGTGAAGATGTAGAAGGCCTCATCGTTGGCCCGGACCGACGCGGTCACCGCGGGATTGTCGATGGGCGCACCGGTGGCGAGGCGCTCGAGTTCGGTCACCGTAATCATGTCGCCGGCGTGTGCGTCCGATTCCTGCACAGCGCGGAGTAACTCATCCTCTGCGACCAAGATCTTGGCACTCAACAGGTTGACGCTGTGGGCAAGCACACTGCCGCGATGGTGGTGATTCAGCATGCCGGCGACAGCGCCCAACTTCACCACCGCGAGCATCAGCAGCACTGTGTGCGGCGAATTCTGCGACATGACGGCGACCACGTCGCCGCGCTGCACACCGCGCGCCGCCAGTACCGCCGCATACCGGTTGACGGTCTCGTTGGCCTGAGCGTACGTCAAGGTTTCGTTTTCGGACTTGATGAACATCTGGTTGCGGTGTCGTGCTGCGCGGTCCTGAAAGACTTTGCCGATCGACGTCTTGGCCGACTGACGAGTCAACGCAGCGGTCGCCACGCCGCGCAGGATGATCGGCGCATCGACGAACAGACCCGGCAGCCGAGCCGCGATATCGACCAACCTGACGGTGTCGTCGCGCATCAGCGTCTACGCGGAGTGTGCGCCGGGTCCACCAGCCCCGACTTGACCAGCGCGTGGTCAATGAATCGTTGCGCTGGCCGCGAGCTGAAAAACCCAGTGTGACCGCCCGGATACCAGCAGATCTCGGGTCGTCCCCAGTGTTCCCAGAGCCGGGCGGCATCGTCGCGAGGGTGTACCAAACGGTCGGCGATGCCGGCGTAGATGAAGCGGCCGGCCGGGGGCACGCGGGGACTCAGCGCCAGCGGCGAGACCATCGCGCCGATCGGCTTGGCCGAGGTCAACATACGGCGAAGGTCATCGTAGTGATTGAGACCGGCATGGCGGGCCACCAGCTCCAGCAGATCAGCGAGCGGAACACCCAAAATCGCGCAGCGAAGGCCGTCGTCGAGGCAGGCCACCAGTGAGGTGAGGTAACCGCCGAGGGAGATGCCGCTCATCCCGATCGCTGCGTCCGGCTCCTGCGACCGGATCCAGGACAGCAGGCGCCGGATGTCCCACACCGCCTGCGCGACACCGTGCACGTTGTCGAGCACGTCCTCACTCGGAAAAGCAACACCCTTGGGCAAACCCCGTGCGCGTGGCCCGTGCATGGGAAGGACGGGAAGTACTACATTGAGCCCGAAATCGTGGTGCAAATGCCAGGCCCGAAAGAGCATGAGATCCATAGCGGCGCGGCCCATTTCCGCGCCATGCACACACACCAGCCATGGGCGCGGTTCACGATGTCGCAGGAGCAAGCAATACTCGCGACCATTAGAGGTATAGCTCAGCCACCGTTCCCGGCAGGGATCGCCCGCGCCGGGCTCGTACCCGCTGTCGAAGACCATGCGCGAGTAGGTGCGCCCCATGCTGGTGACAGGGCGAACGGTCGCATCCGTCAGCGGAGGTGGCGCTGCAAAGAACCCCTCGGGGTTACCCAGCCAACCGTTCTCACGGTAGATGTCAACTGCAGCAATAGCCTCGCGAGTGATCCGTTCGACTCTGGCCGCGTCCGGCGCCGATCGCAGAAACCGGAAGCCGAGCAGCACCATTTCGTCACTGAACGCCTGCGCCGCCAGCCCAAGAGAGGGCCGCCTCGCGGGAAGCTCCCCAGGCTGGTGGTCCAGATAGTCCGCCCACGAACGGGCGTAAAAGCCACCGGTGCGGGCGAACGGCCCGAGCGCCAACGCCAATGGGTTAGGCCCACTGCGCCGCGGCCCTGCCGTCGCAGCTGACCGATGATCTACGGGGCCCAAAGCAGCAGCCGATGGCCCTGTTTGCTCGCGGTCCTGAATCATTCCCAGCTTCCCGCACAACGTTCGCACATGATCGGGCTCTCGTTAGCCTAGCGCCGCCACCTCAGGGCTTCGTGGCGGTTTCGCTGATTTCGCCGAGCGCACCTGCCGAAGGGCATTACTGTCTGCAATTAGTTTGCAAGCACGACTGCGGGGAGGGCACATGACGACCTACCGAATCGTGGTGGTCGGCACTGACGGCTCGGAGTCGTCGCTGCGTGCCGTCGCACGCGCCGGTGAGATTGCCGCACAGTCAAACGCGAAGTTGGTTATCGCGACGGGTTACTTTCCCCACAAGGAGGATTCGCGCGCGGCCGACATTCTGGGTGCAGAGGGCTACCAGGTTCGCGGAAATGCGCCGATCTACGGGATCTTGCGCGAGGCCCGCGACCGGGCCAAGGCGGCCGGTGTGACAGACATCCAGGAGCGGGCGATCCAAGACGCTCCGGTAGATGCGCTGGTGGCGCTCGCCGAAGAGGTCAGAGCCGATCTGCTGGTAGTCGGGAACGTGGGACTGGACGCGCGGTCGGCGATCATCGGGCGGCTGTTCTCGATCCCGGGGACAGTGGCCACTAGAGCAGAGATCGACGTGCTGATCGTTCACACCACCGGCTGAACCCGAAGTTCTCGGCGCCTCGGAGTGTCAGATCCCAACGAGCAGATCAGCGCTGAAGATCCCATTGCCCGTAATCGGTTGCGAGGGCGTCATCGACATCCACGTGGGTACCGCCCAAGACGGGACCTGGGCTCGACGGGGTGTTGACCACAGACTGATACAGCACCGCCATGGGCGCGCGCTCACCATGGGACCAAGCACTCGTCTGCCATGCCCACCGATGCCCCGCAGTACTCGAGTGACCGATGACGCCGTCCTCGGTCGCCCACCCGCAGGCCTGCGAATGCCCATAAATGCCAGTGCGTTCCGTGCCCAGTACCGAGTTGAGCCCTCGAAACCAATCGATGGCAACACTTTTCCACGCATTGTGGTCGATATCCTCGTCGATACTGAAGAAGATCGGCGCGGAGGCCGGACCTCCGGCCGCAGCGTGCAACTGCAGAGCTGTGTGAGCGTCTGCTACGCCGCCGTCGTATCCGCGAGTGTAATCCGACGGATCAGGCCAACCGGGCTTGCCGTATTGGTAATTGCTGACGATGTGAAGGCCAGCCGCGCGTAGCGCATCCGCATACTCGCGAGTGACGGGCTTGAAATCGAAATTCGCTCCGGGTCGCGACTCAGACACATAGACCACTACGCCGTCATAGCCGGCCGATTTGATGTGATCTGGCGGGACCAACCGCTCTGCGAAATCGATGAGCTTACTCGCGGCGGCTGACGCATTCGGCGCATCAGGTGTTGCAGCGAATGGGCCAAGGCTGAGCAGAACTGGTGCAGCGAGAGCTACTTCGAGGACTTCGCGCCTTGAGACAGTTCGAAACCCGCCACGTCGACCTGACCCGGGCGATTCGCGCACCGCGCGATGGTAACAAAGAGTCAGGCGACGTCCCGCACGTTCGTCGGGGCCGAACACCAGCCCGAGCCGTGGCCCGCCTGAGTCGAGAGCCTTACCGAATCGTGATGGGCACCGGGATAGCAAGCTGCCGCATACTGGACAGCATGGGCGGGCAGCAACCACCGCAAACATCGACCGGCACGCCGAGGGGTGTCGAGTCAGTGGTGGTCGACCAGAAGCGATCAGGCGGTCATCACCGTCATCGTGCAGTCCGGCCGCCGTCGCGCACCCGCCGCGGGGTGACCCATGGCGCCATGGCGGTGATATCGGTGGCCGCGGTGCTGCTGACCGGTGCGGGGTGGTGGGTCGCGCATGGCGCGCTGGGCGGGATCACCGTGTCGGCGGCGTTGGGCGCAGACGATCCGCGATCCGCCGGCGGCGAGATGAACCTCTTGCTCATCGGTCTGGATTCGCGAAAAGATCAGGACGGCAATGAGCTGCCGTCAGCGATCTTGGACCAGCTGCACGCCGGCGACTCCGATGCGGGTGGCTACAACACGAATACCCTGATTCTGGTCCATGTTGGCGCCGACGACCAGGTTGTCGCGTTCTCCATTCCGCGAGATGACTGGGTGCCCTTCACCGGCGTGCCGGGCTATCAGCACATCAAAATCAAGGAGGCTTACGGGCTCACCAAGCAGCACGTCGAGCAGCAGCTCAGCAACCACGGTGTGAGCAATCAGAAAGAATTGGAAACCAAGGGCCGCGAGGCGGGCCGGTCGGCGACTTTGCGAGCAGTACGCAATTTGACCGGCATACCGATCGACTATTTCGCTGAAGTCAATCTCGCGGGCTTCTACGACTTGACCCAAAGCTTGGGCGGCGTACAGGTGTGTCTCAAGCACCCGGTCTACGACTCGTATTCCGGCGCTAACTTTCCCGCCGGTCTGCAGACGCTCGACGCCGCACAGGCGCTCGCGTTCGTGCGGCAACGTCATGGACTGGAGAACGGCGACCTGGACCGCACTCACCGCCAGCAAGCCTTTCTGGTGTCGGTGATGCACCAACTGCAGAGCTCTGGCACCTTCACCGATCTGGGGCGGCTCAAGGGCCTGATCGCCGTGGCGCGCAAAGACGTAGTACTTTCCGCCGGCTGGGACGAAGACCAATTCCGCCGGATGGCCGCGCTGGCCGGCGGCGAAGTCGAGTTTCGCACCTTACCGGTGGTGCGTTACGACACGATCGGGGGCCAAGACGTCAACATCATCGACCCCGCCGCGATCAGGGCCGAAGTCGCAGCCGCATTCGCCGACAGCGCGGCCACCACGACTTCGGCGACCGCCGCACCGAACCCGTCGACAGTCGTCGACGTGGTCAATGCCGGCAGCATCTCCGGATTGGCGGCGGAAGTCTCACACACCCTGAAGCAGCGCGGTTACACCATCGGCCAGGTGCGCGACCGTGCCGCCGGTGAACCCTCTACCACCGCAATCGATTACGGCCCCGGCACGTCAAGCGATGCGCAAAATCTGGCCATCCTTCTCGGCATCGACGTGCCCGCCCAGCAGAGTTCAGCGGTCAAAGCCGGGCACATCCAAGTCGTCGTCAACGACAACTACTCCCCGCCGCCTGAGGACGAAAGCACGACAACGACAACGACATCCAAGTCCTATTATGGGTCGACCTCTGCCGAGCCCACCCCGGACCAAGGTGCACCGATCGACAGCGGTGGGGTGCCTTGTGTCAATTGACCGCTGCTGATGACGCAGTCCTGCTGTCAGGCGTGGGTGCCGCCGTCGATGCGAATCTCGGTGCCGGTGATGAACGCACCGTCGTCGGACACCAGCATGGCGACCACCCCGGCCACCGCCCCTGGGTCGCCCATCCCGGCCCCGCTGGATTCCAGCGTGGTGGGCAAGATCGGTGACAGCCTGCCGAAGAGCGACCAATCCACGTCGGTCGGAATGTAACCCGCTGTGGCATCGGTGATTCCGGATTTGATGCTGCCGGGCGCCACACAAACGGCACGGACCCCCTGACTCGCGTATTCGAGCGCGAGGGCGTGAGTGAAGGACTGAATCCCGCCCTTGCTTGCGGCGTAGGCGGCCATGTAGGGGTGCGCGAAGGAGGCCGATGTGGAGCTGAAGTTCACAATCGTGCTCCGGGAGTTCTGCAGCAAGCGCGGCAGCGCCTCGCGCACCACCAAGAAGGTGCCGGTCAAGTTGACTCCGATGATCTGATTCCACAACTGCAGATCGGTCTGATGGGTATGTGCGGCGCGCAGCATGCCGGCCGCATTGACCACCGAGTCAAGTCCTTGCAAGATGTCGACCGCCAGGTGCACTCCGTCGACCACCGACTTCTCCTCGCCGACGTTCATTTCCACCGACGTGAAGCGGTCGCCGGATCCGCGCTGCTGCGCCTGCTCATGTGTTGTGTCAAGTACCGCGATGTCGGCGCCTACCACCGCCGCGCCTTCGTCCAACAAACGCAGCACGGTGGCTTGACCAATGCCGGACGCCGCGCCGGTCACCAGAACCCGGTTGCCTTCCAGTCGCTTCATCTGCTCTCCCGTCTCACCGCGGTCTTCCGAGCACATCCTTCACCACCAACGCACAGAAAAACACGGCATGGTGGATGCCATGCGCATCGGATTGATCGGCCTGGGAAATATGGGCCGCGGCATGGCAATCAACCTCGTCAGAGCCGGCCATGCCGTCACTGTGTACAACCGCTCGGCCGACAAGGTGGACGCGCTGGTGCGGGAAGGGGCGGTCGGGGCAAGCACGGTCGCTGACGCCTGCGGCGGCGACGTCGCAGTCACCATGCTGGCCGACGACGCGGCTGTGCGAGACGTCACCTACGGCGAGCAGGGCGTCCTCGCTTCGTTGGCGCCGGGAGCAACCCACGTCTCGTCGAGCACCATCAGCGTCGAATTGTCGAAGCGCCTGGCCGATGCGCACGCCGACGCCGGCCAGCGATACGTCGCCGCGCCGGTGTTCGGTCGGCCCGAAGCAGCCGCGGCGGCAAAGCTTTTTGTCGTCACAGCGGGCGCACCGGAGGTGCTCGAGCCGCTGACGGCGCTGTTCGACGCGATCAGCCAGCGTACTTTTGTGGTGTCCGAACAGCCGGAGGCCGCGAACCTGGTCAAGCTGTCCGGCAATTTCCTCATCGCGTCGGTCATCGAGTCGCTCGGCGAGGCGATCACGCTGATCGGCAAAGGCGGTGTGGACCCGTTGCAGTACGTCGACATCCTCACGTCGAGCTTGTTCAGCGCGCCGGCCTATCAGACCTATGGCGGGCTGATCGCACGCCAAGAGTTCGAGCCGGCCGGTTTCGCCGCCGTATTGGGGCTCAAAGACATCAAGTTGGCGCTTGCCGCCGCCGAAGATCTACGGGTGCCGCTGCCGCTGGCCAGCCTGCTGCGCGACCGGTTCCTCACCCTGCTGGCCAAGGGCGCCGGACATTTGGACTGGTCGGCCATCGCCACCTTGGCGGCCGCTGACGCCGCAACCACCTCACACCACTCCGCGTAACCCGTCGGGCCCGAAAAGCGGTTCCAGCATCGCGCTGAAGTCCGGCCCCCGCCGCAGGATGTGGCCGCCGTCGACGTTGATCAGCTGCCCGGTGATCCAGCCGGCCGCATCGCTGAGCAGAAACATCGCCAGGTTAGCGACATCCTCGACCTCACCGACCCGTGGCAGCGGCGTGCACAGCCGGTAGTCCTCGCTCAACTCCGGCGAAGCCGTCACAGCCGCAACCAGGTCCGTGCTGATCAGGCCGGGCCGGATGCTGTTGACCCGCACCCAGGACGGGCCGAGTTCGTCGGCGGCGAGCATCATCAGGTGGTCGACCGCTGATTTGGTCACCCCATAGGCACCGAACCAGCGGTGGGTGTTGCTCGCCGCGATCGACGAGATCCCGACGAACGAACCCCCGCCGCCGCGCACCAGTTCGCGGGCGGCGTGTTTCAGCACGTACATGGTGCCGTTGACGTTGAGGTCGACGGTGCGCCGCCACGCGTCCGAATCGATCTGGGTGACCGGCCCGATGGTCTCCGAGCCGCCCGCGCAATGCACCACCCCGTGCAGCCGGCCACGCCAGCCGGTAGCGGCCTCGACGGCACGGGCGGTTTCGTCTTCCTTGGTGATATCGGCAGGCTCGTACTTGATTTCGCCGTTGCCCGCCGGGGTAGACCCGATGTCCTCGACGGCCGCCGACAGCCGCTCAGCGTTGCGGCCGACGATCATCACCCGGGCCCCGGCTGCCACCAGTGCGGCCGCAACTCCGCGGCCGATTCCGCTGCCGCCACCGGTGATCAGGTAGGTTCGCTCCTCGAACGTAAGCTGCACCGGGTTATCGAACCATGGCGTTTGCGTTACGGTTCGTCGCGGCGGGCCAACTTGGTCGGCTTGGCGCCGCGCCAGTCCTCGACATCAGGCGGCAGCGCTACTGGAAATCGGTTGTCATTTCGTGCCGCCCAATGCGCGTGCCCGAGCTCGTGGATGTGGAACGCGTGGCGCAGCGACTCGGCGAACCCCATTGCGTCGGATGCGGCGTTCACCGAATCTTTGACCAACAGCGCCGCCATGGTCGGCCGCTGGGCGATGCGTCGCGCGAATTCCAGCGTCTTGGCTTCCAGCTCGTCGAGCGGGAATACCTTGGAGACCATGCCCAGGCGGTAAGCCTCCTCGGCATTCAACGAATCACCGGTCAACAACAGCTCTTTGGCTTTGCGAGGCCCGAATTCCCAAGGGTGAGCATAATATTCGACGCCGGGCATGCCCAGGCGCACGGCGACGACGTCGCTGAATTTGGCATTGTCGGCGGCCACGATCAGATCGCACGCCCAGATCAGCATCAGACCCGCCGAAATCGCATTGCCCTGGACTTGGGCGATGGTGATCTTCCGCAGATCGCGCCAGCGGCAGGTGTTCTGAAAGTAGAAGTGCCATTCCTGCAGCAGCGTCTTCTCCACGACCGGGTCGCGGGTGGCGCCATGTGACCGGAAAGTCGGGTGCTGTGCCGGCCCAGGTTGCCGTTCCAGCATTGCCGCCTCGGAGCCAAGATCGTGGCCGGCGGAGAAATTCTTGCCGCGCGCCGCCAGGATCACCACCCGGACCTCGTCGTCAGCCTCGGCGCGCACGAACGCTTCATCGAGCTGCACCAGCAGGGTGCGGTTCTGGGCGTTGTGCGCTTCGGGCCGGTTGAGCCAGATCCGGGCGATCCGCCCCTCGTCGAGCGTTTCGTAGGCCACCGAAGCAGCGGCATCAGCGTTGACCGCGCTGGTGCTGACCTCGTCGTGGACTGCCATTGCCCACCTCACTCGCTTAGCCGCAGATCTGTGTTGTTGTGCACATTACGGCTCCGCCGCGGCCGGACCTTCGGTGGGTCGGAGCTGGTCAAAGCACGCGTGGCTGTCACGCCGTCCACTCATCGCCTATCGTTGTGTGATGCCTGCCAAATCTGACCCAGCAGAGATCGGCGACGTGGAACCGCTGGCCGATACCACCGCAAGCCAGGCCAGACGGGTCGTCGCCGCCTACGCCAACGACGCCGACGAATGCCGAGTCTTCTTGTCGATGCTCGGCATTGGACCGTCGAAGCTCGAGACCTGAGTGGTTGCCGGGAGAAGAGAGACTGTCGGCTCCCGGAACTCCGATTTCGTGGTGGTCGCCAACCGACTCCCGATTGACATGGAGCGCCTTCCCGACGGCAGCACCACCTGGAAGCGCAGTCCCGGTGGACTGGTCACCGCGTTGGAGCCACTGCTGCGGCGTCGGCGGGGGGCGTGGATCGGCTGGCCCGGAGTGGTCGGTGACGAGGCCGACGCCGATGAGGACCCGATCGAAGCAGACGGACTGCAGCTCTACCCGGTGCGGCTGAGCGCCGAGGACGTCGCCGAATACTACGAAGGATTCTCCAACGCCACCCTGTGGCCGCTGTATCACGACGTCATCGTCAAACCGATATATCACCGTGACTGGTGGGATCGCTATGTCGACGTCAACCGACGGTTCGCTGACGCGGCGTCACGAGCGGCCGCGCGCGGCGCCACCGTCTGGGTACAGGACTATCAGCTTCAGCTGGTTCCAAAGATGCTGCGCGAGCAGCGGCCCGATCTGACCATCGGCTTCTTTTTGCACATCCCGTTCCCGCCGGTGGAGTTGTTCATGCAGCTGCCGTGGCGGACCGACATCATCCACGGGCTGCTCGGCGCCGACCTGGTCGGATTCCACCTGCCCGGAGGGGCGCAGAACTTTCTCATCTTGTCCCGTCGGCTGCTCGGTGCCACTACTTCTCGGGCGTCGATCGGTGTCCGGTCCCGACTCGGTGAAGCTGTGGTCGGGTCCCGCACCGTGCGAGTCGGCGCCTTCCCCATCTCGATCGAAGCGAGCGAACTCGACCGCAAAGCGCGGGACCGCACTGTGCGCCGGCGAGCAAAAGAACTCCGGGCAGAAGTCGGCAATCCCCGCAAGATCCTGCTCGGGGTCGACCGGCTGGATTACACCAAGGGCATCAATGTGCGCCTCCAAGCCTTCGCGGAACTGCTGGCCGAGGGCCGCGCCAAGCGTGACGACACTGTGCTGCTCCAGCTGGCGACACCGAGCCGCGAACGCGTTGAGAGCTATCAGATCCTGCGCAGCGACATCGAACGTCAGGTCGGTCACATCAACGGCGAATACGGCGAGGTGGGCCGTCCGGTGGTGCACTATGTGCATCGCCCGGTGCCCCGCGACGAGCTCATCGCGTTCTTCGTGGCCAGTGACGTCATGCTGGTCACGCCGCTGCGCGACGGAATGAACCTGGTGGCCAAGGAGTATGTCGCTTGCCGCGGCGATCTCGGCGGCGCGCTGGTGCTGAGCGAATTCACCGGCGCCGCAGCTGAACTCAAGCAGGCTTATCTGGTCAATCCGCACGACACCGAGGGCGTCAAGGACGCGATCGAGGCGGCGATCAATCAGCCCGTCGAGGAAGGGCGGCGCCGCATGCGTGCGCTGCGCCGCCAGGTACTGGCCCATGACGTCGACCGCTGGGCGCGGTCATTCCTCGATGCGCTCGCCGAAGCCGAGTGATTTATCGGCCGGTCATCCTTGCATGACGCCGGTCGCCGCGAAGCTCCGCTCCGGGTCACGCTCGGCGAAGTAACCGTGCAGTGTCGCGCTCAGTTCCGCGGGATCCCATTCCGGTCCGTCAGCGCTGAACTGGTGCTCCACGCTCGGCGCTGACAGCAATGTCACCTGAGGGCCGTAGACGATGAAGACCTGGCCGTTGACGGCTTCAGCGGCCGGAGAGACCAGAAACCGGACCAGGCTGACAACATGCTCGGGCGAGAGCGGGTCGATCTGGCCGTTGTCGGGGCCGACCTCGGGTGCCTCACCGAAGACGTCGGCGGTCATCGCGGTGCGCGCTCTGGGACAGATGACGTTGGCGCACACCCCGTAGCGGCCCAGCGCCCGCGCCGCCGACAGGGTGAGCGCGGTGATGCCCGCTTTGGCCGCACCGTAATTGGCTTGGCCGACCGGTCCCACCAAGCCGGCTTCCGACGACGTGTTGACGATCCGGCCGTATACCGATCCGCCGGCCTCCTTGGCTTTCGACCGCCAGTAGGTCGCGGCATTTCGGGTGAGCAGGAAATGCCCGCGCAGATGCACGGCGATGACGGCGTCCCAGTCTTCGTCGGACATGTTGAACAGCATCCGGTCGCGGGTGATACCGGCGTTGTTCACCAGGATGCTCAAGCCGCCCAGCGCGTCGGCGCTGCTCAGGAGTTCGTCGGCGGTCGCGCGCTGGCTGATGTCACCGGCCACCGCGACCGCCCGGGAGCCGGCGGCGCTGATGTGGTCGAAGACGTCGGAGGCGTCCAGCGCAGCGGCGATGTCGTTGACGACAATGGTGGCGCCGGCGCGGGCCAACCCGATGGCTTCGGCACGGCCCAGCCCCGCGGCCGCACCGGTCACCACCGCGACCTTCCCGGACAGATCGGTCGCGTCCTGTTTGCTGATCAATCTATGAATACCTCTAGTCTTCGCGTACCAGGGCGGCCCGGGGACACTCGACGATGGCTTGTTCGGCCAGCTCTTCCTGGTCAGCCGGAATGGGATCGGTCTTCACCACGGCGTAGTCCTCGTCATCGAGATCGAAGATATCCGGTGCAACTCCCAAGCACACGGCGTTACCTTCGCATCGGTCCCGGTCCACAATCACCCGCATGTCTTTCCTCCTTCACCTGCCCAGCCTCGAACGCGCCAGCCGGCTCGAAAGTACGTAACAACCATACGACGACTGCCGCGGCGAGCTAGCCGCTGGACCCCCAGACTAGAACGTGTTACAACCTCAGATGGCGAGTGGTAGCCGTGAGGTGAAGTGGAAGGCGGCCGGGATGCGGATCAGTTACACCCCCGACCAGGAGGAGCTGCGTCGCGAATTACGGTCGTACTTCGCCAGGGTGATCACACCTGAGCGTCGCGAGGCGCTGGCCTCGACGTCCGGCGAGTACGGCACCGGCAACGTGTACCGGGAAACGGTTGCTCAGATGGGTCGCGACGGGTGGCTCGCGCTGGGCTGGCCCCAGGAGTACGGCGGCCAGGCGCGCTCAGCGATGGACCAGCTGATATTCACCGACGAAGCCGCTGTCGCCGGGGCGCCGGTGCCGTTCCTGACGATCAACAGCGTCGCGCCGACCATTATGGCCTACGGCAGCGAGGAGCAAAAGAACTTCTATCTACCCAAGATCGCGGCCGGGGATTTGCACTTTTCGATTGGCTACTCGGAGCCCGGCGCCGGGACCGACCTGGCCAATCTGCGCACCACTGCGGTGCGAGACGGTGACGACTACGTGGTCAACGGCCAGAAGATGTGGACCAGCCTCATCCAGTACGCCGACTACGTATGGCTGGCGGTGCGCACCAACACCGAGGCCAAGAAACACCGCGGGATTTCGATGCTGATCG
Organism: uncultured Actinomycetota bacterium; assembly: GCA_963795995.1. GTDB lineage: Bacteria > Actinomycetota > Actinomycetes > Mycobacteriales > Mycobacteriaceae > Mycobacterium. Next base: position 216,807 of record CAWCJY010000007.1, read on the forward strand.
TGCCGACGACAGCAGAAGGCTTCTCCTGGACACCGGTACACACCATGGCCGGCCCGGATACCAGCGCCACCTATTACTCCGACGTTCGGGTGCCGGTGGCCAACCGCGTGGGTGAGGAGAACGGCGGCTGGAAGCTGGTCACCAATCAGCTCAACCACGAACGTGTCGCACTGGTGTCCCCGATGCCGATCATCATGTGCCTTAACCAAGTTCGAGAGTGGGCGCAGAACACCAAAGACGGTGGTGGTGCGCGGTTGATCGATTCGGAATGGGTGCAGCTCAACCTGGCCCGGGTACATGCCAAGGTCGAGGTCCTCAAGCTCATCAACTGGGAGCTGGCGTCGTCAGCTGATCAAACACCGTCGCCCGCCGACGCGTCGGCCGCCAAGGTGTTCGGCACCGAGTTGGCCACCGAGGCTTACCGGCTGCTCATGGAAGTGCTCGGCACCGCCGCCACTTTGCGGCAGGATTCACCCGGCGCACTGCTGCGCGGCCGGGTCGAGCGAATGCACCGGGCGTGCTTGATTTTGACCTTCGGCGGCGGCACCAACGAGGTGCAGCGCGACATCATCGGCATGGTCGCGCTGGGTCTGCCCCGCGCCAACCGGTAACGAGCCTGGAGTAAAGCGATGGATTTCTCGACGACCGAAGCCGCTCAGGACCTCGGCGATCTGGTGAGCACGATTGTGGACGCGGTGTGCACGCCCGAGCATCAACGCCAGCTCGACGGACTGGATCAACGGTTCGACCGCGAGCTGTGGCGCAAGCTCATCGACGCCGACATACTCAGCACCGCAGCACCCGAGTCGGTCGGGGGCGGCGGTTATGGCGTGCTGGAGCAGACCGCTATGCTGGTTGCGTTGGGCCGCCACCTGGCCGCGGTGCCGTACCTGGACTCGGTCGTGCTGGCCGCCAGTGCCCTGGCCCGGTTCGGCTCGGCCGAACTTCAACAGGCGTGGGCGACGCCCGCGGTCCAGGGCCGAAAGATCCTCACCGTCGCGCTGGACGGCGACATGGGTGATGGGCCGGTGCAGGCGTCGCGGGTGGCCGAGAGCTACCGTTTGACCGGTGCACGTACCCAGGTCGGCTTCGGTCCGGTGGCCGACGGGTTCTTGGTGGCGGCCGAATTCGATTCCAGTACAGCGGTTTTCCTGGTCGCCGCGGATGCGCCCGGGGTCTCGGTGGCCGCGATGGAGACGACCGGCCTGGGCAGCATCGGCCACCTGACGCTTGATGGTGTAGAGGTCAGCGAGCCGCCGATCGGGGCCGGCGACGATGTGGTGCGATGGCTTTCGACGCTGGCGACGTTCGGCCGCAGCGCTTTTCAGCTAGGTGTGCTGGACCGGGGACTGCAGTTGACCGCCGAATATGCCCGGACCCGTGAGCAATTCGACCGCCCGATCGGCAGCTTCCAGGCAGTGGCGCAGCGGCTCGCCGATGGTTACATCGACATCAAGGGGTTGCGGCTGACGCTGACGCAGGCGGCTTGGCGACTAGCCGAAGATCTACCCGCCGACACCGAGGTGGCCACCGCCGCGTTTTGGGCTGCCGACGCGGGGCATCGGGTGGCGCACACCGTCGTGCATGTGCATGGCGGGGTGGGCGTCGACACCGACCATCCGGTGCACCGATACTTCCTTGCTGCCAAGCAAACCGAGTTCGCGTTGGGCAGTGCCACCGGGCAGCTGCGCAAGATTGGCCGCGAACTGGCGGATGTCCCTGCTTGACCGTGACGAGTGACCTGCCCGCCGTCACCGACCTGCTGAAACCGCTTGTCGAAATCGAGGACCGGGGCGTCTACTTCGAGGACTCGTTCGCCAGCTGGCGGGATCACCTCCGAAATGCTGCCGCGCTGGCAGCGGCGCTGCGGTCGCGTCTCGACCCAAATCGGCCGGCGCATGTGGGTGTGCTGCTGGAAAACACTCCCTTCTTCTCGACGGTGCTGGTCGCGGCCGGGATGTCGGGCATCGTCCCGGTGGGCCTCAACCCGGTGCGCCGCGGGGCTGCGCTGGCCCGGGACATCGACCATGCCGATTGCCAGCTGGTGCTGGCCGACGCCAACTCCGTTGCGGCATTGGGCGGTATCGACCATCTAGATGTGGATTCCGCCGAATGGGCCGACGAAGTCGCTGCCTACTCCGGCGCCCGACCGCGTTTTCAGCCTGCCCAGGCCAAGGACCTTTTCATGTTGATTTTCACCTCAGGTACCAGCGGTGAACCCAAGGCGGTGCAGTGCAGCCACGGCAAGGTCGGCATCGCCGGAGTGACGATGAGCGAGCGGTTCGATCTCGGCCCACGCGACGTCTGCTACGCCTCGATGCCCTTGTTTCATTCCAACGCGGTGCTGGTGGGATGGGCGGTGGCGTTGGCATGCCGGGGGTCGCTGGTATTGCGGCGCAAGTTCTCCGCCTCGCAATTCCTGCCGGATGTCCGCCGTTATGGTGCGACGTACGCCAACTACGTGGGCAAGCCGTTGTCGTACGTGCTCGCCACCCCCGAGCGTCCCGACGACGCCGACAATCCGCTGCGCGCGGTGTACGGCAACGAGGGTGCACCCACCGACATCGAGCGCTTCGCCCGCAGGTTCGGCTGTCTCGTGGTCGACGGGTTCGGGTCGACGGAGGGCGGCGTGGCGATCGGCCGCACCCCGGATACGCCTGCCGGCGCGTTGGGTCCCCTGCCCGACGGGATCGAGATCATCGACGTCGACACCGGTGCTCCCTGCCCGCCGGGGGTCGTGGGTGAACTGGTAAACCTCGCCGGCGCGGGTCGCTTCGAGGGTTACTACAAGGATCCTGAAGCCAACGCCAAACGCATGGCGGGCGGGGTGTACCACAGCGGCGACTTGGCATACCGCGACGACGCGGGCTATGCGTACTTCGCCGGCCGGCTCGGTGACTGGCTGCGGGTCGACGGGGAAAACCTGGGCACCGCGCCGATCGAGCGGGTCCTGCTGCGTTATCCCGAGGTCCGAGAAGTTGCGGTGTATGCGGTCCCGGATGCTGCCGTCGGTGACCAGGTGATGGCGGCGGTGGTGCTGACGCCGGGCGCCGAATTCGATACCGAAAAGTTCAGCGCATTTCTGGCTGAGCAACCTGACCTCGGGCCCAAGCAGTGGCCGTCGTACGTGCGGGTGAGCGCTGAGTTGCCGCGCACCGCTACCTTCAAAGTGCTCAAGCGCCAGTTGTCGGCCGAGGGTCTCGACTGCGCCGACGCGGTGTGGCAGATTCGCCGGTAGTCGCTGCTTGCTCGCATCGAAGAAGGGATGCTGTAGCCATGTCACCTTCGGGGCTACCGGGCCTGGGTGACCTGCTACGCCCGGTCGAGATGCTGGCGTCGCTGTGGTCGTCGGCCTCGAGCCTTCCGCCGGTTTCCGCGGCGACGGAAGTCGGCTACCGAACGCTGTTCATGACGCTGCGCCGGCTGATCGTAGGACGCACGTTGTCGGTGCAACTCGACGACGGCGAGATCACCCTGACCGTCACCGAATTCGATTCCAGCCTCGACATGCTCGGCCTTTCGGTGGGGCAGCTCGGCGACGTCCGGATCGTCGCGACGCAAGTGGTTTGGGAGGATATCGAATTCGACCGGGCCGTCGCCACCCTGCACAATGTCCATCTGCGGCCCGGCGCGCCGCCGGTTCTGGTGGCCGCCCCGGTCGAATTATCGCTGGAGCTGCCCACCTCCATCGTGAAAGAGCTCACGAGATGGGCCATGCCGAGCTTCACCGGCGAGATCGGTGAGGATGGGATAGCGCGGCTGTTCTGGGCTCGCCAACCCACCCTCGGCAGCCTGGAAATCGATGCTCACCTTGACGGATCGACAGTGTGGCTGAAGCCGCGCGGGTTTGCCCTCCTGCGGCGTAGGATGCCGCTGCCGGCCCGGGCTCCCGCCTACCCGGTGCGGCTGCCCCCACTGCCGCATGGACTTCAGCTGACGGGGGTGACGTTCGGATCCGGTTCGCTGCGCCTGTCCGGCACCGTGCCCCAGTGGCGCATGGACGTGCCGCGGGCACGTCTGGAAGACATCATCGCTCAACTGAGTTCAATGGGCGGAGCGCTGAACCTGACGAAGGCTCGCAGGTGAAGGTGGTCTAACCGAGCATCGACGGCACTACCGCATCGATGAGGTGTGGTCCGGGCTCGGCGAAGGCAACCCGCAACGCATCAGCGAATTCTTCGGCGGTTTCGACGCGGCGCGCCGGAACTCCCATGCCTTCGGCCAACCGAACGAAATTCATTGCGGGGCGGGTCAAGTCGAGCAGGTCGCGGGCTTTCGGGCCGGGAGTGCTGTTCGCTCCCATCCGTTGCAGCTCGACTCGCAGAATGTCGTAGGCGCCGTTGTCGTATACAACGGTGGTGATGTCGAGGTTTTCCCGCGCCTGCGTCCACAGCCCCGCAATCGTGTACATCGCCGAGCCGTCGGATTCGAGGCACAGCAACGGGCGGTCCGGGGCCGCGACCGCGGCACCGATCGACGCCGGTATGCCGTAGCCGATCGCGCCGCCGGTCAAGGTCAGCCAGTCGTGAGCCGGGGCGCCGGCGGTGGCCTGTGCCAGCGGCATACCGGATGTGTTGGCTTCGTCGACGACGATCGTGCCGTCCGGTAGCAGCGCTCCGACCGCGTCGGCTACGGCCGCGGCGGAGAGTTTGCCCGTCGGCAGCTGCGGGCGCGACAGGCCGGCGAGCGGCGCAGCAACACCTTGGGCCACCGCGTCTGCCAGCGCTGCCAGTGCCGCATCGGCGCCGCGGCTTTCGGCCAGCAGGTGAACCTCGCAGCCCGCCGGCACCAGGTCGCTCGGCTTGCCGGGGTAGGCGAAGAACGACACCGGCGACGTCGCACCGGCCAGCACCAGATGTTTGGCACCCTTGAGCTGCGCCGTCACGGCTTCGGCGAAATACGCGATCCGGTCGACGGCGGGGATGCCCGCACCGCGCTCCAGCCGGGTCGGAAAGGTTTCGCAGTAACAGCGGGCACCGGTGGCCGCGGCGATGCGCGCCGCCGCCGTCAACCCCGGCCCGCGGGTGGCATCACCACCGATCAGCAGCACCGACCTTTCGCCCGACCGCAGCACCTTGGCGGCCAACTCGACAGCGTCGCTATCCACGCCGGCCGGGGTCGGTGGCTGCGGCGCGATGCCGAGCGGTTCAGCGCCGTCAATCCACGACACGTCGGCAGGCAGGATCAATGTCGAGATGTGCCCGCTTGCCCGGCTCGCGACGATGGCCTCGGCCGCGTCGGCAGCCACCTCGCCGGTACTCCCGGTTCGCCGCAGCCAGCCGGAGTAGCTGCCCGCCAGCGCGTCGATGTCGGATTCCAATGGCGCGTCGTACTTCTTGTGATACCTGGCGTGGTCGCCGACAATGACCACCATCGGGACCCCGGCCCGGCGGGCGTTGTGCAGATTGGCCAGACCGTTGCCCAAGCCCGGCCCGAGGTGCAGCAGCACCGCGGCAGGCCGCCCGGCGATGCGGGCGTAGCCGTCGGCCGCCCCGGTCGCGACGCCCTCGAAGAGGGTCAGCACGCCCCGCATCCGTGGAACCGCGTCCAGCGCGGCAACGAAGTGCATCTCGGAGGTGCCCGGGTTGGCGAAACAGACGTCGACGTTACCGTCGACCAGCGTGGCGATCAGGGCCCGTGCGCCGTTCATGTCTCCGCCGTCCGTTCAGTGAGTTGGAAGACACGTTCGGCGTTGCCGTGCAAGTAGTCGGCAACGGCGTCGTCTGCGAGTCCCAATTCGTCGAGACCGGCCAGTGCATGCGCGTGCCTGATCATCGGATAGTTGGTGCCGAACAACACTTTGCGTTGCCCGGTAGGGGTTCTCATGAATCTGATGAGCTCTTCGGGCAGTCGCTTGGTGGTGTAGGCGGAGGTGTCGATGTAGACGTTCTCGTGCTTGCGGGCCACGGCGACCATCTCCTCGGTCCACGGGTAGCCGATGTGCCCGCAGACGATGATCAATTCCGGAAAATCCAGGGCGACCTGGTCGATGTAAGGGATCGGACGACCGGTCTCCGACGGCCGCAGCGGACCGGTGTGACCGACCTGGGTGCAGAACGGCACACCGAGTTCGACGCACTCGGCGAACAGCGGGTAGTAGCGGCGATCGGTGGGCGGTGCGTTCCACAACCAGGGCACCACCCGCAGGCCGACGAAGCCGTCGTCGCGCACGCGTCGGCGCAATTCGCGGACCGCGGCCATCGGTCGATCCAGATCAACGGTGACCAGCCCGGCGAATCGGGTCGGATGCAGACCAACCCATCCGGCGACGTCGTCGTTGGATATCAGGTCTTGCCCGGCCGGGCCGCGCCACGCGCTGAGCAGCCCTAAGTTCACCGCCGCTTCGTCCATCGCCGCGAGGGTGGTTTCGATCGGTATCGCCGAATCCGGGATTAGCCCGCCGGTCCAGCGCCGCAACGAGGCCAACATGTCGCTGCCTAAGAACCGCGCCGTCGGATGCTGCATCCACGCGTCGATGGTCATCGCGTTTCGACACTAGCCCGCTGACGATGCGCGCCGTCAAGCGGCGGGAGGAGGAGGCGGGCAATCCAGCTCTAGACGGTGACTCAGAGGGCTAGTGCGGCGCGGGCGGCGGCGGCCGTCCGAGGTATGTGCCCGCCGCCGAACAACACCACATGTGCGAGCAGCGGATAAAGCTGGTGCAGCCCGATCCGCTTGCGCCAGCCGGGTTTCAGCGATCGCACCTGCTGGTATCCGGCGACGATGGCCTCGTAGTGCGGGCAGCCGAACAGCGCCAGCATTGCCAGGTCGGCTTCGCGGTGACCGGCGTGCGCGGCGGGGTCGATCAGCACCACCCCGTCGGGCGTCCACATCACGTTGCCGCTCCACAGATCCCCGTGCAGCCGGGCCGGTTGGTCATCGTCATCGAAGTCGCCCGCGCGGCAGCGGGTGACGATCGAGTCGATCGTGGTACGCGTCGTTGCATCCAGGCGCGCGGCGGCGAGTTCCGTCATCGGGACCAGTCGCTCGTCGGCGTAGAAGCTGCCCCAGCTTCGTTGTTGCCGTAGCGACATCGGCAGCGGCTGCGACGGGGGCGTTCCGGGCCCGAAGAACCCCGGCCCGTCCCACCCGTCGGGTCCGGCACCGAACGCCGTCGCCCCCGCCCCGTGTGTTACGGCCAGTCGGCTACCGAATAAGTTCGCCGCGTCGGGGCTGGGAGTCACCGAGTCGAGCCGACGCAAGGTCAGGCTCGTCGCGTCGACAGCGAGCACCTGCGCGCACGGGACGCCGCCCTCGACAATTGAAAGCCATTGCAACCCGGCGGCTTCCCACGCAAAAAAGCCGGTGGGCGCGCCGTGATGGGACTTGACGAAGTCGGTCACGCACTCACGTGGCTGGCGTGCACCTCGTCGGCCGGTCGGGTCTGTGTTTGCTCCTTCGCCCAGCGGTAGTCCGGCTTGCCGGCAGGTGAGCGCTTAACCTCGTCGACATACCAAAGTGCCCGCGGCACTTTGTAACCCGCGATCTCGCCGCGCACGAACCGGTCCAGGTCACCGAGTGCCGGACGCGCTCCCGGCCGCGGGTGCACGACGGCGGCCACGCACTGGCCGTACCGCTCGTCGGGAACTCCCACCACCAACGCGTCGAACACGTCGGGGTGACCCTTGAGGGCGGCCTCGACTTCCTCGGGGTAAATCTTCTCGCCGCCGCTGTTAATCGACACCGAGCCGCGACCCAGCATGGTGACCGTGCCGTCGGCTTCCACCTGCGCATAGTCACCCGGGATCGCGTAGCGGACACCGTTGATCACCTTGAACGTGGCCGCCGACTTCTCCTCGTCCTTGTAGTAGCCGACCGGAACGTGCCCGCGCTTGGCGATCACGCCCCGCACCCCCGAACCGGGCTTGACCTCGTTGCCGTCCTCGTCGAGCACCACCGTCCACTTGTCGATGGTGACCCGTGGACCGCCGGTGTGTGCTTCGCCCTTGGCGACGACGCTGGTGCCGCCGAAGCCGGTCTCCGACGAGCCGATCGAGTCGGTGATGACCCGATTGGGCAGCAGCTCAACGAGTTTCTCTTTGATGCTGGGCGAGAACAACGCAGCGGTGCTGGCCAGTAGGAACAGCGACGAGAGGTCGTAGTCGTTGTCTTTGCTCAGCGCGTCCAGCAGCGGCCGGGCCATCGCGTCACCGGTGAAGAACAGCAGGTTCACTTTGTGCGTGTGGATCGTCCGCCACACCGCGTCGGCGTCAAATTCCGGCGCCAGCACGATCGTTCCACCCGAGAACAGCGCCATCCAGGTGGCCGACTGCGTCGCGCCGTGAATCATCGGCGGAATCGGGAAGCGGATCATCGGTGAACCGGCGGCCGCCTGCTTGGCCAGGTCGTACTCATCCTTGACGTACTCGCCGGTCGCGAAGTCGGTTCCGCCGAGCAGCACCCGGTAGATATCTTCGTGGCGCCACATCACACCTTTGGGGAAGCCGGTGGTGCCGCCGGTGTAGAGCAGGTAGATGTCGTCAGCGCTGCGCTCACCGAAATCCCGATCCGCGGAGGCTTGTTTCAGTGCGGCGTAGAACTCGACGCCGCCATAACGCTGGAAGTCGTTGTCGCTGCCGTCCTCGACGACGAAAACCGTCTTCACGTTCGGGGTGTCGGGGAGCACATTCGCGACGCGGTCGGCGTACTGGCGCTCATGCACCAACGCGACCATGTCGGAGTTGTCGAACAGATAGCTCAGCTCACCCTCGACATAGCGGAAGTTGACGTTCACCAGGATGGCGCCCGCCTTGACGATGCCGAGCATCGCGATGACGATCTCGATGCGATTGCGGCAATACAACCCCACCTTGTCGTCCTTCTTGACGCCCTGGTCGATCAGGTAGTGCGCGAGGCGGTTGGCTTTCTCCTCCAACTGCGCGTAGGTGAGCTGGTCGTTGCCGCAGATCAGGGCCACCCGCTCCGGTACGGCGTCGATGGCGTGCTCGGCAAGGTCGGCGATGTTCAGGGCCACGGAACCTAAATTAGAACGTGTTACAGTTCCTGACAAGTCTCCAGGGGAAGGCGGACACCGTTGAGCGAGGCCGATGCGCTGGTCGAGCAGCGCGGAAACACCCTGATCGTCACGCTGAACCGGCCCGAGGCGCGCAACGCGCTGAGCACCGAGATGATGCAAATCATGGTCGAGGCCTGGGACCGCGTCGACAGCGATCCCGATATCCGGTGCTGCATTCTGACCGGGGCCGGTGGCTACTTCTGCGCGGGCATGGACCTCAAAGCGGCAACCGCCAAGCCGCCGGGCGAGTCGTTCAAAGACGGGAGTTACGACCCGTCAAGGATCGACGCGCTGCTCAAAGGCCGTCGGCTGACCAAACCGCTGATCGCCGCCGTCGAAGGCCCGGCCATTGCGGGCGGCACGGAGATACTGCAAGGCACCGATATCCGCATCGCCGGCGAGAGTGCCAAGTTTGGCATCTCCGAGGCCAAGTGGAGCCTGTACCCGATGGGCGGATCGGCCGTGCGACTGGTGCGGCAGATCCCCTACACCGTGGCCTGCGACCTGCTGCTGACCGGACGGCACATCAAGGCGGCCGAGGCCAAGGAGATCGGGCTGATCGGACATGTCGTCCCTGATGGGCAGGCCTTGACCAAGGCACTGGAGATCGCCGAGGTCATTGCGAAGAATGGACCGCTGGCGGTGCAGGCGATTCTGCGCTCGATCCGGGAAACCGAGGGCATGCCGGAGAACGAGGCATTCAAGATCGACACCCAGCTCGGCATCACGGTGTTCCTCTCCGATGACGCCAAGGAAGGTCCGAAGGCGTTCGCCGAGAAGCGCACGCCGGTTTTCCGCGGGCGCTGACAGACGCGCTTCCGCGCCGAACGTGTACTGGTAGCGAAAATCCGGTCGCATTTTCGCGCTGAGTGCACGTTCGCCGAAGTTGTCGGCGTGCCAAGACACACTGCGGTTATGGGTGAACCTCTCATCGGCAGCGAAGCTATTGCTTCGGGTCGGCTGACGCCCTACGCGCTGCGAAGCCGCTTCACCGCAGTACACCCAGACGTCTACCTTCCGCGTGACGCTCGTGCCACTGGCTTCACCCGGGCGCAATCCGCTTGGTTGTGGTCCCGGCGCCGCGGGATCGTCGCCGGCCGCTCCGCGTCGGCACTGCACGGCGCCAAGTGGGTGAATGACCAGGCACCGGCCGAGCTGTTGTACGACTACCGCCGTCCGCCGGCGGGCGTGCGCACCTGGTCGGACCGCGTCGAAGACGACGAAGTCTCGTCACTCACCGGAATCCCGGTGACAACGCCGGCACGGACCGCTCTTGACTTGGCTTGCCGCTATCCCGTCCCCAGATCCGTAGCGGCCATCGACGCACTTGTTCGCGCCACAAAGCTCAAGATGGCCGACGTCGATTTGCTTGCCGAGCGTTACAAAGGTCGCCGCGGCATCCGGCGTGTCCGCATCGCACTACCGCTCGTCGACGCGGGCGCGGAGTCACCGCGGGAAACCTGGCTGCGTCTGCTGCTGATCCGCGCCGGCTTCCCGCCGCCGCGAACCCAGATTTTGGTCCACGACGAATACGGCCAGCTCGTGGCGGTCCTCGACATGGGCTGGGAAGACATCAAGCTTGCTGTCGAATACGACGGCGACCACCACCGGACCGATCGACGGCAGTTCAACAAGGACATCCGGCGCGCCGAAGCGTTGGCTGACCTCGGGTGGGTCGACTTGCGGGTCACCGCGGAGGACACCGAAGGTGGCGTAATAGCTCGAGTATCAACAGCCTGGGATAGGCGAACGTGTACTCAGCGCGAAATATCGGCGGTTTCCTCGCAGTGGATGCACGTTGGGCGCAGATGATTCAATGCACGGGCGGCGTGGGCGTGAAGACGACCGGCATCGACTCCAAGCCGCTGACGAAGTTGGCCGGACGTAGCGGCAGCGCGCCTTCGGATGTCAACCGCATGTCCGGCAGGCGTTCAAGCACCCGGCCGGTCATCAGCTTCAGCTCGAGGCGGGCCAGCTGATTGCCCAGACAGAAGTGGGTGCCGAAGCCGAACGCCAAGTGGCTGTTCGGATCTCGCCGGGCGTCGAACTGCTCAGGGTTGTCGAAAACCGATTCATCAAAGTTCGCCGACTCGAACAACAGCATGATCTTTTCGCCCTCGCGAAGCTGCGCACCATGAAATTCGGTATCCGCGGTCAACGTCCGGCACATGTTTTTCACCGGCGATGTCCAGCGCAGCATCTCCTCGATCGCGCTGGGAAGCAGCGCGCCTGGATCGGCTACCAGCGCATCCCACTGGTCGCGGTGGCGCAACACCTGCTCGGTTCCCCCGGAAAGGGTGTGCCGGGTGGTCTCGTCGCCGCCTATCAGGATCAGCAGCGTCTCCATGACGATCTCGTCATCAGACATGCGTTGACCTTCGACCTCGGAGTTGACCAGGATGGAGAACAAGTCATCGGTCGGCTCGGTGCGCCGCTTGGCGATGGTGCCCATGGTGAACTCGGTGTAGGCGGCGAACGCCTCCATCACCGTCTGAAACTCCGGCCCCGTCGGGTCGAGGTGCGAACTCAGCCCGCAGACCAGGTCGTCCGACCACTTCAGCAGCATGCCGCGCTCGTCCGGCCGCACACCGAGCATGTCGCCGATCACCGCCATGGGCAGCGGCGCGGCAATGTCGCGCACAAAGTCGCATTCACCCCGCTCGCAGACGGCATCGATGAGCGTGTCACACAGCTCGGCGATCGACGCCTCCTTTTCCCGCACTCGCTTACGGGTGAAGCCGGCGTTGACCAGCTTGCGGCGCAACAAATGGGCTGGGTCGTCCATGTCGATCATGTACGGCATGCCTGGCTGTTCGGGACGTATGCCGCCGGTGCTGGAGAACAGCTGCGGGTCGCGTTCGGCATCGATGATGGCCTGATAGGTGGCCGCGCCGGCCAGGCCGTTGCGGTCCCGGAACACCGGCTGGTTCGCCCGCATCCACCGGTAGGCTTCGCGGGCGCGGAGGCCGTCGCCGTAAAAGGTGCCGTCCGCGAGGTCGACATCCGGGATCGTCGTTGTCATCTACTGGCCTCCAGATCTGCGTCGATCAGCATTAAAGTGACCGGCATGCCCGTTTCAGAGCACACCATCGCCGGCACGGTGCTCACCATGCCGGTGCGGGTTCGCAAAGCCGACGTGCACACCGCGATGTTCTCGGTGGAAGCTGACGCGACGCAGCGACTCATCGATTACAGCGGTCTGCAGGTGTGTCGACACCGCCCCGGCCGCGCCGTGGTCAACCTGATGCTCGCCCGATACATCGACGGTGACCTGGGGCGGTATCACGAATTCGGGACGTGTGTGATGGTCAATCCGCCCGGGTCGGACGCGCGTGGTATGCGCGCACTTGGTTCGGCCGCGGCCTTCATCCACCACCTGCCGGTCGACCAGGCCTTCACGCTGGAGGCGGGACGCACGATTTGGGGCTTCCCGAAAATCATGGCGGAGTTCACCATTCGCGAAGGCCGGAACTTCGGGTTCGACGTCAGCGCGGAAGGCTCGCACATCGCCGGCGTCGAGTTTCGCCGCGGGCTGCCGGTGCCGTCGCTGTTCACGTCGCGTCCGCAAGTGCTGAAGACGTACACCTACGCCGAAGGAACCACCCGCGAAGTGCCCTGGGAGATGAAAGTGACCGGCGTGCGGGGACGAACCGGCGGCGCCACTCTGCGGCTGGGAAATCATCCCTATGCGAAGGAGCTGGCGTCGCTGGGCTTGCCCAAGAAGGCGATGGTGTCTGGGTCGGTCGGCAACGTCGAGATGTCCTTCGACGACGCGCGGATGCTCAGCTGACCGGCTCACCTGGTCAATCTAGAACTTGTTCTAACCCCCCGCAAGAACCGGCTCAGGTCAGTGCCGCCAGCTCGCGGACCTGCTCTCTGCTGCGTGCCGAGACGACCATCATGGTGACGCCGGCAGTCTCCCAGACGGCGATCTGCTTACGGGTGTAGTCGATGTCTCCGACGATGACCGCATCGTCGACAAGCTCGTCGGGAATCACCGTGGCGGCTTCGTCCTTACGGTTGCTGCGGAACAGCTTGGTCACATCGTCGACCACCTGCGAGTAGCCCATCCGCCGGTAGACATCGGCGTGGAAGTTGGTTTCCTCGGCGCCCATCCCACCCATGTACAGCGCCAGATAGGGCTTGATCGCCGCGAAAGCCGCAGGGCGATCGTCGGTGATCACCACCTGCGCGGTGGCACAGATCTCGAAATCCTCGCGGCTGCGGCGCGCCCCGGGCCGGGCGAATCCCTCGTTGAGCCATTCGTTGTACATGTCGGCCAGCCGCGGGGCATAAAAGATGGGTAGCCAGCCGTCGCAAATCTCGGCAGCCAGCGCGACGTTCTTCGGCCCCTCGGCGCCCAGCATGATCGGGATATCAGCGCGCAGCGGGTGCGTGATCGGTTTCAGCGCCTTGCCCAACCCGGTTGTGGCCGAACCGGTCAACGGCAGCGGGTAGTGCGGACCGTCGCTGGTGACCGGCCCTTCACGCGTCCAGACCTGGCGGACGATGTCGACGTACTCGCGGGTGCGGGCCAACGGCTTAGGGAACGGCTGCCCGTACCACCCCTCCACCACTTGCGGACCGGACACACCGAGCCCGAGGAGATGCCGGCCACCGCTGAGATGGTCGAGCGTCAGCGCGGCCATCGCGCAGGCCGTCGGCGTGCGGGCGGACAGCTGAATGACCGACGTGCCCAGCCGCACCCGTCGGGTCGACGAGCCCCACCAGGCCAGCGGCGTGTAGGCGTCCGACCCCCAGGCCTCCGCGGTGAACACCGCATCGAAACCCGCGTCTTCGGCGGCGGCAACCAGTTCGCCGGCGTTCTCCGGCGGCTGAGCGCCCCAATACCCCAGCTGCAAACCTAGCTTCATCGCCGCTCCTTGAATCCATAGTTAGAACCTGTTCTACTCGAAGCGTGACAGCCAGCTCAAGTCGCCTCACCCGTGTCGATTCACCTGAGCCACCTCTAACTGCGCCGCTGACGTTCTCGTTCGACTACACCCGTTCGGTCGGTTCCACGTTGAGTGAGTTCTTCACTGCACTGCGCAAACACCGCATTGTGGGGGTACGCGGATCCGACGGCCGAGTGCTGGTGCCGCCGGCCGAATACGACCCGATCACCTACGAACCGCTCGGCGAGACGGTACCGGTGTCCGACGTAGGCACCGTCGAGTCGTGGGTCTGGCAGCCCGACCCGCTGCCAGGACAGCCACTGGAACGTCCGTTCGCTTGGGCGTTGATCAAACTCGACGGCGCCGACACGACGCTGCTGCACGCGGTCGATGCCGGCAGTCCGGACGTGATCCGTACCGGCGAGCGGGTGCACGTTGTGTGGGCTGACGAGCCGGTCGGCGCGATCACCGACATCGCCTACTTTGCGCTTGGTGAAAAGACTGAAGCGGCAACGGATATCGCCGACAACGACCGCGATCCGGTGACGATGCTGGTCACCCCGATCACGCTCGAGATACAGCACAGCGCGTCGCACCCGGAGAGCGCATATCTGCGGGCGCTCCAGGAGGGAAAGCTGCTCGGCGGTCGCACCGGTGAAGACGGCAAGCTGTATTTCCCGGCACGCGAAGCAGATCCGGCCACCGGGCTGGCTCTTGACCATTTCGTCGAGTTGCCCGACAAGGGCACCGTGACCACCTTCGCCATCATCAACATCCCGTTCGCCGGCCAGCGCATCAAACCGCCCTACGTCGCCGCCTATGTGCTGCTCGACGGCGCCGATATCCCATTCCTGCACCTAGTTTCGGAAATCGACGCGGACGACGTCAGGATGGGGTTGCGTGTCGAGGCGGTGTGGAAGCCGCGCGACGAGTGGGGACTGGGTATCGACAACATCGAATATTTCCGGCCGACCGGCGAACCCGACGCGGACTACGACACCTACAAACACCACCTGTGAAGGACCAGTTGCCATGAGCGCTCGCGATGTTGCGGTGGTCGGGTTCGCCCACGCACCGCACGTACGCCGCACCGACGGCACAACCAACGGCGTCGAAATGCTGATGCCATGTTTCGCCCAGCTCTACGACGACCTCGGCATCACCAAGGCCGATATCGGGTTCTGGTGCTCAGGCTCCTCGGATTTCCTTGCCGGGAGGGCTTTTTCGTTTATCTCGGCGATCGACTCGATCGGCGCGGTGCCGCCGATCAACGAGTCCCACGTCGAGATGGACGCTGCGTGGGCATTGTTCGAGGCTTACATCAAATTGCTGACCGGCGAAGTCGACACCGCGCTGGTGTACGGATTCGGCAAGTCGTCGGCAGGAGTGTTGCGCACAATCTTGTCGCGGCAAACCGACCCGTATACCGTGGCCCCGCTGTGGCCCGACTCGGTATCGATCGCCGGTCTGCAGGCGCGCCTCGGGCTGGAAGCCGACAAGTGGAGCTTCGACCAAATGGCGCGCGTTGCCTATGACTCCTTCGCTGCGGCCCAACGGGTCGACCGAGAGCCTGCCCCGAAGAGCATCGACGACTTGCTGCAGCGGCCGTTCTTCGCCGATCCGCTGCGACGCCACGACATCGCTCCGATTACTGACGGCGCGGCCGCCATCGTGCTGGCCGCCGACGATCGCGCCCGCGAACTGCGGGAGAACCCGGCGTGGATCACCGGAATCGAGCACCGCATCGAGTCACCGGTACTCGGCGCCCGCGACCTCACCGTCTCCCCCTCCACCACCGCATCGACCGAAGCCGCCATCACCGGGGACACCGCGTCAATCGACGTCGCTGAAATCCATGCACCGTTCACCCACCAACATCTGATCCTCGCTGAAGCCATCGGACTCCCGGCGTCAACCAAGGTGAACCCCTCCGGCGGTGCGCTGGCCGCCAACCCGATGTTCGTCGCCGGGTTGGAGCGTATCGGCTTTGCCGCGCAGCACATTTGGGACCGCTCAGCGCAACGCGTGCTAGCACACGCCACCAGCGGCCCTGCGCTGCAACAGAACCTGGTCGCCGTGCTGGAAGGGAAAGACCGGTGAACGCGCCAGCGACGATGCAGAGCGAAGCGATGAGAAGGAATGGCGCTGGTGGCTAAGCAACTCGCCGCGGTACTCGGCACCGGGCAGACGAAGTACGTCGCCAAACGGCAGGACGTCTCGATGAACGGCCTGGTGCGTGAGGCCATCGACCGCGCACTGATCGATTCGGGTTCGACGTTCGACGACATCGACGCCGTCGTGGTAGGGAAGGCTCCCGACTTCTTCGAGGGCGTCATGATGCCCGAACTGTTCATGGCCGACGCAATGGGCGCCAGCGGCAAACCCCTGATCCGGGTGCACACCGCCGGCTCGGTGGGTGGATCCACCGGAGTCGTCGCGGCCAGCCTCGTGCAGTCCGGCAAGTACCGACGCGTGCTGGCGATGGCCTGGGAGAAGCAGTCGGAATCCAACGCCATGTGGGCACTGTCGATTCCGGTGCCCTTCACCAAACCGGTCGGCGCCGGCGCAGGTGGTTACTTCGCTCCGCACGTGCGCGCCTACATCCGGCGCGCCAATGCACCGACGCATATCGGCGCGATGGTTGCGGTCAAGGACCGGCTCAACGGCGCGAAAAACCCGCTGGCACACGTACAGCAGCCCGACATCACGCTGGAGAAGGTGCTGTCCTCCCAGATGCTCTGGGATCCCATTCGGTTCGATGAGACGTGTCCCTCGTCAGACGGTGCGTGTGCCCTGGTGGTCGGTGACGAACAGATCGCCGACCAGCGCGTCGCCGACGGTCATCCGGTCGCCTGGATCCATGCCACCGCGCTGCGCACCGAGCCGCTGGCGTATGCGGGCCGCGACCAGGTCAGCCCGCAGGCCGGCCGGGACGCGGCTGCGGCGTTGTGGAAGGCGGCCGGTATTTCCAGCCCCATCGACGAGATCGATGCCGCCGAGATCTATGTGCCGTTCTCGTGGTTCGAGCCGATGTGGCTGGAAAACCTCGGGTTTGTCCCTGAGGGTGAGGGTTGGAAGCTGACCGAGGCCGGCGAGACCGCGATCGGTGGGCGGTTGCCGGTGAATCCGTCTGGAGGTGTGCTGTCGTCGAATCCGATCGGCGCCTCGGGGTTGATCCGCTTTGCCGAGGCCGCGATTCAAGTGATGGGCAAAGGCGAGGCACACCAAGTCCCCGGAGCACGGAAAGCGTTGGGTCACGCGTATGGCGGCGGCTCGCAGTATTACTCGATGTGGGTGGTCGGAGCTGACAAGCCGTGACCGGCCGGATGAAGTACACCTGCAGCATCGCGATGGGGCCGATCGATCAGTTGATCGGCATCGCCAAGACCGCCGAGGAAGTCGGCTTCGACGCGATCGCACTGCCCGACTCGCTGTTCTACATGGAGAAGGCCGCCGCCGACTATCCCTACACGCCGGACGGATCGCGGATGTGGGATGAGAACACACCCTGGGTGGATCCGCTGATCGCCGCGGGGGCGATGGGTGCGGTCACCTCAACGCTGAGGTTCTACACCAACGTGATGAAATTGGGCTCCCGCAATCCCCTGCTGCTGGCGCGGCAGGTCGGTTCAGTGGCCAACCTCACCGGCAACCGATTCGGCTTCGGCGTGGGAATCGGATGGGCGCCTGAGGAATTCGAATGGTGCGGGGTGCCATACAAGCGTCGGGGGGCACGCGTCGACGAGATGATCGACGTGATCAAGCTGGTGCTCGGTGGCGGCATGGTCGAATTTCACGGCGAGTTCTACGACTTCGACCGGTTGCAGATGAGCCCCGCCGCCAGCGAACCGGTGCCGTTTTACGTCGGCGGACACACCGACGTGGCGCTGCGGCGCGCCGCCCGTGTAGGTGACGGCTGGACCAGCGCGATGATGACCCGTGGCCAGCTGGCAGAGACGATCAAGAAGCTGAACGACTATCGCGCCGAATACGACCGGGCGGATCGGCCGTTCGAGTTCCAGGCGGTGTGCATCGACAAGTTCGGCGTAGACGGTCATCGCGAACTCGCCGAGGCCGGCGTCACCGACAACATCGTCATCCCCTGGGTCTTCGACGGGCTGGGCTTCGACGCGCCGCTGGAGAAGAAGAAAGACTCGATGAAACGCTTCGCCGAGACCTACATCCACTCCGGCTGGCAGGACACATGAGCGAATCACCCGCGCACCTGGCGGGCTGTCGTTCTCGAGAAGCGGTGCGAGCCAGGGACAAAGCTGCTTGGCTCAATGTGTTCGCTGACGATGCGGTCGTCGAAGACCCCATTGGACCCTCACATTTCGATCCGGAAGGCAAGGGTCATCGAGGGCGCGCCGCCATCTCGGCCTTCTGGGACAAGGCGATTGCGCCGACGGACAACATCGAGTTCAACTTCCGCGACACCTACCAGTGCGGCAATGAGGAAGCCAATGTCGGGTGCATCTTGATCACCACGGGTGGCTATCGGGTCACCGCTGACGGCGTCTTCACCTACAAGGTCAACGACAGGGGCCAGATGGTCGCGCTGCGAGCATATTGGGAGATGGACCGCGCCGCGGCAACGGCCCGCCCGGTCTAGCGCCTAAATCGGCTGCAGACCGGCGAGATAACGCTCCGCCAGATCCTGATAAGCTTGCGGATTGACGTTCACCCACATCTCGGCGCCCGTTCCTGCGATCGGTCCTTTGACGATCGCGGGCGCTCCCACCACCAGTACCTCGTCGGGAATCCTGGTTCCGCCGATCACGGCTGCGCCGGCCGCCACCAGGCTGCGCGCGCCGATCACAGCGCCGTCGAGCACGGTGGCGTGATTGGCGATCAACGCTTCCGCGCCGATGTGCGCTCCGTGGATGAGACACATGTGCGCCACCGTCGCACCCGGACCGACGTCGACCGGGATTCCGGGCGGTGCGTGCAGCATCGAGCCATCCTGAACATTGGCGCCTTCACGTATCACCACCGGGCCGTAGTCGGCCCGAAGCACGGCGTTGAACCACACTGATGCCCGCGCCTCGACGGTGACATCGCCGATCAGGGTGGCGGTCGGCGCGATGAACGCGGCGGGATCGACCCTCGGCGACCTGCCCTCGAAGGAGTACTGCGGCATCGTCCAGATATACCGCAGGGTGGGTGCCGGATCCCGTCGTTGCACCACACCGGCAAAAAACTGTAACGTGTTCTAGTTAGAAGCCAACGAAGTGGAGGCGTCATGGCGACCGAGACAGCCGGCATTCGCGAAATCGACTCCGGCACCCTGCCCGACAGGTACGCCCGCGGCTGGCACTGTCTTGGCCCGGTCAAAACCTACCTGGACGACGAGCCGCACGCGGTGGAGGCCTTCGGCACCATGCTCGTCGTGTTCGCCGACTCGCACGGCGACGTGCACATCCTCGACGGCTACTGCAGGCACATGGGCGGCAACCTTTCACAGGGCACCATCAAGGGCGACGAAATCGCCTGCCCGTTCCACGACTGGCGCTGGGGCGGCGACGGCAGATGCAAACTGGTGCCCTACGCCAAGCGGACGCCGCGGCTGGCCCGCACTCGGTCCTGGACGACCGATGTGCGTAGCGGCCTGCTGTTCGTCTGGCACGACCATGAGGGCAACCCGCCGACACCGGACGTGCGAATACCCGAGATTCCGGAGTTCGCCAGCGACGAGTGGACCGACTGGCGCTGGAACTCGATTTTGATCGAAGACTCGAACTGCCGCGACATCATCGACAACGTCACCGATATGGCGCATTTCTTCTACATCCATTTCGGTCTCCCGACGTATTTCAAGAACGTCTTCGAGGGTCACATCGCCTCGCAGTATCTGCACAACGTCGGCCGGCCCGACGTCAACGATTTGGGTACTTCATACGGCGAGGCGCACTTGGATTCGGAAGCGTCGTACTTCGGCCCGTCATTCATGATCAACTGGCTGCATAACAAGTACGGCGACTACACGGCCGAGTCGATCCTGATCAACTGTCACTACCCGGTGACCCAGAACTCGTTCGTGCTGCAGTGGGGTGTCATCGTCGAGAAACCCAAGGGCATGGACGAGGCCATGACGGACAAGCTGGCCACCACCTTCACCGGCGGCGTCAGCAAGGGCTTCTTGCAAGATGTCGAGATCTGGAAGCACAAGGCCCGCATCGACAACCCACTGCTGGTCGAAGAGGACGGCGCCGTCTACCAGATGCGACGCTGGTATCAGCAGTTCTATGTCGATGCCGCCGATGTGACGCCGGAAATGACCGACCGATTCGAAATCGAGGTCGACACCACTATCGCCAACGAGAAGTGGCATGTCGAAGTGGAGGCGAACCTGAAGCGGCAGGCTGATTCCCAAGGACAGCCGACTGAGGTTTCCTGATGGCGGAGCGCGAGGAGCCGCCGGATGTCGACCGATTAGCTCAGTCGATGCTGGCAATGCTCGGGGAGCACGGCCACGACGATGCATCGCCGAAGCCACCGAGCCGGCGTGGTGGATCCCGTTCTAAGGCAACGACGTCCGGCGACGATCCGACACGCGCCGCGGCGGTGCGCGAGGCCACCCGCGCCGACCGCGACCGCTACCTGGCCTCCGGCCTGCAACCGGTGGACTGCCGGTTTTGCCATGTCACCGTGAACGTCAAGAAGCTCGGGCCGGGCCACACCTCCGTGCAATGGAACAGCGAGGCGTCGCAGCGCTGCGCCTACTTCGCCGAGCAACGCGCGTCCGGCGTGGAAAGTGCGCGCACCCGGGCCTGCCCCAAACTGAACGACAGCATCCACCACGCGGTGGCTGAAGGCTGCTTGGACGAGTTCTGCACCGCGCCCCCTCCCGGCGACGGCTGAGGTCGTCACAGCCCGGCGAAGCGCTCCTTGACGGACTCAGCGGTCAGCCCGTAGTCAGCCAGCGAGTACTGGTGCTTCGGAGCCCGCTCTCCGGTCTGGCTTGCGGCGTGACTTTTCTCCATCGCCCGGCGCGCCTCATCGGTCAGCGTCAGCCCGAAGTGGCGATAGAGGTGCTCCACGGTGGCCAGCGGATCGGCGATGAAGTCGCTGTAGTCGACGTCGTAGAACTGCGCCGGATTGTGCTTTTGGCGTTCGGCATTGAATCGCTCCAGGCCCCGCGACCAGGTCTCCATCGAGTCGTCACCAATCTGCGCGCCCACGAACGTGGTCGACCACCCCTGAGCGGTGTGCTGAGCCAGCGAGCACATCGACGCCATAATCGTTTCCACCGGGCGGTGGGTCTGCACCACCAGCGCATCAGGGTAAGTCGACATCAGCGCGTCCAGCGCGAACAGATGGCTGGGGTTCTTCAGTACCCACCGCTTGTCGGCGTCGTTCAGCCCGATCAGCTGAAGGTTTCTGCGGTGCCTTCGATATGCCGGTGCCCAATCCTGCTGTGAGAGCCACCGACTGTAGCCGGGTAGATGCGCCAGGGTCTCGTAGGAAACCGAGTGAAACGACTGTCGCAGCAGCTGCCAGCACTCCTCGAGTTCGTCGGCCGCCATGAAATGCAGGCCGGTGTAGCCGGGGTTCTCGGCATGGTGCTGGGCGAACTGCGCGTCGATATGGCGATACACCGGGTTGCTGTCCCAGTCCTCGCGTGCTGGACGGGGTTGCGGGTATTCGGCCAGCCACATATGCAAACCTTGATGCACCGGGTCGGCGCCGAGGAGCCGGTGCAGGGCGGTGGTGCCGGTGCGCACCAACCCGGTGACGAAGATAGGACGTTCGATGGCAACATCGGCGTATCCAGGGTGCTGCTTCCAGGCCGCCTCCGAGAGCAACCGGGCCACCAGCGCACCGCGCAGAAAGAACCGGTTCATTTTACTGCCCAACGCAGTCAGATTGGCATCACGTTGATAAGACTCGAGCAGCACGCCCAGTGCTTCGCGATAGTTGTCGTCGTCGACACCGAAGTCGTCGAGCCCGACGAACTTGATTGCCGAGGCATGCAGGTCCTCGACCGTCCCGACGTCGGTGCGATCGGGCATCACGCCTTGTATTCCCCGCAGTTGACGTCGAGGGTCTGACCGGTGATGCCACTGGAAAAGTCGCTGGCCAAGAAGAGGATCGCCGACGCCACCTCGTCTTCGGTCGGCAACCTCTTGAGGTCGGAGCTGGCTGCGGTCGCGGCGTAAATCTGCTCCACCGTCGTTCCGTATTTGCCGGACTGGTGCTCGAAGTAACCCCTCAATGTGTCGCCCCAAATGTAGCCGGGTACAACGGAATTGACGCGAATACCGTGTTCGCCGAGTTCGGTGGCCACCGACTGCGACATCGCCAGCAACGCGGATTTAGCCATCTTGTAGGCGCCGTATTTCGCCTGGGAGTGCCGGATGACCATCGAATTGACGTTGACGATCGAGCCGTGCGCTTCGGCCAAAGCGGGGGTGAAGCCCTGGATGAGTCGCAGCGCGCCGAGCACGGTCAGCTCGATCGCGTCGCGGATGTGCTGAAACGTGGTGCCGGCCAAAGGTTTCATTGACGGAACACGGAACGCGTTGTTGATGAGTACGTCGACCTTCCCGTAGGCCGCCAGCGCGGCGTCGACCAGATGGTTCACCTGATCGTCGTTGGTGATGTCGGTCGGTACCGCGACCGCGCGCCGGCCGCTGTCGGTGGTCTGTTTGGCCACGTCGTCCAGCCTTTCGGCGGTGCGGGCCGCGAGCACCAGGTCGGCCCCGTTCTGAGCGCATCGGCGCGCCAGTGTGGTGCCGAGCGCCGGGCCCACGCCGCTGATCACCACTACCTTGCCGTCCAGCATCCCGGCCATGTCTACCCCAGCATTCTGTTGGCGATTTGGAGCTGGCGCTGGGCAATTCGCGCACGCCAGGCGTCATCGGAGAGCTTGTTCCGCTCGTAATGGGGCAGCACGGCAGGCAACGCGTCGAAGTCGACGAGCTCCACGTCGGGGCCGTCGGTGTCGGCGAGCTTGCGGGATACCCGTTGCCAGCGAAACTGCAGGAACCCGCGGCGATGTCCAAGTGTTTCGACCCAGTTAGTGATGCCGGGGTTCTGATCGGCGACCACGATACGGACCTTGTCGTCCGGATCTGCTTGAGCTTGGGTGGCATTGAGCGACGTTTGATGGTTGATGTAGTCCAACGAGATGTACCACATACTGCCGAGCTGGAAGCCGAGATAGGGCGCGTCGGTCACCGGCAGGGTGATCACCAGCGCCTGATCGGGGCGCAGCTCGAAATGGCCGACCGATGAGTACTGCGTGGCCAGACCGCCCGGCGTCAGCCGCGGCGCGACCATGGTGTTGACGGGGAGGTTCAGGTAAAACCACTGCGGAAACTGCAACCACGTCTTCACCCGGTTGACTAATTGCTTTCCTGCTGTGCTGTAGCGCTTTTCCATAACTTCACGGGTCATTGGTGATGGTGCAGTGCCAGCGGTGTCCAACCGCTGCACCGCGACCGTGCCCCGGCTCTGCGACCAGTCGCCGTAGACCTCGCGGATCACCAGCTGACCGGGGCTGGTCGGCCGTACCTGCCATTGGAAGTTACGGTCGGCGGCGATGTCGAGTTCACGATCGTCGAAGGCTGCTTGGCTGGCCGGGACGTAGTCGTTGGTGTATTCACCGCCGAGCAATTGAAAGCTCAAGTCCGTGGTGGTGCCGCGGACCCCGGTCACCAAATAGTCGCGGTCTGGCTGCACACGACAGCCGAAATACAGGGTGTCCGGGTTGTCCAGGCCCATCTTGGTGAACGGGCCGGTGCCCGACAGCAGGAAAGGATGTTCACGCTCGTAGTCGAAAACCATGTGCGTGCAGCCCGCGATGCAGCCGGCGAGGTACTGCAGCCCTTCGAGGAGGTCGGCTTCGGTCTCGATATGCGGGGCTGCGGCAACCAGTTTCTCGGCTTCGGCGATCGCGTCGGTGAGCGGCTGAGAGAGCACGCCTAGACGCTAGAACGTGTTCTAGTTTCCGTCAATGGGCGAACATTCACCGCTGTCGCCGCGGGCCGTCGCCTACGACGCCCACTCACTTACCGGCTACGACACGCACTGCTGGGACAGCTTGATGAGGTTGTCCCGCTCGTCCGGATGCCGGTTCAGGTAGTCGATGACGTTGCCGTTACCGCCCTCCGCCCGCGATTCGTTCTGTAGCTTCTGGTGGAGGTCAGGATGCTGCTTCAGGTACGAGTCGATGGAATTACCGACGGTCTGATTGCACGGGGGATCCGCGTTGGCCACGGGCAGCGCGATCACCGTCGCCGCGGTTGCAGCTAACAGTCCGCCGGCGAGTAAGCCGCCCAGTCCGCCGCGACGGCCGATTGTCTTCGATGTCGTGTTCATGCAGGTCAGGGTACTCACCGTAGCTGTGCACGACCTGTGCATATGTTGTGTTCAACGGGAGGTCGTGGCACCGCTTTGCTGCTCGCGCTTGATCTCCAGCGCGATGTCGATGAGCTGGTCCTCCTGACCGCCGATGAGTTTGCGCTGCCCGGCCCGGTGCAGTAACTGGTGGGCCGGCACCTCGTAGCGCTCGGCCTGGCGGACAGCGTGCTTGAGGAAGCTCGAGTAGACCCCCGAGTAGCCCATGATCAACGCGTTGCGGTCGAGCAGGCATTCGGCCGGCATCGCCGGGCGAACAACATCCTCGGCGGCGTCGGCGATATCGAAGAAGTCGATACCGGTCTTGACGCCGATCTTGTCGAAGACTCCGATCAGCGCTTCGACCGGGGCATTTCCAGCTCCGGCGCCGAACCGGCGCGCGCTTCCGTCGATTTGCTTGGCGCCGGCCCGTACCGCCTCCACCGAGTTGGCCACTCCCAAGCCGAGGTTCTCGTGGCCATGAAAACCGACCTGAGCGTCGTCTCCGAGTTCGGCGACCAACGCCGCCACCCGGTCGCGCACACCCTCGAGCACCAGCGCGCCCGCCGAGTCGACGACATAGACACACTGGCAGCCGGCATCGGCCATGATGCGGGCCTGGGCGGCCAGCTTCTCCGGGGGAATGGTGTGCGCCATCATCAGAAAGCCCACGGTTTCCAACCCGAGCTCCCGGGCAAATCCGAAGTGCTGGATAGAAACGTCGGCTTCGGTGCAGTGGGTCGCGATTCGGCAGATCACTCCGCCGTTGTCTTGCGCTGCCTTGATGTCATCTTTGGTGCCCACGCCAGGCAACATCAAGAACGCGATTCTGGCTTCTTTGGCGGTCTGGGCAGCAAGCTTGATCAACTCCTGCTCAGGTGTCCTGGAGAAGCCGTAGTTGAACGAGGACCCGCCCAGGCCGTCCCCGTGAGTCACCTCGATCACCGGCACACCGGCGGCGTCGAGCGCAGCCACGATCGCCTGCACCTCGTCTTTGGTGAACTGGTGGCGCTTGTGGTGTGACCCGTCGCGCAACGAGGTATCGGTGAGCCGAACGTCCCAGATCGGGTTGAAGAAGATGTCGTCGTCGACGCGGTTCATGCCTTCATTCCTCCCGCCGTCGCGGACAGCGATTCCTTCGCAATTTCCTCGCCGACTTTGGTGGCCGCAGCGGTCATGATATCGAGATTTCCCGCATACGGCGGCAGGTAGTCGCCGGCCCCTTCAACTTCGATGAACGTGGTGACCAG
The DNA here is from genome assembly GCA_963795995.1 of uncultured Actinomycetota bacterium. Lineage (GTDB taxonomy): Bacteria > Actinomycetota > Actinomycetes > Mycobacteriales > Mycobacteriaceae > Mycobacterium. Next base: position 242,309 of record CAWCJY010000007.1, read on the forward strand.
CGCCTGGCCGCCGGAGTTGACCGACGGTTCGTCGAACTGCGGGTCGTTGAGCAAGCGGTAGCCCGGCACGTAGGTCTGCACTTCGGCCACCACGTCGTGGATGGATTGGGCGATGGCGTCGTGATCGGCTTCCTCGGGGATGGCGCAGAAGATGGTGTCGCGCATGATCATCGGAGGCTCGGCCGGATTCAGAATGATGATCGCTTTACCGCGTTGCGCGCCGCCGATGGTTTCCACGCCCTTGCCGGTGGTCTTGGTGAATTCGTCGATGTTGGCGCGGGTGCCGGGGCCGGCCGAGACCGAGGCCACCGACGCCACGATCTCGGCGTACGGCACCTCCGCGACCCGTGACACCGCGTAGACGATCGGAATCGTTGCCTGTCCCCCGCACGTGATCATGTTGACGTTCGGCGCGTCGAGATGGGCGCGCAGGTTCGCCGGCGGGATCACCGCCGGACCGACCGCCGCCGGTGTCAGATCGATCGCCCGGATACCGGCTTCGGCATACTTGGGCGCCGCCGCCTTGTGCACGTAGGCGCTGGTTGCCTCGAAAACCAGATCAGGTTTTTCGGACTGGGCCAGCAGCCAGTCCACGCCCTGGTGCGTGGTCTCCAGGCCCAGCTTGCGGGCCCGGGCCAATCCTTCGCTGTCCGGGTCGATGCCGACCATCCAGCGCGGCTCCAGCCATTCGGATCGGCGCAACTTGTAGAGCAGATCGGTGCTGATATTCCCCGACCCGACAATGGCCACGCTCGCCTTGTGACCTGCTGTGGTCATCTCGACCGCTCCTTCTATTCGAACGACAACCGCACGGATCCCAGCCCGACGAACTCTGCGACGAATTCGTCACCGGGCCGGGCGTCGATCGCCCGCGTGCAGGATCCGGGTAACACAACGTCACCGGCCCGCAGGCGCACACCGAAAGTTTCCACCTTGCGGGCCAGCCAGGCCACTGCGGTGACCGGATTGCCCAGCACCGCATCGCTGCGGCCCTTGGCCACCACCTCGCCGTTGCGCGCCAACACCGCGTCGATGTCGGTGATATCGACGTCGGTGGGAGGCACCCGCGCCGCACCCAGGACAAAGCCCGCGGACGAGGCATTGTCTGCGATGGTGTCGCACAAGGCGATCTTCCAGTCGGTGATGCGGGTGTCGATCAACTCGATGGACGGCACCAACGCTGCTGTTGCCGCCAGCACGTCGTCTTCCGTGCACTCCGCGCCGGGCAGGTCGGCGGCCAAGATGAACCCCACCTCGACCTCGACCCGCGGATACAAGTACTTCGCGGCCTTGACCGGGACTTCCTCGAACACCTGCATCTCGTCGAGCAGATGTCCGTAGTCGGGTTCATCGACACCCATCATCTGCTGCATCGCCAACGACGACAGCCCCACTTTGTGGCCGACCACCCGAGCGCCCTCTGCCACCCGCTGCCGGATATTGATCAACTGGATCTGGTAGGCGTCGACGACGTCGATATCCGGGTGGGCGGCGGTCAGGGGGCTGATCGGCGCGCGGCTGCGCTCGGCTTGGGCGAGGTCGGCGGCCAGCTCGTCACGGGTGGCGCTGGAGAGCATGAGCCGAAGTCCCCTCGTAGGTGTGACCGGTGCAGTAGCGCCCGACCCGGGCAATTCTATAACGTGTTCTACATGACAGGTCAGGAGTGCGACGTCGTCGTGGTCGGAAGCGGCGGCGCCGGCATGGTCGCCGCGCTGGCCGCTGCACACCAGGGGCTTTCGACGATCTTGATCGAGAAGGCGTCGCACTACGGCGGGTCGACAGCCCGCTCCGGCGGCGGTCTGTGGATACCTAACAACGAAGTCCTCAAGCGCGACGGGGTGGAGGACACCCCGCAAGCGGCGCGCACCTACCTGCACGGGATCGTCGGTGACATCGTCGAGCCGGAACGCATCGACACCTACCTCGAGCGCGGCCCGGAGATGCTGTCGTTCGTGCTGAAGCACACGCCGCTCAAGATGTGTTGGGTGCCGGGCTACTCCGACTACTACCCGGAAGCGCAAGGCGGGCGGCCGGGCGGGCGGTCAATCGAGCCGAAGCCGTTCAACGCCGGAAAGCTTGGCCCAGATATGGCCGGCCTCGAACCGGCCTACGGCAAGGTGCCACTCAATGTCGTTGTGATGCAGCAAGATTACGTGCGCCTGAACCAGCTTAGGCGCCACCCCCGCGGCGTGCTACGCAGCCTGAAGGTCGGCTCGCGGACGATATGGGCCAGAGTGACCGGTAAGAATCTTGTCGGTATGGGCCGCGCCCTGATCGGCCCATTGCGGATCGGATTGCGTCAGGCCGGCGTCCCGGTCCGGCTGAACACCGCGTTGACTGATCTGCACGTCGAAGACGGCGCGGTGCGCGGCGTATATGTGCGTGACACCGGCGCGGCCGAAATCAGCGAGCCGGCGTTGATCAAGGCTCGTCGGGCGGTCATCCTCACCAGCGGTGGCTTCGAACACAACGAGCAGATGCGGGTCAAATATCAGCGCGCCCCGATCACCACCGAGTGGACCGTCGGCGCTCAGGCGAATACCGGTGACGGTATCATCGCTGCCGAAAAACTCGGCGCCAGTTTAGAGTTGATGGAGGACGCCTGGTGGGGCCCGACCGTGCCACTGGTGGGCGCACCGTGGTTCGCGCTGTCCGAGCGCAACTCCCCGGGGTCGATCATCGTCAACATGTCGGGCAAGCGGTTCATGAACGAATCGATGCCCTACGTCGAAGCATGTCATCACATGTACGGGGGAAAGTACGGTCAGGGCCCCGGGCCGGGCGAGAACATCCCGGCGTGGCTGGTGTTCGACCAGCAATACCGTGATCGCTACATCTTCGCCGGACTACAGCCAGGGCAACGCATTCCGCGCAAGTGGCTGGATTCCGGTGTCATCGTGCGCGCCGACACGCTCGAGGAACTCGCCGGGCAGACCGGTCTGCCGGCTGACGTGTTGTTGTCAACGGTGCAGCGGTTCAACGGTTTCGCAGCATCCGGCGTCGACGAGGATTATCACCGCGGCGAAAGTGCCTACGACAGATACTACGGTGATCCGACCAACAAGCCCAACCACAACCTCGGCGAGATCAATCACCCACCGTTTTACGCGGCCAAGATGGTGCCGGGTGACCTGGGCACCAAAGGTGGCATCCGCACCGACAAGCATGGCCGGGCATTGCGCGACGACGGCAGCGTCATCGAAGGCCTGTACGCCGCCGGCAACGTCAGCGCACCGGTGATGGGACACACCTACCCCGGACCGGGCGGCACGATCGGGCCGGCCATGACCTTCGGTTACCTTGCGGCGCTGCACATTGCCCAGCAGGCGGGCTGACATGCCGATCGACTTGGACGTCGCGCTGGGGGCGGAGTTTGGTGCTGTTGAGTTCTCCTGGGCCGCAACGGATGTGCAGCTCTACAACCTTGCACTGGGTGCCGGGGGCGACCCGACGAACGCACGCGAGCTGAGCTACGTGATTGATAACAAGCCGCAGGTACTGCCCACCTTCGGTTGTGTCGCGGCGACATTCCACGAGATCGAACCCCCGACGGTCAGCTGGCCCGGAGTGGAGATCGACCTGGCCAAGGTGCTGCACGCATCCGAACAGGTGGTGGTGCCGGCACCGCTCCCGCCATCGGGCAGCGCCCGTGCAATCAGCCGCATCGTCGAGGTGTGGGACAAGGGCAAGGCCGCGGTGGTCGTACTCGAAACATCGGTGACTGGCGACGACGGCGCTCCGTTGTGGACACAGCGCCGCTCGATCTTCGCTCGCGGCGAAGGTGGCTTCGGCGGTTCCCGGGGGCCGTCGACGTCAGATGGCACACCAGACCGCGCGCCCGATATGGAAGTTTCGATACCGGTGCTGCCCCAACAGGCGCTGCTCTACCGGCTCTGCGGTGACCGTAATCCGCTGCATTCGGATCCTGAATTCGCCTCGGCCGCAGAATTTCCCCGCCCCATCCTGCACGGGCTCTGCACCTACGGGATGACGTGCAAGGCGCTGGTCGATGCGGTGCTGGATTCCGATGTCAGCGCGGTGGGATCGTTCGGCGCGCGGTTCTCGGGTGTGGCCTTCCCGGGCGAGACGCTGACGACTGGTATCTGGAAAGACGATGGCCGGCTACTGGCCCGTGTTGTTGCGCCCGGCCGCGACAACGCTGTGGTGTTGTCAGGCGTCGAACTGGTGCCAGCTTAGCGCGTTAACAGCATCTCAAGTCGAGCGCTGTCAAGCAGGCGTTTGTCACGGGACTCTTGATGACGCGCGCACCAAAACGCGGGTTCTACTGGTGGAAACATCTCGGCCCGGAATCCTGGCTGAACGTTGTTCAGCCAGCGTTGCAGGTGATTGTCGAGGCAGGTTACGACCGATCGATCCCGTCCTCGGGCTCATCGGATCCCTCAGACGGTCGATCACCAGTTGAGTCCTGCACCGGGACTGCGGGTTAGGAAGGCCTAGCTGAGGATCAGTCCGGAGGTGGGCACACCGGTGCCGGCGGTGACGAGCACATGCTCGACGTCGGGCACCTGGTTCACCGATGTCCCCCGCAGTTGCCGCACACCCTCGGCAATGCCGTTCATGCCGTGGATGTAAGCCTCCCCCAGCTGACCGCCATGAGTATTGATGGGTAGCCGCCCGCCGAGTTCGATTTCGCCGTCGGCGATGAAGTCCTTCGCCTCGCCCTGTCCGCAGAAGCCCAGTTCCTCGAGCTGGATCAAGGTGAACGGGGTGAAGTGGTCGTAGAGAATGGCGGTCTGAATGTCGTTAGGGCTCAAGCCTGATTGTTCCCACAACTGCCGACCGACCAGACCCATCTCCGGCAGGCCATCTAGCTCGGACCGATAGTAGCTGACCATTGTGTACTGGTCGGGACTGGAGCCCTGCGCAGCCGCGTCAACGACCGCCGGCCGGTGCTTGAGGTCCTTCGCGCGCCCCGGCGACGTCACGACGATTGCGACCGCGCCGTCGGTTTCCTGGCAACAATCCAACAGCCGAAGCGGCTCGGCAATCCAACGCGAATTTTGGTGATCGTCAATGGTTATCGGCTTGTCGTAGAAATACGCCCTCGGGTTGTTGGCGGCGTGCTTGCGGTCGGCGACCGAGATGGCGCCGAAGTCCCGGCTGGTCGCGCCGGACAAGTGCATGTATCGCTTGGCGATCATCGCCACCTGCGCGGCCGGTGTACTCAAGCCGTGCGGATAGGAGAACGAATTGTCCACGCCGGTCGAGTCCGCATTCTCGGTCAGCCTCGTCTGGACCTGGCCGAACCGCATGCCGGAGCGCTCGTTGAACGCGCGGTATGCGACCACGACGTCGGCTACTCCGGTGGCGACGGCCATCGCGGCCTGCTGAATGGTCGCGCACGCGGCACCGCCGCCGTAATGGATCTTGGAGAAGAATTTCAGTTCGCCGATGCCGGCTGCGCGCGCCACCGCAACCTCAGTGTTGGAGTCCATGGTGAACGTGGTCAGCCCGTCCACATCGGCCGGTTGCAGCCCGGCGTCGTCGAGCGCGTCCCGCACCGCTTCGGCCGCCAATCGTAGCTCGCTGCGCCCGGAGTTCTTCGAGAAGTCCGTGGCGCCGATGCCGACGATCGCGGCCTTGCCCGATAGCATCAGGCGCCACCGACGGTGAGTCTGACGGTTGCGATCACATGATCGCCAAGGCTGTTGCGGCCCAGCACTTCCACGGTGACGAAACCATCGTCGATCGCTGTGACCTCACCGGAGAACGTCACGGTGTCATAGGCGTACCACGGCACGCCCAGCCGCAGGCTGATCGATTTGATCAGCGCCGAGGGCCCGGTCCAGTCGGTGACGAAACGTTCCACCAGGCCGGTGTCGGTCAGGATGTTGACGAAGATGTCCTTGGACCCTTTGGCCTGCGCCTTGTCCCGGTCGTGGTGCACATCTTGGAAGTCACGGGTGGCCAGCGCCGTCGAAATGATGAACGTGGGATCGCCATACAACTTGAGCTCCGGCAGTTTGGTGCCCACCTCGATAGCCGGTGCGCTCATGCGCCCGGCTCCCAGGCGTAGAGCGTCCAGGCCGGCCCGGTGTCGCTGTCGGGAAAGTCGAGGTATGTTGCGCACACCGGCATTCCGATCTCCACGTGGGCGGGGTCGACGTTGCGAAGTTCGCCGAGCATGCGTACTCCTTCCGCGAGCTCCACGAGCGCGATCACGAACGGCAACGTGCGCCCGGGTACTTTCGGTGCGTGGTGCACGACGAAGCTGAACACCGCACCCTTACCGCTGGCGACCACATAGTCGATCGGGGCCTCTTTGTCCTGCCACACCGCCGGCAGCGGCGGGTGCTGCAGGCTGCCGTCGGGGCGCTGCTGGATCCGCAATTCATGCGCGTTGACCCCGTCCCAGAAGAACTTCGTGTCACGCGACGCTGAAGGGCGCATCATGGCACCGGCATCCAGATCCGCCGGCGTGCAGGATGCGACCTCTTCTCGCGGCTTGAACTTCAAGATGCGCCAATCCATCTCGGCGACATCCTCGTCGCCGACCCGCCACACGATGTGCTGGTTGATGAACCAGCCTTCGCCGAGTGCGGTTTGCTTGGGCCCGACCACGTCGCCGAGCTCGGAGCCAACACTGATCTCTTCACCGGGCCGCAGATATCGGTGGTACGTCTGCTCACAGTTGGTCGCCACCACACCGACGTAGCCGGCATCATCGAACAGCTTGATGACCGGCCCCAACGGGTCGTCTTTCGGGCGTTCCCCGCCGAGGCCGAACATCGTCCACACCTGAATCATTGCCGGTGGAGCCACAATTCCCGGATGCCCGGACGCGCGGGCCGCGGAGTCGTCGGTGTAGATCGGGTTGCGGTCGCCGATGGCTTCCACCCAGTTGCTGATCGTCGGCTGGTTCACCGGATCCCGGCCCGCGCGCGGCTTGCTGCTGCCGGCCGCCTTGATCTGGGCGATGGCGTCCGCGATGTCGCTCACCTGGGCACCCTCGGGACACGAAGGCCCGAGGCGGCGATCATCTCTCGCATGACTTCGTTCACACCACCGCCGAAGGTGATGACCAGATTGCGTTTGGTCTGGGAATCCAGCCAGTTGAGCAGCTCTGCGGTTTCCGGCTCCGCCGGGTTACCGTATTTGCCGACAATCTCTTCAGCGAGCCGGCCGACGTACTGAACGCGTTCGGTGCCAAACACTTTGGTGGCCGCGGCGTCAGCGACGTTGATGTCTTCGCCGGCGGCCGAGACCTGCCAGTTGAGTAGCTCGTTGATCCGCCAGATCGAGTGGATCTGTCCCAGCGCTCGCTTGACGTCGTCATGGTCGATCGGCGTGACACCGTCGCCACCCGGCTTGGCGGCCCAGGCGTGGACCCGGTCGTAGATGCCGGCGAATCGGCCGGCCGGACCAAGCATTACCCTCTCGTTGTTGAGTTGGGTGGTGATCAGCCGCCATCCGGCGTTCTCTTCACCGACCAGCATCTCCGCGGGTACCCGAACATCGTTGTAATACGTCGCATTCGTGTGGTGTGCGCCGTCGGACAGGATGATCGGCGTCCACGAATAACCGGGGTCTGTGGTGTCGACGATCAGGATGGAAATCCCTTTGTGCTTGACGGCGTCGGGGTCGGTGCGGCAGGCCAGCCAGACGTAATCGGCGTCGTGGGCGCCGGTGGTGAAAATTTTCTGGCCGTTGACGATGTACTCGTCACCGTGTCGCACCGCGCTGGTCCGCAGGGACGCGAGATCGGTGCCGGCCTCCGGCTCGGTGTAGCCGATAGCGAAATGCACCTCGCCGGCCAGGATTGCCGGCAGGAATTTCTTCTTCTGGAGTTCGCTGCCGTACACCTGCAGGGTCGGCCCCACTGTTTGCAGCGTCACGGCGGGCAACGGCACGTCGGCCCGATGGGCTTCGTTGACGAAGATCTGTTGCTCGATCGGACCAAAGCCCAACCCGCCGAACTCCTTCGGCCAGCCAACGCCGAGCTTACCGTCCTGCCCCATCCGCCGGATCACCGCACGATAGGCCTTACCGTGCCGATCGCCCTCCATCTCCTTGGCTTCTTCGGGCGATATCACATTCGAAAAGTACTGCCGCAGCTCGGCTTGCAGCTGCCGTTGCTCTGGAGTCAAGTCGATGAACATAGCGCTCCCACCAGCTCGAGACGACGAGACGGCCCACCCAACAGCCGGGTCAGGTCTTTGATAGTGGAGTAGTACCGCGGCATCGGATAGGTGATGTCCATGCCCATGCCGCCATGGAGATGGTGGCACGTTTGCATGACCGGTGGGGCCTGCGAGGCGATCCAGTATCCCAATACGTCGAGGTCGTCGGTGACTTGAAAATCGTCGGGGCGACCTTCTGCCAATCGCCACGCGGCAGACTTAGCGACCAGATTGATTGTGCGCGAAGCAATGTAGACTTCGGCGAGCTGCGCGGCTACGGTCTGAAAGGTCGACAGGGGTTTGCCGAATTGGTGCCGGCTGGCGACATAGTCGGCAGTCAACCGCAGCGCTCCCGCCACCAGCCCGTCGGCGTATGCGCCGATCATAGCCAGCGCCAGCTGATTGACCCGGTCAGCCTCGGCACCGGTCAGCACGTCTTCATCGGAGATTGCAACGTCGCTGAACGTGACGGTGTACTCGTCACTGCCATTGGACGTCGGCGTGGGTACCAGTTGCACTCTGTCGGCCGTCGGCGGTAGCACGACAACGGCGCTGTCGGCGGTCACCAGCATCCACTCCGCCTGCGGGGCAAACCCGACGCCGACTTTCGTGCCCGACAACCGACCATGGACGAGCGTGGTCGCGGGCCGGTCGGGCAAGGCCGTACCCGGTTCGTTCAGCGCTGCGGTCAATACCGCCCCCTTGGCCACGCCCGCCAGGAAGCGGTCCTGCTGCGCGTCGGAAGCCAAGTCCAGCAGCGGTATCACGGCAAGGCCCAGGGTGGCCAGAGCGGGGGTGATGGCGCCGTGACGTCCCAGTTCGGTCAGTACGGTCGCGACCTCGGGCAGGCCGACCCCGTCGCCGCCGAGGCGTTCCGGCAGCGGTAGGGCCGTCACTCCCCCGTCGACCAGCGCAGTCCAGCTGGGATCGCGCTCCAGCACCGAAGAAACGACGTCCGCCACCGCCTGTTGAGTGGCGCTGAGGCTGAAGTCCATCAGTGCGCGACCGGGCACTTACCGGTGTAGTCCACTTCCCAGTGCTTGATGCCGTTCAACCAACCCGACCGCAGTCGCTCCGGCTTTGACAGCGGCTTGAGGTCGGGCATGTGTTCGGCGACGGCGTTGAAGATCAGGTTGATCGTCATCTTGGCCAGGTTGGCACCGATGCAGTAGTGCGCTCCGGTACCGCCGAATCCCACGTGCGGGTTGGGGTTTCGCAGAATGTTGAAGGTGTGCGGATCCTCGAAGACCTCGTCGTCGAAGTTGGCCGACCGGTAGAACATCACCGCTCGCTGACCCTTCTTGATCCGCACGCCGGACAGTTCATAGTCCTCCAGCGCGGTGCGCTGGAACGCGGTGACCGGGGTTGCCCAACGGACGATTTCGTCGGCAGCGGTGTCCGGGCGCTCTTTCTTGAACAGCTCCCACTGGTCCGGGTTCTCCGCGAACGCGATCATGCCGTGGGTGATGGAGTTACGCGTCGTCTCGTTACCGGCGACGGCCAACATCACCACGAAGAACCCGAATTCGTCATCGGAAAGCTTCTCGCCTTGGATGTCGGCCTGGATCAGTTGGGTGACGATGTCGTCGCCGGGGTGCTTGGCCCGCTCCTCGGCCAGCTTCATCGCGTATGTGATGAGCTCGACTGACGACATCGCCGGGTCGATATGGGCGTATTCGGGATCCTCGTTGCCGGTCATCTCGTTGGACCAGCGAAAGATCTTGTCCCGGTCGTCCTGCGGAACGCCCAACAGACCGGCGATGGCCTGCAGCGGCAACTCGCACGACACCTGCTCGACAAAGTCACCGGTGCCGGCCGCCGCGGCGGTCTTGGCGATGTTCTGCGCGCGGGCATCCAGCTCGTCGCGCAGCCGACCGATGGCGCGCGGAGTGAAGCCGCGCGAAATGATCTTGCGCAGTCGGGTGTGGTGCGGGGCGTCCATGTTGAGCATGACGCTGCGCTGCAAGTCGATCTGCTCACGCGTCATCTCCTGCGGCCATACCGGAATGGCGCAGTCCTGCTGGCTCGAGAAGACGTCGCTGCGCACCGAGATCTCTTTGACATCCTTGTGCTTGGTGATGGCCCAGTAGCCCTTGTCGCCGAAGCCGCCGGTCCCGCCCGGCACGTCCACCCAGTAGATCGGCTCGGAGTTGCGCACTTCGGCCAACTCGGAGACCGGCAAGCCCTTGACATTTACGTCGGGATCGAGAAAGTCAAAGCCGGGGGAAAGGCTGGGGGCTGGACCGGGGGTGGGCATCAGTGCACTCCTCATTACAACGTGTTCTAGTGCCAGTAAAACATGGCTCCACCGCAGACGAAAGGCGTGAATGCATCGTCGCTTGTCAGAGTAATGAAACGTGTTCTAGCCTGGCCGCATGGGTAACCCGGTAATCGTTGAAGCCACCCGCAGCCCCATCGGCAAACGTAACGGCTGGTTGTCGGGTCTGCATGCCACTGAACTGCTCGGCGCGGTGCAGACGGCTTTGATCGAGAGGGCCGGCATCGATGCCGGTGATGTCGAGCAGGTGATTGGTGGCTGCGTAACCCAGTACGCCGAGCAGTCCAACAACATCAGCCGCACCGCCTGGCTGACAGCGGGCCTGCCCGAACAGGTCGGCGCCACCACCGTCGACTGCCAGTGCGGCAGCGGCCAGCAGGCCAACCATCTGGTGGCCGGTCTCATCGCCGCCGGTGCCATCGACACCGGCATTGCCTGCGGAATCGAGGCGATGAGCCGGGTCGGCCTGGGCGCCAACGCCGGACCCGACCGGAACTGGCGCGCGGAGTCGTGGGATATCGACCTGCCGAATCAGTTCGAAGCGGCCGAGCGCATCGCCAAGCGGCGCGGAATCTCCCGCGAGGACATCGACAGGTTCGGGTTCGAGTCTCAGCTGCGCGCGAAGCGCGCGTGGAAGGAGGGCCGGTTCGACCGCGAGATCTCGCCGATCGAGGCACCGGTGCTCGACGAGCAGAAGCAACCCACCCCGGAGCGACACGCGGTGGGCCGTGACCAGGGCTTGCGTGACACCACGCTGGAAGGGCTCGGCCAGCTGAAGCCGGTGTTGGACGGCGGGATTCACACCGCCGGCACGTCGTCGCAGATCTCCGACGGCGCCGCGGGGGTGTTGTGGATGGACGAAGACAAGGCCAAGGCTCTGGGGCTGCGTCCGCGGGCCCGGATCGTCAGCCAGGCGCTCGTCGGCGCCGAGCCTTATTACCACCTCGACGGCCCGGTGCAATCGACGACGAAGGTGCTGGAGAAAGCCGGCATGAAGATGGGCGACATCGACCTCGTCGAGATAAACGAGGCTTTCGCCTCGGTGGTGCTGTCGTGGGCGCGGGTACACAATCCCGACATGGCGCGGGTCAATGTCAACGGCGGCGCGATCGCCCTCGGTCATCCGGTGGGCTGCACCGGTAGCCGGCTGATCACCACCGCGTTGCACGAGCTGGAACGCAGCGATCAGAGCACTGCGCTGATCACCATGTGTGCCGGCGGCGCGCTGTCGACCGGCACGATCATCGAGCGGATGTGAGCTCCTGATGGGCTCATCGGGTCACGAACCCTCGTCGTCGCCGAAGGTGGCGTCCGACGCCGACCGCATCGCAGCGGCTCAGTCCTACATCGATGCGCTGGTCAGCCACGACGCTGACTTGGTTCCGTTCGCGCCCGGATGCACCCGCGTCGAAGTGGGCGTCAAGACCGGGTTCTCCGGAAAACATCTGCGCCGCAGCCTCAATGGCGGCTTGCAGTACCGGGTGATAGCGGCGACTACCCAACCGGAATACACCATCGTGGGGGACGAGGTGCGGGCGGTCTACAACGTGTTGACCAAGACCGTGATCGGTGGGCGCCGCGTCGCCGCACACGTTGACGAGACGTTTGTCATTCCAGCGGCGGACGGCACCATTCACCACATCCGGGCTCGACTCCATCCGTTCATCCAGCACTAGCGCCCACGTCCAGGATCGGCATGCCTCCAAAATCACGGCCGCGGTTTCTGAACTCGCCGTTTGCCGACTTCTTCATCAAATGGATGTCGCGGCTCAACACGTTCGCCTACCGGCGCGGCGGCGGCGAAGGTTTCGGCAGCACCTTCCAGAACATCCCCGTTGCGTTGCTGACCACCACCGGCCGCAAATCCGGGCAGCCACGGGTGAGCCCGCTGTATTTCATGCGGGACGGAAACCGGATCGTCGTCGCCGCATCCAGAGGCGGGTCAGACAAGAACCCGATGTGGTATCTCAACCTCAAGGCCAACTCCAAGGTGAAGGTGCAGATCAAGAAGGAAGTGCTCGACTTGACCGCGCGCGACGCCACCGACGAGGAGCGGGCCGAGTATTGGCCGCAATTGGTCAAGATGTATCCCTCTTACGACGACTATCAGTCCTGGACCGATCGCACAATTCCGATCGTGATTTGCGACCCCTGACGCGCCTACTGCCTTTGCCTACGCTGGCAACGTGATCACCAAGCAATCGTTTCGCAACTCTCGTTTCCTGGTGCTGCTGATGAAGTACTTCGCGCGCGCCCATATCTCGGTGTACCGACGCACCAACGGCCGACTCGGCGCCAGGCTGCTGTGGTTTCCGGCGGCGTTGCTGACAACGACCGGTCGCAAGTCCGGTGAGCTGCGGACAACTCCGACGCTGTATCTGCGCGACGGTGATCGCGTCATCTTGCCGGCATCCTTCGGCGGCCGTTCGGCGAACCCCACCTGGTATTTGAACCTGAAAGCTCATCCGACGGTCGAGGTGCAGATCCGGGACGAGCGGCTACGGCTATCCGCGCGGGACGCCACCGACCAGGAACGGAAGCAGTACTGGCCGGCGCTGACCAAAATGTATCCGCCGTATCAGGGATATCGCGATGCCACCGACCGAGTCATCCCGCTGGTGGTCTGCGAACCGGCATAAATCGCGTCGCAAACATCCATCCAAACGGCGGTTGGGCGCGGTAGATTGCGCTATCTGCTGACAGCGTTGCGGCATTGGAGAAAACGATGAGTGATCGACGCCGATTGCGTTACGTTGCCGTAGGGGTGCTGTCGACGGGTTTGCTGTTCATCGGTCCCGCGCTGGCCTGGGCCGAGGATTCGATCACCCTGGACTTCGTCCGGCACGCGCAGTCGGTGGACAACCAGGCGGGCATCATCGACACGGCGGGGACCGGGACGGGGCTCACTACTCCGGAAGGAGTGACCGAGGCACAGGACGTCGGTGCCCTACTTGCGCAGCACGGTCCCTATGCTGGGCTCTTCTCGTCAGACCAGCTGAGAGCGATTGAAACCGCAGATTACATATCTACTGCGCTGAACCACATGCCCGTACAGCCACCGTTGCCGGGGCTCGACGAAATCAATGCCGGCATCTACGAAGGCTCACCGGTAGACAGCCTTCAGGGAATCCTGTACTTACTGACCCCGATGGCGTGGGTGTTCGGAGCGGAGCTCACGCCGATTCCGGGCTCGCCGGACGTCAACGGCTTTGTGTTCGACGACCGCTTCACCAACGCCGTCGACACCATCTATGACCAAACGGCTACCGGCGGCAACCCGACTGACATAGCGGTTTCCAGCGAAGGGGCCATCACTGCCTGGACGCTGATGAATGTCAACAACCCGGATTTCTCGGTGGTCTTCAATGAGTTACTGACGACGGGGCAGTTGCTGCCCAATGCGGGTCAAGTCGTGGTCGAGGGCAATCCCGGTGATTGGACGTTGGTCAGCTACAACGGTCAATCCGTCCCGGCGGACCCGGGTTTACCGACGGAGCTGTTCGTCGACGTGCGCAACCTTATCGAGACGCCGCAACTCGCCGACTACAACATTTACGAAGCGCTCCTGAACGGCGATCCGACCATGATCGAAGGCGCGCTTCAGACCGGCCTCAATCAGATTGACACCGCGTTCGCTCAATTCCCCGTTGCCGTCTTCGACGATATTGTCAACGCTTTCGGCCAGGCGTTCACGTCGTTTTGAGCGACTCGGTTCTTCGATGTGAATCCGCGCCAGAATCGTTGCCGCATGCGGTAACTTGACTGCGCTGAGACGCTGCGCCGCAAATGGAGAAGATGTGCCCCGGATACGTCCGCGCTGCTTGCGCGGCCTTTTCGTCGGATCGGTGACGGTCGTGCTACCGGTCATTGCACCGGCGGTGGCCTGGGCCGAGGATCCGTTAACGCTGGACTTCGTGCGGCACGGTGAATCCGGCGACATGTCGGTGATCAACACCCAAGTGCCCGGACCACCGCTCACCCTGACTGGCGAAGACCAGGCTACCAAAATCGCCGGTGTCCTCGAAGGCAAGGACATCGACCAGATCTTCGCCTCGACGATGATCAGATCCCAAGAAACCGCGGACCCGCTCGCTCGAGCTCTGGAACAGTTCCCGTTGAACTCCGACCACCTCCTGTCCGGGCTCAACGAGATCAACGCCGGCATCTTCGAAGGCGCGCCGGTGAACGTCGGGGATCTCCCGCTCGGCGGCGCCGAGTATCTATTGGCGCCGGCTTTGTGGACGCTCGGCTTGTATTTCGTGCCGGAGCTGGGCTCCTCCGACGCGAACGGGGCGGTGTTCGAAGACCGCGTCAACGACGCCGTTCAAACGATCTACGACTTGAGCGCCGGCAACGGCGACAGCAATATCACCGACGCGGTGTTCTCTCACGAAGGAACAATCGCGATCTGGACCCTGATGAATGTTGACAACCCCGACTTCCAAGTCGTCCTCAACGAGTTACTCACCACCGGCGAGCTGCTGCCCTACACCGGCACTGTGGAAGTCAAGGGTGACCCCCAGGATGGTTGGACACTTGTCAGCTGGGATGGTCATGACGTTCCGCAGGATCCCGGTCTGCCGACCGAGCTGTTCGTCGACTTCCGAGATCTGATCACCGCACCTCAAATGGCGGCGTACCACATTTACGAGGCGCTCCTGGGTGGCGACCCGGCCACGATTGAGGGTGCAATTCAGGCTGGTATCAGCCAGGTCGACACGGCGACGGCTCAATTTCCCGTCGCGGTGCTCGATGACCTTGTCGGCGCCCTGGCTGGCGGCGTGCAGAACCTCGACGCTGACCTGACCAGCCTGCTTCCCGCCGCAGCCACGGATGCGGCCGCATTACTACCAGGCGACCTGGGCGCGCTGGTCGGTGCGGCCGTCGCGGCTTTCTAGGCGAGCGACCCGGCCGGCTAAGCGCCGTAGACCGGCACCGGGGGACGTGACGTGCTGAGCAGTTCGCGGACCACCGGCCCGAGCTCCGCGGGATCCCACCGCGCGCCCTTGTCGGTCTGCGGGCCGTGCGCCCAGCCCTCGGCGATGCGTATTTTGCCGCCTTCCACTTCGAACACCTTGCCGGTGACGTCACGGGCTTCAGCGCTGCCCAGCCACACCACCAGCGGAGAGACGTTCTCGGGCGCCATCGCGTCGAAGTCGTCATCCTGCGTTGCCATCATCTGGGCAAAGACCGTCTCGGTCATTCGGGTGCGGGCTGACGGCGCGATGGCGTTGACCGTGACACCGTAGCGCCCCATTTCGGCCGCAGCGACGAGTGTTATCGCGGCGATGCCGGCCTTGGCGGCGCTGTAGTTCCCTTGCCCGACGCTGCCCTGCAGGCCTGCACCCGAACTGGTGTTGATGATCCGGGCGTCGACAGTTTCACCCTTCTTGGACAACCCACGCCAGTACGCCGCAGCGTGCCGCATCGTGGCGAAGTGGCCCTTGAGATGGACGGCGATGACGGCGTCGAACTCTTCCTCGCTGGTGTTGGCCATCATCCGGTCGCGCACAATTCCGGCGTTGTTGACCAAGACGTCCAGAGCCCCGAATTTGTCGATGGCGGTCGCAATCAAGTCGGCCGCCTGGTTCCAGTCCGCGACGTTGCACCCATTGGCGACGGCTTCGCCACCGGCTGCGGTGATTTCGTCGACCACCCGCTGCGCGGCGCTACCACCGCCAGCGGGAGAACCATCCAGGCCGACCCCGATGTCGTTGACCACCACGCGTGCACCTCCGGCCGCGAAGGCGAGCGCGTGGGCGCGACCGATACCGCCGCCCGCTCCGGTGACGATCACCACCCGGCCGTCGACCAAACCCATAGCGTTGTCTCCTCTACTTGATCGCGCTCGTGCTAGCGAGATAGGGCGGCGGCTCGCCGCCACCGTGCACCTCCAGCGCGGCGCCGCTGATATAGGACGCCGCGTCCGACGCCAGAAACGCTGCGGCCCAACCCACATCGTCGGGGCTGGCCAGCCGACCGAGCGGCACATTTTTCGAAATCGCGGCGATGGACTCCGCATCGCCGTAGAACAGGTGAGCCTGCTCGGTTTCCACCATGCCGACCACGCACGCATTGACCCGAACCTTCGGCGCCCATTCCACGGCCAAAGTCTGGGTGAGGTTTTCCATACCGGCCTTGGCCGCTCCGTACGCAGCAGTGCCGGGAGTCGGTCGCCGGCCGCTGACGCTGCAGATGTTGACGATCGACCCGCCGTGCTCCTGACTTTGCATCTTGTCGTTGGCGTGCTGTGAGACCGACAGCGCCCCAATCAGATTTAGCTCGACGATCTTGCGGTTGAACTTCGCGCTGGTATCGGCGGTCAGCACGTAGGGTGAACCTCCGGCGTTGTTGACTAGGACGTCGAGCCGGCCGTGCCGGTGGACGATGTTGTCGATCATCGCCTTCACTGCGTCGTCGTCGCGGACGTCACAGGAGTGAAACTCGTAGGGCAAGCCTTCGACCGAACGCCTGGCGCAGGTCACCACGATGGCGTCTTGCTCGGCGAAAACCGAGCTGATACCTGCGCCCACCCCTCGAACGCCGCCGGTCACGAGTACCACCCGCCCGGCCAGGCCAAAGTTGATGGGGTTGGCCCCGTCCATGGCGGTCACTGTGCTAGCGTACCAAGCAAGTGCTTGCTTAGGTAGCTGACTCAGGAAGTGCCGATGCCCATTAACTCGGAAACCACTGAACCGGGCATAGTCGCGGTCTCCGTCGACTTCCCGCCGGTCAACGCCATCCCGTCGCGCGGCTGGTTTGACCTCGCCGACGCGCTGACTTCGGCTGGGGCAGATCCTGATACCCACGTGGTGATCCTGCGGGCGGAAGGCCGCGGTTTCAACGCCGGTGTGGACATCAAGGAAATGCAGCGCACGCCAGGGTTCAGCGCCTTGATCGACGCCAACCGCGGCTGCTTCGCGGCGTTTCGCGCGGTCTATGAATGCCCGGTCCCGGTGATCGCCGCGGTCAATGGATTCTGTGTGGGTGGCGGCATCGGGCTGGTGGGCAATGCTGACGTCATCGTGGCCTCTGAAGACGCCATCTTCGGGCTGCCGGAAGTCGAGCGCGGTGCGCTCGGGGCGGCGACCCATCTGTCCCGGCTGGTGCCCCAGCACCTGATGCGGCGGCTGTTCTTCACCGCGGCGACCGTCGACGCCGCGACCTTGCACCACTTCGGGTCAGTGCACGAAGTGGTGCGCCGCGACGAACTCGACGAAGCAGCGCTACGAGTGGCCCGCGACATCGCCGCGAAAGACACCCGGGTCATCCGAGCTGCCAAGGAGGCGCTGAACCTCATCGACGTGCAGCGTGTCAACTCCAGTTACCGCATGGAACAAGGGTTTACGTTCGAGCTCAACCTGGCCGGGGTGTCCGACGAGCACCGCGACGCCTTCGCTGGAACCACGAAGGGCAAGAAGTAATGACCGACAAGAGGACCACCCTCGACGAGGCTGTCGCGCAACTGCGCAGCGGGATGACCATCGGAATCGGCGGCTGGGGATCACGACGCAAACCGATGGCCTTCGTGCGTGCCATGCTGCGCACCGGCGTCACCGATCTGACGATCGTCACCTACGGCGGGCCGGATCTGGGGCTGCTGTGCTCAGCGGGCAAAGTCCGTCGCGTCTACTACGGCTTCGTCTCACTCGAGTCTCCGCCGTTCTACGACCCATGGTTCGCGCGGGCTCGCACCAGCGGGGCGATCGAGGCCAGAGAGATGGACGAAGGGATGCTGCGTTGCGGGCTGCAGGCAGCCGCCCAGCGGTTGCCGTTCCTGCCGACCCGCGCCGGGCTGGGCAGTTCCGTTTCGGACTTCTGGGAAGGCGAGTTGCGAACCGTCGCTTCCCCGTATCCCGCCCCGGGCGGCGAATCCGAAACATTGATCGCGATGCCGGCACTGCGGCTCGACGCCGCCTTCGTGCACCTCAACATCGGCGACGCTCAAGGCAATGCGGCCTACACCGGCATCGACCCCTACTTCGAGGACCTGTTTTTGATGGCCGCCGAGCGGCGTTATCTGTCAGTGGAGCAAGTCGTGCCGACCGACGAACTGGTCAAGGCGGTGCCGCCGCAAGCACTTCTGGTGAACCGGATGATGGTCGACGCGGTGGTGGAAGCACCGGGCGGCGCGCACTTCACCACCGCAGCACCTGATTACGGTCGAGACGAAAAATTTCAACGTCACTACGCGCAGGCGGCGGCAGCTGAAGAGGATTGGGCGGAGTTCGTTTCGACCTATCTGTCCGGCACCGAAGCCGACTACCAGGCGGCGGTGCGCAAGTTCGGGGAGGACGCGTGAGTACATCAGTGAGCCGAGCAGAAATCTGTGTCCTGGCGTGCGCCGAGCTGTTCCGCAACGCCGGTGAAATCCTGGTCAGCCCGATGACGACGGTCGCGTCAGCCGGTGCCCGGCTGGCCCGGTTGACCTTCGCCCCCAACATCCTGCTGACCGACGGCGAAGCGCAACTGCTGGCCGATACCCCGGCTTTAGGTGCCTCTGGCGCCATCGAGGGATGGATGCCGTTCGGCCGGGTATTCGAGACACTGGCCTGGGGACGACGGCATGTGGTAATGGGCGCCAATCAGGTTGACCGCTACGGCAACCAGAACCTGTCGGCGTTCGGGCCGTTGCAGCAACCGACCCGCCAGATGTTCGGTGTCCGCGGCGCTCCGGGCAACACCATCAACCACGCAACCAGCTATTGGGTCGGCAACCATTCCCGGCGCGTGTTCTGCGAGACCGTCGACGTGGTGTCCGGCATCGGCTACGACAAGATCGACGCAAGTAATGCAGCGTTCCGGTTCGTCAACGTCCACCGGGTGGTGTCCAACCTCGCGGTGTTCGACTTCGGCGGTCCGCACCATACGATGCGGGCGCTTACCCTGCACCCCGGCGTCAGCGCCGACGATGTCCGTGAAGCCACCTCCTTCGAAGTCCACGGGCTCGACCAGGCCGGCGAGACAACATCACCCGACCCCGGCGAGTTACAGCTGATCCGCGAGGTGATCGACCCGAAAACACTGCGCGACAAAGAGGTCCGGGTATGAGACTGCGCACGCCGTTGACGGAGCTAGTCGGGGTCGAGCACCCGGTGGTGCAGACCGGCATGGGCTGGGTGGCAGGCGCCCGGCTGGTTTCGGCCACCGCGAACGCGGGCGGGCTGGGCATCCTGGCCTCAGCCACCATGACCATCGACGAACTGGCAGAGGCGATCGCCAAGGTCAAGGCGGCCACCGACAAGCCGTACGGAGTCAACATTCGCGCTGACGCCGCCGACGCGGGTGACCGGGTCGAGTTGATGATTCGCGAAGGTGTCAAGGTGGCGTCGTTTGCGCTGGCACCCAAACAAGAGCTGATTAAAACGCTGAAAGATGCCGGGGCCGTGGTCATCCCGTCGATCGGGGCGGCGAAACATGCCCGCAAGGTGGCGGCGTGGGGCGCCGACGCGGTGATCATGCAGGGCGGCGAGGGCGGCGGCCACACCGGACCCGTCGCAACGACGTTGCTGTTGCCCTCGGTGTTGGATGCCTTACAAGGGCAGAGCATTCCGGTCATCGCCGCCGGCGGCTTTTTCGACGGCCGAGGGCTTGCCGCCGCGTTGTCCTACGGCGCGGCGGGGGTCGCGATGGGCACGAGGTTCCTGCTCACCTCGGATTCGACGGTGCCCGAGTCGGTCAAGCAGCGTTATCTAGC
The DNA here is from genome assembly GCA_963795995.1 of uncultured Actinomycetota bacterium. Lineage (GTDB taxonomy): Bacteria > Actinomycetota > Actinomycetes > Mycobacteriales > Mycobacteriaceae > Mycobacterium. The sequence goes on from CAWCJY010000007.1 coordinate 262,425, forward strand.
AGCGGGGCTGGACGGGACCGTGGTCACCACCCGGGTTGATGGCATGCCGCACCGGGTGCTGCGCACAGGATTGGTCGAGCGGCTGGAAAGCGGCTCGCGGGCACGGGGTTTCACCGCGGCGATGCGCAACGCCGCAAAGTTCAAGAAGATGTCGCAGATGACCTGGCGTTCGATGATCAGCGACGGACTGGCGATGCGCCGCGGCAAAGAGCTGACTTGGTCACAGGTGGTGATGGCGGCGAACACTCCGATGCTGTTGAAAGCTGGCCTGGTGCAGGGTAATACCGACGCAGGAGTATTGGCATCCGGCCAAGTGGCCGGCATCCTGGAGGATCTGCCGTCGTGCGCGGAGGTGATCGAGTCGGTCGTCAGCGAGGCGATCAAGCATCTGCAGGCGGCGTCGGCTCTGGTCGAGTAGCCCTCCGCTTTTGCCGCGAGCGTGCATAGCTGTACGGACGTTGCGTGTCGGCGTACAAACACGCACGCTCGCGATCAGACCGGCGAGTTAGAGCCGCTCGATGATGGTGACGTTGGCGGTGCCGCCGCCCTCGCACATCGTCTGCAACCCATAGCGACCGCCAGTGCGCTCCAGCTCATTGAGCATGGTGGTGAACAACTTCGCCCCGGTGGCGCCCAGCGGATGCCCCAACGCGATCGCGCCGCCGTTAGGATTGACCCTTTCCGGGTCGGCCTTGATTTCTTTGAGCCAGGCCAGCACGACCGGGGCGAACGCCTCGTTGATTTCGACGGCGTCGATGTCGTCGATCGACAGCCCGGTCTTCTCCAATGCGTAGCGGGTGGCCGGGATCGGTCCGGTCAGCATGAACACCGGATCGGCGCCGCGGGCGCTGATGTGGTGAATCCGGGCCCGCGGGGTGAGCTTGAAGTCCTTGACGGCCTGTTCGGACGCCAGCAGTACCGCACTGGCACCGTCGGAGATCTGGCTGGCCAGCGCCGCAGTGAGCCGGCCACCCTCGGTCAAGGTGGGCAAAGCGGCCATCTTCTCCAGCGTGGTGTCGCGTGGGCCCTCGTCGATTTGGAATCCGTCGACCGCGACGATCTCGTTGTCGAAGTGTCCGGCCCGGATCGCCGCCAGCGCCCGCTGGTGGCTGGTTAGGGCGAAGCGCTCCATCTCCGCACGCGAGAGGTTCCACCGCTCGGCGATCAATTCGGCGCCACGGAATTGGGAGATCTCCTCGTCGCCGTAGCGGTGTTGCCAGCCCTTGGACTCCCCGGTGGGTGAAGTGAAGCCGAGTTGCTTGCCCACTTCCATCGCCGACGCGATCGGGATTTTGCTCATGTTCTGCATGCCACCGGCCAGGATCACCTCGGCGGTGCCCGACATGATCGCCTGCGCGCCAAATGAAATCGCCTGCTGACTGGATCCGCATTGCCGGTCGACGGTGACACCGGGCACCTCTTCTGGGTAGCCGGCCGCCAACCACGCCAGCCGCCCGATGTTGCCGGCCTGCCCGCCGATGGCGTCCACGCAGCCCACGATGACATCGTCGACAGCGGCGGGATCGACGTCAACGCGGTCGAACACACCGTGAAACGCGGCCACTCCGAGGTCGATCGGATGCACCCCCGCAAGGGCTCCATTGCGCTTACCGACCGCGGTCCGCACGGCGTCGATGATGTAAGCCTCAGTCATGAGCGTCGCTCCTCCTCATCACTTCGTTCTGCATCGTCACCGACGCGTGCCATATCAGAATCCTTCTCTTCCGGCGGCGATTCCGCCTAAGACGATAGCGAGATACTGCTCACCCACCTGCTGCGCGGTAAGCGGCCCACCGGGCTGGTACCAGCGCACCGACACCCATGTCGTGTCCCGGATGAACCGGTAGACCAGGTCGACGTCGATGTCGGGCCGGAAGTAGCCCTCTTCGATGCCCTGGTGCAACACGTCGACCCACATCTTGCGCTGCTGCTTGTTGAGATCATCGATGTAGGAGAACCGCGGCTGAGCCGAGAGTCGCTTGGCCTCGTCCTGGTAGATGACGACTTGGGCGTGCCGGTGTTCGATCGCATCGAACGACGCCATGAACAGTCCCTTGAGCCGCTCCAACGGATTCGGCTCGGTCTCTACGATTTCGCGGTAGCGGGCGAAGAGCCAGTCCAGGAAACTGCGCAGCACCTCGTCGACCATTTCCTCCTTGGAAGCGAAATGGTGATACAGGCTGCCGGACAGGATGCCAGCTCCGTCAGCGATGTCACGGACGGTGGTCGCCCGTAAGCCGCGTTCGGCCATCATCGTCGCGGCCAGCTCCAAGAGTTCCTCGCGCCGGTTCATGGATGCTGACTCGACACCGATATCACCTCTCCAGTCAGGTAGCTGGAGTAGTCACTGGCAAGGAAAGCGATGGTCGCGGCCACCTCCCACGGCTCGGCCGCGCGGCCGAATGCCTCACCGGCCGACAACCGGTCGAGCAGTTCGGTCGAGCTGGTTCTATCCAGGAACTTGTGCCGGGCGATGCTCGGTGAGACGGCATTGATGCGCACCCCGTACTCGACGGCTTCGACTGCGCTGCAACGGGTTAGGGCCATCACCCCGGCCTTGGCCGCCGCGTAGTGCGACTGGGAGTGCTGGGCCCGCCACGCCAGCACGCTGGCGTTGTTGACGATGACCCCGCCATGGCCGGCCTCACGGAAATAGCGCAGCGCCGCGCGGGTGGCCCGGAACACCGACGTCAGGGTGACGTCCAGCACGCGGTCCCACTCGTCGTCGGTCATGTCGGTGACCGGGGTCTGGCCGCCCAGTCCGGCATTGTTGATCAGCACGTCGATCCGGCCCATCCGCGCGGTGGCCGACGCGATCAAGGCGTCCACCTGCGCGGTGGAGGTGACGTCGCAGAGCACGCTTTCCACCCGGCCCTGCCCAAGTTCCGTGAGCTCATTTCGGGTCTCACCCAGGCGACGTTCGTGGTGATCGGAGATGACGACGTCCGCGCCTTCGGCCAGCGCGCGCTTGGCGGTCGCCGACCCGATCCCGGTTCCTGCCGCCGCGGTGACGACGACAACCCTGCCGGCCAAAAGTCCATGTCCGGCAACTTCTTTCGGCGCGACCGATAAAGTCACCGAGCCTCCCTGGGTAGGCCGAGTACCCGCTCGGCGATGATGTTGCGCTGAATCTCATTGGAGCCGCCGTAGATCGTGTCGGCGCGGGTGAACAAATACAGCCGCTGCCATTCGTCGAAGTCGCCGCCGGCCAACACCAGGCCCGCTTTGCCACGCACCTCCATCGCTATCTCGCCGAGCTCCCGGTGCCAGTTGGCCCACAACAGCTTCGACACGTTGTCCTGGCCGGGCTGCTCGACGTCCATGGTGGCCAACGCGTAGGACCGCATTGCCCGCAGACCTGCCCAGGACCGGGTCAGCCGTTCCCGGATCAGCGGGTCGTCGGCGGCACCGGTGCGTTTGGCGAGTGCCACGACACTGTCCAGCTCGCGCGCATAGACGATCTGTTGGCCGAGTGTGGAGACGCCACGCTCGAACGTCAGCGTTCCCATCGCAACCCGCCAGCCATCGCCCGGGGCGCCGACCACCAGGTCGGCGTCGGCGCGGGCATCGTCGAAAAACACCTCGTTGAATTCCGAGTCACCGGTCAACTGAACGATGGGCCGGATCTGCACACCTGGCTGATCAAGCGGTACCAGCAGATACGATAGCCCGGCATGTCGCTTTGAGCCCTTCTCGGTGCGAGCAACCACGAAACACCATTGCGCCCAGTGTGCAAGCGACGTCCACACCTTCTGCCCGTTGATCACCCACTGGTCGCCGTCGAGGATCGCAGTGGTCGACACGTTGGCCAAATCGCTGCCGGCGCCCGGTTCCGAGTAGCCCTGGCACCACAGTTCGGTGACGTCGCGGATCTGCGGCAAGAAGCGCTGCTGCTGATCGGCTGTGCCGTAGGCGAGCAAAGTCGGGCCGAGCAGTTCCTCGCCGAAGTGGTTGACTTTCGCCGGAGCGTTGGCGATCGCGTACTCCTCGTAGAACGCGACGCGGTGCGCAACCGACAAGCCTCGGCCGCCATGCTCCACCGGCCAGCCCAGACAAGTCAGCCCGGCCCGAGCAAGGTGCTGGTTCCAGGCCCGCCGTTCCTCGAACGCCTCGTGTTCCCGGCCCGGACCGCCCAGACCCTTGAGCGCCGCGTAGTCGCCGGCCAAGTTCTCGGCCAGCCAACCTCGCACCTCGGCCCGGAACTCCTCGACGTCCTGCACCCTTGTAGGTTAACCTACCAAGCACTTGCTTCGTTAGTCCGAGGCGCTGCCGCCAAGCAGCCGGACCAGACAAATCGTTCAGGGAGCATCGATGTCCAGCGACCCGCAGACCACCCCTGCGGTGCTGGATCGCATCAGCCGCGAATTTCCCCAGCACAATGCAGTGGTCAGCCCCGACCGCACTCTGACCTTCGCCGGCCTGCGTGACGAAGTGCGCCGCGCCGCAGCGGCGATGATCGCACTTGGCGTCGAACCCGGTGATCGAGTGGCGATCTGGTCGCCGAACACCTGGCACTGGGTGGTCGCCTGCCTGGCCGCTCACTACGCCGGCGCCACCATGGTCCCCCTCAACACCCGCTACACCGCGGCTGAAGCCACCGACATTCTTGCCCGCACCGGCACGCCATTGCTGGTGGCCATGGGCGAATTCCTCGGCACCGACAAGGTCGGCGACCTCGACCGTGGCCTGCTGCCGGATCTGCGCCATATCGTCCGCGTGCCGATCGACAGCGATGACGGGACGTGGGACGAGTTCCTGGCTGCTGGCACGGATCTGACGGCCGCGGACGATCGCGCCGTCGCTGTCCGGCCCGACGCTATGAGCGACATCCTGTTCACCTCGGGCACCACTGGACGCAGCAAAGGGGTGCGGTGCGCGCACCGCCAGTCCCTGGCCGGTTCGGCGGCGTGGGCCGCCTGCGGCAAGATCACCAGCGACGACCGCTATCTGTGCATCAACCCGTTCTTCCACAACTTCGGCTACAAAGCCGGCATCTTGGCGTGCCTGCAGACCGGCGCTACCCTGTTCCCGCAGCTGACCTTCGACGCACCGCAGGCGATGCGTGCCGTCGCTGACTACCGCATCACCGTGCTGCCCGGACCGCCGACCATCTACCAGACGTTGCTCGATCACCCCGCCCGCGCCCAGCACGATCTGACGTCGCTGCGGTTCGCCGTCACCGGGGCCGCCACCGTGCCGGTCGTGCTGATCGAGCGGATGCAGGCCGAACTCGACATCGATATCGTGCTGACCGCCTACGGCCTGACCGAATCCAACGGGTTTGGCACCATGTGCCGCCCGGACGACGACGCGGTCACGGTGGCCACAACCTGTGGCCGGCCCATCGCCGACTTCGAACTGCGCATCGAGGGCGGTGAAACAGGCGAGGTGTTGCTGCGCGGACCCAATGTCATGCTCGGCTATTTCGACGACCCGCAAGCGAGCGCGGCAACGATCGACGCGGATGGCTGGCTGCACACCGGCGACGTCGGAAGACTCGACGCCGCAGGCAATCTGCAGATCACCGACCGGCTCAAGGACATGTACATCTGCGGCGGGTTCAACGTGTATCCCGCTGAGGTGGAACAGGTACTCGCCCGCCTGGACGGTGTGTTGGACGCCGCGGTGATCGGTGTGCCCGACGACCGGCTGGGCGAGGTGGGTCGCGCTTTCGTGGTGCCGCGGACCGATTCCGGCCTCGACGACCAGGCGGTGATAGCCCATACCCGAAAGTACCTCGCGAACTTCAAGATTCCCCGTTCGGTGAGGTTTGTCGACACGCTGCCACGCAATGCGGGCGGCAAAGTGGTCAAACCGCTACTGCGAAAGCTGCCCTGATGGATTTGGACTTCGACGATGAAGCATCGGACTTCCGGGACGAGGTTCGCGAGTTTCTGACGGCCAACACGGACTCGTTTCCCACCCAGTCCTACGACTCCGCCGACGGATTCGAGCAGCATCGCCGTTGGGACAAGGTGCTTTACGACGCGGGCCTATCGGTCATCACGTGGCCGCGCAAGTACGGTGGCCGGGCTGCGACACTCCTGCAGTGGATCGTGTTCGAAGAAGAGTACTTCCGCGCCGGTGCCCCGGGGCGGGCCAGCGCCAACGGCACCTCGATGCTGGCGCCCACGTTGTTCACCCACGGCACCCAAGATCAGTTGGATCGAGTGTTACCGAAGATGGCCACCGGTGAAGAGATTTGGGCGCAGGCCTGGTCCGAACCAGAATCAGGCAGCGATCTGGCGTCGCTGCGGTCCACCGCAACCCGCATCCAGGGCGGCTGGCTGCTCAACGGCCAGAAGATATGGAGCTCACGAGCACCTTTCGGGGACCGCGCTTTCGGTCTTTTTCGGTCGGATACCAGCGCCGAGCGCCACCGCGGGTTGACCTACTTCATGTTCGACCTGAAAGCCGATGGTGTCACGGTACGACCGATCGCCCAGCTCGGTGGCGACACCGGTTTCGGCGAGATCTTTCTCGACGACGTGTTCGTGTCCGACTCCGACGTGATCGGCGAGGTGCATGACGGGTGGCGGGCCGCGATGAGCACCTCCAGCAACGAACGCGGCATGTCGCTACGCAGCCCAGCCCGATTTCTGGCGGCTGCGGAGCGTCTGGTCAGCCTGTGGAACACCCGTGGTGACACCGCCTTTGGCGATGAGGTAGCCGATGCGTGGATCAAAGCGCAGGCTTACCGACTACACACCTTCGGCACTGTGACCCGGCTGGCGAACGGCGGTGAGCTGGGCGCTGAATCCTCGGTGACCAAAGTGTTCTGGTCCGACTTGGACGTCGCGCTGCACCAGACCGCACTTGACATCCGTGGTACCGACGCTGAGCTGGCCGGCTCATGGACCGACGGGTTGCTGTTCGCGCTCGGCGGTCCGATTTACGCCGGTACCAACGAGATTCAACGCAATATTATCGCCGAACGGCTGCTGGGGCTACCCCGGGAGAAAGCGTAATGAGATTCGACCTCGACGCGCAGCAGCGCGACTTCGCGGCCAGCATCGACGCGGCACTCGCGGCTGCCGATGTGCCGGGCGCTGTACGCGCCTGGGCCGGCGGGGACCGCGCGCCCGGCCGCAAAGTATGGGAGCAGCTGGCCGATCTGGGCGTCACCGCGTTGGCGGTGCCCGAACAGTTCGACGGCCTCGAGGCGCACCCGGTCGACCTGGTCGTCGCACTGGAGCGGCTCGGCCGGTGGTGCGTGCCCGGTCCGGTCGTCGAATCGATTGCGGTAGCGCCAGTCTTGCTGACCGGAGACGACCGGTGTGCGGCTTTGGCAACCGGTGAACTGATCGCCACCGTCGTGCTGGCGCCCCAGGTGCCTCGAGCCGTGGATGCCGATGCGGCCGGGCTGGTCCTGACCGCCGAAACGGACGGCGGGGTCAGCGAAGCGCACGTCGGTGACCGGCACGAGTCCGTCGACCCAAGCCGACGTCTGTTCGACGCGCGGGCCGTCGGTGAAGCGTGGCAGGCCGACGTAAAACGCGCCTTCGAGATCGGCGCGCTGGGCACCGCCGCACAGCTGGTCGGTGCCGGCCAAGCTCTGCTGGACGCCGCCGTCGACTATGCGAAGCATCGCGCCCAATTCGGCCGGGTGATCGGCTCGTATCAGGCCATCAAGCACAAGCTTGCCGACGTGCACATCGCGGTCGAACTGGCTCGCCCGTTGGTGTACGGGGCCGCGTTGTCACTGGCGGCCGGCGCGCCGGAGACGACCCGGGATGTGAGCGCCGCCAAAGCTGCGGCCGCCGACGCCGCACTGCTGGCTGCGCGGTCTGCCTTGCAGACCCATGGCGCCATCGGCTTCACTGCCGAACACGACCTGTCGCTGTGGCTGCTGCGGGTCCAGGCCTTGCGGCCGGCCTGGGGTGACCCGGCGATGCACCGCCGACGGGTGCTTGAGGCGATGACATGACACGCGCCGGCGACGAGGAACGCGAGCTACTGCGGGAAACCGTGGCGGCACTGGTAACCAAGCACGCCTCGCCCGCGGCGGTCCGGGAAGCGATGGAGTCGCCGTGCGGCTACGACGAGTCGCTGTGGCGGCTGCTGTGCGAGCAGGTCGGGGTGGCGGCTCTGGTGGTGCCCGAGGCCTGGGGCGGTGCCGGCGGTGGTCTCGGCGACGCCGCGGTGGTGATCGAGGAGCTGGGAAAAGGCCTGGTGCCCACGCCGCTGTTGGGCACGACACTTGCCGAATTGGCACTACTCGCCGCCGAAGAGCCGGATACCGACACGCTGGAGCAGCTGGCCGCGGGCACCGCGATCGGCACGGTGGTCTTCGATCCCGACTATGTGCTGAACGGCGACATCGCCGACGTCGTCGTCGGAACCAGCGGCGACAAGCTCACCCGCTGGACCACTTTCACCGTCGAAGCCGTCGACAGCATGGACCCGACCCGAAGGCTGGCACGCGTCACCCCGGAAAGCACCGTGCCGCTCGGCGCCGACCCCGGCATCGCCGCTGCGGCGGCGATACTGTTGGCCGCCGAACAGGTCGGTGCGGCATACCGATGCCTGCAGCTCACGGTCGACTACAGCAAAGAGCGGGTGCAGTTCGGCCGGCCGATCGGCAGCTTTCAGGCGCTCAAGCACCGCATGGCGGACCTCTGGGTGGCGGTGCAGGCCGCCCGCGCCGTCGTCGACGACGCCATCGGCGCACCGTCGGCCACGTCGGCGTCGCTGGCCCGGGTGGCCGCCAGCGACGCGCTCAGCGCGGTTGCCGCGGAGGGGATTCAGTTACACGGTGGTATCGCGATCACCTGGGAACACGACATGCAGCTCTATTTCAAACGTGCGCACGGCAGTTCGCAATTGCTGGACCCACCGCGCGAGCACTTGCGCCGGCTGGAATCGGAGGTGTTCGCCCGATGACGATGCAGCCGGACGATCTGCTCTAGCCTGGGCGACATGAACCACCGCGTCGCGCTGCGCGCCGGGATTCCCCCGTTCTATGTGATGGATGTCTGGCTGGCGGCCGCCGAACGACAGCGCACCAACGGTGATTTGGTCAACCTGTCGGCTGGACAACCGAGTGCCGGCGCGCCCGAGCCGGTGCGTGCCGCCGCGGCAGCTGCCCTGCATCTCAACCAGCTCGGATACACGGTGGCGCTGGGTATTCCGGAGCTGCGCGAGGCCATTGCGCGGTCATATTCGGATCGATACGGGCTGCAGGTCGACCTCGACGACGTGGTGGTGACGACAGGTTCGTCGGGCGGTTTTCTGCTGACCTTCTTGGCTTGCTTCGATGCCGGTGACCGGGTTGCGCTCGGCAGTCCGGGATACCCGTGCTACCGCAATATTCTGTCGGCGTTGGGTTGCGAGGTCGTCGAGCTCGAATGTGGTCCCCACACCCGATTCCAGCCCACTGCGCAAATGCTGGCCGACCTCGACCCGCCGGTACAAGGCGTGGTGGTGGCCAGCCCGGCGAACCCGACCGGAACGGTCATTCCACCAGCGGAGCTGGCCGCGATCGCGTCCTGGTGTGAAGCCTCCGGAGTGCGGCTGATCAGCGACGAGGTGTACCACGGGCTCATCTACCAGGGCGCTCAGCAAACTAGTTGCGCGTGGCAGACATCGCGAGATGCCATGATAGTCAACAGTTTTTCCAAGTTTTTTGCGATGACCGGCTGGCGGCTGGGCTGGCTGCTGGTACCACCCGAGCTGCGCCGAGCGGTGGACTGTCTGACCGGGAACTTCTCGATCTGCCCGCCGGCGTTGTCCCAATACGGCGCGGTCGCGGCTTTCACCCCGGAGGCGGTCGCAGAAGCCGACGGCCATCTACGCCAGTACGCCGTCAACCGGGCGCTGCTTCTCGACGGTCTGCGCGCGATCGGTATCGACCGTCTGGCACCCACCGACGGAGCCTTCTACGTCTACGCCGACGTTTCCGACTTCACTGCCGATTCAATGACATTCTGCTCGAAACTGCTTGCCGACACCGGTGTTGCCATCGCGCCCGGCATCGACTTCGACACCGAACGGGGTGACTCGTTTGTCCGGCTCTCATTCGCCGGCCCACAATCAGACATCGCGGAGGCACTGCGCCGGATGGAGCCATGGCTGAAAACCGTTGATCCCGGGGGCGTCCAATGCCGTTCGACATCCTGATCAATGGCGGTGGCATAGCGGGACCATGCCTGGCCTTTTGGCTCACCCGGCAGGGCCATGCCGTGACGATCACCGAGCAGGCCGCCGAACTTCGGACCGGCGGGCAGGCCGTCGACTTCCGGGGACCATCGCTGGTAGTGCTAAAGAAAATGGGCCTGCTGCAGGAGGTTATGGCCTACGCCACGCGGATGGGACCGCTGATCCTCGTCGACGAACGCGGCAAGGAAATCGGTCGACTACCTGCCGAAGTGATCAGCGGGGAGCTAGAGATCTTTTGGGGTGATCTCGCCCGCATCCTGCACGACGCCGTGTGCCGTGACGTCGACTACCGCTTTGGAAATCGCGTCGCAGCCCTCTCTGACGACGGGGAACGGGTCGCGGCGACCTTCAGCGACGGCTCTACAGGTACCTACGACCTGGTTGTCGGCGCTGACGGGCTGCATTCCAGCGTGCGCGGCATGGTGTTCGGTCCCGAGGAGCAGTACGTCACCCAACTCGGCCAGTACTTCGGGTTTTTCGACATGGACAACCACCTCGGCCTCGATCATTGCGGAATGGCCTGCCGCCTGCCCGGCCGAACGGCGGTGCTGCAGGCCACCGAGCCTGACAAACCTGCACGTGCCAGCTTCTACCTCACCGACCCCCGACTCGTTTTCGACTACCGAAACACCGACGGCAACAAGCGGCTGTTCGCCGAGCGGTTCGCCGAGATGGGCTGGGAAGTATCCCATCTGCTCGAAGGGCTGGCCGACGCGCCGGAGGTCTACTTCGACTCGATCGCCCAAGTCCATCTGGATTCCTACGCCCGCGGACGGATATGTCTGATCGGCGACTCGGCGTGGTGCGCCTCGCCCCGCTCGGGCATGGGCACGAGCTTGGCGGTGCTGGGGGCGTACGTGCTGGCCCATGAATTGCATGCGGCTCGCGGTGACTACGCGGCGGCTTACGCTAGATATCAGCAGCTACTGGTGCCATATGTGGCGCGCTGCCAAAAACTCGCCGTGGACAACCTCAAGCTGGACGACCCGTCCTCGGCCTGGACCCGCCGGCTTAGCAACGTCGGAATCAAACTTCTCCGCATCCCAGTCGTTAGCAAATTCGTCGCCAGCCAGTCGCTGGCGGTGGGACGTTCTTTTGTCCTGCCGCGCTATTGAGCTACTAGTGGCCGCGGCCACCCACTTCGGCGGGCAGCGGGGGCGGTAACGGTTTGGGAGGCATTGGCGTCGCCGCCGGCGCTGGCGTCGCAGCCGGTGCCGGCGTCGCAGCGGGCGGTGAAGTCGCTGCGGGGGCTGCGGGCGCTCCGGGCCCGTGGTAATCCACCATCGGTTCTTGGCGAATCACCTGGCTGGCCTGGTTGACGGTCAACGATCGCGGCGACACCGTGTAGGTGATGCCCTCGTCGTTGGCGACGTATCCGCCGTCCCCAGATGGCGATGCGGGAATGATCAACTTTGCACCGTCACGCATCCGCACACCGCGATACTCGTACTGGCCGGCCTGGGTCTTACAGATTGCCACCCGAGAAGAGTCGGTGCTGCCGAAAGCGACTGCGGTGTCCGGACTGGCACAGCGTGCCGTCGAATCGACGTAACCCTGGCTGTCCGCGGTGGGCCCTGCGGCAGCCGACGGCATATAAACGGCAAGCAGCACCGAACACGCCGCCGCGGCGGCGCTCAATCCGGTGAAGGCACATGTGCTGTAGGGCATCACCCTCTACCAGACAGGATTTTTCCTGGCATGTCCCGTGGAAACGAGCGTCGAAGCCGAAAGACCACGAAATCGTTAGTCCCTCGAAATTCGCATTAAGCTGTCGACAGATTTGCAACCGGCCACAAAGACAGGAATGGCAAGCCGTTTGCGCGAACTTGATGATGTTGTTCACCGCTGACACCTCGGCACAAGCGGACAGCGACAACGAGCGTATCCGCACGAGGCTTGATAAGTATTTATCGCAATTGAAGTAGTGATACCGCTTGGATCAACGCAGGATGGGTAGTCGGCGCGAAGTTACAGCCAGGTGTCCTGCGTCGTAGTCGTCAGGAACGCCTCGAGGTCGTCGCGCCACTGCGCCGGTGTGGTCTTGTCCGGCTCGATGCCGGTGTAGTCGCCGCGATAAAACAGCAGTGGCCGTGGCTTGATCTTGGGTACCTCCGAAAGCGACTGCACCGCACCAAAAACCACGAAGTGATCACCGCCGTCGTGCACCGAGGCCACGGTGCAGTCGATGTAAGCCAGTGACCCGTCGATGACCGGTGAACCGGAGGGCGCTGAAATCCAATCAATCCCGGCGAATTTGTCAGCTTCCTTCGAACCGAAGCGTGCCGAGACATGCTTCTGCTTCTCGGTCAGCACGTTGACACAAAACTTCCCGCTCGCCTCGATGACCTGCCAGGTCCGCGACACCTTGGTCGGGCAGAACAGCACCAGCGGCGGATCGAGCGACAGCGCGGCAAACGACTGGCAGGCGAATCCGACCGGGACGTCGTCGTGCATGCTGGTGATGATGGTGATGCCGGTGCAGAACTGGCCCAGCACACTACGGAAAGTGCGTGGGTCGATCGGCTCGGGCATCGCTACCCGCGCAGGCCGACAGTGAAGTCGTGACCCCACAGACTTACCGCGGTGCTTTCCCGGGCGATCCAGTCCAGGTCGTCAACTTGCCTTCCCTCGCAACCGAATTCGATGTCGAACCCGCCCGGCGTCTTCATGTAGAAGGACAGCATCAGGTCATTGACGTGGCGGCCCAGCGTTGCCGACATCGGCACCTTGCGGCGCAGCGCCCGGTCGAGGCATAGTCCGACATCGTCGGGCTGCTCGACTTCAACCATCAGGTGCACGATGCCGCTGGGCGTCGGTGCCGGCATGAACGCCAGGCTGTGGTGTCGCGGATTGCAGCCGAAGAACCGCAGCCACGCGGGCGGCCCGTCGGCGGGCCGGCCCACCAACTGGGGCGGTAACCGCATCGAGTCACGCAGCTTGAATCCGAGCACGTCCCGGTAGAAGTGCAAAGATTCGGCGTCGTCTCGGGTCGAGAGCACCACGTGCCCCAGCCCCTGATCGGCGGTGACGAATTTGTGCCCGTAGGGGCTGACCACGCGGCGGTGCTCCAGCGCGGCACCGTGGAAGATTTCCAGGCAGTTGCCTGACGGGTCGGAGAACCGGATCATTTCGTCGACCCGGCGGTCCGCGAGCTCGGCTGCGGTGGCCTCCTTGTACGGTGTGCCTTCCACGTCGAGGCGATCACGTATTTCCTGTAGTCCTTCGGCGTTCGCGCACTCCCAGCCGGCTTCGGCCAGCCGGTCATGCTCGCCGGGCACGATCACCAGCCGGGCCGGGAAATCGTCCATCCGTAGATAGAGCGCGCCCTCGGTGGCACCTTTGCCTTCGATCATGCCGAGAACCTTGAGGCCGTATTCTCGCCAGGCCGCCACGTCGGTGGCCTCGATGCGCAGATATCCCAGTGAACGGATGCTCATTACGCACCTCCTAGAAAGTCGATGGTGAGTTTGTTGAATTCGTCGAACTTCTCGACCTGCGCCCAGTGTCCACATTGCCCGAAAACGTGCAGCTGTGCGCGGGGGATGGTTTTCAGCGCGACCAGCGCGCCGTCCAACGGGTTGACCCGGTCTTCGCGACCCCAGATCAGCAACACCGGCTGTCGCAGCCGATACGCCTCGCGCCACATCATCCCGGCCTCGAAGTCGCCCGCCGAGAACGACTTTCCCATCGCGATCGTGGCCGCCAGGGATTCCGGTGTGCTGGCCAACGCGAAACGCTGGTTCACGAGGTCAGGGGTGATCAGCTTCTGGTCATAGACCATCACCCGCAGAAACGCCTCTAGGTGTTCCCGGGTGGGCTGAACCGAGAACTTCCCCAGCCGCTTGACCCCCTCGGTGGGATCAGGTGCAAACAGGTTGACGCTCAGCCCGCCGGGGCCCATCAGCACCAGCCGATCGGCCCGGTCTGGATAGTCCAGCGCAAATCGCACGGCGGTGCCCCCGCCGAGCGAGTTGCCCACCAGGGGGACCCGGCCCAAGCCCAGCTGATCGAACAATCCCTTCAACGCCTTTGCCGCGTAACGGTTGAACTGCCCGTGCTCAGTGCGCTTGTCCGAATGGCCGTAACCGGGTTGATCGACGGCCAGCACATGGAAGTGCTCGGCGAGCACACCGATGTTGCGCGAAAAGTTCGTCCAGCTCGACGCCCCCGGGCCGCCGCCGTGCAGCAGCACCACGGTCTGCGGGTTGCCGGTCCCTGCTTCGTGGTAGTGCAGCTTCAGCGGCCCGTCGACGTCGACCTCCGCCAAACGCGAGGTGGACTCGAACGTCAGCTCCTCGGTCGCTGTCACTTAGCGCCGCACCTCCTCATCGCTTCGCTCTGCATCGTCGGCGGCGCGCATCACACCATCGTGTCGCCGGGTGGCAACCCGAACTCGTGGTTGCCGAAGATCACGTAGGCCCGCTCCGGATCGTTGGCCGCGTGCACCCGTCCGGCGTGAGCGTCACGCCAGAAGCGTTGCACCGGCGCGTCGTTGGCCAGCGCTGTGGCACCCGATGCTTCGAACAACCGGTCAACCGAGGCGATGGCCCGCCCGGTGGCACGCACTTGGTCGCGGCGGGCGCGGGCCCGCAGGTCGAACGGGATCTCCTTGCCGGCGGCCAGCAGCGCAAACTCGTCGCCCACGTTGCCGATCAGTTGCCGCCACGCCGCGTCGATATCGCTGGCAGCTTCGGCGATCCGGACTTTGGCGAACGGGTCGTCCTTGGCTTTCTCCCCCGCGAACGCAGCGCGAACCCGCTTGCCCTGATGCTCGACGTGCGCGTCGTATGCGCCGTAGGCCATGCCCACGATCGGGGCCGAGATGGTCGTGGGATGCATTGTGCCCCAAGGCATCTTGTACACCGGGGCGGCGTTCGTCTGGAAGCCTCCGGCGGTCCCGTCGTTCATCGCTTTGTAGGAGAGGAACCGGTGCCGAGGGACGAACACATCTTTGACGACCACGGTGTTGCTGCCGGTACCGCGCAGACCCACGACGTGCCAGACGTCGTCGATGCGGTACTCACTGCGAGGAATCAGGAAGCTGCCGAAGTCGACGGGGCGGCCGTCTTTGATGACGGGGCCGCCCAGGAAGGCCCAGGTGGCGTGGTCGCAGCCAGACGACCAGTTCCAGGAGCCGCTGACCAGGTATCCGTCGTCGACCACGACACCCGCGCCCATCGGCGCGTACGACGACGAGATACGCACAGTCGGATCTGCGCCCCAGACCTCCTCCTGGGCCTGCTGGTCGAAAAGCGCCAAATGCCAGTTGTGCACGCCGATGATCGAGCTGACCCAGCCCGTCGATCCGCACGCGCTGGCCAACCGGCGCGCCGCCTCGTAGAACAGTGTCGGGTCGCATTGCAGGCCGCCCCACTGCTCGGGCTGCAGCAGCGTGAAAAAACCGACCTCGTCAAGCGCCTTGACCGTCTCTTCCGGCAGGCGGCGCAGATCTTCGGTCGCCTGCGCACGCTCCCGCAGCTGCGGCAGCAGGTCGTCGATACCGGACAGGACGGCTTGCGCGTCACGCTGTTGAATGGACGTCACGGGCTCCTCCATAGGTGCGGGCTTAACAAACGAGACTAGAACACGTTCCGATTTGTGTCGAGCACGCTGTTCCTGCAGCTGGTAGCGATACCAGAAGTGTTTTCTGTAACCTGTTCTAGTTAAGACTGAAGAGAGGGTTCGTTCTTGACGGACGCAGTTTCCGACGAGCCGCTCGGCAGCCATGTGCTCGAATTACAGGTCGCCGAGGTTGTCGCTGAGACGGAGGAGGCCCGGTCGCTGGTCTTCACCGTGCCGGACGGCGCGCAGATACCCGCCGACCGGCTGCGTTACGCACCGGGCCAATTCCTGACTGTGCGCGTCCCCAGCGAGCGGACCGGCTGTGTCGCGCGCTGTTACTCGCTGTGCAGCTCACCGTTCACCGACGACGCGCTGACCGTCACCGTCAAGCGCACCGCCGACGGATACGCCTCCAACTGGCTTTGTGAACACGCCCATCCCGGCATGCGGATCCACGTGCTGGCACCGTCGGGCAACTTTGTGCCCAAGACTCTCGACGACGATTTCCTGTTGCTCGCCGCGGGTAGTGGGATCACCCCGGTCATCTCGATCTGCAAGTCCGCACTCGCCGAGGGCAGCGGTCAGGTGGCGCTGATATACGCCAATCGCGATGACCGCTCGGTGATCTTCGGCAACGCGCTGCGCGAGTTGACCGCCAAATACCCGGACCGCTTGACCGTCGTGCACTGGCTCGAGTCGCTGCAGGGGCTGCCCAGCGCCGCCGCACTGGCCAAACTGGCCGCGCCCTACACCGATCGGCACGCTTACGTCTGTGGGCCCGGGCCGTTCATGCAAGCCGTGCGCGATGCTCTGGAATCGCTGAATGTGCCTGCCCAGCAGGTGCACATCGAGGTCTTCCGGTCGTTGGACACCGATCCGTTCGCCGCGGTGAAGATCGAACAACAAGGTGACGAACCGCCTGCCACCGCGGTGGTGGAGTTGGACGGTGAAACCCACACGGTGTCCTGG
The DNA here is from genome assembly GCA_963795995.1 of uncultured Actinomycetota bacterium. Classification (GTDB taxonomy): domain Bacteria; phylum Actinomycetota; class Actinomycetes; order Mycobacteriales; family Mycobacteriaceae; genus Mycobacterium. The sequence goes on from CAWCJY010000007.1 coordinate 279,114, forward strand.
CCCCGCGGCGCCAAACTGCTCGACGTGCTGCTTGACCGCGGTCTGGACGCGCCGTTCTCCTGCCGGGAAGGGCACTGCGGGGCCTGCGCGTGCACCTTGCGGAAGGGCAAGGTGCACATGGAAGTCAACGACGTCCTCGAGCAGCAGGATCTGGATGACGGCTTGATCTTGGCTTGCCAATCCCGTCCGGAGTCCGATTCGGTGGAAGTGACCTACGACGAGTAGGGACAGTCGCTGCTCAACACACGACGGAGGACGATGACTGCCGAAACCAGCCGGCTGCTCGAACGTTATCGGGCATCCGGCCGGACCCTCACTGCTGACGGCATCGCGTCGTTTGCGCTCGATGACGGCCCGCGGAATGCGCCGCCGGTGGTCTGCGTGCACGGCGTACCGGCATCGGCGTATCTGTATCGCAAAGTGGTACCCGCCCTGGCTGCGCGAGGTTTGCGGGGTATCGCGATCGACCTGCCCGGGCTGGGTCTGGCTGAGCGGCCCGCCGACGCCGACTACAGCTGGACGGGCCTTGGCCGCTGGTTGGTTTCGGCCATCGAGGTGCTCGGCGTGGATCGTTTCCATCTTGTGCTGCATGACATCGGCGGACCGATCGGCTTCGAGGTGGCCAACGCTGTCCCGGGCCAAGTGCTATCAGTGACGCTGTTGAACACGATCATCGCGGTCGATACTTTTCGCCGGCCGTGGCCGATGGAGCCCTTCGCGCACCGGGGACTGGGAGAAATCTGGTTGGCGTCGCTGCACATTCCCGGCCTGTTCGTGCTGCTGATGCGATTGGTCGGGGTGAGCCGCCAGGTGCCGGCCGCTGAAATCGAGTGCTGGCGGCCGTTGCTGTTGGGCGACGACAACGGTCGGGCGTTTCTGAAGATCATGCGCAGCTTCGAGCGGACGCCGGCCAAGCGTGATATGTACCTCGCCGCGGTCCGCGATGCGCGCTACCCGGTGCAAATCGTGTGGGGCGTTCGGGACCGGATGCTCAGCTGGCGCCGTCACGGAGTGGAAGCGCAGACCGCCGCCGGAGTGCAGAACCCGACGTTGTTGCCCGGCAAGCACTTTCTCCAGGAAGACTGTCCTGACCAGATCGCCGCGGCGGTGCGCCAGTTCATCGATCGAGCACGCTAGCGGGGCAGGCCGAGCAGCCGTTCGGCGGCCAGTGTCAGCAGTATCTGCTCAGTACCACCGGCGATCGTCAAGCAGCGAGTGTTGAGAAAGTCGTACACAGTCGCATCCTCGACGACGCCCGCCCCCTCGGTGAGATCCATCCGAAGTTCGGATAGCGCCTGGCGGTACCGCACACCGACGAGCTTGCGCACGCTGGACTCCGCGCCCGGGTCCCGCCCGCCGACGGCCAACTGGGCAATGCGCTGATCCAGCAGCGCGCCGGTTTGCGCCGTCGCGATCAGTCGTGCCAGCAGCTCTTGTTGTGCGGCGTCGAGGTCGACGTCGGCGACCGCGGCCAGCAGCTCCTCCATCGGGTTGCCCAGCGCAGTGCCGGCAGCCATCGCGACGCGCTCGTTGGCCAAGGTGGTGCGAGCCAGCCGCCAGCCGTCGTTCACCGCCCCGACCACCATCTCGTCGGGCACGAACACCTCTTCGAGGAAGACTTCGTTGAACAACGCCTCACCGGTGATCTCCCGCAGCGGCCGGATCAAGATGCCCGGCGAGCTCATGTCGAGCAGGAAGTAGGTGATGCCCTTGTGCTTGGGAGCGTCGGGGTCCGTTCTGGCCAGGCAGACACCCCACTGCGCCTTGTGCGCCGACGACGTCCAAACCTTCTGTCCGGTCAACTTCCAGCCACCGTCGGCTCGCACCGCCTTCGTCCGCAGCGATGCCAGATCAGATCCGGCTCCCGGCTCGGAAAACAGCTGACACCAGAAAATGTCACCGCGCAGCGTGGCTGGGACGAAGCGCTGAACCTGCTCGGGCGTCCCGTGCTCGAGGATGGTCGGTGCAGCCCACCAACCGATCACCAGATCCGGCCGTTTCACCCCGGCCGCCGACATCTCTTGGTCGATGAGCAGTTGCTCGGCCGGCGTGGCACCACGCCCGTAGGGCACCGGCCAATGCGGCGCCAGCAGTCCGGCCTCGGCTAGGGCCACCCGTTGCTCGTCTTCGGTCAGGGCGGCGACGTCGGCAACCGCTGCGGAGATCTGGGGGCGCAGTTCGGCAACGTCGTGCAAGTCGACGCTCAGGCTGCGGCGCACCCCGCCGCGGGTCAGCGCGGTGGTGCGCCGCAGCCAGGGCGCTGAGCCGCCGAGAAACTGGCCGATGCCGTAGGCCCGGCGCAGATACAGGTGGGCATCGTGTTCCCAGGTGATACCAATGCCGCCGAGCACCTGGATGCAATCTTTGAGGTTGGCCTTGGCCGCCTCGATGCCGATGCTCGCGGCAATGGCGGCCGCAATCGAAAGCTGGCGATCGTCGCCGTCGGCCGCGGCGCGAGCGGCGTCCGCGGCGACCACCGCGGTCTGCTCCGCCCGACACAGCATCTCGGCGCAGATGTGCTTGATCGCCTGGAAACTGCCGATCGGCTTACCGAACTGCTCCCGCACTTTGGCGTAAGCGACGGCGGTATCCAGCGCCCACCTGGCGACGCCGGCCGCCTCGGCGGCCAGCAGGGTGGCGGCCAAGTCCTCGACCCCTTGGTGGGACACGTCGAGCACGATGGCTCGGGTCGACGTCAAAGTCACCCGCGCCAGCGGTCTGGAGAAGTCGGTAGGCGTCAACGGCTCGACGGCAACACCATCCTCGGCGCTGTCAACCAGCAGCCATTTCCCGTCGACCGGCAGCAGCAGCAAGCCACCGGCCGCGGCCCCCAGCACCCAGGGCGCCGTGCCCGACGCACGCTTGGCACCGCTGTCGAACTGCAGCTCAGCGCTCAGCGCCGCCCCGGCGAAGCGTTCGCCTGCGGCCAGTGCGCCTTGTAACGCCGGGTCGGACACCACCAAAGTGGTCAGGGCCGTGGTCGCAATCGGGCCGGGAACCAGAGCCTTGGCCGCCTCGTCGACCATGGCGCTCAAATCTTCCACGCTGCCGCCGGCACCACCGTGCTCCTCGGGTACGGCGACGCCGAACAATCCCAGGCGGGCCAGGCCCTCGAAGACCGGTCGCCACGCGTCGGGCTCGCCCTGTTCGATGTCTCGGACCACGGCGCCGGCGTGCGAACCGGCTGCCCAATCACGCACCATCTCGCGCGCCGCGAGCTGTTCGTCGCTGATGGTCGCTGCCACTTTCGACTCCTATGACCGTCGTCGCCTGACTAGAACGTGTTCTAATAGTGCCAGCGATCGTGAGTCAAGTCGAACGCCATCGCAGCAGCACAGGCCAGTTCCCCGGCAGCATGGAGGTGAGAAATCCACGCTCGGCATGCGTATCGTTTTCAACGGGACCGCAACACGAAGGAGTTGCCCGTCATATGTCTTCGCCAGCCAACGCCGATCCGCCTCGTGCGTCCGATACGCAACGCCGTGAGGTTATGAACGTGGCGGTGCTGGCTGAATCCGAGCTGGGTTCTGAGGCGCAGCGAGAGCGCCGCAAGCGAATCCTGGACGCTACCATGGCGATCGCGTCGAAGGGTGGCTACGAGGCGGTCCAAATGCGCGCAGTCGCCGACCGGGCGGACGTAGCGGTCGGAACGCTGTACCGGTACTTCCCGTCGAAAGTGCATCTGCTGGTCTCCGCGCTGGGCCGCGAGTTCGAGCGCATCGACGCCAAGACGGATCGATCGGCGATGCTCGGCGGCACCCCATACCAACGGCTGCATTTCATGGTCAGCAAGCTCAACCGCGCCATGCAACGCAATCCGCTGCTCACCGAGGCGATGACGCGGGCCTACGTCTTCGCCGACGCCTCGGCAGCCGGAGAGGTCGACCATGTCGAGAAGCTGATCGATTCGATGTTCGCGCGGGCAATGAGCGACGGGGAACCGACCGAAGACCAGTACCACATCGCTCGGGTGATTTCGGATGTGTGGTTGTCCAACCTGCTGGCGTGGCTGACCCGGCGTGCCTCGGCGACCGACGTCAGCAAGCGGTTGGACTTGGCGGTACGGCTTCTGATCGGCGATGCGGGGCGCGCGGCCGGCTGATGCGTTCAGGCCGGTGGGCCCGCGGTGCGGCCCCGGACCAGATCGGTGTCGAGCAGGTCGACCACCGGCAGGCCGGAGCGCGGCGGGTGGTGCAGTAGATCCCCGGCGCGGCGGCCCTTGAGCAGACTTGGCTGCACCACCGTGGTGAGGCCCCGGTCGATGGCCTCGCGGACCCCGTCGAACCCGGTGACCGTCATCTGTCCGGGGACGTAAATTCCCTGCGCGCGAAGGTAGTCCAGGGCCGACAGCGCGAGCACGTCGGCGGTGCACAACAGTGCGGTGATCCGCGGATTGGCGTGCAGCGCCGCCTCGGCGGCGCTACCACCCGAAGTCGGCAGATGCTCATAGCTCTCGACAACGGTCAGCGAATCCGGGTCCGCCCCGACGGCGGTCATTGCGTCGCGGACACCGTTGATTCGTTCGCGTTGCACTCCGAACTTCGGTGAGCGCAGGCGCTCCGGACCCGCCAGACCCTGTCGCCGGTTGCGGCTCAACCGCATGGTGAGCAGCCCGATCTCGCGATGCCCCAGCCCCAACACGTAGTCCGCGATTTCGCGCATCGCCGCCCGGTCGTCGATGCCTACCCGGGACACCCCCGGGACGTCTTTTGGCTGGTCGACGACCACAACCGGCAGCCGACGCTGCATGACGACCTGTAAATACGGGTCGTCGTCGCCCACCGAGTACACAACAAAGCCGTCCACGCCTGCCCCGAGTACGGCAGCGCTACCGTCCGCGATGCTGCGGCCGGGCCCGACCGCCACCAACAGCAGGCCCTGACCCAGCTCCTCGCAGGATTGCGCCACCCCGGCCACGAAATCCAGGGCTGCGGGGTCGCTGAACGAATACGTCAAGGGTTCGGTGATCACCAGGCCAACCGCGCCCGCCCGCCGGGTTCGAAGGGATCGTGCCACCGGATCAGGGCCGGGATACCCCATCCGCCTCGCGGTGGCCAGAACCCGTTCCCGCAGATCGGCCGAGAGCTGATCGGGCCTGTTGTACGCATTCGAAATCGTAGTGCGAGAAACTTTGAGTTCGGCCGCCAGCGACGCCAGAGTTGCGCGGTGTCGCGGCATCGACTTCATGTCCTGTGACGTTACCGGCGGGCCGGAGTTGTTTGCGCGATGCCAAGGACGCTGCCTTCCGCCGATACCGACATATAGGCTCAGACAACGTGGCCTCCATTGACCTCAACGCCGATCTGGGGGAAGGGTTCGGCGTCTGGAGCCTGGGTGACGACGACGCCATGCTAGGCATCGTCACCAGCGCTAACATCGCGTGCGGTTTCCACGCGGGTGACCCGGCCAGCCTGTTGCGGGTCTGCCGAGCGGCCACCGAGCGTGGCGTGTCGATCGGCGCGCAAGTCGGTTATCGCGATCTGGCCGGATTCGGTCGTCGCTTCATCGACGTCACCACCGACGATCTGCTCGCCGACGTCGTCTACCAGATCGGCGCATTACAAGCGCTGGCGCAAGCCGCCGGCTCGACCGTGGCCTACGTGAAACCGCATGGCGCACTGTACAACACGATCGTGACCGACCGGCATCAGGCGGCCGCGGTTGCGCAAGCGGTGGTGGTAGTTGACTCCACGCTGCCAGTGCTGGGTCTGGCCGGTTCGGCGTTCTTCGACGAGGCGCACCTGCGCGGCCTGCGCACGGTGTCCGAGGCGTTCGCCGATCGCGCCTACCGACCCGACGGGCAGCTGGTGTCACGGCGTGAACCCGGTGCGGTGCTGCACGACCCGGCTGTCATCGCTGAGCGCACCGCGCGCATGGTGACCGCGGGCCAGGTCAACGCCATCGACGGGTCACCGGTCGCGGTACGGGTGGAATCGATTTGCGTGCATGGTGATTCGCCGGGTGCTGTGCAGATCGCCGCCGCGGTGAAGGATCGGCTCAAGGCCCAGGGCGTCGATATGAAAGCGTTTTGCTGATGCGATTGAAGCCGGGTCGTCCCGACATCACGCGTTACGGTGACCGGTTCACGGTGCCCGTAGCCGGATCGGATGCACCGCTGTCGATCACCTGGCTTGGGGTAGCCACCTTGCTGCTCGATGATGGATCGGCGGCACTGATGACCGACGGCTACTTTTCCCGTCCGAGCCTTCCGCGAGTATTGACCCGCAAGGTGTCGCCGTCACCGCCACGGGTCGACGGGTGTCTGGCTCGAGCCAAAGTGACGCGGCTGGAGGCCGTCGTGGCCGTGCACACCCACATCGACCACGTGCTGGATTCACCGCTGGTGGCCGAGCGCACCGGGGCACGGCTTGTCGGAGGTGAGTCGGCGGCCAACGTCGGCCGCGGCTACGGCCTGCCTGAGGACCGTCTCATCGTTGCCGACTCCGGTACGCCAATAGCGTTAGGTGCCTTCGAGGTAACGCTGGTCGAATCCCGGCATTCGCCACCTGACCGGTTTCCCGGCGACATCGACACGCCGGTCACTCCACCGGTCCGGATGTCGGCTTACCGGTGCGGGGAAGCCTGGTCGACGCTGATCCATCACCGGCCGTCGGGCCGTCGGCTGCTGGTTCAGGGCAGCGCTGGGTTCGTCAAAGGCGCGCTCGCCGGGCAGCGCGCCGATGTCGTCTACCTCGGCGTCGGCCAGCTCGGTTTGCGGCCGCAGGCGTACTTCGTCGACTATTGGACCGAGACAGTACGCACCGTCGGCGCCCACACGGTGGTGCTAATCCATTGGGATGATTTCTTTCGTCCGCTGTCGAAACCCTTGCGAGCGTTGCCTTATGTCAGCGACGACTTGGATGTTTCCATGCGGGTACTGGGTGAGCTGGCAGGGCAGGACAACGTCGCGCTGCATCTCCCGACCGTTTGGCGGCGCGAAGACCCCTGGAGCTGAGTTTGACGCTGCTGGTGGCTGCGCTGCTGCTTGCCGTCGTCCTGGGGTTCGCCGTCGCGCGTCCGCGCGGCTGGCCGGAGGCGTTCGCGGCCGTCCCAGCTGTCGTCATCCTTATTGCGATCGGCGCCATCTCGGCACACCAGGCAACCGTGGAGGCGACTCGCCTGTTGACGGTGGTCGCTTTCCTGGGCGCTGTTTTGGTGCTGGCCAAGCTTTGTGACGACGAAGGCCTGTTCGAGGCGGCCGGGGCGGCCATGGCGCGGGGCCCCGTGCAGCCGCACCGGCTGTTGCGACGAGTGTTCGTCATCGCCGCGACGGTCACCGCGGCGTTGAGCCTGGACGCCACAGTTGTGCTGCTGACTCCGGTGGTGCTGGCCACGGTTCGGCGGCTGCATGCACCCCTGCGCCCCCACGCCTACGCCAGCGCACATCTGGCCAACGCCGCATCGCTGCTGCTACCGGTGTCGAATCTGACAAATCTGCTCGCGTTTCGTGTTGCCAACCTGTCGTTCACCAAGTTCACCCTGGTGATGACGCTGCCCTGGCTGGCCACGGTAGCGACGCTCTACGTGGTGTTCCGATGGTTTTTCGCTCGGGATCTTCCGGTGCTGCCCGATCAGCAGGACCCCGAACCGACACCGCGCCCGCCGGTGTTTGTGTTGGCGGTGGTGGCGCTGACTCTCGTGGGGTTCGCGGTCGCCGAAGCAGCCGGTATCGCCCCGGCCTGGGCAGCCTTGGCCGGCGCCGCGGCGCTGGCCGTGCGAAGCCGCGTCCATCGGCGCACCTCGGTGCTGCAGATAGTGCGCGCGATCAATGTGCCGTTTCTGGTGTTCGTGCTGGCGTTGGGTGTGGTGGTGCAGGCGGTGATGAGCAACGGGTTGAGCGCCGACATGCGGGCGGTGGTCCCGGCCGGCTCGGGTCTGCTTGCGCTGCTCGGCATCGCCGCACTGGCCGCCGTGCTATCCAACCTCGTCAACAATCTGCCGGCCACGCTGGTATTGCTGCCGCTGGTGTCAGGCAGTGGACCGGCGGCGATCCTGGCGGTTCTCATCGGAGTGAACATCGGCCCGAACCTGACCTATGTCGGATCGCTGTCCAACCTGCTGTGGCGTCGGGTGCTGCGCCAGCACGACGTTCAAGCCAGCGTCGGCGAGTACACCCGGCTCGGGTTGTGCACTGTGCCGGTCACCTTGGTTGTCGCGGTGCTGGCACTGTGGGCCAGCACGCGGCTGCTCGGCATTTAACTTCTACGGTAAGCCGGCGGCAGCGCCACCTGGGATCCAGCGAGCACTTCGCGCAGCAGCGCCGGATAGTCGGTGATGATGCCGTCGACTCCTGCGGCGATTTCAGCGCGCATCGCATCGGCGTCGTTGATCGTCCACGGTATGACGCGGTAACCCAGGGCGTGGGCGCGGTTCACAAACGCCTCGTCGACGGGCAGCAAGTAGTCAGGTGAAACGATGTTCGCACCTACCAGCGCAGCGCCGACGAGCGGATCCGCGACGGCGGCCGGATCGATGCCGGCCGGCCACGGGGAACCCGCGGCGTAGGTCTTTTGGTTCCACAACGCCACCAACGGAATCGACGGCTCGGCTTGCCGCACTAGCGGCAGTGTTCGCCAGTCGAAGCTTTGCACCTCAACATGGTCCACCTTGCCCGCGGACCTGACCGCCGCCAGTATCACGTCGACAAATTCTGAAGGTTCTGCCGTCGCGGCCGGTGTCTGGGCGTCCACCTTGGTTTCGATGTTGTAGCGAACGTCGGCCCGATAAGAATCGGTGAGTGCAAAGACTTCGGGCAAGGTCGCGATCCTGCTGCCGCAGTCGAGCGTCCGGATCTGGGGCAGCGTCAGGTCGTGCACCAGCTTTCCGACGTACGGATACTGCGCGTCGCCTGAGAAAACTGCTCCGGTATCAGCGCACTTCTCGGCTCGGATGCTCTCGTCGTGCCACACGACCGGTTGCTGATCCTTGGTGATGCCGATATCGAATTCCAGTGTGGCGACCCCGAGTTCGAGCGCATTGGCGAATGCCGACAGTGACTCCTCGGGCGACTCGCCGCGACCCCCCTGGTGGGCCTGCAGGTCGAAGTTGCCCGGTTGCGAACCGGCTCTTGGCGCGACAACGGCAACCGCGACAGCGCAAAGCAGCAACGCGAGCACGGTGCGGCGCCGCGACCTAACGATCAATGCCGGCGCTGGCGGGCGATCTCAGCGAGTACTACCCCGGCGGCCACCGATGCGTTCAGCGATTCGCCCGCCCGCCCCATCGGAATGGACACCACGACGTCGCAACGCTGTCGCACCATCCGCGACAGTCCCTTGCCTTCCGAGCCGACCACCACTACAAGGGAATCGGTGCCGTCCAGGTCATCGAGCGTTGCGTCGCCCGCAACGTCGAGACCCACCACCTGGAGTCCGCGGTCGGCCCAATCCTTCAGTGTCCGAGTGAGGTTGGTGGCCCGAGCTACCCGCAAACGTGCTGCGGCACCGGCACTGGTTCGCCAGGCCACCGCCGTCACAGAGGCCGAGCGCCGCTGCGGGATCAGGACACCATGACCGGCGAACGCCGCTGCCGACCGCACGATGGCGCCCAGGTTTCGCGGATCGGAGATGTTGTCCAAGGCGACCAACAGAGCAGGCGGTGACGCCATGGCCGCGCTGAGCAGATCGTCGGGGTGGGCGTACTCGTAGGGCGGCACCTGCAGGGCAATGCCCTGATGCAACCCGTTGGCGGCGATCCGGTCGAGGTCGGTGCGCGGCACTTCCAGGATTGCGATACCGAGATCTGCGGCGCGTGCTACTGACTCAGTCAGCCGCTCGTCAGCTTCAGCGCCCAGGGCGACGTACAGAGCTGTGGCCGGAACACGGGCACGAAGACACTCCAGCACCGGATTGCGGCCGAGGACGGTCTCCTTGTCGTCGCTGCGTTTCGCGGCTCGGCGCGGTGGCTGAGGTCGGGCTCGCTTGGCTGCGGGATGGTGCGGCCGCAGGTGTGCGGGCGGTGTCGGGCCCCGCCCCTCGAGTCCACGACGGCGCTGGCCGCCCGAGCCAACGGTGGGACCTTTCTTGGTGCCGGGCTTGCGTACCGCGCCGCGACGGCGCGAATTACCGGCCATCGGCTTGGGTGCCCAACGACCATTGCGGTCCGTCGGCGGTATCGGTGACATCGATCCCGGCGTCTTTGAGCCGGTTGCGAATCTCGTCGGCCAGTGCCCAGTCGCGTTGCTCGCGGGCCTGCTGGCGGCGTTGCAGCTCGGCCTGCACCAGCACGTCAACGGCCGACAGCGCCGCCGATGTCTCATCGTGCGACTCCCAGCGCTCGTCGAGGGGATCACAGCCGAGAATGGACATCATCGCGCGAATCGACCCGGCACTGGCCAGCGCCGCCTCGTGGTCACCGGCGTCGAGCGCCCGGTTCCCCTCGGCACGCGCCTGATGGACTTCGGCCAGCGCGATCGGCACCGAAAGGTCGTCGTCAAGTGCTGCGGCGAAGTTCTGGGTCCACTTATCGGGCACGACCGCGCCGGCTCGGTTGCGCACCCGGTGCAGCAAGTCTTCGATTCCGACGTAGGCGTTCACGGCATCTTGAAGTGCCGCTTCGGAGAATTCCAGCATCGAGCGATAGTGCGCACTGCCCAGGTAGTAGCGCAGTTCGGCGGGGCGCACCCGGGCCAGCATGGCCGGTATCGACAAGACGTTGCCCAGCGACTTGCTCATCTTCTCGCCGGCCATGGTGACCCAGCCGTTGTGTAGCCAGTAACGGGCGAACCCGTCACCGGCCGCTCGGCTCTGCGCGATCTCGTTCTCGTGATGCGGGAACACCAAATCCATTCCACCACAATGGATGTCAAACTCAGGACCGAGATAGGCGCGGGCCATGGCCGAGCATTCCAAGTGCCAGCCGGGGCGACCGCGTCCCCACGGGGTTGGCCATGACGGCTCGTCCGGTTTGGCACCCTTCCACAGGGTGAAGTCACGCTGATCGCGCTTTCCGGTCGCGACTCCCTCGCCCTGGTGCACATCGTCGATCTTGTGTCCGGACAGCTGCCCGTAGTCGGGGTAGCTGAGCACGTCGAAATAGACATCTCCGCCGCCGGTATAGGCATGGCCGGTGTCGATCAACCGATCGATGAGCTCGACCATCTGAGTGATATGCCCGGTCGCACGCGGCTCCACCGACGGCGGCAGTACACCCAGCGAGTCGTAGGCGGCGGTGAAGGCGCGTTCATAGGTCGCCGCCCACTCCCACCAGGGCCGGCCCGCGGCGGCTGCCTTATTTAAAATCTTGTCGTCGATATCGGTGACGTTGCGGATGAAGGCCACGTCACAGCCCCGTGCCGCCAGCCAGCGACGCAGGATGTCGAAGGCCACGCCGCTGCGGACGTGGCCAATGTGAGGCAAGCCTTGAACGGTCGCACCGCACAAGTAAATGGATACCTGCCCGCGTCGCAGCGGCACGAAATCACGGACAACTCCAGTCGCCGTGTCGTGGAGCCGCAGGACGCGATCGGTCACGACGTGCCAGCTTACCGGGGTGACTCCAATCGCCGCGCCGGCCTAAACCCCGATCACCAACGCTGTGGCGATCGCGGCCAGGCCCTCACCGCGGCCGGTCAGTCCGAGCCCGTCGGTGGTAGTGGCCGACACCGACACCGGAGCGTCAAGTAGGCCGGACAACAATTCCTGCGCCTCAGCCCGGCGCGGGCCGACCTTGGGCCGGTTGCCGATCACCTGTACGACGGCGTTGCCGGCGCGCCATCCGTTGGCTTGGAGCAATTCGCGGACATGACGCAGCATCTCCACTCCGCTGACGCCGGCCCAGCCCGGGTCGTCGACGCCGAACACGCCGCCGATGTCACCAAGCCCGGCGGCCGACAGCAGGGCGTCACAAAGCGCATGTACAGCGACATCGCCGTCCGAATGGCCACGGCAGCCGTCACCCTCGGGAAACAGCAGGCCCAGCAGCCAGCACGGCCGTCCGGCTTCGATCGGATGGACGTCGGCCCCCAAACCGATCCGGGGCAGCGTGGTCACCGGCTAAGGATGGCGTGAGCCAGCATTGCGTCCAGCCGGTTGGTGATCTTGAAAGCTAGCGGGTCCCCGTCGATCACATACACCGGGCCGCCCACCTGCTCGACCAGGGATGCGTCGTCACTCCACGCGGTCTCGCCGGCACAACGGTAGGCCCGCAGCAGCAGGTCGGTGGTGAAGCCCTGGGGAGTCTGCACCGCTCGCAGCCCGGCCCGCTGCGGCGTGCCGAGAACCATACCGTTGGCGTCGACAGCTTTGATGGTGTCGGAGACCGGCAGCGCCGGCACCACCGCCGGGTGGCCGGCGCTCAGCGCCTGCACCACCCGCACGATCAGCCCAGGCGGCGTGAGGGCGCGTGCAGCGTCATGAACCAGCACGAAGTCCGGCGTGCCGGCGGCCGCCAAACCCAGCCGCACCGAATCCCGGCGGTCCGCACCGCCCGCAACGACCTCGACCTTCTCACCCAACATGAGTTTGGCCTCGTCGACTCGCTCGGCAGGGACGGCCGCCACGACATGGTCGATTACTTCCGAGTCAAGCAAGCCGTCAACGGCCCGTTCGACCAGGGTCCGTCCGTTGATGTTGTAGAAGGCCTTGGCTACACCGGCAGCAAGTCGGTGTCCCGCACCCGCAGCCGGAACAACCGCAGTTACGGTGCCCGCCGCTCCGACCACTCGAGCCTCTAGGCGCTCAGGACGCGGCGGCCAGAACCTCGTCGAGAATTGTCTCCGCCTTGGCGTCGTCAGTGTTTTCTGCCAGCGCGAGCTCTCCGACGAGGATCTGCCGGGCCTTCGCCAGCATCCGCTTTTCGCCGGCGGAAAGACCGCGCTCCTGGTCGCGACGCCACAGGTCACGAACGACCTCGGCGACCTTGTGCACATCGCCGGAGGCAAGTTTTTCCAAGTTGGCTTTGTACCGGCGGGACCAGTTTGTCGGCTCTTCGGTGTGCGGCGCGCGCAACACCTGAAAGACCTTGTCCAGGCCTTCCTCGCCAACCACATCACGGACGCCGACATACTCAGCGTTATCTGCGGGCACTCGAACTGTGAGGTCTCCCTGGGCGACCTTCAAGACGAGATATTCTTTCTGCTCGCCTTTGATAGTCCGGGTTTCAATCGCCTCAATCAACGCAGCACCGTGGTGTGGATAGACAACGGTGTCTCCGACCTTAAAAATCATTTGATTCGAGCCCCTTTCGATATTCCATGCTAACACGCGGTCCAGACACGTGCTGAACAACGGTGCAGGTCAGGGGCACCGCAGTCGAACAATGGGGGTTGACACACAACAAGTTTCGTGCATTGTGGCCGGTTCTCAGACAACCGGTCCAGGCCTAGGTGCCCGGCCCCCCGCGATCCTGCAGCGCTGACCCACGGCCCTGCCCTATCACGCCACGCAGCTGCCTACTACTGTGCATAGTCGAGTCGCGACCGCCGGTCAGGAGGGTTTCTGAGTGAGCCGCTTCAAGATCCGCCTGCCGGTCCGGCGGCGAACTGCCCAAGGTGCCGTGGGGGCAGCGACATGCCTCATCGCCGCCGCGCTGACCGGCTGCGGCAGCGGCCAGATCGCTCAGACCTCGGTCCAGGAGCCCGCCGTCGACGGCGCCGCCGGTCAGATCGGACAGCTGGCACTGCGCAACGTCTATTTCAGCGCGAAGCAGACCGGTGACTTCATTCGACCGGGCCAAACGGTGAACCTTGTTGTGGTGGCCACCAACCAGTCACCAGACACGACCGACCGGTTGGCCCGCATCACCAGCGACATCGGCGCCGTCACGCTGACTGGTGATGCCCGACTTCCCGCCGGTGGCGTGCTAATGGTTGGTACTACCGGCGCTGCGGACATCAAGTCGGTGGACGCCGTCGAGGCCGCCGATGCGGCCAAGGCAACCGTGGCACTGAGCAAGCCGATCAGCAACGGCCTCACCTACCCGGTCACCTTTGATTTCGAGCAGGCCGGAAGCGTCACCTTACCGGTGCCGATTTCCGCAAACCAGGCAATGCCGGAGCAACGCCGGTAACCGACCAAAGTTGTCGCACCGGGCCGCTACTGTCGCGGCGTGGCCAAAGCACGATCGCAATACCGCTGCTCAGAATGCCGGCACGTCACTGCCAAGTGGGTAGGCCGCTGCCTCGAGTGCGGCACGTGGGGCACTGTCGACGAAGTGGCTGCGGTGACGGCCTGGCGCGGAACCAACCGGTGCTCACCGGTCGCGGCGTCGGTGCCTGTCTCGATCAATTCCGTCGACCCGCACCGGGCCCGCCACTGCCCCACCCGCGTCGGCGAACTCGATCGCGTGCTGGGCGGTGGCGTGGTGCCCGGCTCGGTGACGTTGCTGGCGGGTGATCCCGGGGTGGGTAAGTCGACGCTGTTGTTGCAGGCTGCCCACCGGTGGGCAGAATCTGGACGCCGCGCGTTGTATGTGTCCGGCGAGGAATCCGTCGGTCAGGTCCGTATGCGAGCCGACCGGACCGGGTGTGGCCACGACGAGGTGTATCTATCCGGCGTATGCGACCTGGACGCCGTACTCAGTCACATCGAGGAGGTCCAACCGACTCTCGTCATCGTCGACTCGGTACAGACCATCTCCACATCCGAGGCAGACGGCGTCGCCGGCGGTGTCACCCAGGTGCGGGCAGTAACCTCCGCCCTGACCGCGGTGGCCAAACGCAGCCATCTCGCGATGGTTCTGGTGGGTCATGTGACTAAGGACGGTGCCATTGCCGGCCCCCGCTCGCTCGAACACCTGGTGGACGTGGTTCTGCATTTCGAAGGCGACCGCAACTCCCCGCTTCGCCTGGTCCGTGCGGTCAAGAATCGCTTCGGGTCCGCCGACGAGGTGGGGTGTTTCCTGCTCACCGACGACGGAATAGAAGCCGTCACCGATCCGTCCGGTTTGTTTCTGGATCAGCGTCCGGACCCGGTGCCCGGCACCGCGATCACAGTGACACTCGACGGGAAACGTCCACTCGTCGGAGAAGTCCAGGCTTTGCTGGCCGCATCAGCGAGCGGGTCGCCGCGACGAGCCGTCAGTGGCATCGACAACGCTCGCGCGGCGATGATCACCGCCGTGTTGGCCAAGCATGCCCGGGTGCCGGTCGGGGTCGCCGACATCTACCTGTCGACCGTCGGCGGCATGCGGCTGACCGATCCGTCGGCCGACTTGGCGGTGGCGATAGCGCTGGCGTCTGCATACGCCGATCTGCCGCTACCCTCCACCACCGTGACCTTCGGTGAAGTCGGTCTGGCGGGTGATCTGCGGCGGGTGAGCGGGATGGAACGGCGACTGACAGAAGCCGCCCGGCAGGGGTTCACGACAGCGTTGATTCCACCCGGATGCAGCTCAGTGCCGAAAGGCTTGTGCGTGCTGGAGGCGGCCAACATCGTCGTCGCGCTCCAACACATGCTCAAACTTGGCAATGATCGCCGAGCCGCCCCGCCGCTTTATCTGGTGGATGTGCTGCCCGAAAGACGAGGGCAGAGCAAAATAATCGACGATGAACCCCGCCATACCCACCACGAACGGCGCCGCCCCGGCGATTCGCCCCACCCTGCGTGAGACTGTCAGCCGCCTGGCACCCGGCACCGCCTTACGCGACGGCCTCGAACGCATCCTGCGGGGCCGTACCGGCGCACTGATCGTTCTGGGCTACGACGACAGCGTCGAGGGTATCTGCGATGGCGGTTTCTCGCTGGATGTTCGTTACGCGCCGACCCGGTTGCGTGAGCTGTCGAAGATGGACGGTGCCGTCGTGCTCTCCACCGACGGCAGCCGCATCGTGCGGGCCAATGTTCAGCTGGTGCCCGACCCGTCCATACCAACCGACGAATCCGGCACCCGGCACCGCTCGGCGGAACGTGCCGCAATCCAGACCGGCTACCCCGTGATCTCGGTCAGCCACTCGATGAACATCGTCACCGTTTATGTCGCCGGCGAACGCCACGTGGTGGCCGACTCGGCAACCATCTTGTCGCGGGCCAACCAGGCCATCGCGACGCTGGAACGCTACAAGGCCCGTTTTGACGAAGTCAGCCGGCAACTGTCGAGGGCCGAGATCGAGGACTTCGTCACGCTGCACGACGTGATGACGGTGGTGCAGCGGCTGGAGTTGGTCCGCCGGATCGGCCTGGTGATCGACAGCGACGCAGTGGAACTCGGCAAAGACGGTCGCCAGCTGCGGCTGCAACTGGAGGAGCTGCTCGGCGGCAACGATGTCGCTCGCGAGTTAATAGTGCGCGACTACCATGCCAACCCTGAACCGCCGTCGACCGAGCAGGTGGCTGCCACACTGGAGGAACTCGACGCGCTCTCGGACACCGGGTTGCTCGATTTCACCATGCTGGCCAAGGTTTTCGGATATCCGTCGACTGCCGAGGCGCAGGACTCGGCGCTCGGCGCGCGCGGTTACCGCGCGATGGCTGTTATTCCACGTTTGCAGTTCGCCCACACCGACCTGCTGGTGCGAACATTCGGCACGCTGCAGGGCCTGCTGGCGGCCAGCGCCACGGACCTAGAGTCGGTGGAGGGCATTGGCGAAATGTGGTCCCGCCACGTCCGCGAGGGCTTGGCACAGCTGGCGGAAAGGACTATCGCCGATCCGCTGAGCTAGTCAGTTGCCGGGCTGTTGGGGCGGTGCCTGCGGTGGAATCGCACCTGGCAGTACAGCGCCGGCGGGCGGTGGCGCTCCGGGTGCCGGGGGTTGAGCGAGAATGAACGGAACCGCTAGTGACCGCAGGTTGCCCAGTTGGACGACGAGGTTGTAAGTGCCCGCGCCGATCGGCGGCCGTGGCAGCGGGCACTGCGGCGCCGAACCCATCCCGGTCCATGTCACCGCGGTGGTCACTTGCTCGCCCGGCGAGAACATCTTCACCAACGTCTCGTTCGACGGTGCGCAATCCAGATTGGACCACAACCGCTTGTTGTCCAGTGAATAGACGTAGGCGGCCAGCACTGCTGCTCCGACATCGCGTTTGCAGGACACCAACCCGATGTTGGTGACGACCATCGTGAATTTCGGCTGGTCACCGATGGCGTACATGGGCTGGTTGGTCAAACCTTTGACGGCCAGTGTCGAGTCCGGGCAGTCATCGCCTTCTTTCAGTACCGGCGGCGGCTGGACTGCCGCGGTAGGCGTCACGGGCGGGTTCTGCGCCTCCGGCGTCGGGACTGGGGTCTGGACTTCCGGCTGGACGATCGGGCTGTGGGACTGCGGCACCGCTGTCAAGCCTTGCTTGTTCGCGGCAGCGGTGTTGGCGCCCGCGTGGCCGCCGAAGACCGCCACGCCGACTGCGACGATGATGCCGATCACGACTACCGCGATGCCCAAAGCCAACCCCCGGCGCCGCCAGTAAATCTCCGGAGGCAGCGGTCCATGCGGTTCGAGATCCAGCACGTTCACACCGTAAGCCCAGGTCACCGCTCGCCGTCCGACCGCCGTCGGCGTGTCGCGCGGCAGAGTTAGCCGGGTTCGCCGATGTCACCGATGTGATCACCTAACACCGCGCGACCGTCGGCCAGCTCATAGGTGACTCCGACGATGGCCAGGCTGCCCGCCGTCACCCGCTCGCCGATCGTCGTCGAGCGGGCCACCAGCTGCGCAACTGTCTCTTGGACGTGGCGGCTCTCGATCTCTGCTGCGCTCGTCAGGCCATCGCGGCGGCCCAGCAGCACCGACGGCGTGACCCGTTCTACGACGTCGCGCACATAGCCGCCGGGTATCTCGCCACCCTCGAGAGCTGAGAGCGTGGCCTTGACCGCGCCGCAACTGCGATGTCCCATCACGACAATCAGTGGCACGTTCAGGACGGCCACCCCGAATTCCAGCGAGCCCAGTCCAGCGGCATCAATGACGTGGCCGGCGGTGCGGACCACGAACAGGTCGCCCAACCCCTGGTCGAAGATGATCTCCGCGGGCACCCGGCTGTCCGAGCAGCTCAGAACAGCCGCCATCGGCTGCTGGCCGGACGTCAGGCTGGCACGACGCTCGACGCTTTGGTTGCGATGCTCTGGGAGGCCTGCGACGAATCGCTCGTTACCCTCTCTGAGTGTTTTCCATGCGGTCACCGGATCCGGATCGGGCATGTCGGCTATCTTGCCGCATGGGCCGGTGATTATCTCCTGCGACCAGTTGCTCGGCTGGTATGGCCGGTCGCGCCGGGATCTGCCGTGGCGCGAACCCGGCGTGAGTGCGTGGCAGATCCTGGTCAGTGAATTCATGCTGCAGCAGACGCCGGTGGCACGGGTGATACCGCTCTGGCGGGACTGGGTGGTGCGCTGGCCTACGGCATCAGCGACAGCGGCAGCCAGCCCGGCCGATGTGGTGCGGGCATGGGGCAAACTGGGTTATCCGCGTCGCGCCAAGCGTTTGCACGAGTGCGCCACCGTCATCGCGCGCGACCGCAACGATGTTGTTCCCGCCGATGTGGACGTCTTGCTGAGCTTGCCGGGCGTCGGTAGCTACACCGCTCGGGCAGTGGCGTGCTTCGCCTACCGGCAGGCGGTACCGGTGGTGGACACCAACGTGCGCCGGGTGGTTGCGCGTGCCGTACACGGCCGTGCTCATGCCGGTGCTCCCTCCACTACCCGCGACCAGGCCGACGTTGCCGCGCTGTTGCCCCAAGACGCAGTGGCACCGCAGTTTTCAGCGGCGTTGATGGAACTCGGCGCAACGGTGTGCACTGCCCGAAATCCGCGCTGCGGACTATGCCCGATCTCCCAGTGCACCTGGCGGCGAGCGGGGTATCCCCCCGCAGCGGCGCCAGGCCGTCGCATCCAGAGCTACGCCGGAACCGACCGCCAGGTGCGCGGATGCCTGCTTGATGTGTTGCGAGCCAACAGTTCTCCCGTGACGAAGGCTCAGCTGGACGTTGCGTGGCGTAGCGACAGCACACAACGCGAGCGGGCGCTGGCTTCGCTACTGGCCGACGGCCTGGTGACATTCACCGCCGACGGCCGATTTGCGTTGCCCGGCGAAGAGGCCTAGCCGTTCGCCAGAAACGATTCGACGGCCTCGCGGTAAACGTCTGGCGCCTCGTCGTGCACCAGGTGACCGGAACCAGAGACATGTACATATGTTGTGCGATAGCCGGATTCGGCCATCGTCCGCATCTGTCCTGCCGGAGTCACCGAATTACCGGCCTCGATCAGTAGCGCGGCGACGCGTACGGCTTGCCACTGCGCCCAGTAGTCGCGGGTCCCCCACTCGGCGGCGATCTCGATCCACCGTGACGGGTGACCATGCAGCCGCCAGCCGGCCGGCGTCCGGTCGAACGCCTCCAAAAAATAACGGCCGGCGACTGGGCCGAATTCGGTGAAAATCCGGTCAGCACTGGTAAATTCGACCGGCAAGCGATTGAGCCACGGCTCCCACGGCCCGGTGGTGCGCCCGCGGAAATCCGGTGCCATGTCCTCGATGACCAGCGCGGACACCAGCTCGGGCCGCTGAGCGGTCAGGCACCAGGCGTGCAGAGCTCCCATCGAGTGGCCGAGCAGCCGCACCGGCCCCGCCAGCCCGCTTACCGCGTCGCCCAGATCGGCGACGAAGCGCTCGGTGCTGATCGGGTAGGGATCGGCGACATCGCGCCCGCGATGCCACGGCGCGTCGTAGGTGTACACCGCGCCCAGTCGGGTGAGCCACCGCAATTGACGCGCCCACGTGCTACCACGGCCCATCAGCCCGTGCACCAGCACCAGCGGCTCACCTTCTCCGCCGCGATGGGTCAGCAGGTCGCTGGACACGTCGGGCACGGTAGCCTAACGGCATGCCAGTGGTGAAGATCAACGCAATCGAGGTACCCGCAGACGCGGGCCCCGAACTGGAGAAGCGATTTGCTCATCGCGCGCACGCGGTCGAGAACTCACCCGGTTTCCTCGGCTTCCAGCTGCTGCGCCCGGTCAAAGGTGAAGACCGCTATTTCGTCGTGACACATTGGGAATCCGAAGAGGCTTTTCAGGCCTGGGCA
Organism: uncultured Actinomycetota bacterium; assembly: GCA_963795995.1. Lineage (GTDB taxonomy): Bacteria > Actinomycetota > Actinomycetes > Mycobacteriales > Mycobacteriaceae > Mycobacterium. Next base: position 299,063 of record CAWCJY010000007.1, read on the forward strand.
ACCGGTCCCGCAATTGAAGCGCACGCCGGGCACCGGGCAAATCCGGTGGCCACCGGCGCGACGCTGCTGGAATTCGAGGTTGTGTTGGACGTTGCCGCAGCCAAGCCCACGGCCTAGCCCTCAGCGGCGCCGGATTCTGGCGATGGCGGCCGTCACTTCACTGATCGCCGCCCTGGCATCTGGCTGCACTCCACCGCCGACGCCCTCCGCGAACGCCGCGAATCCCGGCCTGCGGATCGACATCAGAACTCCGCCTGGGCTGCGTGCACAGCAGACGATGGACATGCTCAATTCCGATTGGCCGATCGGCCCGGTGGGAGTGCGCACGCTGGCGACGCAGGACATGGTGGAGTCAGTCGAGGGCGACATGGAACGGCTGTGGTGGGACCGGCCCTTTACGTTGCACGACGTCGATGTCCGAGCCGGCGCGGCCACGCTGCACCTCGTCAGTTCTTATGGCGCACACGAGTTCATCAGGATTCACATCAGTGACGACACGCTGGTTGACCGGTTCGACGTCACGACCGAGACGCCGGAGATCTCCTCATGGCGCGATGTCGATGCGACCTTGAAGACAACCAACGCTCGCTACGCCTACCAGGCCGCCAAAGTCACTGATGGCCGCTGTGAACTCGTGGCGGGCACCAACACCGGCCTATCGCTACCGCTGGCTTCGATTTTCAAACTGTACGTGCTCTATGCCGTGGCCGATGCGGTCAAAGCCGGAACAGTGTCATGGGATGATCAGCTCGTCGTCACCGCCAAGGTGAAGGCCGTCGGTTCCTCCGGGTTGGACAAATTGCCCGAAGGAGCCAGGGTTTCAGTTCTTACTGCGGCCGAAAAGATGATCGCGACGAGCGACAACATGGCCACCGACCTGCTGATCGGGAAAGTGGGTAGGGATGCCGTCGAAAGGGCGCTGGTCGCTGCCGGACACCATGATCCGGCCGGCATGATGCCGTTTCCGACAATGTACGAGTTGTTCTCCGTCGGCTGGGGTGAACCGGATCTGCGTCGGCAGTGGCAGCAGGCCAGCGCAGGCGTCCGCGCTGAGATCCTCAATCAGGTGAATTCTCGCCCATATCGACCTGACCCGACCCGATCGCACGTGCCGGCGTCGGCCTACGGAGTGGAGTGGTACGGCAGTCCAGAGGACGTTTGCCGGGTTCACGCGGCCCTTCAGTCCGCAGCCGTCGGCAAAGCGGCGCCGGTCAAACAAATCTTGGCTGCGGTACCCGGTATCGATCTCAACCACGACGAATGGCCTTATGTCGGCGCGAAAGCCGGCGGCCTACCTGGTGATCTGACATTCAGCTGGTATGCGGTCGATAAGGCAGGGCAGCCGTGGGCATTGAGCTTTCAGATGAATTGGCCGCGGGATCATGGTCCGGATGTGACCGGGTGGATGCTGAGTATCATCAAGCAGGTCTTCGCTCTACTGCCGGTGCAGCGCTAGCCCGGAAGACGTTCGCTGGTATAACCTCTGACGCGGTAATCGTGTGAATGGCGAGGAAACCGGTGCATATTCCGGTGCGGTCGCGCCACTGTGACCAGCGCTTTCGCGCTGGGAGCCAGACCTTCCCGTCACACCTCGCAGTTGGGGACGCGTAATCCCCTAGAAGGCGGTCACTTCATGATCCCCCGCAAGCGGGCGGTGCCCCCCCGTCGGAGCAGGCTGTCGTCGACATGGAATCGAAAGGACCGCATCGAAATTGCCGCGCTGCTGGGCGTGATAGCGGTGATGCATGTGTTGGGATTCGGGACGCTGATATTGATCATCGCACCGCAGCACTATCACGCCGGACGGCAGATTTTCGGTGTCGGATTGGGCGTCACCGCGTACCTGTTCGGGCTACGGCACGCTTTCGACGCGGACCACATCGCCGCGATCGACAACACGACTCGCAAGCTCATGACGGACGGCGACGATGCGGGCCGCGAAGCGGCCCGAGGAGAAGCCGGACAATCAAACCCGGACGGCGACGATGCGGGCCGCGAAGCGGCCCGAGGAGAAGCCGGACAATCAAACCCGGACGGCGACGATGCGGGCCGCGAAGCGGCCCGAGGAGAAGCCGGACAATCAAACCCGGACGGCGACGATGCGGGCCGCGAAGCCGTTTCCAGTAGAGACCGCGGCAAGCCGAACTCAGTCGGATTCTGGTTCGCTATGGGCCATTCAACGATCGTGGTGGTGATGGCCCTGCTGGTGGTCATCGGCGCCCATGCCGTCGGCACGTTGGTCAACGACAACTCGCCGGCCCGGCATCTGCTGGGGTTCGCCGGAACGTTGGCATCGGGTCTCTTCCTGTACCTGATCGCGGTGATGAATATCATTGCGCTGAGTGGTATTTGGCGGGCGTTCACCGCACTTCGACGCGGCTCCTATTCCGACGAGGAACTCGAGGCCGCATTGAACGACCGGGGATTCCTGGCGCGGCTGCTACGTCCGGTCATGAATCGCATCAAACGGCCGATCCAGGTCTATCCGGTTGGCATGCTGTTCGGTCTTGGGTTCGACACCGCCACGGAGGTGGCACTGTTAGCGCTGGCCGGCACCGGCGCTGCCGCCGGCTTACCGTGGTACGCGGTCCTGGTGCTGCCGTTGTTGTTCGCGGCCGGAATGAGCCTGATGGACGCGCTCGACGGCCTGCTCATGACGGTCGCCTACGACTGGGCTTTCATGCAACCGGTCCGCAAGATCTACTACAACTTCACCATCACCGGACTCTCGATCGCGGTGGCACTGCTGATCGGGTCGATCGAGCTGGTATCTATTCTGCACGTCAATCTGCACTGGGAGGATCCGGTCACCGCGTGGATCAGCGGCATTGATCTGAACAACGCCGGCTTGGCGATCGTCGCGTTGTTCGTCGTCACCTGGGTGGCGGCGATCGCCTACTGGAAGATCGCTAACGTCGAGGCGCGTTGGCAGCTGGCCGAACCGGTCGATTAAGCGGACTGGGCGGCCACCCCCTATAGGGTGACCGCCCAAGTCCGACGATCGCGCGCTATTGCGCCGAGTGTGCGCCGCCCGCGCTGTGCGCTCCGGCCTTCGCCAGATCCGGCTCTGTGGGATCGGCCGGCTTGCGGCTTCCGGCGAACGTAAAGGTCGCGTCTTCACCGGCGCTTTCGCCATCCCAGTTGTCCACGTCGACCGTGACGATCTGACCCGGTCCGACCTCGTCGAAAAGGATCTTCTCGGACAGCTGATCCTCGATCTCGCGCTGAATGGTGCGCCGCAGCGGGCGGGCACCCAGCACGGGGTCGAAGCCGCGCTTGGCCAGCAAGAACTTGGCCTTATCGGTCAGCTCCATCGCCATGTCCTTGGTCTTGAGCTGCTTGCCGACGCGCTCGATCATCAGGTCGACCATCCGGATGATCTCGTCGCGGGTCAGCTGGTGGAAGACGATGATGTCGTCGATGCGGTTGAGGAACTCCGGGCGGAAGTGCTTCTTTAGCTCGTCGTTGACCTTTTGCTTCATTCGCTCGTAGTTATTGTCACCGCCGCTCTGGGTGAAGCCCAAGCCGACCGGCTTCGAGATGTCGGAGGTGCCGAGGTTCGACGTAAAAATCAGCACGGTGTTCTTGAAGTCGACCGTGCGGCCCTGGCCGTCGGTGAGCCGGCCATCTTCTAGGACCTGCAACAGGCTGTTGTAGATCTCTTGGTGAGCCTTCTCGATTTCGTCGAATAGCACCACCGAGAACGGCTTGCGCCGCACCTTCTCGGTGAGCTGGCCGCCCTCCTCGTAGCCGACGTACCCGGGTGGCGCGCCGAACAGCCGCGACGCGGTGAACCGGTCGTGGAACTCGCCCATGTCGATCTGGATGAGCGCGTCGTCGTCGCCGAACAGGAAGTTGGCCAGCGCCTTGGACAGCTCGGTCTTACCGACACCGGACGGGCCGGCGAAGATGAACGAACCCGACGGGCGCTTGGGGTCTTTCAGCCCGGCCCGGGTGCGGCGGATCGCCTTAGAGACCGCCTTGACGGCATCCTCCTGGCCGATGATCCGCTTGTGCAGCTCGTCCTCCATGCGCAGCAACCGGGTCGTTTCGGCTTCGGTGAGCTTGAAGACCGGGATACCGGTCCAGTTACCCAGCACCTCGGCGATCTCGTTGTCGTCCACCTCGGCAACGACGTCCAGATCGCCGGAGCGCCACTGCTTTTCACGCTCAGCGCGTTGGCCCACCAGTTGCTTCTCGCGATCGCGCAGGCTGGCCGCCTTCTCGAAGTCCTGAGCGTCGATCGCCGATTCCTTCTCCCGGCGCGCCTCGGCGATCTTCTCGTCGAACTCGCGCAGGTCTGGCGGCGCGGTCATCCGGCGGATCCGCATCCTAGCCCCCGCCTCGTCGATCAGGTCGATCGCCTTGTCGGGCAGGAACCGGTCGTTGATGTAGCGGTCGGCCAGAGTGGCCGCGGCCACCATCGCGCCGTCGGTGATCGACACTCGGTGGTGTGCCTCGTAGCGGTCACGCAGACCTTTGAGGATCTCGATGGTGTGTTCGACGGTCGGCTCCCCCACCTGCACCGGCTGAAAGCGCCGTTCCAGCGCCGCGTCCTTCTCGATGTACTTTCGATACTCGTCGAGTGTGGTCGCACCGATGGTTTGCAGCTCACCGCGGGCCAACTTCGGTTTGAGGATCGATGCCGCGTCGATGGCACCTTCGGCGGCACCGGCACCGACCAGCGTGTGCAGCTCGTCGATGAACAGGATGATGTCGCCCCGGGTGTTGATTTCCTTCAGCACCTTCTTGAGGCGTTCCTCGAAGTCACCGCGGTAGCGTGAACCGGCAACCAGCGAACCCAGGTCCAGTGTGTAGAGCTGCTTGTCTTTGAGCGTCTCGGGCACTTCCCCGTGAATGATCGCCTGAGCCAGGCCTTCAACTACGGCAGTCTTCCCGACGCCAGGCTCCCCGATCAGCACCGGGTTGTTCTTGGTGCGACGGGAAAGCACTTGCATCACCCGCTCGATTTCTTTCTCCCGGCCGATGACGGGATCCAGCTTGCCTTCCATGGCGGCAGCGGTCAGGTTGCGGCCGAATTGGTCGAGTACCAGCGACGTCGAGGGGCTGCCTGATTCTCCACCGCGACCACCCGTGCCGGCCTCCGCGGTCTCCTTGCCCTGGTAGCCGGACAGCAGTTGGATGACTTGCTGACGCACCCGGGTCAGCTCTGCGCCGAGCTTGACCAGCACCTGGGCGGCAACGCCTTCGCCCTCGCGGATCAAGCCGAGCAGAATGTGCTCGGTGCCGATGTAGTTGTGGCCGAGCTGCAGCGCCTCGCGCAGCGAGAGCTCGAGCACCTTCTTGGCGCGCGGCGTGAACGGGATATGCCCCGACGGCGCCTGCTGGCCCTGGCCGATGATCTCCTCGACCTGACTGCGAACTCCTTCAAGCGAAATTCCCAGCGACTCCAGTGACTTAGCCGCGACACCTTCGCCTTCGTGGATCAAACCCAACAGGATGTGCTCAGTGCCGATGTAGTTGTGGTTGAGCATCCGGGCCTCTTCCTGCGCCAGGACGACGACCCTGCGGGCACGGTCGGTGAATCTTTCGAACATCGGTGGCTACCTGCTCTCCCTCACATCGGTACTTCGGTGGGCCTTGAGTGGGCCCTGCGTACCTGCCATCCACTGTAGTGGGCGGCTGCCCGGGCTTCCTAACCTTGCAACCCCGGCCGCACCACTTGTCCCCGGCTTTAACGCAGCTGCAACAAAGCAACGCAGGAAATCGGGGAAAGTTTCCCCTACCGATCGGCGATCAGTTCGCCAAGAGCGAAAGTTGAACCGGACCCGGGGTCAGGTCGCGGCGTGAAAAGCGTCGATGACGTCAGCCGGGATGCGGCCCCTAGTGGATACGTTGTGGCCGTTGCGACGCGCCCAATCCCGGATCGCCGCGCTCTGCTCGCGATCGATGGTGCCGCGGCCGCGACCCGAACCCGACCGTCCGCGGCGACGGCCGCCGACCCGACGGCCCGCTTCCAGCCACTTCTTGAGGTCGCCGCGCAGTTTTGCGGCATTCTTGCCCGAAAGGTCAATCTCGTAGGTAACTCCGTCGAGCCCGAATTCGACGGTTTCATCGGCGGCGCCTTCACCGTCGAAATCATCGACCAAGGTGACGGTCACTTTCTTCGCCACTAGCCCACCCTCGCATTTCTTCCTGTGCACTTACTGTGAAACTCCGATTGAGCCCTCATGACTCTAAACTGCCATAAGAGCCGTGTCATTAGCACCTTCTGTACAACCCTAACATCTACCATAACGCCCTCAGGAGTTCAGTTGCTGTGCGGTCGAACAATCGGGAACAAAACTGTCTCCCGAATTGACAGACCGGTCAGAGCCATCAACAGCCGATCGATACCCATTCCGGTTCCAGTGCATGGCGGCATCGCGTACTCCAGTGCGACTAAGAAATCCTCGTCGAGCGCCATTGCGTCGTCGTCACCGGCTGCCGCTGCCTGAGCTTGTGCGGCGAATCGTTCCCGCTGCACGACGGGGTCGATCAATTCGGAGTAACCGGTCGCCAGTTCGATTCCCCGCATGTACAGATCCCACTTCTCGGTAACGCCAGGGATGCTACGGTGCTGGCGCGTCAAAGGTGTTGTCTCGACGGGGAAATCCTTGACGAAGGTAGGCACGGCCAGAGTCGGCCCCACGGTATGTTCCCACAATTCTTCGACCAGCTTGCCGTGGCCGTAGCCCCGGTCTGGAGGTGTCTCGAGTCCGAGCCGGTCGGAGATGGCGCGCAACCGATCGACCGTCGTCTCCGGTGTGATCTCTTCCCCGAGCGCATTAGACACCGACGGATACATTTGTATCGACGGCCATTCTCCATCGATGTCATAGACGCTGCCGTCAGGCAGCGGTAGTTGTCTGGTCCCGATCGCCTGGTCCGCCACCCGTTGAATAAGCTCCCGCGTGACAACCGCCGAATCGTCATACGTTCCATAGGCCTGGTAGGTCTCCAGCATCAAGAATTCCGGAGAATGGGTAGAATCCGCTCCTTCGTTTCGGAACACTCGATTAAGTTCGAAGACCTTGTCAAACCCGCCGACGACGCAGCGCTTGAGGAACAGTTCCGGAGCGATCCGCAAGTACAGATCGATGTCGAGGGCATTCGAGTGTGTGACGAACGGCCGGGCCGCTGCGCCGCCGGCCAACGTCTGCAACATTGGCGTTTCGACCTCCAAAAAGCCGAACCGTTCCAACTCGGACCGGACCGCACGCACGACCGCGATTCGCTGGCGGGCCACCGCCCGCGCTTGCGGGCGCACGATCAAGTCGACGTAGCGTTGCCGCACCCGCGACTCTTCGTTCATCTCCTTGTGCGCGACCGGCAGCGGCCGCAACGATTTGGATGCCATTCCCCACGAGTCGGCCAATACCGACAGTTCACCGCGACGCGAACTGATCACCTCCCCGTGCGCGTGCACGATGTCGCCGATGTCGACGTCATCCTTCCAGGCGCTCAGTGCGTCGGCCCCGACGCTGGCCAGGCTGAGCATCAGCTGCAGATGGATTCCGTCGCCGTCTTGGAGGGTTGCGAAACAGAGCTTTCCGGAATTACGCACGAACACCACCCGGCCGGCGACCCCGACGATGTCACCGGTCGAGGAGTCCGCCGGTAGGTCGGGGTAGGCGGCGCGGACCTGGGCCAGGCTGTGAGTGCGCTCGACGGCCACCGGGTAGGGATCGTGTCCCGCCTCGATCAATCGTGCTCGCTTAGCCCGGCGGATCCGGAACTGCTCGGGAAGATCAGCCGCGGCGCCTGGTGGGTCGGCGATGCTCACGACATGCCAGCTTAATCAGCGGGTGGATCCGCCAGCGAAGGCCGCAGCCGACTAGCGCGCACTCTTCAGCCGGCTGCGCTGGATGTCCTGGTTGCGTTCGAATACCAGTCGTAAGCCCTGCAAGGTCAAATGTTGGTCATGATGGCCAACCGAGTGCAGCTCGGGCAGGAGCAGCGGCGCGGTGTGCCCGGTGGCGACCACCGTGACGTCATCGCCGGCGAAGCCGTCGACGTTCTCGCGGATGCGCTCCACCAGCCCGTCGACCAGCCCTGCAAAGCCGAAAACCGCGCCAGCCTGCATACATTCGACAGTGTTCTTCCCAACCACCGAACGCGGACGAGCCAACTCGACCCGCCGCAATGCAGCAGAACGGGCAGCAGCCGCGTCCGAGGACACTTGAACCCCGGGCGCGATCGCACCACCGAGGAATTCCCCTTTGGCCGACACCACGTCGACACAAATGGACGAGCCGAAGTCGACGACGATGGCAGCGGTGCGGTACTGGTGAAAAGCCGCGAGGCAATTTACTATTCGGTCGGCGCCGACTTCTTTGGGATTGTCCACCAGCAACGGGATACCGGTGCGCACTCCCGGCTCGATCAGCACGTGGGGCACAGCCGGCCAGTACTGGTCGAGCATGAGCCGGACCTCGTGCAACACCGACGGAACTGTGGACAGCGCGGCCGCGCCGGTGAGTCGCTCGGAGTCGTCACCGATCAGGCCGTCGATGGTCAACGCGAGTTCGTCGGCGGTGGCCTCGGACTCGGTACGTATCCGCCATTGCTGCACGACCTTGGCGTGGTCTTTCGATCCGGACAGCAGCCCCACGACGGTGTGCGTGTTGCGGACGTCGATCGCCAGCAGCACGGCTACCGCACACTCGATCGTGGTGAGAACAGTTCCGAAGCGTCAGCGGGTACGAAAGCCGGGTCGTTGCCCAGGTCGATCGGCTTGTTGTGGGCATCGACGAAAACGATTCTCGGTTTGTACCTGCGCGCCTCGCGATCTTCCATGGTCGCGTAGGCAATGAGAATCACCAGATCGCCCGGGTGGACGAGATGTGCCGCGGCACCGTTGATGCCGATCACACCGCTACCGCGTTCGCCGGTGATCGCGTAAGTCACGAGGCGAGCGCCGTTGTCGATGTCGACGATGGTCACCTGCTCGCCCTCCAACAGGTCGGCGGCGTCCATCAGGTCGGCGTCAATGGTTACCGAACCAACATAGTGCAGATCTGCTTGAGTGACGGTCGCTCGGTGAATCTTCGACTTCAGCATCGTACGTAACATCAATTCCTCCAGAATGATTCACGAGGTTGGTGTCGGGCCGCAGCGTATCCGTCTGTGGCAGGGCCGAACTCGATGGCGACGTTGTCGAGGAGCCTGGTCTTGCCGAGCCGGACCGCGACCAGCAGCCGGCCCGGACCTGCAGCGGGCGCCGGGCCCAGCACGGGGTCTCGCGCCTGTAAATAGTCGACGTCGATCGTCGGCACCGCAGCGAGGACAGCACTCGCCGATTCCACCGCAGCGCCCGCTCCCGCCGATGCAGCGTGCGCCCCGGCCAGCAACGCCGCCGACAGCGCCGAGGCGGCTTCCCGCTGCGCGGGGTCGAGGTACTGGTTGCGTGACGACATCGCCAGCCCGTCGGCCTCGCGCACGGTCGGCACACCGACCACACGCACGTCGATGTTGAAGTCGGTGACCATTCGCCGGATCAGTACCAGCTGCTGGTAGTCCTTTTCACCGAAAAAGACCCGGTCCGGGCGCACGATCTGCAGCAGCTTGAGCACAACGGTCAGCACGCCGGCGAAATGGCTCGGTCGCGCTGCGCCTTCGAGTTCAGCACCCAGCGGTCCCGGATCCACAGCGGTGCATGCGCCGTCGGGGTACATCGCCGCCACCGTCGGGGTAAACACCACCTCGACCCCTTCATCGCGCAGCCGCGTCAAATCTGCGTCGACGAGGCGCGGATACGATTCCAGATCTTCACCGGCACCGAATTGCAGCGGGTTGACGAATATCGAGACCACCACCACCGCGCCCGGCACTCGCTTGGCGGCGCGGACCAGGGCGAGATGGCCGTCGTGCAGCGCACCCATCGTCGGCACCAGCATCACCCGGCGACCGGTTCGACGCAGCGCCCGGGAGACGTCCGCGACATCGCCCGGAGTCGAGTACTCGTTGAGTTCACCGGCGCTGAACTTTGGCAGCTTCTTGCCTAGCACCTCGCCAGCACCTCGAGCATGTTGTCATCCGCGTGTGCGCGCTCCGCCGTCCGCAGCGCGTTGACGCGATAGGCCTGAGCTAGCCGCGGGTCCACCTCCGTCAGGGCGGCCAGATGCCCGGCGACCGCCGCGGCGTCGCCGCGTGCGACCGGCCCGGTGAGCGCGGCTTGGCCGCGTTGCAGCGTATTTTCCAACGCGGCCCGCGCCAACGGTCCGAGAATTCGTTCGGCGATGCCGCCCGGCTGCTCGTGCACAAGTTCCTGGCCAAGCAGTTCTTGGCCGCACAACGCCGCCCGCAAGGCCTCCAGCGCATCGGCCAGCACGGAAACGATGTGGTTGCCGGCATGAGCCAGTGCAGCGTGATAGAGGGTTCGGGCGTCTTCGCGGACGCGAAACGGCTCGCCACCCATCTCCAACACCAGCGATTGGGCGATTGCGTATCCCACGTCGTCGGCGGCGGTGATGCCAAAGCAGGTGTCGGGAAGTCGGGCGATGTCTTCATCAGAGCCGACGAACGTCATCGCCGGATGGATTGCCAGCGGTGTGCAGCCTTGTCGGCTCAAAGGCGAGAGCACGCCAATCCCGTTTGCGCCGGAGGTGTGGGCGACGATAGTGCCCGGCCGCACCGTGGCGGTGTCGGCCAGGCCGGATACCAGGGCGGCGAGTTCAGCATCGGGGACGGCCAGTAGCAGCAGTTCTGCACTGGTCGCGACGTCGGTGACCGGCAATATAGGGGTGTCGGGTAGGCGATGTCGGGCCAGTTGCAACGACGCGTGAGAGATCGCGCTACCGGCCACGACAACATGGTCGGCCCGCTCTAACGCCGCTCCCAGGGCGGTGCCCACCCGGCCGGTCGAGATGACTCCGACCTTGAGCCGTGCTGGGCGCAAACCGTCGAACTGCACCATCGCAGACGACCCTCGCAAGTCTCTTGTTTCGTTCCAGTCCCTGAATGCGGGTACCGGACGGTCACCGCGATATTACCGCGCGACGATGCGGGGCACGTAGTGCCCCGAGGAGGAGTGGGGTTCAACGGGCGGGGCCGCGCGACGATGCGGGGCACGTAGTGCCCCGAGGAGGAGTGGGGTTCAACGGGCGGGGCCGCGCGACGATGCGGGGCACGTGGTGGCGCCGGATTCAGTCGGCGCGGCGCCGGCGCCGGCCACCACCGATCGGCTCGGCCTGCAGGCGCGCCAGCAGGTCGGCGACTGACTGGCCGCCGGTTGGCAGGCTGTCTTCGTCTGGCGCGGGCTCGGCGCTTCGGTGCCGCGCCCCCGGCTCGACTGGCGGCGGCGGGGCCGACCCGACACCGTCGTCAAATTCCGAATGCTCTGCCGAGTGACGCGTTGGGATGCGCTGCGGCGTCGCACCGTCTAGAAGGCCGGTCTCGGGTTGGTCCGGGACGGAGCTGGCGTGTCGGCTACGCCGCGGAGTCGGCGCCTCCGGTGTCAGCTGGGTCAACGGTCCGCCATTAGCCGCCGAGGATGCGTCCGCGAAGTCGTTCTGGTTGGCAGAAACGAAGCTGCCGGTCGGCGCTGCAGCTGGCGCCCACCGCTCGTCGGCGGGCGGCGGCCGGTACCAGTCCGGCCGTTGCGGTTCTGGTTCCGGTGGCGGCGCTTCGTGCGGATGCCGTACGTGGCGGCGCTGCCCACCTTCGGATGGTTCCGGCATACCAGTGCCGGCATCAGGCTCGGCCGGGCGCCAATGCGAGCCGCGGTAGTCCTCCGGGAACGGCGAGACATCAGCCGCCCGGAATGCCTCTTCGCGCTGGAATTCCTCTGCGGGCCGATATACGTGCGCAGCCGGATAGGGGTTTGCAGCGTCGACCACGGGTTGCCGGGGCACCGGCTCCTCCGGTACATCGATGATCGAGGTCTCCGGTGCGGCATTGGAAGCGGTCCCGGCGCGCACCGAAGTCACCCGATTGCTCGACACCCAATCGGTTGAAGTGTTGTCGTTGTCGGTCCACTCGTTATAAGCACGCGCAGCAGCGCGCTCGGTCTCCAGGGCGGGGCGTTGATCCAGCTCCGTCTCGAACAGAATCTCCAGGTTGGTCCGCAGCGCTGCCAATTCCGATCGCAGCGCCGCCACCTCGTCAGCCGCCTGGGCGCGCAACTCAGAGGCAAGTTCACGGCGCAGCTGCGATTCGACCGTCAACTCGTATTCACGGCGAGCCGAGATCTCGCGATCCAGCTGCAGGTCGTAAACCAGCTTCAGATCGCGCGCCCGGGCCTGGTCCACATCACTTTGCCGACGGTAAATCACCGACACGAAGGCCGCGACGACGGCGGCCCACAGCGCCAGGATCACCGCGAGCTTGAGCAGTTCCACCCGATTGGTGAAAACCAACGCGGAGCTAGCCCCTATCGCGAGGACCAGCAACGCCGTCAACAGCAGCCAACCCGGCCTGCGGCCGCCGCGCCGCACCCGGGCGCCGCGGGACAGAACGGTCATGGCCTGACTGTACCGGGCTGAGGTCGTTCCGCATGTCGCCGCACTCCGGCGATTCTCACCTGCGTCGATTGCCCGGTTCGGGCGCCGGCCGGGCCCAGGCTGCACCGCCACGAAGTGCGGTTAATTCTCGGCGCCCTCACTGTGCTCGTTGGGATCGCACGGCGACTTGCAGCAATGTTGCAGCCACAGCGCGGCAACCACCAGAGCCAACGCGCTGACGGCCGCTACCGCCGTGCCCGCGGTGTCCTCTCCAGCTACCCGCACCGTCGATCGGCGAGGCAGCAGATATGTCAGGACCGCACTCCACCAGCCGAGCATGAGCGCGCCGGCCCAAGCCGACGCTTTCGCGATCATCAAGCTGCGGGCCACTGCCAGTGGATGCAGACGCCCGGGGCCGTCCCCGATCTCGCCGGTGCTGATCTTCATTCGCACTTGGCGACCCCACACCACTTCGGCCCCGGCAACGGCAAGCAGTGACACACCGGTCCACACCGTGATCGGTGGGAACCACCGATACAACGACGCCACCAGCAGGTAACCGAGCACCGCCGCACACACCATCGCCGCTGTCAGGTCACGCTTCCGAGTAGGGCCCATCAGGGTTCAAGCATCGGCTGCGACCCGCCTGGCGCTTTGACACGAGGGCTCAGCGTCAAGTGGGTCAGTTGCACGCCGGCGCGGTCAGCAGGATCGAGCTCGGCCAGCAGGCCGGCAATGGATCGCTGTCCGCCGACCACGGAGAGCGCGGCGCCGGGTTCGACGGCCAGCCACGGGATCAGCACGAAAGCGCGCAGATGTGCCAGCGGGTGCGGCAGCGTCAGACCGTTGTCGCGGGAGAACACTTCAGCGTCGCCAACCGAGCAGCAGATCAGATCGACATCGAGTGACCTCGGACCCCAGCGCTGTCCGCGCAGCCGGTCCGCTGCCCGCTCGAACTCCTGGGCGCGGCGCAACCAGCCGCGCCCGTCACACGCCGGGTCGTCGGCGATCACCACTGCGTTGAGGAAGGGCCCCTGATCGATCCCGCCCCACGGATCTGTCTCGTAGACGGGTGATACCGCCTGCACCGTGTCGCCCAGCCCGTCGAGCACCGATTGCAGCCGGGCCATCCGGTCGCCCAAATTCGAGCCGATGGAGAGCACCACGCGTGTCATAACTGCCCTCCGGCTGGGATCACCGAACCACGCCCGCCGCGCCGTGACCGCCGGGCGACCACCGCCACGTCTTTGAACGTAAGCCCAATCGGCGCCTGCGGCTTGTGCACCACCACCTCGACGGCGTGCACCCGGTCATCGGTCATGACGTCCTCAGCGATCTCACCGGCGACCGTTTCGATCAGGTTGCGTGCCGGCCCGGCGACTATCCTTGTTGCGCGTTGCGCCAGCGCGCCGTAATCGTAGGTATCCGACAATTCGTCGCTGGCGGCCGCGGCCACCAGGTCGATCCACACGGTGATGTCGACAACGAAATCCTGCCCCTCGGCGCGCTCATGCTCGAAAACACCGTGTCGACCATGAACAGTCAGGCCGCGCAGCTCAATTCGGTCAGCCATTGTCACTAATCTGACCGGGTTGTGTCCAAGCCGCCACCACCTTCAGCGCATCGACGGACGCCCGCACGTCGTGCACCCGTACTCCCCATGCGCCGTGCATGGCGGCCAGCACGGAGATCGCCGCCGTCGCCGTCTCACGCCCATCGGGCGGTCGCGCTGTTCCGTCCGGCCCGGCAAGTAAGGCACCGAGGAAGCGTTTACGCGACGCTCCGACCAGCACCGGGATCTCGGTGGCGACCAGTTCCGGCAGCGCGTGCAGCAGGGCCCAATTGTGTTGCGCCGTCTTGGCGAATCCCAACCCGGGGTCGATCAGCAACTTCGCCGGATCGACGCCCCCAGTGACCGCCTTCTCGACACTGGCGAGCAGCTCGCCGCGCACCTCAGTCACCACGTCACCGTAGTGCGGCACTTGATGCGGCTTCTCGGCTGACACCGACCGCCAGTGCATCAGCACCCAGGGCACGCCGGCCTCGGCCACCAGAGCAGTCATCGCGGGATCGGCACGTCCGCCGGACACATCGTTGATTATCTGGGCACCGTTCTCCAGCGCCGCCTGAGCGACTTGTGCGTGAATAGTGTCGATGCTGACGGTAATACCCTGTGAGGCAAGCTCTTTGACGACGGGAATGACTCGCGTCGACTCTATTGTCGAGTCGATGCGAACGGCGCCCGGCCGGGTCGACTCGCCACCGACGTCGACGATCGCCGCGCCCTCGGCAACCAATGCGAGGCCGTGCTCGACGGCACGGTCGAAATCCAGATAGCGCCCGCCATCAGAGAACGAGTCCTCGGTGACGTTGACTACGCCCACAACCTGCATCCGCGGCGTACTCACTTGCGCCGTATGAGTTCGAGCGCCTCGGCTCGAGATGCGGCATCGGATTTGAACTGGCCGCGCACCGCCGACGTCGTCGTGATGGCGCCGGGTTTGCGCACTCCGCGCATCGACATACAAAGGTGCTCTGCCTCGATGACCACGATGGCGCCACGCGGGTCCAGTTTCCGCATCAGAGCGTCGGCGATCTGGCCGGTGAGCCGCTCCTGAATCTGCGGGCGCCTGGCGTAAAGGTCGACCAGCCGGGCGATCTTCGACAACCCGGTCACGCGACCGTCTTCACCCGGGATGTATCCGACGTGTGCCACCCCGTGGAAAGACACCAGGTGATGTTCGCAAGTGGAGTACAGCGGAATCTCTTTGATCATCACCAACTCGTCGTGCTGTTCGTCGAAGGTGGTATCCAGCACGCTGTCGGGATCGGTGTACAGACCGGCGAACATCTCGCGGTAGGTGCGGGCCACCCTGGCGGGAGTGTCCTCCAGCCCGTTCCGAGTCGGGTTTTCGCCGATCGCGGAAAGCAGCTCGCGGATCGCAGCCTCGGCTCGGGACTGATCGAATACCGGCATGTGCCGAGCCGCCGTGCGCAAATCCGGCTGCGCCATCGAAGCCTCCTTCGTCAGCCGTGTGCCGGTGGATTGGACCGGCGCGCCCCCTCATCCTGCCGATCCGGGGACTTGTCGGCATCTGGGGCGGGCGGACTCGGCGGAGGGTGAGGCGGATAGGGCGGATACGGGTAATTCTGCGGCGGCTGCGGCCAGTACTGGGGGGGAGCCGAGTTCGGCGGCGGGTACCAGTAGCCCGGCGGCTGCTGCGGTGGCCAGCCGGGGGCATGCCACCCGGCCGGTGCGCCATAATCGGGCTGGGTGGGGCGACGGCTTCCGGCAGCATCGCGCTGGCCCGGTATGCCGCGCGATCCGTTGTTGCCGTTGACGGGCCGCTCAGCTTCAGCTTGGGCGGCCTCGCGGGTCGCCTGCGCGATGGCGGCTTTGAACGCAGGTTCGGGCGCCGGCTTGGGCCACGGTTCGCCCCGCTCGATGGCCAGCTCGCCGGGGGTTTTGATGGGCGGTTTGTCCGATGGGATGCGGCCACCGAAGTCGTCGAACATGGTCAGCCGGGGCCGCTTTTCGACGTCGGCGAAGATGGCCTCCAACTCGGCGCGGTGCAAGGTTTCCTTTTCCAGCAGCTCACTGGCCAAGGTGTCCAGCACGTCGCGATATTCGGTAAGTATTTCCCACGCCTCGGTGTGAGCCGCCTCGATGAGTTTGCGGACCTCTTCGTCGATTTCGCGGGCGACCTCGTGGGAGTAGTCCGGCTGGTTGCCCATGGTCCGGCCGAGGAACGGGTCGCCGTGTTCGGTGCCGTACTTGACCGCACCGAGCTTGGAACTCATGCCGAACTCGGTGACCATCGACCGCGCGACTTTGGTGGCCTGCTCGATGTCGGACACCGCGCCCGTCGTGGGCTCGCGGAAGACCAACTCTTCAGCGGCGCGACCGCCCATTGCGAATACCAACTGCGCGATCATCTCCGAGCGGGTCCGTAATCCTTTGTCTTCCTCCGGCACTGCCACCGCGTGGCCGCCGGTGCGACCTCGGGCCAGGATCGTCACCTTGTAGACCGGGTCGATGTCGGGCATCGCCCAGGCCGCCAAGGTGTGGCCGCCCTCGTGGTAGGCGGTGATCTTCTTCTCCTGCTCGCTGATGATGCGGCCTTTGCGGCGCGGTCCGCCGATGACTCGGTCTACCGCCTCTTCTAAGGCGGCACCGGTGATGACCGTTCCGTTTTCGCGAGCGGTCAGCAGCGCTGCTTCGTTGATGACGTTCGCCAAGTCAGCGCCGGTCATGCCGACCGTCCGCTTGGCCAGCCCGTCGAGGTCGGCGTCGGAGGCGATCGGCTTGCCCTTCGAATGAACCCGCAGGACGGCGCGACGACCGGCCAGGTCGGGGTTGGTCACCGGGATCTGGCGGTCGAAGCGACCCGGCCGCAGCAGCGCCGGGTCCAGGATGTCGGGCCGGTTGGTGGCCGCGATGAGGATTACGCCGGCGCGCTCGCCGAAACCGTCCATCTCGACCAGCAACTGGTTAAGAGTTTGTTCGCGCTCGTCGTGCCCGCCGCCAAGCCCGGCGCCACGCTGACGGCCCACCGCATCGATCTCGTCGACGAAGATGATGCACGGGCTGTTCTGCTTGGCCTGCTCGAAAAGGTCGCGCACCCGCGAAGCTCCGACTCCCACGAACATCTCGACGAAATCGGAACCGGAGATTGTGAAGAACGGCACGCCGGCCTCACCGGCAACGGCCCGAGCCAGCAGCGTCTTGCCGGTTCCGGGCGGTCCGTAGAGCAGTACGCCTTTGGGAATCTTGGCGCCCAGTGCTTGATACCGCGACGGGTTGGACAAAAAGTCCTTGATTTCGTAAAGCTCCTCCACCGCCTCGTCGACCCCGGCGACGTCGGCGAAGGTGGTCTTCGGCATGTCCTTGGAGAGCTGCTTGGCTCGTGACTTACCGAACCCGAAGCCCATTCGGGCGCCACCTTGCATGCGGGAGAACATCACGAACAGCCCGACCAGCAGCAGGAGCGGCAGCACGTAGATGACCAGCGATCCGAGAATGTTGCCCTGATTGACGACGGTGCTGACCTGAGCGTTCTTGCCGCTCAGCGCATCGAACAACGGGACGGCGTATCCGGTGGGGTACTTGGTGATGATCTTGTCGGAACCGTCGGTGTCATGATTGGCGCCTTTCAGCGTCAACCGCACCTGTTGCTCGCGATCATCAATCTGAGCGCTTTTGACGTTGTCAGTTTTGATCTGAGCCATCGCCACCGACGTGTCGACCGGCTTGTAACCGCGGGCGTCGTCACTGAAATAGAAAAATGACCAGCCCAACAACAACACGACACCGACTGCCGTGAGGGTGCGGATGACGTTTTTCCGGTTCATCAAGCATCGGCCGTGCCGGCCAGGTCCTTCCCCGATACACCGCTGGAAGATTTCAGGTTACCGCTAGACCAACGAACTATTGTTCCCGGCGGCTGCCCAGCGGTACCGCCGAACTCTTCGCAACCCGGCCTGACGTGTGCTTTGGTGAAACGATGCCCGACACCGTCCCGTCTGCCGAACGGATCATCGAGACCAATGGTGTGCGGTTGCACACAATTGACGCCGGCGAGCCCGGTGCGCCAGTCGTCGTGCTGGCTCACGGCTTCCCTGAACTCGCCTACTCGTGGCGCCGCCAGATTCCCGTCCTGGCCGCGGCCGGATACCGCGTGCTGGCACCGGATCAGCGTGGCTACGGCCGCAGCAGCTGCCCTGAGAAGATTCCCGACTACAGCATCGCCGAGCTCAGTGCCGATCTGGTTGGTCTGCTCGACGACGTGGGCGCGCAGCGAGCCGTGTTCATCGGCCATGACTGGGGCGCTCCGGTGGTATGGGGCTCCGCCCAGCTACACCCCGACCGCGTCGCCGCGGTGTCGGGTCTGAGCGTTCCGCCCCTGCCTCGTGCACAGGTGCCACCCACGCAGGCGTTCCGCGCCATCTTCGGCGACTACTTCTTCTACATGCTCTATTTCCAGCAACCCGGGATGGCCGACGCCGAGCTTTCCAGCGACCCGGCCAAGACCATTCGGCGAATGATGGGCGGGCTGCGACTGGGCGGCGATCAGGCGGCCGCACTGCGGATGATCAAACCCGGACCGGAAGGTTTCATCGAACGGCTACCCGAACCGGACAGGTTGCCGGACTGGATCACCGCCGACGAAGTCGACCACTACATCGCCGAGTTCACCCGAACCGGGTTCACCGGTGGGTTGAATTGGTACCGCAACCTCGACCGGAACTGGGACATCATGGCGGGGGCGGCTAGCGCAACGATCACGGTGCCGGCCCTGTTCGTCGCCGGCGCGGACGACCCTGTGCTGGGCTTCACACCCCGCGACCACATCAGCGAGGTGGTGACAGGTCCGTACCGGGAAGTGATCATCCCGGCAGCGGGGCACTGGCTGCAGCAGGAGCGTGCTGACGAGGTCAACAAGCTGCTGCTCGACTTTTTGTCTGATCTGGAATTTTGATGAATCGCCCGCTGAATTTCGGGGTCTTCGTCACACCGTTCCATCCGACTGGCCAATCCCCCACCGTCGCACTGGAATACGACATGGAGCGCGTGGTTGCGCTGGATCGTCTCGGGTTCGACGAAGCATGGTTTGGCGAACACCACTCCGGCGGTTACGAGTTGATTGCCTGCCCAGAGGTGTTCATCGCCGCCGCCGCGGAGCGAACTAAGCACATTCGGCTGGGCACGGGGGTCGTGTCTTTGCCCTACCACCATCCGCTGATGGTGGCCGACCGCTGGGTTCTTCTCGATCACCTGACACGTGGCCGAGTTATGTTCGGCACCGGGCCAGGAGCCCTGCCGTCGGACGCCTACATGATGGGTATCGACCCGGTCGAGCAGCGCCGGATGATGCACGAGTCCCTCGAGGCGATTCTGGCGCTGTTCCGTGCTCAGCCCGATGAGCGGATCAACCGGCACTCAGACTGGTTCGCTCTGCGCGACGCGCAGTTGCACATCCGCCCCTTCACCTGGCCGTACCCGGAAATTTCAACGGCGGCAATGGTTTCCCCGTCGGGTCCTCGATTGGCGGGTGCGCTGGGCACGTCGCTGCTCTCGCTTTCGATGTCGGTGCCCGGTGGCTATGCGGCGCTGGAGACGACGTGGGACGTCGTCTGTCAGCAGGCCGACAAAGTCGGACGCGACGAGCCGAATCGCGACCATTGGCGGATCTTGGGCATCGTGCATCTCGCTGACAGCCGCGAACAGGCCATCGACGACTGCACTTACGGTCTGCAGGATTTCGCCAGATACTTCGGAGCAGCCGGCTTCGTGCCGCTGGCCAACCTCGTCGAAGGCGCTCAGTCGCCTCGAGAGTTCGTCGAAGATTACGCCGCCAAAGGCAATTGCTGCATCGGCACACCGGACGACGCCGTCGTCTACATCCAGGACTTGCTCGACCGCTCGGGCGGTTTCGGCACCTTCTTACTGCTCGGCCACGACTGGGCCTCACCCGAAGCGACGTATCACTCTTACGATTTGTTCGCCCGCAAGGTAATACCGCACTTCAAGGGCCAGTGCGAGGCACCTCGGGCATCCCATGAATGGGCTGCTAGCATGCGTGAACGATTGCTGGGCCGCGCCGGTGAGGCGGTGGTCAAAGCGATCTCCGAACACACCGATGAACTAAAACTTGAAAGTGAGCAGACCTGATGCGCGCGGCCGTGTTGCGCGGCGGTCGCATGGTGTTGCGGGATGACGCGCCCGAGCCGGTGCCGGAACCAGGCCAGGTCCTCGTTGCGGTCCGCTCGTGTGGGATTTGCGGCACGGATCTGCATTTCGCCGCTCACGGTGCTGAGGTGCTCGCAATGACCAACGAGTTGGCCGGGGACTATGGCGGCGCCGGCGTCGATCTGAGCCGTGACGTTTTCATGGGTCATGAATTCGGCGCCGAGGTGCTCGAAGCAGGTCCGAATACCGACACTCATGCGTCGGGAACTATCGTCACGTCGCTTCCAGTATTGCTCTCGGGCAATAGTATCGAGCCGATTGTGTAATCGAACAGGGCGATTGGCGGCTACGCCGAACGGATGCTGCTGTCAGCGCCACTGCTGCTGCCAATCCCCAACGGGTTAGATCCTAAGCAGGCGGCGTTGACCGAGCCGACGGCGGTGGGACTGCACGCGGTCAACAAGTCGAACATTGCGCGCGGTGAGACGGCACTTGTGGTCGGTTGTGGTCCGATCGGCATCGCCATAATTGCGGCTCTCAATTTGCGTGGGGTCGAAACGATTGTCGCATCGGACTTCTCCACCAAGCGACGCGAACTCGCAGCGGCGATGGGTGCTCATGTGACGGTGGATCCCGCGCAAGGTTCACCGTTCGACACGGTGAAACCCGGGGCGGTTTTCGAGGCTGTCGGTGTGCCCGGGATCGTGGACGACGTGTTGCGGCGGGCCAAGCCCGGCACCCGACTGGTCGTTGCCGGTGTGTGCATGGAGCCGGATACCGTGCATCCGTTTTTCGCCATCGTCAAGGAAATCAACGTGCAGTTCGTTCTCGCTTATGAGCCGAGCGAATTCGCCGAGTCACTGCGCGCCATCGCCGAGGGTGACATCGACGTCAGTCCGATGATCACCGGCGAGGTAGGTCTCGACGGGGTGTGGGCGGCTTTCGACGACCTCGCTGATCCCGAGCGGCACTGCAAGATCCTCGTCACTCCTTAAGTGGTTGGTGGCGCGTTAAGGCTCCGAGCCGCATCGATGCCGGCCTGTTGCCTCGCGTCAGGATGCGCGCGAAGGGTGATTCGTTGCCTCAGGTGAACGTGCGCGCTTGTTGACTGGGGTGTTGGTGGCGGGTCCAGCTTTGCTGGTGGCCCGGGGTTAGGAGCTGAGCGGTCAGGGCGTGGATCTGGCGCAGCAATGACATCTAGCCCGTACTTCGGCGGCCGCCGATTTCTCGGTGCTACCGCGTTGGGGCTGCAACGCCGTCTTGAGCGCCTTGCCGGCGTGGTGAGGATGCCAGCCGGTGTTAGTCCACAACTCGTCGAGGATCATGCCCTTGGCGCGCTTACTGCCCAGCTGGTCACGCATCGCGGTCGTCTGGGTCACTGCCCGGCGCTCGGCCAACGGCAATCCCATCATCTGAGCCCACCGAGGGCATCGCTGACCAGTCCGCAAGGCGCCGCACGCACGCATTTTGGGTGCGGCAACGAAGAATCCTTTTCGCGCGCATTCTTGGACGAGTCAACGCGGTCGGCGCCCACTGCTATACTCGAACACATGTTCGATACATTGACCGATCCGCTGACGATCGCCGGTGTCGGCGAGGTCGCCGCCATGGATGACTTGGATCCTTCGGCGCTGGTGACTGTGGTGGCGGCCTCGCATCGGCTGGAGTCGATGCTGGTGGCCCGGCGACTGGCGGCCGTGGCGGCGCTGCTGGAGCACCGGGTCAACGCGGCCGAACAAGCCGACGTCAAGCCTGGGTATGCGGTGATCGACGGCTTCGAGCAGACGGCCGCTGAGGTGGCTGCGGCGATGAACCTCTCCGCAGTGGGGGCGAGCTATTTGGTGTCGCATGCCCAGGCGCTTAGTGTCCGCCTGCCCAACATCGCCGCACTGCTCGCGGAGGGCCGAACCGATTGGCGCACTGTGCGACTGGTCATCGCGCGCACCGACCTGATCACAGACAACGAATTGATGGCAAAGCTCGACGGGTCGCTGGTCAGTCGGATCAGCAAGTGGCACGGTTGGTCTCAGCAGCGCATCATCAATGCCGTCGACGCCGCGGTGCGCGTCGCGGATCCCGACGCCGCCCGGGAGCGCCGCGTGGCCGCGGAAGACGATCGCCATATCGGGATCAGTGCCCGTGACAACGGGATGGCGGAGATCTACGGCACTGTGGCGGCTGCCGCGGCAACGGGCTTCGACCGGCGGTTGTCGGAGCTCGCCAAGCACGTGTGCGCGGCTGATCCGCGCACACTCGACCAGCGCCGGGCCGATGCATTGGCAGCACTGACCGAAGGTCGCCAGTTGACCTGTGCCTGTGGGCAATCCGGCTGCCCGACCAGGACTGAAGCCGCCGAAACAGACGGTGAGGCGGCACCACCACAGGTCGTGATCAATGTGGTGGCCAGCGAGCAGACGCTGTCCGGCGACAGCGCTCAGCCGGGTTATCTGGAGGGTTACGGTGTCATCGACGCCGAGCAGGTTCGTGAGCTGGCCGTGGCGGCATCTGTGCGCCTGGCCGATGGGCAAGTCAGCGCCGGGGCATCGCTGCAGTACCAGCCCTCGGCGGCCCTCGAGCGTTTCGTTCGGTGCCGAGATCTGACGTGTCGGTTTCCCGGATGCAGCCGCCGAGCCACACATTGCGACCTCGACCACACCATTCCGTTCAATCATGCGCGCCCGGAAGTCGGGGGCCTGACCGTAGCGTCAAATCTCAAATGTCTGTGTCGAAAACATCATCGAGCCAAGACCTTCGGCGGCTGGCAGGATGAACAGCTACCGGACGGCACAGTGATCTGGACATCCCCTGCTGGCCAGACCTACCGCACCTCGCCGGCCGGTGCCGACCTGTTCCCGCAATTGCGGACCCCGCCGTGCATGTCGCCATCGCCGAAACAACGCAGCCGCGGGACGCAACGATCGGCCCGAGTCATGCAGGCACGCAAGCACAACCGCCAGCAGCGGTCGGTTAACGAAGCCCGGCGGCGATTGCAGGAAGCGCGAAACGACGAGATCAGTTCTCGGCGGTTTCGAAATCATATGCGAGACATGCTGTTCTGTTTCAAAGGCAAACCGAGCACCAGTCCCTTCTGCACCTGGGTCAACGATCCGCGCGAGGCCGAAGAACTGCCAGCAGACTGGCGACCGGACGAACCCGACCGCAAACCGCTGCCCGACGAGCCGCCGTTCTGACCACCGCTAGAGTTCGGTCATGCCTATCGCCAGACGCCGAAAATCGGCTGTCCGTAAAGCAACAGCTATCGCCGCGTTGAGTGCTGCCGTATGTGCACTTCCGGCCTGCGGTAGCGATTATTCGAGCGATACCGACGACGGTCCACGTCAGGTGACGGTGATCGGTACCGGGAAAGTCGAGGGTGTCCCGGATACGTTGATCGCCGACATCGGTGTGACATTCACCGCACCGGACGTCACCGCCGCGATGGACCGGACCAATGAACGCCAGCAAGCGGTCATCGCCGCCGTGGCAAATGCGGGCGTCGACCGCAAAGACATCACCACCACCGACGTCACCGTGCAACCGCAATATGGCGGCGGCACTGAAACCATCACCGGATATCGCGCCCGGAACTCCATCCGAGTCGCGATCCGCAAGCTTGATTCGGCGTCACACGTCCTTACCGTCGTCGTCAGCAGCGGCGGCGACGCCACGCGAATCGACTCGGTGCGTTACTTGATCGAGGACGACTCGGCGCTGGTGAAGAACGCGCGTGCCCGAGCTTTCGACGACGCCAAAGACCGTGCCGAACAATACGCTCAGCTGGCCGGGCTGGACCTGGGCAGCGTGATCTCAATCTGGGAGACCTCAGGTTCCACACCGCCCGTAAGCCCGGCGCCCCGCGGACCGATGGCCGCCGATGTTCCGCTCGAACCCGGCCAGCAGACGGTCAATTTCTCGGTGACCGCTGTCTGGGGGCTCGTTTGAACGCTTATGGCTCGTAAACTTTCGGGTCCAGGGTTCCGATATAGGGCAGATCCCGGTAGCGCTCCTGGTAATCGAGGCCATAGCCCACAACGAACTCGTTGGGGATGTCGAACCCCACGTAGGCGATGTCGACGTGGGCGCCGACCGCGTCCGGTTTGCGAAGCAGCGTGCACACCCGCAGCGAGCGGGGATGGCGGCTGACCAGATTGCGTGACAACCACGACAACGTCAGTCCCGAGTCCACGACATCCTCGACGATCAGTACATCGCGGTCGTTTATGTCGCGGTCGAGGTCTTTGAGAATGCGCACGACTCCCGACGACGACGTCGACATGCCGTAGGAGCTGACGGCCATGAACTCGAATTGGGTTGGCAACGGAATCGCCCGGGCCAGATCGGTGACGAACATAACCGCGCCCTTCAGCACGGTGATCAGCAGCAGGTCCGCATCGCCGTCGCCAGTCAAGCCGCGGAAGTCTTCACCGATCTGGGCGCCGAGCTCGGCGGTACGGGTCTGAATCTGCTCTTCAGTCAGCAGCACCGACTTGATATCCCCGGGATACAGCTCGGCCGATTGCGCTGCCACGACCACAGCGTGCCATGCCCGGCGCTGATGGGCCAAAGGCAGGGCAGATCAGACCGGCTCAGGCCGCAGAGTAAGCGCACCATCGCGCCGGCCGACCACCAGTCGCTGGCGGCGCAGAGTCGAGCCGACGGCGACCCCACCCTGTCCGCGCCACTCGGTGACCAGTGTGTCGACACCGCGGATCTGCTTGTCGGTGAGACCGGTGGCGCCGCCCGCCAGCAGCCACCCGCGGATAACGCGCCGCCGAACCGGTCCAGGCAGAGCGGTCAACGTGGCGGTGTCGAGTCCGGCTGCTGTGTTGGCCGCCGACATTGCCTGCAACGCAAAGGAGTCGAGCAAATCGGTGTCCTCACGCAGTGCCGTCGCGGTGCGTGCCAGCGCCTCCGCGACTCCGCCGCCGAGTACCTCCTCCAGCAGCGGCAACACCTCCTCGCGCAGCCGGGTGCGGGTGAACCGTCGATCGGAGTTGTGGGGATCCTGCCACCACCGCAGTGACAGCTCCGCGCAGACCGCGTGAGTCACCCCGCGCCGCACACCGAGCAGCGGACGACACCACGGCCAATCGTGCGGCCGCATCCCCGCGATCGAGCGGGCACCCGAACCACGGCCGAGTCCCAGTAGCACGGTTTCGGCCTGATCATCAAGCGTGTGCCCCAACAGCACCGGCCGATCGTCGCGGGCCGCGTCGAGCGCACGGTAGCGCGCGGTGCGGGCCGCGGCCTCCGGGCCGCCCTCAGAACCCACCTGGGCGCGCAGCACCTGCGCGTCGGTACAGCCGAGCTTCATCGCTTGGCGGCCAGCCGCGGCAGCGACGTCGGCCGAACCGGCTTGCAGCCCATGGTCGATCACCAGGGCGGTGGTGGGGCGCATCGGCGCCGCAACGGCGGTGAGTGCCAACGAGTCCGGGCCACCGGAAAGTGCGACGCACCACCGCTCTGCGGTAGCCAGGTACGCCGCTGCGTACTCTGCGACGGCCGCGGAAAGTTGGCCTACAGCACTCTGTCGATCCATCGCTGCGGATCTTCGATCTCCAAGGGCAACGGCAGCGTCTCGGGAGACGACCAGATCTCGTTGAACCGCTGCATCCCGACCCGGTCGACGACATGGTCGACAAACGCCTTTCCGCGGGTGTATTGGCTCAGCTTGGCGTCGATTCCCAGCAACGCCCGCAGCAGCCGCTGCAGGGGCGACTGCTTGCGATGGCGACGTTCGTCGAAGCGGCGGCGGATGGTGTCCACCGACGGGACGACCATCGGTCCGACCGCATCCATCACATGATCGGCGTGGCCTTCCAGCAACGTGCCGAGCACCAGCAGCTGATCGAGCGCTTCTCGCTGCGGCTCCGATTGCACCGCACGCATGAGGCCAAGCACCCCGGAGGAGTGCGCGTCCGGATTGTCGTCCGACGAGCCGCCGCGGCCGCGAACATACTCGACCAGCCGACCCACCACGTGCACGACATCGTCGCTACTTTGGTGGGTCAAAACGTTCAACGCCTGCGCCATGTAGCCGGCCAGCCAGGTATTGGCGCTGAACTGCACCCGGTGCGTGACCTCATGCAGGCACACCCAAAGACGGAAATCGTCTGGCTGCACCCGTAGTTGGCGCTCGACCGCAATAACGTTGGGATACACCAGTAGCAGGCAGCCCCCGTCAGCGGCGAACGGATCGTATTGACCGAGGATGCCAGAGGCGACGAAAGCCAGCAACGCACCCGTCTGCGCGCCGGTGAGCCGTCCGGTGACCAAGCCGCGCGGCTTGTCGGTGCCGCCGGTCATCAACCGCATCGACTCGGCCGCCGCCCGGATCCACTGCGCCCGGTCGACGATACGCGCTTCCGGCACAACCCCGTTGGTGTTGAGGCCGGTCACGTCGCGCACCGGCGATTCAGCCGCCTTGGCGGCTCTGCTCAGGTCGTCGATCACCTGGCGCCGGGTGTATTCGGTCGCCGGCGGACCCGGACGCGCCAACCGTTCGCCGACCGTAGCCGCGAACCGCCAATCAACAGCACGTCCTACGGTCAGCTCTGATGACTCGGTCATGTCAGGCATCCGCACGACCACAATGTGGCGGCCAGCGCATCGATCGCGGTGCGGCCGGTCGGCCCGGCGCTGTTGGAGACGAAGGCGAAGGTGAGCACGCGCCCGCTTTGATCGGTCACCACCCCGGCCAATGAGTTGACCGCGGTCAGCGAGCCGGTCTTAGCCCGCAGCCAGCCCGCGGCGCCTCCAGTGGCTCGGTCAGAGAAGCGGTTGGACAGCGTGCCGCTGCCGCCGGCGATCGGCAGCACATCCAACAGCGCCCGCAGCGACGATTCGTCCGGTCCGGCGGCGGCCTGCATGACCTCGTTGAGTGTTTTGGCGGTCACCCGGTCATCGGCCGATAACCCACTGGAGTCCATCAGCGTGGCACGGGTGGTGTCGATGTGCGCCAGCGCCAGCCGATTGGTCACCGCGTCGACAGCGCCGGCGAAACTCAGCGGTCGGTGCATGGCGGCTGCCACTTCACGACCGATGCTTTCGGCCATCACATTGTCAGATGCGTTCATCATCTCCGATAGCCGATCGATCAGCGGCGCCGATCGCACTGCGGCCAGCTCGCGGGCACCTGCCGGCGCTGGTCCGGCGGTGACCGTCGTCGCGCTCACACCCAGCGCACTGGCCAGCGCACGCCCCGCGTCCAGCGCGGGAGTCAACGATCGTCCCGATTCGACGGTGGTCGGTTGGATGCGGCCGGCGTCGAGCATCACCGACTCGATCGGGGCGATGTCGCCGCCTTCGATGTCGCCGGGATCCCAGCCCGGCGCCAGCGCGGGCCCGGCGAAGACCGAGGTGTCGACTTGTACCGCTGTGGGCACGATGCCGCTGCGGCGCACTTGATCGGCGAGGTCGCTGATGCGCGCAGCGCCGTGATACCAGGTCTCTTGACCTGGAGGCGCCGCCGACAAGGTCGGATCGCCACCGCCGACGAGCACGACTACCCCGGGGGTGTTGGCCGCAACGACCCGGGTGGCCACCCGTGACTCACGGTCCACCGCCAGGAGTGCGGCAGCAGCAGTCAACACCTTGTTGGTCGAAGCGGGCTGCAGCGGCACGTCGTCCTGCTGCTGCCAGAGTTGTTCAGCGGTCACGGCGTCGGTTACCCGGGCGCCGAAGACGCCCAGATTGGGATCGGCGGCAACCGCCGCCAGCGTCGCCGCCAGCCCGCCGGCGGTCGGCATCGGGGCGGTGCCAGGGACCGGCACAATCCCGGGCCTGGCGGTGGCCGCCGGGGGTGCCGGCACACTCTGGGCACCGGAGGTGCCATCACCGCCAGCGGTCACCAGCGCAATGACGGCGACGACCGCGGCAATCAGCGCCACCACGGCTACCCCGACTATCGCGTGAGTGGTTCGCCGCCACCGGGTCGGACGCATGACTCTCCTGACTGTCCCGGCCCATTCTGCCCAACCGGCTGCGGGACGCTATCGCTGCACTAGGGTGGAGCAGCGATGTGAGCCGACGAGTCGACCTCTAAAGGAGCCGAGACGGTGGAATTCGACGTTGTTATCGAGATCCCGAAGGGCCAGCGCAACAAATACGAGGTCGACCACGAAACCGGGCGGATTCGTTTGGACCGCTACCTCTACACGTCGATGGTGTACCCGACCGATTACGGCTTCATCGACGACACCCTCGGCGAGGACGGCGACCCGCTGGATGCGCTGGTCCTGCTGCCCCAGCCCGTGTTCCCCGGCGTAGTGGTGGAGGCTCGGCCGGTCGGCATGTTCCGGATGACCGACGAAGCCGGCGGCGACGACAAGGTGCTCTGTGTCCCGGCCGGCGACACCCGGTGGGACCACGTGAACGACATCGAGGATGTCTCATCCTTCGAGTTGGACGCGATCAAACACTTCTTCTCCGAGTACAAGGCGCTGGAGCCCGGCAAGTTCGTCAAGGCCGCAGAATGGGTCGGCCGTGCCGAGGCCGAAGCAGAGGTGCAGCGCTCAGTGGAGCGGTTCAAGTCTGGCGAACACGCTCACTAGGTCCGGGGCCGGCCGTCCGCTGGGCTATCCGACCAGGCGCAACGCCTCGGGCGTGAGGTCCTTGAGCGAGGGATAACCGTCGACGGCCATAATCAGGTCCGCCTCGGCGAGCAGCGAACGCAAGACGTGCACGATGCCCTCGACACCGCCGAGGGCCAAACCGTAGGCGTAGGGCCGGCCGATTCCGACGGCCGTCGCACCCAGCGCGAGAGCCTTGATGATGTCGGCGCCGCTGCGGACACCTGAGTCGAAGAGCACCGGTAGGCCATCGGCGGCCTCGAGCACTCCGGGCAGGCAGTCCAGGGTTGGCAGACCGCCGTTGGCTTGTCGGCCCCCGTGGTTTGAGCAGTAGATGGCGTCGGCACCGAAGTCCTTAGCGCGGCGCACATCCTCGGGGTGACAGATGCCCTTGACCATCAGCGGCAAGCTGGTTTCCGACCGTAGCCACTCCAGGTCAGTCCATCGGAAGGGGCCGCCGAAGATGGGCAGCTTCCGCACGGCCGCTTCGGTAGCGTCCTCGCCGGGTTGCAGGCCCGCCTGGAAAACCGGGTCGCTGGTGTAGTTGCTGAGGCAACCACTGGGCACCTGCGGATAGTTGCCGGCGCTGAGGTCACGAGGCCGCCAGCCGGTGACCCAGGTGTCCAGTGTGACCGCGATGCCCCTCAAACCGGTCGCTTCGGCCCGGTGCACCAGGCTGGCCGCCATTTCTCGGTCCGGCGGCGTGTAGAGCTGGAAGAAGCCCGGGGTGTCGCCCAGCTCCGGCACCACTTCCTCCATTGGGTCCGAGGTAAGCGTTCCAACGAAAAACGGCACGCCCGTGCGGGCGGACGCCCGCGCCGCGGCGAGGTCACCGTGGCCATCCTGGGCGCAGACACCGATGACGCCGATCGGCGCCATGAAGATCGGCGACGGCAACGTGATGCCGAATAACTCGACCGACAAGTCGCGCTCGTCAGGGGCGATGCCCATGCGCGGATACAGACCCCAGCGCTTGAATGCCTCGCAGTTAGCACGCTGGGTATGCTCATCCCCCGCACCGCCGGCAACGTAACCCAGCACTTTAGGCGGCAACGCCGCGGCTGCCTTCGCTTCCAGGTCGGCGAAGCTAATCGGGTACGGCGGCTGGCGGCCGTGCTGTCCTTGCTGATAAAGCGCGTTTTGGTAGTCGGCGAAGGCCATGACCGGCGAATACCCCGGAATCGGCGGACCGAACCGATCGCTGGCGTACGAAAGGCGTTGCGATTCCCGTCAAGTCACCCGTCGTACTGCTGGGCCGGCTGGCTGCGAGTCGGGTTACAGGCTGGCGACGCGGTGATCCCGGGCATCACCGCGATGACTCCCAGGCTGAGCGGACTCGAGATCCTCGGCACCGGCAATTGCTGACCGCCGTTGACGAACGGTACGTCGTTCTCACGCAACGCATGGAACACGAGCTTTATCCCGAGGAAGAACAAGACCAGGGCAGGCCCCGGGAAAGGTACACCAGCCGATCCAGTAGACCGCCGAGCAGGAAGTACAACCGCCGCATTCCCATCAATGCGAACACGTCGGCCGTCAACATCACGTAAGCCTCTCGGGTGAGGCCGTCGA
This sequence comes from uncultured Actinomycetota bacterium, assembly GCA_963795995.1. GTDB lineage: Bacteria > Actinomycetota > Actinomycetes > Mycobacteriales > Mycobacteriaceae > Mycobacterium. The sequence goes on from CAWCJY010000007.1 coordinate 329,338, forward strand.
TCGCCGGTATTAATTCGAGCGCGAACATCAGGTCGGTGGCACCGAGGGCCACGATGACGACGAACATCGGCGTCATGACCCGCCGTGGACCTCTTTCACATACAGCCATGAAGATGCCACGGAACACGAGCGACATTACGACTCCGAAGAACAGCGCCCGCAGTTGATGCACCTTGGGCACAGCTAAATTGGCCATGATGATCGTGGAAATGAAGAGGTTGTAGATGGACAGGCTGAACTCGGTGAGCCACCGGCATGAAACTGTTCACCATACTTATGGCCGTGCAACAACCAGACCCAGATACCGAGACGACGGCAAGTACGGCGTAAGCCGACAACGCAGTAGCGCATCGACCCATCGTTGGCTCGTGGAGTCGGCGCCCGATCACCACCAGATCGATTGACAGCACTGCGAAAGTCGCGCCCAATGTGATGAGCCATTCCAGCGCGGAAACACCCTGAGAAGTTCGGTCGCGAGCACGAAAAGAGGTCTTGCCCATGACGCCGCCGTGGGCCAGAAATACTCCCCTCCGCGGGTCAGTCTGGCAGGCCCCGGCGCTGGCCCGTGGCAAAACTGGCGCGCTGGACGCGGGTTGCGCAGAGGCTGGCCGCCGCGGTGATCACCAAGGTCACAACGATGACACCGAGGCTGAGCAGTGTGGAGACGGTCGGCACCGGGATATGGCGGCCACCATTGACGAACGGCACTTCGTTCTCGTGCAACGCGTGCAAGATCAGCTTCACCCCGATGAACAGCAGAATAAACGCTAAGCCCTTGGACAGGTAGACCAGCCGATTCAGCAGGCTGCCGACCAGAAAGTACAACTGCCGCATACCCATCATTGCGAACACATTTGCGGCGAATACCAGATATGGCTGACGAGTGAGTCCGTAGATGGCCGGTATCGAATCGAGAGCGAACACGAGATCAGTCAGGCCGAGCGCCACAATGACGATGAACATCGGCGTCACCGCGAGTTCCGCACCCTTTCGCACCCAGAGCTTCATGCCGTCCCAGCCGTCGGCGACGTTCAGCCGCTTGCGCGCAAACCGGATGACCGCGTTCTCCTTTGCCCCGGTATGGTGCCCGGCGCCCCGAGCCAGTTTGATCGCGGTGTAAACCAGGAAAGCGCCGAAAAGATAGAACGCCCAGGATATCTGCTGGATCGCTGCCGCTCCGAGCACGATGAGGATGCCGCGGAGAAACAGCGCGATCACGATACCGAAAAACAACGTTTGGAGCTGATACGTCCTCGGCACGTGGAAGTTTGACATGATGACGATGAACATGAAGAGGTTGTCGATCGACAGGCTGTACTCGGTGAGCCAGCCGGCGAAAAACTGCAGTCCGAATTGCTGACCGTGAAACACCCAGATCCACAATGCGAATACCAAAGCCAGGCTGATGTAAGCGGATAAGGCCAGCGCACATCGGCGCATCGTTGGTTCGTGCGGTCGACGGGCGATGGCCACGACGTCGAACATCAGGATGGCGATCGTCATGCCCAAGGTGACGATCCACTCGAGCGCGGTCACCTTCAACGGAAAGAACCTCCGGCCGCGAGAACACCAGAGGTCTCTTCCACCGTCTGGTGCGCTACGGCCCGCGGCGCCGGTCGTCCGTTGGCGGTCGACGTGATGACGACGCCGCGGCGGAAGGAATACTCCCCTCTGCCGCTTAGTTTGTCAGACTCGGGCGGCAGCCTCCGGCAGCAGCGCGCCGGCTCTTAGTATTTTCAAAACTGTGGAATACCGCAGACACCCACTGGAGGGCCGCTGTCGCAATGACTGAGGTCGGCGGCACCCCCCCTGCGATGCAGGCCTCCACCGGACCGATCGCGCGCAGCAGCGTGGCCCGGGTGGGCGTGGCGACCGCGCTCACCGCCCTCTGCGGGTATGCGGTGATCTACCTGGCGGCCCGGGCTCTGGCGCCCGCCGGCTTCTCGGTCTTCGGGGTGTTCTGGGGGGCTTTCGGTCTGGTCACCGGGGCCGCGAACGGCCTACTGCAAGAGACCACTCGAGAAGTGCGCGCGGTGCGGTATGCCGAGATTGCGCCGGCCCGCCGTACCCATCCGCTGAGGGTCGCCGCGGTGGTGGGTATCGCCGCGGCCCTGCTGATCGCGGCGAGCTCGCCGCTATGGAGCAGTCATGTTTTCGCGTCGGCACCCGGACTTTCGGTGGTGCTGCTCAGTGCCGGCCTAGCCGGCTTCTGCCTGCACGCCACCCTGTTGGGCATGTTGGCCGGCGTTAATCACTGGACGCAATACGGGGCGCTGATGGTCACCGACGCGGTGATCCGAGTCGCGGTTGCGGCGGCCACGTTCGTGATCGGCTGGGGCTTGGTGGGCTTCCTGTGGGCGACCGTCGCGGGGGCGGTGGCGTGGCTGATCATGCTGGTCGCTTCCCCGACCGCACGTACTGCGGCCCGGATGCTGACCCCCGGGGGCACCGCGACCTTTCTGCGAGGCGCGGCGCACTCCATCACCGCGGCGGGTGCAAGCGCGATCCTGATCATGGGCTTTCCGGTGTTGCTGAAGGCCACTTCCAGTGTGCTCGGCGCCGAAGGCGGCGTGGTCATCCTGGCGGTCACCTTGACCCGGGCGCCGTTACTGGTACCGCTGACCGCGATGCAGGGCAATTTGATCGCGCACTTCGTCGACGAGCGCGCCGATCGGTTACGTGCACTACTGGCACCGGCGGTGCTCGTCGGCGGCATCGGGGCGGTCGGCGTGATGGCCGCGGGATTGATCGGGCCGTGGCTGTTGCAGTTCGGCTTCGGCGCCGGCTACCACGCCAGCAGCGCCCTGTTGGCGTGGTTGACGGCCGCGGCGGTGGCCATCGCCATGCTGACGCTCACCGGCGCCGCCACAGTGGCCGCCGCGCTGCACCGGGCGTACGCCGTCGGCTGGGTGAGCGCGACGGTGGCCTCCTCGCTTTTACTGCTGTTGCCGTTGCCGCTGCAGACCCGCACGGTGATCGCCCTGCTGTGCGGCCCGCTGGCCGGAATCGCCGTTCATCTGGCCGCGCTAGCACGGGCCCGGCCCTGAACGACGTGTAATTTGTGGAAGATCACAATGCAATATCCCGACGTGTGGATCATCATCCCGGCATTCAACGAGGCCGGCGTCATCGGCGAAGTCGTCGCGGATGTTCGCTCGGTTTTCGACCACGTCGTCTGTGTTGACGACGGCAGCAGCGACGGCACCGGCGAGATTGCGCTGCAGGCCGGAGCTCATCTGGTGCGCCATCCGGTCAACTTGGGGCAGGGCGCTGCCATCCAGACCGGTGTCGAATACGCTCGTCGCCGACCCGGTGCGGAGGTCTTCGTCACCTTCGACGGCGACGGTCAGCACCGTGTCAAAGACGTCATCGCCATGATCGACCGGCTCAGCACCGAGGGCGTCGACGTGGTGATCGGCACCCGTTTCGGCCGGCCGGGCCTGAGCAAGCCGCCACTGTTGAAGCGCATCGTGCTGCAAACCGCGGCGTGGCTCAGCCCACGAGGTCGCCGGCTGGGGCTGACCGACACCAACAACGGGCTCCGAGTCTTCAACAAAACAGTCGCTGATGGCCTGGAAATCACGATGAGCGGTATGAGCCACGCCAGCGAGTTCGTCGCGCTGGTCGACGAAAACCGTTGGCGGGTAGCTGAGGAACCGGTCGAGGTGCTGTACACCGACTACTCGAAAGCCAAGGGTCAGCCGTTGCTCAACGGCGTCAACATCATCTTCGACGGGTTTCTGCGACGAAGGAGACGACGGTGAACTGGATCCAGATACTGCTGATCGCCGCGGTCATCGTGTTGCTGATCTATCTGCTGCGGTCCCGGACCAGCGCCCAGTCGCGGGCTTGGGTCAAGGTCGGCTATGTGCTGTTCGTCTTCGCCGCCGGCTACGCGATCCTGCGGCCCAACGACACCACCGTGGTCGCGCAGTGGCTCGGCGTGGCCCGGGGCGCCGACCTGATGCTGTATGGGCTGATAATTGCGTTCGTCTTCACGACGTTGAGCGCCTACCTGCGTTTCAAGGACCTGGAGCTGCGTTACGCCCGACTGGCCCGCGCCATCGCACTCGAAGGGGCGCGGCAGCCCGAACCGCGCTAGACGGTTTGCGCGTGGCGAAAATACTGCACGGTGCGGCGCACGCCGTCATCGAGTCGCACCTGTGGACGCCAACCCAAAAGCCGTTGCGCCAAGCGAATATCCAGACATGACCGCTTCAAATCGCCCAGTCGTGGCGGATCGAACTCCGGGTCGTCGGGTGCTCCGACGGCCGCCGCAACCACTGAATGTAGTTGGCGGTCCGAGGTTTCCACGCCGGTACCGATGTTGATCCGCTGCCCGCCGCCGGCAGGCCCGGCTGCTTTGACGAAGGCATCGACCACGTCGTCGACATACACGTAATCGCGGGTGTTGGATCCATCATCGAATACTCTGGTGGGCTTGCCTGACAGCAGCGCCTGGGCGAAAATGGCCACAACTCCGGCCTCGCCGTGCGGATCCTGGCGGGGGCCATAGACATTGGCCGGCGCAATGTGTGAACACTCCAGGCCGTAGAGATGCCGAAAGGTGTTCAGGTATATCTCGCCGGCAACTTTGCCTGCGGCGTAGGGCGACGCCGGGTCGGTCGGCACCGCCTCACTGGTCGGATAAGCGGTGGGGGTGCCGTAGATCGAGCCGCCCGACGAGGTGTGCACGATCTTGCGGACCTGTGCGCTCCTCGCCGCCTCGGCGAGCCGGACGGTGCCGAGCACATTGACCGAGGCGTCGAACTCAGGGGCCGCCACCGAACGCCGGACGTCGATCTGAGCAGCCAGGTGAAAAACCACTTCGGGCCGGTGCTCGTCGAGGATGGCGTGCAGATCTGCGGTCACGATGTCGGCCTCGACGAAAACGAACCCGGGCTGTTCGGCCAGGTGCTCGAGGTTGGTCGCGCGCCCGGATGCGAAGTTGTCCAATCCCGCGACGAAGTGGCCGTCGGCGATCAGGCGGTCGACCAGCGTCGAGCCGATGAATCCGGCTGCGCCGGTGACCAGTGCGCGCATCGGCTCACCATACCGACGACCACGGCTGCCGCCGGGCACCGGTAAGAAAGCAAGTATGCCCGGCCTTCCGACTCGCCCGCCACGGGTCGCGCTGGTCGCTGCGGCACTGATCGCAGCGCAGCTCACCATCCGTGCGGTGCTGGCTTTCGCCGGCTACTTCTACTGGGACGACCTGATCCTGGTGGGCCGGGCCGGAACTCACAACCTGCTGTCGGCCGGCTACCTCTTCGACGACCACGACGGTCATCTGATGCCTGCCGCCTACCTGATTGCCGGAGGAATCACCCGGCTGGCGCCGCTGAACTGGCTCGGCCCCGCCGTCAGCCTGGTGGTGCTGCAACTGCTCGTCTCACTGGCGTTGTTGCGGGCGCTGCACGTGCTCCTGGGTTGGCGTCCGGTGCTGCTCATACCGCTGACGTTCGCCCTGTTCACGCCGTTGGCGGTGCCCGGTTTCGCGTGGTGGGCCGCCGCGCTGAACTCGCTGCCGATGCTGGCGGCGCTGGCCTGGGTCAGCGCCGATGCGGTTCTGCTGATCCGCACCGGAAAACAGCGCTACGCGGTGACCGGTCTGCTGGTGTACTTCATCGGGCTACTGTTCTTCGAGAAGGCCGCGGTGATCCCGTTCGTCGCATTCGCCATCACCGCGCTGCTGTGCCGCGTGCGCGGTGAGCCGGCCGCGCTGCGGACCGTGTGGGGCGCCGGGTTGCGGCTGTGGACGGCGTCGCTGGGGTTGACCGCAGCCTGGGTGGTCGTCTACCTGGTCGCGGTGAATCAGCAGCGGTGGAGCACAGACCTGTCGATGACGGCTGAGCTGCTCAGCCGCTCGATCAGCCACGGCATCGTTCCCGGCTTGGCCGGCGGGCCGTGGACATGGGACCGGTGGGTGCCGGCGTCACCATGGGCCACGCCGCCGATGGTGGTGCGGATACTCGGCTGGCTGGTGCTGGCCGCGACTTTGGCCGTCTCGCTGATCCGCAAGCAACGCGTCGGGCTGGTGTGGCTGACGGCAGCCGGTTACGCCGTGGCCTGCCAGGCGCCGATCTACCTGATGCGTTCGTCGCGTTTCACCGCGCTCGAACTGGCGCAGACCTTGCGATATCTGCCCGACCTGGTGGTCGTGCTGGCGCTGCTGGCCGCCGTCGGGCTGTGTGCTCCGAACCGGCCGTCGTCGGCTTGGCTCAACGCATCCGCCGCCCGCACAGCCGTGGCCACGATGCTGGCAGGGCTATTCGCGGCCAGCAGCCTGTACTCAACGTCGACGTTTCTGGCTTCCTGGCGCGACAATCCCGCTCAGCCGTACCTACAGCACGCCCGACGGGCACTGGCCGCCGCGCATGCCACCGCCGACGCGCCGCTGCTGGATCAAGAGGTCGATCCGCTGGTGCTGCAACGGGTGGCCTGGCCGGAGAACCTGGCCAGTCACATGTTCGCCCTGCTGCGGGACCGCCCCGAATTCAGCGTCGCCACAAGCCGATTACGAATGCTGGACAGTACGGGCCGGCTCATCGACGCTCGGGTGGCGTGGACCCGGACGATCGTGCCGGGGCCGGTGCCGCAATGCGGATACTTCGTCCAGCCCGACCGGCCGGTACGCCTTCGGCTGGACGGGCCGCTGCTGCCCGCGGAGTGGACCGCTGAACTCAACTACCTGGCCAACAGCGACGGCTCCATGACGCTGTCATTATCCGATGGGCCGGCGGTCAAGGTGATCGTGCATCCCGGGCTCAACCGGGTCTTCGTCCGGCTACCCGGCGCGGGCGACGCGATCACCACACGGGCCGACACCGCGGCGTTGGCGGTCTGCGTCGCCGCCGGTCCGGTCGGGTATCTGGTGCGGCCCTGACGCGCGAGCCACCTAGGAGAATCGAACTCCTGACCTGCTCATTACGAGTGAGCCGCTCTGCCGACTGAGCTAAGGTGGCATGCCCTGGCGGGCGGGACGAGTCTACGGCAGGCTCGACAACCGACCCAAGTCCTACGACCGCAGCGCCTGGCTGATGGTGGCGACCATGGCGTCGACGGCGAATTTCGGTTTGACGTTGACGGCCAACGCTTCGCGGCACTCCAACACCGCTTCGATGCAGCGCAGCAGTCGCTCCGGCGTGCTGTGCGTTGCGATGGCGGCGACCCGGTCGGCCATGTCAGGGTGGTTGGCACGCACGGCAGGCGCGCCCGCCGACACCAGCAGCGCGTCGCGGAAGTAGGTGGCCAGATCGATCAGCGCCCGGTCCAACGCGTCGCGTGAGGCCCGCGTCTGCCGCGATTTCTGCCGTCGCTCGAGCTCCTTCAGTGCGCCCGCGGCACCGCGCAACGCACCGGCCGTGCCCTTACCGGTGCCCCCGGCCCCTAGGGCTGTGCGCAGCTCATCGGTCTCCACCTCGGCCCGCTCGGCGGTCAGCTGTTGCGCCTCGGCCTCGGCGGCGACGACCAACTCCTCGGCCGCGGCATAAGCCCGCGACGGAGTTGCGGCGTCCCGGGCCAGGCCCAACGTCCGCTCCCGGCGCTGACGGGCCTGCGGGTCGGTGGCCAGCCTGCGCGCTCGTCCGACGTGACCGCCGCTCACCGCTGCCGCCCACTGTGCCGTTTCGCTGGACATACCGTCGCGATCGACCAGGACCTGGGCGATCGCGGTGACCGGCGGAGTGACCAGCGGCACATGACGGCACCGGGACCGCAGTGTGATCGCGATGTCCTCGGGGTCCACCGACGGTGCGCAGAGCAAGAACACCGTCGACGGCGGCGGTTCCTCGACCACCTTCAATAAGGCGTTCGCCGCGCCTTCGGTCAGCCGGTCGGCGTCCTCGATCAGCACTGTTTGCCAACGCCCGGTACTGGGGCGCCGGGACGCGATCTGCACGATCGCGCGCATCTCGTCGACACCGATCGACAGCCCCTCGGGAATCACGCGGCGAACATCGGCGTGCGTGCCGGCCATTGTCGTCGTGCAGGCCCGGCACTCCCCGCAGCCCGGTAACCCCGTGGACGTGCACTGCAGCGCGGCCGCGAAGCACAGCGCCGCGACCGAACGCCCCGAGCCGGGCGGTCCGGTGATGAGCCAGGCGTGCGACATGCCGGCATCTGCGGGCGCCCTGTGAGCCGAATCACCGCGGGCCGCCTGGGCGGCCGCGACCAGCTCGGCTTCGACTTGCTCTTGGCCCACGAGCCGCGCAAACACCCGAGACATCACGGCAACACTACTGGTCGGCGCCGACACCGCCCCGACGGTCAGCGGCGCGCAACGGTGTTTTCGGCTACTTCGGGATCAGCAGCGCCGATACGGTGGGCGGGTGGGCAGCGCAATGGCGTTCGGCGGACGAATCGGGGGATTCGTCCGGTGGCTGGTGCGCACACCCTGGCCGGTCTTTTCGCTGAGCATGGTGCAAGCCGACATCATCGGCGCCCTGCTCGTCCTGGGCTTCCTGCGGTACGCTCTGCCGCCCAAAGACCGCATCGAGCTGCAGGATCTGCCGATTCTGAACCTGCTGGTGTTCGTCACCGCGCTGATCGTCCTCTTCGGCACCGGCTTTTCGGTGAGCGTGCGACTGCTGCTGCCGGTTTTCCGCTGGCAGCGCCGCGACGGTCTGCTCACCGACACGGATCCGGCCGCGACCGAACTTGCCCGCTGCCGGGCGCTGCGGATGCCGTTCTACCGCACGCTGATCAGCCTGTGCTACTGGAGCGTGGGCGGCGTGGTGTTCATCATGGCGAGCTGGCCGGTCGCCAGGCACGCGGCGCCGGTAGTGGCTGTGGCAACCGGCCTGGGCGCCACCGCGACCGCGATCATTGGCTACTTACAGGCGGAGCGGGTGCTACGGCCGGTAGCGGTCGCGGCCTTGCGGGGCGGGCTGCCGGAGAACGTGACCACGCCCGGGGTGATCGGACGACAGATGCTGACGTGGGCGCTGTCGACCGGCGTGCCCCTGGTGGCGATCGTGCTCACAGTGGTGGCCGACAAGTTCGCGCTGCTGCACCCGGCGGCCAACCAACTGTTCGGCCCGATCCTGCTGCTCGCGCTGACCGCGCTGGTGATTGGGCTAGCCAGCACACTGCTGGTGGCCATGTCCATCGCCGACCCGTTGCGGCAACTGCGCTGGGCGCTCGGGGAGGTGCAGCGTGGTAACTACAACGCGCATATGCAGATTTACGACGCCAGCGAACTCGGCCTGCTGCAGGCGGGGTTCAACGACATGGTGCGCGACCTGTCCGAGCGGCAGCGGCTGCGGGACCTGTTCGGTCGCTACGTCGGCGAAGACGTGGCCCGTCGCGCCCTGGAGCGAGGCACCGAGTTGGGCGGCCAAGAGCGCGACGTCGCGGTGTTGTTCGTCGACCTGGTCGGCTCCACACACCTGGCCGCGACCCGACCGCCCGGCGAGGTGGTCAACCTGCTCAACGAGTTCTTCCGGGTGGTGGTGGACACCGTCGGCCGGCACGGCGGGTTCGTCAACAAGTTCCAGGGCGACGCCGCCCTGGCCATCTTCGGCGCACCCATCGAGCACCCCGACGCCTGCGGTGGGGCGTTGGCGGCGGCCCGTGAACTGCACGACGAGCTCATCCCGGTGATCGGTTCCGCCGAGTTCGGGATCGGGGTTTCCGCGGGCCGGGCCATCGCCGGCCATATCGGCGCGCAAGCCCGGTTCGAGTACACCGTCATCGGCGACCCGGTCAACGAGGCCGCCCGGCTGACCGAACTCGCCAAGCTCGAGGAAGGCCATGTGCTGGCGTCGTCGATCGCGGTGAGCGGCGCAGTGGATGCCGAAGCACTGCGCTGGAACGTCGCCGAGATCGTCTCGCTGCGCGGCCGTACCGCCCCGACCCAATTGGCCCGTCCGCTCCAGCTGGCAAGCCCGGAAGAAATACTCTCCAACAACGACACCGGCTGAAACCGGCTACCCGGTCAGCGCCGTTTAACCGCTTTCTTGGCCGGCGATTTGCGGGTCGTCTTCTTGCTGGTCCGCTGCACCGGCCCGCGGGCTCGCCGGTCAGCCAGCAATTCGGCGGCGCGCTCGTCGGTGATCGACAACACGTCGTCGCCCTTGCGCAGACTCGCGTTCGTCTCACCGTCGGTGACGTACGGCCCGAATCGGCCGTCCTTGATGACCATCGGCCGGCCCGAGGCCGGATCCGTTCCCAGCTCACGCAGCGGCGGCGTCGACGCAGCTTGGCGCCCACGGCGTTTGGGCTCGGCGTAGATCTTCAGCGCTTCTTCGAGCGTGATATCGAAAATCTGATCTTCGGTCGCCAGCGAGCGAGAGTCGTTGCCGCGCTTCAGGTATGGTCCGTAACGCCCGTTCTGGGCGGTGATCTCTTCAGCGGAGTCGGGGTCAACACCGACAACCCGGGGCAGCGACAGCAGCCGTAGTGCATCGTCGAGCGTCACCGACTGCAAGTCCATGCCGCGCAGCAGTGAACCGGTTCGCGGTTTGGGGCCGGTGGGCTTCTTGCCCTTCCGCGCCGGAGCGCCGTCGTCGCCGTTCTCCGGGGGCTCCACCAGTACCTCGGTGACATACGGCCCGTAACGGCCGTCTTTGGCAACGATCTCGTGACCGGTCTGGGGATCGATACCCAGGACGCGCCCCTCCTGCGGTGTGGCGAAAAGCTCTTCGGCCAGTTGCAAAGTCAGCTCGTCGGGGGTGAGCGTGCCGTCGAGGTTGGCCCGCTGCGGCGTCAGCTCGCCGCCGCCGCCGGCCACCATGCGCTCCAAATACGGCCCGTTCTTGCCCACCCGGACATACACCGGGCGGCCCTGCTGGTCATCGAAAAGCTTGATGGAGTTGACTTCTCGGGCGTCGATACCTTCCAGGTTGACACCCACCAGTTTCTTCAGCCCGCCTGATCGAGCCACCGAGTCCGGCACGCCGTGATCGCCGCCGAAGTAGAAATTGTTCAACCAGTTGGTGCGATGCTCGTGCCCGGAGGCGATCTCGTCGAGCTCGTCTTCCATGGCGGCGGTGAAGTCGTAGTCGACGAGCCGACCGAAATGCTGCTCCAGCAGACCAGTCACCGCGAAGGCCACCCAGGACGGCACCAACGCGCTGCCGCGCTTGTGCACGTAGCCACGATCCTGGATGGTCTTGATGATCGACGAGTAGGTTGACGGGCGGCCGATCCCGAGCTCCTCGAGCGCCTTGACCAGCGATGCCTCCGTGTACCGGGGCGGGGGGTTGGTCGAGTGTCCGTCGGGAGTCAACTCGACGACCGCAAGCCGTTGTCCCTCGGTGAGGTTTGGCAGCCGCCGTTCGGCGTCGTCAGCTTCGCCGCCGGCCAGTTCGTCGACCGTCTCCACGTAGGCCTTCAAAAAGCCGGCGAACGTCAGCGTGCGACCGCTGGCGGCGAACACCACCTGCCGGCCGCCGGATTCGCCGTTGATCCGCAAGCTCAGCGTGGTGCCGCGGGCGTCGGCCATCTGGGAGGCGACCGTGCGCTGCCAGATCAACTCGTAGAGCCGGAATTCGTCACCGTCGAGCTCACGACGCACCGCGTCCGGAGTGGCGAACGTCTCGCCGGCGGGCCGGATAGCCTCGTGCGCCTCCTGCGCGTTTTTCACTTTGCGGGTGTACTGACGCGGCGACGAGGCCACGTACTCCTCACCGTAGAGCTGGCGCGCCTGGTTGCGGGCGGCGTCGATCGCCGACTGCGAGAGCGTCGTCGAGTCGGTGCGCATGTAGGTGATGTAGCCGTTCTCGTAGAGCCGTTGGGCGATGCTCATCGTCCGCTCCGAGGAGAACCGCAGCTTACGGCCGGCTTCCTGCTGCAAAGTCGAGGTCATGAACGGCGCATACGGGCGGCGCGTGTACGGTTTCTCCTCCACCGACCCCACGGTCAGCTGCCCACCCCGCAGGCCCGCCGCCAGCGAGCCGGCGCTGACCTCGTCGAGGACGATCACTTCGGTGGGCTTGCGCACCGCTCCCAACGAATCGAAATCCCGACCGGTAGCGACCCGCAGGCCGTCGACGCTCGTCAGGCGCGCGGTAAACACAGGTGGCGCGGCGGCCGGGTCGGAGACGCCGGCGTCCAGTTCGGCGACCACGTCCCAGTAGTCGGCGCTGCGGAACGCCATCCGGTCGCGTTCACGCTGCACGATGATGCGGGTGGCCACGGACTGCACCCGCCCCGCCGACAGCTTGGGCGCCACCTTCTTCCACAGCACCGGGCTGACCTCATAACCGTACAAACGGTCCAGGATGCGCCGGGTCTCCTGGGCGTCGACGAGGTCGGTGTCCAGGTCGCGAGGATGTTCGGCGGCGGCCCGGATCGCCGGTTCGGTGATTTCGTGGAACACCATCCGCTTTACCGGGATCCGCGGCTTCAGCGTTTGAAGCAGGTGCCAGGCGATGGCTTCGCCTTCCCGGTCACCGTCGGTGGCCAGATACAGTTCGTCGACGTCTTTGAGCAGACCCCTCAGCTCGCTGACCGTGCTCTTCTTCTCCGGGCTGATGATGTAAAGCGGTTCGAAGTCGGCGTCGACGTTCACTCCCAGTCGGGCCCACGGCTCGGATTTGAACTTCGCGGGCACGTCAGCCGCTGCTCGCGGCAGGTCGCGGATATGGCCCCGAGAAGACTCCACGATGTAGTTCGAGCCCAGGTAGCCGGCCAGTTTTCGAGCCTTGGTCGGCGACTCGACTATGACGAGTCGCCGCCGGGCGCCGTTACCGCGCCCGCCGCGGTCCTTCACCTTCGCCTCAGCCAACTGCGCTTACGCTCCGCTCTTACCTACAGTCCCGAGTGACAACCGCCCCGAGACCCGCTCGCTTCGAGGCAACCCCCTTTGGACAACAGACAATGTGGCACCCCCGGCGAGCCGACGCAAACTGGCCCCGGTGCGAAGGGGCGGCAGCCGGCCGTCACACCCGAGGCCATTGTGACAACGCCTGGGCGTCGCGGGGCGGTTCCCCGACATTTTCCACCAGACGCGACAGCCGGCGCCGCCCGCTGATCCGAAGCGCGGGTCTTGTCCCGCGGGTGCCGATCAGTGTGGGCGCGATCCCCACCCGCATCAGCGCCGATGCCAGCGGCGAGTGGGTGTCCGGAGCGTGCGGGTCCAGGCCCAGCAGATAGCGGTCGGCTTCGGGGCTGCCGGCCGCCAGGGTCCAGGCCCTGAGCTCGCGCGGGCCCGGCAACCACAATGGCGGCACCATTTTGACCGCCCCGCGGGTCCATTCGGCGGCGACGACGCATAACCGGACGTCAACCGCCGTCCGCACCAACGGAGTGTCCTCCTCAGTGCTGGTGATCTCGGACAACAAACCGGCCTGGTCGATCATTTGCGCCAGCGCAGCGGCCCGCCACGGCTCATCGACGACGACCGACAGCCGAGCCCCGCCACCGACCATGATGACCTGGCCGGTGGCCGCGAGCACTCCGGTGAGGTCGGCGACCGCGGGAGGCACCGACTCTGCGGAGAAGAAGGACAGCTGGCCCACGTCACTGACAGTAAGCCAGCATGGGTATGCAGCTAGCTATACGGCGACGCGTGCCATGCCCCGAATCGGTACGGCGGCGGGCCATCGGCCCTGGCGCGGGTAGCGAGAACCCCCCGGCTTGACTCGATGTGAGGAGTGCGCGGGGGGCTCTCGTGAGGTTCGGTTGCTCAGATGGAGCGGACGCCGGTAGCCTGCGGCCCTTTGGGGCTCTGGCCGACCTCGAACTCGACTCTCTGGTTTTCCTCGAGGGTGCGGAATCCCGAACCCTGGATCTCCGTGTAGTGGACAAACACGTCAGCGGAACCGTCCTCGGGGGCGATGAAACCGAACCCCTTCTCCGCGTTGAACCACTTCACAGTTCCCTGTGGCATTTCTCGATTTTTCCTTCTCTTTTCTGTGCGGTACACCGTCTTCGGTGCCCGGGCCCGTTGAGACCGCCACCCGGTAAAGCCGCCGGTCTTACTCCGGCCCAACCCTCGCAGGACGTGCGGTCGCAACGAAAGATCCTGCGAAGTTTTACACGAACACAGAAGCCGCGACCGCCCATAGTCAACCATGTCCATCGCTTCGGCGACAGCGCATAGTAGGTAATTCCGTCATCGAAGCTGGTGAACAATTCAATTGCGAAGCAGATACGACGGGGGCCTCTAGGTGACTTTCGGCAGTGAACTGCTCGCCGCGGCGGTCGCCGGCGGCGAGCCGGGCGAGCATCCGCTGCGCCATGTGGCCGAACTACCCGCACGGCCCGGTCAACCACGGTCTTGGCCGTCGTGGGCGCAGCCCGAGGTGGTCCGCGCGTTCACCGACCGGGGCATCGAACTGCCGTGGTCGCACCAGCTCGCCGCTGCCGAGCTGGTTCACGCCGGTCGCAATGTCGTGGTGAGCACCGGTACCGCGTCGGGAAAATCACTGGCCTACCAGCTGCCCATACTGAACGCGCTCGTGAGCGACCCGCGGGCGCGGGTGTTGTACCTGTCGCCGACCAAAGCGCTCGGTCACGATCAACTAAGGGCCGCGCACATGCTGACCGCTGCGATACCGCGGCTGCGCGATGCAGCACCGACGGCCTACGACGGTGACAGCCCGGTGGAGGTGCGCCGGTTGGCACGAGAACGCTCACGGTGGTTGTTCTCCAATCCCGACATGGTGCACGTGTCGATGCTGCGTAACCACCCGCGATGGGCGGTTTTCCTGCGCGGGCTCAAGTTCCTGGTGGTCGACGAGTGTCACTATTACCGCGGCGTTTTCGGTTCGAACGTGGCGATGGTGCTGCGCCGCCTGCTGCGGTTGTGCGCCCGCTATTCGCCTGCAGCCACCACACCCACGGTGATCTTCGCCAGTGCCACCACCGCGTCGCCCGGGGCGAGCGCAGCTGAGCTCATCGGTCAGCCGGTCGAAGAGATCACTGAAGACGGCTCGCCGCAGGGTGCCCGGACGGTGGCGCTGTGGGAGCCCGCCCTGCGGCCCGACCTCGTCGGCGAGAACGGTGCACCGGTACGACGCTCCGCAGGAGCCGAGGCTGCTCGGGTGATGGCCGACCTGATCGCCGAGGGCGCACATACTCTGACGTTTGTCCGCTCCCGGCGAGGCGCGGAATTGACCGCGCTGACCGCCCGGGCACGACTGCAGGATGTCGCGCCGGAACTGGCCGGGAAAGTAGCTTCCTACCGTGCGGGTTACCTCGCCGAGGACCGCACCGCACTGGAAAAGGCGCTGGCCGAAGGCCAGTTGCGCGGCGTGGCTGCCACCAACGCGCTCGAGTTGGGTGTCGACATCGCCGGACTCGATGCAGTGGTCATCGCCGGTTTTCCGGGGACGGTCAGCTCGTTCTGGCAGCAAGCCGGCCGGTCCGGGCGGCGCGGCCAGGGTTCGCTGGTTTTGTTGGTCGCCCGCGACGATCCGTTGGACACCTATCTTGTGCACCATCCCGCGGCACTGTTGGACAAGCCGATCGAGCGGGTGGTGATCGACCCAGCGAACCCGTATATTCTTGGGCCACAATTGCTCTGTGCTGCAACAGAATTACCGCTTGACGACACCGAAGTCCGGGCGCTGGACGCCGAGCAGGTTGCCGGGACATTGGTCGACGACGGCCTGCTCCGGCGGCGCGCCGGCAGATACTTTCCGACCCCCGGCCTTGAACCGCACGCCGCGGTGGACGTGCGCGGATCCATCGGAGGTCAAGTCGCCATAGTCGAAGGAGACACCGGTCGCCTGCTGGGTACAGCGAGCGCCGGCCAAGCACCGGCATGTGTCCACCCCGGCGCGGTATACCTGCACCAAGGTGACAGTTACGTGGTGGATTCACTGGAAGTCGACGACGGAATCGCCTTCGTACACGCCGAAGACCCCGGTTACTCGACGTTCGCGCGGGAACTCACCGACATCGCGCTCATCGGTCCCGGTGAGCGCGCGCTATTCGGTTCTGTCACGTTGGGTTTGGTACCGGTTACGGTGACCAGCCAAGTCGTCGGATACCTGCGCCGCCGGCTCAGCGGCGAGGTGATCGACTTCATCGACCTGGATATGCCGGCGAACACACTGGCCACCACCGCGGTCATGTACACCATCACCCCGGAGGCGTTGAGCCGTAACGGCATCGATCTGCCGCGGATCCCCGGGGCGTTGCACGCTGCCGAGCACGCGGCAATCGGGCTGCTGCCTTTGGTGGCCAGCTGCGACCGCGGTGACATCGGCGGGCTGTCCACCGCGGTCGGCCCCGATCCGGTTGCTCCGCTGCCCAGCGTCTTCGTCTACGACGGCCATCCGGGTGGCGCCGGCTTCGCTGAACGTGGCTTCCACCAGGCGAATACGTGGTTGGCCGCCACCGCTGCCGCAATCGAGGCATGTGAATGCCCGCACGGATGTCCCTCGTGCGTACAGTCTCCCAAGTGCGGCAGCGGCAACGAACCGCTTGACAAGACCGGCGCTATCCGGGTGCTGCGCCTCGTCGTCGGTGAGCTGACCCCGCGTCTGCATTGACCCGTCGGAGATGACGACCGACCCCTCGACGGTCGCCTTCGTCCTGATTCGGGGCAGCACGGCCCGCACCGCTTTTCCCCCGCTTAGCCAGCGGCGCGGACATGCTCAACGTTGGACAAGACGCAACCAACGGTCGGACAACGCGATCCGTTTCCAGCCCGACAAGCCCGAGAAGCCGGGGTGCAGCAGCGAAAATACCCGTTGTAAAAGGCGTTGCGCAAGCTGGCGGCATACTTCCGGTCGGCCGGAAGCGCCGACGCCATCATCAGAAGCCGACCCGGCATCGCACGTCGATACCATGTGGCATGGCCCACGACTGGCTCCTCGTGGAGACACTCGGCGACGACCCCTCCGTGGTAGCGCAGGGCTTTCAGCTGAAAAACCTCGTCCCGCTTGCTGCCTTCCTGCGGCGCAATCCTCGTCTTGCCGCGATCCGTACCGCGATTACCGAGTCGGTGCAAACCGGTCAGAGCCTGGCCAGCATCACGCCCAAGAAAGACCGCGTGATCCGCACCGAGCCGGTGCGGATGTCTGACGGCCGCGTACACGGCGTGCATGTGTGGAGCGGTCCTGCCGACGCTGAGCCGCCCGAGCGGCCAGTACCGGGCGCGCTGATATGGGACTTCACGCTCGGCGCCGCTACGGACACCCGGGAGTCGCTGATCAACAACGGCGAAAACCCGGCAGTCGAGACCACGCACGAACGGACGTTCGCCGAGATCTGGCCATCTCGTGTTCTCAAACCCGATGAAGGCAAAGTTCTTGCCCAGGTGATCAAGCCAGAACCTGGACAAACGTTGTGCACCGCCTGGGATGCCAGCGATTGGCAAGGCAATCCGATCACCGTAGGGTTCGTCGCCCGTCATGCCCTCGAGCCGGGAGTTGACGGGCGCGACCACCTCGTGGCGCGCGGCATGAATTGGCGGGTAGCACGGGAGGGCGTCGCAGAGCCGGTCGATTCGCTGGCGCAGCAGATACTCAGCGGGCTGGCACAGCCAGGTGTTCACCGTGCCCTTTTTGACCTGAAGAGCTGGACTCTGCTGAAATGGCTCGACGAGCCATGCCCTTTCTACGACTGGCGCCGCAGCGCTGCGGGCTCACCGCGGGTACACCAGGATGACGAGCCGTCGATGTTGGCCATGACGACCGAGTTCGCTCGCGGGTCCACCTCACGTGTGTTGCGCTTGCCGGGCGTGCGAGACACCTGGGTGCCGGTGCATGTGACGGTGAGCCGGGTGGAGCTGGCAGAGCAGACGTTCGCCGGGCTCATCTCCCTGCGGTTGCCGACGGAGCACGAACTCGCCGACGCGAGGTTGTCGGCGATCCATTACGGCTAAGCCGGTCCGGCCCGGGCGGCTGCGCGCGCGGTGCCGAATGCGGCGAACGGCAGCGTTACTTCTACGGTGACCACCACGTCAAGGCCCTGCAGCGTGCAGTCAACGCGGTCGGCTCGCATCCGGCGGATCAGTTGTGTCGCGACCACGCAAGCGGCGTCGGGTCCGGCCGGTAGCCGGCCGGCTGCGGCCAGCGCGCCCAAATCGGCTGCTGCCTGCGCCCGATGCCGGGCCACCACCGCCGATCCGATAAGGACGCCACCGCCAGCGACGACCAGCAGGACGACCACCATTGCGGCCGCGACGATGGTCGCCGAGCCACGCTCACCGGCTGGACTCGATGGCCGAAACACCTTCGGCCGCAATGTGAAGCGTGGGCAGCACCCTCGACCGCGCCGTGACGGTGGCCACGATGAACCCACCGTCGCGGCGAAGCTGCACCTGCGCTCCACCGGGCGCGACACGACGTGCGACGTCGACGGCCGACCGCTCGTCGCCTCGCGCTGCCAACCGAGCGGCCTCCCGGGCGGCATCGACGCAGCGCACCTGCATCGCCACGACGGTGACTCCTGCCAGGCACAACACCAACATTGCCACCAATGCAGCGATGCCCAGTGCCGCCTCGACCGTGCTGGCGCCCGCGCTTGAGCCGACACGGTCGGCTAAGCCTTGGTGTTCAGCGCCCGACTGATGATGCTGCTCAGCGCTGAGACGATCGAATCGCCGGTGACGACCGTGTAGAGAATCGCGCCGAAGGCGGCGGCCGCAATAGTGCCGATGGCGTACTCCACAGTCGACATCCCGGTCTCGTCGACGACGAGGATTGCCATACGCGCGCTCAGCACGCGAAACACGTTGCGCATCAGAGTCTTGTCCTCCTTTACTATCCCGATCGGGGTTATCCGCGGGCACTCCGCGGAGTCTGGTCGCAACACCGGGCGGCCTCACAGCACACCCGACTGCAAAACTTCGCCGGCCAGACCGGCCACCACCGGCACGATCCCCAGGCAGACGAATGCCGGCAGGAAGCACAGGCCCAGGGGGCCGGCGATCATAACCGCGGCGCGCTCGGCGGTTGCGTCGGCGGCGTGGGCGGCGTCGTCACGCGACTGCGCGGCGAGGTCGGCGACACCATCGGCCAGCGCCGCACCCGAGGACGCCGAACGCCGCGCCAGCCTCAGCAGCGCATCGGTCGGAGCGTCGATCGAACCGCCTGACGCCGTCCAAGCGGTGGCCGGGTCAGCGCCGAGTCTGAGCAGATCGGCCGCTCGACGCAGAACCGTGGCCAGCCTCGGCGGCGCGGACGGCGCCGTCGCAACCGCGGCTGCGGACACCGGCATACCCGCCCTTAAGCACACGGCGAGCACGTCCAGACTCGACGCCACCGCGAGCGGATCGGGGCCACGCCCCAACCGGCGCCGTCGCGGCGCCGGTCGGGGCGCTATCCCGGCGCGGGTCCGCGCCATCGACGGACCGGCACCGGCCAACAGTGCAGCCGCCAGCAAGACCGCCGCTGTACTCACTGGCGCACCACCCGATCGGTGATCCGGTCCGACCACAGCAGCCCGCCGCATGCCAGCACCGTCCCGGCCACCAAGAGCCACCCGCCACCCTGGCTGCCCAGCAAGAACCGCAACGGTTGCGCGTCGATCAGCTCACCTAGCAGCACTCCGAGCACCGGCAGACCTGCCAAAATTGTCGACGTCGCACGGGCGCCGGCCAACTTCGATGTCACACGCGCCGAAAAGCGTTGTCGTTCAGCCATATCGGATTGAGCGGCCCGCATCATGGTCGACATGGCCAGGCCATGCTCCGCGGCCAGTTGCCAAAACACCGCCAGCCGATCCCAATAGCCCGGCGCCGACGACGATGTGCCAGCACTGCGCAGTCCGGCCGGAACGTCGGCGCCCAGCCGGGCCCGGGCGGCGACCGCGCGCAAGGCCGTCGCCACCGAGCCACGTGTCTCATCGGCGGCCACCGAAAAGGCTTTCACCGGGTGGGCGCCGACTCGCAGCTCGCCGAGGAGCACCTCCATCGCCGAGTGCAGCGATTGCCCTTCTGCCACCGCACGCCTGCTGTGCTGGCGTCGGCGGTAACGGATTGCGGTGGTGGTGACGACGACTGCCGCAGCCAGACCGATTGTAATCGACAGCAAAAGCGCGACGACGATGCCGGCGCAGCCCGCGGTCCACCCGGCGAGGGTGAGCGGCATGCGCCGGCGAACAGCACCGGCGAGCGTAAGCCGGCGGCGCGGCGATGACGGTAAGACCGCGACCGCGAGCGCCAAGGCCAGCGCCCCGCCGGCCGAGCCGTTCACCGCACTGTCCGTTCTTGAATCAACCGGCCCAGGTCGGCTGCATGATCGGTGAGTCCTTGCTCGACATGCCAGACCCGCAGGGCGTGGACCCGCCCGTATTCGTTCTGGCGGAGCACCGCGATTTCGCTGAGCCGGCGCTGACCGACCAGACTTCGAGACACGTGCAGCAGCACCTGAACGGCGGCGGCCAACTGACTGTGCAGGGCCGCCCGGTCAAGGCCGCCGAGCGCACCCAGCGCCTCCAACCGAGCGGGAACCTCTCCCGGGTTGTTGGCGTGCACCGTGCCGGCGCCGCCCTCGTGGCCGGTATTCAACGCCGCCAGCAGATCAACCACCTCGGCCCCTCTGACCTCGCCGACCACGATACGGTCGGGTCGCATTCGGAGGGCCTGCCGAACGAGTTGGCGTACGGTGACCTCGCCGAATCCTTCGACGTTGGCGCACCGCGCCACCAGCTTGACCAGGTGTGGATGCGCAGGCGCTAGCTCGGCGGCGTCCTCGACGCACACGATGCGCTCCTGTGCCGGCACCGCGCCCAGCATCGCCGCCAGCAGCGTGGTTTTCCCGGCACCGGTGCCACCGGACACCAAGAACGCCAGCCGGGCGGCGATCAGCTCGCCGAGCAGCTCGGCGGCTTGCGGCGCGATCGCGCCCGCCGCAACCAGTGCCGCCAAGTCCTGGGTGGCGGGACGCAGCACTCGTAGCGACAGGCAGGTACCGCCAACGGCGACCGGCGCGAGCACGGCATGCAGCCGCACGACGAAGCCGCCCGCGCCGATTCCGGTCAGCTGCCCATCCACCCAGGGCTGGGCGTCATCGAGACGCCGGCCGGCGGCCAGGGCCAGCCGCTGCGCCAGGCGTCGCACCGCGGCATCGTCGGCGAACCGTATTACACTGCGCTGCAAGCCTTTGCCATCATCGACCCAGACCGCGTCCGGCGCGGTGACCAGCACATCGGTGGTGCCGTCGGCGCACAACAGCGGCTCGAGGATCCCCGCGCCGGTCAGCTCGGTCTGCAGCACCCGGAGATTGGTCAACACCTCGGTGTCGCCGAGCACCCCACCGGACTCCGCCCGGATCGCGGCGGCAACCACATTGGGTCGCAGGGACGCTGATTCGGCGGCCAACCGCTCTCGTACCCGCTCGATTAGTGAACCGGTCACGCTGCTCTGCCTTGGTGATTCGTCGTGGCCCGGGTCGGCAGTACGGCCAGTACCCGTCGGGCCGCGGACGCGAGCGCAGAGTGGCGCCGCAGGCGCAGGCCGCCGTGCTCGAGTTGGTCGCTGATCCGCGGTTCGGCTCGCATCGAGGCGAGCAACGGTATCCCAGCGATTTCAGCGACTTCCGCGGCGCGCAGACCACCCGGTGACGGCCCCCGCACGACCAGTCCGATGTTCGGGTTGACGGCGGACAGCACCTGCGCCATGGTCGCGGTCCCAGCGCACCCCCGCACGTCGCACGGACTGACCACGACAACCAGATCCGCTGTCTCCAGAGCTGTTTGGGTGGCGTCGCTCAGCCGGCGCGGAAGGTCGCAGATCACCGTCGCGCCGCCGCGGCGACCGGCGTCGATGACGGCGTCCACCGGTCCGGGCTCCAGCTCGTACCCGTGCCGGGTGCCGGAGAGAACACTGGCATCCCGGTATCGCGGGAGGGCCTCGCGCACTGCCGTCCAGTTCAGCCGACCGCCTTGCAGTGCCAGGTCGGGCCAGCGCAATCCGGGCGTGGTTTCGCGACCCACCAGCAGATCTATGCCGCCACCCCAGGGGTCGAGGTCGAGAAGAAGTGCGTCGGTTGCGGTGTGCGCCAGAGCGGCTGCGAACAGTGATGCTCCGGCCCCGCCCCGGCCGCCGACCACGGCGACGACCTCACCGCGAGGCCCGCCGTCCCGCGTGGATTCGGCGGCGTCGGCCAGCTCGCGGACGAGCTCACGCTCTTGGCCGGGCAGGGTCAAAACATGTTGAGCGCCGATGGCGATCGCTGCAGCCCACGTCTCCGTCAATGGCGGGGTGTCGGTGACCAACACAACGTGGCTCCGGCGCGGCAGCGTCACCGAGCCACATCGGCTCGCGGCGACCCCATCGAGCACCACAGCCGCCGCCGCGCACCACGTTTTTCGGCTCACCGACCCCTCTGGGGTCGACCCAGAGGCGGCGTGCACCACCCGCAACCCGACGGCCGCGGCGACCCGATCCAGTTCGTCGCGTAATCCGGCTTCTCCCACCATGGCCAGCACGCCGGAGTTGCCGGTGACGGTGGTGCGGTTGGCTGCGCCGCGAACGGAAGTCACCGATCGACCGTGCCCGCGCATGGGCGTCCACACCAGTGCTTGTTTGCCGATTTGGGGATAATCCGGCAACTGTGCACAACTGTTCACAGCGAACACGACTGCGCGTTTCAGTAACGCAATTCCGCCACGTGATGCCAGCGAGATGGATGCGTTTGTTGGTGCGAAATTGACCGGAGAAAAGGGACGACCCCCGCCAGGGGGGAGGAGGCGAGGGTCGTCGTATATCAGCCCCGGGGGGTCGGGCTGATATACCCTCGGCACGAGGCCGAGTAATGCTTACTATACACACGACAGGACTCGTCGGCGCAAGGGATGCTCGCAAGAGAATGCAGAACATTCGGCGAATTCTGGGACGAATCGCACGTCGTCGGCAGTCACTTGTCCGGACCTGAGCAGCGGTTCCCAAGACCACGGCGCGAGCGGTGGGGCCACCGCCTTATGCTGGGCCGGTGACCGTCTCCCCCTCGGCTGGGCCGCAGCAGACGCCACCGCCGGCGGAGACTTCGAGTGGTCCGGCAGCGCGCACGGCCGCATTTTTTGACCTTGATAAGACAGTTATCGCGAAATCCAGCACGCTGGCCTTCAGCAAACCATTTTTCGATCAAGGACTGCTGACACGTCGCTCGGTGCTGAAGTCCAGTTACGCCCAATTCTTGTTCACGTTGTCCGGCGCGGATCACGATCAGATGGACCGGATGCGCAGTCATCTGACGAACATGTGCAGTGGCTGGGATGTGGAGCAGGTCAAGTCGATCGTGAACGAGACGCTGCATGACATCGTCACGCCGCTGGTGTTCGCCGAGGCCGCGAACTTGATCGCCGGTCACAAGCTGTGCGGTCGGGACGTCGTGGTGGTGTCCGCTTCTGGCGAGGAGATCGTCGCGCCGATCGCCCGCGCGCTCGGCGCGACCCACGCGATGGCAACTCGGATGGTGGTGGCCGACGGCAAGTACACCGGTGAGGTCGCCTTCTACTGCTACGGCGAGGGAAAGGTACAGGCGATCCGAGAGCTGGCAGCCCGGGAGGGTTATCCGCTCGACCACTGCTATGCGTACTCGGATTCCATCACTGATTTGCCGATGCTGCAGACCGTCGGTCACCCCGCTGTCGTCAACCCCGACCGCGCGTTGCGCAAGGAAGCCACCGCTCGCGGCTGGCAGATATTGACGTTTTCCCGCCCGGTCTCGCTGCGCGACCGAATTCCCGCACCCTCGAGTGCCGCAGTCGCCACCACAGCCGCTGTCGGTGTCAGCGCGCTTGCGGCCGGAGCGCTCACCTATTCATTGTTGCGCCGCTTCGCGTTCTGACATCCGTCCCGCCAGCAAACATGTCGTCGGCACCGTGCGGGAACGAGTCAGAATTGGGCCTTGCTGTGACCAGGGTCACGTAGTACAAAGGAGTCACGGAAGCCTGGTGAGGCCAAGATCGGTCCAAAAGAGAAGGTTCGATCTCCCGATCCGGGCAGCCGAGCATGGTACCCGGCACCCACGCGGAGCTACAGCCGCGATAAAGGCAGAAGTGTTGCGGGCCTGCGTAATTGTGAGAAGTGGACGGCCGCGACGGCCCTTTGGGTGGGGCCAGCAGCCGGATGCATCGCAAGATCGCCGAGGCCACCCACGCAGCCCATGAGTTGCACGCTTGGTAACCGAGTGCCGTGCTAGCGGGCGGCGGGCCGAATCCTTCGGACCGTCGCCCGCTTTACATCGCTCGCCTGGCTGGGGCGTGGCTCGAAATCTGGAGCTGGCTAACGCCTTTGTAGTGCCTCGGCAATCGACAGCGCCTCCTGCGCACCGGCCTTCATGGCCCGGCAGCACAAACCGAGCCAAGCTGCGATGCCGTCGGGTGTGCCGGTAGCGAAGCCCCGGGCGGCGTCCCGGTAGTCCGCGGCGCGGCGCATCCAATACACCTCGGGGACGCCGAGGCCGTGTGGATCGAGCCCGCTGGCGATGGTGACCAGTCGCGACACCGCACGTGCGACCACACCGTCCGCGCTCCCAAACGGCGAAAGCGCCAGCAGCTCGCCATGTGCAACGGCCGCCACCACCGGGGCCGGCGCCGCACTGCCGCCGGTCACCAGCGCCGCGAGCAACTCGAGGCGGGGAGCCATTTCAGGGTCGGGGCGTGGCCGACCCAACCGGTCGTCGTCGACCTGGCCGGCCGCCGCCAGCGTGTGCAGCCGTGCCAGCGCCTGCAGGGGTGCGCGCCGCCACACTCCGACCAGGTTGCTCTCACCGCCTTCCAGCGCCTGCGCCACCCGCAGCGCACCGGTGAAGATCTGATCCCCGGTCACACCGGATCCGCTTTCGAGCACCGATGACGCTCGCGCCGCGCGCAGCGCCGCCTCGGCGGCCGTCACCTGCCAGCCGCGCAGGTTGGCCCGATGGCGGTGCGCCCTACCCAGGGCATCGCGCGCTTGATCGCTGGCCGCGGCGACCCCGGAAAGTTCCAGCAGCGGAGCCAACGGGTCGGGTTGCACAGCTGCCAACCTATCCGCGACACCCCACGATCTGACTACCGCTCATGGTCCCTCGGGCCCTGCGGCCCGCATGGTCGTCTGACTACGCTCAGCACGTGACCGAAACGCCTGCCGCGGCGCCCCTGTCGTATCCGCCGCCCGCAGACTTCGCCGAGCAAGCGAACGCCACCGCCGAGCTCTACCGCGAGGCCAACCAAGACCGGCTGGCGTTCTGGGGAGGACAAGCCGACCGGCTGTCCTGGGCCACACCGTTCTCCCAAGTGCTGGACTGGTCGGAGGCGCCCTTCGCCAAATGGTTCGTCGGTGGGGCGCTGAACGTCGCCTACAACTGCGTGGATCGCCATGTCGAAGCGGGCCACGGTGATCGTGTCGCAATCCGCTGGGAGGGAGCGCCGGTCGGCGACGAGCGCACCCTGACGTATGAGGATCTGCAGGCCCAGGTATGCAAAGCCGCCAATGCGCTGGCAAAGCTGGGTCTGGCCGCCGGTGATCGCGTGGCGATCTACCTGCCGATGATTCCGGAGGCTCTGGTGGCGATGCTGGCCTGCGCGCGGCTCGGCGTCCTGCACAGCGTCGTGTTCGCCGGATTCACCGCCACCGCACTAAGGGCTCGGATCGACGACGCCCAGGCCCGGATCTTGATCACCGCCGACGGTCAGTTCCGCCGCGGCAAGGCGGCATCGCTGAAGGACCCGGCGGACGAGGCGGTCCAGCCGGACGCCGACGGCAACACCCCCGTCGAGCACGTCCTGGTGGTGCGGCGCACCGGCATCGAGGTGCCGTGGACCGAGGGACGTGACCTTTGGTGGCACGACGTCGTCGATCCGGCGCCGGCCGAGCACACCGCCGAGGCGTTCGACGCCGAGCACCCACTGTTTCTGCTGTACACATCCGGCACCACCGGCAAGCCCAAAGGCATCATGCACACCAGTGGCGGCTATCTGACCCAAGCCTCCTACACCCACCATTCGATCTTCGACGTCAAGCCGGACACCGACGTGTTCTGGTGCACCGCCGACATCGGCTGGGTCACCGGGCACACCTACAGCGTCTACGGCCCACTGTCCAACGGCGTCACCCAGGTCATCTACGAAGGCACACCCGATACACCCAATCAGCACCGCCACTTCAAGATCATCGAAAAGTACGGTGTGACAACGTATTACGCCGCACCAACACTGATCCGGACGTTCATGAAGTGGGGGCGCCAAATCCCGGACGCTCACGACCTGTCCAGCCTGCGGCTGCTGGGATCGGTCGGCGAACCGATCAACCCCGAAGCTTGGCGCTGGTACCGCGACGCCCTGGGCGCCGGTCGCGTTCCCGTGGTCGACACCTGGTGGCAGACCGAAACCGGCGCCGCCATGATCTCGCCGCTACCCGGGGTGACGGCGACCAAACCGGGCTCGGCGATGGCCCCGCTGCCGGGGATCTCAGCGCGGATCGTCGACGATCGCGGCAACCAACTCGAGCCCGGGCCCGACGGAGGTGAGCATGCCTCCGGTTACCTCGTCATCGACCAGCCGTGGCCGGCGATGCTGCGGGGCATCTGGGGCGATCCGGAGCGTTATCGCGAGACGTACTGGTCGAAGTTCGCACAGCACGGGTGGTACTTGGCCGGCGACAGCGCCCGCTACGACGCCGACGGCGCCATCTGGGTAGTCGGCCGCACCGATGATGTGATGAACGTGTCCGGACATCGAATCTCCACCGCCGAGGTGGAGTCAGCGTTGGTCGGCCACTCCGGCGTGGCCGAGGCAGCGGTGGTCGGAGCCAGCGACGACACCACCGGGCAGGCGATCTGTGCGTTCGTCGTCCTGCAGGCCGACCATGCCGACACCGTCGGTGACGAAATCCTCGACGAGTTACGCACCGAAGTGGCCCGAGTCATCTCCCCGATCGCCCGGCCCCGCGAACTGCATGTCGTGCCCGAGCTGCCGAAGACCCGCAGCGGCAAAATCATGCGCCGGCTGCTGCGTGACATCGCCAACGACCGCGAGCTCGGCGACACCTCGACACTGCTCGACCCCAGCGTCTTCGACGCGATCCGCGCCGGCAGGTAATCATCCGGCCGCTAGGCCGGAACCGGAACGAACCCCGCCCCCGGACGATTCTTCGCGGCGACGTCGGCCAGCACCGCATTCATCGACATCACCACGGCCGGGGTGTGCAGCGGAATGTATTTGATGACACAGGCCGGCAGGTTGTCGCTGAACGCACCGTGGATCATCCCGACCAGAAGACTGTTGACGGTGACCGGTCCGCCCGAATCACCGGGCTGCCCACACACCTGCATGACGATCGTGCCCGGATCCTGCCCCGGTCCCCAGGTAACGCCGCACGAGTTACCGGTAGTACGACCCTCCTTACAAGCCACATCGCCGAAGGCCGGATCCGGCCCGATCCCGTTGATCACAAAGCCGCCGAAGTTGGCCACCGGCGTCACCTTGGCCGGGTCGAACCGGACGACCGCGTAGTCGAGAACATCGTTGCCGGCCACCATAGTTCCCACCGGCCCCCGAGACTGCGCCGCCTCGGCCGACACTTGAGCGCCCGGCCCGCCGCAGTGTGCCGAAGTGAAACCGACAAGCTGACCGGTGTTGTCGGTGCCGATCGTGGTCAACGTGCAAAATGTGTCGCCGTCGATGACGATGGCCGCACCGCCGCCGAGGGGAAGCTTATCGTCGGCAGACACAGTGGGTCCCGGCGAACCAACCCAGACCACGAGTACGGTAACCGCCGCCGCCAGACACCGGTACCCGGCCGCCAAATCAGCTCTCCCGTCGACGAGCTCGAAGCCGAGCACGGTGCAACTCGGGTGGAGTCTACGTGACCCGCATGATCGGCAGGTCGATCAGCGCATCCTCGCCTGGCCTCGTCCGGCAGCGAAGTCCATGGCAACATGAACCGCGACGACATTCGAACCGGGAGGCACCGTCCGTGAGCAAGGCTGACCGTAAGGACCTATCTGAAGGCGGCCGACAAGACGGGGTGCCCAGCACGCTGACCAGCATCCCGTTGGCCGATCCGCACGCCCTGCCGGTTGAGCCGTCGCTCGGCGATCTGGTCAAAGATGCCACGGCTCAGATGTCCACGCTGGTTCGCGCCGAGGTCGAACTGGCTCGTGCGGAGATCACCCGCGACGTCAAGAAGGGCCTGACCGGCAGCATCTACTTCATCTCGGCGTTGGTGCTGCTGTTCTATTCCACCTTCTTCTTCTTCTTTTTCCTCGCTGAACTGCTCCACACGTGGATATGGCGGTGGGTCGCCTACCTGATCGTCTTCGGCATCATGATCGTCGTCACCGCGGTGCTGGCATTGTTCGGGTACCTCAAGGTGCGCCGTATCCGAGGGCCGCGCCAAACCATTGAATCTGTCAAGGAGACCCGCACCGCGCTCACACCCGGTCACGACAAGACCGGTCAGCAGGCGCTCACCGCCCCCCGTGGGGGCACACCCGCCGATCCGTCGAGTTGGTAAATGGCGCCACCAGACCCGTCGGTGACCCGCATCGGCGGGGCGTGGCGGCATCTGGACGTCCACGCCAACGGCATCCGATTCCACGTCGTCGAAGCACTGCCGACGGGCCACGATGCGGCCACACCGGTGGTAGCGCGGCCACTGGTCGTATTGCTGCACGGTTTCGGCTCGTTCTGGTGGTCCTGGCGGCACCAGCTGCGCGGGCTCGCCGGAGCCCGCGTGGTCGCCGTGGACCTGCGCGGCTACGGCGGCAGCGACAAGCCGCCCCGCGGCTACGACGGATGGACGCTCGCCGGGGACACCGCCGGACTGATCCGCGCCCTAGGGCATTCGGCGGCGACGCTGGTGGGTCATGCTGACGGCGGACTGGTCTGCTGGGCCACCGCTGTGCTGCACCCGCGACTGGTGCGGGCCATCGCCGTGGTCAGCTCACCGCATCCGGCCGCCCTGCGCAGATCGGCGCTGACGCGCCGCGACCAGGCCCGCGCGCTGTTGCCGTCGTTGCTGCGCTATCAGGTCCCGATATGGCCGGAACGGTTACTGACAAGATCTGACGCCGATGAGTTGGAGCGCCTGGTGAGAAGTCGCGCCTGCGCGAAATGGGTTGCCTCTGAGGATTTTTCGGAAGCAATCGGCCACCTGCGGCAGGCCATCCAGATTCCCTCGGCGGCGCACTCGGCGCTGGAGTATCAGCGTTGGGCGGTGCGCAGCCAGCTGCGCGACGAGGGCCGCCGGTTCATGCGGTCGATGAAGCAACAGGCCGGCATCCCGATACTGCACTTACGCGGCGACGCCGATCCCTACGTGCTGGCCGACCCGGTCGAGCGCACCCAGCGCTACGCTCCGCACGGTCGCTATGTCTCGGTCGCCGGTGCCGGCCACTTCAGCCACGAAGAGGCACCCGAGCAGGTCAACGGCCACCTGATGCGATTTCTCGATCAGGTGCACGGCCCACGGCTCAACTGACACACACCCCAGTGGCCACCGGCTGCGTGTCGCCGATTTTGTCGAGCTGACTAGATACCTCTTTGGCGGTCAACACGAAGCCGGTGTCGTTGTCGTCGACAGCAGCGCCGAACACCACGCCGAGCACCCGGCCGTTGAGGTCGATCATCGGACCACCGGAATTGCCTTGTTCCACCGACGCCCTGACGGTGTACACCTCGCGGTTGACTGTCATATTCCGGTAGATGTCCGGGCCGCTGAGCTGGATGGTTTCCCGGACTCTGGCTGGCGTTGCCACGAAGTCACCGCCGCCCGGATAACCCATGACAAGCGCATCGGTACCGGTTTTCGCCGGATCGTCGGCGAAGGCCAGCGGTTGTGCGGGCAATTTCGGAGCGGCCAGGATCGCGATGTCGACCGTCGGGTCGTAGGACACCACAGTGGCGTCATAGGGAGTGCCGTTGACCGCCACGGTGACGGTGTCGGCGCCGGCGACCACGTGGGCGTTCGTCATGACGCGGTCCGGCGAAAGGACAAAGCCGCTGCCTTCCAACACTTTCTGACAGCTGGGGGCGATGGAATGCACTTTGACCACGCTGGCCTGGGTGGCCGCGACGACGGGGCTGTTGGCGAGCCCGGCATCCGGTGTCGCGACTGCGACGACGGGCGTGCGGCTGAACGGTTCCAGCACCGCTGGCAGACCAGAGGTGTTCAGTAGCGCCGACAACCGGCGCGGCACGGTCTTGAGCCAGCTCGGCGCCATGTCGTTGACTTGGGCCAGCACCCGGGAGCCCCGCACTGCCGAGGCCAGCGCCGGTTGGTCCTTCGATGCGGTCAGCGGTGTCGCCAGCAGCCACGCGGCGATCAGCACCACCACTAGTTGCAGTGCCACTCCAATCATCGAGTCGAAGAAGCGAAGCGAGTCACTGCGGATCGCGCTCCGCACCGCCCGCCCTAGCACCACACCGGCGACCTCGCCGACGACCAACAGCGCCAAGATCAGAAACAGCGCGGCGAACAGCTTGGCGCGCGGAGCACTGATGTGCTCGACGAGATGTGGAGCCAGCAGCACCCCGGCGACCGCGCCGAGCAGTACACCGATGAACGACAACAGCGAGCCCGCCGCGCCTGAGCGCCAACCGGAGATCGCCGCGATGAAAGCAATCCCGAGGACGATGATATCCAACCACTGAGATGACGTCATCGCGTCGCCCCGCCGCCGTCGCCGACCAGTGCCATCACGTCGTCGAGTTCACGAACGTCGGTAGTGTCCCAGGGCACTGCCCAGCCGGCGACTTCCAGCATCGCCGAGATCACTTGGCCGGTGAATCCCCACACCAGCATTTCGTTCAACAGAAACGCCGGTCCGGCAAAGCGTCGGGCCAAGGCGCGGCGAGAGACCATGAGCCGGTTGGCCGGATTGATGAAGGCGCGCACCGGAACGCGAGCAACGATCGCGGCCTCGGCTTCGTTGACGACCGCGACCGGGCCGGGATCGGGTGAATACGCCAGCACAGGAACGACGTGAAAACCCGACGGCGGTATGAAAATTCGCTCCAATGTGGCCAACGGGTGCAGCCGCTTGGTATCGATTCCGGTCTCCTCGCGCGCCTCCCGCAGCGCGGTGGCCACCGGTCCGTCGTCATCGGGATCAGAAGCCCCGCCGGGAAATGCCGCCTGCCCCGCGTGGTGCCGCAAGGTCGACGCCCGGACCGTCAGCAACAGATCGGCGGCATCAGGGACACCACCCGGCTTCGATCCCTCCTGCGGACCGGAGAACAACACCAGCACCGCCGCGTCCCGCCCGCCGCCGCGCAGCGCCGCGGTCGCCTTGGCAGCGGTTTCCATCGCCAGCACATCGGCAGGCACCCGGCTCCGAACCGCCACCGGAACCCGGCCGAGATTGTCAACCAGCGGACGCAGCCAGCCCGGGACGACGTCAGGCGCCAGCGGGACTGCCCCACCCGAGTGGGCGGTACCCCCTGCGCTCAACGGCTCCTCCTCGACCTCATCGCGTCAGGTCCCCGACCGCGGCGCTGATTTCGTCGGCGTCGCCGAAGGGTCGCGGCAGGACCTGCGCAACGCTACCGTCCGACCGCAACACCACCGTCGCGGGTATCGCGTTTGGAATTTGCAGTGCCGCGGCGATCCGGCGCCGGCCATCCTGCAGCGTCGGCAACCGGACACCGAGCTCAGCCAGTCGCAGCAGACCAGCCGTCTCGTTTTCATCCTGGTGCACGGTCAGCACCAGCACGGCCGGCCCGACGCGTCGTTGATAATCGGCCATCGCCGGCAACTCGGCGGTGCAGGGTGCACACCAGTACGCCCAGAGGTTCAGCACCACGCGCCGCCCCGCGAACGCGCGCGCGACGTCGACCACCGACCCGTCGGCCGCGCATTCCACCGTGACGCCGCCCAGGGCGCCGCTAATGCCGGGAGTGGCAGCGCCGGTGGGACAGGCCGCCAGATCGGCACGCTGCCGCGGACCGGCCAGCGCCCCGGGGGTGTCGGCATCGCGATGCTCGCGTTCGCCGCTCGCCCCTGGACCGGTGAGATCCTGCGGATCGGCGGACATGTGGTGCAGCTGGACTGCCAGCGCCACGATGAGCAGGGCGACCACCGTCAGGATCGCCGCCGTCCAGCCGGTCGTGCGGTGAGTAGACGTGGTCACAGCCCGGCCAGCGCGAGCAGATGCTCGGTTTCGGGGCCTTTGACCAATGCCGCGGCGATCAGCGGCTCGGTGGGACCGGTGCCGTACGACGGGCAGTCCTTGGCCAGGATGCAAACGCCGCACGCCGGTTTTCGCGCATGGCATACGCGACGACCGTGAAAGATCACCCGGTGACTCAGCAGGGTCCACTCGCTGCGCTCGATCAGTTCACCGACCGCGTGCTCGACCTTGACCGGATCCTCCTCAGCGGTCCAGCGCCACCGCCGCACCAGCCGCCCGAAATGGGTGTCGACGGTGATGCCCGGAATGTCGAAGGCGTTCCCGAGAATGACGTTGGCCGTCTTGCGCCCGACTCCGGGCAGTGAGACCAGCTGTTCCATGGTGGCCGGTACCTCGCCATCGAACCGCTCGAGCAGAGCCTGGCCGAGGCGGATGAGGGCGGCCGCCTTGTTGCGGTAGAAGCCGGTCGGACGCACGAGGTTCTCGAGTTCTTCACGGTCGGCTTGCGCGTAGTCCTGCGCGGTGCGATAGCGTGCGAACAACGCCGGCGTCGTGAGATTCACGCCCCTGTCGGTGCTTTGCGCCGACAAGATGGTGGCCACCGTCAGCTCGAGCGGATTGGTGAAATCCAGTTCGCAGTGGGCATGCGGAAAAGCCTGCGCCAACGCACGATTCATTCGCCGGGCCCGTCGTACCAAGCCATTACGGCTCTCCGACGACCAGCGCTTGGCCGCCGCTGCGCCACTGGCGACAGGCGTTGGCGCAGAACGGGCCGAAGGCTTACCCGCGATCACTTGAGACAGCGTAGGTGATCGTGATCGCGCTGAGACCTTCGGCGGGTTTACTAGCTGCTTGTGTCGTGGTTGATCGTGGCCCTGGTCCCGGCATTGCTGATGCTGGCCACCTTTGGGCTGAGCCGGCTCGAAACGCGTCTGATCCCCGACACCGTCACCGCAAGCGATGTCGCCCAGTTCCTCCTGCAGGCCGAGGCGGTGGATGTGCGCACACTGGCACGTGCCGGGATGCCGGAGGCGCTGAACCACATGCAACGCAGGCAAACGGAGCGGATCCTGGACGCGGCCGCGCCCAAATCCGTCGCCAGGCACCAGGACGACCCGTTCGTCCGGGTTGCCTTGGCCCCCAGCGATCAGCATTCCCGGGCGAATCCACAATTTACGACGACTCGGCGCATCAATCCTGTGTAGCGTTGGCTCGTTGAGCCAACGGCTTACCGACAGAGCCGCGCGATCACAGTTTGTCAAGAGCTAAGGGGCAACGTGGACGAGATCCTGGCAAGGGCCGGAATCTTCCAGGGGGTTGAACCAAGCGCCGTCGCCGCGCTGACAAAGCAGTTGCAACCCGTCGATTTCCCGCGCGGGCATACGGTTTTCGCCGAAGGAGAGCCCGGCGACCGGCTTTACATCATCATCACCGGAAAGGTCAAGATCGGCCGACGCTCACCGGACGGCAGAGAGAATCTGCTGACCATCATGGGTCCGTCGGACATGTTCGGCGAGTTGTCGATCTTCGATCCCGGGCCTCGTACCTCCAGCGCGACCACCATCACCGAGGTGCGGGCCGTATCGATGGACCGTGATGCGCTTCGGGCGTGGATCGCCGATCGGCCCGAGATCGCCGAGCAGCTGCTGCGGGTGTTGGCCCGCCGGCTCCGGCGCACCAACAACAACCTGGCGGACCTCATCTTCACCGATGTCCCCGGCCGGGTCGCCAAGCAGCTGCTGCAGCTGGCTCAGCGGTTCGGCACCCAAGAGGGGGGTGCGATGCGGGTCACCCACGACCTCACTCAAGAAGAGATCGCCCAACTGGTCGGCGCATCGCGGGAAACGGTGAACAAAGCGCTGGCTGATTTCGCTCACCGGGGCTGGATCCGCCTGGAGGGCAAGAGTGTGCTGATCTCGGACTCGGAACGGCTGGCAAGGCGCGCGAGGTAGACCTTCTTCGAGTCCCGACACTGCGATTTCCTCCGCAACACGCTGCTACGCCGTACAAATCGGCAGTGTCAGCGCCGCAAATAGTCGAGCTGCGCTTGCACCGACCATTCGGCAACATCCCACAGCTTTTCGTCGACATCGGTGTAAACATGCTCGACGATCTGTCGAGCGCTGACATCGTCACCCAGCTCGGCCAGCGCGGAGCGGACCTGGTCCAGCCGCTGTTCGCGGTGCGCGAGGTATTCGTTGGCGACGGCTGCCAAGTCGGCCAGCTCGGGTCCGTGTCCGGGCAGCACGGTGCGCCGGCCCAATCCGCGCAGCCGCTGCAGCGATTCCAGGTAATCTGCCAGGCTGCCGTCTTCGCTGTCGATGACGGTGGTTCCCCGGCCGAGCACGGTGTCGGCGGTCAAGACGGCGTCGTCGAGCACGAAAGACAGCGAATCGCTGGTATGCCCAGGGGTGGCCAGGACGGAAATGGTCAGCCCGGCGGCCTCGACCACTTCGCCGTCGCGCAGCTCAGCACTCAAGCCGCGCAAGAACCCGGATCCGGCCGATCGCACCGGCGCACCGGTCAGCTCGACCAGCTTGTCGATGCCGTCGGTGTGGTCGCCGTGCCGGTGGCTGATCAACACCACAGCGATGGATCCCACCGCGCCCACTCGGGCGAGGTGTTCGTCGTCGTCGGGGCCGGGGTCGACGATCACCGACTCGTCGCTGCCCGGAGCACGCAGCACCCAGGTGTTGGTGCCCTCGAGCGTCATCAGGCCCGGATTGTCGGCCAGCAGCACCGAGGCGGTTTCGGTCACCGGGCGCAGTGTCCCGTAGGCGGGGTGCGCCATTGCCTCGCCGGACACCTCGGTTACCCGACCTCGACGATCAATTCGATTTCCACCGGTGCATCGAGCGGCAATTCGGAAACCCCCACCGCCGACCGCGCATGCACACCGTTGTCTCCGAAGACCTCACGCAAGAGGTTCGATGCCCCGTTGACGACGCCTGGCTGCCCGTGGAATCCGGGTGCGGAGGCGACGAACCCGACGACCTTGACCACCTGTGTCACCGTGTCGATGTCGATAAGCGAATCCACCGCCGCCAGCGCATTGAGTGCGCAGAGCCGCGCCAGCGCCTGCGCCTGCTCGGGACTGACCTCGAGGCCGACTTTGCCGGAAACCGCCAACTTTCCATTCGTCAGCGGCAACTGACCGGCGGTGTAGACCAGGTTGCCGGTACGCACGGCCGGAACATAGGAAGCCAGCGGCTTCGCCACCTGCGGCAGGTCGACTCCCAACTGCTTGAGTCGGGCAGCAGCGCTCACTTGGGGCGCTTCAAGTAAGCCACATGTTGCTCACCGGTCGGCCCGGGCAGCACGGCGACCAGCTCCCAGCCGTCGGCACCCCACTGGTCGAGAATTTGCTTGGTTGCGTGGGTCAACAGCGGAACAGTCGCGTACTCCCACTGTGTTGGATGGGTCGTCGGTTGGGTCATGACTGAAGCCTATCGGGCTTGGTTAGCATGCGTTGGTGGCAACCACATCGGACGACGGCAGCCATAACGGCTGGCCGTCGCGCTTGTCGAAGGCCCGATTGCACTTCGTCTCCGGCAAAGGCGGGACCGGCAAGTCGACCGTCGCGGCCGCCCTGGCTCTGACGATGGCCGCCGGGGGACGCAAAGTCCTATTGGTGGAAGTCGAAGGGCGCCAAGGCATTGCGCAGCTTTTCGACGTGCCGCCGCTGCCTTACCAGGAAGCGAAGATCGCCACCGCCGAGCGGGGCGGACAGGTCAACGCGCTGGCCATCAACATCGAGGCGGCGTTCCTGGAATACCTGGACATGTTCTACAACCTCGGCATCGCCGGACGGGCTATGCGGCGTATCGGTGCGATCGAGTTCGCGACGACGATCGCGCCGGGCCTGCGCGATGTACTGCTCACCGGCAAGATCAAAGAGTCGGTGGTTCGAGTCGACAGAAAGTCCAAGCATCCCGTGTATGACGCGGTCGTCGTGGACGCGCCACCGACCGGGCGCATCGCGCGCTTCCTCGACGTCACCAAGGCGGTGGCCGATCTGGCCAAGGGCGGCCCGGTCTACTCCCAGAGTGAGGGTGTTGTGCAGCTGCTGCACTCCGACCAGACGGCGGTGCACCTGGTCACCTTGCTTGAGGCCTTGCCCATGCAGGAGACGGTCGAGGCGATCGAAGAACTGCAGCAGCTGGGTCTGCCGATCGGCAGTGTGATCGTCAACCGCAACATCCCGGCCTATCTGCCGGCCGAGGATCTGGCGAAGGCCGCCGAAGGCGTGATCGATGCCGATGCGGTGCGCGCGGGGTTGGCCCGGGCCGGGATCAAGCTTCCCGAATCCGACTTCGCCGGTCTGCTGACCCAGACGATCCAGCACGCCACCCGAATAGCCGCGCGCGCCGAGAACGCCGACCAGCTGAGGGAGCTGCAGGTGCCCCGGTTGCAATTACCGACCATCGCCGACGGGATCGACCTGGGCAGCCTGTACGAGTTGTCCGAAGTCCTTGCCCAACAGGGAGTCCGATGAGTGCAGCACCACCCGCTCTGGACATAGCCGGGATGTTGGCCGACCCCACCAACCGGGTCGTGGTGTGCTGCGGCGCAGGCGGTGTCGGGAAGACCACCACCGCTGCGGCGATGGCGCTGCGCGCAGCCGAATACGGCCGCACCGTCGTAGTGCTGACCATCGACCCGGCCAAGCGGCTGGCGCAAGCACTGGGAATCCAGGACCTGGGTAACACACCGCAACGGGTCCCGCTCGCTCCCGAGGTGACTGGGCAGCTTTACGCGATGATGCTCGACATGCGCCGAACCTTCGACGAGATGGTGGTGCAGTATTCCGGACCCGAACGGGCACAAGCGATTTTGGATAACCAGTTCTACCAGACGGTCGCCACGTCGCTCGCCGGGACGCAGGAATACATGGCGATGGAAAAGCTCGGTCAACTGCTGAGCCAGGACCGCTGGGACCTGGTGGTGGTCGACACCCCGCCCTCGCGCAATGCCCTGGATTTTCTCGACGCGCCCAAACGATTGGGCAACTTCATGGACAGCCGCTTGTGGCGGCTGCTGCTCGGATCCGGCCGGGGCATCGGACGACTGGTCACCGGCGCGGTCGGGGTGGCGATGCGAGCGATGTCGACCATCCTGGGTTCGCAGATGCTGTCCGACGCCGCTGCTTTCGTGCAATCGCTGGACGCCACCTTCGGCGGCTTCCGAGAGAAAGCGGACCGCACCTACTCGCTGCTGAAGCGACGGGGTACGCAGTTCGTGGTGGTGTCGGCGGCCGAACCCGATGCACTTCGCGAAGCGGCGTTCTTCGTCGACCGGCTGTCGCAGGAACAGATGCCACTGGCCGGGCTGATCCTGAACCGCACCCACCCGATGCTGAGCGCCCTGCCGGCCGAGCGTGCCGTCGACGCCACCGAGAAACTGGAGCACGCAGCCACCGAGGACGAGTCCACCCTTCTTGCCGGCGCGGTGCTACGGATCCACGCTGAGCGTGCATTGATCGCCAAGCGGGAGATCCGGTTGTTGTCCCGATTCACCGGCGCGCATCCGCACGTCGCCATTGTCGGGGTGCCGTCGCTACCATTCGACGTTTCCGACTTGGAAGCGCTTCGCACCATCGCCGATCAGATGACCGCGACAGCTGCGGCCGCCAGGTAGCGGTCGTCGCCCGACGGGGACTTAGCCAGCGCTGCGGTGCTTGCGTTGCCCAGCGAAGAACTCCGCCCATGACACCACGTCGGGATGCTGCTTGAGCAGTGCACGGCGCTGCCGTTCGGTCATCCCACCCCAGACGCCGAATTCCACCCGGTTGTCCAGCGCGTCGGCGCCGCACTCGAGCATCACCGGGCAGTGCCGGCAGATCACGGCGGCTTTGCGCTGGGCTGCTCCGCGGACGAAAAGCTCGTCCGGGTCGGCAGCCCGGCACAGGGCTTTGGATACCCAGGCGATGCGGGACTCGGCATCGGGGCGACATATAGTGCTGCTGATAGCTGCTGTTGGTGATTTCCGCACCGCGGGCCGTGTTCCTGACACCAGCGCTCCCCTTCGCTCCGGCCGCCGCCGCGACGGCCCCCAACCCTCGGTGCAGATCTGACTGCGATCTACGCCACACTGCTAAGGTCGCTGTTACCTAAATCTCAGTGTGCGTCTAAGTTAGGTGGTCAGGTACCAATTGCGCAACAGTTTGGTACCGCCTTTTTTGGGACGGCCGTGCCGTCCGATCATGATAACGGGCTGATAACGGCGATCGGGCGGTCCACGACACCCCCGCCGTAGGCGCCCCAGACGCCACTTACGACCCTCCGACCGCTGCGAAGGTGGCGGTGATATGGGGCTTCATGGGAGGCGTCGCTACTGTAGTAGCCATGTCGGAGCGGCCCTCGACTGGTATCACGGTCCTCAAGCTGGCCGGCTGCTGTCTGCTCGCCAGCGTCGTCGTCGCGGCGCTGATGTTCCCAGTGGCCGGTGGATTAGGCCTGGTGTCCAACCGGGCCTCCGAAGTCGTCGCCAACGGCTCGGCACAACTGGTCGCCGGCGACGTGCCCGCAGTGACCACGATGGTCGATGCCAAAGGCAACACCATCGCCTACCTCTACTCACAGCGCCGATTCGAGGTGCCTAGCGACAAGATCGCCAACACCATGAAGCTGGCAATCGTTTCTATCGAGGATAAACGATTTGCCGAGCACAACGGTGTGGACTGGAAAGGCACCCTGACCGGGCTGGCGGGCTATGCCTCGGGCGACGTCGACACGCGTGGCGGGTCGACGATCGAGCAACAGTACGTCAAAAACTATCAGCTGCTGGTGCTCGCCCAGACCGACGCGGAAAAGCAGGCGGCCGTGGAAACCACGCCGGCGCGCAAGCTGCGCGAGATCCGCATGGCGCTCACGCTCGACAAGACGTTCACCAAACCGGAGATCTTGACCCGCTACCTGAACCTGGTGTCCTTCGGTAACGGCGCCTTCGGCGTACAAGACGCCGCGCAGACCTACTTCGGGCTCAACGCGGCCGATCTGAACTGGCAGCAGGCGGCGCTGCTGGCGGGGCTCGTGCAGTCGACCAGCTCGCTCAACCCCTATACCAACCCCGAGGGTGCGCTCGCCCGGCGAAACGTCGTGTTGGACACCATGATCGAAAATCTGCCCGCGGAGGCGAACGCGCTGCGCGCGGCGAAGGCCGAGCCGCTGGGGATCTTGCCGCAGCCCAACGAGTTGCCACGCGGCTGCATCGCCGCCGGGGACCGCGCTTTCTTCTGCGACTACGTCCAGGCCTATCTGGCCCGCGTCGGCATCAGCAAGGAGCAGCTGGCCCGGGGCGGCTACCTGATTCGCACCACGCTGGACCCAGGGGTGCAAGCCCCGATCAAGCAGGCGATCGACAGCATCGCGAGCCCGGATTTGAACGGCGTTGCCAGCGTGATGAGCGTCATCAGGCCCGGTAAGGATTCCCACCGTGTGCTGGCAATGGCCAGCAACCGCAGATACGGGCTGAACACCGATGCCGGCGAAACGATGCGGCCACAGCCGTTTTCGCTCGTCGGCGACGGCGCCGGATCCATCTTCAAGATCTTCACCACCGCGGCCGCAATGGACATGGGGATGGGCATCAACACCGTGTTGGACGTGCCGGGCAGCTTCCAGACCAAGGGCATGGGAAGCGGCGGCGCCCGAGGCTGCCCGAAGGAGACCTGGTGTGTGGTCAACGCCGGCAACTATCGGGGGTCGATGAATGTCACCGATGCGCTGGCCACCTCACCCAACACCGCGTTCGCCAAGCTGATCTCCAAGATCGGCGTGCCCCGCACGGTCGACATGGCGGTCAAGCTCGGGTTGCGGTCCTACGCCGACCCGGGCACCGCTCGCGACTACGACCCGAACAGCAACGAAAGCCTGGCCGACTTCATCAAACGCCAGAACATCGGTTCGTTCACGCTGGGCCCGTTCGAGTTGAACGCGCTCGAGTTGTCCAATGTGGCGGCGACGCTCGCATCAGGCGGCGTGTGGTGCCCGCCGAACCCGATCGACAAACTCTTCGACCGCGACGGCAATGAGGTATCGGTCAGCACCGAGGCCTGCGATCAGGTGGTGCCCGAAGGGCTGGCCAATACCCTCGCCAATGCCCTGAGCAAGGACTCCCAAGCCGGGGGCACCGCGTCGGGTTCGGCCGGCGCGGCCGGGTGGAACTTGCCGATGTCCGGCAAGACCGGCACCACCGAAGCGCACCGCTCCTCCGGTTTTGTGGGCTTCACCAACCAGTACGCGGCAGCCAACTACATCTACGACGATTCGAGTTCGCCGTCGGATCTGTGCTCCTTCCCGCTGCGGCGCTGCGGAAGTGGGGATCTTTACGGTGGCAATGAGCCGGCTCGCACCTGGTTCACCGCAATGAAGCCGATCGCGACCAGTTTCGGCGATGTGCACCTGCCACCGACCGATCCCCGCTACGTCGACGGCGGCCCCGGTTCCCGAGTGCCCACAGTCGTCGGTCTCGACTTCGACGGCGCGCGTCAGCGGCTGAAAGACGCTGGCTTCCAGGTCGCAGACCAGCCCAGCTCGGTCAACAGTTCAGCGGCGTACGGCGAAGTGGTCGGGACGTCGCCGAGCGGTCAGACCATTCCCGGCTCGATCATCACGGTTCAGACCAGCAACGGCATCCCACCACCTCCCCCGCCGCCGCTCGAGCCGCAGGGCCCGGTGCCGGTGGGCTCGACGACCGTGGTGATTCCGGGCTTGCCGCCGATCACCATTCCGCTGCTCGCGCCGCCACCCGGCGAGCCGCCGCCCCCGTAGCGATTCCGCAGTACGCTGCCTGCATGTCAGCTGTCCTGAAGACCGGTGCCGCCGTGCTCGGCTCGGCCGTCGCCGGGGTCGGTTACGCCTCGATCATCGAGCGCAACGCGTTCGTCTTGCGTGAACTGACGATGCCCGTTCTCACGCCAGGCTCGTCGCCGCTGCGCGTCCTGCACATCAGCGACATTCACATGCGACCCAACCAGCGCCGCAAACAGGCTTGGCTGCGCGAGCTAGCGGGCTGGGAACCCGATTTGGTGGTCAACACCGGCGACAATCTGGCACACCCCAAGGCGGTGCCGGCAGTCGTCCAGACCTTCAGCGACCTACTGTCGCGGCCCGGGGTTTTCGTCTTCGGAAGCAACGACTACTTTGGGCCCCGGCTGAAGAACCCGCTTAACTACCTAACCAAGCCGGGTCATCGTGTGCATGGGGTGCCGCTGCCCTGGCAGGATCTGCGGGCGGCGTTCACCGAGCGCGGCTGGCTGGACCTGACTCACAACCGACGCGAGCTCGAGGTGGGCGGCTTGCACATCGCCGCGGCCGGCGTCGATGACCCGCACATCGCCCGCGACCGCTACGACACGATTGCCGGCCCGGCCAGCCCGGCGGCCAACCTGCGGCTGGGCTTGACCCATTCGCCGGAACCTCGGGTGTTGGACCGCTTCGCCGCCGACGGCTATCAACTGGTGATGGCCGGCCATACCCACGGTGGCCAGCTGTGTTTGCCGTTCTACGGCGCGCTGGTGACCAATTCTGGTGTGGACCGGTCGCGGGCCAAAGGAGCGTCTCGCTGGGGTGCCACCATGCGGCTGCACGTGTCGGCTGGAATCGGTACTTCGCCGTTTGCGCCGGTGCGGTTCTGCTGCCGCCCCGAGGCCACGTTGTTGACCCTGATCGCCGCGCCGATGGGGGATCGCGATTCGACTAGCAACCGGGGCCGCTCACAGCCGAGCGCTTCACTGCGTTGACGCACCAGCTCCATCATTGACCGGGCCGGCTGAGACGCTCGCCAGGTCCGAGGGCTCGCGCCACTGCGGGTGGTCCCACAGGTCTTCGACTTCGCTCTCCGGTGCGGTCACCAGCAGCCACAAGACCGCTATTCCCAGCAGTCCGCCAAATACCACGGCGCCCAATAACGTCATGATCCTCTCGCTTCCGTCGCGCGGACAATGCGTCGTTGTTCAGTCTGCTCAACGTCATCGACATCTCGACATCTTCCGCCCCTGTTTGTGGGGAAGTCGTCGCTACACCGACCAGTGTGAACTGGCCCACATCGGTCGACGTCGCGGCTCGCCGATGGCGGCGAAAGTCGAGTACCCCGAATGTCGAGTGGCCAATCGGGTTTGGTCAGTCCGTGAGCCGGTGCGATAGGCTGTCGTGGCTTCACGGGGTGTGGCGCAGCTTGGTAGCGCGCTTCGTTCGGGACGAAGAGGCCGTGGGTTCGAATCCCGCCACCCCGACCGCGAGATCAATGGGTCACCAGCACGAACGCGCCTCAGTCTTGTGTGCGTCAGCGCCCTGATCCGGTATCCGTCCGCAGCGCGTCCGCAGTAGATTCGCGCAGCGTCCGCACGGCGGCATCGAGAGCGTCCGCAACAGCTTCTAGATCGTCGGGGAACAGGTCGGGCGTACTAACACCGGGGCATTAGCCGAGGAGCCACCGCATGACGGTATTCGTCAGCTACTCCAGCCGGGACAAGGACGCGGTCAAAAGTCTCACCCAGGATCTGCAAGACGCCGACGAGCAGGTATGGCGCTGGACCAGCGCCTCGCCGGCGGGGAGGCGTGGTGGCGCGCGATCCTTGAACAGATCCGCGGCTGCGACGTGTTCATCTTCGCGTTGTCGCAAAATTCCATTGAGTCCAAGCCTTGTCATGCTGAACTGGTGTAGGGGCAGGCCCTCGGTCTGCCGATCCTTCCGGTGCAGGTCGGGCCCGTCGACAGCATGCAGCTCAATCCGCTGGCCACGGTGCAGGCGATTGACTACCGCTTTCCGATGCCCAGCACCGGGTTGCGGCTAAGTGCCGCGCTGCACCGGGAGCGGGGGCGGCGTGAGCCGCTGCCCGAACAGCTGCCGGAGGACCACAGAGGTCACAGCTCACGACTGCTCTGGCCAGGCGCGACGTCATCGGCCAGGCCAAAGGCATCCTGATGCACCGGGAGAAGGTGACGGCGCTGCAGGCATTTGTAATGCTCCTCAAGGCATAGCAGTCCACCAACATGAAGCTCGTCAACGTCGCGCAATGGGTCGTCGACGACCACGAATCAGGGCTCAACCGGTCTAATGATGCGCTAATCGAACAGCCAGTGGGCGACCGTCCGATGCAGAGCCGTGATCAGCCGAAGCTCAGATGCAAACGTCTCGCTCCCGTTTCGTGTGACGCATGCAACCGTCCATATGAACTATCCGGTGCCCGAAATTCGTGCCAACTACATGGCAATGGAGATCTTCGGCATTGACAGCCCGCGCGGTGGCCCGCAGGCGGCGTCGTGGCTGGGCTGGCGGTTGCAGAACAGGGGGATTTATCGCGACGACGTCGACCATCTGAAGCGCTATCTGTACCGAATAGGACTACGTGAGGAGCGAAGTGACTGCATCAGACCCGGTGCTCGACGTCGTCAATCAGTGGGTGCAGAGCCGAGCGGACGTTATTCCGATCGTGCCGGGCCACAACGTCTTGATCAAGCATCCCGATGACATCCGTTCGGTACTGATTAGCCGGAACTACACCAAAGAGACCGGCCCCAATCGCTATTTCCGAACCCATATCGCTGATGGACTGCTCACCGCACCCCCGGAGCGCCATCGACACGACCGGCTGGTTCTTAACGTGGCGGCCCAAGACCACGAGCTTCTCGACCGCGTCGCAGTGCAGAAAACCGACGCCTTGGCGGCTCGGCTGAAGCGTCGAGCGGCCAGCGGTGAGCGCGTCGATCTCACTGCAGAGTTCACTTGGTTGGCACTCGCCATCGTCGCCGAGGCGACGATGGGGTGGACCGACGTCGACGAATTGAGCGACGCCTTGGCCGCCGGGACGACGGCTTTGGAATCCCTTGGCCTGATGCTGCCATCGAGTGAGCGATTGGCCCCGATCCGGGAAAGATGCTTGCAAGTCATCAACGACATGGTCGAACGGTGTCCGGATACCAAGCGGCGACCCGCCTATATCTCAATGGTCGACGCTGGGTACGACCGGGAGATCATTGCCCAGCAGATCTTGACGCTATTGCTCGCCGGCCACGAAACCACGGCCAATACTCTTGCCTGGACTTGGATTTCGCTTCTGCGAAATTCCGCGGTGTACTTCACGTGGCAGCGGCGGCTTCATACGCAGCCCGAGTCCGCGAGCGTGGTCACAACAAACATCGCCCGCGAGGGTTTGCGGCTTTACCCGGCGAGCTGGATTATCGGCCGCGTGGCGACACTCGACGGTGAGTTCGCCGGTGTGCCGGTGCCGGCCGGGTGCACTGTCTCGATAAGCCCATTCGTCACTCACCGGCACCCGCAGTTTTGGGGTCCAGAACCGGAAGCCTTCGACCCTGATCGGCATAACCGCCCACTCGAGAATCGCTATGCGTGGCTGCCGTTCGGGGCAGGTGCCAGGATGTGCCTGGGCAGCGCCTACGCGACACGTGAAATGGAAATCTCACTATCCATCCTCGGCAAACAATTTCGTTTCCACTCCGAAGACGCCAACAGTGCCACCCCCCGTTTTCGGTTTACGTTGAGAACACCCCCGATACGCAGTCGTATCGAAGTGATCGGCAACAAACGCCTAATCCTGTGAATCCGCGTCCAGCGGCGGGCCAGCATTCGGTTTCCACTCGTTAGAGCCGTTGACGAAGGGTATCGAATTCCCACCTTCTTCGGCAGTGAGCGAACCGTGGGTTCGAATGCCGCCACCCGACCGTGTGATGTCTCGGGACATCGTGCACATGTGTCTTGGGACATCGTTCACGTTTTGGGTTGTGGTTGTAGTCCTTGGTCGGGTCGAGATGGAGCTCTCGAAGTAATTGGCCGTCGGTGGTGGTGACCCGGATGTGTAGGTCGTGAACCAGGATCAAGACGTTGATGCCCGCGTAGGGCGCCCATGCCCAGATGGTGTAAGCGGCTGTTGTGGCGCAAGGTGAGCTTGCCGTTGCTATCGATGCGGTGGTGGCGGATGCGGTAGGTGCCGGCGTGCAGTGGGGTGCCGATCGGTGTTGCTTTGGGTCGGGCCAGGTAGGCCTGTTGTGG
This sequence comes from uncultured Actinomycetota bacterium, assembly GCA_963795995.1. GTDB lineage: Bacteria > Actinomycetota > Actinomycetes > Mycobacteriales > Mycobacteriaceae > Mycobacterium. Next base: position 374,307 of record CAWCJY010000007.1, read on the forward strand.
GGTGCGACGGTCTAGCGCCCGGGGCGTGTCGTGAACTCAGACCCGCCACCCCAACTCGGCTTGCTACCGTTTCGTGATGCGTCATGTGAGCCGTACTGCCTGGCGAGCCGTCGCCGCGCTACTTGTGGTGGCGCTCCCGATCATTGGTGCGCCGAGCGCCTCGGCAGCACCCGACATCGCCGGCATGGCGGTCTTTCTCGACCCCGGACACAGCGGGATAAGCGACTCGTCGCTCAACCGCCAGGTGCCAAATGGCCGTGGCGGCACGAAGAATTGCCAAACGACGGGCGCGGCGACCAACGACGGCTATCCCGAACACAGCTTCAACTGGGCTGTTGTCACGCAGATCCGGGACGCGCTCAACGCGATGGGCGTGCACACTGCGCTGTCACGAGACAACGACGACACCGCCGGGCCGTGTGTCGATCAACGCGCCGCCGCGGCCAACGCGATGCATCCCGACGCGATCGTCAGTGTTCACGCCGACGGTGGACCGCCGGCGGGTCGGGGTTTTCACGTCAATTACTCGAGCCCACCGTTGAACGACGCGCAAAGTGGCGCCGCACTGGTCTTGGCGAGCACGATGCGCGATTCCCTGGTCGGGGCCGGCCTTCCCACGTCTACGTACATCGGGTCGGATGGGCTTTACGGGCGCGCGGACCTCGCCGGTTTGAATCTTGCTCAATACCCGGCCGTTCTGGTCGAACTCGGGAACATGAGAAACGGCGACGACGCCCAGAAGATGGAAAGCGTGGAAGGTCGCGCGGCCTACGCCGCGGCAGTCACGAAGGGAATAGTCAACTACCTCGGGGCACACGCCAGGACGTGACACTGCGCGCCCTGTCTGAGGTCACCGACCGCTGGGTAATACCTCCCCTGTCTGCTGCGCCGAACGGGAATGAGGTTGCGATGTCAAGCGCCACGGTTGCCGATTTCGTGTTGGAGCGCCTGCGCGCCTGGGGAGTCGAGCACGTGTTCGGGTATGCGGGTGACGGGATCAACGGCCTGCTCGGGGCCTGGGGCCGTGCCGACAACAAACCGAAATTCGTCCAATCCCGACACGAGGAGATGTCGGCGTTCGAAGCGGTCGGCTACGCGAAGTTCGGTAACCGGATCGGCGTGTGCGCGGCGACGTCTGGCCCCGGCGCAGTTCATCTGCTCAACGGGCTTTACGACGCCAAGCTCGACCACGTCCCCGTGCTGGCGATCGTCGGGCAGACCGAGCGCACCGCGATGGGCGGCTCCTACCAACAGGAAGTCGACCTGGTGAGCCTGTTCAAGGACGTCGCCAGCGACTACATCCAGATGGTGACGGTCCCAGAACAACTGCCTAATGTCTTGGACCGGGCTATCCGCACCGCGCTGACCCGCCGCGCCCCGACGGCCATCATCATCCCCTCAGATGTCCAGGAACTGGAATACTCGCCACCCACACATGATTTCAAGATGGTGCCGTCCAGCCTCGGGTTCGAGTGGCCGCACACTGCACCGTCACCGGAAGGCCTGCAGCGGGCCGCCGATGTGCTCAACGCCGGCGAGCGGGTGGCGTTGCTGATCGGTTGTGGCGCCAAGGGGGCGGTCGCCGAGGTGACCGAGGTTGCGGAGTTGCTCGGCGCCGGTGTGGCCAAAGCCCTGCTGGGTAAAGACGTCCTCTCCGATGAGCTTCCGTGGGTCACCGGTGCGATCGGATTACTGGGCACACGCCCGAGCTACGAAATGATGCGTGACTGCGACACTCTGCTCACCGTTGGCTCGAGTTTCCCGTACACCCAATTCCTGCCGCCGTTCGGCGGCGCTCGCGGTGTCCAGATCGACATCGACCCCGCACTGATCGGCATGCGTTACCCGAACGAAGTCAACCTGGTTGGAGATGCCGCAGCGACGTTGCGCGCGTTGTTGCCGCTGGTCGAGCGCAAGTCGGACCGCTCCTGGCGGGAGACCATCGAAAAGAACGTGCGGCGCTGGTGGGAAACCATGGCCATGGAAGCTCAAGTGTCCGCCGACCCGATCAACCCGATGCGGTTGTTCGCCGACTTGTCGCCCAAGTTGCCCGACAACGTCATTGTCACCGCGGATTCCGGCTCGGCGGCGAATTGGTATGCGCGCCAACTCAAATTCCGTACCGGGATGCGAGGTTCGCTTTCCGGCACGCTCGCCACGATGGGTCCAGGTGTGCCGTACGCCATCGGCGCCAAGTTCGCCCAGCCGGATCGCCCGGTGATTGTGTTCGAGGGTGACGGCGCCATGCAGATGAACGGGATGGCCGAGTTGATTACGATCGCGCACTACTGGAAACAGTGGACCGATCCTCGTCTGATCGTCGCGATCTTGCATAACAACGATTTGAACCAGGTGACCTGGGAGATGCGGGCGATGGGCGGTGCACCGAAGTTCACCGAGTCGCAGACGCTGCCCGATGTCGATTACGCCGCTTTTGCCGCCAGCTTGGGTCTGGGCTCGGCGACACTTACCGCACCGGAGCAGATCAGCCCGGCGTGGGATCAAGCGTTAAATGCCGATCGCCCAACCGTTCTCGACGTGCACTGCGATCCGGACGTGCCACCGGTCCCGCCGCACGCCACGTTCGACCAAATGAAGGCCGCGGCCAGCGCCGTGCTGCGCGGTGACGAAAACGCCTTCGGCCTCATGAAAGAAGGCATCAAGATCAAGGCGCAGGAGTTTTTGCCACACCGCTAGAACGGCGGCGGATCGTTGCAGGCAGCGATCTGCTTGGCACGCGCGGTTGCTTTGGCGGCTATCTGGGCTTCGTTGATGGCACGCTCGGCCGCGATTCGAGCGGTGCGGTCTTCTGCTCGGGTTCGGCGATGGGTCGGCATCATCAGCCCCCGGTTCTGATTCGGCGGTTGCGTTGACGTGGTCAACATCACCTCGCCGGTCGGCGTGCCCAGCACCGGAAAGAAAACGCTGCCCACCGGTGTGGTGGTGTAGATGTGACCGCTGGGCGCCGTCCATTCGACTGTGCCGTCGGGGAACTGACGGTCCGCCCAGCCGCCGGCGCCGTTGTAGAAGGTCTTGAGCAGGTGGTGGTAACGACAGAGCAGCTTCAGATTCGACGGGTGTGTAGGACCGAATGGATGCGGAACCGTGTGGTCGATGTCGCAAACCTCGGCAGGTTTGTCACAGCCCGGGAATCGACAGGTCAGATCACGCAACCGCACGAATTCGGCCAGCGCTAGCGACGGTCGATACCTCGGCTCCGGATCAGATGACGGCAACAACAGCGGCTTGAGCTTCGCCGTTGCGGCTAATTCGCGCAGCGCCGTTGCCGGCAGGGGACCGAAGCCGGGCAGATAGCCCGGCGCTGCCGAGTCACCGGCAACGGTTGACTGTTTAGCCAAGACGTGAATGACGACGTCCGTGCCTCGGGGCCGTTGCGCAGCTGGACAATTCCGTGACCCACAGTTGCACCGCAGGTGTGTCAGCCCGGCAGCCATCGCGCCCAGTGCATCGGCCCGACGCTGGCTTTTGGTTCGAGGATCTGCTGCGCAGACGGTGTCGGCCAACGCGTCAAGCTTTTGATCGAGAGCCGCGCCGTCTGCCGCGTGCAGCTGGGCCCAGAGACCCGCTAATCCCGAATCGACGGGTGTGATTTCGACATAGCGATCGTCGTTGCGCTGCCTCGAGATCCGCTTGCCGGCGGGATCGAACCGCATTACCCACATGTCAATGCGTTCATACAGCTTGGGCGCTGAAAGTCGCATCCAGCTCGGCGCATACTTGGCCACGGCCGCGTCCAACTTAGCCAGCAGCACGGGATCTTCCACCAAATCCGTGCGATAGACCACCGCAGCCATCAGACGAAAGTCAATGAGCCCGGAAGCAAAGACCTCGGCGAGCCGGGGCAACCGCTCACGCAGCGCAATGGCGAAACGCAGTCGACCGCGAGCCCGGCCGCTGCTGATCCGCAATGCGGCGGCCACCTCGGCAACAAGGTTTTCGTGCCCGTCGATCGCCCAGTTCGACCGGTCGACGTCGTCCTCAGGGGCGCGGCGCTCGTAGAGCTCACCGATGGCAACCAATTCGCGGGCGCACATCACGTTCTGTAGCCGCGCCGCAGCCGTGACCGCCGCAACGACTGCGGCGTCGTCCGCCCCTGCCAGTCTCGCGCGGAGCGGCGCTGATGCTCCGTACCCGAACATGTGTTCGATACTACATCGCATCGACGACCGCGTTGACTCGTCAGAAATGCGCGCGAAAGGGTGATTCGTTGCCTCACTGAGAATGCGCGCGTACGCCCAGTGGATGGGGTTGACCTTGGCAGAGCGCAGAGCAATCACCGGGGCGGCTGTGACCCGCTACCAGCTGGCGAGCAAGCGCGGTAAAAGTCGGATCCTTGACGAGTTGTGCGCCAATACGGGGTGGCACCGAAATCACGCGCGTAAGGCGCTCGTAGCGGCGCTGTTGCCCAAGATTGTTGCCCCGCGCAGTCCGCGGCCGGTGAAGTACGGGCCCGATGTGGTCGCGGCGCTGACGGTCTGCTGGGCAGTGCTTGGAATGCCGGCCGGCAAACGGCTCGCGCCCATGCTGGGCGAACTGGTGGCGGTGCTGCGGCATTTCGGAGAGCTGTCCATCGACGAGAGCACCGCTGAGCTGCTGGCGTCGATGTCGGCAGCCACCATCGATCGCCGCCTGGCTGAACAGCGAGCCAAACACCAGCTCCGGGGACGTGTGGGGACAAAGCCGGGATCGCTGCTCAAAAGCCAGATCCCGGTGCGCACCTGGGCCGAGTGGGATGACGCTCGACCGGGGTTCGTCGAGATCGACCTGGTCTGGCATGACGGCGGCAACCGGGGTGGAGGCCATGCATTTACCTTGACCGTCACCGACATCGCCACCGGCTGGACCGAGAATCGCTCAGTGCCGGACAAGACCGCCAAATGTGTGCTGGCAGCACTCAATGACATCGCACGCAAAATGCCGTTCTCGATCCTGGGTGTGGACTCCGACAACGGATCAGAATTCATCAACGACCACCTGCTGGGATGGTGCCAAGGACGCCAGATCACCTTCACCCGTGCACGACCGGGCAATAAGAACGACGGTTGTCACGTCGAGCAGAAGAACTGGGCGGTGGTGCGCACCGTTGTCGGCTACCACCGCTACGACACCGCTGCAGAACTATTGCTACTCAACGAGATCTGGCAGTTGCAGTCTAGGCTGACCAACTACTTCTACCCGCAGCAGAAACTGATCTCCAAGGTCCGCGCAGGGGCCAAAGTGTCCAAGAAACACGACACCGCCACCACCCCATTTCATCGCGCGATCGATCACCCCACCATGACCGTGGAACGCATCGTGGCGCTAACCCGGACCTACTCGCTGATCAACCCCGCCGCCACCCAACGCCAGATCCAAGCCCTAACCGCCCAGCTGTTCACCCTCACCACCAGCAAAGCCGCACCCGGCGCCACAGCTCCACTCAACAAGCGCGCACGTTTACGTGAGGCAACGAATCCCCCTTCGCGCGCATCTTGACATGAGGCAACAGGACGACAAATTCGCGATCTTATCCACCGCGGTCGCGAGCCTGTTTGACCAATGCAAAATTGTGGGTATAGACCTGCGTGACCAGTCCTTTGACCTCGGTTGAACCGCGCCTTCCGGCGGCGCTTGGACCCGTGTCGATGGCCGTTCGCCGGTGCCTGACCGAACCGGCGCCGCGGGACCAGCTGAACCGTATCGCTGCCTCAGTGCGTGATTCCGATCCGTACGGCCTGGATCTACAACTAGCGCTATACATGTGTTATGAGCTGCACTATCGGGGTTTCGCCGGTGTCGACCCGACCTGGGAATGGAATCCCGCTCTGCTGCTGCTGCGGGCGCAACTGGAGCGTGCCTTTCTGGCGGGGGTTCGCCGCGACGTGGGACCGATCGAACCCGAGCGCACGGCGGTCGCCGAAATGGACGCGTTGACAATCGAACCCGTCGACGGTAATGGCCCGTCCTACTATCTTCGCGACACCGGGACTTGGGAGCAGATGCTCGAATACTTCGTGCATCGATCGCTGTACCACCTCAAGGAAGGCGACCCGCACGCGTGGGCCATTCCCCGCCTGACCGGTCAGGCCAAGGCCTCGTTCGTCGCCATCGAATTCGACGAATTCGGTGCCGGCCGCGGGCCACACCTACACCAGCAGCTGTTCGCCGACCTGATGGAAGCTGCCGGCCTTGACTCCACCTATCTCGGCTACCTCGACGCGGTTCCCGCTGAATCGCTGGCGGTGGTGAACCTGATGTCCATGTTCGGGCTGCACCGCTGGTTGCGTGGCGCGGCGATCGGGCACTTCGCGTCCACGGAAATCACTTCGCCGCCGGGATCACGCCGGTTGGTCGAAGCCTTGCACCGGCTTAACGCGCCGGCGGAATGCGTGGTGTTTTACCGCGAGCACGTCGAAGCCGATGCGGTGCACGAGCAGGTGGTGCGCCTCAACGTCGTCGGTGACCTGCTGGCTCGCGAACCGCAACTCGACCAAGACGTGGTGTTCGGCATACGTGCCCACGCCGTCGTCGAAGACCGCTTGGCGCAGCGGATGATCGAGGCTTGGAAAGCTGGCCAATCGTCGTTACGACGACCGCTGACGTGAGGCCGGAGGCCGGCACCTGCGATGGCTCGTGTCGCAGAGTGGGTATTCCTTGCTGCGGCGACAGGTACAGATCGCGACCATGAACCGGTCGGATTCTACTATCCGACCGCCGGGCATTTCGATGCGCACCGGCCCAGGCACCAGCACCGGGCCGTTCGGGACCACCTGCACCTGAAGGGATTCCAGCCGCGTCACGGCTTGTCCGCACGAATCACAACCAACTCCTCTTCTCGGAAGCCTGCCTGCAGCCGCCCAGTCTTCTCCAGCCATCTCGCCCGCGCAGACAGCACCGGGCCGAACGGGATCCATTGAGAGGCAACAATTTCAGCAGCCAGGCCGGACGACCGCAACGTCTCCAGCGATCGCTCGGCATCGGCAAAAACCGACTGCACCAGCAGCATCGAGCCACCATCGGACAACAGGTCGGCTGCCTTCTCGCACAACGGATCCAGAACCAACCGGCCGTTGGCACCGCCATTCCATGCCCACTCCGGACCGGCCCACGGTGGAATCAGCTCATCGTCGGCGTCCGGGGGGGTCGGCACATAAGGCGGATTGGAAACCAGCACGTCGTAAGGTGCGCAGTTCAGAGCGGCCATCCACGACCCTTCCCTGACATCGACGTCCACTCCGGCGTCCACGGCATTGCCGCGCGAACACCGCACCGCGCGTGGACAGATGTCGAAGGCGGTGACGCTGGCTGCGCCCATCTCGGCCGCGGCAATGGCGACAAAACCGCTACCGGTACACACATCCAGCACCCGTCGACCGGGAACCAGCGCAGTGCGTTCCATCGTCTCGACTAGCAGCTTCGAATCGTGCTGCGGCGGGTACACCCCATCAACGGCCAATGAACCGCCCGGGGCCGGGTAGGTGATTGTCACTTGGGCCTTCCGACGTCGTGATCGCCGCGGCGATCACGGCTCGTCTCACTCATGCCCGCAATTAACCTATTCGAAACCGCAGCCGCTGCTCGCTGGCTCAAGAACCCCGGTTCTCGCCCAACTCCTCGACGATCGGATTGACCGGCTCGGCGGAATCGTCATCTGCCACCGTCACCGATGAGAGGATCTCTCCGAGGTTGGCATACGTCTCCGCCGGGATGGCCCGCAACGCCCGGCCGGTCTCGTCGTCGCAGCCATTGCGGGCAGCCGCTTCGAGCAATGCGTCTTTATCGGCCGGGTAGTCAACGTCGTTGAGGCAGCGACGAAGTCGGCTCCGGGTGGTCGACGCCATCTCAGCCGCGAATCGGCGCGTCAGCGAACTTGTCCACAATCGTCGCGCAGAACGCGGGAAGGTCGCGCGGTGAACGGCTGGTGATCAGGTTCCCGTCGACCACGACTTCCTCGTCGACGACATTGGCACCGGCATTACGCAGATCGGTGCGAATGCTCGGATAGGAGGTCAGCGTTCGCCCGTTCGCCACGCCGGCCTCGACCAATGTCCACGGACCGTGACAAATCGCGGCGACGGGCTTGCCTGAGCCGGCGAAATCACGCACGAACGACACCGCCGCGTCATCCATGCGGAGCTTGTCCGGGTTGACGGTGCCGCCCGGTAGCACTAGGCCGTCGAAGTCGTCGACCGAGACATCGGCCACCGCTCGATCTACGGGAAACGTTCCGGCAGGCTCCAGATCGTGGTTTCGAGCTTGAATCTCACCGGACTTCAACGAGATCAGTTCGACTTCGGCGCCGGCCTCTTCCAGGGCCACCCGGGGTTGTTCCAGCTCTACTTTCTCGACGCCGTCGGCAGCCAGAATGGCGACTCTTTTGCCTTGTAATTGGTGAAATGCCATGGCTTCTACTCCTTAAGGCTTGAGGATGACCTTGGTGCAGTTGTCCTGTTTGTGTTTGAAGATCTCGTAACCGTGCGGAGCCTCGTCGAGGCCGAGGTGGTGGCTGATGATGAAAGTCGGGTCGATGTCTCCCTTACGAATCCGGTCGAGCAACGGCCGCATATACCGATGCACGTGGCACTGACCAGTTTTGACGGTCAACGACCGATTCATGACCGCCCCGATGGGAAACTTGTCCATCAGGCCGCCGTACACTCCCACGATCGAAATAGTGCCGCCGTTGCGGCAACTCATGGCGGCTTCCCGAATTGCGTGTGGCCGTTCGGTTTCCAACCGCGCCGCCTGCTTGACCCGATCGTATGCGTCAACAACGTTGGATCCGTTGCGAGCCTCCATGCCGGCCGCATCGATGCAGTGGTCCGGCCCTCTGCCGCCGGTGAGGTCACGCAGCTCCTCGAGCACAGATGTCTCGGCGAAGTTGATCGCTATAGCGCCCTGCTGCTCGGCAAGCGCCAGTCGGTACGGCACCCGATCGATTGCAATGACCCGAGACGCCCCGAGCAGATACGCGCTGACAATCGAGAACAGCCCCACCGGGCCGGCGCCCCAGACAGCGACGACGTCGGTTGGCTTGATGTCGCACATCTCAGCACTCATGTAACCGGTGGGCAGGATGTCGGACAAAAACAACACCTGCTCATCAGTGAGGTCGTCCTCGATTTTCAAAGGTCCCACATCGGCGAACGGGACTCGTACGTATTCGGCTTGTCCCCCGGCGAATCCGCCGAGCATGTGGGAGTAGCCGAACAGTCCCGCCGGAGAATGGCCCATGAACTTCTCGGCTATCCCTGCGTTGGGATTGGAGTTTTCACACAGTGAGTACAGGCCGCGCTCGCATGCCGAGCAGGCGCCGCAGGCAATAGGGAACGGCACCACGACCCGGTCGCCGACGGCCAGATTACTCACCGCGTTACCGACTTCGACGACTTCACCCATGAATTCGTGACCGAGCACGTCGCCGTGTTTGACGGTCGGGATGTACCCGTCGTACAAGTGCAGATCCGAGCCGCAGATAGCGGTCGAAGTGATGCGCACGATCGCGTCACGGTCGTTGAGGATTTTCGGATCTGGAACCGACTGCACCTCAACGCTATTGCGCCCGGCATACACGGTGGCTTTCATTTATCTGCTTTCTTCCCCGCCGGATGTGGCTGCGCCGGACGCTGGTGCATCTGGCGGATCGCGGCGGTGCCCTCCGGGGAGCCGTCCGACCGCAACACCTGGCCAGTCTCGAGGAGCTGCTTCAACCGGCGCAGGTCGTCGTTGACCTGCTGTTCCGGTGACTCGCCGAAGACGGTGGCGGCCGCCTTCCCCAGCACACCCCCCGGTATGTGATAACTCAGCGTGACGTGGACTTCGGTGCTGCCGTCAGGCGCGGGGGTGAACTCGACGCTGCCGCCGTTCTCCACGAGCGATCCAGGCAGTGACTGCCAGGCGATGCGCTTTCCCGGTTCGTCCTGGGTGATCTGCGCATCCCACTGCACCGACTGCCCGATCGGCGCGTTGGCGACCCAGTGCGACCGATCCGTCGACTCGGCGGTGACCGACTTTAGGTGGTACATGAACGCGGGCAGGTTCTCCAGGTCACGCCAGAAGCGGTATACCTCCTCTGGTGCGCGTCGCACGGTCACCGCTGCGCGCAGTAGGCGGTGACGAGGCGCGTTGGCGTGGCGACCGGCGCTGCCATTGCCCACGGTGCGTAGGGCGGCGTACAGATCGGCCCCGCCTATTCCGGCCAGGGCGACAGCAGAGACGACGCCGCGGGCACGGTGTCCGCGGGGACGTTTGGCCACTCCCACCAGCAGCAGCGCGACATCCAAGACGTCACCGGCCACCCTGGTCCACACCAACTTGTTCGGCCCGAACAGCAGCGCGGCGGCGTGGCCGCACTCCCGAAGACCCAGCGCCCTGATCACCGGGCGCGACCTGTCGGTGTCGTCGACACCGGCGAGCGCGGCGACTCTTCCGGGCGAAATCACCTCACTCAGCCCCAGTCCCAGGCTGGCGACGCCGAGCCCTTTGACCAGAGTGGCGGTCGTGGCCGCCGAGTTGTCACTCACGGTCGACTCCCTTGCTCGATGCGTCCCGCAGTGCTTGTAGCAACGGTTCAGCCGCCTCCTTGAGGAACAGGTCCTGAGCCTGGTCGCCGATTTGCACCAGTGCGATATCAGTGAAGCCGGACTCCCAGAAGGGGCGCACCGCGTCGACGATTGCATCCAAGTCGGGGCCGCACGGAATGCTGTCTGCGACGTCTTCTGGCCGCACGAACTGCGTCGCGCCGGCGAAACCAGCGGTTGTCGGCAGGTCGGCGTTGACGTTCCAGCCGCCGCCGAACCAGCGGAACTGGTCGTGGGCGCGCTGCACGGCGGTGTCGCGGTCGGGGTCCCACGACACCGGTATCTGGCCGACCACCCGACCGCCGCCGGCCGCGCCATTGGCCTGCCGGGCAGCGTGCCAGCCGTCGACGAGTTCTCCGTCGGGCTCGACGGCGACCAGGTGGTCGGCAAGCATGGCGAACTGGTCGATGGACTTCTGCCCGGACATCGCCACGGCAATACCCACTGGGACCTCGGGCAGATCCCACAGCCGCGCCGAGTCCACTTGGAAGTAATCTCCGCGGAAGTTGACCAACCCACCGGCGAACAGGGCCCGGATGATTTCGATGGCTTCTTTGAGCATGTCCTGTCGGCGGACGACCGTCGGCCAGCCCTTACCCACGACGTGCTCGTTCAGGTTCTCACCGCTGCCCACTCCGAGGGTAAACCGCCCGTCGGCCAGGATCTGCAGGGTTGCCGCCTGCTGAGCGACGATCGCCGGGTGGTACCGGATAGTCGGGCAGGTCACGTAGGTGTAGAGATCTACCTTTTCGGTGGCGTGCGCGACGGCGCCCAGCACCGTCCAGGCGTTCGGCGCGTGGCCTTGCGACGCCAGCCAGGGCGAGAAGTGGTCACTGGAAACCTCGAAGTCGAAACCTCGCTCCTCTGCCGAAGCAGCATATTGCACAAGCTCTTTCGGCCCACTCTGCTCCGTCATCAGGGTGTAGCCAAACCGGGTCATGTCCACACGGATACCCCGGTGTGACGGGCGCAAACGGTTGATGCGGTCAAGGATGGTCAGTTCATCAGTACTTGCGGTGAGAGCTCTTTGAGCATCGTGTTGGACCAGCGCATCTGACGCAGCGTCTCAGGGTGGCAGCGCGACGTCAGGTCCAGGAGCTTCTGATCTTTGGCGGCCTGCGCGACTTGGCCAAGCAATTCCCAATCCAGCGACACCCCCGCAGCCAGCCGGTGAACTCGCCGCAGGTCGGCCAGCAGCAGCAGCCCCGGTTCGGGGCGATGCCGCAGCATGCCGCTGATCCGCGTCTGCAGGGCGCCGGTGACTGCGGCGGTCCGCGGTTGCGGTGACAGGCGCAGCCCATAGTCGCGACCCTGTTCGGCCAGATCCTTCAGGTGACTCTGGGACCAGCCGGCCAGGTCGTGCGCCAGGAGGTAGATGTCCTGGTCGCTGCGATGCCGAGCGGCTATCACGTCGAGTCGATGAGCGAGTTTGCGTTCGGAGCGATGCAGCTCACGTAGCGCCAGCTTGATCTTCATGCTCGCTCTCCGGTCACCACAGTCTCTGCGGTGGCGGCAGCTGGTCCACCGGCGGTGTACGGCACCGCACCGTTGACCGGGGCGGATGCCGTCGTGGTCGGGGCGGGTGCGACACGTTGACGCCGGTGCGCCGACGCTGCAACCGCGCGGCGGCCGTCTTGAAGATGGGCTGCTTGGACGCCGGATCCCAGTCCGTCGGCGTGAGTTCGTTGCCGGCCCGGTGATGACCATGGCCGTCGCCGAGGTCCCAGTAGCCGTAGTGGAACGGCACGAACAGGACACCGTCACGGATACCACTGATGCGGGCGGCGCCGGTGATGCATCCGCGTGGGGTGCCCACCTCGACGACATCACCCTCCGTGATTCCGAGGCGGCGGACATCGCCTGCCGCGATTTCCACCCACACCTGCGGCGCCGCACCTTGAAGTTGCGGTGCTCGAGCGGTTTTCGTGCGGGTGTGAAAATGGTACAGAGTGCGGCCGGTGATCAACGCAAACGGATAGTCTGAGCTGGGCGCCTCATGCGGCGGCAGATACTGAGCGGCTTTGATGACTGCCTTGCCGTACGGGTTCATTGCGCGGTATTCGGTGGGTTCCACTGCCGCGCCGGTGATCAAGTCCTTACCGAACTCCTCGCAGTAGTCAGGGGATGCCCAGAACTTCCCGTCGACGTACAACCGCTCGGTGCCGTCGGGATGCTCTGCTGTGCAAGGCCACTGGATGCCGCTGCCGCCGCGAAGTTTCGCGTACGTCAGGCCGGTGTAGTCGCAGGGCCGGCCAGCACTGCACTCCTTCCACGCCTCGAACGCTGACTCGGCATCGGTCCACGCCGGAAGCGGCCGGCCGTCTTTGTCGCGGAAATTCATCCGCCGCGCGTAGTCCAGGAAGATGTCGAGATCTGAGCGCGCCGAACCCGGCGGTTCAATTGCTTTTTCGGACAGGTGCACGGTGCGGTCGGCGTTGGTGAACGCGCCTGTCTTTTCACCCCACGCCGCAGCGGGCAACACCACATCGGCCAGTTCAGCGGTCTCGGTCATGAAGATGTCCTGGACCACAAGAAACAGCCGCTGCTGCGACAGGATGTCCCGAACGCGCGCCAGCTCGGGCAGCGACACCGCAGGATTGGTCGCGGTAACCCACAACATCTGCAGCGTGCCCTCTTCGGCGAAGCGGAACATCTGCATGGCATGGGTGGGCGGCCCGTAGTGCGGAATCTGCTGCGGCTCTACGTTCCACAACCGGGCGAGATCAGCGATGTGGTCGTCGTTTGCCCAGTTACGGAAGCCGGGCAGATCACCGTTGGCGCCGCACTCGCGGGTGTTCTCCGCTGTGGGCTGGCCGTTCATTTGCAGTACACCGCATCCCGGCTTGCCGAGCATGCCGCGCACCAAGTGAAGGTTGTTGACTTGCACCGACGCAGCGGTGGCCTGATGAGACTGGTAGAAGCCCTGCAATACGGTCGACAGCATTCGCTTCGCGGTGCCGATAATGCGCGCCGCCCGGCGCAGAGTGTCGGCGTCGACGCCGCAGATCTGAGCCACGCGCTGCGGTGGGTACTCCTCGACTCGCTTGCGCAGCTCATCGAATCCGATGGTGTTCCGGTTGATGTAGTCGTGATCCACCCAGTCGTGGGCGATGATCTCGTGCAGGAGCCCGTTCATCAACGCCACATTTGTTCCCGGCAGTGGCGCCAGATGCACACTGGCGTGCCGCGCCACCGGCGTCGGTCGCGGGTCGACACACACGATCGCAGGCGGGGCGTCGCCGGCAAGCCGGTCCAGCATCCGCGCCCACAACACCGTTTGCGTCTCGGCGACGTTATGCCCGAATAGGGCGATGACGTCGGCGTGATCGACGTCGGTGTAGGAGCCGGGTTGTCCGTCGCTGGCGAAGGATTGCTTGAGCGCCTCAGCCGCGGTTGAGGTACACAGGCGAGTGTTGCCGTCAAGGTGGTGGGTGCCGATCCCGGCACGCGCGATGATGGCCTGCGTGTAGTACTCCTCTAGAAACAGCTGCCCAGAGGTGTAGAACCCGATCGCACTAGGGCCGTGACTGCTCAGCAATTCCCGGCTACGCCGCACGATCCGCGCCATCGCGGTGTCCCAGTCGCACAATTGTAATTCACCGCCGGAGCGAATCAGTGGCGTGGTGAGCCGATCCGCGGAAGCGTTGGCCTGCCAGCCGAAGAGGTCTTTCGGGTCGACTCGCCCGTGATTGACCCGATCGGCTTCGCGCCCCCGGATGCCCACGATCCGCCCGTTCTTGACTGCGATGTCGACACCGTCACCATTGGAATGCAGCACAGCGGCCGATTGGACCCACCGGTCCACCGATTCGGCATCAACGCCGTCGGCCAAGTAGCAGTCGATCCGCGTTGGCCACTGCTCGCCCGGTCCGTACGGCGTCCGCGTTCCCCACGGTTCAGCAATTCGGTCTACTACGACCACGCGTCCGACATACCCCGGCCCGAGCGTTCGAAACGCAGACCTTCGATGCTGCTAGAGCCGGTCCTTGACCGCCTCTGCGAGCTTGGCGCCGTCGGCCTTGCCTGCCGCGATCGCGGTGGCCGCCTTCATCACCAGGCCCATGTGTTTGCGACCCGGCCGCTCTCCGAGCTCCTCGGCGACCTGCGCTAGAGCAGTGTCGACCGCGTCGGCCAGTTCCGCTTCGGTCAACGGCGTGGGCAGGTACTCGTCGATCACCCGCGCTTCGGCATGCTCATTGGCGGCGAGTTCACCGCGGCCGTTCTGGGTGTAGATCTCTGCGGCTTCACCGCGCTTGCGTGATTCCCTGGCCAGCACTTTGAGCACCTCGGCGTTCGAGAGTTCCCGGGCCTGCTTGCCCGAGACCTCTTCGGTCTGGATGGCCGCCAGCAGCATCCGCAGCGTCGCGGTACGCAATTTGTCCTGGGCCTTCATCGCCTCAGTGAGGTCGGCCCGCAGCCGGGACTTGAGTTCGGCCATGATCATGACGCTACGCGCCGGGGACGACCCGGCAGTGAGAGGATGGAGCCATGCGCTGTTCCGGAATCCAGCACGACGGCGGCTCGACCTGGTGAGCACGCCGCCGGCCGACTACCCGGAGTATCCACCCGATTACCCGCCCTTTGGTTACGGTCCCCCGGCCTATCCGCCCTTCGGATACGCGCCGCCACGCTACGGCGGTCCGCCGCCGGGCTACCTGCAGCCTCCCCGGTACGGCCCACCACCCGGTTACGCTCCGCCGCCCAGTTACGGCCCACCACCCGGTTACGCTCCGCCGCCCAGTTACGCTCCGCCGCCCAGTTACGCTCCGCCGCCCAGTTACGGCCCACCGCCCGGCTACGGCCCGCTACCCGGCTACGGCGCTGTACCGCCGCAGGGTCGTAGTGCGATCAAGCCCGGCATTATCCCGCTGCGGCCGTTGAGCTTGGGTGACATCTTCAATGGCGCCGTCGGCTACGTGCGGGCCAACCCCAAGCCCGCCCTGGGATTGACCGCAGCGATCGTCGCGGTCATCCAGGCCATCGCATTGATTCTCACGATCGGGCCCCTGGCCGCAGCCAGTCAGGGCGCGACAGATTCGGCTGACGCATCAGCCAGTGGCGCCGGCTGGATACTGCCGTTCCTGGCCGGCGGCCTCTTCAACTGGCTCGGCGGCATCCTGCTCGCCGGGATCCTCACCGTCATTGTCGGGCGGGCGGTGTTCGGGTCGACGATCACCATCGGTGAGTCGTGGACAAAAGTCCGCGGGCGGCTGCCTGCCTTGGTCGGACTGGCCGCGTTGGAAGCCGGGGGAGCAATCCTGCTCGTCCTCGTAGCCGGATTGATGGTCGGCGCTGTCGCCGCCGCGGGCAGCGGTGCGGCAGTCATCTTCGGCTTTCCGCTCATGCTCGGCTTGATCGCAATTCTGGGTTACTTCTACACCGTGTTGTCGTTCGCGCCGGTGCTGGTCGTGCTGGAAAGACTTCCGGTATTCGATTCGATCACCCGGTCGATCGCCCTGGTGCGCAATAGTTTCTGGCGGGTACTGGGTATCCGACTACTGACTGCCCTGGTGGTGATGGTCATCGGCGGCGCGGTCGCGGCGCCACTGACAATCACCGGCCAGCTGCTGGTGGCCGCGCATTCCACCGGCCTGGTACTCATCGGCACCACGGTGAGCACGATTGGTTCGACGATCGGCCAGATCGTCACCACACCTTTCAGCGCCGGAGCCGTCGTCCTCCTCTACACCGACCGGCGTATCCGTGCTGAAGCATTCGATCTGGTGTTGCAGACTGGCGCGGCCGGTGGGCCGCAGGCGGCGGCGTCCACCGACCATCTATGGCTGACCCGACCGTTTTGAGGATTGGCTGACGGTGCCCGCAATCGACGTCGACCGAGCAGCCGCACATCAGGCGGCACAACGCGAACTCGCCAAGCCGATCTACCCCAGACCATCTGCATCGCAACGGTTCCACGAATGGGTGAACGAACTGCTGGATCGTCTGATGCGAACGGGCGCGTCGGTACCCGGCGGCTGGTTCAGCATCGTCGTGCTGTTGATCCTGCTGGCGGTCGCCGTCGCGGTGGTCATCCGGGTGGCGCGGCGCACCCTGCGCACCAGCCGCGGCACCGGCTACCCGCTGTTCGACGGTGGGCAGCTCAGTGCCGCCCAACACCGCGCCACGGCAGAACGGTATGCGGCGCAGGCCGAGTGGGCCGCGGCGATCAGACATCGGCTGCGTGCCGTCGCCCGGGCGCTGGAGGAGTGCGGGGTGCTCGAACCGGTCCCCGGCCGCACCGCGGGTGAGCTGGCTCAGGATGCCGGCAACCGCCTGCCTCATCTGGTCACTCAGTTTTCCCGGGCGGCGTACGTTTTCAACGACGTCACCTATGGCGAAGAACCAGGGAATGTGGCCGGTTACCGGCTGATTACCGAACTCGACGACGAGCTGCGCTCCCGTTCGCCCGCCGTCGGGTCATGGGCGCAGGCCAAGTGACGGCCGCCGGGGCACCGGCGCCTGCCGCCCGGCGTTGGCGGAGCTGGGGCTGGGTGCTGCCGATAATGGTCGCGCTCATCGCCGTCGCCGCCGTCAGCGCCTACCTGACCGCCGAACGGCCCGGTGGCCGGATGGATCCGGCGTCCACCGGACCCCGGGGTGCCCACGCGCTGGTGGCGCTGCTGCGCAGCTACGGTGTGCAGGTCATCGTCGCCGACACCGTCGGTGATGTCGAACGCGCCGCACGTCCTGGCGTGTTGCTGGTCGTCGCGCAGACCCAACTCGTCACTGATGAGGCACTGTTGTCCCGATTGGACAAGACCCCGGCCGATCTGCTGCTGGTCGAACCCACGTCACGTGCGCGGGCCGCACTCACCCCCAGTATTCGAAGCGGCGGCACCAACGGGGCAGACAGCCGACCGGCCTGCGACCTCCGCGAGGCGAATCAGGCGGGGGCGGTCGAGTTCGGCCCGAGCAACACTTATAAGGAGGTTGGGGACCACCCATCAACAAGTTGTTATGACGGGATACTGGTTCGCTACCGCGACGGCACTCGGACCATCACGGTGGTGGGCAACACCGGGTTCATGACCAACGGCGGCCTGCTGCGCGCCGGCAATGCGGCGCTGGCGATGAACCTCGCCGGCGAGCGCCCGGTGGTTGTCTGGTACGCCCCGCAGCATGTCCAGGGCGAAAGCCACTCCAGCGCAAAGCTGTTGGACCTCATCCCGGACAACGTCACGTGGATGGTCTGGCAGCTATGCCTGGTCGTGTTGCTGCTGGCCGCATGGAAGGGTCGACGCATCGGTCCGCTGGTGGCCGAGGAGTTACCCGTCGTGGTGCGGGCGTCGGAAACGGTCGAGGGCCGCGGTCGGCTCTATCGGGCCCGGCGCGCGCGCGACCGCGCCGCCCAGGCACTGCGCGCCGCAGCTCTGCAGCGACTGCTGCCGCGGCTGG
The DNA here is from genome assembly GCA_963795995.1 of uncultured Actinomycetota bacterium. Taxonomy (GTDB): domain Bacteria; phylum Actinomycetota; class Actinomycetes; order Mycobacteriales; family Mycobacteriaceae; genus Mycobacterium. Next base: position 392,282 of record CAWCJY010000007.1, read on the forward strand.
GGCTGGAAGCCCACACTTCCTCGGTTGCGATAGCCGGCACCGTTGCAGCACGCAGCGGACTAGACCCCAAGTACGCGCATCACACGTTGTTCGGGGCACCGCCGGAGACCGACACCGATCTGGTACACCTTGCGCACGCGCTCGACGACATCGAAAGGCAGGTCGCGCACCTATGACACAGCCGGCACCCGCACCACCGCAGGCTTCGGCCGCGGAATCGGCGCGTCAGGCGTTGCTGGCGTTACGCGCTGAGATCGCCAAAGCAGTGGTCGGGCAAGAGGCCGTCGTCAGTGGCCTGGTGATCGCCTTATTGTGCCGCGGGCATGTGCTGCTCGAGGGTGTCCCTGGAGTGGCCAAAACACTGCTCGTCCGCGCCCTTGCCGCTGCTCTGCAGCTGGAGTTCAAACGCGTTCAGTTCACCCCCGACTTGATGCCCGGTGATGTGACCGGCTCGTTGGTTTACGACTCACGTACCTCGGCCTTCGTGTTCCGGCCGGGTCCGGTGTTCACCAACTTGATGCTGGCCGACGAAATAAACCGCACCCCGCCCAAGACGCAAGCGGCCCTGCTGGAAGCGATGGAGGAGCATCAGGTCAGCGTTGACGGCGAATCTCGGCAGTTACCCGACCCCTTCATCGTCGCGGCAACCCAGAACCCAATTGAATACGAGGGTACTTACCAGTTGCCCGAAGCCCAGCTCGACCGTTTCCTGTTAAAGCTAAATGTCCCTTTGCCGCAGCGTAATTCGGAAATTGCCATCTTAGGGCGGCATGCGCACGGGTTCGACCCGCAGGACCTGTCCGCGATTCAACCGGTGACCACAGCAGCCGAGCTGGCCGCCGGCCGCGACGCGGTGCGTCGGGTTCTGGTCGCCGACGAGGTGCTCGGGTACATCGTCGACATCGTCGGATCCACCCGCCGCTCGCCGGCACTGCGCCTAGGTGTTTCACCGCGTGGTGCCACCGCGCTGCTCGCCACCGCGCGATCATGGTCGTGGTTATCCGGACGAAACTACGTCACCCCGGATGACGTGAAGGCCATGGCGCGCGCGACCTTGCGGCACCGGGTGGCGCTTCGTGCGGAAGCCGAGTTGGAGGGTGCCACCGCCGACGGTGTTCTCGACGGAATCTTGGCGTCGGTCCCGGTACCTCGCTAGTGATCCTCACCGGACGCACCGGTCTGGTCGCGTTGATCTGCGTGTTGCCGATCACGCTCTCGCCTTGGCCGGCAACGACGTTCGGCGGGTTAATGCTGGCGCTGGCGGCAACGATCTTCCTTGACACCGGCTGGGCGGCTAATCCGCGCGCATTGCAAGTCAGTCGCGCGCAGATTCCGTGCGCCCGGCTCGGTACACAGGTGAACGTTCGCCTGCTGATCGGAAACGACGGCGGCCGGAGGTTTCGTGGGCAGGTACGCGATGCCTGGGCCCCGAGTACGCGCGCCGAACCTCGGGTCCACACCGTGGATCTGACCGTCGGGCAATCACGGCAACTGGATACCGTGCTGCGGCCGGTCCGCCGAGGAGATCAGCGGTCGGCTGGGGTGACCGTCCGATCGATCGGACCACTCGGGCTGGCCGGACGACAACGCTCAATGCCGTTGCCCGGAAAGCTTCGCGTGCTGCCGCCCTTCTTGTCCCGCAAGCACCTGCCGTCAAGGCTGGCGAGGCTGCGGGAGATCGACGGACTGTTGCCCACGCTGACACGCGGGCAGGGCACCGAATTCGATTCGCTGCGAGAATATGTCGTGGGCGACGACGTTCGGTCGATCGACTGGCGGGCCACCGCTCGCCGCGCTGACGTGGTGGTGCGCACCTGGCGGCCCGAGCGAGACCGGCGTGTGCTTGTGGTGCTGGACACCGGCCGGACTGCGGCAGGGCGCGTTGGCATCGATCCGACCGCAGCCGATCCCAGTGGGTGGCCCCGGTTGGACTGGTCGATGGACGCCGCGCTGCTGCTGGCTGCGCTGGCGTCGCGGGCCGGCGACAATGTCGACTTCTTAGCCCACGATCGCATTCCACGAGCCGGTGTCTTCGGGGCGTCACGCACCGAGCTGCTGGCGCAGCTGGTCGACGCCATGGCCCCGCTGCAAGCGGAGCTGATCGAATCTGATTGGTGTGCAGTAACTTCTGCGATCATGCAGCGCAGCAGACGACGATCGCTGGTGGTGTTGCTGACCGACTTGAACGCGACTGCACTCGAGGAGGGGCTGCTGCCGGTGTTGCCACAACTGTCGGCAAAGCATCTCGTGGTTGTCGCTGCGGTGGCCGATCCGCGGGTCGAGCAGCTGGCTTTGGGGCGTGGGGACGCCGCTGCGGTGTATGACGCCGCGGCGGCCGAACGGGCCCGCAATGACCGACGGGCGATGGCGTCCCGGCTGGGCAAGATGGGAGTCGACGTGGTCGACGCGCCGCCCGCGGAAATTGCTCCAGCACTATCCGACCGCTATCTATCGATGAAAGCCGCCGGGCGCCTGTGAGGTAACCGTCGAAAGCGCACGCTCACCCAGTGGGTACCACGTCCGGAGCATCGGCGATGTCGCCGGTGTCGCCCGCTCGGGCGGCCCGCCGGCCGTAGTAGCCGACATAGGTCAGAAAAGCTGCCTCAGCGGCAATCCCGATACCGATCCGGAGAAATGTCGGCAGCGGCGATGGCGTCACCAGCGCTTCGATGAGCCCGGACACCAACAACACCGCCACCAGTCCGACAGCGACCGCGACAACGGCACGGCCTTGCTCGGCCAGTACCTGGCCCCGTGGCCGGTTGCCCGGCGAAATCACCGACCAGCCCAGCCGCATTCCCACCGCACCGGCCAGGAACACGGCGGTCAATTCCAACAATCCGTGCGGAATCAGCAATCCGAACAACACGTCGGCCTTATCGGCCGCGAACATCAGACCGGCCGTGACCCCGAGATTTGCGGCGTTCTGGAACAGCAGGTACGGGATCGGCAGGCCCAGGAGTATCGCGAACCCGATGCACCTAGCAGCGACCCACGAATTGTTGACCCAAACTTGCAATGCGAAAGATCCCGCCGGGTGCTCGCGGTAATAGGACGCGAAGTCATGGTTTACCAAATTGTCGATGTCGCTTGGTGTTCCGAGCGTGGACTGCACCTCAGGACTGCCGGCCACCCAGCATGCGATGACCACGGTGACGACGAAAAACAGCGCAGCTGTGGCCAACCACCACCGCCACGCGCGGTAGGCCACCACCGGGAAAGATGCCGTCCAGAATCGAACGAGCTCACTGCTCAGGGGAGCGTGGGCGCCGGTGACCGCTGCGCGAGCACGTGCGACCAGAGCGGACAACCGGCCCACTAAAGACGAATCCGACGATGCCGAGCGCGCTATCGATAAGTGCGTGGACACTCGCTGATAAAGCTCGACCAGTTCGTCGATCTCGACGCCCGTGAGCTGACGCCGGTGCCGGACCAGCCATTCCAGCCGGTCCCAGGTGTCGCGGTGAGTGACCACGAACGCGTCGACGTCCATCCCGGGCAGCTTACGAGCCCATCGCAAGGGCGGCGGAGCCGGCCGCAGCGGATCGGCGCATTCACTACGAGCCGATCGCAAGGGCGGCGGCGCCGGCCGCAGCGGATCGGCGCATTCACTACGAGCCGATCGCAAGGGCGGCGGAGCCGGCCGCAGCGGGTCGGCGCTGATATTACGAGGTAGCGTCTGCGGCATGCCAGAGGTGGTGACCGGAGATGCCGTCGTACTCGACGTGCAGATCGCCCAATTGCCGGTGCGAGCGGTCGGCGCGCTGATCGATATCGCCATCATCGTGCTCGGCTATCTGCTGGCCGTCATGCTGTGGGCGGCCACCCGCCTTGAGTTCGACGACGCGCTGACCACTGCAATCCTCATCATCTTTTCGGTGCTGCTGTTACTCGGGTACCCGCTCGTCCTCGAAACCGCTACGCGCGGCCGGTCGGTGGGCAAGCTGATAATGGGATTGCGGGTGGTGTCCGACGACGGCGGACCGGAAAGATTCCGGCAGGCGCTGTTTCGCGCGCTGGCATCGGTCATCGAGATCTGGATGCTGTTGGGCAGCCCCGCGGTGATCTGCAGCCTGCTCTCGCCGAAAGCCAAACGCCTCGGCGACGTCTTCGCCGGGACGGTGGTGGTCAGCGAACGCGGACCGCGGTTACCGCCGCCTCCGCTGATGCCCCCGTCGCTGGCGTGGTGGGCATCGTCGCTGCAACTGACTGGTCTGAGCGCGCATCAAGCCGAACTGGCCCGCCAATTTCTTGCTCGCGCAGTCCAACTCGATCCGCTCCTGCGGGAGCAGATGGCGTATCGAATCGCCGCAGACGTGGTGGCCTGCGTCGCGCCGCCGCCGCCACCCGGTGCTCCGCCGCAGCTGGTGCTCGCCGCCGTGCTCGCCGAGCGGCACCGTCGGGAGTTGGCGCGACTGCGACCGGCGCCCGGCCCGTCGCCTCCCGCACCAGGGCCGTGGCCACCACCTGCCACCGCGGGCACCTGGCCCTCTGGTCACGCGTCACCACCGGTCAGCGCGGACGGCTTCACGCCACCGCACTGATGCACAGCGATGGCTGCGCCTACTGCAGCACAGTCACGGAGAGAATGGCGATGTCCGCGCCCAGCAACGCCAGGGCGCACAACGGTACGACTATGCCCCAACGGCGGCGCGCGGTGACGAAGGAAATCGCGATCGCCACCAGGGCGACCGCCGGAGCGCCCCAGAACAGCACGTCGAAGCTGATCCAGCTGGGACCCAGGTCGGGGCATCGCTTGTCGCTGCAGGCCGCCGTGCTCATCATCGCGCCGAGTGCGAAGAGCAGCACAGCCGCAGCGGCCGGAATCGTCAGTAACGCCAAGATCCAGTTGATCCACAGGCGAAGCCGAGGGCGGCCGGCGGGCCCGTCCTGGGTTGCGGTCGCAGTGCCGGTACCACCAGCAAGCGTCAGATTGCTGTTTTCTTCGTTCATCACTCGGGTGCTACCCGACCGGCAGCCACCACAAACCCAAAACTTGCTAACCGACATTTCGCGATATATCGTGACGTATCGGCAACGCATCGTAGGTTGCCCGACCAGAAACGAGACAAACCATGAACACACCTTTCAACCCCTTCGGCGGCCCCTTCGCCGGCGGGACCCAGCCGCTCGGCTTTGCTCCGCAGCAACGCCCGGCCCTGCATGAGCATCGCCGCCAGGCGCGCCGCGAGTTCCGGGACTACCTGCGCGGTCACGGCGTGGGCCGCGACGGCCCGTTCGGCCCAGGCTTCGGGCGTGGCTTCGGACCCGGCTTCGGACCCGGCGGATTCGGCTTCGGTCCCGGCCCGCGCGGCGGGCGTCGCGGCCCCGGGTACGGGCGTCGCGGCCGCCGCGGCGATGTCCGCGCCGCCATCCTGGTGTTGCTCGCCGAGCGGCCGATGCACGGTTACGAAATGATCCAGGAGATCGCCGAACGCAGCCAGGACCTGTGGCGGCCCAGCCCAGGTTCGGTGTACCCGACATTGCAGCTGCTGGTCGACGAAGGACTTATCGCCGGTACTGAAACTGAGGGCAGCAAGCGGCTTTTCGAGCTGACAACCGAGGGCCGGGCGGCCGCTGAGAAGGTCGGAACTCCGCCGTGGGACCAGATCGCCGAGGACGTCGACCCCGCTCAGATCAATTTACGGGCAACGCTGGGCCAGCTGTTCGGCGCGGTGGCGCAGTCGGCGCACACGGCGAGCGCTGACCAGCAGCAGCGCATCGTCGACATCTTGAACAACGCCCGCCGCGAGATCTACACCATTCTGAGCGAAACAGAGTAACCCGGGACTACCCCATGTCGAGCCAGTCCAGCGTGCGCTCCACCGCTTTGCGCCAGCCGAAATAGGCGGCCGCACGCTGGTCGTCGCTCCATGCCGGTGTCCACCGCTTCTCCTCGCGCCAGTTGGCGCGCAAGTCATCCGGATCGGTCCAGAATCCAATGGCAAGGCCCGCCGCGTAGGCCGCACCCAATGCAGTGGTCTCGGCCACCACCGGCCGCACGACGTCGACGCCGAGCACATCGGCCTGGATCTGCATGCAGAGTTCGTTGGCGGTGATACCCCCGTCGACCTTCAGAAGGTCAAGGTGCACACCGGAATCCGCCTCCATTGCGTCCACGACATCGCGACTCTGGTAGCAGATCGCTTCCAGCGTCGCCCGGGCCAGGTGGGCGTTCGTGTTATACCGAGACAGGCCGACGATCGCGCCGCGGGCATCGGATCGCCAGTACGGCGCGAACAACCCGGAAAATGCCGGCACGAAGTACACCCCGCCGTTGTCGTCGACCTGGCGGGCCAGCGCTTCGCTCTGCGCGGCGCCACTGATGATGCCCAATTGATCGCGTAACCACTGCACGGCGGAACCGGTGACAGCGATCGAACCCTCCAGCGCATAGACGGGTTTGGCATCACCGAACTGGTAGCACACCGTGGTCAACAGACCGTTCTGCGATCGCACGATCTTATTGCCGGTGTTCAGCAGGAGAAAGTTGCCGGTGCCGTAGGTATTTTTGGCCTCGCCGCTCGACAGGCATACCTGGCCTACCATCGCCGCGTGCTGATCGCCGAGGATCCCGGTGACCGGCACCTCCCCGCCGAGTGGCCCGGTGTCTGACGTGATGCCGTAGGGCTGCTTCGGCGCCGAGGATGTGATCGACGGCAGCATCGCCCGCGGAATGGAGAAGAACGACAACAGCTCGTCGTCCCAATCCAGCGTCTCGAGATTCATCAGCATGGTCCGGCTGGCGTTGGTGACGTCGGTGACGTGCACACCACCGCGGGAACCACCGGTCAGGTTCCACAACACCCAGGTGTCGCAGGTGCCGAACAGCGCGTCACCGCGTTCGGCGGCTTCTCGCACCCCGTCGACGTTCTCCAAGATCCATTGCAGCTTGCCGCCCGAGAAGTACGTCGCCGGCAGCAGACCCGCTTTGCGCCGAATCACCTCACCGCGCCCATCGCGCTCCAGGGCCGCTGCGATCCGGTCAGTACGGGTGTCCTGCCAGACGATCGCGTTGTAATAAGGCCTGCCGGTACGCCCATTCCACACCAGCGTCGTTTCCCGCTGGTTGGTGATGCCCAGTGCGACAAGGTCATTGGAGCTCAGATTGGTGGCATTCAGGGCGGAGGTCAGCGCCGACGCGGTGCGCTCCCAGATCTCGACCGGATTGTGCTCGACCCATCCGGCGCGCGGCAGAACCTGCTCGTGCTCGAGCTGGTGTCGACCCACCTCCGCGCCGTCGTGGTCGAAGATCATGCAGCGCGTACTGGTGGTCCCCTGGTCGATCGCGGCTATGAATTCGCCCGGCCCGGCCACTTGCTCTCCCTCACGACGGCTGCTGCGCACTGAATTCGTTCATGATGGTCTACATGCAGACGCAAACCGGAGACATTGAGCGAATGCCGCGAGGTGGTCCCCGCGCATCGTGCCTGGATCGGTGGTTGGAAACCGATCGGCAGGAGTACCTGGACCGCGACGACGTCGACTCGCTCAAACGCAACGTCGTGCGTTCGCTGGATCGGTTCGGAAGGTTCCTCGGCCACCACGACAAGTTCGCCCGCATCGCACTGGACGAAATCGCCGATGTGCCCGACCCCAAAGTCCTCGAACTCGGTTCCGGGCACGGCGCGCTGTCGCGGGCGCTGCTGGAGCAACATCCGACCGCTCAAATCACAGTTACCGACATCGAGCCCAGCTCGCTAGCGGCTATCGCGGCCGGTGACCTGGGTGCCCACCCGCGCGCCACGGTGCGCGAGATGGACGCCGCCGCAATCGATGCTCCCGACGGATATTACGACCTCGCGGTGTTCGCGATGTCGTTTCACCACCTGCCGCCGGGGCCGGCCTCACGAGTTTTCGCCGAAGGCACCCGCGCAGCAGACAAACTGCTGATCATCGACCTGCCGCGGCCCCCGGCACCGCTGCACCTCCTGCAACTGGCGACAATGCTGCCGCTGGCCGCCGCGGTTCCGCTCTGCCACGACGGATTCATCAGTTCGCTACGCGCCTACAGCCCGTCGGCGCTGCGCGCGCTGGCCCGCCACGCGGACCCGGCCATCAGAGTCCAGCTACGCGGCGGCGGATTCGACATCCCGCTGCATCCGCGCCCGCAGATCGTGGTCGCCAGCCGGTTGCGCAGCTGTCGGTGAGCCTGTTGCATCAGCGGTGTGGGCGAAGAGATCAAACGCGTCGTCTACAACCACGCGCACCGGCAGCAGTACCGGCGCAAGGTTCAGCTGTGCCTCGACGTCTTCGAGACCATGCTCGCGCAATCCAGTTTCGAGTTCGAGCGGCAGCTCACCGGCATGGAGATCGAATGTAATCTCGTCGACGCCGACTACCAGCCTGTTATGTCCAATCAGCATGTGTTGGCCGCCATCGCCGATCCTGCTTATCAGACCGAATTAGGCGCCTACAACATCGAATTCAATGTGCCGCCCTGCGAGCTGCCCGGCCGCACCGGACTGAAGCTGGAAGCCGACGTGCGCGCCAGCTTGAACGTCGCCGAGCGCCAAGCCAACTCCGACGGCGCCCACATCGTGATGATTGGCATCCTGCCCACGCTGATGCCGGAACACCTTGCCGCCAACTGGATGAGTGAGTCGATGCGATATGCCGCGCTCAACGAATCCATCTTCACCGCCCGCGGCGAGGACATCCAGATCGATATCGCCGGGCCCGAACCGCTCAGCCTTTACTATCCCTCGATCGCACCTGAATCGGCTTGCACCAGCATGCAATTGCACCTGCAGGTGTCGCCCACCGACTTTGCCGCCAACTGGAATGCGGCGCAGGTGGTGGCCGGACCGCAGCTGGCGCTGGGGGCAAACTCGCCCTACTTCTTCGGCCATCAGCTCTGGGCAGAAACCCGCATCGAGTTGTTCGCTCAAGCCACCGACACCCGGCCCGACGAACTGAAAGCGCAGGGTGTTCGGCCTAGAGTGTGGTTCGGCGAGCGCTGGATCACCTCGATCTTCGATCTTTTTGAAGAGAACGTCCGCTATTTCCCATCGCTGCTGCCGGAATTGTCCGACGAGGATCCGGTCGCCGAACTCGCTGCCGGCCGTATCCCGCAGCTGTCGGAGCTGCGCCTGCACAACGGGACGGTGTACCGGTGGAACCGGCCGGTGTACGCCGTCGACGAAGTGGATGGGGTCGGCCGGCCGCATTTGCGGGTGGAAAACCGGGTGCTGCCGGCGGGCCCCACAGTCATCGACATGCTCGCCAATTCGATGTTCTATTTCGGTATGTTGCGGTCGCTTTCCGAGGAGGACCGTCCGCTGTGGACCAAAATGGCTTTCGCTGCCGCGCAAGCGAATTTCTTCGAGGCGGCTCGGCGCGGCATGGATGCACGCCTGTACTGGCCGGGTCTGGGCGAAGTGGGTATAGGCGAATTGGTGCGTCGACAGTTACTGCCGATGGCAGACGAGGGTTTGCGAACATGGGGCGTGGACACCGGGGTACGGGACCGGTTCCTCGGGGTGATCGACGGCCGGGCCCGCACTGGGCGCAACGGCGCGGCGTGGCAGGTTGGCACTGTACGGGCCTTACAGCGGCAGGGCATGACCCGACCGGCCGCAGTGGCCGAGATGCTGCGTCGATATTGCCGGCACATGCATGCCAACGAGCCGGTGCACACCTGGGATTATCCCGATTAGGGTGTCGCGCTGACGAAAGAATACTGTCAATCCGCCCAGCCGACGCACCTAGGACTGCACCATGCCCGTCAAATGGAAAACCGAACCCGACGAACATGACTATCCCGCCGCCGGGGACTACCTGGCGCTGCTGACCGATCAGCCCAGCGTTGACACCCTCGTCGGCGACCTTAAAACCGCCTCCATCATGTACAAGAAAGCCAAAGACATTCTGCGCGCCTCTCGGCTGCGGCTGCTGCCGGTCGAAAATCCGCACGTCAAAGCAGATCTGAAGAAAATCAAGAGAAATAAAGCGCTTTCGCCGATCCTGCTGATCCGTGGTGATCTCCGCAGCGGCGTGTCCTTACAGGTCGCGGATGGTTATCATCGGGTCTGCGCCAGCTACCACACCGACGAGAACACCGACATCCCATGCAGAATGGTCTGACTGTCCGCGTTATAGTCGGCGAGTGATCAGCGGCGATCCGCTGACCGGACGCGATGGCGAACTGACAGCTATTCGCCGCGTGCTGGGCGGGGTTGGCAATTATTCCGGCGTGGTGATCATCGGAGCCGCCGGCGTGGGCAAGACCCGGCTCGCTCGTGAGGTGCTGGTGCGCGCCCAAGCCTCCGGCGAGCACACAACATGGATCGTCGGCACTGAATCCGCCCGCAGAATTCCGCTGGGCGCGTTCAGCACATCGTTGAGCGACGTGACGACCGACCCGTTGTCCAGCGTTCGGCGCCTGATCGATTCCTTCAACACCCCCCGCCGTCGGGGGCGGCAGCTGATCGGGGTCGACGATGCACACCTGCTGGACGGGTTGTCCGCCCACGTGGTGCACCAACTCGCGCAGTCGCATACCACGCGCATGGTTGTCACGCTGCGGGCAGGCGGCGGTGAGCCGGATGCCGTGACGGCGCTGTGGAAGGACGGCCCGCTCAGCCGGTTGGACCTCGAACCGCTGTCGGCCGGGGCCACCCGCCGCATGATCGAAACCCTCCTCGGCGGGGTGGTGGATACCCGCAGCGCTCAACGGTTCTGGAAGTTGACCGGCGGAAACGCCTTCTTCGTGCGACAACTGCTGCGGGATCAGGTCGGCGCCGGCCGGATACGACAGGTTTCAGGTGTTTGGATCTGGGACGAGGATGTCGCGGTGTCGCCCCACATCGGCGACATGGTCGGCCGGCAGCTGAGCCGTCTCACTCCTGGTCTCGCGCTGGTCGTGGACACCTTGTCGCAGTGCGAACCACTCGCGGTTCACGTGCTGCGCGACTTGGTGCGCCGCCGGGATCTGGAGGCGGCTGAGCAGCTGCGGCTGATCACCGTGGACCGCAGCGATGGGAAGCTGATGGTTCGGCTGGCGCACCCGCTGTTCAGTGAGCTTCGCCGCGCGACCGCAGGCGAGTTGTATCTGTCGCGGATCCGGGGCCGACTGGCACGACGGCTGGCCAAGGAGGCCGACGCCGACATGCACGCCACCGTCCGGCGGGCGCTGCTGACCCTCGAATCCGACACCGCCCCGGACGCCGAACTGTTCCTGCAGGCAGCGCGGCACGCCATGACATTGCTCGATCTGCAACTGGCCGACCGCTTCGCCGGGGCCGCCGCCGAAGCCGGCGCCGGGGAAGCTGCCGGCCTGCGAGCAATGAACCTGGTGCTCGCCGGCCGCGGCGAGGAAGCCGAGGAAGTGCTGCGGCAGATGACGGCCGAAAACCACCCCGATGGACACCGCTGGTCGACTCTGCGGGCGGCCAACCTGATCTGGATGCTCGGCCAGCCCCGGCAGGCGTCGGACATCCTGGCGCGGCTGGCCACGATCGACGAATCGGACGCGAACCGCGCTGAACGGAAAGCAGTGGAAGCCTGCCTGGAAGCTGTGCTGGCGCGCTGCGACGCTGCCGCTGAAAAAGCGCGGGCTGCATTGGAATTCGAGGGGCTGCCGGACTTCCACGTGATGATGGCATCGGTGGCGCTGATCATGGCGATGGGCGCGCTCGGAGATGTCAACGATATGACCGCGGTGGCCGCAGCGGCGCTCAAACGCGCTGTCACCTCGTTTCAAGCCTCACACATGCGATTCTGGTTCGGCAGTGTCTACGCTCGGGCATGCCGGTTGACGGGGCGTGTCGACGAGTGTGTCCGGTCAGCCACCGAAATCGCCGAATCGGCCAACGATCTTCCCGGTCTGGCTTTCGCCAACCTGGCGTTCCTGTTGGGCCACGCCGAACTGGTCGGCGGCACCGTGCCCGAAGCAGCGCAGCTACTGCGCGAGGCACTCGCCGGCGTTCAGATGCACGGTGTGACAACAGGTTTACGTCCGGCAAGCTGTTTCGCACTTGCCGAGGCGCATGCCAAGCTCGGCCAGAGCGCAGAAGCGATCGAGGCGCTCAGCCAGGCGCGCGAGTGCGTGCCACCTGATTATCTGTTCATGCGAACCGCCTTCGACCTGGCAACCGGCTGGACGCTCGCCGCCGGCGGTTCGCTGACCGAGGCTGTCGCAACGGTGCGAGCGGCTGCCCGGGAGGCGCGGGATCGCAATCAGCCGACGCATGAATTGGCCTGCCTGCAGGCTGCCGCTCAGTGGGGTGACGCCTCCGACGCCGCACGCGCGCGGGAACTCGCCGATGTGTTGTCGCTGCCGCTGGCCGGCGTGATCGCGCGGCATCTGGAAGCGCTGCAGGCCGGTGACGGCGAGCGACTGCTGACCTCCTCGGGTGAATACCGGACGATCGGTGACAGTACGACCGCGGCCGATGTCGCCGCTCAGGCAGCGGTCGCCTTCAGTCGGACGCAGCAGCGCAAGCGGGCACTGTACGCCGCGGCGCTGGCAAGGGAATTCGCTGACTCCTGCGGTGGGCTGTCCACTCCGGCCTTGAGAAATCCAGTCGGAGTTCCGTTGACCAGCCGCGAGCGCGAAATCATCGAACTGGTCGCCAACGGGTTGTCCAACCGGGAGATAGCTGACCGGCTGGTGATGTCGGTGCGCACCGTGGAAGGCCACGTGTACCGCGCCTGCCAACGGCTAGGCGCCAAATCGCGAGCAGACCTCGCGGCGATCCTGCGGGCCGGGCCCGCGGGGCGGCGCTGACCTGCTTCGCGCGGCGTACGTTGGGCTGCATGGCCAATGAAGTGATGGACTGGGACAGCGTGTATCGCCAAGAAGGCGCGTTCGAAGGACCGCCGCCGTGGAATATCGGTGAGCCGCAGCCGGAATTGGCTGCGCTGATGCGGGCCGGAGAGTTCCGCAGCGACGTGCTCGACGCCGGTTGCGGCTTCGCGGAACTGTCACTGGCGTTGGCTGCCGAGGGCTACACGGTCGTCGGTGTGGACCTCACTCCCACAGCGATCGCCGTGGCCACCAAGGCGGCGGATGAGCGCGGTTTGACCAACGCCAGTTTCGTGCAGGCGGACATCACCTCGTTCTCCGGCCATGACGGCCGCTTCAATACCGTCGTCGACAGCACGCTGTTTCATTCGTTGCCGGTCGAGGGCCGCGACGGCTACCTGAGCTCGGTGCTACGAGCAGCGGCCCCGGGAGCACGCTATTTCGTGCTGGTGTTCGCCAAGGGCGCTTTTCCGGCCGAGTGGGACGCTAAGCCTAACGAGGTGGACGAGTACGAGCTACGCACCACAGTGGATAAGTACTGGGACATCAACGACATCCGGCCGGCCCACATTCATGCCAAGATCCCGGCGATACCGGACGCGGATGGCGCCGATTTTCCGTTTCCGCCGCACCCACAGGACGAAGAGGGGCGAATGAAGTTTCCCGCCTACCTGTTGACGGCCCACAAGGCGGGCTGAGCAGCTAGGCCGTGGCGCTAGTCGCGGCTGCCAGCGCCTCGGCAAAGATCGCCAAGTCGTCGCTGGTGGTATCGATGTGCGGCGAGATCCGCAGCACCGGTCCGGCCAGCTCCAGCGGTGCCCGTTCCACCGTTGCTGCCGTGGTCACGATCTGATGCTCGGCGATCAGCCAGTTCCGTACCGTCGTCGGATCCGCCGCGCCGAGCGGCGCGAGCGTCGTGATCGCAGTGGGCTCGATAACGGGCTCGATCACCCCCCATCCGGCAACCCCGTCCAGCACGGTCCGGGTACTGCGGCCCACATCGGCCAACCGCGCCTGAACCGCTGCCGGGCCAGCCGTGAGGTGCTCGGCCACGGCCGCCGAAAAAGCCACCCGCGCAGCGACATTGGCTTCCCCGAATTCGAGCCGTTCTGCCACCGGCCGCGATGAGGGCCAGTCCGGCGGCGGTAGCCGCGGTCGCAGCCGTTGCCTCAAGGCCGCTCGCACCGCGAGAATCCCGACGCCGCGCGGGCCGGCCAGCCACTTGCGCGACGAGGCGTACAGCGCGTCGGCGCCGGCAGCACAGTCGACGTGGCCCAGCGCCTGCGCGGCGTCGACGACCAGCGGAACGTCCAGGTCTGCGCAGAGTCGTGTCAGCGCGGCCAGCGGCTGCATCACGCCGCGATGGCTGGCCACCACAGTGAGGTGGACCAAGTCGGGTCGTTCGGCAGCCAACTTGGCCGCCGCTTCGTCGACTTGCACCCTGCCGGCGTCGTCGGTCGGCAAAGCGCGCCGATCGAAACCGTGCGCGGCCATAACCGCCAAGTTAGGCCCGTATTCACCTGGCAGACAGGCCAATACACCACCACCGGACGGCCAAGCACCAAGCAGCAGGTCCAGTGCGTTCAGCGATCCGGTGGTGAATACGACCTCGGCGTCGGACATGCCGGCAAGCGCGGCGACGCCGGCACGTGCGGCGTCCAAAACCGGTGCGGCCGCCTCGGCGGCCACATAACCGCCAAGCTGCGCTTCGTGACGTGCATGCCGGTCGGCGGCATCGAGCGCGGCGAAACTTTGCCGCGAACAGGCCGCGCTGTCCAAGTGCAGACCGGCGACCGGCGGCCGGGCCGCGCGCCACCGATCGCCCAGTGTGCCTGCATCACTCACTTAACCGCCAGCGACAAGCCGAAGTCGCCGGCAGCATCGGTCCACCATTGAGTTCGTCGCAACCCTGCCGCAGCCAGCTCTGCTGCCACTGCATTCGGGCGAAACTTGCAGGAGACTTCGGTGAGCATCTCTTCGCCGGCAGCGAAGTCGACGGTCATATCCAGGGCGCTGATGCGCACCCGTTGTGGACTATCGCTGCGCAGCCACATCTCGATTCGTTCCTCGTCGCCGTTCCAGCGAGCGACATGCGCGTAGGCCCGCAGGTCGAAGTCGGCGTCGAGTAGCCGGTTGATCACCGCGAGTACGTTGCGGTTGAACTGCGCGGTGACTCCAGCGGCATCGTCGTAGGCACAGAGCAGCCGGCCGACATCCTTGACCAGGTCGGTGCCGAGCAGCAGGCTGTCGCCAGGGCGCAGCGCGGCGGCCAACGAAGCCAGAAACTGCGCGCGAGGTGCGGCGGTGAGATTGCCGATGGTCGATCCCAGAAACACGAACAATCGGCGCCCGTCGTCGGGAATGTGGGGCAGGTGTTGCTCGAAATCACCACAGACCGCTGCGATCTCAATGCCGGGATACTCCTGCGCGATGGCCGCCCCGGCGGATTCGAGGATGTCGGCGTCGACGTCGAATGGTACGAACCTGCGCAGCGAACCGCCTTCGGATAGCGCTGTTAGCAACGTGCGGGTTTTCTCCGACGTTCCGCTGCCCAGTTCGACCAGGGTGTCGGCGCCGGCGGCGGATGCAATATCAGCGGCCCGTGCTTCAAGGATCTCGGCCTCGGCCCGGGTCGGGTAGTACTCCGGTAACCGGGTGATCCGGTCGAACAGTTCGCTGCCGGCTGAGTCGTAGAACCATTTAGGTGGCAACGACTTCGGGGCATATCGTAAACCAGTCGACACATCGTGACACAAGGCTTGGTAGGCCGAGTCCGCGGCCAGGTGGTTGGACAACGACAGCGTCATCAACGTCCTTTCGAGGCATTCAACGGGGTCATCGTCATGCCGTTTCGGTCGACTTCGACGAGGTGGCAGTCCGGCACGTCGGCCCAGTCCGGGTCGTCGTCGTACGGCTCACTGGCCAGCACGATGCCGTCATCTCGTCGCAGCACTGACAAGGTGTCACCCCAGGTGGTGGCAAGCATCCGGGATCCGTTCGCTGCCACAATGTTCAACCGTGCCTGCGGATCGGCAGCCCCTAGTTCGGCGATGACCCCACCCAAGGTGTCCAGGCCACGTGCGAAGATCAGGGCTGCGAGAAGAGCGCTGTCGCAGACCGATTCGGCCGCCGAATTAATCGGCAGCACGCCGCGGTCGACGATTCCGTTGTGCGACAACAGCCAGGCGCCGTCGGTGAAGGGCGCGGTCGCGCTGCTCTCGATCGGCATGCCGACGGTCGCGGAGCGCACAGCCGCCACCGCGCAGTGGCTGCGTAACACGGGCGCGATGGAGACCAGGGAAGCATCGGCCCACAGCGGTGACGCGCTGCGCCAGCGGCGCGGTGTCGCTCCGTCGAAGAAGCCCAACCCCCAGCCGTCGGCGTTCATCAAGCCGTGCTTTTGCCGCCGCGGCGCATACGACTGCACCCCTAGACTGTGCGGCGGATCCAGAACCAGTGTGGAGAGCGGGATTTCGCACCCGAGCCAGCCGAGGTGACGGCACATCAGCCGGCATCTCCGGCGTCATCGACGTCCCACGCCAAGCGCACACCGGCGAAGATCTGCCGTCGATAGGGGTGGTCCCAGTTCCGGAAGCTGGGCCGCAGAATGCCGGGGTCCACCGCCCACGATCCACCGCGCAGTACCCGGTAGTCGCCTTGGAAGAAGGGTTGGGAGTAGCGCTGATAGATCATCGGGACAAACCCTGGCCACGGCAGCAGCGGTGAGCTGGTCCACTCCCAGACGTCACCCAACATCTGCTCGGCTCCGTACGCGGACGCACCGGCCGGGTAGGCGCCCACCGGGGCCGGTCCCAGCGTCTCACCACCGAGGTTGGCGTGTGCATCAGTGAGCTCGTCGGCACCCCACGGATACCGGCGGCGCGTGTTCCGCTGCGGATCCCATGCGCACGCTTTCTCCCATTCCTTTTCGGTGGGTAGCCGGGCGCCGGCCCACGCGGCGTAGGCCTGCGCCTCGAAGTAAGTGACGTGCTGAACGGGTTCGTCCGGCGGGATCTGCTCGACGTGCCCGAATCGGACACGCGTTCCGTCGGGTCTCCAGAATTGCGGTGCGTTCAGCTCCGCACGTTGGCGATGCTCCCAGCCGCGCGGAGACCACCATTTTGGTTGGCGGTAACCGCCGTCGTCGATGAAGTGGCGCCATTCGCCGTTGGTGACCGGGAACTGGCCGATCTTAAACGACCCGACGTCCGACACGTGAGCGGGCCGTTCGTTGTCCAAGGATCGTGGCTCGTCGACGCCGTCGACGCCCAGCACGAAGGGACCGCCGGGCACCACCACCGAGCTGCCGGCCAGCCCAGGCCGGCCCGGCTGATGGACTTTTGTGCCGCGCAGCAGAGGAGAGCCGGCGCGCAGGTTCAGGGCTTGCAGCATGGTCTCGTTGTGCTGGTGCTCGTGGCTGACGACCATGCCGAACACAAACGCGTCGGGCTCCGACGGTGCCGGATCGCCGGGTAAGGCGTCGAGGGCAGCCAGCGCCGCCGCCCTGACACTTCGGCAGTAGGCGTGCGCCGCGTGCGGGGGAAGCAGCGGCAGGTCCGCGCGGCTGGCGCGGGAATGCACGAAGGCGTCGTAAAGGCCGTCGATGTTCGGTGGCAACATCCCGGGGCGGTCCGGGTCACCGCCCCGCAGCAGCCAGAATTCTTCCTGTTGACCGATGTGCGCCAAATCCCACATCAACGGGCTCATCAACGGGTCGTACTGGCGGCGTAATTCGGTGTCGTCGAGGTCGACCAGCCGCAGCGTCCGTTCCCGCGCGCGCGCCAAGTCGCGAGCCAGTGTTTCGCGGGTGCTCACACTCCTCCTTGCGCCAGCCGCGCGACGGTCGGCGCGATGCCGTGTTCGATCACCGCGTCGGCGAAATCGTCGCCGGCGCAGCGGCCCTGCTCTACCAATCGGAGCAACCGTTGCATCGAGTCGCTGAGCTGGGTACTGCATGGTGTCGGCAGCCGTTCAGCGGCCGCGGCGACACACCGGTTGGCGGCGGTGTGGAGCCGTCGGTCGCGCAGGCCTATCCGGGCGGCGTTGTTCCAGGCAGCCGCGACCGGTTCGACGGCCGCAGCGGCGACGTCGGCGGCGTCGGCGTCGTCGAGCAGCGTGACGAGTGTGAAGACCACCGCGGGCAACAGGTCGTCGGGAACGCTGTCGAGGTAGCGGATCTCCAGCCATCGCCGGGGACGCACTGGCGGAAACAACGTCGTGAGGTGGTATTCGAGGTCGGTGACGGTCGGGCGCCGACCGCCGAGCAGTATCCGGCCGTCGGCCCAGTCGGCGAATGGAACGTACTGCATCACCGGTACGGCTTCCGGTGTGTGCACCAGCATCACCGGCGCTTTCAGCGCGTAGCGCGCCCAGTCGGTGCCGGGATCGTCACCGCTGGCTGTCAGGATCGGTCCGCAGCGCGCGGAATCGAGTTGTCCCCACACCCGCTGCCGGGTGGACAGCCATCCGGAGAACTGGCCGCCCAACAGTGGTGAGTTGGCGGCGATCGCGATCAGCGTAGGTCCCAGCGCGTGCGCCAACCGCACCCGGGCGGCCCAGCCATCCTGCGGCCCGGCGTCCACATTGACCTGGATCGACGCCGTCGACGTCATCATCGCCGCACCGGCCGCTCCAGTGTGGCTGGCGACGAAGAACTGCTCCATGGCGCGGTAGCGGGCGCCCGGATTGATGCGAGTGGCCGCGCGTAACGGATCGGCGCCCAGCAGTACCAATCCCAGGCCGGCGTCGGCAAACGCGGCACGGAGCACCGCCTGATCGTCGGCCATCGCTTCGATGGCCAGCACCGCTCCAAGCACCGGCGGCCCGGACAACTCCACCGCGCCACCGGGTTCGACGGTGACCACACTGCCGGCCGGCATCGGTGGCAGTGAGTCGATTACGTGGGTGATCTCGTTCCAGCCCGGCCGGCGGCCCGGCTCGAGCGGGTCGAAGCAGTGCGCCTCGACCTCCAACCCCACTCGCCCCAGCGGCGCGTCGGACAAGCAGGTCGCCGCGATGTGCGTGATGGCGGCCGACGAACTGGCCAATTCGATCTCGGCTGAGCGGGCGCGATCCAGCTTCGATGCGACGGCAAACGCCATATCACCGACCCCTCCGCGCTGCCCTGACCGAGTCCTCAGCCTAGCCATCGTGGGAGATTATTGACCGAGGGAGTTCTGCATGGCCCCGGCCAGCACGTTGACCGCGGGGCCGCCATTACCGGATTGGCAGACTTTGGCCTGCAGCAAGACGTTCTCGCGCAGCCGGGTCTGCGTGAAGCAGCGGCGGTCGGTGCCCGCTTCCTGCTTGGTCCATGCGGCGTCGCTGTCGGTCGGCGGTCCGCCGTCGAAAGACCACACCTCAGTGGTTCCGTTGTCCAGATGCATACCGGTGGTCTGGCCCGCGCATCCCACGGTCCGGTCGACGACGCGGTGGAAAGCGCGGCCGGCGGCATCGTCGGTGGCGAACACGCCAACCGCCTGCTTGACCAGGTGGGTCTGGTCGCTCGCCGACGTCTGGGTGGTGGCGCCGTTGAACGATGCCAGGTCCGGGTCGTCGTAGACCTCGGGTAACCCGACATCCGCCCAGTTGTTGCACACCGCGTCGTCAACCCAGTAGGCCTGAAATGGCGCAGTGAACAGTGATTCGTCCCGCATCGGGCCGCCGACGATATTGCCCACCGACCCTCTGCCGAGAACGGCGTAATTCACCACGCCCGGGTCCGAGGGGCGCGCGGTCGCGACCGGAACCGCTATCACTCCCCCGACCGTAGTAACGATGGCGCCGACGAACACCGCGGCTTCAGCGCTGAATCTCCTCGCGGGATTAGACCTTGGCCGCAACGCCGACCTCAACGTTGCCACGGGTGGCATCGGAATACGGGCAGACCTGATGGGCCTGCTGCACCAGCTCGTCGGCGTCCTGCTGCTCCAGACCGGGCAGACTGGCGACGATGTCACCGGTCAGTCCGAAACCACCCTCGGCGGTGCGGCCGATGCCGATCTGCACCGTCACGTCGGTGGCATCGGGCAGCCGGACCTTCGACTTGCCCGCCACCAGGCGCAGCGCGCTCAGAAAACAGGCGGCATAACCGGCGGAGAACAACTGCTCGGGGTTGGTGCCGTCGCCGCTGCCGCCCAAAGCTTTCGGCGGGCGCGTTTCCAGGTCGAGGTGCCCGTCGGACGATTTCACGTGCCCGTCGCGGCCGCCTCCGGTGGCGGTGGACTCTGCGGTGTAGATGGCTTCGACGCTCATGGCTCGATCATGCCAATCGCCCGGAACGAACTGAAGGGTGAGGGGCTGCGTCAGCGAGGCGGAGCGGGAGGTGCCGGAGGAGGCGGCGCGGCAGGCGGTGGCGCCGTGGGTGGCGGCGCGCCCTGCGAGGCGGGCGGCGGTGCGGCTGGCGCGGCTGGCGCGGGCGGCGAAGCTGGCGCGGGCGGTGCGGCTGGCGCACCACCTGGGCCGTAGTTGTGGTGCGGACAGTGGTGGTGTCGGCCCACCGCGGCACCGGTGAAGAAAATCACCGAGACGATAAAGACGATGCCCGCGAGGATCACAACCCAGGCCGCCACCTGATACAGCAGGTTGTTGGATTGCACTGCGTGCGCCGGCGGCGGAGCAGGTGCGGCATCGGTCGGCGGGATTGTTGGATCAGGCGTTTCCGTCATACCTCGATAATGCCCGGTCTACGCAAAGACGATCCGGTGTGGCACCCGCAATTGACTGAGAAACAAGGGGCCCGGCGCCGCTTGGGCGCCGGGCTCGTGGTTGTGGTTTGTGACCGCTTTGGAATCAGTGAGCGGGCGCGGCGGTCGACGGCGCAATGGACGCCGGCGGTTGGCCGGGCCCCGGGACGGCGCTGCCTGGGCCCCCGTGCGCGCCTGGTCCGCTGCGCGGACCGCCGCCCGGCCCACGGTGGTGAATCATGGCGCTGGGGTGATGCTGACCGTGATGGTGGTGGCGGTGATGGCCGGCGATTTTGAAGCCAGCGAAGAAGATGGTCGTGACGATGTACAAGATGCCGGCGACGATCACGACCCAGGCGGCTACCCGGTAGAGCCTGCTGCGTTTGACCGGCGCTGCTGTTGTTGTAGTGGGGGTGGCGGCTGCGGAACTCCGCACCGTGGGGATTTCTGGTGTTTCACTCATGATTTGAATCATGCGTGGGCAACCAATAGCTCTAACTATGTGCCGGTTATGTAACCGCTGTGAATGGCGAGCCGGGTTACTCGGGTTTGAACGGGTTCACCGCGAACTGGATAACGCGGTATGGCGCGCGGGCCCGAGGATCGCTGTTATGCCATTGACTGACGAACACTCGCAGTTCGTCCAAGGTCGACCCGGGTGAGATGTATCCGCCGTAGGGCTGGGCCAGCCGGTTGTCGTCCGGGGGCGGCAGGCTTTCCGCCGGCTCCGGCCAATCGTCGTGTTGCACCACCGTTGTGACCGGCGCGGTGGCCAGCGACGTCGGATCGGCGGCCACCCGGACCTCCATGTCTCCGGTGCTGGCGTTGAAGTACGACAGCATCGACAGGCCGTCGACCTGCTTTATGCTCATCTCGCCAATCATGTCGCCCCACAACGGTGTTGGAGGCTTATTCCAGCCTCCCCCGGGGCCGGCCGCCCAGCCCTGCCACCGGGAGCGATCGGTGAAAGATTCCGGGGTCGCCCGGTACAACTGCACCGGTTGGCTGCGGTCGAAATTATCGCTGACGATGTAGACCCATCCGCTCGGTGACTCGGCGGTGGGTATCGGATCGTAGTAGCCGCTGATCTGGGATTGCCGCCCACCCTGGTAGGATGCATCGCGCGACGAGCCTGCTACGGTCTGCCATTTTCCCTGTGACACTTCAGGTTTGACCAGTCTCGATGATTGCGGTACCAGGTTTGTGGTGGTGGTCACCAGCAGATAATTCTGCCGGTTGATCTGCACTACGCCGCTGGGCAGCTGCGAGGCGCCCGGCGGCGTGGGATCGGCCAGCAGCGGCTCCCAGACACCGGTGACGCCGGTATAGCGGACCCCGTCGGCGTCGTCGACGGAATCGGTGTCAACGCGCAGCGCGACGGGAGAGTAGTAGCCACCGAAACCGACACCCTCGCCGGCGAAACTGTCGCCGCAGACTTGCAGCACCTCAGCGGGGAATTCCACGAACGCGCACAAATCGGTGGCCCCAATCCCATAGTCGCGGGTGGGTGTGCCGGTGCCGGCCGTCGGACCTATCCGCATCACCTCGCCCGGCGCCAGCTCCGGCAGCACGGGTTGTGGCATCGGTGCAGGTGGATCGGCATTGGCGAGCGGAAAGCCGGATAGTGCAACCAGCCACAGGGCAGCCGCGGTCACGGGTGCCCAGTTCACCCGCGGATCATAGTTCCCCGACCAGCAATTCGGCGATTTGGATGGTGTTCAGCGCCGCCCCTTTACGCAGGTTATCCCCGGACACGAACAGCGCCAGTCCGCGCCCGCCGGGCACGCCGGGATCTTGGCGGAGCCGGCCGACAAGTGATTCGTCGATTCCCGCAGCAGCCAGCGGCGTCGGCACGTCGACTAACCTCACCCCCGGCGCACCGTCGAGCAGCTCGCGGGCCCGCTGCGGTGAAAGTGGTTGTGCGAACTCGGCGTTGATGGATAGCGAGTGTCCGGTGAGCACCGGAACACGCACGCACGTGCCACTGACGGCGAGGTCGGGAATACCCAGAATTTTGCGACTTTCGTTGCGCAGCTTCTGATCCTCGTCGGTCTCATCGGAGCCGTCGTCGACCAGCTTGCCGGCCAGTGGTATCACATTGAAAGCGATCGGCGCGACATAGGTGTGCGGCGTCGCGAACTGGGCGGCGCTGCCGTCGTGCACCAGCTGCTCAACGTCGTCGACGACCGCCCGTAATTGCCCGGTCAACTCGGCGACACCAGCCACACCGCTGCCCGAAACGGCTTGATAGGTCGAGGCCACCATGCGGACCAGCCCCGCCTCGTCGTGCAGCACCTTGAGCACCGGCATCGCGGTCATCGTGGTGCAGTTCGGATTGGCGATGATGCCCTTGGGCCGATCGTGCGCGTCGCGCTCGAAATTGACTTCGGAGACCACCAGCGGCACCTGCGGGTCCTTGCGCCACGCCGAGGAATTGTCAATCACAGTCACCCCCGCTTCGGCGAACCGCGGTGCCTGCACCCGTGACATCGCCGCTCCGGCGGAGAACAACGCGATGTCGAGGCCCGCGGGGTCGGCGGATTCGGCGTCCTCGACCTCGATTTCCTGACCACGAAACGCCAACTTCCGGCCCTGCGAACGGGCGGAGGCAAAAAACCGGACACTGGTTGCCGGGAACTCGCGCGCTTCGAGCAGCGCCCGCATCACTTGACCCACCTGACCGGTGGCTCCGACTATTCCGATTGACAATCCGATGCGCCCCACTTAACGGCCCGTCCCCGCGTAAACAGTGGCCTGCTCGTCGCCGCCGAGGTGGAACGCCTCATGCAACGCCATGACGGCTTTGTCGAGTTCGGTGTCTCGGCACAGCACCGAAATCCGGATCTCCGAGGTGGAAATCAAGTCGATGTTCACCCCGACGGCGGCGAGCGCCTCGCAGAAGGTGGCGGTGACGCCCGGGTGGCTGCGCATGCCCGCGCCGATGAGCGACACCTTGCCGATGTGGTCGTCGTAGAGCACCTGGTTGAAGCCAATTTCGTCTTTCAGCGAGTCCAGCTTCTCCACCGCGATGCGGCCGCTGTCACGCGAGCACGTGAACGTGATGTCGGTCTTGCCGTCCTCCACTTTCGAGACGTTCTGCAACACCATGTCGATGTTGACGTCGGCGTCGGCCACCGCCCGGAACACCTTGGCCGCATAGCCCGGTATGTCGGGCAGCCCGACGACCGTCACTTTGGCTTCGCTGCGGTCGTGCGCGACGCCGGTCAGGATGGGGTCTTCCACTGGTTTGTCCTTGATCGATCCGGCAACAAGGGTGCCCGGTTTGTCCGAATACGACGACCGGACGTGCACCGGAATGTTGTAGCGGCGGGCATATTCGACGCAGCGCAGCATCAACACCTTTGCGCCGCAGGCAGCCATCTCGAGCATCTCCTCGAAGGTAACTGTATTCAGGTGCCGGGCGTTGGCGACGATTCGCGGATCGGCGCTGAAGATGCCGTCCACGTCGGTGTAGATCTCGCAGACGTCGGCGGCCAACGCGGCGGCCAGCGCCACCGCGGTGGTGTCCGAGCCACCCCGGCCCAGCGTGGTGACGTCTCTGGTGTCTTGGCTGACGCCCTGGAAACCGGCCACCAGCACGATCAACCCCTCGTCAAGTGCGGCCTGCAGCCGACTCGGGGTGACGTCGATGATTTTCGCGTTGCCGTGGGTGCCGGTGGTGATGACACCGGCCTGAGACCCGGTGAACGATCGGGCCTGTGCGCCCAGCGATTCGATGGCCATCGCGACCAGCGCGTTCGAGATCCGTTCGCCGGCGGTCAGCAGCATGTCGAGCTCGCGGGCCGGCGGGGCCGGACACACCTGGTGGGCCAGCTCCATCAGGCCGTCAGTGGTGTCGCCCATGGCCGAGACCACCACCACGACGTCGTTGCCCTGCTTTTTAGTTTCGACGATGCGCTCGGCGACCCGGCGGATCCGGTCGCCGTCGGCCACCGAAGATCCGCCGTACTTCTGCACGACGAGCGCCACTGCTGCCCTTTCGGTGTGGGGAGTTTCAGGTCGAGAACAGAATACGTGCGTCGGGTGGCGGCGTTAACGCTGCAACGCCTGCCCAGAACCTTCCTAGAGGTTTGACCGCTGCAGCCGGACCGCACAAGCTGCAGGCGCGCGATCGACGCTCGTCGCTCTTGCTGTGCCGGCGCGGCGTTCGAGGAAAGGAGAACTGATCGAACGATCCAAGATCACCCGTGGATGGTGAGGCTTTCCCAATCGCTTATTTATAATTGCGGTGTCACGATGACTCGCGCGTGCGAGTAGATTATGACTGCGTGTTGTCAAGTAATCGGCTGACGAGATGGACACGCATGTGTTGGAGGAGCGTTGCTACTAGCCCATGAGTCTGGAATTGCCCGAAGGGCAAACTCATCCGTTGCGCCGTCTTCGGTGAAGGAAGTTCTTCGCAGCCCGGGCATGGAGCTGGATCCCGCTATTCGTTCGCTCGTGGAACCTCGCTTCGGCCGTGATTTCAGCAGAGTTCGCATTCATACCGACGATCGAGCGGCAGAGTCGGCGAAGGCGCTAAGCGCGGAGGCTTTCACGGTTGGAAACCATGTGGCTTTCGGAAGTGGAAAGTTCGCGCCTCAGAGCACTGGGGGAAAGAGGCTGCTGGCCCATGAGTTGGCACATACGGTTCAGCAGTCGCCCGCTGCGGTGACAACGATCCCAGCTGCGAGCCTGCAGATCAGGCCGGCTGAGGGTGTCGCGGAACGACAGGCGGACGCGGTCGCCGACAAGGTCGCGAAACACAAGCCCGAGTCAGCGCACGGCGGGACTTCTCCGCCGGCATTGGATGCTTTCCCGGGAACCGGAATACAGCGGCAGCCCGACAAAAAAGACAAACCGCTGGAACCGGCTCAGGAGAAACTCGAAAAGACGGTTCGGGACGCCGCTGCACGCGCCACGCAAAAAGTCGAGCAAAAAGGCATGTTAAGGATGCGGGACCACACTCCTACCGTGCCGACACCGCGGCGCGTGCCTGATGCGACCAAACCTTCACCGCCCGCCCCGCATGCTCCGCCAGCCGACCTGCGACCTGACCCGTTCGACGTGAAGCCGGCCGCTGCCACGCCTGCAACTCCCGAGAAAACCGCACCAGCCGATTCGGATGCGCACAAACCTGAACCGGGCGAGGCGGAGAACCAGCTGGCAGTCGGAGCCGCCGCCCAGACAGGCCCGCGGCAAGCCGGCCCTGCCGTGCAAGCCGCCTTTCAGGACAAGAACATCGTCCCCGGCGTTGCCTACGATTTCTTGAAGGATTTCCACCTTCAGCTGGGCGTGCTCCAGCCGACCCTAACCGTGCAATTGGTGCACCTTGACCCAGTCCAGTCGGCAAAGCCGCTTCCGCCACCGGACACAGCGCAGTTCAGCGCTACATTCAGCCCCGCGGTGGTCAAATATGGAGACAACCTCACTCTTGCCCCACAAATCGGGGTCGCCGGGGCGGTTGCCGGGGACATATTCGGCACGACCAAGGGCCCAGGCAGAAGCGGCGAACACGTCCAAGTCCTCGGAGTCGTAAATCTTCAGCTTGATTACAAGTTCTCCGAGAAGTTTTCAGCTACCGGCGCTGCTGGCTATCAGATGGGTGTCGACAGCGGACCTCAGGGAAACCAAGGAACCCGGGCGTTCACTGGCTCGCTTTTTGCCACCTTCCATTTCAAATAAAGCACGCTTGCTCGTCCGCCTGAATGGTGCCTCGATCGTGGGGGAGGTTGGAGGACAGCCTCGGTGGGGACAGCGGCTTAACGGTTGAAGGCGCTCGCTCTTCGTTTGCGAATTGGGTGTAGTGATCGCAGCCGACTTAGGTTAGTCTCAGGGTGCCTTTCCGTCTAACTCGTCCGGTTTCGGCTCCACATGAATGTTCCGACACCTCGGCACACGCCTTCTGCGGGCGGTCCAGCAGCGGCCATCGCAGGCGTCATTCCTGCTGCCGAATTCGACGGCTCGACGCGTCCAGAAACGGGAACGTGCCAGGGAAGGGGCGTGCTCGAGGGTGCGTTTGCCTTATTGGAAGCGCTTGCAGAAGCGGAAAACGGCCTGGGTTTGACCGCATTGGCCCGCTCGAGCGGGCTGGCGAAGACCTCGGCGTATCGACTCGCTGAACAACTCGTCGAACTGGGCGCGGTGCAACGCGCCGAACACCGCTACTACGTGGGACCGCGACTGGGGCGCATCGGGCAACACTGGCAGCCCGATCCGCAACTACGGCAAGCCGCGCAGGGACCGGTGCACGATTTGGCGGTGAAGGCGCGTTGCGACATGACAGCGCTAGTGATCCTTGACGGTGACCGAATGCGAGTGGTCAGCGCGACCGCCCGGCGCGGATGTACTTATTGCCCCGACGCGCTCGACCCAGCGTCGACTGCTCGCACCGCCGCTGGACGAGTTCTCTACGCCACCCGGGGAGGTGACGCCGCGCTGCCGGACTGCTGGACACCGCGCGAATGGCGACAGCTGCGCGAGCAAATAGCCGAGCAGCATGCCACCGTCGTTGATCTCGGAGACGCTATCGCCGGCATATGCTCGCTGTCTGCTCCGGTGTGGCACCCCAACGGCAGCTGCGCGGGCGCCGTATTCGCAATGGTCTACGCGACCAGCGTGCCCAGCAACCTGCCTATATTCGTACTGTCGGCAGCACGCCAGATTGGCACGGCGCTGCGCTGAGACCCTGCCTCGGTCCGCTCACCGGACCACGACCTTGCTGCTACCTGGCCTGTGATTGTTAGGTGAAGCGTCCGAAGCAGGGGCCGCGCTGACAGTCACCAGTTGAATTCAGACCGCGACTACACGGCAACGAGCCCGGAATATCCATCATGCCAACTGATGCGCCGGGCACCCCGGCACCTCCGCCGAAGCCAGCCGCACCGGCCGGCCCCATGATCGCCGCCAGCCGCGGCCACGTTCTCGTCACCGGCATTGAGTTCCTGCCGAATCACCCGATCACCGTCCGCATATCCCAGGAAGGCGAGGACATCGACGATTACCTCGCCTACACCACCGACGGGCAGGGGCACCTGAACGCGACGCTACCGGCGACCGCAGTCACCAAAACCGCATACATCACTGCGAGCGACCATCGTCCCAATCCCCGAGGCGAACAAGGACTTTTGTGGAGCAATACCGTCGTCGTTCCTGCGGGCGACTGAATCAAGCCCGCTCAATCTGGCGGCAGCTGGCTCACATAGCCGAGCCGGTGGGCAGCCGGTCCGCTCAGTGGACCCGGCTCTTGCGGACTGCACCTTATTTGAAGCCAATAGAAGTTTGAGGAGGCCGTCGTCATGCCAATACCGCTTACCTACCCCGGCGTCTACGTCCAGGAGCTTCCGAATCCTGTGCGGCCGATAGTCGGAGTGCCGACTTCAGTTGCCGCGTTCGTCGGAGTGGCTCCGCGAGGCGTGGTCGACTATCCGTACCAAGTGAATTCCTGGGCGGGCTACGAGAACGAATTCGGGAGCCTGAGTAGTGACTGGCCGCTGAGTTACGCGGTATATCTGTTCTTTCTCAACGGCGGCGCGACGGCATTGATAGTGCGTGACGACAACCCCGACGACACCGTGAATTACTCAACCGCTTCGGTATCGCTGGCCGGCTCTAGCGAGGGCTCCGGCAACGCGGGCAAAACCGGCAACCCGGGCAACAGTGGCAACGCAGGCAATACCGGCAACGCGGGCAACGCGGGCAACGCAGGCACGTCGGGCGCTGGCATCACCCTCCGAGCCAGCGGACCGGGAGCATGGGGCACGCAGCTCTGGGCCACAGTCGATAACGAAAACCTGCTCACAACGTCAATCAACCAGTTCAATCTGACCGTCCGACAAGTGCAAGGGCAGGCGGTGGTCGCTCAGGAGGTCTATCCGGGAGCCAACTTGCAGAAGGGCACGCCTCAGTACCTTCCAACGCTGCTGGCAGCGTCGCAACTGGTTACGGCCGAGGCTCCTAGCGATTCGATACCCTTGGCACCCACACTGGCTGACACAAAAGTACCGGGCACGACCATCCCGGGTGTCAAGTTTGCCGCACCGTGGGAATCGCCGAAGTCATCCGACTCAGCCGCGGTCGTCCTCGCCACCGCGGCAAAGGCCGCCCTCGCTACCGGGGCGGATCCTGTTCCCGGCCCAGCACTAAAGAATCCGCTCGGCGACCCAGACCAGAAAACCGGCATTTATGCGTTAACCAAGGCGGACATTTTCAATATCCTCTGCCTTCCCGGCGATCCCACCAGCACATATGACGCGTCGGAGGTTCTCGAGCCGGCGGCTGCATTCTGCGTGCAGCAACGCGCGATGCTGATCCTCGACCCGCCAGCTACTTGGAACAAAGTCCCGCTCGACTTTCCCACCATCAACGGCAACCTGGCACTGACGTCGCCCAGCGCGAACGCCGCAGTCTATTACCCAAACCTCACGCTCACGGACGAGACAGGTGCCACCATCACGGTCGGGCCCTGTGGCGCGGTGGCCGGCGTATGGGCGGCGACCGACAGTAGCCGTGGCGTCTGGAAGGCGCCGGCGGGTACGGCAGCGACGCTCACGGGCATCGCCGATTTCACCGCTCATGTCGACGATGGCGAAAGTGGGACGCTCAACCCGCTGGCCGTCAATGCGCTGCGCACGATGCCGGCAGTAGGTCCCGTGGTGTGGGGCGCACGTACGACGGTCGGTGCTGATCAAGCCCAGAATCAGTGGAAGTATCTGCCGGTGCGCCGAATCGCGCTTTTCATCGAGGAGTCCCTGCGACGCGGTACGCAATGGGCCGTGTTCGAGCCCAACGACGAGCCGCTGTGGTCCTCGCTACGGCTCAACGTGACCACGTTCATGCAAGGGCTGTTCAGCCAGGGCGCATTCCAGGGCTCGACACCAGCCGATGCGTATCTGGTGCAGTGCGACGCCAATAACAACCCGCAAGCTCAGATCGACCTCGGCATCGTCAACATCCTGGTTGGTTTCGCGCCGCTGTATCCCGCTGAGTTCGTGATCATCAATATCCAGCAGCAGGCCGGGAAAGCTTAGAGCAGGAGGGACGATGGCTGAGTTCACTGTCAACGCCACGCGCGTTGATCCGTACAAGAACTTCAAATTCCGGGTCAAGTGGGACGGCGCCTATGTTGCAGGGGTCTCGAAAGTCAGTGCGCTGAAGCGCACCACGGAAGTCGTCAAACACCGCGCCGGCGGCGACGCAAGCACCAGTCATAAGTCGCCCGCTCGGACCGAGTACGAGCCGATAACGCTCGAGCGTGGCGTGACTCACGACCTCGCCTTCGAGCAGTGGGCCAACAAAGTATGGGACTACCAGAACGCGCAGGCTCAGAATGCCGACCAGGAAGTGTCACTCGCCGACTTCCGCAAAGACGTGATCATCGACGTCTTCAACGAGGCGGGGCAGAAGGTGATTTCCTACCACGTGTACCGCTGCTGGGTATCGGAGTATCAGGCGCTTCCCGACCTCGACGCGAACGCCAACGCGGTCGCAATCCAGCACATCAAGCTCGAGAACGAAGGGTGGGATCGCGATCCTGCGGTGGTCGAGCCGAAAGAGCCATCCTTCACCGGCTGATCGACTGAGCAGACTCAGGCCCGCTGATGGAGACGAGCGCCGCGACCCTGCTCCGGGCATGGGAGTTCGCAACCGCTGCACCCCCGCTCGACCGCGCACCCTCGCTGCTGCACTCCCTCGGCGCCGTGTCCGCGAGCGTGCCGATCGACGGCCTGACAGTCGGTCAGTGCGACGCAAAATTGTTCGAGCTGCGCCGGACGCTGTTCGGAGAGATGCTCGAGGTGGTGGCAACGTGTCCAACGTGCCAGACCGACGTTGACCTAAACCTGGTGCTAGGGGAACTTCAGCCTCCGGACCGGGCAGGTCCCGTGTTACCGCTGACTGTGCAGGCGGACGGCTACACGCTGCGCTGCCGCATCCCATCTAACGAAGACCTTCGCGCGCTCGCCTGCCGCGTCGGGGAGGTGACGCTTCGCGACCTTATAGAACAGTGCGCGCTCGAGGTGACCTCGCCCGAGGGGCCCTCGGTCGCGCCGGACGAGCTGCCCGATTCCGCGGTGGACACGGTGGCCGAAGCGTTGGCTGAAAATGACCCCGGCGCCCACACCGTGCTACGGGTGCGCTGTCCATGCGGCTGCGAATGGGTCGATGAGCTGGACATCCGAACCGTGGTGTGGAGCGACCTGACTGAATGGGTCGGACGGATGCTTACCGAGATCCATCGCCTCGCGCAGGGCTACGGCTGGTCCGAGGCCGAAATCCTGGCGACGACCGGGTGGCGGCGGCGCTGGTACCTGGAGGCGCTCGGATGGTGATGCCCTACCTCGGCAGGCTCCGCCCGACGGAATCCGGACCAAGTCTGCGTCCGCGGCCGCGATCGCGGTTCGAACCCACGCCCAGGCTGCCCATCGACGGGCCGGCGGCGGAAAGCCGCGGCGGGGAGCGGCAGGCAGCGTCGGACGACGAAGCCGCCGCTACGGAGATCGACGTCGAGCATGAACCCCATCCCGCCGATTTGAGCGTTGAAGCGACCCGCCCGCGCCAGC
>CAWCJY010000008.1:0-63737 GCA_963795995.1 uncultured Actinomycetota bacterium
ACCTAGCCCAGACCTCTTGCCCGGGTGCAAACCTCTATGCCCACCTCTCCTCAGGTGACCTCAAGCGGCGCATTAACGATCTGCTTGCCGCTGGCGGGGTGGATCTCCAACCCTTTTGTGGACCTGAGGCTGCCGCGAAAGTAGCGGCTATCGAGGCGGGCAATTAACCGCGTGTCGTAAAGCGAAGGGTGTCTGGATCCACGACATAGGTGACAGGTGAGTCGCGTCATGGGTTACACCTGTGGAAGGGCAGTCATGAGTCGCGTCATAGGTGACAGTCCTGGCTCATGTCCAAGGCACGTGTGGTTGTCCTCGAGCCTGGAATCGGTCAGAAGTTGCGCCACATCCCTGAGTGCCGAGGGCACAGATAGTTCGCGGAGTAAAGAAGGAACAACATCCCGTTGTAGTCCACGGTGCCGTCGGCCTGGGTGCCTCGTGGGTAGTACTCTTGCGCCGCTGCCTGGCTATCGTTGGGGTAGTCGTCCATCGCCTGACAAGCCCGGTAACCACCAGCGAGCACCTTTGCTGGCTCATTGATGCGTCCCGGCTTGACGTAGGTGGGCAAGTCCGCCACCACGGCGAGAAAGTCCATTTCGGCGGCACTCATCCCAGAAGCCGTCGTGGTCGTTGTCACTGTCGGAAGCGGTACTGGGACGACGTTCGTCGGCAGCGGCGTCGCTGTAATGGTCGGGGCAGCCGCCGGTGCCGGATTCGACGTCGTTGCTCGGCCGGGCGTCGTTATCGAAGCGGGCGTAGTCGTAATAACACTGGATTGCTGTAGATCCCAGGGACGCCATGCCAGCGCGATAGCACCTATCAGCAGGATGCCTGTGACACTGATGAGCGCCACCCATGTAAAGCGAGATCGAGTGACCGAAGCATTTCGAGCGGTGTCGAGCGCCGGACTCGTCATTGATGCAGGCTGGCGCGTCCTGTGTGCTTCCTCTGTCTTTGCAGTCGAGGACGCAGCTATGCGCCCACACGCATCACCGGCTACGGCGTGCGCGAAGGCGATACACGATGGGTATCGATCACTCGGTTGCTTGCTCAGAGCGGATTGCAGTACGTCGTCGATTCCTTCCAGCTCTGGTCGACGCTCACCTACCCTGGGCGGCGTCGAGTTGAGGTGGCGGCTGATGACGACAGCTGGGTTGGAGTGTGGGAACAGCTGGAGTCCGGTCAGGAGATGGTAGGTAGTGGCGGCGAGGGCGTACTGGTCAGCCCTCCCGTCCATCTGCTCACCCATCAGTTGTTCGGGAGCGGCGTAGGCGACAGTGCCCACGGTCATGTTGGTAGCGGTGATGCCGCTGATGTCTTCGAGCGAGCGGGCGATACCAAAGTCGGCGAGGAAGACTTGCTGCTCATCAGTGCCCAGGTCGGCAACGATAATGTTGGCGGGCTTGACGTCTCGATGCAACAGCCCCTTCTTGTGTGCATAGTCCAGCCCGCTGGCGACAGCGGAGATTACGGGGATAACGACATTCGCGGGCATGCCCGCCGGGTAACGCTGCTGAAGTAGCTGCGCTGTATCGCTACCGTCGATGTAGTCCATTGCGATCCACAACTGGCCGTCCTCTTCGCCTCGGTCGTGTATCGCGACGATGTTGGGATGCCGGAGGGCCGCCGCTAGGTCGGCCTCACGGATGAACCGCTCACGAAACGAGTCGTCGCTAGAGATGTCGGGGTGGAGAACCTTGAGGGCATCTCGACGGGGGAGGCGAGGGTGCTGGACTAGGTAAACCTCGCCCATCCCGCCGGAGCCGAGTAGCCGCAGGACTCTGTACCCAGCGAAGGCCTCCCCGATACCCAGCGGCATGCCGAGAATGTTAGCTGCTGCGCTCGACACCCTCCGGCTGTTCTAGCCGCAGCGACCTGGCCGAATGTCCCAACTTCGGTACCGTCACGACCTGTCGGCGGCCGAGGTGCGATGCTTAAGAAGTGGCGGGGCCTAATGCTCCCTCCCGATCGGGACATGCACATCTATGTCGTCAACCAGAACCACCGCCGCCGACCGTTCTCCGTTCTTGGCGTCTAGTACCGATAAATCGAGCCAATCCTCTTCTGGCAGGACCCCAAGAATTGGTCCACTTTCTTGCGAGAGTCGGTTATTAGTGAGTGCGTTGGCAAGCCTACCCAGCTCGTGGCTGGTCGGCGGGTTAGTGTCCCGCGTCGAGTTCGATGGGCAGGGTTGTTGGTCCGGTGATCCTGAGTAGTGGCTTACAGGGGGCGGGGCCGCGCGGGCGGGGGTCGTAAATACGCATGCGACCGGCGACAATCTGCGCGTTTGCGCTGATGTTTTGCGGTACGCGCTTCGCGCATGCTGGCTAGCATGAGCGACATTGTTCCGCGCGCGGATGCGCCGCTGGTGGACTGGAGCGAGCTGGGCTTGAGCGGGCTATTGCCGACCGGAACGGTGACGTTGCTTTTGGCTGACGTCGAGGGTTCCACGCGGCTGTGGGAGAACCAGCCCGACGAGATGACCGCCGCCGTCGCACGCCTCAACCAAACCGTTTCCGAAGTCATCGCCTCCTATGACGGGGTGCGGCCAGTGGAGCAGGGCGAGGGCGACAGCTTCGTCGCCGCGTTTCCGCGCGCCTCGGATGCCGTGGCCTGTGCGCTGGAGTTGCAGCGCGCACCGCTGGCGCCGATCCGGCTGCGCATCGGGCTGCATACCGGCGAGGTACAGCTGCGTGATGAGGGCAACTACGCCGGTCCGACCATCAACCGGACCGCGCGGCTGCGCGATCTGGCGCACGGCGGCCAGACGGTGCTGTCGGGTGCGACCGAGGACATGGTTGTCGATCGGCTCCC
The DNA here is from genome assembly GCA_963795995.1 of uncultured Actinomycetota bacterium. Classification (GTDB taxonomy): domain Bacteria; phylum Actinomycetota; class Actinomycetes; order Mycobacteriales; family Mycobacteriaceae; genus Mycobacterium. The sequence goes on from CAWCJY010000008.1 coordinate 2,812, forward strand.
GGCGGGCGCCTGGCTGACCGATCTGGGCACTCACCCGCTGCGCGATCTGCCGCGGCCCGAGCGTGTGGTGCAGCTGTGCCATCCCGATCTTCGTAACGATTTCCCGTCCCTGCGCACAACCAGCACCGTTGTCTCTCACAACCTTCCGGTGCAGCTCACCAGCTTTGTCGGCCGCGGCGCACAGATGACTGACGTGGAGAAGCTGCTCGTCGACAACCGGCTGGTGACCCTGACCGGTGCCGGCGGCGCCGGCAAGACCCGTGTCGGCGTTGAGATCGCGGCTCGCATCGGGGCCGAGTTCGGTGACGGTGTGTGGTACGTCGATCTGGCGCCGATCACCCATCCCGGCGTGCTGGCGGTCGCGGTGGCCCGCGCGTTGGGTCTGCCCGACCAGCCCGGCCGCTCCACGATGGACACGCTGCTGCGGTTTGTTCGCGACCGCCGGATGCTGATCGTGCTGGACAACTGCGAACACCTGCTCGACGCGAGCGCCGAATTGGTCGTCGCTCTGCTGGGTGGGGCGCCGGGGCTGACATTGCTCGCAACGAGTCGTGAGCCGATCGGCGTGGCAGGCGAGGCGACGTGGCGGGTCCCGTCGCTGTCGCTGGCCGACGAGGCCATCGAGTTGTTCGCCGACCGCGCCCGCTTGGCCCAGGCCGACTTCACCATTACCGACGACAACGCCGCCGCGGTGGTGGAGATCTGCGTCCGCCTGGACGGGATTCCGTTGGCGATCGAGCTGGCGGCGGCGCGGGTGCGGGCGCTGTCGGTGGCCGAGATCCTCGATGGCCTGCATGACCGGTTCCGGCTGTTGACCGGCGGTGCGCGCACCGCGGTGCGCCGCCAGCAGACGTTGCGCGCCTCGGTGGACTGGTCGCATGCGCTGTTGAGCGAGCCCGAACGGGTCTTGTTCCGCCGGCTGGCGGTGTTTCTCGGTGGGTTCGACCTCAACGCCGCCAACGCCGTCGGCGGCGCGAGTGACGTGCAGCGCTTCCACGTGCTGGACCTGCTCAGCCTGCTGGTGGACAAGTCGCTGGTGGTCGCCGACAGCGCCGGGGGCCGAACGCGCTACCGGCTGCTGGAGACGGTGCGCCAGTACGCGCTGGAAAGGCTCGCGGAGTCCGGCGAGGCCGACGCCATCCGGTCGCGTCACCGCGATCACTACACGGGGCTGGCAGCCCTGCTCGACACCCCGGCACGCACCGACTATGAGCAGCGGGTCGAGCAGGCCGAAATCGAGATGGACAACCTGCGCGCTGCGTTTTTGTGGAGCCGGGAAAACTCCAATATCGAGCCCGCACTGCAACTCGCATCGTCGCTGCAGCCGCTGTGGGGAGCGCGGGGCCGCGTCCGGGAAGGGCGGGCCTGGTTCGATGCCGTCCTCACCCGTGAGGTCGCGCAGGACGCCGAGTTGGCGGCCACGGTGCGCGCGCGGGCGCTCGCCGACCAGGCCCTGCTCGCCACCTTGATGGGCGAACCGGACGGCCTGGCTCAGGCTCAGCAAGCCCTGGCGATGGCGCGCGAGGTCGATGACCCGGCCCTGCTGGTCCGGGCGCTGACCGCGTGCGGCCCTATCGCCGCCATCAGCGCCGAGCTGGCCCGGCCGTATTTCGCCGAGGCGATCGGCCTGGCCCGGGCGTTGGACGATCGGTGGAGGCTCAGCCAGATCCTGGCTTGGCAGGCGCTTGCGGAACTCACGGCGGGTGATCTGATCACGGGGCGCGCGGCCGCCAAAGAAGGACGCGACCTCGCCGAGTCGATCGGCGACCGGGACGACTCGCGCGTGTGCCGCTGGTGCCTCGGACTGGCACAGGTAATGCAGGGCGATCTGGCCGGAGCCGCCGCACGGTTCGCCGAGCTGGTGGCCGAGGCCGAGGCCGCTCACGACGTGCTCTATACGGCGCAAAGCCTCGCGGGCCGGGGCATCGCACTCGCGTGGCAGGGTGACACTAGTGCGGCCCGGGCTGCGGCCGACGCGGCCATCGAGGCCGCCGCCGAGCTTGGCGGGATTGCCGCGGGCAACGCCTACTCGGTGTTGGCTACCGCGTCCCTGGCCGCCGACGACGTTGCGGCGGCCCAGGAAGCGAGCGAGAAGGCCTGGCGGCACCGCAGTGTCCAGCCCGCGACCGCGGCGATCGGGCGCATCGGCGGTGCGCAGGCCGCGCTGGCGGGCGGGGATCTGATCGCGGCCCGCCGGTGGGCCGACGACGCGGTCGCGACGGCGACCGGCTGGTTGCTGATGGCGGCGCTGACCACGCGCGCCCAGGTGGCGATCGCGCAGGGTGAGCCGGAGCAGGCCGAACGCGACGCCCACGACGCGCTGGTGATCGCCGCCGAACTCAAGGCGTACCTGCCCATCCCCGACACCCTGGAATGCCTCGCCACTCTGGCCGCAGATGCCGGTAGTCATCGCGAAGCTGCGCGGCTTTTCGGCGCGGCACACGGCAATCGGCAGCGCATGGCTGCGGTCCGCTTCAAGGTCTGGGACGCCGGCTACGAGGCCTCGGCGGCGGTGGTTCGTGATGCCTTGGGCGAGCAGGACTTTGACTCCGCGTGGGCCGAGGGCGCGGCCATGTCCACCGAGGAAGCGATCGCCTACGCACAGCGCGGCCGCGGCGAACGCAAACGCCCGTCGACTGGCTGGGCATCGCTCACCCCCACCGAGCTCGACGTCGCACGACTGGTCAGCGAAGGATTGGCCAACAAGGACATCGCCACACGGCTTTTCGTCTCACCGCGCACCGTGCAAACCCACCTCACCCACGTCTACACCAAACTCGGCCTGAGCTCCCGCGTGCAGCTCGTCCAAGAAGCAGCCCGTCACACGTAAACCCTTGGGTGGCCAAGCCTTTCCACGGGGGTCGGACTTTCTGGCTGCTCCCGACTAACGGTGTTGCATCGACTTCGCCGACACAGCGTCGCACCCCACGGGGGGTGTCACCGAATCCGCGAGGGCGTAACCGTTTTCACTGCTTTGGGGGTTTATCGGTGGGCGCAGTTGGCGGCGTAGCGGGCGGGCGGCTGGTAGCCCAGGGCCGAGTGGGGTCGGTGGTGGTTGTATTGATACTTCCAATCTGCGATGACGACGCGGGCGTGCGCCAGTGACCAAAAGATGTTGATGTTCAAGCATTCGTCGCGGACCCTACTGTTGAACGATTCGATATAGCCGTTGCGCCACGGCTGGCCCGGCGGGATGAAAGCCAGTCCAACGCGATCACCGGCCCAGTCGGCCATCGCCGCGCAGGCCAGCTCGGGCCCGTTGTCACAACGCAGCACAGCGGGGTAACCGCGGTGCGCCACCAGCCGGTCCAGCCCGTCGATCAGATCATCGGCGGTGATGCAGCGCTCCACCAGCCCGCCCAAACTTTTACGGGTGTGCTCGTCAACAATCGACACGATCTTGACCGGGCGCCCGTCGGTGGTGGCGTCGAACTGAAAGTCCACCGCCCACACCCGATTGGGCGCATCCGCCGCCGCGATCCCGGTCGTGGTGCTGGCGCCCACACGTTTGCGACGCCGGCGTTGAGGCACCCGCACGCCCTCCTCGCGCCACAATCGTTGCAGGCGCTTATGGTTGACATACCAGCCGTGGGCACGGGCGGCGTGATAGGCGCGGCGAAACCCCCAGCGGGGATGCTCTTTGGCCCACTGGCGCAGCCACTCCCGTAGCGCGGCGTCGGGGCCGGCCAGCGTCTGGCTGGCCGGGCGGTGACGCTGGGTGGTGCGGTGTTGCCCGGTGACCCGGCCAGGCGAACCGCTCACTGACCTGCATCACCCGCATCAGGTGCTGCACAGCGGCTCGCCGGCGCTCCGGGCTCACAAGTTTCCCCGGGATCTCCTTGAGCGCGGCCTTCTCCAGCTCCGCCTCGGCCAACAGCCGCTTGAGGGTGGTGTTCTCCCGCTCCAGCTCCTTGAGCCGCTTGGCGTCGTCGGCCTTGAGGCCGCCGAATTGATTGCGCCAGCGATAATAGGTCTGCTCGGAGACCTGCAGCTCGCGGCATTACGTCGGCGATCTCCTTGCCCTCAGCCAACATGCGATCCGCCTGGGATAGCTTGCGCACCACCTGCTGGGGCGTGTGTCGTTTCCTCGTTGCCACCGCGATCGTCCTTCCTGCCCACAACCATGGGCGGCAAGACTCTCACTCAACGTGGACCAACCAGCCGGGGTCAGGACACTTCTAGAAGTGCACCACGGCGACGTTAGGGCGGGCTTCAAGGAGGCGGCGAACGTCAATGTTGCGGTGGCAATCGACGTGGTCGTGCTCGAACAAAAGTAGCGCTAACGCACCGGCCGCGCCCGAGTGCGGCAGCGCCCGGTTGCGCGATAAAACCGTGATTAGGGCTAAGCGTCCTGGTCGACCCTCGTACTTAAGGGTATGTCGACTGTCCGACACCAATGCGCACCGCAAACCGCTACTTTCACGACCCGTTAGTACCGCGGGGCGACGAGTTGAGTGCCAAAGCGACGGTCGAGGGGTGGCACTGCCTGAGTCCGGTCTTCCGGGCTGTAACCACGCTGACTCTTACGTGTATGCGACCTCGATGGCAGCGAGTTCAAGGCGGGACCTGACGGACCGAATGCTCGTGAGTATTCCGTAGTCACACCAAACAGGTACTCACATATCCGTCCGGCGTGGAGGCTTCGCGTTAGACAGGTTCGCCCTAGGCATCATCTTCTCGCATATCCAGAGCAGGCTGGTGCTGTCGACAGCGGAGGCCACGCCCCGGACAAGTTGATCGGCTGGCAAGCCCTCTGAGACGTCACCGAATGGGTCCGGGTTCTCGGTTTCGGGCCGCTGAGCGATGATGGCGGTCAGATACATGCCGGCTTCATTCACCAGCGGACCCATGCCGGCGTTCTCGGCGCGAATCCTCATTTCCCTGTTCTGCCAATACGGCCGAATTCTGCTGAGGTACAGGTCAACGTGGGTTACCGACCCCTCCAACGGTGCTTTAATAAGAGCCTTAAGCGTGGCCCTCGACCTCGCTTCTGGGTCCGGCCCTCGCTGCCTTCCTTGCCGAAACATACTCCGCTCCGCCGAAAAGCGAGCAAGGTGAACCGTCCGCTTGTTTACCGGGCGCCCGGTGAAATACCACGGCATAGGGTCGCCAAACGGTGCCCATCCACCGCCCGCATTGATCGCCTTCTGCGCTTCCTGTGGGCTCGTGAAATCAAACCGAAAGTGTTGCTTACCAATATGGTTTCGGTCAGGCCCGTGGACGCTTACCTTCATCGTCTGCAGCGGCCTGTAGATCGACTTGATGTAGAACGAAGTTCGATGCGATTCAATAAACCAGGTGTAACCGCACACGCCAGTTTCCCTGTCCAAGATGCAGAAGACGATGGCGTCCTCGCCGTCCATGCTTGTGGGCATTCATCAAAAATACCGCCAATTTCAGCGCGGCCGCTCAGCAGCACTGCTGGTGTGGTGCAGTGATTCTGGACAAATCTGCAGCCAGCACGGTCGTTGAGTCCACGTTCCGAGGAGATCTGAGGCGACACCTCGGATATACCACTGCGGCGGCCAATGAGACCATGAGTGCTTGTCCTCTACGGCAACACAAACGATCCGCTGAACATCCAGTATTATGTTTCCGTGCTTTGGCCCTAGCGTTGATAGATGCGCCCGTCAGGTGGGGCTGCAGCGCAGGCAGATTCCGCGACCATAGTCCAGCCCTACTGGGCCAGAATGGCCCCGTGATCCATCGACGGCTGTGGTATCTGTAGGTCCATTCCGGAGGTTGGCCTTCGAATGTGACACGGTGTGCACACGCCTTGCACCGCACCTGTTCGCTCGCCCCTACTCGCACCCGACCCCATTGCCGTCTCGATCAAGGGCGTAAATGTCTTGACCGATCACTTTCACGGGACCCTGAACGTAGGCGGGGCCGTTGCCACTACCGCCAGCACAGTCAACGTCGCTAGCGATTGGAACGCAGGCACCCGAGTAGTTCGGGTCGCATGATGAGCTCGGCTGTAGCGGCACAGGGGCAGGCTGGGCGTGCGCAGCAGGCGCGATGCTTATCCACGTAGCAATAACCATTATCAGTAGATTGAATCTCCCCACGGCGGCGAATGTTAGCTCATCTACCGCCGTCCTTTGTGGTTCTGCCCTACTTAGCACCACGCACCACGCCCGCCAACGACATTAATTTCGACGACTTCATGCTGGCTCGAAACTAAATCGGAGCTATGCCGCGGCTGAACTTCGGTCGCCCTGTCGAGAAAAACCCGGCACAATCCCGACGGACAGAACAAACGTCGCATTCCGGTAAGTACGCATTTTTCCAATCCGAAATCGACTGCACCGCGAAGGGCCGGACGCTGGGGTCAAGCACGCAAAGCGGAAGATTGTAGACCGACACGTTGACCCCTGATGTCGACAGCACATCGACACCGGCCGCGAGCTGGTCGCGGTAGTCCACCGGATCAATCCAGAGCAGATCCTGGTTAGCCAGCGCGAAGCCGGTGTTTTCCAGGCCCATCAGGGCCACATGATCCACGAAAGGTAAATTCCGGGCGATCCATGTGCAGGTTTCCCGCAGTCGCGGTGCGGTGATGGAGTGCAGGACTATCCGGATTTCGACTGCCTGGCCTCGGTCCTTCAGGTGCAGAATGCCAAGGACGGTCTGATCGAAAGCCCCTTTCGCCTGCACGACGTAGTCGTGGATGTGGTCCACGGCCGCATAGACCGGGATGCCAGCCGAGAGTTGTGGATGCTGCACTGCAGCCCATGCGGAGGCGACCTCGGGCGTGGCGAAGCCGCGCCCGTTGGTCAGGACGTGTACCGCGGTGTTGGGGAGCAGGTCGCGTGTCATGTCGAGCAAACGGATGAAACGACGCCATTCGGTGAGTGGCTCGCCGCCAGTGAAGGTCAAAGCCGGTGTCGTTGGGTCGATTAGCGGCAGAGCGTCGGCGATCTCGTCCATAAGCCAGCCGTCGTCAACCGACTTCGGGGGCTGGGAGCACATCAGGCAGTAGTTGTTGCACCGCTCTGTCACGAGTAAAAAATTGTGCCGCGATGATCGCCGATAGAGGACTCTCACCCGGCGGCTCTCGGGCTGTATGCGCATCACGTCGCCGTCGTCGAGTTCGGCGAATCCGTCGGGCAGGCGGATGTAGTTCAACGAGGCGTGGTCTGGGCGTACCTCTCGGCTGATGGCGAGTTGGTAGCCGCGTTGTTCTGCCAGCTGCCAATCGTCGTGGTGGGCGATCAGCGCGGCATCCCGATCGCCTGCCGGTTGATCAGTTGGAGAGCGCAGCCGCCATGCCTGGAGCTGTGGCTGTGGAACGTCGAAGTCGGCTGCGGGTGCGCGCCCGGCAAGGAGTAGCGGCTTCATCGTGCCCAGCTTCGCAGGATGGCGGCGTCCTCGGGGGAATGTTCAAGCAGCTCGAACAAGTGGGTGATCATGCCTTTTTGGCGGTAGCAGAACTCCGATAGGGGCTTGATCCCGACCGAGTCTTGCTGGGTTGCGTGATGGTAAACAGGATCTGCCCCGCAGTGGGGTTCGAAGGCACAGCTCGAGCATTGCGGTGCTGACTGAGTCAGTGAGTCTGCTACTGCCGATACCAAGGTGTCGGACAGCACCAAGTCTCGGTAGCTGTGGTCGTGCACGTTGCCCAGCTCGAAGCTGCGGTCTCCCATCTCTGCGAGCATTCGCGCCTCGTCGGAGGCGAACACGGTCCCGTCGTAGTTGTAAACGAGTGCGCCTAAACCGATTCCGGCCGGGCTTCGCAAATCGACGTAGCCGATGGGCTCATCGCTGAGCATCCGCCGAACAAGCAATGTGGAGTAGAACTCGGGGAAGCGCCGGCCGGACTTATTGATCTGAAGTATGTAGGCAAGGCCGCGCTTCCAGAATTCCAGCCACTCTTGGGCTCGGTACTTGTGGAATTGCTTGGTCTTGATTGCGAAGCCGTAGGGCGACAGCGGCCGCAGAAATATGCCGTCGAGGCCCTGCAGGATGTACTCGTCGACAATTTCTTCGACGCGGTCCAGGCTTGCTTCGGTGGTGGTCATGAGCGCGGCCACTCTGTCGGGTCCGAGACGTTCTTTGATGCGGGCGATACCCGCCACGGCGAGTTCGTAGCTGTTCATGCCGCGGCGCGGCCGGTTCTTGTTATGCAGGTCGCCAGGCCCGTCCAATGAGGTCGAGAAAAGAACGCCGTGTTCACCGGCAAAGTCAAGGATTTCTTCGCTTAACAGCGCCAGGTTCGTGGCGATCACGAACCCAAGTTGCTTGCCAGACTCGGCCGCTCGCTTTTTGGCTTCGGGGACTATCCATCGGATGAGCTCGAAGTTGAGCAGCGGCTCGCCGCCCTGGAACTCGATTTTGATCGCCGGCGCCGGCGCAGACAGTGCGATGTCTAACGCTTTCGACGCCGTGTCACGGTCCATGTCGTAGCGCTGGCGGTCCTGGCTTTGCCGTGAGACTTGGCAGTACGGGCAGGAATGCTCGCATCGCAGGGTGACGACGAACAGGTGTAAGGGGGTCGCTGCTCGCAGGAAGCTCAGGCGGCTTCGCAGTCGTAGCGCCAGGAGTTGCTGCTGGGTGCGCTGCTCTGCCGAGCCGATGAAAAGCTTCTCAAATGCGCGCTCATAGAGCCCGTCGCCGGGGGCGAGATCGAGCGCACACAGCCGGTCCAGTTCGGCCTCAGTCATCTCCGTTAGGTCGCCGACCATGTTGCCGACGAGTAGCCGGTCGGCGCCCAGCCGCTCAAATCGGATCGGCAGAAGTTGGAGTGTGGACGCTTCGGGCGAGAAGGACGTCGGTGCAGCGAAGCGGGCCAATCGTTACCTTTCCTGTGCTAGCGACCCGAACGCTAAAGCGACGATCACGTCGCGCAGCCGCTCAGTCTCTTTATTCACTTTCTCGCGCAGGTTTTCGTCTGTGACAAGATCGATGAAGTGCGCGCGCAGTCCGTCACCCTCAAGTCGCGTCTGAGTTGGTGAGAGGCTACATATGTATCTTCCGTTTGCTTCGTCTATTCGGCATGCCGCCTGCCCGATTAATCGATAGGCAGCCTCTTGTAAGGCGCCTAGCGATTGCGTCGATGCGCTGAAGTCAACGACGGTCTCGGAGGGGTCGGACACTAATAAACGCTGGAGCTGTGGGACGAATGTGAATAATGCGAGCCGTGCTTGGGAGCCCCTACGCCCTTGATGTTTTGATCAACCGTGAAGCTCATAAGCTCGCTGTCCAAGGACTCTATTTGATTCTGATGGTCCCGTGTGGTGGCATTCGCAACTGCTGGGGTGACAAGTGGGCTAAGAGCTGAAGCGAGATCCAGTATCTGGGTCGTCTTTCGCATTCAACAACCTCCCTAACGCAGGGTTTGGCTGGGCGCGCCGCTGCTTGACACCTCAACAGCCTAGCGCCTTGACGAGGTTCGCGGGAGCTATACGACCAAACCGAGCTTAAGTCGCCGAGGTACAGACCGTATCCCCCAGTTTCGCGCGAGCCATTGAGTTGCCCTGGCCCTTCGTCAACTGCCACGCGGGACTCTTCCATCGAAGCACTCAGCGTGCCACCGCTAACCGCGCCGGGGTGTCTAAACCTGTGAACTCGTACTCGGCGGGGTTGACCGAGCGGGTTGCAATCCAGTACTGCCACGTGTAGCCGGCCCAGATCACCCTGTTGTTGCCGTGCTCGTTGAGATACCATTCTCTGCAGCTGCCGCTGTTGAAGACCGAGCCGGCCAGCTTGCGTTGCATCTCGTGGTTGAAAGTGTCTTGCGCGTCGCGTGTGGGGGCCAGTGCCTGTGCGCCGATCTTGTCACAGGTCGCGATGGCGTCCGCGATGTAGCGAACTTGCGATTCGATCATGAATACCACGGAGTTGTGGTCTTGTCCGGTGTTGGGTCCCAGCATGAGGAATAGGTTGGGCACATCGGCGATGGTGATGCCGCGATGCGCGCCGACGCCTTCCCTGTTCCAGCGGTCGATCAATTCTTCGCCGTCTTTCCCCTTGATCTGGAGGCGGCTGCTCGGGGCTAGGTGGTTGTAGGCATAGGAGTGAGTGCCTAAGAAACCAGTGCCATAGACGATTACATCGACCGGGCGCTGCGTGCCGTCGGCGGTGACGATCCCGTCCGGCACGATCCGGGTAATGCGGTCGGTGACCAGCTCGGTCTTCGGGTCCGCGACGGCGTGGTAATAGGTGGAGGAATTTAAGATTCGCCTGCAGCCAATACGGTAACGCGGCGTCAGCTTGCGGCGCAGCTCACGATCCTTCACCGAGCGTCGAATATTGTATTTGGCGTAAGACTCGATGAACGTCAGCGCGCCGGGCCGCTTGAGCAGGCCAAACGCCAGCGCCTCCTGCGCCCAGTAGATACCGGCTCGAAGCCCGGCTCGCAGGCCCGGGACATTCGACAGGGCCCAACGCAGCGCGGGCGAAAGCTGTTTATTGCTCTGCGGCACCACCCATTGAGGGGTGCGTTGGTAGAGCTGAAGTTCGGCGACCTGGCCGACGATCTCCGGCACGATTTGGATTGCGCTGGAGCCGGTCCCGACCACTGCCACACGCTTACCAGTCAGGTCGACGCTATGGTCCCATTGCGCGGAATGAAAAGCTGGGCCTTGAAATTCCTCGCGGCCTTCAAAATCGGGAATGGACGGGATATGAAGCGCGCCGGTGCCCGAAATCAAGAATTGCGCCACGTATTCGCGCCCCTCGGCGGTGAAGATATGCCACCGGTGCTCATCGTCGTCCCATAAACCGCGATCAACGAGCGAGTTGAACACTACGTAGCGGCGCAGAGCGTATTTGTCGGTGACTGTCTGCAGGTAGGCCAAGATCTCGGGTTGGTAGGAGAAGAAGTGCTTCCAGTCCGGATTAGGCTCGAAGGAAAAGGAGTAGAGATGCGACGGAATGTCGCAGGCGCAACCGGGGTAGCTGTTATCTCGCCAGGTGCCGCCGATGTCACCGGCCTTTTCTAGAACGACGAAGTCCACACCCTGCCGTTGCAACGCGATCGCCATGCCCAGACCGGAGAAGCCGGTGCCGATTATGACGGCGCGGGTGTGCACGGGCTTCGGGGTCTCAACCCCGGGGGATGGCTTGGTTTCGACTTCTGTCATGGCGTCGATAAGGCTAACGGATGCGCCGTCGGCGGGAGCCATGTTGTTCACCCCTGTACACAGTGAAATGGTCAAAGCCTGTCGCTGCAAGTGACTTTGGTGTTGAGTGTCCTAACGGGAACTGTTGTCTACGGCCTTTGGAAAGCTCTGCCCTAGTCAGCTTGACAATGCAGTGGGCGCGTCGCTGCAACTTGCTTGAGCCGGCGGGTGATGAGACGGCCAACGCGGACGGTCTAGCTGAATAGAGCATCAATGCTCCTGCTTGCAGCACCTCGACGGGCTCCCGAGTTCGTTGCGCGAGCAATTAGTGTCGTTTGGGCGCCGTCACGGATGCCTCGATGGAAGGAGACGCCGAAGAATGGGTCCGAAACTTTTCACACCGTCCATCCACTGGGCGTCCGCACTCGACGATTCCCTGAGGTGGCTCGCGACAGCCTGGCTAATCGGCGCGATGTGTCTGCTGATTGTGCTGGTGACTCTAAGGTTTTGCACCTCCTGGGGCCGACAGTTCTGGCGGATCACCCGCGGGTACTTCGTCGGCTTGCAGAGCGTCCGAGTTTGGCTAGGACTTGGCGTGTTGCTGATGTTGATTCTTTGTTCGGTCCGGCTCAACGTGCTGTTTAGCTACCAAAGCAACGACCTGTACACGGCACTGCAGGAAGCATTCGAAGGTATCGCCGCGGGCGACCAAATGATCAAGCAATCTGCAATTCACGGCTTTTGGTTCTCGCTCTCGATCTTCATTCTGCTCGCTGTCATATTCATCGCGCGGATAAATCTTGACATCTACCTGACGCAGCGGTTCATCATCGCGTGGCGCACCTGGCTCACCGCCCACCTCACCGATGACTGGCTTCAGGGCAGGGCCTACTACCGGGATCACTTCATCGGCGACACCATCGACAACCCGGACCAACGCATCCAGCAGGATGTCGACATCTTTACCGCCGGTGTCGGTGGGACTCCAAACCACCCATCCAACGGGGCCACCACGACATTGTTGTTCGGGGCGGTCAACGCTATGGCCTCGCTGGTCTCCTTCGCAGCGATCCTGTGGCATTTGTCCGGCGACTACATTCTTTTTGGCCTAACAGTACCGCGCGCAATGTTCTGGGTCGTTTTCGTATATGTGCTGATTGCGACGGTTGTCGCGATTTGGCTCGGGCGGCCCCTGATTCGGCCGAATTTCGACAACGAGAAGCGCAATGTCGCCTTCCGTTACGCCCTGGTTCGATTACGAGAAGCCGCGGAAGCCGTCGCTTTTTATCACGGTGAGCGCGCCGAGCGGGTACAGCTACGGCGGCGGTTCACTCCGATCATTGACAACTACCGACGATACGTCCGCCGGACGTTGATCCTCAACGGGTGGAACTGGTCGGTCACTCAGACACTTAGCCCGCTACCGTTGGCAATACAAGCGCCGCGCTTGTTCGCAGGGGAGATCGCTTTAGGCGACGTCAGCCAGACCGCCCACGCATTTAGCAGTATCACTAACGGGCTATCGTTTTTCCGCAACAACTACGATTCCTTTGCCGCCTTCCGCGCGGCGATCACCCGTTTGCACGGGCTGGTTGACGCCAACGCTCGGGCCCGTTCCCTGCCAACGGTGGTGGTCAAGCCAAGCAAAGACGTGACTGTCGAGCTCGCCAAGATCGAAGTACGCACGCCGAGCGGAGACCAGTTGATCGACCCGCTTGACCTGAAACTGGACCGCGGCAGCTCGTTGGTCATCACCGGGTGTTCGGGTTCAGGCAAGACCACGCTGCTGCGCAGCCTGGCCGAATTGTGGCCGTTCGCCTCAGGCACGCTACGCCGTCCCGACGGTGACAACGCGACGATGTTCGTGCCGCAGTTACCTTATGTGCCGTTGGGCACGCTGCGCAGCGCGGTGTGCTATCCCAATGCGCCGGAAGACATCTCCGAGCACACCCTGCGCGACGCACTAGCCAAAGTAGCGCTTCTGCCACTGTACGAGCAACTGGACGAAGAGCAGGACTGGGCCAAGGTGCTCTCTCCCGGCGAGCAACAACGTATCGCTTTCGCGAGGGTCCTGCTCAGCAAGCCGCAGGCCGTTTTCCTCGACGAATCGACCTCGGCGCTCGACGTAGGGCTTGAATTCGCGCTTTACGAGATGCTGCGGAGCGAACTGCCGGACTGCGTCGTCGTCAGCGTCAGCCATCGACGCACCGTCGAGCAACATCACCGACGAGAGCTCAAACTCCTCGGCAACGGCGAATGGCGGTTGGGTCCGGTAAAGATACAGCCGGCACCGGCTTAGCCATTTCCGGCGACGAGGTCCGAGGCCGCTGACCGTGCACAGCGTGACGAGCAATTTCTGATCGGCGGTCACTCAAACGAGTGGGTGCTGTAGAGACATGCGTAATATCTGAGCCGCGCCATTGCTGGCACATCTCCAAGCGTGCGGCCGAGCCTACTGGTGACGTCACGCAACGGTGCGCCGAACCCAATGACGTCGGTTCCATTTCTAATATTTGGGACCGCCGGGCGGGCTCGACCCAGGCACCAGATCGGGGCTGGCCATCGAGTCCGATCAGTCCGACCCATCAGGCGGCGCGCCAAATTCAGTCCTTGATCGAGCCCACCCACTTGGGAGTTGATTGCGCAACGCACGCCGTGCCGCGTGCCGCATCAATTCGGCCGGATTCTCCGCTGGCTGAGTCATGTAATCCTCGGGTTTTTCTCTCTGCCCGCTGAATAATGCTCAGCGATCGATAAGCGAGCCTCACCACTGGTGTCGCACGGCTCCAAGTCGTCGGCCAATCCCCCAACTTGTAGCAAGTGCTGAAGGTGCCGATAGCGACGATCTAGAGCGCCTATGACGCCCTGCCTAGCCATGCTCTTTATGTTGGCCACACCGATCGCCTCCAACGGCCGCAGGTGAAAATCCCCTGGAGCGGGCCATATTCACGGCGGTACCGACGCGATTGACCCGCAATACGACTATGGTGCCAATCGCTCTATCGCGTGCCGAAACTCGTAGTTCGGCCAGGCATCCGGCAGTACACGAGTGACATCCCGCAGGGCCAGCACACCGCTAATGTTCTGTCGACGGGCACCGTAGAGTGCCGCCACGGTGGGTGTTCTGCTCTGGCAAGCCACGCAATGCAGGAGGACCGTACGTCCCTCGCTGCGCAGCTGCTCGATGAGTCGCACAGTGTCTGTTAGCACAAAATCTAGGTTGGGGTTTGCGTCGGAATCGACGATGTCGATCAGCCGAACGTCAATTTGCTCGACGCCGACAGGTAGGTCTTGGTCGTTCACACGACAAAGCGACACAACGGCATCCACGTCAGATGGAAGTGTGCGCAGCGTCGCGATGTCACCAAGCCATACTCCGTCGTCATGCGGATGGCGAACCGGATCGAGGTAGTAGTAGTCATAGGTGAACGCTTCGTCCGCTCCAACGATCCGGCTAGCCAGCGCAATGAGATCGCGACCGCGCAATCCTGGCCAACCGTGGAGCACTCGACGCCAGGCTGCAGGAACAGCTGACGCCCCATAGACAGCGCCCAGCAGTCCGCCGGCGATGGCCGCGACGGTGTCAGTATCCCTACCGCCTCGCACTGCAGCATCAAGCGCATGGCGCAGGTGGTCGACGCGGAAGACCCCCTTGGCCGGATCGTCCTGCGGGATGAGCGTGGCCGCGATCGCCGACCAGGCACCCTGCAGCGCTTCAACCACCCATCCGTTGTTCTTGAAGTCTGACGGCTGTGACGCCTCAGCGACATCCAAACGCTCGGCCCACGTAGCTCTGCGTTCAGCGGTGATGTGCTGCAGGCCAATTCGAGCGTCCGATCCGCCGGTAAGGATCGCGTGGCGGATTGCGAGGCACCACAGAACGCAGGCGTCACCGGCCTCGGGGTCGTAGTGGGTCAGCTCGCTGACGGCACGGGCCGCCTCCACCAGAGCACCTTCGTCATCGAGGTAAGCCAGCGCCACTGGCGCAGTCCGCATCAGCGAGCCGTTGCCGGCGGTGCGGCCCATGAGCTTGTGCAGGGCGGCGGATTCCGCGCGTGCTGTCTTCGCGGAGATACCCTGTCGACCCGCTTGGCTGAGGACCGAGCGGGTCTGCACTCCAACGTCTTTGGCATGTTGCGACCACTCATGCCATCGCCTAGTGATGGCGTCGAGTGCTTTCTCCTCGCGCAGATCCGACCCGGTGGCAGCCACTTCAGCGATAGCGATAGCCATCGAGGTGTCGTCGGTCCACTCGCCGGGCGCCCAGCCGAAGCTCCCGCCCCCGACCATGGCGACCTCCAGCTCCGGGCCGCGTGGCGGACCGAATTCGTATGGGGCACCGAGGGCGTCACCGGCTGCAGTGCCCAGCAGAGCCCCGATGGCCCGGTCAAGTTGAGCAATAGTCAATGTCATGGGTTGGCCTCCTTCGTGGCCCGCAACGGGCCGAGCCGAGCTAAGTAAAGATTGGAGTGGGTGTGTGACGTGTTGGCGTATGCGCCGAGATCCTCTGCTCAGACGAATCCTTGATCGACCATGACCGAGCCTTCGGGTGTGACCAGGTGGGCTCGGCCTGACCCTTCAACGAGGCCGCACCAACTCTTGACCTCAAGGGCTCCGCGTTGCAGCTCGATGAGGAAGCCGTACTGGGCGAGCATCGGAAACCACACCCGCTGACCGGGCAGCTCGTGCAGGATGTCCACCGGCGGGTACCGCAGCACAGTGCGCAAGTTGCCGTCGAAAAGCCGTCCCTTAATACGTCCGTCGATGAGCTCAGCGAGCCGTGCATCGAGGGCCCTAGTCTTACCTGGTGTCAACGGCGAGCGCGGCGGCTGTAGCAGCTCCAGCAACGCGAGTGATCCGTTTTGCTCGACTGCCAAGTCGAACGGGGTACGCCCCTTCGAATCCCGAAGGGACCGCAGTGAGCCTCGGTTGAGCAGCTCTGCAACGACCTCAGTGGGTGCGCCGAGCCAGGCGGCTTGGTGCAAGGCGGTGAACCATGCGGTGCCGCCCGGCCGCCACTGGTTGATCACCAGCCACTTCCACTCTTGGTCAAGCACCTTCATGACCGCGCGCCAATTGCCGGCTTTTGCTGCGTCTGCAAGCCGGTGACCGGCGCGGACCAAATCATCGGCCATGATCGAGGTGTCCAACATGCCCGGCCAGGCTTGAGCACCCTCGACAATTTCGTCGTACGACGTCATGGACACCTCCTGTGTTTCGGCCTCCCCCGCGGGAAAGGACTTTCGGTGTCGGTTGGTTTGTAGGCCAACTTCGCCTTCATCACCTTGGGCAAGGCGAACAGCGGAGCTGTCTGTCCCCACCCGGGGTAGGAGCCGCGGCGTGACCCCCTTTGGGGGGCGCAACGTTCCCCCGTCGGGGGTGAATCAGCGAACCGCTACCCCCGGGTCGGGTCAAGCTGAATCGTTGGACAGATAGCGGTACAGCGTCGCCCGGCTGACCCCAAGGTATTTGGCGACGTCGCGTGCGGTGTGGCCGTCAGTCTTCATCCGCTTGGCGGTCGCGATGTGGCTCCGGTCCGCGACTTTCTTTCGCCGCCCGAATTTGGTGCCGTTGGCTAGAGAAATCGCTCGCTTGAGTGCAGTGCGTTCCTTCACCAACTCCCGCTCGTATTCGGCGAGGGACCCCAACACGCCAATCATCATCCGGCCGGCCGCCGTTGACGAATCGATGCCATCGGTAAGGGAGATCAAAGTGGCACCGCGGTCGGTCAAGGCCTTGACAGTTTCCAGGATGTGCAGCGTATCGCGGCCTAGGCGGTCGAGCTTCCACACGACCACGGTGTCGCCCTCGCGAACATAATCCAGCAGGGCAGCCAGCCCAGGGCGGTCGTCTCTGGCTCCGGACATGGTGTCGGAGAATGTCTTTGTCACGTCAGCGGCAGCGAGCGCCGCGGTCTGCTGATCAAGTGTCTGGGCAATAGTACTGACCCGCACATAACCGACGCGCACGCCACTGACAAGCGGTGTGGCCGGGCGCGAATCAGTCTGTGTCACAACTTATTATACCACTTAGTTACAGCACTTAATGAACTTGACTCCGAGACAGACATCTGAGACATCGCCGCTGAGACGACTTCTGAGACGCAGCGACCTCGGAAGATGAAACCTGACCGCCGTCCGCTGAGAACGTCTCGTATCTGCTCTTTTTCGAGACGGGCCACGACACCCGTCCGGCGCTTGAGCGCGGCCCGACAAGAAAGAGCTTGTCGCTGTCGCGACCAGCGTGCGTAAACTAGATCTCTAGTGCCTGTACGGGACCCACTTGCCTTAGTTGCACATGGCGAGATAAATACCGGAATTGGGATCATCGGGATCGAGTCGGCTGGTGATACCCATCACAAGGTAACCGAGAACCACATTGCATGGAGAACCATTATCCTCAGTTGCAGCGGTGCTGAGTCCTTGGCCGTTCCCAGAGAACCCAACGACGCACTTCAGGCCCGTAAAGCAATTCCGGCCCCCTCAGGTTAGGCACCACGAGCACGATAGGTCTGCCCTGCGTATGAGGCGTCAGCGTAAGAGTGAATCGGAATGAGAAGCGCCGATAACGCCAGAACCCAGAGCGATCAGCACCGCCCTCAAAATGCACTTCATGTAACACATCCTTCTGGATGTGTTGAATACTGCTGATAAAACGGGACGGGTCCACTGGTTGCAATCGCCGAGGCGCACACCCGGCCTTTCGCCGGTTCCGTATGTTTACCCGACCGTGGTTCGTTCTGAGAAGGTGATCAGGCAAGTGGTGCGGCGCCCGTTGTCATTGAAGTTGAAATCACCGATCAGGATGTGGCCGTCGTAAATTGTCGATATTGCCAATCGTTAGCGCCGAGCTGGAATCGGGTTGACTACTAGCCCGAATTGCGCGAGTGGCTGCTGGAGCATGATGACGTCCGCCGCTCAATGTGCCGATGTGACGGTGAAGCCGTACTTGGTTAATGGCTGCAGCGATGCCCCGGTATTATCGGTTTGACTGGCAAAAAGCATGTATCCGCCGTCACCCCGCCCTAGTGCCGAAGAACCGATGCGGTGCCCGTTAGGTAAGGTGAGAAACGACTCTGCATCGCCGCTTGCTACGGATTGCGACGAATACTGGCCGATGAAGATCCAGGTACCGGGACCCTTCACCTGCGAACCACAACTGGCTCGGCCACTCGCTCGAGTCAGCCACTTGCCGTTTCCTGGACCGTTATTGAAGGCCGGACCTGTCTGGCACACTGAACCGATCAGTTCGTTCGCAGAGGCATCTGCATTTGCATGACCTGGGACCAAAAGCGCCATCAGCGCTGAGCCGAGCGTGCCCAGTGCTGCCCATGAAACTCGATTCAACTTAACCCCTTCTTCCCATGTGACCCCCGACTTTTTCGCCGCGGCCGACACATCACTGAGTCCGGGCGGTCGTACCCCCACACGTTGCGGTTCATCGCCCAGACTCCAGGATCGACTTTCCGGCATCGGTGCAGCCGGAGAGGAATTCGGTTGAGCTGAAATTGTCGGGCAGCGGTGGCACGGTGCCTTTGGTACTTCCAACAATGGCGGATTCCAGCCAGCCCTCGCATTGGACGGGGATCTGCTCGCTTGATCCGACAACTTGCGCCATGGACTCATGGACTCCCTGGCTGGCCACGTCGCTAACGATTCCGCGCGTCTCGCCCATCATCATGTTGTAGCCGTACTGATAAGACGGGCTGTGGCTGGGCTGCGCACGCGCAGGCGCGTAGCTGAAACAGACCAACCCCACAGCGCAGCCGACCGCCAAGCTAACCGGCCAGCGAAGGCAAAACCTGGTCAATCCGCGCTCCTGATTTTTGGTATCGGCATGTCGTCGAACCACCTGGCGGCTGAGTTGGCGTGGTGATGGCACAACGGGCTGCTGCCGCCGATTTGCCCCTCTTTGCGCTTCCTAACAAACCCCGGGGGGTGACGGTACTACTAGTAGGGCAGACACCTTGCCAGTTTCTGCCAATTACTGGGACACGTGCCCACGCGACCCGGTCAGACTGATCCTGAACGTGTCGCCGCCTGGGAGCTTCGCCGCCGTGAATTTGGAGAGCGTATCCGTGCGCTGCGCACCGAGCGTGGGCTGACGCAAGAGGCACTCGCCCAACGTTCCGGTGTCACCCGCGATGTGCTCATCGACGTGGAACACGGTCGGAGAGGCTTGCTTTTTGAGAGGCTGTTCGATATCGCTGAAGCTCTGGCAGTTCCTGCCGGTCAACTTCAGAGCGAAGGGTGAACCCGAGGGACAACAATGCGACCGCAAAGCGCGATCGCTCTTTTCGACGCTGAGTAGAGCGCCTGGATGTCGTGCTGCGTGAAGTTTGGGCCTCGAAAACCCGTCGCTCGCGGCCGCGACGTGGGTATGATGTTCATCACTTTCCCAGTGGCCCCGCTCGTCGTAGGAGCCCAATATATGGTCGTTCCCGCTCAGGTCGACTTCACATCCACGGACAAGAAGTTGTTTCATGCCACCTCAACCGTTGTCAGTCACGGCGAAGGTCGCGTACCGCTGGACGAAGTCACCCGTTGGGATCTCTCCATTCATAAGATGATATTGAAGGGGGCGAGGCACTGGTCGGCGCGATTCGCTCTCTTTGACATCGATACTGACAATGACGCTAAGGTCACGGCGGGCGGGCGCCTCAACCATCCTAGGCTGGCCGCAAGGTTCGTGGTTGTCAACCCGACCGGCAGTTCTCAAACGTTGTTTGAGACTAGGTGCACGGAACTTCTGATGTTCTCGGTGGCGCATATCAGCCCAAAGGTCGCGGAGCGCTGGATTCACGATGTGCTTGAAGGAGGGACCTGTCGGGTTAGCCCAAAATTGTCGATATCCAGGGAGGGGCTGACCCTGAAAGCGATGTTAAAAAAAGGCGTCACCTATCCGTGGCGCGATTACGAAGGGTATTCGGATGAGGGACAATCGGCTGTACTCTTGCGTTCGGATAAAAAGACAGTGAAAGTGAAAGTTTCACACTTCAGTGAGGTAGGGCGTAACAGCTTTGTTAATTATGGCGTTGCTCCTATCGCATTGAGGGCTCTTGCACATAAGTTCGGTACGTAAATCATGCGGGTGGCTATTGAGACTTTCGAATCTCCCCTATTTCGAGAGGCCTATTGACGGTCAGCCGGGTCGGACAAGCCCCACTTTGGCGTGCGGTCAGCGCACCACATCTGGTCGTCACCGCGCGGATGTCAGATTTTCGGTGTGGGCTCGATGAAGTCTTCGGGAGGCG
This sequence comes from uncultured Actinomycetota bacterium, assembly GCA_963795995.1. Classification (GTDB taxonomy): domain Bacteria; phylum Actinomycetota; class Actinomycetes; order Mycobacteriales; family Mycobacteriaceae; genus Mycobacterium. The sequence continues at coordinate 23,128 of CAWCJY010000008.1, forward strand.
AGATAAACAGGGTTGTCCACGCCGCGAAGTCGCGGTGATGAAGGAAGCCGATTTGGTGGATGTTAGCCGGAATGAAGACGAGCCAACGCGCAGACTGCGCCACCAGTTGGGTGTCAGCGCCGACAGTGGCGCAAACCTTTCATTTCCTGTCACCGACGATCCCAGTGAGCTCGTAAAGGATTACGTAGGAGGCAACTTCACCGGAGCGGCGTTCGATACCTACGGGCAGAATGATCCATTCGCCATTACATCCGATGATCTGATCGCCGTCACGATGCTCTCGATCTCGATCAGGGAAAGAAGCAACGCAGCCATGCGGCCGTCATCAATCTTGGAGCTTGAGGCTCATTCGGATCAGATCGAGTCGCTGTTGAAGCAGCTCCCACCGGCGCGAGAGCTACACACTTTGAATGCACAGGAGTTTGAGTGGTGGCTCGGTCCGAACTCGCCGGGCACTGAGCTGTACCGTCTACTGCGTCAACGTATTTCGATTCCTCGCGTCGCAAGGCACAAGCTACTCGCCCGCAAACGCCCCTTGCTGCTGCCGATTCGGGACACCGTAGTCGAACGGGCGCTCAATCTGGGCAACAGAGATGACGACTGGTGGCGGCCATGGTGGATTGCACTGAGCACCGACGATGCTCTCGTATCGCGACTTCGGGAGATCCGCCAGCTGGCCGGAACGCCCCATCTAAGCTTGTTGCGTGTCGCCGACATTGTCATCTGGCTCCGGAATCGGAAGGCACTTTAGCCAGACCGTGGAGTGTGTTTGTGAATCCCTCTAGCTGGTGCCTTCGCGTTCGCGACGAAGGCCGTGGACTTATTCGCAGGTGGCGCGCGCCTCCCGGGTTCATCGAGCGACGGGCGGCAGCCTCAGCGTATCGGTTATCCTCGCGTTTATTCCTCGTCCTTCTATTCAGCGATCTGACAAGACGTCGCTAGCCTGAATACTCGATGCCGCTCTTATTGCTCTTAGAGCACCTCCATTCCCGCCCGGTGAGGGACAGGAACCGTCATTCAGATCAGTTTGGGCATAAGCAACTTCATCCATCGCCTGGCTAAGCGTTATGCCGTGAGTGCCAGCTCGTTGAACGGAAGAGTGATATAGGGAAGCTGCCTCGGCGTTCGGGGTGACACCCCACCGGAGATCATAAACAATACTCCAGCCATGACTGACCAACGCTTGCTTGTCATTGACGAGCGGCGAGTTGTCAGCAGAGTAAATTATGCCAACGCCGTTCGCGTGGATAATGTACGCCTCTTCTCCTTGAGTGAAAGGGGGTCCTGCTAGAGATTTCGGCGCCTCAATGAATGTCGGCAACTGTGCGGCCAACAGCAGGAGCGGTAGTGCGACAACTCTCGCCAGGCGCAGGTTGGTCGTGCGCCTCATCTTCAGGACCCTTCAATCGTTCCAAATTCGCTGACCATTTCGGTGCAGCCCACCATGAAACCACTCATGTCGTCGGGCGGCGGGTTGCCTTTGGCGGCGATGTCCTTCAGCACCAGCGGACAGGTGTCGGCGGGGTTCCTGTCAATCGGCTGCCGCAGCAGGAGCAACCTCTCGTCTAGAAAGGAGTTGGTTGCCGTCCTCCCCGTTACCCAGCTTTGAAAGCAGGGGAGCCGATTTACGCAGTCCGCGCTGGGGGCAGCGTGCGCCGGAGCGGCGGCGACGGCAGCTGCCGCGGCGGCAGCAAGGACTGAACCGACAGCCCGGCGAAGGCGTGATGTGTCTTCATTTAACGGTTTCCGCGGCGGCGTGCCTAGTTCTCTCGTGTGTGAAGTCATGTCACATCCCATTCTGGAAACGCCATGCCTGCTCGGGGCAGTAAGCTTCGATCGCGGTGGACGCCTCGACGGCAGCCTGAGTTAGTGTGAGCCCGGTCTGCTGGGCAAGGCTGGTAGCTACCTCACGAGTGGGCATCCCAGCGCGGAAGAGTTGGCACGCTGCATGCCCGTTGGCGATCAGCGTCGCCGCATTTCCAGGCACCCCATGTGTGTGCACTTCGCCGACGTACAGCTCGTCGATGCCGTCGGCGCCGGCAGCGGGGGCGGCCACAAGAGAGGCCTGCGCGAAGGCAAGCAGTATCAGCACCTCCGCGTAGCTGCGCTGATGCTGCACTCTTCTGAGGGCCACCATGCATCTGCCCCCTTACCCTCAGGGCCGCGGTCAATCAAGAAATTCTAAAGGTCGATCACGCATTGTTTCAACGAGCGTGCTTACACACACTCCGGTCGCCAGCACGCGAGCCATAGCAGTCGAGCACCGCGCGATGAGCAATCCAAGCCAGCTCTCAACGAGACCACCCGCGCCTTCGGGGAACGGCTCCGCGACCGTCGCCTGGCACTCGGCCTCAGTCAGGAAGCCGCGGCCGTCATGTGCGGGATTCACTGGACACAGCTTGGCAAGGTTGAACGCGGCCAGCGCAGCCTGCGTCTGGAGACTATGGTCAAGATCTCACATGGCCTCGAGATCGATGCCGACGCCCTTATTAGCAGTCTGCCCGTGCCGGAAGGCTCAGCGCTCATCGGTGAGGCGATTTAAGCCAGTCCCTGGCCGCGCACACCTCGGAAATACTCAAGTTGGCCAAGGAGGTTGAGGTATTGCCGCGGCAGACCATCCGACGGCTTACCGGTCGGCGGCGAACATTCCTGAGCCGGATGGCCAGACACGCCACTGAGTACCTGCTCCGGGCCTCCGGGGGGAGCAACATGGGATGCGGAATCAGTCAATCAAGGCTGAAACGGGTGGCCGTTGGCGTCGCCTGACCTCAGCGCTACGGTAGTCGGGCCGAAGATCCGCGGCTATTTGCTGATCGACGTGCCGACCACCATGCGGTAGCACCCGCCACCACCAGTACCAGACCTGTGACGGCGGCAATTGCCAGGCCTGCCAGCTCGTGTCGGCGAGCTCCCGTGCACACCCAGTACCATGCCTCGTGGGTTTGAACCTGGGAGCCATCTGGTCCGACGAAGGGACGAAAGGAGCACCCCCATCCACTCAAGTCGCCGAAAAACCCTTCAACCTCTAAGGCAAAGCCATTGATCAGAACCATGAGAAGCACGCCCGCACCAGAGAAAAAGTACCCGCTCGCTATCGGGGACGTCAGGGCATGCCGCCGCATGGGTACCAAAATCTGGAGCAGACCCGCCACGGCGAGGATGGGATCGAGCCACGGGTACCAAGGGATGTGAACGCCCTGGAGGAACAACAATGTACTTAACCCCAGGCTGACGAGTGCGCAGCCTGCGACCGTCCGCCCGGCCGATGCCCGCCAGCGGCCGAGTAGCAGCAGGGCGACCCCGGGGATGGTTCCGATGATAAGCACCCACGTGAAACCGACGGCATAGCTTCCTGTGAAACCGCTCTGCCCCCCATTGGCCACCGCACGCCATGGGACAAGGCAGTCCGCCATCGCCACCCCGAGCAAAGCCACCCCACAAAGGACGCAGCCCCATTCCCGGCGGCTCATGGCCGCGCGCCGAGCCATTTTCGACTCAGGGTGTCCCTTGAGGTGTGCGTCTTGCGCTGGTGTTGGGGTGTCCCCGATCGGGCGGGCGCGGCGCCTCGGTCCAGAGCGTCGCCGGCCCAATGTGTCGGTGTCGGCTCCTGACGGTGTGGACGGAGGCTCGATGCTTGTCGCGGGGGTGCGGTCGAGGTGAACGGCGGGTCTGGCGGCGGGTTCGGTCTTGCTCCTGGTTTCGGCAGCGGGGTGCTCGGTGGGTGTAGTCGGGGAATCGATCTTCAAATCAGCCGACTCGCTTTGCAGAATGTAGTCGATCTCCCTGATCGTTGAGTTGGCGGTGTCGGGCCGTTGGCGCAAACCGCCTAGCAGTCGTCGGATGTCGGCGCGCACGCCAGGGTCATCCTCACCGAAAAACGACTGCCGGAGCTGGGTCAGGATCACACCCTGTTGGGGGTATGAGATCGGTTCATCCGCGTCAATCGCCTTGCCCAGCAGCAGCAGATACTCATAGGGAATAGGTGGCGGATCAGGCGGCGGATCGGGAAGATCCTGGCGATGTTCGGCCGCTTCGTGCAGCGCCCCGATCAACGCGATACCGGTTTGCACTGTGGGCTGGCGATAGTCAATCATTTGCCTGGTGAATATGGGGTCGATGCGATAGCTTCCGACCTCTCCGATCTGCACAGGCAGGATGGGCAGTCCGAGCGCCTCGGCGTAGGAAGCCTCAGCGCGGCACGGTTTGGACCGCAGCGAATTGTCCGACAGCGCGAAGACGAAGACAGTGCAAGCACGGACCTGTTCGAGGATCGCCGTCCACCAGGCTTCCCCCACGGCGAGCTTTTGGTCCATCCAGACCTGATGCCGCCCTGACTCAAGGTGCTCCACCAAAGATCTGACCGCGTCCTGGTCGTGGCTTGAGTAGCTGACGAAAATCTGCACCGCTCGCATCCTCCCAAGCCCGAACCTGGTCGCACGATTTTCGCAGCATAACGCGATGCCAACCGAGCCGATGACGCACTTGGCAAACCCGGTCGAAGTGGTGCCCCTGCGTGGTGCATCCGCTCCTGATCGCATCTCCAGTACGTGTCGAGCTAGCCCTACTGTGTTGTCAACGCCCCCGGCGGTGCACATGATCTGCCCGAACGAAGGGTTCAAGCCAGTTCCGCGGTAACCGGCTGCTACGAATCTGCAGCGGCTTCCAGCGAGTGATTCCTAGTATCTGCCTCATGCCATTGAGGACGGGGGAAATTTTCGCTGGCTTCAGGATCGTGCGCCTGCTGGGGTCTGGCGGAATGGGCGAGGTCTACTTGGCCGAACATCCTCGGCTCCCCCGTCACAACGCTTTGAAGGTTCTGCCAGCGGACGTGTCAGCTGACGCCGACTACCGTGCCCGCTTCGAGCGCGAAGCCGATCTCGCGTCAAGGCTATGGCATCCCCACATCGTCAGTGTCCACGACCGGGGTGAGTACGACGGGCAGCTGTGGATCGCGATGGATTATGTCGACGGCCTCGACGCGGCTCGATTGCTCTCGAGCCGGTACCCCGACGGAATGCCAGCCGATCAGGTTCTGCGAGTCGTCACCGCCGTGGCCGGTGCGCTCGATTACGCCCACAAACAGGGGTTGTTGCACCGTGACGTTAAGCCAGCCAACGTCATGCTCACTCATTCGAAGGACGATGAAGAGCAGCGGATCTTGCTGACTGACTTCGGCATCGCACGAAACGTTGACGACATCAGCGGCCTTACCTCTACCAACATGACGGTCGGCACTGTCGCTTACTCGGCCCCCGAACAACTGATGGGCGAAGACCTCGATGGGCGTGCCGATCAGTACTCACTAGCGGCGACCGCCTACCACCTGCTGACCGGTTCACTACTTTTTTCCCATTCAAATGCAGCGGTGGTCATTGGCCACCACCTCAATGCCACCCCACCCGCATTGGACGCTACCCACCCCAAACTCGCCATCCTCGACCCGGTGTTGGCCAGGGCACTCGCCAAAAAGCCGGACGACCGCTTTCCTCGGTGCGCGGACTTCGCCCGTGCGCTGGCCGAACCGTCGTGCGAACATAAGTCGCCATCGCCTGTCGCGACCACCAAAAGGGCACCGGTTCCGCGAACGCCGAAACCTACCGTCGCTCAGAGTTCGCCGGCAGGCCAGCTACCGGGGATGCCAGCCGCAAGCGGGCCCCAACGTCGGTGGCTAATCCCGGGTGCCGTCCTGGCGGTCATCGTGCTGCTCACTGCGGTTCTATTGGTCTGGAAACCGTGGCAGCACCGCCCCGCAACTCCCAGCGTGGGTTCGACCGCGCCGCTACGGCCAGCGGTTCCTTCGCCCAGTAGCGCCCCGCCGCCGTCGTCATCCTCACCTACGTCCTCGGTGGTTCCAGCCTCGGCGATCGACACCCTGATGCTGAGCCCGACCGAGATCAGAACTGTGACCGGCGGTGAGTTTTATGGCATCGCACCAGACTCAGACATGGTGGTGAGCAGCTCCTCTTATGGCATGTCCGACAACTCCAACCAGGTCAGCCCTCCAAGCTGCGTCGGCATCATCTTCGGTGCCGAACACTCCGTCTACAGCGGCACCGGCTTCGAGGAATTACGCGACCAAACACTGGATCCCAGCTCCTATACCGTCGGCCATCAAATCGAGCAGACCGCAGTGGTGTTCCCGTCGCCCGAGAAAGCCCAAGCGCAGCTAGCTTCCCAGACCAAGCAGTGGCAGACCTGCGCCAACCTACCAAGCGAGGTGCCTGGCACGACCGGACTGCAAATGGGTCAACGCCACGGTGAAGGCGGCTATACCTGGACCCTGGCCAACGTCGCCGTGGGCGACAACCTCATCACCGTCAAAATGGCTGGATACGACAACGAAGCTGGGAGCGATCAGCTCTGTCAGCAAGCGTTGGGCGTTCGCGCAAACGTGGTGGTTAAAGTCAAAGCTTGCCGGGACATAACCCTGCCGGTAGGCAGCAGCCCGATCTTCACCGACACATCAGCCGCCGGCGACTATGGCGCGCGGCTGGCCAACGCCATGCTGGACAAGGTGAAGGTCTAGCAGCGCTCCCAGCAGTCCATAGACCCACAGAACGTCATTCATCAAACTCATCAAAATCATTTCGTACGATGTCGGCGTGCATCACCACCGGGTTGCTCAACGTGATGGGGATAAATCCGGACAAAGCCCATATAGCTAGCAAGCATGGCCTTTCCGCTACAGGTTCACTGCACATTTTGGAGCCTAAGCCTTCGATGTCGTCGCTTATCACCGCCCGGCCCGCGTTACACGCCGCGAAACCACTTGACGCCTGAACCCCTCGGCACTGGTCACCGAGTGATCAGCGGGTTGCTCACCAACGCTTTCCGGATCATGCATCGGCGAAAGGTGAGCTCACCGACCTTCGCGGCGGTCCAACTCCCGACACACGACTTGGATTGAGGCTTGGTTCTTTTGGATTGGGAATTTTCTATAGGCCATAGAGTGCTGCTGTTCCCCGTCGAGGCAACGAAGGGCGCAAGAGGACGACAACTTCGGCTCTCTTAAGAGGACTGGCGCGCTACGGCAGGCTTCGGTCGACTGCTGCTGAGTCCTGTTGCCCCGTCAATTACTCGCGCCCCGACGCCCCGTGCCTTCCCCGGGCGTGCCGGGTGCTGGGAGTGTTATTACCGACGGGGTGTGGTGTTCTTCCAGTTTCCAGTTCCTTCGACCCCTAAGGGGTATCGGACTGGATGGAATCTGACGGAGCCGGATCATCGGTTGGAATTGCGTCGGACGGTTGGAAATCCGCGCTCCCCGGCGTCAGCGCGGGCGCTCTCCCGGCACATACCGCGATCTGTGCGCAGTACCGACGTTGTGCAGATATCCTTCTTCAACCAGCACCTTGAGAGCTTGGTAGACCGAAGACTTGCCGACCTCCGACGCGTCAGCAAGACTCACCACCTGAGAGGGAGTGAAACCCTCGGGGGGCGCCGAATTCCAAATGATTTCCAGGACAACGCGTTGCGATTTGGTTCTCAGGAAGTCAAGTCCAGAAGCTGCGTTGGAAATCACAAGCGTCGACCGCTCTGGGCTCAATGTTCCAGGCATCAGCTCCGGCGACACAGTGTGGGAAACCAGCGCGAAGTGGTGATCGCACCCAGCCGGTACATCCTTATGCTTCTGGCAGTGAATGGTGGCATGAAGGCCGCCTCCCTCCATTCGCAGATCCGACCAGACTGCACCGTCCCAGGCGTTGGACCCTCGCCCTGCTGTTCCGTTACGCGAGGAGTGGTGGATACCGAGGACAGTGCAACTGGCGGCGGCCCGGATGCTGTCTGCTGCATCAATGGCCAAACCCTGATGCGTTGCCGAATTCTCTTCCAGCCCAAGTGTGCATCGGGCCCGAGTGTCCAACACTAAAAGATCCGCGTCCAAATCTGTTGCGACCTCGGCTGCCTGCGCCACGACACAGTCCTCGCCCAGCTGAACCGGCAGATCCAGAAAGCGAAGCCGCTCTTGCACGAGTGCAACATCACTGCCCCAAGCCTCGCACCAGGCCAGCACCCGCACCGCAAGACCGCTCGCTCCCTCAGCGGCCACATACAGCACATTTCCCGGGTTTTGCACCGCGAAGTCACCGAACGACTTCCCGGCTGCCACAGCGCAGCTCATGCCGATCGCAGCGAACGACTTGTAGCAACCGGGTGGTCCGGAGAGCTGTGCGAGCGTGTTCCGGTACAGCAGTCCCTCGATGAGCGGCTCGACCGGCTTGCGAGTTTGCAAGTCCCGAAGGCACAGCAACCTTTCCCTTAAGTGCTCTGGACCTTGCGTATAGCCGGTCATATTCCCACCAACGTCCATCTGCGCGCGCGAGCCGAGCAGTGCTGGTGGTGCCCAAGCTCAGATCGGGCGCGATGTTCGTCCAGCGTCGCCACTTTGGCCGCTGCCCACTTATAGGCCGTGTGAACCTCAGCCGGAGCCAAGTCACGATGTGAACCGACAACCTGACACCAATGTCTTAATGCGGATTCGAGAACACCAAGCGCCTCATCGAGCCCACCACGGGTGATGCAACCGCATCGATGAGCCGCCGCCAGACGTACACACCGGCTCATCGCCCACTGATGGCGCCCCGCACTCGGCTCATCAGACCGCCTGCACCACGACCGAACCATCGCCGCCACATACGGGCAGGTGCTCGAAGCGAAGTTCCAGCTCTCCGCCGGGCTCACCACTTCACCCATTACGGGCTCATCGAAGGTCAAATCCGGTGCCCACTCATCGAGAAATTCTTCGATCAGGTCGACTGTGAGCGGTCCGCCAGTTCCGAGCACCGCATAGACGGGAGCAGGGTTGGCCGGCTCCTTCCAATTCGTGGTTTTTGGCACCCGAAGAATGCGGGCCAGGTCCGATACCGTGTCGAGGCAAGCGAAATGCTCGCCCGCGACACGTCTGGCCAGCTGACCAAAACGCCGACTGAGCCGGTAAGCCCGGCCCCTCTGTCCGTCAGTGTTGAGTTCGCCGTCCTCAATCGGCCACAACGGCTGCAGCCCGTGACCGGAGTGAATCAACACCGACGGGCGAGTGCCGACCATCCCAGAGAGCGCTTCGAGGAAACCAACAGCCTTTTCCAGATCCGAGAACGCACCGTCTTTCACATCCACATCGAGGTGCAGCGCGGCCCACCGTATGACCTGCTGCTCGTTGCCACGCCCCGCACGCTGGCGCGGAGGACCAGCCGTCGGGTTTACGGAGAACCAGACGTCGGCATCTTGGCGTAAGGCGGTAACCAATGCGCTGGCATTCACCGACTTCTCCACCGCGGTGCAGAAAGAGCCGCCAATAGGCTTGTGGCAAACGGCGGCATGTTCCTCGTCGGTCCAGCCCAAAATCTCGAGGATGTCGTCAAGCGTCAGCCGGAGACTGCAACCGCCTCCGTAAAGGAGACTGGGACCGTTAGCATTTCGTGGGTTGCCCTCGGTCCGCTGATCTGGCCCGGGGGCGGCTTCCTTCAGCATTAGCTTCCCTTTCTCCCAGAGACCCCAGGGCGCCGCTGCTCTTGGGCGGCGATCCAGGCTTCCAGCACCCGCCGCCGGTAATAAACCCTGCGACCAACGCGGAAAAAAGGTGCAAAGGAATCCCTAGCCCGGCCCTTCTTCTGGCTGGAACGGGGGATGCGGTACTCGACCTCCACGTCGAGCGGAGTGAGGACTTCGCCACTGATACGGGACATACTGGCCTTTCACCGGTCTACGGCGACCGTCACCGAGCAGAGTTTTCCTCTGCTCGCTTCTTTTGGGCGCTCAGCGCCCAAAACACAGTGCCGTGCACGGCAGAACCGTCAGTAGCCGAAGGAGCCGCGCATCAGACGCACGGTTCATGAATCATTTCTTCAAGCCCTACCTTTGACCGGCCCGGTAGTATGCCTTCATCCGCTGCACCACATAGGCGCGCAGATTGCGCTGCCCCCCTGCCCGCCTGCGCTTACAGGCCGCCATGGCTTTCTCAAAATCGCCCATGACCGCCAGGAAGTCGGCAAGCTTGTCATCGAAATCGGGATCGTCATCGTCGTGCTCTAAGCCCAGGTCAGCCAGTTGTATCAGCTCATCGGCTGTAAATGAGCGCCGCTCGACTATGATTCGGCAGCCGTACTGCTGGTAGGGGGGCTTGTTCTTGTCGAGCTTAACTTCGATGTGTTCATGCTGGTTGGCAAACCTGTTCATGAACGCTTCTGTGCCCCAGATGAACGCAGCCATCGGGCGCCTCCTTTCTTATCGCCGCGCGCAGGGCTCGTGCTGTACTGATGTCGAAAAGGGGTACTTCGTGCGGTTCGCAGGAAATTGACGACGAGCCGCAGCCCGGCTGCCTGGTCAGGCGTCTTCGTCGCCTTTGATATCGGCCTCGATCCTTTTGAGCCATGCCTGCATCACCGGCTCAAAGTCCTTGCCATGCCCGACTGCCCGACACATGTCGCCAAGAATCTGGTTCCAGGTATCTTGCGGAACGCAATCGAACCGGTAGGCCCCCTCCTCGGTGATGCAATCGAAGCTAACCGTTCCCGGATCGCTTGGATGACATTGCCATTCGACCTGATAGGGGCGCCATCCCACGTACTCGTCGCTGTCGCCTAAATCCATATGGTGCTTCCAAGCCCCAGTGGCCTCCCACTCTTCAGCGATATTCTTGGCATCGCTCACTGACCGAATACGGTTGCCACAGGCTCTGATGGCGGGGTGGCTGGCCCACCAGTCATGGATGAGGGTTGAGCGACCGCCAATCGACAGGTGTAGACAGACGTCCCCGTCCTCCGGGGAGGTGGTGCCGTCGCAGATGAGGTACTCGCGGTTGTCGACCTCGGCCACCAGCTCGTAGTATTTGCTTTTGCCGTACGGGTCTTCGTTTCGCTTCCAAAAAAGCATCTTTTCGAGCCTTTCTTTCACCTATGGCCACAGGCGCCAGATTAAGCCCGATCGGCTAACGTTCAGCCGTTCGTGTCGGACAGGACCGAAGAGCGCGTCTGATCGCTGAGCACCCACACTTCTCCGACTCATGCTGATGCACCATGGCCCGCAAGGGCCTGCTGAATGTCGTTCAGCAGCTGGCGGATTGCCTCGATGTCCTCACTCGCCTGCTTCGCTTGATCACCGCTGAAAGTCTGAATCTTTCGAGCACTGCTCAGTGCGCGTTCTGCGCCCAATTTCGCGCTCTTCAATCCTCGGTGGATCCAAAATTCAGCGGCAACCTGCGGATTGGGCTGTCGCGCCGCAGGTTGTCTCGGCTGGGTGTCTGTCGCCGTCAACTGCCCGTCCTCACCCTGCTCAACGTTGCTTGCCATTGGCGGGCAGGTGCCCAGGCCTAGGTCATCCTTGATGGCTTGCTCACTGAGGTCTTCGGTATCAGACTGTGAAATAGCGTGTTTGACAGGCCGATAATACGGCGGCACCGCTGGCGCGGGGTTGTAGTAGTCCGCCCACTCCGCATCGGGCAGATCAACCTCATCGCCGAGCGAAACCGGCTGTGCCAATCCATCGGCGATCGCGTTGCTCCACGCCCGCCAATAGGCCCGAACCGTGGTCTTCGACCTCAGACCGTGAATGCCTAGCAGCGCGAACTTTTCGGGGCTTAAACGGTCAGTTCTGACCTTATCGCCTGTCGGCCGGCCCGGACCCTCTTGGACCTCCACCCTTGCGGAGATTATCGCTGCGCGCAGCCATTCTGCTGCGGTCGTCAGCGCGCCCAGCTCACCAGCCAAAGCGTCTGCCTCGTCAGGATTTAAAGGGATAATGAACGTCGTCACCGTGCCGAAGCCATCCGCCGCGCCGTCGTGCGGGTCATGCTGTTGCCGAGCGCCGCTGGTCTTTTCGGCCTCTGCGCGCAGATGTTCAGGATGGCCATCAGGTCGTCGTCCGTCAGCACCCACTTTCGACCAGCCTTTGAGCCAGGGAAGCGGCCACAGCGCAGGCCATTCGTCAAAAAGCGTTCTGAAACCTTGAGTTTGGCTGCCGCTTCGGACAGCTCGTAGACGTTCGGCAGCATTTGAGTACTTTCGGCGATGTTCGACGGATATCCGCAACTGTATCGGTCATGTTTGCTGCAGCGCAAGTCGGTTCGCAGCCAACGCAGATGTTTTACCTGTTCAAACCTATAGTAAAAGTGAAATCTGCAGGTCAATTCAGCTTTGCTGAGTTCGGATCCGTCAGACCCATGCAGCTCGGCCATCGCAGCAGCTGCGGCTCGTCCAGCGGTGCGATCAAGGCGACCCTAAATCTTCGCTGTGATCGAGCCGTCCTCGTGGCCGAGGTGGGAAGATACAGTGATCAATGGCACCAGCGTTAGGAGCCAGGAAGCCTAGGCGGTGCAGAGCGATTCATCGACGAACCTTGTTGATGATCGCGATCACCAACTCGCCACCAATGACTGAGCCGCGATCAGAGAATGGGGTGTTCCGGCTAATTGGGATTGAGAGCCTTGCCCACCACGTCAGCGACAACTCGGGACGACCGTCGATCCAGGTGCCCATATCGGTCAGACGTGGTTTGAATGCTTTCGTGGCCTAGGTGGCGCTGGATCACCGTCAGCGGCACCCCGGCGTGGATGAGCCAGCTGGCGTTGGTGTGCCGCAAGTCGTGCACCCTCGGCTTCTTCGTCAGGCCCTTCTGTTTGGCTTTGGCCAGTGCCGGGATCCAGGCGTTGGTGTGGAAGTTCTGTGCCCGCACGGGATCGGTGGGTCCGCCGCGCCAGCCCCGGCCGGAGTTGGTGAAGAGCCAGTCGCCCGTTAGATCGAGCTTGCCAAGGGTGCTGGCTGCCACATTGATTGTGCGGACCGATCTCCGGGTCTTGGGCGGCCCCAGTTGATAACCCTCGCCGGGCAAATAGCGCCATGCGCGTTGGATTCGGACAGTGCCCTCAGCTATGTCGATGTCACCAGGCGTGAGCGCTGTGGCTTCGCCAAAGCGGGCACCGCTGGCCACCAGAAATTCGACGAGTGGCTGCCAGTGCTCACCGACGCAGGAATGCAACAGCCGGAATTCCTCGTGGGCGAGGAAGACCATCTCGGCGGGTTCATCACGCCGCAGTCGATTGCCATCACAGGGATTGGCCGAGATGTGTCGGGCCCGCACTGCCGCATTGAGAGCACCAGCCAGGAACCCGTGCTTGTTCGCAGTGGTCTTGGCTGAGCCGGTCAAGCTGTTTAGCCACTGGGCTGCGTCGGCGTTAGTAAATGCTGCCAGTGGCAGGGGCCCGATCTTGCTGGGAGCGATGTCATTCGCGATGTAGCGGCGGTAGCGAGCGCGGGTTGCCTCATTGACCCCCGTCAAGTGGTCAACATGGTGACTGCACCAACTAGCCACGGTGAAGCAGTCTGCAGTCGGGCTCTTGGTCGCCCAAACCTCCAGAGCCTTGGCGGGGCCGATCCGGTTGGCCAGCTCCTGAAATCTGACGGCCTCGGCATGGTCGTTGAAGGACGACGAAGTCTGCTTCCCGTTCAGCGTGTAGAGCACCGCCGTATAGGCACTGCAATCTTTGCGCTGCCGTACACGAATGCTTGCCATAGACGCGCATCTTAGTGCGGATCTTGACGGCAGTCTTGACGTAGCTAGGCTGAAGGGATGACTCGGGGCTTCTGAACTGCAGTTATGCCTGTGGAGCTAAGGGGATTCGAACCCCTGACCTACTCGATGCGAACGAGTCGCGCTACCAACTGCGCCATAGCCCCTGATCGCTAGCAGGCTACCAGTCGCGCCGCTGACGGAACGTTACTGGCCAGCGGCCCGAGGCAAGTCGTAGTCGTGCGCGACCGGCGCATCGTCGAGATTCTCGAAGACGGGGTCTTCGTCGTCGATCTCCAACACCACTGCGCCGGGTCGCCGCAGCCGGGAAGGGATCACATCCAGTTCGTGGTCGTAGGTGTTCTCAACCCCGAACCGCGACCGCGCCATCCGCTGCATCCGGCGCCGCCGCAGCCGCTGCTCGATGCGGGTTTGCCTGCGCAGGTACGCCAGATAGAACAACGTCACACCGGCCACGCCAACGCAGAGCCACCACAGCGCCGGCGCCACCAGGTGAGCGAGTGCAGCGGACGCTGCCAGGCTGAGCACCATCGTCGTGACGGTGCGCTTGCGGAACCGGAACTTGCGCGCGCTGACGGCTACGGCGGCCGCCGTTTCCGAGTCGTACCGCCGGCGCCGCGGCGCCGCCGCGGTCACAGTCGTCGGCGGCTCGTCCTCGGCCTCCAGACCCGACGTGTCCTCGACGTACTCGTAAGAATCGGCGTCAGCCTCGGGCTCCACTGATGCCTCTACGACGTCCTGATCGGTGGCTGCGGAACCGGCCGCCACGACCGACTCGACCTGCTCGACGACAGACTCCACCTCGTCGACGACCACGGCCAGCATCTGATCCGTCACTTCGGTGCTGCCCACGGGAATAGTCATGGGCTCATCGTCGTGGCCGAGCTGCTCGGTGACCTCCACTTTCGCCGCGACAGCGACTGTCACTACCGCTGACCCCGTCCGCGCGACATCATCCTCGTATTCCTCGTCGAGGTCGTCGTCGGGATGGGTGTACTGCGATTCCGCGGGCTCCCAGTCGGGATCGCTGCGATGCCCTGCAGCGGGTCCGAAGCGTTTGCGCAATCGAAGACCGGCGGCGCTGTTGAGCACGCGCGTCGACAAGGCCACATCGCTGGTGCGCCGCACCGCCTCGCGCTTGCTGATCAGCATCGGCACCAGCACGAACAGCCAGAGCACTACGAGTGAGATCCAGAGCAACGATTGCGGAACGCTTGGCACGGTGAATGCTCCTTTCCCAGCCTGCCCTGATGGGCCAGCGCGACGTCTAAGCCGCTGGTTGGCATTACACACCTGTAATTCCGGCCCGGAGCATCACAAGTCACTCGTGTCACATAAGAAACTGGACAGAGTTCGCGGTCGACTGAGGATCATCCCCAGCTGGCGTGTCCGTTGCGTACCAGAGCCGACGTCACCGACCCGTACACCTCTTCGAGGGTGAGGGCCACCAGCAGGTGATCGCGCCACGCGCCGTCGACTTCCAAGTAGCGTCGCAGCATTCCCTCCTCGCGGAAGCCGACCTTGGCCAAAACAGCTCGGCTCGCGGCATTCTCCGGACGGACAGTCGCCTCGACCCTATGCAGAGCGACCGGACCGAAGCAGTGGTCCAAACCCAATGCCAGTGCTCCGGTGGCCACGCCGCCGCCGGTCGCCGAGCTGGTCACCCAGTAGCCGATCCATGCCGATCGCAACGCTCCGTGGGTGACGTTGCCGATGGTCAATTGCCCGCAGAACTGCCCGTCGAGTTCGATTGCGTAGGGCAGCATGCGGCCTTTGCGGGCCTCTGAACGCAGGCTTGAACATATCACCGGCCACGATGAAACGGCATGCCGGGCAGCCCAATCCGCCCCGGCGCTGGGCTCCCAGGGTTCTAGATGTCGGCGGTCGGCCAAGCGGATTCGGCTCCACTGCGCAGCGTCGCGCATGCGCACCGGCCGCAAGCGGATCAGCCCCGCCGCGACTCGCAGCGGTCCGGCCGCCTGCGGCCAGCCAGGATGTTGAGAACTAGACCGCCAGACATTCACGAGCGCGCCGCCAAAGTGCTCAGCCGCGCTGAGCCAGGAACGCGACGTCGACGATCTCGCCGGTGCGAATTTGCTCGGCTTCGCTGGGCACCACGACCAGACAGTTGGCCTCGGCCAACGTCGCCAGCAAGTGAGAGGATGCGCCTGGACCCCCGCCCAAGGCCTGTACCAGGTACTCGCCGCTGTCCTGATCCCGCATCAGCTGACCCCGCAGATACCCTTTGCGTCCGGTCACCGAGGAGATCGGCGACAATGTACGGGCCGCCACCACGCGGCGCATCGGCTGCCGTTTGCCCAACGACAACCGGATCAGCGGCCGGACCATCACCTCGAACACCACGAGCGCACTGACGGGGTTGGCCGGCAGCAGAAATGTCGGCACACCCTCGCGACCCAACTGTCCAAAACCCTGCACCGATCCCGGATGCATCGCGATCCGGGTGACTTCGATGTCGCCGAGCTGCGCTAGCGCTGAACGCACCGACTCCGCTGCGGCGCCGCCGACCGCACCGGCGATGACCACCACTTCCGCTCGGTTGACCTGCCCTTCGACCACGTCGCGTAGTTTCTCCGGGTCGTTGCTGACGATGCCGATGCGGCTTACCTCGGCACCTGCATCACGGGCGGCTGCGGCCAGGGCGTAGGAGTTGACGTCGTACACCTGCCCGTTGCCCGGGGACCGGGAGATGTCGACCAACTCGCTACCCACCGCCAGCACCGAAACCCGGGGACGCGGGTGCACCAACACCCGTTCACGGCCGACCGCGGCCAGCAGTCCTACCTGCGCGGCGCCGATGACCGTCCCGGCGCGCACTGCCACGTCACCCGGTTGGACATCGTCGCCCGTGCGCCGCACGTAAGCGCCCGACGGTACGCCGCGCAGCACCCGCACGCGGGATTCTCCGCCATCGGTCCAGCGCAACGGCAGCACCGCATCAGCCAACGTCGGTAGTGGCGCCCCGGTCTGTACCCGGGCGGCCTGGCGGGGCTGTAACCGGCTCGGGGTACGCGCCCCGGCTGCGATGGTGGCCAGCACCGGCAGGGTCACGGCCCCACGACCGGTCGGTGACTCCTCGTCGCGCACGTCGTCGTCACCGCCGTGCTCAACGCTGTAGATATCCCCCGCACCGAGCACATCGACACTGCGGACCGCGTAACCGTCGATCGCGGCCTGATCGAATCCCGGCAGCGGACGTTCGGTCACCACCTCTTCGGCGCACAACAACCCCTGCGCCTCGGCGATCGCAACACGCACCGGCCGCGCGGCCACCGCGGCCGCCGACACCCGGGCCTGCTGTTCCTCCACCGAACGCACAGCACGCCTTTCTGCCGACAAGGGCCACACCGCCGGCATCGTCGCCTGGCCCGATCTGGCGCATCGCTAGTCTTCGGTCAGGCCCAACCGCCCGATCAACCACCGCCGCAAGTCCGGGCCATAGTCGTCACGGTCAAGTGCAAAGTCAACCGCAGCCTTGAGGTAGCCGCCAGGATTTCCCAAGTCGTGTCGAGACCCGCGATGCACCACAACATGCACCGGATGGCCATCGTCGATCAGCAACGCGACCGCGTCGGTGAGCTGCATCTCTCCACCGGCACCGCGCTCGATGTGGCGCAAGGCGTCGAAGACGGCGCGGTCGAGCAGATAACGTCCGGCCGCCGCATACATCGACGGAGCGTCGTCGGAACTGGGTTTTTCCACCATGCCGTTGACTTTCAGCACGTCGGGGTTGCCGATGCCGGGCACTGGTTCGACGTCGAAGACCCCGTAAGAGCTGATCTCCTCCGGCGTGACCTCAAACGCGCACAACACGGTGCCGCCGAACTCGGCACGCACTTTCGACATCGTCTCCAGCACGCCGGTGGGCAGCACCAAGTCGTCGGGAAGCAACACCGAGACGGCGTCCTCGTCGTCGGACAGCGCTTGCTCTACACAGCTGATGGCATGGCCCAGCCCCAGCGGCTCGGCTTGCACGACGGACTCGACCTTGATCAACTGTGGAGCACGGCGCACCTTGGCTAGCATGGCTTTCTTGCCGCGGGCTTCCAGCGTGCCCTCGAGCACCAGGTCTTCGACGAAATGCGCGACGACGCCGTCCTTGCCCTCCGACGTGATGATCACCAACCGTTCAGCACCGGCCTCGGCGGCCTCGGCGGCGACCAGTTCGATGCCCGGGGTGTCGACCACGGGCAACAGCTCCTTGGGAACCGTTTTGGTGGCGGGCAGAAATCGTGTGCCCAGACCGGCCGCGGGGACGACCGCAGTGCGCGGAATCGAGACGAGAGGGCGTGACATCGTTCACACCATAACCGCCAGACGCCGGGTAGTCGGTGTGGCGGTGCCGAAGCTGGTGCTGTCATCGTTGACGAATGGGCGCCGAAGACAAAACCGCCTTGCGCCAGCGGTTCTTAGCGGGCCGTCGATCCGTCGCCGACCAGACGCGTGTCGCGGAGTCGCGGGCACTGGTCGCGCACCTCGAGTCGGTGGTCAGGACGGGCAGCACGGTTTGCGCCTACGTCCCGATAGGCGCCGAACCCGGGAACATCGAGCTACTCGACGCGGCGTCGCGCCGGGCCGAGCGGGTGCTGCTGCCGGTCGCGCTGACCACCGACGACGACACGCCGCTGCCGCTGCGGTGGGCTGAATACCGGCCCGGCCGACTGGTAGCCGGGCGGTTCGGACTGCTCGAACCGCCCGCACCGTGGTTGCCCGCTTCCGCGCTGGTCGACGCCGATGTGGTCTTGGTGCCCGCGCTGGCGGTCGACCGCCACGGTGTGCGGCTCGGGCGCGGTCGCGGATACTACGACCGCTCGCTGACGCTTCGACGGCCGAAGGCGCAGCTGGTCGCGGTGGTGCGCGACGAGGAAGTGGTCGACGAGCTGCCGTCCGAGCCACATGACGTGTCGATGACACATGCGCTCACGCCTGGACGGGGTCTGATTGCCTTCGCCGCAACCGGGGAATGCCGTGGTGGGAATGGCGGTTCTAGCACTTGACACGGTAGAGTGCTAGCGAATCCGAATCCGGAGGTTTCTGTGCCGACTTACAGCTATGCCTGCACCGAGTGCGGCAACCGCTTCGATGTGGTGCAGTCTTTTACCGACGACGCGCTGACCACTTGCGAGCAGTGCTCAGGCCGGTTACGCAAATTGTTCAACTCTGTGGGTGTGGTGTTCAAGGGCAGCGGCTTCTACCGCACCGACAGCCGTGAGTCGGTGAAGAGCGCCACGAATGGTTCGGCCAGCGCCGAAAGCAGCAAGACCAACGGCTCCGCCAAAACGGAGTCGTCGTCCAGTTCCACCGAGGCCAAGGGTTCTTCTGACAAGCCGAGCCCAACGTCGTCGCCGGACTCGTCGAAATCAGCGGCGGCTGCTTCCAGCTAGCCTTTATCCACAACCCGGTTGCGGTCGCGGGCTGCGAGGACTGTTCCGCGCCTAGCGTTGCCCAGATGCGGGAATCCCTGAATCCGACAGTGCTCAGCCGGCTCTCGCAGGCTCTGCGCCCAGATTGGACCCGGACGGTCCTGGCCCGCCGTGTCACCGCGGCCGCGCTTGTCGTGCTGGCCGGCATTGCCGCGCTTCGGTCCAATCCCGACGGTGAGCTTGCTGCGGTGGTGGTCGCGGCGCGTGACCTCGGCCCCGGTATCGCATTGACAGCCGATGATGTGCGCCTGGAGAGACGCTCGGCGCAGACCATCCCAGACGGCTCACAACTCGACCTCGGTGTGGTGGTCGGGTCAACGTTGGCTGGGGCGGCCCGGCGCGGCGAAGTGCTCACCGACGTTCGGCTGTTGGGAAGCCGGCTGGCCGAGTCGACGGCCGGCCCCGATGCGCGCATAGTGCCACTGCATCTGGCTGACACGGCGTTGATCGATCTGGTTCGACCTGGCGACGTCGTCGATGTCTTGGCCGCCTCCGACAACGACACCGACGCTCATCCCCGCGTGGTGGCAGCCAATGCCGTCGTCGTGCTCGCCTCGGCCAAGCCGAAAGGTCAAGCCGCCGGCAACGACCGCGTGGTGCTCGTAGCGTTACCGGCGGGAGCGGCGAACGCGGTGGCCTCCGCGGCCCTGGTACAGACCGTGACCCTCACCCTGCACTGATGGCGCCGCTGCTGCGCGGCTGATCGCTCGCACAATATTTGCACTTGGTCGCGGCCTCGGGAATGTCGGACAAACACTCCGTGCAGGCCTTGGTCGCCGGCTCGGCACCGAACACCGTCACTCCACGACGCTTCTGAATGTGCTTGTACGGCACGACGATCGCAAAGTACACCACAGTCATGAAGACGATGAAGTAAATGATCGCCGAAATAAACGATCCGAGGTCCAGGAAGGTCTCCTTATTCCCGGACTGACCGAGCTGCTTGCCCAATCCGAAGGCGGCTTTAGGCTGCGCAGCTGCGACGAGCGGATTGATCACACTGTCGGTGAACGACTTGACCAGGGTTGAGAAGGCCAACGCCACAACCAGCCCGACAGCCACGGTGATTACATCACCGCGCATGATGAAATCTCTGAATCCCTTGAACACCCAAGCCACCTCCCGTCAGCAACAACCAGCAGGGCAATACCGCCCGAAAAAACCGTATGCCCGCAGGCCGCCGAAGGTGCGCTGTTTGAGTGCAATTGGTCGGCTCAACGTCGATTTGTTGAGGAGATTCGGTCGCGGTTTCACGCGTTTGCTGATCGACTGCAGCGATTCGCTCATCCTGACGCCCAACTCGATCTCCGTTCGATTCTGCACAGTCAGCCTTGGACGCGGACCAAAGGTAAGCGGTTCACCCCGCCGTGGTTTCGCATCCCCAGCATCAGCAAACCACTTCCCGCCAGTGCTAGCCGACACGCCGACGGCGTCCGCCGCCTCGACAACCAAGACGCCAGCACCGATGTGATCCCAAACTGACCGACATCGACCTCAAAGGCGGAAGGGGCACGGCAACTCCTCATTCAGAGGTGTTGTATCCAGTCCTTGAAACCGCCGTCAGCTTTTGCGCAACAACTCGACGCTCGCGCTTAACCGTGCGGAGTCAGATCTCCAGACTCGACAACTGGCCGATGATTTGCGCGGCCAACGGATTCAGCGTCGCCATCCCGTCGCGCACCGCAAAACGCGAACCGGCGAGGTTGACCACCAACGTGCTGCCCGAAATCCCGGCCAAACCGCGGGACAATCCCGCGTCGACCAGGCCTGAGGACAAGCCGGATGCTCTGATGGCTTCGGCGATCCCGAGCAGTTCCCGGTCGAGGATGTCGCGGGTGGCCTCCGGGGTGACATCGCGGGGCGTCACTCCGGTACCGCCCACCGACACCACCAGGTCCACTCCTCCGATGACCGCCGTGTTCAGCGCGTTGCGGATCTCCACCTCGTCGGCTGCGACAGCCACCACACCGTCGACCACGTAACCCGCCTCGATCAGCAGTTCGGTGACCAACGGCCCGCTGTGGTCCTCGTCTCCGTGCGCGGTGCGATCGTCAACGACCACGACAAGGGCTCGACCGATCAGCTCCGGTGGACTTTCCATGGCTGCAACGGTATATCTCGGCCCCGACCCCGCCGCATCGACTCTGATCACTGCTGCGCCTTGCCCAGCGTGACCTGCACGCTCTTGATCGTGCCCGAGGGATCCAGGTAAGTGAGATTCACTTTTTCGCCGGGAGCTTTGGAGCGCACGGCGGCTACCAACGCGTCGGCGCTATTGATCGTGTGGTCGTCGACGCGGGTAACGACGGCACCCCCCGGGATTCCGGCGCCGGCGGCCGGCCCGCCGGGTACCACCTCCACCACCTTGGCGCCCGGGGTGGCCTTATCGTTCGTCACCTGCACGCCCAGTGACGCGTGCGTCGCAGTACCGGTGTTGATCAGCTCGTCGGCGATGCGCTTGGCTTGATCGACCGGAATCGCGAAACCCAGGCCGATCGAGCCGCTCTGGGCTTCCGGCCCGGCTTCACTTCCGAGGGTGGCGATAGCAGAGTTGACCCCGACCAACTGGCCGCTCATGTTGACTAGCGCGCCGCCCGAGTTACCCGGGTTGATCGCGGCGTCGGTCTGGATGGCGTCGAGCACGGAGTTCTGGTTACCCGCCTCCCCGGTGGTCGACACCGGCCGGTTGAGGGCGCTGACGATACCGGTGGTGACGGTGCCCTCCAACCCCAGCGGCGACCCGACCGCCACCACCGGCTGGCCGACGCGCAAGTTCGCCGAGGAGCCCATGGATACCGGAGAAAGCCCGGAGACGCCCTGAACGCGGACCACCGCTATGTCACTGGTGGGGTCGGCCCCCACCACAGTGAACGGCGCAGTACGGCCATCGGAGAAGGTGACCGTCGTCTTCGGTGCCTCACCACCACCTCGTCGCCCGCCCATCGCAGCAGCGGCAACGACGTGATTGTTGCTCAAGATCAATCCGTCCGCCGACAAGATGATGCCGGAACCTTCCTCGGACTGGCGGCCCAGATCCGTCTCCAGCATCACCACGCTGGGAACCACCTTGGCGGCGACCTGCTCGACTGTCCCAGCCGGCGCGTTGGCGGCCGGCATGCCGGGGGCCGCCCCGGTCGCCGCTGGGCCGCCCAGACCGGCGCCGGTTTCGCGTCCGTGGTCGATCACCGAGGCGACGCCACCGCCGATCCCCGCCGATACCACGGCGATAACCACCGCACCTATAGCCAGCAACCCGCCGCGACCATTGCTTTGCGGCACCACCGCCGGCGGCCGGCCACCAACGGCGCCGCGTTGGGCGCCGTTGAACTGGTCATACGGCCAGCGGTACGGGGGCTGCTGGCGATACCGCCAGTCGTATTGCTGGGCCCCGGTGGGCTGGGGCCCCGCACCGCCATACCCGCCGCCAACCGTATGACCGGGGAGCGAACCAGGATGGGTGTGCACAGGGCGATAACCCGGCTGCAGCGGTGGCGAATACCCCGGGTGATTCGTCATGTCGCTTGGTGGCTCTTCCTCGGTAGTCGGTATGGATCCAGCGTCGGACCCAACAGTATCCGTACCTACCCTGCCGACGTGGACTGTGAATCCACTGAGACAACGTTCGCCGGCGCCGCAGAGTTTCGCCCTTTCGGAACCGAATCATCAGCCTCCGCGTCGGCCGCAGGTGCGTCGTCGGGCTCTGCTGCTAACGGCTGACCAGGCAGCAGAACATAAAACGATGTGCCCGGTGGTTGTCCGCCTGGCAGGGTGTCTTCGACGCGCAGCGCACCCCCGTGTTTCAGTACCACCTGTTTGACGATCGCCAGGCCCAGACCCGAGCCGGGCATGGCTCGCGCCGTGGCCGAGCGGTAGAACCGCTCGAACACCAGGCGCCGCTCCTGCGGCGGAATGCCCGGACCGTTGTCGGAAATCAGAACCTCAACGTGCGACGGATCGAGTTGTCTCATCTCGACGCCGACCCGTCCGCCGGCCGGACTCCATTTGGCCGCGTTGTCCATCAGGTTCAGCACCGCACGTGACAATCCCGCGGCGTCCCCGTAGACCAGCCATGGAATGGTGTGCACGTCGAAGTCCACGTCGTTGCGGCGCCGTCGCACCCGTTCGAGGCTGCGGTCAACAATCTCGGACATGTCGACCGGCTCATGCACCACGCCACCGGCATCGTCACGCGTCAGATCGACCAAATCGCCGACCAGCGTGGACAATTCCTCGATCTGGGCGATGACATCCGCGCGCAGGCCGGCCATTTCCTGTTCCGGGAGCCGCGGAGCTCCCGGTTCCATTGCGGCCATGAGCAGTTCGACATTGGTGCGCAGCGAAGTCAGTGGCGTGCGCAGTTCGTGGCCGGCATCGGTGACCAGCCGGGCTTGCCGTTCCCGGGACTCGGTCAGCGCCCGGAGCATGAGATTGAACGATTCGGTGAGCCTTGACAGTTCGTCGCTGCCGTACACCGGGATCGGCCGCAGGTCGTCGGTACGCGCCACTCGCTCGGCCGCCTCGGTCAGGCGAGCCACCGGACGCAAGCCGGCCCGAGTGACCATGCCCCCGGCCACCGCGGCGACCGCAACACCGATTCCGCCGACAATCAGCAGAACAAGGCGCAGTTCGGTCATCACTGCGTCAGTGCGGGCAAGGCTCTTGGAAATCAGCAGCGAACTGCCATTCGGGAGATGACGCGCCAGCACCCGCTGACCGGCCACCGTGCGTAGGGACTTGAGCAGTTCCCCGCGGATGACCTTCTTCTCCGGCGGTCCCAAGGGCAGGGGCTGATTCCCCTGATGCGCGGTATAGATCGCGCGGCCCGGAATGACCAGCATCGCACTCACGTCGGTGTATGCCGTGCCCTCGATGGCTCTGGCGGGATCAGTGGCGAGCGAACCGCTGGCCCACAAAAGCTGTGCCCGGCTCTCCAGCTGGTTGTCGACGTCTTTGTACAGCGCCGCCCAAGTCACCAAATACACGGCGACCGCCATGAGAATGACCGCCAACGCCACCATGGACATCGCCATCAACATCACCCGCCCCCGCAGCGACAACGATGAAGTCGCTCCTGGGGAGCCCTGCCGGCCCCGGCGGAACAGCGACATTAAGGGGGCGTTTCGCGAAGCACGTACCCGACGCCGCGCACGGTGTGAATCAGGCGCGGTTCGCCGTCGGCTTCGGTCTTGCGACGCAGATAACCCACATACACTTCCAGGGCATTGCCGGAGGTGGGAAAGTCGAATCCCCACACCTCTTCCAATATTCGGCTGCGGGTGAGTACTCGCCGCGGATTGGCGATCAGCATTTCCAGCAAAGCGAACTCGGTACGCGTCAGGTTGATGTCCCGCCCACCGCGGGTGACCTCGCGGGTCCCCGGATCCAGGGTGAGATCGGAAAACGTCATCGCTGCCACCGACTCCGTGCTGTCGTCGAGTCTGGTGCGGCGCAGCAGGGCGCGCAGCCGCGCCAGCAGCTCTTCGAGGGCGAACGGCTTCGGCAGATAGTCGTCGGCGCCGGCGTCCAGGCCGGACACCCGCTCCGAGACCGAATCACGCGCGGTCAAAACCAGAATGGGCAGGTCATCACCGGTGCTGCGGAGCTGACGGCACACCTCCAGCCCGTCCAACCGAGGCATCATCACGTCGAGGACCAGCGCGTCGGGCCGATCGCTGACAATCATCTCGAGCGCCTCGACCCCGTCGGCGGCCAATATTACTGAATAGCCATTGAAGGCAAGTGACCTGCGCAACGACTCACGCACCGCGCGATCGTCGTCTACGACCAGAATTTGCACGGCCACAGTGTCGTCCAATCCCCTGAGAATGCGCTTAGAGCCACGTCGCCCGACGGGCTCACCGGGTTCCGCGTGCGAACCGAACTATAGGCGGGAGATGGACTCTTCGGCGGTAAGCCGGGCAAATGAAATTCAGTGGCGGTCGAAGTCGATGAGGCCCAGCCGGGCCGCCTTGAGCAGCCGGCGCGGTACCTTGTGCTGCTGGCCTGCCACCGTCACGCCGACCAGTTCGGGCCGCTTGGCCTTCCACTGCGCGCGCCGGCTTCGGGTGTTCGCTCGCGACATCCTGCGCTTCGGCACAGCCATGATCGGGCCTTACTCCTCGGGTCGGGACTCTGGCGCGGTCTCACTGACCCGTTCACGGATCCTCGGTGAAGACAGCTGTGCCCAGGATAACCGGTGACCTGATGCCCAGCCAAAACGCTCGGCGCCGCGGTCTCCTTGACGCGACACCGGCGGTACGGGCTAACCTACCGGTTGGTTGGCGCCGTCGCCGACTGCAGTCCGAAGGGAGGGCACGCATGGCGCTTCTTTCCTCTGATCGCCTGGCGCCAGTGCGAATCGGGAACTGCTCGGGCTTCTACGGCGACCGGCTCTCAGCGATGCGCGAGATGCTCGCCGGCGGCGACTTGGACTACCTCACCGGTGACTACCTCGCCGAGTTGACGATGCTGATCCTGGGTCGCGACCGCATGAAGCACCCAGAGCGCGGCTACGCCAAAACCTTCCTCAAGCAGCTCGAGGAGTGCCTCGGACTGGCCCATGACCGCGGTGTGCGGATCGTCGCCAACGCCGGCGGCCTCAACCCGGCGGGTCTGGCCGAAGCCGTGCGGGCTTTGGCCCAGCGGCTGGGTATCCCGACCCTCGTCGCTCACGTCGAGGGCGATGACCTGCAACCGCGGGCGGAGAAACTGGGACTCGGGACACCGCTGACGGCCAACGCCTACCTGGGAGCTTGGGGCATCGTCGAGTGCCTCAACTCCGGAGCCGACGTAGTCGTCACCGGCCGGGTGACCGATGCCTCGGTGACCGTCGGGCCGGCAGCTGCGCACTTCGGCTGGGGTCGCACCGACTACGACCAGCTCGCCGGTGCGCTGGTCGCCGGCCACGTCATTGAATGCGGCATCCAGGCCACTGGCGGCAACTTCGCGTTCTTCACCGAGGTGGCCGAGCTGACCTATGCCGGTTTCCCGCTTGCTGAGATCCATGCCGACGGATCGTCGGTGATCACCAAGCATGCGGGCACCGGTGGACTGGTCACCGTCGACACCGTCACCGCGCAGCTGCTCTACGAAATCAACGGCGCCCGCTACGCCAATCCGGACGTCACAGCGCGGATGGACAGCATCGAACTGTCGGCCGACGGCCCGGACCGGGTACTGGTCAGCGGCGTGCTGGGCGAACCACCGCCGCCGATGCTGAAAGTCTCGCTCAACAGCATCGGTGGATTCCGCAACACCATGACCTTCGTGCTGACCGGTTTGGACATCGAGGCCAAAGCTGACCTGGTCCGGCGGCAGCTGGAAGCCGCGCTGAGCGTCAAGCCGGCCGAGCTGCAGTGGACGCTGGCGCGCACCGACCATCCCGACGCCGACACCGAAGAAGCCGCCAGCGCGCTGCTCCACTGCGTGGTCCGCGATCCTGACCCCGCCAATGTGGGTCGCCAATTCTCCTCTGCTGCTGTCGAATTGGCGCTGGCGAGTTACCCCGGCTTCACCGTTACCGCGCCGCCGGGCGACGGCCAGGTCTACGGCGTGTTCGCGCCCGGATATGTCGAGGCCACCGAGGTATCGCATACCGCCGTGCGCGCCGACGGCACCCGCATCGACATCCCCGCGGCCACCGAAGTCCGCGAACTCGCGCCGGTCGATTCGCCGCCGCTGCCGCAGGCCTTGTCGGCCGGCCCGACCAGGAGGGTGCCGCTGGGTCGAATTGCCGGGGCCCGCAGCGGCGATAAAGGTGGGTCAGCCAACGTCGGGGTGTGGGTGCGCACCGAGGAGCAGTGGCGCTGGCTGGCCAACACCCTGAGCGTCGAATTGTTGCGCAAGTTGCTCCCCGAGACGGTCGACCTGCCGGTTACGCGGTATCTGTTGCCGAACCTGCGGGCGGTGAATTTCGTCATCGACGGCATCCTCGGCCAAGGCGTCGCTTATCAGGCGCGATTCGACCCGCAGGCCAAGGGGCTGGGCGAATGGCTGCGCAGCCGTCACCTCGACATCCCGGAAGGCTTGTTGTGAGCATCTGGACTACACCCGAGCGCGATCAGCTGCGCAAGACCGTCCGCTCATTCGCAGAGCGCGAGATTCTGCCGCACGTCAACGAGTGGGAGAGGATTGGCGAGTTGCCCCGCGATTTGCACCGGCGTGCCGGGCACGCCGGACTTCTGGGCGCCGCGTTCCCCGAGGAGGTCGGCGGCGGGGGCGGCGACGGCACAGACGCGGTGATCATCTGCGAGGAATTGCACGAGGCGGGCGTGCCCGGCGGCGTGTATGCGTCGCTATTCACCTGCGGAATCTCGGTGCCACACATGATTGCCACCGGGGATGCCAGGCTGATCGACACCTTCGTGCGCCCCACGCTGCGGGGCGACAGCATCGGTGCGCTGGCGATCACCGAGCCCGGTGGCGGCTCCGACGTCGGCCACCTGCGGACCACGGCGGTCAAAAACGGCGATCGCTTCCTCGTCAACGGCGCCAAAACCTACATCACCTCCGGGGTGCGGGCCGACTACGTCGTGACGGCAGTACGCACCGGCGGTCCCGGCGCCGCGGGGGTCTCGCTGCTCGTGGTCGAGAAGGGGACACCCGGCTTCGAGGTCACCCGCAAACTGGACAAAATGGGGTGGCGGTCCTCCGACACCGCCGAGCTGTCCTACACCGGCGTGGCGGTGCCGACAGCACATTTGGTAGGCGCCGAGAACAGCGGCTTCGCCCAGATCGCGCAGGCTTTTGTGTCCGAACGTATAGGCCTTGCCGCGCAAGCCTATTCAAGTGCGCAGCGGTGTCTGGACCTGACCGTCCAATGGTGCCGCGACCGGGAGACGTTCGGCCGCCCGCTGATATCCCGGCAGACCGTGCACAACACGCTGGCCGATATGGCCCGTCGCATCGACGTCGCCCGCGTCTATGCCCGCAATGTGGTCGAGCGTCAGCTCGCCGGTGAGACCAACCTGATTGCAGAGGTGTGTTTTGCAAAGAACACCGCCGTCGAAGCCGGTGAATGGGTGGCTAGCCAAGCTGTTCAGCTGTTCGGCGGCATGGGGTATATGGCGGAGTGCGAAGTCGAACGCCAGTACCGCGATATGAGGATCCTGGGGATCGGCGGTGGAACCACCGAAATACTCACCGCCCTGGCCGCCAAAGTTCTGGGGTACCAATCATGATTTCACCGCCTCCTCCTCATCGCTTCGCTCTGCATCGCCGGCGGTGCTCATGACCGTGCTGGGGTCGACACTGGACCGGGGCGCTCCGGGATACACCGACGCAGCGTCGGCGCTATCGGCCAAGCTCGCGGAGCTCGACGACGCGCTGGGCAAGGCACTCGCCGGGGGTGGTCCAAAGTACGTCGAGCGTCATCACGCCCGCGGCAAGCTCACCCCCCGGGAGCGCATCGAGCTGCTCGTCGACGCCGACGCACCGTTTCTGGAGTTGTGCCCACTGGCCGCGTGGGGCAGCGATTTCCAGGTCGGCGCCAGCGTCGTAATGGGCATCGGTGCGGTGTCGGGCGTGGAATGCTTGATCGTCGCCAACGATCCCACCGTCAAAGGCGGTACCAGCAACCCGTGGACGTTGCGAAAGATTTTGCGCGCCAATCAGATTGCTCTCCAGAATCGACTGCCGGTGATTTCGTTGGTGGAATCCGGCGGGGCGGACCTGCCCACCCAGAAGGAAGTCTTCATCCCCGGCGGCCAGATGTTCCGGGACCTGACCCGGCTGTCGGCAGCGGGGATCCCCACCATCGCGCTGGTCTTCGGCAACTCCACCGCCGGCGGCGCGTACGTTCCCGGGATGTCCGATCACGTCGTGATGATCAAGGAACGCTCCAAAGTATTTCTGGCCGGCCCGCCGCTGGTGAAGATGGCCACCGGTGAAGAGTCCGACGACGAATCGCTCGGCGGCGCCGAAATGCACGCCCGAATATCGGGTTTGGCGGACTACTTCGCCGCCGACGAACTCGACGCACTGCGTATCGGACGGCGCATCGTAGCCCGGCTCAACTGGGTCAAGCAGGGTCCGGCGCCAAGTCCGGTCAGCGAGCCGCTGTTCGACGCCGAGGAGCTGATCGGCATTGTGCCGGCCGATCTGCGAATTCCGTTCGACCCGCGTGAGGTCATCGCCCGCATCGTCGACGGCTCGCAATTCGACGAGTTCAAGCCGATGTACGGCTCGTCCCTGGTGACGGGCTGGGCACGACTGCACGGCTACCCGCTGGGCATCTTGGCCAACGCTCGCGGCATTCTGTTCAGTGAGGAATCGCAGAAAGCCACCCAGTTCATTCAGCTGGCCAACCGCTCGAACACGCCACTGCTGTTCCTGCACAACACCACCGGCTACATGGTCGGTAAGGACTATGAGGAAGGCGGCATGATCAAGCACGGCTCGATGATGATCAACGCCGTCTCGAATTCGAGGGTGCCGCACCTTTCCCTGTTGATCGGCGCGTCCTATGGCGCCGGGCACTACGGCATGTGCGGCCGGGCCTACGACCCACGCTTTTTGTTCGCCTGGCCCAGCGCCAAAGCCGCGGTGATGGGCGGCGCGCAACTGGCCGGTGTCATCTCGATCGTCAGCCGCGCCGCTGCCCAGGCCCGTGGGCAGGCGGTCGACGAGGACGCCGACGCCGCGTTGCGGGCAGCCATCGAGGCCCAGATCGAAGCCGAATCGCTGCCGATGTTTCTATCCGGCCGGCTCTACGACGACGGTGTCATCGACCCGAGGGACACCCGCACGGTGTTGGGCATGTGCCTGTCCGCCATCGCCAGCGGACCGGTCGAGGGCACGTCGAACTTCGGCGTGTTCCGGATGTGACGCCGATGGGAATCACTCGAGTGCTGGTGGCCAACCGCGGCGAGATCGCCCGGCGGGTGTTCGCCACCTGCCGACGACTGGGACTGGGCACCGTCGCCGTCTACACCGAGCCGGATACCGACGCGCCGCATGTCTCCGAGGCCGACTTCCGCGTCCGACTGTCCGCCACCAACAGCTATTTGTCCGCTGACGCCATCATTGCCGCGGCCCGCGCCGCCGGCGCTGACGCCATCCACCCCGGCTATGGGTTCCTCTCGGAGAACGCCGCTTTCGCCGCGGCGGTGCAGGATGCCGGGTTGACCTGGCTTGGGCCGCCGGTAGCAGCGGTGCGGGCGATGGGCTCGAAGATCGAATCCAAGAAGATGATGGCCGCCGCGGGAGTGCCTGTGCTCGACGAGCTCGACCCGGACACCGTCACCGCAGCACAGCTGCCGGTGCTGGTGAAGGCGTCGTCCGGCGGAGGCGGGCGGGGCATGCGGGTGGTGACCGAATTGGGTTCGCTGGCAAGCGAAGTCGCCGCGGCCCAGCGAGAAGCGCAGTCGGCTTTCGGTGACCCGACGGTGTTCTGCGAGCGCTACCTGCCCACCGGCCACCATGTTGAAGTGCAAGTGCTCGCCGACACCCACGGGATGGTCTGGGCGGTGGGCGAACGAGAATGCTCGATCCAGCGCCGTCACCAGAAGATCATCGAAGAGGCACCGTCCCCGCTGGTCGAGCGCACTCCCGGGATGCGGGCCAAGCTGTTCGACGCCGCCCGACTGGCCGCCGGCGCGATCGGCTACACCGGCGCCGGAACGGTGGAGTTTCTCGCCGACGATGACGGCGACTTCTACTTCCTCGAGATGAACACTCGGCTGCAGGTCGAGCATCCCGTCACCGAGGAGACCACCGGGCTCGACCTTGTCGAACTGCAGTTGGCGATCGCTGACGGCGCCCGTCTCGATGCGGACTCGCCTGTTGGACGTGGCTATTCGATAGAAGCGCGGTTGTATGCCGAGGACCCGGCGCGGGGCTGGCAGCCGCAGGCCGGTGCCGTGCACCGCATCGAGATCACTGCCGTTGCCGCCGAGTTCACCACGCTCGGCCACCGAACAGGCATCCGGCTGGACTCGGGCATCGTCGACGGATCCACGGTGTCGATCCACTATGACCCGATGCTGGCCAAGGTCATCTCCTACGCTCCGACCCGGCGCCAATCCGCGGTTGTCCTCGCCGACGCGTTGGCGCGGGCCCGCTTGCACGGAGTGCGAACCAACCGGGATCTGCTGGTGCATGTGCTGCGGCATCCGGCGTTCCTCGACGGCGCCACCGACACCGCTTTCTTCGACACTCACGGCTTGGCCGAGCTGTCCGCACCGCTGGCTGACCCGGCCGCGGTGCGGTTCTCGGCGGTCGCGGCCGCGCTCGCCGATGCAGCGCACAACCGCGCCGCCGCAGCGGTGCTGTGTTCGATTCCCAGCGGGTGGCGCAACGTCGCATCGGGTTATCAGGTCAAGACCTACCGCGACGACGAGGACCGTGAGCATCGTGTCGAATATCGATTCACCAGAGGCGGTTTGACGCTGGCCGGTGACGAAGGTCTACGGCTGCTGTCCTGCAGCGCCGATGACGTTGTGCTCGCCGACGACAGCGGGGTGGCGCGCCGCTTGAGAATCGCCCGCTACGGTGACGACGTCTACGTCGACTCGCCGCAGGGGCCGGTGCACCTGGTCGCGCTGCCACGCTTCCCCGAGCCGGGCTCGGCTGTCGAACAGGGCTCGCTGGTGGCACCGATGCCGGGCAATGTCATCCGGGTGGGCGCCCAAGTCGGTGACACCGTCGCCGCCGGCCAACCGCTGGTGTGGTTGGAGGCGATGAAGATGGAGCACACGATCACTGCGCCCGCTGATGGTGTGCTGGCCGAGCTCGATGTCACTCCCGGCCAGCAAGTCGAGGTCGGCGCAGTGCTGGCACGAGTAGAAGCCCGCGCCGAATCGTCTGAGGTTCAACCAGAAGGAGCACTTTCGTGACCGACACCAGTTTCATCGAAAATGAGGAACGCCGGGCGCTGCGCAAGGCGGTCGCCGCGCTGGTGTCCAACTACGGCCAGGATTACTACCTGGAAAAGGCGCGCGCCCACCAGCACACCGACGAGTTATGGTATGAGGCAGGAAAACTCGGCTTTCTCGGCGTGAACCTGCCCGAGGAATACGGTGGCGGCGGCGCCGGCATGTACGAGCTGTCCTTGGTGATGGAAGAAATGGCTACCGCAGGTTGCGGGTTGCTGATGATGGTGGTGTCGCCGGCCATCAACGGCACCATCATCAGCAAGTTCGGCACCGACGAGCAGAAGCAACGTTGGCTGCCCGGACTCGCCGACGGCTCGACCACGATGGCATTCGCGATCACCGAACCAGACGCGGGGTCCAACTCACATAAGATCACCACCACCGCCCGCCGCGACGGCAGCGACTGGGTCCTGTCCGGTCAAAAGGTCTACATCTCCGGTGTCGACCAGGCTCAGGCGGTGCTGGTGGTGGGCCGCACAGAAGAGACCAAGACCGGCAAGCTTCGCCCCGCGCTGTTCGTGGTCCCGACCGACGCGCCAGGATTCAGCTACACCCCGATCGAGATGGAATTGATCAGCCCTGAACGGCAATTCACCGTCTTCATCGACGACGTGCGACTGCCCTCCGATGCGCTCGTCGGATCCGAGGACGCCGCAATCGCCCAGCTCTTCGCCGGGCTGAATCCGGAACGGATCATGGGTGCGGCCAGCGCCGTCGGGATGGGACGCTTCGCGATCGACAAAGCCACCGACTACGTCAAGACCCGCAAGGTCTGGTCCACCCCGATCGGCGCACACCAGGGTCTTTCGCATCCGTTGGCGCAGAACCACATCGAGGTCGAGCTCGCCAAAGTGATGATGCAGAAGGCGGCGACTCTCTATGACAGCGGCGACGATCTCGGCGCCGCCGAAGCGGCCAACATGGCCAAGTACGCCGCCGGTGAAGCCGCGGCACGGGCCGTCGACCAGGCCGTGCAATCACTCGGTGGCAACGGGCTGACCAAGGAGTACGGCATCGCCGCCGCGCTGGCGGCTTCCCGATTGTCACGTATCGCGCCGGTTAGCCGGGAGATGGTGCTGAACTTCGTCGCGCAGACGTCGCTGGGCTTGCCCCGGTCCTACTGATGGACAACCTGGTCGACTACGCCGGCCCGGCGGCCACCGGAAAACCTTATGCCCGGTTGACGCTCGACTCGCCGCACAACCGCAACGCACTGTCGAGCACCTTGGTCAACCAACTGCATCAGGGCATGCGGGACGCGGCGGCCGATCCGGCGGTTCGAGCGGTGGTGCTCGGCCACACCGGAAACACCTTCTGCGCCGGTGCTGACCTCTCGCAAGCCACCGGTGGTGACCCATTCGAGTTGGCCGCCGACCGGGCCCGCGAGCTCGCCGCGCTGTTGCGCACGATTGTCGAGTCGCCGTTGCCAGTGATCGCGGCCGTCGATGGTCATGTCCGCGCCGGCGGGATGGGGCTGGTGGGCGCCTGCGACCTCGCGGTCGCCGGTCCGCTCAGCACGTTCGCGCTCACCGAGGCTCGCATCGGGGTAGCGCCGGCGATCATCTCGCTGACCTTGCTGTCGAAGATTACGCCGCGGGCCGCCGCTCGCTACTACCTGACCGGCGAGACCTTCGGAGCCGAGGACGCCGCCGCGATCGGATTGATCACTTTGGCGACCGACGATGTCGATGCCGCGGTCGCGGCCCTGGCCGCAGAACTGAGCCGCGCTTCACCACAGGGCCTGGCCGCATCGAAGGCGCTGACCACTGCCGCTGTGCTGGAACAATTCGACCGTGACGCGGAACGGCTCGCCGTCGATTCGGCGCGGTTGTTCGTCTCCGACGAAGCTCGAGAAGGCATGCTCGCGTTTTTGCAGAAACGCCCACCACGCTGGGTTCAGCGCGACGGCGACGACGCACTTTAGCGATCTTATGTGCAGCAAGTTTGCTTCGTCGTACGCTCGTAGGTGATGAGCGATTCAGCGCAGAAGAATGCACCGGACCGTGCCCCCGCTGCCGACACCGACCGCATCCAGGTGGCGCAGCTGCTGACCGAAGCCGCCGCGCAAGGCCGACTCCAGATGAGCGATTACGAAGACCGGCTCACCAAGGCGTACGCGGCCCGGACCTACGACGAGTTGGATCGGCTTCGCTCAGACCTACTCGGTTCGGCGGTGAGCCCATGCCGCGGCGGCGCGTGCAAACCGGCGCCGTCCACGCTGCTACTGGCCATCATGGGCGCGTTCGAGCGACGCGGTCGCTGGAACGTGCCGCAGAAGCTGACGACATTCGCGCTGTGGGGCGGCGGAGTGCTCGATCTGCGCTACGCCGATTTCACCTCCACCGAAGTCAACATTCGCGCGTATTCGATCATGGGCGGACAAACGATCCTGCTGCCGCCGGAGGTCAACGTCGATATTCATGGCCGCGGCGTGATGGGAGGCTTCGACCACGACGTCAACGGACAAGGCGCACCGGGCGCCCCCAAGGTGACGGTTCGCGGTTTCTCGTTGTTCGGCGGCGTGGGCATCAAGCGGAAGAACCGCAAAGCGCAGACGTAGCCCGACCCCCAGCACCTGTCGAGTTCTTACCGGCGCCTCCGGGACCGCAAATAATCGCCGACCACTGCCGCGCCCAGACCATCGTCATCGGGCACTACGACGCGGCCCTTTACCCGCCGAGCAACCTGATCGATGAACCGGGCCAGTCCGGCGTCGTCGCCCAGCCGGAAGATCGTCACCTGGGCACCCAGCCGTGCCATGTCGTCGAACCCGCGCACGGTGTGCGCGATCGTTTGCGGATGCGGTGGATAGTCGAAGAAGACAGCGGTGCCCTCACCGTCGAAGTCTTCTAGGTGTGCGGTCGGTTCACCATCTGTCACCACGAGCACGACGGGCTGCGCGTTGGGGTGCCGCCGCAGATGCTGGCCGGCCAGTGCCAGCGCGTGATGCAGGTTGGTGCCCTGCTCGTAGACCCCCTCCAGGCCGGTCAACTCGGCCGCGGTCATCGTGCGGGCGTAACGGCCAAAAGCAATGATCTGCAAAGCGTCGGAACGGAATCGGGTGCTCACCAGATGACTCAGCGCCAGCGCCGTGCGCTTCATCGGCAGCCAGCGATTCTCCATCACCATCGAAAAGGAGGTGTCGACCAACAACGCGACCGCGGCCTGGGTGCGGGTCTCGGTCTCGGACACCTCGACGTCGTCGACGGTTATCCGTATTGCCCCGGTGCGCCCGCCGCTGGTCGCGGTTCCGGCTTGTCGCAGCACGGCGTTGGTCAGCGTGCGGGTGACGTTCCACGGCTCGGTGTCACCGAACTGCCACGGTCGGGTGGCACCGGTCAGTTCGCCGGCCGCACCGGCCCGCCGGTGATCGCGCTCGCCGTGCCGCCCGGCAAGCTCCTGCGCCACGTCGCGCAGCGCAGTCTCGCCGAGCCGGCGCATCGCCTTCGGCGACAGCCGCCACTGGCCGTCGGAGCTGCGGTCCAGATAACCCTGGTTGACCAGGGCGCGCTCCAACTCGGCCAACGTTCGCGCATCGATGGCGGCCTGGTCGCCGAGTTGGCGTGCCAGCGCGTCCAGGTCGACGTCATCCATGGTCGCGCCGGGGTAGCTCTGCGATAGTTGCTCGGTCAGTTGTTCCAGCTCGGCGATGTCGGCCAGCGCCTGGGCGCCCGCACCCATGCCCAACGGGTTGTCACCGGAGAACTGTGCCGACCCCTGCCAGTCCTCGCCGGGGCGGGCCGCTTGCAGATGCGCGTCCAGCCGATCCAACGCCTGCATCAGCGCGGGCGACCCGAAAGCCTGCTGCGCCAGCGCATCCAGCTCTGCGCGCTGCTCGGCGCTCAAACTGTTGCGGAAACGCTGCGCAGCGGCGGCGCGCTTGGCCAGTGAATCCAGCAACTCCTCGACATTGCGCGGATTCTCCGGGAAGAACTCGCCATGCCTGTCCATGAAGTCGGCAAAGTCTGCACTCGTGTCTTCGCCGCGGGAGTGCTTGTCCAACAAGCTGTTCAGGTCGTCGAGCATCTCGGTGACGCGACGGCGGTCCTGATCGGTGGCGCCCTCCAGCGCCTGCTTCATCCCGGCGAAACGCTGGTCGAGCATTTCCCGCCCCAGCAGATCCTTGATCTGCTCGTACTTCTCGCGGGCCTCGGCGCTGCGCCAGTTGTAGTCGGACAGTTCCTGCACCGCCTTCGCCGGTGACGGCGATAGCGCTTCGAGCTGCAGCTCCCCGAAACGGGCATCGTCATCCAACGCGCGGGCGAGTTCTTTGCGTTCGGCCAGCACCGCGTCGTCGAGCAGCTTCTTGATGTCCTGCAGCGTGCCATCCAAGTTGTTGCGGCGCAACAAATCTCGTCGGCGGCGGTTCGCCTCACCGGCCAGCCGATCAGCCCCGGGCATGTTCTTGGTGCCCCGCCGCAGCAACTCGGATAGAGCCCGGCGCGGTGAGGCGCCCGCCATCACGTCCTGCCCGATCTGCTCGAGCGCCTCGCGTAGATCCACCGGCGGAGCGAGCGGATCGGGGCCGCCGGTGTAGGCGGAGTACCGCGATGCGTGCCGCTTAAGGGGTTTAGCCATAGACGGTTTCGCCTTCGTCGGACACTTTGTCGATTCGCTTCGCCAGGTACAGCGCCTCCAGCGCCAATTCCAGGGCGGCGGCGCGCTCCCCTTCTGACTCAGCGCCGAGCCGCTTGGCAATTTTGTCGATCACCGGCAGCTCCGGCAGCGCTGCCAGGACATCTTTCGCCGAAACCCGCTCGCCGGTGGTCACCGCCGAGCCGTTTTCCACCGCGGTGACCAACGAGCCCACATCGATGCCGCCGAGTGCTCTGGACGCGGTATCGGCGGTCGCGCGGCGCAACAGGTGCTCCAGCACCGCTTGCTCACGGCCTTCCTCTCCAGACTCGAATTCGAGCTTGCCGCGCAACACCTCGATCACCGTGCCCAGATCGACTACCCGGGCCACCGGGTCCGTCTCACCCAGCACCGCGCCGCGATGACGAGCCGCCGCAGCAACCGTCTCCGCCGCCGCGATCGCAAATCGCGCCGAGACTCCGGACCGCTGGTCGACGGAACGCGACTCCCGCAGATATCGGGCGAAGCGTGCGATCACCTGCGTCAAGTGGTCGGGCACCTGGGCGCTCAGGTGTGCCTCCTGATGAATGACACCCACCTCCGCGTCCAATTCCAGCGGATAGTGGGTGCGGATTTCAGCGCCGAAGCGGTCTTTAAGCGGAGTGATGATGCGACCGCGGTTGGTGTAGTCCTCGGGGTTCGCGCTGGCTACTACCAGCACATCCAACGGCAGTCGCAAGGTGTACCCGCGGACCTGGATATCGCGTTCCTCCATGACGTTGAGCATCGACACCTGGATGCGCTCCGCCAGGTCGGGTAGCTCGTTGACCGCGACGATGCCCCGATGCGCTCTGGGTATCAGGCCGTAGGCAATGGTTTCCGGATCGCCCAGGCTGCGACCTTCGGCAACCTTTATCGGGTCGATGTCGCCCACAAGGTCGGCCACGCTGGTGTCCGGGGTGGCCAGCTTCTCGGTGTAGCGCTCGCTGCGGTGCTTCCAGGCCACCGGCAGGTCGTCGCGCAGCTGCTCGGCACGCCGGATCGACTCGGGTGTGATCGGAGAATACGGGTGCTCGCCGAGTTCGGCGCCACGGATCACCGGTGTCCACTCGTCGAGCAGGCCGACCAGCGCCCGCAGCAACCGGGTCTTGCCCTGACCACGCTCGCCGAGCAGCACGAGGTCGTGGCCGGCGATCAGCGCCCGCTCCAGCTGCGGCAGCACGGTTGCGTCGAAGCCCAGGATGCCCGGCCAGATGTCGTCGCCCTCGGCCAGCGCCGTGAGCAGATTCTCCCGAATTTCCTGTTTCACACCACGCTCGCGATGTCCGGCGGCCCGCAATTCGCCGACGGTTCGGGGCAGGTTGTTCTCGTGGGTCACCACTCCACGCTACGACGGCCGCGAACGAGCGTCATATCGTGCTGATCGGACCGGTCTAGTGGGCGAAATGGCGGGCACCGGTGAGGTAGAGCGTGACGCCGGCGCGTTCTGCCGCCGCGGTCACCTCCTCGTCTCGCACCGACCCACCTGGATGAGCGATTGCGCTGACTCCGGCGCTGCTCAGCGTCTCCAACCCGTCCGGGAACGGGAAGAACGCATCGGATGCCGCAACTGCACCACGCACGCGGTCACCGCCGCGTTCGACCGCGAGCCGGGCCGCGTCGACCCGGTTGACCTGCCCCATGCCGACGCCCACGGTGGCGCCGTCATGGGCGATCACGATCGCATTGGACTTGACCGCTCGGCAGGCCCGCCATGCGAACACCAGGTCTGCCAATGTGGCCGGACCGGCGGCCGGTCCGGCGACCAGTGTCCAGTTGCCCGGGTCATCGCCGGGTGCGTCGAGGCGGTCACGTTGTTGAATCAGCAGCCCGCCGCTGACTTGGCGCAGTTCGGTGCCGCCGCCCAGCGGCTCGGAGGCGATCAGGACTCTGATGTTCTTCTTACGCGCCAGCACATCGACCGCCCCGGACGCATACGCCGGCGCGACGATTACTTCGGTGAAGATTGTGCTCACATATTCCGCCATCTCGCGGCTGACCTCGGTATTGGCCGCAATCACGCCCCCGAACGCACTGAGCGGATCGCAGTCGTGCGCCTTACGGTGTGCATCGGCGACCGACACCGAAGAAACGGCAATCCCGCACGGGTTGGCGTGTTTGACGATCGCCACGCAGATGTGCTGCTGGTCGAACGCCGCCCGCCAGGCCGCGTCGGCGTCGGCGTAGTTGTTGTAGGACATCTCTTTTCCGTGTAGCTGTTCGGCTTGCGCCAACCCCGACCATGCGGTGGCATCGCCGTACAGAGCCGCCTGCTGGTGCGGGTTCTCGCCGTAGCGCAGCAGCGCTGAGCGCCGCCAGGTTCCGGCGAACCAGGCCGGCAATGCCACCGGTGGCTGTTCGGGCGCCAGGGTTGACCCCATCCAGCCGGCGACGGCCATGTCGTACTCGGCGGTATGGCGGAATGCCAGTAATGCCAGTCGCTTACGCTCCACGAGAGTGAATCCGCCGTCGTGCACCGCAGCGAGCACACCGTCGTACCCGGACGGCTCCACCACCACTGCCACAGTGGGATGGTTCTTCGCCGCCGCCCGCACCATCGACGGACCGCCGATGTCGATCTGCTCGACGCAGTCGTCGATACCCGCGCCGGACGCCACCGTCTCGGTAAACGGATACAAGTTGACCACCACCAACTCAAATGCGGCGATTCCGAGATCGTCCAGCGCCGCAACGTGTTCCGGTTTACGCAGGTCCGCCAGCAGCCCGGCGTGCACACGAGGGTGCAGGGTCTTGACGCGCCCGTCGAGCACCTCGGGGAAGCCGGTGACCTCTTCGATCGGAGTAACCGGGATGCCGTCACCAGCAATAGTTTTGGCAGTCGAGCCCGTCGAGACGATCTCGACTCCAGCCGCGTGCAGGCCACGCGCCAGGTCGACCAGTCCGCTCTTGTCGTAGACGCTGACCAACGCCCGGCGGATCGGCTTCTTGGACAAGCCCTGTCCGTCGTCGATGCTCATCCTATGGTCGCCTTTCGTCCGGTCCAGGTCACCCCGCCACTCACCACCGCGGCCACGACGTCCACCAAAAGCCGTCGTTCGGCGACCTTGATGCGCTCGTGCAAGGTCGCTACATCGTCACCGTCGAGGACGGGCACGGGTTGCTGCGCCAGTATCGGCCCGGTGTCGGTGCCGGCGTCCACCAAATGCACCGTGCAACCGGTCACCTTCACGCCATAGGTGAGCGCATCGGCAACGCCGTGCGCACCTGGGAAAGCCGGTAACAACGCTGGGTGGCTATTGACGATGCGGCCGGCAAAGCCGGAAAGGAACTGCGGTCCAAAAATTTTCATGAATCCCGCCGACACGACCAGATCCGGCGTGTGCGCCGCGGTGGCCTGGGTCAGCGCAGTGTCCCAAGCCTCGCGGTCGAGGTAATCGGCCAGCCGAACGCTGAAGGTCGGCACCGATGCAGCCCTGGCGATTTCAGCGGCCCGGCAGTCGCGGTCCATTCCAACGGCCACGACCCGCGCCGGGTAGTCGCCGACGGCAGCGTTCAGCAGCGCTTCGAGCAGTGAACCGGTACCGGAGGCCAATACCACCAGCCGTGCCGGCGCGCTGGGGGGCACGCGAAGCGGTTCGGCCACACCGAGAGACTAGTCGGGCGACGATGTGGGCGCCTCCGCGGTCGACTGAGTCGGTGTGTCAATACCGGGGCTGATGCCGACGTTGTCGCCCCCGTCCTGCCGCACTTCGGGTTCGGCTGCGGAGTCTTGGTGTTGCGGCGCTGCGACGCTCTCGTCCGGCTCTTCACCGGCCAGGGCGGGTGCGGCGGCCTCCGGGCTTGCCGTCGGCTTCGGCGGCTTCCTGCGGCGCCGGATGCCGCCGGCCATCACCACCGTGATCGCCCCAACGACCGCGAACCAGAAGAACACCGCGAACCCGAAAGTGTCTTGATCCACCCCGACGTCGCCGAAGTTGCCCAGCCGTCCCCCGCCGGCGTAACCGAGCAGCGCAAGCGCCAGCGCCGCGGAGCCGGCGGCGACCAGCACCTTGGCCATCGCCGGAAAAAACGCCAACTGTTGTCGAGCACACTGCTGCCCAACCGCCACACCGGACGACGCGCCGACAATGAGCAGCGCTACCCAGACCGGACCCAGCGGCGGCGAGGGGGCCGCCGCCAGCACCGGCAATGCAGGCAGGTC
>CAWCJY010000009.1:0-224920 GCA_963795995.1 uncultured Actinomycetota bacterium
CCCGATGGCCCGCCAGTGTGTCGGTCAAGACGCCAAAGTTTTGGGCGGCCCATGCGAACGCGAGAGCTGCTCCGTCAAGCTGGGCCTCTGACACCACTTCTTGGTCGAAGTCTCCCTCACAGAGGACTAGGAAGTGGCCAGTTGTGTCGTAGTCCGTCGCAGTGTCGCCTGCAATCTCGGTGCTTCGCAGTTCATAGATGTTGCCATTGCGGTCGACGCCGACGTGATATGCGATGTCGACCCATCCCAGCTGGTCTTGGTGGTATCGCTGGTCCTGGCGGAAGCGGCCTGGGGCATTACGGTTGTCGCCGAGGACCACGCCCTCGTGATGAAGGGTCAGACGGGTGATGGAGTGGGGCCTGCCTCCGGAGCGGGCGGGTTGCGCGCCCCAGGCATCTCGGCATAGCAGCAGAGCCGAAGCGGTCCTCGAAGTGGGTGAACGCGAAGTTATGGGCACCGGTGATGGACTTGTCGTCTGGCTGGCACCGGTTGCCGACGTCGCAGCAGGGTTCGGAGTCGAAGGTGGCCTCGTGCCGGTCGCAGACGCCGAGACAGAGCCCACTCGTGCGCTAGTTGAGCAGGCGCTGATCATTGACGCCAGACCGACGCTGCCCGCCAGCCGCAGCAGCTGACGGCGGCTGACGAAATCCGGGCGTTCGTCGGGCCGGTCGCACCGAGGCACATCCATGGCCTCACGATACGGAGGTCATTTTCGCTTGCTTTGCTAAAGCGACAAGCGACCGGGCAAGGCGATAACTCAGTGTCGATGCCGACTGATCGACGGCGACGGCGGCTTGGCCGCTCTTGACGCCGTCAAGACCCGAAAACGAATCCGCAGGTAACGAACGGGACCGAAATGTACGGAGATGTCGGAAAACCACAGGTGAATCGACATTTTGCCTGGTCAACAAGGGGTTCGAATCCCCTTAGCTCCACAGATTTTGATCAGTTCAGCGCGGTGGTCGAGAGTCAGGCTTCCGAGCCGTCCGCAGTAGCTTGGATCGCCGCATCGAGACGACCGGCGACCTCGTCCAAGTCCTCGTCAAACAGATCGACGTAGGTGTCGAGAGTCATCGAAGCCTTCGCATGTCCCAACATCCGCTGCACGGCCTTCACGTTGGCCCGGACACTGACGGCGAGACTGGCTGCGGTATGGCGTAGATCGTGCGGTGTGATGGTGGGGAAGGGAAGCCCGCACGGCGGGGCGGGACGCACGACGGGCACGTGGCCAGGCCACCGGTCGCCCGAAGGCGCTCGATGCCTCGAATGCCGCGCTAGCGCAGCGGATGGAGGCCAGCAGCGAATCTGCGTCCACGATTGCCGCCGCGCGTCTGGGGTGAGTCTTGCGACGGTTTATCGGGTTCTTGCAGACACCGCAAGCCGACCCACGCTGCCGGTATCTGTTTCAACGTCGGTGTTGTCACGGATGTGCGACTAGATACGTTTCGTTGTCTAGTCCTGTGGTGAGTTCTTCGACGTTGAAGGGACGGTCGAGGCGAGCACGCAGCTTCTCGTGATCAACAAGAAGGCTGATTTCGGTGGTTTGACGGGCGAACAGCCTTGCGACGAATGGGTAAAGCCGACGCATCAATGCTCGCTCACCGCGCGTGCACCGTGATGCGCAGTACCCGACGTGACCCACCTCGTCGGTTAGGATCTCGTTGTAGAGGTTCTCGATTCGTTGTGAAACTTCGGGTTCGTCGGCGAACAGTTCAATCCCGACGCGACGCAGTTCATCGAACATCACGCACCCCGCCATCTCCGACGCTCCCACGAACAGGACCCCGAGCCGCTCCGGGAGAAACACCGCAACCTTGATGAACTGGCGCATGACGAACGGTGGAGGGACCACCTGGAACGTCAGGTCGAATACGTCCAACACATACGCCAGCAACCGGGTGTGGTAATGCTCTTCGAGTTCGAGATATACCCGCTCCGGCGGCACATCGTCATCGCTGTTGAGTCCATAGGTTTCCCCAAGCCCGACCCCGAACCGTTCTGCCTGATTCAGCTTGGCGGTGGCCAACAAGAACAGCATCTTCCTGTCCAACCCCGATTCAGGTCTCCGGCGGTGCAGGTTCCGTAGGAACGTCGGTCGGTCTGCACGCTGGCGTGATCGGACAGGATTGGACTCAAGACCTTCGAAGAACAGTTCGCGATTCGCTAAGCGGCGATTGAGCAGATCGGCCTCGCCGTCACGCTTCGCCAAAAAGTCACGATAGCCCTCGATTCCTGCGTTGTTCATCGTGCCTCCATCCCTTTGACAATCGTTGTCACGTAACGATTTAACACGGCATCGGACGATGTGGAATCGTGCGCGCCGGTAGCAAGCAGCGCGAAGAGTCCGGTCAAAAAGAACATTCCGAGTTCACCTGCGTCTGCATCCGACGGGACCCGCCCCGCGTGTTGCGCGTCGGTGATCGCACCAGCCAAGAATTCCAACAGCGGGTGCTGCGCCAACTCGTCCTCGATTGGTCGCGCTGAGGAGAAGTGCAACCCGAGCATGTCGCGGAAAACCACGGGGCCTAAACGACCTTCGGCAGTCAGCACATGACGCACCAGAGATAAGAGCATCGGCACCAAATCGTCGTCCTTGGCTTGCGAGTCGCGAAGTCCAGAGACGATGCTGGCCTCTTCGTTTCGTTCCAACTCGACCAAGACGTGTTCCTTGGTCGGGAAATGAAAGTAGAACGTTCCCCGGACGACTCCCGCAGCGGTGGCGATGGCAGTCACGTCGGCAGCGGCCAGGCCGGAGCGTCCTATCTCGGCCAGCGCGGCATCAAATAGGCGCGCCCGCGTTTCGAGCCGTCGAACCTCTCTGACGCCGCCAACCGATGAATCTACTTCTGAGTTGGCCTGCGTCGCCTGCATGAACTCAACATATAACGATACATTGGCAGCCGTCAATGACGGTCGTCAATGACAGGCGGCAGCGACTGACCGAGTGACCAACATCTCGCGAATTGGGTTGAGGGTGCCCCCTCGAAGCCGGGCCGTCCGCCTTCGCGTGACCAGCGCCTTCTCGGAATTGCTGTTTAACTACCGCGGCTGGGCTCGCTGAGCGGTTACCGCTCAGCAGGGGTCGCCGTCGGGCGTCCAGTACGACGTTCCGTCGGGCGCGATGCAGGGCGGCGTGCTGTAGTCGACGTTCGCGCCGCCAACGGCAAGCCTGGCTGCCGTGTGCTGCTCGGCCGCTGCTCCGAACGGCCGCGGGCACCAGCAAAGGTTGAGCGCTGTGCGTTCTCTCGTTTAAGCAGGTCGAGAATCGGCCATTCCTACACCGCACTCAAAAGGAGTTCTCATGATCGATCGCCGTATGGTGTGGATGCTCGGTGCTGTAGTGGTGGCATTCATCGCCCCTGCCCAGGCTCATGCCCAGCCGCCGACGCAGTGTCTGAGCAACACCCCCAAAGGCAAGCAGGTTTATATTCCCTGCGATCTGCTCAACGCCCGCGTCAACTACCCGCCGGGGCAGCGCTGCGTTGGACCCCTCGATCAATACCCACCCGATGTGCGCGAGTGGTGTGGCTAAGTAGGTGAATTACCTTGCCGTGCATGAAACCTCGGTTACTTAGAATCGCCGCAAAAATGGCCTGCTGAGTCGCCAGGAAGCAAATGCGGCCACTTGTCAAGCGACAGCTCAAAGAGGTCGTCGAATCGCAGCAAGCGCCTCGTCGGAAAAGGCTGCGGCTTCTCCCGTTTTTCGCACAACATGAATGTAGCACTGTGACAAAATGTAGCACTGTGACAAGGAGCTTCGCCTAAGACTGAATCGGCGCAGGATTGATTTATGGATGGAGAAAGCACACAAGGGTGAACGCGTGACGCCGGGGTTGCTGCCTCGTCACCGCGGCTGGGCTCGCTGAGCGGTTACCGCTCAGCAGGGATCGCCGTTGGGCGTCCAGTACGCCGTTCCGTCGGGCGAGATGCAGGGCGGCGTGCTGTAGTCGACGTTTGCGTCCGCCGCCGTGGCCGCCGCAGCCGCGGCGGCGTCGTCGCCGGGACATCCACCCGCGGCCACATGCCGGCCGTAAACGTCGAGGCAGGCGTGTGCTGTTGCAGGTACTACTACGGGCACCGTTACCAGCCCGGCGGCGAGGATCAGCGCCGCCCCAGATTCCTCAGTGTG
Source organism: uncultured Actinomycetota bacterium (assembly GCA_963795995.1). GTDB lineage: Bacteria > Actinomycetota > Actinomycetes > Mycobacteriales > Mycobacteriaceae > Mycobacterium. The sequence continues at coordinate 4,130 of CAWCJY010000009.1, forward strand.
TTCATCGAATGACGCTATCTCGTTACCGCTAACAATCTCGCTTACTGCCGTTAACCATCGGCGACGAGCCGGAAGAACCCCGGACCCTCTGAAGATCCTCTACGGTGGAAGCGGTCTGGTCCCGAACGGAAACGACCGGGCTACCTGGTCATACGCACAGCAAATACGACGTGTTCATTCCGACCGGTCTAGGGCGCAGGGCCAGTGCCGCCAGCGGCTGGTCATTGACCACGCTGGCACCCAGATTTGTCGCGGCGCATCCTAGATCTGAAGCCGTTGCGGGCCGGAAGGAGAAACTGATGGTCCCTGATCGTCTGAGGAGTTTGGTCGGTTTGTGCGCCGCGCCGCTCACGATCGCGCTGTCGCTTCCCCCGATCGGCTCCGCCGACACTCCGTCGTGGAACGGCCAGTACGCGATCACGTTCATGGTCGGCCCGAAGTCCGGGACCAGCTTGGCGGTGGGTGACCCTGAGAGCCAGCACACCGAGACCTACGGATTCCGATCAACTTGCACAAGCGGACCATGCGTCGCCACGATTATCAGCGGCCCTCCGCCGAGCAACCCGACGGTTCCGCAACCGGTTCAATTCACCTGGGACGGGTCGTCGTGGACACAGGTCAGCGATTTCCAGTGGGACTGCATGATGCCCGACACGACGATTCAATGGAGTCCGGCACGATCCAATGTGCGCTACACACCCCAAGGCAACGGAACACTTACCGGCGTCATGCACACCGACATTTTGAGCGGCCCGTGCCAGGGCTGGATTGAGATGGACATGACGGCCGAGCCCGCATGACGGTTAGGACTGTCGCGACCGATCATGCCGGACGAACTCGTTCAGATCGCGAAGGCTTGTCAGAGTAGAGCTGTCGCGTCCAACACCCAGCTGGTGTCTCCGGTCGCAAGGGCCTCAAAGTGATTCGGGGGAGCGAAGCTGATGAGGCTGTTCATGTCCCAATAGTCTTTCCACACGGTGACCTTGCCGTCGACAACCTTGTGGACCGTGACGAATCTTAGGACACCTTGCTCGCCGCTGCTAAAGGTCCAAGTCTCCGAGTGCTCGTAGAGAACGTCGAAGCCATTGCCCACCAGCACCCCGTCATGGTTTTCGTAATCGGCCAGCGGTTCGAGACCCATCTTGAGCCGCTTGACGATGTTTTCCGGACCGCGCGCCGACAACGCCGGAACCGGCATATCGACATAGAGGCAATCCACCGAAAGGAACGCCTTGACCGCTGACCAGTCTCGCCGCGAAAGAGCTTGCCACAGCCCGAGTACGACGTCCTCGATCGCCATTGCAGAAATTCCTGTCATAGCTCTCAATAAACCCCGATGCTGCAACAGGTGTCAACGCTCCGGGCCATACTCGAGCGTGTAGACCGCGGCGGCGCTAGGCGTATTGGCGCCCGGTGTCTACGGGTCGATGCTTATCTACTTCAGACACTGGCCAGTGGTACTTCTTCGGCCGGTCCGCATTGCACCTACAAGCGCGGAGAACTCCTGAGTAGTGTCAACACCGAGCGTTCGAGACGACCAGGGAGTCCGATGACCAACAACCAGGTGAAGCCGACGACGACCGATGGTGGGGCCCCGGCACCCAGCGATGACCAGTCCTTGACCATCGGCCCCGACGGCCCGATCCTGCTGCACGACCACTATCTGATCGAGCAGATGGCCAACTTCAACCGTGAACGCATCCCCGAGCGCCAGCCACACGCGAAAGGCGGCGGCGCGTTCGGCCACTTCGAGGTGACCCAGGACGTCAGCCAGTACACCCGGGCGGCGGTGTTTCAGCCCGGCACGAAGACGGACACGCTGATCCGGTTCTCCACGGTCGCCGGCGAGCGCGGCAGCCCAGACACCTGGCGCGACCCGCGCGGATTCGCGCTGAAGATGTATACCTCCGAAGGCAACTTCGACATGGTCGGCAACAACACGCCGGTCTTCTTCATCCGCGACCCGCTGAAGTTCCAGCACTTCATCCGAAGTCAGAAGCGGCGGCTGGACAACAACCTGCGTGATAACAACATGCAGTGGGACTTCTGGACGCTGTCACCGGAATCGGCCCACCAGGTGACCTGGCTGATGGGCGATCGCGGAATCCCCAGAAGCTGGCGTCACATGAACGGCTACTCCAGCCACACCTACAGCTGGCTCAACGCCGCCGGCGAGATGTTCTGGGTCAAGTACCACTTCAAGACCGACCAGGGCATCGACTACCTGACTCAGGAGGACGCTGACCAACTGGCCGGTGAGGACGGCGACTATCACCAGCGCGACCTGTACAACGCCATCGAGGGCGGTGACTTCCCGAGCTGGACACTCAACGTGCAGATCATGCCGTTCGAGGACGCCAAGACTTACCGGTTCAACCCCTTCGACCTGACCAAAGTGTGGCCGCACGGCGACTATCCGCTGCACGAGGTCGGCAAGCTGGTGCTCAACCGCAACGTCGAGGACTACCACACCGAGATCGAGCAGGCCGCGTTCGAACCCAACAACATCGTGCCCGGAACCGGTCTATCGCCCGACAAAATGCTGCTGGCCCGCGGCTTCTCCTATTCCGACGCGCACCGCGCCCGGCTCGGCGTCAACTACAAGCAGATCCCAGTAAATACGCCGAAGGTGGAGGTGCATTCCTACTCCAAAGACGGCGCGATGCGGATCCGCAACGCCAAAGACCCGGTGTATGCGCCCAACTCCTACGGCGGGCCGCAGGCCGATCCGGCGCGGGCGGCGGAGGTGCACTGGTATGCCGACGGCGAGATGGTTCGGCAGGCCTACACGCTGCGCTCCGAGGACGACGACTGGGGTCAGGCCGGCACGCTGGTGCGTGAAGTGCTCGACGACGCCGCACGGGAACGCTTGGCGCACAACGTCATCGGCCACGTCCTGGAGGGCGTCAAGGAGCCGGTGCTGTCACGGGTGTTCGAGTACTGGCGCAAGATCGATGCCGACCTCGGAAAGAAGATCGAAGAAGGCGTGCGCAACGGCGGCTGAGGTGCATCAGCGCGACGCCGGCTTGCCGGCGGCCACGAATTGCAGAGCCCGCTGAGTGTGCTGTTGGATCTCGACTAAGCCGGCCGAGGAAAACAGGTCGACGAATGCGCTGCGCTCGAACATCCGCAGCCCGATGAAACTGGCGCCCACTGCCACCGCGTGCCGCATCGGCGGTTCATCGGGGGCGCAGCTGGTGAGGATCGCGATCCGGCCCCGTGGTTTGAGAACCCGCATCATCTCGTGCGCCACCTGAAAAGGCTCGGGCACCAGGTAAAGTGCGCCGAAACAGCAGACCGCGTCGAACGTCTCGTCGTCGAACGGCAGGTGCAGCGCGTCGCCGCGCACGTAGCAGACACCCGGTCCGGCGTTGTCGCGCACGGCTCGGACCAGCATCGGTTCGGATATGTCGAACCCGACCGCCAAGCCGCCGGACGACAGGTGTCCGGCCAGCTTGCCGGTGAAGTTGCCAGGCCCGCAGGCCACGTCCAGAAGCTTCTGCTGTCCCGACAAGCGCAAGACTTGTGCTGCTCGGCGTTGCTCGGCCCCGGTGCTGATGCCGCTCGCCAGGTAGAACGAGACTGGACGCCACAGCCGTTGGTAAATGGTTGCGACCACCGCGCTGTTCATCGCCCGCTGGGCAAGTGTCGGGACTGGAGCGTTCGTCGATTCGCCCAACACATCGAGGAACCCGTGACGCACGGATGCGGTCGTGTTGAGCATGTCGCGAGTCTGCTCGAGCGGATCATTGTCCATTCCTGGAGTCTCGCCTCTTTGGCCCTCGAACACTCACCCGGGGGAGGGAACCGCTGGGCTGGCGTGACTTAGTGAACAGGCGTCGAAGAGCAAGCATTTACTTGCATATCCAAATATATTGTGCTGCACACCAATTAGCACCCGAATTTGGCGTCAGTGCACAACTGTGTACTATGTTTGCCATGGCGGAACGCGGCGCAGAACCCCAAGTGCCTCGCGGTCGTCGGCTGTTTCTGAAGGCAGTCCGACGACTGTTCAGTCCGCTGCGTCCCGACGACTACCTGGAAATGATAAACCCGCTCTGGACGACGAAAGAGCTGCGCGGGAAAGTCGAGCACATCGAGCCGCAGGGTTCGGAAGCGGCGAGCGTGCTGATTCGACCGGGCTACGAATGGCCGGGTCACAAGCCGGGGCAGTACGTGCGGCTCGGGGTGATCATCGACGGTCGTTACCACTGGCGGGCGTATTCGCTGACGTCGGATCCGCAGGCTGACGACGGTCTGATCAGCGTCACGCCGAAGCGGGTGCCCGACGGCGTGGTGTCACCCTTTCTGGTTCAGCAGATTCAACCCGGCCACGTGGTTCGGCTCGGCGAAATAGAGGGAGTCTTCACACTGCCCGAGCCGTTGCCGTCGAAGATGTTGTTCATCAGCGCGGGTAGCGGCATCACCCCGATCATGAGCATGCTGCGCAGCCTCGATCGCGCCGGTGTGCTGGGTGACGTGGTAGTTATTCACTCCGCCCGCACTCGCGACGAGGTCATGTTTTTGCCCATGCTGGAAGACCTCGATCGCCGCCACGAGGGGTTGCAGCTGGATCTTCGGCTCACCTCGGAGCGTGGCCGGATGTCTCCGGACGACCTGGACGAGCTGGTTCCGGACTGGCGCGAACGCGAAGGGTTCTGTTCGGGCCCCAGTGAGCTGCTCGATGGGCTCATCGAGCACTGGGAAAACAACGGCGATCCCGATCGACTGCACTTTGAGCGGTTTCAGCCGAAGATCGGCGGCGACGGCGGTGAAGGCGAGGGAGGCGAAGTGACCTTCCTGGAAAGCGATACGACTACCGAATGTGACGGCGGCACACCCATTCTGGAAGCCGGTGAAAAGGCCGGCCTGAACCTGGCGTACGGCTGTCGGATCGGCATCTGCCACACCTGTGTCGGGACGTTGAAGTCCGGTAAGCTCCGCGATCTGCGATCGGGCGAAGTCAGCGAACCCACCGGACAGGACGTACGCATCTGTATCAACGCCGCCGAAGGCGCCGTTGAACTCGAACTCTGATCGAAAGGAGCCACAGTGACAACTGTGGAAAGCCCGCTCGCCCGACTGAGCGAACAAGAACTGGAAAAACTCGCCAAGGAACTCGACGCGATTCACGACGAGGTGTTCGCCGACCTCGGCGAGCGAGACCGGCATTACATCAAAACGGTGATTTCGGTACAGCGGCAGATCGTAGTGGTCGGACGGGTGCTGCTGCTGGCCTCGCGGTCGAAAACCGCCTGGGCGCTCGGCACAGCATGTCTGGGCATGGCCAAGATCTTGGAGAACATGGAGATCGGCCACAATGTGATGCACGGCCAATGGGATTGGATGAACGATCCCGATATTCATTCCTCGGTGTGGGACTGGGACACCGCCTCGACCGCGCAAGCTTGGAAACACTCGCACAACTACATCCATCACACCTATACGAATATCCGGGGCAAAGACAAAGACCTCGGCTACGAGATCATGCGGATCGACCCTAACCAGAAGTGGCATCCGGTCTATCTGGCGCAACCGTTCTACAATCTGCTGCTCACGGCACTGTTCGAATGGGGCGTTGCAGTGCACGATCTGGACATCGAGGCGATCCGGGCTGGAGAAAAGCAATGGTCAGAAATCCGAAAGGATTTGAAAGGCATAGCGGGTAAGGCGCGCTCGCAGATCATCAAGGACTACATCGGCTGGCCGCTGATCAGTGCCGGCGCGTTCGCGCTTGCCCAGCTGGCCCTGCGCGGCCGCATCGACCAGCCGGCGCAGTCCCGTATCGGTCGGCGGCTTCGCAGACGGTCGAGCAAAGGCCGGGTGGGCGCCACGGCGACCTTCGCCGACCGGGTGCTGCCGGGCGTGGAAAGTACTTATTTGCGCACCTTGGCCGCGGATGCGCTGGCCAACTTCATCCGCAACGTGTGGTCACACGCCATCATCTTCTGTGGTCATTTCCCGGACCAGACCTATACGTTCAGCCAGGAAGAAGTGGAGGACGAGACGCGCGGCGGTTGGTACGTCCGACAACTGACCGGCGCGGCCAACATCGAGGGCGGTCCGCTGTTCCATATCATCAGTGGCAACTTGGGTTACCAGGTAGAGCACCACCTGTACCCGGACATGCCGAGCAGTCGATACTCCGAAATCGCGCCCAAGATCAAGGACATCTGCGAGCGTTATGAGCTGCCCTACAACTCGGGACGGTTTTCCAAACAGTGGTACATGGTGCATCGCAGTATCGCCCGGTTGGCTTTCCCGGGCGGAAAGCCGCGGCCCAAGCCTGGGCCGTACCACAGCGGGGAGCGGCGTATCGGGGCGGAATCGTCGAGTGAGGCGAGCCGATCCCGCGACCGTGTCCCGGCCGAGCACCGGGACGCGGGACCAGAGCACACCTCGACTGGTGTCGAGGTCCAGCCGCCCCCGCGCGGCAAGGACTGACGCTGGGACGGCGTCGGCCCGGCCGCCAGTCCTTGCCGCTCGTACAGGGCACGTCCTAACCTGAGTTTCGACCGCGAACCAGTGGTGTGTTGCGAGCGTGTCGCTTTGTGCACCGCGGTCGTGGCGCATTCCCAGGGCGGGGAGGATGTCGCGGTGACCGAGCTGACCGGACTGCGTGCCGACGAACTCGCCCGGTTGGACATCTTCAAAGGGTGCCCTGCCGCCGACCTCATGCCGTTGGCCGCGGGCCTGCTGCCGTTGCAGGCTCGCGGCGGTCAGGTGCTCATGCGGCAAGGCGAGCAGGCTGTGTCCTTTCTGCTCGTCTCGTCAGGTACCGCGGAGGTCAAACACATCGGCGGCGACGACGTCGTGATCATCGAACAGGTGCTGCCGGGGATGATCGTCGGCGAGATCGCCCTGCTGCGTCACATTCCGCGGACAGCCACGGTCACCACCACCGCGCCGCTGACCGGTTGGATCGGCGACAGCGAGGCGTTCGTCCGCATGGTACACATCCCGGGCATCATGCAACGGCTGGTGCGCACCGTGCGTCAACGCCTGGCCGCATTCGTCACCCCGATCCCCTTCCGAATCCGCGGCGGCACCGAGCTCGCGCTTCGCCCGGTGCTGCCCGGCGACAGCGAGCGCACCGTGCACGGTCACGTGCACTTCTCCAACGAGACGCTGTACCGGCGGTTCATGACGCCCCGGGTTCCCAGCCCCGCGCTGATGGATTACCTGTCCCAGGTCGACTATGTCGACCACTTCGTCTGGGTGGTCACCGACGGCGGCGAACCCATCGCGGACGCCCGCTTCGTTCGCGACGAGCACGACCCGACCCTCGCAGAGATCGCCTTCACCGTCGCCGACGCCTACCAAGGCCGTGGCATCGGCAGCTTTTTGATCGGAGCGCTCGCGGTGGCCGCCCAGGTGGGCGGCGTCGAGCGGTTCTCCGGGCGGATGCTGTCTGACAACCTGCCCATGCGGGCGCTCATGGACCGCTTCGGCGCGTCCTGGCAGCGCGACGACGTGGGGGTGGTCGCCACGGTGATCGACGTACCCGATGAGCGGCACCTGCCGTTCGAACCCGAAATGACGAAAAAGATCAAACGCGTTGCGCGGCAAGTCATCCAGGGGGTCGGTTGACGCCAGCGTGACAGCTGGTGGTTTCAGACCGTGTCGACGCGCCTGCTATGCCGCCTGCTGTGATATCAAGTCGGCATGCGTCTGGGAATCGCAGCGCTGGCGGCCGTGCTGACGGCATGCGCTCAATCGCCGGCACTGGCACCCTCGAGCCCGCGCGCTGTTTCAAAGCCGGTTGTCAACCCGTCCAATATCGAACGCGTCGGCCGGGAATTGCCGAGCGGATACGAAGTGACCAGCGTCACGGAAGTTGGTGCGCCACCACCCTTTTGGGGCGTGGGCGGGAACTGGACCACGGACCCGGCACAGTGTGCGGCGATCGCCGACCCCCTGGCCGGGCACGGTGAAGCCGCCCAAGGTGTGTCAGGCTCAGGTGCCGGCGGCATCGTCTACGCTGTGGTCGCCGGTTACCTCTCCCACCGACTAGACCCAGTCTTACTGGCCGACTGCTCACGATGGACCATTACCAGCGGGCGCACCCGCTCCGACATCCGGCTCATCGACCCACCCCAGATCGAGGGCAGCCAAACCGTCGGGATGGCAAGCGAAACGACTACTTTTGCCGAAGGCGGTACGAGAATCGGCTCCCACGCCGCAACATTCACCGCTTATCTCGGTGACTACTATGCCTTCACCACGCTGATTACCGATCCGGGCTCGTCGCAGCCGGCGCTGACGCCGCAATTCGCCGCCGACTTGCTCGCCAAAACGGTGGCCGCGTTGCGGGGCTGACCGCGCGGCGTTGGGTAGATTGACCCCGGTGATGAAGGTCGCGGTCGCGATCGCCAGCATGTGCTGGCTTTCCGCCTGTGGGTCGGCTGCGCACACCCATGAGGCCTCAACGGCTGACATCGCCAAGATCGCCGACGTCAAGTCGAGCTTCGGCCCCGAATTCCAGGTCACGAACGTCGCGCCGACCGGCATTGACCCGAAGCTGCTGGCGGCGCAGAAGTTACCGCAAGGACTGCGGTTCGAACCCCAGGAGTGCGCCAAATTCGCCACTAGTCAAGGAGTATCGCCGGGTGTGCAGGGCAACATGGCCGCGGTCGCCGCCGAGGGTGACGGCAACCGCTTCATTGCCATCGCCGTGCAAACCTCTCAGCCGTTGCAGTTCACCGACCCGGGACCTGGCTGCCAGCAAGTCGGATTCACCGGCGATCAAGTGGGTGGCGTCGTCGAACTCGTCGAGGTGCCGCAGATTGCCGGCACCCGCACGCTCGGAGTACATCGAGTGGTGCTGACCGTCGTCGGCGGTAAGCCCAGCAGCGGCGAAATCTACAACTACTCGGCGCATTTCGGTGACTACCAGGTAATCGTCACCGCCAATTCGTTGACATCTCCGGACAAGCCCGTCGTCGCTGTCGATACCAAGCGAGCGCGCGATTTGCTGACCACCTCGGTGGCCGCAATCAGAAGCTGATCGACTAGCGAACGTCGCGCGGCCGGAATTGGATGCTGACCCGTGGCCCGGTGGGCGAGGACGTCTTCGGGACAGCGTGCTCCCACGTGCGCTGGCAGGATCCGCCCATCACGAGCAAATCGCCGTGGGCCTGCGGTAGCCGCAACGACTGGCCGCCACCGCGCGGCCGCATCGTGAAGTTACGGGTGGCACCCAAACTGACGATCGCCACCATCGTGTCCTCGCTGCGGCTGTGTCCGATGGTGTCGCCATGCCAGGCGACGCTGTCGGAGCCATCGCGGTACAAGCACAGTCCCACCGTGGTGAACGGCTCGCCCAGCGCTTCGGCGTAGATGTCGTTGAGGCGCCGCCTCAGTTCGGGGAGCTTAGGGTGCGGGGGCTCATCGACGCTCAGATCGTGAAAGCTCACCAGTCGCGGCACGTCGACCATCCGGTCATACATGTGACGCCGCTCAGCCCGCCAGGGCACCGTCGAGACCAGTGCGTCGAACAGTTCGTCGGCGTCGGTCAGCCAGCCGGAGCGCAGATCAACCCATGCGCGCTGGCCCAGCCAGCGACGTTGGCTGTGCTCGAACAGCGACTCCTGAACCGAAACAGTCACGCGCGCCAGTCTATCGCACGCCCGTTCGAAGGAGCGCCGCACCGTGAGCCACGGGAACCTGCGCGTTACCGTGCTAGGTGTGAACGGCAACGACCTGGGTTCCGATTCGGAGGTAGGACCACTGCGGGTCGTCATTCTGCACCGGCCGGGTGCCGAACTGGGGCGGCTCACACCCCGCAACAACGACCAGTTGCTGTTCGACGGGTTGCCGTGGGTAAGCCGCGCCCAAGAAGAGCACGACGCGTTCGCCGAACTGCTGCATGCCCGGGGAATCGAGGTGCTACTGCTGTCGAACCTGCTGACCGAGGCCCTGAGCAGCGGGGCCGCCAGAATGCAGGGCATCGCCGCGGCAGTGGACGAACGGCGGCTCGGAGCACCGCTAGCACAGGAACTTTCGGCATATCTTCGCCGCCTCGAGGCGACCGCGCTGGCTCATGTCTTGATGGCCGGGATGACGTTCACCGAATTGCCCGCAGACACTCGCACGGACCTGTCGCTGGTGCGCCGCATGCATCACGGCGGCGATTTCGTCATCGAGCCGCTACCCAATCTGGTCTTCGCCCGCGACTCGTCGATCTGGATCGGGCGGCGGGTGATCATCCCGTCACTGGCACTGCCGGTGCGGGCCCGGGAAGCCTCGTTGACAGATCTCATCTACGCCCACCACCCGCGGTTCACCGGGGTGCGGCGTGCCTACGAATCGCGCACCGCGCCAGTCGAAGGAGGTGACGTGCTGCTGCTCGCGCCCGGTGTCGTTGCCGTCGGAGTCGGCGAGCGCACCACTCCGGCGGGTGCGGAAGCGTTGGCGCGCAGCCTCTTCGACGATGACCTGGCCCATACGGTACTGGCAGTGCCGATCGAGCAGAAGCGTGCACAGATGCATCTCGACACGGTGTGCACGATGGTGGATACCGACACCGTGCTGATGTACGCGAACGTCGTCGACACCTTGTCCGCGTTCACGATTGCACGTGCGGGCGCCGGCGTGCAGATCAGTGACGCGACGCCATTCGTCGAGGCCGCCGCGAACGCCATGGGTATCGACAAGCTGCGCGTCATCGACACCGGTCTGGATCCGGTCATCGCCGAACGTGAGCAGTGGGATGACGGCAACAACACGTTGGCGTTGGCGCCCGGCGTCGTCGTCGCCTACGAGCGCAACTCCCGCACCAATGCACGTCTGCAGGACGCGGGTATCGAGGTGCTCACCATCGCGGCCTCCGAATTGGGCACCGGCCGTGGCGGTCCGCGCTGCATGGCGTGTCCGGTGGCCCGCGATCCGCTGTGCTAGGCGCGAGACAGAAGCCAGGGTCGTGATCTAGGCGGCTTTGCACCCTGTGTTCTGTTTGGCGATGACGGCACATACCCGCGTCGGGTGAACGCGTGGCCCACGCGACGCAAGATGTCAGATGGCCGATTTTCGCTTACCACGCGGAAGATGATCAGCCGTTGTGCTCGAGCATCTCGATGCGCGCGATGTCCTTCGCGAATTGGCTGCGACTGGTTCTGTGATGATCGCCGTCGTCCTCAGCCCCAATCTTCAGTTCTTCCCAACCCATATCGACGAACGCTGTCATTACCCCCTCGGTCACCCGGATCTGCGCCGTCGGTCGGGGGGAGTTCGCATCGATGGGTAGCAACCGCAGCCAAGATTCCTTTGGTGATTCGGCACCGCGATCCATCAGGTGAATCGCTGCTCGCGCCCCTGCGTTTCCTCGGGCACGGGGATACCGATTCGTTAGATGAAGAAGGTCCGGCGAAGTAACGCCTGTCGCACGAGCGAGCGCGTCAAGGTGAGCGACGGCCATCGTTCGCGGCAGATGTCGAGCGAGGTCGAAGCCGGTCCGAGCGGGCGTGGCGACTTTCAGTGTTCTGATCGTTGTCACCTCGTCGGCTTGGACACGTTGGTTGCGAACGATGATGCCCGGCGGGTGGTGATTGTTTTTGCCAGACCGGCTCTACTGGCGCGTATTCGTCAACCCACTTCGCACCGTAGAGTGCTGCGGCGGCGCGGCCGGTGATTACGGCCCGCCGCTTCGACCAACCACGCTCCTATTGTCATCCCGTCCAGGGCTGGGTGCACCCCCTTCGGTATATAGACATTCGGATAGATTGCCCGATGGTTCCAGCGCAGTTGTTTCCCGGCGCCGTGGCGCACGCAGAACCACGCGAGAGATTATCGCCAGCTCGGCAGCCAGATCTCCATATTCCAGATCTGCTGTGAGATCGGCTGCCCGGTGAGCACTGGAAACAGCCACGCGAAATTGGTGAACACCAGGGCGACGTAACAGCACACCACCACCAGCCCCAGCGTGCGTCGTTCCTGATTTGGAGAAGGCTCGTACAAGATGTCACCGAGAATCAGGGCGATCGCCATCACCAAAAACGGAGCCATCGTGGCGGCGTAGAAGAAGTACATCTGTCGGTCGATGTCGGCGAACCACGGCAGCCAGCCGGCGCAGTAGCCGACCAGCACCACGGCGTATCGCCAGTCCCGACGGACGAACGTCCGCCAACATGCGTAAAGCAGGACCGGCACCGAAATCCACCACATGGCGGGGGTACCGACCAGCATCACCGCCTTGACGCACGACTGCTCTCCGCAGCCGGGAATGTTCTGCTGGTCGATGGCGTAGAGCACTGGCCGCAGCGACATCGGCCACGTCCACGGCTTGGATTCCCAGGGGTGATGATTGCCGGCCGAATTCGTCAGACCGGCGTGGAATTCGTACGCCTTGTCGGTGTAATGCCACAGCGAGCGGATGGCATCCGGCAGCGGCAGAACCCCTTTCGGGCCGATCGACTGGCCTACCTCGTGCCGATCAATCGCGGTTTCGGACGCGAACCACGGCGCATAACTACCCAGGTAGACCCCGAATGGGATGAGCAAGAGCGCATAGGCGGTAGGGAAGGCGTCGCGGCAAAGCACCCCCAGCCACGGCCTGGGCACCCGGTATTGACGACGTGCCGCCACGTCGAAGGCCAGCGACATCACTCCGAAGAACAACACGAAGTACAGCCCGGACCACTTTGTCGCACAAGCTAATCCGAGCAGCACGCCAGCACCGAATCGCCACCACCGCACGCCCAGCCGGGGTCCCCACAGCGTTTCGGCGCTGCGTCCTTCCAGCAGCGCGACGTGCATGCGGGCCCGGACTTGATCTCGGTCTACGATGAGCGCGCCGAACGCCGCCACCACAAAAAAGGTGAGAAAGCCGTCGAGCAGCGCGGTGCGCGCGGCGACGAAACTGACCCCGTCGGCGATGAGCAGCAGTCCAGCGATAGCACCAACCAATGTCGAGCGGCTGATGCGCCGGACAATCCGCACAACCAGCCCGACCATGATCACGCCCAGCAGTGCGCCGGTGAATCGCCAGCCCAGCCCGTTGTAGCCGAAGATGGCCTCGCCGACCGCGATCAGTTGCTTGCCGACCGGCGGGTGGACGACCAGGCCGTAACCGGGGTTGTCCTCCACGCCATGGTTGTGCAGCATCTGCCAGGCCTGCGGCGCGTAATGCTTTTCATCGAAGATCGGCGTGCCGGCATCGGTCGGCGAGCCTAGATTGAAGAACCGGGTGAGCGCCGCGAGCGCAGTGATCAAACCCGTGGCGGCCCAGCCGTAGCCGCGGTCGACCGGCCCGAAATCCGCGACCGGCACCAGCGGCCCGGGACTGATGACAGGTACCGCACGCTCGTCAACAGCGACAGGGCTATCGTCGGCGGCGCGCATCCCCACGATCGTAGGCTGTGCGCCATGACCGGTGGCCGACTGTTGCTGGGCGCGACCCCACTGGGCCAGCCGGCCGACGCGTCACCGCGGCTGGTCAGCGCGCTGCGCTGCGCCGACGTCGTCGCCGCCGAGGACACCCGCAGGGTCCGCACGCTGGCCAAGGCGCTCGACGCGTCGATCACCGGGGACGTGGTCAGCCTGTTCGACCAGAACGAGGAAGCGCGGGTGCCCGGCCTGGTGGACCGGATCACCGGCGGCGCGACGGTGCTTGTCATCAGCGACGCCGGGATGCCGCTCATCAGCGATCCGGGCCATCGGCTGGTAGCCGCGTGCGTAGACGCCGGCCTGCCGGTGAGTTGCCTACCGGGCCCGTCGGCGGTGACCACCGCATTGGTGGTGAGCGGATTGCCGTCGGCGAAGTTCTGTTTCGAGGGTTTCGCTCCCCGCAAGCATGCGGCGCGCCGCACCTGGCTGGCGTCGCTGGCCACTGAGCGTCGCTCTTGCGTGTTCTTCGAATCCCCGCGCCGGTTGCCGGGATGCCTGCAGGACGCTGTCGAACAGTTGGGTGGTGCTCGTCGTGGCGCGGTGTGCCGGGAGCTGACCAAGGTGCACGAGGAAGTGGTCCGTGGATCGCTGCAAGAGTTGGCGAATTGGGCAGCCGGCGGGGTGCTTGGCGAAATCACGGTCGTGCTCGCCGGCGCTACCCCGACGGCTGACCTGCCCGCCTTGGTAGCGGAAGTCAAGGCTCTGACGGCCGACGGGGTTCGGGTCAAGGACGCCTGCGCCCAGGTGATTGCAGCGCACCCCGAGGCGCAATCGCGCCGAGAGCTCTACGACGCGGTGCTGCGCGCGCGGCGCCCCTGACCGTTACCGAACTGCTTCCGGTAGCGCGGACATCCTCCCGACGATCGGCGCCGCCTTGGCCAGGCACTCATCCCATTCGGCGTCGGGGTCTGAGTCGGCGGTGATCCCGCCGCCCGATCCGAGCACCGCGTTCCCGGCATTGTCGAATTCGACGGTACGGATAGCCACGTTCAGCTCGCAGCCGGCGATGGGTGACGCCAAACCCACCGCACCGCAATACACTCCGCGACGCTGCTGCTCCCACTCCGAAATGAGCTGACGCGCACGTAGTTTGGGGGTTCCGGTGACTGAGGCCGGCGGGAAGGAGGCGTCGAGCAGCGCCGCGGTCGGCAATGCGACCGGCACCCGCGCCGACACTGTCGACACCAAATGCCAGACACCGGGAGCCCGCTGGACGCGCAACAACTCGGGGACAGTCACCGTGCCGGTGACTGCGACTCGGCTCAGGTCGTTACGTACCAGATCCACGATCATGATGTTTTCCGCAACGTCTTTGGTCGAAGCCCGCAGCGCCGATGGCCGGGCATGTAACGGCAGCGTGCCCTTGATTGGACTGGAGGTGATGACCTCGCCGCGGCGGCGCAAGAACAACTCCGGTGACAGCGATGCCACCGCGCCCCACCCGCCGGCGACATACGCTGCTCGGGCCGGCCCGGTGCGCGCAACACCGTCGACGAAGAAGTCCAGCGTCGAACCGACCACTGTTCCGGTGAACTGGGTACAGACGCAGGCCTGGTAGACCTCACCGGCGCCGATCGCTTCCAGGCATGCCAGCACCCCCGCGCGGTGGGTGGCGCGGTCGGCGTCGTGCCAGTCGATCCTGCACATCCCGGCCGGCGCCGGTGCCGACAACGCCTCAGCCACCCAGCGCGGCATCGGCGCGCCCGACAAGCTCTCGTACCACCACTGACCGCCGCGCTCACGACGCAGTACACAGTCGGTCCAGCCGCCGGCGGCCTCGGGGATCCGGCCTGGCAGTCGGTCGGCGGCGGCGTCCGGATAGGACAAGTAGCCGATCCAGCCGCCGCCCACTGCGGCCCCGTCGCGGCCCGGCCGAACGGCGAACGCGTCGACGGCATCGACCGATTCCACCGCCACACTCGGGGCAATGACCGCGTGCGCGCCGAACCAATCGCCCGTGAGCGCCGCCGGCGGCGGCAAAGACAGCCGACTGGTGGCGTCGCCGACCGCGCGTAATACCTGCGGCGCCTCCCCCAGGTCGCCGAGCCGGTCAATCCGCACCTTGTCAGCTTTGCAGAAGCGCTCTGGTGCTGCTCAGCCGCGGCTTATTGCGCGTGCGGTTGTCGCAGCCGTCAGCTTGTCGGGGTTGCGCATCGCGTAGACGTTACTGATCTTGCCGTCGACGATTTCGACGGTGAATACCCCCTCGAGGTGGTCGGCACGAAAAAACCGCATGGCCGGTGCGGAATTGCACATCACGATCTCCACCCGCAGGTCGGACAGCTTCGCGCCCAATCGCATGAGACCCACCACCACGGCGGCCACCTTCGCCGCCCCGGTCACCGGTCGCCGGGCCGCACTGGCCTTGCCACCGCTGTCGGCGGTCCACACCACGTCGGGCGCCAGCATCGACATCACGGCCGCGATGTCACCGCCCGCCGCCGCGGCCAAAAATTGCGCAGTGAGCTTCTCATTTTGTTCGGGATCGATCGGACCGAAGCGCCGGCGCCGAGCATGCACATGCTCACGCGCTCGATGCGCGATCTGCCGCACTGCCGGTACCGCTCTGTCGACGGCGTCAGCGATGTCGGCGTACTCGAACCCGAATACCTCACGCAGGACGAACACCGCCCGCTCGTCCGGAGTGAGCGTCTCCAGCAGCACCAGCATCGCCATCGAAACAGACTCGGCGAGAATCACATCGGCTGACGGGTCCTGGTCGTCGAGCAACAGCGGCTCTGGTAGCCATGGCCCTACGTAGTCCTCGCGACGCCGGGCACCGGCCCGCAGCCCGTTCAGGGCTTGCCGGGTGACGAGCTGGGCCAGGTAGGACTTGGTGTCGCGCACGGTCGACAGGTCGACCGCAGCCCAGCGCAGGTAGCTGTCTTGCAGCACATCATCGGATTCTGTTGTCGAGCCGAGTATTTCGTAGGCAATGGTGAACAGCAGTGGTCGTAGCAGGGTGAACCGTTCGGCGTGTTCGTCGGAGGCGCTCACAAAACCGCGACCTCGGCACGGGCGGGTTGCTGAGGTCGTTCGCCGCCCTTGAGCCAGAAGTAGGAGCCGGGCTTGTCGGCCTCGCGACGGATCGACCACACGGTCGCCCGGCAGATCGCCTCTTTGATCGACGCGGCCAGGCGACCACCGACCACGGCGTTCACCGGGGTGTCGTCGGCGCGCGTGAGTTGAACGGTGGCATAGGAACGTCCTATGCTCACGCACTGCCCGAGGAACGCCTGGCTCAACCCCGCGGGTTTGGTCCCGGCGATGTGGCTCAGCACTGTGTTGGCGGCCTGAATCCCCAGCGGACCGGCGGCCTGGCAGCTCATTCGGAGTGGCTGACCGGACGGTGCGGCCGCGTCGCCGGCCGCCACGATGCACGAGTGCTCCACACAGGTCAGTGTTTCATCGGTGAGCAGCCGTCCGGTGCGGTCGGTGCGTAGCCCACTGCGGGCGGCGAGGTCCGGCACGCCGAAGCCGGCTGTCCACACGGTCACCGCGCTCGGCAGCAGCGTGCCGTCGCCCAGCAGCACCACGTCGGGTCGCACCTCGCGGACCACGGCGCTCTCGAGCACCTCAACCCCGAGCCTGCCCAGCCACTTGGCGACGGAACGCCGGCCGCGCGGGCTCAAGGACGGTCCCAGCACACCGCCGCCGACCATCGCCACCCGCCGGCCCTGCTCGGCCAGCTCGGAGGCCGTCTCGATGCCCGTCAATCCGGCGCCGACCACGGTGATCGGTGCGCCGGGATGCAATTCGTCGAGTGTGTTGCGCAGTCGCTCGGCGTGCTCGAATTCAGCGACGGAGTAAGCGAACCGGACTGCACCAGGCACGGTCGGCGCAACCGCGCCGGTGCTGCCGACGGCGTAGACAAGGTAGTCGAAATCCAGCACCGCACCCGAGCCCAACACCACCTGCTGCTTGGCGGTGTCGATCCGCTCGGCGGTGTCGACGACTAGGTCGATGCCATCACCCAGCAGTGTGCCGTACTCAACGGTGGCGCTGCCGGTACCGGCAACCCACTGGTGCAATCGGATTCGCTCCACGAAGACCCGGCGCGGGTTCACCAGCATGATGTCCACGTCGGCACGCAATCGTAGGTGATTGGCGGCCAATGTTCCGGCGTAACCGCCGCCGAGCACGACCACACGTGTGCGCTGACCGGTCATTGTTGTCTCCTGTCTCGAAGAGTTGTGCCCTCGAGACACCGCCGCTGCTGCGAATGTGACAGCTGAGCCGACGGCTGTGACCGGGTTCACACCAGCCAGTCGATGATTTCAGTCGACTTGATACCTCGGAAATACCCCGGTCGGCGGTGGTAGCACGGTGCCCGGCGACAGCCGGGTGCCCAGTGCCTCGAACGTGCGTTGGTCGCGCGGCTGTCCGAGCAGGTCGAGTAGTTTGCCCGCCGACTCGGGCAGCACCGGTTGTATCAGCAGCGCAGCGATGCGCACCGCCTCCAGCGTCGTGAAGAGCACGGTGCGAAAACGGGTCTGGTCACCTTCAGACTCGCTTTTGCGCAATACCCACGGCTGCTGTGCCGAGAAGTACTTGTTCGCCGCGCCGAGCATCAGCCAGATTGTCTCCAGCGCCAAATGCATTGACTGCGTGTTGAAGTGATCTCGCACCTGCGCCAGCAGTCCGTCGGCGATGGTCAGCAGCTCGACGTCGTCGGCATTGAATTCACCTGGCGTCGGCGCGATCCCGTCCAGGTTCTTGGCGACCATCGACAACGACCGTTGAGCCAGGTTGCCCAGCTCATTGGCGAGGTCGGTGTTGATCCGGGTGATGATCGCTTCGTCGCTGTAGCTTCCGTCCTGGCCGAAGGGCACCTCACGCAGGAAGAAGTATCGGACCTGATCGACGCCGAACTGATCAACGAGGGTGAGCGGATCGATCACGTTGCCCACCGACTTGCTCATTTTCTCACCGCTGTTGAGAAGAAACCCGTGTGCGTAAACCCGTTGCGGCAGCTCGATTTCGGCTGACATGAGAAACGCCGGCCAGTAAACCGTGTGGAATCTGATGATGTCCTTGCCGATCATGTGCAAGTCGGCGGGCCAGTATCGGCGGAACAGGTCCGCCTCGGTGTCCGGGTAACCGACTCCGGTCAGGTAGTTCGTCAGTGCGTCGACCCAGACGTACATGACGTGGTCGGGGTGCCCGGGCACCGGCACGCCCCAGTCGAATGACGTGCGGGAGATGGACAAGTCGTGCAGGCCGCCGGAGACAAAGCTCACCACCTCGTTACGACGCACCTGAGGCGCAATGAAACTCGGGTTGGTCTCGTAGTGGGCCAGCAGCTTGTCGGTATAAGCCGACAGCCGAAAGAAATACGTCTGTTCCTCGGTCCAGGTCACCGGGGCGCCGGTCTCGATCGCTATGCGGGTTCCGGCGGCGTCCATCGCGGTTTCGTCTTCGTTGAAATAGCGTTCGTCACGAACTGAGTACCAACCGGCGTAGGCGTCCAGGTAGATGTCACCGGCATCGGCCATCCGCTGCCAGATGTCCTTGGACGCCCGGTGGTGGTCGGCGTCAGTGGTGCGAATGAACCGATCGAATGAGATGTTCAGCTTTCCCTGTAGCCGCTGAAACACGTCGGAGTTGCGCCGCGCCAGTTCCTGTGGCGAAATCCCTTCGGCGGCAGCCGCCTGCGCCATTTTCAGGCCATGCTCATCGGTGCCGGTCAAGAAGCGCACATCGAAACCGTCGAGCCGCTTGAAGCGCGCGATCGCGTCGGTGGCGATGTACTCGTAAGCGTGGCCGACGTGCGGGTTACCGTTCACATAGGTGATCGCGGTAGTGACGTAGTAGGGCCTCATCGCGTCTCACCCTATTGTGTGCGGGTGAGTTCTGATCGGCCGCCGCCACCCGCCCCTGAGCCGTTGGCGTCCTTGATCGATGCGCACGCCCACCTCGACGCGTGCGGTGCCCAGAATGCTGACGATGTGCGTGCCATGGTCGATCGCGCCGCAGCGGTCGGCGTAATCGCCGTCGTCACCATCGCCGACGATTTGCGGTCGGCACGCTGGGTGACCCGGGCCGCCGACTTTGATCCGCGGGTGTACGCCGCGGTGGCGCTGCATCCGACCCGCGCCAACACGTTGTCCGATGCCGCCCGTGCGGAGATAGAGCATTTGGCCGCCCACCCTCGCGTGGTGGCGATCGGCGAGACCGGGATGGATCTGTACTGGCCGGGCAAGCTCGACGGCTGCGCGGAGCCGAAGGACCAACGGGAAGCGTTTGCGTGGCATATCGATTTGGCCAAGCGCACCGGCAAGCCGCTGATGATTCACAACCGCCAGGCCGACGCCCCGGTGCTGGACGTGCTGCGGGCCGAGGGTGCCCCCGACACAGTGATATTCCACTGCTTCTCGTCCGGCCGCGCGATGGCGCGTGCCTGCATCGACGCCGGCTGGCTGGTCAGCCTGTCGGGGACGGTCAGCTTCCGCAACGCGCGCGAACTTCGGGAAGCCGTTCCGATGATCCCGGTGCAGCAACTGCTGGTGGAAACCGACGCGCCGTTTCTGACACCGCATCCCTACCGGGGCGCGCCGAACGAGCCGTACTGCCTGCCGTACACGGTGCGGGCACTGGGAGATTTGCTGGGTCGACCTGCTGACGAACTGGCGCAGGTAACGACCGCCAATACGCGGCGGGCGTACCAAATCGACACTTAAGAGACCGGTAAGACGGCGCCGTTGAAGTTGCTCTATCTAGGCCGGTTCGTTACCGTCTTGTGATCGAACGGCGGGGTCCCCTGTGGCTCAGTTGCCGCTGAAGAAGTCAGTGAAGGTCAAGGTCGGGGATACAGCAACGTTGAACGTACTTACCAAGCTGCATCAGTCCCCGTCCCCGTTGCTGCGGCTACTGGTTGGCGCCCTGTTGGTGGCGCTGGCCTTCGCCGGCGGTTACGCCGTCGCCGAGCAGAAGACAGTGACGCTGAACGTCGACGGCACCGCGTTGACCGTCACGACGATGAAGTCCCGCGTAATCGACGTCATCAAAGAAAACGGATTTGACGTCGGCGCCCAGGACGACCTCTACCCGGCCGGTCGCGAATTAGTGCACGAGGCCGACAAGATCGTGTTGCGGCGCAGCCGCCCACTGCAGATATCACTGGACGGTCAGGCCACCAAGCAGATGTGGACGACGGCGTCCACCGTCGACGAGGCGCTGGCTCAGCTGGCGATGACCGACACCGCGCCCGCCGCGGCCTCCCGCGGCAGCCGGGTCCCGCTGGCCGGCATGACGTTGCCGGTTGTCAGCGCAAAATCTGTGCAGATCGACGACGGCGGGTCGATGCGCATGGTGCATCTCGCCGCGCCGAACGTCGGCAAGCTGCTGGCCGCCGCGGGCACCCCGCTGGAGCAGAGTGATCGTGTGGTGCCAAGTGCGGTCACACCCGTCACCGACGGTATGCAAATCCAGGTGACGCGAAACCGTATCGAGAAAGTCACCGAGCGGGTGCCGCTGGCTCCGGCCTCCACACGTATCGAGGACCCGGAGATGAATATCAGCCGGGAGATCATCGAAAATCCCGGTACCCCCGGCACCCAGGACGTGACGTTCGCGGTCGCCAAGGTCAACGGCGTAGAGACCGGTCGGCTACCGATCGCCAACACCGTAGTGACACCGGCTCGCGACGCGGTGGTGCGAGTGGGCACCAAACCGGGTACCGAGGCGCCGCGGGTGGCGGCCGGGTCGGTGTGGGACGCCATCGCGTCCTGCGAGACGGGCGGTAACTGGGCGATCAACACCGGCAACGGGTTTTACGGCGGTGTCCAGTTCGACCAGGGCACCTGGGAAAGCAATGGTGGCTTGCGCTATGCCCCCCGGGCTGATCTCGCAACGCGGGAAGAGCAGATCGCCATCGCCGAGGCGTTACGTGGGCGGCGAGGGTTGTCGCCTTGGCCGGTGTGCGGTGGAAGAGCGGGCGGGTCCTGACTATCCGGCTACTCGGGCGAACAGAGATCCGGCGGCTGGCCAGAGACCTCGAATTCCGGCCCCGAAAAGCCCTCGGCCAGAATTTCGTGCATGACGCCAACACGGTGCGCCGAGTGGTGTCGTCGTCCGGGGTCAACCGGCAGGACCACGTTCTAGAAGTTGGGCCCGGCCTGGGATCGCTCACCTTGGCCCTGCTGGATCGGGGCGCCACGGTCACCGCCGTGGAAATCGACCCGGTGCTGGCGGAGCGGCTCCCGCAGACCATTTCTGAGCACTCGCATAGCGAAATCCACCGGCTCACCGTGCTCAACCGGGACATCCTGTCCCTTCGCCGAGCGGACCTGACCGGTGAGCCAACAGCAGTCGTCGCGAACCTGCCGTACAACGTTGCCGTTCCGGCGCTGTTGCACCTGCTCGCTGAGTTTCCCTCCATCCGGACCCTGATGGTGATGGTTCAGGCCGAGGTCGCCGCGCGGTTGGCCGCCGAACCGGGCGGCAAGGAGTATGGAGTGCCCAGCGTCAAAGTCCGCTTCTATGGGCGGGTGCGCCGTTTCGGCATGGTGTCGCCGACGGTGTTCTGGCCCATTCCGCGGGTCTACTCCGGGCTGGTGCGCATCGATCGCTACGAAACGCCGCCGTGGCCGATCGACGAAACGTTCCGGAAACGCGTCTTTACGCTGGTGGACATCGGATTTGGCCAGCGGCGCAAGACATCTCGCAATGCCTTCGCCGAATGGGCAGGTTCGGGAAACGAGTCGGCCAGCCGGCTGCTGGCCGCCAGCATCGACCCGGCCCGGCGCGGTGAGACGCTTTCCGTCGACGACTTCGTGCGGCTGTTACGGCGCTCGGACGATGTGGAAGGAAATGCCGGTGCCGGCCGGGACACATCGGCGCCCCAAGCGTCGGCGAGTTGACGCCGGACCGGCGAAGTGACTGTGGGGTATCCGTCCCGGCGATAGTCTCGTTCGGTGCCGTTGGACGGAAGCACCGCTGTGCAATGGGTGCCGACCGGTTCGGTGACGGTTCGGGTACCGGGGAAGGTCAACCTCTACCTGGCCGTCGGTGATCGCCGGGCCGACGGCTACCACTCGCTGACCACGGTGTTCCACGCCGTATCACTGTTCGACGAGGTCACCGTCCGAAACGCCGACGTGCTGTCGCTCCAGCTCAGCGGCGAAGGGGCCGACGAGTTACCCACCGACCGGAGCAACCTGGCCTGGCAGGCCGCCGAACTGATGGCCGAACACGTGGGCCGAGCGCCGGATATCTCGATCACCATCGACAAATCCATTCCGGTAGCCGGTGGGATGGCGGGCGGCAGCGCCGACGCGGCAGCGGTTCTGGTAGCGATGAACGAGCTGTGGGAACTCGGCGTACCCCGCCGTGACCTGCATACGTTGGCCGCGCAGCTGGGCAGCGACGTACCTTTCGCCCTGCACGGTGGCACCGCACTGGGCACCGGCCGCGGCGAAGAATTGGCGACTGTCTTGTCCAGAAGCACTTTCCACTGGGTGCTCGCATTTGCCGTCAAGGGACTGTCCACGGCGGCGGTGTTCACCGAGCTCGACCGGCTGCGTGATGTCGGGGCTCCGCCGCGACTCGACGAGCCGGGCCAGGTGCTGGCAGCGCTGGCCGCAGGCGACCCACAACGGCTGGCGCCGTTGCTCGGCAACGAGCTGCAGCCCGCCGCAGCCAGTTTGGACCCGATGCTGCGCCGAGCGCTGCGCGCCGGTGTGGAGGCCGGCGCCCTGGCGGCCATCGTGTCCGGCTCGGGTCCCACCTGCGCGTTCCTTTGCGCCTCAGCGACCTCGGCGGTCGACGTCGGCAGTCAGCTGTCCGGAGCCGGGGTTTGCCGCACTGTGCGTGTCGCCAGCGGACCGGTCCACGGCGCCCGGGTGGTGCCGGCAACCAGCGGAGTGTGACCTGAACCCCAAAACGCTTCGCGGTTTGGATCTTCTTTAAGAGGAGTTTAAGATGGCCCGCGGTGACGAATTGCGGTCAAAGAGTGCGCCCGACGGTGTCCACCGGATATTCCGGCGGCCGGTCGGCGAACCCCCGCAGCCGCATCGAGGCTGCTCGTGCAGCCTTTTCCGAAACGATTGACGCATCACCGATTCGAGATGAAACCGCTGCCCAATCGTGTGCGCGCGGCTGTCCCGAAGTGCTTGCCGGCTGGGGGAGTATTGGACCCTGGGCCTTTGAGAAAGCAGCGGTGCCGGAGAGGAGGCCGTCGTGAGCAGGTTCACCGAGAAGATGTACCGCAACGCCCGCACCACGACCGCGGGCATGGTGACCGGTGAACCGCACACACCCGTCCGGCACACCTGGGGCGAGGTCCACGAGCGCGCTCGCTGCATCGCGGGCGGCCTGGCCGCCGCGGGCATCGGCTTCGGCGACGCAGTCGGTGTGCTCGCCGGCTACCCGGTGGAGATCGCGCCAACCGCGCAGGGGCTGTGGATGCGCGGTGCCAGCCTGACCATGCTGCACCAGCCCACCCCGCGCACCGATCTGGCCGTGTGGGCCGAGGACACCATGATGGTGATCGGCATGATCGAGGCCAAGGCCGTCGTCGTCGCCGAGCCGTTCTTGGTAGCCACTCCCGTGCTTCAGGAAAAAGGCATCAAGGTTCTGACGGTCGCCGACCTACTGGCGTCGGACCCGATTGATCCGGTCGAGGTCGGCGAGGACGACCTGGCCCTGATGCAGCTGACCTCAGGGTCCACCGGCTCACCGAAAGCGGTGCAGATCACCCACAGCAACATCTACTCCAACGCCGAGGCGATGTTCATCGGCGCCCAGTACGACGTCGACAGAGACGTCATGGTGAGCTGGCTGCCCTGCTTCCACGACATGGGGATGGTCGGCTTTTTGACTATCCCGATGTACTTCGGCGCCGAGCTGGTCAAGGTCACGCCGATGGACTTCCTACGCGACACGCTGCTGTGGGCCAAGCTGATCGACAAGTACAAGGGCACCATGACCGCGGCGCCCAACTTCGCCTACGCGCTGCTGGCCAAGCGGCTGCGCCGCAACGCCAAGCCCGGTGATTTCGACCTGTCCAGCCTGCGCTTCGCGCTGTCCGGCGCAGAACCCGTCGAACCCGCCGACGTCGAGGATCTGGTCGACGCGGGCAAGCCGTTCGGCCTCAAGCCCTCGGCGATCCTGCCCGCCTACGGCATGGCCGAGACGACGCTGGCCGTGTCTTTCTCGGAGTGCAACGCCGGCCTCGTCGTCGATGAGGTCGACGCCGACCTGCTGGCCGCCCTGCGCCGGGCCGTGCCCGCTACCAAAGGCAACACCCGCAGGCTGGCCACGTTGGGTCCCCTGCTGAAGGACCTCGAAGCGCGGATCATCGACGAGAACGGGAACGTCATGCCCCCGCGCGGTGTGGGCGTCATCGAGTTGCGTGGCCAGTCGCTGACGCCCGGCTACGTCACCATGGGCGGCTTCATCCCCGCCCAGGACGAGCACGGCTGGTACGACACCGGTGACCTCGGTTACCTGACGGACGAGGGCCACGTCGTGGTGTGTGGTCGGGTCAAGGACGTAATCATCATGGCCGGCCGCAACATTTATCCGACCGACATCGAGCGGGCGGCAAGCCGGGTCGACGGTGTGCGTCCGGGTTG
The DNA here is from genome assembly GCA_963795995.1 of uncultured Actinomycetota bacterium. GTDB lineage: Bacteria > Actinomycetota > Actinomycetes > Mycobacteriales > Mycobacteriaceae > Mycobacterium. The sequence continues at coordinate 29,089 of CAWCJY010000009.1, forward strand.
TGCCGTAGCCGTGCGGCTCGACGCCGGGCATTCGCGGGAGACGTTCGCTGTCGCGGTCGAATCGAATGCCTTCGAAGACCCCGCCGAGGTGCGCCGTATCGAACACCAGGTGGCACACGAGGTCATCACCGAGGTCGACATGCGGCCTCGCAATGTGGTGGTGCTGGGTCCGGGGACGATCCCGAAGACGCCGTCCGGCAAGCTGCGGCGGACTACTTCGGTCATGCTCGTCACCTGAGTTCTCCGCCGTCAACATCCGCGAACGGGCACGAAATGCCGTCGTAGCGGGCGCGTCGGCGTGCAAACACGCACGGTCGCGCCGAAAAATGGGCGTGGTTACCAGGCGTGCACGCGGTTCTGTGCGGGCTCCAGCCCCAGCTCGATCAGCAACTCGGTGGCATCGGCGGCTTGTTCGCAGATCGTCGGCACTTCGGCAGTTTCGGCGGCGGTGAACTTCTCCAGCACGAACGCCGCCGGGTCTTTGCGTCCCGGCGGGCGACCAATGCCGATCCGAACCCGTTGAAAATTGTTGCTACTCAACGCCTTTGCCACCGAGCGCAGACCATTGTGGCCGCCTTCACCACCGCCGAGTTTGAGTCGGATACGACCGAAGTCGAGATCCAAGTCATCGTGGATCACGACGATGTCGGCCGGCGACACCGAGTAAAAGTGGGCCAACGGCGACACTTGGCGCCCCGACTCGTTCATATAGCTGCGAGGTTTGGCCAGCACGATCGCCCGCAGGCCCAGCCGGCCGGTGACTATTTCCGCACCTGAACGTTTGTGCGTCTTGAACGTCGACCCCAAGCGCGCGGCCAGTCGATCGGCCACCATGAATCCCAGATTGTGCCGGGTAGGGGCGTACTGCGCTCCCGGATTACCCAGACCGACCACCAGTAGCGGACCGGTCATGTCGCAGTCCGCTCACTCGGACTCGGGCGCGGCGGCCTCAGCTTCTTCGACCTGCTCAATGGCCGGCTCGGCTTCGCTCACCTCGCCGGCACCCTCCGCTTCGAGATCTGCGGCGCTCGGCGCTGTGACGACGTTGGCCACCAACAGCTCAGGGTCGGATACCAGGCTGACCCCGGCCGGCAAGACGATCTGCCCGGCGGTGAACTGTGTGCCGGCCTCGGCGTTCTCCACGGAGACGGTCAACTGCTCGGGAATGGACAGCGCCTCGGCTTCGATCTCGATGGCGTTGGTTTCCTGGGTGACCAGGGTGCCGGGCGTCGCTTCCCCTTCGACGTCGACGGTGACTTCGACGACGACTTTCTCGCCGCGGCGAACGACCAACAGGTCGGCGTGCTGGATGGTGCGGCGGATGGGATGGATGTCGAGCGCCTTCGTCAGGGCAAGCTGCTCGTTGCCCTCGATGTCCAACGTCAGCACCGCGTTGGTCCCCGAGTGGCGCAACACGGCCGCGAAGTCGTGCCCGGGCAGCTCCAGGTGCTGGGGGTCGCTGCCGTGTCCGTAGAGCACGGCCGGGATCTTGCCGTCGCGCCGGGCCCGCCGGGATGCTCCTTTACCGGTTGCCGTACGCACCGAAACGGTCAGCTGGTTGGCTGTCGATGTCGCGGAATTTGCCATTGGGTCGCTCCTGGGTGTTGTCCGGGCACGGCCAGGATCGCGACAACCAAGCTGGCGGTCGCCGTCGATAACGGTGGCTGGAAGTGGAACGGAGTTCCCCCGCAGCCGCCCTCGCCGTGACGCTTGGCCACGTTAGCGCATCGGCGCCGCAGATCCGAATTTACCTGCACGGGCTATTTGGGTGCCACAGTGAACCCGGCGATGATGGCCTCTATATCGGCGGAATCCGAGACGGCCTGGTCAGCCAGGCTGGTGATCGTGAGCTGAACCAGGTACCGCTGATTCGCCGGGGGGGAACCGGTCGGCAAAACGACCCGGTTGAAACCATGCAACCGCGTGCCCTTGACGTCGTAGCTGCCCTGGATCATCGAGGACGGGAACCCGTGGAAGTCGGCCGTCGATTCGTCCAGGCGCTTGAAGTTTTGCGCCAGCTCGGCGTCGGCGTTGCCGTGCTTCACCACCTCTGCGGCGTTGAAGACCCCGCGCAGCTTGAACACCATGAGCATCGCCGTCGGGTACTTGCCGTCCTTGGCGATCATCTCCGTGGCGGAGGTGATGTCCGGCTTCTCGACTTTCTGCCAGCCGGGCGGCGTCGGGATGGACACCGACAGGTCGGTCAGCGTGTTTGGCGCTACCTGATCACCTGCTACTCCGATGCTTTCCAGATATTGCGAGAGCGGAACCGGGGGAGCGGTGGACGTTGTGGTGGTCGACGACGTGGTTGCCGTCCAGACCGACTCGAAGTCGGGAGTTTTCGATCCACAGCCCGACGTCAGCACCACCAGTGCCGCGCCCACTGCGCAGGCCGCTGATCTCACTGGCAGGCGTGCATCGCGCGCGGGCCGTGAGCCACTTACGCGTCTCCGTCGAAAAGACTGGTGACAGAACCGTTTTCGAATACCGCGCGAATCGTACTGGCCACCAGCGGCGCGATGGACAGCACTGTGAGCTGTGGGAAGCGCTTGTCCTCGTCGATCGGCAGCGTGTTGGTCACAATCACCTCGCGAGCACCGCACTGGGCCAACCGCTCGGATGCAGGGTCGGACAACACCCCGTGGCTGGCTGCGATGATCACGTCGCGGGCGCCGTCGTCGTGCAGCAGCTTCACCGCGCCGGCGATGGTGCCGCCGGTGTCGATCATGTCGTCGATCAGCACGCAGGTGCGGCCGGCAACATCGCCGACGACCCGGTTCGATACCACCTGGTTGGGCACCCGCGGGTCACGCGTCTTATGGATGAAGGCCAGCGGCACGCCGCCCAGTGAGTCGGCCCACTTCTCGGCGATCCGCACTCGGCCGGAATCGGGCGAGACGACCACCATGTCGCCGCGGCCGTAGTTTTCGCTGATGTAGCCGGTCAGCAGGGGTTGTGCACGCATATGGTCGACGGGCCCGTCGAAGAAGCCCTGGATTTGATCGGTGTGCAGGTCCACCGTCACGATCCGGTCGGCGCCGGCGGTCTTGAACAGGTCGGCCACCAGCCGAGCTGAGATCGGTTCACGGCCCCGGTGCTTCTTGTCTTGGCGGGCGTAGGGATAGAACGGCACGACCGCGGTGATCCGCTTGGCACTGCCTCGCTTGAGCGCGTCGATCATGATCAGCTGTTCCATCAGCCAGCGGTTCACCGGCGCCGGATGGGATTGCAGGACGAAGGCGTCGCAGCCCCGTACCGACTCGTGGAACCGCACGAAGATCTCACCGTTGGCAAATTCCCGGGCCGTCTGCGCCGTGACGTGGACGTCGAGCTCCTTGGCCACCTGCTCAGCCAGTTCTGGATGCGCGCGACCCGCGAAGAGCATCAGGTTCTTGCGGTTGTCGGTCCAGTCGTGGCTCACGTGATGCCCCCGCCGTTCGGATCGAGATGGTTACCCAATGGCTGGCCTCAATATATTAGGGAGCCAAGCGGCGGGCCGGGGGGCCGGGTCGTGTCATGGTGTCTGATCCGGTTCCGCTTCCGCGCCGGCGTCCGGCGTGTGACGAGCTTGTTCGGCGGCCTGCGCGGCAGCGCTGCCCGGCCGTTTGCGCGGCACCCAGTCTTCGATGTTGCGTTGCGGGCCTGCCGAAACCGCCAACGCCCCTGGTGGGACGTCATCTCGCAGCACTGTGCCGGCGCCGGTGTAGGCACCGTCGCCGACGGTGACCGGTGCGATGAACATGGTGTCCGATCCCGTGCGTACATGTGAGCCGACGGTGGTGCGGTTCTTGGACACCCCGTCGTAGTTGACGAACACGCTCGATGCACCGATATTGCTGTGTTCACCGATGTCGGCGTCGCCGACGTAGGTCAGGTGTGGGATTTTGGTGCCGACGCCGATGTTGGAGTTCTTCACCTCGACGAACGCGCCCAACTTTCCCTTGCCACCGAGCACGGTGCCGGGCCGCAAGTAGGTGAACGGACCGACCGCCGCGCCCGCACCGATCGACGCCGAGGTGCCATGGGTGCGGATCACCGATGCCCCGTCGCCGACGGTGACGTCGGTCAACGTGGTGTCCGGACCGACGGTGCAGTGTTCGCCGACATGGGTGCGGCCGAGTAATTGGGTTCCAGGCGCAATGACGGTGTCGCGGCCGATGGTGACGTCGACGTCGACCCAGGTGGTGACGGGATCGACAAATGTGACGCCGGCGAGCTGGTGGGTGGCCACAATGCGACGGTTGAGTTCAGCGCCCAGTTCGGCGAGTTGCACCCGGTTGTTCACGCCGGCCACCACCGCGCTGTCCTCGACGTGTTGCGCATGTACTACCTGGCCGTCTTGCCGGAGGATGGCGACGACATCGGTGAGGTAGAGCTCCCGTTGGGCGTTATCGGCGGAAAGCCGGTTCAGCGCCGACCGCAGAGCCGCGATGTCGAAGGCGTAAACCCCGGCGTTGACCTCGCGGATTTCGCGCTGCGATGGTGTCGCGTCGGCTTGCTCGACAATGGCAATCACCGCGTCGTCTTGTGTGCGCAGGATGCGTCCATAGCCGGTGGGATCGCTCAGTGTCGTGGTCAGCACGGTGACCGCCGCCGACCGGGAGTTGTGGGCGGCGATCAGCTCCGCAAGCGTCTCGGCGTCCAGCAGCGGTATGTCGCCGGACGTGATGACCACCACATCGCCATAGTCGTCCGGTAAGGCAGACAAGCCGCAGAGCGCGGCGTGCCCAGTCCCCAGCTGCCGGTCTTGGATGGCCACGCCGATCGCGCGCCCGAGTTCTGACGCCAGTTCGCTGACGACCGAGGCGATGCGTTCGTGGTCGAGTCCGAGGACCACGACCAGATGCTGGGGCGCCACTTTGACGATCGCGTGCAGTGAGTGCGCCAGCATGCTGCGCCCTGCGATGGAGTGCAGGACTTTGGGAATATCGGAACGCATCCGGGTTCCGGCCCCGGCCGCTAACACCAGAACCGCCGACTCGCGGTGCGCTGTCATAAGCACCTCTTCCCTGCGAGATTGTCGATTGATCGCGGGCGCGGCCTGCTGATCGAAGGCACCTTACTCGTCACTACCCGTCGTTCAGCGTGTCATTTTTCCGCCAGCTGCAAAAACGCCCTCGTTTCGTTCGGTTGGGCCCAACCGGTGACTGTGCAAAGCCCTCACCGCCCATCCAAGTGGCTTTGGTCACACGATCTGTGAACAATCTGAGATTTACTGCTGTTCTAGGGCCATAATCGGCGTGTGGAGCGCCGACGATCTTCGCACTCCGGTCAACCGCCGATGGTCACCTTGACGCAGTTGCCCGCCTTGGTTGTGCTGGAACGCCTTCCGGTTCCCGTGCTGGCTGTCGCGCACGACGGCAGTATCTTGTTTGCCAACACCGCCTTCTCGGAGATGATCGGCAGCAGCACCGATGAGTTACTGTCAATGAAATTCGATCATGTGTTCAATTCAGCGTCGGCCGATGAATCTGTTCTGTCCGTCGTCCATGCGCTGGAGAACATGGTGGTCGAACTGGCGCATAAGGATGGCTCGGTTGTCCGGGCATTGATGAGTAGGTCCGCCCTGAAACGAGTGGACGACCACATTGCGCTCGCGACGTTTCAGGACCTGACCGAGCAACTGTGGACCCAGGACGGGTAAGTAGTGTGTCGCCGCTGGCAGTTGGGTAAGGCGGCTGCCCGAACCCGGTGACACGCGCCGAGATCTCGCGCGGAGCGCGGTATCGCCTCAGCTTGAAGCACCGGGCAGAACCGAAGAAGCCAAATACTTTTAGTTTGTTCTGCCGCCTGTTTCCTTCTCGGAGTATGTATAGTAGCCTTCGAGCGGAGACGCAGTCTGAAGGTCCGGGCGCTCGATGCAATGGTTTAGGCCCGGCCAGTACAGTTGCAGCCCTTCCCGGGTCGGTCGTACCGGTAGGACGGTCAGGAGAAGCACATGTCATGTGTGACTACTCAGCCGGGGATGCTGGCGGTTACGGCCAGAAACTCGCACGGCGTCGGCTCCGCAATGAGTGCCGACAACACAGCCGTCGCGGTGGCCACGATCGGAGTATTTCCGCCTGCCGCCAACGAAATCGGCAGTGACGTCGGCGCAATTCGCCGCACCCGCCGAGATGTATCCGGTGTTCAGGACGCAGACTGCGGAGACCCGCGAGATATCCATGAACGGACTGGTTACGAGCGCCGCATCGTATGCGACCAGCGAGACTGGCAAGGCGGTCGCACTTGGGTGCGGATGTGGCGGTGATCGAAGATGGAATTCGGTGCGTTACCAGAAGAGATCAGATTCGCAGATGTATTTCGGTCCACGGCCAACATCGATATTTCCGACCTCCTCAATCACATGAGCACGTGGCAGCCCGGGCGGATAGCGCCACCGTCATCGGTCCCGCTGATCGACGTCCCTGATCTGCCGGTGAGTCGTCAAAACTTCGAATCGAGCACACCACCGCAATGTCTCAGCGACCTAGAAGTGGTCCTGCTGCGTCCCGAGCAAGGGCCGCCCGCGGCGGTGGTGAAGGTGGCCCGCAGCCTGCCGTGTGCCTCGGGGCTGCGCAGGCAGCGGCGGATACTCGCCGAACTCGCCGTCCACCCGGAACTCGGCGAAGAATGGCGCGAACTGCTGCCGCGGATGCTGGCCTTCGACGAGCGCGCCGGGGCGACTGTATCCGTGGAGTCGTATCGGCCCGGCATAGGCCTCGCGGACTTGCTGGCGCGCCGCCCGGACCGTGTCGAGGAGCTCACCACTGCTGCTCTGAGCGCCATTACACCGCTGCACCGGCGAACTGCCACGTTCGTCCTCGTCGATAACATTTGCTTTTTGCGGCGATGGGTCGTCGAACCGCTGGCAGATTTGGAAGACATGTGCCGCCGGTTAGCTCCGCAGCTAATTCCCGATGTGGCCTGGCTGGGAATGCTACTGCGGCGGGCGCTCGTTGGCCGACGATTGCCGATGAGCTGGACGCACGGCGACTACATCCCCGGCAACGTTCGGGTTGCCGGTGTGGAGGGCCCAGTCACCGGCATCCTGAACTGGGGCGGAGCACGCCCGGGTCGGCCGGCTCTGATCGACGAATACCTGATGGTTCTGACGGCGACGTCCCAGGTGGAGCGGTCTGCTCTCGGCGCAGTCATTACTGAGCGGCTACAGGCGGGTGCCCTCTCCGACCGCGAACGAAATGCGCTACTCGCCGCACACGACCGATGCGATGTGGAAAGTAGCGATGGTGACCGCATCGGCGAGCGTGTTGCCATTCTGTTGGCCTGGCTGCACCATGCTGCCGACATGTGGCGCAAGCGCGCCACTTTGCCTGATCACCACACTTGGTGGAACACCAACGTTGCGCCGGTGCTCGACGCCGTCGCTGCATGGCATGGATCCGGTGTCGCAACTGCGTACTCGAAACCAAGGGGTGCACCGATGGTCCCATTATCGCCAGACGAGCCGGCCGCACCGGCCACGGGGAAATAAGTTGATGGCTGACCATGCAAAACTTACAACAACCGCTCACAGAAAACAGACAGCCGGGTGACTCGGCGGCGGTCGGTACCGGTATAACCGGGGCTCGCCCGGCAATGTCGATCATCCCAGAGCGACGGCGAGCGGGGATCATTCGCGAAGCCCTGGCGGATGATCCGAGCATCGCTGGCCGGCTTGCCTGGCTTGGCGCTCGGCTTACCGTTCGGCCAGTCCTGACCATCGGAGGCTATGTAACCTACGCGCACTGGCCATGGGGACTCATCGACTTCGCTGCCCGAGCTGTGATGCCCATGGCGGGCAGCGTTCGCGCAACGATCCGATTGCCGCATTGCACCGCACGATTGGTCCGGGCTGCAGGTGTCCTGCCTGCCGATGGCACCCGGCGTGTCGTGTTGTACATGCACGGTGGTGCGTTCATGACCTGCGGGGCCAACACGCACGACCGGCTCGTCACCCTGTTGTCGAAGTACGGCGATTCTCCGGTGCTCCTGATGAACTACCGGATGATGCCCAAACATTCGATCGGTGCGGCGATCGACGATTGCTATGACGGCTACCGCAGGCTGCGTGACTGGGGCTATCAGCCCGATCAGATCGTCTTGGCCGGCGACTCCGCCGGAGGCTACCTGTCACTCGCGCTGGCCGAACGGCTACTTACCGAGGGCGACAAACCGGCGGCCATTGTTTGCATGTCACCGCTCATGCAGATCGCAAAGGCCGCAAATCAGGCACGTCCCAACATCCGCGCCGATGCGATGTTCTCAGCCAGAGCGTTTGACGCGTTCGTCGATTTGGTTGCCACGGCGGCCCAGCGTCACAAGGTGAAGGGGCGCCCCGAAGAGATCTATGAACCGCTCGACCACGTGCAACGTGGTTTGCCCCGCACATTGATCCATGTGTCCGGTTCAGAGGTCCTGTTGTACGACGCTCGGCTGGCTGCGGGGCGGCTGGCCGCAGTAGGAGTACCCGTGCAGCTGTGCGTGTGGCCCGGCCAGATGCACGTGTTTCAAATCGCCGCGCCGATGGTGCCGGAGGCCGACCGGTCATTGCGCCAGATCGGCACTTACATTCGTGAGGCGACCGACCGAACAACCACCTTACCGGTCCGGCGTACACACCACAGTCACCGAACCGCATGAGCTGATCGCCGCGGAATAGGCGGCTCAAGTCCGCCCGAGCTTGCGCGGCCGCACTTGCCCGAGTCTGAGAGCAACCAACGGCCACCACGCGATTACGTGGCCGGTGAACCTGAAAAGGGCGACCATAAGGGCTACGGGGGGCAGAAATCGACCCTAGCTCAGGTCACATTCAGCATTTACCTAAGTTGGTTATTTTTATGTTTTGATCTTGTCGCGTTGCTACTGTGCGATCCATGTCGGACGCGTGGTCACTTGTTGAGGGCTCACGCGGCGGCACCCACACTCAACCTGTGACGGGCGACGATCGGCGAATCGAGCGGCGGCTCAACGGGCCGTCCGACGATTCACCGATGGACGTCCTGACGCGGTTGCCTGCTGTGGTGGTGTTGGAGAGGATCCCGATCCCTACGCTCGCGATGGCGCGAGACGGCGTCATCTTGTTCGTGAACACTGCCTTCGCCGAGATGGTGGGCTACCCGCAGGAAGGCTTGGCAGGAGCGGCGTTCCCTCAAATTTTCCATACCGAGCCGACTGCGCAAGCCGCGCTCTGCGGCGCCGACCCGCTGGCAAACCTCGTGGTGGAGCTGCAGCATTGCGAAGGTTGGCCGGTGCGGGCCCGAATGAGCAAGTCCGCACTCATGCGCTCAGATGATCCGATTGCGTTGGTGACATTCGAGAACTTGACGGAGCGGCTGTGGGTGGGCGAGCGATAGTGCGGTTGTTGAGCGGCTCAGGTGAGCTGGTTGCCCGGCCGGTGGCGTAGGGACTCGCGCGCGAGGAATTCGCGGAAGTACGGCAGTGACGTCTCCGCGACGATTGCTGGTAGCAAGAGGTCTAGGGAGCGGGTTAGCCGCTCGACGTGATCATTGCCGTTTGTTGTCTTGGCAAGTAGTTGGGTGCCGATCATGGCATTGAGGATTGATTCGCTCACTACGTAGGGATCAAGGCCTTCGCGGAGGTCGCCTTCGATGCCTGCAAGTTTGACCTGTGCTGTCATAGCGTCCAGCCGGCTGCTCCAGACACCGGAGGCTGCGCTGTTGAATTCGGCCAGTCCTCGGGTGAGTAGTTCAGCTGTGCGGGCCGTTTTGTCGGAGACGAGGAGGTCTGTAACGACGAAGACGCCGTGAATCATGTTTTCCAATGCGGGCGAGGATGATTCGCACAAGCGGTCGAACGCGTCGCGAATCATGTCGGCGCCTTGTTCGATCACGGCGGTTGCCAGCGCTTCTTTGGAGTCGAAGTGGTGATAGAGGGCTCCCTTGGTCATTCCCGCACGCTCGATGACCTCGCCTAGCCCTGTGGCTGCGTACCCGACTGCGCTGAACAGATCTATCGCTGCGTTGAGGATCTTGTGGCGGGTAGCTTCAGAGCGGGCTTGGGGCGCCATGGTCCCTTGACCTCCGGGGTGCGGTAGACGTGTGTTGGCCCTGCGGCCAATCGGAGCTACCGATGTTGCTGTCCGTGGCTGAAAGCCAACCTTGGTGGGGCTGGGGATCGGTATGCGCTGAAGGGGTCACTGTGGTATGAGGTCATATTGAGATTGCTTGAGCTGAAACCTTTTTGATAGCGAGTGCTTGTCGTCGATTGATGAATTGGGTGAAGTAGTCGATCCGGTCGGGATTGGCGAAGCTGGGTAATGCCAGTATCCATGCTTTTTGGAGGTAATCCAGATAATGCTCGGGTTGGTCGAGGTCGCTGATTCGGCGTATGCCCACCCACAGCGCCACCAGCATTATGGCGATGTCTTCTGGATCGGTCTGGTCGACGACGTCGCCGTCGGCGAACGCTTTCTGGGTGAGGGTGCTGGCGAACTCAACCCATGATTGCCACAGTGTGGTGGGTAAGGACGTTGTGTTTTCCAGGGTTTCGAGCAGCCGGGCGCCGGCTCGGGCCACGTCGTGTTGGATATCTTGAACGGCGAGGAGATAGAACAGGTCAATCAGCGTTTCTAGACCCGACATGCGGCGGGCAAGCAACTCGGTGATTGCGGCACGGCTCATCTCGGTGAGGTCGTCAATGATCGCCAACGCCAGCGCTTGCTTAGACGGAAAGTGAAAATACATGGCGCCTTTGGTGAGCTCAGCCTCTGCCAGAATGTCATCGAGGCTGACCATGCTGTAAGAGCGTCGGGCGAACTGGCGTGCTGCGGCGGCGATGAGTCGTTGGCGTGTGGTGTCGGCTCTTCGTTCGCTGGTTTCAGTCATCACCCCGCCTGTCTCGTCGCGGTCGCCACGCAGCGGCAGGAGTGTTCGCGCCAAGACAAAACCGCCGCCGAATCGGTCCCGTCGATGATAGGGGACGGTGGCGTACTGGGCGTGGACCCACTGCGCATCGGGGCGGCGCTGTGTCGGTCAAAGTCTTCCGTTTCGCGGCCTGCTCTCCAGCTAGCATACCGCTTCTACTGGGACTTGCAAGATTACTTGATGACTGCCAGTTTGTTAAAACGACAAGATTATGTCTATCAGTATGTAAGCTTACCCGCAAGGTGCATAACCAGTACTTGAAAAGTGGGCCGCATCCAGGCGCGCCGGTAACCCGACCCGCACTGGTCGCGTCACTTCCGTCAGGAGGAGCACATGTCATTAGTGACCACACAGCCTGTAACACCTACCTCATCGGCAACGGACGCATGGTCGCTTGAAGGGGTCTCATTTGCCTCTCCGCGCGACAGCGCTGGTGTGCGCGGCGATAGCTGGGTTGACCGGCGGCGTAACGCGGGGCCGGGCGAATCGCCGATGGACACACTGACGCGGTTGCCTGCTCTGGTGGTGTTGGAGCGCCTTCCGGTTCCTTCCCTCGCCATCGCGCGGGACGGCATCATCTTGTTCGCGAATACGGCGTTTGCCGAAATGATGGGTTACCGACAGGACACGTTAGCGGGGTCGGCGTTGCCTCAGATCTTCCGCGCCATGCCGGCCGCGTTATGCGCGCTCGCTGGCGTCGATGCACTGGCTAATTTAGTTGTGCAGCTCCAGCATTGTGAGGGTTGGACGGTACGGGCCAGCATGAGCAAGTCGGTGCTGATGCGATGCGACGATCCGGTTGTACTGGTCACGTTTCAGAATTTGACCGAACGGCTGTGGATGGACGAGCGATGTGTCTCCGGTGCTTGACAATTCTTGACGAACGCGAGGTCATGTTTCAGTCGTCGAGCAGTTAGGCTAGGCACGAGTGTCGGTTGTGGGCTTCGCGTCCATCACAATCATTCGGCTGCTCCTGTTTTCAGAGCACACCAGCCGAATGGGTTCCACTAAATCGATCAAAGTGTGCCTGCGGGCGAATCCCAGCAGCTGTGCGCTGGTACTGACAGTCGCAGCCAGCGTGCCCGGTTAGCCTCGGTTGCGGCGGCGCGGTCCGTGTTGGGGCTGTGCTGGTGGTCGGGTTTGTTTTGCTGGGAGCAAAGCGCACTGAGCCCTTGGGGCGGTGCGCTGGCTCGCGTCCGTAGTTTTCCACCCGTTCCATAGTTTGCGCAGGAGCACCATTCAGATCCTATGCCTGCCTCACGGTAGAAGCGAGTACTAATAGTCTGGTAGTAGGTTTACAATGAGCCAATCAGTATGTATGGTCGTTGTGAGGTGCATTATCGGTATACACCTATCGCACCGAAGCGCCGCCGTAACCGCGGCCGGCCTGCGGGTCGGCTTGCTTTCCGTTAGGAGGAGCACATGTCGTTCGTTACTACCCAGCCAGAAGTGCTGGCCTTCGCGGCCGGAAACTTGCAGGGGATCGGCTCTGCAGTGGCCGCCGGCAATATGGCGGCGTCAGCCCCGACCACCGGGGTGGTTCCCGCGGCTGCCGACGAGGTTTCGGCGCTAACGGCGGCGCAGTTCGCCGCGCACGCCCAGATGTACCAGGCGATCGGCGCCCAAGCGACGGCGATTCATGAGCTATTTGTGAACACGCTCGGGACCAGCGCCGGTTCGTACGCGGCCACCGAGGCCGCCAACGCCGCAGCGACGCTCTGAGCGGCAGAGGCACCAGCGATGGATTTCGGGGCGTTACCCCCGGAGATCAATTCGGCCCGGATGTATGTCGGTCCAGGGCCGGGGTCGATGCTGGCTGCCGCAGCCGCCTGGAACGGGTTGGCCGCCCAATTACAGTCGGGGGCCGCCGCTTACATGTCGGTGATCTCGGAGCTGACCGGCGGGCCGTGGCTGGGGCCGGCGTCTACGGCGATGGCGGGCGCGGCCGCACCCTACGCGGCGTGGATGAGCACCACCGCCGAAAAGGCTGAGCTGGCGGCCAGTCAGGCTCAAGCGGCGGCGAGCGCCTATGAGATGGCCTTCACGATGACGGTGCCGCCACCGGAGATCGCGGCCAATCGCGCTCAGCTGGCGTCGCTGGTTGTGACGAACCTTTTGGGCCAGAACAATCCGGCAATCGCGGCCACGGAGGCCCAATACGGCGAAATGTGGGCCCAGGACGCGGCGGCGATGTATGGCTATGCCGCCAACTCGGCGGCAACCGCCGCGAACGTGACGCCGTTCACCGCGGCGCCGCAGACCACCAATTCGGCCGGGTTGGCCACGCAGGGGGTCGCCGGTGCCCAGGCCGCCGGCACGTCGACTGGAGCGGGCGTGCAGTCGACGCTGTCGCAGCTGATCTCCACATTTTCCAGCGCGCTCCAGAGCCTTGCGTCGCCCGGTTCATCGACCTCGCCGGCATCGGGACTTTCGGGGATTCTGAGTGGGCTTTCGGGCGCGCCCTCTTCCTCCGCGTCGACCACGACAGGGCTCCTGGGAGGGCTTACATCCTCGTCGTCCGGTTTCTCGCTCGGAGGCCTTGAGCAAAGTTTGATAACCGAATTCGCTGATATCCCGCCGTTTTTTGCCATGTTTGCGGCGTCGGACGCGCTTGGGCCCCTGATGGGCACGCCGATGTCCATGGGTTTCCAATCCGCAGCCGCCGCACCCCTATCCGCGCTACCGAGCGCGGCGGGCGCGGCGGCGGGGGCGGCTGCTGTCCAGGGTGCGCTGGGGTCAGGGCTCGCAGGGAGCTTGGGCGGAGTGGCGGGCTCGGGCGGTTTGGCGGGCCTGGGTCAAGCGGCCGCAGTCGGCGCGTTGTCGGTACCGCAGAGCTGGGGCTGGGCCGCGACAGGTCCGGCGGCGATGCTCGGGGCGGCCCCGCTAGGGATGTCGACTGCAGCGGCTCTTCCTTTGGCGAGCAGCGATCTTGGCGCCGGGTCAGGTTTTCCAGTCATGCTCGGCGGGCTACCACGGGCCGCAGCTATGGGCGCCGCGGCCGGCGTGGGCGGTGCTGCTGCTGCCAAGTATGGGCCGCGCCTCGCTGTGGTGGCGCGCTCGCCAGAGGCCGGATACGCGCCGGCCGCGGTATCCGCGCCAGCCGCGAGATATCCAGTGCCCGCTGGATTTCCGACGAACGGTCACGCGCCTCCCGGATACACGCCGGCCATCGTGTACCTGCCTACCAACGGACATGCGCCTGCGACCGTGTGACAGACAGACCGTCGTCAGGTGCCGGGAAGCACTTTCACGTAAGGAGAACACAGAAATGACGATCAACTACCAGTTCGGCGACGTCGACGCCCACGGCGCGCTGATCCGCGCCCAGGCCGCCTCGCTGGAGGCCGAGCATCAGGCCATCATCCGTGATGTGCTGGCCGCCGGGGACTTCTGGGGCGGCGCCGGCTCGACCGCCTGCCAGCAATTCATCACCGAGTTGGGCCGCAACTTCCAGGTGATCTACGAACAGGCCAACGCCCACGGCTCCAAGGTGCAAACCGCCGGCAGCAACATGGCGTCCACCGACTCCGCCGTCGGCTCCAGCTGGGCCTGACGCGGTAAGTCAATGGTGACATCCGCGATCGCCGGCTACGGGGGGTGACCCGATGACCGGCTACGAGGCCTACAGCCACGTCGACGACCGCTGCGGAGGCGGCGCGACGCACCCCCAGGTCGATGGCGTCGCCGAGCGCATCGAATCAATGCTGCCCAGGGTCGGCGCCCACGTGATCGACCACCGCGGCGACGGCGAGTGGCTCAAGATCGCTAGGACGCCGCATCGCTCCTTCACCAGCGACAACGTCGCAAGTGGTGCACCCGAGATCATCGCAGCTGTCGCGGCGGCAGCCTCCGGGCAGGCACCACCCTACGGCGCCGACACCTGGACTTTGAGCGCACGACGCCGCTTCAGCGAGATCTTCGATCGTGACGTCGATCTGCTCCCCGTCTCCACCGGTTCGGCGGCGAACGCATTGAGCTTGGCCGCGCTGACCCCACCGTGGGGCAGTGTGTTATGCCACCGCGACAGCCATATCAACAACGACGAGTGCGGCGCACCGGAATTCTTCACAGGGGGTGCCAAACTCGTTGCTTTGGATGGGGAAGACGCCAAGATCGACGCCGACGAGCTGCAGGCGGCGGTGCGCCACAAGGTCGGTTTCGGTGACGTGCACAGCGTGCAACCTTCCGTGTTGAGCCTCACCCAGGCCATCGAGACCGGTGCGGTATACACCCCCGCCGAGATCGAACACCTGGCCGGCATTGCTAAACACGCGGGCCTGCGCGTCCATATGGACGGCGCTCGCCTGGCCAACGCCGTCGCCGCATTGGGCTGCGACCCCGCCGCGATAACCTGGCGCGCCGGCGTGGACATACTGTCCTTTGGTGCCACCAAGAACGGGGCCATAACCGCCGATGCAATCGTCGTCTTCGACCGCTCCCTGACCACCGAGCTCAGCTTCCGGGCTAAGCGAGCCGGACAACTCGCCGCCAAGATGCGTTTCGCCGCCGCCCAGCTCGATGCCTACCTTGCCGACGATCTGTGGCTGTGCAATGCCCGGCAAGCCAATTCCATGAGCGCACGGCTCGTAGCGGGGCTCAAGTCCATCCCCGGCATTCGCATTGTGGGCACGCCACAGGTGAACATCCTCTTCTGCCGCCTGCTCGAACAGGTCATCGACGGTCTTCTGGACGAAGGTTACGGCTTCTACCACGGCCGTTGGGCGCCAGGCGTCGTCCGTTTGGTCACCTCTTTTGCCACCACGCCGCACGACGTCGACCAGCTGGTACTCGCGGTTCGCCGACTAACCGCGACCGCGATAGAGGAAAACCGCTCTAAAAGGGCTCGAACGCAAAGATCAGCCAATGGCCGCCGATCTGAGGTGGCGTGATGGGACGCGTCCGATGATCGAGATGGCCATCGTGGGGCTCGGCTCGTGGGGAATGTGCGTCATGGAGCGGACGGTGAGCCGGGCCTGGCGGGTAAGGACGCCGGTGCGGCTGCACTTGGTCGAGCCCTCTCAGCTCGGAGGCGGGGTTTACGCCGCCGAGCAGCCCGACTTCCTGGTCCTCAACAACGCCTGCGGTCAGCTCGCCCTCTACGCTGCCCCCGACGGGGACGCCCTCCCCCCCTATTACGTGGGCCTGCACCAGTGGGCGGTGGGCTGCGGCTACCGCTGGGTGGGTCACGAGTGCCGCATCGGCGCCGGGGGTGACCCCATCCTGCCCACCGACTACCTGCCGCGGCGGTTGATGGGCGAGTACCTGGTCTGGTTCTACGACAGACTGGTGGCCGAAGCTCCGCCCAACCTCGAGATCATCCGGCACTACGCGGCGGCCGTCGACATCTCGCCGGCCCTCCAGGGGCGCGAGGCGGTGCTGCTCGACAACGGCACCACCCTCACCGTCGACCACGTGGTGCTGACCTCGGGGCACACCTGGAACGACGAGATCGGGGCCGGCGGGGGCGTGCGCTACCTGCGGCCCTACCCCATCGAGTATCTCGACCAGAGCGCTCCGGCCGGATCCTCGGTGGCCGTGGCCGGCATGGGCCTGGTTGGCTACGACGTCCTCACCGCCCTCACCATCGGACGAGGCGGGATCTTCGAGGATCGCTGCGACCGGGCCGACCGCAAGCGGTACGTGCCATCGGGCCGGGAGCCGACCATCACCCTCTACTCACGCTCGGGGGCGCCGTACTGCGCCAAGTCGGCCACCGGGGTCGACCCCTATGGCCGGTATCAGCCGGTGGTGTGCACCCCTGAGGAGTTCGCGGCGCTGACCAACCCGGGCGGGTCGCCGGTGCGGCGGCACGTGGACTTTCGGGCCGAGCTTCTCCCGCTCATCTTCGCCGAGATGCAGGCGCGCTACTACATACACGCCGCCTTGCTGGCCGGGGGCGACGTCGAGTCGACCGAGGTCCGCAGCGTCCTCCGCCAAGGTTGGGTCGACGGGCACTACGAGAAAGTCGTCGACGGTCTCGAGCCGCGCTTCGGGCGCTTCAACCCGGCCACCCACCTTTTCGCCGGGTCAGACCGCCACTACACGTCGGTCGCCGACTACCAGGGCCAGGTCTACGACATGATCGAGGACGACCTCACCGAGGCGCTGCGACCCGGGGGGAGCCCGGTCAAGGCGGCCCAGGAGGTGCTGCGCATCCTCCGGGACCAGCTGCGTTCGGTCATCGAGTTCGGTGGTCTCTCCCTCGACTCCTACGTCGAGTTCCAGGCCAACGTCCGGGGCCGCATCAACCGCCTGGAGGCGGGCGTGCCACCCATGCGCTCCCAGCAGCTGCTGGGGCTCCTCGACGCCGGAGTCGTCCGCATCCCGCTCGGACCTGACCCGGAGGTGGCCCCCTGTCCCGACGGCGTCCGCCTGAGCTCCACGGCCCTCGAGGAGCCGACGGCCGTGACGGTCGACGGGGTAGTGCGGGGCTATCTCGACATGCCCTCGCTGGCCCGGTCGGGCTCGCCCCTGCTCAACCGTCTCTACGCCAAGGGAAGGCTGACCCAGCTCAGCTACGGTGACACGCCCGTGGGCAGCGTGGCCATTAATGAGGACTTCCACCCCTACGACACCGAGGGCCGGCTCCAGCCCAACATCTCCTTGCTGGGCGTGCTCACCGAGGGGGTGCGCTACTTCACCCACTACCTGCCCTCGCCCCGCAGCCGCCTCCGGGCCGTCTACGACGCCCAGGACTGCGTCGAGGCCGTCATCGGCTGAGCACATGATGGATTCCACGACCGGACGGGCGCGGCCCTTGGTGGCGGTGGGCTACGGGCCGCGTTGCGTTCCCGTGATGCAGCTGGCCGAAGCGGCCGCCGGCGTCTGCGACCTGCTGTGGATGATCGACACGGCCGTGCCGGGAATGGGCGAGATGGCCGATCTCCTCAACCGGTTCGGCCCCGTTGTCGACCTCGAGGGCATGAGCGCCGAGCAGGCGGTCAAGACCCTGGACGCCTGGGAGCCCGACGGCATGACCACCTACCTCGACGCCGGCATGGTCGAACTGGCCCATGTGGCCGAGGGGCTGGGCCTGCCCTTCCACAGCCCGGCGACCGCCGCCGCCCTCACCGACAAGGCCCGCCAGCGCCGGGCCCTGGCCGACGCCGGCCTCGACATGCCCCCCTGCCGCCCCGTCCGCCCCGACCAGTCCGAGCCTGCGCTGTCGGCCGTCGAGGCCGAGGTGGGGTGGCCCGCCGTCCTCAAGCCCCGCTCGGCCCAGGGCAGTCGCTACACCTTCCTCGCCCACGACGGTGGCGAGCTCGAGAAGCTGCTCGACACCCTCGGCCCGGGCCGCCCCGACATGCTCCTCGAGGGTTACCTGGCCGACGATCCGGCCCGGGCCGGCGACCCCTTCGCCGGCTACGTGTCGGTCGAGAGCGTGGTAGCCGACGGCATCATCAGCCACCTGGCCCTGACCGGCCGCTTCCCGCCGGCCGAAAACTTCCGGGAGACCGGGTTCTTCATCCCCGCCGCCCTCGACGCCGGGAGCCGCTCGGCCGTCCTGGGCCTGGCCACCCGGGCCATCGACGCCCTCGGGGTACGCACCGGGTGCCTGCACACGGAGGTCAAGTTCACCCCCGACGGGCCCCGCATCATCGAGGTCAACGGACGACTGGGCGGCGGTGTGCCCGAGATGCTGGAGCGTGCCGCCGGCGTCAAGCTGCTCGACCTCACCTTGCGGGTGGCCCTGGGCGAGCCGGTGTCCGTCGACGGGCCCGTGGCCACCGACCGCATCGGCTACCGCTTCTTCCTCCAGCCGCCGACCGTCTGCGCCACGGTGACGGCCATCGACGGCATCAACGACTACACCGACCGCGCCGAGGTGGACACGGTGAGCGTCCACCAGGGACCAGGGGCCGCCCTCGACTGGCGGGACGGCTCCGGCAACCACATCGTGGCGGTGGTCGGTTCGACCGAGGACGAGGAGCAGTTGCAGGCGGCCTACCGGCTCCTCCACCGGGAAGTCACCGTTACCTACACCGACGTGAGGCATTGAGATGACGGTGGACGTTCGACTGGCCGGGGCGCTCGACCCGGGGGCGCCGCCGGACGGGGCCGAAGGGCCGGTGCGGTTGACGTGTGCCCTGGTCAACAACATGCCCGATGCCGCCTTCTGCGTCACCGAGCGACAGTTCGCGGGCCTTCTTGAGGCCGGGTCCGGATGTGAGACGGTCACTCTGACCCGCTACACCATGGCCGGGGTGCCCCGGGGCGAGCGGATCCGGGCCCGTATTGCCGCCGAGTACCGTCCCCTCGAGGACCTCACGTCGGACCCCCCCGACCTGCTGGTGGTGACCGGCTCCAACCCAATCGAATTACGCATCGAAGATGAGCAGTACTGGTCCGATCTGTTCGGCCTGCTGCAGTGGGGGAGTGAGAACGTGCCGGCTATGGTGCTGTCCTGCCTGTCGGCCCACGCCGCGCTGGCCGTCTTCGACAACCTCGAACGGACCACCCTGCCGGTCAAGTGCACGGGCGTTTTCGGCCAGGCGGTCGACCCGATCCACCCGCTGGCCGCCGGGTTCGTCGGTCCCGTCGTCCTGCCCCACTCGCGGCTCAACACCGTGCCCGTGGACGCGGTGGCCGCCGCCGGCTACGCGGTTGCCCTGCAGTCGGATGAGGTGGGGTGGAGCGTGGTGACGAAAACGGTGGGCCGGTCCGAGGTCGTGCTGGTCCAGGCCCATCCCGAGTACGATCCCTCGAGCTTGGTGCGCGAGTACCTGCGGGACGTTCGGCGCTACGTCGGCCATGAGCACGACGAATTGCCCTGCCTGCCCCGGAACTGCGTGGCCGGCCGAGACTGGGACGGGCTTCAGAGGCTGCACGAGCGGGTAGTGGGCGGCGAGCGGGACCCGGCCTTGGTGGCGGCCTTCCCCTTCGACGAGGTCGGCGCCCGCGCCCCCTGGCCGTGGCGGGGCGCGGCCCTGCGTCTGTACTCGAACCTGCTGGGCACCATCCGGAAGAGGAGCGCCTGTGCTTGAGGCCATGCACGACGAGACGATCGCCATCCACGGGGGCTACATACCCGACGGGACGCGGGCCGTGGCCGTGCCCATCTACCAGACGGTGGCCCACGATTTCATCGACGCCGCCCACGCCGGTGCCGTGCTCGACCTGGAGACGCCCGGCTTCCACTACAACCGGCTCAACAACCCGACCTGCGACGTTCTCGAGCAGCGCATCTGCGCCCTCGAAGGGGGGACGGCAGCCCTGGTGGTGGCTTCGGGCATGGCCGCCGTCAGTTACGCCATCCTGACGGTGGCCAGTGCCGGCTCGAACTTCGTGGTTGCCCCCCAGCTCTACGGGGCCACCTTCACCTACTTCGCCCACGTGCTGCCGACCCTGGGCATAGAAGCCCGGTTCGCCGTCGACGACCGAGCCGAGTCGATCGCCCCCCTCATCGACGAGAACACCTGCGCCGTCTTCTGCGAGACCATTGGCAACCCGGCCGGCAACATCGTGGACCTCGAGGCCGTGGCCGCCGTGGCCCATGCGGCCGGCGTGCCGCTCATCGTGGACAACACGGTGGCCACCCCGCTCGTGCTCAAGCCCTTCGAGCACGGGGCGGATGTTGTTGTCCACTCGCTCACCAAGTTCGTGGGCGGCCATGGCACCACCCTCGGTGGGGCCATCGTGGACGGCGGCCGGTTCCCGTGGGCCGACCATCCCGACCGCTTCCCCATGTTCAACCAGCCCGAGCTCGCCTTCCACGGCGTCGTCTTCGCCCGCGACTTCCCCGAGCGGCCCTTCACCGTGCGGGCCCGGTCAACCCAGCTGCGCAACAGCGGGGCCACCCTCTCCCCGTTCAGCGCCTTCCTGCTCCTCCAGGGCCTCGAGACGATGGCCGTGCGGCTCGAGCGCCATGAGGCCAACGCGCGGGCCGTGGCGAACTACCTGGCCGCCGACCGCCGGGTGGCCTGGGTAAGCTTCGCCGGCTTCCCCGACCATCCCTACCACCACCTGGTCGAGCGCTACCTCCACGGACGGGTGCCGTCCATCGTCACCTTCGGGGCACTGGGCGGCTATGAGGCGGGACTGGCCTTCTTCGATGCGCTCCAGCTCGCCAAGCGGCTGCTCAATCTGGGCGATGCCAAGACCCTGGCCATCCATCCGGCTTCCACCACCCACCGCCAGCTCTCCGACGAGGAGCTGGTGAAGGCCGGTATCCGGCCGGAGACGATCCGCCTGTCCATCGGAATCGAGCACATCGACGACATCATCGCCGACATCGACCAGGCCCTGGACAAGGCCATGGCCGGTCGAGCCGGGGCCGCCCTGCCTGACGAGGTGTACGCACCACAGGGCGTCACGGGCGAATCGATCGGTGTTGTCGGAGGCTGATCAGTGCCAGTCCGGATACGCCCTGCGCGAACATTATTCGAGAGCCGCACATCCAATGACGATGCGCGGCAAGACGATCGGCTCGCGTTCATCGACCACGCCATGTTTGCGGAGCATCGCGCCATCGGCCGGAACCTGGTCATCCAGTTCATGTGGGTTTATGAGCACGCTATCGACTTCGATGAGCTGAGGCGTTTTCACCACAATCTCGGACATGGGTTGTTGGGACGGCGCATCGAGCGTTCCCCGCTGCCCTTCGCCCGGCATCGGTGGGTCTCCGATCGGGAACCGTCGGACATCGATATCGCTGAGTCCGCCCGTCCACGCGCCGAACTCAGCGACTGGGCTGATGAACGCTCACAACTGTCTGTCGATCCGGAATGTGGGCCCGGCTGGCTTCTCGGCGTCCTTCCACTTACGGACGGCTCGACCGCGGTCAGCCTGGTGGTTTCCCACTACCTGATCGACGGCCTTGGGCTCCACGTCGCGCTACTTGAAGCGGTTTTGGGCAACACGCGCGATCTTGGCTATCCAGCACCGCGTTCACGCACTCGACTGCGCGCGGTGGTTCAGGATGCCCGCCAAACAGCGCGGGACACACCTGAGGTTGCCCGGGCGTTTGTAGCAGCGGCAAAACAAGCCCGTCGTCCTTGGCATGATGGTGCCCGATTCCCAGCATCGCGAGTCATCGCCCTCCGTGGAGGCGACGGTGATGACCCTTTCATCGTGCCGGGCGTGACGGTCTACATCGACCTGGATATTTGGCAGGCCCGTGCGAAGGCTCTTGGTGGCACGAGTAACGCGCTGGTCGCCGGATTGGCTGCGAAACTCGGGGAGCGCATGGGGCGCCGAAGTGCCGGTGACGCCGCCGTCACCTTGCAACTCCCGATGAGCGAACGGGCCGAGGGTGATACGCGCGCAAACGCAATGTCGTTTGCGTGCGTCAGCGTCGACCCGACCCGGGTTACGACGGATCTGCATGACGTCCGCTCCGCCATCAAGCAGGCGCTGAGGACTCTGCGGGAGACGCCAGATAAGTCGTTGCAGCTCCTTTGGCTGACGCCGTTCGCACCGAAGCGGGCGTTGAAACGGCTTTGCGATGCGAGGCTCGCTGACCGCCCGGTGTTTTGTTCTAATGTCGGCGACCTCAGCTCGGTGTTGTGCCGCCCCGATGGCACCAACGCCGAGTACACCGCCGGACGAGCGATTTGGCAACACGTGACGCAACAGTGGCTTGAGCGATCGGGCGGCCAAATAGACTTGTACTCAGGGCGCATCGGCGGCAAGGTCTTCATCACTGTCGTCGCCTACCAACCGGGTGCCAAGAACACGAAGGCCGCTTTGCGTGAGCTGGCGGCGCACACGCTGGCTGAGTTCGACCTGACTTGCGAGATCGATTAACGAATCGTCCGTCTGCGGGCTCACGCGCGACGACGCCCGTGATTATCTCCCCTCATCGCCCAGGGGTACCACGCTCAGTTGGTGGACGTCCCCGCGAGCACCTCGCTAGGTCACCTGGCGTCGAACTGCTTCGACTTTCCCGACCACAGTCGGTCTAAAGAACCGACCTCTTGCACACAGACGTCTGACTCCGGCCCGCCGTGCCGGCGGAGGACGTCGATCAGTTCCGTCCGCAGATGCTGGAGCTCGCATGAACCGTCGGTCACCACGGACACGTCGACACCACGCTGCGTCTTGGCCACGAAGAAGTCGGCGACGCCGCGGGTGGCAAGGATTGTCCGTTCGAAGGCCGCCCTGGGCACCGCAGCACCGTTTTCGTACTGGTAGGCTCCGTCGATCCGACCGTTGACCGCGGTGATGCGGCGATGAGCACAACCGCACGGACACGGCTCGTCGGACATCGTCACCGCGTCTACGAGGTCATAGCGGATCAGCGGCTGCGCCGGGTTGTAAAGGTTGGTCAGCAGCAGCCGATCCGCAGGTTGCCCATATGGGACGACGTTGCCATCAGCATCTGCCGGTTCGAGGATTACCAGATCGTCGGCGATGTGCATGCCTTCTCCAACACCGCATGAAAAGGCATAGGTACCCTCTGAGCAACCCCAGAACTCCGAAGCCTCGACCCCCCACGCGGACTGCACTGCCTCTCGCACGGGCGCAGTGCAGACCTCTCCCGCGACGCTGACCCAGGTCGGTTTTATGGTGAGTCGGCCTTGTATCGCCGCTAAAGCGAGGTCCCGAATCAGGCTCGGCCAGCCTTGGAGGGCCTGCACCGCCGGACGTGCGTTATTGAGACCGTCGACGATCTCGTCCAGAGGCAGCGTGCCGGCGAAGCAGTGCGATGCCGGCCCTCCGCTCTCGAAGGTGCTGAACGCGTGAAACACCCCTGATTCGTGCCTCGTGCTGCAAGCAAAGGCTTGCGCCAGCACCGCATCCGGGTCTTCGCCGCGTCGCCCCGTCCAGCGCGAACCTTGCATCACGAAGGTGACGAACGCGTCCCAGCCGTAGACATGGAGAGCTTCGGTTCCGGTGTATCCCGACGTGACGATTGCCCGGTACTCGTCGTCCAGGTACCCGTCTCCGTTCAACTGATCGAGGTGTTGTTGGACCCGGGCCTGTGTTAACCCGGGAACCGTGACCACCCGGTCAAACTCCGCCATCATCTCGGCTCGGGTCAGGACCGGCAGAGAGGGGAGGTCGGACTCGGTGAAATTCGCCAAATCGCGGCCTGCCAGTCGTTCCCGCCAGAACGGCGAACGATCGGCGGCCCACACCAGCAGCTCCCGAAGACGCCGTTCTCGTTCTGCGGCGAGACGCCCTGCGTCCCATCGCAGCCGGCGCACCCCCTTCAAGTACGCATCTTGCAATTCTGCACGCTGGCGCCGGACCAGCTGCTCGTAATGTCCGCCCGACGCCGCGCCGGTTGCCTTCGCCTGCACGCATGGGATCGTAGCCGAGGCACCGCGCTCCGTACCGTTCCTGGCCAACCGGCCGTTTATGTCAACGCGCGGTTCCATTCGCAGCCCGTAAGGAGTGCAGCGCTACCCGAAGAACATCACCTTAAGAGCTATTTGCAAATCGCGACGTACCGTCTGATTGGCTCGACGCTGGTCGCGTGCGGGCCATACTGAGAAGCGAAATCGATCTCATGCCGTTCGCGCTCGCTGCACCGCTTGGGCAGCGTCTTTGTGCCCGTCGGTGTTTAATCCTGAGATCACGCCATCGACGTCAGCGGCTGATTGGTTCTGGCTGAGCTTGAACTTGGCTTCGATGCGGGTGATCAACAATTCCACCCCCACTATGGCGCGAAGTAGACCCTCGATGAACTGTGGCGGCGCGTCGTCAACGGACCATGCTTGCGGTCGCCCGGCCTCATGACGTTCGGTGAGATCACGCACATTTCGTTCGACCCAGGCTGGGTCATCGTGCACCGTGAGCCGACCATAGACGTGCGCAGTGACGTAGTTCCAAGTGGGCACCACACGTCCGTGCTCGGCTTTGCTCGGATACCAGGCCGGGGAAATGTACGCATCTGGTCCCCGCACGATGACCAGCGCCTCGCCTACCACCGGGCGCCGCCACTGGTCATTGTTGCGGGCGAGATGACCACGAAGGGTCCTCATGCTCGGGTCATAGACGAACGGCAGCATAGTAGCGACCACGCCGTCCGGTGTTGTCGTAATCAAGTCAGCGGCACCGTGGTGAGTGAGCAGGTCATCGACGGCCTGCTCGTCGGCGGCGAATTGGGCGGGAACATACATGTTGTCCAGTATGTCGGCCGGGTTGATGGTCACTACTGCGCTGCACGACACTGACGGCTCAAACTCTTTCGTTCGGCGGAGACAAGCCGGCCTCCTTCAGCAGCCGTCGCTCGTCGACCTTGCTGGAAGATGTCAATGGCAAGTTGGCCACTATGACGAATTGATCCGGCAGCATCGTTTCCGCGAGCCGTTCGCTGGCGGCCTGACGGACGGCGACAGGGGTGAATTCGCGCTCCAGCACCACGAATGCGACGACCCCCAGATCGCCCGCAAGGTCGAAGGTCGTGCACGCCGCGGACGCGATCCCGTCGATACCACCGAGCGCCTCAGTCACCTCGACCAGCGACATCCTCACACCATGTCGCTTGATGACGCGGTCCGAACGCCCCACATATACGTAGTTGCCCCGGTCGTCGCGGAACACGAGGTCACCAGTGCGGTAGAGAGTGGTTCCGTCAACGACGTCGGTCCGCAGCATAGTTGCGCTCAACGACGGGTCGTTCAGATATCCGGCCATGAGCTGCAGGCCGCCGATGTACAGCTCACCGACCACCCCTGGACGATCCACCAGCTTCCCGTGCTCGTCAACGAGGTGAAACGAGCTCCCGGGATGAGGATGACCGATCGGTACCAGCCCCTCGTCGAGCAACTCGGACGTCAGTTCCAGATGGGCGACGGCGATGGTCGTCTCGGTCGGACCGTACCGGTTCACCACCCGCAGTCCCGGACTGGCGGCCCACACCGCCCTGATATCAGCCGTGGACGGCGCTTCGCCGCCCAGGGCCATCACTCTCAGCGGGGTGTCAGCCAACCGCGGCAGATGGCCGCTGGCCCGGAGCAATCGAAGGTAGCTGGGAGAGAAGCTGGTCGCCGTGATCCCCTCGCTGATGACAATCGAGAAGAACCTGCGTGGGAACAGGAGGCCTTCCCGGTCGGGGATGACGAGGGGGACGCCGCGCACGAGCGCAGGAAAGATGGCAGAGAAGGACCCGTCAAAGTGCACGGGCGAAACGCATAGGGCTTGGTCGTCCGCGGTGAGTCCTACGGCGTCGGCGCATGCTTCGGCTGCGGTGAAGAAGGCCTGCGGGGGAATCTGCACCCCCTTGGCGACACCGCTCGTACCCGACGTGTAGATGACGTAGGAGACGGGGCTCGTTACGGGTGGTGGCGTGGGCCGATCTGCGCCGCTCAACGCCGAAAGGGAAGTCCACGCCGTGCCGGCGGGAAGTCCCGATGGCGCCGTTTGATCCGAACCTGCGGTGATCACCTGTGTGGGCCGGCAGTCAGCCACGATCTGAGCACGGCGGAGATCTGGATCAGTGACCGCCAGCGGAACGAACGTGACCCCCGCCCACAGACAACCCAGTGCCGCCACCACGAAGTCCACAGAATTGCCGATCAGCAGCGCAACCCGATCCCCGGGCTCGACTCCTACCTGAAGCAAGCCAGCCGCCACTCTTCCGGCTGCGCCGCGCAACTCGCCCCGGGTCAACGCGCGAGCGAGGTCCTTGACAGCGGGCCGATCCGGGTCTCGATCGGCGTGGTCCAGCACCGCACCGAGCACGCCGTGGTCCGTCACGCCTTCTTGCAGGGGCTGCACTCTCGGTATTCTCGCTCAGTCATGAGAGCCAGGTGTCGACCGGCCGGCGTTCGGTGAAATCAACGACTGCCAGGGCCGCAACCGGGGGGCGACAGATTGGCGGCCCGCTTCGCGGTCAAGGAGCAGTGATCAAGGAGTCCGAGCAGCAAACTTCATCCGCTAGCGCAGACCCGACTCGCCGTTCGGGGCACTAGCGGATTCGGCGACTCTCAATCGACGTGATCGATGCAGGGATGTGCTCCGATGGGGAAACGGCAGCTATCGGCAACACTGCGTTGCGGATCTCCGTCAGTACCGCCGGGTGATGGGCGGAATGATCGCCGGTGGGTGTGGCGATCAGGCAGGGCGGCTGCGACGTCCATTGCAGCCGGTCAAGGGCTGCCTGACCGCCTTTGGCAGAGAAGTTCTCCGCATCCTCGGGCGCGGCGATCAGCGTCACGTCGGTTCCACGGTGGGCAAGCGATGTCAAGACACCCTCCGGCAGGTACACGAGTCCGACCCAGCTCAGCACCCGCAGGAGGTGTCGCGGGAGGTGGTTGTGCATGAAGCTCTTCGTCGGCTTTCGAGCCGGGTTGAGGAGTGCTTTGAGGCGCTTCGTCCTGGATTCGGAGGGGCCGCCCGTGTCACCAGGCGCGTTGGTGTTCAGCGTTTTCTTCCGAAAGCCCCACTGCTGCAGCAATGTAGGGGTGACGCGCCAATTCCACACCTGCACGTTGACCAGGATCGCCGACTGCGCACCGATATTGCGGGCGACCTGAGCGGCGTACCACGCGCCGGAGCAGATACCGACAAGCTTGAGTTCGCCGGCGTCTTGGCACGCATGTCTGGCCATCGCTATCGAGTCGGTGATGTCAGCCTTGGAGTACACCCTGCGCCAACGGTCCCGGCTGATCTGGCCCGACAAGCCCTGTCTCGCCGGGTCCCAGCGCACCGCCTGTGACCCGGCCGCTGCAAGGCGACGTGACAAGTCGACCCATTCCCGGGCGGGTCCTACGTGCATGTCGTTGGCCATCGCGAAGAACAACACGGTCTTTGCGGGCGCCGGACAACGGCGTCGCGACAGCGTGCGGATGGCGAATAGGCCGTTCGGCTCGATTCGTTCGATGCTCTCGAAAACGTCGACGCCGTTGGGCCCTTCGGCTGGCATCGTTACCGTTGTCAGGTATTGGGGTGAGGCGCGATGGGTGCGAGCGGGAACGTTTCCGTCGATCCAGTCGATGATCGAATCGACCGCGGCGAAAGGGATCGGTAACGGCATCGGCGTCGGCGCGGCGCATTCCGGCAGACCGTCGGTAATGATCGAATCAACTCCCTCGGCCGACGCCAGCGCGGTCACGCGCGTGTCGGTCTCGGCTGGTCGTCCCACCAGAAGTACGTTGTCGACGCCATGGTCGCTGCCTGGATCGGCACCCATCCGCAGCGCGGCGAATTCTGCGGCGGCGTGGTCGCTCAACCGCCCGCCGATGATTGACACTTCGCCGGGCGTAGCAGCGTCCTTGCCCACCGACAACCGGAACAGCGTGGTGTGTTCTCGAAGGTAACGCCTGCCCGTTCCATAGGGATCGAGGTAAACCACGCGGTTGACCGTGTGGGATTGGGCCAGGTACTCGTTGAGGATCAGGCACCCGGCACGTATGCCGATAGCGATCGCCGACTCCGCGCCGATCAGCGTGAGGTAGTCGAGCGCGTGGCCTACGCTTGCCACCCAGTTGGCCACCGCGTCATCACGGCCCTGAGCGTATGCAGAATCACCCAAGCCCAGATAGTCGAAACGCAGCACGCCGAAACCGCGGCTTGCCAGGCTGCCGGCGAGGACCCGGTGTAGTCGGGCACTATCCATCCCCTCCTTTCCGAGCGAACCACAGATCAGTACCCCGCCCCTGATCCGGTTATCGGCCGGCAGATGAACCACGCCGAACAACGGCGAATCAGATGGTCCAAAAAATGTCGGCACCTCTGTCGTCGTCAACGGCATGTTGCACTTGCTCCAAGGTCGGCTTCCACCGCTAGCGGATAATCGTGCTCTTGAGATTATTTTGCTGATTCCGATCAACCCCCGGCCTTGACCGGGTGCCGGCGGAGCGCCAGCACCTCGGGTGACATCGCCTAGCACCTTCGTCTTCCTTGCCGTGGGCGATCGAACAGCGAACCAACCGAAACCGTTGATCCAAATACCGGTAGTATTACATACTCTTTGGATGTATACGAGGAAGTATTAATGCGCGGAGTATCTGAATCTTGGCAGCCAGGCATGCGGTTGGGAATCGTTGGCGGCGTCACAGGGTGGATCAGTTCTGAGCGCGATCATCACCGGAGAGGAGGTGGGGCGTGAGCGAAGACGCGATCAGCATCGGCGGTGTCGACCTCGCCGATCCGGACACATACATGTCGGGAATGCCCTTCGATGCGTTCCGGAAGCTCCGCGAGTGCGCACCCGCGGCATGGCACCCGTACAAGGAGGGGACTGGGTTCCTCGCGCTCACCGGCTACGAAGAGGTCTTTGCCGTCTCCCGCGACAGCGCCACATGGTCGTCGGAGGCGACGGCGGTGTACTTCGACGTGCCCGGTCCCGATGACATCGCCGACCAGCGGGGCGTGATGATGTTGACGATGGACCCGCCGCGGCACACCGCGCTGCGCGCTCTGGTCAGCAAGGGCTTCACGCCGCGCCAGGTAGCGAAGCTCAACGAACGCATCACGGACATGGCGCGCGACGTGGTCGACAGCGTCATCGAGCAGGGCGAGTGCGACTTCGTCACCGACGTCGCCGGGGCGCTGCCCTCGTACGTCATCGGCGAGCTGCTCGGCATTCCGCTGGAAGACGGCTACCGGCTTTACGAACTGACCGAGATCATGAACACCGGTCTGATAGCCGACAAGCGCGCCATGAAGGCGGCCGCCGAGATGTTCGGGTACTCAACGGAACTTGTGGCCCGCAAACGTGCGGATCCTCGCGATGACATCGCGACATCGCTGCTGCATGCCGAAGTCGACGGACAGCGCCTCACCGAAAGCGAGTTCAACTTCTTGTTCCTGCTGCTGATCAATGCGGGCGGCGACACGACCCGTAACCTGGTCGCCGGAGGCACGTGCGTGCTGATGGACCATCCGGAGGAGCGGGCAAAGCTGGAGGCAGATCCGTCGCTGCTGCCGAGTGCGGTTGAAGAAATGCTCCGCTACGTCAGCCCGGTCAACGCGTTCCTCCGCACGGCCACGAAGGACACCGAACTACGCGGGGTGCCCGTTAAGGAGGGCGACCGGGTGGCGATGTTCTACCCGTCGGCCAATCGGGACGAGGCCCACTTCGTCGATCCCGACCGCTTCGATCTAACGCGTAAGCCCAACCGGCACTTGGCCTTCGGTGGCGGCGGCACCCATTTCTGCCTCGGCGCGAACCTGGCTCGGGTGGAGGCGGCCGCCCTCGTATCGGAGGTGCTGAGCCGGATGAAGAACATGGAATTGGCGGGGCCGGTCGAGCGCATGCCGTCGGCACTGATCAACGGCATCCACTCTATGCCTGTCCGGTTCACGCCGGCTCGACGTGTGGGCGCATGCACCGCCAGCCAGTGACTCCGATGCTTGGAGAACCGAGACGACGCGCCGTGCTCACGGTGGTTGCCGTGACGGCCTCTGGAAGACTCCGGGCTAAGTGCCCGCGAGCCGGGCGACCACAGGTGCGAAGGTTTCCATCGCTTCGCCTGGAACCACGATGTTGGTGAAGCCCCACCTCTCGCGGCGCTCCAGAAGCCGCTCACACAATTCGTCCGAGGTGCCGATCAGGACGATCGGAAGCTCGAGCGCGTCCTCAGCCGGAAGGCCGAGCATGGTTGCGGTGCGCACGGCAGCGCGGCGGCTGCCGACGACCATGACGGCAAAGACCGCAATCTGCAGCTCGAGCGAACTGAAGCGGGCACCGGCCCCCTCGCGCACCCATGCCAAGCACCGATCGTAATGATCGAAGGTGGCTAGGCTCGCCAGGTCGCCACCTTTCTCGCCCGAAGCGAGGCTGGTGTTCACGCCCACGGTGTCCGCTTGTTCGGCAGCAATCGTGAGTATCCGCCTACTTCCGCCCCCGACGATGACGCGAGGGAGCGACGCGGGGCGAGGATCACAGCGGGCGCCGCGCACCGTGTGATACCCCCCTGCGAATGTCGCCTCCCCCTCGCTCCACAGCCTTTTCATGACAACGAGACTCTCGGCCAGCCGGTCCACCCGGACAGCCGGTTCGTCGAACTCGATCCCCGCTTGCTCGTAATCGCTCCGGAGCCAGCCCGCTCCAAGACCAACCTCGACCCGCCCTTCGGCCGCCAAGCCGAGCGTGGCGATCTCCTTGGCTAAGACCACAGGGTTGCGGAGGTCGTTGTTGAACACGACGGACCCCACGTGGAGGGTGGAGGTCGCTTCGGCGGCCACGGTCGTGGCTACGAGAGGCCCGAACTGGGCGTCAAGGTGGTCAGAAACGTACAGGGTCGAGTAACCGAGACCCTCGGCCATACGGGCCCGGTCCCGCCAAGCCGACATGGTTGGCGCGATCGCGGCGAGCACGCCGAATCGAAAGGGGGGCACCTGTCGTCGCACCTCCACTGCTCGCTCAGAGAGCCAGGCGTCAATCACCGGGTTTCAGCGGATCGCCCTCGTATCACGGCTCAGATCCTGTATAGTATGCACCATGTCGGCAGCAATACAGACCGTTGGATCGGTTTGTCCCCCCTCAACAGTACAGTCAGTCGCTTCGGGTTCCTCGCCGGCGGACATTGCGAAGGTGCTCAACGAGGACGGGTGTGTGGTCATTGCCGACCTCGCACCTCCCCAAACAATGGATCAGATACGGTCCGAGCTCGAGCCGTACCTCGCTGCCACCGGCGGAGGCAACACCGACTTCCTGGGAGCAACCACCCGCCGTACCGGTGCCCTGATCGCCCGTTCGCCGACCTCTCGCTCACTCATTACCCACCCGACGATCATCGACACGCTCGACCTCGTGTTAGGCGACCACGCCAGCACCTTCCAGATCGACCTGACCCAGCTGGTCACGATCGGACCCGGCGAGCCGGAGCAGATGATTCATCGGGATCAGTGGTCATTCGATCGCTACCAGTTCCCGAGGGGCTTCGAAGCCGAAGTCGCCACCATGTGGGCCGTGACCGACTTCACTGAAGAAATGGGTGCGACACGGATGGTGGTGGGCAGCCAGCGCTGGGAGGACGATCCCGACGAAGTGGACCCCGCCCTGTCCTCCCCGGCGGTCATGACCAAGGGTTCGGTCCTCTTGTACACGGGCTCGATATTTCACGGCGGCGGTGCCAACACCACCAACACCAGCCGGATCGGGATGAACGTAGGCTACTCGCTCGGGTGGCTGCGTCAGGAGGAAAACCAATATCTCGCCTGCCCGCCCGAGATCGCCCGCACCCTCCCCGAGGGGCTGCTCAGGCTGATGGGCTACCAGCGCGGCTCCTACGCCATCGGCTACGCGGACGACATGCGAGAACCCCTGGACTGGCTGTACGGTAGCCCGGCGTTTATGTCGGACTTCTACGACTACCGCCGCGCCGCTCGTAAGCGGCTCAAGGCGACCGGAAGCTACGTTCCGCCCACGAAGTCTTAGCTCGGAAAGACCGGCTAATTAAGTTGAGCTATGGCAGAAATGAGAGGGAGGCATAATGCAGGATCGGATTCGTGACGTCTTAGCTGCTCATGGTCGTATGGCGGTGGATCCACGGGAGGTTGACAGTCAGGCCGACCTCTACGAGCTCGGCCTGACGTCCCATGCGTCGGTCAATGTCATGGTTGCGCTTGAGGATGCGTTCGACATCGAGTTCCCCGATGAAGTGCTCAAGAAGTCCACTTTCGCTTCCGTACGCAACATCGAGCAGGTAGTCGAAGGCCTAGTCAAGTTATCTGTGTGATGGAACGCGCGGTAGCGGTCGGCTCGCCGGAGAGAACCGCGTCGGTAGAGGAAATTCTCTGGCACCGCAACGATTACGGCGAGTGCATGCTCGCCTTGCCCAGCAAGGTCGACGGGCATCGCGTCCGCGTCGGATGCGATGTCGTGGCCATTGAGGACGTCCAGGTCTCGCTGGCGGCGTTCGGGGACCGGTACCTGCGCAAGGTTTTTACGGCGAGCGAAATCAACGACTGCCGAGGCCGCAACCAGGTGCCCAGACTGGCGGCGCGGTTCGCGGCCAAAGAGGCAGTGATCAAGGCGTTCGCAGAACCCGACATGCCATATCCCTGGCGCGAGATGGAGGTGACGCGGGACGGTCCGCTGCCGCTGCTTCGGCTTACCGGAGCGCTCGCCGAGCGGGCACAGCACCAAGGCTGGCTCAGCTCGTCGTTGTCGCTTTCGCACGCCGATTGCCACGCAATGGCCGTCGTTCTCGTGGTCTGCGGCGGCAACGCCGGGGCGGGCGGGCGATGACGCGCAGAGATGATCCGGCATGGTTTTGGATGATTGGCGCGTTCGGCGGCGCACTCGTGCTTGCCGTGGCCGTTCTGGCCGGTTACGGCACCGGTCCCGACGGCATCGGGCAGGCGGTGCGCTATACGGCGCGCTGGTCGTTCGTTTTTTTCTGGCTTTCCTATGCCGGCGGCGCGATGGCTATCCTGTTCGGCCCAGCCTTCGCCGGCGTGGCTCGCCGGGCCCGAGCCTTGGGCCTGGCCTTCGCCGCCGCGCTTCAGGTCCATATCGGATTGGTCATCTGGCTGGGCGTCGTCATCGGCCAGATTCCGCTGCAGGGCCGCGTGTTGTGGTTCTTTCTGCTCGCACTGTCCTTCACCTATCTGCTGGCGCTGCTGTCCTTTGGAATCGGAATGCGCAACCTTGGACATATGTGGCGGCCACTGCTCGTCCTGGCAACGACTTACATTCTGATCGCCTTCGGCCGCGATTTTGCGCTGGGCGCATTCGATCCGAGGACACAGCATTGGCTCTACTTCGCCGAATATGTGCCGTTCGCCCTGTTGAGCCTTATTGCAATCCCGCTGCGCCTTGCTGCGTTTCTTCGCCAGCGCTTTGAATTGTTGCCGGTTTCGACGAAACCGGCGAGACGATCCGCTTGGCTTCACCGTGGTTCTGCGCCGAGCACTGAGTCATAGTCGAAGAGAGCCAGAATCTTTCCCTTAGGGGGCACGTTGTCGACGCCGACCAAGGCCGATGCGAAGTCGCCGACGCAGGCAGGCCTCGTCCGGCTGACAGGCTTGCAAGCTCTTGCACGCCTACCGGTGGAGATCATGCGCGCCGAGCGGCAAGCAGGCCGCAACACCGCCGGGTTCATATCCGGCTACGAAGGTTCGCCCCTGGGCGGATACGACATGGAGCTCGACCGCCACCGGGCCCTGCTGGACGAGTACGGCATCATCTTCCAGCCCGGCGTCAACGAAGAGCTTGCAGCGACGGCCGTTCAGGGGAGCCAGCTCGCGTCGGCGTCCCAGGAATGCACGGTCGACGGCGTCATCGGGTTCTGGTACGGCAAATCGCCAGGATTGGATCGGGCGTCGGATGCATTCCGGCACAACGTATTAATGGGCGTGCCCGCCAACGGCGGAGGTCTCGTCTTCGTCGGTGACGACGCATCAGCGAAGTCATCGACGGTGCCCGGCGCATCGGAACGGTTGCTCGCCGATCTGGGCATTCCCACGCTGTACCCCGCGGATGCTCAACAGATCCTGGACCTTGGCTTACATGCCGCGGCCATGTCACGTGCCAGCGGCCTCTGGGTGGCGCTCAAGATATCGACCGACGTTGCCAACGGCTCTATGACAGTCGATGTCGCCCCTGACCGCGTACTCCCCGTGGGACCTGTACGCGCAGTGGACCATGCAGTAACGGCAAAGTTGATGCAACCGATGCTCGGAGTTCTGGAACGCAGTCGCGACGGCGAACGTCGTCGGGCTGCACTCGACTACACTGCGCGAAACAAACTCGACATCGTCACCGCGCACGGCGCCCTCGACCGCATCGGGATCATCGCGGCCGGACCCACGTTCCTACACGTCCGTGAGGCTTTGCAGCGGATGGGTCTTGACGATATAGAGCTGGCCCAACACGGGATTCGCCTGCTTCAGCTGGGGATGATCGACCCCATTGAGCCGCACACGCTGAATGGCTTCGCCTCAGGCCTGCAAGTAATCATCGTGGTAGAGGACAAACGGCCCTTCGTTGAAACCACTGTCCGCGACCTGCTTTACGGTCTCGGCAAGGGCGGGCCGTTGATCGTCGGCAAACGGAATATCGAGGACGGCCCGGTCTTCCCGCTCAACGGCGAACTCACCGCCGACACGATCGCTCCGGTGCTTGCGGAAATGCTGCTTGGCCGCTGTGAGCTTCCCTCGGTCCAGAAGTGGCTCGACCGGCGCCGATCACCGAAACCGCCACTGGCGCTTCCCTTGATAACTCGAAGTCCCTATTTCTGTTCGGGATGTCCGCACAATTCGTCGACCAAGGTGCCTGATGGCTCGTTGGTCGGCGCCGGCATCGGGTGCCACGGTCTCGTCACACTCATGGGCGAGGAATTGGTGGGCAGCGTCACCGGGCTGACTCAAATGGGCGGTGAGGGTGCGCAGTGGATCGGAATGAGTCCCTTTGTCCAGCAGTCCCATCTGATTCAGAACCTGGGAGATGGCACTTTTCACCACTCCGGGAGCCTCGCGGTGCGCGCCGCCGTCGCAGCTGGCTCTCACATCACCTACAAAATCCTCTACAACTCGGCGGTCGCGATGACGGGCGGTCAGCACCCCGAAGGCGCACTCACCGTGAAGAATCTTGCGCGGGCGTTGCTTGCCGAAGGGGTCACGCGGATGATCGTCACCACTGACGACCCGAAACGCTACCGTCGCAACGATCTACCGCGTGGTGTGCGCTGTTGGCATCGCGATCGTTTGGACCAGGCGCAGCGGACGCTTGCAGCCACGCCTGGTGTCACGGTCATCATCCACGATCAGGAATGCGCGACTGAGCTGCGCCGTAAGCGCAAGCGCGGCAAAATAGTTCAGCCCGTTCAAGGGCTCATGATCAACGAGCGGGTGTGCGAGGGCTGCGGGGACTGCGGCGCCAAGTCGAATTGCCTTTCGGTTCAGCCGATCGATACCGAGTTCGGTCGGAAGACGCGGATCGATCAATCATCGTGCAATTTCGACTTCTCCTGCCTCAACGGAGACTGCCCGGCCTTCATGACGATAGTGCCTAGCCGCTCGAGCCCTGCAAAAGTGGCTTTGAGGGGACTCGAGACGGCTGATCTCCCCGAACCGCCTAAGCTGGCCGCCGAGCCGCATACCACCAGAATCACAGGCATCGGTGGCTCCGGTGTCGTCACGGTCGCCCAGACGCTGGCCGCCGCCGCGACGATTGCAGGTCGCTACGTTCGCACTCTGGACCAGACCGGCCTAGCCCAAAAAGGTGGCCCCGTGGTTTCCGACATAAAGGTCTTCGATCAATCGACAGCGGTGGCGAACCGTGCCGGCGAGGGCGAGTGCGACCTGTACCTAGGTTGCGATTTGTTGGTCGCGGCCGAGGCTCGCTACCTGCTCGCTGCGGATCCACACCGCACGGTTGCGGTCATCTCTTCGTCAGCGGTGCCAACCGGCCGTATGGTCGTCGACCCCGAAACCACGTTTCCGGCTATCAGTCAGGCGATAGCCCCGATACTGGAGGCCACTCGCGCCGAGCACGCCGTCATCCTCGATGCCCGTAAGCTGGCCACCACTTTGTTCGGCCGGGATCAGTTCGCGAACATGCTGTTGGTGGGTGCGGCGTACCAGACCGGCAGACTGCCCCTGCGCGCCCGGCACATCGAAGAAGCGATTCGCACCAGCGGTATTGAGGTGCAGGAGAATCTGCAAGCATTCCGCCGTGGTCGTCAAGCTGTTGCGGCATCAGCCGATCTGGATGCCGACATCGCCCAGCTGCGACAAGAGCTTCGGCCCAAGCCCTTGTCGCACCATGCCCGTCGCATTGCAGCGATAGTTCGGGCAACGCCCGAATCGCCACTTGGCGAGGACGTCGCGGTGCGCGTCTCCGATCTGATCGGCTATCAGAGTCGCCGATACGCACTACACTACGCAGAGTTCGTCGAGCGAATTCGTGTCGCAGAAGCAACGAAGGCACCCGGTGTTGACGACCTGACCAGGAGTGTCGCTCGAAATCTGCACAAGCTCATGGCATATAAGGATGAGTACGAGGTGCCCCGACTCTGCCTGGACCAAGAGGTCGACGCTCGGGCGCGTGAGGCGTTCGGGTCGAACGCGCGCGTGTCCTACAAGCTGCATCCACCCTTCCTGCGGGCGTTGGGCATGAAGCGAAAGCTCACGTTGGGCCCATGGGTGCGGCCGTTCTTCCGTGCGCTTGCCACCCTGCGGTTTCTCCGCGGCAGCTTTTTGGATCCTTTCGGCCACACTCAAATGCGTCGATTGGAACGGCAGTTGATCGTGGAGTACCGAGCGTGGATGGACGCTGTCGCGGACGTCATGACTCCGGAAAATCACTCGCTCGCAGTCCGTGTCGCCGAACTACCGAATATCGTGCGCGGATACGAAGGTGTCAAACTCGCTAATGTCGCTCGATACCGAATACAGGGCGAGCAGTTGATTTCTGAGCTGAAGACGCAGGCGCCGCTTTGACCCGGCGAGCAGCTATGTCGATCGGCTGCTGTGGTGCTGGCGCGGCGTTTCGCAGCGAGGACTGGAACTGCACGTTCGTATCAGCCAACCAACTAGGCGCCCGTCGAGACTTCGTAATCCGACCCCCGGGCGATATGTCGTTCAGAGCATCTGGGTGATGTTGCCGTGTTCGGAGCCGGACCGATCGTGGCGGACGTTTCGGCGGATTCTAATCGCCTGAATGAGTGCGATCCCTGCTGCCAGGACCGAGAATAAGTCCGATACCGTTATTCCATGGGTGTCGCTGATCGTAAGAAGGAGGTTTCCTTCAAGGATCCCGTTGACGAACGGCCAAATCAGCGCAAGCGTCAAGGTTGTCAGTATCGACCACCGATTAGGCTTGGCGGCACACCACGCCATTGACGAGAAGAGCGCATTCATCGCAGCGATGCTGTAGAACAGGTCGTTCACTTGTAGGCTCCCGTGACTTCGATGCGCCGGACAGCCTCGTCAGCTCAGCGAATCGAGAACGGGGCTGAGTCAAAACTAGCAGCCCGAGCTTTCGCTATTGGAGCGATCTTGAAGGGCTATCTCGGGCGGGATGCGCTCAGCGTGCCACGGTGACTTCGGGAACGTAATTTCTCTGCGGATAAACAAATTGGGCTTAACGGTGGTCGACTGTGGCGAGGACGGCGCGGGCAGCTTGATGGCCGAAGCCGAGGCCCGATAGGAACGGATCAGGTGATTCTGTAAGACCGTGAATAGTGGCCTGGGTGGTGGTGGACAAGCCCTTGTGGCCGAGCAACAAGCGCCAATGGGGTAATTCGAGGAACTTCTTGGCGAATGCTGGCGTGACCAGCGTCCCCAATCGCCCACCTCGATATTGCGTCGTCCCGGCAGCTCCGCGAATCTGTTTGTGGCAAAATAGGTCTCGTTCGCTGACGGACTGGCCAACGCGTTGCGCGCAGAACAGTTGCGGGTGAGGAATCGCGTGGGCGTGGCCGATCGATTGCGCTGGTGGACCGCTGAACTAGCAGTTGGCCAAAGCGCATCAGTTGCGGACTAATCGTATGTGATTGTTGTCCTAAATACACCTTCGGTATATAGTGATTTTCCGAGTCTAGCGCCGCGGTTTTCCTGACCTGCTCTTGCGGTGCCTGCTTGCGTTCGGAGGAGCACATGTCGTTCGTGACCACACGGCCGTTGCGGCAACACTGTGATGCTTTGAGGGTCGCCCGAAGGGTGTCGTCACCTGGACGATCATGTTGAGTGGCATGGTTACCTCGGACGGGCGCGAACGTAAGCTCAGCTGGAATCCGCCTGGCCAAGAAAGTATTTCGTCGCATTACGAGTGCGTGCACGAAATCATCAGCTCGCAGGTCGAACGCACGCCGCACGCCGTAGCGGTCGAGGTCGGCGAGACGGCGCTAACGTATCGGCAACTGGACGATCGCGCGGCGGCCATCGCATCGCGGTTGATGGAGGCGGGCGCCGGGACCGGCTCGGTGGTGGCGGTGCTCCTGGACCGCACCCCTGACCTGGTAGCGGCCATTATGGGGATTCTCAAATCCAGTGCAGCAGTTCTGCCGCTGGACCCGTGCCAACCGATCGCCCGAAACACCTTCTGCATCAACGACGCCGGCGCGAGCATCGTTCTGACCGATCGTCAGCTGCCGACCGGCGGCGACGCGGTCACGACCACCGTCATCAACCTCGGCGACTTGGGGCCTCAGGCTTCCCGCGGTGCCCCGCCAAGCACCGCGTCTCCCGCCGACCTCGCCTACGTGATTTACACGTCCGGCTCCACGGGTCGCCCAAAGGGAGTGCTCATCGAGCATGGCAGCGTAGCGAATTTGATGCAGACCATGTTTCGCGAGTTCGGCGTGACCGCCTCCGACACCGTGCTGTCGGTGGCGTCCATCAGCTTCGACGTCGCGCTCGGCGACATCTTCTGTGCGTTGGCGTGCGGAGCACGCCTGGTGCTGGCCACCGCCGCTCAGACACTGAATCCCGCTGCTCTAACACGGCTTATTGCCGACAGCCGTGCGACCTACATGATGGCGACACCAACCACCTGGGGGGCCGTCGTGGCCGCCGGCTGGTGCGGCGATCATCGTCTCATAGCAACGTCTATCGGCGAGACGCTCACCGACGGGCTAGCTAAGGCGCTGCTGCGACGGTGCGGAGCGGTATGGAACACCTACGGTCCCACCGAGACCACCGTCATCACCAGCGTCGCGCGA
Source organism: uncultured Actinomycetota bacterium (assembly GCA_963795995.1). GTDB lineage: Bacteria > Actinomycetota > Actinomycetes > Mycobacteriales > Mycobacteriaceae > Mycobacterium. Next base: position 68,459 of record CAWCJY010000009.1, read on the forward strand.
CTGGCCGAGGCGGACATCGTCACGGTGGGTAGGCCGTTGCCGAACGTGCGGATGTACGTCATCGACCCCCAAGGGCGATTCCAACCGGTCGGTGTCCCCGGGGAAATCGCCATCGGCGGCGTCGCAGTGGGTCGTGGTTATCTCAATCGGCCTGACGAGCATGCGCGTCGGTACGGAGACGATCCTTTCCATCTCGGCGGGCGGATCTACCGCACAGGCGATCGTGGCAAATTGTTGTCCGACGGGCGAATACAACATCTGGGCCGCTACGACGACCAGCTCAAAATCCGCGGTTTTCGCGTAGAGCCTGGCGAGATCGAGTCCACCTTGTGCGAACGCCCAGATGTGGGATGCTGCGCAGTGGTAGCTCGCGAGGCACCCAATGGCGAACAGCAGTTGGTTGCGTACATCGTCGGTGAGGCGTGGTCTCCAACCGACGCCGAGGCACGTAATTGGTTACGTCGCCGCCTGCCGGAACACATGATCCCCAGCGCATTTGTGCACCTCAGTGCGTTACCACAGACCGCGAGCGGCAAGCTCGACAAAGCCGCTTTGCCGGCACCCTCGCCGCCGGGAACGGGGCCCATCGGCGCCCAGCTTCCGCGCAACGACACGGAAAGGCGCGTCGCCGCGTTGTGGGCTGATCTGCTGGCCGTGCCCGTTACCGACGTCAACTCCGATTTCTTCGATATGGGCGGCCATTCGCTGCTGGCGGCCCGGCTGATTTCCGATGTTCAGCGGACCTTTGGTGTCGCGCTGTCACCCACGTCGTTTGCCAAAAACCACACGACCGTTGCGGAACTCGCCGAGTTTCTCGATACCGAAAGCCCCGGCATGATCGACGATGTCCCGTCCGCCCGACCGCTGCATTTCATCTTTCCCGGAGTTTCGTCGTCGATGAGCCTGAGGCGCTTTTCGGCGCAGTGGGGTACCGCGCAACCGGTACACGCGCTAATCCCCGAACAGCCAGGCGGGCAGTTTGACCCATCCGTAACGATCGAACATCATGCGAGCCAAGCCCTTTCCACGATCCGCAACCGACAGCCGAATGGTCCACTCGCACTGGTCGGCTACTCGTTCGGGGGACTCGTGGCCTACGAAGTTGCCCGTCAGGCTGTCGACGCCGGCCAGGAAGTCGAGTGGCTGGGCGTTCTCGATGAGCTGGCGCCACCGATGGTGAAAATGCAGTGGGCGCAGCTGACGCTGCGATGGCGGCTTCGCCGGATACGCCGTCTGCCGGCGCGTCAGCGGTGGGCTAAGTACGGCGAAACCGCGCTGCGGTTGGTTCGGCGTGGTGAGCTGCGGCCACAAGGCGACTTCGACTATCGCGGCGCGATAGAAATCGAATGCCGCTATCCGCAGCTTGGACATGAGGTGCCGATGCACCTGTTCGCCACCGAGCGCTCCGCAGCCGATGCGGAGGCGGATCTATTAGGATGGGACGAGTACCACAACGGAACGTTGAACGCGCACCATCTTGGCGGTGACCATGTCTCCCTCTTCCATCTGCCCGAGGTGGAGAAGCTCGCGCGGATGATGCTCGAGTCACTTTGTAGAGCAAGGGTGAATCAACGCCGTTGTCACGACCGGACAGGTCGATACACACCAGCTGTTTCGCAATGACCGCCAATGAACACACGCTGGCTGATATCGCGTGATGTGAGTGCATGGACATCGAACGCGCCTATGAAACAGAGGCACGTCGACGCGTTCGCCGCACGCTGGCGCGACTCCGACCCGGCCGCGGTGCGCTGCCTGCTTTCGGGAAGCGAGGAAGCATTCCTGGCGCCTGCACAATTGCCGCTGGCCTGGTCGAGAGGACTGGGCTAGACCGACCTGATGGGCGCATGACGTTCTGTCAACGACTCCAAGCGTTAACGGTTTCCCTGCTGATGATCGCCGGAACGAGCAGTTGCAGTCAGGTGAGCAAGCTGCACATCCTCGGTGAGGCGCGGCTGAACATACAGCTCCTTCCAGACGGGCTGCCACCTGCGAAGTTCGGCCCCGGCCCCGCCATGCTAACGGCCCGGCCGGCCGATGACCCCTCCACGGAACTGAGAATCGTGGGCGGCAAGCTGACGAACGAGTCGACGATCAGTGGTCGTGCGGCTGGCTATTACACATCGGCTAGCCTGGCAGCGCCGATTACGACCATTGGTGCTAGCTGGACGTTCACCCCACGGGGCGGGACACCGGGCGCAATGGCACTGGTTGTTTCCCGAACCGCGCTACACCCACCGTTTTCGGTGCATCTGGTCATTACCCCCAATTTCTGGAGCTTTGGGGTATGGCCGTTCGATGGTGCGGTCCCGGGTGGACTACAGATACTGCAATCGCACAATTTTCGTGTGCCTCTCAAAGAGGACGGCACACGAATCTATAGGGCGCAGATCCGAATCCACGGCGAGCGAGCCGACGTCGAGCTACCAGATGGCCGGCGGCATGTGGTGCGAGATCCACGCATCGCCGAGTGGGCAGGTTCCTTCGCCACATTCGAAGCGTATTCGGACCACGGCTCGACGGATTCCCGTGTGGGGTTCACCGAAATCTGGGCGCAGAGCGTGCGGGTCCGGTGATCGGGTAAGGGAAGACCCACACGGCATCACTGTGGCGCGCCGCGCTGCCGGTCATCACTCCGCGCGAACAGCATGTCGGCCTGGATGATCTGCCCATGCTCGTCGGTGACGGCTCCGTAGCTGCGGACAAGCTCGTAGCCGCGCTCACGCAGCCAGGCGACCAGGTCATCGGCCAGCACCTGCCCTTCGTATAGCTCGATGAAAGAGCCTTCCGCGCAGACGTAGACGAACTTGTCGAGCAATTCTCCGCACGCACGCAACGCCTCCAGCTCGTAGCCTTGGACGTCGAGCTTCAGCAACGCCGGTTTCTTGATGGAGCCGCCGTCAAGAAACTCAGACAGCGGGGCAGTCCGGACCGTCTCGGTGCGCACTTCATCGGTGCCCTGAAACAGCCGGCTCTGGGTGGCGGTGATGGGCAGCAGAGACGACGAGTCATCGTGAGCCGACACGTGCATGGTGGACTGTCCGGTCTCGGGCCCGAGTGCGGCGTGGTGCAGCGTGACGCGCCGCTCCTTGGCAAAGACACGGCGGAAGCGTGCGGCGGGCGCCGCGAGGGGCTCCAGCGAGACGATCCTGGCAGCGGGAAAGGTGTGCAAGGCGAAGAGCGCGAACTGACCACGATTGGCGCCGACATCGACGACCGTGCGCAGTGTGAGCTGCCCCAGCGCCTCCTCATGCTCGACGGCCGCCGCAACCCCATGGCGCAGCAGGGCGGCTCGATATGGCGCCACCCTCAGGACGGCAATCAGCTTCGCCGAGCGCCTCATGCAGCGCCGGCCTTCCCGATCGCTTCGGCTAAAGACTCGACGAAGCCGAGGACGGCACCCAGCGCTTCGAAGTTCTCGACGAAGCAGACCCGGGCACGCCGGCGCATTTCTGCGCGGTCGGAGTCCGACAGGTTCATCCAACGGATTAGTAGCGAGGTGGCGCCATCGGCGGTGTCGCCTTCGATAAGACCCGCCCCGCAGCGCTCGATCTCGCGCCAGATGTTCACTTTGTCGCTGAGGAGAACGGGCAGCCCGCACGCGAGGGCCTCGGCGATGACGATGCCGAAGTTCTCGGAGTGCGACGTCAACACGAACGCATCAGCTGCTCTGTATGCACCCCACTTGGCATCTTCGTTCAACATCCCGATCCAGGTGACACGGTCTTCCACTCGAAGCGACTCAGCCAGCATTCGCAGCCCCGCCTCCGTGCCTGATTCGTCAGGTCCCGCCACGACCAAGTGCAAGCTCTCGTCGCGATGGCATACCTGTGAGAATGCCTCGATCAGCAGATCGCACCCCTTCTTCGGATGCAGCCTGCCAAGGAAGAGCAGGATGCGCTTGTCTCGAAGGTGGGGGTTCGCCGACAGGAAAGCCTCACACTGCAGCGCCGGGTCGCCGGGCGGCTCTTCGATCCCCAAGCCGACAATGGCCTCCCTTGCCTGGTAGGGCGTGAACGAGGTCCGGGCCAGGCGTCGCTCTTCCTCGCACGTATAGAGCACGGCCTGGGCATCGCGAAGCGTGCGGTGCTCGAAAAAGCGCCAGTAAAGTGCTTTCTTGGCGTGCTTGCCGGGATAGCGCTTCCTGAACCATGGATCCAACGCCCCGTGGACAAAAAGAAAATACGGCACTCCTGCCTTGGTGCACGCCGCGTGCACCGCTTGGCTCTGGTATTGCCAGATGCCGTGGACGGTCACGGCGTCGTAGTCAGGCACGTGCCGCTCCAGAAAGAGTCTCAGATGCCTGGAATATCCGTACTTTCCGAGTGCGGGGCCGAAGGCGCGGGGAGGCCCTGGCAGATCGGCGAGCCACGGTGCGGACGGAGGGTCCCAAGTGACCACGTCGATCGAGTGGCCCAGATCGGTCAGGCTGCGTGTGAGTTGATTCACGACGACACACGGACCTCCGTAAGCTGGGTTGAGCGTACCCGCAACTTGGAGCAGGCGCATTGTCACCAACTTTCGCGCTGTAGCGATCGCCACACCGAGGCGAGTGGGTGCTCTTGGATGAGCGACCTGTCGATGATGACCACATGGGCTTCGCCGATCACACAACTCACAGCGGTGAGCCTATACAACGGAGGCCATTCATCCAGCCGGTTCGCCTTTCGTCGGCAGGCGGGAAAGAAGTTATCCAGCCGATTCACCCGAGCTCTGCGTGATCTCGATGACCGCGGATGCTACGACCGCCATTACGCGCACCGCACTGATACGGTCGTCACATCGAACCGGCGGGATAGGAGGACGGTAGTGCCAGATCGTCGACCCAACAACTGGCTCTCGTTGATCGCCTGGATCTTACCTAGCTGCGGCTTCAAATTGTGGGCATTAAGGTCTTTGGGCAACCGCATAGGACACGATGTCGTCCTCGGGCCCAACCTTGTGCTCAATTGCGGGCCCTTTTCTATCGGCGACGGCGCGGCGATCATGAACTTCAACATCTTCAGACAGCTATCCAGCATTGAGCTGGGCCCCGATAGCAACATCGGCAACTTTAATCAGTTCACCGCGGCGCCCGACTACCAGCGATACAGCCCGTTGGTGGGCAAGTTAATAATTGGCGAGTTTGGGGCTGTCACGAACCGCCACTATTTCGATTGTTCCGGGCAGGTCATCCTTCGACCGTTCGCAGCCGTAGGCGGGATCAAGAGCATCATTCAGAGCCACGAACTCGATTATGCCTGCAACAAAACGGAACCCGGTCGGGTCGTCCTGGGCAGGAACGCGGTGACCACAACCGGCTGCATCCTGCTCAAGGACTCATATCTGCCCGAGCGATCGGTGCTTGCGGCGGGTTCGTTGCTCTCGAGGGCGAAGGATCGCGATAACATGCCGATCTCTGGCCTTTACGGCGGAACCCCCGCGCGTTTCATGCGTGAGATCAAGGAATATCAGTGGTGGGATCGCGCTCAGGCCCACACCCCTCCAGCACCGTTTGGCGACGAACAGTTCCGTGTGGAGTAGCGGGAGCGGTGCCATTGCGGCGATATAGCGCCTTGAGCTCGTTCGCTTTCTGGCCAACCGACCGCACGACCCGCTCGACGCCGCGCGTCGGTGGTGTTGCGGCCGACGCCGATGGTGACTTCGTCGATCAGGATGCGCAGCAGTTTTTGCGGTCGCGGTCGGAGGTGGTCTCGACGTCCCACACGGTCTCAAGCTTGTCGCTGAGAGGGATGCCCGGCTTTACTAGTGCAATCAGTGTTTTCCGCCCGCTACTTTCGCGGCGGGTAACGGCGTCGGCGAACTGTTGTTGGGCGTGGTTCTGCGGGTCGAGAGCGCTAATCAATGCCGCCGAGGCCGAATAGCAGCTGATAGCGCTGGCCGCTCATGGCCCCCGGGTGGGCGCACGTCGTTGAACACCACACCCACCAGTTCAGCGCCGATGTCGGATAGCCGGGTGACAGATGCATAACAGTCGGAAAGTTTCGACCTGCCTCGCCTGGCCACCATGAGAACTCCATCAGCCCAGCATGCGACGGCCTCCGCTTCAGGACCGTCGAGAAGCGAAGGAGAGTCCACGATCACGTAGTCGAAAGACTCGGAGAGTTGCTTGAAAAACTTCCCACACGCTCTGGAGGCCAGTGAGCCGGCCGGATCCTTATCGCGCACACGTCCGGCGCCGATGACCTTCAAACTGTCGATTGCCATTGCCGAAAGCTGCAGCGGAGGAACCTCGCTGTGTATAACGTCAGCCAGCCCTGGCACTTCGCCATTCCCCGTGCGTCTTGCCACCACAGGATTTCCCAAATCTGCATCCACTAGGACTACCGTGCTGCCCCTTCCGGCGAATGCTGCTGCGAGATAGAGTGCGACAGTTGACTTCCCTTCGCCTTCGCGAGGGCTCGTCACCAGAATCGTGGCAGGCAAACGGTCCGAATAGGCGACCGACACTGCAGTGCTCAGGCGGCGGAATGCGCCCGCCGCGATGGCGGGGACGCCGAAGTCGATGGTCAGTCCGGCACGCAGAGTTTTGTCATGAGGGATGCTTCCGAGTGGCCGCCCGCCGACGACTCTCTCGATATCCCGCTCGTCCCGGACAGTGTTGTTGAGTCGCTCTCGGGTCAGTGCGGCAGCCACACCGGCCAACACGCCGCCGAACGTCGCCAGCATTACGTTCATCAACGTGGTCGGCGACGCCGGCTCCGGATTGAGGGTGGCCGGGGTCACTATGGTCAGCTTGGATATCGGTGAACTGTCGCCGTTGGGCTTTGTCAGCGCGGCGACCCCATCGATCATCGAGTGGCTAATTTCGTTGCTTAATCGTTGGGCCATTCCGGGATCTTGATCCTTGGCGCTAACCGTAAACATGACGGTTTCCGGAATGATCTGGGTACTGACGGCGTTCTTGGCCTGATTCACCGTCATATTGAGGCCTGCAGCCTTCACAGCGGGCACGAGTACCGAATCCGAGTAGGCCAGTTTCGCGTACGAGCCGACGAGCATCGACGAACCCATCGCGTTTTCATAGGGGCCGGATGGGCCTTGACTGTTCCCCACCGACGTGACAAATAGCGTGGCGGTGGCTTCGTATACCGGATTCTGCAGCCAACACAAAGTCAGCGCAATAAAGCCGAAGGCTACCGCGCAGCCCACGATGAGCTTCCAGCCACGGATCAGAACGGTGGTCACCTCTCGCGTGGCCGTATGCGAGACGGTTGGCATCCTTGCTACCCCCTTGGTAAACGATTCCACGACAGCCGGTTAGAAAAATGATGGGTGGGGCGCGATTTTCACGGCGGTCCTTCAGCCGTGTCTGACGGGCGAAGCGCGCAGTCGGAGGAGATTGTCGGCGGTTTGCCTTTCACCCGGAACTACGTCCATCAGTACCGTTTCCTCGCGAAGGTATGACAATCGGTTCGTTATGAGATGCTATCACGGACGGTGAGGCGCGCCTCATCTTTTTGATGTCTCTCACATTGGCCAAGCGCCCTGATTGCGAGCAGTGCCCACGGACGACCGATATCGCTCGCGGAGTGGGAGTACATCCCCCTGTACCAAGAGTTTGCCCTCAGCGAATTTGGCACTCACGGTACGTGCGGCTAGCGAACCAGCCGTCAAAAAGCACTGCGAGAACACTCATTCGCCCTGATCCGCGACCCGAAAGCCAGCCGGTCCGACCGCCGCGGTCACGTGAGTTGCCGGTCTCTTTCGATCCGGTGGATGGCTCGCCGGTGTCTCGACCCGGTAGGTGGCCGCAAGGGCCGCCGCGCAACCTATCGCGTAGTAAAGGAAACGGTCGGTAAGTTGATTCTCCAGCAGACCAATGACTAGCAACGCGATGACCGACATTATCAGATAGGCCCCCAGCGCTTCGCCGCTGCGCTTCGCCAGCCAGCACGTTCGCAACGTCCCGAACCAGTATATGAGCATCCCTGCAACAAGAACGCTACCGCCGGCCGACATCATTTGAAGATAGATATCATGCGCTTCCCCGATGTGCTTTATGCCGATGCCGAAAACGGGATAATTCTTGAAATCGTTCCACGCTTGTGCATGAAGCTCCGCACGCTCTGCATTACTACCAACGCTGGCGCGGTTCTCGTCGAACCGAAACAGCTTGTCGAGAATTCCGGGCGCCAACTGCGTCAGAGCGGTCAAGCCACCGAGAACCGCCGCGGTGAGGGTGGCCGCCAACCATCCCACCACCTTCTTCTTGTGTGGCGACGCGAGGATCGCGACGAGTACTGCGGTCGGAAAGGCCACTTGGGCTCCTCGCGACCCGGACGCCACTACACCGCCGCAAAGCAGCACCAGTGCGATGCACGGCAGCCAGCGACGTCGCGAATCGCTGATGAAGTGCACGGCGAACGGCACCGCGATGGTGCAGACCAGGCCGAGCGTATTGGGATGGTCGGCCAAACCAGTTTCCCGGTGGTTGTCGAACTGATACCCCGTCTGCAAGGTCGCCAGGGTGAGGTTGCGCGAGACATGGGTGAGGTTGGTGAGATCGGTCAGCGCGATCAAGCTGGAAACGGCCACACCGGCCAGGAACCAAGCCACGATCCACTTGGGCACCCTCGAGTCCAGCGCGGTACATGCGATGGCTGCGATCGGCACGACCAGCAGAGCGACAATCCAGAACGCCGACTTGACGCCGCCCGGTGGGCCGGTATCGCTCCACCCCGCGAAGGGTGAATACAAAGCATGCTCATACCGCAGCCCAAAATAAGAATCCGGGATAGGGCTGTATATCAGTGCAGTGAAGCACCCGAACAACGCGACAGCGGGCGCCCAAAGCCACCAGGGAATAGCAAATCTCAAATTTCCGAACACCACCATCGCCACGGTGACAATGAACGTAAGAAAAAGAAAAATGTCTGCCGTCTGGATTCCGCCGAGATAAATGCCGCCCCATGTCGCCGTGAAGGAAGCCACCAGGAAGCAGCCCACTGCCGTCCTCGCCAGCCACGGCGGAAACGTCAGGGCGCCCGGAATATCCTTCGCCGTCACGGTTGCAGTCGTCGCGCTCTTCATTAGCCGAACGTCACCCCCGCGACGTAGCAAGACTGACTGCAACTTCTCGCGGCCGTACTCATGGTGACCAGCTCCCACCGTCCTTCTCGGGCGATCGGCCGACGTGGCGATCTCAGCCAACTCGGCCGCGTCGCATTGCCCCGCGTCACGTTGCGGGGGTGTACCGCAGCCGATCGACTAGCATCGTGGCCGGGAACGGAGTCGAAGCGTCTGGCACTAAGGAACCGAAGCCGACAGCAATGTTGAGGATCACATACATCGGATGATCGTTGAACGCCCACGTTGCGCCGGGCGGCAGTGACGCCGGCGTCCAAGAAGCGAAAACTTGTCCATCAATGCTGGTGGTGATCTTGTCGCGCCGCCAATCCAGCGTGTAATCATGCCAATCCGTACCCATTTCGAACGGAAATAAGATCGGCACGTTGTATCCAGCGGTGCCCGTCAGCGCCAGGGTCAACTGATCGTCTCCGCCAGGGCCGTGAATCGCAGCTGCGCCGATAGGCAGCCCTCCAGTATCCAAGATGTCAATCTCGCCGCACTGCGGCCAACTCACAGTCGCGAAGTCAGAACCCAGCAGAAAAAACGCCGGCCTGACGCCCTGCCGGGGGGCGGGTAGCCTGATGCGGGCGGTGACGGTGCCATAGCAGACGTCGAGATGCCCGTTCGTGTTGAGGGAGGCGCTGGAGTAATCGTACGTGCCGAACCCGGGAATGTTGATGGGCTCTTTGATGGTGCTGATCGCGAGATCGCCGTTGCCGTCGAGTGACGCGTTGCGCGGACTGTTGGTGAATGCCTCGAGCTGGCCGTCCGTGCCGCCAGCGCCCAGCTCGTAATTCCACAGTCGTGGATTGGGCGGGGCACCTGCGGAACCAGAGAAATCATCTACCACTGCGTGCGGCGCCGCGCAGGCATTCACGTTGTCCGCGCGGCTGATCGTATTGCTGCCAGATGCGCCCAACGAGATGACGACAGCCTGCAGAACGCAGACCGCAAGTACCGCTGATTTCAGCAGAAGTGTCGAGGGCCGGCGGCGCAAATCGAGGCCAGCCGACGGTTTCAAGACACTGCGATCAAACACAAACAGCCCCCTATATGCCTGCGTTGGTTGTGACCGAGGGCGAAGTGGTCATGCATCTAGCGCCAAGGATGATTTCACTTCACTGCTCCCGGTGTAGGACGCCAAATTTCGGCCTCCCCGCTACAGATGAGGTTGGGATGACTCGCGTTAACGTACGGACGCTCGACAACGTCCTAGCCGCACCGGAACTCGTAGAGCCGGCTCCTCTCAAGGCCGACGTTTTGCACGTCGAGCTTTCGCTCCATCCGCCGCTTGCCGCCCATATCAGCTTCTCCACGGCGTGGTTTTGCGAGCAGCCTGCAAGTAACCAAGTGTTTGTCACGGATTGCACAGGCGGCAGCATCTCCGGCTGTGCGGTCACGAACGACATATGCTCCTCTTGGCGAAAGCAGGCAGACCGGCGAAGGCCGCGGTTACGGTTGTTGAGCGGCCAGTGTGTACATACCGATCACCTGAAATAGCGTAGTAAACGTACTCTACGGCAATTTAACGTAATACTCCAACACTGACGGTCTCTGATTGGCCTGGACGCATCCGGAGATCCGGGATACCGGTTCGGCGCAGACCATGGACTGGCGAAAATCGCGGCGAGATAGCTTCGAAGGCAGAGAAGGAAGGCAGAGAAGGGAAGAAACGTGCCCATCTCAGGGCCGAGCCCCAAGCGTTCAGTTCGCGAGATAAAACGAAGCGAGTTTTGCGAAAGCGCTGCGCTCGACACGCCGGCGGGACCGTTTTACGACAGCAAGTTTCGTCTGAACTAGGAGGTAAAATCGCTTGTGGAAATCGATATTTTCTCAGTTCGCGAGCGTTCCCCTCAACCGGTAGCACCAGTCTTCGTATTCGTCCAGCGCACGATCTGGACTCAGTAGGCGGCGAGCGTACTGCTGGCCGGACATCCCAAGTCGGCTACCGGCTTCGATGTTGTCGGCAAGACCGACCGCCGTATCGAGCAGAGCCGCAGGATCACCGGCTGGGATCACGACACCTGCCCCCGCGTCGCAAATTTCTCCAGCAGTAACGCCGTTGGCGTCAGTCGCGGCAAGGACCGGGCGACCGGCGGAGAAGTAGGAAGTCAACTTGCTCGGTACTGCCATCTCGCCGACGCCCGGGCGCTCGTTGACCAACAAGACGTCGGCGCAGGCCAGCACCTCACGATAATTGTCAGCGTCTAGCGGCTCTTTGAATTCGATTTGCTGGACGCCTTTGGCCGACTGTTGCAGTAGCCTTCGTTGGTTGCCGTCGCCCAGTAGCACGAACCTGATGTCGACCCCACGCTCGTCTGCGAGTCGTGCCGCTGCGACAACGTTTTCCAAATCTTGCTTCACACCCATGTTTCCGGAATGCAGAATGATGCGCTCGTGCGGTTGCCAGCCGTGCTGCAGGCGCACTTCCGCAGTGTCCACGGCGGCGGTTGGTGATTCGATGTGTGCCCAGTTTCGGATGACGTTGACTCGCTTTGGGTCTACCCCCATCTTGACCGCCACGTCCGCGAAGCGGTCGTGAACGACGGCCGTGCCCGTCGCATGGTTGAGGACCGCACTTTCAAACCGCACTGCCGGCCCGGCCATGGTGGTCGACATGGCGCCCGTCTCGACGACGCCCTTGCCGTAAAGGTCCTGCACGATGAGGCCTACCGGGATGTTGGCCAGCTTCGACCGCGTGATGACCATTGCACTGGCGATCAAGGAGGGACTGACCGTGAGGACAAGTTCTGGCTTGTCCCAACGTGCTAACGCCACCCGGGCGCCGAAAGTGCTCTCGAATACCACCCTGCTGCGCGTCGTCGGGTTGGCGGGTACGAAGTGGGAGAACCGTCGCAGCACGACGCCGTCTATGGCTTTCGCTGTCCCGGACAATCCGCGGTAAGACGCGTCGACACGCCATTCCGGGTAATGCGGCAGCCCAGTGAGAACCTCGACATCGTGCCCTCGAGCCGCCAGGCCGACAGCCATTCCCGTGGTATACGGTGCGATACCGGACTTCTCCGGCGCATAGTTGATACTGACGACGCAGATCCGCACTTACTCAACGCTCCAGCCGTGGAGCGCCGGGATGGATACACCCGGACGGCCGAACAAATTCCGCCTCAATAATTCTGTATCGCAGCATGTTTCGCACGGCAGCGGTGCGCCATTGATCGGGACTGCCGGGCCAGCTGCAGTCATTTCCGTGCCGCGCCAGCGTTTGCCCGATACCAGGCTACTGTTGTATCAATGCCCTCTGGAAGGGAAATGGCGGATTGCCATCCCGCCTCGCTTAAGGCGGAGATGTTCAGGAGTTTTCGCGGCGTGCCGTCCGGTTTGCTCGTATCCCAGAGAGTTTCGCCGTTGTAACCCACCGCTACAGCCACCATTTTAGCGATTTCCTCAATGCTGTGGTCGATCCCGGTACCGACGTTGATGTGATCCGGCCCGTCGTAATGCTCCAAAAGGAATAACGACGCGCTCGCCAGGTCGTCAACGTGCAGCAACTCGCGCCGCGGTTTTCCGCTGCCCCAGTTCGTCACCTCAGGTGCCTCACTGGCTTTGGCCTCCTCGTAGCGGCGGATGAGTGCGGGCAGCAGGTGTGATCCGGTTCCAGAGAAGTTGTCACCCGGTCCGTACAGGTTGGTTGGCATCGCAGAGATCCACGACAGACCGTATTGACGCCTGACCGCCTGTACTTGAAGGATGCCGGCGATCTTGGCGATCGCGTATGCGTCGTTCGTCGGCTCCAGCGGCCCGGTGAGCAGGGCGCTCTCGGGAATCGGCTGGGGAGCGAACTTCGGGTAGATGCAGGAGGAGCCCAGAAACAGCAGCCGCGGTACCCGGGCGGCCAGGGCAGCGTCGAGCAGGTTGACTTGGATCTGCAGGTTCTCGGACAAGAAATCGGCGGGGGAGCTGCTGTTGGCCAAAATTCCACCGACTCGGGCGGCGGCGTCGATGACGACTTCGGGTTTTGCTTCGCGAATGAAGTCAAACGTGGCGGCCCGATCCGTCAGGTCAAGTTCGGATCTTTGTCGCACAAGGAGATTTGTGCATCCTTCTGCTTGGAACCTGCGAAGGAGTGCGGACCCGACCAACCCGCGGTGTCCGGCGATGTACACCGGAGCCGAGCGGTTTAGCGCGCCAGGCGATGGGCTCATGGCTGAAAGGCGAGATTCGGCTTGTCGATCCACGGCTTGCCTTCACACTCCAGTGCAGCGACGTCCTCGTCCACCATGATTCGGGCCAACTCCGCGGTGTGCACCGAGGCCTTCCAGTCGAGCATTTGCGCCGCTTTGGTTGCATCACCGATCAGCGAATCCACCTCGGTCGGCCGCAGATACCGTTCGTCAAACTTCACATACTTTTGCCAGTCAAGTCCGACGTGGTCGAATGCGATCTGGGCGAACTCGCGTACGGTGAAACCGCGTCCGGTCGCGAGAACGAAGTCGGTGGGTTCGGGAGCTTGCAGCGTCCGCCACATGCCTTCGACGTACTCGGGCGCATATCCCCAATCGCGCACCGCATCCAGATTTCCCATGTACAAGTTGGCCTGTGCGCCGGCCTTGATACGTGCCACCGCGCGCGTGATCTTGCGGGTCACGAAAGTCTCGCCGCGCCGCGGTGATTCGTGGTTGAACAAGATGCCGTTCACCGCGAACAATCCGTACGCTTCTCGATAGTTGCGTGTCATCCAGTACGAGTACACCTTCGCCGCGCCATATGGTGATCGCGGATAGAACGGTGTTTCTTCGTTCTGTGGCGGCGGGGTTGCGCCGAACATCTCCGACGATGACGCTTGATAAAAGCGACATTGCACCCGGGAAACGCGAACGGCTTCCAGCAACCGGATCGATCCCGTGCCCGTAGTGTCACCGGTATGCACCGGTTCGTCGAAGCTGACGCGCACATGCGACTGAGCTGCAAGGTTATACACCTCGTCGGGTTCGATGGTGCTCAACAGAGTGACCAAGCGTGCACCGTCGGTGAGATCGCCGTAGTGCAAGAACAATCGCGCTCCGACCTCGTGCGGATCAACGTAGAGGTGATCGATCCGCGACGTGTTGAATGTCGAGGCTCGACGGATGAGCCCGTGGACTTCGTATCCCTTGCTCAGCAGCAATTCGGCGAGATAGGACCCGTCTTGCCCGGTGATCCCAGTGATGAGGGCTCGCTTCACCGGACTCCCACCCCCGTCTTTGTGCGCTCGCCGACGCATGTTCGACTTTTCATGTTGGCCGTTCCATTCCTTGCTGTACCCCAACGGCGAACGGTCGCCGTAAGCTTTATGTCATGTGTGGACATCTGCGAGACCGCCTTTAATTCAGTTTCAAAATACAGGACTTAGTCGGTGCCCGGTTGCACAAGATCCGCGAGCTTGCTAGAAGCGTAGATAGACTTTCATCGCAGGCACTACGACTTGGTATTGAAAAACTCAACGCGACCACCACTTCAAGCCATATGTGCGAACGTCGCGGCAAAAGTTCGAGCACCATCTGGCACAAGTCAACATAGCGTCTCCAATCAAACGGTCATTTTCGATGGGCGAGAAGGCTCGGCGACGCCGTGGATAGAACGGCGCACCCACCGCACCCCGGCCAGCACAATCACCGAGGTACAAATCGCCAGCCAAATGGCGATTGCGATGGCGCTCCCGAAGACCAAACCCGCAGCGAAGCACGTCGCCACCTGCAGACCAACGAGCAGCATGTTGCAGTAGAAAACCGTCCTGCTCGCACCTTGAGTTGCGAAAAAGGTGAAGAAACCCGTCGCCCAGCACATCGCCGCACACGCAACAGCGATATACGGAATCACCGAAAGCGTCTCTTGCCAGCTGGCGCCGAGCACCGCCGCCCCGACCCTCGCCGGCACAGCCATCAGGCAGCCGGCCGCAACCAGCGTTAGCACAGAAGTCGCCAACGACGTCCTACTCAGCAGGCGCCATTGATCGCCGCGAGAGTTGCCAGTGCGCGCCGCATGCGGTATGAACACCACCGGCATCGCCGATAACAACGTCGCAATGGGGCCGAACAGCGTTAGCGCTCCTCGGATTCCCGCCGCGGCAACGCTGCCGGCAGTTATCACCGCTGCAAGGGTAATGAAGACGGCACCGATTTGACCGATGGAGTAAAAGCTTCCGAAGCGCACCCTCGCCGGCCAGTCGGTCCGCCACCAATCGAGAATCCCGGAGTGGTGTGGCGCAACTCTCAACTTGAATGCCAATATGGCGGCAGAAATGAGCGCGCTCAACCCCCACAGATAAATCGAAAATTCAGCCGGTTCACGAATACCGAAGAGATTGACAACAAAAATGCCGAGCATCGACACCACCCACAGCGCGTCGGCCACCACAGCTAAGCCCGGCCTACCCAGCCCTATCGCGGTCAGCCGCAACACATCCTGTGCCAGGACGGCGGGTAAACCGATGGCGAAGGCAAGCCCTATCCACGGGTGATGAAAGACTGCGCCCATGTTAAGAATCAGAACTCCGCCGAGAACACCGCTATACAGCGACCACGTGACGGCATAGTCTGACTCTGCAAATATTTGTCGCTTCTCCAGGTTGCTGGTCAGCAGCAGCGGTGTTCCCAGCGCCCCTCTGTTGAATACCATGCAGCCAGCCGCCATGGTGATCAGCAGCGAGATGATCCCAAATTGTCCTGCCGACGACACCTGCGCCAAGACGAAAGCCATCAGGGCATTGCTGGCACTCGAAAGCATTTGGTCGACCGTGGTCAAAATCGCGACCAAGCCAGCACCCCTTGCAGGGGCGCCGGGGGAAGAACAGGTCGGGGGGCTCAATTCGCTTCAGACCTCACCATGCGCTCGAATAGGCTTGGGATTCCTTGCATCGTCGGTGCCGGTTGGACGTTGAGGACATTGGCTAGTAGCGACGGACTGACGTCTCGGACATCGACCTTCTTGCGTGACGGATCTGGCGTGATACCAGCGCCGTAGGCCAGCAAGATCCCCTCCGGGGTGTGGTAGGCGGTGTTACCTCCGCCAAGTATTTGGCGCGCTGTCAGCCCGAGTTCGACTGGTGTCCCGACCAATTCGCTGTCGGCCCCCAACGGCCTATAACGCAATCGGGTGTGTCGACCAGAATCCGCAACGGAATTGATCGATGGCGGTTTCGGCAGCAACGTGCGCCTCATAAAGGTTGCGGTCTTTCCCTCCCGCCTGCAGGGAAACACGGGGGAGCTGAACAGCTGCTGGCCGTCGTCGGTCCTTATCGACTCCAGCGGTGTGATCGCCTCTCGCGCTGCTGCCTCATCACCGAAGACGAGCGAAATGCCGGGGTACATCGCCAGGCCGGACTCAGCGGATTGCAAACCGAGTCGGGATAGCAGTTGTGCGGGATTCTCGAGGACAAATAGGTCTCGATCACCGAAGGCTCCTGTCGGTATAGGGCCCTGGCCCATGCTCGCCGCAACCACCAACAGCGATTCAGGGTTGGCGGCAAGATACTTCCGAATGCGACCCAACTGCCGATCGGTGTAATCCATTGCCGTCATGATGAAACCGCCGTACACCTCGTCGGTTACGTACTCGTAGGAGTCCGTGTAGTCCGGCATGGTGTCGCCCCAATAGCGGTGCATCATGGCGGCTACGTGGTTGGTGAAAAAGATGCTGAGACGAGGCCGGTGCTTGCGATGCAGACGCCAATACAGGTCGAAGGCGAGCAGAGCCTGGAGCGCCGGTCGCCGGGCCTTGTAACGGCTATCGCGCTTTTCGGTGGCGAGGTGGGCGGCGAGGGTATAGGCAGATTCAGGCGTAAGGCCGCGCCGAACAAGGTCAAGACCCTCTGCAAGTAGTGCCTTTGGTTTCAGCGGCGCGTCCGATGAGAAACCGAGTTCGACGGTCATCGCGAGATTGAATTGCTGGAATTTTTGCAGCGATGCGGGATAAGTCTTGCTGTCTTGACTGAAGGTGTCTGGAATATAGAAACCACCACTACCCAACTGTCGCGCCGGCCAACTCTGCATAGGGCCAAAGATTCCCACGCTCAGACCCGCCCGATCTGCGACGTCCCAGATCGGGTCGCCACGAAACGTGGCAGGGTCTTGACCTAGGTCAAATGAGTTGTGGTCATAAGTCGACGTGTGCAACGTGGGCCATGTCCGCCACGGACTCAGGTGTGCTGAACCGTCGTGATGTGTCGTCAAGCACTGGCCCCCACCCAGCAGCGCGGCCATGTGGGAGTTGGGTCGCCGCTCGATGTAATAGTCGACTACACACCACGGCACCTCATTAAGCTCATAGAGGATGACGTCCCTCTTAGGCCCCCGCGGCGTGTCCTCCGCGTTGGTCATCACTGCCCCTTCCCTATAGAAGCCAGGTCAAAAATCGCACTTCCATCCACCCGGCAGAACATCAGGGTGTAATTGACCTCGGCCGCGAACACACGTTTCGTGTTGGTGACCGGGATTTTGACGTAGACGTTGGGGCACCAGGAGTCGATGATGCGCGCCCGCCCCTCCATCTCGTCAAAATCGTCGAAGAACACCTCGAAGGAGATGGGCAGGTCCTTGGTGTGGGCGAGTACCTTGGACGCGAAAACCATGGCTTGAGCGCGTCCAGCACCTCGTCGTCGTCCACGTCGGCGCCGTCGGCGTAAATATCGATCTTCAGCAAAGTCATGTTCTCCATCTCATTTTCACCGGCGGTGTTGTCCTAAGCGCTACTGCCACTTGACGAGCTGATCCGATCGAACGCGAATAGGCTTGGGATTCCTTGCATCGTCGGTGCCGGTTGGACGTTGAGGACATTGGCTAGTAGCGACGGACTGACGTCTCGGACATCGACCTTCTTGCGTGACGGATCTGGCGTGATACCAGCGCCGTAGGCCAGCAAGATCCCCTCTGGGATGTGGTAGGCGGTGTTACCTCCGCCAAGTCTTTGGCGCGCTGTCAGCCCGAGTTCGACTGGTGTCCCGACCAATTCGCTGTCGGCCCCCAACGGCCTATAACGCAATCGGGTGTGTTGACCAGAATCCGCATCGAGATTGATATAAAAGGTTGCGGTCTTTCCCTCCCGCCTGCAGGGATGCGCGGGGGAGCTGAACAGCTGCTGGCCGTCGTCGGTCCTTATCGACTCCAGCGGTGTGATCGCCTCTCGCGCTGCTGCCTCATCACCGAAGACGAGCGAAATGCCGGGGTACATCGCCAGGCCGGACTCAGCGGATTGCAAACCGAGTCGGGATAGCAGTTGTGCGGGATTCTCGAGGACAAACAGGTCTCGATCACCGAAGGCTCCTGTCGGTATAGGGCCCTGGCCCATGCTCGCCGCAACCACCAACAGCGATTCAGGGTTGGCGGCAAGATACTTCCGAATGCGACCCAACTGCCGATCGGTGTAATCCATTGCCGTCATGATGAAACCGCCGTACACCTCGTCGGTTACGTACTCGTAGGAGTCCGTGTAGTCCGGCATGGTGTCGCCCCAATAGCGGTGCATCATGGCGGCTACGTGGTTGGTGAAAAAGATGCTGAGACGAGGCCGGTGCTTGCGATGCAGACGCCAATACAGGTCGAAGGCGAGCAGAGCCTGGAGCGCCGGTCGCCGGGCCTTGTAACGGCTATCGCGCTTTTCGGTGGCGAGGTGGGCGGCGAGGGTATAGGCAGATTCAGGCGTAAGGCCGCGCCGAACAAGGTCAAGACCCTCTGCAAGTAGTGCCTTTGGTTTCAGCGGCGCGTCCGATGAGAAACCGAGTTCGACGGTCATCGCGAGATTGAATTGCTGGAATTTTTGCAGCGATGCGGGATAAGTCTTGCTGTCTTGACTGAAGGTGTCTGGAATATAGAAACCACCACTACCCAACTGTCGCGCCGGCCAACTCTGCATAGGGCCAAAGATTCCCACGCTCAGACCCGCCCGATCTGCGACGTCCCAGATCGGGTCGCCACGAAACGTGGCAGGGTCTTGACCTAGGTCAAATGAGTTGTGGTCATAAGTCGACGTGTGCAACGTGGGCCATGTCCGCCACGGACTCAGGTGTGCTGAACCGTCGTGATGTGTCGTCAAGCACTGGCCCCCACCCAGCAGCGCGGCCATGTGGGAGTTGGGTCGCCGCTCGATGTAATAGTCGACTACACACCACGGCACCTCATTAAGCTCATAGAGGATGACGTCCCTCTTAGGCCCCCGCGGCGTGTCCTCCGCGTTGGTCATCACTGCCCCTTCCCTATAGAAGCCAGGTCAAAAATCGCACTTCCATCCACCCGGCAGAACACCCGCTCAAGCGAGCATGAAGCCCGTTCGGAGCGAGATCCCTGCCGTTCGGGCGTCGTTGTCGAACATCTGAACCTCTTTGTGTGTTTCGATCGCGCGCTCAATATGCACCAGATCCACGACAGATTGCCCCGACGGTCTTCGCCGCGATCGCCAAATCGCTAAGCATCGACCAGTTCTCCACGTAGGACAGGTCCAACCGCACCGAGTCGTCCCATGACAGGTCGGATCGGCCACTGACTTGCCACAGTCCGGTAATGCCGGGACGCACCAGAAGCCGGCGACGCACTCGGTGGTCATAGGTCTCGACTTCGCTCGGCATTGGCGGGCGGGGTCCAACCACGCTCATGTCCCCACGCACGACGTTGAAGAACTGCGGGAGTTCGTCGATGCTGTACCGGCGCAAAAGCCTGCCCACCCGAGTGACTCTGGGGTCCTTGCGCATCTTGAACAACACACCGCCAACAATTTCGTTAAAGTCGGCCACCTCTGCAAGCCGCCGATCGGCGTCGACAACCATGCTGCGAAACTTGATCATCCGGAATGGCACACCGTCTAGGCCGATGCGTTGGGCATGATAGAAGACCGGCCCCCGGCTGGTTACCTTCACGGCGACGGCAGCAACGATCATGATCGGGGCGGCGGCCAGCAGCGCCAGCAGTGAAAAGCCAACATCGAAGGCGCGCTTCTGAAACCGCTTGGCACCCTGATACTGCGGCTTGTCAACGTGGATCAGCGGTAGGTCGCCCACCGGGCGCACCGTCAGGCGCGGGCCGGCCACATCGACTATTCCCGGCGACACGACCAAGTCGACGCCGAGCTTCTCCAATTGCCACGACAGGTCGCGAATGCCCTCTGGCCCAAGCTCCCCCGCCGACGTCAACGCGACGGTGTCGGCCTGCGACGCTGCGATCGCGTGTCGGATGTCGGCTTCGCGGGGGAACACCCGCAGCGGCCCGAGGCCGGGGATGACGATGTTTTCGCGGTGGACAATACCGAGAGTGCAGGCACCGACTACGGTGTAGCCTTCGGCCGGATGCTGCGCCAGCGACTGCGCGAGGCCCTTGACCGATCGGGGGTCGCCGACCGCCAGCACGGCGGTCGTGAATCGACCGCGGCGACGCTGCGCTGCGACATACCTGCGCGCCAGGTGGCGGTTGACGGACAACGCGAAAAGGCCTAGTGGAAACGCAATGGCCAGGTATCCGCGTGCGATCTCGAGCTTGAACAGAGTCGAGATAACGGCGACGACTCCGAACAGCCACAACGTGGCGGTCCAAACACGGCGAAACTCCTCGGGGCCAGCTCCGATCACTCGGTGCGCACGCGTGTGGTAGATCGTCAAGGCCAGGGCCCACGCGAACACGATCAATACCGATACCGCCGAGTAGGCAACCATCGCGTATCCTGCCCACAGGCTGCCGCTGGTGACGTTTCCGAATCGCAGGATTTGTGCCGCCGCGACGACACCGATCACAACGATGACATCAGACGCCGCAAGCCAATTGCCGTACCGTTGCTGCCACCGCGCACGTAGCGATCCTGAAGTTGCCGGTAGCGTCGCGGAAGCGTCGAAGTGAGGTGCCCCCAACGAGGTGGTTGCGGCCGCCTCAGCCACGATTGTTCCCGTGGTTCGCCGCAGCGAACCCGGGCGGGCCGAGGTGTGGGAATTTCCGGCACCGACGTCCTTCCGCTGGACAAGCGCATTGTTAACCACTGGCGAATCGGTCCGCCGCAACAGCTCTGGAGTGTCCGGGGTCTGGAAAAGAGATGTCACAGCTGAGCTCCGCTCCAAAAACCAATAACGGGGGCATATCTGGGATAGGTCTGCGACATAGGGCGGACGTCAATGGCGACGTCGGCAATGGCACCGCGACTACAGCGCACCAGCTTGGCCTCGGTGCGCGGCATTCGACATTGCATTCTTGGCGAACTGACCAGGATACAGTTGAAGGAGATGTTCGCCTGCGCGACTGGATATGTCAACCCGCATTCATCGAGTTCGCTTGCGTGGAAACAAGTGTCGACGACAGTCGCCCCTGCAGAATCAGTTGGTGTGCACTCGTGGTCACGCGTGGCCCTGCCGTCGCCGTAGGTGGTCGTGGGACGGCCGGATTTCATGTCGCTCCTAGTGGAAGCAGGTCGACCCGGGGACGGGCCGCGGTTACGGAGGCGCCGGAGTGCGGAAGTCTAGATACCAGTGATACACTAGAACTAGCACTATACATACCACACGTCATCTTGCAAACGGTATAACAAACCGAAAGTCGCCACCAGGTTAAATCTGCACCCGAGCGGATGTTGGGGTCGGCCTACTTGGGGCCAACCATCTCCTTGCGGGCGCCCACCGCTGCCGCTCACAATCCGTCATCGCTGACATCACTCGGGCCGATCGTGAGCTTCGAAGCCGCGGTTACTGCCATTGGTGCTAACCGCACGGCGAGCCGTTCATGTTCGTGCAGCGTCCGCGCTGGCACGCCGGAGCCGGCATCTCTTCACCCAGCGGCTCCCGGCTGTGGTAGCGCAGCCAAGCCGACACCTCGGCTCGGCCGGCGGCGGCGGTGAGTCGGATCGTCACCACGGTGGCATCGGTAGCGTGCAGCCAGAGCCAGTCCAGCGTCTCCGAAGTGATGTAACCTGGCGACACCCAAAAGCTGGTCGCGTACCCGTTGGGTTGCTTGAGGTGAGCCATCCCGGCCGGGTTGACGACGGTTGCAGAACCGCCGCTACGGCGGCGTCCACATCGGCGAGCTCATCGCCGGTCAGCGGCCGGGCCGCGCAGCGCCTTCTGCCCACTTCGTCAGCGAGTCGCTCGACCGCCGCCGCCAAGGTGGAGGCCACCGAATCGCGGACCACCACCGCGGGAATATTGTGTTGCGGGTCCATGCGCAAGACAAGCCATGTACCGTGCTGGACGCCCGCGGGGGGCTCGTCCGCGGTTCGCGGTGATGACGGATCGGCCTCGGCCACCAGTCGCTTCCGCACGGAGACGATGTCGATGGCGTCAAGGCGCACATCGAACTGGTGCAGCGCCGCGGCGACCGCCGCCACCGGCAACGTAACCGAAGACACCGTCTCGCGCGGATGGCCCGCCGACAGCGCGTCCGCCTTCTCGTCCACAGCGATCACCGCGACCAGCTGGCCCTCGAACTCGCGCAATCCGATCAAGTTTCGGCTAAAGCGACGCTGGTGATCGATCGCGGGAATGCAACCCGGGCTCAGCGTCGCTTTTGGGCCGGGGGGCAGTTCAACATGACAAACCATTCCCACACCCACCGGACCAGAGTCGAGGCGACCCCGGCGCCACGGTAGGTGAGTATGAAGGCAATCGTCACGGCCGCCGCGACGGTGGCACCCATCCACCACACGACGGTGTGCAGCGCGCGTTGTAAGTGACTGGCGGATGCCAGCACCGCGACGTCGATGAGGAACGCTGAGGTGATCCACGACCACGAGAGTGTTAGCCCGAGTCGTCGTAGCGCCTTTCGTGGGCGCCCCGGACGGTCGCCGCATCAACACTGCACTCGCTCCTTGCCCCAGCACTCAAAGTATGTAGTATAAGCGATGTAATCCGAAAAGTATGTAACATTCCCTGTAACTGAGTGATCGGTTTGTATCGGTTTCGTTGCTGCGGCAGGTACGTCATCGCCGGGCGCGTGGCCGCTTCCGGTGCATCCCGTGTCCGGAAGGAGAAACTTATGTCTTTCGTGACTGCGCAGCTGGAAGCGTTGACGTCGCCGCGGGTGCTTTGCACGGAGTGGGTCGTCGATGAGCGCACATAGTGCGGCTGCGGCGGCCCCCACCACGGGGGTGGTTCCGGCGGCAGCCGATGAGGTGTGGGCGCTGACGACGGCGCAGTTCGCCGCGCAGGCGCGGATTTATCGGGCGGTCACCGCGCGGGCCGCGGCAGTTCGCGAGATGTTCGGAACACATCGGGCACCAGCGCTGAGTCGTATGCGGCCACGGAGGCCGCCACTGCAATCGCGGCGGGCTGAGCACTAACCGCGACCAAGAGCGTTTACAAGAGGTTGTAGGTGTTAGATTTCGCGATTTTGCCTCCGGAGATCAACTCGGGATTGATATATACGGGTCCGGGATCGGGGCCGATGCTGGCCGCTGCGGCGGCCTGGGATGAGTTAGCGGTCGAGTTGTATGCGACGGCGTCGTCGTACGGCTTGGTGATTTCAGATTTGATCAGTGGGTGGCTGGGTCCGTCTTCGATATCGATGGCGGCCGCCGCGACGCCGTATGTGTCGTGGATCGCCAACACGGCCGGGCAGGCTGAGGAGACCGGCGCGCAGGCCAAAGCGGCGGCAGCCGCCTATGAGGCGGCGTTCGCGATGACGGTGCCTCCGCCGGTGATCGCCGCCAACCGCGCCTTGTTGATGTTGCTGATTGCGACCAACTTCTTCGGTCAGAATACGCCGGCGATTATGGTTACCGAGGCCGAGTACGCGGAGATGTGGGCTCAAGATGCCACGGCGATGTATGGCTATCAGGGCTCGGCGCAGGCCGCGTCGGTGCTGAGCCCGTGGTCGCCGCCGGCGCCGGTCACCAATTCGACCGCGTCGGCCGGGCAGGCTGCGGCGGTCGGCCAAGCCGCCAGCACCTCCGCCGGCACCGGTGCCCAGACGGTCGCACCGCTTGCTTCAGCGGCGTCCGCCCCATTGACCTCTATGCTGTCGACACCGTTGTCCGCACCGCTGAGCTCGGTGGTGACGACCACACCGCTCAGCTCTGCAACTGCGGCGCCCAATGCGCTGTCGGGTGTCGTGGCATCGACCGCAACGACGACGACGTCTTCCTCGTCGTCAACCTTGCTGCTGTCGTCTGTGTCGAGCCTGAGTTCGGCGTCGGTGGCCTTGACCTCGGGTATGAATTCGGCTACGAGCCTGGCTTCTGGTGCTGGGTCGTCTGTGGCATCTGGTGCTGGGTCGTCGGCGTCGATGGGGACAATAGGTGTCTCGATGTTGAGCTCCGCGAATTCGTTCATGAACTCCCTGAGTCCAGCCGCCCACGCGTTGGGCAACCAAATGCAGCTCTTCGGGTCCGCGCTAAGCGGCGGGGTCGGTTCCGGAACCGGCATGTTCAGCGCAGCCGGTATGGGGAATGTCGCCGTGTCCACAGGTGTGGGCCGGGCCGCCTCGCTGGGCATGCTGTCGGTGCCCCAAAGCTGGGCGTCGGCCGCTCCGGCTTTCACTCAGGTCGGTTCGGTTTTGCCGGGCGTCAGTGCCAGCGCAACTCCGGCGGTCGCGCCCGGCGGGCCGGGAGGCATGCTCGGTGCTCCGCCGATGCTCGCCAATGCGGCCAGGAGCATGGGGCCTCCTACGACTGTCACACCCAGGTTCGGTTTCCGTCCCAGCTTCGTTCAACAGCCGGTTTACGCCGGATAGGGGAGGGGGGCGATCCGAATTTTCCTTAGTCGGCCGTTATGCAGCACATAGTCCGTGCGAATTTCACCGTCCACCACCACAGACGCCTACAAGTCAAGGAGCCAAAATGCCTACCCATTTTATGACCGACCCGAACGCCATGCGGGATATGGCCGGGCGGTTTGAATCACACGCTCAGACCGTCGATGACGAGGCCCGCAGGATGTGGGGGTCGTCGCAAAACATCGCCGGTGCCGGTTGGAGCGGCACGGCGCAGATGACCTCCTACGACACCATGGGTCAGATGAATCAGGCGTTCCGCAACATCGTCAACATGCTGCACGGGGTGCGCGACGGACTGGTCCGCGACGCCAACAACTACGAGCAGCAAGAGCAGGCCTCCCAGCAGCTCTTACGCAACTAGAGACAGTCAAGACGACGATCAGTCGTCCGCGGTGTGCTTGCCGCCGGTCACTTTTGAGGGCGGCGCGGGCTCGGTGGCCCGCCGGGAAGTTCACCACCCAGTCCAGCCGTAACTTTCAGGTGATGCGAACAAGCCGACGCCCACGGCTCCAAGGTGCAAACCGCCGGCTCCAACATGGCCAGCACCAACAGCGCCGTCGGCTTCACTGGGGCGCAATGATTCATCAGATCGCGGCGATCCCTTGCTTCGGTTCCCTCACCCTGGAGCGAAGACGAGACCATCCACCTTTGCCAGCACTCGAAGTGCCGCCGCATCTGGCTACTCGACGGTGTTGCAGTTAGCCGCAGCGGCAGCGTGTCCGTACTAGGCGGCCTTTTCTCTTCCCATGCGATGGCGGCGATCGGTCCGTGCGGTTCGTCAGCGACATTGCGCTTACCTCCCATACCAAGCGTTCCGGCGTGTAGATACGTGCCTTGAACGCCCGCGAGTGCGCCGTCGGGGGCCGAAGGCCGAGTGGATACTGAAAGCTTGTACCCAAGCGTTACATTAAGCGAAAAGTATGTACAGTGCTCATAATGGTAACGATCGGTTTTGGGCGGTTAGTGGCAGGGAACAAGGTGAGACTGTTCGGCAACTTGCACCTCGAACAGGAGTCGCGGCTGTGGCACATGCCAGAGCGCGACACCGTAAACGCCATGACCGGCGCTTACCTCGACGCCATCAACACGACGCGTAAAGAGAATCGAGACGTGAGTGCAATGCCGCTTGTGTGACTCGCACCGACTGTTGAGTGTGTTGGACCTGGGCGCCTCTCCGCCGTGCGAAAGCTTCTTGACCGCAGATGAACTCGATCTGCCCGAAGTGACATTCTCGGTGCATTTGCGGCTATGCGAGGAATGCCTGCTGTTGCAGATACCCGCACTCACCACAGCGGAGGAATCGCTAACCAGACACCCTTACTTTGCCTCGGCTTCCGAAACCTTGGTAAAACATGCCAAGACTTTCTTCGACGAAGCTGTCGAGCGGCTGGATCTAGGAACCGATTCGTTCGTAGTCGAAATCGGCAGCAACGATGGTTACCTGCTGCAGCATGCCGTCACCGCCGGCATACCGTGTTTGGGAATAGAGCCGTCGGCAGACCTCGGCACCGCCGCTCGTAAGCGCGGCGTGCCGACGCTGTCGGCTTTCCCGGATGAGAGCGTGGCGCGTCGAGTGCGTGCTGAATACGGCTCGGCAGACTTGGTCGTCGCAAACAACGTCTACGCGCAAGTCCCCAACCTTCTGGGCATCACTCAATCCTTACGCGGACTGCTCGCCGACGACGGCTGGCTGAGCATTGAGGTTCACCATGCACTGAACCTGATACGCCGCGGCCACTTCGACGTGATTTGTCACTTACGCTTCCAGTACTACACGCTTCTTACGGCGATACGCTCGCTCGCCACCGCCGGCCTGGCCATCGTCGATGTTGAACTACTTCCTGCATGCGGATCGATCCGCATCTGGGCTCGTCCGGCCCGGATCGCTCAGCCGCCGACGGACCGAGTCGCCGAAGTGCTGCGCACCGAGCAAGTAGCGGGGCTTCGCCGCGCAACCGGTTATATGCAACTGCGGTCTCGCGCCGAGGCAGTGCGGCACGACCTGCTGAGGTTTCTGCTGATGTGTCGCGCCGACGGCAAACGTGTAGTCGGCTACGGTGCGACTGGCAAGGCCAATACCTTGCTCAACTACTGCGGAATCCGTAGCGACTTACTGGAATACATCGTTGATGGCGATCCGTACAAGCATGGCCGCTTCACTCCCGGAACGCGAATCCCGATTTATGATCCAGGGCTTATTGCGAACGACTGTCCAGACGTGATTCTGGCGCTGCCGTGGCAGGATGAAGCAAAGCTGACCGACCAACTCAGCTATATCGGCGACTGGGGCGCTGAACTGGTTTTTGCCCTTCCGACCATGCACAGAGCGATCGGTCTGAGATCGGAAAACGTCGGGACCCTGCTGCTATGAGCGGTCGACCAGTGGTCTGGAAGGCTCAGAAGCGGTTCTCCGGGCCGATCACCGCCCACACAGTGGTCCCGGCCGCAGTGGTGTAGCTGCCCCAAACTCGGGAGGTGGCAGCGACGATGTCCACGCCGAACAGAGTTTCGCCGTTGGTGACTCGACGGGTATGCGCCCTGGTGCTGATGTGCTGCACCGCCACCGTCATAGTCGACCCATCGGTTTCCACTCGAAGCGAGAATGTGCGATCGGTGTCGATGAGTGCGTCTTCGACCAGCTCGGTAGCGACGGTCGACACCGCGTGAATGAAGTCGGTCCTCGCCCACGTCGTCAACCACTCACTGATGAGCTCTCGACATAGCCGGGAGCTGCTTTCATCTGCAGTTAAGGACGCGCGTGCGCGCTGCCGGTAGGTGCGGAGGGCCCTCTCCGGAAGCTCGGTAGTCGCGGACTGCACTGTCGGATAGACAGGTATGTACCGGGTAACGCCATTGCGACGCAGGGCAGCTTGGCCGCGAGTATGGGCGCACACCAGTCCGATGGGAACATTAGGCCACTCGGCGACTTGCCAACGAGCGCTGACAAACACCGCCAAAGCCGTCTCGTCTCCAAAGGCCAACCCCGTGACATCGATGACAACCGCCGCAGGCTCATCGAGCGCCGCTTTGACGATGCCGTCTCTCAACTGTACGTATGTCGTATAGCTGAGGACACCGTGGACGGTCAGCACGGAATTTCCAGCCACATCAGTGGCAGAAATGCGCAAAGGACTCCGGCCGCCGCGATCCATCATCGGCTATTTTGTTCCCGCACCAGTGAGCGGAATCGCTTTTCGACAACTTCTGGCCAAACCTGGGCATATCGATCGCCACGACTAGTCATTCGTCGTGTCCTTCGGGTGCCGAACGCAGAATGCATGGCTTTCCAGGCACCTGCAATCCGTGACGTGGGAGGCCAGAAGTGTGTGATGCCCGTAGGGATGTCGTGTCAGCGTCAAAGTACGGAACTTGTCAGGGCCTCGCTGTCGGCGAGAAAGGGCATCGGCACCCAGCGAGTTGACAGCAATGATTCCATCGCCTTGCTGGCCAAGGGCCGGGACAGCAAGTAGCCCTGCGCACGGTGACATCCATGCCGCATCAGCGTGAGTGCGGCAGCCGGGGTCTCCACCCCTTCTGCGACCAGTTGCAGACCGAACGCATCAGCAAGCCCGATGATCGCGCGGACGATTGCCAGATCGCTCGCACTGGTGCCGAGGTCGCGCACGAATCCGGCGTCGATCTTCAGCGTGTCCACGGGGAGGGACTTCAGGTGTGATAACACGGCGTACCCGGTGCCGAAATCATCGATAGCGATCTCGACCCCGACTTCCTTCAACTCGAATAGCGTCTTGCGTGTTGTTTCGATGTCGTGAACCACCGCACGTTCAGTGATCTCCAGACACACGGAGCCGGCATCGATACCGAACTCGTCGATCGTGTCGGCCACATTCCGGACGAAACCGCGGGTGAGCAACTGAGCAGGCGAGACATTGAGCCGCAACATGGCGCTTTGACCGACACCGTTTGATCGCCATCGGCCGAACTCGGCGCAAGCGCTGCGCATGACCCACTGGCCTAAGTCACCGGCCAGATTCGCTGATTCGGCGACGCCGATGAAAGAGTCGGGCAGCAGCAGCCCGAACGTCGGGTGGCGCCAACGAACAAGCGCCTCAGCCGCAACCACCGCGCCACTCCACAAATCGATCTCGGGCAGATAGTGAAGTACCAGCGCTTCGCTAGCGATGTCGCCTTGGAGATACAGCTCGATTTCGGTGCGGAACGCTCTCTTGAGGGACATGTCATCGTCGCTTTGCGCGACCTGATTGCCACCCGAACGCTTCGCCGCCAGCACCGCCTCATCCGCACGATGAAGTAAATCTGTCGTGTCGTCGCGTCCAGGGATGCCGACCGCCACCCCAACACTCACGGTACGGTTCACCATCCGGCCACCTATTGCTACACGATCGCCGAGCGTCGTCCGTAGTTCATCGGCGAGTAATTCTGCTGCATCGAGTGCCATTGCCCGATAGGGGACCACGACAAATTCGTCCCCGCCTATTCGAGCGATCATGCTTCTGCTCCCGATAAGCGCGCGAAGCTTCTCTGCGAAAAGTTGGATATACCAATCACCGGCGGTATGGCCAAGATAATCGTTGATCGACTTCAACCGATCCAAATCCATATACAAAACGGGAACGGGTCCGATCCGTCCCGCTTTCAGTCTGTCAGAAAGGTAGTCGATAAGGGCTCGACGATTATGCAGGCCAGTCAGATCGTCATGCTCAGCGAGGTAGCGAAGCTTCTCTTCGGCGGCGATTCGCGCCTGAAGCTGGGTGAAGAGGGCGGCCACTGCCTCGAGTGTTTGGATATCGTCCGGCTTCCACTTCTTGCCGCCGAATCTGGCAACGCCAAGTGCCCCGGTGGTCACGTCGCCCGAGACCAAAGGCGCCACGGCAACCGAGGGTGCTGCGACGCAGCAACTTATGGTGAGCCAGTGGGAGTAGGCGGCTTCCATCTGTCTGGGTGAAAGCACGATCGGTGTCGTGCCGTGATCGCAGACCGAGAAGACAGGGTCGGCAGTACTGAAGTCAACGACGGCCATGGGATCGGGGTATGGAACGTTCGGTCGCCGGGGCCACTCCGCGACAAGCACCGAAGCCTGGATGTTGTGGTCGTTGTGGCGCAGAAAACCGGCCTCCGCCTTGAAGTGCTCGGCAAGCTGAGCCAGTACTCGTTCGCTCACCTGGACCGCGGTAGAGGCCGTCGCCTCCATCATCTGGGTGGCAACAGCCGTGACGATGCTGCGCCTCATGATTCCTCCCTGTAGACGCGGTGCGGAGCCCGTCGCCTGGTAGTCGTCGAATACGTTAAATATCCAAAGGCCACTCAGGAATCACTCAGGAGAACGGTGCGTCTGTAATAGCCGGAAAATGGGAAGTATATAGGCAAAATATTGCTATTCAAGCCGAATTCTTCATGCCGACGCGGCCTTAGATCAAGCATACCAAACCGCTGTTTTTCTTGATAAAGGGGTAAACCCCTGTGGAAGCTGAGTTAGGCATCCGGGTCGATCGGGGGAAGACCAGGCCTGTCTCGCAGCCGCCCTGGCAAGCGCTTATTGCCCGCTCAAAGAAGAGCACCTCTCGGCCAGCGAGGTGGCGACGGTGGTCGATCGGGTGGGCGGTGCTCAGGTTCCTGGCCGCCGCTTCGTTACATTGCCTGACGGACCAGCGAGGCTGGAGTGGCCGAGAATGGCAGCGGCATCCAGCCGATGGATAGTAGTGCAGCCATCGCCTCGCCCACGAGTGGGCGCGAAAGAAGAAATCCCTGCCCTCGTCGACAACCATGTCGCAGCAATGTCAACGCGGCGACCTCGGTTTCCACGCCCTCTGCCACCAACTGAAGATTAAAGGCCTCAGCCAGGCCGATGATCGCCCGGACGATCGCCAAATCGCCCTCGTTCGTGCCCAATTCGCGAACAAAGCTGGTATCGATCTTCAGCACATCGACCGGAAGCGACTTCAAGTGCGACAGGACGGCATAGCCGGTACCGAAATCGTCGATGGCGATCTGGACTCCGACGTCCTTCAGGCCCGCGAGGGTGCGCTGAGTGCTGTCGATGTCATGAACCACCACCCGCTCGGTGATTTCCAGACAGACTGAGCCGGCATCGATACCGAACTCGTCGATCGCGTCGGCAACGCTGCGGACAAACCCGTCTGTGACCAGCTGGACAGGCGAGACATTGAGCCGCAGCGTCGCGTGTCGTCCCAATCCTTTGGACCGCCACCCGCTGAACTCCGAACACGCCTTCCGCAAAACCCATCTACCGAGCTCTCCGGCCAGGTTCACCGACTCGGCCACCCCAATGAACGAGTCGGGTAGCAGCAGTCCACGCGTCGGGTGCTGCCAACGAATGAGCGCCTCGGCGGCCACGACCTCGCCGGTCCGCATGTCGATTTCGGGAAGATAGTGCAGCAGCAGGGCGTCGCCGGCGATCACCTGCTGAAGATGGAGCTCGATATCGTTGTCGAACGCGCCGCTGACCGACATGTCACTGGTCGACACCCCAACCTGGTTGCCCCCGACACGCTTGACCTTGAGGGCAGCCTGGTCGGCCCTGCGGAGCAGATTAGACGTGTTGTCGCGTCCCGGCATGCCGACCGCGACGCCGATGCTGACCGTCCGGGTAATCAGCTCACCGGCGATCAGCACACGGTTCTGCACCATCGTCTGCAATTGGCGTGCGAAGATTTCTGCTGAATCGGCCGACATCGGCTCGTCCGGAACGACGACGAACTCGTCACCGCCCAAACGGGCAATCATGCCCAGACAGCCGATTCTCACTCGGAGCCGCTGAGCGAATAACCGGATGAACCGGTCGCCGGCGGTATGGCCGAGGTAGTCATTGATCGACTTGAGCCGGTCCAGATCGAGATACAACACCGCGACCGGCCCGGGCTTACCTAGAGCCAGCCGGTCGTCGAGGTACGACATCAGCGCTCGGCGATTGTGCAAACCAGTCAAGTCGTCGTGCTCGGCCAGGTAGCGGAGCTTTTCTTCAGCAACGATGCGCGCTTGCAGCTGGGCGAACAACGAGGCGATCGCTGCCAGCGCATTCATCTCTGCCTGGTCCCATTCGCGGTCGCCGAAATTGACGAATGCCAGCGTGCCTGTTGTCGCTGTCCCCGCCAGCAGCGGTGCTGCGGCCACCGAATGCCACCGGACATTGCGTGTCTGCTCGATCCGGAATCGGTATTCCGGATTCGTTTCTTCCGACCGGATGACAGTCGGCTTCTTGAGATGTTCGGTCACCGCAAAGGCGGGGCCGTCCTCAGCGAAATGGAGCACCGCCAGCGGGTCGGGGTTGGGTTTGTCTGGACGCGGCGGCCATTCGGCGACCAGAGTCGAAGTCCGGGCCTGTTGGTCGTGGTGGCGCAGGAAGGTGGCGTCCACCTCGAATTGCTCGACCAGCTGAGCCAGCACATGTTCAACGACTCGCGCGCCGTTGGATGCCGTCGCCTCCATCAGCTGCACGGCAACCGAAGTGACGACGAGCTCCAAGCTGCGGGGCACGGCGTCCTCCTGCACAGGTGCGGGCGTGGCTCCGGGCCGTCGCTTCGCATCTTTAATTTTGAAGTCTGGTTACAAGCCGTCTATTCAGCATTTGGGGCCTATTCGCGGCTGCCGATCACGGATACATCAATGTTAGAAAAATGAAGTATATACACAGCCGGCGGTACCGGCGGAAGACGTTTTGGCTGTGATGTTCCGGCCCGCTCAGCATAGGACTGAGTTGGCCGCTCTGCGACTCGTAGCCGGTCTCGAGTAATCGACGGCCGGCCGGCCACGCTGGCCTAGGGTGATCATCAAGGCTGATATCAAGGCCGATTTCCAGGTGTATCGCCATTGAGTGTGGCCGACTTCTTCCACGCACCGCGCATAGCCGACACAAGGAGATGACCATAGCTGCTTACACGGCGCAGGTGCTGGACGCCGCCGACCGCACAGACAACGAGATATTGGATCAACTGCGAGCCGATCCCTGCATCGAAGTCATCGACCATCACGAACAGCAACTCGAGGAACTTCGCACACTTCGGCCGCTGCCGGCAGCGGAACTGCTCGGCGAACGTCGGCGGTGGGCATATTACCCCTGGCGGCGAACGGTCGTGGCCGTGCTGGGCCCACGGGGGTTTCGAATGCTGCGGTTGGACCGCAACAGGAACAGGATCACCGCTGAAGAGCAATCCCGTTTATCTGCACTGCGAATCGGCATCGCCGGCTTGAGCGTCGGCCATGTCATCGCACACACACTGGCAGCGCAGGGTATGTGTGGCGAACTTCGGCTCGCCGACTTTGACCGAATCGACTTGTCGAACCTCAATCGGATGCCCGGCACCGTGTTAGATCTTGGGCTGAACAAAGCTGCGGTGGCTGCTCGAAGGATTGCAGAACTCGACCCCTACCTGCAGGTCCAGGTCATGACTGTGGGGCTGACGGTGGACACCGTTGAGGAGTTTCTCGACGGGTTGGACATTGTGGTCGAGGAATGCGACTCGCTGGACATCAAAGCGATGGTCCGGGAGGGTGCCCGGGCGCGGCGTATTCCGGTGCTGATGGCGACCAGCGACCGGGGCCTGATGGACGTCGAGCGTTTCGACTCCGAACCCCAACGCCCGATTCTGCATGGCCTGCTGGGTGACCTGGACACTGCGCGGCTGATCGGTATGACCAGCCGGGAGAAGGTGCCGCATATGCTGCGTTTCCTGGAGGCCGAACAACTGTCAGCGCGGGTTGCGGCCTCTGCACTGGAGATTGACCGCACGTTGTCGACGTGGCCGCAGTTGGCCGGTGAGGTCGTACTGGGAGCTACCACGGTTGCCGAAGCGGTGCGAAGAATCGGACTGGGTGAACAAGTCCGCTCGGGCCGGATCCGGCTCGACATCGGCTTCGCACTCGATCAGCTCGACGAGCCGCAGATGTCTGCTGATCGCGTCGTCCGGCCGCCAGTTGACTCGCCGTTTCCAATGCTGTCGGATGTCACGGGCGTTATCACCGCGGCAGCGGCCCGCGCGCCATCGGCCGGCAACGCGCAGCCCTGGCAGATTGCGGCCAGCCGGGACCGGATCAGTATCCGCCTGGCGCCCCAGTACACCTCAACGTTGGACATCGGCTTCCGTGCCAGCGCAGTCGCACTGGGGGCTGCGCTGTTCAACGCGAAGGTAGCGGCTGCTGCCCGAAAGGTGCTCGGGCCGGTGAGTTTCGCAGAGCATGGCGGGGATGCGCCCTTGCAAGCCATTCTGGAGTTGGCTGACCGAAGCGATCCCGATCTTGCCGAGCTTTATCGGCCGATGCTGGCCCGGGAAACCAACCGCCGGCTCGCTACTCAGCAGCTAATTGGCCCAAACATTGTCGAATTGTTGTCTACCGCCGCAGAGCGTGAGGGTGCGCGGCTGAACGTCTTGACGAGCCCAGACGACCTCGCCCATATCGCCGCCAACTTCGCCGCTGCCGACCGAACCCGCTACCTGACACCGGGCCTACACGCGGAGATGATGTCTGAACTGCGCTGGCCCGAAGATGGGCCAGCTGATACCGGTATCGATGTGCGCAGCCTCGAACTCGAGCCCGGCGACCTCGCTTTGCTCGGCATCCTGAGACGGCCGGACGTGATGGCCCTGCTGACGCAATGGAACGGCGGTGGTGTTCTGGGCGAGGACACCCGCCGTCGCGTGTCGGCCAGCTCCGCCGTCGGCGTCATCTCGGTGCCCGAAGGCACCCTGACCGACTATGCCCGGGGCGGATCTGCTGCAGAGGCGGTATGGGTCACTGCACAGCAGTGCGGCTTGGCTGTACAACCTGTCTCGCCGGTCTATCTGTACGCGCACAATCGAGACGACCTGACGGGCTTGTCGGCCTCCTTCGGGCAGGAACTGAGCGATCTGCAAGCCGATTTCCTGCAGCTGGTGCGCATACCAACGGGAGCTGCGGTAGCGCTTGTACTCCGATTCGCAGCCGGCAGCCGAGCGTCGGTGCGGAGCCGTCGAAGCCCCGATCGTGTCAGCGCTGGCATCGTGCGTACGTGAGTGGGGCGATAAAATTCCCGGACGCTCGCAGGTTGCGCACATCAATGGTGACAGGCAGCGCCTTAACGCCCCCGATGAAAATGTTTGCCTCCGGAAGGATTGATGGCTGACACAGCTGCCGAGCGGGGCGTCGGGCGACTCCCGCCGGTGCCCGACAACCCGTTGCCGTACTGGCGCCGCGTGAGCGCTGTCCGTCACTTCGAAACCGGCTTACCGCTACTGCGAGCCGCCGGAGGACCGGTCAGCCGAATCGTGCTGGCGCCGCGTTGGGTGATGCCGCCGGTCGTCCTCGTCTGCTCCCCACAAGGCGCCCGCGACTTGCTGAGCCGCAGCGATTCATCGGCTGAACGGGGAGAGACTTCGGTGTCGCACGAATTGAGCGCGGTACTGGGGGCTAATCTGCTCACCACGTCGCATGTCGAGTGGCTGCCGCGGCGACGTGCGATCCAACCGCTTTTCACCATCCGCAACGTTCCACGGTTCGTCGGGCAGGTGGCCACGCTCGCCGATGAAATGGCTGAACGCTGGCTCGCCGGCGCCGGCGAGATCGACCTCGACCACGAATGCCGCGCTCTGACATTGCGTGCTCTGGGCTTATCCATTCTCGGGGTGGATCTGCAAGGCCGCGACGACATCGTCGCTGCGGTACTGCGGGATGCAGTGCCGTGGGCGGTTGGCCGGGCTATGCGGCCGGTGAATGCGCCACGATGGTGGCCTACCGCCGCCCGTCAGCGCGCTGTTGCGGCCAGTGCAGGCCTGCATCGGCTTGCTGCTGAGGTCCTGGAAAAGTGCCGCAACAGCCCTGATCTTGATGCACCGCTGGTGCGAGCCTTGATGACCGCCACCGATCCTGCGACCGGTTCACCGTTGTCGGACCGTGCGATCTGCGACGAACTGGTGTTGTTCATCGTCGCGGGACACGAAACGATCGCTACCGCATTGACCTATGCGCTGTATGCGGTAGGCCACCATCGAGAAGCGCAGCAGCGCGCTGCCGCAGAAGTGGCCGAACTAGCAGGTCCCGTCACCGCCGGTGACATCCCCAGGCTGGGCTATACCGTGCAAGTGCTGCAGGAAGCGCTGCGATTGTGTCCTCCGACCGCGGCGTTGGGGCGAATGATTCTGCAGGACATTGCAATCGATGGCTGCCGAGTCCAGGCGGGCACGTTGGCCCTGGTCTCTGTCATCGCTCTGCACCACGATCCTGAACTGTGGCCCGATCCGCTCACCTTCAATCCCGACCGGTTTTCCTCCCCGAATACGGGGGGGCGAAGGCGGTGGGATTACCTGCCATTCGGGGCGGGTCCGCGTCGCTGCCTGGGCGACCATTTCGCCATGCAAGAGGCCACGGTGGCGCTTGCAGAGATCTTGCGGCGCGTGGAGGTTCGGTCGCTACGAGAGGACTTTCCCACTGCCGCGCCGTTGACCGTCATTCCCGCAGCGCCCGTGCCTGCAATGGTCAAACCGCGCGTCCGAGCCGCGTAACCGCCGGTCGCGCCGGTACCGCGCAATCGCGAAAAACATCCGTCATTTTTGACAATGCTGTAAACCAGGCAGCGGATACTGTAACGGTCATGGCTCGCGATCTCGATGAGGTTGTTACCGCGGCAGCAGCCGAATTAATGGCCGCCACCGCGGGGAACGCTGCCGCCATCAGCGAACGGGTGGTCGCCGACTTGGTGGGCCACTTCGGCGTGGATTTTGGCTTCTTGCGCCACAACGACCACACAATTCGCGCAACCATACTCATTGCGTCGTGGCCGCGACGCGAAGTGGTTCCGGATCCCGATCCGCTCGGCGTCATCTACTTCGCCGATGCCGATTCGGTTTTTGCGCGGGCCGAAACCATGAAAGAGCCGGACGTTTTGCGGCCTGAGCCCACCAACGCCGACTATCAGGAATATATCGAGGAGGGCACCGGGGTTCCGTCCACCTCTCTCGCGGCCGTGCCGCTGCTGTCCGGCGACCTCACCACCGGGACGCTGGGATTCGTCAAATTCGGTGACCGCGAATGGATCTCCGAGGAGCTGAATGCGCTGCAAGCGATCGCCACGTTGTTCGCGCAGTTGCAGGCCCGGGTAGTCGCCGAAGAGCAAGTCCACTACCTCGCCGAACACGACGATCTCACTGGCTTGCTGAATCGCAGGGCGCTTATCGCCCACCTTGATCATCGATTGACAAAGGGGCAGCCCGGCCCGGTGTCTGCACTGTTCCTGGATCTGGACCGCCTCAAGGTTGTCAACGATCACCTTGGCCACGACGCCGGGGACCGGTTCATCAAAGCGTTCGCCGAC
Organism: uncultured Actinomycetota bacterium; assembly: GCA_963795995.1. Lineage (GTDB taxonomy): Bacteria > Actinomycetota > Actinomycetes > Mycobacteriales > Mycobacteriaceae > Mycobacterium. The sequence continues at coordinate 105,482 of CAWCJY010000009.1, forward strand.
CTGATATGCGAGGCTGCCGGCGACTCGTGCACCATTGCCCGTTTCGGCGGTGACGAGTTCGTCGTCGTGCCCCGCGCACCACTGGACGTCGAAGGGGCCGAGGCCTTCGCGCAGAAGCTTCAGCATGCAGTCCACAAACACGTCACGATCGACGGCGAAATACTCACGCGAACCGTGAGTATCGGCGTCGCCACCGCCCTACCGGGGCGCGACAGCACTTCAGAGCTCCTGCGGCGAACCGATCAAGCCGTGGTGTCGGCCAAGAGTTCCGGCGGCAACGAGGTGGCGGCATTCAGCCCTGAGATGTCGGCGAGGTATGCCATCCGAAACGACATCGAACTGCATCTGGAAGGGACCATCGACAGCGACAACGGCGCCCTGGTGTTGCACTACTTGCCAGAATTCGACATGCGCAACGGCGAGGTCCTCGGTGCTGAAGCGCTCATACGTTGGCAACACCCGACCCGTGGGCTGCTGATGCCCGAATCGTTCATCGGAGTGGTGGAATCAATCAACCTGGCAGGCAAGCTCGGCCGGCTCGTGATCCGTACTGCCTGCGCGCAGTTCATCGACTGGCGCTCACGCGGCGTGGGTGATCACGCCGTTCTCCGCGTCAACGTGTCCCCTGTGCAGCTCGTCGCCGACGGCATTGTCGAAACGGTCGCCGCGACTCTCGATGAGTTCGGCCTGGAGCCCAGCGCGGTGTGTCTGGAAATCACCGAAACGGTCCTCGTCCAAGACATCGATGCCACACGTAAGACACTCAACCGACTGAAAGATATCGGCGTGCAGATCGCCATTGACGACTTCGGCACTGGCTACAGCGCTTTGGCTTATCTGAAATCTCTTCCGGTGGACACATTGAAGATTGATCGAAGCTTTGTGCGCGATCTGGGCACGGATACAGGCGATTTGGCGATCGTGCGGTCGGTTATGGCTTTAGCGGACGCCTTCAATCTCAGCGTCGTCGGCGAAGGCGTCGAAACTGTGGCGGCGGCTCAGGCATTGCTCGAATTGGGGTGCTTCCGGGCGCAAGGCTTTTTGTTGTCCCGCCCCCTTGAAGGCGCAGCGATGGAGCAACTGCTCGCCAAGCGTTTCGTACCGTTGTTGTCGTTGCAGCAGCAGTCATGACTCTCGTTTGAGCCGACCAGCGACCTTATAGCGGCGGTCGAATTGGTAAAGCAGTTGGTCAGTCTCGGTGAGAATCTTGGACACCTGCGCCGGTTCCGCGTGTTTGACGAAATCACGCCGGTTCCACCACATCATCTTCGTTTGATAGCGCTCGTCGGGATAAGGAGTAGCTGGAATGGCTGCCACTACACCCCCAGACGAACGCCAGCGGTTCAACACGTACGCCGCCGCCGTGGCCATGCAGAACTGTGCACCGACTAGCGCCATCATGTGGAAACCGCTGCGAGCCAGCGCCGTGCTTAACGCGCGGTGCCGGTCCGGATCATCGGTCACCCACGCCGACTTCATCTCCAAAATGCCGAACGGTATGCGGTCGGCAATCATGTCGCGGACAGCATGGTGGCCCGGTTGGGCCGCCCATTCGGCAACCGCGTGAGAATCGTCGGGTGACTGTAGCGGTCCTTTGGCTCGCACACCCGCCACTATCTGCCCCGAATCGTCGACCACGACGAAAAACATCACCGTGTCGGTCCCGGTTTCCAGCGCGTCGAGGTCGAGAGCACACTCGACGCCGCGGTTGCGGTAACTGCGCTGGGCGCCCAGTCCGTACTCGCGCCACAGGCTGGGATCAGCCGACGGTTGGGAAACCACCAACGTGCAGTTGATTTCGTCGTCGCGCCAGCTTAGGCCTTCTCGTAGTACCAAACCATCGGCGAGTGCGGTGTCCAGCTGCGTTACGGTCATCAACGTCCTCTCCTGTCAGGACGCCCAAGGAGTCTGTTGGAGGGCCTTCCTGAGCACCTGCAGAATTAAATTGGCGGATTTACATACCGAGCCCCCGGTCGATCCGTTTAAAACCTTCTTTTAGTTTTTTAAACGACGATAAACATATTATGAGGTTGGGAACAAACCGCAGGAACTGACGACCAGGATAGATCAAATACCCTCGATGTGACCAAACAAACATCAACTTAAAACAGCAACGTGACACTTTCTCAATGCAGCAAGCGACGTCGAATTTGCTAGGCGCTTCTCTGGCCGGCCGGAACCGACTGCAGGACGGCGGGTCCTGCCTTCAATAGGTGGCCGCCAATGGCGTGATCAGGTCAAAGTGGCGACGGATCGCGACCGTTGGACCGTTCGTGCTTCGAAATGCCGAAGTTGTCCTTAAGGCAAATAAAGTACTTGTATTCAGCTAATACGTTTACCGTGAGCCATAATGAGCACCGCGACGATACTTATGGTGGGCATCGGCGACTTCGGCCTCGGTCTTCGACTCGTGCTCCGAGTTGCAGTTTTCGAAAACTTGAAGGCGCCGTCGATGCATTATTAGGCAATTGGTCGGCTTTTAGCATCACCCACTAAACGTATCAATCTGCTTAGCGGACAGACGCCGAAGCGAATCGGCCGCCGGCGGCGGGAAGGTCTTGTCCGGTGATGGTGACGCCGTAGATCCGTGGGAAGCGCAGTATTCTGCCTGCCGCATTTCATGCTGACGGTCGCAGATCAGGCCTAGACCAAACCGCGGATTAAATTTTCCTTACTCTGACCGATACGCGACTCACCAGCACGAGAAGCCCGGATATCTGCGACCGCCTCGCTCACGGCGGGGTTCCCTATGGCGATGCCAGCTAATCTGCACTCAGCGCCATGCATGCTCCGTCGCCAGGACTCGAACCTGAACTCTCAGAACCAAAATCTGATGTGCTGCCGATTACACCACGACGGATGGTGCGGCGAGTGATCGGCCACTCGGACCCACCCCTGCACCGGTACCCGGAAGACTTTAGTCCGGTGACGATGCGGGCCGGTTATGGCCCGAGGAGGAGGCGGACAGTCAAGAACCGTCCGGTGACGATGCGGGCCGGTTATGGCCCGACGAGGACGCCGTTAGCGCGTGAGGATGAACCGAGCGATTTGTCTCGGTGCAAGCCGATACGCTGATGAACGTGGCAGCGCCGGATAAGGAGGTGCGGGCGCCGCGGGCCAGGATGACCGGCACCGAGCGCCGCCTTCAACTGATCGACATCGCGCGGTCTTTATTCGCGGAACGCGGTTACGAGGGCACCTCGATCGAGGAGATCGCACTGCGAGCCAACGTGTCCAAACCTGTCGTCTATGAGCACTTCGGCGGCAAAGAAGGGCTGTATGCCGTGGTCGTCGACCGGGAGATGTCGGCGTTACTGGACGGCATAACGTCGTCGCTGACCAACAACCGTTCCCGAGTGCGCGTCGAGCGGGTGGCGCTGGCGCTGCTGACTTACGTCGAGGAACGCACCGACGGCTTCCGGATCATGATCCGCGATTCGCCCGCGTCGATCAGTTCGGGCACTTACTCCAGTCTGCTCAACGACGCTGTCGGTCAGGTCAGCTCCATATTGGCCGGTGACTTCTCCCGCCGGGGGCTAGACCCGGAACTGGCCCCGCTGTATGCCCAGGCGCTGGTGGGCTCGGTGTCGATGACAGCCCAATGGTGGCTCGACACCCGCGAACCCAGGAAGGAAGTCGTGGCCGCGCACCTGGTCAACCTGATGTGGAACGGCCTGACCCACCTCGAAGCCGACCCACGTCTGCGCGACGAATAGCCCCCATCTTCCTCGTCCGCCATCGCTCTCACACCTCAGCGACGGTTGGCAATAACAGCATCCCGGCAAATCCGCGACGGTGCCGCGCTGTGGCGGTACTCACCCGGGTTGGCCGAGGCCACAACGGGATTGGCCGGACGCATAGAATGGCGAGATCATGACCGCACCGGGGCCTGCCAGCCCAGCCACCCCGATCGCGGGGCTAGTCGAAGTGGCGCTCACCGCGCCGACACTGCAGCAACTCTGTGAGTTCGCCGCCGAGCGGCCCACCGATCTGACGTTGGTCGGTCCGGCCAGCGCGCGGATACTGGTGTCGAGCGCGCTGGCCCGTCAAGGTCTGTTGCTCGTCGTCACTGCCACCGGTCGTGAAGCCGAAGATCTGGCGGCTGAGCTGCGCGGCGTCTTCGGTGCGGCGGTGGCTCTTTTCCCGTCATGGGAGACTCTGCCGCACGAACGGCTATCACCAGGTGTAGATACCGTCGGCGCCCGCCTAATGGTGCTGCGTCGACTGGCCTATCCGCAGGACCCGCGGCTGGGTCCGCCGCTGCAGGTGGTGGTGACCGCCGTTCGCTCGCTGTTGCAGCCGATGATGCCGCACCTGGGCATGATTGAGCCGGTCACCCTCGCCGCCGGAGACGAAGTGGCCTTCGAAGACGTTGTGGTGCGACTGGTCGAGCTGGCCTATACGCGGGTAGACATGGTCGGGCGGCGCGGCGAGTTCGCAGTGCGAGGCGGCATCCTCGACGTCTTCCCCCCCACCGCCGAGCACCCCGTCCGTATCGAGTTTTGGGGTGACGAGGTCAGCGAGATGCGCATGTTCTCGGTGGCCGACCAGCGGTCCATTCCCGAGCTCAACGTCGACACAATGGTGGCGGTTGGCTGTCGTGAGTTGCTGCTCACCGAAGATGTTCGCGCGCGAGCCGCACAGTTGGCAGTGCAGGCCCGCGGACCTGAAAACGTCGTCACCGGCAGCGTCCAGGACATGCTGGCAAAACTGGCCGAAGGTATCCCGGTCGACGGGATGGAGGCGTTGCTGCCGGTCTTGCGCCCGGGCAATGCGTCACTGCTGACGGAGCAGCTGGCCGAGGGCGCACCGGTGCTGCTCTGTGACCCGGAGAAGATTCGCACCCGGGCCGCCGATCTGATCCAGACCGGCCGCGAGTTCCTGGAGGCGTCGTGGTCGGTGGCAGCACTGGGCGCGGACGCACCCGTGGACATCGAGCAGCTCGGCGGATCGGGATTCGCCGAACTCGACAAGGTGCGCGAGGCCGTTCGGCAGTCCGGTCATCCGTGGTGGGCGCTGAGCCAGCTGTCGGACGAGTCGGCGATCGAACTGGAGATCCGCGCAGCGCCGTCAGCTCGTGGACATCAGCGTGATATCGACAGCATTTTTGCGATGCTGCGCGCTCATGTCAGCACCGACGGGTACGCCGTCGTGGTCACCCCCGGGACTGGAACCGCGCACCGCGTCGTCGAGCGGCTGGGCGAATCAGACACGCCTGCAACGATGTTGAAGCCCGGTGAGAAACCCAAAGCGGGCGTCGTCGGTGTGCTGCAGGGTCCGCTGCGCGACGGCTTCGTAATACCGGGTGGTCCGGTAAATCTGGTGGTCATCACCGAGACCGACCTGACCGGCAACAGGGTGACCGCGGCGGAGGGTAAACGGCTGGCGGCTAAGCGTCGCAACGTCGTCGACCCGCTGGCCCTGGCCGCGGGCGATCTGGTCGTGCACGATCAGCACGGCATCGGGCGCTTTCTCGAGATGACCGAACGCACCGTGGGCGGAGCACGGCGCGAGTATCTGGTGCTGGAGTACGCGTCTAGTAAGCGGGGCGGCGGGTCCGACAAGCTTTATGTGCCGATGGACTCCCTCGATCAGCTGTCGCGCTATGTCGGTGGGCAGGCGCCGGCGTTGAGCCGGCTTGGCGGCAGCGACTGGGCCAACACCAAGACCAAGGCGCGCCGCGCAGTTCGAGAGATCGCCGGCGAGCTGGTGTCGTTGTACGCCAAGCGACAGGCCACTCCGGGTTATGCATTCGGGCCGGATACGCCCTGGCAGGCCGAGATGGAGGACGCGTTCGGCTTCACCGAGACCGTCGACCAGCTCACCGCGATCACCGAGGTCAAAGCCGATATGGAGAGACCGGTGCCGATGGACCGGGTGATTTGCGGTGACGTCGGCTACGGCAAGACCGAGATCGCGGTGCGGGCGGCGTTCAAGGCGGTGCAGGACGGCAAGCAGGCCGCGGTTCTGGTTCCCACCACGTTGCTGGCCGATCAGCATCTGCAAACCTTCGCTTCTCGGATGGCCGGTTTTCCGGTGGCCGTCAAGGGTCTGTCCCGGTTCACTGATGCCGCCGAGTCGCGCGCCGTCCTCGATGGGCTGGCCGATGGCAGCGTCGACATCGTGATCGGTACCCATCGGCTGTTACAGACCGGGGTGCGGTGGAAAAATCTCGGCTTGGTCGTCGTCGACGAGGAACAGCGGTTCGGCGTCGAGCACAAAGAGCACATCAAATCGCTTCGGACGAACGTCGACGTGCTGACGATGAGCGCGACCCCGATTCCGCGCACACTGGAGATGAGCTTGGCTGGGATCCGAGAGATGTCGACCATATTGACTCCGCCCGAAGAGCGTCACCCGGTGCTGACCTACGTCGGGCCGAACGACGAGAAACAAGTCGCCGCGGCGCTGCGCAGAGAGCTGCTGCGCGACGGGCAGGCCTTCTACGTCCACAATCGGGTCAGCTCCATCGACCAGGCCGCAGCGCGGGTCCGAGAACTGGTGCCGGAAGCCAAGGTCGCCGTCGCGCATGGCCAGATGCACGAAGACCTGTTGGAAACCACCGTCGAAGGGTTCTGGAACCGTGAATACGACATCCTGGTGTGCACGACGATCGTCGAGACCGGACTGGACATCTCGAACGCCAACACGCTGATCGTCGAACGCGCCGACACCTTCGGCCTGGCCCAACTGCACCAATTGCGCGGCCGCGTCGGTCGCAGCCGAGAACGTGGTTATGCCTATTTCCTGTATCCGCAGCACGCTCCGCTGACCGAGACGGCCTACGACCGGCTGGCGACCATCGCACAGAACAACGAGTTGGGCGCCGGCATGGCGGTTGCCATGAAGGACCTGGAGATTCGCGGAGCGGGCAATGTGCTGGGCGTCGAACAGTCCGGGCACGTTGCCGGTGTCGGCTTCGACCTATATGTCCGGCTGGTCGGCGAAGCCATCGAAGCGTATCGAGCAGCCGCTGACGGTAGGACCGTCGTCAGTGCCGAAGAACCGAAAGATGTGCGGATCGACCTGCCCGTCGACGCGCACCTGCCGCCGGATTACATCGCCAGCGACCGGCTGCGGTTGGAGGGGTATCGGCGGCTGGCGGCGGCGGCCGACGAGGCCGCCATCGACACCGTGGTCGAGGAGCTCATCGACCGCTACGGTCCGTTGCCCGAGCCGGGCAGGAGGCTGGTGGCGGTGGCTCGGCTGCGGTTGCGGTGCCGCGACGCCGGCGTCACCGACGTGACCGCAACCTCGGCGGCCACGGTGCGGCTGTCGCCGGTCACGCTGCTGGACTCTGCGCAGGTGCGTCTGGCGCGGAGATATCCAGGTGCGCATTATCGCGCCACCACCGCCACCGTCCAAGCTCCGATTCCGCGAGTTGGCAACGGCGTCGGCGCGCCCCGAATTCGCGATCTGGATTTGGTTCAGATGGTGGCCGACTTGGTATCGGCACTGAACGGAGCAGCGCCGAAGCCGATTGATATAACGAACTCCGGGCCGTCGGACGACAATGCGGGCGGCAAGGCCGCTCAAGGCGGGGGTAACTCCGGCCGCGTAGCGGCGAGGGGGCGAGTCGGGCAATCGGCTCCGCCCGCCGCCGATGCCGGCGGTGAACACGCCCGGGGACTGGTCGGGCAGACGCATACGGCCACAACGTCGAGTGAGGAGTGACAAGCGCGATGACCGTCGTTCTAGTCGACCCACGCCGCCCGTCGTTGGTGCCTGTGGAAGCCATTGGCCTTCTCGGCGGTGAGGTGCAGTACACCGAAGAGATGCCGGTCGCGGTGCCGTGGTCGCTGCCTGCCGCCCGGCCGGCGCATACCGGTGCCGACGCCCCGGTGCTTTTGTCGTCTGACGCCAACCATCCTGCGGTGACCGCGCGATTGGCGGCCGGGGACAGGCTGATATCGGCACCGGAATCGCAACGTGGGGAACGACTGGTCGACGCCGTCGCGATGATGGACAAGTTGCGGACGGCCGGGCCGTGGGAAAGTGAACAGACGCACGACTCGTTACGCCGCTACTTACTGGAGGAGACTTACGAGCTATTCGATGCGGTGCGCAGTGGCAACGCTGACGAGATGCGCGAAGAACTCGGAGACGTGTTGCTACAAGTGCTTTTTCACGCCCGTATCGCCGAGGAGGCGCCGCAGCATTCGTTCACCATCGATGAGGTTGCCGACACGCTGGTTCGTAAGCTCGGTAACCGCGTGCCAGGAGTGCTTGCCGGTGAAGAGATTTCACTCGACGAGCAACTGGCTCAATGGGAGAAGCGGAAAGCGATCGAAAAATCCCGCGAATCAGTGCTGGATGACGTGCCCACCGCACAGCCTGCATTGGCGTTAGCGCAGAAGGTAGTTCAACGGGTAACCAAAGTCGGACTACCGGCCGATCTTGTGCCCGAATCGGTTACGGCGATCACCGTCACACCCTCTGGTGATGCTGAGAATGCTCTGCGGGCAGACGGTGTTGGAGTTCATGGACATTGTGCGCCGCACGGAACGGGCAATAGCTGCCGGACGTCGCGGATACGGAGTCGCAGTCGAGCTGGATGCCGCTCCGCTCGGGGTGATCACCGAGGAAGAGTGGCGCGACCGGTGGCCCCGGGTCGAGCAAGCCAGCGGCGCTGAGGACACGCTCGAGCCGCACGCGCAGCCGGTCGCCGAGCGGCAGATATCTCATCCACCCGATCCCGGCGATGCCGACGCCGAGCGCTCAGCGCGAGATGAGCTCGCATCCGCCGCAACAGCAGCGGAGGAAGCCGTCGAAGCACTCGACGAGTAGCTGCTCAGGGTCCCTCATCAGGTTGCTGCGGCGGCCCACGCCCTGGCTATCCTCGCTGGCGACTGCGGCGGGAACAAGCGGTATTGCCCCGAACGAGGTTCGCTGGGCCGTCCTTACGCACCGGGTCACCGACTCTGAGCCGAGGGATTCTGTGCGCTGCGCGGCCCCGGCACGCCTAAGCAGTCCTCAACCCGTGGGACGATGGTCGGGACCAGGAGCAGTTTAGGGGAGTGTTGTGTCGCCGATCCGTTGGCTGCGGGCGGTCGCCGTCGTGGGAGCGGCGTCGCTGCTCTTGGCGTCAAGTTGCACCTGGCAGCTGGGCCCCTACATTCCCAAAGGCGTGCCTCCGCCGGCCGGTGATCCGGTGCCGCCGGTGAACACCCACGCGAAGGGCCGCCCCGCCGACCAGCTGCATGATTGGGCGGCCGAGCGGTCCGGCGCGCTACGGATTCCGATCATCTCGCTTGAGGCCTACGCCTATGCAGCCCGCGTGGCCGAAGTCGAGAACCCGAAATGCCAGCTGTCCTGGACGACGCTGGCCGGCATCGGGCAAGTCGAAAGCCACCACGGCACCTACCACCGCGCGACAGTGGAACCCAACGGTGATGTGCGGCCACCCATCCGGGGCGTGCGGTTGGACGGAACGAGCGGCACACTGCACATCGTCGACAGCGACGCGGGCGGCATGGACGGCGATTCGGGCGCCGACCGGGCGATGGGCCCGATGCAGTTCATTCCGGAAACCTGGCGGCTGTACGGAGTCGACGCCAATAACGACGGAATTGTCAGCGTCGACAACATCGACGATGCCGCGTTATCGGCAGCCGGATACCTATGTTGGCGCGGAAAGAATCTCTTGACTCCGAGAGGATGGGTGACCGCGCTGAGGGCCTACAACAATTCCGACGCCTATGCGCGGGCAGTGCGGGACTGGGCGACTGCTTATGCGAAGGGGCACCCGCTGTGAGATACATCCGGGCGGTCACGGCATAAGCTATGACCCGCCCGGTGACGATGCGGCCCGAGAGGGAGCCGGGTGAACCCCGAGCGGAGCTTGCCACCCGAGGAGAATTAAGTGCCCATAATCGAACAGGTCGGAGCCCGGGAGATACTCGACTCCCGCGGCAACCCGACGGTCGAGGTCGAGGTCGCCCTCATAGATGGGACATTCGCCCGGGCGGCGGTGCCGTCGGGCGCGTCGACCGGTGAGCACGAAGCCGTCGAGTCCCGTGACGGCGGAGACCGGTACGGCGGCATGGGCGTGAAGACGGCCGTAAGGGCCGTGCTCGACGAGATCGCACCAGCTGTGATCGGCCTCAACGCCGACGATCAGCGGTTGGTCGACCAGGCGCTGGTCGACCTGGATGGCACTCCAGACAAGTCCCGGTTGGGCGCTAACGCAATCTTGGGTGTTTCCTTGGCGGTCAGCAAAGCCGCCGCCGATTCCGCGGAGCTGCCACTGTTCCGCTACATCGGCGGACCCAACGCGCACATACTGCCGGTGCCGATGATGAACATCCTCAATGGCGGCGCCCATGCCGACACCGGCGTCGACGTCCAGGAGTTCATGGTGGCGCCGATCGGGGCGCCCAGCTTCGCTGAGGCGCTGCGCTGGGGAGCCGAGGTCTACCACGCTTTGAAATCAGTCTTGAAGAAGCGGGGCTTAGCCACCGGCCTGGGTGATGAGGGCGGTTTTGCTCCCGATGTGCCCGGCACCAAGGTCGCGCTCGACCTGATCACTTCGGCGATCGAGTCCGCCGGCTATCGGCCGGGCGCAGATGTGTCGTTGGCGCTCGACGTCGCGGCGACCGAGTTCTACGACACCGCGGGGTACTCATTCGAGAACAAAACACTCACCGCCTCGCAGCTGGCCGATTTCTATGCCGAATTGCTCGGTTCCTATCCGCTGGTATCGATCGAAGATCCGTTGTCCGAGGATGATTGGGATGGTTGGGTGGCGCTCACGGCATCCCTGGGCGACCGAGTGCAGATCGTGGGCGATGACCTCTTCGTCACCAATCCCGAGCGGCTGGAGGAGGGCATCGAGAAGGGCGCGGCGAACGCGTTGCTGGTCAAGGTGAACCAGATCGGGACGCTAACCGAGACGTTGGACGCGGTCGCGTTAGCTCACCACAGCGGATACCGGACGATGATAAGCCACCGCAGCGGCGAAACAGAAGACACCACAATCGCCGACCTTGCCGTGGCTGTGGGCTCTGGGCAGATCAAGACCGGCGCACCGGCCCGCAGCGAGCGCGTCGCGAAATACAACCAACTGCTGCGAATCGAGGAAGCGCTTGGTGATGCGGCCCGCTACGCGGGAGACCTCGCCTTCCCCCGATACACGCCAGAAGCCAACTAGCATTCGCCACAATGTCCGAAGCCAAGCGGCCTGACTCGAAGCGGCGCTCGCCGGCGTCACGACCGGGTCGCGGTGGCGATTCCGGGTCCGGCCGGCCGCGCAAGTTGTCAACACCGGCGCGTGCCCGCAGCGTGTCCCGGCCGCAGCAAGAGCCGGTCGCCAAGCCCATCGCGCAGTCGATCATCGCCTCGGCCGAACAGCGAATCGAGCAGCGGTTGGGCTTCACTGCGCGGCGGGCAGCGATTCTGGCAGCAGTGGTGTGCGTATTGACGCTGACGATCGCGGGACCAGTACGTACCTTTTTTGCCCAACGAACAGAAATGCACCAACTGGCCGCCACCGAAGCCGCCCTGCGTGCGCAGATCGCCGATCTCGAGCAGCAGAAGGTCAAGTTGGCTGACCCGGCATATGTCGCAGCACAAGCCCGTGAGCGTCTCGGCTTTGTGCTGCCCGGCGATATTCCCTACCAAGTTCAGCTGCCGCCGACCGCGACCGCGCCGAACCAGCCGCGGCCTGAGGCGTCCACCTCTTCCAGCACCGATCCCTGGTACACATCGCTGTGGCACACAATCGCCGATGCACCGCATCCTCCGCCCGCGCCCGCGTCACCGGCTCCCGGTGGTTGACCCGGCCGACCTCGATGCGGTGACACGGCAGCTCGGCCGCGCACCGCGTGCTGTGCTCGACATCGCCTACCGCTGCCCGAACGGTGAACCCGGCGTGGTGAAAACCGCGCCGAAACTCGTTGACGGAACGCCGTTTCCGACGCTGTACTACCTCACGCATCCGGTTTTGACCGCTGCCGCGAGCCGATTGGAGTCATCCGGGATGATGCGGGAGATGACCGAGCGCCTGCGGGAGGACCCCGAGTTGGCGGCCGCGTACCTGCGCGCTCATCGGTCGTACCTGGCCGAGCGCGACGCGATCGAGCCAATCGGCACATCCTTTTCGGCCGGCGGTATGCCCGACCGGGTCAAGTGTTTGCACGTGTTGATCGCTCATTCGTTGGCCAAGGGCCCCGGAGTCAATCCGTTGGGTGACGAGGCGCTGGGGCTCTTGGCCGCCGAACCGTCGATGGCCGGGATCCTGGTGCCGGGGCAGTGGACATGACTCGCGTCGCGGCTATCGATTGCGGCACCAACTCGATCCGGTTGCTGATCGCCGATCAGCTGGTCGGCCGACTGGGCGAGGTGCACCGCGAAATGCGCATCGTCCGCCTAGGTCAGGGAGTAGACGCGACGGGTCGATTCGCGCCTGAGGCACTGGACCGCACACGCGGTGCACTTGCCGACTACGCGGTGTTGCTGAAGGCGCACCATGTCGAACGGGTACGGATGGTTGCGACGTCAGCAGCCCGTGATGCGGCCAACCGTGAACTCTTCTTCACCATGACCGCCGACGTGTTGGGGGCTGTGATCCCCGGAGCGGCCGCAGAGGTGATCACCGGAGCGGAGGAAGCCGAACTGTCCTTCCGCGGTGCGGTGGCCGCGTTCAACACAGCGGCTGGCCCTTTCGTTGTCGTCGACTTGGGCGGTGGATCCACCGAGATCGTTCTCGGGGACACCACTGTGCGGGCGAGTTATTCGGCTGACATCGGCTGTGTCCGGCTGACCGAGCGTTGTCTGCACACGGATCCGCCGACTGAACAAGAAGTGGCCAGCGCCCGAGCGGTCGTGCGTGAGCAGCTCGGTGCGGCGCTGCGAGAGGTTCCGGTCGAGCAGGCCCGTACGTGGGTAGGGGTTGCCGGGACAATGACGACCTTGTCGGCTGTGGCGCAGAACATGCCGACGTATGATTCTGCGGCCATTCACCTTTCGCGTGTTCGCAGCGATCGGCTGCTGACTATCTGTGAACAGTTGGTTGGGATGACGCGTGCACAGCGCGCGGCGCTGGGACCGATGCATGAGGGACGCGCGGACGTGATCGGTGCGGGAGCCATCATCGTCGAAGAGCTGGCACAGCTGCTGTGCAGTCGTGGCGGCATTGAAGAGTTGGTCGTCAGCGAGCATGACATCTTGGATGGCATCGCGCTGTCTGTTGCCGATTGATCGGCCCGCGTTCCAACCGAGGCCAGCCGATATTCAGCGTCCCAGGAGGCGGCGTTTCTGCTCGGTGTACTCCTCTTCTGTCAGGCGTCCCTGGTCGCGTAGCTTGGCGATGTCGCGTATCCGCGCCGCGACCCCGGTGACCACGATCCGCGGGTTCGCGTGTGACGTTTCGCTTGTATCGTCCGGCGCCGGTTCTCCTGCGAAGGCGGCCAAACGTCTGCCGATGGTGGGCTTACCGTCAGCCTCGATGCTACTGTTCGGCGGCCCCGCCATGGCTCGGCCGGTCATAGTCGCCAGGCCGAGCTCGCTGAAGGTGCTTCCCGAGGAGGCTTCGACCGCCGCGGCCGCGGTTGCGCTGTCACCGGCGGCAGGCAGCGCATAGGCCACGCTGCGTAGTTCCGGTGCGGCCATCGTCCAGGCCTGTGGTACCGACAATGCCCCAACGGTGTCGGCTTCGCCGAGTCCTGCGGACAATGTCGAGCCCACCGCGCTTTGGCCGGAGTTCGTCACGATCGCCGGGAATGGTTGTACCGGCGCCTGTCCGGTACCTGGGTAGGCCTCTTCCCCGTTCCAGCCACTGACGATGTCGTCGGTGTGTACACCGGTCAGAAAGCTGCCCACGCTGAATGGGATGTCAATCGGGCCGCCGAGGATGTCCGCCGGCAGGGTGAAGGCAACGTCCGCCAGGCTTGCTGGTGTGCTGAAGAAAATATTGATCAGATTGCTCAACGTGCTCAACGGATCCGAAGCCTGGGCCGGCGCCGAAATTGCCAAACTCTGCAGTGCATTGGGCACCGCGGACAACCCCTGCTGAACGGACGACACAATGCTCTGAGCGTTGCCGGCCGCACTGCTGGCGGCGTCATTGACCGCCGTGGCTTGGGCGGCCGGGCCTGCCGATGTGGTGTTCTGGTCCGGTGAGGTGAACGGCGTCAATGCGGTGGCAGCTGCTGACGAACCCGCGTAGCCGTACATCGCGGCGGCGTCCTGAGCCCACATTTCCGCGTACTGGGCCTCGGTGGCCGCGATCGCCGGCGTGTTCTGTCCGAGGATGTTGGTCGCCACCAGCGCCAACAGCAGGCTGCGGTTGGCCGTGATCACTTCCGGGGGCACCGTTGCTGCGAACGCCGCCTCGTAGGCGGCGGCTGCGGCCCTTGTTTGGTTCGCGGTTTCTTCGGCCTGTACAGCGGTGAGAGCAAGCCATTCGACATGAGAATCTGCCGCTGCCGCCATCGACGTCGACGACGGGCCCGACCATGCTTGCGCGGTCAGCCCGGAAATCACCGACTGATACGAACTGGCCGCGGTGTACAGCTCGTCAGCCAGGCCGCCCCAGGCTTGCGCAGCAGCCAGCAGTGGCCCGGAGCCAGGACCGGTATACATCCGACCGGAGTTGATCTCCGGCGGATAGAACCCGAAATCCATTGCTGCGCAATCCCTCGTTTCGAAATACCTGCGCTAGCGCCACGCGGTCGTCGGTGACTCAGCGCCCGAGCAGGCGGTTTTTCTGCTCGGTGTATTCCTCGTCGGTCAGAATTCCTTCGTCGCGGAGCTTGGCAAACTCGCGCAGCTCGGCCGCGACTCCGGTGACGACGGCCCGAGGGGTGCTTTGTGTTGCTGTGTCTTCCTCGTTGGTCGTCGCACCGTCTGCGGGCTTTCTGCTGCCCTCGCCAGCCGGTGTCCGATCGCGTCGCGGTGCTGTGCCGCCAGTCTTGCCGGTCCCAGTTGCCAGCGTGCCGGCCATCGCACGTCCGGCCATCCCCGCGAGCGCCATCTCGCTCAACGTCGAGCTTGACCCGAGTGTCGAACTCGCTTCGGACACGCCGGCAGTGACAGTGGGAACAGCTGACTCCGGTGGCAGCACGGGCAATGTGTATGCGACCGGGCGTACCGCGGGGGTGGCTAAGCTCCAGGTCGGCGGTACGGACATGGCGCCGACCGTCTTTGCCTCGCCGAGCCCGGCTGAGAGAGTGGGCACCGACGCCGCGGTCGGCCGTAGGCCGGTCAAGGGCGCCGGGAATTCCTTGACGGGGGCGGGCCCCGTTCCCGGGAAGGACTCTTCTCCGTTCCATCCGCTGACGATGTCATCAGTGTGCACACCAGTGCCAAAACTGCCGATGTCGAATGGAAGGGCCACCAGGCTGACAGTGCCAAGCGGTACGGCGGTGCCGATGGTGACAACGTCGGCAGGCAGATCGAGGAAAATCGAGATCAGGTTGCTCAGCGTGTTCAACGGATCCGTAGCCTGCGCCGGCGCCGCCAGGCTCTGCAGCGCGCTGGGCACCTGAGTGAGGGCTTGCTGAACTGACGACACAACACTCTGGGTGTTGCCGGCCGAGGTTCCGGCGGACTGATTCACCGCTGCGGCTTGAGCGGCCGGGCCGGCTGAGTCAGTGTTCTGCTGGGGTTCAGTGAACGGTGTCAGTGTCGTCGCAGCTGCCGACGAACCCGCGTAGCCGTACATCACCGCGGCGTCTTGGGCCCACATCTCGACGTACTGGGACTCGACGGAGGCAATCGCGGAAGTGTTCTGGCCGAAGACATTGGTGGCCAGCAGCCGGGCAAGCACGCTGCGGTTGAGCGCAATAGTCGGCGGCGGCACGATCGCCGCGTACGCCTCCTGGTACGCGGCGACCGCGGCTTTGGCCTGCGTCGCGGTTTCTTCGGCCTGCGCGGCGGTGCTGTTCAGCCATGTCACGTGAGACGCCGCCGCGGCGGCCATCGACGCCGAGGACGGGCCCAGCCACGGTCCGGCGGACAGTGCCGAGACCACCGCCTGATAGGAGTTAGCCGCCGAGTACAGCTCGGCGGTCAACTTCTCCCAAGCCTCCGCGGCGACCAACATGGGGGCGGACCCAGGACCGGCATAGAGTCGGCCGGAGTTGACCTCCGGCGGCAACATCGCGTAGTCCATCGCTGCCTGCCCCTACTGCGCCGCAGTACAGTCCGCGAAGCTGAACGTGGCGACGACCGCAGCCCGCGCGCTGACTCGTGTTCTCGTCCGGTCCGGCTCCTCCGTGAGGTCGCCGCCGCGTCGGGGGCGGTCGGGGTGGTTCGGTCGACGGTGCCCTGGTCCCGCTGGCAGCGTGACCCGCTGGTCAGTCGCACAGAACATCGGGTTCCTTCCCTCGGCGATGGTCGACAAACCTCATTAGTCAGTCTAGGTTCGCGCCGGGCCTGGCGTTGCCCGCAGGTGAACCAAGTATGGGTCGAGGATGGAATCCGAACAAAATCCTAGCGGTTTCTCACCGGTTCCTGCGGCAACGCTCACGGCGGGGCCAGGAACATTTGGTCGCGGATAGTCAGCCGGTTTTCGCTTCGCGGCCAACGTTGACCTCCCCGTCGCGAGCGGGGCGCTCATTGCCGGCACTCGGCTGCTGCGGTGACTGGCCTTTGCCCAGCGTCTTCAGTAGTTCCCGGTAGGGGCCGACGAGGTAAACGGTGTCGCCGGCGCGCAGTCGAGCGTCGCGGCGCGGGTGCAGTTTGACCAATGCATTCGGCCGGGTGATGGCGATAACGCGGGTCAGGGTCGACAACTCGAACATCCGCATGCCGTCGAGTTCACTACCGGCGGCTACCCGCATACCGCCGACCACGAAGGAGTTCCGCGCCACTGAAAATGTCCCTAAGACCTGCAGTCCCATCGCCGCCCCGATGAACCACGGTGCGGCCAGCTCGACGGTGGAGCGAACATTCTCGAAGCCGAACCGCTGTGCCACCGCGTGGCCCAGCGCACGGTCATAGACGCGCAGCACCAGCGGAACGTCGGTTCGGTTGATGCCCGGTGTCACGTGCGTTCCCAGCATTTCGGCCAGCACGATCCCGGTCTCGATGTTGATCATGTCGTCCCGGGTCAATACCGCCACCGCACGGGCGCGCTCGACCCGCGCCGATTCCAGCGTCTGGGGCAGCGTCGCGTCGCCGAAGATGACCGGAACATCGAGCTCGAACGCCGAGGACAAGAAGCGGTTGTTCTCGTCACGCTCGATCACCGCGACGTCGTAGCCGGCGGTGGTGAGGTCGGTCACGACGCGCATACCCAGGGCGCTGAGCCCGACGACGATGATGTGATTGCGCAGGTGACGGACCCGTGGACGGCCGGACGAGTAGACGAAGCGGCGCGCTAGCAGCACGTCAGCGACAAAAGCGACGAGCAACGCGGTGCTGGTCACGCCGCTGAACATCAGCATTGTTGCGAAAAGCCGTAGCCAGGTGGGCTGGTGAGCGAAGCTGAAGTCGCCGTAGCCGGTCGTGGTGATGGTCTCGACTGTGAAATACAGCGCGTCCACCCATGACATCTTCGGTGGAGCCTGGTAGCTGAGCCGCAGCAAAAATGCTGAGCCGACAATCAATGTGAGCACGCCGGCCACAATCGGATAGAACGCCGGGTTGACGTCGTTGCGCAGGACTCGTGCAGCGTCGAGCCACCGCCGCAGACGGGGCCGGCGGGAACGCGTGGTTACTGAGCGGACAATCTTGATGCCGCGCGCGGCGACCTCGTCGGCGGTGCCGATCATCGCCGTCCAGTCACCGGCGTGCACGTGCAGATCGCGGCCCGGGCACACCTCGACTTCACCCGGGGTCGGGCAGTTCTCGCCGTGGATCACCGCGACCGGAGCGAGATCACCATAGAGCTCGCGCAGCGTCGCTTCCCGGGCCGCTTCGCCGCCCGTGACGGCGAACTTGATCCCGGCTGCCTCGAACGGGTGTGTCGTCCGCACCAGACACGCCTCGACGATCGCCGGGGCCGCCAGCTCGGCGACGTCGAGGATGGCGCCGGCTCCGTTGTCGTCAGCCACTGCCTCGCGCAGCACGTCATTGGCCAGCCTTGCCACCACGCGGGTCGTCGGATTGGCTTTCCTTGCCAGCAAAGCGATTTCGAGGTTCGTGGCGTCGTCATCGCCGGCGCAGACGACAGCCGCCGCTTTATCCACCCCAGCGTCGGCCAGTTCGGTACTGACCAGAGTCGGCTCGGAGTTGGCGAGCCGGACCACATCGACACCGGCGCTGTTCAGCTCCTCGACGATCGTGGTCGCCAGCGCGTCGTCGCCGCTGACGATGATGTGGAGGGGCATGTTCTCGTACGCTACTCGGGGCGGATTGATTTCGAACAAATCCTGCACTTCAGCAGGGTTGGTAGGCATTTGGCACAAGTTTTGGCCGTACCGGGACGAGCGCATGCCGAGTGGCTGGATGCGACCGGAAGAAGCCACCCGGTCGGCCGGTCAGGTGAGCAGGGATGCTGGTCCGCCGGAAAACTGTGGCCGTTACCGGCTTGGTGATCTTCGCCGTCCGGCCAAGAGGAAATGGGAAGATCGCCTCATCTCGGTTGGTACAGGACGATTTCTCGCCACCTGGCATAAACACCCACTTCAGCTGATAGTCACGTTATTAGCGCTAACTATAAAGCGACTGGTCCGCACCTGCCGGATTTGCGCGAGCGCGAGGTCGAACGCCGTACGAAGCATGGCCGCCGCGGCCCACTTGTTAGGACTTCAAGACATCGCTTCGACGGGAGCGCCGTTGAGACGGTCATGGCCGTGTCGGCGTCGATTTATATGTGAGGCAGTGTATCTCGCAGCGTTTAGCGTCGTCTGGTCGCATTCAAGTCCGAGCGCCAAAGGGGCGGGGCGGTTTGGCAGCCCGCGCCGCGACAGGATTACGACTCGAAGCGATAACCCATACCGGCTTCGGTCAGCAGATGGTGTGGCCGAGACGGGTCGTCTTCGAGCTTGCGCCGTAACTGCGCGAGGAAGACTCGCAGATAGTGAGTCTCTCTTGCATATTTGGGCCCCCACACCTCTCGCAGTAATTCTTCGCGCCCGACCAGCTTGCCTCGGTTGCGCACCAGCATCTCCAGCATTCCCCACTCCGTGGGTGTCAGATGAACCTCGCTACCGTTCTTGATCACCTTTTTTGCCGACAGGTCGACGGTGAACGACTTGGTCTCCACGACCGGATCGTCAGCACCGGTGGCGGCCGCTGCTCGCCGCACCGCTGCGCGCAGCCGTGCCAGCAGCTCGTCCATGCCGAATGGCTTGGTCATGTAATCGTCCGCGCCGGCGTCTAGCGCGCCCACTTTGTCAGCGGAATCGGTCCGGGCCGAGAGTACGATCACCGGCGCTGACATCCAGCCGCGAAGACCGACCAGCACCTCGACGCCGGATATGTCGGGCAGACCGAGATCGAGTATCACCGCGTGTGGGTGGTGCTCGGCGGCTGCTCCCAAAGCACCGGACCCGGTCGCGGCGGTGAATACTTCGTAGCCGCGCACCGACAGGTTTATTCGCAATGCCCGCAGCAGCTGCCGGTCGTCATCGACCACCAGGACACGGGTCACGAGCGCCGCTCGGCCTTGTTGCCGGGGAGGATCATCCGCGCCGCTCCTCATCGCTGCGCTCTGCATCGTCGTCGGCGGGGTTCATTGGCGCCGCTCCTCCTCATCGCTGCGCTCTGCATCGTCGTCGGCGGGGTTCATTGGCGCCGCTCCTCCTCATCGCTGCGCTCTGCATCGTCGTCGGCGCGAACCACTGGCGCCGCCAGATCCACCGAGATGCTCAACCCGCCGCCGGGAGTATCGGTCGCCTGGATGGTGCCGGCCATCGCCTGGACGAAACCTTTCGCCACCGAGAGGCCTAGGCCCAGACCGGTGCTGTTGTCGCTATCCCCGAGCCGCTGAAACGGTTCGAAAATTCGCTCGCCGACGTCTTGGGCGATGCCCGGCCCCTCGTCGACAACATTGATCAGGACGCGCTTTCCCACCCGACCCGCATTGATCCGCACCATGCTGTCGGGCGCATACCGCAGCGCGTTGTCGATCAAGTTGGACAGCACCCGCTCCAGCAGACCGGCGTCGGCCATCGCGATCGTCCCGTTGACCTCGACCTTGACGCGGTCGATGCTGCCCCGCCCAAAGACCGTGGTGTGTTTGCCGATGCCAATCAGCGCGCGCTGCACGACCTCCTCGATGTACACCGTGGACAGCTGCGGCTGTACCACGCCGGCGGCCAGCCTGGACGAGTCCAGCAGGTTGCCCACCAGCGCGGTCAGCTGGTCGATGGACTCTTCGACGGTGGCCAGCAATTCGGCGGTGTCCTCGGGGGAGAAGCCGACATCTTCGGCGCGCAAGCTCGAGACCGCTGCTTTGGCCGCGGTCAACGGCGTGCGCAAGTCGTGGCCGAGCGCCGAGAGCAGCAAGCGGCGCAGCTCGTCGGCCTGGGCCAAGGATTCGGCTTTGCCGGCCTCTTCGACGAGTTCGAGCTGTTTGACCAGGCCGGCGGCTTGAGTGGCGACCGCGGAGAGGACTTTGCGGTCCCGGCCGGTCAAGGCACGTCCGGACATCAGCATCCAGAAGTCGTCGTCACCCACTTTGACGGCGGTATCTGCGGACTCCGCGGTTGTCGACGGGTCGGTGCCCGCAGTCGCGACCAGCTCCCGGCCGCCTTCTCCGGCACGCACCAGGCTCACCGCGCGTTGTGAGTACGCCTCTCGCACTCGCTCCAGCAGCGTTCCCAGGTCGCCGCCCCGTAGCACCGATGCCGCGAACAGCGCCATCAACTGGGCTTCCTGGGTTGCCCGCTTGGCTTCGCGGGCCCTGGTGGCGGCGGTGTCCACCAGGACCGCGATGCTCACCGCGACTCCCAGCAGAACGACTTCGGTGACCACATGGCTGGGGTTGGTGACGGCGAAGGAATGCCGGGGTTCGGTCAGAAACCACATCAGCAGGGCGCTGGACAGCAGGCCCGATATCACGGCCGGTGCCACGCCGCCGAAGAGCGCGACAGCGATTACCCCGACAAAGAAAACAGCGGTCTTCCCGCCGACATCCAGGACAGGGTCCAACCAGGCCGCGGTGAGACCGCAGAGTGCCCATGGGACAGCGATGGCGGCCAGCCAGGAGATGATCTTGCGGCCGCGAGGGGAAATCGATGACAACGAGGACCCGGAGTGCGCCTCGGCATGGGTGACCATGTGGACGTCGATCTTGCCGGAGCGCTTGATGGTGCTGGCGCCGATTCCCTCCCGGAAGATGCTGGCCCAGCGGGACCGGCGGGAGGTGCCGAGCACGAGCTGGGTGGCGTTGGATTCTCGCGCGAAATCCAGCAGAGCATTCGGCACATCGTCGCCGACGACGGTGTGCACCGTCGCTCCCAGGCTGGTAGCGAGTTCCCGCAACTTCCCCGATTGGAATGCGGGGACACTTGACAAGCCGTCGCCGCGCACAACGTGCACCACCATGAGTTGGGCGCTCGACCTAGAGGCGATGCGGGAAGCGCGGCGCACCAACGTCTCGGATTCCGGGCCGCCGGTCACGGCGACCACCACCCGTTCGCGGGCTTCCCAGGTGTCGGTGATCTTCTTGTCGGCGCGGTATTTGGCCAGCGCCGCATCGACTTGATCGGCCAGCCACAGCAGTGCAAGTTCACGCAGGGCCGTCAGGTTGCCGGGGCGGAAGTAATTCGACAGGGCCGCATCGATCCGTTCCGGCGGGTAGACATTGCCGTGCGCGAGCCGGCGCCGCAACGCTTCGGCGGTGATGTCGACCAACTCGATCTGCGCCGCCTTACGGACGACATCGTCCGGTACGGTTTCGCGTTGCTCGACGCCGGTGATCTCGGCGACGACGTCATTGAGGCTCTCGAGGTGCTGAATGTTGACCGTCGATATCACGGTGATTCCCGCGTCGAGCAGTGCTTCGACATCCTGCCACCGCTTGGCATTGCCGCTGCCCGGAATGTTCGTGTGGGCATATTCGTCGACCAACGCGACTTGGGGGCGACGCTCGATAACCGCCTCAATGTCCAGTTCGAGAAAATCCTTCTCGCGATAGGTGATCACCCGGGGTCGGACGACTTCGATGCCGTCGAGCAGGCTCGCTACCTTCTTGCGACCGTGGGTCTCAATCACCGCGGCGACGACATCGGTTCCGCGCTCCAGCCTTCGGTGCGCCTCGTTGAGCATGGCGAAGGTCTTGCCCACGCCGGGAGCCGCGCCGAGGTAAATTCGCAATTCGCCGCGTCGGCGTGCGGGCTCCTTTTTGCCAAGCGATTCGCCTGGCGTTGTCACTGCTGGTGCAACCGCACTCTCAGGTGTCACCAGAACATCATCCACCGGATGCATCAAGACTTCACGGGATACCCCGGATCAGGCAGGCACGGGGTATTGGCGATCGAGCTCGATGTTGAGTTGCAAGACGTTGACCACAGCTTCGCCGAAGAAGCCGAGTTGGCGATCGTGCTGGTTGTGGTGGATCGCGTCGAGTACTTGGGCGGTGCTGATCCCGCGCGCGCGGGCTACCCGTGCCGCCTGAATCTCGGCGTATCGGGGTGAGATGTCAGGGTCAAGCCCGCTGGCGCTGGCGGTAACCGCGTCCGCGGGCACCGCGGGGTGTTCGGGTGCGGCGCCGCGGATCGGCACCAGCTGTCCGGTCGAGTAGTTCTCACCGTATCGGGCGCACTTCACCTGCACGCCTTCGTATATCGGGCGAAAAACTTCAGCAGGTCCGCCCGTCACCTTCGAGCAGGGCTCGTTGACGCTGATCACCTCGGTCGGGTGGGTCACAGCGCCGCTCGCGTCCCGCGGTCCGATCACCGCCAGCACAGCTCCCACGCCCCCGCGGGTGCAGAAGGGACGTGAACCGTCGACTCCCTCGAGCCGACCGATCGCGATGCTGCGCGAACATACCTGGGTCAGCAGACTGGCCTTGAATCCGGCAGTGGTCCGATCCGCTCCCGGCGCCAGCCCGGCCGGATCCGCGGGGGTGTCGACCATGCTTTCCGGGCCCAGGTTGCTGCCACCGGTAGCGGTCGGGTCGTTACCGGATCCACCCGCCGACGGCCTGCTTTGGAAATACCGAGGCAGCGGATTACTGTCTGAGTCGGTGAACAGCTGACCGATGAGCTTGCTGCCCACCGGCTTTCCCGCGACCGTGACGAGTGAACCTTCGGCTTTCGCGTGCAGACCGGGTAGCTGTGCGACGCCCCACACGAGGAGGGGATAGCCGAAGCCGGTGATGACGGTCAGCGCCAGCAGCGCACGCAGAGCCGCCCAATGCTGACGAAACACGTTGGATAAGCTCATGTCCTCACATCCCGGGGATGAATTGCACAACAAGGTCGATCGCTTTGATCCCGATGAACGGTGCTATCAGACCGCCCACGCCGTAGATGTAAAGGTTGCGGCTCAACAGTTTCGACGCACTACTCGGTTTATATTGAACGCCACGCAGCGCCAGCGGGATCAGCGCGACGATGATTACTGCGTTGAAGATGACCGCCGACAGAATCGCCGACTGCGGACTGTGCAGCCGCATCACATTGAGTAGGTCCAGCCCGGGGAACAGCGCCACGAACATCGCGGGGATGATCGCAAAGTACTTGGCGATGTCATTGGCGATGGAAAATGTGCTCAAGGCGCCGCGGGTGATCAACAACTGCTTTCCGATCTCGACGATCTCAATCAGCTTCGTGGGATCCGAGTCGAGGTCCACCATGTTGCCGGCCTCCTTGGCCGCGGCAGTCCCGGTGTTCATCGCCACTCCGACATCGGCTTGAGCCAGTGCTGGTGCGTCGTTGGTGCCGTCTCCTGTCATCGCGACCAGGCGGCCGCCCTCCTGCTCCCGTTTGATCAACATCAGCTTGTCTTCGGGAGTCGCCTCGGCCAGGAAATCGTCAACCCCGGCTTCTTCCGCGATCGCCCTGGCGGTCAACGGGTTGTCACCGGTGATCATCACTGTGCGGATTCCCATTCTGCGCATTTCGTCGAAGCGGTCGCGCATGCCGTGCTTGACCACATCCTTGAGGTAGATAACGCCCAGCACTTCGGCTTGTTTGCGGACGCCGGCACCGGTGACCTCACCTACTACCAGCGGCGTCCCGCCGGCGGCGGAGATGCCGTCGACGATTGCACCCAGCGAGTCGGGAATGTCCCCACCCTGCTCGCGAACCCAGTTCGCCACCGAACTGGCCGCGCCTTTGCGCAGCTGTCGATCGTCGAGGTCAACGCCGGACATCCTTGTCGTAGCGGTGAATTCCACCCATGATGCGTGGCTCAGTTCGCCCGGCGGACGCTCCCTCAGCCCGTAGGCAGTTTTGGCGTACACGACAATCGAACGGCCTTCCGGGGTCTCGTCGGCGAGGCTGGACAGCTGAGCGGCGTCGGCGAGTTCCGCAGCGGTGAACCCGTTGACTGGTATGAACTCGGAAGCTTCGCGGTTGCCCAATGTGATGGTTCCGGTCTTGTCCAGCAACAGGGTGTTGACGTCCCCGGCCGCCTCAACCGCGCGGCCTGACATCGCGAGCACATTGCGCTGTACCAGCCGATCCATGCCGGCGATTCCGATCGCCGACAGCAAGGCGCCGATGGTGGTGGGAATAAGGCATACCAGCAGGGCCACCAGGACAACGCCGGAGACGCCGCCGGTGGTCAGGGCGGAGGTGTCCGAAACGCCCGGGTTGTTCACCTTGGCGAAGATCGCCAGCGGCTGCAGCGTCGCCACCGCAAACAAGAAGATGATTGTCAGCGCTGCGAGCAGAATGTTCAGGGCGATCTCGTTCGGGGTTTTCTGCCGGTTGGCTCCCTCGACGAGCGCGATCATCCGGTCGATGAAGCTTTTGCCGGGCTCCTGGGTGATCCGGACCACGATACGGTCCGACAGCACCGTGGTGCCGCCGGTTACCGCGGATCGGTCACCGCCGGATTCCCGTATCACTGGCGCTGATTCGCCGGTGATGGCCGATTCATTTACCGACGCAATGCCTTCCTCGACGTCGCCATCACCGGGAATGATCTCGCCCGCTTCGACGACGACAATGTCACCTTTCTGCAGTTCCGGAGCGCGAACGTCCTCTGGGGTGCCGGCTTTGCCCGGTGACCAGTCTCGCAACCGGCTCGCGATGGTGTCGGCCTTGGACTTGCGTAACGCCTCCGCCTGCGCTTTGCCGCGTCCTTCGGCGACCGCCTCTGCGATGTTGCCGAAAAGTACTGTGAGCCAAAGCCAGCAGACGATGAGCCAGCCAAACCATGATGAGTTGTCGAAGGTCAGCACGGTCGACCACAGGGCGCCGATTTCAACGACGAACATGACCGGGTTGTGCCACAGAGTCCGTGGATCGAATTTACGCAACGCCTCCGGCAGCGATTTGAGCAGCAGCATCGGGTCGAGCAGTCCGCCACGAACACGTCCCGCCATCTGATCGTCACCCTGCGGTCGGTGCGGGTGACGGTGGTGAGGGTGGTTGTGAACGATGTCGCGGCCCGGATGCGTCAAGGGAGTCGGCATATCTAGTGAATTCCTTCGGCGAGGGGCCCGAGTGCTAATGCGGGCAAAAAGGTCAGTGCACAGAGAATGATCGTCACGGCAGCGACCAAGCCGACGAACTGTGGCCGGTGGGTGGGCAGGGTGCCAGTTGACTGCGGTGTCACACCCTGACGAGCCAGCGAGCCGGCTAATGCCAGCACAAGAATTATCGGCAGGAACCTGGCGACGACCATCGCCAGGCCCAGGGCGATGTTGTACCAGGTGGTATTCACGGACAGGCCGGCGAAAGCCGAGCCGTTGTTGTTGGCCGCGGACGTGAATGCGTAGAGCACCTCGGAAAGACCGTGCGGCCCGGTGTTGGCCATGCCGGCCCGCGGGCCCGGATACGCGACCGCAACCGCGGTACCGACCAGCACCAGCAGCTCAGTAACCGGGAAATAGCTTGCGGCAAGCTTCATTTCGCGGGGTCGGATCTTTTTTCCCAGATATTCGGGCGTGCGCCCGACCATGAGCCCGGCGACGAACACCGTGATGATCGCCATGATGAGCATGCCGTACAGCCCCGAGCCCACCCCGCCAGGTGCTACCTCACCGATTTGCATGTCGAACAGCTGGATAAGCCCGCCCATGCTCGTGTAGGAATCGTGCGTCGAGTCCACGGCACCCGTTGACGTCAAGGTGGTTGCGTCGCCGAACACGGCGGAGTCGGCGGTGCCGAAGCGCTGCTCGATTCCTTCCATCGAAGCCCCGACCGCGGTCGGGACGGTGCCATGGTGGCTCAACTGGAAGAATTCGATGAGGACAACGCTGGTCACCGCGAGCACAGCCATGATGGCGACGATCGCATAGCCCTGCTTCTTGCTCTCGACCATGCGACCGAACGTGCGCGGCAGCGAGAAGCTGATGGCCAGCAGTAAAAAGATTTCGATCCAGTTGGTCCATGCCGTCGGGTTCTCGAACGGGTGAGCGGAGTTGGCGTTGTAGAAGCCGCCACCGTTGGTACCGATCAGTTTGATCGCTTCCTGGCTGGCGACCGGCCCCCCGGTGATGGTCTGATGCGCACCGGCCAGCGTGGTCACCACCTGGTCGCCCAGGTGGAAGTTCTGGATAACTCCGCCGGCGAGCATAACAACAGCACCGATCAGCGACATCGGCAGCAGGATACGCAACGTACCCCGAACCAAATCCACCCAGAAGTTACCCACCTCAACGGTTTTGGTACGAGCGAAGCCGCGGACCAGAGCCACTGCCACCGCCATGCCGACTGCAGCAGAAACGAAGTTTTGGACAGCCAGGCCCGCCATCTGCACCAAATGGCCCTGCGTCGACTCACCGGAGTATGCCTGCCAGTTTGTGTTCGTCACGAAGCTGATCGCGGTGTTCCAGGCCAGCGCGGGTGTCATCGGCGTGGCCGGATCGTGCAGGTGCAGCGGCAACTTGCCCTGTAGCAGTTGGAAGAAAAACAAGAACAGGACGCTGACCCCGGAGAACGCCAAAATGCTTCGGGCGTAAGCGCCCCACGGCTGTTGGGCCTTGGGGTCGGCACCGATGATGCGGTAGATCACCTGCTCAACTCGCCAGTCTCGCGGTGAGGTGTAGACGCGGTGCATGTAATCACCCAGGGGTACGTGTATCGCTGCCAGCGCCACGACGATGAGCCCGAGGAAAGCAATTCCCCCGGATTCGGTACCCACTTAAAACCTCTCTGGAAAAATCAGCGCCGCGATCAGGTAAACCGCGAGGACCGCAGCCAGCAGCAGTCCGATGACGTTGTCGTAGCTCATAACTTCTCGATCAGCCTCTGCGCCACTCCCAGCAGGGCGAAAACCGCCACCGTCAAGAGGACGTAGGCAACCACCGACATAGCTTCTCCGTTCGGGGCGGGCCGATCAGATCGACCGCCGAAATCTCGTGGGCAGCGGGCACCGTGCATCTCGTCCCCAGAGAGGACTGAAATGAAGTTAGGCGTCGTCGGAGCGCGGCGCTTCGCCATTGACGCTTTTTTTACGGAGTGAAGGGCGATGGATACGGTTCTGTTCGACGTCGGATCCATCGCGCGATGCCTGGTCCATACCGTCACTTTGCTGCAGTCGCCTGTGCTAGCCGCGACTTGATGTCGTAGAGCGCCTTCCTGGGCGGTCGCGCCCGGGACCCGGCTGATAACTCGGGCCATCTTGTCCGCGGTGCGGTCGTGGAGCAGCCGGCCGATCAGCGGTGAATATGTCCGACGCGATTGGAGAAAACCAAGCAATGGCCGCGTTTCATCAGCGGACGCGGCAGAAATCGGTCTTCGGCAACGAAATTCGCGAGTGCTGGGAAGCCATTGAAGCTAGTGTTTGCACCGTTGTACAAGATTGCGGCACTCGCCGCCGCCGGCTCGGGTGTAGGCCATGACAACCTGGCGATACGATGCGGCCACAAGCGCCAGGATCAACAAAATGACGCCGATTAGCGGGAGCAATAGTACGAACGCTGCCATACCGGCAGCCGGCAGCAGCTCGACCATGATCTGTTCGGGACCGTAGGCGGTGGAGGAGATAGCGTCAGTGAGAGCGCCCCGAGTGCAACGGTATTCGACAACTTCTCGTGCTGAAGCTGCTCGGTGATCACCGGCTTCCCGAGTAGGGCCCGCTTGGACACTTCGGAAAAAGACGGGCGGATGCTCAACTGGCTCGTCGATGCACTCACCTGAGTCGCCGAGCATTCGGGCAACCGGTCATAGCGTCTCCGTTCGCGGCAGACCGGCTAGATCGGCCGCCAAAATGTACGGACCAGGCCAACGTCGTCGTCGGGTGATGCGGATGGGATTGAAGTTAGGCGTGGTCGGGTGGGCGGCGCTTCGTCGATAACGACATTTTACAGCCGACCAGCGTCTTTGCGGCCTAAGCCGGCTTCGAAGACGGTGCCCGTTCTGCGGAACGTGCAGTTCGTGGGTATGGCTGTGGGGACACCCCGTCAGCGTCGCCGACACTGCCGCCGGAGCCGGTAGCCGGCGGCTCCACCATGGGAAGGTGCACTCGGAACACGGTCTGACCGGCAGTCGATTCGCCGGTGACAGTGCCGTGATGGGCCTTGACGATCGAGGCGACGATGGCCAGGCCCAGACCGGTTCCCGCGCCGCCGGATCGAGAGTTGTCTGCCCGCACGAATCGTTCGAACAAGTGCGGAAGTAGGCCCGGGCCGATACCGGGTCCGTCGTCTGTCACTGTCAACTCCGCGTATGGCCGGTCGAGACCGGAGCGATGCTGCGAGATCTCCGTCGTCACGGTAACCCCGGACGGAGTATGCACGCGGGCGTTGTTCAGCAGGTTGCTGACCAGTTGGTGCAGGCGGTCGCGATCGCCTTGGATCCACACCGGCTCGTCGGGCAATTGCTTGACCCAGCGGTGGGTGGGCGCCGCCACCGCCGCGTCGTTGACGGCGTTGAGCACAAGGTCACTCAAGTCGACGTTCTCGATCTCCAGGTCTTCCCCTTCGCCCAAACGGGATAGCAGCAACAGCTCGTCGACCAGTGACGTCATCCGGCGTGCCTCGGATTCGATGCGCGCCAAGGCGTATTCAGTGGTTGGCGGCAGCGCGGCGCTGTCTTGCCGGGTGAGTTCGGCATATCCCTGGATCGCCGCGAGCGGAGTCCGCAGCTCGTGGCTGGCGTCGGTGATGAATTGGCGCATCCGGCGGTCGGATTCGGCGCGGTGTGCCAGTGCGCTATCGACGTTGTCGAGCAACCGATTCAGCGTATGTCCGACGATCCCCACTTCGTTGTCGGGGTCGGTGTCAGCGGGCCCTACCCTCGCGGTGATTCGTTGGTCTCCGCCAGTGAGCGGCATACGGGCGACCGTGGCCGCCGTCGCCGCGACCCGGAGCAGCGGCCGCAAAGCGTAGCGAACCACCGACACCGTCAGCCCGGCCGTGACCAACAGCGCAACCGCCAGCAGGACCAATGCGGTGATGATTCGCACAGCAACTATGCGATTGGCGAGGTTCGACGACACTCCTGCCACGAGGCGATCGCCGTTGACGGCTCGGCTGTCCATCCGGTAGGGACCCAGGCCGCCCAACTGTTCACTTCGCGGCGGACCGTGGTTCCAGGATTGAGCCTCGACCGCTGCGATGACATCGGATGGGGCGGGACGCGGCTCGTCCTCGGAGAAGACCGCCGAGCCGATCACTTTGCCGTTACGCAGCACGGCGATGAAGTTTCCGGGCGTCTGATCCTTGAAGCCCAGCAGCGCCTGCCCGACATTCGAGGGTTCAGCTGCCGAAGGATGGTCGCCACTGCGGTATCTGGCGTACGAATGGCCCAGCGCGTCCAGCGATTCGGCGACTTCCGCGTCGTTCATCGCGGTGACGTACGTTCGAAGGCTCACCACCGAGGCGACACCCAGAGCCACCAGAACGACGCTGACGACCGCCAGCACACCCAGAAGCAACTGACGACCTAACGACCGCGGACGCCACCAAGTGGTAGCGCGGGTACCGCTCATCCGGGCGGTCGCAGCATGTACCCGACGCCGCGCACGGTGTGGATCATCGGCTCGTTTTCGGCGTCGATCTTCTTGCGCACGTAAGAGATATACAGATCGACGATGCTGGTTCGCCCAGCAAAGTCGTAGTTCCACACCCGGTCCAGGATTTCCGCGCGGCTCAGCGCACGGCGCGGATTGCGCATCAGGAACCGAAGCAGTTCGAATTCGGTCGCACTCAGTGGTACCAGTTTCTGGCCGCGCGTGACTTCGCGGCTGGCGCCGTTGAGTTTCAGGTCTCCCACGGTGAGCACCTCGTCGGCCGGTGCAGTCGGCTGACCGGACCGGCGAAGCAAGCCACGCAGCCTGGCGACCAGTTCCTCCAGGCTGAAAGGCTTGGTCATGTAATCGTCCGCGCCGGCGGTCAGGCCGGTCACCCGGTCGGTCACCGAATCGCGCGCGGTGAGGAACAGCGTTGGGGTGTAGGCGTCGGAGTGGCGAACCCGCTGCAGGATCTCGAATCCGTCAACGTCGGGCAGCATGATGTCGAGAACGAGAATGTCGGGCCTGGTCGCAGCGAACTTGGCCACCGCATCCCGGCCGTTGTGAGCGACGTCCACCGTCCAACCCTCATAGTGCAGCGCCATCTTGACCAAGTTGGTAAGTGCCGGCTCGTCGTCGACCAGCAGAACCCGAATCGGCGACCCGTCGGGCCGGCGGATCCGCGGTAGCTGCCCCAGAATTGCCTGGCGCGGACGCTGCTCGTGGGCGTATCCCGAAGTCGCCGTCATGTCCTACGCATTCTCGCGCGCTCACATGCGGTTGTCACGAAGTTCATAGGAACTTCAAATATGCCGTCGGTCCGATCTGGGCCAGTCGACACGAAGATATGGGTTTTCTATGCATTGAATCGACATGCTTGCAACTTCTGATTCCCGCCAAAAATACTGTAGTACAAAGCTGTTTGTCCGGACAAGGCTTATGGCTAAAGGAAATACAACGCTAACCATCTGTAAGCAAACATATTTCATGACTTACAAGCATGGCTACGGGAATGGTGGGCTCGAGCGCTTGAGACGCGGCGCACGAAGGCCGACTAATACATCGTCTGAATGCGTATCAGCGAAAGTTGAAGGGAAACCATGTCATTCATAACCTCATATGTGACCACGCAGCCAGAGCTGCTGATGGCCACCGCAGGTGATTTGCAGGCCATCGAAGCTGGGGTGGCTTCTGAGAACGCCGCCGCGGCGGCGCCAACAACCGGGGTGATTCCGGCCGCGGCTGACGAGGTGTCGGCGCTGACGGCGGCGCAATTCGCGGCCCAGGCTGCCGCATACCAGGCGGTCAGCGCCCACGCCGCGGCTGTGCACGGGCTGCTGGTCGACACGCTGCGGACCAGCGCGGGTTCGTATGCCGGCGCCGAGGCCGCGAACGCGATCGCGGCGAGCTGAGACAACGGAGCTGAAACCGATGGACTTTGGAGGGTTGCCCCCAGAAGTCAACTCCGCGCGAATGTATGCGGGTGCGGGCGCCGGGCCGTTGCTGGCCGCCGCGACGGCCTGGGACCAAGTGGCTGGGGAACTGCACTCCAGCGCCATCTCCTACCAATCCGCGGTCACAGGACTCACAGGTGGCGCCTGGCAGGGCCCCGCATCAGCAGCGATGGCCGCCGCGGCGGCGCCGTACGTGGCGTGGCTGAGCAGCACCGCAACCCAGTGCGAGCAGGTCGCGAACCAGGCCAGAGCGGCCGTGAGCGCGTATGAGAGCGCGTTCGCGATGACTGTGCCGCCGCCGCTGATCGCGGCCAACCGCGCGCAGCTGATGCTGCTGGTGGCGACGAACTTTCTCGGTCAGAACACCCCGGCGATCATGGTCACCGAGGCGCACTACGGCGAGATGTGGGCACAGGATGCCGCGGCAATGTACGGATACGCCGGCAACTCGGCAGCGGCCTCGACGTTGACGCCTTTCGTTTCACCGCAGCAGACCACCAACCCTTCCGGTTTGGCCGCACAGGCCGCCGCGCTGGCCCAAGCCAGCGGCACGGGCGCGGCCAGCCATGCGCAGAACACGGCGTGGTCGCTTTCTGCCGTCCCCCAGGCATTGCAGGGCATGGCATCGCCCGCCTCTTCGACACCGGGGCTCTCACAGACGGCTTTGGGTACCGGTACGTCGGCTGCGTCGTCGGCTGCCTCTGGTCCCGCTGCTGCGCTCACCGCATTGACCGGCGCGTCCGGCAAGGGCGCCCTGGGTGCCGGCAACAGCTCTGCGGCGACTTCGGGCCTGGGCGGGCTGTCGGGTTTGCTCGGCTCTGCGACAGGTGCCTCGAATACCGCTGCTGACCTCGGTTCGGATGCGGCGGGCGTGGGCGCGGACGGCTTAGGCCTGGGTACCGATTTCGGCGGCCTGGGTACAGACTTCCTCGGTGTGGGCTTCGACTTCTTGGGCGCGGACGAGCTGACCGAGTCGAGCGGTCTCGGGCCGCTGGGAAGTTTCGGCTTGCCGGGACCGCTCAGCGACTTGGGCGGTTTAGAGCCGCTGGGAAGTATCGGAGGCGCTGGTGCGTCGGCCAGCGTAGGGCAAGCAGCCTCGCTGGGTGCGTTGTCGGTGCCGCAGGGCTGGGGTGACGTCGCGGCCGTGGCCCCGGTCGGCCCGGCCAGTGCGGCCGCAATGCCGACCGCGAACGTCAGCGCTGTCCCCGCGGTGTCAGCTGTGGGATCTGGAATGCCCAAGGTGTCGATGGCGGGCTTCGCCGGCCGGGAGGCGGACGCTATCCAGCGGTTTGGATTGCGGTCCACCGTCATTCCGAATTCGCCGATGGCCGGGTAGTCGTCTCGCTGACAACAATGTGGCCGGGCACCCGAAAGTGCGCGGCCACATTGACTTGTGGGTTGTCTAGGCCCAGCTGGAGCCGACGGCGTTGTCGGTGCTGTTCATGTTGGAGCCGGCGGTTTGGACTTTGGAGCCATGAGAGTTGGCTTGTTCGTAGATGACCTGGAAGTTGCGGCCTAGTTGGGTGATGAATTCTTGGCAGGCCACTGAGCCTGCGCCGCCCCAGAAGTCGCCGGCGGCCAGCACGTCGCGCACGATGGCTTGGTGTTCGGCTTCTAGGGAGGCGGCTTGGGCGCGGATGGTGGCGCCGTGGGCGTCGACGTCACCGAATTGGTAGTTGATGCTCATAGGTGGTGTCCTTTCGGATTAGGTCGAAGAGGGGGTCAGCTGCGCAGCAGGGACTGGCTGGCCTGTTCTTGCTGTTCGTAGTTGTTGGCGTCGCGGATCAGTCCGTCGCGTACGCCGTGCAGCATGTTGACGATGTTGCGGAACGCCTGGTTCATTTGGCCCATGGTGTCGTAGGAGCTCATCTGGGCGGTGCCGCTCCAGCCGGCACCGGCGATGTTGACCGACGACGCCCACATCTTGCGGGCCTCGTCTTCCACGGTTTGGGCGTGCACATCAAAACGACCCGCCATCGAACGCATGGCATTCGGGTCAGTCATAAAACGAGTGGGCATAACTGGTCTCCTTAGCTGAAAGCTTCATTGTGACGGGTGCGGTACTGAACCGCGGTAGCTCCACCCTACGGGGTGCCGATTAACAGCTGGCTTCAAACGCGTGACATATCTTTTCTTCTTTCTGTCAGCCGACGCCCACCGGGCGCGGCATCACCGTGGGCTTGACGCCGTAACGCGGTCCGCCGAAACCGAATCCGCCCCGCCCGGCTGCGGCCATGGCCGGCATCCCGGCCGGTGCGGTCGTCATCGTCGGCTCGGCGTCCGGTGGGGCGGCCCAGCCCGCGCCGGTCAAAGTCGCCGTGCCGCCAGTGGCCGCCGGGGTGGCCGCCGACCAAGTGCCTGGCACGGACAGGCCGCCAACCGAGGAAGCTTCACCCACGCCGGCCAATACCGGCGTCCCGGCCGCGGCCCCCGCACCGGCGGCACCGGCCGGTGCCACCGAGCCGGCCAGGACGCCTCCGCTCAGACCGGCCCCGAGGCCGCCAGACGCCGCAGACGGTGCGGCCGGGGCGTTGATGGTGGCGTTGTAGACGGTGCCGGTCGCGATTCCCTCAAACATGTTCCAGGCCACGGTGTCAGCTAGCCCGTTGCCGGCCGCAGACACGATGTTGTTGCTGAGGAGATCGTCTAATCCGGGAATGGCCTGGGCCGGCGTCGCCGCGGCCAGCGGCGAGGAAAGAGATTGCATTGCGTTGGGCACATTGGAGATCAGCCCTTGCAGTCCGCTCTGCGCGTTGCTGGTGCCGGCGCCGCCGACAGCAGCGGCCTGACCGGCGAACCCCGACCCGGTGGTGGTCGGCG
Organism: uncultured Actinomycetota bacterium; assembly: GCA_963795995.1. Lineage (GTDB taxonomy): Bacteria > Actinomycetota > Actinomycetes > Mycobacteriales > Mycobacteriaceae > Mycobacterium. Next base: position 139,717 of record CAWCJY010000009.1, read on the forward strand.
TCGGCGCGGTCAATGCTGGCAACTTGGCCGCGGCCGCTGAGGAGCCCGCGTAGCCATACATCGCGGCGGCGTCCTGAGCCCACATCTCCCCGTAGTAAGCCTCAGTGGCAGCGATCGCCGGAGTGTTCTGGCCCAGGATGTTGGTTGCCACCAGCGCTGCCAGCTGCGCGCGGTTGGCGGCGATCACCGGTGGGGGCACCGTCATCGCAAACGCCGCCTCGTAAGCCGCCGCCGAAGCCATCGCCTGGGTGGCCGCTTGCTGCAGCATCCCGGCGGTGTTGTCCATCCACGCCACGTAAGGCGCGGTCGCGGCGGCCATCGACGCCGACGACGGACCCATCCATTCGCTACCGGTCAGCTCGGAAATCACCGACTGCGATGAAGACGCCGCCGTCGCCAACTCGGCGGCCAGATTGTTCCACGCCGCCGCGGCGGCCATCATCGGGGCCGCCCCCGGGCCGGTGTAGATGCGTGCGGAGTTGAATTCGGGTGGGAATGCTCCAAAGTCCATTTCTCTATCTCGCTTCGTTGAAGAGTGCTGTTATCAATTCGTGGTGCCGGCCGGCCGCATTCGCCCGCGTCTTAGACGACCGCCGGTTTGGGCATCACAATCGGCTTGACGCCGTAGCGCGGCGCGCCCAAGCCGCCGGCTTTCCCGGCCACCGCCACCGCCGGCATCCCGGCCGGCATGGTGGTCACCGGCGCGCTCTGCGGGGCAGCGGCGGTCCAGCCCGCGCCCGTCAAAGTTGCAGGGGAGGAGCTGACCGTCGGGACGGCTTCTTGGGCCGCCCACGCCGGTGGCACCGACAATCCCTTGATCGACGAGGCTTGACCGACGCTTGCCAACATCGGCGTTGCACCGAGGCCGGCCGAACCAGCCGGTCCGGTGGCAGCCGCCGGGAGTGTTGCGCCCGTCGCGTCCCCCGCCAAGCTGGTCGCGCCGGCGACAGCACCGCCGGGGGTAGGGGCACCGTAACCGGGAAGGGTGCCTAGGCTCCCTACCGAGATCATGTCCGAGGCGGCTGAACTGAAGTTCTGAGCCGCGTTGATGCCGAAGGCAACAGTCCCGCCACTATTCGGATCGGGCGCAGCAGGTGCCGCCGCGAGAAGTCCCGACAACGGCGTGGAGCCAGCCGCCGCCTGGTTCGCGGCTTCGGTTTGACCGTACGAACCGGCGCTGGTCCCGAGGGTGTTCACGAGCATCTGATGAACCGCCTGGGCTTGAGCGCTCACCGATTGGTAGAGGTTGCCGAACGCGGAATACTGCGTCGCCTGCAGTGTTGAGACTTCGTCGGCCGCCGCTGGGACAACGGCTGTGGTCGGAGCTGCTGCGGCGGCATTCTCAGCGGCCAGGGCAGAACCGATCCCGTCCAGCTTGGTCGCTGCGGCTGCTAACGCCTCCGGCAGCGTGGTCACGAAAGACATTGCACTTCTCCTCATAGGAATAGACCGGCCCGCAGTAGCGGGCCGGTCAGGTGGTTGCGTCGCGGAACCCGATTTTGGCGACCCCCACACGGTTGCTCCGGCGAAGACCGCAGTGAGGATTCGTTAACGACTTCTTAACGACCCGACTCATCTTTTTTACAAGTTCGCGCTTTGCGCCGGCGCCGTTCGGACGCTTGTGCTGGCTGTGGGCCCGATCGGCTACGGCGCTTGCAACGGGCTGGCTGCGTCCGAGCGCGAGCTGATGCGTTCGCGCTAGATTCGCCGCGAGCCCCTATAGCCCAATTGGCAGAGGCAACGGACTTAAAATCCGTCCAGTGTCGGTTCGAGTCCGACTGGGGGCACGGGCTCGGCGCGCGTCGTCCTTCAAACTGAAGTCCGCTTGGGCTCGGTTCGTCGCGAAGGGCGACAGGAACTCCCGCTATGCCCTGCCCGTCTTGAGCCACCTCCCGGCACCGAGCCGTGTGACCTTCACCTCGTTTGCCGGAAAGCAAACATTCTTTCTAAGAATGTTCTGTGCAAGTATCCCTTGTTAGCGACGGCGCCGTAGGCTCACGACAAGCGTTAGCTCGGGTTCGCTGCAGGTGCCGCACCGGAATTCGATGGCACGGATAATAAGGCCAGCCTGAGTAGCGCATGTGGCCAGTGTGCTTCGAGCGCGCGGGGGTTCCTTTCCTTAGCTAATTTGCTGGCTAAGCTCGTTTGGGACGTGCGCCTGCGGGTGCCGACAAATCTTAGGCCGGTGAGCAAGGTGAGTGATATGACGGATTTCTCGGTTGTGGGCGAGATCGGCGTCGACCGTGGCCCCATCGAGGGTGTTGTCGTGAGTGCAGACGGCAGGCGGTTGGTGACAACCAACCGCCGCGACGACAGTGTCTCGGTGATCGACACCGCCGCCGGTGCCGTCGTCTCAACCATTTCCGGCCTATCGGAGCCGGCCTCGGTGGCCTGTGCCGGCCGGGACCGCGCTTACGTGAGCACCGCATCGGCGGCGTGCGACGCCATCGCGGCCATCGACTTGCGATCCCAACTGGCCGTCGCGGTGCATCCGGTGGCTTTCACCGTCACTGATGTGGTGGTTAGCTCGGACGGGCAGCGGCTCTATGCCAGCCGAACTGACGCGAGCCGAGCCGACGTCGTGGTTCTCGACCCCAGAACCGGCGAGATCGGCGACGTCCACATTGCATCAGCGCCTGGTGTCACCGCGGACAACGTGCGGATCAGCCAAGATGGCCGACGGCTCTATGTCAGCGTGCAACGTTTCGGCAGCGGCCAGCTGGTCGCGATCGATGCCCGCCGACGGCGCATCATCAGCCGCGTCGAAGTCGGCTTACCGATTCGCGATGTCGCGCTGAGCCCGAACGGCGCCACCGCCTACGTCGTCGGCTGCGGCCCGGACTTCGGCACGGTGCTCGACCTTGTCGACACCCGCGCCCATGTGGTCCGCAGCACCACCAAGATCGATGGGTTGGGTGGTTTCGTGACCCAGCTCGCGCTGAGCAGAGACGGCGAGCGCGGCTACCTTGTCAGCGCCGACGGAGTCACGGTGTTGTCCACGTCGACCCAGGACGTCGTCGGCACCATCGCCACGGCCAACCAGCCGTCGTGCGTGGTGGAGAGTCCCGACGGTGACCGCCTCTACCTCGCCGACTACTCGGGCGTGGTGACCGTCGTATCGATCGGCTCGCCGGCCGGCGGGTACCAATGGGCGCTGCCCGAGGTGTCCGCACTCGAGCCGGCACGGCTGTAGCTGCCGACGCCGCCGTATCGCGCGGTTCTCCACGGGAAACCGGGTATAACCGGGCGCGCGGCGTTAGCATTCGCCCGACTGAACACGAGGCGATGCTGCGCCGAGGACCGAGGCGGCTTGATGTACAGCACCATGCAGAACTTCCCGTTGACGATCACCGCCATCCTCAGGCACGCGGTCGACGTTCACGGAGATCGCACCGTCACTACTGCGACGGGCGGGGGCTATCGGCACTGCACCTACCGCGACCTGGGCGGGGAAGTTGCTCAGTTGGCGAACGCGCTCCGTGGGCTCGGTGTCACCGGCGACCAACGTGTCGCCACGTTCATGTGGAATAACCAAGAGCACTTGGCGACCTACTTGGCTGCTCCGGCGATGGGTGCGGTGCTGCACACACTGAACATTCGGCTTTTCGCCGAACAGACGGTGTTTGTCGCCAACGAGGCAGAAGACCAGCTTGTGTTGGTCGACACCTCACTGGCCAAACTGCTGGCCCCGGTGCTGGCCGAGCTCAAGACCGTGCACACCGTGATCGCCGTCGGCGATGACGACACGACGCCGCTGTCGGACTCTGGCAAGACTGTGCTGCGGTATGCCGAGCTGATCAGTGGCGAGTCGCCCGAATTCGACTGGCCCCGAATCGACGAGAACTCCGCAGCTGCGATGTGCTACACCAGCGGAACCACCGGTAGTCCCAAAGGAGTTGTCTACAGCCATCGTTCGACCTACCTGCATACGATGGCGACCTGCACCGCCAACGGCATCGGAATCGGCCAGAGCGACTGTGTGCTGCCCGTCGTGCCGATGTTCCACGCGAACGCATGGGGCCTCCCTTACGCAGCATTGATGGCGGGAGCTGACCTGGTGATGCCCGATCGCCACCTGGACGCCAGGTCGCTGGTCAACATGATCGAGAAGCTGCGGCCCACCGTTGCCGGAGCGGTGCCGACGATCTGGAATGACCTCATGCGTTACCTGGAACGAAACGACGGCCACGATCTGTCGTCGCTGCGGCTGGTCGCCTGCGGGGGATCGGCTGTTCCGGTCTCGCTGATGCGTACCTTCGAAGACCAACACAGGGTGCAGATCCGGCAGCTGTGGGGCATGACGGAAACTTCGCCGACGGCCACCATGGCCTGGCCACCACCCGGCTCTTCGGAGGACGAACACTGGGCTTTGCGCGCCACTCAGGGCCGGCCGATATGCGGCGTGGAAACCCGGATCGTCGACGACGAGGGCAAGGTGTTGCCCAACGACGGCGAGGCGGTCGGTGAGTTGGAGGTCTGCGGGCCATGGATCACCGGCTCCTATTACCAAGTAGAGGACGAGTCGAAGTTTCAATCGGGTTGGCTGCGCACCGGCGACGTGGGCCGGATCGACCCCCGTGGATTCATCACGTTGACTGACCGGGCGAAGGACGTGATCAAATCCGGCGGCGAGTGGATCTCGTCGGTCGAATTGGAGAACTGCCTGATTGCTCACCCCGAAGTGGTCGAGGCCGCGGTTGTCGGGGTTCCCGACGAGCGTTGGCAGGAGCGGCCGCTGGCGGTGGTGGTCCTCAAAGAAGGTGCATCGACTGATGCCGGTGATCTGCGTAACTACCTGGCTGACAAGGTGGTTCGCTGGTGGCTGCCCGAGCGATGGACGTTCGTCGAGGAGATTCCCCGCACCAGCGTTGGCAAGTACGACAAGAAAACCATCCGGTCTCGGCACGCCGACAACCGCTATAAGGTGACTGAGGTGCGGGATGGGTAACTTTCCTCGGCAGCAGACGCAGAATCGGCCAAAAGCGCACCAAATGAGAGGATTCTGCGTCTGCTCGCGCAATCGGGGTGCGGCAGAGAGGGGAACATATCCATGAGCCTGCGGGTCCTGCAATGGGCAACCGGATCGGTGGGGGTAGCGGCGATCAACGGCGTGCTGGCGCATCCTGAGCTCGAACTCGCTGGCTGCTGGGTACATTCGGAGAGCAAGGTCGGCAAGGACGTCGGGGAGATCATCGGCACTGAGCCGCTGGGAGTAACTGCCACCAACAGCATCGACGACGTGCTCGCTATGGACGTCGACGCGGTTATCTATGCACCGTTGCTGCCCAATGTCGACGAGGTCGCCGCACTGCTGCGCTCAGGCAAGAACGTCGTCACCCCAGTCGGCTGGTTTTATCCGGGTGAGAAGGAAGCTGCCCCACTCGAGGTTGCCGCGCAGGCCGGTAATGCGACGCTGCACGGCGCGGGCATCGGGCCGGGCGCGGCCACTGAGCTGTTTCCACTATTGCTGTCGGTGATGTCGACTGGGGTGACTTTTGTTCGCTCCGAAGAATTTTCGGATCTCAGGACCTATGGCGCACCGGATGTGCTGCGTTACGTGATGGGTTTCGGGGAAACCCCGGACAGCGCGTTGAGCGGACCGATGCAGAAGCTGCTCGACGGTGGTTTCATCCAGTCGGTGCGGCTGTGCGTCGACCGCTTGGGTTTCGCCGCCGATCCGCAGATCCGCTCGTCGCAAGAGGTGGCCGTCGCGACCGCGCCGATCGACTCGCCGATCGGCGTCATCGAGCCGGGGCAGGTCGCGGGGCGCCGCTTCCATTGGGAGGCACTGGCAGGCGACAGTGTCGTGGCCCGGATCACGGTGAACTGGTTGATGGGTGAGGAGCACCTCAATCCGCCTTGGTCGTTCGGCCCCGCAGGAGAGCGTTACGAAATCGAGGTGCGGGGAAACCCGGATACCTTCGTCACGGTGAAAGGCTGGCAACCCGACAGCGTAGAAGCGGGTTTGAAGAGCAACCCGGGCATCGTCGCGACCGCGGCACACTGTGTGAACGCGATTCCCGCGATCTGTGCGGCCCCGGCCGGCATCCAGAGCTTCTTCGACTTGCCGCTGATCACTGGGCGGGCGGCAGCCGGGTTGGCACGCTGATGGCACGGCCGTTGGTCGTCGAGCAATCGCGGGTGATACCGGTCAGTGTCCAGCATGCGTTCGACGGCACCTTGCCGATACCGCTTCCGGTGATATTCCGTCGCCGGTACGGGCCGATACCGCCGATCAAAGAAGTACGAGGACAGACTGGGGCCTGGGAAAAGCCCGGTCAGACCCGCACGGTGGTGCTCCGCGGGGGCGGCAGTATGCGCGAAGAGCTGACACGCATCGACCCGCCACGATCGTTCGGCTACCGGCTCACCGACATCAAGGGTCCGCTGGCACCGCTGGCCAGCTGGATCGAAGGCGAATGGCTGTTCACCAGCGCCCCTACCGGAACCGAGGTCACCTGGCGCTGGTCGCTGCATCCGAAATCCGCAATGGCCGCGCCGTTGCTACCGGTGTTCGGTCGGTTGTGGCAGGGCTACGCGCGGCAAGCACTCGGGCAATTATCCGCGCAGCTAGTCGGCTGAATCATGTGCCGGCTGTTCGGGTTACATGCCGGGACCAATGCTGTGACGGCCACCTTCTGGCTCCTGCAAGCCCCGGACAATCTGGCGGCGCAAAGCCGGCGGAACCCGGACGGGACGGGGCTCGGGGTCTTCGGCGAAGACGGCCGGCCCAAGGTGCACAAGCAACCGATGGCGGCGTGGCAGGATGCCGACTTCGCGACGGAAGCGCAGAACTTGACCGGCACCACTTTCGTTGCACACGTTCGCTACGCGACGACCGGCGCGCATACGCTGGTCAACACCCACCCATTTCAGCAGGACGGCCGCATTTTCGCGCACAACGGTGTGGTCGAGGGGATGGATCTGCTCGACGAGCGGTTGCGTGAAATCGGCGTCAGCGACCTGGTGTTGGGGCAAACGGATTCCGAGCGGGTGTTCGCGCTGATCACCGCGGGGGTGCGGGCTCGTGGCGGCAATGTGCCGGCCGGTCTGCTCGACGCGGTGAGGTGGCTGGCCGCGAACGTCCCGATCTATGCGGTGAATGTATTGCTGAGTACTGCCACCGATATCTGGGCGTTGCGGTATCCGGAGACCCACGAGCTGTATGTGCTAGATCGTCGTGAAACGTTGCCGGACAGCGCATTTCATCTACGCAGCCAGCGAATCAGCGCCCACTCTGGTCACTTGCAGGATCGGCCGTGTGTGGTGCTGGCCAGCGAACCGATGGACGACGACTCCCGGTGGCGTCTGCTGGAGCCCGGAGAGTTGGTGCACGTCGACGCCGCGCTGCAGCTCAGCAGTAAGCAGGTGCTGCCAGACCCTCCGAAATACCAGCTGCGCTCCGCGGACTTGAGTCCGACAGCCCAGGCCGCCCAGCACGGCGCGGCGTCAGACGGCAGACGTGGCCATTGACCGCGCGCTGGTGCTCGCCGGCGGAGGTGTAGGCGGGATCGCCTGGGAGACAGGTGTTTTGTGCGGTATCGCGGACGAGTCGCCAAGCACCGCGCAGTCGCTGCTGAGTTCCGATGTCCTGGTCGGGACATCGGCCGGTTCGGTAGTCGCCGCCCAGATCGGCACCGCCCAGACTCTGGACGACATGTACGCCCGGCAAGTGCAGGAAGCGTCGGCGGAGATCGATCCCGGGGTCAGCGTCGACGAGATCACCGATCTGTTCCGGGCCGCGCTGACCAAACCCTTCGCTACGTTGCTACAGCAAAGGCAGCGGATCGGGGCGCTTGCTTTGGCGACTGAAACCGTGGCTGAACGGGTTCGTCGTGAGGTCATTGCGCAACGCCTGCCGTCGCACGTCTGGCCGGACCGGCCACTACGGGTGACGGCCATCGACGTCGGGACCGGGGAGCGCGTTGTCTTCGATCGCCATTGCAGTATCGATCTGGTTGACGCGGTAGCTGCCAGCTGCGCAGTCCCGGGGGCGTGGCCGCCGGTGACGCTCGGTGACCGCCGCTATATGGACGGCGGGGTCGGCAGTTCGGTGAACCTCGACGTCGCCGACGACTGTGGTGTCGCGGTGGTTCTGGTACCCGCCGATGAGTTCGGGCCGGCCCCGTTCGGTCCCGGCCCCGCTGCGGAAGTCGCGGCATTCGCCGGTAGCTCCCTGGCTGTGTTCGCCGACGACGACTCGTTGGCCGCCTTCGGGTCGAACCCGCTTGATCCGCGTTGCCGGGTCGCGTCGGCGGGGGCCGGGCGTGTTCAGGGCCGCCGGGAGGCAGGGCGCATCGCTGCGTTCCTAGACGGTCTATGACCTTGCGGGTCGCTCAGCTTTGATTGCCGGGGGCGTTGCTCCGGCCTGGTCGGCGGTAAGGGTGTCCAGCGCGTGGCTGGCCAGCGCACGGCCGATGTCGATCACTTCCTCGGCGCGATGGAATTCCAGGCTGCGGCACGCCGAACGGGGCACCTCGATCAGCAGGTCAGGCGGGTAGGCCGCGAGGGTGTGACGCGCCAATGCGGCCTGGGCGATGTCGATCGTGCGGTTCATCACCTCGAAGCTGCCGAGTTTCGGTGTTTCGGGCGGTTCGTAGACCACCTCGGCAGGGTCTTCGTCAGGCTCGCTGTCCGATTCGGGCAGCGCCGCGCCGAACCGGCTGAGCAGAGCTCGAGCAGTGGGCCGGTCCAGCAGCGAGCGGGCGCTGTTGGCGTCGAACCACGAGGACGTGCTGCGTACCACCCGGTTCAGCCACTCCGATGCAGAATGGGCTTCGTCGTCACGGTCGTCGCTGGCTTCATTACCGCTCAAGCTCACTGCGATGGTCAGGTCGGCGTTGACTGCGGCGATCGGTGCCATCGGCAACGGGTCAAGGATCCCGCCGTCGGCCAGAAGTCGTCGGTCGAGCACATGCGGCGTGATCACTCCCGGTATCGCGATCGACGCACGAACCGCCTCGTCAACCGGCCCGCGCTGCAGCCACACCGACTTTCCCGCGATCAAGTCGGTTGCCACCGCGGTATAGGGAATCGCCAGTTCCTCGATCGTCACCGAGCCGAGGATGTCGCGGACCGCGTCGAGGATCTTCACCGCGCGCAGCACTCCGGCCGCGGTGATCGATGGATCCAGCAACCGCAAGACGGCACGCTGGGTCAGCGATCTGGCCCAGTCCGCGAAGTCATCGAGCTTGTCCGCCGCCTGCAAACCACCGACAAGTGCGCCCATCGAAGAACCGGCGATCCCGACGATCTGGTAGCCGCGTGCGCGCAGTTCGTCGATGACGCCGACATGGGCGTATCCACGCGCGCCTCCACTACCCAGCGCGAGCGCCACACGCTGCGACGAGCCACGCGGGCGACGCGTGGGTTGCTGCGGGGAGCCCAGGGATTGCACGGGATCGGCAACGATCATTCCTTCATTCTGCGCGCCGCCACAGCCGACTTTCTCTGGTATTCAGGCAGTGGCTCGAGCGCCGCCGCGCACCGTGACACCGCGCCCCGCGCCATTTCTTGCGGCGTGATCGGAATAGTGGCGACCGGGCTGCCGGTCACCCGCACTGGTCGTCGGCGGCTGCGCGGGCGGCGACGATCACTGCGGCCTGCCGCGGCGGCGTTAACTGCGCCCACGGTGTGTTGAACGTCGCAGCACCCGGGACGGCGCCGGGCGCTTGCAACGTCGCCAGGTAGGGCTCGAACAGTGTTTGTGGATCGCCGCCGTGCTGGGTCATCCACATCTTCGCGGCCCTACAGGCCTGGCCATACTCTCCTTCGCTGGAATCAGCCGGCGCGTCCACCCGGGTGGTGACGCCGCCCGGGGAAACACCCACCGTGCTCGGGCTGCCCGCTCCAGCCGGCGCCTGACCAGTCCCGCCACGGGGCGCGCCCGACGGTGACACTGACGAGGTTGCAGCCGAGCCGTCGTGGTGGGTCGACGAGCAGCCGAGAAACGTTCCGGAGCCGGTCGCGAGCAGAACCATGCCCCACAGCCGGAGATGATGTGTACCGCGCATCGTGCCAATCTATGCAACACTGCTTGGCGTGATGGAGGGCACGCGGTCGTTGGAGTGTTGTCGCGCCTGACGCGCCACTGCTTCTGACCCGTCCATTCCTTCTGGAGTTTCCGCATGACCCTCGCTGATCCGGGCATCAGACCTGTCGCGCTGCACGCCCCGGCGATCCCGTGCGTGGCGGGGCCGACCCGGCTGCGGTTGCCGGATTTGCTGCTGGCCACCGACCAAGCCGCCGACGACGTGCTCACCGGGCGCTACGATCACCTGCTGCCGGCGGGCGGCATCCCGACGAATGATCGTTGGTTCTGCCGCATCCACGGCGACGGCGAGGTCGACATCTGGCTGATCAGCTGGGTGCCCGAACGGTCAACCGAATTGCACGACCACGGCGGTTCACTCGGCGCCCTGACGCTGCTGTCCGGGGCGCTCAACGAATTCCGCTGGGATGGGGCTCAATTACGACGCCGACAGCTCACTGCCGGCGACCAGGCCAGCTTTCCGCTGGGCTGGGTGCATGACGTGGTGTGGGCGCCCACGGACACGCCGGCAGGCCCGACAGTGAGCGTGCACGCTTATTCGCCGCCGCTGACCGCGATGTCGTATTACGAAGTCACCGAACACAACACATTGCGCCGCCGGCGCACCGAGTTGACCGACGAAGGCTCAGCGGGATGACGAGTCGGATCGACGAGGTGCTCGAGACGGCTCGCGCGCGATTGCGCCGGGTGGAGGCCGCGCAGTTACCCGAGGCGTTGCGGCGCGGCGCCGTGTTGGTCGACATCCGGCCCGCCGCCCAACGCGCCCGCGAAGGCGATGTGCCGGCGGCTCTGGTGGTCGAACGCAACGTCTTGGAATGGCGCTGCGACCCGACCAGCGACGCCCGGCTGCCTCAGGCTGTCGACGACGACGTCGAATGGGTGATCCTGTGCTCGGAGGGCTACACATCCAGCCTGGCGGCGGCGGCACTGGTGGATCTGGGTTTGCACCGGGCCACCGATGTGATCGGCGGTTATCACGCGCTCACCGCGGCCGGCGTCCGCACTGCTAGCGATGGGTGAAGTTTGGGGGCCGCTTCTCGATGAACGCGGCCATGCCCTCCGACTGGTCGTCAGTGGCGAACGACGAGTGAAACAGCCGGCGTTCGTAGAGCAGCCCCTCGGCCAGGGTCGATTCGAATGCCCGGTTGACGGCTTCTTTGGCCATCCGCGTCGCCGACAGTGACATTTCGGCGATGGTGGTGGCGACCGCCTTCGCCTCGGTGAGCAGATCGTCAGCTGCCACGACCCGCGAGACCAGACCGCTGCGCTCGGCTTCGGCGGCGCCGATGGTGCGACCGGTCAGGATCAGATCCATCGCCTTGGCCTTCCCGATGGCCCGGGTCAGTCGTTGTGACCCGCCCATGCCGGGCAGCACGCCGAGTTTGATTTCGGGCTGGCCGAATTTGGCAGTATCAGCGGCGATCAGCAGATCGCACATCATCGCCAACTCACAGCCGCCGCCGAGCGCATGCCCGGCCACCGCGGCGATCGTCGGGGTGCGCACGGCCGCCAGCTTGGACCACGCGGCGAAGTAGTCGCCGCTGAAGACATCGGCGAAGGTCAACTGCGACATCTCCTTGATGTCGGCGCCTGCGGCGAACGCTTTCGCCGAGCCGGTGATCACGATGGCGCCGATGCCCCGATCGTCGTCGAGACCTGCTGCGGCATCGGTAACTTCAGTCATCATCTGGCTGTTGAGCGCATTGAGTGCCTGCGGGCGGTTCAGCGTGATGGTGCCGACGCGCCCGTCGCGCTCGACCAGGATGGTGTCGAAGTCCATCTACGCTCCTAAAACGTCAAGTCGGGGTCTGCGGGTGCAAAATACGCTTCGACGTCGGCCGTGCTGACTTGGGCCAACGACCGCGGCGACCATTTCGGGTCGCGGTCCTTGTCGATCAGCTGAGCCCGGATGCCCTCCACCAGATCGTGCGAACGCAGCGACCCGCAGGACACTCGGTACTCCTGGGTCAAGGTCTCTTCGAGGGTGTCCAATGTGGCGGCGCGACGCACCGACTGCAACGTCACCGACAACGCGATGGGGGATCGGCTGGCGATCAGATTGGCCGCGTCGTTGGCCGGCCCCGCGTCATGGCCGCGCAACGCCGCGACGATATCGGCAACCGAGTCACCTGCATAGCAGTGGTCGATCCATTCTTGTTGCGCGACAAGGTTACTCGCTGGCGGCGAAGCGGCGTGGTCGGCCAGAGCCTGTTCGGGCCCGTCGCTGACGATGGTCCGGCCGAACGCCGCCAAGTCGTCATGCGGCACGTAGTGGTCGGCGAATCCCAGCGCTATGGCGTCGGCTCCGGAAAAGGGTGCACCGGTCAGCGCCGCATGCAGTCCCAGCGACCCCGGCGCGCGCGACAGCAGGTAGGTGCCACCGACGTCGGGGATGAACCCGATGCCCACCTCGGGCATGGCCATCTTCGTCGTGTCGGTCACCACCCGGGTATTTGCGTGAGCTCCCACACCCACCCCGCCGCCCATGACAATGCCGTCCATCAGGGACACGTACGGTTTGGTGAACCGGCCCACTTGGGCGTTCAGCAGATACTCGTCGTACCAGAACCGCCGCGCCTCGACCCCGTCGGCCCGAGCGCTGTGATAGATCGCCACCACATCGCCGCCGGCGCACAAGCCGCGTTCCCCTGCGCCGGTGAGCACCACCGCATGCACAGCATCGTCGTGTTCCCACTTGGCAAGAATCGCGCGCAGTGCGGTGACCATCGGCTGGTTGAGCGAGTTGATCGCCTTCGGACGGTTGAGCGTCACCAAGCCGACACTGTCGTGGACGCGGGTCAGGACTTCATCGTATTCGCCCGTCACGCCCTCGTCTCCCTCGTCGACTGCCTGGTCAAAAAGCCGTCAAGGCCTGACCAAGCAATTTAGATCGTTGTCCGCGGTGCGACGTTCACGGGTAAGGTTTAGCTGACGAGCCGCCCGGAAAGTGCTGAGAGCAGGAGTGCTGAAAACGGGAACTGGGTAGGGCGATCGCTCGTTGACCACTTGTTACAGCTGGAAATGACAGTTAAGAGAGGATCCGACGGTGCGGGAAACTAGCAACCCGGTATTTCGTTCGCTGCCCAAGCAGCGGGGCGGATACGCGCAGTTCGGCCCAGGCCTTGCCGGCGCCGCGACTCAGCAGGCCTACCAAGCCGACCCCTACGCGGCTCCTTATCGTGATCAGCGGACCGGTGTCTCCCGGCCGCTGACCATCGACGACGTCGTCACCAAGACCGGCATCACGCTTGCGGTGCTGTCGGCGGCTGCGATCGTCTCCTACTTTCTGGTGCGAGCGGACGAAACGCTCGCACGGCCGCTGACCCTCCTCGGCGGATTGGGCGGCCTGGCGTTGGTGTTGTTCGCCACCTTCGGCCGCAAGCAGGACAACCCCGCGCTGGTGTTGAGTTACGCCGTCCTCGAAGGGCTCTTCGTCGGCGCGATCACCTTCGTGCTGGCCAACTTCACGGTGGGGTCCGCCAACGCCGGAGCTTTGATCGGGCAGGCGATTCTGGGCACCATCGGCGTGTTCTTCGGCATGCTGGTCGTCTACAAGACCGGCGCTATTCGGGTTACCCCCAAGTTCACCCGGATGATCTTTGCCGGCCTCATCGGTGTGCTGGTGCTGATGGTCGGCGACTTGCTGCTGGGCAGCCTGGGCGTCGGTCACGGCGAAGGCCTGACCCTGCGCAGCGGCGGCCCCGTGGCGATCATCTTCTCGCTGGTCTGCATCGGCATCGCGGCGTTCTCCTTCTTGATCGACTTCGACGCGGCCGACCAGATGATCCGCGCCGGGGCACCGGAGAAGGCCGCCTGGGGCATTGCCCTTGGCCTGACCGTCACGCTGGTGTGGCTCTACATCGAGATTTTGCGCCTGCTCAGTTACCTGCAGAACGACTGACCCTGCCCGCCAAAAAGCCGGCACGTCCGCGTGCCGGCTTTTTGCATGCCGTCCCGACCGTGCAATCTGCGACGCGACACGCGGCGATGACGCAGGCCAGCGCACACTAGGCGGGCGTCAGCTCAGCCGCTCGACCACCATCGCCATGCCCTGCCCGCCACCGACGCACATAGTCTCCAAACCGAATGTCTTGTCGTTGGTGTTCAGGTTGTTCAGCAGGGTAGTGGTGATGCGGGCACCGGTCATGCCGAACGGGTGACCCAATGCGATCGCGCCGCCGGAGACGTTCAGCTTCTCCTCGTCAATACCCAACTCGCGGGCCGAGCCGAGCACCTGCACTGCGAAGGCTTCGTTGATCTCGAATAGGTCGATATCGCCAATCGACATACCCGCATTGGCCAGAGCTTTCTTCGTCGCCTCGATCGGTCCCAGCCCCATGATCTCCGGGGAAAGGCCCGACACCCCGGTAGCCACTATCCGGGCCAGCGGCGTCAAGCCGAGCTCCTTCGCCTTGGTATCGCTGGTGATCACCACCGCGGCGGCGCCGTCGTTGAGCGGGCAAGCGTTACCTGCGGTCACCGTGCCGTTGGGCCGGAAAACCGGCTTGAGCTGACTGACCTTCTCATACGTCGTGCCCGGCCGGGGGCCGTCGTCGACGCTGACGGTGGTGCCGTCGGGCAGGGCGATCGGCTCGATCTCGCGCTCGAAGAAGCCGCTCTTGATGGCCTCTTCGGCGCGGTTCTGGCTGCGCACACCCCAGTGGTCCTGGTCTTCGCGGCTGATCCCCGTCAGCAGCGCCACGTTCTCGGCGGTCTGGCCCATCGCGATGTAGATGTCGGGCAGGCTGCCGTCGTTGCGTGGGTCGTGCCATTCGTCGGCACCGGCGGCCGCTGCTGTCGAACGGTCCTGGGCCTCGGCAAACTTCGCGTTCTTGGTTTCCGGCCACGAGTCGGAGGTGCCTTGGCCGAACCGCGACACCGTCTCCACCCCGGCGGAGACGAAAGCATCACCCTCGCCGGCCTTGATCGCGTGAAAAGCCATCCGCGTCGTCTGCAGCGACGACGAACAGTACCGGTTGACCGTTGTACCGGGCAGGAAGTCATAACCCAGCTCGACGGCGACGACCCGGGCGATGTTGAAGCCGGACTCGCCGCCTGGCTGACCGCAGCCCATGATCAAGTCGTCCAGCTGGTGCGGGTTGAGTTGCGGCACCTTGTCCAGGGCGGCCCGCACGATCTGCGCAACCAGATCATCGGGCCGCATGGAGGCCAGCGACCCCTTGACGGCGCGACCGATCGGCGAGCGGGCGGTCGAGACGATGACGGCTTCCGGCATTGCTGTCTCCTTTCCTGCGCCTGACATCGCGGTGCGAGCTGAACCGGGGATGACCCAGCGGTCAAGCTGGACAGGCTACGACCGAATCTAGCCGCTGGCCGACACGACGACAGGAGCAGGCACCCCGGTCGTAGGCCGCCGGCGCAGTAGCGAAACGATGTTGAGCCGGATGCGGCCGGTACGGTGCTCCGCTGCGAGGGTAGGAGCCGGCCGATCGAGCGCCAAAGCGGCGACGCTCTCGCCCAGCGCGTTACACAATGCTGGCAACAGCTGACCGGCGACAAGCGCATACCCCTCCGCCGAGGGATGGTATTGATCGTCGGATAGCAGCTGCTCGGGCGCGTGCTTGAAATGGGGCGCGAGCAGATCCGCCAGCGGAACCGGCACACCGCCTGCGGATCTGACGACGACAGCCTGCGCGCGCGCCAGCCGCAGACCGCGGGTGTGTGCCACCCAACGCAGCGGCTGCGGGATCGCCGTAACGATGCCGAAGTCAGGACAAGTGGCAACCACGACCACGGCGCCACTGTTGCGCAGCCGCCGGACGGCGGCACCGAGCCGGGCCGCCGACGGGCCAATCCCGTTGAGCGCGGTGATGTCGTTGGCGCCGACCATGATCACCGCCGCATCCGGCGGTGGTCCGGCAACGAACATCGCGTCGACCTGTCCGGACAGCCCTTTCGACGTGGCGCCGACAATCGCTTTGGTGCTCAGCCGAATCCGCTTGCCGGTCTGCTCGGCCAGTCCTCGTGCGACCAGCACACCGGGAACTTCGTCACTGCTGCGGCAGCCATAACCGGTCGCCGTCGAGTCACCGAAGACCATCAGATGCAGATCGACCGGCACTTCTCGCTGCCAGCGCTGCACGGGCCCGCCGCCCTGGGTATAGACGCCGTCGGCGCGCGGCGGAACCGCCCAAGCTTTCGGGATCACCTTGCGCGCCTGCTGCGCTTGACCGGCCAGCAAGTTGCGAGCACCGACGAAGGCGGTGCCCGTTGACGCCAACGCTCCTGCTGCGGCCAGCGCAATCGTCGATCGACGCGGCGCGCGTAACTCCACGCCACTTAGTTTAAGTCTCCGCGTGGCTACATCCGGGTAGCTGAACGTTTGAGATATAACGGAGCGGAACAGATGTGATATCGATTCGGACTCTTTGAATATTGAAAGTTCAACGGGTGTCAAGCTAAGTTTGCGAGGTTGGCTGAGAGGCTAAGCGGGTATCCGTACGGCTGGAGTACAGAATGGGTCGCTCCGCTACTTCGTCTACATGACTACATCGACGTAGGAGTGTTGAGCATGAGCGCACCCAACGCGGTTTCGGGCCCCCTTCGGTTATTGAGTCACGGGTTCCGTACCCATCACGGCCCCAGGGACCGACGCTTACCTGCCAGCGACGGTGCTCCCGTCGAGGTCTTCGAGAGCGGACCGAGCATGCAGGGCCGGCTGGCCTGGCTGGCCGTCCGGGCCACGGTTCGCCCCGCGTTGGCCGTCGGCAGCGTCATTCCACGCTTTCCCTGGCCTTACGGGCTCATCGACTTTGCTTCCCGCGCCCTGCTGCCCAGCCCAGGTACGGTCCGGGCGACGGTCGGTCTGCCGCACGCGACCGCACAGCTGGTCCGCGCTGCCGGAGTGCTGCCGGCCGACGGCACTCGACGAGTGGTGCTCTACCTGCACGGCGGTGCGTTCCTGACCTGCGGAGTGCACTCGCACGGCCGGGTGGTCAACGCGCTCTCTCACTACGCCGATTCACCCGTCCTGGTGGTCAACTACCGGTTAATCCCCAAGCACTCGGTGGGGATGGCCCTCGACGATTGTTACGACGCCTATCGCTGGTTGCGGGCACGGGGATATGGGCCGGAGCAGATCGTGCTGGCCGGCGATTCCGCCGGTGGCTACCTGGCGCTGGCGTTGGCACAGCGGCTGCACGCAGAGAACGAGGAACCGGCCGCGCTGGTTGCGTTGTCGCCGCTGCTGCAGCTGGCCAAAGAACCCAAGCAAGCGCACCCGAATATCCGTACCGACGCCATGTTTCCGCCGAATGCATTCGACGCGCTGATTGCGCTGGTGGCCAGCGCCGCGGCCAAGAACATCGTCGACGGTAAGCCCGAAGAGATCTACGAGCCGCTGGACCACATCGCGCCCGGGTTGCCGCAGACATTGATCCACGTATCCGGGTCCGAGGTGCTGCTGCATGACGCGCAGATGGCTGCCCGGCGGCTTGCGGCGGCCGGAGTT
This sequence comes from uncultured Actinomycetota bacterium, assembly GCA_963795995.1. Classification (GTDB taxonomy): domain Bacteria; phylum Actinomycetota; class Actinomycetes; order Mycobacteriales; family Mycobacteriaceae; genus Mycobacterium. The sequence continues at coordinate 157,239 of CAWCJY010000009.1, forward strand.
CCCGCCGAGGTGCGGATTTGGCCGGGGCAGGTTCACGACTTCCAGCTCGCCGCCCCCTTGGTTCCAGAAGCCAAGCGGTCGCTGCGGCAGATCGGGGAGTACATCCGCGAGGCCGCGGACATCAACCCGGTGACGATGCGGACCGGTACGGCCAGCTGAGCAGCCCGGCGGCCAATCGGAGTGCCCGCGCGCCGTGGTGCCCCGCCTGAGACCATGAACAAATGCGGATCGCGCGGCACATCAGTGAACTCATCGGCAACACACCCCTGGTTCAGCTGAACACCGTCGTCCCCGCCGGCGGCGCCAAGGTAGTGGCCAAGGTCGAATACCTCAACCCCGGAGCCAGCTGTAAAGACCGGATCGCGGTCAAGATGATTGATGCCGCCGAAGCCGACGGACGGCTCAAGCCGGGTGGCACCATCGTCGAACCGACCTCTGGTAACACCGGCGTCGCGCTGGCCATGGTCGCCCAGCACCGCGGCTACCAGTGCGTATTCGTCTGTCCGGACAAGGTTAGTGAAGACAAGCAGAACGTGCTGCGCGCGTACGGGGCCGAGGTGGTGGTGTGCCCGACCGCGGTTCCGCCCGACCACCCAGACAGCTACTACAGCGTGTCGGACCGGCTGGTGGCAGAAGTTGACGGCGCCTGGAAGCCGGATCAGTACTCCAACCCGGAAGGCCCGGCCAGCCATTACGAGACGACCGGCCCGGAAATCTGGGCCGACACCGACGGCAAGGTGACGCACTTCGTTGCGGGCATCGGCACCGGCGGCACCATCACCGGCACGGGCCGCTACCTCAAGGACGTTTCCGGCGGTTCGGTGCGCGTCATCGGCGCCGACCCGGAAGGATCGGTGTACTCGGGCGGCACCGGCCGGCCGTACCTGGTGGAGGGCGTCGGCGAGGACTTCTGGCCGGCCGCCTACGACCCCGGTGTGCCGGACGAAATCATCGCGGTGTCGGATTTTGATTCGTTCAACATGACCAGGAGGCTGGCCCGCGAGGAAGCCATGCTGGTCGGCGGGTCATGCGGCATGGCGGTCGTCGCTGCGCTGAGGGTCGCCGAGTCGGCGGATCCGGACGCGCTCATCGTGGTGCTGCTGCCTGACGGCGGCCGCGGCTACATGTCGAAAATCTTCGACGACGCCTGGCTCTCGTCGTACGGATTTTTGCACAGCCGGCTGGACGGATCGATGCAACAGCCTACGGTTTCCGACGTACTGCGCCGCAAATCCGGTGAATTGCCTGATCTCGTGCACACCCATCCCTCGGAGACGGTGCGTGACGCTATCGGGATTCTCCGCGAGTACGGGGTCTCGCAGATGCCCGTAGTAGGCGCTGAACCGCCGGTGATGGCCGGCGAGGTCGCCGGCAGCGTGTCAGAACGCGAACTGCTGTCAGCGGTCTTCGAGGGTCGCGCCAAATTGGTCGACGCTGTGGGGTTGCACATGAGCCCGCCACTGCCCATGATCGGAGCCGGCGAGTTGGTCAACGCGGCGGCCAAGGCATTGCGCGAGTGGGACGCGTTGATGGTGGTCGAGGCGGGTAAGCCGATCGGCGTCATCACCCGCCACGACGTGTTGGGTTTTCTGTCCGACGGCTCCCGGCGGCGGTAGCGGGCGAAGCCAAAAGCAAATTAGGCGATGCAATGAAACCATCGCGTCGAGAGCATCGCGGCAGACGATGGAACGGGTTGTTAACACGCGTTGCGCGTGGATAACGATCGGCGATTCGTCTTCGACGGCGCAATAACTTCGGTAGCGTACTCAGAGGTGTATTCAGCTAACCCAGACCTGTCGAGGAAGGCACCGATGACCCACGAACCGCCTGGCCCACCATCGGATAGTTACCCGCCCCCGTCTTCCGGCGGGTATCCCCCTCCTCCGCCGGGCGGTTACCCGCCACCACCGCCATCCGCGGGGGGCTACCCACCGCCGGCGCCCGGATACGGCGGGGGCTACCCACCGCCGGCGCCCGGATACGGCGGGGGCTACCCACCGCCGGGTCACGCTTCGCAGGGGTCGAGCGGGTCGGTCGACATTCCTGGCGTCGGTGCGGTCCAAGTCGCATCAGTCGGCCAGCGCATACTCGCCCGATTGATCGACGGGGCCATTTATTTCGTCGTTTACCTGATACTCATGGGGATCGGCGTGTCAGAGCTTGTGTCGTCTTCACATTCGGTGACCGACCAGTACGGCAACACCATCAGCGAGCCTTCCGGTGCGGGAATGGCCGGGTATTTCGCGATAGTGGGGACGCTCGCGTTAGTCAGCTTCCTTTACGAGTGGCTGATGGTGGGCTTGGTTGGGGCGACACTTGGGAAGATGGCGCTTTCGCTCAAAGTGGTCAATGAAAATACCGGCGCAGTGCTTGGCCTCGGCGGTTCGTTCGTCCGCTGGGTCATTCCCTTCGTCGGCTCCTTCGTTTGTGGTATCGGCCAGCTGGTCGTTTACCTGTCGGTCCTTTTCGACAACTCGGGCCGCTTGCAGGGCTGGCACGACAAAATGGCCCACGACCTGGTCATCAAGCGACCGCGCTAGCCTGCTGCCAGCTTGCGAACGTTGGGCAGCGGAGTCACCGAGAGCCGGCAATCGCCGGTTCTGCAGCGCCTTGCCGCACCGTTTGGAGTGGCCGCCGCAGCGGCGCTGGCCTGCGCGGCCGTGTGGGTAGGCGACCCGACCACACCTGGCGGTTGGTTGCCGCGCTGCCCGGCCAAGATGCTGCTGGGCATCGACTGCCCCGGCTGCGGCACTCTGCGGATGTTGTACTCGCTGCTGCACGGTGACCTGGTGGCCGCGGTGCAGTTCAACGCCCTCGCTCTGGCAGCGCTGCTGTTGTTGGTCGGGGCATACGCGGTATGGATTTATGGCCGCGTCGTGGGCCGGCAAGTGTTGAAATGGCCCGACGTTCGCTGGGCTGCACCAGTGGCCTTGGTGTTGGTGTCAGTGTGGTTTGTGGTGCGCAATCTTCCGTTCGGCCCGTTCACCGCGCTGCGGGTGTGACGGGCATTCGATCTGAGCAGCGTAGCGGGCGGTTTGGCGTCAGTAGGCTGATCGTTGATGACCGGACAGCGAAACACCTTTGACGGCGACAACGGACACTCAGCTGCGAGCGGGTTGTTCACCGGATTGGCGACCAAGGCCATTCACGCCGGGTTCCGCCCGGACCCGTCGGTCGGTTCGGTCAATGTTCCGATCTATCCCAGCAGCACCTTTGCGCAAAACGAAGTCGGACAGCTGCGCGGCGGCTACGACTACGCCCGCTCGGGAAATCCGACTCGGGGCGCCCTGGAAGCCGGGCTGGCCGCCGTTGAGGAGGGCCGGTTCTGCCGTGCGTTCAGTTCCGGGATGGCGGCCACAGATTGTGCCCTGCGTGCTTTGCTACGGCCGGGCGACCATGTGGTCATCCCTGACGACGCCTACGGCGGCACCTTCCGCCTGATCGACAAGGTGTTCACCCAGTGGGGCGTTCACTACACGCCTGCGGCGCTGTCTGATGTCGACGCGGTGCGTGCCGTCCTCACCTCTCAGACCCACCTGATCTGGGCGGAAACACCGACGAACCCGTTGCTTTCGATCGCCGATATCGCGGCAATCTCTCAGCTCGGCCGGGAGCGGGAGGTAAAAGTCTTGGTGGACAATACCTTTGCTTCGCCCGCACTGCAGCAGCCATTGACGTTGGGCGCCGACGTCGTGCTGCACTCGACCACCAAATACATCGGCGGTCATTCGGACGTCGTCGGTGGAGCGCTGATCACCAACGACGAGGACTTGGACGCTGCTTTCGGTTTCCTGCAGAACGGTGCCGGCGCGGTGCCCGGTCCGTTCGACGCCTACCTGACCATCCGGGGATTGAAAACCCTGGTGCTGCGTATGCAGCGGCACAGTGAAAACGGCGCTGCGGTGGCGCAATTTTTGGCCGAACACGAGGCGGTCAGCACGGTGCTGTATCCAGGCCTGCCCAGTCATGCCGGGCACGAGATAGCGGCGCGCCAAATGAAGGGCTTCGGCGGCATGGTGTCGGCGCGGATGCGCCGCGGTCGCCCGGCCGCCGAAAAGCTATGCGCTGCAACAGAAGTATTCATCCTTGCCGAGTCGCTGGGCGGAGTCGAGTCGCTCATCGAGCATCCGGCAGCGATGACCCACGCCTCGACTGCCGGATCGCAGCTCGAGGTTCCCGATGACCTGGTACGGCTATCGGTTGGCATCGAGGACATCGCCGATCTGTTGGCTGATCTGGACCAGGCCCTGGGCTGAGCGCGGGGCAGCGCTCGGCTACCGCAACGCATTACGGAGCGCCGCGATCGTCACCGCCAGATTAACCTCGGCGAGATCCGGCTCGGACTCACCGACCCAGCTACCACTGGCGATGTCGCCGGCCCGGTCGTGCACCCACTCCCAGCCACGCTTGTCCAGGCTGAAGATCACTCCGAGCCCGTTCACAGCGTGCAGCAACGAGATGACGGTAGCGCCGACCGGATCGGGGCATTGCTCGTCGAACAGAGCGGCTGTCAGCGCGGCACGGACATGGGCTACCCGAGTGCGGTCGGTCAGCGGCCATGCGTGCGGACGCTTGAAGCCTTTATTTGGCAGGCGGACCCGTCTCACCTGCCCGCTGTGCTCGAGTTGGGAAAGAACCGCGGCCGGAATTTCGCGTCGCAGCTTGGCGATCGCCGCGGCTGGACTGATCGGACGTCGCAGCAGCAGCTGCAGGGCGGGTGCTAGCACCGGATCCGCAGGGTCCGGTCCGCTCAGTACCACCAACTGTCCTGCCTCGACCGGCTCGCCGTCCACCGCCGGACGGATCCGGCACGCGTATGCCAGATCCAGTAATGCCGCCGCGGTCAACAGCCGGTTGCGGTGTGCCCCGTCCAACCCCGGCTGGGCCGACGCGTTGTCGAGCAGCAGCAGAAGCAGATCCTCGGCGATGCGCGCCACCAGCGACTGCGATCCCGCCTGATTCCCCGACTAAACAGCGACTAGGAGTGGTAGGGCTCCGCGCTCACCAAGGTCACGTTGACGGTGTTGCCGTTAGGCACCGTATAGCTCCGAGTTTCGCCCTCTTTGGCGTCGATCAATGCGCCGCCCAGAGGCGAATTGGGCGAGTACACCTCTAGCTTGCCGTCGTTGAGACCCTCCTGGCGAGTGGCGATGAGGAACGTTTCGGTGTCCGACTCGTCGCCGTTGTAGTAAACCTTCACCACCGAGCCGGGCAATGCGACACCCGACTGTTTGGGAGCTTCGCCGACCTTCGCGTTGTTCAGCAATTCCTGCAACTGTCGGATGCGGGCTTCCTGCTGCCCCTGCTCCTCACGAGCGGCGTGATAGCCGCCGTTTTCCCGCAGGTCACCCTCCTCGCGGCGGTCGTTGATCTCGGCGGCGATGACCGGACGATTGGCGATCAACTGGTCGAGCTCAGCCTTGAGCCGGTCATGTGATTCCTGGGTCAGCCAGGTCACCTGAGTGTCGGTCATCGTCGCGCTCCTCGTCTTGTTCGTATACGCGACACATTTGCGCGGTTAACGCCGCGTCTGTTGCCGCCAGTTGCCGCTCGAGGGTCCCGGATGACCGCTAATGCAGCAATACACGGTTCCAGCAGGAACCGTGCACGTGCATATGCTACCACCGCTGGACTTCCCATAATCCCCGTTTCCGCAGTTCGGCGTTCATGACGGTGGTCCTTACTTATCGGCCCTCGAATGCTCAAGCCGTGAGATGCAACGATTAGAAGTGGAACGATCAGGCCACCCTTCGGCGAGTACAGAGGATAGGAAGCGAGTGAGCGAGTTGCGGTTGATGGCCGTCCACGCCCATCCGGACGACGAGTCCAGCAAGGGCGCCGCGACCCTTGCGCGCTACGCCGACGAGGGTCATCGCGTGCTGGTGGTCACCCTCACCGGCGGTGAGCGCGGCGACATCCTCAATCCCGCGATGGACCTCCCCGAGGTTCACGGACGCATCGCCGACGTCCGTCGTGATGAGATGGCCAAGGCGGCCGAGATCCTCGGCGTCGAGCACGTCTGGCTGGGCTTCGTCGACTCCGGGTTACCGAAGGGCAATCCGCCGCCACCGCTGCCGGAGCACTGCTTCGCGCTGGTACCGCTGGACATGGCCACCGAAGCGCTGGTGCGGGTGGTCCGCGAATTCCGGCCGCACGTGATCACCACATACGACGAGAACGGCGGCTACCCACACCCCGACCACGTCCGCTGTCACCAGGTGTCGGTCGCGGCCTATGAGGGGGCCGCCGATTATCGCCGGTTTCCCGATGCGGGCCCAGTGTGGCCGGTGTCGAAGCTGTATTACAACCACGCGTTTCTGCGCCAGCGAATGCAGTTGTTGCAAGACGAATTCGCCAAACACGGACAGCGCGGGCCTTTCGATAAATGGCTCAAGCACTGGGATCCCAGGCACGACATCTTCGCCGGCCGGGTGACGACCCGGGTGGAGTGCTCGGCATATTTCAGTCAACGCGACGACGCGCTGCGGGCGCATGCGACTCAGATCGACCCCAAAGGGGATTTCTTCGCCGCGCCGATCGCCTGGCAGCAGCGGTTGTGGCCCACCGAGGAGTTCGAACTGGCCCGTTCGCGGATTCCCGTTCAGCTTCCCGAGATCGACCTGTTCGCCGGAATCGAGGACGGCCGGTGAGTCGGGCGCTGCTGGCCGCGATCGAGGTTCTCGCCGACGACACCCCGCGACGCACCGGACCCGACTTCGGCAAGGCAAGCCCGTTCGGCCTTTTGGTGGTGGTGTTGCTGCTGATCGGAACCGTTTTCCTGGTGCGGTCGATGAATCGGCATTTGAGGAAGCTGCCGGAGTCCTTCGACCGGGACAATCCCGAGCCGGACCAGGCAGTCGATGACGGCACAGTGGAAGTCGACCGCCCTGCCGAGGACAACGGACCGCTACGTGAACCGGACCGCTAGGGCCGCGGCCGGCTGATGAGTCCTGCCGTCAACGCGCTGGGCACCGCAGCCAGCCCCTACCTGCGCCAGCACGCCGACAACCCGGTGCACTGGCAGGAGTGGAGCGGGCATGCGTTGGCCGAGGCTACCGAACGCGACGTGCCGATCTTGCTGTCGGTCGGCTATGCGGCCTGCCATTGGTGCCATGTGATGGCGCACGAGTCGTTTGCCGACGGCGAGGTGGCCGCCGCGATGAACAGCGGATTCGTCTGCGTCAAAGTCGACCGGGAGGAACGCCCCGACATCGACGCCGTGTACATGAATGCCACCGTCGCCCTCACCGGACAGGGCGGCTGGCCGATGACGTGCTTCCTCACCCCCGACGGCCGGCCCTTCTTCTGCGGCACCTATTACCCGAGGGAGGCCTTCCAGCAGCTGCTGTCGGCGATCGTCGACACCTGGCAGACCCGTCGTGACGAGGTTGAGCAAGCGTCGGAGCATATCGTGGGGGAGCTGCGGTCGATGGCCTCCGGGTTACCCGGAGGCGGACCGCACATCGAACCGGCACTGTGCGATCGGGTGATCGCCGCGGTGCTCAGCGATGAAGACACCGTTCGAGGCGGGTTCGGCGGCGCCCCCAAGTTTCCGCCCTCGGCGCTGCTCGAGGCGCTGCTGCGGCACCATGAACGCACCGGTTCAGCCAAGGCGCTCGCCGCCGTGCAGCGCACCGGCGCCGCGATGGCGCGCGGCGGAATCTATGACCAGCTGGCCGGCGGCTTCGCGCGGTACAGCGTGGACAACGCGTGGGTGGTGCCGCATTTCGAGAAGATGCTCTACGACAACGCGCAGTTGCTGCGCGCTTACGCGCACTGGGCACGCCGCACCGGTGATGCGCTGGCCCGGCGGGTAGCCGCTGACACCGCGCGGTTCCTTCTCGCCGATTTGGTCGACGCCGACATGTTCACCTCGTCGCTGGATGCCGATGCCGGCGGCCGCGAAGGCTCGACTTACGTGTGGACGCCCGGCCAGTTGCGAGAGGTGCTGGGTGACGACGACGGGCGTTGGGCGGTTTCCGTGTTCGGTGTGACCGCCGCGGGCACGTTCGAGGACGGCGCGTCGGTGCTGCAGCTGCCGGCCGATCCCGACGACTGGGTCCGCTTCCGGCGGGTCCGTGAAGCGCTGCTGGCCGCGCGTGCCGGCCGAGTGCAGCCTGGCCGCGACGACAAAGTGGTCACCGCATGGAACGGTTTGGCTATCACCGCATTGGCCGAGGCCAGTGTGGCGCTCGACGATTCGGTGCTGCTGGGCAGCGCGAGCCGGTGTGCGACCGCGCTGCTGGGCCTACACGTGGTGAATGGCCGGCTGCGGCGGGCGAGCCTCGGTGGGCAGGTGGGCGACAGCGCGGCCATCTTGGAAGACCACGCGATGCTGGCCACCGGCCTACTGAGTTTGTTCCAGCTGACCGCTGACCCGGCCTGGCTGGCGGCCGCCGGTGAGCTGCTTGACACAGCGCTGACCCACTTCGCCGATCCTCATCGACCGGGCCGCTGGTTCGACACCGCCGATGACGCCGAGCAGTTGATGTTCCGGCCCGCCGACCCGCTGGACGGGGCAACACCGTCCGGGGCGTCGTCGATGGCAGAAGCACTGCAAACCGCGGCACACTTGTTCGGCGGCCGACGCGCCGACCGGTACCAGCAGGCCGCGGCGGATGCGCTACGGGAGCATTCAGTGCTGCTGGCTCGTGCACCGCGATCGGGTGGGCATTGGCTGACGGTGGCCGAAGCCGCCGTCAGGGGGCCGCTGCAGATCGCGGTGGCTTGCCAGGGACCGCGATCGGCATTGCTGGCCGACGCACGCCGATTGGCCCCGGGCGGGGCGATCGTCGTCGGCGGCGCGCTGAACTCGTCGGAACTGCTTGTCGATCGCGACCGGGTGGCCGGCGCCGATGCCGCATACGTGTGCCGCGGACGAACCTGCGATCTGCCGGTCACCACAACACCTCAATTGGCGGCTGCACTGTCGCGGTAGCGTGGCCTTTCATGCCGAGTGCTGAAGAGATGGCCGACGTCGTCAACCGTTACATCAGCCTGGTCGCCAACGGCAGCGCGGACGATCTGGTGGAGTTGTACGCCGACGACGCGACGGTTGAAGATCCGGTCGGCGGCGAGGTGCACATCGGCCGGCAGGCGATTCACGGCTTCTACTCCGCGGTGGACAACGTGCAGCGGGAATGCGAGTTGGTGTCGTTGCGGGTGGCCGGTCACGAAGCCGCATTCCAGTTCCGGCTGACGGTGACCGCGGGCGACGCCAAGATGCGGATCGAGCCGATCGACGTGATGGCGTTCAACGAGGACGGCAAAGTCGCCGCGATGAAGGCCTACTGGTCGGCGGCCGACGTCACGCCGTTATAGCCGCGGGCTAGTAGAAGACCGCGAACCACATCGCGATGTAGTGGCAAATGGCCGCTATGGCAGTGCAGGCGTGGAAGAACTCGTGGTAACCGAACGTCCTCGGCCACGGGTCAGGCCAGCGCAGCCCATAGAGCACGCCGCCGACGCTGTAGATCGCTCCGCCGACGACGAGCAGCGTGAATGCCGCCACCCCGGCGCCATGCAGGATCGTCCCGGTGAACCAGACCGCCACCCAGCTCAACAACAGATACAGCGGCACGCCCACCCACCGCGGAGCTGACGGCCAACACAACTTCAACGCGATCCCGGCCGCCGCGCCGCCCCACACGATGCACAACACCAGCTTCCCCGCCTGCGGCGGAAAGTTCAGCATGGCGAAGGGCGTATAGGTGCCCGCGATGAACACGAAGATCATCGAGTGGTCCAGCCGCTTCATGACTTTCCGAGCGGCAGGCGACTTCCAGTGGACCCGGTGGTAGGTGGCGCTGACAGCGAACATCGCTACCGCCGCCCCGGTGTAGATAAAGGTCGCCATTCCAGCCTTCAGTCCGGCAAGAGGCCAAGAAACCGAGATCAGCGCCGCACCGGCGATGACGGCGATGGCGGCCGAATACACGTGAATCCATCCCCGAAACCGGGGCCTGGTCAGCGCGTGGGCGACTCCCTCGATGCCGGTGGTCTGCTCGGGCAACATCGGCTGCGGTGCGGTGCTGGTCTGGCCGCTCAATATCCCTCCCTGAGTCGCGTTCATCAATACAGCTGTTGTTCACCACGTTACGGGGAGATTGAGGTATCCCCGCTTTGACTCGCTGTGAGATTTCCGCCATTCTTCGGCCGCCACAGTAGGCTGATTGGCCGTGGAGGTCATCCCCGCCAGGCTCAAAGAGCCGCTTTATCGCGTCTACGAGATGCGGCTGCGGCAGGGTCTGGCGGCATCGAGATCGGAGCTGCCCCGCCACATCGCGGTGTTGTGCGACGGCAACCGGCGGTGGGCCCGCAGCGCGGGATACGACGACGTCAGCTACGGCTACCGGATGGGCGCGGCCAAGATCGCCGAAATGCTGCGCTGGTGCCAAGAAGCCGGTATTGAGATGGCCACCGTCTATCTGCTGTCAACCGAAAACCTGCAGCGCGATCCCGGCGAACTGGCGGCGCTGATCGAAATAATCACCGACGTCGTCGAGGAGATCTGCGCACCGGTCAACCGCTGGAGCGTCCGGACGGTGGGAGACCTGGAGTTGATCGGTGAGGAACCGGCTCGGCGGCTCCGTGACGCTGTCGCCTCGACCCCCCCCAACGGCGGCTTCCATGTCAACGTTGCGGTCGGCTACGGCGGCCGCCAGGAAATCGCCGGCGCGGTGCGCGCCCTGTTGAGCAAAGAGCTGGCCAACGGAGTCACCGGGGAGGAGCTGGTCGAGTCGGTAACGATCGACGGCATCTCAGAGAACCTCTACACCTCGGGGCAGCCCGACCCCGACCTGGTCATTCGCACATCGGGAGAGCAGCGACTGTCCGGATTCCTGCTTTGGCAGAGCGCTTACTCGGAGATGTGGTTCACCGAGGCGCACTGGCCGGCGTTTCGCCGGGTGGATTTCCTGCGGGCATTGCGCGATTACAGCCAGCGGCACCGCCGTTACGGCACTTAGCGCGGCGACGATGCGGGCCGTCGGGACCCGAGGAGGAGCCGGGCAATTGAGCCTGAGCTGCATGCCACACTGAACTGATGGCCGCCCTGTCGGCACTGGTATTCGCACTCAGCTGGTGGCTGGGTCTCTATCTACTCGCCCGCGACCCGCGCAAGCCGGTGCTGGTGCTGGCGGCCGTCGGCCTGTGCAGCTTCGCAAGCGTGGTGGCGCTGGACGCCATACGGATCGTCTCGCACGCTGAGCTGCTCAGCCACCTCGAGATCTACTTGGTCGCAATCCCCGGCGTCGCCTGGTTCGCGGTGCTCATCGAGCTGTCCCGGCCGAGCGACAGCGGGCGGGCGCGCACGCAGGAACTGGTGCTCGTCGGCGGTGTGGGCGCCTTGACCCTGCTGGGCGCGGTGCTGGCCGGCGGTGTCGAAGGCCCGTTGCGGTTGGGCCACCTGGTCATGTTCGCCGCCATGTCGACCTCCACCCTGGGCGCCTTGGTCGCCGCCCTGATCCGGCCGGCAAAGCCGGTGCCGGCGGTCGGATTAATCGTCCTCGCGACACTGTTCTTCGCACTCAGCAACGCCATCCTGATAATCCCGCTGGGCCTGGTGCCCAGCTGGCTGGCGTTGACGTCGACGAGTTTCGACGTGCTGTCGCTGGGCCTGGCGGTGGCTTTGTGGGACGCCTTCGACGAAGGTCAGGCGCTGCGCGCCGACATGCTTCGATCGTTCGTCGGCAGTGTCGTGGTGGCGGCGCTGTTCGGCGGCCAGGCCCTGATCGGTGTGGCGGTGACTCGTGCGCAGCGCCCAACCCAGACCGCACTGACGGCGCTGCTGTTCACCAGCGTTGCGATCGCCGTCGCCATTCAGGTGCTGGCCGACCCACTGGCGGGCGTGCTGGACCGGTTGGCATTCTGGCGGTCGCCGGCGCTGCGCGCCGATCGCGCCGCCCTGCGCGACACCGAAGCGGCGCTGCCGCTGCGTTCGACGCACCCACTCGACGACATCGACGACGAGACGTTCGTCCGGCTGACCCGTCGCGCGCTCGGCCACTACGGCGATCTGTCGAAGCTGGTGGCCAGCCCGCTGACCGCGCTGCCCGTCATCGATCAGCGGCTGGCCGCGCGCGGGGCGCCCGACCAGCCACTGGAGCGGGCCAACGAACTCAAAGCTGTCCTGGCTGACGGCATCGCGCAGCTCAAGCCACGCGATGCCGGCGATTTCGGAACCACCGAGGAGTGGCGTTACTACAACTCGCTGTACTTCCCATATGTGGTCGGTGTGCGGGCCTACGCGCAAAATGCCACCGCGGCCGGTCTGGACCGCATCGCCCGGCAGGCCTGGCAGTGGTTGGTCACCGAAGTCCCGCAGCGTTCGCTGCATAACTGGCAGAACGCCGCCGCCCGGCTGATCGCCGCGGCGCTGCGCGGGCGGGTCGGCGTATCCACCGCGCCAGGTGACGATGCAGCCCGCCCGGCGGGGTGAGGAGGACGCGGGCAATCGGATCGGAGCCGAAACCGGAATAGCAGCCGATTTCCTCGGGGTTGACCTGCGCATGGCAGTGCTTGGCAGTGTCATGCGTCGACCTGGCAGTCCCCAGACCGCAGGCTCGATGGTGTCCTCCCCTCGCGTTCCCCCCCGTCAAGGAGTTTTGACATGACCGCTGTTTCCGGCCAGCCCACTCGCCCGTTGTACGACGCGACCGACTCGCTTCTGCGCTTCGCCATGCGCGCCGACGCCACCCTGACGGGCCTGGCGGGCCTGGCTGTTGCCATGGCAGCCGATCCGATCGCATCACTGACCGGTCTGACCTCGGCCCAGGAATACCTCGTCGGGGCCTGCTTCGTACTCTGCGGCCTGGCGGTGTTCAGCCTCGCCGCGCTGCCCAACCTCCGCCGCGCCGGCACCAACATTGCTATCGCCAACGTCGTCTACACCGGGGCCGCGGTCGCCGTCGTGGCCTCCGGCTCGTGGCCGCTGACTGCGGTGGGCGTCGCCTCGACACTGGCCAGCGGCGCCTACACCGCGTTGTTCGCTTACCTGCAGTACCTCGGAGTGCGCCGGCTGCCGGTGTGACTCCCGTCCCGCCGGTGCGGGGCGCCACCCTCAGAGGTTACGGTGCGCGGCCCCGCATCGGCCCTGGCTAAAGCTTGCGCAGCCGTAGCCGGTTGATGGAGTGGTCGGCGTCCTTGCGCAGCACCAAGGTGGCGCGCGGACGGGTGGGCAGGATGTTCTCCACCAGATTGGGCCGGTTGATGGAGCGCCAGATCTCCCGGGCGGCCGCGAAGGCCTGATGATCATTCAGCCGTGCGTAGTGGCGAAAGTGCGACGCCGGGTTGGCGAAAGCGGTCGTGCGCATGGTGAGGAATCGCTGCACGTACCAGTGCTCGATGTCCTCGATCCGCGCATCTACGTAGAGCGAAAAGTCGAACAGATCCGACACCATGAGAGTGGGCCCGGTCTGCAAGACGTTCAATCCTTCCAGGATCAAGATGTCGGGGTGGCGGACCACCTGCTTGGCTCCCGGAATGATGTCGTAGAGCAGATGCGAATACACCGGCGCGCAAACGTGGTCCGAGCCGGCTTTCACTGAGGTGACGAAACGCATCAGCGCCCGGCGGTTATAGCTTTCCGGAAATCCTTTGCGATGCATAAGGTTTCGTCGCGTCAGCTCACTATTGGGGTGAAGGAATCCGTCGGTGGTCACCAGATCCACCTGCGCGTGCGGCTGCCACCGCGACAAAAGTGCTTGCAGCACGCGAGCCGTGGTCGACTTGCCAACCGCGACACTGCCGGCGACACCGATGATGAACGGGACCGGGCGATCGGGGTTCTGCTGTGGCTCGCCGAGGAATTCGGCCGTCGCGGCGAACAGCCGCTGCCGCGCAGCCACCTGAAGGTGCAGCAGCCGGGCGAGCGGCAGATACACCTCCTCGACTTCGAGCATGTCGATCTGCTCACCGAGACCTCGTAAACCGACCAGTTCCTCTTCGGTGAGGGCAAGTGGCGTCGACATGCGCAGCGCGCGCCACTGACTTCGGTCGAACTCCACATAGGGGCTCGGCTCGCTAAGCCGCGGCATAGCTGCCAGTCTTGCAGCATCGGCGGCGAGTGCAGCGCCTGGGGCGATTTATCGTTGGCTCATGGAAAGTGCCGACCTCATCCGCGAGTATCTACTGCTGGGGTTGCGGTTCGACCGGGTAGAGCCCGGCTACGTCGATTCGTTCATCGGCGATCCCGAACTACGTCGGGCCGTACACGACGAACCCGCCCCTGATCCCGCCCAGTTGGCTTCACAGGCCGACCGATTGCTCAAGGCGCTGCCAAACACGCCGCACGACAGCGACTTTGACCAGGCTCGGGCCGACTATATCGGTGCTCACCTGCGGGCCCTGGCCTGCGCCGGACGAAAGTTGGCCGGGCAGAAGGTGGGATTCGTCGACGAAGTCCACGAATACTTCGACGTCCACATCAGCAAGGGTGACCCTGACGTCTACCGGCACGCGCACGCCCGACTTCACGAGTTGCTCGGCGGTAGTGGCACGTTGATCGATCGGATGACCGGCCGCCGAACAGGAGAAGAGATTCCACCCGAGCGGCTGGCCGACTGCATTGCTGCGTTTTCCAGTGCGCTGCGTGACCGCGTGCGCGCCGAATATCCGCTGCCCGAGCAGGAAACCGTCGACTATGAGGTCGTCACCGACAAGCCGTGGTCGGGGTTCAACTATTACCTGGGCGATTACCGCTCCACGGTGGCGGTCAACGCCGACGTCAAGCAGCTGATGTCGCAGCTGCCGCGTCTGGTCGCCCATGAGTCCTATCCGGGCCATCACACCGAGCATTGCCGCAAGGAGGCCGGTTTGGTCCGGGCCAAAGGACAGGCTGAACAGACAATCTTCCTGGTGAACACACCGCAATGCCTGATGGCCGAAGGTCTGGCCGACTTGGCGCTGTACGCCGCGATAGGTCCGGGCTGGGGCGGCTGGGCTGCCGACGTCTACGCCGACTTGGGCCTGCGGTTCGACGGCGAGGGCGCCGAGGCGGTCGCCGAGGCCGGTGCGGCGCTGGCCGGGGTGCGCCAGGACGCAGCGCTGATGCTGCACGACGAACATCGCGACGTCGACGAGGTGACCGGATATCTACGGCGTTGGCTGTTGATCGGTGACGACCGGGCTCAGCAGATGTTGCGGTTCTTATGCTCGCCGCTGTGGCGGGCTTACACCAGCACCTACGTCGAGGGTTATCGGCTATTGAGGACCTGGCTGGACGCCCGCCCGGCCGACGCAAGCCTGGCCGAGCGATTCGGCCGGCTCCTCGACGAACAGCTGATTCCGTCGGCGCTGCAGGGCTAGCCAGGGCCTTGTCGGGGTCGGGCCGGTGGATACACTGGCGCGCGTGACCGCTGCACCTGATGCTCGCACTGCCGCTTCTGTGATGTCGGCACCGTTGGCCGAAGTCGATCCTGACATCGCGAACCTGCTGGGCAAGGAGCTGGGTCGCCAGCGCGACACCCTGGAGATGATCGCGTCGGAGAACTTCGTCCCGCGTTCGGTGCTGCAAGCCCAGGGCAGTGTGCTGACCAACAAGTACGCCGAGGGCCTTCCCGGCCGTCGCTACTACGGCGGCTGCGAGTACGTCGACGTGGTGGAGAATATCGCCCGTGACCGCGCCAAGGCGCTGTTCGGCGCTGAATTTGCCAATGTGCAACCACATTCCGGCGCTCAGGCCAACGCGGCGGTGCTCTCGGCGCTGATGACACCGGGCGAGCGGTTGCTGGGGCTGGACCTCGCCAATGGTGGTCACCTGACCCACGGCATGCGGCTCAACTTCTCCGGCAAGCTCTACGACGTCGGCTTCTACGGTGTCGACCCGGCCACGCATCTGATCGACATGGACGCGGTGCGGGCCAAAGCACTCCAGTTCCGGCCGAAGGTGCTCATCGCTGGATGGTCTGCCTACCCGCGCATCCTCGACTTCGCAGCATTCCGGTCGATTGCCGCGGAGGTAGAGGCGAAACTGTGGGTCGATATGGCGCACTTCGCGGGCCTGGTTGCCGCCGGTTTGCACCCCTCACCGGTGCCACACGCGGACGTGGTGTCCACAACCGTGCACAAGACGCTTGGCGGCGCTAGGTCGGGAATCATCTTGGGCAGGCAGGAGTACGCCAAGGCCATCAACTCCGCGGTGTTCCCCGGCCAGCAGGGTGGACCGCTGATGCATGTCATCGCCGGTAAGGCGGTTGCACTCAAGATCGCCACCACCCCGGAATTCGCCGACCGCCAGCAGCGCACGGTGTCGGGCGCGCGGATCATCGCCGAACGGCTGTTGGCCGGCGACGTCGCCAAGGCCGGCGCGTCGGTGATCAGCCGTGGCACCGATGTGCACCTGGTGCTGGTCGACCTGCGCAACTCGCCCTTGGACGGCAAGGCCGCCGAAGACCTGCTGCACGACATCGGTATCACCGTCAACCGCAACGCCGTTCCCAACGACCCGCGGCCACCGATGGTCACGTCGGGCCTGCGGGTGGGGACGCCGGCCCTGGCCACCCGCGGCTTCGGTGACACTGAGTTCGCCGAGGTGGCCGACATCATCGCCGCTGCATTGACGGCCGGCGGTGCGGCCGACGTGCCCGCGCTACGGCACCGGGTGACGCGCCTGGCCAGGGATTTTCCGCTGTACGAGGGTCTCGAGGACTGGACCTTGGTCGACCGCTAGCCCGGCGGGGTCCTCCGTCGGCTGACACGGGCGGAAGATTTCGCGAAGCCGTTAACGCCAGTTACAGTTACTTCATGGCACAGAAACCTGTCGCTAATGCGCTGATTCTCGAACTCGAGCCGGTGGTCGAAGAAAACCTGGACCGGCACCTGATGACAGAGGATTTATGGTTCGCCCACGACTACGTCCCGTTCGGGCAGGGGGAGAACTTCGCTTTTCTCGGCGGCCGTGACTGGGAACCATCGCAGGTGACTCTGCCCAAGGTGATCACCGACGCGTGCGAGATCTTGCTGGTCACCAAGGACAACCTCGGTGGCCACCATCGCGAGCTCGTCGAGCATTTCATTCTGGAAGAATTGTGGGGCCAGTGGCTGGGCCGCTGGACCGCTGAAGAGCAGTCGCACGCCATCGCGCTGCGCAACTACCTGGTCGTGACCCGGGAGATCGACCCGGTCGCCAACGAACAGGTCCGCTTCGAGCACGTGGCGCTGAAGGGCTACCGCGCCGACCACTATTCCCAAGTTGAAATCCTGGTGTACATGGCGTACTTCGAACGGGCGCATGCGGTGTTCTGCCGAAATCTGGCCGCCCAGATCGAGGAGCCGGTGTTGGCCGGCCTCATCGCCAAGATCGCCAAAGACGAAGAACGCCATGAGCAGTTCTTTGCGAACCTGGTGGCGCACTGCTTGGACTACACCCGCGACGAGACGGTCGCTGCCATCGCCGCCCGCGCGGCGGAACTGGATGTCGTCGGCGGTGACATCGATGCATATCAGGACAAGCTGCAATCCGTCGCCGATGCCGGCATCTTCAGCACCACGGAACTACGACAGGTGATCGCTGATCGGATCAGCGAGTGGGGCCTGGCTGATCACCCTCAGCTGCAGCAATTCGTCACCGCCTAAACGGGCTGCTCCGTCGGTCTGAAACGGTCCGGCGCGCCTGCGCGGCGGGCATGCGACGACGAGAGTAGCGTCGCATCCGATGGCTAGCGACACGCTCTGCTGTCCGGACGGCACCTCTGGTCACGACGACCGCAAGGCCGGCCCCGGCCCTGACGCCGCATCTCCCACCAACACGCCCGGGCGGGGTCGCGCGGGTCCCGCCCGACGACGATGCGGCCCGCGCAGTAGGCGGCTGAGGACGCGGGCTATAGCTCGAGGAGCGTTGACATGACTGATCTTCGGACGTACGTACTCGACACGTCCGTGTTGCTGTCTGATCCATGGGCATGCAGCCGGTTCGCCGAGCATGAAGTGGTGGTGCCGTTGGTCGTGATCAGCGAGCTGGAGGACAAGCGTTACCACCACGAATTGGGCTGGTTTGCCCGTCAGGCGCTCCGGTTGTTCGACGATCTTCGGCTGGAACACAGGCGCCTCGATCAGCCAATTCCTGTTGGGGCGCAAGGCGGTACAGTCCATGTCGAGCTCAATCACAGTGATCCTGCGGTGTTACCCGCAGGGTTTCGCACCGACAGCAACGACTCGCGGATCTTGACCTGCGCGGCCAACCTGGCCGCCGAAGGTAAGCGGGTTACCTTGGTGAGCAAAGACATTCCGCTGCGGGTCAAGGCGGGCGCGGTCGGCTTGGCGGCCGATGAGTATCACGCGCAAGATGTGATCACGTCCGGATGGACCGGTATGGCCGAAATCGAGACCGCGGCCGAAGACATCGGCGCACTCTTCGCCGAGGGCGAGGTTGACCTTATGAATGCTCGAGACCTTCCCTGTCACACCGGGATTCGGCTGCTCGGCGGGACCTCGCATGCTCTGGGGCGGGTCAATTCCCATAAGCGGGTGCAGCTGGTGCGCGGTGATCGCGAGGTGTTCGGGCTACGCGGCCGTTCCGCGGAGCAGCGGGTGGCGCTGGAACTATTGCTCGACGAGTCAGTGGGCATCGTGTCACTGGGCGGCAAAGCCGGGACCGGCAAGTCGGCGCTTGCGTTGTGTGCAGGCTTGGAGGCTGTGCTGGAGCGGCAGACTCACCGCAAGGTGGTGGTATTTCGCCCGCTCTATGCCGTCGGCGGCCAGGAGCTGGGCTACCTGCCGGGCAGCGAAAGCGACAAGATGGGCCCGTGGGCCCAGGCGGTGTTCGACACGCTCGAAGGTCTGGCCAGCCCGGCAGTGCTCGACGAGGTGCTGTCCCGGGGCATGCTCGAGGTGCTGCCGCTCACCCATATTCGAGGCCGCTCGTTGCACGATTCGTTTGTCATTGTCGACGAGGCGCAGTCACTCGAGCGTAACGTCTTGCTCACCGTGCTGTCCCGACTGGGCGCAGGATCACGAGTGGTGTTGACCCACGACGTCGCCCAGCGGGATAACCTGCGGGTGGGCCGCCATGACGGGGTGGCAGCGGTGATCGAGAAACTCAAGGGTCATCCCCTGTTCGCCCACATCACCTTGCTGCGCAGTGAGCGCTCACCGATCGCGGCGCTGGTCACAGAGATGCTCGAGGAGATCGCCGGTCCACGCTAAGAGTTCATTTCGGTAGGCTGCCAGGGTGCCGAAACGACCCGACAACCAGGCATGGCGCTACGGGCGGACCGTTTTCGGCCTGGCCGCTGCTGCCGCTGTGCTGTTGATCGGTGCGCTTACCGGCCATGTACGGCGAGCCGACGCCGGCGAAGTCGACTGCTCCCGGACCAAATGCGTGGCATTGACATTCGACGACGGGCCGAGTCCCTTCACCGACCGATTGCTGCACATTCTCAAAGACAACGACGCACAGGCGACGTTCTTTCTTATCGGCAACAAGGTGGCGGCCAACCCGGCGGGTGCCAAGCGCATCGCCGACGCCAGTATGGAGATCGGCAGTCATACGTGGGAACACCCCAACATGGCAACCATTCCGCCGCAAGATATTTCGGCTCAGTTATCGAAGGCTAATGATGCGATCACCGGCGCCACAGGTCGCACACCGACGTTTTACCGGCCCGCAGGCGGGTTGTCCAATCAGGCGGTACGCCAAGCTGCCGCGGGGTACGGGCAGGCCGAAATCCTCTGGGATGTCATCTCTTTCGATTGGATCAACGACTCCAACACCGCGGCGACGCGTCGTGTATTGATGGCTCAGATCAAACCGGGGTCGGTGGTGTTGTTTCACGACACGTATTCCAGCACCGTCGACCTGGTTTACCAGTTCCTGCCGGTGCTGAAAGCCAACGGCTACCACCTGGTGACGATCAGCCAGTTGCTGGGGCCCCGGCAACCGGGAAGCACGTACGGCGGCCGGGACAACGGTCCGCCGGTCAACGATCTGCGTGACATCCCGGCCGCCGACATTCCCGCACTCCCGAACACTCCGTCGCCCCAGCCGATGCCAAACTTCCCTATCACCGACATTGCGGGCCAGAACTCCGGTGGGCCCAACAACGGGGCTTAGCACGACCCGGTCAGGAGTTCGAGACCGTCAATGCCGCGATGACCGCATCGATGGGGGCCCGATCGCCCGCGTCGCCGATGGGCGATGCGGCGAAGAAGACAGTGACTGGTTTGGTCTTCACCGCGATGATCGTGACGGAATCGCCCGGTACGTTGCGGGAAGTGTCGCCGATAGTGATGTCGGCATCCACTCGGGCGGCATCGGTGCCGCCGACGGTGAGCGTTGACGTCTTGGTCGGGCCCAGTGTCGGCGACGACTGCGCGTAACCGGGACCGTTCACCATACAGTTCAGCAGCGTCGATGCCTGGGTGGCGACGTCCATACTTGGGACGAAGTTGGTCATCATCACTTCGGCTTGCATGATCCACTGATTGGCGCCGGGCACCTCTTGGGCGACACCCACTGCGTCGATGGCGTTCGGCGTCGAGTTGTCGGAAAATGGCGCCCATCCCGGTGCCGCACTGCCCGGGAAGGACAGCGGGCCAGCGCTGATCGCGTCTCCGGTCGGGGCGGGTACGGCGGACACGTTCGGGGTGCAGTCGGTCGCGTTCTGGGGAGAATTGTTCGGCTGCGAGGTCGACGGTGCCGTCGTCGCCGAGGGCTGCGCCTGGGTCGACTTGTGGTGGCGGTTGCCGAGAACGAATATCAGGGTCACGACGAGCGCGATGACGACGACCACGGCAATGCCGCCACCGATCAGCCATGGCGTCTTCGAGCGCGACCCGCCTGGCGGAGGGCCAGGCGGGTACGGGCCGCCCGGCCAGGGGGGCGGCAATTGCTGGCCCGGCTGATACTGCGGGGGTGGATAGCCGCCTGCGGCATATGGATCGCCTTGCGGGTATTGGTACTGGCCGGGCGGCGGATTCTGATAAGGACCGCCTTGATATGGACCGCCCTGCGGCTGCTCACCCGGTGGCTGACCGCCCGGCGGCTGACCACTCGGCGGCTGCCCACCCCAATATGGGTGCTGCCAATACGGATTGGCGCCGGACGGGTCTTGGCCGTATGGACCGCCGGGAGGATTCGTCATCGCTGAACCACCTTCACTCTACGTCCGGCCCCCTCCGGTGAGGGTAGCCGCGTAACTGCTTGACCGCCGCGATCCGCCCAACGCCGGCATGTTCGACACTCCTATGCAGCTTGCTCGCCGGCGGTTTCGGCCCCGGTGCGACGATCGGCCTATCGATCCGCGTCGTTCACCTTCGCCATAGCCAGTACGTCCAGCAGTCGGTCCAGTTCCTCGACCGAAAGCTTCTCACCGATCAGGCCGCGATCGATCACCGTCTGGCGAATCGTGTTGCCTTCCTTGAGCGCCTGCTTGGCGACGGCTGCCGCCTCTTCGTATCCGATGGCGGAGTTCAGCGGTGTCACAATCGACGGTGATGACTCCGCCAACTCGCGCAGCCGCCTGACATTGGCGGTCAAACCGTTGATGCAGCGCTCGGCGAACAGTCGCGACACATTGCTCAGCAGCTTGAACGATTCCAGCGTGTTGCGCGCCATCATCGGGATATAGACGTTGAGTTCGAACGCGCCGTTGGCTCCGCCCCACGCGATCGCGGCGTCGTTGCCGATCACTTGCGCGGCCACCTGTGTGACCGCTTCGGGCAGAACAGGATTGACCTTGCCTGGCATGATCGAGCTACCCGGCTGCAGATCGGGCAGCTGAATTTCGCCCAGACCTGTGAGCGGGCCTGAGCCCATCAACCGGATGTCATTGGCGATCTTGGTCAGTGACACCGCGATGGTGCGCAGCGCACCAGACGCCTCGACCAAACCATCACGAGCGGCCTGTGCTTCGAAAGAGTTTCGCGCCGAACGCAGCTCGCTCAGGCCGGTGCGGTCGACCAGCACCTGCACCACCTTGGCGCCGAAGCCGTCCGGGGCGTTGAGGCCCGTTCCCACCGCGGTGCCGCCGATCGCCAGTTCGCCCAACCGCGGCAGCGTTGCTTTGACCCGCTCGATACCGGCCTCGATCTGACGGGCGTACCCGCCGAACTCTTGACCCAGCGTCACAGGGACAGCGTCCATCAAATGCGTGCGGCCCGATTTCACCACGGTGTGCCATTCGGCTGACTTGCTCGCGAGTGCGTCGTGCAGCACCTCCAGCGCCGGAATGAGCTGGCGCATCGCTGCTTCGGTCGCGGCAATGTGGGTTGCGGTGGGAAAGGTGTCATTGGACGACTGCGACATGTTGACGTCGTCATTGGGATGTACCGTGACACCGCCGGCGGCAGCAATCGAAGCGATGACCTCGTTGGTGTTCATGTTCGAGCTGGTACCCGAACCCGTTTGGAACACATCGATAGGGAACTGGTCGTCATGGCGGCCTTCGGCTATCTCGTTGGCAGCGGCGATAATCGCGTCCGCTTTTTCCGGCGTCAGCAACCCGAGGTCTTTGTTGACTTGGGCGCACGCACCCTTGAGCAGGCCCAGCGCACGGATCTGGGTGCGCTCGAGACCTCGCTCCGAGATCGGGAAGTTCTGTACTGCACGTTGAGTTTGGGCGCGCCACAGGGCGTTAGCCGGAACCTTCACCTCGCCCATAGTGTCGTGCTCGATGCGATATTCGGTCTCGGTGGCGTCAACGGCCATGGTCGAATTCCTCGTTCGGTGAGTGGTGCTTGTGTTGCCGTTGGCTAGGGCAGCGGGTACTGCGCCGTGCTGTCGCCAGTGAAGTCAATGGCGGAATATTCGGTGAGTTTGGAAAGTCGGTGATAGGCCTCGATCATCCTGACGGTGCCGGACTTCGAGCGCATGACGATCGACTGGGTGGTGCAGCCGCCGGGGTAGTAGCGAACCCCTTTCAGCAAATCCCCGTCGGTGACGCCGGTGGCGCAGAAGAAGACATTGTCGCCGGACACCAGATCCTCGGTGGTCAACACCTGATCCAGGTCGTAGCCGGCATCGAGCGCCTGCTGGCGTTCCTCGTCGTCTTTGGGTGCCAGCTGGGCCTGGATCGAACCGCCCATGCACCGGATCGCGGCGGCGGTGATGATGCCCTCCGGGGTGCCGCCGATACCGGCTAACAAGTCGGTGCCCGAGTCAGGTCGGCACGCCGAGATCGCGCCGGCCACGTCGCCGTCAGTGATCAACCGAATCCGGGCTCCGGTAGCGCGAACGTCCTCGATCAAGCTCGCATGGCGGGGCCGATCCAAAATGCACACTGTCATGTCGCGCACCGAGAGGCCCTTCACCTTGGCGACCGCTCGGATGTTGTCGGCGGTCGGCGCGGTGATGTCCAATACGTCGGCGGCCTCAGGCCCGACGGCGATCTTGTTCATGTAGAACACCGCCGACGGGTCGAACATCGCCCCGCGGTCGGCCACCGCCAGCACCGAAATGGCGTTGGGCATGCCTTTGCTCATCAACGTGGTGCCGTCGATGGGGTCTACGGCGAAATCGCATTCGGGGCCGTCGCCGTTCCCCACCTCCTCACCGTTGTAAAGCATCGGCGCGTGGTCTTTTTCGCCTTCGCCGATGACGACCACGCCGCGCATCGATACCGAGTTCACCAGCTCGCGCATTGCGTCGACGGCCGCGCCGTCCCCGCCCTCCTTATCGCCGCGGCCCACCCAGCGGCCGGCGGCCATGGCACCGGCTTCGGTGACTCGCACCAACTCCAGGGCCAGGTTGCGGTCGGGTGCTTCCCGACGGGAGGCCACCGAGCCGACGCCATCAGCATCACCACGCGTCATGGTTCCCGATTGTCCCAGAGACAAGCCCGGGGTTTCGAGCTGGGATACTGGGACGGTGACCACCCAGCCGCAACCAGCCGCGAAGCCGGCCAAGCCACGCGTGCTGCAGGACGGTCGCGACATGTTCTGGTCGCTGGCACCGCTGGCCGTCGCCTGCGTTCTGTTGGCCGGTCTGGTCGGTATGTGCTCATTTCGGCCCGGCGGAACCGAGCGCGGCTCCATACCGGCCTACGACGACGCCGCCGCCCTGCGGGCCGACGCCCAGGCGTTAAGCTTTCCGATTCGGCTGCCCCGGCTACCGGCGGGCTGGCATGCCAATTCCGGCGGCCGCGGCGGCATCGACGACGGCCGCACCGACCCGGCGACCGGCCAACGGTCGCACGCGGCGGTGTCCACCGTCGGCTACCTCAGCCCAACCGGAATGTATCTGAGCCTGACGCAAAGCAACGCCGACGAGGCACCACTGGTCGCCTCGATACACCAGTCGATGTATCCCATCGGCGTCGTCGACGTCGGCGGCACCAGATGGATCGTGTATCAGGGCGCCGACGGCACCGAACCGGTGTGGACCACCCGGCTGAACAGCGCGGCGGGCGCCACCCAGACCGCGGTCACCGGGGCCGGCACCACTGACGAATTCCGGGCGCTGGCGTCTGCCACCCAGTCCCAGCCGCCGCTACCGGCCACCTGATCGGAGGAACCGCGAGTGAGTGCACCAGAAGCTGATTTGTCCGGGTGGTCGGTGGCGCCGTTTACCGGCGGCGGTTTCATCCACGACGTCTACCGCAAGGGCCAGGGCCCCGGTGTGGTGCTCATCCCCGAGCTCCCGGGCATCCATCCCGGTGTCCTGGCTTTGGGAAACCATCTGGTGGACAATGGCTTCACCGTCGCCATCCCGTCGCTGTTCGGGGAGCCGAGCCGGCCGGTCTCGGTCCGTTACGCGCTTCCAGCCATCACCCGGGCTTGCGTGGCACGGGAATTCGCGGCGTTCACCACCAACAGGCAGCGGCCGGTATCGGTGTTCTTGCGCGCCTTGGCCCGTGAGCTCAAAGCGTCGACGTCCGGCAAGGGTGTCGGAGTGATCGGCCAGTGCTTCACCGGCGGTTTCGCGCTGGCCGCCGCGGTCGACGACAGCGTGCTGGCGCCGGTGCTCAGCCAGCCCTCGCTGCCACTGCCGCTGACACCGACGCAGCGGCGCAATGCCGGGGTGAGCGATCCGGAGCTCAACGCCATCGCCGACCGGATGGCCAACGACGGTCTGTGCGCATTGGGTCTGCGGTTCAGCGAGGACAAGCTGGCGCCACGAGAGCGCTTCAAGACGCTCAAAGACCGGCTTGGTGACGCGTTCGAGGTGATCGAAATCGACTCCGCGCCGGGCAACGAGCACGGCTTCAACCGCATGGCCCATTCGGTGCTTACCGATGAGGTACGCGAGGTTGACGGGCATCCCGCCTACGAGGCCCGTAAGCGGGTCGTCGACTTCCTCACCGCCCGGCTGACTTAGCGGCCTGGCTAGCCCGTTGCCGCTCGACGAATCCGACCGACATGCGTTGCAGCAGAGTTGGGGCCAGGCGAGCGAATAACCACGATGCGTGTGCGCGTTTCGGCACAACCAGCAGTGCCTTGTTGCCCCGGACGGCTCGTAACGTGTCGCCGGCCAGCCGGTCGGGGTCGTACGCACGCTTCATTCCCTGCCCGCGCAGGTAGTAGTCGCGGCCGACGAATCCGCCGACCGCGCCCTTGTCCAGAATCGGCGTCTCGACCGCGGCGGGACAGACGGCCAGCACATTGACGCCGCGGGACAGGGCCTCTGAGCGCAGCGCCAGCGAAAGACCGACGACAGCATGCTTGGTCATCACGTAGCTGGTGATCTGCCCGGCGGCGGTCAGTCCGGCCATCGACGCGGTGTTGACGATGCAGCCATGGCCCTGCCGCAGCATCGCCGGGTAGGCGGCGGCCACCCCGTGCACGACGCCGCGAATGTTGACATCGATGATGGCGTTCCACTGGTCCAGGGTGAGGAGTTCAGTGTCGCCACCCCAAGCGATGCCGGCGTTGTTGAACATCAAATCCAGCCGCCCGGCGCGTGTTACCACGTCGTCGACTGCGCCCTGCACCGCGGCGGAGTCGGTGACGTCGAGCGAACCAGAGCGGGCGCTGCCGGTTCCGGCCAGGCTCCCGGCAGTGCGGGCCGCTGCGTCGCCATCGAGGTCGGTGCACACGACGTCGGCGCCGGCAGCGACCAGGGCCCGGCACAGCGCCGCACCGATTCCCGAGCCGGCTCCGGTGACTATTGCCTGGCTGCCCGCGAAGTTCATCGCCGAGCCGCGTTCATCACATGCCCGTACAGATCCGGATAGCGCTTGAGGTGAGCGCCGCCGTTGAGGTCGAGCACCTCGCCGGTCAGCCACGACGACTTCGGCGAACACAAAAACACCACCGCCTGGGCGACGTCTTCCGGTGTGCCCGCACGGCCCAGCGGCGTGTTCTCCAGATAGTCGTCGAGCACCCCCGGAATCTGGGTGGCCGGCTCGGTGAGCGGCGTGTGCACGAATCCCGGCGCCACCGCGTTGACCCGTATCCCACGCGGCGCCAATTCGAGGGCCGCGACCTGGGTCAGCATCGACAGCCCCGCCTTGGCCGCGCAGTAGGCACTCATCGCGACAGCGGGCTGGCGAGCATTCAACGAACTCAGCGAGACCACGGCTCCGCCCTCACGCAGTCGCGCTGCGGCGTGCTTTAGCACCAGGAACGCGCCGGTGAGGCAGACGTCCACGACTGACCGGAACTGGTCTGCCGGTAGCTCGCTGATCAGCCCCACAGCACCGAACCCGGCGGTGTTGACGACGACGTCGAGCGCGTCGGGATGTGCGAACAGCTGCTGCACCGAAGCTTCGTCGGTCACCTCGACGGTCGCCGACAGGTGCGGGTCACCGAGTTCGATTCGGACGCGCGCCGCGCCATCGGTATTGCGGTCGGCAACCGTAACGCGATAGTTTTCGGCCGCCAACGCGTGGGCGACCGCCCGGCCGATGCCCGATGCGCCGCCGATAACGACCGCCGTGCGGATGGTCATGGTGTGTGATCTTGCCGCGCGGAGATAGATGCCGCTACGAGATCCTCGACACCCGGCAGCCGGTTGCCCTACGTACCGGCCCCTGCCGTGACGGCCGACGCGGCGTGGTGTTTGGTGTTGGCTTTGATGGCCTCGAACATCTCGGTGTAATACGGCAGGCATTCCTTCATCGCCTGCTCAGTCGTGAACAGCGGCCGATAACCCAGCTCCCGTTCGGCTTTGGCGATGGAGAAATAGTTGTCCAAGTAAAGCCGCTCTACCGCAAGCGGTTCGAGCATCGGACGGGGGAAGCCGAATCGGAAATGCAGCTGTTGCCAGGCCGACATCACCGAGCGGACCGGCTTGCCGGAGATCCACAGCCGCGGCCAGCGCGCACCGCACGCTTCGATGACCGGCCGGACGAACTCGAACATGTTGATCGGTTCACCGTCGTTGATGAAGTACGCCTGTCCGGGCGCCGTGCCGCCGGGCACCAGATGCTGGGCGGCCAGGATGAAGCCGTGAATCAGGTTGTCGATATAGGAGTTATCCAGCTTGGCGGCCTTGCGCCCGATCAGCACTTTGATGTGGCCGGCTACCAGGCTTTCGAACAGCTTGCGAAACATGGTCTGATCGCCACGGCCCCAGATGCCGCTCGGGCGGATCGAGCACGTCAACATTTCTGCGGTACCGTTCTGCGACAAGACAAATTGCTCCGCGACCACCTTGGTTTCGGTGTAGAGGTCGTTGAAACGGTCGGTGTAGGGCAGCGTCTCGTCGCCGCTGGCAATCGCCTTGCCGCCCATCACGACGCTGTTGGACGCGGTGTAGATGAACCGTTTCGCGCCCGCGGACTGCGCAGCGCGCACCAGATTCTCGGTGCCGCCTACATTTACGGTAAAGCTGCGCTGCCGGTATTCATCGGTCGCCGAGGGGCCGCCCAGTAACTCGATCACCGCGGCGGTGTGGAACACCGTGTCGATTCCCTCGACCGCGGCAGCGACGACACCGGTGTCGCAGATGTCGCCTTCGAGCACCTCCAGCCGCGGTTGCCCGGGCAGCGGTGAAGGTACGCGGTCGAAGGAGCGGACGCGGCAGCCGCGGTCGAGCAGCGTCTTCACCAGGTTTGCTCCGACGAAGCCCGAGCCGCCGGTCACCAGGATATGGCCGAGATCAGTGGTCAGCGTTGCGTCACCCATGCGGCGAGCATAACTGAAACGTGTTCCAGTTTCGAGAAAAACTTCCTAAAGTGGTTTCGTTGTCAACGTTCCCCGGGCTCCATCGCCGCCAGCGCATCGGCCACTGTCCGGCGGGCGCCAGCTAAGTGCTCTTCGCATCTTTTTGCCAGTTGCTCGCCTCTTTCCCAAAATTTTAGCGAAGCATCGAGGTCCAATCCGCCTTGCTCTAACCGGCGTACCACCTCAATCAACTCGTCGCGACACTTTTCGTACCCAAGATCACTAATAGGCGTAACTGACGGGATCCCGGGCTGGTCTTCATCCATCGTCGGCATCCTCTTGTCCGGCACTCACGGCCGCGACTGCACCGTCGGCAACCCGTACCCGAAGCTTGGTGCCGGCCGGCGCTTCGGCGGTCGTCCGCAATACCGCCGCGGGGCCCGCCGCTGGAACGGTCTGCACGACGGCGTAGCCGCGGGCCAGAGTGGCCGCCGGTCCCAGGGTGGCCAGCCGGGCGGCAAGGTGCCCGACACGGTCGGTTTCCGCGGTGATCAGCCGGGTGATGTCGCGCCGCACGGCTGAGCGTGCGCGCTGAACCTCCTCGGCACGCACCTTGAGCGCGGTCAACGGCTCGGCAAGCACCGGTCTGCTGCGCAACTGGGCGAGCACCCGTTCCTCGCGGGTCACCCAGTTGCGCAGTGCTTGGGCGCTGCGGCGGCGTAAATCGTCGACCAGCAACTGCTCGGCCGCCGTATCCGGGACGATTCGCTTGGCGGCGTCGGTGGGTGTGGCGGCCCGCAGATCAGCAACCAGGTCGCACAGCGGGGTGTCTGGTTCATGACCCACCGCGCTGACCACGGGAGTGCGACATGCGGCGATGGCGCGGCACAGCGTCTCGTCGGAGAACGGCAGCAGGTCTTCGACACTGCCGCCGCCCCGCGCCACCACGATCACGTCCACATCCGGGTCATGGTCCAGCTCGCGCAGCGCATCGACGATCTGCGCGACGGCGTTGGGCCCCTGCACGGCCGTATTGCGCACGGCGAAGCGCACCGCCGGCCAGCGCGCGGTGGCCACCGTCGTCACGTCCCGTTCTGCGGCGCTGGCCCGGCCGGTGACCAACCCGATCGTGCACGGCAGAAACGGTAGAGACCGCTTGACTCGCGGGTCGAAGAGTCCTTCTGCGTCGAGCAGCCGGCGCAGCCGTTCAATGCGTGCCAGCAGCTCGCCGATGCCGACAGCCCGGATTTCGCTCAGGCGTAGCGAAAACGTGCCCCGTCCGGTGTAGAACGTCGGCTTGCCGCAGACCACCACTTGCACGCCCTCGGCCAGTTCGACCGGCGCGCTCTGCACCAAAGCACGTGAACACGTCACTGTCAGCGACATGTCGGCCGCCGGATCACGCAGCACCATGAACACGGTTTTGGCGTCGGGCCGCATCGTGATCTGGGCCAATTGCCCTTCCACCCAGACGGTGCCCAGCTTGTCGATCCAGCCCGCGACCCGGATAGCCACCGCACGGACGGGAAAGGGGTTTTCGGCGGAATTGGCCGGAGCCACTTGGGTCACTTGGCGGTCGCGCGGGTGATCCTGTTGGCGAGCAGCGTCTGAAACGGCGCACGCGCTTTGGTGGCTTCCTCATAGGCCAGCAAAGCCTCGAGTTCGCCGACGTCCAGCGATTGCAGGCGAGCCCGCAGCTGCGCCAGTGTCAAAGTTTCATAGTCGAGCTCGGTAGCGACCGCCGGCGCGGGCACGGTCATCTCCGTGGCCCCTTTCTTGGTCCGTTTGCCGGACACCGGCGTGGTCGGCAAATCGGTTGCAACAGCCGACGCGGCGGCGTCCGAAGCGTCGGGCAGCGAATACAACGCAAAACGGCCCTCCGCGCGGCGCTCCTCGTCGACCCCCCGGCCCGACCCAGATGCCTCCTCAGCGGGTTCGAGGTCCTCGTCGAACGTCGCCCACTCCGGCTGCTCGTCCTTGGGCGGGAAGAAGTTCTCGAGCGTGGCATCGCCCTTATTGACCAGCTCGGCCAGGTTCTGCTGGAACCGCATCACCACGTGCGCCGCCTGACTGGCCAGTGTCATAGGGTAGGCGAGGATGGTCTTCGGCAGCTTCATTGTTTCCTCCACGGCAAGTGTCGCGGCACCCACCAGCAGCCGAACCCCATATGGTGCAGTAGCCATGCGTGCAAGCCTGCCTTAAGCGGCGGTCAAGTCCAAGCCGGGCAGGACGCAGTGCGCCGAAATGGCGTTGCGACGCCGGCGGAACGTAATCTGGTTGCCATGCCGCCGACCATCGACATCGGGATTCCGGGCGCCGTGCGTTCCCCGGCTGACACTGCCGCAGGTAAGCGGGTGTTGCTGGCCGAGCCCCGAGGCTACTGCGCCGGCGTGGATCGCGCTGTCGAGACGGTTGAGCGGGCATTGAAGAAGCACGGGCCGCCGGTCTACGTGCGTCATGAAATCGTGCACAACCGCCATGTGGTCGACACCTTGGCCGAGGCCGGGGCGGTGTTCGTCGGCGAAACTGACGAAGTACCCGCCGGCGCCGTCGTGGTGTTCTCCGCGCATGGGGTGGCGCCGAGTGTGCACGCCTCGGCCGCTGAGCGCGAGCTGCAGGTCATCGACGCGACCTGTCCGTTGGTGACCAAGGTCCACAACGAGGCCAAACGCTTCGCCCGAGATGACTACGACATCCTGCTCATCGGCCACCAGGGTCATGAGGAAGTCATCGGGACGGCCGGCGAAGCGCCCGAGCACGTGCAGTTGGTCGACGGGCCCGACGCGGTGGACGACGTAGCCGTACGCGACGAGAACAGGGTGGTGTGGTTGTCGCAGACCACGCTGTCAGTCGACGAGACCATGGAGACAGTAGAGCGGCTACGGCAGCGCTTCCCCAATCTGCAGGACCCGCCCAGCGATGACATCTGTTACGCCACCCAGAATCGGCAGGTCGCGGTCAAAGCGATGGCACCCGAATGCGACCTGGTCATAGTCGTGGGGTCGGCGAACTCGTCGAATTCGGTGCGGTTGGTCGAGGTGGCGCTGGGCGCCGGGTCACCGGCCGCTCACCTGGTCGATTACGCCGACGACATCGACCAAGCCTGGCTGGACGGGGTGACGACGGTCGGGGTGACGTCGGGCGCGTCGGTTCCCGAGGTGCTGGTGCGTGGTGTGCTGAAGCGGCTGGCCGACTACGGCTACGACGTGGTTCAGCCGGTGACGACCGCCAACGAGACGCTGGTGTTCGCCCTGCCCCGCGAAATTCGCCGCTGAGCCTGACGATTCCGCGGTTCTGTACGCCGCAACGGCGTGTTACGTACGAAACCGCATTCTCGGCCGGACCTGCGTCAGATGTCGTACTCCCAGGACTCAGCCGCCGAGCTTTGTGCGCCGCGCGGTCGACCCGCGCCCCGGTAGCGGACCTGCGATATCGGGTGATGAGTGCTGCCGGCCCTGTTGGCCGCCTCCGACGCGGGCCGACGACGAGGCGGCAAGTCATACGGTTCGACCGGCTCATACGGATCGAATCGGCTGCTGCGTGCGGTGGGCCGGCCGTTGCGGACGTGCGGATCACGCCGAAATTCGCGTGGGGGTTGACTGCGCAAGTCGGGCTCCCGCACTGGCCTGGGCCGGCGGCGCGGTTCTGCGTCGGCGTCGACGTCGCGGATGGGGCGCGGCCGCCGGCGCCGGGCGCGTTCGACGCCTGGTTCGGCGGTGTTGCCCAGCGGCGGCCGGGCATGCCGGTCGTGGGGCGGGGCGGAACGCCTCGCGGTCCGGCCACTGCGGGCTGCCTTTGGCCCGCGGTCCACGGCATCGGCCCGCCGCATCGGTTTCGGTTCGGCAGCGGCGGTCTCGTCGGGATCCTCAACACCAGATTTGTCGATCGAAACGCGGCGCCCGTGAAGCTTGCCCGCGGAGCGGCCCTTTTCTGTGTTGGTCTCAGCGCTGGTGCGAGCGCCGGAAGTCCTTCCGAGATACCAGCGGACCACGCCGAGCAGCAACACCCCGGCCGAGGTGAACAGCATCAGGGGAAAGCGCTCGATGAGCGGGTAGCCGCAGTTGATCAAGGTGTCCTTGATGCTCGTGACCTTGGCGCCATGAAACAGCCAGTAGGCACCAGGAACCGCGCAGAACAGCAGCAGCGGTGGCTGAATGACCGCGGTGAATACTGCTGATTGCCGCACCGCCAGCACCGCGGTCACGCAGCCCATCACATAGGCGCCGGCGAATACGTGCGTCAGCTCCTTGGTGCCCGAGCCGGCGTCGAAAGCGAATCCGACGGCGATGGCGGTGGTAGCGATGATGACCGCCGCCCACCACGGCGTGCCAGCGATGTTGGGGTGGATCGAGCGATGACTTGGCGCCACTGCCGACCCTGCCCGCTGTTCTGACACACGTTGACCGTACCGGCTGCGGGCCGAAAGACCCGTAAATAATCTCCCTGCCCGCTACGGCGCGCCCCGGCTTCCCACGCGAACAGCTCGCCAGCGGAATGTCTCTAGACTTGGGTTCCTGTGAGCTTGAGTCTGGGGATCGTAGGTTTGCCCAATGTGGGCAAGTCGACGCTGTTCAATGCACTGACCAACAACAATGTCGTGGCGGCCAATTATCCGTTCGCGACCATTGAACCCAATGAAGGCGTGGTGTCGCTGCCGGATCCGCGGCTGGCCAGGCTGGCAGACATCTTCGATTCGCAGCGCATCGTTCCCGCACCGGTGACGTTCGTCGACATCGCCGGGCTGGTCAGCGGCGCCTCCGAAGGGGCCGGCCTGGGCAACAGATTTCTGGCGAACATCCGCGAATGCGACGCCATCTGCCAGGTGGTGCGGGTGTTCTCCGACGACGACGTGACTCATGTCGCCGGTCAGATCGACCCGAAGTCGGATATCGAGGTCATCCACACCGAATTGATGCTGGCCGATCTGCAGACCCTCGAACGCGCGGTGCCGAGGCTGGAGAAGGAAGCCCGGAACAACAAAGAGCGCAGAACGGTTTACGAGGCAGCCGTGGCGGCGGGGCAGTTGCTCGACGGTGGTACGACGCTGTTCGCCGCGGGCGTCGACGCCTCGCCGCTGCGCGAGCTGAACCTGTTGACCACCAAGCCCTTTCTCTACGTGTTCAACGCGGACGAGGTTGTGCTGACCGACGCCGGCCGGGTGTCGGAGCTCCGCGAATTGGTCGCGCCGGCCGATTCAGTGTTCCTCGACGCCAAGATCGAAGCCGAGCTGGCTGAGCTCGACGACGAGTCGACCGCCGAGTTGCTCGAGTCGATCGGGCAAACAGAGCCCGGACTCGACGCGCTGGCCCGCGCCGGATTCCATACGTTACGACTGCAGACATTCTTGACCGCGGGACCCAAAGAAGCTCGCGCGTGGACTATCCACCAGGGCGATACCGCGCCGAAGGCGGCCGGCGTAATCCACACCGACTTCGAGAAGGGCTTCATCAAGGCCGAGATCGTGTCGTACGACGATTTGATCGCCGCGGGATCGATGGCCGCCGCCAAGGCCGCCGGCAAAGTCCGGATGGAGGGCAAGGACTACGTGATGGCCGACGGTGACGTGGTCGAATTCCGACACGGAGCAACAACCAAAGCTGCGAGGTAGTCGGTCAGGTGAACGGTTGATGACGTCGCTGAGTGATGGATACCATTGTCGCGGGGACACCCGTGGCAAGGAGGCGGCACATGGCATCGTCGCCGCTCGCTTCGAAATTCGGTGCCGAGCTGTTCGGCACGTTCTGGTTGGTGTTCGGCGGCTGTGGCAGCGCAATTTTTGCGGCTAAACAGATCGCTCAAGCGGAGGATGGCAGCGGCGCTTACCAGTTGGGCATTGGCTTCCTCGGAGTGGCACTGGCTTTCGGGCTCACAGTCGTCACAATGGCCTACGCCGTCGGTCACATCTCGGGCGGACATTTCAATCCTGCGATCAGTCTGGGCGCCGCCGTGAGCGGCCGGCTGCCGTGGAAAGATCTTCCTGGTTACTGGCTATCCCAAGTCGTCGGCGGCCTGCTGGCAGGCATAGCGCTGTTGTTCATCGCGAAGGGAAAGCCCGGATTTTCACCCGTCGGGCACATGGCCGCGAACGGATACGGCCCGCATTCGCCCAGCCACTACTCGCTCGGAGCAGTGATCATCGCTGAGGTGTTGCTGACGGCGTTCTTCCTCATCGTAGTGCTGGGCGCGACCGACGACCGGGCCCCGACGGGTTTTGGGCCGTTGGCTATTGGTCTGTCGCTAACGCTCATCCACCTCATTTCGATCCCAATCAGTAATACCTCGGTCAATCCGGCGCGATCCACCGGCGTCGCCTTCTTCAACGGGGACGGCGCACCCGGCCAACTGTGGGTGTTTTGGCTGGCACCGCTGATCGGGGGCCTTACCGGCGGTCTGATCTACCCGCTGCTGTTCGAAAGCGGAAAATTGCGAGCACCGCCCACCGAATCCCAACTACCCGGTATCGAACCTGGCCGCGGCGATGCGGCGATCCGGCAGAGCAGGCCGCGGGCCAACTGACGGGCCCACGGCGACGTCGTCGAGTTCCGCTTCAACGTCTAGCGGCAAGCCTGAACAACACCGATGCCATCGTGTCGGCGGCCGTGCCTTGCCTGAGCTCGCGTACGGCTTTGCAAGTCGACGGCACACGGTATTCAGCGGCTCCCAGGAGAACCACGAACTTCGTTTCGAGCCGGATTATCACGGCCGAAATCAATCGGCTTGTCACCTTCTATGAGAGGGTGACCGGACTTTCGGCGGTGTAAGCAAACGAGCTTTTCGCCGAGATTCCGACGCCGATCGGCACGCTGGCCATCGGCAATGACAAGACTGTGCCGCTGTTCGGAGAGGGATCCGCCGAGCCGGGAGCCAACCGGAGCGCATTTGTGGAGTTCATCGTCGACCACATGGACGCGCAATACGAGCGGCTGTGCGAACATGTCAACCAGGTCGTGACGAAGCCGACAACCATGCGTGGGCTAACCGCGCGTTGCTATTCCGGGATCCGGATGGAAATCTCGTGAACTTGTTTATTTCAGTCACGGAGGAGGCCCGCGCCAAGTTCGGACTTTGACCCCAGACGAGTTCCGGTTTCGAGCATCATCTGGACAACAGCAGCCGAAGTAAGTGGTGCAGAGAAGGGGAAGCTATGCGCGCCAAGCGAATCACGGCGAATCTGCGAGTCGCAGACATTGCGACGGCGAAGAGCTTCTACACCAGTTTCCTCGGGCTGAGCACCGAGGAGTTCAACATGGGATGGGTGGCTCGCTACACCTCGCCCGACACCGGGGTGAACGTGCAGCTTGTGACCGGAGACGCAAGCGCGCCCGAGGACTCGGTGATCTCCGTTCACACTGACGATGTCGAAGCCGCCTATCAGGAAGCCCAGGAACTCGGCTACGAGATTGTGTACCCGCTCACGACAGAGCCCTGGGGTGTGCGCCGATTCTTCGTTCGAGCACCGGACGGCAACGTCATCAACGTTGCCTACCACCGAGTTTGATCGACGAAGGCGGAATCGCCGACCGCGGTTTGGACGGTCAGTCCACTGAGCTGATGGTCGCGCCGCAGATGGGCAGGGCGAAGTTGAGCGTCCGCGATACGAAGTCGTCGGGCGATATGACGACCATCGTGCCCTCGCGGGGACCGGACTTCCCGGTGGCGGTGTCGATCGCGTAAGCCTGCACGTCGGCGGTGGCCTGCTCGCCCGGGCCGAGCATCAGCCGGTGCGCCCCGTTGGTCGGTCACAGTTGCACGTGGACCAGCACACCGCCGGCTGGGCTCACCAGGACGACCGTCAGCACTGCCGGTACCGGTTTCACGTCCCACTTTCATCACGGTTCACGTTCTCGCGGTGACGACGTGGATCTCGCCCTCCAGCCGATAACCGGATGTCAGCGCAAGGTCGTCTCCGCTCCAAAAGGAGCCCGGATCGAACCAGTTGGAATGCTTTTCGGTGGTTAAAAGCCCCATCTCCTCGTAGGTGATGGCCACGGTCTCGGCACAGTACGCGCTCTCCACCCCGACATTGCGCCGGGCCGCCTCGCGCCGTTGCGCCGACTCGCGCACCTTGGTGTCGATCAGGGGGATCCCGCGTACCCAGTCGTAGGCGGTGGGCAGGCGACCACGAAGCCACCGCCCGGTCAATCGAGCGGAGCTGGGAAACGGGGTACCGTCCATTCGCGCGATGACCCGCAACAGCCGGTCCTCCTGCTCGCGACTGGCATACGGCGTGAGTTGGCGTAACCAGCAGCGCTGCCCATATCGGTGCATCCACCGTTCGACCGCTTGCCGGGCGTCGTTGAGCTGCACACCGCGGTGATTGGTGCCGGTCCAAACGTCGGTGAGCTTGTCGCCGAGTTCGGCATGCCATAGCAGCGGCGGCAAGTCATCAATGGCCACCGTCATCCCGACATGGTTCACCGGGCTGTTGGTCAGCGTCTGGATCGCGCGGTCCGGGCCTGAGCCGCCGCGAAACAGCCAGATGTCACCGGTGCGGGTCTGGTCCAGCGCTCGATCCAAGCTCACCGTGGTCGCGTCCACGTCAGCACCCTAAGCAAACGCAGCCCATGCGGTTCAGCGAATAGCCTGGCGGTATGCGCAACATCTGGAAGTGGCTCGGCGCTGCCGGTTTTGTGGGTGTGGCCGCCGGGGGAGTCCTGGTAGCCCGCGATCAGCGGCAACGAAACGCCTACACCGCCGACGAGATCCGGGACCGGCTGCATCGAAAACTCACCGGATCCGGCGAGCCGGCCGACTAACCGCTGGTCTGCACTGCATAAAGACGGTGTCTGCCGTTGAAACCCTTCAACTCGACCTCGCGCCCCTCGTCCAGGCCGATGTCGTCGCAGTCGCTGACCCCGTCGCGCACCGCTTCGCTCACCAGGATCTCACCGCCGTCGGCCTCGTTGGCAACCCGTGCCGCCATCGCGACGTTGCGACCGAATAGATCATCACCGCGACGCACCGACCGCCCCATGTGAATGCCAATCCGGACGCGAACGGCCTTGCGACGCTTGCGCTTTGCTTGGTCTTCCAGCGACCGCTGCAGGTTGGCAGCGCAGCGCACCGCCTGTTGGGGCTCGGCGAAGGCGATCATGAAACCATCGCCCTGGCTTTTCACGACGTGGCCGGAGTGTTCGTCCACCAGTTTGCGGACCAGCTTGTCGTGGTCACCGATCAGCTTGGCAAAGGAGCGGTCGCCGATCCGCTCGTTGAGAGCAGTCGACTCCTCGATGTCGGAAAACAGCAGCACCACCTTGCCGTCCGGCGTGATGCGGGCCAAGTCGGGCCGCTCGACCTCGGCCCAGTCGGCTA
This sequence comes from uncultured Actinomycetota bacterium, assembly GCA_963795995.1. Taxonomy (GTDB): domain Bacteria; phylum Actinomycetota; class Actinomycetes; order Mycobacteriales; family Mycobacteriaceae; genus Mycobacterium. The sequence continues at coordinate 194,532 of CAWCJY010000009.1, forward strand.
AGTCTTCTATCGAGTTGCGCACGACTGCGCCTAAGCCTTCTTTTCGCCACACGTTGGCGGTCTCCCAGACCGTCTTCACGGCCTCGCGTCCGCCCGACAGGAACCGGCTGCGGGGTTCGGTGCGGCGCCGTAGCTCCGCCACCTCCCGGCGGCTGCGGACGAGCAAGACCGACAACGTGGCGAGCGCGGCGGCTTGGGCGAGCGCAACGCCGGCCAGGACGTAGACCGCGATTCGCAGCGCATCACCCATGCCAGGCATTCTGCCGGATCACACCGCCGCGAAAGTGCAACGGTCGGCGCATCTCCCGAATGAACCCGTCGGTACAACTACTGTCGCGGCCAGGGCGCTGACAAGCGGTGTGTTTGGTCGACGGGTGAACCGGTCAATTAAGTCCGAAGCCGGTTTAGGGTTGCACTGGCCACCTCGGACGCGGGTCACGGTGGTTGGGCGAGCTGACTAGGTCTTCGCGGAGGTGCCGGTTTGGCCGAACACGACGATTCGCCCGCGAACATGTTGGTGATCTTTGGCATCACCGGCGACCTGGCTCGCAAGATGACGTTCCGGGCGCTTTACCGGCTGGAGCGTCGCAGGCTGCTGGATTGCCCGGTAGGGGGCGTGGCCAGCGACGACATCAGCGTTGACGAGTTGATCAAGCGGGCTCGCGATGCCATCACCCAGGCCGGCGAGACCGTCGATGACGCGGTGTTCGATCGGCTGGCGAACCGGTTCTTCTATCTGCATGGCGATGTCACCGATAGTGCACTGTATGACTCGTTGGCCCAGCGGATCGGCACCGGCCGGCGCCCGCTGTTCTACCTGGAGATGCCGCCCGCGCTGTTCGCGCCGATCGTGGAGAACCTGGGCAAAGCCAATTTGTTGCGACAGTCGCGCGTCGCGGTGGAAAAACCGTTCGGCCACGACTTGGCTTCCGCGCGCGAACTGAACAGGCGGTTGCGGGCGCTGCTCGACGAGAAACAGATCTTCCGGGTCGACCACTTTCTGGGCAAGCAACCGGTTGCCGAGCTGGAGTACCTGCGCTTCGCCAATCAGGCCCTGGCGCAGCTCTGGGACCGGGGCAGCATCTCCGAAATCCAGATCACCATGGCCGAGGACTTCGGCGTCGAGACGCGCGGCAAGTTCTACGACGCGGTGGGCACCCTGCGCGACGTTGTGCAAAACCACCTGCTGCAGGTGCTGGCGCTGGTGGCGATGGAGCCTCCGGTCGGGCCGAGCGCCGACGACCTGAACGATAAGAGGGCCGAAGTTTTCCGTGCGATGCCGGCGTTGAATCCGGCCGTTTGTGTGCGTGGCCAGTATCGGGGTTACAGCGACGTACCCGGGGTTGCGGCGAACTCACAGACCGAGACGTTCATCGCGTTGCGGACCGAGATCGACAATTGGCGCTGGGCCGGGGTGCCCGTTTTTCTGCGCGCGGGCAAGGCACTGCCGGAGCGGGTGACAGAAGTGCGGTTGTCGCTGCGCCGTGTCCCCGCCCTGGCCTTTCTGCCCCACCGCAGACGTTCTGAGCCGAACCAGATCGTGCTGCGCATCGACCCCGATCCGGGTTTACGCCTGATGTTGGTCGGTCAAGACGGTGACGGGTGGCGAGACGTCCATCTGGATTCCTTATTCGCTGAAGATCTTGGCGAACCGCTGACACCCTACGAGCGGCTCCTGCACGCTGGGCTGATGGGAGAGCACCAGTCGTTCGCCCGCGAGGACAGCATCGAAGAGACGTGGCGCATAGTCCAGCCGCTGCTCGACAACCCCGGCCAGGTTCAGCCTTACGAGCCCGGCTCGTGGGGCCCGGAGGCCGCACAGTCCTTATTGCGGGGCCATCGAGGCTGGCAGCAGCCCTGGATGCCCGCGAGCAAACCCTAACGACACCACTAAAAGGAGAACGAAATGCAGTTGGGAATGATCGGCCTGGGCCGGATGGGTGCCAATATCGTGCGTCGTCTGGTCAAGGACGGGCACGAGTGCGTGGTCTATGACAACAATCCCGACGCGGTCAAGGCGATGGCCGATGAGGACCAGGTCAGCGGGATCTCTTCGCTGTCGGAATTCGCGGAGAAGCTGTCCTCTCCGCGCGTGGTGTGGGTGATGGTGCCCGCCGGGGACATCACCACCGGGGTGATCAAGGAGCTTGCCGAGGTGCTCGACTCCGACGACATTGTGATCGACGGCGGCAACTCCTACTACCGCGACGACATTCGACATGCCGAAATCCTCTCTGAGCGTGGTGTTCGGCTGCTGGACTGCGGTACCAGCGGCGGCGTGTGGGGCCGCGAACGCGGTTACTGTCTGATGATCGGGGGCGACGACGACGCCGTCTCGCACGCCGAGCCGATCTTTGAAAGCATCGCGCCCGGCGTCGAAGCGGCAGACCGCACCCCGGGCCGTGACGGCGAGGTGGCGCAGGCCGAGAAGGGCTATCTACATTGCGGGCAGGCGGGCGCCGGTCACTTCGTCAAGATGGTGCACAACGGCATCGAATACGGAATGATGGCCGCCCTCGCCGAGGGACTCAACATCCTGCGCAATGCTGACATCGGCGCGCGCATCGAGGAAGGGCAGGGCGACGCAGAGACCGCGCCGCTGGCCAGCCCAGACTTCTACAAGTACAACTTCGACATCAAAGAAGTGGCCGAGGTCTGGCGACGGGGCAGCGTGATCGGTTCGTGGCTGCTGGATCTGACCGCCATCTCCCTGCTGGAGTCTCCCGATTTGGAGGACTACACCGGCCATGTGTCCGATTCCGGGGAGGGACGATGGACCTCCATCGCGGCGATCGAGGAGGGCGTTCCCGCACCGGTGCTGACGTCGGCCCTCTACTCCCGATTCGCGTCCCGACGCCTCGACGAGTTCGCCGATAAGGCCCTGTCGGCGATGCGTAAGCAGTTCGGCGGCCATGACGAGAAGAAGAACTAGCCTCAGCGGTTGACGAATGCCACCACAGCCGCGCTGAAGGCGTCGTTGTTGTCACCGGCCGCGGTGTGTCCAGCGTCGGGAAGTTCGACGAACTCGGCGTCGGGGACTTTGGCCAGGAAAACTCGGACGCTTTCGGGGCTGACGACGTCGGAGAGCTTCCCGCGAATCAACAGGATGGGGATCTTCAGTTCGATGGCGGCCTGTTCGAAGTTCTCCGTGCGCAAGTGCGGGTCGTCCCCCGGCTTGGTCATGAACGCCGGGTCCCAATGCCAGTACCAGCGGCCGTCACGCCACCGCAGATTCTTCTTCAGCCCTTCCGGGTTGCGCGGTCTGGTGCGGTACGGCAGGTAGGCGGCGACGGCGTCGGCGGCCTGCTCGAGGGAGTCGAAGCCGTCGATGTTGCCGAACATGAAGTCTCGGATGCGGGCGCTGCCGCTCTTTTCGAACCGCGGCACCACGTCGACCAGGATCAGCCGGGTGACCTTCTTCGGACCGGCGCGGTGGGCGACGAGGATTCCGGTCAATCCGCCCATGCTGGCCCCGATCAACACCACCGGCCGGCCGATTGCCTCCAGCACGAGCATGATGTCGGCGGTCAAGGTCTCGACGGCATAGTCGGCACCGGGCGCCCGGTCGCTGTCACCGTGTCCCCGGGCATCAATCGCCACCACGTGGAAACCGTCATCGGCCAGTACTTGACCAGTGTTCTTCCAAGAGAATCGATTCTGGCCGCCGCCGTGCAACATCAGAACCGTCGGCCAGCCGGCGGCCGCCTGGGCCCGATTCCACTCGTCAGCGACCAAGGTGATCCCGCCCGCGCCGGAAAACTCGACAGTTTCAGATGTGCTGCTCACGGCGCTTGCGACGTTCCTCTCATGGGTGCCCTGCCCCGCTCATCTCCGGGGCCCTGCGCGGCCGCACCCGCACTGCGCGTCGGTATTCGGCAAACGTTACCGATGCAGCACCGGCGCGTCAGCTGCCACGTGGCATGTCGATGCAGCAATGACGATGATTCCTGGCAGCTAGCCGGGTCTGACTTGGCAAGCGTTCCGAGTGCAGACCACGACATGGCCAAGGAGGCGGCATGCCATCGATCAACCCGTCGCTGTAGTTCGACAACAATCTCAAGGAGGCGGCCGCTTTCTATGTGTCGGTATTCCCGAACTCCCGGATCGAGTCGCTCAACCGGTACAGCGATGCAGGCCCGGGTGACGCTGGACAGGTGATGTCCGGCACCTTCGTGCTCGACGGGGCCCGGTTCTTCGCTATCAACGGCGTCCGCAGTTCCCCTTCAGCGAAGCGGTGTCATTTCTCATCACCTGCGCAGACCAAGACGAGGTCGATCACTACTGGGACCGGCTGACCGAAGGTGGCGTGAATCGCAGTGCGGGTGGTGCACCGACCGCTACGGGCTGAGCTGGCAGATTGTGCCGCAACGACTGTTTGAGCTCCTGAGCGATCCCGATCCCGCACGGGCGTCGGCCGCCACCAGGGCAATGCTCGGGATGCGCAAAATAGTGATTACAGACCTCGACGAGGCGGTAGCCCGGAGCTGATCAGCTGACGAACGTACGTTGGGTCGTAGCGGCCAGCCGGCAAGGCAAGGTCGGCCGTTGCCGGCTGGTCTCCGAGTCCGCGACGGTCTAACGTCTCGGCGGGGCGGTCCGGACTCGCTCGAGATGCGGAAACCACAAGCCGTGACAAAGGAGGGCAGGTGATGGCGGAACCGAGCTGGATCGATGTCCCAGCCCCAGGGGTCGGCTTGAAGGCGCTGAGCTGGGGACCACCCGAGGCGCCCATTGCGCTGTGCATGCACGGCTTTCCCGACACCGCGTACGGATGGCGCAAACTTGCCCCTTTGCTGGTCGACGCCGGCTGGCGCGTCGTTGCACCGTTCTTGCGCGGCTACGCCCCATCGTCGATCCCTGATGACGGCAGTTACCACATCGGTGCACTGATGGACGACGCGCTGCGCGTGCGCGGCGCGGCCGGCGGCACCGGGAAGGATGTGGTGATCGGCCACGATTGGGGTGCGATTGCAGCCACCGGTTTGGCTGCCATGCCCGAGAGTCCGTTCGCGAAGGCGGTGATCATGTCGGTGCCGCCCCCAGCGGCGTTTCGCCCGCCGGAGGGAGCGCCCAACCTTGGGTGGCTGCTCGCCACCTGGCCGCGACAGCTGCTGCGCAGCTGGTACATCTTCTACTTCCAGCTGCCCTGGTTGCCAGAGCGTTCGGCATCGTGGATACCGCCGCTGCTGTGGAGACGCTGGTCGGCCGGATACGACGCCAGGCAGGATCTGCGCCACGTCGACGCCGCGATCGGGACACCAGAGGGCTGGCGCGCCGCGCTCGGACCGTACCGGGCCACCGTCCGTAACACCCGGCCGCCCGTGCGCTACGCCGAACTGCACCGGCATTGGACCTCGGCGCCGAGTCTGCCCACCCTGTACCTGCACGGCCGCGACGACGGCTGCGCCACACCGGCATTCGCACAATCGACCGAAAAAGTGCTGCCGCCCGACAGCGAGGTCGCGATCGTTGAGCAAGCCGGCCACTTTCTGCAGCTCGACCAGCCGGAGAAGGTCGCCGAGTTGGTGCTGCGGTTCATCGGTTCGGGACATAGTTGATGCCCCGATCAGCGGACCGCCAATTCCGGCCCGTCACCGATCCCCCCTAGCCTGTCGGCAGCCATGGCGACACACCGGATGACCGCCGTCGACGCGCAGTTTCACTGGATGTCGGCCAAGATCCTTAACGATCAATTCCTGCTCTACGCATTCGCCGGTCAGCCCGCGGTCTTCGACCGTGCGGTCGACAGTCTTCGCCGCCGCGCGCAAGCCTGTCCCGAGTTGGCGATGCGAGTCGACGACACATCGATGCTGAGCTACCCGAAGTGGGTCTCGGCGACCGTGGAGGCCACGCAGATCGTCGCTCACGAGCTTGCCGACGACGGTTGGGGCGGCTGCCTGAACGCCGTGGGGCGGCTGGCCGAAGAGCAGTTGGACGTAGGGAAAATGCCCTGGCGGCTACACGTGTTCGCCGGCGTGCGCGATATCCCGACCAGCACCGGCCCAGGCACCGTGGCCGTCCTGCAGGTCAGCCACGCGCTTGCCGATGGCGCCCGCGCGGCGGCGCTGGCGGGTTGGTTGTTCGGGCGGGCCGCGCCGGTGCCCCAGGTGGCGCCGCGCTCGCCGGGGTGCCTGCTGTTGCGGGTGGCCGAAGCGGCCCGCGCCCATCGCAGCATCGTCAACGACACCCGCGCTGGGCGGCTGTCACCACCGGCCGGATTGCGCCGGCCGTTGGCGACCAACGCCAGACCGGCCGGTGCCCGCATGGTCCGCACACTGGTGCGAGACCGCTCTCAGCTTCGCGGGCCGACCGTCACCATCGCGCTATTGACCGCGGTATCGACGGCACTATCAAATTTACTTGCACAGCAATGTGATTCGTTGGGCGCCGAGGTACCGATGGCCAAACCAGGGCCTCGGCAAGCGCACAACCACTTCGCCAATATCGTCGTCGGGCTGTATCCCGAACTCGGTATCGAAGATCGGATGCGACGCATCGCATCGGAGTTGGCCAATGGCCGCCGTCGCGCCGAGCACCCGGCGGCACGCTCCGCCGACCGTGCCTTCGCCGCCCTGCCCGCGCCGCTGCTGCGTTGGGGTGTCGGCCAGTTCGACCCCGACGCCCGTCCGGTGCGTGTCGCCGGCAACACCGTGATCTCCAGCGTCGATCGTGGAGCGGCCGATCTGCGCTTCGGCGACGCGCCCGTGCTACTGACTGCCGGCTATCCGGCACTGTCACCGGCAATGGGGCTGACCCACGGCCTGCACGGTATCGGCGACACGGTGGCGATCAGCGTGCACGCCGCGGAGTCGGCCATCGGCGACATCGACGGCTACCTGCACCGGCTGGATGCCGCGCTGTAGCCGGGCGCCGCCAATCATTGCGCGTGACCGGATTTGGCTTCGGCTTCGCGGGTCAAACCGGCAGCGCCGATCAGCTCTTCATGTAGTTCGAACCAGACGGTGTGGTAGGAGTCGATGATCGGTCGGCTCAGCCAGGCGGTATCGCCGATCTTGATGTTGTCCAGCGCCCGCTGCAGCTTGGCCAGGTAACTGTTCAGCCGCGGCAGCTGCATCGCGGCCGCTGCCAGGATCGGCATTACCCGCCGATGTATGTCATCGAGGCGGGCCAGGATCGCCGCGTCGTACTCGGCGTCGTCGTGGGTGTTGGGCCGGCCTTCTTTGAGCTGCCAATCGGTGACCGCAGCCTTGAGGTCGACGTTGACCGACCGGAAATCGTCGTAGGCGCTGGCCAAGGCAGCCGCATCGAGAGCCCGGCGTTCCTCGTCGAGTAAGTCGGCCAGCCGGTCGCGGCCCTGCCGGCTGAGCTTCACAACGTTGTCGCCGATCAGCAGACGAGCCTCGATCAGCCGGGCGACGGCGCTGTCGACGACGGCCGGATCTGCGTCCAACGTCTTGGCCAAGTCAGAGCGGACTACCCGCCCCTTCAGCCGAACCGCCTGCAACACCGAGAATTCGCCAGTCATGTTGCTGCTAAGTCACCGAGCGCCCTGGTCGGCGGGCCGCCGCGCGGTCAGCAGGGTGAGCAGCGACTCGCCTTCAGCGGGCATACCCGACGGACCGATCCGCCGTGCGATATCGGCCAACTCCCGCAGCTCCGGCGTCTCGTTCTCCGACCACCCGGTCAGCTCCAGCAGTCCTTCTCGCACCTCCCCGTTGTTGCCGTCCACGGTCACGACCTTGCCCGACAACGATGCAACGACTCCTTCACCGCAGCCCACTACCGCCACCCGGCCGAGTTCACGGCTGATCACCGCCGCGTGGCTCGAGGCCCCCCCAACCTCGGTGACGATGCCCCGCGCGGCCAGCATGCCGTGCACGTCGTCGGGGCTGGTGCTGTTGCGCACCAGGATGACGTCTTCGCCTGCTTCGGCCGCGGCAAGCGCTTGATCGACATCGGTGTAGGCCCGGCCCGATGCCACGCCCGGGCAGGCCGGCAGGCCTTTGGCCAGCAGGTCTGCGCCAAGTTGAGCTTCGGGCTGCAGCGCCGGCAGCAGCAGCGTCCGGAGATGCGCAGGGGTCACTCTGCGCAGGGTCTCTGCGTCGTCGATCAATCCCTCTCCGCGAAACTGCATCGCGAACCGCAGCGCGGCCTGCGCCGAGCGTTCAGCCGCTCGCGTCTGCAGCAGCCACAGCTTGCCCTGTTCGACGGTGAACTCGATTTCCTGCACGTCGCGCTCGAGCCGCTCCAACGTGTCGGCGGCAGCCATCAGGTCGGCGAACGCCGACGGCTGCTCGTCCTGCAGGGCGGCGATCGGTTGAACGTCGAACGTTCCCGACACCACGTCGTCGCCCTGCCCGCCGGGCAACCACTCGCCGAATCGGGTGTCGGCACCGGTGATCGGGTTACGCGAAAACAGCACTCCCGCACCGGACCTGCTGTCCAGGTTGCCGAACACCATCGCCTGCACAACGACGGCGGTGCCGCCGTGGTCGTCAAGGCCGTGGTGGCTTCGGTAAGCGATCGCGCGCGGTGAGTTCCACGAAGCGAATACAGCCTCGATCGCCGCCCGCAACTGAGCCGGCGGATCAGCGACCTCATCGGTCTCTGATACGACGCGCCGATACATCCGGTCGAACCGCTGTCGGGTGTCGCGGGCGAATGCCGCGGTGGTGCTGACACCCAGCGCCGCTTCGACCGCGTCGTCGATGCCCAGATCGAGCACCGTGTCCATCATGCCGGGCATCGACCGGGCGGCACTGGAGCGCACGCTGACCAGCAGCGGGCACGAGCCGCGCCCGAACGTGCGCCCGGTCTGGGCTTCCAGCCAGGTGATCCGGTCGAGCACGTCATTCCAGACCGCATCCATGGTGACCTGAGGGTCGGCCAGATACCGCGCCCCGACCACGGTAGTGATGCAGAACGCCGGTGGCACCGGCAAATTGTGCCTGCGCATCGCATCGATGCCGTAGCCCTTGTTGCCGAGGGCTTCCCGTGGCTGGTTGGCGCTGCCGTCCAGCAGCGCCACCGTGCATCCGCACGGTGACTTGGTGGAGGCACGTCCTGACACGCTCCGAGGTTACCTGGCGGGCAAACGCCTTGAGGTCAACCCAACGAGCTCACCCACGCAGGTGCCAAGTGACCGCCGCTTATGTCGCATGCCAGGTGATCTAGGTTTGCCTTTATGAGTGCCTACAACACGGCCCACGATGTCGGGTTGCTGATTCTTCGGCTGGTACTGGGGCTGACGCTGGCGGCTCACGGCTTGAACAAGTTCTTCGGGGGCGGACGCATACCGGGAACCGCCCGCTGGTTTGAAAGCATCGGGATGAGGCCCGGAAGGTTCCACGCAACGGTCGCCGCCAGCACCGAGGTGACCGCCGGTCTCGGTTTGGCGGCCGGGCTGCTCACCCCGATTCCGGCCGCGGGCTTTGTTTCTTTGATGCTGGTTGCCGCCTGGACGGTCCATCGCCGCAATGGCTTTTTCATCGTCAAAGAAGGATGGGAATACAACTTGGTGCTCGCGGCCGCCGCCGTCGCGGTGGCCACGCTGGGCGCGGGTCGATACAGCCTCGACTGGCTGATCTTCGGCCACAACTGGCTGGACCGCTGGGCCGGGCTGCTGCTGTCCGTGCTGCTGGGGTTGGCCGGCGCCGCCGGTCAGCTGCTCATCTTCTACCGGCCACCGGTCACGCAGGCGCACTGAGCGGTTGCTTCAGACCACAGCCGCGGTTTCGTGCGCCATCACCTCGGTCGCCGCACGTTCACCGGAGCGGATCGCGCCGTCAACCCATCCGCACATGACCGCGGAACTCTCCGTGCCGGCCCAGTGGATACGACCGCACGGTTCCCGTAGCGCACGGCCGAACTGAGTGAGCACGCCGGTGGGCGCATGGCTGATCATCCCGCCGCCGGAATAGCGCTCGACCGTCCAGTCCTGCTCGTGAAAACCGATCGGCGCGCCGGCCCTCTCGCCGAACCGATCGACCAGCTCGCCCAGGATCACCGCTTTGCGATCGCCTGGGTCGAGGCGTCCGAGCCGGCGGGCCGCCGGACCCTCGGCGATGACGCACAGGATCCCCGGAGTGCCCGTGTCGGTACAGGCGTCGATGGTCAGGCCGGCGAACGATCCGGGCGCGGCTGACTGACCGGACAGGCCGGCGGCGCGCCAGAACGGCTCGTCGTAGATCACCGACACCTTGACGATCGCCCCGCTGGGCATTCGCTGATGAAGCAACGAGCGGTCCACCGGCAACATCGGGTCGAAGCTGATCTGGCTTGCGATCGCCACCGGAACCGCGACGATCACGCGCCGTGCGTGCACCCTCAGGTCATCGGAGTAAACGGTGACACCGTCGCCCTGTTCGATGCTTCGCACCGGCTGCGACAGAGTCACCGCGTCGCGGAGTTCGGCCGCCAACGGACCGTAGATGGCGCCCATCCCGCCGACCGGTCGGGCGTCTTGGGAGCCGTCCCTGCTCGACACGACGAACTCCGGTCCGCCGCCGGAGGCCATTTGGTACAGCATCCACAGCAGCGACACCTCCGATGCGGCCGAGGTGTATGGACCGGCCAAGGCCAGGTCCAGCATGCCGCGAGCCGATTCGGACCACACATTCTTCTCCAGCCAGGCGGCCAGGGTGGTCTGGTCCCACTCGGCCGCCTTCCTCGCCTCCCACGGGGCTGCCACGGGGATCGATCGGCACATCTGCCTTACTTTGATCAGACCGACACCAAGGTTGGCCGTCGCCCAAGGGCTCACCGTCCACGGAATCGTGCCGGCATAGCGATGCTGCTTGCCGTCGACGATCATCATCGACTCGCCTTCGACGTGCTGCTTGTAGGCCGGCACACCGAATTCCCTCATCAGTGCATAGACCCGATCCTGCCCCGGACCGATCCAGGCGCCGCCACGATCGACCCACGATCCGTCGGCGAGAACTTCGGTGTAAGTGCGACCGCCGACGCGGTCACGCGCTTCCAGCACCGCCACCGAGCGGCCCGCTTGCTTCAACCGCAGCGCGGCGGTCAATCCGGCGAATCCCGCCCCTACGACGCAACAGTCGACCTCGTCCATGACCGGCCCCACTCGTGCAGGTAAGCGGATTTCAGCAGCAAGCTACACCTAATTCCCGCTGCTTGGACGGGGAATCAGGCGGCCCGCCTTATCCTTAAGAGATAGTGTTCGCCAAAGTTCTGGTCGCCAATCGCGGGGAGATCGCGATCCGCGCGTTTCGTGCGGCCTACGAACTGGGTGTCGCCACGGTGGCCGTTTACCCGTACGAGGACCGCAATTCCCTGCACCGGCTCAAAGCCGACGAGTCCTACCAGATCGGCGAAGAAGGCCATCCTGTCCGGGCGTATCTGTCCGTCGACGAACTCGTGGCGACGGCCCTGGCCTGCGGCGCGGACGCGATCTACCCCGGCTACGGCTTTCTGTCGGAGAACCCCGACCTGGCGACGGCCTGCGACGCGGCGGGCATCACCTTCGTCGGTCCCACCGCGGAAGTCCTGAAGCTCACCGGCAACAAGTCGCGCGCGATCGCGGCGGCTCGAACCGCAGGGCTTCCGGTGCTGGTGTCCTCGGCACCCTCGGCATCGGTGGACGAACTGGTGGCTGCGGCGGAGTCGATGCCGTTCCCGCTGTTCGTCAAAGCGGTCGCCGGCGGCGGCGGTCGCGGGATGCGCCGGGTCAGCGACGCAGCCGCCCTTCCCGAGGCGATCGAAGCGGCCAGCCGTGAAGCAGAATCGGCGTTCGGCGACGCCACGGTGTTCCTCGAGCAAGCGGTGCTGCGTCCGCGGCACATCGAAGTGCAAATCCTCGCCGACAACCGCGGCAACGTGATTCACCTGTATGAGCGGGATTGCAGCGTGCAGCGGCGCCACCAGAAGGTGGTCGAGCTGGCGCCCGCCCAGAACCTTGATCCCCTTGTGCGCGAAAAGATTTGCGCTGACGCGGTGGCGTTCGCCCGCCAGATCGGGTACAGCTGCGCCGGAACGGTGGAGTTTCTGCTCGATGCCGACGGCCGCCACGTATTCATCGAGATGAACCCTCGCATCCAGGTCGAGCACACTGTCACCGAGGAGACAACCGACGTCGATCTGGTCTCCTCCCAGCTGCGGATCGCCGGTGGCCAGACGCTGGAAGACCTTGGTTTGAGCCAGGATTCGGTTGTTCCGCACGGCGCGGCCCTGCAGTGCCGGATCACCACCGAAGACCCGGCGAACGGGTTCCGCCCGGACACCGGTCGTATCACCGGCTATCGCACCCCCGGCGGTGCCGGGATCCGGCTCGATGGCGGCACGCCGCTGGGTGCTGAGGTCAGTGCGTACTTCGACTCGATGCTGATCAAGCTGACGTGCCGGGGCCGGGACTTCAACGCCGCCGTGCGCCGGGCGCGCCGCGCGCTCGCCGAGTTCCGCATCCGCGGAGTATCGACCAACATCCCGTTCCTGCAAGCAGTGCTTGACGACCCCGACTTTCAGAGCGGGCACATCACCACGTCGTTCATCGACGAGCGCCCGCAGCTGCTGACCGCGCGCAGTTCGGCCGATCGCGGCACCAAAATCCTCAACTACCTGGCCGACGTCACGGTCAACAAGCCGCACGGCGAGCGTCCGTCGACGGTGTATCCGCAAGACAAGCTGCCTGACATAGCTCTTGGGGAGCTTGCGGAGGATCCGCCGGCCGGATCCAAGCAGCGGCTTGCCGAACTTGGGCCCGAGGGGTTCGCGGCCTGGCTGCGCGACTCACGCCGCGTTGGCGTCACCGACACCACCTTCCGTGACGCGCACCAATCCCTGCTGGCCACGCGGCTTCGCACCACCGGACTGATGATGGTGGCGCCCCACATCGCCCGAATGATGCCGCAGTTGTTATCGATCGAGTGCTGGGGCGGGGCGACTTACGATGTGGCGCTGCGGTTTTTGAAAGAGGACCCGTGGGAACGGCTCGCCGCGCTGCGAGAAGCCCTGCCCAATATCTGCCTGCAGATGTTGCTGCGTGGGCGCAACACCGTCGGATACACGCCCTACCCGGCCACTGTCACGTCAGGGTTTGTACAGGAGGCGACCGCCACCGGCGTCGACATATTCCGGATCTTCGATGCGCTGAACAACGTCGAGTCCATGCGTCCCGCCATCGAGGCCGTGCGCGAAACCGGCACCGCGATCGCCGAAGTCGCGATGTCTTACACCGGTGACCTCTCTGATCCGGCCGAAAACCTCTACACCCTGGACTATTACCTGAAGCTTGCCGAACAGATCGTCGAGGCGGGCGCGCATGTGCTGGCGATCAAGGACATGGCCGGGCTGCTGCGTGCCCCCGCGGCGAGCACCCTGGTCGGTGCGCTCAAGTCGCGGTTCGACCTGCCGGTGCATGTGCACACCCACGACACACCGGGCGGCCAACTGGCCACCTATGTGGCGGCCTGGCACGCCGGCGCCGACGCTGTTGACGGTGCTGCCGCGCCATTGGCGGGCACCACCAGTCAGCCCGCCCTGAGTTCGATCGTCGCCGCCGCCGCGCACACCGAGTACGACACGGGATTATCCCTTTCGGCGGTCTGCGAACTGGAGCCGTACTGGGAGGCGCTGCGCAAGGTGTACCGGCCGTTCGAAAGCGGATTGCCCGCCCCGACTGGACGGGTCTACACCCACGAAATTCCCGGGGGGCAATTGTCGAATCTGCGACAGCAGGCGATCGCACTCGGGCTGGGGGACCGCTTCGAGGAAATAGAAATCAATTACGCTGCGGCCGACCGGATTCTGGGCCGGCTGGTCAAGGTGACGCCGTCGAGCAAGGTGGTCGGCGATCTCGCGCTGGCGCTCGTCGGCGCGGGCGTGTCGGCCGACAAGTTCGCCGCCGACCCGGCCCGCTACGACATTCCCGATTCGGTGATCGGCTTCCTGCGCGGTGAGCTCGGTGATCCACCGGGCGGCTGGCCCCAACCTTTCCGCAGCAAAGCACTCGAAGGCCGCCGTCCCGGCAAGCCCGAACAACAGTTGAGCACCGACGACGAGGCCGCGCTGGCCGCGCCGGGTGTGACCCGCCAGGCGACGCTCAACCGGCTGTTGTTTCCCGGGCCGACAGAGGAATACCTCACGCACCGTGAGGAATTCGGCGACACCTCCCGCCTGAGCGCCAATCAGTTCTTTTACGGCCTGCGCCACGGCGACGAACACCGGGTGCAGCTGGAGAAGGGCGTCGAACTGCTTATCGGGTTGGAGGCCATCTCGGATGCCGACGAGCGTGGCATGCGCACTGTCATGTGCATCCTCAACGGGCAGCTGCGTCCGGTGCTGGTTCGCGACCGCAGCATCGCCGCGGACGTTCCCACGGCCGAGAAGGCCGACCGGACGAATTCCGGGCATATCGCCGCGCCGTTCGCGGGGGTCGTCACCGTAACCGGTACCGCGGGTGACGAAGTCCAAGCCGGGCAGACCATCGCCACCATCGAGGCCATGAAGATGGAAGCAGCGATCACCGCGCCTCGAGCCGGCACGATCGAGCGGGTCGTCGTATCGACCACTACCCAAGTCGAGGGTGGTGACCTGCTGGTCGTGCTGACTTGACGGGCCCGCGCGGATCTTGCATCAGCCCAGCACGCAGTCGCCGCAAACGGCGGCGCGGTCATCGGCCACGCGATAAATCAGACAGCAGCTGCGGCGTCGGAAGGCGGGGCCGGCCCGCAAGACACCGGAGTCGATTCGACGGTCTGCAAGGACGGTGTCGGTGGCGGCATGGGCCGGGTCGTCACTTCGGGCACGAGCGGCTGAGAGGAGCCGGGCGGCGCTGTTCGCTGCTGATCCGACGTTGCCCCACACCACGCGGTCACTCAACCGAGAGCGTTCGGCGATCGCCGCAGTGATCGCCTCTATTGCGGGACCCGGTAGGGGTGGGCCGGTTGGACCAGCGGTGACGGAAAGAGGAAAGGGCCCGCCGAGGATGTCTTGCCACCACAAATCGTCGAGCAACAACGAGGTCGGCGGGTGACCGAGCGCGACGGCTCCGATGGCCGGCGCGATGAGTCTGGCGATCAGCCCGAGGTGAGTGGCCGAAGCCGCCACGCGGGTCGCGATGTCGGCGGGTTGGCTGCGCGTGCGCGGCCGGAGCGCAGTGCGTACCGCTTGTATCCGTGCCTCCAACGCGGCGCTGTCGTCGGTGAGCGCGGTCATCGGCTGCCATGGCGGTGGTGCTGGCTCACCAGGCTGGTGAATGTCGATGGCGAAGAACGGCCCTACCGCTGCCAGGTCACCGGCAAAGCATCGCAGACCGGCCAAGAGTCAGCAGCCGGCGGGATGTGACTCGCAGTAGGGCGTCGTCCCTGGGAATCGGTAGCGGTTCGTGGCCACCCAACGGTAGAGGGCGTCTTCGACATGCCGCATGCCCGGCAGCCGGTAGAGCTGCAACGGCAACCTGCTGCCAATGGCGCTGGACAGCGCCGCGTTGGCGGCCTCCGCGCCGGAGTACACGGCGCCCGACGAGTCCAGCCAACGCACCGATTCCAGCAGATGGGACGGGTCGATGCCGAGTCGTTCGGCGGTGCCCGGGCTTTGCAACGCTTCGGTGCGAAGCTCACCGGACCGATTGATTCTCAAGAGCAGGTCGTGTGAGCGCGTGCACATCCCGCAGGCGCCGTCGAAAAACAGAATGCCGGTCGTGACTCGATTGTTCACCGCCTCGATGCCGGCGAACCCGAATATCAGGCCGGTCCCTATCTCGGTGACCGCCGACAGCCAGGAGAACCAGGTGACGTTGATGTGCGGCAATGAGACAAAACTGTCTTGGTAGCCCGGGAGGACGGTCGGCAACAGGTGTGCGTAGGTGAACGCCGCCGCGCTGCCGAACCCGACCAGGATGGCCGCCTGGGCTGCCCGGGCGCGGTGGGTCAGTACCAGGACCGCCGCGGCGGCCACCAGCACACCCTGCACATAGCCGCCGGCCATGATGAATGGCGGCGATGCCGACATGCCGCGGCGCAGATGGTCCAGCGCGTGGACGCTGAAGCCGACGACGAATGCGGCTGCGGCCCAGCGCAAGAACGGGCGTGACGGCTGCTGGCTGTGATCGGTCATCGCGAATCACCATCCTCGGTGCAGGCGGACAACGGTGTGCGCCGGCATACCTTCGGTCTACTACTACAACTCGTAGTAGTCAAGCGGCAATTTGCTGTGCCGAACGCGGTGTCCCCGGCTAGAACACGTTCTAGTCTGTCGGCCATGGGATTCCTCAAGCAGGAGACTCCACAGATCGACTTCGAGCAGTGGAGCAAGGGCACCCGCGCCGAAAAGATCATCCCGATGGCCCGGCATTGGGCCGAGGTCGGTTTCGGCACACCGGTGCTGTTGCACCTGTTCTACGTCGTCAAGATCGGTTTCTACATCCTGGGAGGGTGGCTGCTCGCGCTCACCACCACAGGCACCGGAGGGCTCGCTGGCTTCACCAATGTCGCGCACTGGTACGGCGAGCCGATCGTGTTCGAGAAGGTCGTGCTCTACACCATGCTGTTCGAGGTGGTCGGGCTGGGCTGTGGCTTCGGCCCGCTGAACAACCGGTTCTTCCCGCCGATGGGCTCAATCCTGTACTGGCTTCGGCCGGGGACCATCCGGTTGCCGCCCTGGCCGAACCGGATACCTCTGACCAAGGGCGACGAGCGCACGCCGATCGATGCGCTGCTGTATGGCGCGCTGCTGGTGCTTCTCGTTGTCGCGATCCTCTCTGATGGCGCCAAGCCGGTTCCGGCGTTGGAGACGAAAATCGGAGTGCTGCCGTCCTGGCAGATCTGGGCGGTGCTGGGGGTCTTGGCGGTGCTGGGCCTGCGGGACAAGGTCATCTTCTTGGCCGCCCGCGGAGAGGTGTACGCATCCTTCACCGTTGCCTTCCTGTTCGCCGGCTACGGCGTGGACCTGATTGTGGGTGCCAAACTTGTGTGCCTGGTCATCTGGCTGGGCGCGGCCACGTCGAAACTGAATAAGCACTTTCCTTTCGTTATCTCGACGATGATGAGCAACAATCCGGTTTTTCGGCCGCGATCCATCAAACGTAAGTTCTTCGAGCATTTTCCGGACGATCTGCGTCCAGGCCGGCGATCGCGCTGGCTGGCACACTTCAGCACGGCGATCGAGGGCCTGGTGCCTTTGGCGTTGTTCTTCAGCCACGGCGGTTGGCCCACCGCGATCGCCGCGTTCGTGATGTTGTGCTTCCACTTCGGAATTCTGTCGTCGATCCCGATGGGGGTGCCGCTGGAATGGAATGTATTCATGATGTTCAGCGTGCTGGCGCTCTTCGTCGCCCACGCCTCCGTCGGGCTGAGCGATCTCACCACACCGCTGCCGATCGCGCTCTTCACCGTCGTCGCGGGAACGGTGATGCTCGGAAACCTGTTCCCGCGCAAGGTTTCTTTCTTGCCGGGCATGCGCTACTACGCGGGCAACTGGGACACGACGCTGTGGTGCATCAAACCCTCCGCCGATAAGAAGATCGGCAACGGTGTGCTAGCGATCGCCAACATGCCAGCGGCCCAGTTGGAAAAATTCTACGGCAGCAAAGAAGCCGCGCAGATCCCGATGTACATGGGATATGCCTTTCGCGCCTTCAACACCCACGGCCGGGCGCTGTTCACCTTGGCGCATCGCGCGATGGCCGGCGAGAACGAGGACGACTACGTTCTCACCGACGGGGAACGGATCACCAGCACGGCCATCGGTTGGAATTTCGGTGACGGTCACTTCAGTAACGAGCAGTTGGTCGCGGCGCTGCACAAACGCTGCCACTTCGAGCCCGGTGAGGTGCGGGTCGTGATGCTGGACGCGCAACCCATCCATCGCCAGACCCAGCAATACCGGCTGGTGGACGCCGCCACCGGGGAGTTCGAGCGCGGCTACGTCCAGGTCACCGACATGGTGACCCGCCAGCCCTGGGCCGACGACGTACCGGTGCACGTGCTGTCCGGGGCGTCACCCCTGCGCCGAACGTGAAATTGTTGCGAGCTTTCGACGAATCCCTCGCAACACACGCCCGACGAACCGCTACTGGTCTTCCATACGGACCTGAGCCGCCGCGGCGACCAGGTTGCTCAGCGACGCGCTCACCTCGTCGGGATTGCGGGTCTTCAAACCGCAGTCCGGGTTGACCCACAACCGCTCGGCGGGAACGGCATTCAGCGCCGCGCGCAACGACCGCGCGATCTCGTCGATGCCGGGTACCCGCGGCGAATGGATGTCGTAGACGCCGGGTCCGACGCTGTTGGCGAAGCCAACCGCGTTCAGGTCGTCGAGTACTTCCATGTGCGAGCGGGCGGCTTCGATGGAGGTGACGTCGGCGTCCAGATCGGCGATGGCGCCAATCACCTCACCGAACTCCGAGTAGCACAGGTGAGTGTGGATCTGCGTCGAGTCCGAGACACCTGAAGTCGCCAGCCGGAACGCCCCCACCGCCCAGTCCAGGTACGCCTCCTGGTCGGCGCTGCGCAGCGGCAGCAGTTCGCGCAGCGCCGGCTCGTCGACCTGGATCACTGCGATGCCGGCCGACTGCAGGTCCACGGTCTCCTCGCGAATCGCCAGCGCGACTTGATTGGCGGTGTCGGCCAGCGGCTGGTCGTCCCGGACGAAGGACCAGGCCAGAATCGTCACCGGACCGGTGAGCATGCCTTTGACCGGCTTGTCTGTCAACGACTGCGCGTAGCTGATCCAGTCGACTGTCATCGGATGGGTCCGCGACACGTCCCCGTAGAGGATCGGCGGGCGCACGCACCGACTGCCGTACGACTGCACCCAGCCGTTCTGCGTCGCGAAGAAGCCTTCGAGCTGCTCGGCGAAGTACTGCACCATGTCGTTGCGCTCCGGCTCGCCGTGCACGAGCACGTCGAGGCCTAACTCCTCCTGCAGTTTGATGACGTCGGCGATCTCTGCTTTCATCCGGCGTTCGTATTCTGCCTCGTCGATCTCACCGGACCGAAATGCCGCACGCGCCTTGCGGATCACCGAGGTCTGCGGATAGGAGCCGATTGTCGTGGTCGGCAGCGGCGGCAGGTGTAGCCGTGCGGTCTGCGCCTCGCGGCGTTTCGGCGACGGCCCGCGCTCGGTGCCAGAGGTGGTGATCGAGTCGATGCGAGCTCGGACCTGGTTGTTGTGCAGGCGAGGGTCTGAGCGCCGAGACTCCACCGCCGCGTTGGACGCCGCGATCTCGTCGGCGATCGCGTCGCGGCCATCCCGCAAAGCGTGGGCGAGAACGGCGACTTCGCGCACCTTCTCCGCACCGAACGCCAGCCAACTGCGCAACACGTCGTCCAGGTCGGTCTCCGGCTCCAGCGAGTACGGCACATGCAGCGTCGAGCATGACGTCGACACCGCGACCGCGGCAGCAGAACCGAGCAGGCTGGCGAGCCGGCTCAGCGCCGGCTCCAGGTCGGTGCGCCAAATGTTGCGTCCGTTGACGATGCCGGCCACCAGAACCTTGTCGGCCAGTTCGGGCACTGAGGCGAGTGAATCCTCCGAGCCGCGTGCCAAGTCCACGCCGATCGCCTCGATCGGGGTGCGCGCCAGCGCGGGCACGGCAGCACCGGCGTCGCCGAAGTAGGTCACGACGGCAATGGCGGGCCGCTTCGCGACCTTGCCAAGTGCGGTGTACACCCGCTCGGCCAGCGAAGGGGCGTCGGCATGAATGTCGCTCACCAGCACCGGCTCATCGAGCTGCACCCACTCAGCGCCGTTGTCCGCGAGTAGCCCGAGCAGGTCGGAATAAAGGGGAACCAACTCGTCGACCCGCTCAATCGGTGCACCGGCGCCGTCGACCGCCTTGCTCAGCAGCAGAAAAGTGAGCGGGCCGATGATCACCGGACGCGCCGAAACACCCTGTTCTAGAGCCTCTTTCAGTTCACTGAGCACCTTGTCGGGATGCAGGCTGAACGTGGTGTCCGGCCCGATCTCCGGAACGATGTAGTGATAATTCGTGTCGAACCACTTGGTCATCTCCAGCGGGGCGATATCCCCGGTGCCGCGGGCGGCGGCGAAATACCGGTCCAAGTGGTCGGCGACGCCGTGCACCCGGGGCGGCAGCGCGCCGAGCAGCACCGCGGTGTCGAGCATCTGGTCGTAGTACGAGAAAGTGTTCACCGGTATTGAATCCAGTCCGGCTGCTATCAGCTGCGACCAGGTGTCACGGCGCAGCTTGGCGGCCACGGTCTCCAGCTCCGATCGGCTGGTCCGGCCGGTCCAGTATCCCTCGGTGGCGCGCTTGAGTTCGCGGCGCGGACCGATGCGCGGGGAACCGGTGATGGTGGCGGTAAACGGTTGAGCGGTCACGAAATCGTCCATTCATTCGAGGTGGTGGTCACCGCCGACGGACGCGCAGCCGATGCGGTCGCGGTGCACTGTGCACTGCAACCGTTACGGTCAAACGCCCATTCCACGAGGCGATGAGCCGCCAGACGCGGCGCGCCCGGCACAACCGGCAGGTCTTCGGACTCACAGGCGCGCACCCGTGGTGCTCCTACTGGCCGTCGCTTCCCAGGTGCGGGTGCGCCCAGTGCTATGACGGCGGTCGTTCCTGCATACCGCTGCGGGACAGTCCCGGACTCTCACCGGGTTCCCTCTCGCGAGGCTTGATGAACATGCCGCGCTCGATGCCGACACCTTGCGATACCGGCAGACCAGCTGCGCAGCAGAGGCTACCCCTCGGGCACTACCCCGCCGCCAGCGCCTCGGTGATCGGACGATCACCACTGTTGAAGTCGATCGTGCGGCCGATGGTCGAGTCGTCGGCCAGCACCGCCGCCGCCACCAGCGCCACATCCGCACGCGGGACCTCGCCGCCACGCGCGGCCGCACCCACTGCGATGCGGCCGGTCGCCGGTTGCAGGGTGAGCCGGCCCGGACCCAACACAGTCCAGTCCAGGTCAGCGGCGCGAAGGTGCGCATCGGCGGCCGCTTTCGCCTCGGCGTAGGCGAAGAACGAACTGTCCTGCGATACCCCGTGGTCGGGACTGGCGCCGAAGTACGACACCATCACAAATCGGCGCGCGCCGGCCCGCACGGCGGCATCGATCACCCGGATCGCCGCATCGCGGTCGACGGCGTAAGTCCGCCCTGGGTCACCGCCCCCGGCGCCGGCGGAGAACACCACCGCGTCGTGCCCGGTCAGCACATCGGCCAGCGCGTCGGTCTCCAGTACCTCGATATCGGCAACGACGGGACGCGCGCCGGTGGCGGCCACGTCGTCGCTGTGGTCAGGATTGCGGAAGACCGACGTCACCTCGTCACCCCGCTCGGTCAGGATGCGGGCCAGCTGCAGAGCCACCATGCCGTGGCCGCCGATGACGGCGATGCGTGCCATGGCGGCGACGCTACCTTGACGTGCTCTTGGCTTCGCTACCTTGTTCACGTGACCAAGCCGCGGTGGCATGACACCGGCCCAGCGGGATGCCCGGCGACCTCGAGCACATCACAGCACCGAAGGTCTGCGCGCAGGCTGGCTTTTCGGTACGCGGCCGGGCTTGCCGGCGCCTACCTGCTCGCAGTCACCGACGCCGCTGCCATCGTCATCCCGATCGGCCGCACGGCGGCCGCGCCACAGGCCTTCTTTGATTTGAGAAACGTGATAGTGGTCGCGGGGCTGGTGCTGCTGGGAAGCGTCGCCGTCGCGGTGGGCGGCCTGGTGAATCTCCGGCCGGCGCTGCAGTGGTTCGCGGTGGGGCGCGGGCCCAACTCGCAGCAACGTCACACGGCGATGAGACTCGTCACGCGTCAGTCGCTGATCCTGTCCGCGACGTGGACGGTAAGCGGCGTCACCTTCATAGTGCTCAACTTCCGTTGGGGACTGGCCATTGCGGTCCCGACCCTTTTAGCTGTGGTTTTCGGCAGCGCCGCGGCAGCAAGCATCAGTTTGCTGCTCACTCAGCGTTCGCTCCGCCCGATCTTGCTCGCCGCCGCGCGGGGCTCGGACGAGGGTGTGACGGCGCCGGGCGTACTCGCACGGCTGGTGACCATGTGGTTGGTCTGCAGCGCGCTGCCGTGCGGGGCCATTCTGGCGCTCATTTTCGTTCGTTCACACGGTTGGCTCATACAGAGAACCGCGTCCGTGGACACCGCGGTCGTGGTGGTATCGCTGGCCGCGGTGCTGCTCGGACTGCCGGCGATGATCTTGACGTCTCGGTCGATCTCGGATCCGGTACGAGAGGTCGTCGACGCGATGGCCGAAGTGGAACAGGGCCGCCTCGGCACCGTGGTCGGCGTCTACGAACGTTCGGAACTCGGGCGGCTACAGAGCGGGTTCAACCGAATGATCACTGGGCTCAGCGAGCGGGACCGGCTGCGGGATCTGTTCGGCCGGCACGTCGGCGCAGACGTAGCCCGTCGCGCATTCGAAGACGGTGCATCGTTATCCGGCGACGTTCACAATGCCGCAATACTTTTCATCGACTTGGTGGGCTCGACGAAGTTGGCGGCGAACCGCCCGCCACAAGAAGTCGCCGAGATACTCAACGAATTCTTCGAGGCTGTCGTCAGCGCCGTGGACGAGCACCAAGGCTGGATCAACAAATTTCAAGGAGATGCCGCACTGGCCGTCTTCGGAGTGCCTTTATCCATCCCGCAACCGGCGTCGGCGGCGTTGGCAACGGCGCGCACGCTGCGCAGTCACCTGTCCCGGCTACCACTGGTCGACTTCGGGATCGGCGTCACCGCCGGTCCGGTCTTCGCCGGCAACATCGGTGCCGAAAACCGCTACGAGTACACGGTGATCGGTGACGTCGTCAACGAGGCAGCCCGACTGGCCGATTTCGCCAAAACGGTCGCGGCACGGGTCGCGTGTTCAGCGGTCGCCGTGGAGCACGCCGATGGGGCCGAGCGCGGGCACTGGACCTCGCACGGGGAGACGGTACTTCGTGGTCGTCCCGAGCAGACCCGGGTGTGGACGCCCGCAACCGGTGACGGCGGCTGAGCGCACGCCGTGACCGCGAGACCCCGCTCACCAAGCACGGAGCGCGCTGATCAAGAATCGACCTCAAGGTTGGAAAAAAATTCGAAAAGGAGAGGTGTCATGGCTGAAGCGGTCATCGTGGAGGCGGTGCGTTCACCGATCGGCAAGCGCAACGGCGGCCTTTCCGGTGTGCACCCTGCCGAGCTGTCTGCGCAGGTACTCAACGGGCTCGTGGACCGGGCCGGTGTCGATCCCGAAGTCGTCGACGATGTCATCTGGGGTTGTGTCATGCAGGCCGGTGAGCAAGCCCTCGACATCGCGCGCACCTCGTTGCTGACGGCCGGCTGGCCCGAGACCGTCCCAGGTGTCACCGTCGACCGGCAGTGCGGCTCGAGCCAGCAATCGGTGCACTTCGCCGCGGCCGGTGTGGTCGCGGGTCACTACGACGTCGTCGTGGCCGGCGGTGTCGAATCGATGTCGCGGGTGCCGATGGGTTCCTCGCTCGCGAGCGGTGGGCGGCCGTTCCCGGATGCCTTCATGACCCGATACGGCGGCGCTATCCCCAACCAGGGCATCGGCGCGGAGATGATCGCCGAGCAGTGGGGATTAGACCGCGCCACACTGGACGAGTTCTCCCTCGGCTCCCACGAGAAGGCCGCCGCTGCGCAAGATTCCGGTGCTTTCGACGACCAGATCGTCGCGATCAAAGACCAGGACGGCACCCCGGTGCTCAAGGATGAAGGTATCCGCAGGGGCACGCCGATGGAGAAAATGGCGCAACTCAAACCGGCGTTCAAAGAGGACGGCGTCATCCACGCCGGAAACTCCAGCCAGATCTCCGACGGCTCGGCGGCGTTGCTGTTCATGTCGGCGCAGAAGGCTGAATCGCTGGGTGTGAAACCGATCGCGAAGGTGCACACCGTGGCGCTGGCGGGCGCCAACCCGGTGATCATGTTGACCGCGCCCATACCGGCGACGCAGAAGGCGTTGAAACGTTCCGGTTTGAGCGTCGACGAGATCGGAGCCTACGAGGTCAATGAGGCGTTCGCGCCGGTACCGCTGGCCTGGCTGAAAGAAATCGGCGCCGACGAGAAGAAGCTCAACCCCAACGGTGGCGCGATCGCATTGGGCCATCCCCTCGGTGGGTCCGGAGCGCGACTGATGACGACCCTGCTCTACCACATGCGGGACAAGGGAATTCGCTACGGCCTTCAGACCATGTGCGAGGGCGGCGGTCAGGCGAATGCGACGATCCTGGAATTGTTGTGACCGGTACGGCTGCCCACACCGAAGCGCAGCCGAGGCCCGGCGCCGTCACGGAGCGTCGCGGCAATGTCATGGTCATCACCATCAACCGGCCCGAAGCCCGCAACGCGGTCAACGGCGCGGTCAGCACCGCCGTCGGCGACGCGCTCGAGCAGGCACAACAGGATCCGGGAATACGGGCCGTGGTCATCACCGGCGCCGGTGACAAATCATTCTGTGCCGGAGCTGATCTCAAGGCGGTCGCGCGCCGGGAAAACCTCTACCATCGCGACCACGGTGAGTGGGGCTTCGCCGGTTACGTGCACCATTTCATCGACAAGCCCACCATCGCCGCGGTCAACGGCACAGCCCTGGGCGGCGGCACCGAGCTGGCATTGGCCAGCGACCTGGTGGTGGCCGATGAGGGAGCGAAGTTTGGCCTTCCTGAGGTGAAGGTCGGCCTGATCGCCGCTGCTGGCGGTGTGTTCCGGATCGTCGATCAGCTGCCGCGCAAGGTGGCGCTGGAGATGCTGCTCACCGGTGAACCAATCAGCGCGGCCGAGGCGGCCCGGTGGGGGCTGGTCAACCAAGTCGTGCCCAACGGCACCGTGTTGACGGCCGCACTAGCGCTGGCCGAGCGGGTGACGGTGAATGCGCCGTTGTCGGTGCAGGCCAGCAAGCGGGTCGCATACGGTGCCGACGACGGCGTCATCGCCGACGAGGAAGCGGGCTGGGCCCGCATCGAACGCGAGTTCCGCACGCTGCTCAGATCCGAGGACGCCAAGGAGGGCCCGTTGGCGTTCGCCCAGAAACGTCCGCCGGTCTGGAAGGCGCGCTGACACCTATCGTCCTACCAGCCGAGCAGAACGAGCTCCGAACAGGACCCTGGTCCCATCGCGATCATCAATCCGATCGAACCCGCCGGTGGCGGATCGGCCATGGTGGCGCGAAGCACATCGAGGACTGACACTGATGACAGATTGCCGTTCTCCCGCAACGACTCTTGGGTGCGGTCGAGCGCGTCGGTGGGAAGGTGCAACACGGTTTCGACCGCTTCGATGACTTTGGGACCACCCGGGTGGCATATCCAGGTCTCGACGTCGGCGGCGGACATACCATGGGCCGCCAAGAACTTTTGAACATCCTCGCGCAGGTATTTCTCGGTCATCGTCACGACATCGACAGACAACTGGATTCGGAAGCCGTCGCTGCTCGACGGCCATCCCGGCCACCGACGGCGCTCCGGTCATCCTGGTCGTAGGTTGGCGAACATTGCGCTGCCGGGCGGCAGGATTGATCCCCACGCTTGCACTACGGTATTGCCGCGATCTCGGTTCAATGGCTCGCAGATTGACTGATCCGGCGCTGCTGGCCAGCTCCTCCGCGCCCCATCGGGGCGCATCGTCGCCTCGGCTACGTTGGAGGGCGTGCGGATTTTGGTCACCGGTGCGACCGGCTACATCGGGTCTCGACTGGTAGCGACACTGCTCGCTGACGGGCACGAAGTCGTGGCCGCCAGCCGGAACCCCGAACGCCTCGGACGCTTCGGCTGGGTGGACGACGTCAGCGGCGTCGTCCTCGACGCGAACGACTCCGAATCTGTCAAGACGGCATTCGCCGTCGGCGGCCCGCTCGACGTCGTGTACTACCTGGTACACGCGATCGGCCAGCCCGGCTTTCGTGACACTGACCGAAAGTCGGCGGCGAACGTGGCCGCCGCGGCCAAAGACGCCGGTGTGCAGCGCATCGTCTACCTGGGAGGCTTCGTCCCGGAGGACGGGAGCCTTTCTGAGCACCTGGCCAGCAGGGCGGAGGTTGGCGACGCTCTCCAGGTCGAGGGCGGCCCGGATGTGGTGTGGCTGGGCGCAGCGATCATCCTGGGAGCGGGTTCGACGTCCTTCGAGATGCTGCGCTATGTCGGCGACCGGTTCCCGCTCATACCGGTCACACCTTGGATGGAAAATCCGCTCGACCCGATCTCTATTCGCGACGTGCTGCATTACCTCGTCGCCGCAGCCGATTCGCAACTGGTGCCGGCTGGCACCTACGACATCGCCGGTCCTCAGACGACCTCGTACCGGCAGTTGCTCAAGACCTATGCGCGGGTTTCGGGCAAGTGGCAGACAGGCGTGCCGGTGCGCGGGATCGGCACGCTCGCGGCGTCGCTGGTCACCGCACTCGCCCTGCCGGTGCCCGACGGACTGGCCGCCGACCTGGTGCGATCGCTGGACCACCCCATGCGCGCCTCTGCCAAACCGCTTCGAGATGTTGTTGCCGA
Source organism: uncultured Actinomycetota bacterium (assembly GCA_963795995.1). Classification (GTDB taxonomy): domain Bacteria; phylum Actinomycetota; class Actinomycetes; order Mycobacteriales; family Mycobacteriaceae; genus Mycobacterium. The sequence goes on from CAWCJY010000009.1 coordinate 220,934, forward strand.
CCCGCTCGGCGGTCTGGTCTCCATCGAGGATGCGATCGCGCTGGCGTTGTCGAGCCCCCGGCCCAGACGCGTCAACGCGCTCGTCGATCCGCACCACCTCGCCGACAGCGACCCGACCTGGGCCGGTGGCGATGCGCTGCGCATCAAGCAGCTGGTCGGGATAGTGACACCGCCTATCGCACGCCCCACTCTGGGAGTGGTCAACGTGGTCCCGGGCCCGCTCGCCGGGGCGCTGCGAACCGGCCTGGACGTATTGCTCCACTTCACCCCGAAAGTCCATGTATGAGCGAGTCCTACCTGCCATATCAGACCAGCGTCCCTGCCGAGGTGCGCCGCGCCATGACTAATGTCGCTGTCCCGCACCACGAATCACCCCAGGTGGTGGTGCGACGGCGCATCGTGGTGGGCCTTGTGCTGGTCGTCGGCGCGGCGGTTATGGGATACACCATGACGCGCCGGCCAGGCGCGTCGAATTTCATCTGGCTGACGTTGGCGCTAGCGGCGGTGTGGATGACTGGCGCATTCCTTTCCGGGCCGCTGCATCTGGGCGGTATCTGCTGGCGCGGCCGTAATCAGCGCCCGGTCATCACTGGCACCACCCTCGGCCTGGGTCTGGGCGTCGTCTTTGTGCTCGGCGGGATCGTGGTCAGGGAGATTCCAAATATCGCCGTGTTGATCTCCCGGGTACTGCAATTCGCGAACCAAGCCCCGTTGCTGTCGATCGTCGCTGTCACCCTGGTCAACGGCCTGGCCGAGGAGACATTCTTTCGCGGCGCACTGTACACGGCGTTGGGTCGGCATCACCCGGTGGCAATCTCGACAATCCTGTACGTCGCTGCGGTCATGGCCAGCGGGAACCCGATGCTCGGGTTCGCGGCGTTGATCTTGGGAATCGTGTGCGCTTGGGAGCGCCGCTCGACAGGAGGGGTGCTGGCACCAGTCCTCACTCATGTCTTCTGGGGCTTGATCATGGTGCTGGCGCTACCACCGCTGTTCGGCGACTGAGCTGACGACCGATAAGAGTGTCAGCCTGATGCAACAACCTCGCGGCTCAGGCCGCGCAGCGCAGCGGAGTGCACGGGTCGCAGTGCGAACCAGTACAGCTTGCCGCCGATGCCGTGGGGAAGAAATATTGCCCGCTGCCGGTATGTGGAGCCTTTGTCCGCGTTCGGGCTGACCGCAATCTCCAGCCACGCGTGGCCGGGTGACCGCACCTCGGCGCGCAGCCGAAGCATGGCACTCGCCTCGGACTCTTCGACGCGCCACCGCTCGCCAGAACCGCCTCGGTGCCGGGCAACCGGAAATGAGTGCCATCCGCTGCGTTTCACGGCTTCCTCGGCTGCCTTCAGAACCCGGTCGGGATCTGTTGTCGTCACCGCGGTCTGCTCGTCGGTGTAGATGATTTCACCGGCCCATTCCGGGTCTGTTGGCAGCGGCTCGGCCGGGACGGATGCTAACGAGTCCCAGGTGGCGTCCGCCAGGCCACGCATGGCGCGGCCCAGCGCCAACTCGACCGCACGGCGGTAGCCGGTGAGACCCCCGGCCGGAGGCGGGATAATCGAGTCGATGCTGTGGTCGCGCATCACCGCATCACATTCCAGCGATTCGATCAGCGGCCGGGCCAGGCCGGGCGGAATGGGGGTGACGCTGCCCACCCAGAGGCTTGCGATGGTCGGTGTTAGAAAAGGCAGCACAATCAGATAACGCTTGCCGAGTTGGGCTGCGCTGGCATAGATGCGCATCATGTCGCCGTACTCGAGCACATCCGGCCCGCCGATATCCCAGGCGCCCGATTCGGGCACCGCCGCGGTCGCGGCCTGCGTCAGGTAATACAGCACGTCACGCACCGCGATCGGCTGGATCTTGTTGTGCACCCACTTCGGGGTGGTCATCACCGGCAATCGGTCGGTGAGGTGGCGGATCATCTCGAATGACGCCGAGCCTGACCCGATGACCACACCTGCTTGCAGGACAACGGTTTCCACGCCGGAGCCGATCAGGACTTCACCCACAGCTTTGCGCGACTCCAGGTGCGGCGAGAGTTTGCGGTTCGGCGGGTGCAGGCCGCTGAGGTACACCAGACGCCGCACCCCGCTGCGGCGTGCTGCCGTTGCCACATTGCGGGCACCGCGTTCTTCCTCGGCCGCGAATTGCTTAGACCCTCCCATCGAGTGCACCAGGTAGTAAACGACGTCGCAGCCGTCGAAGGCCGCTGTGAGTGAATCAGCATCACCAAGATCACCGGGCGCCAGCTCGACCTGCTGACGCCACGGCACGTCGGCAAGCTTGTCTGGATTGCGTGCCAGCGCGCGAACTCGATGACCCTCGTCGAGCAGCTGCGGCACCAGACGGCCTCCGATATAGCCGGTCGCGCCCGTCACCAGGCAACGAATCGGTTCAGTCGACATCGGGCCTCCAAGCTGTCGATAGTCGATTCGCCAGTAGTTCGCAACCGCGTCGACTGCGGATTGCCATTCACGGGCAATAGGAAACGCGAACCGGGATGCCGGGGTGCGCCCGGCGGTTGCGAAGATGCCACGGGATGATTTGGTGGCGACCCGCTGCGCCCGGCTCCGCCGCGCTGGCGATCGCCACGGGAGACGTCGAGAGAGAGGTCGTAGGTCATGGCGGGACCGCTGAAAGGGCTGCGCGTCATCGAACTGGCCGGCATCGGGCCGGGCCCGCATGCCGCGATGATCCTCGGCGACCTAGGTGCCGACGTCGTCCGTATTGAACGGCCCGGCGCCACCAGCGGTGCCGCCCGCGACGCCATGCTGCGCAACCGGCGCTTGATGACCGCCGACCTCAAATCGGAGCAGGGACGAGACCTCGTGCTCCGGCTGATCGCGGAGGCTGACGTTTTGATCGAGGGCTACCGGCCGGGGGTCACCGAGCGGCTCGGGCTAGCTCCGCAGGACTGTGCTGACGTCAACGACCGCCTCGTTTATGCCCGGATGACTGGCTGGGGCCAGACCGGTCCGCGCAGCCAGCAGGCTGGCCACGACATCAACTACATCTCACTGAACGGCATCCTGCACGCCATCGGCCGGGTCAACGAACGGCCGGTGCCGCCGCTGAACCTGGTCGGCGATTTCGGCGGCGGCTCGATGTTCCTGCTGGTCGGGATCCTTGCCGCGCTGTGGGAGCGCCAGACTTCCGGCAAAGGGCAAGTCATCGACGCTGCAATGATCGATGGGTCCGGCGTGCTGGTCCAGATGATGTGGGCGATGCGCGGCATGGGGCTGTGGAGCGATGTCCGCGGCACCAACATGCTCGACGGCGGTGCGCCCTACTACGACACCTACGAATGCGCCGACGGCCGGTATGTCGCGGTCGGCGCCATCGAGCCGCAGTTCTACGCGGCCATGTTGGCCGGGCTGGACTTGAACGCCGCTGATCTGCCAGGACAGAACGACACCACCCGGTGGCCCGAGTTGCGCGCCCGACTCACCGAGGTGTTCGCCCGCTACGACCGTGACCATTGGGCTCAGGTCTTCGCGGCCTCCGACGCATGCGTGACACCGGTGCTGGCGTTCGGCGAAGTCGAGAACGAGCCGCACATCGCCGAGCGGCAATCCCTGTACCGAACCGACACCGGCCCGCAGCCCTCTCCAGCGCCGCGGTTCTCCCGCAGTGTGCCCGACGAACCGCGGCCTGCCGGTCAGCCGGGAGCCGATACCGAAGCGGTTCTGGGCGACTGGCTATAGTCCAGCCGACCCGTAGGGCCCATTGTGATCTCCGACAGCGCGGTCTAAACCTCAGGAGGATTCGCGTGCAGATAGAAGACGCTGCTGCACTCGTCACCGGTGGTGCGTCCGGCCTCGGTCTGGCCACCACAAAGCGACTGCTGGACGCAGGTGCACAGGTGGTGGTACTGGACATCAAGGGTGAAGACGTAGTCCGCGAACTCGGGGAGCGCGCGCGTTTCGCGCCGGCCGACGTTACCGACGAAGAAGCCGTCACCGCCGCCCTCGACCTCGCCGATTC
>CAWCJY010000010.1:0-1430757 GCA_963795995.1 uncultured Actinomycetota bacterium
CGGTTGCCAATTGGCTGCCGGGCGCGCTGAGGGTGGTGATGTGGTCGAAAAGCCGGTCCTGGGCTTCCGGCGGCAGGTACATCAGCAGGCCCTCGGCGCTCCACGCCGTCGGCTGGTCGTCAGCGAAACCGCTGGCGCGCAACGCATTCGGCCAATCGTCACGCAAATCGATGCTGACGGTCCGCCGCTCCGTGGTTGGCACCGCGCCCAACTCCGACATGGTGGCCGTCTTGAAGTCAACCACCTGCGGTTGGTCGACTTCGTAGACGACGCTGCCAGTGGCCCACGGCAATCGGTACGCCCGAGAGTCGAGGCCGGCGGCCAGTATCACCGCCTGCCGGATGCCGCTCACCGTGGCGTCGACGAAGAAGTCGTCGAAGAATTTTGTGCGTACGGCCAGCGAGTCGGTTTCCTGTTGCAAATCAGGTACGGGGCTTTCGCCCTCGGCCGGGGACGGATTGACCTCGCCGTCGACGACGCGGACGAAGAACTCGATACCCACGGCGCGGACCAGCGGCCCCGCGAACGGATCATTGATGATCGGGTTGGCTCCTTCGCTGGCCAACGCTCGTGCGGCGGCGACCATCGTCGCCGTCGCACCCACACTGGTGGACAAATCCCAACTATCGGTGTCGTTGCGTGTCACGGCTGATCCTCGGTCAACTCGGCGCTGAGATAGATGACGTCGCCGACCGGAGAGTCCTCGGCGTCGGCGGGCGGCAGTCCGTGCGCGGCCAGCAGCTCAGCGGCGGGGCTCGCGGTGACGTCCCAGCCGCGATCGGCCAGATAAGCACCGGCATCGGTCCGATCGCCGAAATAAACCAAGTCAGCCATGTCGAGCCTGAAGCCGTGCCGGCTCCAGCGGTCGGAATGACGCTGCATGCGTCGCCGGAGCTCCTCCTCTTTGATGTGGTTGATGTCGGGCAGGCCCTCGGTGGCCAACCGGCTCCCAGGCGCGCTCAGCAGCGTGATCTGGTCGAGCAGCCTGTCCTGGGCGTCGGGAGGCAGGTATCCCAGCAGTCCTTCGGCGATCCAGGCGCTGCGTAGTGCGGGGTCGAAGCCCGCGGCTTGCAGCGCCGCCGGCCAGTCGTTGCGTAAGTCGATCGCCACCGGCCGCCGATCCGCTGTGGTCCGTGCACCCAGGCCGGCCAGTGTCGCGGTCTTGAATTCGATCACCTGTGGCTGGTCGATCTCGTACACGGCGGTACCGGTCGGCCAAGCCAACCGGTACGCCCGTGAATCCAGCCCGGCCGCCAGGATGACGGCCTGCCGGATGCCCGCCTGCGTCGCCCCGAGAAAGAATCCGTCGAAATAGTCGGTGCGGATCGCCATGGCGTTGGCGAATCGCTGCATCCCGACGGCGGCGTCCTCGTCAAGATCCTTCGGATCCAACTCACCGCCGGCCATTTTGGCGAAGAACTCGATGCCGACGGCGCGAACCAGCGGCTCGGCGAAGTGGTCATCGATCAAGGCGTTGGGCGCGCGACTGGCTAGAGCTCGGGCGGCGGCGACCATCGTGGCCGTCGCCCCCACGCTGGAAGCCAGATCCCAGCTGTCACCCTCGAAGCGAGCGTCACCCATACGCGTTACCGTCACCTTCTGCTCTACCCCAGCTATATTTAGCCAATATAAAGAGCACCCCGAACCGCAAGCCTGGTTGGGGGTGGCCGGTGCCAGCGCTGTTAGGGTCGTAGACTGTTCGACGCGCGACTTCGCAGCTCCTGGCGGGCGGGGCTCGGTGCGTGACACAGGACTACCCGTGCTGGCGAGACCAGCCCCGTTTGGCATGCCGCGGCCCAAGAGCACGGCTGCGCAGGAGGAAGAGTGCTTTCGGCTTTCATCTCATCGCTGCGAACAGTCGACCTGAGACGGAAGATTCTGTTCACGCTGGCCATCGTGGTGCTGTATCGGCTGGGAGCGTCCGTCCCGTCCCCGGGAATCGACTATCCGAATGTGCAGAAGTGTATTGCGCAGGTCAGCGGTGGCGATTCGGCGCAGATTTACTCGCTGATCAATTTGTTCTCCGGCGGCGCGCTGCTGCGGCTGACCGTGTTCGCGGTCGGTGTAATGCCCTACATCACCGCGAGCATCATCGTGCAGCTGCTGACCGTCGTCATCCCGCGGTTCGAGGAACTGCGGAAAGAAGGCCATTCCGGTCAGGCCAAGATGACGCAGTACACCCGCTACCTGGCTATTGCGCTGGCCGTCCTACAGGCGACCAGCATCGTGGCGCTGGCTGCCAACGGAGGGTTGCTACAAGGCTGCACTCTGGACATCATCGCCGACCAGAGCATCTTCACCCTGATCGTCATCGTGCTGGTGATGACCGCCGGCGCCGGCCTGGTGATGTGGATGGGCGAGTTGATCACCGAGCGCGGAATAGGCAACGGCATGTCGTTGCTGATCTTCGCCGGCATCGCCGGCCGCATCCCCTCCGAAGGCAATTCCATCCTGGACAGCCGAGGCGGGGCAGTCTTCGCCGCGGTCTGCGTGGCCGCGCTGATCATCATCGTCGGGGTGGTGTTCGTCGAGCAGGGCCAGCGCCGTATTCCGGTGCAATACGCCAAGCGAATGGTGGGCCGGCGGATGTACGGCGGCACGTCCACGTATCTGCCGCTCAAGGTCAACCAGGCCGGCGTTATCCCGGTCATCTTCGCGTCGTCGCTGATCTACATTCCGCATTTGGTCACCCAGCTGGTGCGCAGCGGCAGCGGCGGTACGGGTAATACCTGGTGGGACAAATTCGTCGGCAACTACTTGTCGAACCCGGCTGACCCGGTCTACATCGGCATCTACGTCGGCCTGATCATCTTTTTCACCTACTTCTATGTGTCGATCACGTTTAACCCCGACGAACGCGCCGACGAGATGAAGAAGTTCGGTGGCTTCATCCCGGGCATCCGGCCGGGCAAGCCGACCGCGGATTACCTGCGCTACGTTCTGAGCCGGATCACCTTGCCGGGCTCGATCTACCTGGGCGTGATCTCCGTGCTGCCGAACTTGTTCCTGCAGATCGGCAATACCGGCACGGTGCAGAATCTGCCTTTCGGCGGTACCGCGGTTTTGATCATGATCGGCGTCGGCTTGGATACGGTCAAACAAATCGAGAGCCAGCTCATGCAGCGTAACTACGAAGGGTTCCTGAAGTGAGAGTTGTTTTGCTTGGGCCGCCCGGGGCGGGCAAGGGCACGCAGGCCAAGAAGTTGGCCGAAGCACTCGAGGTCCCGCAAATCTCCACCGGCGACCTGTTTCGTCAGAACATTGACGACCGCACCGAGCTGGGGCTGGAAGCCAAGCGCTACCTCGATGCCGGTGATCTGGTGCCGTCGAAGGTGACCAACCGACTTGTCGACGAGCGCCTCGACGAATCCGACGTGGACGCCGGGTTCATTCTGGATGGCTATCCGCGCTCGCTCGAGCAAGCCAAAGCCTTGGACGACATGCTCGAACGCCGGGGAACCAAACTCGACGCCGTGCTGGAGTTTCGGGTGTCAGAAAAGGTACTGCTCGAACGCCTCAAAGAACGCGGCCGCGACGACGACACCGAGCAGGTCATCTGCAACCGCATGAAGATCTACCACGATCAAACCGATGCGGTGATCGAGTATTACAGCGACGAGCTTAAGGCCGTCGACGCCGTCGGCTCGCTGGATGAGGTCTTCGGGCGCGCGCTGAAAGCTTTAGGGAAGTAGCGGTGATCGCCTTGGCAGGGCTGCGCAACCGCAAAGTCGTGCCACAGCGCAGCGCCGGCGAACTCGACGCGATGGCCGCGGCCGGGGCCGTGGTGGCGGCGGCGCTGCGGGCAGTTCAGGCAGCCGCGACACCGGGTGCTTCGACGTTGGATTTGGACGCGATCGCCGAATCGATCATCCGAGACGCCGGGGCGACACCGTCATTTCTCGGCTATCACGGGTACCCGGCGTCGATTTGCGCGTCAGTCAACGATCGGGTGGTGCACGGGATCCCCTCAGCCGGCGAGATCCTCGGGATCGGCGACCTGGTCTCGATCGATTGCGGTGCAATCCTCGACGGCTGGCACGGTGACGCCGCGATCACGCTGGGTGTCGGACCGCTCACCCAGATGGACGAGGCGTTGTCGCAGGCAACCAGGGCAGCCATGGAGGCTGGGATCGCGGCGATGGTTCCCGGCAACCGGCTGACCGACGTGTCGCACGCCATCGAAACCGCCACCCATGGCGCCGAGGCGCGGTACGGCCGTACGTTCGGAATAGTCGAGGGCTACGGTGGCCACGGCATCGGCCGGCAGATGCACATGGACCCGTTCCTGCCCAATGAAGGGTCCCCGGGACGCGGTCCGCTGCTGGCCCCCGGATCTGTACTGGCCATCGAGCCGATGCTGACGCTCGGGTCGGGCAAAACCGCGGTGCTCGATGACAGATGGACAGTCACTACCCTCGACGGCTCCCGCGCGGCACACTGGGAGCACACCGTGGCAGCAACCGAGGTCGGACCCCGCATCTTGACTCTCGGCTGACCGCAGCGACCTGCCTTCGGGGTGAACCCGTGGCTCGCGTGCGGCTCGCTCGGCGCGCATTTAGGCGTTCCGCGGCGACCCGATCGCCGACGCAGCAATGGACCGGTCGACGGTGCAGCGGTCCTCTTCCAATCCAGAATGAACCGCAGCCAATTCTGCGTCGTGTTACACCCGGGAACCAAGGTCCCTCCCTGCCCAGAAGATGACTGGAGATCGCGGATGACCATAGAGATCCAGGACAACCCCGACGCCGTTGTCATCGGGGCAGGACCTGCGGGTCTGGCGGTTGCACGTGAACTCGACCATCAGCATGGCATCAAAGCGCTCGTTCTGGAACGCGCAGCGGCACCGGCGATTTCGTGGCGGAGGCGCTATGACAACTTCCGCCTCAACACAACCGGCTTCTTGTCACACCTTCCCGGACAACGGATTCCCTTGGACGCCGGCCGTTGGCCGACCAAGGAAGACATGGTCCGTTATTTCGATCGCTATGTTCAGCGGCAGAACATCGCGCTGATGCTCGGGTGTGAAGTCCACCGCATCGACCGTGGCGACGGAATGTGGCAACTGGACACGTCGTCGGGTGCAATCCAAACCGCGGCGATCGTCCTCGCCACGGGCAACTACAGTGCCTCAACCCTCCCTAACTGGCCTGGACTGAAGCGCTTCAACGGCGAGATCGTGCACTCCGGGGACTTCACCAGCGCTTGGCCCTACCGTGGCCGCGACGTCCTCGTTGTTGGCGCAGGCAATTCTGCCGCCGATATCGCCGTCCAACTTGCCAACGACGGCGCCTGCCGGATCTGGCTGGCGGTCCGCACGCCCCCGCACCTCGTGCGGCGCGCCATCGGACCTATTCCGTCGGATATTTTTCTGGAGCTGTCCTCACGAGTCCCCGCGCGGATGATCGATCCACTGATCGCCCGCGTCAATCGCCTGATGTTAGGTGACCTGTCAGCCTACGGCTTCCAGCGGCCGCCGCTCGGGCTCAAGGCGACGGTGGAAAAGCGAGGGCGCATCCCGACGCTGGCCGACGAACTCATCAAACTCGTGCGTAGCGGGCGCATAGAGGTGGTCAGTGCGGTCACGGCGGTCGAATCCGACCGCGTGATTCTCGGCGACGGCACGTCCGTAGCGCCTCAGGCGATCATCGCCGCCACTGGGTTTGGTACGAATCTCGATGGTTTGCTCGGGCACCTTGGTGTCCTCGACGAGCACGGCAACCCGCGCGGCGGCTTTGCCTCACACGTCGGCGACGGAATGTTCGCAATCGGATACGGCATTCCGCCCAACGGTCCACTCCGGGCGATCCGAATGAACGCCACGCCTCTGGCTCGCGAAATCGCGGCGTACCTCAAACGGCCCCTGGGGAATCCTGCTGAACGGCTGACGGCGGTGTCTCGTTAACACACCAAGCGGACAGGCCTGCGCGAAATCGAGGGAGCGCGATGCTTTTACTTCCCACTGAGAAAACTTACTTTCGCGGCGCGGAAGGATACGAAACGGCCCGTCGAAGCACGGTATGGAACGGCCTTGTGCCGGAGCGTTTTCCGGACGTGATCGTGCAAGCGCACGACACCGGCGACGTCGTCGCGGCGATCCGTTATGCGCAGACCAACGGACATCACGTCGGCGTAAAGTCCGGCGGCCACAGCTGGGCGGCCAGTCACTTGCGCGACGGTGGCCTGCTGCTCGACGTGAGTCGCCTCGATCATTGCACCGTCGAGCCGGATCGGATGACCGCAGACGTCGGCCCGGGCAAGGTTGCCAGCGTCTTTGCGGCCGACCTCGACGCACAAGGGTTTTTCTTTCCCGCGGGTCATTGCGAGGGCATATGCCTCGGTGGCTATCTTCTGCAGGGCGGATACGGCTGGAACAGTTCGGTGCTCGGACCGGCTTGCGAGAGCGTGCTCGGACTGGAGGTCGTCACCGCCGACGGTGAACTGATTTACTGCGATACCGAGAACCACCCTGATCTGTATTGGGCAGCCCGCGGGTCGGGGCCGGGCTTCTTCGGTGTGGTTACCTCTTTCACACTGCGCATTTACCCACGGCCGCCGGTTTGGGGTACCTGCCTGTACATGTACCCGATCGAAGTCGCCGATGAGGTGTTCACCTGGGGACGCTCGATCAGTTCCGAGCTGGACGACCGCGTTGAACTGCAGATCCACACCGCCCGCAGCTTTCCGGGAGCCGGGCTCAACCAGCCCGGCATCACGATCGCCGCGCCGGTCTTCGCCGATTCAGAGGAGGAGGCGACGAAAGCCCTTGCCCTGCTGGGCACCTGCCCGGTCGTGGATAAGGCGATTGTCAGCCTGGCTTACGCGCCGACAAACTTGGCCAATTGGTACACCGCGGTGATGACCAGTTATCCGAAGGGGCATCGCTATATCGCCGACAGCATGTTCACGTCGGCTTCCGCAGAAGACTTACTGCCCGGCATCCGCGGAATCATCGAAACGATGCCACCACATCCCTCGCATTTCATTTTCACTGGCTGGAAGACGTCCCCGGATAGGGCTGACATGGTGTACGGCCTGGAAGACGAGATCTATCTGGCGCTTTACACCATTTGGCAGGATCCTGCCGACGATGATCGGTACCGCGACTGGGCGGGATCCAACATGGCGGCGATGTCACATTTGGCCACTGGCATCTCACTGGCCGACGAGAATCTGTGCCGGCGTCCAGCGCGGTTCATCGCCCCATCGAACATGGCACGGCTCGATAAGGTGCGTTCGGCCTACGACCCGGAGGGCCGGTTCCACAGCTGGATGGGACGCGTCTGACGCGTTGGTGCGGCACACTGGGAGCACACCGCCGCGGTGTCCAAGGACCGGGCGGATGCCTGCCTCTTGAATAGGTCGCGGCCGCTGGCCGCGTGTGAACCGAACGGACGTTTCACTCGTGTCACCAGCAGGAGGTGAATAGATTGTCTAAGGTCGGCAGCCCGGCGGGCGCGGAAGCCGTCTTGATGAAGGCAATCTACGACGAGCATGCACCGGCTTTGTGGCGCTATGCGCTCCGGCTGACCGGGAATCGAAACCGGGCCGAAGACGTGGTCCAAGAGACGCTTTTGCGGGCGTGGCAGCATCCCGAGGTCATCGGCGACACCGAACGATCAGCACGGGCCTGGCTGTTCACCGTCGCCCGCAACATAGTCATCGACGAGAGCCGCACCGCCCGGGCCCGCAAGGAAGTCACTTCGCTGGACAACGCGCCTGAGCAGGCCGGTCCGGACCGGGTCAACGAAGCCCTGGACCGAATGCTGATCGCCGACGCGATGGCACAACTATCCCCCGAACACCGCGCGGTGGTGCGCCGGTCTTACTACCAGGGGTGGACCACGGCGCAGATCGCCGCCGATCTCGACATCGCCGAAGGCACGGTGAAGTCACGGCTGCACTACGCGTTACGGGCGATGCGACTGACAATGCAGGAGACGGGGGTCACACGGTGAACGAAGAAAATGGGGGCTATACGATGATGGCTCTTTTAGCCATCCAAACGGCCGTCGGCTCCGAATGTCTGGCGTGCCACAAGATGGGAGTTACACGATGATGCCGCAATGGCGGCCCGGGCTGCCGCGTGACGGTGACCCAACCGGGCATGACGAATACGCGATGTGGGATGCCGCATACGTGCTGGGATCACTGTCATCCAACGAACGGCGGGAATTCGAAGCGCACATGGCCGGCTGCCTGTCATGCCGGGAAGCCGTTGGCGAACTGAGCGGCATGCCTGCTCTGCTGTCACGGCTCGACGGTGACGAGGTCGCCGCAATGGCGGAGGCCGACCACACGTCTGAGGGACCATCGTTGCCTGCAGAGATGCTGCCGTCGTTGCTGGCGAAGGTAGCCTGGCGGCGGCGCCGGTCGCGCCTGATGACGTGGACGGCTACGGCCGCCGCGGCCGCGGTGCTGGCCATTGGTGTGTTCATCGGCGTTAAAGGCCATTCCATGACCGGGGTGCCCACGCCGCCACAGGCGACCGTGTCGGGACAACCGATGGCGCAGGTGGGAACCACGGCGCTCGCCTCGACGGTGTCGGTCAGCACCCAGCACTGGGGAACCTACATCGACCTGAACTGCGTCTGCCTGGCTCCGGTGAATTCTCACCACGACACGCTGGCGATGGTTGTGGTGGGTCGCGACGGCAGCCATACCCGGCTGGCGACGTGGCTGGCCGAGCCCGGTCACACGGCAACGCCCGCTGGCAGCATTTCAATTCCGGCAGACCAAATCGCAGCCGTGCAAGTAATTTTGGTCGACAACGACAAGGTGCTGCTGCAGCGCTCGCTGTAAAAAGTTTCGATCGGCATTGAACTAAAGCTACTAGGGAGTCGTGGTACGGGCATCGTCACAAGTTAGGTGAGCAGATGCCCAGGCAACACCGGGTGGTCGACCATATCGTCGAGCACCTCGCGAGAACCGACAGCGACTACATATTCGGCGTCGACGGCGCCAACATCGAAGATCTCTACGATGCCGCACACTTCTGTTCGGACATCACCGCGGTGCTGGCCAAACACGAGTTTTCCGCGGCCACGATGGCCGACGGGTACAGCCGCAGCGGCGCCGGTTTAGGGATAGTGGCCGCAACCTCTGGCGGCGGGGCACTGAACCTTGTTCCCGGCCTTGGGGAATCATTGGCTAGCCGGGTGCCGGTGTTGGCGTTAGTGGGTCAGCCGGCGACCACGATGGACGGCCGGGGCAGCTTTCAGGACACCAGTGGCCGCAACGGTTCGTTGAATGCCGAGGCGCTGTTTTCTGCGGTATCAGTCTTCTGCCGGCGGGTGTTGAAGCCCGCCGACATTGCTTCCGCATTGCCTGCTGCCATCGCTGCGGCGCGAACCGGTGGACCGGCGGTGTTGTTGCTACCCAAAGATGTTCAGCAGGCCAAGATGGACATCAACGGGTATGGCGGTCATGTTCTGAACGGCATTGAGCGGCCGCAGGCGAGCATCGGTAACCCCCATCCGATCGTGCGCGCCCTGCGCCGCGCCAACGGACCGGTCACGATCATCGCCGGCGAGCAAGTGGCCCGCGATAACGCGCGCGGCGAACTCGAAGAACTGCGCGCCCTACTGCGCGCCCGGGTCGCATGCGTGCCCGATGCAAAGGATGTAACCGGGACACCGGGTTTCGGATCTTCGTCGGCGCTGGGAGTGACCGGTGTAATGGGACATCCCGGCGTGGCCGAGGCGGTGGCCGACAGCGGGTTGTGCTTGGTTGTGGGCACTCGACTCTCGGTGACCGCGCGCGCCGGCCTCGACGATGCGCTGGCGGCCGTGCGCACGGTGTCGATCGGCTCGGCACCGCCATACCTTGCATGCACCCACGTCCATACCGACAATCTGCGCACGTCGCTGACCGCGCTGACAGATGCGCTGTCCGGGGCTGGGCGGCCAACCGGTTTGCGCGTGCCTGATCAGGTGCCCTACAGAGAACTACAGCCGCCGGCCTTCCATGGTCCGGGTGTGCGCTACCACGATGCCATGGTCGCGCTCGATCGCACGTTGCCCGACGGAGTTGACATCATCGTCGACGCCGGCAACACCGGTGCCTCCGCCATTCACTATCTGCCCGTTCGGCGCGGCGGCCGGTTCGCCGTGGCGCTTGGCATGGGCGGCATGGGTTACAGCTTCGGTGCCGGCATCGGCATGGCGTTCGGACGTGCGATGAGTGCTCGCGCGAAGAGCCAAGGGCCCAGCCGGCGCACCGTGGTGATTGCCGGGGACGGTGCGTTCTTCATGCACGGCATGGAGGTGCACACCGCGGTGCAGTATCGGCTGCCGGTGACGTTCGTCTTACTCAACAACAACGCCCACGCCATGTGCGTGACCCGCGAGCAATTGTTCTACGACGACCTCTATAGCTACAACCGCTTCGCCCCCAGCCAACTGGGGGCCGGCCTGGCCGCCATGTTTCCCGGGCTGTCGTCGGTTGAGGTACATGACATCGACGCACTGCCTGGCGCACTGGAACGGGCGGTAGCCATAGAGGGTCCGTCGGTGGTCAGCATCGAGTGCTCCGCCGACGAAATCCCGGCGTTCGCCGCGTTCCTGAACCAACAAGCCGGCAATCACGTTGACCAACAGAGAAGTACAACCCACGAGGAGAGCAGATCTGATGTCTGTGCCAGCGCTTGACGACATTCACACTCACACCGGCACCACGGAGCCGATCGAGGGAGTGGTCCGTATCGAGACCTCGCCCCTGGAGCAGACCGCCCCGATGTTCATGGCGAAGATGCGGTCGATGTATCCGCACGACGAAGTCTTCGGCCAGTACTGCACGGTCAACGACTACGTCGACTGCCCACCTGACGAGCTGTTCGCATACTTGGCCGATACCCGCAGCCTGGAGGAGTGGACGTACACCCTGCGTGACTTCACCCCCACTGAGGAGCCCGGGCTGTGGCTGGCCTACGACCGGCTGCTTCCGGACACCGAGATCTACACGCGGACAGTGGCCAACGCCGAGGCGCGGACCGTCGACTACCACTGTGCCTGGGACCAGGGCAAGCACCTGTGGATGATCTACCTGATGCGGGTCCTCGATGCACAGGTCGTGCTCAACAAGCCCGGATCCGTTGTGCTGTGGACTAATTGCCACCATCCGTTCTACGACCACAACCCCTACCCCGAGGCCGGTCCGCCACACCGCACCGGCTGGGTAGGCGACTTCTGGGACATCTTCGGCGCCGGTCATGGGCTGGAGCTGAACAACCTCAAGACAATCGCCGAGTACCGGCACCGTAACGGCCTGCCGATCACGCCGGCTTGGATGAAGTGAGCACTGCCATGAGTCAACCCACCGTCAGCCTGACCGACGTTTCCACCTACCTGCCCGGGCAGCCCATCGGCGCGGACTATTACGCGCAATTTGCCGGTGCAGACGACCTGGCCGCCAACCTGATGTTCCGCGCGCCCAAGTTCCGCCATCACGTCGGGCCGGACGAAACCGCAGTCGACATGGTCGAGCAAGCCGCACAGGGTCTGATCGAACGGCACGGCCAGGACGTCCTCTCGAACGTAGACGTGCTGATCACCCACACACAGTTACCCGACATGCCGTTCTACGGCGGAGGCGGCGGCATTGCGCACCGCTTGGGCATGCGGCCCAACTGGGTGCTGGATCTGCACAACGGCGGTTGCGCGGCGTTCGTGTTGGGGCTCAAAGTGGCCCGCCAGCTCCTGGCGTCCGGCGAAGGGCGTACCGCACTGATCGCGGTCGCGCAGAACGCTGCCGGGCAGATCTTCGACCAGCCCGGCGTCCGACTCAAGGCGCAGTCGTCCGTACCCGGCGACGGTGCTGCGGTGGGTTTGGTCACGCTGTCCAACGATTCACCAATCCTCGACATCGAGTGCCGCACCTACGGCGAGTATGCCGGCGACATGACGATCGCCATCGACCCGCCCCGCAAGTGGTGGCAAGCCGGGCCCGGAGAAGGCTGCATCGGTTTCACCGAAACCAAGATCGCCAAGGTGCTCGCTCGCGGCAATCGGCAGGTTCCCGAAGTCGCGCTTGCGGTTTGTGACCGAATCGGTGTGTCGTCGAAAGACATCGACCTGCTGGTGACCAATCAGCCCAACCGGGTTTTTCTGCGCAACTGGCGCGAAGCGCTCGAGGTGCCGCGCGAACATCATCGCGACACCTTTGATGAGTGCGGCAACCTGTTCGGCGCCGGCATACCGATCAACCTTGATCGTGCAACATCTGAGGGTCAGGTCAAGGCCGGCGACATCGTGATGATGGCCGCCTTCGCACACGCCGGCGACTTCGCCGGTGCCGCGGCGGTCCGCTGGGGCGGTCGAGGATGATGTCAACCCTTTTGCAGGCAAGCTCTGTCACCGTGGACATCCTCGACGCGCTGCCGAGCGCGACCGATCCATTCGCGTTGTCGCTCAACGAGAACCCGTTTCCGCCGCTGCCGTCGGTGCGCTCAGCCCTGATGCGCTCGATCGATGTTGCCAACCGGTATCCGGAATTTCTGCCCAAGCAGCTGCGAACACTCATCGCTGGGCACGTCGGGGTCAGCGACGGGCAGGTCGTGCTGGGAGCGGGGGCGAGCGGGGTGACGATGCAGGTCCTGCATGCGGTGACGCGACCCGGTGATCGGATTGTCCTCAGCGCTCCGACGTTCGACGGATACCCGATCTTCGCGCAGATGGCGCGCCTGACATCGGTCGCTGTTTCGCTCGACGAGCGCGGTCACCACAACTTGGAGGCAATGGCCGAGGCGGCGGCGGACGCCCGGGTCGTCGTCTTATGTCGGCCGCACAATCCGACCGGCACCCTGGAACCCGTCGCGGATGTGCAGCGATTCCTGCGGCGGGTGCCCGACGATACGGTCGTGCTGCTCGACGAGGCCTATGTCGAGTTTGTCGCCCCTCAGCACCGCATCGACGGACCAAACCTGATTCGTCGCTTTCCGAATATCGTTGTACTGCGGACATTTTCGAAAGCCTATGGTTTGGCCGGACTTCGTATCGGCTACGGGTTCGCTTCACCCGAACTGGCCACAACACTGTGGAGCATGCAGTTGCCGTTCGGGATGGGCATTACTAGCTTGGTCGCGGTGGCAGCGTCCTACGACGCCGAAGACCAGTTGCGGCAACGCATTCTCCGAATCACCGGTGAGCGCGATTACCTGTGTCGGCGCCTTCGGGCAATGGGCGTTTACGCCACCGACGGGCACGCCAACTTCGTGTACCTGCCGGCCGCCGGGCGACCCTGGCGAGAGGTATTCGGCGACACCCGGCTGCACGCCCGCTACTACGACGACGGCGGTGTGCGGATCACCGTCGGAAGCCGGGCTTCCACCAAAGCGGTGCTGGCCGCAGTCGCAAAGTCGCCAGGCCGTCTCTGATTGCCCGCTACTCCTCGGAGCATCGGCCCGCATAGTCACCGAGCGGCCAATTCCCGTCCAAAAGTGCGGTAAGAAAAGGGCGTGACCGCGTCTACATCTGACAAAGACCCGATCGCTCAGGCGAGAGCTAATTGGCAGCGCGCCGGGTGGGGTGACGTGGCGCAAGGCATGGTGGCGGTGACGTCGGTAATGCGCGCGCATCAAATCTTGCTGGCCCGCGTCGAAAATGCGTTGCGCCCCTACGCCCTCAGCTTTTCCCGCTTCGAATTACTGCGGTTGCTGGCTTTCAGCCGCAGCGGAGCGCTGCCAATCACCAAGGCGTCCGACCGGCTGCAGGTGCACGTCACCAGCGTGACGCATGCGATCCGTCGCCTGGAAGCCAACGGCTTGGTGCAACGGGTGCCTCACCCGACCGACGGACGCACCACGCTGGTTTCTATCACCGACCTGGGCCGCTCAACGGTCGAGGACGCCACGGTCACACTCAACGAGCAGGTCTTCGCCGATATCGGGATGTCGGCAGCGGAGTCACAGGCGCTGGTGTCGTCCATCGAAACGCTGCGCCGAGGCGCCGGGGACTTCTGATACGTCGGCAACCTTCGACTGCAGGCTGGCTTCGTCTCGTGGTTAGAGTGTTGAACGATGCAGCAACAGAACCGACGGGTGCGCAGGATGCGCTCAGCGCGAGCGGTGGGATCGGCCTCGCTCAGTGTGGTGGCACTATCTGTCGTCGGCTGTGCCTCGGTAGTTGCCGGTTCGGCGGTAAAGGCTCCCGGCGCTGCCGGCGTCAAGACCACCGCATGCGCCACGGTT
Source organism: uncultured Actinomycetota bacterium (assembly GCA_963795995.1). Classification (GTDB taxonomy): domain Bacteria; phylum Actinomycetota; class Actinomycetes; order Mycobacteriales; family Mycobacteriaceae; genus Mycobacterium. The sequence goes on from CAWCJY010000010.1 coordinate 14,183, forward strand.
TCCTCTCCGATGGCCTCGATCGAATCGCAAGGGCCCGGTGAGCCGACGCTTCGGATTCCGCAGCCGGCCGGGTGGCAACGCAACCGAGAGCTTGATTCCCAGCTCATCCGGTATGCCGAGGTCAACAGGGACCTCGTCGAGAACAGCTTTGCACCGGCCGTAACCGTCACCTTGGAATCCGCACCCGGAACGAGCGCTGACGAGACCGCAGCACTCGACCGGGAACGGTCCGGTCTGATCGCCGTGCTCGGCGCCGCCGACCTGAGCACGACACCGACGACACTGTGCGGCTATCGCGCGGAGACCGTGACATACACGGCTCCGCCGATGGGGCGGATACCTGCGCGAAAAGCGACAACGCTCGACGTTGTCGCCACCCTGCACGGCACGCTGTACGTTGCCACCGTCACTATTCAGAGCACAAACCCTGACAACCCGACCTACGCGGACGACGCGAAAACCATTCAGACCGGTTTTCAGATGTTGCCGCCGGACGCGAAGTAGCAACTTTGCTGACCGCGAGCAGACGCGAAAGTCCCTGACACGCCCGGGAATTAGGGGCTTTTGCGACTGCTCGAGGGATCAGTCCAGCAGCGCCGGCAGCGGGATGGTTGCCGTCACCGTCGTTCCGGCGCCGGGCCGAGAGCGGATGTTCAGCTGTCCGCCGACGAGCTCAGCCCGCTCCGACATCGACAACACACCGTAGCCGCCCATCTCGTCGCCGCCCAACGGGTTCTCGAACGTGTCGAAACCCACTCCGTTATCGGCGATTTCGAGCCGGGCAGTATTACCCTCGACCATGAACCGCAGCCTGGCCATCGTCGCGTCGGCGTGTTTGACGATGTTCTGCAAACCCTCCTGGGCGATGCGGTAGAGCGCCAGCTCGATGTGCTCGGGCAACCGCACGTCGCAGAGTTCCAACTCGGTGTTCAGCTGCGGTATCGACCGGGCGAGGCTGGCCAGCCCGCCGGTCAGGCCGAGGTCGTCCAGAACCGGTGGACGCAGCCCGCCGATCGCTGCGCGCGCCTCTTCCAGCGTCAAGCGGGCCAGCTCCCGGGCCTTTTCGAGCTGTTCAGAAGCCTCGAGTGGGTCGGCACCGACCGCTCGCGCGGCCGCGTCGAGCCGATAAGACAGGGTGATCAGCCGCTGCGAGATCCCGTCGTGAATGTCGCCGGCCAGGCGGCGGCGTTCGATCTCCTGCGCTTCGATCACTTGCTCGACGAACAGCTCATGGGCGCGTTCGCGCGCCACCAACTGTCGATGCAAGCGTGCTTGATGCATCGCTCCGGCGATCAACCGGCCGATGACCCTCAACAGCTCGACGTCACCGTCGGTGAACTCCCGGCGCTGCACGGTGTGCACGTTGAGCACCCCGACCAATCCGCCGGGATCGGTCTCCATCGGCATCGACACCATCGACGTGAAATCCCGGCCCCGCAGCGATTGGATCGGCAGGTAGCGCGGGTCGGCTTCTTTGTCGTGGCTGATGACCACCGGCTCACGGTGGCTGGCCACCCAGCCTGAGATGCCGGATCCCAGCGGCAGCCGGATTTTGCCGACCTGATTGTCGAACGGTGGTGTCGCACCGGCGAGGGTCAGAGAGCGATCACTGTCGTCGAGCACGTGCACGAAGCACACGTCGGTGTCGGTTGCCGCGGTGATCATGCGCGCGGCAGCCGCCGCCAGCGGCTCGACCCCCGGACCGCTGGACGCCGCCTGAATCAGTTCCCGTAACAGGGCCAGCTCACGGTCGGCATCGACAACGTCACGCACCGCATCAGGGCCGCGGACGCCCCGGGGCAGCCCAGCCGGGGTCACTGGAAGATGCCTTCGCGGAGCGCGGTCGCCACCGCGCCGGTGCGGTCGCTGACACCCAGCTTGCGGTAGATCGAACGTAGGTGGCTTTTCACGGTTTCCTCGCCGATGACCAGCTTGTTGGCGATGCCGCGGTTCGACAACCCGTTCACCATGTAGGACAGGATCTCGCTTTCGCGTTGTGTCAGTCCCTGACGTGCGCCGGGCCAGAATTCGTCGCGCTGCAGCCGGGCCGCGGTATCGACCGCGCGGGCGGCCATCTTACGGTCGATAACGGTTTCGCCGTGGTGGGCCAATTCCAGCTGACGGACCAGCTCGTCGCTGCCGATGCTTTTCAGCAGATAACCGCAAGCGCCGACTCGCAACGCCTGAAACAGGTACTGCTCGTCGTCATAGACCGACAGCATGACGACCTTGCGGGCGGGGTCGCGTTCACGCAGCTGCTGGCACAGATCCAATCCGCTGGACCCTTGCATGCGGACGTCACACAGCACGACGTCGGGCGCCAGGTCTTCGATGACGCTCACGGCGCGTTCGGCACCCACGGCTTGGCCGACTACCTGCACCCGGTCCTTGAATGCGGCAAGCATCGCCTTGAGGCCTTCGATGACCATTTCGTGGTCGTCGACGAGCACAAGCCGAACAGGTTCGCCTGCCCGTCCGATGTCCGCCATGGCAACACCATAAAGCGAAATAGCCATGCCTTCCCCCTGTTGGGCCCCCCTAATGGGGGACGCCCGCGCCGCCGTGTCCGGGCAGGCTGTCGACATGCGAACTGCGGGGGCGGCGACGGTGCGGCGCACATTCTGGTGGGATCGGGCACGTCCGGTTGAGGCCGACTTGCACCCATTGCGAGCGGTCGTTTTCGATGCGGACACCGCGCTTGCCGACAGCGGTCGCGGCGATGAGGACCTGGTGCCGAAAGCTGGGCTGATCGACTTGGTGATGAGTTTGTTCCTCGCTGGCATCCCGGTTGCCATGGTGAGCAAGCGCGACCGGGAGTCGACGGAGATGCTGGTTCGCCAATTGGTCGGTGACGGCCTGGTCGAAACGATTGTCAGTGGTGACGACGTCGACGACGCCGAAAGCGACGGCGAACCGTACCGGCTGGCGCTGTGGGAACTAGGCGTGACTGCGGAGAGCGCACTCGCCATCGGCGGGACGCCGTGCAGCATACGCGCGGCGAGCGCGGCCGGGCTGCCTGTCCTGTTTGTGACGGACCATCTCCACGCGGGCCATGATTTCACCGATGCCGCTGCAGTGCGTTGCAGCTACGACGACGGTGACCCGCTGTCCGCGGACGGCTGCCGGCTGCTGCATCGGCGCTGGGCCATCCAGCAGCAGCGGCTTTTCCGGGCTGCTTAGCTTCCGCGCACGACTTCGATCACCGCGCTGAAGTCCAAGTCGCCGTGGTCAACCGCGAACTTGGCGAAGATGTCCGCGGCGTGGCTTCCCAGCGGCGCCGCTGCGCCGGTCGAAACGATCGCATCCATCGCCAAGCCCAGGTCTTTGTTCATCAGCGCAGTCGCGAAGCCGGGCTTGAAACCGTTATTGGCAGGTGACGTCGGCACCGGCCCGGGCACGGGGCAATTGGTGTGTACTGCCCAGCAGTTGCCAGTCGCACCAGTGATCACGTCGAACAGCGATTGTGCTGACAGTCCGAGCTTTTCGGCCAATACGAACGCTTCGGCGATCGCGATCTGCTGGACGGCCAGCACCATGTTGTTGCACACCTTGGCGGCTTGACCGGCACCGGGACCGCCGCAGTGAATCACCTTGCCGGCCATGGGCTCCAACACCGGCCGGGCCCGTTCCAATGCGGATTCGTCGCCGCCGACCATGAACGCCAGGGTGCCGGCAACCGCTCCGCGCACCCCGCCGGAGACCGGAGCGTCGAGCTGGACGAAACCGTGCGAGCCGGCTTGAGCGTGTATTTCACGGGCGTCGTCGACTGAAATAGTCGAGCTGTCAACAAACAGCGCGTTCGGGGTTGCGGCGGGCAGGATTTCGGCGTAGCAGCGTTTGACCACCGCACCGTTGGGCAGCATGGTGATGACTACGTCGGCGGTGTCGACCGCCTCAGCTGCACTGCCGAGCATGGTGACACCGTTGTCCGCGGCAGCTTTCGCGACGTGGGGCGCTGGGTCGAAGCCACGAACGCGATGGGCGCCGGCCACCAGATTGGCCGACATCGGCCCGCCCATATTGCCCAGCCCCAGAAACGCTATCGTCGTCACCTTGCAGCCCTTCTATGCGCCGGCGCGGACCCGGGCGGCCTCGGCTCGCCCGATGACAACCCGCATGATTTCGTTGGTTCCCTCCAAGATTCGGTGCACCCGAAGGTCCCGCACGATCTTCTCCAGACCATACTCACGCAGATAGCCATAGCCGCCGTGCAGCTGCAACGCCCGGTCCGCGACATCGAAACACACATCGGTGACATACCGTTTGGCCATCGCGCACAACTCGACCTTGTCAGCAGCGTCGTTGTCGAGAGCACTGGCCGCCCGCCACAACAACATTCGTGACGACTCCAGTGCAGTGGCCATGTCAGCAAGGGTGAACCGGATCGTCGGCTCGTCCAGGAGGGCACCGCCGAACGCCTGCCGTTCACGCAAGTAAGACCCGGCTTTGTCGAACGCGGCTTGCCCGCCGCCGAGTGAGCACGCCGCAATGTTGATGCGCCCTCCGTTCAGTCCGTTCATCGCGATGCCGAACCCGGCACCTTCGCCGTCGGCTCCACCCAGCATCGCGTCCGCAGGCACCCGCACCCCTTCCAAGATGACCTGCGCCGTCGGTTGGGCGTGCCAGCCCATCTTCTCTTCCTGCGCACCGAAACTCAGGCCCTGCGTGTCTTTTTCGACGACGAAGGCTGATATTCCGCGGGGGCCGTCGGCTCCGGTGCGTGCCATCACCACGTACACATCGGAGGCGCCGGCCCCGGAGATGAACTGCTTGACGCCGTCGAGCACGTAATCGCCGCCTTGCTTGACCGCGCGGGTGCGTAGTGCGCTGGCGTCGGATCCGGCACCGGGTTCAGTCAGACAGTAGCTGGCAATCACGTCCATCGACGCCAACCGCTGCACCCAGACTTTGCGCTGTTCCTCGGTGCCGAAGCGGTCGATCATCCAGGCGCACATGTTGTGGATTGACAAGAAGGCCGCGGTCGTCGGATCGGCGGTGGCCAGCTGCTCGAAGATCCTGACCCCGTCGAGTCGGCGCAACCCGCTGCCGCCCACATCGTCGCGGCAGTAGATGGCCGCCATCCCCAGCTTGGCGGCCTCACGTAGCACGTCTACCGGGAAATGCTTAGTGGCGTCCCACTCCAGCGCGTAGGGCGCAAGCCGCTTGTCGGCGAACGAGGCTGCGGTCTCGGTGATCACCCGCTCGTCCTCGCTCAGATCGAAGAATTGCATGAACGAGTCGTTCTAATTCATTGTCGGGATGACGAATTCGGCACCGTCTTTGATTCCCGACGGCCACCGCGAGGTGACGGTCTTGACCTTGGTGTAGAACTGCACCGACGCGGGGCCGTGCTGGTTGAGATCGCCGAAGCCGGAGCGCTTCCAGCCGCCGAAGGTGTGATAGGCGACCGGGACCGGGATCGGCACGTTGACGCCCACCATGCCCACCTGCACCCGTGAGACGAAATCGCGGGCGGTGTCACCGTCGCGGGTGAAGACGGCAACACCGTTGCCGTACTCGTGCTCCGACGGCAGTCGCAAGGCCTCTTCGTAGTCATGCGCCCGCACCATGCACAGCACCGGCCCGAAGATCTCGTCGGTGTAGATCGACATGTCCGGGGTGACGTGGTCGAAGAGCGTCGGGCCGATGAAAAAGCCGTTCTCCAGGTTGGCGTCGCCGAATGCCAGATCATCGCTGGCCCGATCGCGGCCGTCGACGACGATCTCGGCACCGGCGGCCACGCCCTGGTCGATGTAGTGGCGGACCCGCTGCAGCGCCGCTTCGGTGACCAGCGGGCCATAGTCGGCTTTCGGGTCCAGGCTGTGCCCGATGCGCAGGTTGTTGATTCGTTCAATGAGTCTGGCGCGCAACCGGTCTGCCGTCTGATCACCGACCGGGACTGCGACGCTGATCGCCATACACCGCTCACCGGCGCTGCCATACCCTGCGCCGATCAGAGCATCGACCGCCTGGTCGAGATCGGCGTCGGGCATCACGATCATGTGGTTCTTGGCGCCACCGAAACATTGCGACCGCTTGCCGGTGGCCGCGGCGTTCGCATAAATGTATTGGGCGATGTCGGAGCTGCCGACGAAACCGACCGCCTGGATGTCGGAATGGGCCAGGATGGCGTCGACGGCCTCCTTATCACCGTGCACGACCTGAAAGACGCCGGGCGGCAGGCCCGCGTCGATGAAAAGCTCGGCCAGCCGCACCGGAACGGAGGGATCACGCTCACTGGGCTTGAGGATAAACGCGTTTCCGCAAGCCAGTGCGGGCCCGGCCTTCCACAGCGGGATCATGGCGGGGAAATTGAACGGGGTGATTCCGGCGACCACTCCCAGCGGCTGGCGAATCGAATACACGTCGATACCGCTGCCGGCGCCTTCGCTGAACTCGCCTTTGAGCAGATGCGGTATGCCCACGCAGAATTCGATGACTTCGATTCCGCGTTGGATGTCGCCGCGCGAGTCACCCAGGGTCTTGCCGTGTTCGATGGAGAGTAGCTCGGCCAGTTCGTCAGTGTGCTGGTTCACCAGGTCGACAAAGCGCATCATCACCCGCGCGCGGCGCTGCGGATTCCACGCTGCCCAGTCCCGTTGCACCTCGAGGGCTGACATCACGGCGGCATCGATGTCGGCCTTGCCTGCCATCGGCACGGTCGCCTGCACCTGGCCGGTGCTGGGATTGAACACCTCGGCGCGGCGACTGGAGTGTCCGGTCGTGCGGCGGCCGTCGATGAAATGCGGAATGTGAGCGGTCATGGTGATCCCGTGAATGTCGGCGGTAGAAGCGAATACTTGGATATCCTAGTAACTTCGGTTTGGCGTTGGCAAATTTCACGGCTCGGGGATCTGTGACGACGCCACTTTGTTCAGCGCCGCGATGAACTTCTCGTTGAAGTCCTGCGTAGTAGCAGTAGGAGGTTTCCAGAGATGAATCTGTTGCCAATGGTCCTTTTTCCGGCGGGCACGCCGTTCGCTGGACTCGGCTTCCTGAAGCTGCAAGCGCATCCTGAGAGATGGGCCTACGAACGGCACGCAGAGGATTGACGTGAGCCTTCCATTGAGGCATGGGGACCCGTCGACTCCGCTTCGCATCCTCGTTGTCGGCGCCGGTGTGGGCGGCATTTCGGCTGCTCGGGGACTATTGCGCGACGGACATGATGTCACCGTCTTCGACCGGCGGCCGGATTTCAAGGCAGCTGGCGGCGCAGTCACCATTTGGTCCAACGGCGCGACGGTTCTGGGACAGTTGGGCGTTGATATGGACGGGGCCGGTCAGCCGCTGTCCACCGTGCGGGTCACGACGCCGAGGGGTCGCCCGGTCGCCACTATGGACCTGGCCGCGATCGTGAACCGGCTGGGCGCACCAGTTCGGATGGTCCCACGTCGCGTCCTGCTTGAACGGCTGCTGGAAGGCTTCCCGACCGATCGCATCAGCTGCAACACCCGTGCTATCGGGATTACGAATAGGCACAACGGGGTTCGGGTCGAGTTCGAAGGCGGCAGCTCGGCCGAGGGAGATATGTTGATCGGTGCGGACGGCCTGCACTCGGTGGTTCGAGGCATCGTCGGTGCGCCACCCGCGAAGCCGACCGGCTGGTGCAGCTGGCAGGGGCTGGTCGCCCTGCCTGGCATCGCCGATAAGCACGTGGCACGAATGATTATCGGCGAGCACGGAAACCTTGGCCTGTGGCCGGCCGGAGGTTCGGATCTGCAGTGGTGGTTCGACTTGCCGTGGTCGCCCGACTTCGCCAGACCAGAACGCCCGATCGACATGATTCGGTCCCATTTCACAGGATGGTCCGACTTGTCCGATCGAGTACTCGCGACATTAACCGACGGAGATCTGGCTCCTTCACCATTCCCGCATTATCGCCATCCGATACCCCGCTCAGGCCGAGGCGCGGTTACGTTGCTCGGCGATGCCGCGCACACAATGCCGCCCACTCTTGCGCAGGGGACCAATCAGGCGCTGCTCGACACGATGGTGTTGTGCAAGGCGCTTTCGGATTTCCCAAAGGGTTTCAACGGCAGACACAGCAACCGTGATCCCTCGACCGCGCTGCGCTGGTATGAGGACACCAGGCGACGCAAGGTCAAGGCCGTGTCCTGGGTCACCACGCAGCAAGTGTCCCGCAGTGAGTCGGTGTTGAGACCGGCGGCGATGATCTCCGACCGGTTGATGACCTGGGCACTGGCGACCTTCTTGCGTTTGGTAAGTCACCGCCGGATGTCCGCGGAGATCAGCCGAGACTTCCAGGCCGCAAAGATTACCGCTCTTGTTGACGTCAATGACTAACTTGAAGATTTCGCCCACCGCACGCTTCGGAGAAGAGGCGATGTCCACGACCGCCAAGGTGCCACCCGCCAGACTGGCCCGCATTGTCGAGCGCATTCGCCATCTGCTGTATCGGCTCAATCAACGGCTGCTGCCAGCGCCGGCAGCGATGATGGAGATGATCATCGCCACTTGGACGTCGCAGGCGATCACTGTGGCGGCCCAACTCGGTGTCGCCGATGCCCTCGCCGGCGGCCCACTGCCGATCGAGGAATTGGCGGTCCGGGTGGACGCGGACGCGGACGCGCTAAGCAGGCTGCTGCGGGCCCTGATCGGGCGGGGCATCTTCCGGCATCTTCGCGACGGCCGCTATGAGCTGAATTCCCTTGCCGATACCTTACGTTCGGACGTACCGGTGTCGATGACTTGCGCGGCGCAGTTCTACGGGTCGCGCGAGCAGCGCGAACGCTGGACGATGCTGGTGGATTCGATCCGAACCGGGATTTCGGTCGTCCCGGCATTGCGCGGCAAGGAGAGCTTCGACTATTTCGCCGAGCAGCCAGAGCTTGCTGAACTTTTCAACCAGACCATGACGAGCGTTTCGGAGCTGACGACGGCGCCCGTGGTCGCCGGCTACGACTTCAGCGCCTACCCGACGATCGTCGACGTCGGCGGCGGGCATGGCCCACTGCTGGCGGCCATCCTGGCGAGGTCGCCGGCTTCGCGCGGCGTACTGTACGACCTGGCACGGGTCGTCGCGAGCGCCCCAAACCTGCTGCGCGAACACAACGTCGCCGACCGGGTGCGTATCGCGGAGGGGTCGTTCTTTGACAGCGTCCCGGGCGGTGGTGACGCGTATGTCCTCAAGAACATCATCCACGACTGGCCTGACGAGGAGGCGGTGCAGATCCTGCGTAACGTTCGCAGCGCAGCCGGCCCCCGAGCCACGGTGCTGCTGATCGAATTAGTCATCCCGAAGCACGACCGTGACTTCCCGGGAAAATGGGTGGATTTGGAGATGCTGCTGAATCTGGGGGCCCGCGAGCGTACTTCCGCCGAGTACCGAGATCTGCTCAGCCGAGCTGGATTTCACATGACACGGGTGGTGCAAACCGCTTCACCGCTCAGCGTGGTAGAGGCCCGGGTCGCCTAATTACAATTCCCCGGCGACGGGGGCAGTTCTTTGACGAAACCGAGGTCAGCCGTCGCGAGACTGCTCGTTTCGCGGGTGATGACGGGATCGGTCGACGGTCGATCTCGACTGCAAAGCGTTGTCCCGCGGACCGCCGTCCGCAGAGCACGAATCGCCTATTTATCGCGCAGCCCTGCAATAAACAGCTCAGTCTCCTCCCAGGTGGGCAGCAAGCCCCGGGCGGTGACCTCAGCGAGCGTGGGGGCGGCGGCATCGCGCTCGGACACAAGCGGCGCGAGCCCGTCGACCATCGGCCAGTCGATCGCCAGCGCCGGGTCGGTCGCGCGGATGGTGTGCTCGCGCTGCGGCTGGTACTCCGCGGAGCACAAGTACATCACCGTCGAATCTGGTTGCAGTGCAAGGAAGCCGTGCGCCAGCCCCTCGGAGATGTACACCGATCTGCGGTCGTAGTCGTCGAGCAGCACCGAATCCCAGCGCCCGAAGGTCGGTGACCCTATTCGGATGTCGACGACAACATCGAACACCGAGCCGCGCACGCAGGTCACGTATTTGGCCTGGCTCGGTGGCAGCTGTGCGAAGTGCAGGCCGCGCAGCACGCCGGCCGACGACACCGAACAGTTGGCCTGCCGCACAGCCATATGGTGACCGGCGAACGAGGTGAAGCCGCGGTCGGTCAGCCACTCGAAGAACAGTCCGCGAGGGTCGGGGTGTAGCTGCGGCGTGATCTCCCACGCTCCGCTGACGTCGAGTTCGCGTACTTTCATCTCACTGCCCGCGCTTCGCGTATCGGGCCTCGATGGCGTCCTTCAGGGGTGCCCACCAGGATTCGTTGGCACGGTACCACTCGATCGTCGCCCGCAGACCTTCCTCGAAGTCAGTATGTTTTGGCGCCCAACCCAACTCGTCGTACAGCGTGGTCGGATCGATGGCGTACTTGAGGTCGTGTCCGGCGCGGTCGACAACCTGGTCGAAGTCGTCGGGATCGCGGCCCATCAGCTGCAGCAGCGTCCGTAGCACCGACAGGTTGTCGCGCTCGCCCTCCGCTCCGATCAGATAAGTGCGGCCGGCCTCGCCGCGCTCGAGGATCCGCCACACCGCGCTGTTGTGGTCGTCGACATGGATCCAGTCGCGAACGTTGGCGCCGTTGCCGTACAGCTTGGGTCGTCGACCGGTCAGCACATTGGTGATCTGGCGCGGAATGAATTTCTCGACGTGCTGATACGGCCCGTAGTTGTTGGAACAGTTCGAAATAGTGGCGTACACGCCATAGGAACGTACCCAGGCCCGCACCAGCAGGTCCGCGGCGGCCTTCGTCGACGAGTACGGACTCGACGGATTGTAGGGAGTGGACTCGGTGAACCGCCATGGGTCGTCGAGCGCGAGGTCGCCGTAGACCTCGTCGGTGGAAACGTGGTGCAGTCGTGCACCATGACGCCGTACCGCCTCGAGGACGGTGAACGTCCCGATGACGTTCGAGTGCAGAAACGGCTCCGGGTCGGCCAGCGCATTGTCGACGTGAGTTTCGGCGGCGAAATGCACCACCACGTCGGACTCGGAGACCAGCCGGGACACCAGGTCGGCGTCGGTGACGTTGCCATGCACCAGTCTGACCTGATCTGCCACCGGGGCCAGCGACTCGCGGCTGCCGGCGTACGTCATGGCGTCGAGCACCGTGATTGCGTGGTCTGGATGCTCACGCACAGAGCTGTGCACGAAATTGGCACCGATGAAGCCCGCGCCACCGGTGACCAGCAACCGCATGGCCAAACCTTAGCCGAGCAGCAGGTTCAGTCCTGCGCTTCCAGGCCAAGGACCGAGGCCAATTCGGTCAACGACGACACCAGCTCGTCTTCCGACTGGCTGCCCAGCACCTGAATCGACACGTGGTCAGCGCCGGCGTCCAGATGCTCGGTCAGGCGTGCGGCGATGGCATCCACGGTGCCGTGGGCCACCACCGCGTCGATCAGCTTGTCGCTTCCCGGTGCGCGAACGTCGTTCTCGGTGAATCCCAGTCGGCGCCAATTGTTGACGTAGTTGCTCAACTTCAGATAGAAGCCGACGCTGTCCCGCCCTACCCGGCGAGCCTGGCCCGGGTCGGTAGTGAGCACCACCTTGTGCTCCGGTGCCAGAAAAACGGTGTTACCCAACTGTTCTCGGGCTTTGGCGGTGTGCTCCGGAGTGGTCAGATACGGATGCGCGCCGGCGCTACGCTGCGCCGACAGGGCGAGTACCCGCGGACCCAGCGCCGCGATCACGCGCCGGCTGGTCGGCACTTTCGCCGCGTCGAGTTCGTCGAGGTAATCGACAAGAGCGTCGTAGGGCTTGCGGTACTCCTGGGTGTGCTCGGGGTGTCCCACCCCGACGCCGAGCAGAAACCGGCCCGGGTAGCGGTCTTCGATGCGCTGATAGGACTGCGCAACCGTGTCGCCGGCCGCCGTCCAGATATTGACGATCCCGGTGGCCAGTTGCAGCGACGCGGTGTTCGCGAGTGCGGGCTCGACCCACGCCAGCTCGGCGTCCGGCGATCCGCCGACCCAGGCCGCGCCGTAACCCAGCGATTCGATTCGCTCAGCCAGCTGGGGCGATATCGAGCGGGTGCCCAACCACACTCCGAACCGGCCGAGGTCGGGTTTGAGGGAGACTGCCTCGGTCATCTGTGTCCTTCGGGTGCTTGCACAAGTGCTCAGGCCGGGGTCAGTCCGAGCGGCTCGGCCAATTGGGCCAGCGCCTCTACCAGCTTGTCACCCCGGGTGAGAACCTGGACAGCGACGTGGTCGGCACCGGCATCGTGGTGCTCTTTGAGTCGGGCCGCGATGGCGTCCGGCGTGCCGTACGCAACCAGAGCGTCGACCAGGCCGTCACTGCCCGGGCGGGCGATGTCATCGTCGGAGAAGCCGAGCCGCTTCCAGCTTTTGCGGTAGTTGGCGAGGTTGAAATAGATGTCGAGGGCTTTGCGGGTCACCGCCCGGGCCTTCTCCGCTTCGGTGGTCAGCACGACCTTGTGTTCGGGCGCCAGGAACGCCGACGGGCCGATCAGGCTGCGAGCCTGCGCCGTGTGCTCGGGCGTCGTCAGGTACGGATGGGCACCCGCGCTGCGTTGCGCCGAGAGCTGAAGCACTCGCGGACCCAATGCGGCAACCACCCGCCGGTTGGCGGGAACTCCGTAGTCGTCGAGCCGGTCCAGATACTCCACGAGCGCGTCGTAGGGCTTGCGGTACTCAGTGATCGCCTCGGGATGACCGACGCCGATGCCCAGCAGAAAACGGCCCGGGTAGGCCTTGTCGATTCGGTGGAACGACTCGGCCACCGGCTTGGCGGCAGCGGTCCAGATATTGACGATTCCGGTAGCCACCTGCAGCGTCGATGTCGCTTTCAGGATGGGTTCGACCCATTCCAGCTCGGCGGGCGGCGATCCGCCCACCCAGACAGCGCCGTAACCGAGGGCTTCGATGTCCTTGGCTTGTGCGGGCGTCACGCCGCGTCCAAACGATCCGAACCGGCCGAGGGACGGGGCAGGGGTGGGCTTGCTTGCCGCAGAATTGGTCATGGTTGCTCCAACCCGAGCGCCGACGAGTCCTATTCCGGGTCTGACCGGCGCAGACGGTGTGAAACAGCGTTTTGGCCCAGGGCAGGCTTGCAGGTATTGTGGAACGACGGTGCGGTATTCGTACCGGCTCTTTGCGTGCCCAGTCCGGAAATTCGCGGAACTTCCTACTACCGGCTCACGTTATGCAGTCGGTGCTGGTGCTGCCCTGCTCGTGCTGGCGCAATGCCAGTACGACAACCAAGCAAACGGAGGATTGCCGGAAAGTTATGGCCAAGAAGGACGGAGCCATAGAGGTCGAGGGCCGAGTGGTGGAGCCGCTGCCCAATGCGATGTTTCGCATTGAGCTGGAGAACGGCCACAAGGTGCTCGCCCATATCAGCGGCAAGATGCGGCAGCACTACATCCGCATCCTGCCCGAGGACCGCGTGGTGGTCGAGTTGTCGCCCTACGACCTGTCCCGTGGTCGCATCGTGTACCGGTACAAGTAACGCGCCGGCCCCCTCCAGCCGACCAACCGACGAGAAGAAACAGGATCGAGAAGCCGTGAAGGTGAACCCGAGCGTCAAGCCGATCTGCGACAAGTGCAGGGTGATCCGCCGGCACGGGCGGGTCATGGTGATTTGCTCTGATCCGCGGCACAAGCAGAGACAAGGCTAGTCAGGGCTCAGCCTTTACAACTGAATGCAGACCTCCCAGTACCAGTGAGCGGATAGGCCGCTCACCCACGCCCGGAACGGAGGCCGGGCCCCGCCAGCGGCGGGAACGGGCTGGGACCAGACCTCCGCGACGAAAGAGGATCGCCACATATGGCTCGACTTGTGGGCGTCGACCTTCCGCGCGACAAGCGGATGGAGGTCGCGCTGACCTACATCTTCGGCATCGGCCGAACCCGGTCGAACGAAATTTTGGCTGCCACCGGGATTGACCGGGACCACCGCAGCAGAGATCTGACCGAAGACCAACTCACCCGGCTGCGGGATTACATCGAGGCCAACCTGCGGGTGGAGGGCGACCTGCGCCGCGAGGTTCAGGCCGACATCCGCCGCAAGATCGAGATCGGCTGCTACCAGGGGCTGCGGCACCGGCGCGGCCTGCCGGTGCGCGGCCAGCGCACCAAGACCAACGCGCGAACCCGCAAGGGTCCCAAGCGCACCATCGCCGGCAAGAAGAAGGCCAGGTAACCGATGCCACCGAAGAAAGCAGCCGCTGGGCCCAAGAAGGGCCAGAAAACCCGGCGGCGGGAAAAGAAGAATGTGCCGCACGGCGCTGCGCACATCAAGAGCACCTTCAACAACACGATCGTGACGATCACCGATCCGCAGGGCAACGTCATCGCCTGGGCGTCGTCGGGTCACGTCGGTTTCAAGGGTTCGCGCAAATCCACCCCGTTCGCCGCCCAGCTGGCCGCCGAGAACGCCGCACGTAAGGCCCAGGAGAACGGCGTTCGCAAGGTCGACGTCTTCGTGAAAGGTCCAGGCTCCGGCCGGGAGACCGCGATCCGCTCGTTGCAGGCTGCCGGCCTCGAGGTCGGCGCCATCTCTGATGTCACCCCCCAGCCACACAACGGCTGCCGCCCACCCAAGCGCCGCAGGGTCTAGGAGGAGAAACCGTCGATGGCTCGTTACACCGGACCCATCACCCGCAAATCACGCCGTCTGCGCACCGATCTCGTCGGCGGCGACCAGGCTTTCGAGAAGCGCCCTTACCCGCCCGGTCAGCATGGTCGCGCGCGGATCAAGGAGAGCGAATATCTGCTGCAACTGCAGGAGAAGCAGAAGGCCCGCTTCACCTACGGCGTGATGGAGAAGCAGTTCCGTCGCTACTATGAAGAGGCGTCGCGCCGGTCCGGCAAGACCGGCGAGGAGCTGCTGCAGATCCTGGAAAGCCGGCTGGACAATGTGGTTTACCGCGCCGGCATCGCTCGCACCCGGCGGATGGCACGCCAATTGGTCAGCCATGGCCACTTCAGCGTCAACGGGGTCAAGGTGAACATCCCCAGCTACCGCATCTCGCAATACGACATCGTCGATATCACGGACAAGTCGCTCAACACGGTGCCGTTCCAGATCGCGCGGGAGACCGCCGGGGACCGTCCGATCCCCAGCTGGCTGCAGGTGGTCGGCGAGCGTCAACGAATCCTGATCCACCAGCTGCCCGAGCGGGCGCAGATCGACGTCCCGCTCACCGAGCAGCTGATCGTCGAGTTTTACTCGAAGTAAAAGTAGTAACCCGTACCAGCCGGTGCGGGCTCGCGGCGATCGCAAGCGTGGTGAAGCCACATGCAGCGGGTGCCGCGGGAACAACACAGCGGCGATCGCAAGCGTGGTGAAGCCAAGCGCAGCGGGTCGCCGACGGAAATACAGCGGCATCAAATAGCGGGTGCCGAGAAGGAGTGAAGAAAACACAATGCTGATCTCACAGCGACCCACCCTGTCCGAAGAAGTCATCGCCGACAGCCGTTCGCAGTTCGTCATCGAACCGTTGGAGCCCGGATTCGGTTACACGCTCGGCAATTCGCTTCGGCGCACACTGCTGTCGTCGATCCCCGGCGCGGCCGTCACCAGCATCCGCATCGACGGCGTGCTGCACGAATTCACGACGGTTCCCGGCGTCAAGGAAGACGTCACCGACATCATCTTGAACCTCAAGAGTCTGGTGGTGTCCTCTGAGGAGGATGAGCCGGTGACGATGTATCTGCGCAAGCAGGGCCCGGGCGAGGTCACCGCCGGTGACATCGTGCCGCCGGCCAATGTCACCGTGCACAACCCCGAGATGCATATCGCCACACTGAACGACAAGGGCAAACTCGAGGTGGAGTTGGTTGTCGAGCGCGGTCGCGGCTACGTCCCGGCAGTCCAGAACAAAGCGTCCGGCGCTGAAATCGGGCGTATCCCTGTGGATTCGATCTATTCGCCGGTGCTCAAGGTGACGTACAAGGTGGATGCCACCCGTGTCGAGCAGCGCACCGACTTCGACAAGCTGATCCTCGACGTCGAAACCAAGAGCTCGATCACCCCGCGTGACGCGCTGGCATCAGCAGGTAAGACGCTTGTCGAACTGTTCGGTCTGGCAAGGGAACTCAACGTCGAAGCGGAAGGTATCGAGATCGGTCCCTCGCCGGCCGAGGCCGACCACATCGCGTCGTTCGCTTTGCCGATCGACGACTTGGACCTGACGGTGCGGTCCTACAACTGCCTCAAGCGTGAAGGCGTGCACACGGTGGGCGAGCTGGTGTCGCGCACCGAGTCCGACCTGCTCGACATCCGCAACTTCGGCCAGAAGTCGATCGACGAGGTGAAGGTCAAGCTGCACCAGCTCGGTCTGTCACTCAAGGACAGCCCTGCCAGCTTCGACCCGTCAGAGGTCGCAGGCTACGACGTCGCCACCGGCACCTGGTCCAGCGACGGTAGCTACGACGACCAGGACTACGCCGAAACCGAACAGCTTTAGGTCCGGTCAAAAGATTTAAGGAGCGTCAGCAATGCCCAAGCCCACCAAGGGTCCTCACCTCGGCGGGTCGTCCTCGCATCAGAAGGCGATCCTGGCCAATCTGGCCACGTCGCTGTTTGAGCACGGCCGGATCAAGACCACCGAACCCAAGGCGCGGGCACTGCGGCCGTACGCCGAGAAGTTGATCACGCATGCCAAGAAGGGCACGCTGCACAACCGGCGAGAGGTGCTCAAGAAGATCCGTGACAAGGACGTCGTGCACGCCTTGTTTGCTGAGATCGGGCCGTTCTTCGCCGACCGTAACGGCGGTTACACCCGCATCATCAAAGTCGAGGCGCGCAAGGGTGACAACGCGCCGATGGCGGTGATCGAACTGGTGCGGGAAAAGACGGTGACGTCGGAGGCCAACCGCGCTCGTCGGGCTGCGGGCGCCCAGGCCGCGAAGAAGGCCGCCCCCGAGGCGGCCGCTGCCGCACCGCAGGCCGCGGTCGAGCCGGAGGCGGTCGAGGCCGAGACACCGGAAGCCGCCGATGCTCCCGAAGCCGATGCGTCGCAGGCCCAGGCGTCGACCGCCGCCGAAGAAGCACCGGAAGCCGAAGCGGTGGCCCCGCAACCCGACGTCGAAGCCGAGTCCGACGAATCCTGACTGCTCTGTCCGGCTAAGGCTTGACATCGCCTATGACGGAACGGAGTTCGCGGGCTGGGCTCCGCAAACAGGACAACGGACGGTTGCGGGTGTGCTCGACGAAATGCTGTCCACAATCTTCCGGACACCGGTGCGGGTGCGCGCCGCCGCCCGCACCGACACCGGCGTGCACGCCACCGGGCAGGTGGCTCACGTCGATGTCCCCGTCGATGCGCTGCCATTGGCCTATCCCCGTTCACCGCGGCGGGGTGATCCCGAATTTCTGCCGCTGCTGCGACGTCTGGGGCGATTCTTGCCTTCCGATGTCAAGGTTCGCCGGATAGCCCGCGTCGCTGACGATTTCGACGCCCGGTTTTCTGCGCTGCGCCGCCACTACGTCTACCGATTGTCCACGGCCCCGTACGGGGTCGAGCCGCTGCAGGCCCGCTATGTCACGACCTGGCCGCGTGAGCTGGATGTGGATGCGATGGCGGCGGCGTCGCGTGATCTGGTGGGATTGCACGACTTCAGCGCGTTCTGCCGCCACCGCGAAGGAACCACCACGATCAGGGATCTGCAGCGGCTGGACTGGACTCGCGCGGATGACCTGATCACCGCGCACGTCACCGCCGACGCGTTTTGTTGGGCGATGGTGCGCTCACTGGTCGGGGCGCTGTTGGCGGTCGGCCAACACCGGCGCACTGGGGCCTGGTGCCGCGACCTGCTCACCTCGACGCACCGGTCCAGCGACTTCGCAGCCGCACCCGCGCGGGGTTTGACGCTGACCGGCGTGGATTACCCGCCCGAGGATCAACTGGCGGCACGGTCGGTGATCACTCGTGAGCTCCGCCGCAGTCCTGTTTCGCCCGATTAAAGCCGTGCCGCCGCGAACGCCGCGGCCTGACGGGTCATACCGTTCTGGACGTATTGGGTATGTGCCGACCAGTCCCCGCCGTCGGTGCAAATCGGATCCCCGGGCTGGCACATATCGACGGTCTTGGGGCCGTATTGGCCACTCAGCGTGGTCATCGCGTCACCCGCTCGGGTCGACGGATTGCCGAAGACCACCACCGCCGCAACATGATCGGCCACATCGGAAGGCAGCGCCTGGCGAAAGCCGAAGGAGCTCAACGGCGCCGCGGTGGCGATGTCAATGACCGCGGCGCCCTGCGAGTATCCGCCGAGGACCGTCTTGGTGCCCGGGCAGGTACTGGCCATGTTCTGCACGTGGGCGCTGACATCTTTGGCGCCGTTGAGCGCGGTCAGGAAGTTGTCGTTGGCCGGATATTGCACGCCATAGGCTGCGACGGATTTGCTCGGGACTTGCCCACGCAGTGAGCTGACGAAGGCGTCGCCGACCTTGCCGATCCCGGGTGGCTCGTTCGTTCCCCGGGCAAACACCACATCCACATCCGGGCACGCTGCCGACGCCGCAGGGCTCGCCGCGAGCGGGGGGATTGCCAGTGCGGTAGCGATCATCAACACCAGCAGGCCGGCGGGCAGACGAAGCCTCATATCCGGTGTATCGGTCCGATCGACCGGAGTGTTACCGAATGACTACACCCGCTGGCAGGTCGGCACCGGCGACCACGCTGGGGCCACCCGACGGGCCCGGGGCCGGTGCGGTGCCCGGACTCAGGCCGGGGACCAAGTTGGGCCCGAGAGCCCGTAGCTTGGCCGCCACGATGCTCGCGGCCTGGGTGGTGTAGGTAGGCACGTAGCCGTTGGTGTGGTCGCTCCACTCGTTGCCCGGCCCGGCGTGACAAATGGGGTCGCCAGGGTTGCACATGTCGATGGCCTTTGATCCGAAGATTTTGCTCTGGCTGGAGATCGGGCTGCCTGACCGATCGGCGATATTGCCGAAAGTGGCCACCGCGCTGATGTTGTTCGCCAGCTCGGGAGGCAACGAGTTACCCCAGGTGACACCGGCCGCCGGAACACCGCCGACGATGTCGATGACCGACGCGCCCTGCGAGTATCCGCCCAGCACGATCTTGGTGGCCGGACACTTCTGAACGGCGGCCTTCACCCGGGAGATGATGTCGTTGGCCCCGTCACCGCCGCCGAGCTGTAGCTTGCCCGCCGGGTAGTTCACCCCGTACACGTCGATGTTCATCCCGGTGTCTTGGCGCAGGGAGTCGACGAACCCGTGGCCGACGCGGCCGACGCCGGCCGGTTCGCCGGTGCCGCGGGCGAAGATCACCTCAACGTCCGGGCAATCGTCGGCGGTGGCCGCGGGAACCGCCGACCCAGCAGCGCTCGGGCCGATCAGCAGCGCGCCGGCCGCCAACACCGTAGCGGCGCCCAGGCCGGCGTAGTGGCGCATGCGGTGAATGGTCACTCCGGAGATGGTACAGGCAGTAACGGTTCGGGTCCGATTCACGCAGGCCCGACGCTTCGGCCTGTGGAACAACGACGCGGCGGCACCCCGCCACCGCTTATCGTGAGGCACCCGGTTATCTGAGGCACCGAGGGGAGCAATGACGGGGACACCGACGACGCGGCTGCACGTCAGCGGATACCGGTTCATGCTGCGGCGGCTCGAGTGTGCGCTGCTGGGCCGCGACATTCGAACTGTCAACGAACCTTTGCGTGGCCGGGCTTGCTCGTTGCTGACGGGATGCCTGCTGGCCGTTATCACGGTGGCCGGATGTGTGGTCTTGGGGATAGTGCGGCCACCGGCAGAGCTGGGCGACGCGCCGATCGTGATGGCTCAGGAATCCGGAGCGCTGTATGTCCGAGTGGGCGAGGTCTGGCATCCCGTGCTGAACCTGGCATCGGCTCGCCTGATCGCCGGCGCCAACCTTGATCCGCACCCGGTTCGCCAATCCGCCCTTGATCGCACCAAACGTGGCCCGCTGCTCGGCATTCCGGGCGCACCACACCATCTCGGTGACCCGCTGGCGCCAGAGGCATCGATGTGGACAGTTTGCGACAGCGGTGGCGCCGCGCCGCTCACCACGACGGTGATCGTCGGGCCCGCTGACGGACCGACTTCCCAACGGTTGACTAGCGAGCAAACCATGCTGGTGACCACCGGCGCCAACGCAGCGGTGTACCTGCTCTACAACGGAGGTCGAGCGGCGGTAGACCCGGACGATCCGGTTGTCGCTCGTGTTCTGCGCCTGGACGGTCAACTTCCGCACCGGATTTCGCGCATACTGTTGAATACGGTGCCCGAAGCACCGCCGATCACCGTGCCACACCTTGCCGGCAGCCGTCAGCCCGGGCTCGGCGCATCTCCCTTTCCAGTCGGCAGCGTCCTTCAGGTCAACCGTGCCGACGGCGATGAGTATTACGTCGTACTGCCCGAGGGAGTACAGCGAATAGGCCACGTCGCCGCGGATCTGCTGCGGTTGAGTGATTCTCGAGGGAGCCGCAACATCCTCGCGGTGTCGCCAGACGTCCTGCGAACCAGCCCGATTGTCAACGTGTTGCCGGTGTCTACGTTTCCCGACCGGGCGTGGCCTCCGTTAAGTCTCGATCACACGACGCTCTGCGTGAGCTGGACACCCGACGACAAGGGCTCCGCGATATCTTTTCTGGCCAGCCGCGGCCTGCCTTTAGCGAAGGAACAGTCGCCGGTCCGACTGGTGCAGGCAGACCTTGAAGGCCTGGCACTTGACGCGGTCCACCTCCCGCCGGGCCGCAGCGCATATGTCCGGGCCACCGGGCTGACAGGTGACCAAAGCGGTGCCGGCAGCCGATATCTCATTACCGATAGCGGAGTGCGGTTCGGAATCCACGATGACGCCACGGCGCGTGACCTCGGCCTGCCCGCCCGGCCGGTCACTGCGCCGTGGCCGGTATTGGCTGCGTTGCCGGAGGGGCCGGAACTGAGTCGGGCAAACGCGTCAATCGCGCGCGACACCGTCGCCACCGGACCGCGAGAGACTGCGCGACCGACGGAACCGGGCGGTCACTAGTCCAGTCACCAGTGCTACCGCGAGCACACCGAGACAGATCGAGGCCCCCGTGAGCGCAGTTCGGCGGGATCGGTGATAGGCCGGTGGGGAGGGTCGGGTCGTAGGAGGACTGATCACCATGGGCTTTTCGCGCGGCGGCGACGCGGTCGGAGGTGGCGCATCGGTGCTGACTGCGGCCAGGGCATCTACCATGCCGTTGCCCGACAGTGGATTCCATCCACCGGACAGGCGATGTGCCGTCGCCTTGACGCGCTGCATGACCTGGCGAGCGGTCAAAGTGGGAAACCTCGATCTGATCAGCGCCGCTACTCCGCTGACCACCGGAGCGGCGTAGCTGGTACCCGTGAGCGGCGTGAAGCCGTTCTGGACTTCCACGCCTTCCATCAACCCGTCACCATTGAGGCTCAGTGAGGTCACCGCCTCGCCCGGTGCGGCGACATCCACCCACGGACCGGGCATGGTGAAGGAGGACGGTGCGTCGTCGCGGTTCAGCGAACCGACCGTCAAGACATAGTCGTCATACCACGCCGGGCTGACCGCGACCGCGATCGTGTCCCAACTGGATTCCGTTGACTGCGCGGGGCACTGAGTGGGCCCGCCGGTGTTCCCGGCGGCGGCGACAACGACGGCGTTCTTGGTGTCGACCGCGTAGGCCAGCGCTGCGCCGAGCGCACGGTCATCAAGCTTGGCGTCGGTGCGCACGCAAGCCACCGTGGAGATGTTGATCACCGATGCACCCAAATCTGCAGCCGTCCGAACGGCTTTCGCCATGGTGTCGACGTCACCGAAGCCTACGTCTGACGGATCCGCACTGGGCCCGAACTTGGTGCTGGACTGGCGAATGCTGATCACGGTCGCGTCCGGTGCCACACCGCTGAATCCGTCGCGACTCGGGTTCGGTTGACCGGCGATTATTCCGGCGACGACGGTGCCATGCCCGTCGCAGTCCTGAGTGCCGTCACCCCGGGCCACGTAGTCGCCACCCGCTACGACGTCGCGCAGTCGCCGGTGCGGCGCGACTCCGGTGTCGATGACTGCGACCCGCTGGCCCGCTCCGCGGGTGAGCTGCCAGACTCGCGGCAAATCCAGTGCGGCAAGCTGCTCGGAGGCCCGGGGCGGAGCCGGGACCGCCTCCGCAGCCGGTACCGCGCACATCTCGCGCTGCAAGCTCGGCCGCGGAGGCGCCGGCCGTGCCGGCTCGGGCAGCCACTTGTCGTCGATTTGCGGCGGCGAGACGGCGTGGGCCGGCGCTACCGTGCAGTGGGACAGTGCGGTTAGCGCCGTGGCCGCGGCGATGCGTGCCAGCCGAGTCGCTGCTGTAGTCATATCAGGTGCACGCCGCGGACGGCACTGTAGAAGCCGCAGATGCAGCACGCCAGCGGCACAAGCGCGGCTAAACCCGAATACTCCAGCAGTTCTAGTCCGCGACGTGCGACCGGCGACATTGTCGCCGCGGGTACGACGAAAGCTGAACACACCACTACGCCGGTCAGCAACGCTATTCCCGTTACCAGCCATTCTGTGTGCTGTGACGCGGCAGCGACGAACAACGTTGCGCTCACGGTGGCGGTCCCCGCGCCGCAAAGGGCGAGCGCCCTGGTGAGTTCGGCGTCGGAGCGTGTGCGCAGGAGCAGCACCGCACCGGTGATTGCGGTAAAGACAATGCCGAGGAGCTGCGGACCGCCAGCGACTTGTGTTCCGGACACGGTGCAGATGGCCCCAATCGTGGCGGTCGTAGCGAAACCGACCATCAGGGTGGTGAATCGCGCGTCGGCGCGAATCGCTTTGTCGTGCAACTTATCCGAAGCCGCCACGGAGCCTTCGTCGATGCCACCCGGTGGAGGTGGCGACAACCCGGCCCACGCGATTGATATCCGTGCCGCCGCTTCGAGCAGCCCCATCGACACCAACACCGAAAGCGCACCGATCACATGCATCGGCACCGTGGTGATCACCGCGGCCAGCGCAGCGCCGGCAATGCTCATCGCCACACATGCCACAGTCGTGAATGTGACGAAGCCGCAGCCGGTGAGCCACCTTGCCGATACCGACCCGACACCCGCCGCCATCGCCGCCAGCAACACATTGGGTGCGCCGGGACCATCGGGCACCGCCAGAAAGCCTGCAATACCGGCGAATCCGGTGGCCAGCAAGCCGAACGTCAGGCCAGTAATCTCGTCGCGATACACCCGGTGAGCAATCACCGCGGCCAGCAGCGCGCCGCAGCCGGCGACCCCGACTGCACCTGCGCCGGCTTGATGGGACAGCCCGAGAGAGAAAGTATTTCGGACCAACAGCGCACCACCCAAGCTGGCCAACCAGGCGGTCACCGCCGCAGCGGTCAGCCGGGCCGCTCGCCGCGTCCACGGTCGGGCCACCGCGGCGAGTGTCACCGACACCGCTTGGGCACTGTCGTCGACAACAGGGGCGGGCAACTCGGTCGACGACCGGGTCAAGACGAGCACCGCGCCATCGTGAATGTCATTTTCGGCCAGTGTCATCGACGAGTCCAAAGGGTCCATCCCCGGGCAGGACAGCTGGTAGCGCTGCGGTGCGCGCACCTCATAGCCGAAGCCGGTGTGGGTCGCTAAGACGTCGCGGATCGGCGGCAGCAAAGCCGCCACCGGCACCGCGGCCGGCAGCGTCAAGTCGACGTTGAGGGCGTCGGCGTACAGCGACACCCGCCGCACGTCCTGGCCGAATCCAGCCACCATGATTCCTTTCGCCCGCGGGCTTACCCGCCGCACCGTAATCGATTTTTAAAGGCCGTGTCTGCGTCGATCCACAACTGACTTGCGACCCGCGCAGGTGCCTCTTACCGTGGCGCGATCCGGCGGTGAAGGGCTGCAGATGAGTGAGCGCGATAACACGGCGGCGGCCGTGCCGTTCGTGCCGGCAGCACGCGCGCCGACCGCGGCATACTCGTCGTCGGAGATTGCCGTGGCTGCACCACCAGCAGTGAGCGGCGGCTCTCGAACCGGCTTTGTCGTCCGCCTGCTACCAGTCCTGATGGCCATGGCCACGGTGGGCATGATGGCGGCCGTCTTCCGGTCCGGATCAAGCGCCGGGCGCCAGCCCGCCTTCCTGATCTTCCCGACCATGATGGTGATCTCGGCAGTCATCGCGGCGGTGACTAATCGTGACGGCCGTGCTGGTGAAGTCAACGCCGCACGTGCGGAATATTTGAACTATTTGGCCGGGCTGCGTGATTCGGTCACCAAGACCGCCGCGGCGCAAGCCGCGGCGCTGCGGTGCTGTCACCCCGACCCGGGGTCGTTGTGGACGTTGGTCGGTAGTAGCCGCATGTGGGAGCGCACACCGACCGACCCCGACTTCGGGCATGTTCGAGTCGGGATAGGAAATCAACTCTCGGCCGCTCGGCTACTGCCTCCAGAGATCGGAGCATCCGAAAGGACCGACCCGGTGACGTCCAGTGCGTTGCGGGCGTTCATCGGCCAGCACGCGACAATCAACGATGCGCCGATCACAATCGATATGCGTGCTTTGGCTACCGTCACCATTGCGGGCCGTCCGCAGCCGGCCCGCGCACTGCTTCGCGCAATGATCTGTCAGTTAGCCGTGTTGCATCCGCCGAATGTGTTGCTGATTGTCGCCGCGATCGGCAACCGCAACCGGTGTCACTGGGAGTGGCTGAAGTGGTTGCCGCACAATCAACATCCGAGCGCCCGAGACGCACTGGGCTCCTTGCGAATGGTGTATCCGACACTGCTCGCGGCCGAAGCCGCGCTTGCCGGCCTGCTCGATCGGTCAGCGCAGTTGACAACTTCCGACGTACCGCAGGCGGTCATCATTGTCGACGGCGAGGCCGTCGAAAGTACCGACCGGGTCGTCCGCGTCCCGGCGGCCGGTGTCACCGTCTGCGAAATCACTGGTTCTGAGGCACGACTCACCGCAGATATGCGACTGCAGGTGACGCCTACCGAGCTGATTTTGAGCCATGCCGGGACTCAGGATGTGGCTGCCCGCCCCGACCAGATCGACGCCGTCGCGGCACTGGTATGTGCCCGGCTTCTTGCCGGCTACCGGATCGATGCGCCGGCGTCACTCTCGTGCCGCGACGGGCGGGCGCGCTGGCAGAATCTTCTCGGCGTTGCTGATCTCGACGCGTTCGATCCGATTGCGCTGTGGCGCAGCAGAGACCATCGAGATCGGCTGCGCGTGCCCGTGGGCACCACTGCCGGGAATGTTCCAGTCGACCTCGATATCAAGGAGGCGGCTGAGGACGGCGTCGGTCCACATGGTCTCTGCATCGGTGCAACCGGTTCGGGAAAGTCGGAGTTCCTAAGGACCGTGGTCCTGGGCATGCTGGCGCGACACTCGCCGGAACTGCTTAACCTGATACTGATCGATTTCAAGGGTGGCGCCACGTTTCGCGGGCTCGAACAAGCCCCGCACGTCGCAGCCCTCATCACCAATCTCGCCGGTGAGGCAGTGCTGGTCGAACGGATGAGAGATGCGCTGTCCGGTGAGATCAATCGCCGCCAGGAAATGTTGCGGGTGGCCGGCAACTTCGTCAGCCTGTCTGCCTACCAGCAAGCGCGACGAGCCGGCGCACAACTGGCTGCCTTACCCACGTTATTGATCATCGTCGACGAGTTCTCCGAACTGCTTGCTCAACAACCGGATTTCGCGGACATGTTCGCCGCAATCGGCCGCGTCGGCCGGTCGCTGGGAATGCACCTGTTGCTGGCCAGCCAACGGCTCGACGAAGGGCGACTGCGCGGACTGGAATCCCACCTCTCCTATCGGGTGTGCCTGAAAACGCTGACCGCCAACGAATCACGAATGGTGCTGGGGACAACCGACGCCTATCAGTTACCCAACACGCCGGGCGCCGCAATCCTACGCTCGGCGACTGGTGAGTTGGCCCGTTTTCAGACCGCCTTCGTCTCCGCCGGTTGTACGCCCGCGGTTTCGCCGCAACTGCCGCAGCACAGCGAATCGACACCGCGTGTTCGGCTGTTCAGCGCCGCCCAGACCGGGGAACTGACCTCAGCCCGGATGTCGGGCGCCGACATCGTAACTGCGCGCACAGTTCTGCAGACGGTGGTGCGGCGCCTCACCGGGTACGGACCACGGGCTCACGAGGTGTGGCTGCCACCGCTCGGATCGTCACCGGCACTGAACACACTGCTGAGCGGCGCCCCAGCGAGCACCACTGGTCTGAGTGTTCCGATCGGCATCGTGGACCGCCCATTCGAGCAGCGGCGGACACCGCTGACCGTGGACCTGGCCGGGGCCGCCGGCAATGTCGCAGTAGTCGGGGCACCGCAATCGGGCAAGTCCACAGCTCTGCGTACCCTCGTCACCGCCATGGCGGTGACTCACGATCCGAGTCGGGTGCAGTTTTATTGCCTGGACTTCGGCGGCGGAGCGCTGGCCTCGTTGCGGTCGCTACCGCATACCGGTTCGGTAGCCGGCGGAGCCGAACCCGACCTGGTTGTCCGGACGGTCGCGCAGCTGGAGTCGGTCCTCCGCCGTCGCGAGCGGTTCTTCGACGAGCACGGCATCGAGTCAATGGCTCACTACCGGCGGTCGAGGGCCGAGGACGATACCGGTAGCGACGGCTTCAATGACCTGTTCTTGGTTGTCGACGGCTGGACTACCATGCGTCGGCAGTTCGAAACGCTGGAGACCTCAATCACAGCCCTTGCGCTGGCAGGCCTTTCCTTCGGAGTGCACGTCGTATTGTCGGCGTCGCGCTGGGCCGACCTCAGACCGGCGTTGAAGGACGCGATCGGTACGCGTATCGAGTTGCGACTGGGTGATGCCGCCGATTCGGAGGTGAATCGCAAGCAAGCGCAGCAAGTACCGAAAAATCGGCCGGGTCGCGGATTGTCTTCCGAGGGCCTGCACATGGTGATCGCCGTTCCGCGGCTTGACGGCGTCGAATCCGCCGACGGACTCGCCGAAGCGGCTACGCAGCTTGGGCAGAAGCTGCGGCACCGGTACGGCGACATCACCGCGTCTCCCGTGCGGTTGCTGCCCGTCCACGTCGATCACCACGCACTCGTGCAGCGAACCGGCATGGACTTCGGCGGAGAAGTTCTGCTGGGCGTCGAAGGCGATGAACTAGGCCCATTGGCGATTGATTTCAAGCACCACGCACATCTGCTGGTGCTGGGCGACAACGAATGCGGCAAGACCGCGACGCTGCGCACGCTGTGCCACGAGATCGCGCGAACCCACACCGCCGAGCAGGCCCGCCTGTTAATTGCGGATTTTCGCCGAGGACTATTCGGTGCCGTCGAACCAGAACACCTCGGCGGGTATGCGATGTCGCCGGCTGCGCTCACCGCGCTGTTGCCGGGACTCGTCGATCTGCTGCGAAATCGTATGGCTCCAACGCAGGTCACCATGGAGCAATTGCGAAGCCGATCCTGGTGGTCGGGGCCAGAAATCTACCTCGTCGTCGACGATTACGATCTGGTCGCCACCGCCACCGGCAATCCGCTGGCTCCCCTGATCGAATATCTGCCCTATGCGAACGACATGGGCTTGCATCTGATCGTGGCGCGCCGCAGCGCGGGCGCGGCGCGCGCCCTGTTCGAGCCGTTGCTGGCCTGCCTGCGGGACCTGGGCGCCGTCGGCCTGATGATGAGCGGATCACCCGAAGACGGCCCACTTATCGGGTCGGTCCGGCCGACGCCCCTGCCGCCAGGTCGCGGCATACTGATCACCCGTAACGGGGAAGAACGCCTAGTTCAAGTCGCGTGGACCCCAACGCCGTGAACCAACACCCCGCCGTCATCGAAGCGGGCCCAGCTGGCGTGCGCCGAATATGTTGCGGCACAACCGGTATACCAACACCTGCTGCCGAGACAGCGCAAACAGCCTTGGATGCGATAGACGACGCGGTGACGTTGGTGGATGACCACCCGGTTTCGACCCCTGATCTGTGGTGCACGATATTGCGGTCCTTGACCGATGAGTGTCACACGTCGATCGTCGTCGTCTTTCCCTCCTGGTGGTCAGCCGCACGCATGGCGGTAATCCGAGAGGCCGCAACAGAAGTAACCGACGATGTGGTGTTGCAACGACGATCGGAGTTGCTGGCTCAAGGCAGGCCGCCACTGCCGGGGGCGTTGGTAGTCGAAATCACTGAACGATTCGTCGTGGTCACCGGCGGCGTGACGGCGGCCGAACGCCGCGACGGTGAGCCCCAAAGCGTGGCCGATCGGATCACTGCGGTCCTGGTCAAAATGGCATCGGACACGAGGGGCGCCGTGTTCCTAGACGCACCATCAGCGATCAGCGGGGCCGCGGACCTGGCGAAGGCGATCGCCGACCGCTTACACATCACCCGGCCCGAGCTCACCGTGCTCACCATCGACGACGACGAACTGTGCCGGCTTGCAGCGACAGCATTTTCACCCACTGCCGAACCCGATATCCCCGAGCCGCCCGCTGCATCACTAGCGCCGTTGCGCAGGCATGCCGACCTCAGCGGACACCGACGCCCTCTCCTTGCAGTGGGCGCCGTGGTGATCGCAGCGGTGATGCTCGCTGCCGGCCTCCTCGATCGGCGCACCGCACCATCGACTGCTGGAATGCCAACCGCCTTCCTGGTGGAAGGCCGGGTAGCCCTGACAGTTCCATCGCAGTGGTTCACCCGCCGCGTTGTCGACGGGCCGGGTTCGGCGCGCGTTCAGCTCAGTTCGCCGGCTGATCCCGAGGTCGCCCTGCACGTCACACAGTCACCGGTTCCCGACCAGACGCTGAGCGAGACAGCAGAGTCGCTGAAACGAGCGATCGACGCGGAGGCGTCCGGTGTATTCGTCGACTTCAACCCGTCCGGGCGCAGCGCTGGTCGGTCGGCGGTGACGTACCGGGAAGTGCGGCCCACCCACGAAGTGCGATGGTCGGTGCTGCTTGACGGGGCGGTACGGATCAGCATCGGCTGCCAGAGCCGGCGCGGTGCTCAGGCGGCGATAGGTGAGGTGTGTGACCTGGCCGTCGGCTCCGCTCGCGCGCTGAGATGAGCAGAAGATCGAAAATTCAACAGGGAACCAAATGCCGCTCGCTGCAGTCTTATTCAATGTCTGGCATGGTAACGGGAAGGACGATGTGAACACACCGCACAATGCTGGCGCACTTACCACCGACCTCGACCTGATGCATTCAATCGCTGCCGCGACTGACACCCGTAACGAAGAGATCCGGGCCATGCTGCAGACCTTCATCGGCCGCGTGAGTAGCGTGCCGCCGACGGTGTGGGGCGGCCTGGCGGCCACCCGGTTCAAGGAAGTGGTGGAGCGCTGGAACTCCGAATCGAGAAAGTTGCACAACGCTTTGCACAACATCGCCGAAGCGATCCGGGCAAACGAAACTGCACTGCGAGAAGCCGGTGAAAACCACGCTCGCCACATCGGCTCCGCCGGCGGGAATCTGTGAGTTAGGAATCACCAGTGGAACCTCTTCTTTCGTACGATTTCGCCGCAATCGAACACTCGATTCGCCAGGACATTCACACAACGGCGGCCCGTTTCAACGGCGCGTTGGAGGAGCTGCGGTCCCGGATTGCGCCGCTGCAGCAGGTTTGGACCCGGGAAGCCGCTGAGGGTTACCGCGTTGAACAGTTCAAGTGGCATCAGGCTGCTAGCTCGCTCAATCAGATCTTGGTCAACCTCGGCAACGCCGTACGCGACGGCGCCGACGACGTCGCCGCTGCCGATCATCGAGCGGCCGGAGTGTGGACGCGATAACACGAGAGGCTCTGTGTGGTCCTGACGGTGGGGAGCCGTCGGGACCACGCAGTCATGTGTGGGCCAGCACATCCGCCGTTTTGACCTGCGGCGACGCCCGCCGGTAAGGTACTCCGTTGGCGTGCGGTACGCCGAGGCTCGGGTCACTGTCGGTCGCCGAGATCATCCTCAGCCGTGGACGCCTGACCGGCACCCGGGTCACCGGGATCCAACCCGAGGAAAGGTCAGCGCTGTGCCTACGTACACGCCGAAGGCCGGTGACACCACACGTTCGTGGTACGTCATCGACGCCACCGACGTGGTGCTCGGCCGCCTTGCCGTCGCGGCAGCTACCTTGCTGCGCGGCAAGCACAAGCCCACGTTCACACCCAACGTCGACGGCGGTGATTTCGTCATCGTCGTCAATGCCGACAAGGTCTCCATTAGCGGCGACAAACTCCGCAACAAACTGGCCTACCGCCACTCGGGATATCCCGGCGGCCTGCGCAAGCGCACGATAGGTGAGCTGATGCAAAAGCATCCCGACCGCGTGGTCGAGAAGGCGATCGTCGGAATGCTGCCCAAGAACAAACTCGGCCGCCAGATCAAGCGCAAGCTTCGGATCTATGCCGGGCCCCAGCATCCGCACACCGCCCAGCAGCCGGTTCCGTACCAGATCAAGCAGGTGGCGCAATGACCGAAGCAGTAGATACCGAAACGTCGGCCAAACGTCCCGATGACTTCGTGATCGAACGGCCCATTCAGACCGTCGGGCGTCGGAAGGAGGCCGTGGTGCGGGTGCGCCTGGTGCCGGGCAGCGGCAAGTTCGACCTCGACGGCCGGAGCCTGGAGGATTACTTCCCCAACAAAGTGCACCAGCAGCTCATCAAGGCCCCGCTGGTCACGGTGGACCGAGTGCAGAGCTTCGACATCTACGCCCACCTCAACGGCGGTGGGCCGTCGGGGCAGGCCGGCGCCCTGCGGCTGGCCATCGCCCGGGCGTTGATCCTGGTCACACCCGAAGACCGGCCGGCGTTGAAGAAGGCCGGCTTTCTCACCCGCGACCCCCGCGCGACCGAGCGCAAGAAGTACGGCCTGAAGAAGGCCCGTAAGGCACCGCAGTACAGCAAGCGCTGATCACCGGTCACTTTCTGGCCGCGAGCGTGCATCGCTGTACGCGTTCATCGGCGTGTCGGCGGGCAAACTCGCACGCTCGCGGACAAAACTGAATGCAAATGTGAGAGGTTTGTCCGCATGGGTCGACTGTTCGGCACCGACGGCGTCCGCGGAGTCGCCAACCGCGAGCTGACTGCTGAGCTGGCGCTGGCGCTGGGTGCCGCGGCGGCCCGACGGCTGGCCGGCTCCAAAGGCGGGCGCCGGCGAGTCGCCGTGGTGGGCCGTGACCCGCGCGCCAGCGGCGAGATGCTGGAGGCTGCGGTTATCGCCGGCCTGACCAGCGCAGGGGTAGACGCGCTGCGGGCCGGTGTGCTGCCGACGCCGGCGGTGGCGTTTCTGACCAGTGCATATGAAGCCGACTTCGGGGTGATGATCTCGGCCTCGCACAACCCGATGCCCGACAACGGCATCAAGATCTTCGGTCCGGGCGGCCATAAACTCGACGACGCGACCGAGGACGAAGTCGAGGAACTGGTTGCCGCCGGACCCGGATTACGCCCGGTCGGCGCGGCGATCGGACGTGTGGTCTTCGCCGAGGATGCGCTGGAACGTTACGTGCGCCACGCGATCACGGCGAGCACCCTCGGTCTCGGCGGTCTGACGGTGGTCGTCGACTGTGCTCACGGCGCTGCCTCCGTAGTGGCGCCGCGCGCCTACCGCGCCGCCGGTGCCCGGGTCATCGCGATCAACGCCGAGCCCAACGGGCTGAACATCAACGATGACTGCGGCTCGACCCATCTGGATTCGCTGCGCTCGGCGGTGCTCGCCCACGGTGCCGACTTGGGCCTCGCCCATGACGGGGACGCCGACCGGTGCCTGGCCGTCGATGCCCGTGGTGAACTCGTCGACGGGGATCAGATCATGGTCGTGCTGGCGCTGGCCATGCAGGAAGCCGGTGAGCTGGCCGCGAACACGCTCGTGACCACCGTCATGAGTAACCTCGGCCTGCACCTGGCGATGCGGTCGGCCGGTGTCGCCGTGCGCACCACCGCTGTGGGTGACCGTTACGTGCTCGAGGAGTTACGGGCCGGCGACTACAGCCTCGGCGGCGAGCAATCCGGGCATATCGTGATGCCCGCCCTGGCCACTACCGGCGACGGCATCGTCACCGGGCTGCGGTTGATGGCGCGTATGGCGCAGACCGGCTCGTCGCTGGCCGAGCTGGCATCGGCGATGCGGACGCTGCCGCAGGTTCTGGTGAATATCGAGGTCGCCGATAAGGCAGCCGCCGTCGCGGCGCCCGCTGTGCGCACCGCGGTTCGGCAGGCCGAAGACGAACTGGGTGATACCGGGCGGATCTTGTTGCGGCCCTCGGGCACTGAGCAGCTGATCCGGATCATGGTGGAAGCCGCCGACCAGGACATCGCCCGCCGGTTGGCCAAGCGCGTCGCAGACTCGGTGAACGCACAGCACTGATTTCGCACCGCTGGAACCCTCGGGCGGCACCGCGCGTCCAAGTCGGTATGGGTTCTGGCACGGCGCAATACGGTGTCTTCCTCGACATCGTCGTCATGCGGATGATCGCGAACCGGTTCGACGCGTCGGCCCAACTCATCGAGGCGGCAGCACAAATCAATCTCTCCCGGTTGACTTTCAGCGGTGCTACCGCCGGACGGGCGCATATCGGTCGCGGTGACGCGCTGCGCGCATCGCTGGATCAGCTAACGGCCGAAGTATCCCAGTGGGCGCGGGCGAGCAGTGAGATCGCCGTAGCCCTGCGGGCCGCCGCCGACCGCTACGCCGACGCCGAATTGCGCAACGTGACCCGGATCGGCTGAGCAGTGGCCACCCGGTTCAACGTCACAGAGCGCCTGGCTGAGGGCCGATCGGCAGTCGAACACACACAGAGCTACGTGTGGGCGTGTCACGTCCTGGGCTATCACCATCCGGAGCTGACCTTGCACGCCGAGCAGTCCCGCGACTTGTACGACAGCGAAGATGGTTTGGACCTGTGGGTGCTTGACGACGACTGCGCCAAGTTGCGGGCTGCCGCCAACGCGACCGACGAGGCGCTGAGCCGGCAGCGCGCACTGCTTGCCGACCTGGCCTTTGCATGGCGTGGCCCCGGAGCAGAGTCGGCGACGGAATTCCTGCGGCGTCACTGCGACGCCACCGAAACCGTGGCCGCTGCGGTACGTATGGCTGCCGAGCGCTGGGCAGCGCTGCCCGACGAGCTATGGCAACTGATCGACCGGAAAGTCGCGACGGCCATCGCCATCGATGATCGCCGACTCGCCGATCGTCCCGCCTGGCTGGCCGCCGCGCAGGCAGTGACCAGTGGGGGCGGCGACCGGGCGGCTGCCGAGATTGTCGGGCAGCAGATAACGCCGTACGTGGACAACGACATTGGTCTGGATTGGCTTGGCATGATGCGCTCCACGGCGGGGTCGGTCGACGCATCCTTCGACGCGGTCATCGATGCGGCCGCTGTTGGGCCCGCGGTACGCTTCGAACTTCCTGGCGATTTCGCCCCCCTACTGCCACCGCTGCCCGACCCGCCGGTCCCGATCGCTACGGCATTCACAGCGCCGGTCGCACCAATGAGCGCAGGGGACACACCGCCCGCCGGCCCGGCGGGTGCCGCATTCGAGGCTGCGGCTTTACCCGCCCCCTCGGATTCCCGCCCGCCGACAGCTCCGCCACCCATTACGCCCGCGGACGCGGCCCTCGGCGTCCCACCGCCCGCGCCGCCGCCGTGGGATTCTGCGCTCGGTGGTGCCGCAGGCTTGCCGACCGGTGGCGGCGATGCGGGCGGCCTCGGCGGCTTGGCCGGCAGTATTAGCAGCGTCATCGGTCAGATCGTCGACGGAATCGGTGGCCTGCTCGGCTCCCTGACCGACGGACTCGCCGATTCCTCGATGACCGACGATGCAGCGCTCGACGCGTTGGATGCCGACCACACCGACGGGGACGAAGCGCACGACGAGCCCCCGGACGAGCCGGACGACAAGTCGGACAGCGAGAAGCACCCACCGGCCGACGACGGCGCTGAGTCCGAGACCTTGCCGGCACCCGACCAGGTGTCCGACGGGCCCACCGCCGAACAACCCGCGGCGCCAACCGATGCGGCCCCCGCGCCGGATCCGCCGCCCCCCAATGCGGCTCCAACGCCGGATCCGCCGGCTGCCGAGTCAGTACCGCCGCCGCCGAGTTCGGAACCCGACAAAGAGACCCCCTGCGAAATCGCTGCCGACCAACTGCCGCAGGCCGGGCAATGACGACCCACCGTATCGGTCAGCCAGGCGCCAACTCCCGCAACTGCTCGACATAGCGCACGAACTCGGTCGGGTCCGCGGTGAGCGGCGTCACCAGCAAGGTGGTCACGCCGGCTTCGGCGAAAGCGGTCAGCCGCTCGGCAACCAACGACCGCGGGCCGATCAACGAGATCCCGCGCACCAGTTCGTCAGGCACGGCGTCGAAGGCTTCGGCTTTCCGGCCCGCTAAGTAAAGCTGCTGAATAGTGTCGGCCACTTCTCCAAAGCCGTAACGGGTTGCCAAGCTGTGGTAAAAGTTTCGTCCTTTCGCGCCCATGCCACCGATGTAGAGGGCCAAATTCGGCTTGGCCCACGCCAGCCGCTCATCGACGTCATCCCCGATTGCCAGTGCGGCGCTCACCATGACGTCCAGCGGACCCAGTGCCGGGTCTCGTTTGGCCCGGCCGGCTTCCAGCGCGTCACCCCAAACCATGGCAGCTTTCTCCGGATGAAAGAACACCGGCTGCCAGCCCTCGGCAATCTCGGCGGTCAGCTCGACATTCTTCGGCCCGAGCGCAGCAATCGATATCGGGATCCGTTCTCGCACAGGGTAGTTGATAATATGCAACGCTTTGCCCAGCCCGGTTCCGCGACCTTGCGGCAGCGGGACCTGATAGTGCTTCCCGGAATAGCGCACCGGTTCACGACGCCACACCTGTCGGCAGATTTCCACGATCTCGCGGGTGCGGCCCAGCGGGGCGTCGAATTCGACGCCGTGGAAGCCCTCGATCACTTGCGGTCCCGAGGTGCCCAGGCCCAGCCGGAACCGTCCATCGGAAACGAAGTCCAAACCCGCGGCGGTCATCGCCAGCAGCGCCGGGGTGCGAGTGTAGATCGGCAATATTCCCGAGGCCAGTTCGACGGTGGATGTCCTGGCTGCCAGGTAGCCCAACTGGCTGACGGCGTCGAGCGAATAGGCCTCGGCCACCGCAACGACGTCGATACCGGCCTTCTCCAGTTCGACGACACGCTCGACGGCTTCGTGAAAGCCGCCCGAATAATCCAGGACGGTTCCGATTCGCATCCACGACACATATCACGGTTGTGTCAGCGCAGTGCCGTCGGCTGCAGAACGCTACTTCAGCAGCGCGATGATTTTCTCCTCCGGCTTCACCGGCGTCAGCGCTTGTTCAGTCGAATCCGTCTTCGGCAGTTGCGCTTCTGGATCGGCGAACTCTTGGTAGGTCTTGTCGCCAGCGAGGGTAGCCAGCAGATACCCGGTCAGCAGTGCTCGCACCGCTTTCTGCGTCGCCGCGTGGGTGGCCGGCAGGCCGAGAGCCTTGGTTACCCGCCGGCCCTCGACCAAGCCACCGCTCTTTGCTTTGCTGATGATCCGCAAGGTCGCCGAATTCCAGGCTCGAGATAGCTCAATTGCGTTGGAACGCAGAGTCTTATGCTCCCCCGGTGCACCGAATATCACACCGGGCACCCGCAGTGTCGCGGCCGGTTGGGCAGCCGACGGTTGGGTGGCGGCCGGGAAAATGGCGGCTACCGCTTCAGGCTTGTCAGGCATGCCCGCCGCCGCGAATACCGCTGCTGAGCCACCGAAGCCGTGGCCCGCCAGGCCGAGTTTGGTGGGGTGCACGCTGATCTTGCCCGCCCCGAGCCGCACACCGGCCGCGATGTCCAGCGACGTACCGAGATCGGAGGCCAGGTTCAGCACCGACGGGGCGATCCCTCTTTCGGTGTCAGGAGCTGCCGCCACGATGCCCCACGAAGCCAGGTGCTCGAGCAAACCGTAATAGCGGTCCACGCCGGACATCCAGTCGTGACCGAAGGCGATTGCCGGCAGATTGAACCCCGACTCGGGTGTGTACACGACTCCCGGCAGACCGGCGAAGGCCAAGTCACCCCGCAACACGCGATGCGGGCCGCGGCGGGTCAGAGCGGCGACGAGTCTGCGCGTGCTGGCCACGTGTTGACGTTAGCGCACCGGCCCGCGGGCCGGTGCGCACCGGGATGCCAGGGCGGGTGGGGCGGCAGAAACCAACGCGGCCCGATTAATTCGGAGAACAGCTCATTGTAGTCGGCATCCGCGGTTTTCACGAACACCCCCGGTTACCCCCACTCCGCTTTCGGCCGGACCGGCAGACCAGACCAGTGATCTGGCAACCTGCAGCGCGGCGGTTGACTCCGACTGGAGAGGTGGCGTCAGCCGGGCAAGTGGTCGCGGCTGCACTACCCTAGTCAGGTATGTGCGGAATCGTCGGCTACGTCGGGCAGCGTCCTGCCTGCGGCGTCGTCATCGACGCGCTGCGCCGGATGGAATATCGGGGCTACGACTCCGCCGGAATCGCGCTGGTCGACGGCCACGGCGAACTCACCGTGTGCCGTCGCGCCGGCCGCCTGGGCAACCTCGAAGCCGCCCTGACCGAGACCACCTCGACGGGGTTGAGCGGCGATACCGGCTTGGGCCATACCCGCTGGGCTACCCACGGCCGACCGACTGACCGCAACGCCCATCCACACCGCGACGCTGCCGGGAAGATTGCCGTCGTGCACAACGGGATCATCGAAAACTTCGCGACCCTGCGCCGCGAGCTCGAGGCCGCAGGCGTGGAATTTTCCAGCGACACCGACACCGAGGTCGCCGTGCACTTGGTGTCGCATGCGTATCGCCACGGCGAGACCGCCGGTGACTTCGTCAACTCGGTTTTAGCGGTGCTGCGCCGGTTGGAGGGCCATTTCACCCTGGTCTTCGCCAGTGCGGACGATCCCGGCACCATTGTCGCGGCCCGCCGGTCCACACCACTGGTCGTCGGGATCGGCGACGGGGAGATGTTCGTCGGATCCGACGTGGCCGCGTTCATCACGCACACCCGCAACGCGGTGGAACTGGGCCAGGACCAAGCGGTGGTGATCACCGCCGACAGCTATCGGATCACCGATTTCCACGGCAATCCCGACGAGGCGAATGCGCGCCGGTTTTGCATCGACTGGGATCTGTCGGCCGCCGAGAAGGGTGGCTACGAGTACTTCATGCTCAAGGAGATCGCCGAGCAGCCCACAGCGGTGGCCGACACGCTGCTCGGACATTTCGTCGACGGCCGGATCGTGCTGGACGAGCAGCGGCTGTCTGATCAGGAGCTGCGTGAAGTCGACAAAGTGTTCGTCGTCGCCTGCGGCACCGCGTATCACTCCGGGCTACTGGCCAAGTACGCCATCGAGCATTGGACCCGACTGCCCGTCGAGGTGGAGTTGGCCAGCGAATTCCGCTACCGCGATCCGGTCCTGGACCGCAGCACCCTGGTGGTGGCCATCTCGCAGTCCGGCGAGACAGCGGACACCTTGGAGGCGGTGCGGCACGCCAAGGAGCAGAAGGCCAAAGTGTTGGCGATCTGCAACACCAACGGGTCGCAGATCCCGCGAGAATGTGACGCGGTGCTGTACACCCGTGCCGGACCAGAGATCGGTGTGGCGTCGACCAAAACGTTTCTGGCGCAAGTCGCTGCGAACTACCTGCTGGGGCTGGCGCTAGCGCAGGCGCGCGGGACGAAATACCCAGACGAGGTTGAACGCGAATATCGGGAATTGGAAGCGATGCCGGACCTGGTGACCCGGGTCCTCACCGGGATAGAGCCGGTGGCCGCGCTGGCCCACCGATTCGCGCAGTCGTCGACGATCCTGTTCCTGGGTCGCCATGTCGGCTATCCCGTGGCGCTGGAAGGCGCGCTCAAGCTCAAGGAGCTTGCCTACATGCACGCTGAGGGCTTCGCGGCCGGCGAGCTCAAACACGGTCCGATCGCCCTGATCGAAGACGACCTGCCGGTAATTGTCGTGATGCCTTCACCGAAGAGTTCGGCTACGCTGCACGCCAAGTTGCTCTCGAACATCCGGGAAATTCAGACCCGCGGCGCGGTGACCATCGTGATCGCCGAGGAGGGCGATGACACGGTCCGGCCTTACGCCGATCACCTGATCGAGATCCCAGCCGTCTCAACGCTTTTGCAGCCGCTGCTGTCGACGATTCCGCTGCAGGTGTTCGCCGCTTCAGTCGCACGGGCCCGCGGTTACGACGTCGACAAACCACGCAACCTGGCCAAGTCGGTCACCGTCGAATAGCTGTCGTCCCGCGAATAGCCTTCCTCGCCGGACAATTCCGCATACACTCTGCGGACGTGCATGGCGGAAGGGCTCGGATGTGGATTGCTCGCAGGGGGTGGGCACGCAAGAATTTCGTACTCGCGGCTGCAGCCGTCGCCGTCGTCGGGGCGTATATCGCACTGATCCTTCTCTATTCGCGAGGCGCTGCGGCGCACCCTATCCGAGTTGAGAAGCCGCTGGCGAGCGACGGGACCACGGTGACGCTCGAGGTGGACGAGGTCCAGTCGAATAACACAGTGCTCGCGGCCAACCTCACCGTCCTGCCCGGGCCTGAGCTGCTGGACCCAACGACCCGCAGCCTGAAGGAAAACCTCAGCGTCGCAGTAACCTCCGTCGCGCGGCCGACCATTCTCACATGGTCGAAAGGCATGTTCCCCGGTGTTGCACCTGTTCCGTTGACCCTTGCCGGTGACATCGAAAACTGGCCTTTCGACCGCTACAAGTCCGGGCCGGTCACTGTCGAACTGTTCGTCGGCGCCGCGCAGGTACCGGAACGTGCAACGGTCACGTTTTTCGACCGCCTTCCGGGCTGGAAAGTCGAAGCGGTGGCTTCGAAACGCGGAGATCTGCTTCCGACATATCGGGTGAAACTGCAACGGTCGCTGAGCACAATCGCATTCGCCGCCGTCATCGTCGCCGTGTTCATCGCAATCGCGGCTGTGGCCGCCTTCGTCGCCGTGCAGACGCTGCGCGACCGGCGAAAGTTCCAGCCCCCAATGACGACGTGGTACGCGGCGATGCTCTTCGCGGTGGTTCCGTTGCGCAACGCGTTTCCCGGCTCG
The DNA here is from genome assembly GCA_963795995.1 of uncultured Actinomycetota bacterium. Classification (GTDB taxonomy): domain Bacteria; phylum Actinomycetota; class Actinomycetes; order Mycobacteriales; family Mycobacteriaceae; genus Mycobacterium. The sequence continues at coordinate 53,188 of CAWCJY010000010.1, forward strand.
CCGCCATTCGGATGCTGGATCGATATGACGATCGTGCTCTGGGTCATTGTTATTTTGGTCGTTTCGATGGTGCTCTACATTGCGAGCTGGTGGCGGCATTTGAAACCGGAACCCGTCCTCCAGACTGCTTGAGCTGTCACCGCCCTCAAGGATGGCGGGCGGTCACGCCACCGTCGACGACGAGATGGGTGCCGGTGATGAATGACGCGCGGTCGGACATCAGGAAGGCCACCGCCTGGGCGACATCGGTGGGTTCGCCGAGGCGCCCCAGCGGCGCCGCCTGCACGAAACCGGCGCGGATCTCTTCGACGTCCAGGGCGATTTTCAGCATCGGCGTGTGAATGAACCCGGGACACACCGCGTTCACGCGGATGCCGGCCGGCCCCAACTGCGCGGCCATCGACCGGGTCAGCCCCAGCAATCCGGCCTTCGAGGCGCAGTAGGCCGGAATGAACGGGTTTGCGGCCAGCCCTTCGATGCTCGAAATGCCGACGATTGCCGGCGCGCGCCCGTCACGGGCGGACTTCTCCAGGTGCGGCAGCAGCAGCGAAACCAGCATCGCCTGGGCTCGCAGATTTACGTCGAGGATTGCGTCCCACGAGTCGCCGGTGTAGACGCCGACGGGCTCGGCGAGCACCCGGCCCGCCGCGTGCACAAACCCCTCGATGCCGTCCAGCTCGTGGTCGGCCGCCGCCACAGCCTCAGCCAGTGACGCATCGTCGGTGACGTCGACGACCGCGCCGGGCATTCCCATCGCCTCGGCCACGTGCTGCACGGCAGGGGAGACGTCCCACAGCGCCACCTGTCGACTTTCGGCCACCAAAGCTTCAGCGCATGCACGGCCGATGCCCGATGCACCACCGGTGACGATTACTCCGCTCACTGCCGTCCTCCTGCCGGGTCGGCCTGCACCACGAACTGCGACCAATCGGGTTCGCGCACCGCTGTCCAGTACTCGTTGAGTCGCCACGGGCTGACGGTGTGGATCTCACCGTCGGCGTTCTTGAAGTAAGAATGCTTGACCAAAGGATGTGACCAGACCATCTGAGTGATCTCGGACTGGGTGCGCCGATGCCACGCTGCGGCCGCCTCGAAAGTTGGTTCCACAGCGCCGCCGCGGGTTTCGGCAATTTTTGCCAGGCAGCTGTTGATATAGCGCATCTGCAGTTCGGAGTTGAAGATCAGACTGCCGCCATGGGCCAGGTGCGCACCGGGACCGTAGAGCAGAAAGAAGTTCGGAAATCCCGGCACGGTGATACCAAGGTAGGCAGAGGGCCGCTGTCCCCAGGTGCCGTGCAGGTCGATGCCGTCGCGCCCGACGATCCTCATCGGCCAGAGCACGTCGGTGTGCCGAAACCCGGTGGCGTACACGATTACATCGGCGTTGTGGGCCACACCGTCAGCCGTCAGCACACCGTGCGAGGTGATTCGCTCGATCGGGGTGCGCACGAGTTCGACGTCGTGCCGCTGTAACGTTCGAAGCCAGCTGCCGTTGTCCTGCAGCGTCCGCTTTCCAGTGGCCGGATAGTCGGGCAACACCTTGGCCAGCAGCTCGTCATCGCTGACCTGGTTGGTGATCCAGTCGGTGAACATCAATCGGGCCGCAGCGTTGAGCTCGCTCACCGCATAGTCCTGGTTGGCATACGTCGGATCGACACGCGCGGCGTCGAGCCCCTTGTCAGCTCCTGGCCACATCACCAGAAAGCGGTACCACCGACCGTAGAACGGCAGGTGGTTCATCGCCCAGCGCACGCCGTCTTCGACACTGTGGTGGTACATCGGGTTGGGGAACATCCACTGAGCGGAGCGCTGGAACACGGTGAGCTGCTCGACCTGCTCGGCGATGGCCGGTGCGATCTGGAATCCGCTGGCCCCGGCCCCGATCAGCGCCACCCGCATACCGGACAGGTCGACCGAGTGATCCCATGCCGCAGAATGAAACGACGGTCCGACGAACGTCTCGGCGCCCTCGAATTCGGGAAAGTAGGGCCGATTCAGCTGACCCACCGCGCTGATGACGGCGCGCGCCCGCAGGGTGCGAAGCTCACCGGTGGGCATCCGTGCTGAGAGCAACCACACTGCGTCGGCGTCATCCCATTCGGCGGCGATCACTTCGGTCTGCCACAGCACATGCTCGGCTAAGGCATGCTTGTCGATCACCGTTTCGAAATAGGCTCGCAATTCAGGCTGTTCGGCGAAGTAGTGTGTCCAGGTGTTGCTGGGTTCGAAACTGTAGCAGTAAAAGTGGTTGGCAACGTCGACACGTGCACCGGGATAGGTGTTCTCCCACCACGTTCCGCCCGGACCAGCGTTCTTCTCTACGATCGTGAACGGAATGTTGGCTTGCTTGAGCCGGATTCCGGCGAGAATGCCCGATTCGCCGCAGCCCACAACGACCACGGGAACAGCGTCGGCGCTATCGGAAGGAAGCGGCGCCGGGCGACGCGGATCGGCACCTTCGAGGTCCATCTCTTCCACTACCAGAGGTAAGTAGTCATCGGGGACAGTCTCGCAGGCCACCCAGTCGATCATCTCTTTGACCAGCTCGCGGCTCAGTGGTGCGGTGTCTGGGCAGCCACGGTCGCGATAGTGGGCGATCACCGGCAGCGCCGCTGCCCTGGCGCGGGTCTTGTCCTCCTCGGACATGAAGCCCTGCACCTCGTTGAGGAAGATCCCGGCCGGCTTGAACTCGCGAATGAAACGCGGATCGCCGGTGATGTGCACCAAGGACAGCAGCAGCGTGGGAATGCTGACCTGTTGGAGGGCGGTCGCGATGTCGGCGGTAGGTGTGGTGAACGGTTGGCCGGCGTAGCGGCTGCGCATCGGGTCGTCCTTTCCGTGCCGGCAAGAGGCCGCTTCCAATTACGCTACGTTTAGTTTCGTATTAAAGGGAACGATAACCGGTGGACGTGTGCCCGAGCAACCACGTGTCCACCGAAGGTTCGGCCACGTAGCCTTGGGGACGGCCAGGGCGGGTCGAGTTGCGAGCGGAGGTAACTAGCCGGTGCGGCAGTACTTCACCGCTGATGCGATCCGCGAGGCTGAAGCCCCGCTGTTGGCCGCCCTGCCCGACGGGGCCCTGATGAGACGCGCGGCCTACGGGTTGGCTACCGCGATCATCGGTGAATTGACGGCGCGTACCGGCGGTGTTGCGGGCCGGCGGGTTGGTGCGGTCGTCGGTTCTGGCGACAACGGCGGTGACGCCTTGTGGGCGGCGACGTTTCTGCGCCGCCGCGGGGTGGCCGCTGACGCGGTTCTCCTCAACCCGGCACGCACCCACGGTGACGCGCTGGCGGCGTTCACCAAAGCCGGCGGTCGGCCCGTGGAGCACATTCATCCGAGCACCGACCTGGTGATCGACGGCGTGGTAGGCATCGCGGGTTCCGGCCCGCTGCGGCCGGCGGCGGCCGAGGTGTTCGCGGCGGTCGACACCGCCGGCATCCCGGTGGTGGCCGTCGACGTCCCCAGCGGCATCGACGTCGCCACCGGAGCGATCACCGGCCCCGCCGTACGCGCTGCGCTGACGGTCACCTTCGGCGGGCTCAAACCCGCGCATGCGCTCGCCGACTGCGGCCGGGTGGAGCTGATCGACATGGGGTTGCAGCTGCCCGACACCGAGGTGGTGAGCGTCGACGCTGCCGACGTGCTGGCGCGCTGGCCGCTGCCCGGACCCGACGACGACAAATACACCCAGGGTGTAACCGGCATCCTGGCCGGGTCATCGAGGTATCCGGGTGCGGCGGTGCTGTGCACCGGTGCCGCTGTCGCGGCCACGTCCGGGATGGTCCGCTACGCCGGCAGCGGGTGCGGCGAAGTGCTGTCGCACTGGCCGGAGGTGATCGCCACACCTACCGCTGCCGCGGCCGGACGGGTACAGGCCTGGGTGGTCGGGCCGGGGCTGGGTACCGAAGAAGCCGGTGCCGCGGCGCTGTGGTTTGCGTTGGATACCGATTTGCCGGTGCTCGTCGACGCCGACGGGCTGACCATTCTGGCGGCGCACCCCGAGCTGGTTGAGTCACGTCGTGCACCGACTGTGCTGACACCGCACGCCGGCGAGTTCGCCCGACTGGCCGGCGATCCACCCGGCGACGACCGTGTCAGCGCGGCACGCAAGCTCGCCGACGCGTTCGGGGCGACAGTGCTGCTCAAGGGCAACGTCACCGTCGTCGCTGAACCCGGTGGGCGGGTCTACCTGAACCCGGCCGGTCAGTCATGGGCGGCGACCGCCGGATCCGGTGACGTGCTGTCCGGAATGATCGGCGCGTTGCTTGCCGCCGGATTGCCCACCGGGGAGGCGGCCGCAGCGGCGGCGTTCGTGCATGCCCGTGCGGCGGCACGGTCAGCCGGCGACCCGGGACCCGGTGACGCGCCGACGTCAGCATCGAGAATTATCCCGCACATCCGAGCTGCCCTGGCAAATCTGTAACGTCCCTAAGCGGGACAGAAAGGATCCGCCGTGTTGCCCCATCATCCGTCCGTACCCGGACATTCGGTCAGCCCCGCCTACACCAGCCGGCTGTTCACCAGCCCGGTGCCGGCCTTACGGCTGCCCGAGGAGTCGATGGACCCCGAAGCGGCATATCGCTTCATTCACGACGAGCTGATGCTCGACGGCAGTTCACGGCTGAACCTGGCCACGTTCGTCACGACGTGGATGGATCCCGAGGCAGGCCGGCTGATGGCCGAGACCTTCGACAAGAACATGATCGACAAGGACGAGTACCCGGCGACGGCGGCGATCGAGGCTCGATGCGTGAGCATGGTGGCCGACTTGTTTCACGCCGAAGGCCTGCGAGACGACGATCCGGGCAGCGCCTGCGGGGTGTCGACGATCGGGTCCAGTGAGGCCGTCATGCTCGGCGGTCTCGCCCTCAAGTGGCGCTGGCGGCAAAAAGTGGGCAAAGACTGGAAGGGTCGCACCCCGAACCTGGTGCTGGGCTCCAACGTCCAGGTGGTCTGGGAGAAGTTCTGCCGCTACTTCGACGTCGAACCCCGCTACCTGCCAATGGAGAAGGGCCGCTACGCGATCACGCCCGAGCAGGTGATCGACGCGGTCGACGAAGACACCATCGGTGTGGTGGGCATCCTGGGCACCACTTACACCGGTGAACTCGAACCGATCGCGGAAATCTGCGCGGCACTGGACAAGCTGGCCGCCGACGGTGGTGTGGACGTTCCGGTCCATGTCGACGCGGCCAGCGGCGGGTTCGTGGTGCCCTTCCTGCATCCCTCGCTGAAGTGGGACTTCCGGCTGCCGCGCGTAGTGTCGATCAACGTCAGCGGACACAAGTACGGGCTGACCTACCCCGGCGTCGGATTCGTGGTGTGGCGCAGCCACGAATATCTGCCCGAGGAACTGGTCTTCCGGGTCAACTACCTCGGCGGCGACATGCCGACGTTCACGCTGAACTTCTCCCGGCCGGGCAATCAGGTGATCGGGCAGTATTACAACTTCTTGAGGCTGGGCCGGGAGGGCTACACCCAGGTCATGCGGGCGTTGTCGGGAACGGCTCGCTGGCTGGGTGAGCAACTTCGGAATGGGGAGCACTGTGAGCTGATCACAGACGGCTCCGCGATCCCGGTGGTGGCCTTCCGGCTGGCCCGGGACCGCGGCTACACCGAGTTCGACGTCTCCCACGAGTTGCGGGGCTTCGGTTGGCAGGTGCCCGCCTACACCATGCCCGATAACGCTACCGACGTGTCGGTGTTGCGCATCGTCGTGCGGGAGGGGCTGTCCGGCGACCTTGCGCGGGCGCTGCACGACGACGCCCGCACCGCGCTGGCCAGCTTGGACAAGCTCAAGCCCAGTGGCCACTACAAAGCTGAGCACTTCGCGCACTGAGCCGCTGAGCTGGCGGCGAACGTGAAGCTGTTGCGAAAGCCGGCGAGATTCTTCGCAAGGGTTTCACGCTGGGCGGAACTGGCTGCGCGACCAGCCGACCGGGAGCCCGCGGCCGGTCTGGGACAATCGAGACAATGCACGCGGTAACTTCGTCGACCCGATTTCAGTCTGCCGGCCTCCTCGCCGAGGCTGTGGTGGACCTTGGCGCGATCGCGCACAACGTGCGGGTGCTGCGCGAACACGCCGGATCCGCGCAGGTGATGGCCGTCGTCAAAGCCGACGGATACGGTCACGGCGCCGCCCGGGTCGCGCGCACCGCACTGGACGCCGGCGCGACCGAACTCGGTGTCGCCACCGTCGACGAGGCGCTTGCCTTACGCGCCGACGGCATCACCGCACCCGTGCTGGCATGGCTGCACCCACCGGGCATCGACTTCGGGCCCGCGCTGGCCGCACAGGTGGAGATTGCCGTCTCATCGGTGCGCCAGCTCGACGAGCTGCTCGATGCGGTGCGCCGAACCGGTGAGACGGCGACGGTGACCGTCAAGGTCGACACCGGCCTGAACCGCAACGGTGTCGGACCGGCGCAGTACCCGTCGATGCTGACCGCATTGCGTCGGGCTATCGCTGACGACGCCATCCTGGTGCGGGGGCTCATGTCGCATCTGGTCTACCCGGACGAGCCAGACGACCCGATGAACGCTTTGCAGGCGAGCCGGTTGTCCGACCTGCTCGCGCAGGGTCGTAGCCAAGGGGTGCAGTTTGAAGTCGCTCACCTGTCCAACTCGTCGGCCACCTTGGCCAGGACCGACTTGGCTTTCGACATGGTGCGCCCGGGCATCGCGGTCTACGGGCTGAGCCCCATCCCGCAGCGCGGTGATATGCGTCTGGTACCGGCGATGACCGTGAAATGCCCGGTCGCGCTGGTGCGATCGATTCGGGCAGGCGAGGGCGTGTCCTACGGGCATACCTGGATCGCCCCCCGCGACACCAGCGTCGCGCTGCTGCCGATCGGGTACGCCGATGGGGTTTTCCGCGCGCTGAGCGGACGCCTCGACGTGCTGATCAACGGGAGGCGACGTCGCGGGGTCGGCCGGATCTGCATGGACCAGTTCGTGGTCGACTTGGGGCCGGGCCAGCTCGACGTCGCCGAGGGTGATGAGGCGATCCTGTTCGGACCGGGCAGCCACGGTGAGCCCACGGCGCAGGACTGGGCCGACCTGGTCGGCACCATCCATTACGAAGTGGTGACCGCTCCACGTGGCCGCATCACCAGGACCTACCGCGAGGTCGAAAAGCGTTGAGCGGTAACAGTAGCCGCGCGGGCCGGGCATGGTTGGCCGGTGCCGCGGGCCTGAGCGCGGTCGGCACGGTTGCCGCGGTCACGGTCGCGCGGCAACTGACCCGTCGTGCAGGTATCGAGGATCCCTTCGCCGGGGAGAATTTCGAGGCGATCGACAGCGACCGAAGCTATGTGGTGACCACACCCGATGGGGTGCCACTGGCGGTGCGCGAGGCCGGGCCCGTCGATGCGCCGCTGACCGTGGTGTTCGCGCACGGCTTCTGTTTGCGTATGGGCGCCTTCTACTTTCAGCGGATGCGGCTGTGTGAGCAGTGGGGTGCCGGCGCCCGGCTGATCTTCTACGATCAGCGTGGGCACGGTCGATCGGGAGAAGCCTCGCCCGACACTTACACGGTGAGCCAACTCGGTAGCGACTTGGAGACAGTGCTGCAAGTCATTGCGCCGCGTGGTCCGTTGATCCTCATCGGCCATTCAATGGGCGGTATGACGGTGTTGTCGCATGCCCGCCAGTATCCGCACCACTACGGCACTCGTATCGTGGGTGCGGCGTTGATTTCCTCTGCTGCCGAAGGGGTTTCGGACTCACCGCTGGGTGAGATCTTGAAGAACCCGGCGCTGAACGCCGCCCGGTTCGCGGCGCGCTCGGCACCCAAGCTGGTGCATCGCGGGCGACATGTTGTGCGCTCGTTGATCGGCCCGATCCTTGCCGCGGCGTCCTACGGTCAAACCGACGTCAGTCCGAGCGTGGTGGCGTTTTCCCAGAAGATGATGATGGGAACGCCCATCCCTACCATGGTGGAATTTCTGCACGCCTTGGAAACTCATGACGAAACCGCTGCACTGCCCACCTTGGCAAAGATCCCGACCCTGATCGCCTGCGGTGAACATGATCTGATCACCCCGGCCGACCATTCTCGAACCATGGCCGCAGCATTGCCGCAATCCGAATTGGTCATCGTCGACGGTGCCGGTCACTTGGCGTTATTGGGCAAACCAGACCCGGTCAACGACGGACTGGTTCGCCTGGTCAAGCGGGCGACGCCGCCGAGAAGGCTGGCCGCGCTGACCCGACGGTGGCGCGAGCGAAGCCGGCGCCGTGCCTGAGCGCCGCAGCTGGCCCCTCTCGCGATCGCCACGTACCGCGACACTTCCCTGCGTCCGGGACACGATGGCCCTGGGATCGCAGCTGGGAGAGCTGCTGCGCGCCGGTGACGTCGTCGTGCTCTCTGGACCGCTTGGTGCCGGAAAAACAGTGCTGGCCAAAGGGATTGCCACAGCACTGGATGTCGAAGGACCCGTGACCTCGCCGACATACGTGCTGGCCCGGGTGCACCGACCGCGAAACGTCAACGCCCCGGCGATGGTTCACGTCGACTTCTACCGGTTGCTGGACCGTAGCGGCTCCGACCTGCTGGGCGAGCTGGACTCGCTGGACTTGGACACCGATCTCGCCGAGGCGGTCGTCGTGGTGGAGTGGGGCGAGGGCCTGGCTGAACGGCTGTCTGAGCGCCACCTCGACGTGCACCTGGAGCGCATGATGGACTCCGACGTCAGGATCGCGACATGGCGGTGGGGCCGGTGAACCGCACGGCGGCAGGTGAACTGGTGCTAGCCCTGGACACCGCCACCCCGGCCGTCACCGCCGGGATCGTGGCCTGCGGCGAGGGGCTCGACGTGCTGGCTGAGCGGGTCACCGTCGACGCCCGGGCGCACGCGGAGCGGATCACCCCGAATGTGCTGGGCGCGTTGGCCGATGCCGGCCTCAAGATGGCCGACCTCTCTGGCGTGGTCGTCGGCTGCGGTCCGGGACCGTTCACCGGTCTGCGGGTGGGTATGGCGACCGCGGCCGCCTATGGGCATGCGCTGAACCTTCCGGTGCGCGGCGTGTGCAGCTTGGATGCGATCGGCGTGCGGACCACCGGCGACACGCTGGTAGTCACCGACGCCCGGCGGCGCGAAGTCTATTGGGCCCGTTACCGAGACGGCTTGCGCGTCGACGGTCCGGCGGTCAGCGCGCCGGCTGCCGTCGATGTGGGTCCCGCTGAAGCGGTGGCCGGGTCACCGGAGCACGCCGCACTATTCGGGCTGCCGTACGGCGGGCCGAGCTGTCCGACGGCGGCCGGTCTCGCTGCGGTGACCGACTGGTCGGTGACCCCTGAGCCGCTGGTGCCGTTGTATCTGCGCCGGCCCGACGCCAAGACGTCCCCGCTGACCGTGACGATCGACGAACTGACCGCCGCCGATGCGGGGCGGTGCGGAGAGTTGGAGTCCCAGCTGTTTCCCGGCGATGATCCATGGCCGGCGCCGGCGTTTCGCCGGGAACTGGCCAGCAAGCACAATCACTACGTGGCCGCACGCATCAGGGGCACGGTCGTCGGCTACGCCGGCATCTCGCGGCTGGGCCGCAAACCGCCGTTCGAGTACGAAATACACACCATCGGCGTAGACCCGGCCTATCAGGGCTGCGGCATCGGGCGCTGGCTGCTCACCGAGCTACTCAACTTCGCCGCCGGCGGCGCCGCGTATCTGGAGGTCCGCACCGACAACGCGGCCGCGATTGCGCTCTACCGCAGTGTGGGATTCGTCAACGTCGGGCTGCGTCGGCGCTACTACCGGGTCAGCGGCGCCGACGCCTACACCATGCGACGGGAGGCTCGGTAGTGGGTGTTGCGACCAATAAAGTTGTACTGGCGATCGAAACATCTTGCGACGAAACAGGTGTCGGCATTGTCGTGCTCGACGCCGACGGCACCGTGACGTTACTGGCCGACGAAGTGGCCTCCAGTGTCGACGAACACGTCCGGTTCGGCGGTGTGGTGCCCGAGATTGCCTCGCGGGCGCACCTCGAGGCGCTGGGGCCCACCGTGCGCAGGGCGCTGGCGTCCGCGGATGTGGCGAAACCCAACATCGTCGCGGCCACCATCGGGCCGGGCCTGGCCGGCGCGCTGATGGTGGGAGTCGCTGCGGCCAAAGCGTATTCAGCCGCGTGGGACGTGCCGTTCTACGCCGTCAACCACCTCGGCGGTCATTTGGCCGCTGACGTCTTCGAGCACGGACCGCTGCCCGAGTGTGTGGCGCTGCTGGTGTCCGGCGGACACACCCACCTGCTGCGGGTGCATTCACTGGGTGAGCCGATCACCGAATTGGGCAGCACCCTCGACGACGCCGCCGGTGAGGCTTACGACAAGGTGGCGCGGCTGCTGGGATTGGGTTATCCGGGCGGGAAGGTGCTCGACGAGCTGGCGCGCTGCAGCGACCGGGATGCAATTGTGTTCCCTCGGGGCATGACCGGACCGTCCGACGACCCGTACGCATTCAGCTTCTCCGGACTCAAGACCGCGGTCGCGCGGTACGTGGAAAGCCATCCAGATGCTGCGACCGCCGATATAGCGGCCGGCTTCCAGGAAGCCGTTGCCGACGTCTTGACCAGGAAAGCGGTGCGGGCCGCGAGCGATCTTGGCGTATCGACCCTGTTGATCGCGGGCGGCGTGGCAGCCAACTCGCGGCTGCGTGAGCTGGCGGCGCAGCGTTGCGCAGACGCCGGCCTGACGCTGCGGATTCCCGGGCCGGGCCTGTGCACCGACAACGGCGCGATGATCGCCGGGTTCGCCGCTGCGCTGGTCGGCGCCGGCGCGCCGCCGTCAGCACTGGATGTCGCCAGTGACCCCAGCTTGCCGGTGGTGAAAGCGCAGGTCAGATGAGTACTCCCTTGGCGCGAACGTGCGTGTCTGTACCCGACACGCCGCGGGAGGGCGTGCAACTATGCACGCTCGCGGCAGGGGAGCCAGAACACGGCGGGCCGATCTTGAGTGTTTAGCACTCGCATGTATAGAGTGCTAGGTGGCAATCGGACAACCCCAGTGTCGGCACCCGCGACGACGACGCGTGGGCACGGACGAGGGCCGAACACCTGGTATCACGGTTCCGGGCTGGCCCGGTCCCGCACAAGTTCGCGGCAACAGCCGCGAACCCCTATCGATCAAGTGGAGGGCTCCATCGTGGCGAGCGTGAACATCAAGCCACTCGAGGACAAAATCCTCGTACAGGCCAACGAGGCCGAAACCACGACCGCATCCGGTCTGGTCATTCCCGATACCGCCAAAGAGAAGCCGCAGGAAGGCACCGTCGTCGCCGTCGGCCCGGGCCGGTGGGACGACGACGGCGCGAAGCGGATCCCGCTGGACGTGTCGGAAGGCGACACCGTCATCTACAGCAAGTACGGCGGCACCGAGATCAAGTACAACGGCGAGGAGTACCTGATCCTGTCAGCCCGCGACGTGCTGGCCGTCGTTTCCAAGTAACTAGACGCGTGTTCCGCCCCGGCGATCCCCACGTCGAGACGTGGGTGATTCCGGGGCGGCGCGCTGTCGTCGAAATCCGCAGACGACGAGGGAAGGCCTATGAGCAAGCAGATTGAGTTCAACGTAGCCGCGCGCAGCGCCATCCAGGCCGGTGTGGACAAGCTCGCCGACACGGTGCGGATAACGCTGGGTCCGCGGGGCCGGCATGTGGTGCTGGCCAAGGCTTTCGGCGGTCCCACGGTCACCAACGACGGTGTGACGGTGGCCCGCGAAATCGACCTGGAGGATCCGTTCGAGAATTTGGGTGCTCAGCTGGTGAAGTCGGTGGCCACCAAAACCAACGACGTGGCCGGTGACGGGACCACCACCGCGACCGTGCTGGCCCAGGCGATGATCAGGGCGGGGCTGCGCAACGTCGCCGCCGGTGCCAACCCGATCGCGCTCGGGGCGGGGATCAGCAAGGCCGCCGACGCGGTGTCCGAGGCGCTGCTCGCGGCAGCCACGCCGGTGTCGGATAAAACTGGCATCGCGCAGGTCGCCACCGTTTCCTCGCGTGATGAGGAGATTGGTGAGCTGGTCGGTGAGGCGATGACCAAGGTCGGCCACGACGGTGTAGTCAGCGTCGAGGAATCGTCGACGCTCTCCACCGAATTGGAGTTCACCGAGGGCGTGGGCTTCGACAAAGGCTTCATCTCGGCATACTTCGTCACCGACTTCGACTCCCAGGAAGCTGTCCTCGACGACGCGCTGATCCTGCTGCACCGCGACAAGATCAGCTCGCTGCCCGACCTGCTGCCGTTGCTGGAGAAGGTCGCCGAATCCGGCAAGCCGTTGCTGGTCATCGCCGAGGACGTCGAAGGCGAGGCATTGTCGACCCTGGTCGTCAACGCGATCCGCAAAACCCTGAAAGCCGTTGCAGTCAAGGCGCCGTTTTTCGGTGACCGGCGCAAAGCTTTCCTCGAGGATCTCGCCGTGGTCACCGGGGGACACGTGGTCAACCCTGACGTCGGCCTGCTCTTGCGCGAGGTGGGCCTGGAGGTGCTCGGCTCGACACGACGCGTGGTGGTGAGCAAAGATGACACCGTAGTCATAGAAGGCGGTGGGAGTGCCGAGGCGATCGCCGACCGCGCCAAGCAGCTGCGTTCGGAGATCGAGACCACCGACTCGGATTGGGACCGGGAAAAGCTTGAGGAACGGCTGGCCAAGCTGGCCGGCGGGGTGGCCGTCATCAAGGTCGGCGCGGCCACCGAGACCGCGCTCAAAGAACGCAAGGAAAGCGTCGAGGATGCCGTCGCCGCCGCGAAAGCCGCGGTCGAGGAGGGCATCGTCGCGGGCGGCGGTACCTCGCTCATCCACGCTCGTGAGGCGCTGACCGAGCTGCGCGCCTCGCTGACCGGCGACGAGGTCCTCGGTGTCGACGTGTTCTTCCAGGCGCTGGCCGCTCCGCTGTACTGGATCGCGGCCAACGCCGGGCTGGATGGTGCCGTTGTGGTCAACAAGGTCGCCGGCCTGCCCAGGGGGCAGGGGCTGAACGCGGCCACGCTGAACTATGGCGATCTGACCGCGGAGGGCATCGTCGACCCGGTGAAGGTGACCCGGTCCGCGGTGCTCAACGCCGCGTCGGTGGCGCGGATGGTGCTGACCACCGAGACCGCGGTCGTCGAGAAAGTAAGCCACGACCAAGATGACCACGGCCACGGCCATGGTCATGGGCATGGTCATCACCACCATCACTAGGCGAGCAGTACGGAGTGCCCCCGGTTCTGGCCGGGGGCGTTCTCGTCCCAAGGTGCGTCAGAATCGATGCCACAAGCTCTCATAGGTCTTCTTCATGACGGCTTCCTGTCGTGGGATAGACAGGGCCACAACGCCGGTGGGGTCGCGGATACCGTGAGTTCTCGTGACGACGTCTGCACCGACACCAGGTTGGTATCCCGACCCATCAGATCCTGGGAGACCCTTCTACTTGGGACGGCACTGCACGGAGCGCGCCAGTTCGACCAGCTGGCGCGCCAAACTCCGCCCCCGGGGCGCCTGAAGCAGACAAGCCCAGCAACAACAAGAAACGGCCGTTGCGGTCGTAGCAGCCGGCACGGCTGTCGCTTTCTTCTTGCGTGCTGCGACGTGGGTACGAGTCGTTGTTGCCCTAGTTTTGGCGCTTGCTCTCGCAAACGGCCTCTACATCGAGAATCAGCTGTCTCACAAACGGGCCGAGATTTCGCACATGTTCAATCATTAGGTCTTTTCGCACCGGCGATTCCGGGCGGTGATGGCTATACAGCCGGGCGGCGTAGTTGCCGCTTGGCACCCCTGCGGTGAATCGCCGTCGGTGCCCATAACCGAGACTGTTGTGGTCGACAAGCCGGCGGACGCCGACGACCACGCCGGCCATCACCACGGCCACGCGCATTAAAACAGACTGGACGAAGAACCCTTGGTTTGACCGCCGGGGGTTCTCTCGTCTGTTGGTACTGTCCGGCAAGGAGTGCATCTAGCAGCAGATCGGCACTCGCCAGTGGTAGCCGCCGGCCCCTTCGCAGCTTGCTGCTAACGCAGTGGCACAACTATTCAGCGCCCAGATCCATCGGGCAGGTGGAAATTTGCCCAATACCGCTACCGCCCCGCCTGCCGTGTGGTAATCCCCTGCATCAAGCGGTTTATTCGCTACTGCAAGAGGATCAAGACCATGGCCATTGTGCAAGGGATCACCGCAGCAGCTGTGTTCGCCGGTGTCGCTGTCGCGGCAGCTAGCCCAATCTGGGCGGATCTTGCGGATGAAATGAGTGGTACCTACACGGCTCAATCACCTAACGACCTGCAGTTCTCCACCTGGACCATTACTCCCTGCGGATCCACTTGCCTCAACGTTACAAGTAGCCTCTTCGGAGGAACTCGCCAGGCACAGGTGTCATCGACAACGGGAGAATGGACTTTCAGTTTGGCTCAGGTCATATGCCCAGACGGAAGCTTCGTACCCGGCAGTACTACCTATGAATGGGTTCCGGAGACCCGCACCGGCACCCGCACCAGGTCCAGCAACGGAGTCCCCGTCTGTGGTCGCGTTTCACCAATCGACGACGTGGCGATGCTCACCTTGACTAAACTCGCTTAATTTTCCGTCGGCGGTAGCAAACTACGGCGCAACACGGCTAGCAAGCCCCGTGAGTGGCTGATGCTTACGCCCCTGACAACGTAACGTTGTCGACATCTCCACCGCCAAGTGGAATCAGAGTGAGCGTCGTCGGCCTTGGCCATGAACGACCATCGACGGCACGAGTGGCTTACATCCGCCACCACCGAGACGGCAGTCGTTGACAAGCCCGTCGATGCGGCCGATGACCACGGTCACGGCCACCACCACGGCCACGCTCACTAGCGGCAGTTGAACCGGAACACCCCTGGCTTTAGGGCCGGGGGTGTTTTTGTTTATCGCCGGCTCAGCCAAGAGCCCTTCGCTCGTCATCGGGCTTGTGATGTCGATGCAATCAGTCAGCCTCCTAACGGGGTCAGGCCCGGTCTGGACCGGGGTTGCCGTCGTAGCAGCAGGCGGTCGCAGTCTTTTTGCGTGCTGTGAAAGCTGTCCGTGTCGTAGCTGCCGTAGTCCTGATGCGTTCTCTCGTGAACGCCCTGTACATCGAGAATGAGCTGTCCCACAAACGCCACGAGATTTCACACGTGTTCGACCATTAGGGGGAAGGCTGCAATCTGGCACCACCGAGACCGCAGTGACATCCGATTACCGCCGGGTGTTCGTCCTCGGTGTATTCGGTGAGAGGCATACAAGTTGCTGGGCGTTTAGACGGGCGTGGGCGCGCTGAAGCGCGGTCAACGGCTATGGACGTTTAGTCTCCCGGCATGGACCGTATCTGGCAGTGGTCGTGGGATCGGTATGGACCGAGGTACATGTGGGTGATCTATGCGGTTACCGTCTTGCTGGCACTGCCGATCTACCTCTTCCTGTCGTTTATCGTTGTCACTTTTGAGAAGTCCGGTCGGTACATCGAGGCAGCCGCCTTCACCACTGCCGCTGTGCTAGTGCTGGCATACGTGATGATTCTTCCCGGCGTGGGCGGGAGCCGCCTTTTTGATCGGTGGGCAGCCGGCGATCAGCTCAATCCAGCGAGGGCACTGCGGGCCACCTACGCGTGGACGCGGGCGGCGGCCTTCCGAGTGGTGGGGGCCAACGCTGTCATGGGCGCCTTGCTATTCCTCGTTGTCGGTGCAATCGTCAGCGCACCAGGGTCACGGTTGGTCCAATACATGGTCATAGGGGCCGTTTCAGGAGTTTCGGTGATTTTGGTCGGCGCGCACAGCTTTCCGGAAGCAGCGATGCGGCCAGTTCGGGCCGCCATCGCCGGTGACACCGGAATCGGTGACGCCCTGCCGCGCCCTCGCCCCACCTTTGCCGCATGGTCGAACGTATCCATGCTCACGTGTGCGTTCGCGTTCGCTGTCGCGGGCGCCATGCTGGCCGCCGTGACAGATCGGGCCAGCGAAGTTCCCGTGCTGTGCATCCTGATCGCGGGCGGATTGACGCTTGGTTTCGCGGTCCCGATCACGGTCGGCGTCGGGTTCTCACCGTCACTGCAACCGATCCGCGACCTCGCGACAGCAGCAGAAAGTGTTGCGGCAGGTGACTACGGCCAACGCCTGCCGGTGGTCCAAGACGATGACCTTGGCGTGCTGGCCGCGTCGTTCAACCGCATGCAGGCCGGCTTGGCTGAGCGGCAACGGCTTCAGGCGGCGTTCGGGAACTACGTCGATCCAGCCTTAGCGGCGCGGCTGCTGCAGCAGGGTGACGACGTCTTCACCGGTGAACGGCGCCAGGTCACCGTGATGTTCGTCGACGTTCGCGACTTCACCCCGTTCGCCGAGGCTAACAGCGCCGAGGACACGGTCGCGCGCCTCAACGCCCTGTTTGGAATCGTGGTGCCCGCCGTGGTCGACGCCGGTGGGCATGTCAACAAGTTCCTCGGGGACGGCGCTTTGGCGGTTTTCGGCGCTCCCAACGATCTTGCGGACCATGCCGATGCCGCCGTGAAAGCCGCTGCGCTAATTCACCGCCTCGTCGCCGAGCGGTTCGGTGGCACGCTGCGGATCGGCATCGGGATCAACACCGGCAAGGTGATCGCCGGCACGATTGGCGGCGGAAGCAAGTTGGAGTTCACCCTGATCGGCGACACGGTTAACGTCGCCGCCCGCGTCGAACAGCTCACCAAGACGACCGGCGACACAATCCTTCTCACCAACCAAACCGTTGACTTCCTAGACCCTCGACCGCCCGGACTCACCGATCGGGGATCTCACGCGCTGAAGGGTAAGTCAGCCGAGGTACGAGTCTTCGGCCTCGACCCCGCGGTGACTGATTAGCATCGCCTCGTCTGATACGGCTTACATCTGGCACCACCGGGACCGCGGTCGTCGAGAAGCCCGCCGAGGCGGCCGACCGCCACGGCCACCACCACTAGTTATTGCTTCACTCAAAGCACCTCCGGTTTCGGCCGGGGGTGTTTTGCATGGCTGGTCACCTCGCGGCACGGCATCAGATGCGTTGACTGCCCGATGTTTCGGTCCTCGCCAAAGGAACAGTGCGAGCCTTCGGCTCGGCTCCTCAGGCACCCATACGTGCAGGCGACGCAGCGGCTCTTCAGCGCCGGACTCAGGCTTCCGACGGACTACCACGGCGGTATCGTCGTCTCCGTCGAGCGCTACAACGCCTTCTGCGAGGCCAGCGGCATAATCGCCCGCGGCATCGACAGAAAGGATGGATGAGACATGCCCAACATCGAACCCAATGAAAGCCAGCTGGCTGCGCTGCTGTCGGCCGCGGCTCAGGACGGCGAGCCCGTCGTCATGATCAACTTGCTGCAGTTCGGGCCCAGTGGCTTCGAGAGCTATCAACGCTACGCCAAAGAGGTGCAACCGTTTCTTGAAGCCGTCGGGGCTACCGTGTTGTACGTGGGGCAGGCTAGTCACGTCGTGGCTGGCGATATCGACAAACCTTGGTGGAACACCATCGCCGTGGTCCGCTACCCGTCGCGCGCTGCGTTTGTGGCCATGGCAAGCAACCCCGAGTATCACGAGAAGGCCCACGTGCACCGGGCGGCGGCGCTGGAAAGCACCCACCTGATCGCCACCGACCCGTGGCAGGTTGGCCCTTGACCGATCGGGCGGCCGCGCAGCCTGGCTGTAGTCCAGCACCAGCGAGACCACTGTGGTCGAAAAGCCTGCCGACGAGGGCGATGACCACGGCCATCATCACCAGCACTGAGCAATCAGCGGAGAAGAAGGGCCCGTTGAAACAACGGTCGGCCTGCTCAAGCCTTCTGCACCGCCTCTACTTCCAGCTCGACGGTAACTTGGTTGCCCAGGACAACTCCGCCGGTTTCTACGGGCATATTCATATCGATCCCGAATTCTTTGCGATTCAGCACGATTGACGCTTTAAAGCCGGCGACTGCGCCGCGGCTCATGCCGGAGCTGGTTCCGTTGAACTCAAGCGCGAGGCTGATGCGCTTGGTGACGCCCTTTAAGGCAAAGTCTCCTTCCAGCACGTGGCCACCGGCGTCTGCCCAAACACCTCTTGAGGTGAACGTGGCAATCGGATATTGCCCGACGTCGAAGAACTGCGCCGACCTCAGCGGCTGTCACGTTCGTCGTTGCCGGTGCTGATCGACCCGACAGCGATCTCGGCCGACACCGATGGCGTGCCCTCACTGGAGATGGTGATTACACCGCAGAAGGCGCCGAAACGCCCCGCACCTTCGCGACCATGAGGTGGCGCACTGACAACATGATCGACGAATGGACCGGGTCTATTGTCCAGGTGCCGGCTGGCAGTTTCCGAGTGCGACTTCGTCGTTCGCCGTTCCCGGCACCGCGTGACACACGGATCACTTGATTGCACGAAGTCCCGTCAGGGGGTGATTGGGCACGAACGGAAGGACGCGGAGGCGCTGAGTCCTCCGGCGGTGTTCGCTGGGCCTCCCCGGCCACCAGACGCAGAAGCCCCCGACACGCCGGAGCGGGTTCACACGTTCGTCGCAACACTTTCGATTTGAGAGGTTGCGGCGGCCGTGTCGTTTCTGGAGGACTGTGTTCGGTTCGGTGATCGGCTAGCAACGCTGGTGGATGCCGGCGTGTCAATGCGGGAGGCTACGGAACGGCTTGGCCTCTCACGGCAGCGTGGGTATGCCATTTTGCGGGCGAGCCCAGGACTGGCGTGCCGGGATCCGCAGGGTGGGCAAGACACGCATCCATCCCGACGGCACGGTGGTGGACTATGGCAACGGCATCCGATACATAGCTGCGGTGACTACTTCGGCGGTGGGCGCCCAGATGACGAATTCCCGGTATTTGTCCCAAGATGATCGGTTCAAGATCGCCGACGGATTGCTTAATGGCCAGACGCTGACCCGGATCGCCAACGCTATCGGCAAGCACAAATCAACGGTCTCCCGGGAGGTGCGCGCGCATCTGGTTGACGGGCTGTATCTGCCGTATCACGCTCACCAGGCCGCCGCAGCGGCCCGGTTACGGCCCAAACAGTCCAAACTGGTGGTCCATGAGGACCTGCGGGCAGCGGTCATCAACGGGCTGTTCCGGCGGCTGTCACCGGAGCAGATCTCGCATCGACTGCGCAGGGACTTTGCTGATGACGAAAGCATGCAGGTGAGCCACGAAACGATCTACCAGGCGTTGTACTTCCAGGCCCGCGGTGGTCTCAAACGTGAAGTAGCACAAGCGCTTCGGTCAGGACGCACCCGACGCAAACCGCACCGCGCACCCGATCAGCGCCGCCAGCGTTTCATTGATCCGATGATCATGATCAGCCAGCGGCCCGCCGAGATCGCCGACCGCGCCGTGCCCGGGCACTGGGAGGGCGACCTCATCATGGGTGAAGGCAACAAGACCGCGATCGCCACCCTCGTCGAACGCGCCACCCGCTACACCCTGCTTGTGCACCTGCCCGATGGCCATCACGCCGAAGCCGTGCGCGACGGCTTAATCCGAACGATCTCAATGTTGCCGGCTCACCTACGCGGATCCCTAACCTGGGACCAAGGTGTTGAAATGGCTCGTCACAAGCAGTTCACCATGGCCACCGACATGCAGGTGTATTTCTGCGACCCGGCCAGCCCCTGGCAGCGCGGCACCAACGAAAACACCAACGGCCTGCTTCGCCAGTACTTCCCCAAGGGCACTGACCTAAGCGTCTATGCACCCGAAGACCTCGAACACGTCTCCCAGCAACTCAACGGCCGCCCACGCAAAACGCTCGACTGGGACACCCCAGCCGAGCGCTTGCGTGATCTACTACTGACCAACTAACAGCAGTGGTTGCGACGACCCCTAGAAATCGCCCAGTGCGTCCGGGGGCTTCTGCGTCTCTTTGCGCGATGAGCGGTTAGGCGGTGCGGCGGATGCTGCGACCGATGTCGCGCTTGAGCAGCATGTCGCGTTCGGTTTCCGACAAGCCGCCCCAAATGCCGTACGGTTCACCGACCGCCAACGCGTGCGTGCGGCACTGCTGGATGACCGGGCAGCGACGGCACATCTCCTTGGCACGTCGCTCGCGTTGCAGACGGGCTCGGCCTCGCTCACCATCGGGGTGGAAGAACATCGACGAATCGACACCCCTGCAGAGGCCCTGCAGCTGCCAGTCCCAGATATCGGCGTTGGGCCCCGGTAGTTGCTCCAGCTGTGGCATATGAAATCCCTCTCTACACGGCCATCTCAGGGTCAGCATACGAACGCATGAGTCGTGCAACTGTTTCGAGCGATGTCATCGGTGACTACTCCTCAACACTTAACGTAGACGCTTCCAAAATCGAGTCAACTCGCGCCTGAGTGGTCGAATAGCTCACGGTGAGAAGCGAATTTACCTCGCGTTCACCGCTGCTGCGCGAATAGTGACGGGCCAAATGTGTGCGCGACGTGGGCCGATATCGAGATTCAGCAGTTCGGGTGAGGGCGAGCCGGCGACCGCAATTCTCTGATGTCCCGCTAAGGTTTAATATCGCCGTAACTTGGAGACCACAAGATTTTAACTACTGCGCTCCGTCGGTGATACCCGTTCGATGATCGAGGCGACCTTAGCTGCTGCCGCCTTCGGCAGCCGGCCGGGCTGTTGGCCGCTGCCGACGGCGACCACACCACACCAGCAGTGGCTGCGCGCCGTGGCGGCCGGCGGTCAAGGCCGATACGGCAGTGCCCGCGGTGACCTGGAGGCTCTTATCCGCAGCGCTCCAGCCGGCCGGCTGGCCTCGCTGGCGCACAGCACGCAGGGCTCTTTCCTGCGTCAGCTCGGCTGGCATGCGTGGGCCCGGCGCTGGGATGGACGCGCCCTGACGCTGGCCGGCGCGGATCAGGAGGCCAGCGCCGACGCGTTGATCGGCTTGGCGGCCGACGCGCTCGGCGTCGGCCGCTTCGCTGCCGCGGCGTCGTTGCTGGGCCGGGTGGAGCAAATTCCGGCGCATCGGGTCGCCGTGCGCCGCGGCTGGGTCGCGGCCGAGCTGGCGATGGCGAGCGGAGCGGGGCATGCCGCTGTGCGACATGCCGAAGCGGCGGCCGAGCTGGCTCGCGCGCCGGTGGTGGGCGTCGTGTCGGAGCGACACCGGGTCAAAAGCGCGATGATCTTGGCCGCTGCGCTGTGCAGCGCCGGCAATCTCGACCGGGCTCGGCTCGTCGGTGACCCGGCGCTCGACGCGGCCGGCCAATTCGGGCTGATACCGCTGCGCTGGGCACTGGCGTGCCTGTTACTGGACATCGGAAGTGCCGCCCACTCCGCGGAAGAGCTGCAGACCGTGCGGGACAGCTGCGCGAACCGCGTGCGCCGCGCCGGTGGGACTTGGTCGCGCGCTACCGGGTAAATCGCCGACGGGCCGTTATTGTCGATTGGGATCGCTGCGCCGGGATGTATCCGCTTCGTAACGTTGGAGAGACCGTCGTCGATGACAATTCAAGGAGAACGTCTCGACGATGTTGTCGGTGACGCGGTGGCAGGCGATCGAGGCGCGCTCCGGAAAGTGCTGGAGTTCATCCGACCGATAGTGCTTCGATACTGCCGCGCGCGAATCGGTGCGGCGGAGCGGGGCGGCTTTTCAGCCGATGACGTGGCGCAGGAGGTGTGTTTGGCCGCCATCACGGCGCTGCCGCGCTACCGCGACCAGGGGCGCCCGTTCCTGGCGTTCGTCTATGGCATCGCTGCACACAAGGTAGCGGACGCGCATCGTGCCGCTGCCCGCGATCTGTCCCATCCCGCCGACTCGGTTCCGGAACGCCCGGCCGATGAACCGGGTCCAGAGCAGTTGGCCGTCGAAGCCGACTCGACGAGCAGGATGAACGAGTTGCTCGAGGTGTTGCCCGACGCGCAGCGCGAAATCCTCATCCTGCGCGTCGTCGTCGGCCTGAGCGCCGAAGAAACCGCCAGCGCGTTGAGCACCACTCCCGGAGCGGTCCGGGTGGCTCAACACCGTGCGCTGGCTAAATTGAAGTCCGAGATCATCGCAGCGAGGCGAGACTATGTCTGATTGCAGTGGTACCCCGGCGGATCTGCCGGGATTGGATGTGCTGGCCAACACCGACCGGTTCTTCGATGCGCTGGCTGCGCGCGAATCGGTCGACTTTGCCGACTCCGGCGACGACGAGCTTGCCGCACTGCTCGTTCAATGGCGCGACGAGTTGAGCTGGCCACCGGCAAGCGCGCTGGTGTCCGATGATGAAGCCATCGCGGCGCTCGACAGCGGGCTGGCGGCTCGCCGACTTCGCCGCCGCGGCATGATGCTGACCGGCTCGGTCGCCGCTGCGGTCCTGGCGTTCGGCGGATTCGGCGTCATGGTGGGCGATGCGCAACCCGGCGACTCGTTGTACGGCGTGCACGCCGTGCTGTTCGGCGAAGCGCCGTCGGTTCATGACGATCAGATCGAGTTGGCCGCCAAGACCGAACTCGCCAAAGTTCAGCAGATGATCGCCCAGGGTGAGTGGCAGCAAGCTCAGGACAGGCTGGCGGCCGTCAACGACACCCTGCAGGACGTGAACGACACCAACCGCAAACAGAACCTGATCGACCAGGTGAACGAATTGAACGCGAAGGTCAGCACCCACGATCCGGAAGCCACGTTGCCGGCCGCCCCGCCGTCGGCCTCAGCGCCGGCGCCCGACGACTCGGCACCTGACGCCAGCGAACAGCCCGGGCCCACCGGCTAACAAAACCTTGCGTAGCCCGGCTCAGCGCAGCCCGTGATACCCCTCAGCATCCGAGGTTGCCTCGTTCAGCGAAGCGTCAGCGTAGCCGCGACAATAATCCCACGTCACGTAGGCATCGGGCTCCGGGTCGTAGGCCGGCTCGTGCGGGCGGACTGTGCCGTCGATCAGCAACTGTAACAAGTTGGCGCGCAACATATCCCAGTCGTGGTAGTGATCCTGCTGGCACTCATCGCAGCAAACCACCAGGCCGCGAATGCCCCGATGCGCCAGCAGGGCTTCGTAGACCGCGAGATCGGCCAGATCGGCTTCGACGGCGGTGCGCTCCTGCGGGTCCAGCGGTTGACCCGGCTCGACGGCGTCGAGTGCCGCCGAAGGATCGCACGGGTCGTCGGCGAAGGGGTCGGGCGGCAAACCCGGTGGGAGGTGGTCGCGCACCCCTTCACATTACGCAGCCGGGCAGCCGTCGCGCCAGCGGGCGCGGCGGGCGCGATCCACCCGACCGCGCCGACACTGATCGTGATGATTCGACCGGCGAAGCCGATAGGATGAGCTTCTGCTCACCTTGCTTTGAAGCCTGTTCGATGCCTGTTTCACTGGCTGCTTTGGAGGCTCCCCGATGTCCCGTCCCGACAGCAGCGCCGACCAGATCGCCGCCCCCGGTCTCCGCGTCGGCGGCCTGGTCGACGAGGCAGTGCCGACCGGTGGCAACGATCCGCACAAAGTAGCCATGTTGGGCCTGACCTTCGACGATGTCTTGCTGTTGCCCGCAGCCTCCGATGTGGTGCCCGCCACCGCGGACACCTCCAGCCAGCTCACCAAGAAGATCCGGCTCAAGGTGCCGCTGGTCAGCTCGGCGATGGACACCGTCACAGAGTCGCGGATGGCCATCGCCATGGCCAGGGCAGGCGGGATGGGCGTACTGCACCGCAACCTGCCCGTGGCCGAACAGGCCGGCCAGGTCGAAACGGTCAAGCGCTCCGAGGCCGGGATGGTCACCGATCCGGTCACCTGTCGGCCGAACAACACCTTGGCCGAGGTCGACGCGATGTGCGCTCGGTTCCGGATCTCCGGGCTGCCGGTGGTCGACGGCTCCGGTGAGCTGGTCGGCATCATCACGAACCGGGACATGCGCTTCGAGGTCGATCAATCCAAGCGGGTCGCCGAAGTGATGACCAAAGCACCACTCATCACCGCGCAAGAGGGCGTCACCGCCGACGCCGCGTTGGGCTTGCTGCGTCGAAACAAGATCGAAAAGCTGCCCATCGTCGACGGCCGTGGCCGGCTGACCGGGTTGATTACCGTCAAGGATTTCGTCAAGACCGAGCAACACCCACTAGCCACCAAGGACAGTGACGGTCGCCTGCTGGTCGGTGCCGCCGTCGGCGTCGGCGAAGACGCCTGGGTACGCTCGATGACCCTGGTCGACGCCGGTGTCGACGTCCTGGTCGTCGACACCGCGCACGCGCACAACCGGCTGGTCCTGGACATGGTCGGCAAGCTCAAGGCCGAGGTCGGTGACCGCGTCGAAGTGGTCGGCGGCAACGTCGCCACCAGGTCGGCGGCCGCGGCTCTGGTCGACGCCGGCGCCGACGCGGTCAAAGTCGGGGTGGGACCAGGCTCGATCTGCACCACCCGGGTGGTGGCCGGCGTCGGAGCGCCACAAATCACCGCGATCCTGGAAGCGGTCGCCGCGTGCGGCCCCGCGGATGTGCCGGTAATCGCCGACGGCGGGCTGCAGTACTCCGGTGACATTGCCAAGGCGCTGGCCGCAGGCGCATCGACGACCATGCTGGGCTCCCTGCTGGCCGGCACCGCGGAAGCGCCCGGTGAACTGATCTTCGTCAATGGCAAGCAGTACAAGAGCTATCGGGGGATGGGCTCGCTGGGCGCGATGCAGGGTCGCGGGCTGGGCAAGTCGTATTCCAAAGACCGCTATTTCGCCGACGACGCGCTCTCCGAGGACAAGCTGGTGCCCGAGGGCATCGAGGGCCGGGTACCGTTTCGGGGACCTTTGTCGACGGTGATCCATCAGTTGACCGGCGGCTTGCGTGCCGCCATGGGGTACACCGGCTCGATGACCATCGAAGCCTTGCAGCAGGCGCAGTTCGTGCGGGTCACCGCGGCGGGCCTCAAAGAGAGCCACCCGCACGACATCACGATGACGGCCGAAGCGCCCAACTACTACGCGCGGTGATCCGGTCGCATGCCTGACATGGTCGAGATCGGCATGGGCCGAACCGCACGGCAGACGTATGAACTCGCCGACGTCAACATCGTGCCGTCGCGTCGCACCCGCTCCTCGCAGGATGTCTCCACCGCCTGGCAGCTCGACGCCTACCGGTTCGAGATTCCCGTCATTGCCCACCCCACCGACGCGTTGGTGTCGCCGGAGTTCGCCGTCGAACTCGGCCGGCTCGGCGGGCTGGGTGTGCTCAACGGGGAAGGGCTGATCGGCCGGCACCCCGACGTCGGCGCGAAGATCGCCCAGGTCATCGAAGCGGCCGAGAAGGAGCCCGAACCGTCGGCGGCGATCCGGCTGCTGCAGCAGCTGCACGCCGCGCCACTGGATCCCGACCTGCTGGGCTCCGCGGTGGCCCGCATCCGCGAAGCGGGAGTCGTCACGGCCGTGCGGGTGAGCCCGCAGAACGCGCAGGCCTTGACTCCGGTGCTAGTGGCCGCGGGCGTCGATCTGCTCGTCATTCAGGGCACCATCGTCTCTGCCGAGCGGGTCGCGTCCGACGGTGAGCCGCTCAACCTCAAGACGTTCATCGCCGAACTCGACGTGCCGGTGGTGGCTGGCGGCGTGCTGGACCATCGTGCCGCACTACATCTGATGCGCACCGGCGCGGCCGGCGTCATCGTCGGCTACGGCTCGACCCGCGGCGTCACCACCAGCGATGAGGTGCTGGGCATCAGCGTGCCGATGGCGACGGCGATCGCCGACGCCGCCGCCGCCCGGCGCGAATACCTCGACGAAACCGGTGGCCGCTACGTGCATGTGCTCGCTGACGGGGACATTCACACCTCCGGCGAGCTGGCCAAAGCGATCGCGTGTGGCGCCGACGCGGTGGTGCTCGGCACGCCGCTGGCCGAGGCGGCCGAAGCGCTGGGCGACGGGTGGTTCTGGCCGTCTGCCGCCGCGCACCCGTCACTGCCCCGCGGTGCGCTGCTCCAGGTTGCCGTCGGCGAGCGGCCGCCGCTGCGTCAGGTGTTGAGCGGCCCGTCCGACGACCCGTTCGGTTCGCTGAACCTGGTCGGGGGCCTGCGCCGCTCGATGGCGAAGGCCGGCTATTGCGACCTCAAGGAGTTTCAGAAGGTCGGGCTCACCGTCGGGAGCTAGCGCCTCCGGCGGCGAGCGGCCACCGTCACGCCAGAGTGACAGCGGAAAGATTGCCACTCGGGCCGGCGGTCGACGCGGTCGGTCATACTGGTGCGATGAAGCCGGATTACGACGTTCTGATCATCGGTTCGGGTTTTGGGGGCAGCACTACCGCGCTGCGGCTGACCGAAAAGGGCTATCGCGTGGGTGTCCTGGAAGCCGGTCAACGCTTCGCTGACAAGGATTTCGCGAAATCGTCCTGGCGGCTACGCAAGTTCTTGTGGGCGCCGAAGCTGGGCTGCTACGGCATCCAACGCATTCATCTGCTGAACAACGTGATGATCCTGGCCGGCGCCGGAGTCGGCGGCGGATCACTGAACTACGCCAACACGCTGTACGTGCCGACCGAGCCGTTCTTCGCTGACAAGCAGTGGTCGCACATCACCGACTGGCGCGCCGAGCTGATGCCGCACTATCAGCAGGCACAACGGATGCTCGGCGTGGTCCGCAACCCGACGTTCACCGACGCCGACCGCATCATGAAAGAGGTTGCCGACGACATGGGGATCGGCGACACCTTCGTTCCCACGCCGGTCGGGGTGTTCTTCGGGCCGGACGGAAAGAAGACGCCCGGCAAAACCGTGCCCGACCCGTATTTCGGCGGAGCCGGACCCGCGCGCACCGGCTGCCGCGAGGTCGGCGAATGTATGACCGGCTGCCGCCACAACGGCAAGAACACGCTGGTCAAGAACTACCTGTACCTCGCCGAATCGGCTGGTGCCGAAGTGCACGCCATGACCACGGTGACCGGATTCGAGCAGCGGTCCGACGGTCTCTGGGAGATCAACACCGTCCACACCGGTCGGATGCTGCGCAGAAAGAAGCGCACTTTCACCGCCACGCACCTGGTGCTGGCCGCCGGGACCTACGGCACGCAGCGCCTACTGTTCAAGATGCGCGACAAAGGCAAGCTGCCGAAGCTGTCCGACCGGCTTGGAGTGCTGACCCGCACCAACTCCGAGTCGATCGTCGGCGCGGGCAAGTTCGAGGTAGACCCCGACCTGAATCTGACCCACGGGGTGGCGATCACGTCGTCGATCCACCCGACGTCGGACACCCACGTCGAGCCCTGCCGCTACGGCAAGGGCTCCAACGCCATGGCCATGTTGCAGACGTTGATGACCGACGGCCCAGGCCCAGGCGGCACCGACGTGCCCCGCTGGCGGCAGCTGATCCGCACGGCGCGCGAAGACACCCGCGGCACCCTGCGGCTGCTGAATCCCCGGCGCTGGAGCGAGCGCACGATGATTGCGCTGGTCATGCAGAATTTGGACAACTCGATCACCACGTACACCAAGCGCACGAAGCTGGGCACCCGCCGATACCTCAGCAAACAAGGGCACGGTGAACCGAATCCGAGCTGGATCGCGGTCGGCAACGAGGTCACCCGCCGGATCGCCGACAAGATCGACGGCGTCGCCGGTGGCACCTGGGGGGAGCTGTTCAATATCCCGCTGACCGCGCACTTCCTCGGCGGCGCGGCCATCGGTGACAGCCCCGACACCGGCGTCATCGACCCCTATCACCGGGTGTACAACTATCCGACCCTGTTTGTGGTGGACGGCGCGGCCATCTCGGCGAATCTGGGCGTCAACCCGTCGCTGTCGATCACCGCGCAGGCCGAGCGGGCCGCCTCGCTGTGGCCGAACAAAGGCGAAAACGATGTGCGGCCGGGCCAGGGTGAGCCGTATCGCCGGCTCGACGCAATCCCGCCCGCCGATCCCGTGGTGCCCGCGCACGCGCCCGCGGCACTGCGCTGGCTGCCGATCGAGCCGATCAGCTCGGCCGGCTGACGCCGTGGCGATCGCCAGCGCGGCGAAGCCGGGTGCAGCGGGTCGCCACTGTTGTCGCCGTGGCGATCGCTAGCGCGGCGAAGCCGGGTGCAGCGGGTCGCCACTGTTGTTATCAGCTCGCGATCGACCCCAGCGGTGCGCCGCTGATCACCCGGCTGCGCTGGCCGTGCACGTCGACCGGCACATCTCCCATCAGGGTGACCCGGTGCATCAGCCGATACTGGTCGTCGTAGTCGTCGATGGCCCGATGCTGGGTGGCCCGGTTGTCCCAGATCGCGACGTCACCGGCCTCCCAGTTCCAGCGAATCGTGTTCTCCGGCATCGTTATCCGGCGTTGAAGTAAGTCAAAGAGCACGGTTGACTCGTGGCTGTCCAGGCCGACGAAGCCACGCACGAAACCGCCGGCGAGCAGGGTGCGTTCACCGGTCTGCGGGTGGACGCGCACTACGGGATGTTCGGTGCGAAAATCCGGTTCCTCGAACGCCTGCCGCAACGCCCGCTGCCCGTCGGTCAGCGCCGCCTGCGACTCCGCGGTCACGTAGTCGTAGCGGTTGGAGTGCACCGCCCACAGGCTCTCGGCCAGGCACTTCAGCGGCCCGGGCAGCTTGTCGTAAGCCGCTGCGGTCGAGGCCCACAGCGTCGACCCGCCGTACCTGGGCAGCGTGACCGCGCGCAGGACCGAAGCCGCCGGATAGTTGGCGACGAAGGTTACGTCGGTATGCCACTGCGTCGCCTTGCCGTACTCGGAGTTGATCGGAGTGATGATCCGCGTATCCGCACCGAAGGCGGCCGCGGCCGGGTGCCCTATCGGTGTGCCCAGCAATCCAGCGAACGCGAGCTGCTGTTCGTCGTCGAGGTGGTGCTGGTCGCGGAAGAAGATGACCTTGTGATCCAGCAGCGCCGCGCGGATGTCGTTGACCGTGGCCGAGTCGAGGTCGCCGCTCAACTGCACGCCGTCGACTCGAGCACCGATCCGGCTGCTCAGTTTGGTGACGGTCACGGTGGTGGTCGCGGGGATGGTCATCGAGTTCCTTCAGCTATTGGTGTGTAGTCATTTGACTACACGCTGGTGTCCGCTACTGTAGTCACATGACTACGCGGGTGTCAACGGCCAAACGTGAGGAAGCGCCCGTCGGCCGCGACGAAGTGGCCGCCGCGATCTTGACCGCGGCGGCTGACCTGTTCGCCGAACGGGGGCCGGCCGCCACCTCCATTCGCGACATCGCAGCGCGCTCGAAGGTCAACCACGGGCTGGTGTTTCGCCACTTCGGGACAAAGGAACAGTTGGTCGGCGCGGTCCTCGACCACCTGGGCACGAACCTGACCGCGCTGCTGCAAGGCGGTGTGCCGGCCGAAGACCTTGAACGCGCCGCGGATCGGCAACTGCGGGTGATGGCGCGCACCCTGCTCGACGGCTATCCAGCCGGTCAGCTGCAGCAACGTTTTCCCAACGTCGCCGAGCTGCTCGAGCGGGTGCTGCCCCGCCACGACT
Organism: uncultured Actinomycetota bacterium; assembly: GCA_963795995.1. Taxonomy (GTDB): domain Bacteria; phylum Actinomycetota; class Actinomycetes; order Mycobacteriales; family Mycobacteriaceae; genus Mycobacterium. Next base: position 82,506 of record CAWCJY010000010.1, read on the forward strand.
GCGACCCCAGCGCACGGCTGGCCGTCGCCAACGCCCTTGCGCTGCAATTCGGCTGGCGGCTCTTCGAACCCATCCTGCGCTCGGCAGCCGGTATCGAGGCACTGGCGGACGCGGAGGTACGCCAGGCGGTTGCCACGGAGATGGCGCGCATCCTCGAGGCGCCGTCGCCGGTCAGCTCGGTTGACTGACCGCCTCTTTGTCAGAAGCCAGATTTCGCCGGTGATTCGGCTCGCGGCCCGGTGGCTGGGACGGCGGGGGCAGCAGCGGTTTGCGGGGCCGCACCGGGACAGTCGTCGGCTCTTCGGTGCTGAGTACGAGGTCTTCACCGGCGTGGCGGATCGTCAGCTCTTCACCGTCGGGTCCGTCGCGCAAGGTGTAGGTGACCTCGTCATGGCTGGCGCATACGGTCAACCGGAATCCGCGCCACCGCAACCGAAATCGTAGGCAGGCGAACCCGTCCGGCAGCTGGGGGTCGAGCGACAGGATGCCCTCGTCGTCGCGCAGGCCGCCGAAGCCGCCGACCAGCGCGGTCCACGCTCCGGCCAGCGACGCCATGTGCAGTCCGTCTTGACTGTTGTGGTGCAGGTCGCGCAGATCGATCAGCGCGGCCTCGTAGGCGTAGTCGTGGGCAAGCTCCAGATGACCGACCTCGGCGCACATCACCGCCTGGGTGCAGGCCGAGAGCGACGAGTCTCGCACCATCCGCGGCTCGTAATAGTCGACGTTGCGGGCCTTCTGCTCGGCGGTGAAAGCATGACTTTGCCATTGCATCGCCAGTACCAAGTCCGCCTGCTTGATCACCTGCGCCGGGTAGAGCCGCACATACGGCTCGTGCAGCAGCAACGGATACTTCGTGTGACTTTCGAAGTCCCATTCGGCGAACGTGGTGAATCCTTCGCACTGCTGGTGCACGCCCAGCTCGTCGTCGTAGGGAATGTGAGCGGCTTTGGCCGCATCCCGCCAGGCGGCGGTCTCCTCGGTGTCGACGCCCATCGAGCGGGCCTTCTCCGGGTGGCGGGCGCAGGCCTCGGCGGCCACTCGCAGGTTGTAAGCCGCCATCAAATTGGTGAACGTGTTGTCCCGCACGATCGCGGTGTATTCGTCCGGCCCGGTGACTCCGTCGAGGTGCCAGACGCCGTGCCGGTCGTGATGCCCCAGCGACCGCCACAACCGCGCCGTTTCGATCAGCACCTCCAAGCCGTACTGCTCTTCCAGCGACTGATCCCCGGTGACAACGCGGTAGCGCTCGAACGCCATCGCGATGTCGGCGTTGACGTGAAACGCCGCCGTGCCGGCCGGCCAGTAACCCGAACACTCCTGACCGCGGATGGTGCGCCAGGGGAAAGCTGCGCCCTCCAAGTCCAGTTCGGCCGCGCGTTCTCTGGCCAAGTCGAGGGTCGATGCCCGCCATCGCAGCGCGTCGGCGGCGGCAGCCGGGGCCGTGTAGGTGAGCACGGGAAGAACGTATCCCTCGGTGTCCCAGAAGGCATGGCCGTCATATCCACTGCCGGTCAAACCTTTACCGGGGATCGCGCGCACTTCTGCCCGCGCGCTCGACTGCAACAAGTGGAACAGCCCGAAACGCACCGCTTGCTGGATGACCGGATCGCCTTCGATTTCGACGTCCGCGCAGTCCCAGAATCCATCGAGGTACTCCCGCTGCGTGTCCAGTAGCCCTTGCCATCCGCAGTAGCGGGCTCCGGTGATGGCCGCCGAGGCCTGGTCGCGCAGCGCAGGCCGAGAGCGCAGACTCGACCAGCCGTAGGCCAGATACTTGACGATGCGCAGCTTCTGGCCCGGCCGAAGCCCGCAGATCACTGTGGTCCTGGCCAGGTCGGGACGCGCCTCAGTGCTGACTTCGACGCGGCCGGGCACGTCGATCTCGTGGTCCATTGCGGCGGCCATCATCAATCCGCTGGCCCGCGTCCGGTGCATCAGCATGGACCGGTTGTCCGAGGTCTCGTGGTCGACGGCCTCCAGTGGCTCGTCCAGCACGGCTGCCACCCTTGGATCGTCAGACGTCTGCGGCTGATCTTCGTTGGCGACCAGTTCCGACTGCACCGTCACGCGACAGAAATCGTCGATCGCCTCGATGACGTACTCGATCGCTGCGACGCTGCGCTGGGTCAAAGACACCAGGCGGGTCGACACCACCTTCACCTGCTTGTCGGCCGGTGAGCGCCAGTGCGCGCGGCGGGTCAACGTTCCGGCGCGCAGGTCGAGGATCCGCTCGTGTTCGATCAATTCGCCGTAGCGGACATCGAACGGCTCGTCGTCGACCAGCAGCCGGATGATCTTGCCGTTGGTGACGTCGACAACGGTCTGACCGGCTTCCGGGAAACCAAACCCGGCCTCGGCATACGGCAGTGGCCGGACCTCGTAAAAAGAGTTCAGGTAGGTGCCGGGCAAGCCGTGCGGCTCGCCTTCGTCGAGGTTGCCGCGCAATCCGATATGGCCGTTGGAGAGGGCTAACAATGACTCCGATTGCGCGATCATGTTCAGGTCAAGCCGAGTTTCCCGTACTTGCCAAGGTTCGATGGGAAACGCTTCCTCGGTGATCATTGGTCATCGTCCAACAGCTGGGCCAGGTCAGTGACCACGACGTCGGCGCCGCTGCGGCGCAACTCGTCACCCTCGCCGTGTCGGTCGACACCCACCACGAACCCGAAGTCACCCGCGCGGCCTGCCTCCACACCGGAGATCGCGTCCTCGAACACCGCCGCCGCGCTGGGTTCGACGTCGAGCAGCTCGGCGGCACGCAGGAAAGAGTCCGGCGCCGGCTTGCCGTCGAGATTTTCTTCACGCAGCGTCACCCCGTCCACCCGCTGCTGGACGAAGTGCTCGATGCCGGCGACCTTGAGTATTTCCTTGGTGTTGGCGCTGGAGGAGACGACGGCCACCGCCAGGCCCGCTTCCTTGACTGCTTCCAGATAACGCCGCGACCCGTCGAACACCTTGACGCCGTCTTCGTGCAGGGTCTTCTGGAACGCGTCGTTTTTCCGGGTGCCCAGACCGTGCACGGTGTCGGCGTCGGGGGAGTCGTCAGCGTCACCCTCCGGCAGGTCGATGCCGCGGCTCTCCAGAAAGGACCGCACGCCGTCTTCGCGTGGCTTGCCGTCTACATATTTCAGGTAGTCCTTGTCCGGGTCGAATGGCACGAACTCCTCGCCCTCGCGCTCGGCACGCTGACGAAGGAAGTCGTCGAACATCTCCTTCCAGGCCGTGGTGTGCACGCTGGCGGTGTCGGTGAGCACACCGTCGAGATCGAACAAGCAGGCGTGCACAGCATCGGGTAGACCCAGCACGGGCAACCTCGCTTTCAGCTACGGAGTTCTTGCACTACCTACTTCACCACGCCAGCCGTCCCCATGACGCACGTTCGCGCTCAATGCACCGGCCCTTAAACTGTTGGCGATGGAATCATCGTCGCCCCGACCGGTGTTGGTAGTCGATTTCGGCGCGCAATATGCCCAGTTGATCGCCCGGCGGGTGCGTGAGGCGCGGGTGTACTCCGAGGTCGTCCCCCATACCGCCAGTGTCGAGGACATCAAAGCCCGCGACCCGCAGGCGGTCGTGCTGTCCGGCGGACCGGCCAGCGTCTACGCCGACGGCGCACCCCACCTGGATCCCGCCCTGTTCGACTTGGGCATCCCGGTGTTCGGCATCTGTTATGGCTTTCAGGCCATGGCGCAGGCGTTGGGCGGCACCGTCGCACGCACCGGCAGCAGTGAGTTCGGCCGCACCGAACTCAAAGTTGCTGGTGGCGAGCTGCATTCGGGTCTGTCCGACACCCAGCCGGTCTGGATGAGTCACCGCGACGCGGTGACCGCCGCGCCGGCCGGATTCGAGGTGGTTGCGGCCAGCGCCGGCTCGCCGGTGGCCGCCTTCGAAGACCGTTCCCGACGGCTGGCCGGGGTGCAGTACCACCCGGAGGTGATGCATACCCCGCACGGGCAGCAGGTGCTCAGCCGGTTCCTGCACGACTTCGCCGGGATCGGCACCGAGTGGACGGCGGCCAACATCGCCGGCGTGCTGGTCGAACAGGTACGGGAGCAGATCGGCGACGGTCATGCGATCTGCGGGCTTTCCGGTGGCGTGGATTCCGCGGTGGCCGCGGCGTTGGTGCAGCGCGCCATTGGCAAGAAGTTGACCTGTGTGTTCGTCGACCATGGACTGCTGCGGGCGGGGGAGCGGGTGCAGGTTCAGCGAGATTTCGTCGCGGCCACCGGTGCCAACTTGGTCACCGTCGATGCGGCGGCGACCTTTCTCGACGCGCTCTCCGGGGTGACCAATCCGGAAGGCAAGCGCAAGATCATCGGCCGGCAGTTCATCCGGGCCTTTGAGGGTGCGGTGCGAGATGTGCTCGGCGGCAACACCTCCGGGCCTTCGGGGAGCGTCGAGTTTCTGGTACAGGGGACGTTGTATCCCGATGTGGTGGAGTCCGGCGGCGGCAGCGGAGCGGCGAACATCAAAAGTCATCACAATGTCGGCGGACTGCCCGGGGACCTGAAGTTCAAACTCGTCGAGCCGCTGCGGTTGCTGTTCAAAGACGAGGTGCGCGCGGTGGGGCGGGAATTGGGTCTGCCCGAGGAAATTGTTGCCCGCCAGCCGTTTCCGGGCCCCGGCTTGGCGATCCGGATTGTCGGTGAGGTCACCGCGCCGCGGCTGGAGACCTTGCGGCGGGCCGACGCGATTGCCCGGGAGGAGCTGACCGCGGCAGGACTGGACACGCTGATTTGGCAGTGTCCGGTGGTGCTGCTGGCCGATGTCCGGTCGGTCGGTGTGCAAGGCGACGGCCGCACCTATGGGCACCCGATCGTGCTGCGGCCGGTGTCCAGCGAAGACGCGATGACCGCCGACTGGACAAGGGTGCCCTACGAGGTGCTGGAACGCATCTCGACCCGCATCACCAACGAAGTCGCGGAGGTCAATCGGGTGGTGCTGGATGTCACCAGCAAGCCGCCCGGCACGATCGAGTGGGAGTGACGGCGGTTCACCGTCCGCGAGATAGCGCCCACGGTTGTTTCGGGCCGTGATCACAGCCATGACGGCTACTCGAGTCGACAGGACAACCGCTTGACGTTGTCGGTGGGCGGGTGTTGACTCTGACTGTATCGAACATATATTCGATACTTGATGAGCGACACGCCAGGGGTGAGCGATGACGGCGGCTGCGGTTCACAAGCCTAACGACCGGCCTGAGCAGCTGAAACAGCTTCGCCGGCAGATGGCGGCGGTATCCGGGAAGGTAGGCGCTGGGCCGCTATCGACCGACCTGCTGCCGGAGTCAGAGGCCAAGCTACCGATTCCGCCGTCGCTGGTCGAGGTGCTGCCTAATGCGTTACCGCGAGGCACGGTGGCGGTGCTTTCCGGAGCCCGGTCGCTGCTCCTGAGCATAGTGGCCGCGGTGACGGCCGCCGACGGCAACGCAGCCATCGTCGGTCAGCCCGATATCGGGTTGCTGGCCGCGGTGGAGATGGGCGCGGATCTGAGCCGGCTCGCGCTGATACCGGATCCGGGGACCGATCCGGTCGAGGTGGCCGCGGTGCTCATAGACGGGATGGACCTCGTCGTCCTCGGCCTGGGCGGGCGCTCGGTACCGCTAAGCCGGGCCCGCGCGCTGGTCGCTCGCGCCCACCAGAAAGGCTGCACCCTGCTGGTCACCGGCGGCGACTGGCAAGGAGCGTCGATACGGCTTCAAGCCCGGGTCTGTGGCTACGAGACCGCGGCAGGCGATTGCAGCGTGCCCGGATTCGGACGGATCAGCAAGGTCCGGATCGACGTATCCGCCCGCGGGCGGGCGGTCGGCCATACGCGTACCGGCTAGTCGGGTGAAGTTCGATGGCTTCGCGGGTGTTGGCGCTGTGGTGTATGGACTGGCCGGCGGTCGCGGCGGCGGCGGCCGCCGGCCTGCCCGCGACGGCCCCGGTCGCGGTCACCCTGGCCAACCGAGTGATCGCCTGCTCGTCGGCCGCCCGGACGGCGGGAGTGCGGCGAGGTCTGCGACGGCGGGAGGCGGCGGCCAACTGCCCGCAACTGCACGTCGTCACCGCCGACGCTGACCGCGACGCACGGTTCTTCGAAAAAGTGATCGTGGCGGTGGACGATCTGGTGCCCCGCGCCGAGGTGCTGCGCCCTGGGCTGCTGGTGTTGCCGGTGCGTGGGCCGGCGCGGTTCTTCGGGTCCGAGCAGCAGGCGGCGGAGCGGCTGATCGACGCAGTGGCCGCAGCCGGCGCCGAGTGCCAGGCCGGCATCGCCGACCAGCTGTCCACCGCCGTGTTCGCTGCGCGCGCCGGTCGTGTGGTAGCGCCGGGACAGGACGCGCAGTTTTTGTCGGCGCTGTCCATCCGGCAACTGTCCACCGAGCCCAGCCTGTCCGGCCCGGGACGGGATGACCTTGCGGATCTGTTGTGGCGCATGGGTATTCGCAATATCGGGCAGTTCGCCGCATTACCGCGCACCGATGTGGCTTCCCGGTTCGGCGCCGACGCGGTGGCCGCGCACCGGTTCGCCCGCGGTGAGCCAGAACGCGGACCGTCCGGACGTGAGCCGCCATTGGAACTCGATGCCGTGCTGCACTGCGATCCGCCGATCGACCGGGTCGATGCCGCGGCGTTCGCCGGGCGCTCGCTGGCCAGCGAGTTACATCAGACATTGATGGCCGCCGGGGTGGGCTGCACCCGGTTGGCCATACACGCCGTCACCGCCAACGGTGAAGAGCTGAACCGGGTGTGGCGGTGCGCTGAGCCGTTGACCGAGGACGCTACCGCCGACCGGGTGCGCTGGCAGCTCGACGGTTGGCTGAACAACCGCACCGCCGACGATCGGCCCACCGCACCGGTAACCCTGTTACGGCTGCACGCGGTGGAGGTGGTGTCGGCCGGGGCGCTGCAGTTGCCGTTGTGGGGCGGTCTTGGTGAGGAGGACCGGCTTCGTGCCCGTCGAGCGCTGGTACGGGTGCAGGGCCTGCTCGGTCCAGAAGCGGTGCAGGTGCCAGTGCTCAGTGGCGGTCGCGGCCCAGCTGAACGCATCACGTTGACGCCGTTGGGTGACGAGCCGGTCCCGCGAGCCGATCCGCGTCTGCCGTGGCCCGGTCAACTGCCCGAGCCGTCGCCGGCGGTGCTGCTCGACGATCCGGTGGAATTGCTTGACTCGCAAGGAAACCCGATACGGGTGACCAACCGGGGGCTGTTTTCCGCCGACCCCGTGCGATTGACCGCCCGTGATCGCGACGACCGGTTGCACTGGTGGGCCGGACCATGGCCGGTCGACGAGCGGTGGTGGGAATGCCAGCCTGGGCGCGACAAAGGGGGTAGCCGCACCGCCCGTGCACAGGTGCTGCTGGAAGACCGGGCGCTGTTGCTGTGCTACCGCCAACGACGGTGGTATCTCGAAGGAATCTACGAGTAGCTACCGCTACCCGGCTAGTCCTCGCGTTCCGAGCCTAGCCGTCGGGCGAACGCTGCCACTCGCTCGATGAACCGGTCAAAGAACGCCGCCGGGTCGACGCCGATACCGACTTGCGCGTTGGGCTTTCGGCCCCAGCTTCCCGACCAATCGGTGACCGTCATGCCGCGGGTCAGAGTGCCGGTCAACTCCACGTCGACCGTCGCCGCCCGTGTCGTGACCAGTTCTGGATCCAGCGCGGCCGCGGCGGCCAGCGGGTCATGCAGGGACGCCTGGTAGCCGTGGCCCACGCTGCGGTACGACTCGAAGTAAAACCGCATGGCGTCCTCGATCATTCGGATCAACGGATTCGAGGCCACCGACCGGGTGCCGGGCTGGTCGTCTGCGCTGAGCACCGTCGTGGTCGCGTCTGCCGCCGTCGCCAGCCTCAATAGGATCTTCGGAGTCATCGCGACGTGCCGGGTAAGGTCTAAGCCGCACAGTATCGGAAGCTCCTGCAGGGCAGCGTTATTCGTCGGATCCCAGCCGGCGAAGACCTCGGCCGCGGCTTCGGGATCGACCTTGATGTTCCATTCGGCCACCGGGGAGGTGTTGCCGCGATAGTCGTAAGCGCCGCCCATGATGACCAGCCGGCGCAACAGCGTCGGCAGCGCCGGTTCGGCGCGCAGCGCCAGCGCCAAGTTGGTCAGGGGGCCGGTGGCCAGTCCAACCAACTGGCCAGGATACGTGCGGGCCGCGCGGACCCAGGCGGTCGCGGCGTCATGACCGGTCAGCGGGTGATCGCTGCGTGGCAGCTCGGCGTAGCCCAGTCCGTTACGGCCGTGCACGTTGCGGGCAAAACCCGTCGGGCCGCGCAGCGGCTGGTCGGCGCCTTTGGCGACTGGTACTTCGCTCGCCTGACACAGCGCGAGCAAATCGAGGTTGTTTTCGCATACTTGTTGTACCGCAACGTTTCCCCCGGTCGAAGCCAATCCCACCAATTCGGCGTCGGCACTGGCCAGCAGGTACACCAACGCCAGCGCATCGTCCACTCCGGTGTCGACATCGGCGAACACCGGCGAGGCGGTTCGTCGCTCAGCGCGGAGCAAATGTGATCACCAGGACGTCGCGCAGCGCCGGCTGCCCCCGATCCAGTGGCCGGATCGCCGACACCCCGTGCATGGTGCTGCGGTCGTCGCCCACCATCAGGGTGCCGGGCTCGGCGAGGGTGGTCGTCAGCAGCCGGCGACCGGCCATGTCGAACACCGAGCTCTCTCCGCCGACCGCGTTGCTTCGCCGGATCAGCAGCGAAGTGACCAGCGTGACCCCGTCGCGGTGCAAACCTTCCGGCGTCGGCTGTCCGTCACCGTCCGCGGACGCGAAAACGCGGAACGGGTGTACCTTGACGATCCACTCCGGCACGTCGTCGAGGGCAGCCGCGAACCGGCCCAGCAACCTGAGCAGCTTCGGCAACAGCGGATCAACGGTGAACGCGTCGGTCAGCGGCTCAAAGTGGCGGTCGCGATCGACGTAGAGCGGGTTGGAGTTCTGCGGTTGCACAAAAACCGCGTTGGGTAGCGGGGTGGCAATCCCGTCGGCAAACGAGTACAGCCCGTAGCGGCGAAGCCGTCGCAGTCCCATTTCGGCCGCATAGCGATCCGGCGCCAAATCGTCCCAGTGCAAAGCAAATTCAGTCCAGACGTCGGTGTGCAAGCCCAGGGCCGTGACCAGGTCGGCAGGCGGCAGGACACACACGCCCACCGAGGCGAGCTCGGCAGTGGCTGCCGCGGCCGGGCTGATGTCTGCGCCCGGTATGCAAAGAACTCGCCTGCCAATTCCCACCGCGGGCGAATACCTGCAACCCGATGCGGCTAAACGCCGGTCACCGAATCACCTGCGGCTGGTGTCAGTAACTGAAGTCTTCGATTCCGTCCCAGTCCACCAGCGTCCAGCCGTTCGCCGGACTTCCTTTGATGACCACCTTGCCGATGTTGGGCAGGGGGCGCTCGTTCACCAGATTGTCGTTGCCATTTTTCACGTTCAGCAGCGTCCAATACATGATCGCAAGCTGGTGCGAGAAGGCGACCGGGTTCTTCAGGCCGCTGTCGTAAATCTTCTGTACAGCGGCGGTGAACTGGTCGTTGAACTGCTTGCCGCTGATCGACCCCGGGATGGCGTCACTGACGTCACCGTTCAGCCACTGCCGCGGCGCAACCAGGTACGTCGAGTTGGCCATCGCTTCGGGCTTGTCGTCGAACCAGCCGGCGCTGATCTCGCGCAGACCAGGAAGAATCTGCACCTGCTTGCCGAGTTCGTGGGCCAGCGGTTCCGCGGTCTGCTGGGTCCGGATCATCGTCGAGGCGAAGATGCCGTCGTAGTGGTTGCGGGACAAGCTGTGGGCGATTTGCTGGGCTTGGCCTTCCCCGATTTGGGTAAGGCCCGGTCCGGGCACCTCGGTGTTGATGACACCGTGGGCGTTGGCCTCGGACTCGCCGTGCCGGACGAACGTCAACGTGATGCTGCGAACATGCGGTGTTCCGGAGCAGGCGCCGACCGCCAGGATCGCGGCGAGTAACACTGCTGCCTTCCACACGACGCGGCGGGAGCGGTTGGCCATGGGAATAGCCTGCCCTGCCGGCGGCCTCGATGTGGCGGGTTTGCCATGGTTGGGTGAAGAAGACGGTGCCAATTGACTTCAGAGGGAGACTTTCATGGCGATCGACCCGCAGGCCGTCGGCGCGGTGACGGACCCGATGCTGTTCGAGTGGACCAACCGGGACACCATGCTCTACGCACTCGGTGTCGGAGCCGGGACCGAAGAACTGTCCTTTACCACCGAGAACAGCCACGGCATCAGCCTGCAAACCCTGCCGACCTACGCGGTGATCTGCTGTCCGGCCTTCGGTGCGGCGGCCAAGATCGGCACGTTCAACTGGGCCATGCTCCTGCACGGGTCGCAAGGCGTGCGGCTGCATGCACCGCTGCCGACTGCGGGCAAGTTGTCGGTGGTGACCGAAGTCGCCGACATCCAGGACAAGGGCGAGGGCAAGAACGCGATCGTCTTCCTGCGCGGCCGGGGCAGCGATCCGGACTCCGGGGCGCTAATCGCCGAAACACTGACCACGCTGGTCATCCGCGGTGCCGGAGGATTCGGGGGAGCGCCCGGCCAGCGCCCGAGCGCGCCGGAGATACCGGAGCGGGAGCCGGATGCCCGCATCGCATTGCCCACGCGGGAGGATCAGCCGTTGATCTACCGACTCTCCGGCGACCGTAACCCGCTACACAGCGACCCGTGGTTCGCCAAGCAGATGGCCGGCTTCCCCAAACCGATCATGCACGGGCTGTGCACCTACGGTTTCTCGGGTCGCGCGCTGGTCGCCGAGCTTGGCGAGGGGGACGCCAGCGCTATCACCGCAGTCACCGCGCGATTCACGTCCCCGGTGTTTCCCGGGGAGACGTTGACCACCTTGATCTGGCGTACTGAACCGGGCCGGGCAGTGTTCCGCACTGAGGCGGGCGCGCTCGACGGCTCCGAGGCGCGGGTGGTTCTCGAAGACGGCGCGGCGGAATACGCACCCGTGTGAGCCAGGTTCATGGCAGGCTCCGAGCATGGCTTTCAAACTCACATACAGCGACGGGCACGAAACCGACTACGACGACAGCACCAAGTGGGAAGTCGAGGACGGTGTTCTCAAGTTGGGACGCGAGGAGGGTAAGTGGTCGGTGCTGCTTTCCCCGAGTCATTGGGCCACCCTTGAGATCGCGTCGGACAAAGACGACGACAGCAACGAGGATAGCGACGACGACGAAGACGACGACGACAAAGACGACGACGATAAGGACGACGACGACAGCTGAACTCAGCTGTCCTGCGCGCGCTTCCCGCCTATCAGGTCGGCCAGCTGTTCGGTGAACTCGCCGACCTCCGCCGGACTGTCCAGGGCATAGCTCGCCGCCGTGGCGCGGTCGCCATGGTCGGTGTGTCGCACCACTATTCCAACACCGTCACCCTGGATCGCGTCGAAGGCGTCTTCGTCGGTGATGTCGTCGCCAAGGTAGATCGGCAGCACAGCCGTTGATTCGGCGGCCTGGATCTGGGGAATCCGGTCCAACACCCAGCGAAGTGTTTTGCCCTTGTCCCAGTTGATGTTGGGGCGTAGTTCGATGACCTCCCGTCCGGTCGTCACCCGCAACTCTGTGCGCTGTCCGGTGCTGCGCACCGCCGCCAGCACCTGGCCGACCCGGTCTCGACCGGTGTTGCGGTAGTGGACCGCCACCCCGAATCGCTTCTGCTCCACCGCAACACCGGCCACCGCGCCGAGTTGGTCGCGCAACTCGGCGGCCGCTTCCTCGAGCCCAGGGATGGTCGCCGCCGCCTCGGCGTTTTCGTGATGAGCGCCGTCGGGGCCGGTCAACTCGAAGCCGTGGCTGCCGGCGTACCAGATACCCGGGAGGCCGATCCGCTGCCGGATGTCGGCCAGGTCGCGGCCGCTGAGCACCGCCACTGGACACCGTGCGGTCAACGACCGCAGCGCCTCGGCGGCACCCGGGACCAGCCGAGCCGCCTCAGGGTCGTCGACGATGTCGGACAAGGTGCCGTCGAAGTCGTAGAACACGGCGAGCCGACGATCGCGCAGCACACTGTCGGGTGATGTCGCCAACGCTTCGACGGCGTCGGGCAGCTCCGACATCCGCCGGTCCCCGGTTCGCACGGTGACCTCCTGTAGGTGGTGGACGACTGCGTCACCGCCCGCGCGGTCGACGCCGACCACGAGCGCGAATCCGCCATCGCGGGCGGCTTCGAGCGTGCTGTCGGAATCGGTGACTACCGCGCATCGGCCGGGCCGGGCGGCCAGTCGATCGGCGGCCTCGACGAGTCCTCTCCCGGCGTCGGCCAGCTCATCAACGCCGACACCGCTGCTCTGCAGTTGCTGAATCAGCCCTGCGATGCCCTCGGCGCGTGTCGGGCCGAGGACTAACAGCACAGCGTCGAGGCGGCGCGGATCGATGGTGACCGACATGGTCGGTGTCAGTGCATCTCGTAGGAGTCGCGCGCCAGCCGGAAGAAGTGCCCAGTGCCGGAATCGGTGCATGTCATACCGGCGGATTGACTCTCACAGGTGATCGGGCCCGACGACACCGTCTGCCCATAATCCAGGGTCTGCTCCTGTCCGGGATTCTTCACCGTGTCGCCGTGGCAAGGCATGGTGGGCGTTTGACCGGTCAGCAGCTCGATGCGATCACCGAACGTGGTCGGCCCACAGTCAGCGGGACGTGGCGGCGCAGCATAGGTGCGCCCAGCGACGTCGCAAGCGACTCCGCCGTTGAGTCCGTCACCGAGCACGCAGGCGATATTTTTCGACGGCGATTGGAAGTAGTCGACCGGCGGATCGGCAGCGGCGCGGACCGCCGACCCGAGAGCGAGCATGGCCAAGGCCGCCACCGCCGCAGATTTTGTCAACCTCGGCATCGCCGTCCTTTCGCGCAGGCATGATCTCCACGATTCCGCCGCTTTGAGCAACGACCCGTTCAGGAACACCCATAGTGGCATGCGCTCGGCCCGCGATCGGCTGACACTCGCGAGCTCATTTGGCGAACAACAGCACGCAATCTTCGCTGAGCGCAACCAGGCGCCCGACCGCCCTGGTGATTCCGTTGACCAGCTGCTCGACATCGGGTCCGGCGTCATCGTCAGCGGTGATACCGAACACCAGATCGTCGGCGTAGCTCAGCACCGCCACACCGGTGCGCAGCTGCGGCGCGATGGGGGGAATGGGAAGTACCTCAATCACGTTGCGCTTCGCCAACTTCAGCCGACGCAACGGGCCTGAAACATTCGTCTTGAGCGTCACGAGGCTGCGCTGCGGCAACCGCGTGATCAATCGGGTCAGTCTGAAAGGCAGGTGATCAGCCGCGGACGTGACCATGCTGCCGGCCGACCGCTGGCCACCCTGCTGGGCTCGGCGCAACCGAATGTGCACGGTGCGCAACTGCTGGACCGGGTCGTGCTCTTCGACTGGCAGCAGAGCAGGCTGCGAGTCGGGCCGGGGCTGCTCGCCGCGGTGCAGCGACACCGAGCGGAACCCTTCGGTGATCGCCGCCAGAGCAACGTCGTTGACGGTGACATCGAACCCGCGGCACACCTGTTCAACCTCGGCCAGCGGGACTCGCACCGCGCGGTAGCACCGCGTCGCCGAGACGGGCCCTCCCAGCGACGAGCCGGCGCCCAGCTGGATCAGGCCGGCAGCGGTCTCCGCGGCACCTAATACTGTTCGCGCCGCGGCACTGGTGAGGGTGGTGGCAACCCGCCAGAGATTGTCCGCCGGGTTCCGTCGGGGAAGGTGGGGCACCGGCCGTAGATGGACAGGTGCGGTGGCGGCCCGGTGGGGGCGGACGGCCGGTGCGAAGGCGTCGCCGTCGGTCTCGTCACACAGACGCGTGAGGATGCGGGTCGCCGAGACGCCGTCGGCAATGCTGTGATGGATCTTCAACAGAATCGCCCAGCGATTGCCTTTGAGGCCTTCGATGACCCAGCATTCCCACAGCGGACGATCCCGGTCCAGGCGGCGCTGCAGCACGTCGGCAACGGCCCGGAAGAGTTCGGCGTCATCGCCGGGCCGGGGGAGTGCGAATCGCCGCACATGACGGTTGACGTCGAATCCCGGATCGTTGACCCACTTGGGCGGGCCGAGATGGAGGGGTTGGCTGCGCAGCAGCTGCGTGCATCGCGGTATTGCTCGAATACGTTCTTTCAGGAGAGTTTCGAGTCGGCCATCGTCCGGTGCGCCGCCCTCGATGATAGCCATCCCGCCGATCGCCAGGCCGACGTGCCGGTCGGAGTCTTCGGCAATCAGTAAACCGGCGTCGAGCATTCTGAGTTGCTCCATGACCTCAGCACCACCGTTCGCGTCGACCCGAATTCGAGTATTCCGTGGTGTCTTGGGCGCGAGGTGGCGGCGAGATTAAATCGTGTGAACAACTCTGGATGCCGTCGCACTTCGAACATATATTCGATACACTGACGGGCATGGGCTGGAGCAACCCACCGACAAGCTGGTCGGAGATCGAGCGAGTGCTCGACGGCAAACCGCGCCGTTCGGGCATGCCATTGACGGTCGGCTCGGCCGATGAGGGCCCCTGGTCTTTCAAGCGCGGCAAGTACCAGCGGCCTGGCGGGGAACGGGTAATCCGCTCGTCCGTGGCGTATGCCGAGTTGCACGCGCATTCGGCATACAGCTTTCTTGACGGGGCCAGCACACCCGAGGAGCTGGTCGAAGAGGCGGCGCGATTGGATCTGCGCGCGATCGCGCTCACCGATCACAACGGTTTCTACGGGGCGGTGCGATTCGCTGAGGCGGCCGCAGAACTGGACATGTGTACCGTATTCGGTGCTGAACTGTCGCTGGCCCCTGGTGCGCGAACCGACGAGCCGGACCCTCCAGGACCGCATCTGCTGGTGCTTGCCCGGGGGCCGGAAGGCTATCGGCGGCTGTCGCGGCAATTGGCTGCGGCGCATCTGGCCGGTGGCGAAAAGGGCAAGCCGCGTTTCGACTTCGACATGCTGACCGACGCGGCGGGCGGCCATTGGCACATCCTGACGGGCTGCCGCAAAGGCCATGTTCGGCAAGCGCTTCGTAATGGTGGGCCGGATGTGGCCGCGGCGGCGTTGGCTGACCTGGTGGACCGGTTCGGCGCAGACCGGGTCAGCGTCGAACTGACCTCACACGGCCACCCGCTCGACGACGAACACAACACCACCCTGGCCGGCCTGGCGACGCGATTCGGGCTGAGCGCTGTTGCCACCACCGGTGCGCATTTCGCCGCGCCGTCCCGCGGCCGGCTGGCGATGGCGATGGGCGCCATCCGGGCGCGGCAGTCTATGGATGCCGCCGATGGCTGGCTGGCTCCACTGGGCGGCTCCCACCTGCGAAGTGGTGCGGAGATGGCACGACTTTTTGCGTGGCGTCCCGAAGTGATCACCGCTGCAGCCGAACTTGGCGAGCAGTGCTCCTTCGGACTGACCCTGATCGCCCCCCAGCTGCCACCGTTCGACGTCCCGGCCGGGCATACCGAAGACAGCTGGCTTCGCGAGCTGGCGCTGACGGGTGCGCGAGCCCGTTACGGGCCGCGCTCGCAGGCTCGCCGTGCCTACGCCCAGATCGAACACGAGCTGGAAATCATTGCCCACCTGCAATTTCCGGGCTATTTCCTGGTGGTATACGACATCACCCGGTTTTGCCGGGAAAACAACATCCTGTGTCAGGGGCGGGGGTCGGCGGCCAATTCCGCAGTCTGCTACGCCTTGGGCGTCACCGCGGTGGATCCGGTGGCCAACGAACTGTTATTCGAACGGTTCCTGTCGCCGGCCCGCGACGGGCCACCGGACATCGACATCGACATCGAGTCCGACCAGCGCGAAAAGGTCATTCAGTACGTCTATGACAAATACGGTCGCGATTATGCCGCCCAGGTCGCCAATGTCATCACCTACCGAGGGCGGACCGCGGTGCGCGACATGGCCCGTGCGCTGGGCTACTCGCAAGGTCAACAGGACGCGTGGAGTAAGCAGCTCAACAGCTGGAGCGGGCTCGGTCGCGACTCCGATGGGCAGGCGCCTGACATCGAGGGCATTCCCGAGCCTGTCATCGATTTGGCGACCCAGATCCAGAATCTGCCACGGCATATGGGCATCCACTCCGGTGGCATGGTGATTTGCGATCGCCCGATCGCCGACGTGTGCCCGGTGGAATGGGCTCGCATGGACAACCGCAGTGTGCTGCAGTGGGACAAAGACGACTGTGCGGCAATTGGATTGGTGAAATTCGACCTACTGGGTCTTGGCATGCTTTCCGCGCTGCACTATGCCATTGACTTGGTCGGTGAACACAAGGGCATCGAAGTGGATCTGGCCAAGCTGGACCTCTCCGAGCCGGCGGTGTACGAGATGCTGTCGCGTGCCGATTCGGTCGGGGTGTTCCAGGTGGAGTCGCGGGCGCAGATGGCTACGCTGCCCCGGCTGCGGCCACGGGTGTTCTACGACTTGGTCGTGGAGGTCGCGCTGATACGGCCCGGACCCATTCAGGGCGGTTCGGTGCACCCGTACATCCGACGGCGCAACGGTCTCGACCCGGTCGTCTACGACCACCCATCGATGGAGCCGACCCTGCGCAAAACTTTGGGTGTGCCGTTGTTTCAGGAGCAACTGATGCAGCTTGCGGTCGACTGCGCCGGCTTTTCCGCCGCCGAGGCCGACCAGCTGCGGCGGGCCATGGGGTCCAAGCGCTCGGCCGAACGCATGCAACGGCTGCGTGGCCGGTTTTATGACGGCATGCGCCAACAGCACGGCGCTCCCGACGAGGTGATCGACCGGGTGTATGAAAAGCTTTTCGCTTTCGCCAATTTCGGTTTCCCCGAAAGCCACTCGTTGAGCTTCGCATCACTGGTGTTCTACTCGTCATGGTTCAAACTGCATCATCCGGCGGCGTTCTGTGCCGCGCTGCTGCGCGCACAGCCGATGGGTTTTTACTCACCGCAGTCGCTGGTGGCCGACGCCCGCAGGCACGGCGTGGCAGTGCACGGGCCGTGCGTCAACGCCAGCTTGGCGCACGCCACTCTGGAGATCGCCGGAACGGAGGTTCGGCTGGGGCTGGGCAGCGTCCGTCATATCGGCGAAGACCTAGCCGAGAAACTGGTCGAGGAACGAAAAACCAATGGCCCGTTCGCTTCTTTGTTGGACCTGACGTCCCGTCTACGGCTGAGTGTGCCGCAGACCGAAGCACTGGCCACCGCGGGAGCATTGGCCTGCTTCGAAATATCCCGCCGGGAAGCACTGTGGGCGGCCGGAGCCGCGGCCACCCAACGTCCGGGCCGGTTGCCGGGGGTGGGCTCGTCGTCGCACATCCCGGCGTTACCGGGGATGAGCGATCTGGAGCTGGCCGCCGCCGATGTGTGGGCCACCGGTGTCTCCCCGGACAGCTATCCGACGCAGTTCCTGCGGGCGGATCTGGATGCGATGGGCGTGGTGCCCGCCGAGGCGCTGCTGTCGGTGCCCGACGGCGACCGGGTGTTGATCGCCGGCGCGGTGACCCACCGGCAGCGGCCAGGCACGGCTCAAGGTGTGACCTTTCTCAGCCTCGAAGACGAAACCGGGATGGTCAACGTGCTGTGCATGCCGGCGGTGTGGGCCCGGCATCGGAAGGTGGCGCAGACGGCGCCGGCACTGATGGTCCGCGGTCAGGTTCAAAATGCCAGCGGCGCCGTCACCGTCGTGGCGGAACGAGTCGGCCGCCTCAAGCTGGCGGTGGGCTCGAAGTCCCGCGACTTCCGTTGATCCTGCTGCCCGACTGTGAAACCACACGACGGACACGCCGAAAATGCGTCTTAGCATTCACTTTCGCGAGCAAGTCAACGGTAGTCCCGTCACCCGTGGCGATAGTCTCCACGAATGACCCTGAACTTGTCGTTCGACGAAGTCCTCACCACCACCCGCTCGGTCCGCAAACGCCTTGATCTCGACAAACCGGTGCCACGAGAGGTGCTGGCAGAATGCCTCGAGCTGGCGCTGCAGGCGCCGACCGGTTCGAACTCGCAAGGCTGGCAATGGGTGTTCGTCGAGGACTCCGACAAGAAGAAGGCGATCGCCGACATCTACCTGGCCAACGCCAAGCGCTATCTGAGCCAGGCCCGGTGGGAGTATCCCGAGGGCGACACCCGCGGCGAACGGATGAGTTTCGTCCGCGACTCAGCGACCTATCTCGCCGAGCACATGCACGAGGTGCCGGTGCTGCTGATCCCGTGCCTACAGGGCCGCGCCGAAAAGGAGCCGATGGGTGGGGTGTCGTTCTGGGCGTCGCTGTTCCCGGCGGCCTGGAGTTTCTGTCTGGCGTTGCGTTCGCGAGGGCTTGGCTCGTGCTGGACCACGCTGCACCTTTTGAAGGACGGCGAGCGGCAGGCCGCCGAGGTGCTCGGCATCCCGTTCGAGGAATACAGCCAGGGCGGGTTGTTCCCGATCGCCTACACCAAGGGCACCGACTTCCGGCCCGCCAAGCGGTTGCCTGCCGATGCTCTGACGCACTGGGACAGCTGGTAGTCAGCCGGCCCCGCTGAAGCCGTGCTGGCGCCACGCCTCATACACGGCGACCGCGGCAGCGTTCGACAGGTTCAGTGATCGCCGGCCGGCCAGCATGGGAATGCGAACCTGGGCGGTGATGCGGACATCGGCCAACACAGCCGCGTCCAGACCGGTGGGTTCCGGCCCGAACATCAACACGTCGCCGGCGCGGTAACCCACCTCAGTGAACAGCGCGGTCGCATGGGCGGTGAAGGCGAATACCCGCTCCGGTGACAGCGCAGCCCACGCCGTATCCAGCGACGGGTGCACGGTGACCGACGCGAGATCGTGGTAGTCCAGTCCCGCCCGCCGAAGCTTGGGTTCGGACAAGTCGAACCCCAGCGGCTCGACCAAATGCAACTCGCAGCCGGTGGCCGCCGCAGTTCGGATCGCGTTGCCCGTGTTGGGCGCGATGCGCGGTGAATAGAACAGCAGCTTGAACACAATTTAGGGTGGCATGTGGCTGTGCCATCTTCAAAAGCCCCGAAGCCATCGCTTCGCGTGTTGGGCAGGCTACGTCTATCGAGGTCAACGCTCGAATCTACATCGATCGAGGGTCAGCGCGAGATCATCGAACACTGGGCCGATACGCACGGCCACGCCGTGATGGGATGGCTGAAGACGTTGACGTGTCCGGCTCGGTCACGCCGCGGAAAGCTCGACGGCTGCCGCTCAAGCCACCCAAAGTGTAGGGAAATCCCTTATTGTCGTCGAAGGGAAAACATAGGACTATCTAAGCAATTACTTAACTGGCTCTTAGTCCGACAGAGTCGGCAACAGTCGAGAAGGACCCGATATGATCCTCGCAGGACTTCGCTTTCACGTGGCGCTTGGTGCCGCCGTCGTGGGCGTCGGAAGCGTGATCGCTGTCGCTCCGATGTTGGCGTCGCCGCCACCGCAACCCCACGCTCAAACACCCGCGATCGACCTCACTGCTTCCGACACCGACATCTTCACGCCCGACACAACAACGTTTGATCCGACGGTCGCAGAAGGGTACCCGCCGCTCGACGACGTGCTACAGGGTAAGGAAAATTGGGACTTCTCTAATCCACCCTCCGACACTTCCGCCACCCTTTTCGGCGTAGACACCCAAACAACGATCGGGTCGTTCAGCAACAACGACTTCCTCGAGACTGGCTATGTTGAACAAGCAAGCAACGGGGCGACATTGCCCCCTCTTCCCGAGATTGGCTCAGAGATTGATTTAGCGAACTTCGGCGGCGGCTTCGAGAACGAGTGGATCAGTTTGGTGCCCGTTGGCGGAGGAGCAGACACATTCACCGACATACTGATTACCCCGTTCGGCGACTTCACTCTTTTCTGAGGGCCGCCGCCTGGTCACCGAGCCCGATGCGGTGATCGGTGACATACGGGGATGGCTGCCGGCAACGATCGACACCTGGAATGCGGCCAGACCTGGCCGCGGTGTCGGCGGTGGCCGACCCCGGCACCACTGAAACGAGAGGCACCCCCGACCGCAATTTGGCTTGACGGCCGGGGGCTAAGCGGTGCGAGCAGTCGACTCCTCGCATCCCCCTATGACAGGACTACCCAGGAAATCAGCTTTCAGACAGAACTAGGGCCTAACAAGATTTTGGCAAAAACATTGGCTCAATGAACATTTAGACCGCGAACGGATCAGGTGCCCGTTCCGTTATCTCCCACCACGGCATCTGCATCCACGCCGGCAGCGATTGCAACCATTTCCGCCACTCATCGTCTCTGGCCTTGGCTCCTGCCTTGAACCTCTTGGCCTCGCGCTCCGCTTGCCGACGTTGGACCTCGCGGTGACCACCGCGCTCCCGTTCGTACCGCTTTACGGTGCGCTCGTGCCAGTCGAGCACTCCGAACTACTCGGCTATCTCGCCGGTGCCGGCCTCGAGTGTCCACGTTCCGACATCGTGAGCCCATTGAACCAGCGCAAGGGCTAAGACGGAATTCCAATAGGTTCTCCTCGCACGCTTCGCCTGGCTAGTGAACGTGCGACTCGTCGCAGGCCATTGCTATCACGTCCTCTAGAAAGCCGCGCGCGATCAGCTCCTCAACCGAATCGTTGAAATCCTCGGCGCTGATCGCCGGACAACACCGGCAATCGTCAGCGTGGTATCCCTCGTCGGTGCAACCCGGTAGTAGTTGTTGATCGTTTCCGGGTAGTGCGTCACCGCGGTCAGCCATACGCCCGAATCCATGCCGTAATCCTCCTAGTTGTGCAGAGACTGATATCGGCGAATAGAACAGCAACCGGAACATCGCTCGATCATCGCAGTCGACCGGCTCGAGGTTTGCTCGATGTGGCCGGCCGAGGTCGTCTGGGTCGACCGGACTGGAGGTTGTTCAGTAAGAATTGTGGTAACGACGGCCGGGGACTGGCATACTCGTCGAATTGCCATGCGGGTATAAATCGTGCCTCTGCGCGGGCAAAAACCAGGAAGTCCTATGAACGACGCGCGAACACTGCACACCATGGAAGCGGTCGGTAGCACGGCCGCGATTCGGTGACGATGTTTGCCCACCCGGCCGGGGTGGGCCAGCCGATTACCGACGGCGGTGCAGCCGGTATTCCCGAGATCGACGCCACGGACACACCGGCCGCGAAACGCCCGCCGAAGTGGTCGATGCGTCATTGGCCCGTTCGTTGGAAAGTCGTCGCAATCGCCTTGGTGCCGCTAGTGCTGGCGATCGTGTTCGGCGGGCTACGCATCTACAGCGCTATCACTGAAGCTAGCCATCTGCGGTTGGCTTCCGAGCGCGCCGAAGTGGTTCCGGCGATCACCAAGTACATGTCCGCGCTCGACGTCGCACTGGTGGCGAACTCCACCGGTGCTGATGTGGAGGGCGCCCGCAAGAACTACGACGCACGCAAGTACGAGCTGCAGTCCCGAGTGGCGGGCGCCGACGCGGCCGCCGACGTTCGCACCGGCGTGAGCACCCTGTTGAACGGCGGCCAAGCGTTGGTGGACAAGGTGGCGTCGAACAGCATCGGTCTCCGTGACCGCGTCGCTGCCTACGCCCCCATCTTGTTGACCGCCGAGAATGCAATCAGGGGATCGGTCCGCATCGACAGCGACAAGATCCGCGCCGAAGCGGAGGGGCTGAGTCGCGCGGTGGGAGCGCGCGGCCAGATGCTGATGCAGCAGCTGCTGGTGACTCGGGGGGCCGACCTGCCCGAACCCGATCTGCGCAACGCGATGATCACGCTGGCCGGCACCGAGCCGTCGACCCTGCTCGGAATGAGCGAGGTTCTCGGGGCCGAATCACCGGACGCTAAGGCGTTGCAGCAGCAGATGGTGACCCGGATGGCAATCATCTCCGATCCGGGGGCGGTGTTACTGAACAATCCCGCGCTGCTGCGCTCGATACAAACCACTGATGAGATCGCCGGCCAGGTGATCAACCACACCACCGCATCGGTGACCAAGTCGGTGGCAGACCTCGCCGCCAGTCGGCGCCAAGGAGCCATCCGTGACACCGCCATGATCGTGGCGGCCATCGCCACCGCGCTGGTCATCGTCTCCCTGGTGGCGCGGTCACTGGTACAGCCGCTGCGGGTGCTGCGGGACAGCGCCTTGAAAGTCGCACACCAAGACCTCGAGCGTGAGATCGCCCGTGTGCGGGCCGGCGATGAGCGTCCCCCTGACCCGCTGCCGGTGCATACCACCGAGGAGATCGGCCAGGTCGCGCATGCGGTCGACGAACTGCATACCCAAGCGTTGCTGCTGGCTGGTGACGAGGCGCGCCTGCGACTGCTGGTCAACGACATGTTCGAGACCATGTCGCGGCGCAGCCGCTCGCTGGTCGACCAGCAGCTCACGCTCATCGACCGCCTCGAGCGCAACGAGGAGGATCCCGATCGGCTGGACGACCTGTTTCGGCTCGATCACCTGGCCGCCCGGATGCGTCGCAACGGCGCCAACCTTCTCGTCCTGTCGGGAGCTCAGATCTCCAGCGGACAGCGGGGCTCGGTTCCGCTGTCGACGGTGATCGACGCGGCCACTTCCGAGGTCGAGGACTATCGCCGCGTGCAGACCGAGAACATGCTCGATCTCGCGGTGGTAGGCGCGGTGTCGGGCGACATCATCCACCTGCTGGCCGAACTGATCGACAATGCGCTGCGCTACTCGCCGCCGACCACACCGGTGCAGGTGTCGGCGGTGCGGTCCGGCGGCGCCGGCGTCCTGGTGCAGATCAGCGACACCGGTCTGGGCATGACCGACGCTGACCGGCGCATCGCGAACATGCGGCTGCGCGCCGGCGGCGAGGTGAGCCCGGAGAACGCCCGCCGCATGGGTCTGTTCGTGGCGGGTCGGCTCGCTGATCGACACGGCTTGCGGGTCCGGCTGCGCGGTTCGGCGACCGGCGAGCTGAATTCCGGGACGACGGCCGAAGTGCTGCTGCCGCCGAGCGTCCTGGCCGGCGTCGGCGAGAGCGACTCGGCACCGCGAGCAGCAGTGGGCCTGTCGGCCAAGCGATCAGCATCATTGGGAGCACCGGGCTCCCCGGATTACGACGCAGCGGGTGACGACACCATCGTCGCGGATTCTGAACGCAACGGATCCTCTGCCCGGTCGGCTGTGCTGTTGCCGCGCCGCAATCCGCAGACCAGCGGTATCACCGATCCGCCCGGGCCGCCGGCTGAGCGGGTAGCGGAGGCCGAGCCGGCGTCGTGGTGGAGTCGGGACGACGCCGAGTCGGCTCCCGGGCGGCCGGGCGCTGCAACCGCGTCGGACACGTCGGCGTACTTCTCGTCGCGATCGCATGCCGCCGAGGCGGCCGAGGTCGTGCCGCCCGTGGTGGGCCACAGTTCCTCGGCCGAGGCAGTCGACGATGACGTGATTTATCAGCGCATGCTTTCGGAGTGGCTGGTCGATCCGCGCGAACTGGCACACAGCGTCGACCTGGATTGGAAGTCGGTGTGGGACCGCGGCTGGTCGGCGGCGGCCGAAGTCGAGAATGTGCCGATCGCGTCGCACACCGATCAAGGGTTGCCGGTGCGGGAACCCGGCGCCCGGCTGGTACCGGGAACGGCCGCAGCCGACGAGCCCGCGCCGGCCAACGGCGCTGCCGGCCCGGCCAGACACAGCGAAGCGGACGACGGCAACGCGATAGCATCAAACGGCGGATCTCATCCCGGACGACACGAGGCCCCGCCGCGAGACCCCGACGCGGTCCGCTCCTCGATCAGCAGCCACTTCGGCGGCGTCCGTGCCGCACGGTCGCAGGCCCGCGACTCCACTGAAGGATCCGATGAGCAATGACCCATTCAGCGAACCACCCGACCTACGACAACTCGTTGGACTGGCTGGTGTCCAACTTCGCACGCGAGGTTCCCGGCGTGGCACACGTGGTGCTGGTGTCGGTCGACGGGTTGTTGATCGCCGCCAGCGAACATCTGCCGCCGGAACGGGCCGATCAGCTTGCGGCGGTGACCTCCGGGCTGGCCAGCCTTGCCTCCGGCGCCGCGCAACTGTTCGAGGGCGGCCAGGTTCTGCAGTCGGTCGTCGAGATGGAGAACGGCTATCTGCTGCTGATGCGGGTAGGCGACGGTTCCCATCTCGCGACATTGGCCGCGACGTCCTGCGATATCGGTCAGATCGGTTACGAGATGGCCGTTCTCGTCGAACGGGTGGGCGGCGTCGTGCAGTCGTCTCGACGCGCACCTTCACACTCGTGACCCGCGATGGACACCCCCGAGCCGCCGTCACCTCGGCATGAGGCCAGCCTGGTCCGCCCGTACACACTGACCGCCGGACGGACCACGACTGACGTCGACCTCCCGCTGGAAGCGCCGGTGCAGACGCTGCAGTCCGCGCTATTCCATCAATGGCCACCCAACGATGTGCGAGGCAGAATAGTCCAGCTGTGCGTCAAGAGCCCGTCGGTCGCCGAGGTCTCGTCTCGGCTGGATTTGCCGCTGGGTGTCGCGCGTGTGCTGGTCGGTGATCTGGTGACGTCAGGCTATCTTCGGGTGCACGCGACGTTGAATGACCGCTCGACCCGAGACGAACGCCGAGAACTCATAGGAAGGACGCTGCGTGGCTTACGGGCACTCTGAGGGCGGGTACCGCCCGCTTCCGGGGGCACGGGGCAACGCCTCGACGAAGATCGTCATCGCTGGCGGGTTCGGTGCAGGCAAGACCACTTTTGTGGGGGCAGTCTCGGAGATCATGCCGCTTCGCACCGAGGCGATGGTCACCGACGCCTCAGCCGGTGTGGACATGCTGGAGGCCACCCCGCACAAGCAGACGACGACGGTGGCGATGGATTTCGGCCGGATCACCCTGGACGAAGACTTGGTGCTCTACCTGTTCGGTACCCCCGGCCAGCGCCGTTTCTGGTTCATGTGGGACGACCTGGTGCGCGGCGCTATCGGCGCGGTCATTCTGGTGGACTGCCGCCGGTTGCAGGACAGTTTCGCCGCCGTCGACTTTTTCGAGCACCGCAACCTGCCGTTTCTGATTGCCGTCAACGAGTTCGACGGGGCGCCGCGATACCCGGTTGCCGAGGTGCGTAAGGCGCTGACGCTGCCCGAGCATATTCCGGTGCTCAGCGTCGACGCCCGTGACCGCAAGTCGGCGACGGATACGCTGATCGCGATCAGCGAGTACGCATTGCAGAGCCTGACAGCCGCCGGTTAATTGAGTCGGCGGCCGTCACGTCTGCTCAGCGCTTGAGCCGGATCAGCCAGCGCACCACGACGGCGAAGACGACGAACAACACCGCCAGCATGCCGACGTCGAACAGCCACACGCTCGGCACGTGCTGCCAATGGTTGTCCGGCGCGCTCAGGTTCGGCGCAATCAGGGACCGCAAGTCGACCGTCGACGCCGACACCGCGTAACCCCAACGCGCGGGCGTCACCCAAGACACCGGGTCGAGCCTGCGGCCGGTCACCACGATCATGCCGCCGGAGAGCACCAGCTGCGACATGATCGAGACGACCAGCAGCGGCATGATCTGCTCATTGGATCGGGCCAGCGCCGACAGCAGCAGGCCGAGCAGCGCCGAGGTGACGCAGGTCGCAGCGACACCCACGAACAGCTCGAAGCTGGCGTCCAGCTTCCCGTGACCGAAGAGCACAGCTCCTCGGGTGGGTGCGCCCTTTCCGAGGACCACGATGGCGGTCATGATTGCCGACTGGACAACGGCAAAAGCACAGAAGACCAGAGTCTTTGCCAGCAGATAAGCGCTGGTTGACATTCCGACCGCCTGTTCCCGAAGGAAAATCGGCCGCTCCCCGACGAAGTCGCGAATCGTCAGCGCGGTGCCCATGAAGACGGCACCGACGTTGAGTAACACCAGAATCTGCGCGGGTTGCGTGGGCGCCACGCTCTGAATTGAGGCGACATCGAAGCCCTTCCGCTTCGCGCCCGGCGAGCCGCGGACGGTCAGCGCCAATGCGCCCATGATGAACGGCAACAGGGTTAGGAACGCAAAGTAGGTACGGTCGGCGACGATCAGCCGAACCTGGCGGCGCGCGACCGTGGCGAACTGCCTCGCCACGCTGGTGCGCACTGTGGGGCCCAAATCGCCCGCCTGGTCGGTAGCCGGCGCCATGATCGCCGAGGGCCGGTTCTCGGCCAGGAAGCGTTGATTTGCGGCGTCGGGATCGTGGCCCACCTTGGTGAAGATGTCGGCCCAATTGGTGGTTCCCATGGCTGAGCCGATCTCGTCGAGCGAACCGTAGAACGCGGTTTTGCCCCCCGGTGCCAGCAGCAGGACGTGATCGCAGACGTCGAGGTATGTCAGCGAGTGGGTGACCACCACCACGACGCGGCCAGCGTCGGCGAGCTGCCGCAGCATCATCATGACTTGACGGTCCAGTGCCGGATCCAGACCCGAGGTCGGCTCGTCGAGGAGCAGCAGTGACGGCCCGGTGAGC
Organism: uncultured Actinomycetota bacterium; assembly: GCA_963795995.1. GTDB lineage: Bacteria > Actinomycetota > Actinomycetes > Mycobacteriales > Mycobacteriaceae > Mycobacterium. Next base: position 108,884 of record CAWCJY010000010.1, read on the forward strand.
AGCTCCAGCGCGATCGAGGCGCGCTTGCGTTGACCGCCGGACAGTTTTTCCACCCGGGTGTCGGCGTGCTTCGTCAGCTCGAGCTCTTCGAGCACGTGGTTGACTACCCGGTCGCGGTCCGGCGCGATGGTATCGGGCGGTAGCCGCAACTTGGCGGCATACCCGAGAGCCTGCCTCACGGTCAGCTGGCGGTGCACAACGTCGTCTTGCGGCACCAACCCGATCCGGCTGCGTAAAGCCGCGTACTCGACGTGAAGGTTGTGGCCTTCAAATGTCACCGAGCCGCGAGTCGGATGGGTGTAGCCCGCGATCAGCCTCGATAACGTGGTTTTGCCCGCGCCGGACCCGCCGATCAGGGCGGTGAGAGTTCCCGGTCGGGCCGTCAACGAAATGTTCTCCAGCAATCTGTGGTGATCGATGCTGAAGTCAACACCCCTGACCTCCAGGCCGCCGGTGCGCGTCGCGGCTTCGGTGCGCCGGACCAGGGTGTCGCCGGTGAACACCAGATCGACGTTGCCGATCGTGACCGCATCACCTTGGGCCAAGACCGCGGACTGCACTTGGGTTCCGTTGACGAATGTTCCGTTGACACTGCGATCCCGGATCTCGGTGCCGGTCGGCGTCTGCACCAGATACGCGTGATTGCGTGACGCCAGCACATCGTGAATGACGAGGTCGTTGTCGGTGGTACGGCCGATTGAGATCGAGCCGGACGGCAGCGGTGCTTCCGCTGGTGCGGGCGATAGATCCGACGGCGGGGCGCTGGACGGCGCATCCAGCCACGTCTTAGCGGTTCGCGGCGGGCGTCCGGCCGGCCCGTCGTGACGGCCGACTTCAAACGTCAGCGACGGCCCGTGCGGATCACCGAGGTGGATTGTCCTGCCGTCGTCGATGTCGATTGTCGTCCTGCGTTCTCCGTCGACATAAGTTCCCGTCAACGAACCATTGTCAATAGCGCGCCATTTGCCTTCGTCGAAGCGCAGAGACAGATGCGCCCGGGAGACCAGCGGGTTGGCAACCCGCAAGTCAGCGCGGACATCACGCCCGACGACCACGTCGTGGCCCGCTGCAAAATTGCTCGGAGTACCTGCGCATCGAACGGTTAGCACAGGAGGTGCCGGCGTGTTCATGGCCAGTACAACGTAGCCGTTCTCACGCGGGAAGGCGTGAGGTTTGCGCCGGGGCTCCGATCAACGTTTCAGCCGGATATGCCAGCGGATGTAAGCGCTGTAGGCGATCGACAAGAACACCAGCATGGCCATGTCGAACAAGAAGATGTGTTTGGAGTACTGCCAGATTGGATCGTTTGTGGGGATCTGCGGGACCTTCACCAGGCTGGGAAAATCGATCGACGACGCCCCGGCGGCGTAACCCCAGCGTCCGGGTGTCACCCAGGACATCTGATTGAGACCCGCCCGACCCGTCACCGGGATCATGCCGCCGGAGAGCACCAGCTGCGACATGATCGACACCACCAATAGCGGCATGATCTGCTCATTGGTCTGCGCGACCGCCGACAGCAGCAGCCCAAGCATGGCCGAGGCAACACAGGTGCCGGCGACGGTGACGAATAGCGAGAACGTCGCGCTGCCGAAGAAGGGCGGATGCGCGGTCGGCGCACCCTTGCCCAGCCGGACGATGACGGTCGCGATCGCCGCCTGCACGGTCGCGAACACGCAGAACACGGCAATCTTCGCCAGTAAGTAAGACGTGGTCGACAGGCCGACCGCTTGCTCTCGGCGGAAGATCGGGCGCTCGCCGATCAGGTCGCGGATGGTCAGCGCGGTCCCCATGAACACCGCCCCGATGTTGAGCAGCACCATGATGTACTGCGGCTCGGTGGGTGCGGGTCCGTTGGGTAGAGCAACACCCAGGCCAGGTTTGGGGCCTTTGACGGTCAGCGACAGCGCGCCGATGAGGAACGGCAATATCGCCAGGAACACCGAGTAACCCCGGTCGGAGACGACCAGTCGCACCTGGCGCCGCGCGATCGTCGACAGCTGGCGCAGCAGGTGGGTGTGCACCGGCTCACCCAGGTCCGCTGGACTTGCTGGGGCCGGTGCGCGGGACTGCACCCGGTCGCCGCCCCGCCCTTCCATGAAGCGACGGTTGGCCTCGTCGGGGTCGGCGCCCACCCTGGCGAAGATGTCGGCCCAGTTTCTGGTTCCGAAGGCCGACTCGACTTGGTCGGGCGGGCCGGCGAACGCTGTCTTCCCGCCGGGCGCAACCAGCAGCAGCTGGTCGCAGACGTCGAGATAGGACACCGAGTGGGTGACGACCAGCACGACACGGCCTGCGTCGGCCAGCTGGCGCAGCATCAGCATCACCTGTCGGTCTAGCGCCGGGTCCAGACCTGAGGTCGGCTCGTCGAGCAGCAGCAGCGAGGGCTGGGTCAGCAGTTCCAACGCCACCGAGGCGCGTTTGCGTTGCCCGCCGGACAGCTTGTCCACCCGGGTGTCGGCGTGTTTGGTCAGATCCAGTTCTTCGAGCACCTGGGCGACGACCTGGGCGCGTTCCTGTTTGCTGGTGTCCGGCGGTAGCCGCAGCTCGGCCGCGTATCCGAGCGCCTGGTTGACAGTCAGCTGGCGGTGCACGACGTCGTCCTGCGGCACCATGCCGATCCTGCTGCGCATGGTCGCGTACTCGGCGTGAATGTCGTGGCCCTCGAAGGTGACCGAGCCGGAGCTAGGGCGCGTGTAGCCGGCGATCAGGCGCGACAGCGTGGTCTTGCCCGCGCCGGACCCGCCGATGATGGCGGTGAGCGTGCCGGGCCGGCAGGTCAGCGAGATGTTGTTGAGCAGTTCTTTGCCGTCGATCTTGAAGTGGACTGCGCTGACTTCAAGGCCGCCGCTGCGGGTCGCGGCTTCGGTGCGCCGGATCAGGGTGCCGTCTGCGAATACCAGGTCGACATTGCCGATTGTGACCACGTCGCCTTCACTCAATACTGCCGAGCCGACCCGCACGCCGTTGACGAAGGTGCCGTTGATACTCGCGGCGTCGCGGATCTCGGTGCCAATCGGTGTCTCCACCAGGAACGCGTGATGGCGCGACGCCAACACGTCTTGGATGACGATGTCGTTGTCGGTGGCGCGGCCGATCGTCAATGAGCCGGACGGCTTGTGGGGGGTAGCCGACCCGGGCCGGAACGCCTGCATCATCTTGGTCGCCAGGTTGTTCTCGGCCGGCGGCTTGACCACGGCCGGCGCCATCTGCGTTCGGGGCGCGACGTTGACCACCGGTGGCGGCGGTGCCTGTCGGTTAGACGGCGCGGCTGGCGACGACACAGGCGGATACGCCGGTGGTCGCTGCCCCGCAGTGGAGGGCTGCATGGGTGGCGGCGCGGCTATGTGCGGCGCCTGGCCGGGATGCGCGCGCAGTGGCGGTGCTTGCGGTGGCCTGGCCCCAGCAGTCTGGCGCGGCAGTTGCGGCGGTCCGGCCCGCCCTGCGGCTGCGGGCTGAACGGCGCGCATCGAGTTGGTCATCGGCGGGCGGCCGGCCGCCCCGGAGTGCCGTCCGACTTCGAAGGTCAGCTGCGGCCCGTCGGGGTTCCCGATGTTGATGGCCTGGCCATCTTGGATCTCGATCACCGGCACCCGTCGCCCGTTGACGAAGGTCCCGTTCAGCGACGCGTTGTCGATCGCCAGCCAACGGCCTTGATCGAACCGCAGCAGCAGATGGGCCCGAGAGATCAGCGGATGTGTGACGCGCATGTCGGCGCGCAGGTCACGGCCGATGACCACGTCGTGGCCAGCAGCAAAAGTCCGTTGCGACCCCTCGTAACTGACCGTCAGGTCGGGCGGTGCTGCTTGGCTCATCGGACCAACTTTAGCCGGTTGACTCATTCGACCCAGGGTAGCTAGGGCGTCGCCGTTTCCTCAGATAGCCACGCGGTCGGGTGCGCCGGTGACGACGCAGCGGGTCCGGGTGTAGATGGTGGGCATGCATTGATTGCAGTGCGTGCACGCCGAGTGCACCGGGTCGCGGTCGCGCTCCGCTGCGATTCTGTTGACCAGGTCGGGTTCGGCCAGCAGTGCCCGGGCCATCGCCACGAACTCGAACCCCTCGGTCATCGCCAGATCCATCGTCGCCCGGTCGGTGATACCGCCGAGCAGGATTAGCGGCAAGGACAGTTCGGCCCGGAACAATCGCGCATCGCGCAGTAGGTAAGCGTCACGGTAGGGATACTCGCGCAGGAATTTCTTGCCGGTCATGCGCATGCCCCAGCGCACCGGCGGCTTGAAGGCGCCGGCGAACTCCTTAACCGGCGCGTCGCCGCGGAACAGATACATCGGGTTGACCAGCGAGCTGCCCGCGGTCAGTTCGAGGGCATCCAAGCCGCCATCGTCTTGTAGCCATCTGGCGGTGGTCAGCGCTTCATCGACAGTTATGCCGCCGCGCACGCCGTCGGCCATGTTGAGCTTGGCTGTCACCGCGATCTGCTGCTGGACGGCGCGCCGCACGGCCAGAACCAGTCCGCGCGCGACCTTGGCGCGATTCTCCAGGGAGCCGCCGAACTCGTCGTCGCGGCGGTTGATTAATGGGCTCAGGAACGAACTGGCCAGATAGTTGTGGCCCAGATGAATCTCGACGGCGTCGAACCCGGATTCGACGGCGAGCCGGGCCGCGTTGGCGTGGGCGGCGATGACGTCGTCGATGTCGGCGCGGCTGGCTTTTCTGGCGAACCGCATGCCGATCGGGTTGAAGAAGCGCACCGGCGCCAGCGCGGTGGCCTTGTTGGACCGCGCGTCGGCCACTGGTCCGGCGTGACCGATCTGCGCGCTCACTGCCGCCCCCTCGGCGTGGATGGCGTCGGTGAGCCGGCGCAGGCCTGCGACGGCTTGCGGGCGCATCCAGATCTGGTTCCCGGAGGTGCGTCCGCCGGGGGAGACCGCGCAGTACGCCACTGTCGTCATGCCCACTCCGCCGGCAGCGGGCAGCCGGTGATACTCGATCAGGTCGTCGGTGACCACAGCATCCGGTGTCCTGGCCTCGAACGTCGCGGCTTTAATGATGCGGTTCCGCAACGTAAGCGGGCCCAGTCTGGCCGGCGCGAACACGTCCGGGGCGACAGCCATACGGGGAGCGTACGCGTCGGCGATCCGGGCGGCGCCGGGCGCGGCGGGTCGGCAGCATCGGGCGTGCCGCGCCGGTGGTCCCGGCAAATGCGAGACTGTCAGGCGTGGGCGCTATCACGTTGGACGGCAAAGCTACCCGTGACGAGATTTTCGTCGACTTGAAAGAACGGGTGGCCGCCCTCACCGCGTCGGGTCGCACGTCTGGGCTGGGCACCGTCCTGGTCGGTGACGATCCGGGATCGCAGGCTTACGTGCGAGGTAAGCATGCCGACTGCGCGAAGGTCGGCATCACGTCGATTCGCCGCGATCTGCCCGCCAACACCAGCGTGGCCGAGCTGGACGAGACCATCGACGAACTCAACGCCAACCCTGACTGCACCGGTTACATCGTGCAGTTGCCGCTGCCCAAGCAGCTCGACGAGAACGCCGCGCTGGAGCGCGTCGACCCGGCCAAAGACGCCGACGGGTTGCATCCGACCAACCTCGGCAAACTGGTGCTCAACAACCGGGCTCCGCTGCCGTGTACCCCCCGCGGCATCGTGCATCTGCTGCGGCGTTATGACGTCGATATCGCCGGTGCCCACGTGGTCGTCATCGGTCGCGGAGTAACGGTCGGCAGGCCGCTGGGTCTGCTGCTGACCAGGCGGACCGAGAACGCGACCGTGACGTTGTGCCACACCGGAACACGCGAGCTGGCGGCGCTGTCCAGGCAGGCCGACATCATTGTGGCGGCTGTGGGGGTGCCTCACATGCTGACCGCCGACATGGTGCGTCCCGGCGCGGCGGTCGTCGACGTCGGCGTCAGCCGCACCGAAGCCGGGCTGGTCGGTGACGTGCATCCGGGCGTGTGGGAGGTTGCCGGTCACGTTTCGCCAAACCCCGGCGGCGTAGGACCGCTGACTCGAGCCTTCCTGCTGACCAACGTTGTCGAGTTGGCCGAGAACAAATTACGGGCCTTGCAATGAGTGTGCGTGCCGCGACCCGCAGAATTTTCACCGCGCAGTGGCCGATCGTGCTGGTTGTCTGGATCTTCGTTATGGCATTTGCGTTGGCGGCGGCGAACTTCTGGCGTCGCGGCGCACTGCTGATCGGCGTCGGCGCCGGGCTGGCCGCGTTGCTGCGACTGGTGTTGTCCGAGGATCGGGCCGGACTTTTGGTGGTGCGCAGCAGGGGAATTGACGTTGCCACCACGATGGTCGTGGCGACGGCGATGGTTTACATCGCCTCGACGATCGACCCGCTGGGCACGCGTTAGAACGCTGGCATACCCGGTATGCCGGGCAGCTGCGGCAGACCAGATAGGTTGCCGCTTGCTATCTTCGAAATCTCCGTCGGGCAATACGACTGTATTGCGATGGTGGTGAACAGCTGGGCCATTAGAGGCGACATGCCTGTGTTCCCGACACTCGACGCGGCAGCAGCGAAGCTGCCGCCCGGCTGGGCGAGCATGGGGCAGATGGACTGACCGATGGCCGTCGCGTTTGCCGGTTCGCCGAAGTCGACGCCGTTGTGGTTCAGCGCGGCGATAAAGTTGTCGTCGTTCGGGTCCGCCTGCGCCGGCGCCGCGAGAGCGGCGGCCGTTGCGGCCAAGCCGATACAGGCCATCGGGGTGATCCAAATGCGGGTTATGTCAATTCTCCTCACCTCAGGGATCTGTAGCAAACACTGCTGCAACGTCGTCACGTCCAAGACACAGCAGGGTAAAGGTTCGCCGACGATTCAGCGATCGGTGTCCGACACGTTCTGCCGGACCGCGATTTAGTCGTCATGTGACTGACAATGCGGGACATGACGCAATCGCGGGGTCCCGACGATGGCGCGTGAGATCTCGCGTCAGACGTTTCTGCGGGGCGCCGTGGGAGCATTGGCCGCCGGCGCGATCCTCGGGCCGGGTCGGGCCGGATCGGTGCGAGCCAGCGCCGACCCGAGTACCACCGGCTGGGACAACCTGTCTGCGGCCATTGGCGGGCAAGTGGTACGACCCGGCGGTCCGCAATTCGCCACGGCGAAGCAAGTTTTCAACACGAACTACAACGACTCGACGCCAGCGGCGGTGGTCACTGTGACATCGGCTGGAGATGTGCAGAAGGCGATGGCATTCGCTGGCACTCACAACCTCAAGGCGGCTGCGCGCAGCGGCGGCCACTCGTACGTGGGAGCGTCCACGGCGAACGGCACCATGGTGCTCGACCTGCGTCAGTTGCCCGGCGGAATCAACTATGACGCCACCACGGGACAGGTGACGGTGACGCCTGCGACGGACCTGTATGCGTTACACCAGGCGCTGGCCGCCGCCGGCCGGGGCATCCCCACGGGCACTTGTCCTTCGGTCGGGACGGCGGGGCACGCGCTGGGCGGCGGACTCGGTGCTCAATCCCGGCACGCGGGCCTGATGAGTGACGCCTTGACCTCGGCGTCGGTGGTGTTGCCGGGCGGCGAGGCGGTCACCGCGTCTGCCAACAACCACCCCGACCTGTTCTGGGCCTTACGCGGCGGTGGTGGTGGAAACTTCGGGGTGACAACCTCGCTGACCTTCGCCACGTTCCCTACCAACGACGTCGATGTGGTGAACCTCAATTTCCCGCCCCAGTCGTTCGCGCAGGTTCTGCTCGGCTGGCAGAGCTGGCTGCGTACTGCCGACCGCAGCAGCTGGGCCCTGGCCGACGCCACCGCCGACGCGATGGGTCCACACTGTCGTATTCTCGCGACATGCCCGGTCGGATCGGGCAGCAGTGTCGCCAGCGCCATCATCTCGGCGGTCGGAGTGCAACCGTCCGGGACCGAGAACCACACTTTCAATTACCTGGACCTGGTTCGCTATCTTGCCGTCGGCAACCTCAACCCCTCGCCGCTCGGGTATGTCGGTGGATCGGATGTCTTTCCGATGCTGTCCGCGCCCGCGGCCCAGGCGATCGCTTCGGCGTTCGACGCCTTCCCTCGCGGAGCGGGCCGTGCGTTGGCGATCATGCACGCGCTCGACGGCGCACTCGCCAATGTGGCACCGGGCGCCACCGCCTTCCCGTGGCGTCGGCAGTCTTCGCTGGTGCAGTGGTACGTCGAAACATCCGGTAACCCGGCCGCTGCCACCAGCTGGCTCAACACTGCACACCAAACGGTGCAACCATATTCGGTCGGCGGATATGTGAACTATCTGGAAGTAAACCAGCCGGCCTCGCGATACTTCGGCCCGAATCTCGCCCAGCTCAGCGCTGTCCGGCGGAAGTATGATCCCGGCCGGGTCATGTTCTCCGGGCTCAACTATTGAGGTTCTTCGCGCGAGACCTAACTGATTGCGTAGTCGCTCAACGGGAACTTCGACCCCTCCCGCGCCGCATTGCGCGTCGACGTCGGCCGCAGCAATGTCGCTTCACCGCTGGGGTTGAAGTAGTACGACCTCGACGTGGCGCAATCACCGGCGTAGAAGACCGTCTTGTCCAACAGTTCCGTCATCCGGTCCAAGAAGCGGGCGTTGGCCTCGTCGGTGACTCCGAAAGTGGTTGCGCCGCGGCGCAGTACCTCGGATAGCAGCCGGTGTATGTGTCACATCTGGTATTCCATCGTGTTGAAAAACGAAAGGCCGGAGAACGCGTACGGGCTGGCCAAGCTGAGATAGTCCCACCCAGGTCAGGTTCGCGATCAAGGTTGACGAAGTTGTCAAACCGAGCCGCTTGACGGCGATTCCAGTCCCATTCCCCCGAATCCGGCTCCCACGATGACGACGTCGTGATGCTCCCCAGCCATGGCCGTAACCTACCTCAGCTTGACAGGGTGGCCCGGACGCAGACCGTGACGTAAGGGAGTGCAAGGCCCCCGTTGTTTGCCAGCGCCGGATGAGTGGCGAGCAGCTCGCGGACCTGGTCGAGTGTTTTGGTGCGGACCTCGGCAGGGGAGGTGATGCAGTACGTGCGCGAGGCCACCAAATCGATCAGAGCCTGCGGCGTCAGGTAACTCGTCCACTCGACCTGATGGCGCTCCAGCCCGGTGAAGGGTTCGGGCAACGTCACTTTGTCGCGCACCGGGTCGCCGTCGCGACCGATGATGCGGCCCAACTCTCGCACCCAGCCGAGCCGCTCGTCGCGGGTGTTCCACACCAGGGCCAGGCGCCCGCCGGGCCGCAGCACCCGAACCACTTCCGGGATTGCCCGCGCCGGGTCGAACCAGTGCCACGCCTGAGCCACCAGCACCGCGTCAACGCTGTTGTCGGCCAGCGGGATTTCCTCCGCGGTGCCCAGCAACGCCGGGGTATCAGGTAGTGACCTGCGCAGCACTTCGAGCATCTCGGCGAGCGGGTCCACGGCGACCACGTCCAGTCCGCGTTCCACCAGCCGGGTGGTCAGCTTGCCGGTGCCGGCGCCGAGATCAAGCACGTCGCGCGCACCGGCCGGCAACAACCAGTCGATCGCCTCCGGTGGGTATGACGGCCGGCCACGCTCGTAGGCAGCTGCTTCTGAACCAAAGGACAGTGAGCGGGCGTGCCGAGAGTTCGTCACCGTGTACACACATCCGTGGCCAAGTCCAGGGTTTGCCGGACCAATCCAGCGACGGCATCTGTTTCCAGCAGAAACCCGTCGTGGCCGTAGATCGAATCGACAACCTGTAGCGCAGGACAACCGGGTAACAGGGCGGCCAAATCCTGTTGGAGTCGCAGTGGGTACAGCCGGTCAGAGGTGATGCCGGCGACTACCACCGGCACCTGGCATCCGCGTAGCGCGGCGGCAACACCACCGCGTTCGCGGCCGACGTCGTGACGGGACAGCGCTTCGGTCAGGATCACGTAACTGCCGGCGTCAAACCGGGATACCAGCTTGCTGCCCTGATATTCGAGGTAACTCTGCACCGCATACCGGCCGCCAGTGACCGGGTCTTCGTCGCCTTGGGCCTGGTTGGCGAATCGGTCGTCCAACTCGGCTTCGCCTCGGTATGTCAGGTGGGCGAACCGACGGGCGATGTCGAGTCCCGCATCGGGCGCCTTTCCGGTGTGGTAATAGTCGCCACCCTGCCAATTCGGGTCGGCTTTGATCGCCGCGATTTGGGAGCTCTGGGTACCGATCTGGTCTGCGGTCGCGCGCGCACCAACCGCCAGCAGCAGCCCCGAGCGGACCCGGTCTGGGTGGCCGACCAGCCATTCCAGCGCCCGGGCGCCACCCATTGACCCGCCGACGACTGCGGCGACATCGGCGATCCCGAGCGCCGCCAGCGCGGCGACATCGGCGGCGACTTGGTCGCGGACGGAGATCAGCGGAAACCTTGACCCCCACGCTTTCCCGTCGCGGGCTGATGAGCTTGGCCCCGTCGAGCCGCGGCAGCCGCCGAGCACGTTGGTGGCCACCGCGCACCAGCGGTTGGTGTCGATCGGCGCCCCCGGCCCGGCCACCCCGTCCCACCAGCCCGGCGTCGGATGCGCTGGTCCCGCGGGTCCGGTGATATGCGAATCACCCGTCAACGCGTGCAACACCACCACGACGTTGTCGCGGGTAGGTGACAACTCGCCCCAGCGCTGTACTGCGATACAGACATCGTCGATCACCGCGCCACTTTCGGTAGTCAGCGAGCCGATTTCGACGAGGCCGACTTCACCTTCAGCCGGCAGGGTCCGGGTGGGCGCATCGGATATCGTCACGTCGCACCTGCTCAGAACGCCGCCACGGCTTGGGGGTCGCCGCTGCTGCCGTGTTGTTCGGTCACGTGGCCGAACTTGGCGGCTGCGGCAAAGCCCAGCTCCAGGTCGGCAAGGATGTCGTCGATGCCTTCCAGGCCCACCGCCAGTCGTACCAGCCCGGGGCTGACACCGCTGGACGACTGTTCGGCGGGGCTCAGCTGGGCATGGGTGGTCGACGCCGGGTGGATCACCAGCGATCGCACATCGCCGATATTGGCGACATGGCTGTGCAGCTTGAGCGCGTTGACGAACGCCTTGCCCGCTTCCACTCCGCCGGCCAGCTCAAAGGCCAGCACCGCTCCGGCCCCCTTGGGCGCCAGTTTCCTCGCCCTCTCGTACCACGGGGAAGTGGGCAGGCCCGCGTAATTCACCGAGAGGACGTCGTCGCGGCCAGCGAGGAACTCGGCGACCCGCTGAGCGTTGGCGATGTGCCGTTCGACGCGCAGACTCAACGTTTCCAGACCCTGCGCCACCAGGAACGCGTTGAACGGGGAAGCGGCTGAGCCGTAGTCGCGCAGCAACTGCACGCGGGCTTTGACCGCAAAGGCCGGCGGTCCCAATTCGGCGTACACCAAGCCGTGATAACTCGGGTCAGGCGTGGTGAACCCGGGGAACCGGCCGTTTGCCCAGTCGAAGGAGCCGCCGTCGACGATCACACCTGCGATCGCCGCGCCATGGCCACCCAGATATTTGGTGGCCGAATGGACCACGATGTCCGCGCCCTGGGCGATGGGTTGGATCAGATAGGGGGTCGCAATAGTGTTGTCGACGATCAGCGGCACACCGCTTTCATGGGCGATGCCGGAAACGACCGGGGTGTCCAGCACGTCGATCTGCGGGTTGGAGATTGTTTCTGCGAAGAACGCCTTGGTGTTGGGCCGTACCGCCGCCCGCCAGGACTCCGGGTCGTCGGGATCCTCGACGAAGCTGACGTCGACGCCGAGCTTGGGCAGCGAATAGTGGAACAGGTTGTAGGTGCCTCCGTACAGCCGCGGGCTGGAGACGATGTGATCGCCGGTTGCCGCCAAGTTCAAGATTGCGAACGTCTCCGCTGCTTGCCCGGAGGCCAGGAACAGCGCGGCCACCCCGCCTTCCAGGGCGGCGATGCGCTGTTCGACGACGTCGGTGGTGGGGTTGCCGATTCGGGTGTAGATGTTGCCCGGAATTTCCAGCCCGAACAGGGCGGCGGCGTGGGCGGTGTCGTCGAAGGTGTACGACGTGGTCTGGTAGATCGGCAGGGCCCGGGCGTTGGTGACCGCGTCCGGCTGCTGGCCGGCGTGGATCTGTTTGGTCTCGAACGACCAGTGCGCGCTTGGATCGTTGTCGGCGCTTTCGACGGCGTGGTCAGCGCTCATGTCAGATGTCTCCTGTGCGAAGTGGGATATGACGGTGTTCGCAGCGGCACGGCACGCCGTCTGCAGACGACGTCAGCCGGCAGTGGTGCATCAGAGACGGCGGCGAATGATCGGCCAACCAACATGGGTCCGCATCAGGTCTCCCTGTCTACTCGGGGGGCCCGACACGTGCGGACCCGCGCTTGCCGCGTAGCCACGATGGCTACTCAACCTGGTCATCACCCGGGGCACCCCACCGCGGTTGGAGGGTTGCCGGCCAGCAAGCCGGGGCTTGACGCTGGCACTCATGACCGACTTGCAGAGTATCGCACCCCGTCCAGGCGCCGCCACTGTGTTAGATGGCGGCGACCCGCTGCGCCCGGCTGCGCCGCGCTGGCGATCGCCACGGGCTAGATGGCGGCGACCCGCTGCGCCCGGCTGCGCCGCGCTGGCGATCGCCACGGGCTAGATGGCGGCGACCCGCTGCGCCCGGCTGCGCCGCGCTGGCGATCGCCACGGGCTAGATGGTGGCGACCCGCTGCGCCCGGCTGCGCCGCGCTGGCGATCGCCACGGGCAGATTTGTGGCGACACGCTGCCCTGAACTCTCACACCGGAAGACCTATAACCTGGGCACGGACCTTTCGAAATCTGACCGAAGAGTGACGGCGGGAGAAAGACCGTGTGCGCCGAACAGCCGACCATCATTTATACGTTGACCGACGAGGCGCCGCTGCTGGCGACCTACGCCTTTCTGCCGATCGTGCGCGCATTTGCCGAGCCGGCGGGCATCAAGATCCAGACCAGTGACATCTCGGTCGCCACGCGGATACTCGCCGAGTTTCCGGATCACCTGACCGATGAGCAGCGCGTGCCGGATAACCTTGCCGAACTGGGCCGGCTGACGAACCTACCTGACACCAACATCATCAAGCTGCCGAATATCAGCGCGTCGGTGCCGCAGCTGGTGTCCGCGATCAAAGAGTTGCAGGGCAAGGGATTCAAAGTTCCGGACTTCCCGCAAATACCCAGAACCGACGAGGAGAAGGAAATCCGTGACCGCTATACCAATTGCCTTGGCAGCGCGGTCAACCCGGTCCTCAGACAAGGCAACTCTGACCGCCGCGCGCCAAAGGCGGTGAAGGAGTACGCGCGTAAGCACCCCCACAGCATGGGCGAGTGGTCGATGGCGTCGCGCACCCACGTTGCAACCATGCGCCGCGGCGACTTCTACCACGGCGAGAAATCCATAACACTGGACCGCCCGCACAAAGTGAAGATGGAGCTGACGACTAAGAGCGGTGACACGCTTGTGCTCAAGCCGGAGGTGTCGCTGCTGGAAGGCGACATCATCGACAGCATGTTCATGAGCAAGAAAGCTCTTTGCGACTTCTACGAAGAACAAATGCAGGACGCCTTCGAGACCGGCGTGATGTTCTCACTGCACGTCAAGGCCACGATGATGAAGGTGTCGCATCCCATCGTTTTCGGTCACGCCGTCAAGGTCTTCTACAAAGACGCCTTCGCCAAACACCAGCATCTGTTCGACGAACTGGGCATCAACGTCAACAATGGAATGGTCGACCTCTACAACAAGATCGAGTCGCTGCCCGCATCGCAACACGACGAGATCATTCGCGACTTGCATGCCTGCCACGAGCACCGACCCGAACTGGCCATGGTGGACTCCGCAAAGGGAATAACGAATTTTCATTCACCCAGCGACGTCATCGTGGACGCTTCGATGCCCGCGATGATCCGCGCGGGCGGCAAGATGTACGGCGCTGACGGGCGGCCGAAGGACACCAAGGCGGTCAACCCGGAGTCCACCTTCTCCCGTATCTACCAGGAAGTTATCAACTTCTGTAAGACCAACGGCGCTTTCGATCCGACGACGATGGGCACCGTCCCCAACGTCGGCCTGATGGCGCAGGAAGCCGAGGAATACGGCTCGCACGACAAGACTTTCGAGATTCCTGAGGACGGTGTGGCCAATATCGTCGACCTCGACACCGGTGAAGTGCTACTCACGCAGAACGTGGAAAACGGTGACATCTGGCGCATGCCCATAGTGCATGACGCCGCGATCCGGGACTGGGTGAAGCTGGCCGCCACCCGCGCGCGTCACTCGGGCATGCCGGTGCTGTTCTGGCTGGACCCCTACCGACCGCACGAGAACGAATTGATCAAGAAGGTCAAGACCTATCTCGCCGATCACGACACCGAAGGGCTCGACATCCAGGTCATGTCGCAAGTGCGCTCCATGCGTTACACATTGGAGCGCCTGATCCGCGGACTGGACACCATCGCCGCGACCGGCAACATCCTGCGCGACTACCTGACCGATCTGTTCCCCATCTTGGAGCTGGGCACAAGCGCGAAAATGCTGTCCATCGTGCCACTGATGGCAGGCGGGGGAATGTACGAGACCGGCGCGGGCGGCTCCGCGCCCAAGCACGTTCACCAACTGGTCGAGGAGAATCACCTTCGCTGGGATTCGCTTGGCGAATACCTCGCGTTGGGAGCATGTTTCGAAGACGTCGGTATTAAGACCGGAAACGAGCGGGCCAAGATCCTGGCCAAGACACTGGACGCGGCGATCGGCAAGCTGCTGGACAACAACAAGAGTCCGTCACGCAAGACCGGTGAACTCGACAACCGCGGCAGCCAGTTCTACCTCGCGATGTACTGGGCGCAAGAGCTGGCCGCGCAGACCGGCGACGAAGAATTGCAGAAGCCATTCGCCGCGCTCGCTGAGACGTTAACCGAAAACGAAGACACCATCGTGGCCGAACTCGGCGAAGCGCAGGGCGAGCCGGTGGATATCGGCGGCTACTATGCGCCGGACCCCGAGAAGACCACCGCAGTGATGCGGCCCAGTAAGACGCTCAACGCTGCCTTGGCCGGCAGCCACGACTCCTAGCTGGCCGGTGAGTCGAGCGCCCGCAGCGGTGAACTGTACTGGTCGAGGAAGTCGACGACGACCTCGGTGACCCGCCCGGGCGCCTCCAGCATCGGGACATGCCCAACGCCGTCGAGCTTGGTCACCTTGGTGTCGCGAGGTAAGTGGTTGGTGAAATGCCGACTGTAACGGCCCTGGGGAAAAACCCGGTCTTTCTCGCAGAACACCAGATGCGTCGGCACGGCGGTTTGCGCAAGCTCGATCAGGCCGGGCAGCAGCAGCGATTTGCCCATCAGCTGGAAATAGGCGGGGCAATGCGCCACGTCGTCGACGCAACCGATCAGATCGCTTTGGCTGACCCCGTCGGGGCGAGCGCTGAGGGCCAAGGTGGCCAGCCGCCGGCCGAATGGCAGACGGAGGGCTCGTGCACCGAACCAGCGGGCCAGCACCCACAACGGCATACCCATGGTGAACTTGAAAATTGCCTCGTATTTGAGCGGACTCCATCGAGTCCAGCCGCCGGCCGGTGCGATCGCGGTGACGGTTCGCGCCCGGCCCCGGCTCTCCAGCTCGAACGCCACCCAACCGCCCAGCGAGTTACCGACGATGTGGGCGGTGTTCCACCCGAGTTCGTCCATTTGCCGCTCGACATGGTCGGCCAGCAGGGCGGAGCCGAGAAACCAGGTACCGGAGTAGGGACCGCCGTTGTGCCCGGGCATGGTGGGCGCGAACACCTCGTAGCGGCCGGTGTCGGCCATCTGCTCGGCCACCGAGTGCCACGCCACCTGCGACAAGAGAAACGGGTGCAGCAAAACAACCGGTTCACGCGCCGTCGCAGCGCCGCCGCCACCCAGATGAATCGGCTCGCGAGTCGTCATGCTGCCGACAGTAAGGGCGATACCGCCGGTACCGCAAGCGCCCCGGTCGCACTGCGGAACCAGCGTGAAAAGATCGAAGCATCATGACCGCTACCCGAACCCGCCGAGTTTTCTCCGGCGTGCAGCCCACCTCCGACTCGCTTCACCTGGGCAACGCGCTGGGAGCGGTCGCCCGATGGGTGCAACTGCAGGACGATCACGACGCGTTTTTCTGCATAGTCGATCTGCACGCCATCACCGTCGCGCAGGACCCGGAAGTCCTGCGGCGGCGCACCCTGGTCACCGCGGCGCAGTTTCTGGCATTGGGTATCGATCCCGAGCGCAGTACCGTTTTCGTGCAAAGCCAGGTACCCGCCCACACCCAGCTGGCATGGGTGCTGGGTTGCTTCACCGGTTTCGGGCAGGCGTCGCGGATGACGCAGTTCAAGGACAAGTCCACCCGGCAAGGTGGTGAGTCGACGACGGTCGGCTTGTTCACCTACCCGGTGCTGCAAGCCGCCGACGTGTTGCTCTACGACACTGAGCTGGTTCCGGTCGGAGAGGACCAGCGGCAGCATCTGGAGCTGGCACGCGATGTCGCGCAACGGTTCAACAGCCGCTTCCCGGACACGTTCGTCGTGCCCGACGTACTCATCCGCAAAGTCACCGCGAAAATTTATGACCTGCAGGACCCGTCGTCGAAGATGAGCAAGTCGGCGGCCAGCGACGCCGGGCTGATCAACCTGCTCGACGATCCGGGATTGTCAGCAAAAAAGATTCGCTCGGCGGTGACCGACAGCGAACGCGAAATCCGCTACGATCCGGACGCCAAACCTGGTGTGTCGAACCTGCTCACCATCCAGTCGGCGGTCACCGGCATGGGTCTCGACACCCTCGTCGAGCGTTACGCCGGCCGGGGCTACGGCGACCTGAAGAAGGACACCGCCGAGGCCGTCGTCGAGTTCGTGTCACCCGTCAAGAGTCGAGTCGACGAATTGATCGCCGAACCTGCAGAACTGGAGTCGCTGCTGGCCGATGGGGCGGCGCGGGCTCAGGATGTCGCCGCGAAGACGATCGATCGGGTCTACGACCGGTTAGGGTTTCTCCCGCACCGCCGGTAGTGGGGGAGGCTGGTATGAGGGATCCGGCCAAACCGGGCATTCTGGATCGGCTGCGAGCAAGGTACGGGTGGTTCGACCACGTCATGCGCGCGAACGAGCGTTACAACGAGCGCAAGGGTAATTTCTACGCCGCCGGCTTGACGTATTACACGATCTTCGCGTTATTCCCGCTCCTGATGGTGGGTTTCGCGGTCGCCGGCTTCGCGCTTTCGCGTCGGCCCGCTCTGCTCGACATGATCGAGAACCGGGTAAAGACTTCGGTGTCGGGGCATCTCGGGCAGCAGTTGCTGGACTTGATGAACTCGGCCATCGAATCCCGCGCCTCCGTGGGCATAGTGGGTCTGGCTTTGGCTGCCTGGGTCGGCCTGAACTGGATGGCGAATCTGCGGGAGGCTCTCAGTCAGATGTGGCAACAGCGGCAGAAACCGGCCGGCTTCATCCGCACCAAATTGTCGGATCTGCTGGCGATGGCGTCAGCGTTTCTGGCGATAGCCATAACCCTCCTGCTCACCGCGATCGGAGACGCCACGGTGATGGCGAAGGTGCTGAGCTGGATTGGAATTTCGCACCTTCCGTTGCTGCAGGCGCTGCTGCGGGGTGTTTCGGTGCTGGTGTCGTTTCTGGTGTCGTGGTTGCTTTTCACCTGGATGATCGCGCGACTCCCGCGGGAGTCGATCAGCTTCGCCAGCGCGGTGCGGGCCGGTCTGACGACTGCGGTCGCCTTCGAGCTGTTCAAGCAGATCGCCTCGATCTATTTGCGCTCGGTCCTGAAAAGTCCGGCGGCCGCGACGTTCGGACCGGTGCTGGGCTTCATGGTGTTCGCCTATATCACTGCTCGGCTGGTCCTGTTCGCCACAGCGTGGGCGGCGACATCAGCCGAGAACCTGCGAATCGCGCCGGTCCAGCCCCCAGGGCCGGCGATCATCAGCCCGCGGGTACAGGCCGGCGGCGGCTTGAGCGCGGGTCAGGCGATGACCGCTGCCGCCGTGGGAGCCATTGGAGCGCTGAGCCTTTTGCGCCTGGTCCGGCGGCGAGATTAGAGGTTCGGCTCCACCACCCAGTTGCCGTGGGCCATCACCGCGCTCACTCGCAAATTGTGATCCAGGACAACGAAATTGGCGGCGAGGCCCGGGCGCAGGGTCCCGACATCCTCGAATCCGAGCACGCGGGCCGGGGTCGTCGCGGTCATCTGCACGGCTGCGGCCAGCGCCCCATCCGAGCCCGGACCCGACGCTGCCGCGGCGCAGAAAAGCTGATCCATGGTCGCGGTGCTGCCCGCGATCGTCGAAGTCCCTTGCACGCGGGCCACTCCGGAGACGACGTCTATCTGCACCGGGCCAAGCCAGAACTCACCGTCGCCAAGCCCGGCCGCCGGGGTCGCGTCGGTGACCAACGCGACACGACTCGGTCCCACGGCATCGATCACTGACTCGATGAGCGCGGGATGGACGTGTACGCCGTCGGCGATGAGTTCGACGGTCACGCGCGGATCCTGCAGCAGCGCGAGCACCGGCCCAGGCTCGCGGTGGTGCAGCGGCCGCATCGCGTTGAACAGGTGCGTGCCGACCGTTGCGCCGGCACTGATCGCCTGGCGGGTCTGCTCGTACGTCGCATCCGTATGACCCGTGGCGACAACGATTCCGGCGTCCACCATGCGCTTGATCGCGGCAGTGCTGCCGGGACGTTCCGGCGCCAGGGTGATCATCCGGATCGTGCCGGCGCCGGCGGCGAGCACCGCGTCGACCTCGGCGGGATCCGGATCGCGCAACTGCTCAATGTCGTGGGCGCCTCCGTGAACGGCGCTCAGCCATGGGCCTTCGACGTGAATGCCCGCGACGGTGCCGAGACGTGCCGATTCGGCGAGTGCCCGTAGCCCGGCGAGCAACTCGTCGGGCGATGCGGTGACCAGGCTGGCCAACGTGGTGGTGGTGCCGTGCCGGCGGTGAAATGCGGCCGCGCGCTCTATACCGGCGGTGCTGCCGTCGGTGTAGGACGCCCCGCCGCCACCGTGAACGTGCAAGTCGACGAAACCAGGGACCACCACCGCGCCGGGCAGATCAACGTCGGGCATGCGGGGCGGGCCGCCGGGTCCGCAGTCGAGTATTCGCCGACCAGAGGTCTGTAACCAGCCGGGTCGGCAGATGACGCCATCCAAGGCGATGACGCCGGCGCCGATCAGTGTCATAGCGTCTCGGTGACCGTCTGCAGAGCCGCGGGGTGGTCGGTGGCCCGCCGACCACCGTTCTCCCAGAAGTGCCGAATCTCCTCCAGTTGAGCGCCTTTGGTTTCCGGTGCGTACCGATAGACGAAGGCGAAAGCGGCTATGGCGAACACCCCGAAAATAGCGAACGTTCCGCTTTTGCCGAGTGTTTGCAGCACCGTCAGGAAAAGGCCGGCAACCAGCGCGTTCCCGATCAGGTTGGCGGTGAGCATCGCGCTGGATCCGATTGAGCGCAGGCGTGACGGCAGGCTCTCGCCGGCGTAGACCCAGACCAGCGCGCCGAAGCCGAAGGTGAACCCGACGGTGAAGATGACCACCCCGGCCAAGCCGAGCAACGGCGCACCGCTGACCGCGCCGGCACCGACCAACACCGCATCCGCGACGATCATGATGCCAATACCGGACAGAAGGATCGGCCGTCGACCCACCCGGTCGACCAGCACCAGCGAGACTACGACCGCGGCCAACCCGGCGACCTGGACCAGCGCCGGCAGCACCAGCAGCCCGAAGTTGCCGGCAAAACCCATGGCCGCGAACAACCTTGGGCCGTAGTACACAATGGCGTTGATGCCGGTGATCTGGATGAAGAAGCCCAATCCGACCAAAAAAACGGTGGCCCGCAGATACGGCCTGCGCAGCATCTCACCGAGTACCGCGCCGCGTTCCTCGTCAACTGCGCAAGCGATTTCGGCGAGTTCCCGGTCGACGTCGGCCTCGGTCTGGACTCGGCGTAAGACTTCTCGGGCCTCGGTCACCCGGCCCTTCAACAGGTACCACCGGGCAGTGTCGGGCATCCGCAGCGTCAGCAGCATGACCACCACAGCCGGCGCCGTGGCCAGCCCCAGCATCAATCGCCAGTTGTGGGAGCCGGCCAGGAGGTAGGCGGCCAGATATCCGGCGACGATCCCGGTGACAGTGGCCACCTGATACGCCACTAGCAGCGAGCCCCGCCACGTCGCCGGAGCGGACTCCGCAACGAATACCGGTACCACCACGACCGAAACGCCGATGGTCAGGCCCAACAACAGGCGAGCCACCAGGAGCATCGGCAGTGAGACCGAACATGCGGCCATTGCGGCGAATGCCGCATAGCCGGCTACGACCAGCATCAGCGATCGCTTGCGGCCGATCGCGTTGGCAAGCGCCCCGGCGCCAAGCGCCCCGGTGATCTCACCGACCGCCACCGCGGCCATCACCAGTTCCTGTTGCCCCGTGGTCAGCTTGAACTGGTCGGTGATGAACAGCAGCGCGCCGGCGATGTTGGACAGGTCATAGCCGTAAATGACGCCGATGCTCGCCGCGGTCAAGCCGACGACTACTCCTCTGCGGTTGCCGCTCATAGCGGTCTGAGATCGGCGACCGCGGTGTTGACGGGAATCATCCCGGCCGGGAACTCGGTGAAGCCACCGTTGCGGTAGTCGTAGCCCTGTGCGCGGTGTTCGTTCCGCGGGCCCGCACGGTAGAGCACCGCGTAGTCGGGGTAGGACAACCCCCACCACAGACCAAGACCCAGCGGCAGCAACACCCCCACGGCAGCGGTGCGGATGCCCCAGTTGCCGGCTCGATCGCTCGATGGCGACGTCAATTGCCTGGGTGATTGGTGGACCTGCAGGTCAGAGACCAGTGCCTGCAGCTCGCCGAGGGTGGTGGCCTGGGTTGCCGCGCTCACCCGCTCACGGTGCACCTCCATTGACAGCTGGCCTTCGTCCAGCGCCGAGTCGAGCGCTTGGCAGGCGTTGTTGCGGTCGCTGTCCGTTGCGCGGGTGCCGGGAGTCGCCACAGGGAGATCGTACGAGGATCGGCGAGTGTGGCAGGTGGACTTTGCCGGCAGAGGCGCTGAGACCTAGTGCTGCGGACGGCGGTTCATCGAGCGCGCGATGAGGATCAGACCGAAGACGATGATTGCGCCGATCACCGCAACCCCGACGCGCACCGGTAGCGCGTCGGCGGCCGGCGTGATGCCCGAGGCCTGCGGGCCGCCTTGCGCTTCGGCGGGGTCGGAATCGGGTTTAGCGATCAGGGCCGGATCAGGTTCGATCAACGTCCCGACCCGGGTGCCGGGGGCGGTGGCAAACCCGTAGTCCAGCAGATGCGCCGCCTGCTGCCACGGCGCTATCGGCTGCCGGGTGCCGTGTAGCAGCACTGCCACCAGGCGGCGCCCGTCACGATTGGCGGCCCCGACGAAGGTCTGGCCCGCGTCGTCGGTGTAGCCGGTCTTGCCGCCGAGCGCGCCGACGTAGTGGTAGAGCAGCTGGTTGTCGTTTTCCAGCTCGTAGCCGGGGTGATCGCCGTGGCCCGGGAAATCGAAGGTGCGGGTGGCCACGATGCTGCTGAACGTCGGGTTCTGCCAGGCGTATCGGTAGAACAGGCCGAGGTCGTAGGCAGAAGTGCTCATGCCCGGCCCGTCCAGTCCGGACGGGGTCGCCGCGCGGGTGTCGCGCCCGCCGAGCTTGTTGGCCAGCACGTTGATCTTCTCCAACGCCGTCTGCATTCCGCCGAGCTGCACGGCGAGTGCGTGGGCGGCGTCGTTGCCGGAGTGCATCAGCAGTCCGTGCAGCAACTGGTTCACGGTGTAGGTGCCGTCGGGGGCGACGCCGACCTTGGTGCCTTCGGCGGCGGCGTCGTCGGCGGTGCCGGCGACCGGCTTGTTCAAGCTGAGCTCGTTGATCGACGCCATGGCGACCAGCACCTTTATGACGCTGGCCGGGCGGTGACGGCCATGCGGGTCCCGGGCGGCGACGACAGCGCCGCTGTCGAGGTCGGCGACCAGCCAGGCTTCCGCGGAGATGTCGTTCGGCACCGGCGGTGTGCCGGGGGCCGCGACGATCCCGCAGTCGCCCAGCGCGTTGCCGCCCACCGGACTGGCCGGCACCGGCAGTGGCAGCGGCGGATCGCCGGCCGTGGGGACTTCCGACGAGTCGACTGCGGCCGGCGTCGACACCTTGTAAGGGCAGCCCGGCGGTGCGGCGTTCGGCTCGGCAACCGCGACGGGCAGGGTGGGCGCCGCGAGCAGGAAGACTGCGGCTGCCAGAGACGACGCGGCACGTGGGAACACCATCGTCTGTGCAGAGTAGGCGACCGGCGCCTTCTCCGCAGGGAGCCGCGCTGAGCTGTGGTCCGGCGCCCCTGCCGAGCAGACGCAGAATCACCCGACACGCCGAGGGAAAAGGGGAGTCTGCGTCTCTCGCGGGACGGGCCGGCGGGGCAGCGCGGTCAGGAGATGTTGGGGTCGAAGGTCAGCAGCACATAGCTGCCGAGCGCCAGGGTGAGCAGCATCGACGTGGCCAGCAGACTTTTGAGGAAGCGGCGGGTGACAGTTTTGCGGCTGTAGTCGTCGATGATAGTGCGCAGGCCGTTGCCGCCGTGCAGCTGTGCCAGCCACAGCAGCAGCAAATCCCAGCTCCGCCAAAAAGGAGAGTGCCAGTGCTGCGCCACGAAGTTGAAATCGATTCGGTAGACGCCCTCGTCGGCAATCATCGTGACGAAGAGGTGCCCGAGCGCCAAGAACACCAGCACAATCCCGGAAAGTCGCATGAACAGCCAGCCATACTTCGCCACGCCGGGCGCCCGCGGGTCGTCCAGGCCGGCGACGCTCATCCGACGCGCCTCAGGATGTGCGCGGCCATCACCACTGCCGCCGGGACCATGACTAGCAACCAGGCGCTGCCGACCAGCCAGAGCGTCAGCCGCTGGTATCGGGGCGCGCGCAACCAGAAGTCGGTCACGACGATGCGGATGCCGTTGAGGGCATGAAAGACCACCACCGCGACGAGTCCCAGCTCCAGCAGTCCCACGACCGGAGACTTGTAGATTTCGATGACCTCGTCGTAGGTCTGCGGTGAGACCCGGACCAACGCGGTGTCCAGCACGTGCACGAACAGGTAGAAGAAGATGGTCGCGCCCGTGATGCGATGCAGCACCCATGGCCACACGCCGGGGTCACCGCGGTGCAGGCTCCGGCGCAGAGGCCGTCCCGGTGCGGCCCGATCCGGTGGGGCAGGTTGCGGCGGATCCGCGGATGTCGGCGTTGTCATCAGCGTCCTTCACACTTGTCGCCGGCTCAATCGCTTGCGCCGGGCAGTTGAATCTATCCCGATTCCCCGAGGTGAACGCTTTAGGGTGGCGTTGGACGTTGACCAACCCGAACAAGAGCTGGCGAAGGCATTGCGCACGCATCAGGTACGGCCCTCATGACCGCTGCTGTTGACTGGAAAATGTTGCGGGACAGAGCAATCGAAGTGGCGCAGTTTGCGTATGCGCCGTATTCGCGGCTGCGGGTCGGGGCGGCGGCGTTGGTCGACGATCAGCGGGTCGTCACCGGCTGCAATGTCGAGAACGTCTCATATGGCCTGGGTCTTTGCGCCGAGTGTGCAGCGGTGTGCGCCCTGCATTCGACCGGTGGTGGGCGGCTGGTGGCGTTGGTGTGCGTCGATGCTGCGGGGTCGCTGCTGACTCCGTGCGGGCGTTGCCGGCAGGTGCTGTGGGAGCACGGCGGTCCGGACCTGCTCGTCGACCACAACGCCGGGCCACGCCGGCTCGGTGATCTCCTGCCCGACGCGTTCGGTTCCGACGCCCTGCCGCTGTGACCGCAGTGAACGGGTTCGCGTTTGATGCGCCCAGCGTCATCAAAACCAAGCGGGACGGGGGACGGTTGTCCGATGCGGCCATCGACTGGGTGATCGGGGCCTACACCGACGGCCAGGTCGCCGACGAACAGATGGCGGCGTTGTCGATGGCGATTCTGTTGCGCGGGATGGACTACGGCGAGATTGCGCGCTGGACCGCGGCGATGGTGGCTTCTGGTGAGCAGATGGACTTCACCGGCCTGCGTCGCGGCGGCAAGCCGTTGGTGACAGTGGACAAACACTCCACCGGCGGAGTAGGCGACAAGGTCACGCTGCCGCTGGTGGCGGTGGTGGCGGCCTGCGGCGCCGCCGTGCCGCAGGCGTCCGGTCGCGGGCTCGGCCATACCGGCGGCACGCTGGACAAACTTGAATCTATCGCCGGGTTCACCGCCGACCTGGACGGCGATCGGATGCGCCAGCAGCTGGTCGATGTCGGCGCGGCGATCTTCGCCGCCGGCCGGTTGGCGCCCGCCGACGCCAAGCTCTATGCCCTGCGCGACATCACCGGCACCGTCGAGTCGCTACCGCTGATCGCCAGTTCGGTGATGAGCAAGAAGCTGGCCGAGGGGGCGAGCGCGCTGGTGCTTGACGTCAAAGTCGGGACGGGGTCGCTGCTGAAGTCGGAAGGGCGCTGCCGCGAGCTGGCCGAAACGCTGGTGGTGCTCGCTGCCGAGCGAGGGGTGCCCGCCAGCGCACTGCTGACCGACATGAACCAACCGCTGGGCAACACTGTCGGCAACGCGGTGGAGGTTGCCGAATCGCTGGAGGTTCTGGCCGGTGGCGGACCGCGCGACGTGGTCGAGCTGACCGTGACGCTGGCCGCCGAAATGCTCGAACTCGCCGGCCTCGACGGATGTGATCCCGCGCAGACGCTGCAGGACGGCACCGCGATGGACCGATTTCGCGCCGTAGTCGCGGCCCAGGGCGGTGACTTGTCGGCACCGTTGCCAACCGGTCGGTGTGCTGAAACCGTCACCGCCGGTCGGGGCGGCACAATGGGCGACATCGACGCGATGACAGTGGGGCTGGCGGCATGGCGGCTCGGTGCGGGCAGGGCGCATCCGGGCGACCAGGTGCAACCCGGAGCCGGCATTCGGATTCACCGCCGTCCCGGCCAGCCGGTGGTTGCCGGTGAGCCGCTGTTCACGCTGTACACCGACAGCCCTCAACGCCTGGCTGCGGCCATGGCGGAACTAGACGGCGGCTGGACCATCGGTGATATGCCGCCAGTCCAGCGTCCCCTGATCATCGATCGGATCACCTGATGACGACACCGCTGACGTTGGACCTGATCGAGCAGGCGCCTAAGGCGCTGTTGCACGATCATCTCGACGGGGGGCTGCGGCCGTCGACCGTCATCGACATCGCCGGCCAAACCGGCTACGACGATCTGCCGGCAACCGAGGTCGACGAACTGACGAAGTGGTTTCACACCGCGTCGCACAGCGGTTCGCTGGAGCGCTATCTGGAACCGTTTTCGCACACCGTGGCGGTGATGCAGACCCCCGAGGCGCTGCACCGGGTGGCCTACGAGTGCGTGGAGGATCTGGCAGCCGACTCTGTGGTGTACGCCGAAGTCCGATTTGCGCCCGAACTGCACATCGGCCGCGGGTTGTCGTTCGACGCCGTCACCGACGCGGTGTTGGCAGGGTTCGTCGACGGCGAGAAGGCCGCCGCGGGCCAGGGCCGCACGATCACCGTGCGCTGTCTGGTCACCGCGATGCGACACGCCGCGTTGTCCCGCGAGATCGCCGAGCTGGCGATCCGCTTCCGGGACAAGGGAGTCGTCGGTTTCGACATCGCCGGTGCGGAGGCCGGCTACCCACCGACCCGCCACCTGGACGCTTTCGAGTACATGCGAAACAACAACGCGCGATTCACTATTCACGCCGGTGAAGCATTCGGTCTGCCGTCGATCCATGAGGCGACCGCGTTCTGCGGAGCTGACCGGCTCGGCCACGGTGTACGGATCGTCGACGACATCGACATCGCCGAGGACGGCACGTTGCAGCTCGGGCGGCTGGCGGCGATTCTGCGGGACAAGCGAATACCGCTCGAGCTGTGCCCGAGCTCGAACGTCCAGACCGGGGCCGTCGCCAGCATCTCCGAGCACCCGTTCGACCTGTTGGCGCGGGCGCGTTTCCGGGTGACGGTCAACACCGACAACCGGCTGATGAGCGACACCTCGATGAGTCGCGAGATGCTGCGGCTGGTGGAAGCTTTCGGGTACGGCTGGACCGACCTGGCACGGTTCACCATCAATGCGATGAAATCGGCGTTTATTCCCTTCGACGAGCGGTTGGCGATCATCGACGAAGTGATCAAACCCCGGTTCGCGGTGCTGATCGGGTAGTCGTTGGCTGCGGATGCCGTGTTCGAATTCGTCGCTGTTGTGCTGGAGCGCAACGGATTGCGGGCGCTGGACGGGTTCAGTGCCACTGTCCCGAAGCAGGGGGTCACGGTGCTGTTCGGACCGTCGGGATCCGGCAAGTCCACCCTGTTGCGGTTGTGTAATCGACTGGAAGTGCCGAACAGTGGTCACGTGCTGTTCGGCGGGACCGATGTGACCGGAATCGACCCGCTGTGGTTGCGGCGCCAAGTCGGCATGTGCTTTCAGCGTCCGACGCCGTTTCGCGGCACGGTTGCCGACAACCTCCGAGTGGCCGACCCCGACGCCACCGACGCCCGGATGCTGGAGGTGTTGGCGCGGGTGGGTCTGACCGGGTCATGGTTGGACCGCGACGCGACCGCGCTTTCGGGCGGCGAGGCCCAACGAATGTGCCTGGCCCGGACGCTGATGGCGCAACCGCGGGTGCTGCTGCTGGACGAACCGACCTCGGCTGTCGACGCGGCCGCGGCAAAGTTGATAGAACAGGCGGTACGCGATCTGGCCGACGACGGGATCCCATCGTTGTGGGTCAGCCACGACGCCGGCCAGGTGAAACGGGTCGCTGACCGGGTTTTGGGGATCGAGCACGGCCGGTGCACCGGGCTGCGACCGGCCGTCCCGGAGCCAGAGAACGGCCGGGCAACGCCATGAATGGTGGGGTGAGCTGGATCGGACTTGCGATGTCGCTGGCCCTGGTGGCGTTCGCGGCCGGCATTTCGCTGTGGCAGCGGCTGGACCTGGAGCGGCAGGTGCTGTGGTCGGCCGCGCGGGCGTTGGTCCAGCTGCTGCTGGTGGGAGGTGCGCTGACGCTGCTGATCGCGCCCGGCCGTTCACTGTGGTGGTCGTGGGCGTGGACGGCGGCCATGGTGGCCTACGCCGGTGATGTCGCGCGGCGCCGCGCACCGGAGGTGCCCAGGCTCGGGTCGCTGGCTGTTGCCGCGTTCGCCACGGCGGCGCTGGTCACCCTCGGGGTGATATTCGGGCTGCGGGTGTTCCCGCTGCAGCCCCGCACCCTGGTGCCGATCGCCGGGATGATGATCGGCAATTCGATGACGGCCACGGTGCTGGTGGCGCGGCGCCTGGTCGACGAGCTGCGCGACAAACGCGACGAGGTCGAAGCGCGACTCGCCCTCGGCCAGCCCTACCGCGAGGCCGCCACGCCCTACCTGCGGATCGCGTTACGTTCAGCGCTGTCCCCGCAGATCGAAACCACCAAGGCCACCGGGTTGGTGTTTCTTCCCGGCGCCATGACCGGGCTCATCCTCGCCGGTGTACCCCCGGTGCAGGCGGTGCTAGTGCAGGCGGTGGTGATGTTTCTCATTCTGGCGTCGGTCGCGGTCACCGCGGTGGTGGTCGGTCTGGGTCTGGTTCGATTGGTCTTCACCCCCGACCACCGATTGCTGCCACTGCGCGCCAGGTAGCCGGCTTGCGGCGCTATTCGCGCCTGAGCCGCGACGCTGTGCCTGATGTCGTCGCCGGCTTACGGCGCTATTCGCGCCTGAGCCGCGACTCCACGAACCGCTCGAGGTCCTCCCATTTGCTCACGGCTTCCGCGTACGGCGGCTTGGGCCGTTGCACCGAGTCCGGCTCCAGCACGAAGGACACCAGCCGGCCCAGCGGGGCGTCGAGCTCGAACGCCTGCTCCACGGTGTTGTCTTCGGCGTACTCGCCGACATCGCGAAGCAGCTCCACGGCCAGATCGAGCTGATCACGGTCTACCGCTTCCGGCCCGTCGGCGAAGTCGTCGGCGAGTCCACTGAGCACATACACGTTGTCCTCGGTGATGTCGATTGCCAGCGAACCGTCGAGGGCAGCGGTGCGGATGTCGTCGTAGGTGCTCAGGTCAGACAGATCGTTGTCGTGCTCGTCGGCGAGGTAACGCGCCAGCGTGCGCTCCGAGCTGAACACGCTGATCCGTCCATTGCGACCCAGAAATATCGGACGGTCGTCGAAATAGCACCGCAGCGTGTAGAAGATCCCGACCCCGGTGATGATTCGAATCGGGTCGATCCCGACCTTGAGCCAGAAGTCCTCGTCGCCACCGAGAACCACGTCGTCGTCCTCGGCGCGGTCCGCCGCCGCGTCGGCCTCCTCGGCGTCGGTCTCGTCGCCGTCGGCCTGCTCGGCGGTGTCCTGCGCTCCCAGCTCAGCGGCCACGGTTTCGTCCTCGCCGGCCGGTTCGTCGTCTTCGGGTGGTTCGTCGTCTTCGGGTGGTTCGGCCAACTCGTCGGCTGCTCGGGCCGACATCTCGGTGTCGACCTCCGGGATGCTGACGATCTCGTCAATCGCGGTCAGCACGTCATCCCAGCTTCGATTGATGATCTCGGCGATCGCGTGCCAGCGCTTGAGTCCGGGTTTGCCCGTGAAGTGTTCGACGCCGCCCGCCAGCGTGCCCAGGTTCGGGTTGCCGTTGAAGAACCTAGTGACGGCGGGCAGCTCGCAGACCGATCCGATGGCCGACACGATGGCCAGCGTGCCGGCCAGTGCGGTCACCGACTTCTCGGTCGGCTTCTCGGCGACCAGTTCCTCGACGGCGATCAGGTCGAACTGGTGGTCCTCGCTCGGATCCAGTTTGTGCGCGCCGGCCGTGCTGGCCTCCTTCCAGCCCGGGTGATCCACCAAGTCGTTCTCGTTGTCGGTGCGCAGGAAGGCGATCAGGTCCGCGGCAGTCTCGAAGGCGTAGAGGTCGTCATCCTTGCCCAAAAACGCCTCCCACTCGTCGCCGGCGTCGCGCCACCGCGGCGCCCATAGCGTGTAGCGGTCGCCGTCGGTCAGGCTCAGGCGGATTGGGACAAGGTCGGCAGCCATGCGGCACAGAATAACGACGCCCGCCCCGACCACCGGACCGAGTCCACCGTTAGCCGGCGGGTTGGCCGTGCCGCCTGAAGGTTATGAGGCCCAGATGTCGGTGATGGCTGGCGCTCTGCTCGCGTAGCCAAGCTTGGGCAGCCCGTACATCTGCTCCAGCGTGGATAGCACGTTGTAGTGGCTGATCGTCTCGCTGTAGCTTCCCGGCCGGACGTTAGCTCCATAGAAGACGGTCGGGATCTGATTCTGGGAAGCGTTGTCGTCTTCGTCCCAGGTGAGAATGAGCAGGCTGTTGTTGGCCTTCGCCCAGTTGGCGTAGGGCGACAGGTTTTGATAGAGCCAATTGTCGGCGCGACCGATCGAGCCGTCGTGCATGTCGTTGTCGAGGTTGGGAATGACGAATGCAACGGTTGGCAGGCTGGCGTAATTCGACGGGCTCGGAAACGTCGTGAATGGAAGTGACTGCGAGCCCGGGATGTTGGTGAAGCTGGCCCACGGCACATGCTTGCGCGCATATTTCCCGGCAGTGCATGCCGTTGATCCCACGCCTGGCAGACTTTCTGCGAAGCCGACAAACGTGTAGCCGGCCGCCGCCAATTCGGAGCCGAGATTGGGAGTGTTGCCGGCGTTGACCGGACAGACGTTCTCCTTGACGCCCAGCGTGCTGCCGGCGAACAAGGCGTAGTAGTTGGGTTCGCTGGGGTGTACCTCGGCGAAAGACTGCGCCATCATGGCGCCGTTGGCGGCCAGCTGGTTGATAAAAGGAGCCGACTTGTTTCCGATGATGTTGGTTTGCGAGCGATTTTCTTCCACCACCACGACGACGTGCGCGGGGGTGGGAACTGCGGCCGCCGCGAAAGTCACCGGACCGGTGGTGGGAGCGAGGTGAGCCGGCGGCGACAGCGTTGCGGCGGAAAGGGCCAGCGCGCCCACTAGGCAGGCCCGTCGATACCCCTTACCTTTTCGCCATGGTCGGCGCCGCATGGGCGAAGTATATGGGTTTAGATCGCCCCGGCCCCGGCCCGCACACGCGTGTCGAGTGAGGAAATGCGGCGGGTGAATTTTCCAGATTTCGCCATGACAAGGGGCCAAACGGCGCATTATTCTGTATCGCCTGACCGGGGACCTTTGACGACCATCTGTGGCGACATTCTCGGCGGCAGGCTGGAGGTAGCGGTGTCAGGGTCAAGGCTTCGCTCGCTGGGAGCCGTGTTGCTGGCGGTCATGTGCGCTGCCGTCATGGGCGTGACCGCGATCCTCACATCAGCGTTCGTGTTCGGGGTAAGAGCAATCACCGCGGAGGCCAGGCTGCTCGCCAACGACGGCTGGATCATGAGCGGCACCGAAGTTCCCATCCCGCCGCAGCAATTCATCGACTCGGTCAAGGAGCTCTACCTCACCCCCCAATTCATCCCAGGCTACGACTTCAACGGCCTGACCACGCCAGAGCAGTTTTGTCCGATCATCTGCAATCCCAGCGAGCCGGACCTAACTTTCGGCCAATCGGTGAACGAGGGCGCCCAAATTTTGGACAGCGCGATCAGGACAGAACTTTTCAACGGCGACAACGTCGCAGTGCTGGGCTACTCGCAGAGCGCCACCATCGCCACCCAGGAGATGAACGACCTCATCGCCACTCCGCCAGGTGGTGCCTATGACCCGAGCAACCTGCATTGGGTACTGCTCGGCGACCCCAACAGTCAGCTCGGCGGAATACTGGACCGCTTCCAATTCCCCGACGGCGTCCAAGCCTTCAGCCTGGACGCGGCTCCGCAGCACCTTCCGTTCCTGAATGTGCCGCTGAGCATGGCACCGACGCCGATCGATACCTTCCCGACCGACATCTACACCGCTGAGTACGACGGCTACGCCAACTTCCCCGAAGACCCGAGCAACATTCTGGCCGACATCAACGCCCTCATCGGTATCGAAACGGTGCACCCCTTCTACCCGGACCCGACGCCGGGCGTGAACTTGGACATCGGTCCTGGCGGCGCTGGTGCTATCGATCTCGGAACGATCGGCGACACCCATTTCTACGACATCTCCGCACCGCTGCCGGTGCTGGCGTTCATGTACGACGGTGGGGATGCGGGGCGGTTCTTTTACGACGCCTTCAACCCGGAATTGAGCTTGGTCGACGACTGGGCCTACGGCAACCCCGGCGACCCGTTCGTCGGCGTCAACGGCACCGACGCGATCGGTCCCTGGCAGGTTGACGCGACGGGCCAGCTGGTGGCCTCCGGCGTCGCCGGGTTCGTGCCGAAGATGGACCCGCTGCAGATGCTGGCCGGCGAACAGTGGGCCGGGGTGCAAAGTTTTGTCGGCCCGATCAACGACCTGCTGCACGATGCCGGGCAGGCGCCGCTGCCAGACTCGGTCGTCAACTCGCTGCTCTCCGGATATGACCTCACCAATCAGCTGGACGCGTCGCTGCTCACCGAGTGGACCGCCCTGACCGCGAGCATCCCATCGCTGAGTCCCGACGCCATCTTCGACGGGGCACCGCTGATCTCGGGGCAGCCGCTGATCGACCTCGTCGGCGCGGGCTTCGACATCTTCAACTTCTTCGGAGCCTGAGCCGCTGCAAACGCAGTGGGGTCAACCGCCGTGGAAGTGTGCGTCGTAGACCACCCGCTGGCCGCCGCCCGGCTGACCGCGCTGCGCGACGAACGCACCGACAACGCCGCCTTCCGTGCCGCTCTGCGTGACCTGACGCTGATGCTCGTCTACGAGGCCACCCGCGACATTGCCGTTCAGCCGATCCACATCCGCACGCCGCTGGCCGACACGGTTGGCGTGCAGTTGGCCAAGCCACCGCTGCTGGTGCCGGTGCTGAGGGCCGGGTTGGGCATGGTCGACCGAGTGCATGTTCTGATTCCGGAAGCGCACGTCGGCTTCGTCGGTGTTGCCCGCGACGAGCAAAGTCATCTTCCGGTGCCCTATCTGGAGTCGTTGCCCGACGACTTGAGCGCCCAGCCGGTGCTGGTGCTGGATCCCATGCTGGCCACCGGCGGCTCGCTTCGACACACGATCGGTTTGCTGCACCGCCGCGGCGCCCGGGACCTCACCGTGCTGTGTGTGGTGGCGGCGCCCGAAGGCATCGCGGCTCTGCAAGAATGCGCTCCCACCGCCCGGTTGTTCACCGCGGCTGTTGATGACGGACTCGACGAAACCGCCTTCATCGTCCCGGGTTTGGGCGATGCCGGTGATCGGCAGTTCGGGCCGCGCTGAATCACCAGTCGCGCAGTGAGGCCACCAGTTCGTCGCGCACTGCTGCCGCGCGGCGCCGGTCGTAGTGTAGGTCACCGGCCGGCGGGCAACCGACTTCGATGTAGTACTTCAGCTTCGGTTCGGTGCCCGACGGGCGTACCACCACCCGTGACCACACATCGTCCTTCCGCGCAGACCAAACGAGCGCATCGGTGCGCTGCGGCCCGGGGCGCTGCAGCAAGTCAGTGACCTGCAAGGCCATTCCGGCGAGCCGGCTTGGCCCAGCAGCCCGCAAGCGCTGCATCAGCGCCGCTGCCTCGCCGAGGTCGGCGAGCTGGCGCGACAGGGCAGCTCCCAGATGCAGGCCGTGTCGCCGAGCCAGCTCGTCCAGGGCGTCAACCACACTGCGACCCTGCGCTTTCAGCGTCGCCGCTACATCGCAGGCCAACACCGCCGCGCTGATCCCGTCCTTGTCCCGCACCGCGACCGGATCGACGCAGTGCCCGATCGCCTCCTCGTAGGCATACACCAGAGTGCTGTCGGGCTGGTCGGCGTCAGCCCGGGCCAGCCATTTGAAACCGGTCAACGTTTCGACGTGTCGTGCGCAGTAGTGCGTGGCGATCGCTGCCAGCATCCGCGACGACACCACCGTGCTGGCCACCAGGGCGTGCTCGAATGACTGCACGCCGGAAAGAATGTGATCACCCAGGAGCCAACCGCTTTCGTCACCGGACAGCATCCGCCATCCCGACGCGATAGGGAACCCGACCGCGCAGCGATCGGCGTCGGGGTCCAGCGCGATCGCGATGTCGGCGTCGACGTCGGCGGCCAGAGCGAGCAGCGCGTCGGTGGCGCCGGATTCCTCGGGGTTGGGGAACCGCACGGTGGGAAAGTCGGGGTCGGGTTCGAACTGCGCGGCGACGGTGTGCACGTCATCGAGACCGGCGCGGCGCAGCGTCTCCACGGCCACCGCGCCGCCGACCCCATGCAGCGGAGTCAGCGCCACCCGGAGCGGGCCGGTTGATCGTCGCACCCGGGCCGCGCGCTCGATGTAGCGGTCAACCAGCCCGGCATCGGCGGGCCGGACCCGCTTCCTGGCGATCTTATCGGCGAAAGGTGCTGCAGCCATGGCCTTTTCGATCGCGCCGTCGTCGGGGGCGACGATCTGCAGACCGCCGTCGAGATACACCTTGTAACCGTTGTCGCTCGGCGGGTTGTGGGAAGCGGTGATCTGGATCCCGGCCGCCGCGCCGATGTGCCGCACCGCGAAAGCCAGCACCGGTGTCGGCAGCGGCTCGGGCAACATATGTACCGAGAAGCCTTCAGCGGCAAGCACTTCCGCCGCTGCGGTGGCAAAGTTAGTGGAGCCGTGCCGGGCATCGCGTCCGACCACCACAGTCGAACCACTCAGGCGCCGGCCTTCGAGTACCCGGGCCAGCCCCCAGGTGGCCCGCAACACCACGGCCAGGTTCATGGCGTCCGGTCCGCCCCGCACCGGACCGCGCAAGCCCGCGGTGCCGAACTTCAGCGGCCGGGTGAACCGCGCGGACAGTTCGTTTGGATCGCATCCGGCGAGCTCCGCGGCTGTGACGGGGTCGGGATCGTGGGCGATCCACTGCTCGGGAGTCACGGCTTGGCCTTCTCCGAAGGCGTCAAAGCCGGGCAACCACGTCGGCCAGCAGAGCACCCATCCGCGTCGCCGATGCCGCACCGGCCGCAAGGACGTCGACGTGGCTGAGCGGCTCACCGTTGATCCCGGCGGCCAAATTCGTCACCAGCGACACGCCCAGCACCTCAGCGCCGGCCGCCCGGGTCGCGATGGTCTCGTGCACGGTCGACATTCCGACCAGGTCGGCACCCAGCATCCGCAGCATCCGGACTTCGGCCGGCGTCTCGTAGTGCGGCCCCGGCAGGCCGGCGTACACGCCTTCGGCAAGCCCAGAGTCGACTTCTCGGGCAAGCGCCCGCAACCGCGGCGAGTACGCGTCGACCAGATCGACGAAATGCGGACCGACCAGCGGCGAGCGCGCGGTCAAATTCAGGTGGTCGCTGATCAGCACAGGTTGGCCGACCGCGAAATCGGTTCGCAGCCCGCCGGCGGCATTGGTCAGTACAATGACGCGCGCCCCGGCTGCACACGCGGTCCGCACCGGGTGCACGACATGCAGAAGGTCGTGACCCTCATAGGCATGCACCCGGCCCGCCAGCACCAGCACCCGGTGCGCGGCGATGGTCACCGAAAAGACTTGACCGGTGTGCCCGACCGCCCTTGGCGGACTGAAGCCGGGCAGTTCGGGCATCGGCAGGGTGGCGGTCGCCGGACCCAGCGCGGCGACGGCGGGCGCCCACCCGGAACCGAGAACGATCGCGACGTCGTGCTCGGCCACGCCGCTGCGGTCGGCGATGACGTGCGCCGCGGCCCGCGCGAGTGCATCCGCATCGGGCGGACCGTCGGTCACAATGAGGCAGCTTAGACTGCCAGCATGCCCGCAGCTACCGCCCAGGACGCCGTCGAGGATACGGTGCGGCGCCGCGGAGCCGACCTGGTCGAGTTGTCGCACGCGATCCACGCCGAGCCGGAGTTGGCGTTCGCCGAACACCGCAGCTGCGCCAAGACCCAGGCGCTGGTGACCGAGCGGGGTTTCCAGATCACCGCGCCCATCGGAGGTTTGGACACCGCCTTTCGTGCCGACTTCGGCAGCGGCGCCCTGGTGGTGGGCGTGTGCGCCGAGTACGACGCGTTGCCCGGGATCGGCCACGCCTGCGGTCACAACATCATCGCGGCCTCGGCCGTGGGGACGGCGCTGGCACTGGCCGAGGTGGCTGACGATCTGGGTTTAACGGTGGTGTTGCTGGGCACGCCCGCCGAGGAGTCCGGTGGTGGAAAAGCACTGCTGCTCAAGGCCGGAACGTTCGACGACATCGCGGCGGCGGTGATGCTGCATCCCGGGCCGACCGACATCGCGGCCGCTCGGTCGCTGGCGTCGTCGGGGATGCGTGTCGGCTACCGCGGCCGCGAGGCCCACGCGTCAGCCACCCCATACCTCGGCGTCAACGCGGGCGACGCGGTCACCGTCGCGCAGGTGGCAATCGGTCTGCTGCGCCAACAGCTGCCGCCGGGAAATCAGGTGCACGGCATCGTCACCGACGGCGGGCGGGCGGCCAATGTGATTCCGGCACAGACCGAATTGCGATACATGACAAGAGCGCTCGACGCCGCGTCGCTGCGCGACCTCGAGGCCAGGGCACAGGACTGCTTCCTGGCCGGCGCGGTGGCCACCGGATGCGACTACAGCATCGACCAAGACGAGCCCGCCTACGAAGCGCTGCAACCCGACCCGTGGCTGGCCGGCGTGGTGCGTAGCGAGATGCAACTGCTCGGGCGCACGCCGGTGGCCGAGGAGGTCGAGTCTTCCCAACCGGTCGGCAGCACCGACATGGGCAATGTCACCCGGGTGCTGCCGGGCATCCATCCGATGGTTGCCATCGACGCCGGCGGTGCGTCGTTGCATCACCCCGACTTCACCGCCGCGGCCGCCGGCCCCAGCGCCGACCGAGCGGTCGTCGAGGGCGCAGTCATGCTGGCGCGCACCGTTGTTCGTCTCGCGCAGACTGCTGAGCAGCGAGATCGCGTGCTGATGGCTCGGGATCGGCGGGCGGCATCATGAGCCTTTCGCACGCCGCCGAATCCTGGCTGGCCGCCCACCATGACGACCTTGTGGAGTGGCGCCGGCACTTTCACCGCTATCCCGAGTTGGGTCGGCAAGAATATGCGACCACCCAATTCGTCGCCGAGCGGTTGGCCGACGCCGGACTCAACCCGAAAGTGCTGCCTGGCGGGACGGGCCTGACCTGCGATTTCGGGCCCGAACACCGGCCCAGGATCGCGCTGCGCGCCGACATGGACGCGCTGCCGATGGCCGAACGCACCGGACTGCCGTATTCGTCGACGATGCCAGGCGTCGCGCACGCGTGCGGCCACGACGCGCACACCGCGATCCTGCTCGCGACGGCGCTGGTATTGGTGTCGGTCCCGGAACTGCCGGTGGCTGTTCGCCTGATCTTTCAGCCCGCCGAAGAACTGATGCCCGGCGGGGCGATCGACGCGATCGCAGCAGGGGCACTCACCGGCGTCACCCGGATCTTCGCCCTGCACTGCGATCCTCGGCTCGCGGTCGGCAAAGTCGCGGTCAAGCCCGGGCCGATCACCTCCGCTGCCGACCGGATGGAAATCGTGCTGTATTCGCCCGGTGGGCACACCTCACGCCCGCACCTGACGGCTGATCTGGTGTACGGAATCGGTGCGTTGATCGTCGGGGTGCCCGGTGTGTTGTCGCGGCGGATCGACCCGCGTAAGGCCACGGTGCTGGTGTGGGGCGCGGTCAATGCCGGTGTCGCCGCCAACGCGATCCCGCAGACCGGCGTGCTGGCCGGTACCGTGCGCACCGCCAGCCGCGAGACGTGGCAGGGCCTGGAAAGCGTCATCGGCGAGGCAGTGGCATCGCTGCTCGCTCCGCTCGGTATCGAGCACACGCTTGAGTACCACCAGGGAGTGCCACCGGTGGTCAATGAGGAACTGTCGACCCGCATCCTGACCCATGCCATCGAAGCCGTCGGCCCCGATGTGCTCGCCGACACTCGCCAGTCCGGCGGCGGCGAGGACTTTTCCTGGTATTTGGAGGAGGTGCCCGGCGCGATGGCGCGGTTGGGTGTGTGGCCCGGCCATGGCGCGCAATTGGACCTGCATCAGCCGACGTTCGATCTCGACGAGCGGGCTTTGGCCATCGGCGTGCGAGTGATGGTCAACATCGTCGAACAAGCCGCCGCGCTCTAGTTTTTATCTGGGCGCGAGCGTGCGTAATAAGAGGACTATGCCGCTGCGTGTCGATGATTTTCGGAAAACTCTGGGCCGCCTTTTCCGGCTCTTCGTAATCGAGAGTGCCGGAAAACGAATACGCGGGGTTACCAGTAATCTCCGGCACGTTCGCATTGGGTGCGAATTGGCCGGTCCCCTTGTCATGCGACTCTCCAACCACCCACACTAGTAATATATCCTTACTACTGTAGTCATACAGCAGTACCGTTGACAGCAGCAAGAAGTACGAATTCGCTGAGGGCCAGATGGCGCGTGCGCAGCGCTGCGCACGCGCCGCCGCGGTCGGGTCTGCGGCGATCTGGCTCGGCAGCATTGGCGTAGGGGCGTAAACCTCGTGGGATCAGAGTGGGCGAATGGAGCCGAGAGCAGCATGGACGACGAGCAGCGGGTTGATCTAGGGGTGTCGTTGTTCATCCCGTACCGGTACACCGAGGACCGGATTTTCCGGGCCATCCAGGATGCCGGATTCGACGACTGGACCCTCGCCCAGTGCCGGGTGTTTCAACGCATCGACCAGGACGGTTCGCGCCTCACGGACCTCGCGGACCAGGCGCAAGTGAGCAAGCAGAGCGCCGGCGTGCTGGTCGATCAACTGGAACGCTTGGGCTATGTCCGCCGGGTCCCCGATCCCACGGATGGCCGCGCCCGGTTGATCGTGATCGAGCAACGTGGCCGGCGGGCGCTCGAGGTGGCCAAGGTGACACTCGACCAGATCCTCTCGGAGTGGAAGGCCTACCTAGGCACCCGCAACTTCACGTTGTTGCACCAGATCCTGGATCAACTCCGCGAGATCACCGACCCCTACGAGCGGTAAACCCGGCCGCGCTGAGCCGTCCGCCCCCGTTTCCCGTTCGCCCGAGCCGCCAGGGGCCTGCGGGCGCCAGCAGGCTTGGACTCCGCCTTGACATTAGTAAGAATCATTGACTAGTATCGTCAATGATTCTTACGATTCTCCGGCAATGGACGGTGGTTGCCACGATGCAGGCCCAAAACCCGCATTCACCAGCACGCCCATTCATTCCTCAACAGAAAGTGAAATATTATGAAGTTTCTTGTCCTTGGAGCAACCGGCCGCACCGGCGTCCCCTTCGTCAAAAAGGCGCTCGACCAGGGACACCAGGTCACCGCCCTCGTTCGGCGGGCCGACGCCAATGTTGACTCTCGCGCTCAAATCGTCAGGGGCGACGTCACCGACGCCGCCGTGATCGCGACGGCAGCCCAGGGCCACGACGCGGTCATCAGCACGCTCGGAGTGAAAAACGTCCGCGAAACCCCCACGTTGATCACAGACACTGTCCGTGCCGTCGTCGCTTCTGCGAAAACGTCAGGGGTCGATCGCTTCGTCGTCGTCTCCGCGTTCGGAGTCGGCGACTCTCTTGCCAAGGCATCATTTCTGGCTGGCCTGATCTTCCGCACAGCGCTGCGCAAAAAATACGCCGACAAAGCCGCATCGGAAGTTCTCTTGACTGCGAGCGATCTGAAATGGACCCTCGAATACCCTGGGGCGTTGAACAACCGGGACAGCACCCGATACACCGCTACCGTTCTCGAGAATGTCACAAAACTGCCGATCCTCCCCTCAGCATCCCGCGCAAACGTCGCCGATTTTCTCCTTCACTCCGCCGTGGAAAACACCTTCATCCGTCAGATCGTCGTCGTCACCGACACCAAATAAATCACCGATGCACGCAAAAAAACCGCTCACCAGTGCCATCACCGGCCCTTCGTAAATTCAGAGTGCATTGACGAGTGCGTGGAGTGCGCCGTTGTGCAGCAGTGAACGGATTCGATAGTGAGTGATGTTGCGGAATCCGAGGGCGTTGCGGCGCAGCGCTTCTAAGCGGCCGTTGCTGGCTTCGGTGGGCCCGTTGGAGACGTGATGGTCGAAGAACGCCAGGATGTCGCCGCGGCGGCGCCACAGGGTGCGGCCCAGTTGGGCGATCTCCTCGAGTCCGACGGGCACATCGCGGCGGATCGAATCGATCAGCCTGGTCATTACGTGTTTCCCGCGGCGACGGTTCGAGTCAGCGTAGGCGGCGATGATCTTTTGATAGATCACATACGCGACCTTGACGGCGATGTGTTCGTCGGCGTCAAGCACGCTGGTCAGACGGTTGTACTGGCGGGCTGAGAGCAGCTGGATGCGGGTGCGGGCGATGCGCCGGACTCCATACAACGGATCCCCCGTGTGGCCGCGTCGGGCGAGGGTCTGTTGCTGAACACGTTGGCGGATCAGGTCGAGCTTGGCCCGGCTAACGCGACGACGTCGAACGGGTCCATCACCGTG
Organism: uncultured Actinomycetota bacterium; assembly: GCA_963795995.1. Lineage (GTDB taxonomy): Bacteria > Actinomycetota > Actinomycetes > Mycobacteriales > Mycobacteriaceae > Mycobacterium. The sequence continues at coordinate 148,249 of CAWCJY010000010.1, forward strand.
ACCGCATCTGGCACCACATTGGTGGCGGCAGTCTTGTAGCCGGCGAACCCGTCCATCGCCACCACCTCGACTCCGGCGGCGAAGTCGGCGGGTTGGGCAGCCAGCCAGGTGGCCAGCGCGGTCGCTGACCGTCCGGTGACCATGTCGAGCAGTCGCGCCGGACCGCTGCGATCGTGCACTGGGGTGAGGTCGATGATCAGCGTGACGAATCCCTCAGCACCGACTCGTCGGGGCGCCCAGCGGTGTTCGTCGACGCCGATCACTCGCACTCCGGCCAGACGATCAGCTTTGGCCGCGGCCACCAGGCCGGCGGTCGTGCGCATCGCGATCGTGCTCACGGTGTGCCAGGACACGCCCAACTCGGCGGCGATGGCCGAGATGGTGGTGCGGTCGATCAATAACCGCCGCAACACATACCGGGCAGACCGTCGGGTCGTCGAAGCCCGCGGCGCCGCCAGTTTTCCGAGGTCCTGATTGAATACTGTGCGACCACAGTCGATGGTGGTACAGCGGTAGCGGGGTACGGCCACGCGCAACACCAACGGGTAGCCGGCGACCGGCAGATCGGCCAGTGGCCGGGTGACGGTGTCGCGGTAACGACCGTGGCGACCGCAGTTCGGGCAGCGCGCATCACGAGCAACCGGAGCGCAGAAGATCGTTGTCTGGTCCTCGTCGACGGCGGTATCTGTGATCATCACGCCCAACTCAATGGTGCGCATGATCGTGTCGGCAACAACAGACGGCGCGCAAGCAGTAGCCTCAGGCATGGGTCACCTCGGTGGTGTGGTGGTCGTGTGTTGGAACCCGAATCGTCACCCACCGAGGCCCCACCTCAGCTCAACGACACGAACCCACCACCGGGATATCCCGAGCCTTAGGTGCACTCTCGATTACGAAGAGCCCCTTTTCCATACCCCGAGGGGTATGGATCGCAACGCGATCGCAAAACGCGCAGCGGATGGCAATGGTGCCTCCATCGTTGGGCGGACTCGTCGCCGATCGGCGACATGCGTGCTTGGGTCCCGTACCATTCCGCCAAGATGTGCTTCTTGGACCGACTCACACTGATTAGAGCCACCTAATGCTGAACCACTTAGAACGCTCGCGTCACGGCGCGCCGCCCACCTGGAGCCCGAGAACACGGTTAGCGACGACGCCTGCGGGCCGTCGACCATTGAATAGCCTTGTTCCACACGGGCTTTCGGGACATTTTCGCCGAAGCAGACAATACTCGGCTTGAGCCCGCCGCCGCAACGCGGACGATCCACGAATCGGCCATCGCCATATGCCCTAGCCAGCCAATCGATCTGGCCATCGCGTCGTATTGCTTAACAAGATCGCGGTGGGCGACTTCGTCGCCGCGGGCGCCGGCCAGCAGCGCGCCTAGCCGCAGCAGCCAGAGCTCGTGCAGCATCACCCCTTCGTCGAACGGGGCCGTCGCCAACCGCTCGATCGCGGTCTGGGCTTCCTGCAGATCGGCCTCGCCGCCGCGGGCCAGCAGCGTCTCCACGAACACGCGGGTGGCCATGTTGGACAAGCTGAGCTGTCCGTTCCGAAACAGGTCGTCGACGGCTGGCCGCGCTGCCGCGATGGCGCCATCGAGGTCTCCCCGCCTGCCCTGCTCCCAGGCGATGTAGGCCTCGACGATCGGCAGCTCACATAAACTGAAGTGCTCGTGCAGGCACATGTCGCGAAGTTGGGTGAGCACCGTCAGTCCGCGCTCACGGTCTGACGGCGAGTCGCGGTGCATCAGCGTCAGGCCCACCGCCAATCGGGCATTGGCCACCGCGAAATCGTCACCGGATCGTTCGGCGATCTGCAGCGCCTCATCAACCAGCTCCACCGCGGCGTCGTCAGCGAGCAGCGCCCCACCGCATATCGCTAGTCCGTATAGGAAGTCGATGACGATGCAATAGGTCGTCGGGTCCGTCTCGTGGGCCATGGGGACGGCGACGGCGAGGGAACCCAGCCACTCTGACGGTGGGTGACCCAGGACCGCTTGGCCCATCGCGCGCGAGGCGTACGCGAGCGCCAGCGGAGACCCCATGATGAAGTTGCCTTTGGTGGGGTCACCGTCAGCCAGCTCGATGACCCTCTGTGACCAGCGCAGCAGGTCGGCCCATCCGCCACCCTCAATCCCGACGACGAGTATCGCCATGAACGACACCCCGACAATCAATTCCGGATCCGCGATCGCCTCGACCAGGGCCATGAGTTCGAATGCCAGCGCCGAGGCCTCCCGCAAGTGGGCATCATCCCAGAGGTTCAGCACCTGCCCGGCCATGCCCATCGCCAACGATGCCTTGTCGCCGGCGAGCGAGCACAGTTCACGCAGCTCCTCAAAGCGCGCGGAGGAGCTGTCCGCATGGACTCGCCAGTCGGTGCCACATAGCAGGGTGCGCGGCGCGATACGCATCGCGGTCCGACCCGGATGGTCGGTGGGCAACGCGTCGGCGATCTCGCGCGCGCGCTCCCAACTCAGCCGCGCCGCGGCCAGATCGCGGTGCGTCGACCACGCGCCGGCCCGCATATGCCAGCCATAGGCGAGCTGCACATCGCCGGCCGCCTCAAGATTCTCGGCGATCACCGCCGCGTTCTCCTCGACCGATTCCGGGTCGCCGGCCTCGATGGCCGCCGCCAGGCTCCGGTGCAGCTTGGCCCGGTCTGGTTTCAGTTGTGATTCGTAGGCCACCGCCTGGATCAACGGATGCCGGAATGCGTACTCGGCTTGCGGGGCGAACCTCACCTGATCAACCAACTCCGCCTCGACCAGTGCCTCCAGGGCTGGATCGATCCCCAGGCTGGTCAACACATCCGGACCGAACTGTGACCCGATCACCGCCGCGGCGCTCAGCGTCTGTTTGGCACCCGGCTCCAGGCGATCGATGCGCGCACCGATGACCGCCTGCACGCTGGGCGGAACGCTGACCTCGGCCACATCGGTGCGGCACCGGTAACGACCGCGCGCGCCCTGCAGCACGCCGCGCTCAGCAAGCTCGCGCACCATCTCCTCGGCGAAAAAGGGGTTACCGGCGGTCCGCGCGGTGATCAGCGCCGCCACCGCACCCACCGAGGGATCCGCGCCCACCAGCTCACCGACCAACGCCGAGGTATCCGCATCACCTAGTGGGTCCAGCGCCACCGTCTGCGCGCCGGACACCTGGGCGAGCGCCCCATGATAGTGCGGGCGGTAGGTGATCAGCACCATCGACGGGGTCTTCGGGATCACCTTCAAAAACTCGGCCAGCATGGATTCGCTGACCGCATCGATCCAGTGCGCGTCTTCCAAGATGTAAAGCACCGGCTCGGTGCGCGCCAGCGACACCGCGTTGATCAGCGCGGTCAACCGCCGCCGCCGCGCGGCCGGATCAATGGGCGGCAGCTCGGTATCCGGATCACGAATGCCCAACAGGTCATCCAGCAACACCAGATCCTGCGGGTCGACGCCGTCGGGAACCTGGCCACGCACCTGCGCCCGCGCTGCCGCACCGTCCAGATCGCTGATCCCCGCGACCGCCCGCAACAGCCGCGCCACCACATGAAACGAGATATCACCGGTGTGGGACTCACAGAAGGCCGAAAACACCTCGACACCACGACCGCGCGCGATCGCGGCGGTCTCGTGAACCAGCCGGCTCTTGCCGATACCCGCCGGTCCCCCCACACACACCACACACCCGTGCCCACCGCCCAACCGATCCAACATGCCTGTGACGGTGTTCATTTCCCATTGCCGCCCCACCAATTCGGTCTCAAAACGACCGATCCGCCCCGACGCCACCCCCAGCAGGCGACGCGCCGGCATCGGTGCGGTAGCGCCGATCTGCACCAGCTGCGGCTCACCTAGCACCGCGGTGTTTTCAACCAGCCGGGCGCTCGACCCGCTGAGCATGACCCCGCCGGGTTCGGCCACCGACTCCATACGCTGGGCCATCCCGGCCTGCTCTCCGACCAAACCCAAAGAACCCGGACCGATCCCACCGGCGATGACCCGCCCCGAATTGAGGCCAATGCGCAATCGCAGGTCTCCACCCTTCTGGCGCTCGACCTTGTCAGCCAGGTCGTTAGCCTCCTGCTGGATTCCCAGGGCCGCCAAACAGCCGCGAAGCGCATGATCCTCCAACGCCGCCGGCGCGCCGAACACCGCCATGATCCCCTCGCCGATGCACTTGTCGACGATTCCGCCATAGCGCTGCACTACCGCAGCCGAACGGTTGACCAGCTCGGTCATGATCTCGCGAAACCGTTCCACACCGACGGCCGCGGCCAGATCCATCGAATCAACCACATTTGCCACCAGCACCGTCACCTGCTTGAGCTCAGCAGGGTGTGGGAAGCCCGCCGATGCGGGGGCCTCTGCCGGTTGGGCGCCGACCGTGGCGACGTCCTCGGCGGGTGACCCCGCCGGGAGGTGACCCGACTCAACCGCACCTTGGCCGAGGATGGTGTCGATCTCTGTCGCGATCGGGTGCGTGACATCTTTGCGTCGGCGCAGGACACCCAGCAACTTGCGGATGTCATCCAAGACGGTTGAGTCGTCCTCTTCGTGAAGCGCGCTGCGCAGCTCGAAGAGCATTTGTGCCTGCACCGGCGGTGCGAGCACCGCGGCGTCGTGGATCGATGCACCCAATCGCAGCAAATACTCGTAGGGAATCGGAGGTCCTTCGGGCAGCGGGTCGAGCAAGTCGCTACGGTCGGCGCCGCGTTCGTGCAGTGCCCCGATCAGCTCGAATCCGGCCGATGTGGGGTTTCGGTAGTCGATCAGCTGCCTGCTGAAAATCGGGTGGGCGCGGTAGCTGGATACTTCACCGATCTGCACCGGCAAGATCGGTAACCCCAGCTCCTGGGCGTAACCCAATTCGGCCTGGCACGGCTTGGAATGCAGCGAATTGTCCGACAACGCGAAGAGGAACACCGCGCACCCACGGATCTGCTCAAGAATCTCCGACCACCACGCATCACCGCCACGAAGTTCGTCGTCCAGCCAGACTTCGACCCGAGCTCGCTGAAGATCGCTAACCATGGATCTGACCGCGCAGGCTTCCAGTCGCGAGTAGCTGATGAACACCTTCATCGCGCGACTTGCAGCCTCATCGCGCGGCTCCTCGGCCAAACCCCCCGCTAATGTAGCTCCCACCATACGGGCTTGAAGCAGACCCGAGGCGAGATTCTGCTCAAACCCCTTGGCCCGGCCATGGGTAGTGCCGCCCGGCCCTATTGAGGGGAAACGCGCCCGCCGTCCGCCCCCGCTCGAGCCGGCTCGGCTCAGAACCAAGGCTCGTCGATGATGACCGCCGCCATGTCGCGCAGCACGTCACGAGGGCGAGGAAGAAGCTCCCGCCAAGAAAATTGCAACAAAGGCTGCGGCGAAGAAGACCGCATCTAGGAGGGGCGGGTAGCCGGCGCGGGCAACTACTGCGGTACCGGCGGTGGGAACTTGTCCGACGCATCGAGGCACGCCTCGAACGTCCAAACGCAGGCGTGAGGACCTGCGAAGGTGCGCGCAATGCCGTCCACCACGGCTTGTCGGGGGACAAACACGCACGCTCGCAGCTAAGGAGATTACGTGCCCGGGCCGATGTTGCCGGCCGGCCGGGTACGCAATTCGTGCACGTATTCCTCAGGCGCACCGGCGATCTCGGCGGCGTCGGCCATTACTCCCAGATAGCGCGCGGACGGCACACCGCCCTCCCAGGCGTCCAGCACATACAGCCAGGCGAGGACGGGATCGGTTGTGGTGTCCGAGGATATCCGCTCCACCCGGCATCGGATCTTCTTGTGAATACCGAGCTCGGAGCCCTCCCAACGGTCGAGGGTGTTCTCGTCGGCGGGTGTCATGTCGTAGAGCACGACGAACACTTTGGAATTGGGATCCTCGACAACGGTGGCCAGTGCGCCTTCCCAGCCGATGTCTTCACCGCCGAAGGTCAGCCGCCAGCCGTGCAGCCAGCCGGTTCCGGCCATGGGGGAGTGCGGTGCGCGCTGCATCATCTGCTCGGGATGCATATTCGACCCGTAAGCGGCGTAGAGCGGCACGGGGAAAAGCTTAAACGGCAGGCAGTGGCACGGCGCCCAACCGACAGGTTCGCCCAACCTTCGTTAGGTTGGGGCTGTGCCGACCCGCATTGTGATCATTGGCGGAGGTCCCGCCGGTTACGAGGCGGCCCTGGTGGCCGCCGCGCGTGGTCCTGAAGTGGCGCAGGTCACCGTCGTCGACTCCGACGGAATCGGCGGTGCGGCCGTGGTGGCCGACTGCGTCCCGTCCAAGACGTTCATCGCCTCGACCGGACTGCGCACCGAGCTGCGCCGGGCGCCGCATCTGGGTTTCGACATCGACATCGACGACGCCAAGATCTCGCTGCCCGAGATTCATCAGCGGGTCAAGACGCTGGCCGCAGCACAGTCCGCCGACATTAACGCCCAGCTGGTCGGCATGGGTGTGGAGGTGCTCGCCGGTCGTGGTGAACTGATCGACGCCAGCCCGGATCTGGCGCGCCACTGCATCCAGGTGACCGCTCCCGACGGCAGCACCACGGTGCGCGACGCCGACATCGTGCTGATCGCGACCGGCGCCAGCCCGCGGATGCTGCCGTCCGCTCAGCCCGACGGCGAACGCATCCTGAGCTGGCGCCAGCTCTACGACCTCGACGCGCTGCCCGGCTGCCTGATCGTGGTGGGCTCGGGGGTGACCGGCGCTGAATTTGTGCACGCCTACACCGAGCTGGGCGTCGACGTGACGGTGGTGGCCAGCCAGGACCGGGTCCTGCCGTACGAGGACGCCGACGCCGCCCGGGTGCTCGAACGGATCTTCGCCGAACGCGGGGTGAAGCTGGTGAAAAATGCCCGGGCGGAGTCGGTGACCCGCACCGACGGCGGGGTGCTGGTGAAGCTGACCGACGGGCGCAGCGTCGAGGGCAGCCACGCCCTGATGACGATCGGGTCGGTGCCCAACACCAACGGCTTGGGTCTGGAAAAGGTCGGCATCGAACTGGGCCCCGGCGGCTATTTGACCGTCGATCGGGTGTCGCGGACGTCGGTGCCGAACATCTATGCCGCCGGCGACTGCACCGGTCTGCTGCCGCTGGCGTCGGTCGCCGCGATGCAGGGCCGCATCGCGATGTGGCACGCCCTGGGGGAGGCCGTCAGCCCGATCCGGTTGCGGACGGTGGCCGCGGCGGTGTTCACCCGGCCCGAGATCGCCGCCGTCGGTGTCCCGCAGTCGGCCATCGACGACGGTTCGGTGCTGGCCAGGACCATCATGTTGCCGCTGCGCACCAACGCGCGGGCCAAGATGTCGGAGCTGCGTCACGGCTTCGTCAAAGTATTCTGCCGGCGAGCCACCGGCGTGGTGATCGGCGGGGTGGTCGTCGCGCCGATCGCCTCGGAGTTGATTCTACCGATCGCGGTCGCCGTGCAGAACCGGCTCACCGTCAACCAGCTGGCGCAGACGCTGGCGGTCTACCCGTCGTTGTCCGGGTCGATCACCGAGGCCGGGCGCCGGCTGATGGCCCACGACGACCTGGATTAGCTCTAGGTAGCCTTGAGGGCCAGCGGCCTACTGACGAGTAACCGAACAGGAGTTTCCCGATGAGGAGTCTTCTGCCGTGAACGGCCCGGTTTCCTGGTTGGGACCCCGGCAACGGGCGGCTGCCTGGGAGCGGCTCGGCGCTGAGCAATTCGACGTCGTGGTGGTCGGCGGCGGCGTGGTGGGCTCGGGCTGCGCGCTCGACGCCGCCACCCGCGGGTTGAAAGTGGCGCTGGTCGAGGCGCGCGACTACGCGTCCGGCACCTCCAGCCGCTCGTCGAAGATGTTTCACGGCGGCCTGCGCTACCTCGAGCAGTTGGAATTCGGTCTGGTCCGGGAAGCGCTATATGAGCGCGAGCTGTCGCTGACCACGCTGGCGCCACATCTGGTCAAGCCGCTGCCGTTTCTGTACCCGTTGACCAAGCGGGGGTGGGAACGCCCGTACGTGGCCGCCGGCATCTTTCTCTACGACCGGCTCGGCGGCGCGAAAACCGTGCCGGCGCAGAAACACCTGACCCGGGCCGGGGCGCTGCGGTTGTGCCCCGGGCTGAAGCGCAGTTCGTTGATCGGCGGTATCCGCTACTACGACACCGTCGTTGACGACGCCCGGCACACCATGACGGTGGCGCGCACGGCCGCCCATTATGGCGCGGTGGTGCGTTCCTCCACTCAAGTGATCTCGATGCTGCGCGACGGTGACCGGGTGATCGGGGTGCGCGTGCGGGACTCCGAGGACGGCGCGGTCACCGAAGTCCAAGGCCACGTCGTGGTCAATGCCACCGGAGTCTGGACCGACGAACTGCAGGCCTTGTCCAAGCAGCGCGGAAGGTTCAAGGTGCGCGCCTCCAAGGGTGTGCACGTGGTGGTGCCGCGGGACCGGATCGTCAGCGATGTCGCGATCATCCTGCGCACCGAGAAGTCGGTGATGTTCGTCATCCCCTGGGGCAGCCACTGGATCATCGGGACCACCGATACTGACTGGAACCTAGACCTCGCGCACCCGGCGGCCACCAAGGCCGACATCGACTACATCCTCGGCACGGTGAACACCGTGCTGGCCACTCCGTTGACGCATGCCGACATCGACGGGGTGTATGCCGGGCTGCGGCCGCTGCTGGCCGGAGAGAGTGAGGAAACCTCCAAGCTGTCCCGCGAGCACGCCGTGGCGGTGCCCGCACCCGGGCTGGTGTCGATCGCCGGGGGTAAGTACACGACGTATCGGGTGATGGCCGCCGACGCGATTGATGCTGCAGCCCAATATATTTCGGCACGGGTGGCGCCCTCGATCACCGAGAAGGTGCGGTTGCTGGGCGCCGACGGGTACTTCGCGCTGATCAACCAGGCCGAACACGTCGGGGTGTTGGAGGGGCTGCATCCGTATCGGGTTCGGCATCTGCTGGACCGTTACGGGTCGCTGATCGGCGAGGTGCTGGGCATGGCCGCCGGTCGTCGGGAGCTGCTCAATCCGATCACCCAGGCCCCGGTCTACCTGAAGGTTGAGGCAGCCTACGCCGCCGCGGCCGAGGGAGCGCTGCACCTCGAAGACATCCTGGCCCGCCGGATGCGGATTTCCATCGAGTACCCGCATCGGGGCGTCGACTGCGCCCGCGAGGTGGCCGAAGTGGTCGCACCGCTGCTGGGCTGGACCGCCGAGGATATCGATCGCGAGGTCCAGACGTACGCCGCGCGGGTAAAGGCCGAGGTGATGTCGCAGGCCCAGCCCGACGATGCTTCCGCGGACGCGTTGCGGGCCAGCGCGCCGGAGGCGCGGGTCGAGATTTTGGAACCGGTGCCGCTCAATTGAGGCAGGCTCCGTTGCCGGTGCGCGACGGGCTGGGCCCGGCGCGGGTCCGGTTGCACGGCGGACCGGTGCTGGCCGAATTAATTGCCCGGTTCGGCGCGACGGTCGGGGCGAAGGTGCACGCCGGGGAGGTTGTCGACGCCGACGGCGCGGTGGTCGACGCGACCACGGTGCTGCGGCCCGGGTCGCTGGTCTACCTCTACCGCGATCTGCCCGACGAGGTGCCGGTCCCGTTCGACATTCCGGTGCTCTACCGCGACGCCGACATCGTGGTGGTCGACAAGCCGCATTTCGTGGCCACGATGCCGCGTGGCCGCCATGTCGCACAGAGCGCGCTGGTGCGGTTGCGGCGAGACCTTGGGCTGCCCGAGCTGAGCCCAGCGCACCGGCTGGACCGGCTGACCGCCGGAGTGTTGTTGTTCACCGCCCGACGGGAGGTCCGCGGGGCCTATCAGATGATGTTCGGTCGCCGCGCGGTGCGCAAGGTGTATCTGGCGCAGGCAGCCGGCGATACCTCCCTGAGCCTTCCTCGCGTCGTTCGTAGTCGGATCGTCAAGCACCGCGGCCGGCTACAAGCGGTCACCGAACCCGGTGAACCCAACGCCGAGACCCTGATCGAGCCGCTTTCCGGTGGACTGTATCGGCTCACCCCGCGCACCGGGCGGACCCACCAGCTGCGGGTGCACATGGCCGCGCTGGGACTTCCCATCGTCGGCGACCCGCTGTATCCGCAGTTGCGAACGGTTGACGACGGCGACTTCAACGCTCCGCTGCGCCTGCTGGCGCACAGTCTGGAGTTCGTCGATCCCATCGATGGCCGGCCGCGTCAGTTCCTCAGCCGCCGCGCAGTTTGACACCGAGCGGTTGGCTTCTCGCCGGGCCGGGTAGATCCCCGGTATGGCCACCACCCGGGCGCCTGCGTTGCAGCGACTGCCGGTCGGCGGGAAAGGGCCCGAGGACGTCGCTGTCCACTACGACCGCCTCGTCACCGGTCTTGCCGACGGTCGACTGCTCAGCATGCTGCCGGACGGCACCGACATCAAAGAGGTGGCGAATACCGGCGGTCGCCCGCTGGGCATCGAGGTCATGCCCGATGGCCGGCTGCTGGTCTGCGACGCTGAGCGCGGCCTGCTGCGGGTAGACCCGGACGGGGGAGCGGTGCACCAATTGAACACCGCGATCGCCGGCCAGTCGATCAATCTGTGCAACAACGCCGCGGTCACCGGCGACGGCACCGTTTACTTCACCGACTCCTCGCTGCACTACCGGCTCGACGATTACCAGGCTGACTTGATCGAGCGCACCGGCACGGGCCGCCTGCTGCGCCGCGACGCTGCCGGCGAAGTTCAGGTCTTACTCGACTCGTTGGAATTCGCCAACGGCGTCGCGCTTGCCGAGGACGAATCTTTCGTCGCGGTCGCCGAGACCGGTGCGTGCCGGATCAATCGAGTGTGGCTGACCGGTCCGCGGTGCGGCGAGTCCGAGGTACTCATCGGTGATCTAGACGGGATGCCCGACAACTTGTCGACCGGAACCGAGGGCCGGATCTGGGTGGCGATCGCCGCGCCGATGCTGGGTGCGCTGCGCCTGGTGCAGCGCGGTCCGCGCCCAGCGCGCCGGCTCATCGGACGGGTCGCCACCACCGTCGATCGGCCGCCGAAGTCGCCGGCGCGGGTCCTGGCATTCGACCGGGACGGGGCTGTGGTCGCGCGCATCGAGGGCACCCGGCGTTGCGGCTACCGCATGGTGACCGGGGTACGTGAGTACGCCGGAGCGCTGTATCTGGGCAGCATCGCTGAAGACGCCATCGCGCGCGTGTCTCCGATTCCGTCGATGCCGACCGATGAGCTCATCACAGTCGACCGGTCCGCTGACTGAGGAAGTGCGGCCGCCCCTCGGCAAACAGCATGCGAACTGCGGTTGAAGATCGTGAAGCCGGCGATGTCCTACAATGGCCGCGCCTGTTGGCACAAGCGCCACTGTTTTTCACGGCAAGCCAAGCCGGTGACATCGCGATCATTGCACGCCTCGACGCGACCGAACCCAACGTGTGCGATCAGTAACTTCATGGACATTTGATGGGCGTTCAGCGTTGGCAGGATGGACACCAATAGGCGACGCGGTCGCCGGTGTCGTCGTGTTTGATCGGTGTTCCGCAGCGGCGGCACGGCTGGTCGGCGCGGCCGTACACCCACAGCTGCCGGCCCGGACGGGTGTCACCGGTGGTGACGCGGTTCCATCGTAATTTGTTGTGCCATAACATCTCTCGGGACCGGTTCGCCAGTCGCAGCGGATCAGCTACCGTACTGACCGGCGAAGTCGGCAGATGTCCGCTGACGAAGCAGATTTCGTTGCAGTAAACGTTGCCGATGCCGGCCATCACCCGTTGATCGAGCAGCGCCGCGGCGAGCGGCCGGTCTTGGTTGGCCATCAGGTTGGCGACGGCGACGTGCGGATCCCAGTCCTCGCCAAGGAGGTCCGGCCCCAGGTGCGCGACGACGTCGCCGTCGCGGTCGCGGTCGAGGATCTCCAGCACACCGAGGTCGATGCCGACTGCACGAACATCGCCCGCTTCCAGCACGATTCGCACCCGGTAGTCCGTACGGCCACGGCGCGCGATGACCCGCCAGCTGCCGTCCATCTTCATATGGGAGTGAATGGTGGCCGGGCCGACCCGGATGAACACGTGTTTGCCATGACTGAGCACCTCATCCACGCGGTGCCCGGTCAGGTCGACGGTCGCATACCGGGGCACCCGGACGTCACAGCGCGTCAACTCCCGGCCGGCCAACGCCTGCCGCAAGGTGGCGGCAGTGTGAAAGACAGTGTCACCTTCGGGCATTACCGCAGCCGCAGCCCGCGCGGGGTGCGAGCGAAACCGGCCTCGGACAGCGCAGCCACCGCCAGCGCCGGCGTGCTGGCGTGCGGATCGAGCACCGTGGTGCCGTTCACCCGCTCCACCAGGAGCGATCCGATCCGGCGCGCGCCGACCAGCTCAGCCAGCGCACCGGCCGCCGCGTGCTGCGCGTCGGTATCGTCGGTGAAAGTCAGCAACGAGCGCCCGCCGCGCTCGAGGAACCAGGCCAGTGCGCCGTCGACGAGCACGACCAGCGCCCCGGCTTTGCGGCCGGGTCGGCCGAGACCATCGTCGTCGGACGCTCGGACCGGCCAGGGCAGCGCCGCGCCATAAGGGTTGGCCGGATCAGCGGCGGCCAGCACCACCGCCCGGTACTCCGGCCGCTCTGGGTCGACACCGTCGAGGTAGCTGCGCAGCCGGTCGACGGTCGAGGCGACCGCGAACTGGGCGCCGCCCAGCGACTCGACGAAATAGCCACGCTGGCAGCGTCCGGCGTCTTCGAGTGCGGTCAGCACCTTGTAGAGGGTGGCGAACCCGCCCGGCACTTCTTCCGCCGACACCGCGCCGCGGGTCAGCACTCCGTGCCGGTTGAGCAGCAACTCGGCCTGGTGGTGAGCCCGCAGCGTGGAGTCCGGCTCGGCAGCCGGCAGCGTTGACCACCGGCCGGCCACGGTCGGGTCGCTGGCCCGCGTCTGAGCGTGCGCGACGCTGTAGCGGCTCAGCCGAGGCGCTCGGCGCTGGCGGTGCGCCGGCGCGGCGCGGGTGCGGGTACCGGGCCCGCCGCTGAGCAGCGCCCGCACCGGGGCGAATGTGTCGCCCGTAACCCAGCCGGCCCAAATGAGCTCCCACAATCCGGCTTTCAATTCGCTGTCAGCAATGCCGCCCGAGACGAGTTGACGATAGAAGAAAGCCCCGCCGCTGCCGAGCACATCCAGCAGGCGGCGGTGGACGTCGGTGAAGTCGATCTCGGCGCCGGCGGGCAGGGTCAGCGGCGCGGAATCGGCGGTGTGGAAGATCACCCAGCCGTCACTGCCGGAGATCGACCCGGCACCCGACCACGTCACTTCGCCGGAGGCCAGCAATTCGTCCAGCATCGCGGGGGAGTAGTCGCGCACGCGTGTCGCCAGCACCAGCGGTTCGACCGCGGACGCGGGCATCCGGACACCGGCGAGCTGGTCGATGACGGTGGCCAGCCCGTCGACTCCGGCGTTGGTAGCGGAGGCCACCTGCTGCCAGGCCGGCAGGAAACGGGCGTAGGCGGCGGTGCTGACCGGCTCGACTTGAGCGCGCAGCGCCGCCAGCGACCGTCGCCGCAGGATCCGCAGCACTTCAGCGTCACACCACTGGTCGTGCGCCCCCGCACCCGGCGTTTCGGCGGCGGTGAACTCGCCGCGCACCAGCTGACCGTCGGAGGCCAGCCGGCCGAGCACGTCGGCGGTGACCCGCAACCCCAGGCCGAACCGGGCGGCGACGTCGGCGGTGGTGAAGGGCGCGTGGGTGCGGGCATACCGGCCGAGCAGTTCGCCGAGCGGATCGGTGACCGCCGCGGTGAAGGTGGCCGGAACCCCGACTGGCACCGCGACACCAACGCCGTCGCGCAGCCGGCCGATGTCCTCGACGGCCACCCACCAACTCCGGCCGGCGAAGGTCACCACCAGGACGCGTTTGGCGGTGAGCAGGCTTTCCAGCCAGCCGCTCACGTCGGCGCCACCGGCTCGGGCCGCGACTTCGCCGGCGGTCAGCGGGCCCAGCAGCCGCAGCAGGTCGGCGATCGCTTCGGCGTCGCGGGCCACCCGGTCAGACGACAGGTGCTGCAGCTGTCGTCCCGTCGCCGCGATGACGTCCGGGTCGAGCAGCTCGCGCAGCTCGACCCGGCCGAGCAGCTCGGCCAGCAGCGTGGTGTCCAGCGACAAAGCCGCCGCGCGCCGCTCGGCCAGCGGGCTGTCACCCTCGTACATGAACGCCCCGACGTAACCGAAGAGCAGCGACGCCGCCAGCGGCGACGGTGTGGCGGTCTCGACCTCCAGCACCCGAACGCGGCGCCGTGCCACATCGGCCATCAACTCGGTCAGGGTGGGCACGTCGTAGACGTCCTGTAGGCATTCGCGCACTGTTTCCAGCACGATCGGGAAGTCGGGGTATTTGCGGGCCACGTCGAGCAGCTGGGCGGCACGCTGGCGCTGATGCCACAGCGGCGAACGTCTACCGGGGTGGCGGCGCGGCAGCAGCAGCGCACGGGTGGCGCATTCCCGAAATCGCGACGCGAACAGCGCTGAACCGCCGACCTCGGCCGTGACGATCGGGTCGACTTCGTCAGCTTCGAAGACGAATAGTTCGGCGCCCGGCGGCTTGTCTGCAGCGTCGGAGACGGTATCCGGCAACCGCACCACGATGCCGTCGTCAAAGGCGGTCGGTTTCTCGTCGATTCCGTAACGTTCCCGCAGCCGCCGGCCCACCGCCAGTGCGAGCGGGCCGTGCACCCGCAGCCCGTACGGCGAGTGCAGAACGACCCGCCAGTCGCCGAGCTCGTCGCGGAACCGCTCGACCAGCAGCGTGGTGTCGGTGGGCACGATCGCGGTGGCGGCACGCTGCTCGTCGAGCAGCCGCCACAGGTTGTCGGTCGCGAACTCGTCGAAACCCAGCTGCGCGCACCTGTTGTCGAATGCGCGCCGGTCCAGGCCGGCCAGGTCACCGGTGAAGGCGCCGACCGCCCGGCCCAGCTCGGCCGGGCGGCCCACGCCGTCGCCGCGCCAGAACGGCAACCGCGCCGGCTGCCCGGGCGCGGGGATCACCAGCACCCGATCGTGGGTGATCTCGGTGATCCGCCAGCTCGTGGCGCCCAGCGAGATGACATCCCCGGGACGCGATTCGTACACCATCTCTTCATCGAGTTCACCGACTCGCGAGGGTTTCTCGGAGTCGGTGGCCAGATAAACGGTGAACAGACCACGATCCGGTATGGCCCCGCCCGAGGTTACCGCCAACCGCTGCGCGCCCGGCCGCGCCGTCAGCGTGCCGGTTCCGCGGTCGTAGACAAGCCGCGGCCGCAGCTCGGCGAACTCGGTCGACGGGTACTTGCCGGACAGTAGGTCCAAGGTGGCCTCGAATGCGCTGCGAGGCAACGTCGCGAACGGGGCGCTGCGCCGCACCGTATCGAACCAGCGGTCGGCATCCAGCGGTTCGAGCGCGGCCGCCGCCACGGTGTGCTGAGCCAGAATGTCGAGCGGATTAGCGGGCACCCGCGTCGTCTCGATCTGACCGGCGAGCATGCGCTCGACGGCGACTGCGCAGCAGATCAGATCGGTGCGGTGCTTCGGGAACAGCACCCCGCGCGAGGTCTCGCCGACCTGATGGCCGGCCCGGCCGATGCGCTGCAACCCGCTGGCCACCGACGGCGGTGCGGCCACCTGGATTACCAGATCCACCGCGCCCATGTCGATGCCCAACTCCAGGCTGGAGGTGGCGACCACGGCCTTGAGGCGACCGCTCTTGAGCTCCTCCTCGACGACGGCACGCTGCTCTTTGCTGACCGAGCCGTGATGGGCCCGGGCCAGCAACGGCTCCGCCCCGTAGGTTTGACCGCTGCCCAGCAGCTGCGCAGGCGCGCCGCCGGCAACGTGGGGGTTTCCGCCCGCCGCCAGCTCGATGCCGGATCGCTCCGCGTGAATCTCGTTGAGCCGCGAAGTCAGACGCTCCGCCAGCCGCCGGGAGTTGGCGAACACGATCGATGAGGTGTGCGATTCGATCAGGTCGGCGATGCGTGCCTCGACGTCGGGCCAAATGGTGTTGGCCTCCGGGTCGGTCATGTCGGGCACCGGCACCTGCACGGTCAATGCGAACGTCTTATCCGATGTCGGAGCGACGATCGTCGTGGCCGACTGCCCGGACAGAAACCGGGCGACCTCTTCCGGCGGCCGAACGGTGGCCGACAGCCCGATGCGCTGCGCGGGCTTGGTCAACAGCTCGTCGAGCCGTGCCAGCGACAGCGCCAGATGTGCACCGCGTTTGGTGCCGCCAACGGCATGGACCTCGTCGACGATCACCGTCTGCACACCGGTCAGGGCTTCCCGTGCGGCTGAGGTCAGCATTAAAAACAGCGACTCCGGCGTGGTGATCAGCACGTCGGGAGGCTTGGCGATCAGTTCTCGACGGCGCCCCGGCGGCGTGTCACCCGAGCGCACGCCCACACGGATCACCGGGGCGGCCAGGCCGCGTTGCGCGCTGAGCCGTGCGATGCCGGCCAGCGGTGTGCGCAGGTTGCGTTCCACGTCGACGGCCAGCGCTTTGAGCGGCGATATGTACAGCACGCGGGTGTCCGCACCATGAGCACTGACCAAGCTGTCGATCGCCCACAGGAACGCGGCCAGCGTCTTACCGGATCCGGTGGGCGCGATGACCAGAGTGTCCCGGCCGTCGGCGACGGCGGACCAGGCGCCGGCCTGGGCCGCGGTAGGTGCGGCGAAGGTGCCGTTGAACCAGTCGCGGGTGATCGCGCTGAACCGGCTCAGCGGGTCAGCGGATGCAGTGTCCACCTAACTATCGTGCCAACTCGCACCGACAGGAGCCGCCCGGCCGGGTTGTTCCCGGTCGGCCGCAATCGCCCGTTGCAGCTCGGGCGGGATTCCGGGCAGCCGGCACACCGAATCCAACAACGCGTGCGCACAGGCGTCGGCGAGCAGTTCGGCATCAACCGCGGGGTCCATGATCCGTTGCCGGCACAGCTCGAATGTGAACGCCAGCCAGCCGTGCACGATTACCCGCAGATTCCGTTCGACGTCCGCATCGAGGTCGGCGCTGAGCCCATCCAGGTCACTGATACGCCTCATAATGTGCTCGAGCTGGCGGTTTTTGGCCTCGTCGTCGATACCGAGCAGCACGGGGTCCGAGCGGCCGATTCCCACATACGCCGCCCACGCGGAATGCGGATATTGCCGCTGATATGCCATATAGGCGAGCACGCCGGTGCGCACCTCGTCGAACAACGTCTGTCCGGGTAGCGGCAGATGATCGGTCGCCTCGATGAGGCGGTCAGCCTGCTCCTTGACCACAGCGGCGAAGAATGCGCGCTTGTCCGGGAAATAGTGGTACATCAGCGCCCGGGAGACACCGGCGCGTTCGGCGATCTCGTCGATGCGCACGTCGTCGTAGGGCCGCTTCCCGAAGACGTCGGCTCCCAGCGCGAGCAACTCGGCACGCCGATCGTCCGGTGATAACCGACGCCTCGTCGCTGGCATGCCCCGAATGGTACGTGAAAATTGTTGTACAGATGTTGAATCGAGGCGACCGTCGCGGGTTAGCTGCTCAACTCGCCGCTGTCGGCGGGTGCCAACCGTTTGAACGCGTTGATCAGCGGGTACTTCGATTCTTACGTTCGGGCGGGTTTTGGTTTTGGCGGTCTCAAACTGTAACTGATGCGACCTGTCCGACGATGAACAAAGAGCCGAACACAGGATAAGAGGTTCTGTGATGCCACTACCGCACCAGCGAACCCATGGCGACCGCCTGGGTCACGAAGACAGTGAAGTACAGACCGCCGTCCGGTTCGCGGTCTTGACTGCCGCAGCAGGCGTGTGCTTCATCGTCGTGGCCGCGGCGTGGGTCAGCACCTGCGGGGGAGCTATGGCCGTCGACACCGTGGCCTGTGGCGTGCCGCAGCGCACCCTACTGGCGTTCGGCGCGCCTGTCATTCTGCTGGCCGGCGGAGTGTGGGCCTTCGTGCGTACCTACCGCATCTGGCGCGACAACGGCACCTGGTGGGCATGGCAAGGTGCCGGATGGTTCCTGATGATGCTCATGCTGTTGACGCTCACCATGGGCACCCCAGCTATCGCCGGGCCGGTCTTCGCGCAGTGACACCCGACATGAAACAGGCCCGGCCGGCGAACCGACCGGGCCCGTTTACCTGCCGTTTCTACTTGTCCGGATCTTGATTGGACTTCTGCCGCTCTTCCTGGGACTTGGCTTTGCCGCGAGCCTGCTCGGCCTGCGCTTCCTTCTTGGCGGCGTCGCGCTGGGCACGAGCTTTGTCCTGCTGAGCCTGGCCCTCCTCAGACAATTGGTCGCGACCGGTCACGGTGCCGACCGCTTCTTTGACCAGGCCCTTGACACCTTCGACGATGCCCCGCACCGCCTCGCCCGGGCCGCTCTTGCTGTCCGTCATCTGTTCCCCTTTTCTCTGGGCATGCTGGAGTCGTAGCCGACCCTCAGCACCAACCTAGTGATTGCGGATTTTAGATATCAAATTGCTCTTGGTGAGTCTTGAATAGCCGGTGATACCGAGTTCTTTGGCCCTCTTCTTCAGTTGCGGAACGGTCCAGTCCTGATATGAACTGGACTTGCCGCCAGATTTGCCGACGCTGGAACGGCCCCGGCTCGCCGCGGCGTTGGCGATCCTCGCTGCCTTCTGCTTGGAGTCGCCCTTCTTGCGCAGGTCTTTGTACAGGGTTTCGTCCTTGATCGACGAGTTGGGCATGTCAACCTCCCTCGCGCGTGGCCGTGGCGGCCTCGTTCAAGCCAACGGTGAGCGTTCCCCGCACCGGCCGGTACCAAACGCCGGGCCCCTTCCGTCAGCCGTCACCGGTACTCGTCGCGGTCGTCCTCGCCGACGACTTCCTGCAACTGCTCCTGCCAATCAGGCGCGTTGGCTTCGATCGGGATGTCGGTTGGATCGGGTATCTGACGAGGTTCCGGCACGGATTCCTGGTCCTGCTCGACCGCATCGGCGATAGGCACCTCATCGGATACGTCGTCGCGGTTTTGCATGCTTTAGCCCCTCCCTTTCCTGGTTCCCGTCGACCAACCCGGTTATCCGCTGCGATCAACGGGTATTGGAGCAACACGATGACCAATCCCAAAGCGCTACCGTGGCTACCCCATCATCGGGGCGAGAATTACGAACGCGATGACATAGATTCCTGCCGCGACCAAGATCAGAACGACCAGCGTGATCAGGGCGATCACCGCCACCCGCCGCAGTCGGCGTGCGCGGATGTCGGCTGTGTCAGCGTCGTCCACGGCGGGTGGCATACCCGGCGGTGGCCATGACTAACCGGTCGCAACGGATGGGTAGCGTCGGCCAGATATTGCCGGGAGACCATATGAGCGACAGCGAACCGCGCGGTGACCAACGGGGCGACCGCGCGGTCGAGTTCCGTGTTGCCGCGCGGCTGGAGAACCTGGCTATGCTGCGCACGCTCGTCGGTGCTGTCGGCACTTTCGAGGACTTGGACTTCGACGCGGTGGCCGATCTGCGGCTCGCGGTGGACGAGGTCTGCACCCGGTTGATCCGCTCGGCCACCCCAGGTGCAACGCTGGTGATGGTGGTCGACCCGCACGACGATAAGTTGGTGGTGAACGCCTCGGCCACTTGCAGGAACTATGACGTGATGACACCAGGAAGCTTCAGCTGGCATGTCTTGACGTCGCTTGCCGACGACGTCCACACTTTCCGCGACGGTCGTGCATCGGACCAAGGCGGGGGAGTATTCGGTATCACGCTGACGACGCGGCGGGCAGGCTCTACCAGGTGACAGCGCGAGCTGTCAGCGGTTCCGGCTCGCGCCCGAACGAATACGCTGACGTGCCGGAAATGTTCCGTGAGCTGGCGACAGTTGAAGCCGACTCATCGGAATTCCAGCGCCAGCGGGACAAGATCGTCGAGCGGTGCCTGCCGCTGGCCGACCACATTGCCCGTCGCTTCGAAGGCCGAGGCGAACCACGTGACGACCTGGTCCAGGTTGCGCGGGTCGGACTGGTCAACGCGGTGGTGCGTTTTGATGTCGAGACCGGCTCTGACTTCGTCTCGTTCGCCGTACCCACCATCATGGGCGAGGTAAGACGGCACTTTCGCGACAACAGCTGGTCCGTCAAGGTTCCCCGGCGCCTGAAAGAACTGCACCTGCGACTGGGCACCGCAACCGCCGATCTGTCACAACGGCTGGGCCGCGCTCCGACCCCGTCTGAACTCGCCGGCGAATTGGACATGGACCGTACCGAGATCGTGGAAGGCCTGGTCGCGGGAAGTTCCTACAACACGTTGTCTATCGACAGCGGCGGAGGCAGCGCCGACGACGACGCGCGTGCCATTGCCGACACCCTCGGCGATGTGGACACCGGGCTGGAGCGAATCGAGAACCGGGAGGCGCTGCGCCCGTTGTTGGACGCGCTGCCGGAGCGCGAACGCACCGTGCTGGTGCTGAGGTTTTTCGACTCGATGACGCAGACGCAGATCGCCGAACGGGTGGGCATCTCGCAGATGCACGTGTCCCGCTTGCTGGCGAAATCGTTAGCGCGGCTGCGGGACCAGTTGGAGTAGGCGCTGGGGCTCTTCCTTGTCGGCCATTTCGCCGGTCACCGATTTATAGATCGGTAGAGCCTGGTCCGGATCGCAGATTCGCAACAACCGAGATACCACGTTGTTGGGCACCACAGCCCACTGCACACCGGCGCCCGCACACCGGACGTTGATGGTGTGCAGTGCCGAAAACCCAGATGTGCCAAAGAATTTCAGACCAGTCAGATCCAGGATCACCCACGCGGAACACCCGGCACAACGCTGCACGTAGTCGGCGAGCTGCCGGGCGTTGGCCGCGTCGAGCTCACCATGTGCGGTCACGACGACCGCTGAGGCCAGTCGCTGAGCGGCAAAACGAGCCGTGCGGGTCTGCCATGGTTGAGGCGGAAACGCGCCAGAGTTTGGAGTAGACATGTTGACTCCACCAGTCGACGAGAATTCATCCTGGAATCACGTCAAAGATTCGGGCGGCGAGTCAACCTCGCCTGAATGACGTTTTCCAGGCGGCTGTGAACTCAACCTCTTTCGAACAGTACCCGGGCTCGCCAAGGTCGACAACGGAAACAGCCTGACAATTTGAAGTAGTGGAAAGCTGGTCTTGAGCTATTTGATCTCGGCGAGCACGGTGCCCTGGGTGACGGCAGCGCCGGCCTCCACCGCCAGACCCGTGATGACACCGTCTTTATGGGCGGTGACAGGGTTCTCCATCTTCATCGCCTCGAGGACCACCACCAAGTCCCCGGCGGCGACCTGCTGTCCCTCCTCGACGGCTACTTTGACCACCGTGCCTTGCATCGGCGCGGTGACCGCGTCGCCGGAGGCGGCCGCCCCCGCCAGCGCGCCCCGTCTGCGCGGCTTGGGCTTTCGGCGGATCACACCCGCGGCCTCGGAGCCGCCGCCGTTGGACAGGACGAGGTCGGCGGGCAGGGAGACTTCCAGGCGGCGGCCACCGACTTCAACGACCACTTTCTGCCGCGGCTGGGCATCCTGGTCGTCGAGTGGTTCACCGCCGGTGAACGGCTCGACGGTGTTGTTCCACTCAGTCTCGATCCATCGGGTGTGTACCGAGAAGCCGTTGTCGTCGCCGATGAAGGCCGGATCGGATACCACCGCGCGGTGGAACGGGATCACGGTGGCCAGCCCTTCGACGTGGAATTCGGCAAGGGCACGGCGCGCCCGGGCCAGCGCCTCTTGGCGGCCGGCCCCGTACACGATGAGTTTGGCCAGCATCGAGTCGAATTGGCCGCCGATCACCGAACCGGTCTCGACACCGGAGTCCAGCCGCACCCCAGGCCCCGTCGGCGGGTCGAACCTGTTGACCGGACCCGGCGCGGGTAGAAATCCGCGGCCGGCGTCCTCGCCGTTGATCCGGAACTCGATGGCGTGGCCGCGTGGCGTGGGATCCTCTGTCAAATCAAGCTTTTCACCGTTGGCGATCTTGAACTGCTGCAGCACCAGGTCAATACCTGCGGTCTCCTCGGTGACCGGGTGTTCGACC
The DNA here is from genome assembly GCA_963795995.1 of uncultured Actinomycetota bacterium. Classification (GTDB taxonomy): domain Bacteria; phylum Actinomycetota; class Actinomycetes; order Mycobacteriales; family Mycobacteriaceae; genus Mycobacterium. The sequence goes on from CAWCJY010000010.1 coordinate 170,223, forward strand.
TGCAGGCGGGTGTTGACCTCCAAAAACGAGATCAGACCGTCTTGCCCGACCAGATACTCCACGGTCCCGGCGCCGTGGTAATGCGCCTCTTTGCAGATCCGCTTGGCGGATTCGTGGATCTCTTTGCGCTGCGCGTCCGTCAGGAACGGCGCCGGGGCTTCTTCGACGAGCTTTTGGAAGCGGCGCTGCAGCGAGCAGTCCCGGGTGCCGGCGACGACGACGTTGCCGTGCTGGTCGGCGATCACCTGGGCTTCGACGTGACGCGGCTTGTCCAGGTACCGCTCCACGAAGCACTCGCCGCGACCGAAGGCGGCCACCGCCTCGCGAACCGCGGACTCGTACAGCTCAGGAATCTCCTCAAGGGTGCGGGCCACCTTCATGCCTTTGCCGCCACCCCCGAAGGCAGCTTTGATCGCGATCGGCACACCGTATTCCTGGGCGAACGCCACCACCTCCTCGGCGTTTTTGACCGGGTCGGGCGTGCCGGGCACCAGCGGTGCCTGGGCGCGGGCGGCGATGTGGCGGGCGGTGACCTTGTCCCCCAGATCGCGGATCGACTGCGGGCTGGGTCCTATCCAAATCAGCCCGGCGTCGATGACCGCCTGCGCGAAGTCGGCGTTTTCGGACAGGAAGCCGTAGCCGGGGTGGATCGCGTTGGAGCCGGACTTCTCCGCCGCGTCGAGGATCTTGCCGAAGTCCAGGTATGACTCCGCTGATGTTTGACCGCCCAGTGCGAACGCTTCATCGGCCAGCCGCACGTGCGGGGCATCGGCGTCGGGCTCGGCGTACACGGCCACACTGGGCAGTCCGGCATCCCTGGCCGCGCGGATCACCCGGACCGCGATCTCACCGCGATTGGCGACGAGGACCTTGGTGATCTGCGTGCTGGCGTGACTAGGCACTGCGCCTCCTGTATGGCTGGACACTCTCGGCAAGAGACTTCATTAAGAGAATTTCTTACAGCTATGTCGGGGGAAGTTTAGGCGCCGCGCCGCACGCGAGACGAGCCGGTATCTGAATCAGCCCGCCTCGCGCAGTCGACGCTTGATCCGTGCGAGCATGGCCGACATCCCGCGCAGCCGCAGCGGGCTGATCAGAGCCGCCAGACCGAGGTCGGTGTAGAAATCCTCGGGCACGGCCATGATGTCGGCGGCGGGTTGTTCGTCCAGCCCGGTGGCCAGGATGGCGGCGAATCCGCGTGTTGTCGGTGCTTCGGCCGGCGCGCTGAAGTGCAGCCGCACCCGATCGCGGTCGCTGGCGTCGACATGCAAGAAAAGCGGCGACTGGCACTCGGGCACCGGCTCCATCGCCGCCTCCTGCAGCTCGCTGGGCAGCGGCGGCAGGTCATCGGCGAATTCCAGCAGCAGCCTGAGCTTGTCCTGGCCCTGCACTTCGGCGAAGTCGGACAGCACCTCGGCCAACGGCGTGGGCATGCTCATCAGACCGGTACGGCTCCGGGTTCTTCACCGGCGACGATCGGCACCCGGACGGTGTTGCCCCACTCGGTCCACGATCCGTCGTAGTTGCGCACACCCGGTATCCCGAGCAGGTGCGTCAGCACGAACCAGGTGTGGCTGGAGCGCTCGCCGATGCGGCAGTAGACGATCGTCTTGTCGTCCGGCTCGATGAACCCGTAAAGCTGCTCGAGCTCCTCGCGCATGCGGAAGCGGCCGTGCTCGTCGGCGGCTTTACCCCACGGAATCGACCGCGCGCCGGGGATGTGGCCGGCGCGCAACGCGCCCTCTTCGGGGTAGTCGGGCATATGTGTGCGCTTGCCGGTGTATTCGTCGGGTGAGCGAACGTCGATCAGCGGCTCGGCGCCCAGGACAGCCAGCACGTCTTCCTTGAACGCGCGAATCGGATCGTCGTTGCGCTGCACCACCGGATAGCCGGTCGACGTCTTAGCCGGCACGTCCAGGGTGGTGTCGCGGCCCTCGGCAAGCCAGAGGTCACGCCCCCCGTTGAGCAGTCGCACGTCCGGGTGGCCGAACAACGTGAACACCCACAGCGCATAGGCGGCCCACCAATTACTCTTGTCGCCGTATATGACCACGGTGTCGTCGCGCGCGATTCCTTTGCGGTCCATCAGGGCGGCGAACCGCTCACCGTCGATGTAGTCACGCACCCGTGAGTCGTTCAGGTCGGTGTGCCAGTCCACCTTGACCGCGCCCGGAATATGCCCGACGTCGTAAAGCAAGACGTCCTCGTCGGATTCGACAATGGCCAGGCCCGGGCGGCCCATGTTGCCGGCGAGCCAGTCGCCGGTGACAAGCCGTTCGGGATGGGCGTAGCCGGCCAGGGCGGGGTCGGGATCTGCAGGTAACGGCACACCGCGAGCCTACCCACGACGTGATTGCCGGGCACAGGCACCGAGATCGACGCTAGTGCGTTCCACCGTCGGTGGATTCATACGGTCAGTGCAACGTCCTGTGATTTTGGAGGTTGTTATGCCGAGAGGACATCCGCTGCCGCGGGCCGTGAAGCGCGAGATTTTCGACCTTGTTTGCTGGGGCATGTCGATGAAGCAGGCCGAGCGAGCAGTGGGGGTGGCGCCGGGTACGGGATGGGCCCGGTGGCGCGATGCTGGAGCGATGAAGCTGGTTCATGGCAAAGGTGGCGGTTTAGCTGATTTGGGAAACGTGTCGCTGCCCGGAGGGCATGGCCATCGGCTGAGCCTCGATGAGCGGGTGATGATCATGCGCGGGCTAGACGCGGGCCTGAGCTTTGCTGAGATTGCCGGTCAGCTCGGTCGCGACCGGACCGTCATCTGGCGTGAGGTGCGCCGCAACCGCAATGCCGACGGGGATTATCACGCGTTGATGGCCCATGCTCGGGCGGCTCAACGAGCCCGCCGGCCCAAGGGATTCAAGCTGGTCGACAATCCGTTGTGTGCGGCCATCGAGGCCTGGATGGACCAGGGATGGAGCCCCAAACTCATCGCTGAGGTGTTGGCGCGCGATTGCGGCGATGACAGGCTTTACCGGGTGAGCCACGAAACCATCTATCAGTGCTTGTATGTGCAGCCTCGTGGCAGTCTGCGTGCTGATTTGCATAAATGCCTGTCCACCAGACGGGCGGTACGTAAACATCGCGGCGCCAACACTCGCCGTGGGGTGTTTAGCAGTGGCGAGGAATTCAGGATCGCCGAGCGTCCGCCTGAAGCCGATGACCGGGCGGTGCCTGGGCATTGGGAAGGTGACTTGATCGTCGGGCCCCACAACAGCGCGATCGGCACCTTGGTCGAGCGTGCCACCCGCTTTACGATGCTGCTGCATCTAACCGGCGATCGCACTGCTGAGACGGTCGCGGCGGCGATGATCGAGGCCATGCGAGAGCTTCCTGACCATCTGCGGCGGTCCATTACCTGGGACCGCGGCAGTGAGATGGCCAGCTGGCGCCGGATTCAGTTACAGCTGCAGATGCCGGTGTATTTCTGCGATCCGCACTCCCCGTGGCAGCGCGGCAGCAACGAGAACACCAACCGGCTGCTGCGGTTTTGGTTCGAAAAGGGCAGTGACTTAAGCGCTTACACCAAGACAGATCTCAAACGCATCCAAGACACCCTCAACCGCCGCCCGCGGCCCACCCTTGGCCTGGACACACCAGGTCAGCGTCTGGCAGCCCTACTTGACCAAGCCGCCGCCTAGCACTGGGGCATATGACACCAATGGAGGCGGCTTCAGCGCCACTGACCTGCTCGGGTTGAGCGCCGCGCCAGGCTATGGGGCCGCCCCTCCGGCCTCAAGGGTCGCTGTCGCGATCGCTGCGCGACGGACCCCTGGCCCGCCCCTTGACCCCGAAGCCTCTACGGCCCCTGACCGCGCACCGGCATGGGCAGGCGCACGGCCCCCTGCCCGCCCGACCGCACGGCGCTCAACGACCCACACCAAACCCACGAGTTCAACCGAAAACCCACGTTGTTGCACTAACCACTTGACTCACCCGTCGGGATCTTGGCTCTACCGTCGATCTCGGCGTGGAAGCGCTCTGGAGGAGGCAGGGTTGGCGGCCCACAGCTCGGCGACCGACAACCCCACGCGATGCAGCAACGCCCGGGTCAGCGGCAGGCTCAATCCGACGACGTTAGAGGGGTCACCCTCGATCCGGTCGACGAACCAGCCGCCCAGCCCGTCCAGCGTAAAGCCCCCGGCAACGCCCGACGGTTCGCCACCGTCGATATAGGCCTCCAGGTCCACTGCCGTCGGCGTCGCGAAATGCACGGTCGTAATCGCTTTTTCGGTTACGCACTGACTGACATCGCCGTCGAGCAGTCGCAGCAGGCAATGCCCGCTGTACAGCTGACCGGACCGGCCGCCCATCGACCGCCACTGGCTTCGTGCAGCGTCGGCCGACCCGGGTTTGCCGATCAGACGACCGCCGATGAACAGCATTGAATCGCAGCCCACAACAACGCAATCCGCCACAACGGCGGGTTCGAGCTCGTTGGCAACCCGCTCGGCTTTCGCCCGGGCCAGCGTGCACACGACATCACCGGGATCGGCGCCGGGTCCCATGTGCGCCGTGATCGCGTCTTCGTCGGCGCCGGACACCCGAACAAGCGGATCGATGCCGGCCTGACGCAGCACCCGCAGCCGGCCCGATGAGGCGGAACCCAGCACCATGCGGGTCATCGCCGCATGTGCACCCGTTCTCGTAGCGTGATCAACTGCCAGCTGAATTCGGCGTAGCGCAGCTTGTCCACCGGTAGACCCCACCGGCTGCGTTCGGGCTGCGCGGGTTCGGTCGCGCCGCCCCTCAGGGTGCCCAGCACCGCGACCAACGCGGCCAGCTCGTCGTTCGTCGGATTGCCTTTGAGCACTTCGATGTGTGTCTCGCCCGGCTCGATCACCGGAGCTAAGTCGTTTTTATCGCCCGAGTCGCCCGAGTCGCTCACAGCGGAATGTTCCCGTGCTTTTTGGGCGGCGTCTGCGCGATCTTGCGCTCCAACAGCCGAAGCGCGGTCCCGATGTAGCCGCGGGTGTGCGACGGCGGAATCACCGCGTCGACATAACCGCGCTCAGCGGCGACGTACGGGTTGACCAAGGTGTCCTCGTAACTCTGCTGAAGTTGCAGCCGCAGCGCATCAACATCTTCACCGTTGCGGGCCGCTTCGCTGAGCTGTTGGCGGTAGACGAACCCAACTGCGCCAGAAGCTCCCATCACCGCGATCTGCGCCGTCGGCCAGGCCACGTTGACGTCGCAGCCCATGTCTTTGGAACCCATCACGCAATAGGCGCCGCCGTAGGCCTTGCGGGTGATGACGGTGATCTTCGGGACCGTCGCCTCGCCGTAGGCGTAGAGCAGCTTGGCACCGCGGCGGATGATCCCGTTGTATTCCTGACCGGTGCCGGGCAGGAAGCCGGGCACGTCGACCAGCATGACGATCGGGATGTTGAAGCAGTCGCAGGTCCGGACGAACCGGGCCGCTTTCTCCGAGGCGTTGATGTCCAGGCAGCCAGCGAACTGGGTGGGCTGGTTGGCGACGATGCCGACCGGGCGGCCTTCGATGCGGCCGAAACCGACGATGATGTTGTTGGCATAGCCGGACTGCACCTCGAGGAATTCGTCCTCGTCGAGAATGCGGGTGATCACCTCGTGCATGTCGTAGGGCTGATTAGCCGAGTCGGGGATCAGCGTGTCCAGCTCGAGATCTTCCGCGGTCAGGGTGTCTTCAATAGATCCAGCTGGCGCCTCCGCCGGGTAGCGCGGCGGATCAACGTAGTTGTTGGCCGGCAGGTAGCTCAGCAGTTCACGGACCCACTCGAAGGCGTCCTGCTCACCGGAGGCGACGTAGTGCGCCGTGCCCGACTTCGCCATGTGGGTGTGCGCGCCGCCGAGTTCTTCCATCGTGACGTCCTCACCGGTGACGGTCTTGATCACGTCCGGACCGGTGATGAACATCTGGCTGGTCTGGTCGACCATCACGACGAAGTCGGTCAGCGCAGGGGAGTACACGTGCCCGCCGGCCGCCGCGCCCATGATCAGCGAGATCTGCGGGATGACGCCGGAGGCCAGGATGTTGTTGTGGAAGATGCGGCTGTAGAGCCCCAGCGAGACGACACCCTCCTGGATACGGGCTCCGGCGCCGTCGTTGATGCCGAGAAGCGGGCGGCCGGTCTTGATGGCCAACTCTTGCACCTTGACGATCTTTTCGCCGTAGACCTCGCCGAGGCTGCCGCCGAAGACGGTGGCATCCTGGCTGAAGATGCAGACGTCGCGGCCCTCGATAGTGCCGTAGCCGGTGACGACGCCGTCGCCCGGCGGACGCTTCTCGCCGAGCCCGAAGTTGGTGCTGCGGTGTCTGGCCAGCGCGTCGAGTTCGACGAACGAGTCCTCGTCCAGCAGCGCGTAAATACGTTCGCGGGCAGTGAGCTTGCCTTTGGCGTGGACTTTCTCAACCGCGGTCTCGCCGACCGGGTGCAGCGTCTCTTCGGTCCGCTTGCGCAGCTCGGCCAGCTTCCCGGCGGTGGTGTGGATATCGATGGTGTGCTCGGCGGCGGGCTCCGCGTGGTGGTCGGTAACGCTCGTCATGGGTCACGAGCTTAGCGGCGAAGACCGGCTCGACGACGATGCGGGCGGCGCGGCGGCGCTGCCGAACACCTGGGTGGCTGACGAATCCGTCGAACGTGCGTCCAGGGCGGGAAATCGACAGCTTTTCATCCCTCAACGCAGGCCGGAAGTCGTCAGCGCACAGTCGAGGACTGAACTGCGGTAAGTCGCCGCCTTTAAGCTGGGCAACGATGAAAGCAGACCCGCAGCCTGCGCCGCTGGATGCGGCCGTGTTAGCCGACGGGCTGGTCGGCCCCGGTCTGCCGTGGCGCCGGCTCGACGTCATCGCGGAGACCGGTTCCACCAACGCCGACCTCCTCGACCGGGCGGCCGCCGGCCAGGACATCGACGGCGCGGTGCTGCTGGCCGACTACCAGAGCGCTGGGCGTGGCCGCCACGGCCGGCACTGGTCAGCCCCACCACGCGCGCAGATCGCGCTGTCAGTTGGCATCGACGGGTCGTCGGTACCTCGTTCGGGCTGGGGCTGGTTGCCGCTGGCGACGGGTGTTGCAGTGGTCGACGCACTCGACGGGGTGGCTGGCCCGCCAGTCGGGCTGAAGTGGCCCAACGATGTCCTGGCCGGCGACGGCAAGCTCGCCGGGATCCTCGCCGAGGTCGCCGCACCAGCGTCGGTGATCGTGATCGGGCTCGGCCTGAACGTCACCTTGACCGCCGCGGACGCGCCCGACCCGGCCGCGACGTCGCTGCTGATGCTCGGGTCATCCGCAATAGACCGGAATCGGCTGACCCGGGCGATCCTTCGCGAGTTGGCTCGCCGCATCGACGCCTGGCGCAGCGCCGGTGGCGCCGATGCGGCGCTGACCGCCGATTACCAGCGCTACAGCCGCACGTTGGGAACCCGGGTGCACGCCACGGTGCCCGGCGATCAAGAGGTCATCGGACTCGCCACCGCGGTCGACGAGCTGGGCCGGTTGCAAGTCGACACCGGCGCGGGGGTGGTGACGATATCGGCCGGCGACATCACCCACATCCGTCCGGTCGGCTGATGCGCTACCCCGACAATGTGCTGGGCGACGACGAACACGTGGTCGTGCACCGGCACCCGCACTGGAAACGTCTGATACCGGCTGTGCTGACGTTGGTCGTGGCCAGCGCTTCGGGAGCCTTCGCGGCCGCCGTCGTCAACGCCACGGACTGGCACTCAGACGCCAAGCACGTGATCTTCGGGGTGATCTGGGCGATTTGGGCGGTGCTGGTGGGCTGGCTGACCGTGTGGCCGTTCGTCACGTGGTTGACCACGCACTTCGTCCTCACCGACCGACGCGTGATGTTTCGGCGCGGGGTGCTCACCCGCAGCGGAATCGACCTGCCGCTGGCCCGGATCTCACACGTCGAGTCTCGGCACCGGCTCCTCGACCGGATGCTGCGCACCGGAACGCTGATCATCGGGTCGCCGGCGCTGGAACCGCTGGAGCTTTACGACATTCCGCGGGTCCGACAGGTGCACGCCCTGTTGAGTTACGAGGTTTTCGACACCTCAGGCTCAGCGGAGTCGCCCAACTGACCGAACCGCCCGGCTCGTGCGGGGCGGCGCAGCAAGGTGACATTGCTGGCTTCGATCTTGTCCTCGAAGACTTCCGCAATCCCGCCGGCCGTGAGCGTGGACTCCAGCGCCTTCTCGGGGTTACGACCAAACTCGTCGGGAAAGACCCACCGGCGAAAAGCCCAGAACCGGAACGCCATCTGCAGCAGGTTGCCGACGATATATGCGGAGATGAAGTCGGCGATGTTCTCCATCGTCAGCGACACCGCGGGTACCCGCAGCTGCAGGACGTAGCTGGAAAACCACAGCGGCGCCATCGAGAGCAGCACCCCGACTCCGCTGAATGCGAAAAATAGCAGCGCCTCATGGTGGCGCTCACGGCCGCCGCGGTCGCGGAAGCTCCATTCCCGGTTCAAGATGTAGGACGCGATGACCGCGACAATGCCGGCAATAACCTTGGCGGTCACCGGCTTGGGCTCGAGGATGGTCAGCTTCAGGGAGTAGAAGATCACCGAGTCGATGATGAAAGTGGTCCCGCCGACGATGGCGAACTTGATCAGCTCGTGGTGCTGTTCGGCATACGGCCGGATTGATTTCGGCAGCAGCGCGATCGTGGCATCGGCGAAGGACACAACATCGCAGTGTACGGTTTGCCGCTGAGCTGCGCCAAAGAGCAAGTTAAGACCGCCGTCGATTCATAACCGGTCCGCCGCCGTGACACCATTGTGCCGTGTCCAGTACCCCGACTGTTCCGCCGCTGGTCGCCATGGTCGGCGGCGGTCAACTGGCGCGGATGACTCACCAGGCCGCCATCGCCCTGGGTCAGACGCTGCGGGTGCTGGCCGCCGATGCCGACGATCCGGCCGCCCAAGTCACGCCGGACGTGCTCATCGGTTCCCACACCGATCTCGAGGACCTGCGCCGGGTGGCGGCCGGGGCGGATGCGTTGACTTTCGATCACGAGCATGTTCCGGCAGAGCTGCTCGAGAAGCTGGTCGCCGAAGGTGTCAACGTGGCACCGCCCCCGCATGCGCTGCTGCACGCCCAGGACAAGCTCGTCATGCGTCGGCGGCTCGAGGTACTGGGCGCCCCGATTCCCCGTTACGCCGGCGTCGACACAGTCGACGAGTTGGACGCCATCGACGAGTTCGCTGCCCGCGTCGGAGGGCCCATCGTGGTCAAGGCGGTTCGCGGCGGATACGACGGTCGCGGCGTGCGCATGGCTGGTGATCTGCGGCAGGCCCGCGAGATCGCGGCCGAGTTCCTGGGCGCGGGCGTGCCGGTGCTGGTCGAGGAACGCGTGGAGATGCGACGGGAGCTTTCGGCGCTGGTGGCGCGGTCCCCATTCGGGCAGGGCGCGGCCTGGCCGGTGGTCGAGACGGTGCAACGTGACGGTATCTGCGTTTTGGTGATCGCGCCCGCGCCGGACCTCTCCGCCGATCGGGCAGGCGAAGCGCAGCAACTGGCTTTGAGGTTGGCGGCCGAACTAGGCGTGGTGGGTGTGCTGGCTGTTGAGCTGTTCGAGACGCAAGACGGCACGTTACTGGTCAACGAGCTGGCCATGCGTCCGCACAACTCCGGGCACTGGACCATGGACGGGGCCCGCACCAGTCAGTTCGAGCAGCACCTACGCGCGGTGCTGGACTATCCGCTCGGCGACACTGACGCCACCGTGCCGGTCACCGTGATGGCTAACGTGCTGGGTGCCGCCGAACCGCCGGAGATGAACGTCGACGAACGGCTTCACCACCTGTTTGCGCGGATGCCCGAAACCCGTGTTCACCTCTACGGCAAAGGCGAGCGACCGGGCCGCAAGATCGGGCACGTCAACGTGCTCGGCACCGACATGTCGCAAGTCGCCGACTTGCGACAACGCGCAGCGCGGGCGGCTCACTGGTTGTCGCACGGGCAGTGGACGGACGGATGGGACCCACATGTCGCCGGCGACGATGCGAAGCATAGAAGCGATGGGGGGTACCTCCCGCTTGCGGGGGAGAGGAGCGGCGCTCATGACCGAACCGACGGATGGGACCGCGCCGGCGACGATGCAGAGCGAAGCGATGAGGAGGAGCGGCGCAAGTAACCCGCAGCCGGCGACGATGCAGAGCGAAGCGATGAGGAGGAGCGGCGCAAGTAACCCGCAGCCGGCGATGATGCAGAGCGAAGCGATGAGGAGGAGCGGCGCAAGTAACGCGCAGCCGGCGATGATGCAGAGCGAAGCGATGAGGAGGAGCGGCGCAAGTAACGCGCAGCCGGCGATGATGCAGAGCGAAGCGATGAGGAGGAGCGGCGCAAGTAACCCGCAGCCGGCGACGATGCAGAGCGAAGCGATGAGGAGGAGCGGCGCAAGTAACCCGCAGCCGGCGATGATGCAGAGCGAAGCGATGAAGAGGAGCGGCGCAAGTAACCCGCAGCCGGCGACGCCCCGCGTCGGCGTGATCATGGGCAGCGACAGCGACTGGTCGGTGATGCAGGAAGCCGCGCAGGCCCTGGCTGAGTTCGATATTCCATACGAGGTGGGCGTGGTGTCGGCGCATCGCACGCCGGCCCGGATGCTCGACTATGCACGCGACGCCGCGGGTCGCGGCATCGAGGTGATCATCGCCGGGGCGGGCGGCGCCGCCCATTTGCCGGGCATGGTCGCCGCCGCAACGCCGCTCCCGGTAATTGGAGTCCCAGTGCCGTTGGCGCGCCTGGACGGCCTGGACTCGCTGCTGTCAATAGTGCAGATGCCGGCCGGGGTGCCGGTAGCCACCGTGTCGATCGGTGGCGGCCGAAACGCCGGCCTGCTGGCGGTGCGCATCCTCGGTTCACGGGATTCGGCCCTGCGCAGCCGGGTGGTGGCTTTTCAGGAGCAGCTGGCCGACTCCGTGGACGCCAAGGATTCGGCTCTGAGAAGCCGAGGGTAAAGTTACTGGCAAGTAACAGCAGGAGGCATGATGGCTGGTTGGGCGGGAAATCCGTCGTTTGATGTGTTCAAGCTGCCCGAGGAGCACGACGAGTTGCGGGCGGCGATCCGCGCGCTGGCGGAAAAGGAGATCGCGCCCTACGCCGCCGACGTCGACGAGCAGTCGCGCTTTCCCGAGGAAGCGTTGGCGGCGCTGAACGCATCCGGCTTCAATGCGGTGCATGTGCCCGTGGAGTATGACGGTCAGGGTGCGGACTCGGTGGCGGCCTGCATCGTGATCGAAGAGGTGGCGCGCGTCGACGCCTCGGCTTCGTTGATTCCCGCGGTCAACAAATTGGGCACCATGGGATTGATCTTGCGGGGCTCCGACGAACTGAAGAAGCAGGTACTGCCGTCACTGGCCGCCGACGGGCTGATGGCCTCGTATGCACTTTCCGAGCGGAGTTCAGGCAGCGACGCCGCAGCGATGCGCACCCGCGCCAGGGCCAACGGCGACTCCTGGGTGCTCAACGGGTCGAAAGCCTGGATCACCAACGGCGGCAAGTCGACCTGGTACACCGTGATGGCGGTGACCGATCCGGAAAAAGGCGCCAATGGCATCTCGGCGTTCATGGTGCACAGTGACGATGAGGGTTTCTCGGTCGGGCCCAAGGAACGCAAGCTGGGCATCAAGGGCTCGCCGACCACCGAGCTGTACTTCGAGGACTGCCGCATCCCCGGCGACCGGATCATCGGCGAGCCGGGCACCGGGTTCAAGACCGCGCTGGCGACGTTGGATCACACCAGACCCACGATCGGCGCGCAGGCCGTCGGCATCGCTCAGGGCGCGGTGGATGCCGCAATCGCCTACACCAAGGAACGTCAGCAATTCGGCAAGTCCGTCAGCGATTTCCAGGGTGTGCAATTCATGCTCGCCGACATGGCGATGAAGGTGGAGGCCGCTCGGTTGATGGTCTATTCTGCAGCTGCCCGGGCCGAACGCGGCGAAACCGGGCTGGGTTTCATCTCGGCCGCTTCGAAGTGTTTCGCCTCCGATGTCGCCATGGAAGTCACCACGGATGCCGTGCAGCTTTTCGGTGGCTACGGCTACACCCGGGACTTCCCCGTCGAGCGGTTCATGCGCGACGCGAAGATCACCCAAATCTATGAAGGAACCAATCAGATTCAGCGGGTGGTGATGTCGCGGGCGTTGCTGCGCTGATGCGGTCGTCCTGCTGTCGACCGTTTTCAGATTGGTGGCCGGCCGCGCTCGGTCGGTACCGGCTCGTTGGGCAGGAACGCCGCGGGAACGAGTGCTAGCACCGCTAGCACGATCGCGGCCACGAACACCGCGGTGTAGGCGTGCGACAAGTCGTGTAGCACGTTGCTCGTGAAATCGGGGGCGAATGCCCGCCGCGGCATCGCCGACGTACTCGGCGCCATCCCGCGGCGTATCGCCTCCTGCTGGAGTACCGCGATTTCGTTTGCCGCAGCAACGTCTTTGCTCCGGCTGGACTGATTGGTCAGGATCACCGACATCAACGCGGTGCTCAGCGAGCCCGCCACTTGAAGGTTGACGTGGATCAGTGACGACGCGCGAGCGATCTGCTGCGGGGCCAGGGCTTGCACCGCGGCCGCGGTCAGCGGCATCACCGTGCAACCCACGCCCATGCCCACCAGCACCAGTGCCGCCGGCAGGACGGGCAGGTAGTCGGCCTGCGTCCAGACACCGTAGGCGAGAACGGTCATGCCCGTACCCATCAGCGCAATGCCGACCAGCACGATCCTGCGCGGGCCGCGCCTGTCCAACAGCGCGCCGGCCACCGGCAGGCTCAACATCGCGCCCAGCCGTTCGGGAACCATGTGCACGCCAGACTGAAGCGTCGTCTGATGCAGCAACTGCTGAAAACAGCTCGGGATGAGCAGCACCGCGCCGACGAACGCAGCCGCGGAAAGCAACATCGCCGCATTGGACGCGGTGACTTCAGGGTTGCGAAACAGCCGCAGATCGATCAGCGGATGATCGCAACGGCGCAGGGCGTGCAGGACGAAGGCGGTGATCAGCGCCAAGCCTGCGGCTGCCGGTACCCATACGTGATGGTCGAAGACCGTCCCGCGGGATGCGATCGACGAAATCCCGTAGAGCAGCGCCCCCAGACCGGGGGACAGCAGCAGCATGCCGACGAGATCAAGCTTTTCCGAACGTATCGCACGACTTCGCGGGAGAACGAGGAACGCCAGGACGGACGCGGTCGCTCCGATCGGCAGGTTGATCAGGAAGATCCATCGCCAGCTGTAGTTGTCGATGACCCATCCGCCCAAGATGGGCCCGGCCATCGGGCACAGCATCACGGGGATGCCCAGCACCGCCATCAGTCGGCCGACTCGTTTTGGGCCGGCTTCGCGGGCCAGGATGGTGAAGGCCAGCGGCAAGAGCATGCCGCCACCGAGGCCTTGGATCACGCGGAAGGCGATGAGCACCGCAATGTTCGGCGCCGTCGCGCACAGCAACGAACCTGCGGTGAACGCCAGCACTGACCCGATGAACAGCCGCTTGGCGCCGAACCGGTCGGCGCCCCAGCCGGCCAGTGGGATCACCGTCGCCAACGCCAGCGTGTAGCCGGCCATCGTCCATCCGACGACGGCCTGGGTCGACTCGAATTGGGCGATGAAGGTGCGCTGCGCGACGCCGACGACGGTGGTGTCAAGAATTGCCATCACCGCACCAAGAAGACACACGCCGGCGATCCGTAGCAGCCTCGCATCGAGCTTGTCGGGGTCACCGGACAGACCGGTCGTCGCCAGGCTGGGCGTCGCGGCTGGTGCGGCAGCGGCGACACCCTCAAGTGTGTGCGCCCCCAGCGGTTTTGGCACTCGCGGATCTACGGCGCGATCGAGCACGGCTCCAGGGTAACGACGACAGCTGAGTAGCAGTTAAGTTACTTTGCCGTGCACAAATGCACAGGTGTGTTGAGCTGTGTTCGCCGGGTCTGAGCACCGGTACCGACGCCTGAAGATTCGTGGTTTAGCCCCAGCGGCGGCCGGGTATCCGCGCTGCGCGCATGGCCGTGACGCACGCATATGGCGTCGCAGCCGCCTCGGTTGAAATACCCAGCTGGGCGCTCCAGTGCTTCTGCGCGTCATCTCGGCTCGTTGTTTTCAGTGTCGTGGACTGGCAGAAGCGTATTTCGTTACCAGTGGCGAGGCGGGCCGACAGGTATGACACCGGTGCACTATCTCCTTGTTCTCTTCGAGCGGCTGCTCAGGCACGGCACCGTCAACGATCGCGGCTTCGCTCGAGCTCGGGCGTCGCTAACCGTCCGATGGTCAGTCAAGCGCGCGCCGTTGCAGCAACACCGTCCCATCTCACTTGCTGGCGAGCCACCGAGATGGCTCGCGCGTAACTCGCGGCATGGAACCTGCTGCCCGGTGTTGTGCAGGCCGCCGAACCGCTCCCCACGAAATAGCGGCCAGACTTAAACAGAAAGGAGACAGAACCGAAATGATGTTGCTCAACAACGGCGGACGGCGAACCGGCGGTGACGCCGGCAGCCACGGTAAGTGGATCGGTGACGCCGACCACCTGGTCGACCGGGCGCTCTACGACGTTTCACACGGTCGCTTCGAACGGTCGCTGTCGGCGCTGACCGCTTTCGCGGCCGCGGTCACTACAGCGGAGATCTACCTCGAGCACTATAAAGCCAGCTTCGGCAACAAATGGATGTGGAGCCCGATCGTCGTAACACCACCGGTGGTCGTCGCCGGTATCGGCGGTGTGTTCTCCCGGCGGTGGGCCAAACTATGGCTGCCGATCACCGCGGGCGTATACACCGCCAACGGACTGCTGGGCGAGTACCTGCATGCCCGCGGAGTCGCACGTAGACCGGGCGGGTGGAAGCACGCGTCCTACAACGTCCCGATGGGGCCGCCGATCGTGGCGCCCGGATTGATGACGATCGTCGGGGCGATGGGCCTGCTGGCTGCGGTCTTGCGCCGCGAACAGTGACCGGCGCGATAACCACGATGGCCAACACCTCGCGCCCGGACCATCTGCCGAACTTGCGTCCGGAAGGCCAACCGCCGCACCCGTCCTGGCTGCCAAAGCAGCGCCGCGGCATCACGCCACAAATGATCGGACGCTTCCCCGACTACGACGTACTTGAGACGGTCGATTCGTGGGACAACGCGACCAAGAAGGTGGTGCTGGCCCGACTGGAACCCCCCGGTCCGCTGAAGTTCTTCACCGCGGACGAGGAACCGTGCCTGCGCGCGTTCTGCGACACCGTGCTGGCCCAAGACAGGGAGCCGCGGGTACCGGTGGCCGAATTCGTCGACGAGAAGCTCGCCGCCGGGCGCCTCGATGGCTACCAATACGTCGACATGCCCGACGATCGGGAAACCTGGCGGCTGGTGCTGCGCGCCCTCGACGAAACGGCGCGCGACCGCTACGGCATGGTCTCGTTCGCCGACGCCGAGTCGGCTTCCCGCGAAGCGGTCATCGACCAGTTTGCTCAAGGTCACTTGCAGGGCGGAACGTGGGCGCGCCTCAACGTCAGCCGTGCCTGGTCGGTGTGCATGCGCATGGTGCTGTCGAGCTTCTACTCCCATCCGTGGGCGTGGAACGAAATCGGATTCGGCGGACCTGCTTACCCGCGCGGTTTCATGCGTCTCGGCGGTGCCACTGGTTCGGCCGCGGTGCGCGAACCGTTCGAAACTCGCGGCGCCACCGACGAAGATCCGGTCGATGTGGTCGAGGACGGTGAGCTGTGATGGGCGAGCGGCTGCGTGGACTGCTCAAGGGAGCGGTAGGGCCGCGCGACAACGATTCTCGGTTCTTGCTCAACGTGCACTCGCGCGACCTTCCGGGTGAGAAAACGATGCGCCGCTACCGCGACGACGACGAAGTCGACCTTGTTGTCGTCGGTGCGGGTGCCGGCGGCTCGGTCCTGGCACAACGCTTGGCGCGCGCAGGCTGGCGGATCGTCATCCTCGAGGCCGGCCCGTTCTGGCACCCCGACGAGGACTGGGTCTCCGACGAGGCCGGCTCTCACACCCTTTACTGGACCCAGAAACGCATCATCGGCGGTGCAGACCCGGTTGAGTTGGGTAAGAACAATTCCGGACGCGGAGTGGGTGGCTCGATGGTCCACTACGCCGGTTATTGTCCGCGGTTTCATCCCAGCGACCTGCAGACCTACACACTCGACGGGGTGGGCGCGGACTGGCCGATCTGCTACGAAGACATTCGGCGCCACTACGAGCGCATCGAGGCCGAGTTGCCGGTGGCCGGTCAGAACTGGCCCTGGGGCCATCCGCACCGTTACCCCTTCTCGCCGCATCCTATTTCGGGTGCCGCCGCGAAGATTTGGCGAGGAGCACATCAGCTCGGCATTGAGATGCGGGTCGGGCCGGTCGGCATCGTGAACGGCACCTTTGGTAACCGTCCGCACTGTATCTATCGCGGATACTGCCTGCAGGGCTGCAAGGTGAACGCCAAGGCCAGCCCGTATGTTACTCATCTCCCCGATGCGCTCGCCCACGGCGTGGAGATTCGCGCCAATTGCATGGCCACCCGTGTCGAGCTCGACGACACCGGCGCCGCGCAAGGAGTCGTCTACTACGACGAGGCGGGCGGACGAGAAAGGTTGCAGCGGGCGAAATCCGTCGCGGTCGCCGGGTATTCCATCGAAACTCCGCGGCTTTTACTGAATTCGGTGAGCGGACGATTCCCGAACGGGCTGGGCAACAACGACGATCAAGTCGGACGCTATGTGATGGTGCAAGGTGCCACGCAATCGGCGGGCCGCTGGTCCGAAGAGGTCCGGATGTACAAAGCACCGCCACCGGAGGTCTCGTCCGAGCAGTTCTACGAAACCGACTCCGCTCGCGGGTTCGCTCGAGGCTTCTCCATCCAGACCGTTTCGCCTTTGCCCATCGGCTGGGCGGAACACGTTTTGGCCGATGGCCATTGGGGTCGGCCGTTGCGGGAGTACATGCGTGACTACAACCACTGGGCGACCGTCGGCGTGCTCAACGAGCTCTTGGCACAGCCGGACAATCGGGTCACTCTGGCCGACGAAACCGACCACTACGGCACCCCGGTGGCCCGATTCGACTACGCCCTCTGCGAAAACGATAAGGCAAACATGGCTTATTCCACCAAAGTGATCGGAGAGATTCTGCACGCGGCCGACGCTCAGGACGTACTGACCATCCAGCGCTTCGCTCACCTGATCGGCGGCGCCCGGATGGGAACCAGCGCAGAGGATTCCGTGGTCAACTCCGATCAGCGCGTATGGGGCGTGCCGAACCTCTTCCTCGCCGACGGCTCGGTATGCCCGACGCAGGGATCGGCCAATCCTGCGTTGACGATCATGGCGTTGGCTTCGCGGCTCGCCGAAAGGATGGCAACCGGCAAGGTGAGGGGCGACGTCGTGGCTCATGGCGTTTCCGGCTCTCGGCGGTGAGCTGCCAGGCGCCGAACCTCTTAACCGAGCGAAAGGAGTCTTTGATGACACAGACCGTGGTGATCACCGGAGCCAGCGCCGGAATAGGTCGTGCCACCGCACAACTATTCGGGCAGCGCGGCGCAAACGTCGTTCTGCTGGCCCGGGGTGCCGCCGGGCTGCAAGGTGCTGCGCGCGACGTCGAATCCGGTGGCGGAAAAGCACTGGCCATCCCAACCGACGTTGCCGACCATGCCGCCGTCAACGACGCCGCGGATCAGGCCGAAGCCCATTTCGGGCTCATCGACGTCTGGGTCAATGTCGCGTTCACGTCGGTCTTCGCGCCGTTCAGCGAAATCACCGCTGAAGAGTTCAAGCGCGTGACCGAGGTGTCCTACCTTGGCTTCGTCTACGGCACCATGGCGGCGCTGGCCAGAATGCGCCCACGCAATAGCGGCACCATCGTGCAGGTCGGATCCGCACTCGGACAGCGGTCGATTCCCTTGCAGTCGGCCTATTGCGGCGCCAAACACGCCATCAACGGGTTCACCGAATCGGTGCGCTGCGAACTGTTACACGAAGGGTCCAAGGTGCGAATCACCGTGGCGCAGATGCCCGCGGTCAACACTCCCCAATTCTCCTGGGTGCTTTCGCGCCTGCCGCGGCACCCGCAGCCGGTGCCGCCGATCTATCAACCCGAAGTCGCGGCCCGCGGCGTCGTCTACGCCGCCGACCATCCGGAACGCAAGCAGTACTGGGTCGGCGACAGCACCGCGGTCACGCTGTTGGCACAGAAGTTCATTGCCCCGCTGCTCGATCGGTACCTCGGCCGCAACGGATATAAATCACAGCAGACCAGTGACCGGGTCTTCGGCGAGCAGCCGAACAACTTGTGGGAGCCGGTCGACCAGGGACACGGCAGCGACCACGGCGCCCACGGGGTGTTCGACGAGCAGTCGCACGCTTACAGCCCGCAACTGTGGCTCTCTCAGCACCCGAGGTTGGCGGCGGGCGCCGCAGCCACCGCGGGACTGGGAATGCTATTCGCCACCGGTGCCGCCCGCCGGCGGTCGTGATGATCGCTCCCTTGCGCGCCGGATACGGGATGGCCTTGCTGACCGCTCCGGATCGGTTGCTGCGGTGGGTGACTGGCCAACCTCCGGCAGCGCGGCGGCGAGCGGTCATCCGTGTGCTGGCGTTGCGAGAGCTCAGCCAGGCAGTCCTCACGGCATACCAACCCGACGCTGCATGTCTGGCCCTCAGCGCTGAAGTGGACCTGCTACACAGCGTTTCCATGTTCTGTTGGGCGGCAATCGGCAATTCGCGACGCCTGGCACTGACGAGCGGGGCCATGGCCGCTTGCTTCGCGGCGGGAGGCGTGGCGAATGCGCGGCGAGCGTCAGGTGCGCCGCATCCAACTCCGGCCGGTGGTCAACTGATGAAGCTCATCGACTTCCGCAATCAGGCTGCGGCAGCGGTCGCCGGCCACACCGTACCGCGGGCAGCCCGCGCCTGGCTGCCTGTCCCTGACGGCGATCGCGAATTTTGTACGACACCATCCCAAGGAGCACTCAGTTGAGCGAGCCGGATGTGATTATTCACAAACTCAGGAAGGCACTCGACGACGAGCACGGGCTCGGCGGTTCACTCGAGCAGTCGTTAGTCAAGGCGCGGGAATTGGCCAAGGCAGAGTTGAACTCCGACTTGTTCGCGGCACTGATGTGGCCGACCGATATCGGTCAATACGAGGACTACCTCAAGCGTTTCCTCACGTGGGTCCCTCATGAATCCGATTCGGCTGCATGGAAAAACGACAACAGGCAGGCCCAGGAGGTCAGTGACCGGATGAGTCACTTCTACTTCCTGGTGGACCAGAGAGTCGGGGACAGGGCGCCGCAAGATTCTGACGTCTTCCGAGTGTGGATGACTGAATTTGCATGCGAGTGGGGCAGGTACCTCGACACACCGGAGTCATTCAGCCCCAAAGTCTTGCAGTCGTTCATCGAGAATGCGCCGGAATATCGCATCTACGAGTCAATGATCGACGGCGTGCCGAATGCGCCCAGCGGCTGGTTGACCGCCAACCAGTTCATCGCCCGCGAGATCAACGGCGGGCTACGTCCCATCACCGAGCCGGGCAGCAACCTGGTCGTTACCTCGCCGGCCGACTGCAGTTTTCAACATGCCTACGACATCGACGCCGACTCCAACATTCCCGCCACCACGGTCAAGAATCGCAAGTTCGGCAACATCATGCAGCTCATCGAAGGCAGCGCCTACGCTGACTGCTTCGCTGGGGGCACGTTCGTGCATTACATGCTGCCGGTGCACGCCTACCACCGCTATCACTTGCCGGTCGGCGGTCTTGTCAAGGAATCTTTCCGCATCAACGGGAAGGTGTTCATGCGCGTAGGCATCGAGGATCACAAACTGAAAGCCAGCGACAGCGCCACCAGCGGGTACGAATTCTCCCAAACCCGAGGGGTGGTCACGATTGACACCGCGCAATCCGACTGCGGTGACATCGGCGTTGTCGCGGTGATCCCGGTGGGAATGGCGCATGTGTCGTCGGTTGTGCTCACCGCGGTCGAGGGTAAGCACATGGCCAAGGGCGAGGAGTTCGGTTACTTCCAGTTCGGCGGCTCCGACATCATCGTCGTCTTCCAACAGGGCGTTGATCCTGACGTAGACAAGTCTGAAAATTTTCGGCTGGTCGGTACACCCATCGCGCGCTGCACGGCCCTCGACTAGTAGCTAGAAGCGGGCGTCGTCATGACGGGACGCGTCCTTCGAGTGTCTACGCCACTCGGTACTGATCGAGATCGGACTGCTTGATGGTTAACCCGTGACCGGGCGATGTGCGATCCGGCCGCAGTAAGCCGCCGGGCTCAGGATCGATGGTGCCGTCGAATGCCATGCCTTCGATGCGCACATGGTCGTGGAAGTACTCGAGATGCCGCAGGTGCCACACGGCAGTGCCGACTTGGCTGCTGATCTGTGGGGCGCAGTGCAACGACAGGTCCATGCCGCGGGCATCGCAGAGAGCGCCGACTTTGAGCACACCGGTGATTCCGAGGGCGCGGGTGACATCAGCCTGCAGGCAGTCCACCGCCTCAGCGGTGAGCATCTGGTGGAAATACGGTAAGTGGTAGCCATATTCGCCGGCGGCGATGTCCATGCCCGCCGGCCCCTGTCGGCACAGCTGGTGCAGTCCGTCGAGATCGTCGGACGTCACAGGCTCTTCAAACCACCGAACGTCATACTCCGCGAAACGATTCGCCCACAGCAGCGCTTGTTTGCGCGTATAGGCTCCGTTCGCATCGACGAACAGTTCAGTTGTGTCGCCGATAGCCGACCGCGCCGCCTGGAGCCTGCCCGTGTCGGAACCCGGATCGCGTCCCACCTTCATCTTTACGCGGGGAATACCAGCCTCCGCCCACCCGCATAGCTGCTTTCGCAGAGTGTCGTTGTCGTATGACGTAAAGCCGCCGCTGCCGTAGATCGGGGTGGCGTCGTGGACAGCGCCAAGGGCCACCACGAGCGGCTCGTCGAGCAGCCGGGCGCGGAGATCCCACAATGCGATATCCACGGCGGAGATCGCTTCGGACACCACGCCCGGCTTACCCAAATTACGGACGGCGTGCTGCATTTGGGCCCAGCACGCCGGCGGTTGGAGGGCGTCGCGCCCCTTGATGACGTCCGCCAGCTTGGAGTGCACCACTGTCACAACAGGAGTGCCGGCATAGGTGTAGCCGGTTCCCACCTGGCCGCCGGCACGCACGGTCACCAGCACGAAAGTGGTGGAATCCCAGACGAAGGTGCCGTCCGACTCCGGCTCGTCGGTGGGGATGCTGTAGGCGGAAGCTTCGAGCGATTCGATGGGAATCGGCGCGGCCGCATGCGAAGTCATAACCGGTGTCTACCCGCAACCTAAACCGGGTATGCCTGACATCGACGACAATCGACGGCCGCACCGAACGAAGGGACGCCATGGAGGAGCAAGGACTACTGGCTGAAGAGCTTGCGCCCCACGTCCTCCGGGAATATGCGTTACTTGCCGATGGAGAACGCGGAATTGTCGTCGGGCCCCGTGGTGACTGCTGCTGGATGTGCCTGCCGCGATGGGATAGCCCGGCAGTGTTCAGCACACTGTTGGGCGGCGGAGGGGTTTTCGTCGTAGCCCCGGACCATCCGCGGTTCGTTTGGGGCGGACGTTACGAGGACCGGTCACTGATCTGGCGGTCGCGGTGGGTGAGCACTGACGGGATCGTTGAATCCCGCGAGGCGCTGGCGTTTCCGGGGAACCCGGATACGGCGGTTGTGCTTCGCCGCATCAGCGCGGTCGACCGGTCGATACGGATGCGAATTGCGCTCGACGTGCGGGCGGACTTCGGCGCCCACCAGATGCGCGACCTGTCCCTTGACGACGGAATGTGGACCGGGCGGTCGGGTCAGCTTCACTTTCGGTGGTCCGGCGCCGGTGAAGCGCAACGCTGTGACGACGGCTCGCTGCAGGTCGTGGTCGAGGTCGAGCCGGGCCGTGACCACGACTTGGTCTTAGAGCTGTCACACCGAGAGCTGCCGAACGACGCGGTGCGGCCCAACGACGCCTGGCGTGACACCGAAAGAGCCTGGATGCAAGCAGTTCCGGCATTCTCCGGCACGTTGGCAGATCTCGACTGTCAGACCGCGTGCGCGGTACTTCGCGGCTTGACGAGCAGTGGCGGCGGGATGGTCGCGGCGGCGACAATGTCGCTGCCGGAACGAGCGCAGCAAGGCCGTAACTACGACTATCGATATTGCTGGATTCGCGACCAGTGCTATGCGGGCCAAGCAGTCGCTACCGCCGGCAGCCACCAGCTGCTCGACGACGCGGTTAGTTTTGTCAGTGAGCGCGTTCTTGCCGACGGGCCCAACCTCAAGCCGGCCTATTGCATCACCGGCGACGACGTACCCTGCGAAACGGACCTTGATCTGAGCGGATATCCAGGCGCCGCAGCGAAGACCGGCAATTGGGTGACCGATCAATTTCAGCTCGACGCCTTCGGTGAAGCGTTGCTCTTGCTGGCGTCCGCGGCTCGCTTGGACCGTCTCGACAGTGCGCACTGGCGTGCCGCGCAAACTTTGGTCGGGGCAATCGAAGACCGTTGGCGTGAGCCGGACGCCGGGATCTGGGAAGTGGACGACCGCCGTTGGGCTCATTCCCGGCTGATCTGTGCGGCGGGGCTGCGGCGGATCAGCGAAACGGCGCCGACTCGGCAGGGTGCCGAATGGCAGCGACTAGCCGATCGCCTGGTGACCGACACCGATTCGGACTGCCTGCACTCTTCTGGAAGATGGCAACGGGCCCCCAATGATTCACGGATCGATGCGGCGTTGCTCCTGCCGTCGATTCGCGGGGCGGTGCCGGCCAACGATCCCCGCAGCATCGCCACCCTCGAGGCGGTGCGAGCCGAGCTCGGCCGGCACGGCTTCGTCTATCGGTTTCGGCCCGACGAGCGCCCGCTGGGCGAGGCCGAAGGCGCCTTTCTGCTGTGCGGATTCTTGATGGCCCTGGCTGACCACCAACAGGGTAACGATCTGGCGGCCGTGCGGTGGTTCGAGCGTAACCGCACCGCCTGCGGACCCCCGGGGCTGTTCACCGAGGAATTCGACATCCGGCAGCGTCAGCTGCGCGGCAATCTGCCGCAGGCTTTCGTGCATGCTCTCTTGTTCGAGACCGCACACCGCCTGGCGGACGGTTACGGTCCTTCGGTCGGCGCTGGAACTGGGTGACCAGCGCAAATCATGTGCGGCCGTGGCCGCTGATTGTGTAATGGGCTGGCGCAATGCGAATTGACTTAAGAAAGGTTTTGCCTTCCGACGATGAGGGGTAGGCTTGCGCCGTGCGGCTTTTCGTCAGACTGTGGAAGAACAGTCGGCTTTTCGATTGGCTTCGTTTGAAGGGCTATGTCGCCTTCGATCTGCCGAGGATGGTAACCGCGCTGGGGGGGTTCCTACTGCTTGCCATCGCGGCCGCCCATGCCTACGTCGCGACCACCGAGGCCGGACTGCCGAGGTATTTCCTGGTTTACTCCGCGCTACTGGTCACCGGATGCCTCATGGTAGCAGCTGGTATGTGGTTTCGGCTCAGTCCGCGTGTGCCGCAGCTGAGTTGGTTCCTCGGTGACTTGCTTTCCGTGCTCTTCATCGGGATTTATCTGGCCAGCCGCGTTACCAGCCTGCGGGGCCTGGTGGCGGTGACAGGACGCTGGGACTTCGCGCCGGGGACATTCGCGCTCGCTTTCGCAGGAGTTTTTGTTGCAGTGCACATGTCGGTGCTTCTGCGTATCAATGTGGCTTATCCTGACCGGCAGGGCTGGCAAGACTAGGCGGGGTGGCGATCACATGACGACAACACTTGACTATCCGGTCTGGCTGCGAATCGACCACTGGCTCAACGTGCTGTTTCTGACCCTGCTGCTGCGCAGCGGAATCGAGATCCTTTCCACCCATCCCAAGCTGTACTGGGACGACAACAGCAGACCCGGTACCGAATGGGCACGTTTTACCCGGAAAGTCATGCCGCGCGACAGATTGTTCGACACCCTCGATGAAGAAGAGGACTACCACCCGCTCTTTTCGCTACCCGGTCACGCTCAGCTGGGTATCGGACGCCATTGGCACTTCTTCGCTGTGATCGGTTGGATCCTGGTGGGGCTGTCCTACTACATTCTGCTGTTCGCCACCGGCCAGTGGCACCGCTACTGGCCCGCCTCATGGTCAATCTTCACCGAGGCGTGGAACGACATCGTCACTTACATGACGTTCAATCTGCCGCCTCTGCTGCCCGGCGAACCATTGGACGCCATGCAGAAGCTGACCTACGCCGGTGTGGTGTTTCTGCTGGCGCCGTTCCAGATCCTCACTGGCGCAGCCCAGTCCCCAGCGATCGAGGCTAGGTTTCCGTGGTACGTGCAGATGTGGGGCGGCCGGCAATGGGCGCGCAGCCTGCATTTCCTCAGCCTGGTTGCATTTCTGGGATTCATTGTCATCCATCTGTCGATGGTCTTCTTCTGGGGATGGGGCCGTCTCAACGCCTCGATGATCTTCGGCTCGGTCCGCAACTTCAACTGGGCGACCGCGTGGTCATTCGTGATCGTCGGGGCGATCGTGGCCATTCACGTGTTGGCGACGGTGTGGAGCCAGCGCCGGCCGACTCAAGTGCGCCGGGTACTCGAGGCGTTGATTAGCCCAGTTCGGCTGACCCTATTGCGTCCGTTGACTTCACGACAGAACTATCCGGCGAAGAAGCTGTCCGAGCAGCACCGCGTCAATGGCAAACCACCAACAGCCACCGCCTACAAGGTGATGGCGGTGCACAACTTCGTCGACTGGCGACTTCGAGTCGGGGGTCTCGTCGAACACCCGGTCACCTTGGATCTGGCGGCGCTGCGTGCCCTCACCGAACCGCAAACGCAGCGCACGATGCACAACTGCGTGCAGGGCTGGACTAGCATCGGCCAGTGGAGCGGGGTTCACTTGAGCAGCTTGATGGAACTGGTGAAGCCGTTGCCACAGGCGCGATACATCTGCTTTTTGACCATGCAGGACAACAGCACCGACGAGCCCGCCTCCCATGGCGGGGGACAGTTCTACGAAGTGATGGATCTCGAACTTGCTTACAAGCCGCAGACTTTGCTGGCCTACGAGATGAACGGCAAGCCGTTGCCGATCAAGCATGGCGCACCGTTGCGGTTGCGGGTGGAAACCCAGGTTGGATTCAAGATGGCAAAGTGGATCAACCAAATCGAGTTCATCGACGACTTCGCTGGCATCGGCGCGGGTTTGGGAGGCTGGCGCGAAGACAACGTCTACTATGCCAAAGACGTCGAGATTTGACCCGCCGGCGACGATGCAGAGCGGAGCGATGAGGAGGAGCGGCGCCGTGATTCCCGCCGGCGACGATGCACAGCAAAGCGATGAGGAGGAGCGGGGCCATGACTTCCGCCGACAACGTAAGCGTTCGACCTGAGCTGGTCAATCTGAACCGCGCTGAACGCGCCTGCGTCCTCGAGCACCTCGCCGCCAAGGGCGGTCACTGCGAGGGCTGCGGCGGTACCGATTTCGAGGTCGGACACGCGCTCTATCTCGGTTATCTCTTCCTCGACGAGGATGACGACGCGTACATGGTGGCGTTGCGGTGCCGCAACCGCGATTGCCTCACCCCGAGGACCGCAATTCGGTTGGCTGAGAAGGACTTTCTGCGCGGCCGCGACGAAGAAGCCCGCGCCGCGACTTGGCGCGCTTCGGCCCCCGATGCCGCTTCGCCGACGCCGGTGGCGAAGCGGTGAACACCGGCTGAGCAAGCCCAAATCGACCGATCACATCGGACAACCCACGCAGCTCCTCGCACAGCGCTTGGTATCGGTGTTCGTCGGCTTCGTCAAGCTCGCCCGCAGAACTGTAGTGGACCAGTCGTCGCAGCCGCCCCGCAAGCGCCGTACCCCATCTGATGCTGAAGTCGTAATTTTCCTCCTCGTCGACTTCATCCTTGCGGCCCAGTTCCTTGAGCGCATCTATTTGTTCGGTCAGCAATGCCACGTCGTCATCGATGCTGACCGATACGCGGTGATGCTCGTGTGCCGCGTTCACTTGTCCTCCTCGTTCACAGGTGCGCCTTTGCGACACTCACCACATACGGTGTCCCGGCCAAAGTGAGATAGACCCGGTGTGGACCGACAGCCATACCCGACAACGGCGCCGACTGAACCTCGGGAGGCAGAGCTGCCCGATAGTTGGTCACCCGAAGCACTGGGATGTTGTTGTGCGGGTAGCCGGTGAAGCTGTCGGTCTCAAGCGCCACCACTTCCCCGTCGGTTGCGGCGTAGATCCTAGTGTCGTCGGTGCCGAGCGCGCGAACCGGCGATGGCAGTCGGGTAGTGGCAAGGACGGCCAGACCTTCTCCGCCGCGGCGTGAGCCGATGGCGCACAGGACGTCGCTGTCGCGACCTGCCACATAGCTGCGCGTCACGTCGGCGCCATCACCGGCCGAGGCCGCGACATCCATGTTGAGCGAGCCGTGTTGCTCGGGCGGGGAGGAGGGGCCTTTGTAGTAGCGGATTCCCGATGGCCCATAGAGGTGGTAGTCGATGTCGCGTCCGCGGTTGGCGCCGTCGATCCTGTCGGCGGGATCTCCGGTAATTCTCGCTGTCGGCAACTTCCGAAAGCCGTATTGGTCGACCGGGGTCACCGATAACCCATCCGCCGACAGTGCGAGCAGGACCCGCATGCCGGCATCTTCGGACAGGAGGGCGGGAGCGGGCCCCGCGTCGAACTCATCAACTACGCGCAGCGTGCCCAAGTCGACGACCGCCACCTTGCCCAGCTCAGGCTGCGGCACAAAAACGTGCCGGTCATCTTTTCGACTTATCTGTAGATTGCGCCCAAGCGCCATCGGCCCGGAAAGGCGCGTCTTGGCCTGATCAGGTTTCTGCGGATCGGCGATCTCGGCCAGCTGACTGTCTTGGGTGAGCCCGACAAGAGCGTTGGCACCGTAGGACCACACCGGGCCGTGCAGGACCGCACCGACTTTGCTCACGACAACCTCTGGCGTGGTTTCCGCCGACGTCCCAGGCGCTGAACACCCTGCAGCGGCGACGACACTGGCGCCTAAGGCAAGGCACCAACGCCGCACCGGTGATTTCTGACGGCCCATCCTGATGGCCACGATCGCTCGACTTCCTTCCGCCATCGCTCCGTCGGTACAGTACCCCGGTGACTGCCCGGCTGCACGTCGGTCAAGAGATGACCGTTACTCGCGGTTTCGCCTCTCCGGGCACGCATCTCGGAGTCGGTTCCCGCCTCATCATAGCGTTGTCGTCAGCAGATCGTATAGTGCAATTCGGAAGCTGGACAGACAGTCACGCTTCTGCTAAACAGAGATAGCCAGCCTTTAAAAATGCAGGGCGCGGCCATTTTCCATTCGATACGCGGCAGAGCGCTATCGATGAGGAGTGCCCTATGCGGAATCACTGGTGATACTCGACTTCTGCACCGCGCCCGACTATTTGCGCGTACGAAAATTTCGTAGCGGCCAAGCCGGTGGGTGTCGTCGTCGCCCTCAGCCATTAACCGAACTCGTGAGGTAAGCGCCGGGAGAACAGCAAAAACGTTAGGCGTCGAAACGCATTTCACCCAGCGCAGGCATCGGTCACGCTTGCGCTGCATAGTTATGGGTGTCGCATCTGGCCGCCGGCTACCCGCTGTCATTGGTGGGCCCTGGCAGCGAACTGGGCTGCCCTTTAATGCATCTCGCAGTCTTCGGCAGTACTAGAGCATGGAATGGATCGCGTGAACACTCCTTGTCAAGAATGTGATGGGTTCTGGCTCCGATCAATTCGGCAAATAACAGCGTTGATTGTTTGGCGCACTGACCGGCGGGTACACCCTCGATCGTGATCGTCGGCATCGCCGTCCGCATGGCACCGGACCGCCGCGGCTGTCTTCGGAACGGCGCGCATCGGCGTTGTCGATGGTCTGCTGAGTAGATAAGTCAGAAGCGCTGACTTATGTGTGTCCGTCGGGCTTCAAGCACAAGGCCCAGAACCGGACGGACGTGTGCATGGCCCGCCTTGGTGCCGGGCCAATCCGAGCGAAGGAGCCGTGATGCCGAAAACCGCCGATTTCATCCTCGATCGCCTGCGCCAGTGGGGGATTCATCGTATCTATGGGTATCCCGGCGATGGCATTCTCTCGATGTTGGGCGCACTCGACCGCGCTAACGGCGACCCGGAACTGATCCAGCCCCGGCACGAGGAGATGGCCGCCTTCATGGCCACCGCCCATGCCAAGTTCACCGGCGAGATCGGCTGCTGTATGGCGACCTCCGGCGGCGGCACCATCCACCTTCTCAACGGTCTCTACGACGCCAAGCTCGACCATCAGCCCGTCGTCGCCATCGTGGGCCAGCAGAAGCGGATGTCGCTCGGCGCCGCATTTCAGCAGGAGATCGATCCCCTCTCGCTTTACAAAGACGTGTCGTCGGACTTCGTCCAGATCTGCATGGCACCGGTACAGGCCCGCCAACTCGTTGACCGGGCGTGCAAGGTGGCGTTGACCAACCGAACCGTGGCCACCATCATCCTGCCCGAGGACGTGTCCGAAGCCGAGGCCGAGCCGTCGCCGCCGCGAATGCACGGCGCGGTGTACACCAGCGTCGGCTGGACAAAGCCTCGGATGATCCCGCCGCAGTCGGAATTAGAAAAGGCGGCGCAGATTCTCAACGACGGCGAGAAGGTGGCGATCGTCGTCGGGCAGGGCGCCGCCGAGGCCGTCGACGAGGTCATTCAAACAGCGGAACTGCTCGGCGCCGGGGTGGCGAAGACCTCGCTGGGTCGCGCCGTCCTGCCTGATGACTTGCCTTACGTCACCGGACCGATCGGTTTGCTGGGCTCCACGGCCAGCCAGGCCATGATGACGGATGCCGACACGCTATTCTTCATCGGGACCAGCTTCCCGTACGCGGAGTGGTTACCGAAGGAAGGCCAGTGCCGGGGCGTCGAGATCAACATCGACGGGCGCATGATCGGCACCCGTTATCCTATGCAGGCCAACCTGATCGGTGACTCCAAAAACACGTTGGCGGAGCTTATCCCGCTGCTGCAGCGCAAGGATGACCGGTCGTGGCGGTCAAAGATCGAAAAAGAGGTCGACGAGTGGTGGCGGGTGCTCGACAAGCGGGCGCATGACAAGGCCGACCCACTCAACCCCGAACTCGTCGCGCACGAGCTGTCCAAGCGCCTCCCGGACAACGCAATCCTCACCACCGATGCCGGCTCGGTCGCCAACTGGTGGGCCCGGCACTTGAAGATGCGCCGCGGAATGGCCGCCTCGCTGGCCGGAAACCTGGCCACCATGGGACCGGGAACCCCGTACGCCATCAGCGCCAAGCTGGCCCATCCAGGGCGGCCGGTCATCGCCCTCGTCGGTGACGGGGTATTCCAGATGAATGGAATGGCCGAGATGATCACCGTGAAGCGGTACAAGGATCGGCTGTCGGACGGTCCGCTGATCTTTTGCGTCTTCAACAACCAAGACCTCAACCAGGTCACCTGGGAACAGCGTGCAATGGGTGGCGAGCCGAAGTTCGAAGGCTCGCAATATATTCCGGATGTGCCCTACGCCGAGTTCGCAAACCTGCTCGGGTTGACCGGCATCCGCTGCGATGACCCGAATACGATCGGGGAGGCGTGGGACCGCGCCCTGGCTGCAAGTGGACCCGTGGTACTGGAAGTGGTCGTCGACAAGGACATTCCACCGGTGCCGCCGCACATCAAAGTTCAGATGGCGAAGAAGACCGCGAAAGCGGTCTTGAAAGACCCGGATCGGGTGAGCATCGCCAAGAAGGGCGCCAAACAGAAGATTCACGAGTTCACCGAGTCGGTCAAGCCGTCCGGCCGCAGTTCTGGCGACGGCGACGACTAAGCCCGCCTCAGACCCGACCGTTTCGTAAACGATCCCCGCTCCGGGGACCTGGCCGTCGCGGCCACCGATGATTGAAGGCTGCCCTATTTGGCAATTATTCAGTAGCCCTTGCATCGCTCAACGAAGGGCGGCCATCCGCTCGCGGCGCCGAGAGTGGGTCGATGATGGGGTGATGGCAACGGGCGACAGAGTCGTTGCCGCCGTCGAGTGGGAAGGCACGGGATGGTCGTGAACTTCGAAGAAGAGCATGCTCAGCGTCGTGATGAGCACGGCATGGAAAACGGGTCATCGGACCCGACGGCCGAGGCGTTCGTGTCCGATGCTGTCGAGCAGGAGGAGCTCAGTGCGGTCGACTTGGTCCTGGGTTTAGGGCAACCGCAGCGAGTTGGCAGGTTCCGTTTCTTCTTCGAAGCCGAGCGCTGGGAGTGGTCGGACGCGGTAGCCCGGATGCACGGCTACGAGCCGGGGACAATTGAGCCCACTACCGAACTGTTCCTGCAGCACAAGCATCCCGACGATCGCGACCGGGTCGCGGCCGTCCTCGAGCATGTGCTCAACGGTCGACCGTTCAGCAGCCGGCACCGAATCATCGACGCCGCGGGACAGACCCGTTGCGTAGTCGTCGTGGGTGATCGAATGTTGGATGACACCGGTGAGGTCATCGGCACGTCGGGGTTTTACATCGACGTCACCGAGTCGCTCAGTTCCGACATCAGCACCGTCCTCTCCCAAGTTGCCGCCTCGCGAGCCCGAATCGAGCAGGCCAAAGGTGTGCTCATGGCCACCTACGGCATCTCAGAGGAACGAGCGTTCGACATTCTGGTCTGGCGTTCACAAGAGTCCAACCTCAAGGTGCGCGATCTGGCTGCCCGGTTCTTGCAGGCCATTGCCGGCAAGACCTCGCCCGATACGCTCAGCCACGTCGATCAGGCCCTCCTCACCCTGGAATGAGTCAGCGGCCCTCAGCCCGCCCGCAGCACCGCGGCGCAGTAATAGTTGTCAGCAAAAATGGCGTCGCCGTCGCTGCTCGGTAGCGGCGGTAACCCACTGTCGGTCAACAGCTGGCTGGCCAGGGTGCGTGCCGTACACCAACCATGACCGTCCAGATAGGTTGCGACCTCGTCACGTTCACCCGGAAATCCCAGATCGTCGAGTTCCACGTCAAGCCCGTGCTCGTACCACTTTTTGGTGGCGGCTTCCATGGCATGTTGTGACTCCGGCGAATTCCAGAAGATTTCAGCTATCAGTCGACTTTCGTCTGCGCTGAGCTCGGTGATGTTGTCCAGCAAACGATCCTGCGCGTCGGGCGGAAGGAAGGCCAGCAAACCCTCAGCGATCCAGGTCGTTGGCTGGGCGGCGTCAAACCCCGCCGCGACCAATGCCGCCGGCCAATCGTCACGCAAATCGATTGGCACCGTGCGCAGATTGACCGTGGGCGCGGCACCGACTTCGGCCAGCGTCGCAGCCTTGAACTCGAGCACCTGCGGTTGGTCGATTTCGAACACCGTCGTCCCCGGCGGCCACGGCAACCGATACCCGCGCGCATCGAGGCCCGAAGCCAGGATCACCACTTGACGGACACCCGCCGCTGCGGCATCGGCGACGAACCCGTCGATGTGGCGAGTACGCACTGCCAGCAGATTGGTCATCTGCTGCATACCCCAGGCATGGCCTGGGATGTCGACATCCGCAGCTTCAAGTTCACCGGCGGCCCACCTTGTGAAGAAATCAACGCCGACGGCGCGCACCAGCGGCTCGGCAAACCGGTCTTCAATCAGCGGGTTATCGGCCACGGTGGCCCGGGCGCGGCCCGCTGCCACCATGGTGGCGGTGGCCCCCACGCTCGTTGCCAGATCCCAGGTGTCGTTGTCGGTGCGTGCCATGCGTGCCTCTTCCTACCGTGGCGGATCAGTACTTAGCCAGCATAACGAGATCGATCGCCGCGATGCGGCGGCGGTCCCGTCCGGTACGGCGCACAACGTCTACCATCGGCGGGTGACCTCTTCTCGCCCAGCCGCATCCGCCGAGCTTGCCGGCGAGTCCTGCTGCGAGGCTTCCCAGGCTCCTGCGGTCAGCCGCGACGCGGCATGGCATCGGTGCGCGCGCTGGGCGCGAGGGCTGGCATGGGTCAGTCTCATTGTCATGCTGACCGAGGGTGTGCTGGGTTTGTGGCAGGGGTTGGCGGTCGGGTCGATCGCCTTGACCGGCTGGGCGTTGGGCAGCGCGCCCGAGGGCCTGGCCAGCGCGATGGTGATATGGCGGTTCAGCGGCTCACGGACTTCGTCCGAGACTGCCGAGCGGCGCGCGCAGCGCGGTGTCGCGGCGTCGTTCTGGTTGACCGCCCCCTACATCGCCGCCGAGTCCGTCCGCGACTTGCAGGATCAGCACCATGCCGAACGCTCTGTCATCGGCATTGCGCTGACGGCGGTCGCTCTGTTGTTGATGCCGGTGCTCGGCCGGGCCAAACACCGGCTCGCCACGCGGCTGGGTTCGGCGGCCACCGCCGGTGAAGGCACCCAGAACTACTTGTGCGGTGCGCAGGCCGCGGCGGTGCTGATCGGCCTTGCGGTGATCGCCGCTTGGCCGGGTTGCTGGTGGCTCGATCCCGGGATCGGTCTCGGAATCGCCGCCGCCGCCATCTGGCAGGGCATCCGCGCCTGGCGCGGGAAAGACTGCGGCTGCTGAAACCCGTGCCGAGTCCCGAGGGTGCGACAGAGCCGAACAAGCTGCCGCCGCTCAAGCGCGGTGAGGTCCGCAGCCTGGGTCCGATCGCGGGAACAGGCTCAACTACGAAGATCCTTGGCGCCGGCGGCACTGACTTGATGGAAATCACCCCCGACGGGAAACTGGCACTGGGTGGCGATACCTACACCGGTGACGGAAACAGCCAGGGCGGCTGGAGCAGGTCGCAGGCGTTCAGGGTCAGGCCCGAGTCGTTCAATGATCCCGACGGCGTCAAATTCGATGGCACTTTTGGTGATCGCAACAACCTGTATGCCGATCCGCTGGCGCAAGGGGCGACGACGCAACTGCCGGCGGGCATCGTCATGGTCAACGGCAAGACGTATGCGATGGTGAACAACACCGTATTCAATGATGGCCTCTTCCCGGTCAATTCGAGGCTGGTCGAGATCGATCTGGATGGCGCCGGCTGGAAAACCGTGGCCGGTTCAGTTCGGCCGGCCGATCATGCAGGTGGTTCGCAAACGCAGATCAGCGGTTATCAAGCCGAAGACGGCACGGTGTATATAGTTTCGTGCGGCCAGGGCCGACACCATCACCCGGTGTTGTACCGGTCCGACCCGAACACCTTCACCGACCGGTCGACTTGGCAACCGTTGGGTCGTGCCCGCACGGGAAAGCCGGCGTGGGACGCAACTGGCGCTCCGGCAACCCTGGAGTCACGGTTTGGAGAGTTGAGCCTGCGCCTAATCGAGGGCAGAACCGTGTTGTCGGGATTCAATGCGTCCACCGGTCGGGTGGAAATCCGAGTGGCCGATGACCCGACCCAATTGTTCACGGGCAACTTCAAACTGACCGTGGTCGCGTCCCAGCAGGATGTTCCGCAGAACTATGGCGGCTATATCGTTCCTGGATCCACGCTGGACAGTTTGAAAGTACTTGTCAGTCAGTGGCACGGTGACACCTACAACGTGCAACAGTTCGAAGTCAATGCCCACCGCTAGGGGGGGCCGGACGACCGTAGTCGCCGCGTGGCGACCCGCTGCGCCCGGCTTCGCCGCGCTGGCGATCGCCACTAGTCGAGGCGGTATCGAATCAGCCGAGAACTGTTTGTCACCACCGCAACTGACGACGCATTGTGCAGAATCGCCGCCAGCACCGGTGACAACGCCCCGCCGGCCCCGATCAATAGCCCTACCGCGTTGACCGCGATCGACATGCCGTAGTTCTCCCGGATGACATCGACTGCCCGCGCGCCCAGGTCGCGCACGTCGAGCAGGCGGTTCAAGTCGTCGTTGGTCAGCGCCACGTCGGCGGTCTCCACCGCGACGTCGGTCCCGGCCAGACCCATCGCGATCCCGATGTCGGCGGCCGCCAGCGCCGGGGCGTCGTTGATGCCGTCCCCGACCATCCCGACGACGTGACCGTCGTTCTGCAGGTCGCGGACCGCCTGCAGTTTGTCGTCCGGCAGCACTTCAGCGCGCCACTCGTCGATGCCGAGTTCACCGGCGACCACCTCGGCAATCTCGGGATGATCACCGGTGAGCATGACGACACGACGAATGCCGTTGTCGCGCAACTTCTTCAACACCTCGGGTGCCTCGGGTCGGACCTCGTCGCGCAGGCTGATCAGCCCCACCAACGTGCCGTCCACCGCCAGCAACAGCGGAGTTTCGGCCTGCCGGCGCAGCTTGTCGACCCAGTCCGCCGCTTCAGCGGATACCTCGACGTTCTCGGCGCTCAGCAGCGACGGGCTGCCCAACAGCAGCGTGCGGCCGTCGGCCCAGGTGCGCATGCCCAAGCCCACGAGCACTTCACACTCCTCGTGTGGCGGAATGCTGATGTGACGTTCTTCGGTAGAGCGAATCACCGCCTCAGCCAGCGGGTGCCGGGAATGGATCTCCGAACTGGCCGCGTAGGCCAGCACCTGCTCGGGCTGCCAATCATCATGCATGGCAACGATGTTGGTGACGACTGGGCGTCCGACGGTAAGTGTCCCGGTTTTGTCGAAGACAATGGCGTCGACTTGCCCGGCCTGTTCCAGGTGCGACCCGCCCTTGATGAGGATGCCGCGACGGGCACCGTTGCCGATTGCGGCACTGATCGCGGTCGGGGTTGCGAGTCCCACTGCGCACGGGCAGGCGATCAGCAGCGTGGTCATCGCGCGCCGCACATCCCCGGTCAGCGCCAGGGTGATCGCGGACACGATGAACGAAGTCGGGACAAAGCGGCGGGAGAAGTTGTCGCCGACGGTCTGGATGGGTGCCCGGTCGTGTTGAGCCTCTTCGACGCGGGCGATGATGCGGCCAATGGCGGTCTGGCTGCCGACGGCGCGGGCCCGTACCACCAAACGGCCCCGCACAACCACCGACCCGGCGTGCACAATTGAACCGTCGATGATGCTGACCGGCAGGGTCTCCCCGGTGATCGCGGACTGATCGACCACCGCCTCGCCGTCAACGACGTCACCGTCGACCGGGATCGCCACATGGTCGTGCACCACCACCTCGTCGCCGATCTGCACGGTGTCGATCGGCACCTGGATTTCCGTACCGGCGTCCGGTCCGGCGGTAACGCGGATCCAGGTGGTGTCCTGAGTTCCGCGCAGCAGGTCGGAGATGGCTCGCCGGGTGCGCCGCAGCGTCAGATCCTGCAGGTACTCGCCAATGTTGAGCAGCCACAGCACTGTCAGCGCGACCACGTTCTCGCGCAGCACCAGGCTGGCCACGGTCGCGGCGGACACCAGGGCGTCAGTACCCGCGCGGCCGGAGCGAAGCGATCGCAGCGCACCGCGCAAAAAGGGATACCCGGTGAAGACGGTGACACCGGTGGCGGCCAGCCGTCCGGTCGGTCCCAGCAGCGGCGGGCGGGCGAAGACGTAGCGGCGCACGCCGAGTAGGGCCAGCGCCGCGCCGCCGATGACCATGCGCAGCACATCAGCGTTGCGAATGTCCGCCGAGTGCGGCGCGCGTACCGGGATCAAGTCCGCGGCGACCTGGGCGGCCTGGCGGATCGCGGTCAGCACCGCGGAGCGGTCACAGCGCTTCGGCGAATACCACACCACCACCGAGCCGGTGCGCGGATAGGCATGTACCACCCGGACACCGTTCTGCTGGGCGACTGTCTCTTCTACGGCCACCGCACGGCGGGCATCCGAACGGACCCAGGGCACCCGGACCCGCATCCGGCCGGCGGCATCGGAAACAACGTGCAGGTCAGTGTTGGTGCTGGTCGACATCGGAGATCGCCGGGGTGGGTGCCTCTTCACCGAGACGCTCACGGGCTTCAGCCATGACGTCGGCCAGCCGGAGCCGGGCAGATTCAGCAGCCTCCTCGGCCCGACGGCTTCCGCGCAGACTCCACTCCGCGGCGGTGACGGCCGTTTCGTGAATCGGGGCCTTGGCCACCGCTTTACGGAGCACCTCATAGGCGGTCACCCCGGCCAGGCCGGTGACTACCGTCGTGGCCGCCTTCGCGAAAAGCCCGGACACCGCCATCGCACCGACCCTCCTGCCAGTCGTACTGTCGAAAGCCGACGTTAACATAGAAATATTGCGATACCAATATGTGTCTTGGGGTGTGCCGCTCCTTTTCCGTGAGCGTGCGTGTTTGTACCGCGACACGCCGCTGAGCTCGGCATTCCGCGCACGCTCGCGCCGGGGGGTTACAGGACGCGAGTGACTTTCTCGGTCTCGATGCGCCGCGGCATGGCTGCCGGGTCGGGATTGGCCACCTGAACCAACGACGCGCCGATGGCCAAGATGGCCAACATGCCGTCGATCAACTTATCGGGTGCCGTCCACGCCGCACTCGACAACACGCGGTCGGACGAAGTCAAACCTTTTGCACGCGCAGATGTTTGACACGCTGCTAATACCTCGTCGACGGAACGGCCGGCGAGCGCGGGGCCAGGATGGCGCTCAGCGACGATCTGATCACCGTGCACCCGCACCGCGGTCGCATAGTCGGTGACACCGATCGGAAGATCCCCTGCCGGGCGCCCGAAGGCATCCAGCGACAGCACCGCCACCTCGCCGACCCCCACAGCCTGGTCAGCCTCGGCCAGCCGCGTCGCGGTGCACAGCGCAACGTCAGCCGGTGTGTCGTCGAGCACGACCTCGGCCCCGATCCACCACACGCCGAACAGCACCGCCGCGGTCTGCCAGTGCGCCGGCAGCAATACCGCCACTCGGCTGCTCAGGTCGGCGCCCAGCTCATCTCGCAACAGGTTGCCGGTTTTCGCGGCCCAGTTCGCCAATGTCAGCGCCGACAGCTCGATCCGCTCGCCGGCGGCGTCGTCGTAGTAGGTGATGCGGGGACCGACCGGATCGGTCTGCAGCATGGGGTCGAGGACCGCCGCGCTGAGCGTCGTCACGTTGGATCACGCTAATTGACACACTGGGGTTTGTCCGAACCTGCGGTGATGATCGGTGATGCTGGGGGCGCGGAGCCGTCCGTCGAGCCTGTGCCGGAGGCTGCCGAACCCGCCGAGCTGGCCGGCATCGTCGTGTCGCCACCATCGAGACCCGAACCCGGCCCGCTGTAGTCGTTGCCCAGCACGACGCGAACAATTCCCGGCGCTAGCGCCGTGTTGCCGATGACGGGCAATCCACCGAGATCTTTGGCGATCGCCTGCGCACCCAGGTCGTCGGCTTTGGCCGCCTGCACCTGGCTGCCGGCGACGTGGGCGGCGTCGTTGTTACCGACGGTGCCCACGCTGAAACCCTTGCCCGTCAGGACGGTCGACACCGCAGCAGCCAAGCCGTTGATGTCGGTGTCGTTGACCACGTCGGCGGTGGTCTTGCCGGGCGTGTACGCCAGCTCCTCGGTCTTGCCTTGCTCTTGGTCGTGCAGCAGGCTGCCAACCCACTCGTGAACCTGGTTGGGATCTATTCGCACCACGCTCTGCATACCGTCGTCGCTCCAGCCGGACTCGTCGAGCACCGGGACGGTGGCGAAGGCGACGTTGCCGGCGGCCAGCTTCTCCAGCTGCTTGACGAAGTCGATGATGTCCCAGCCGGACGACAGCACGACCGAGCGCTGAATGGCCTGCTGCAGCCGGTCCAACCGGGCCGGACTGGACAGCGTCTTGGCGGAGATGACCTGGTGAGCCAGCGACGCCATCACCACCTGCTGGCGCACCACCCGGTCGAGGTCACCGCGGGGCAGGTCGTGGCGCTGCCGGACAAAGCTCAGTGCTTGCGGACCGTTGAGCCGTTGCCAGCCGGCCGGGAAATCAGCACCTGACATCGGTTCGTACACGGGTTCTTTCAGGCAAACGTTGACCCCGCCCAGCGCGTCGGTGATCAGCGCGAAGCCGAGCAGGCCGATCTCGGCGTAGTGGTCGACGGTCACCCCGGTGAGGTCGGCGACCGTCTTGATCAGTGCCTCTCGGCCGGCCTCGGTGCCGCGCGCCTCGGCCTCGTCGAGTGCGGCGCCGGACTCGACCAGGCTGACCCGCTTGGCTTCCTTGACCTGGCCGTAGACGCCGTTGATCTTAACCTTGCCCAGGCCTGGCGCGACCACGTACGAGTCACGCGGGATCGAGATCGCGGTGGCCGATCTGCCGTTGTTGGGGATCCGGACCAGGATGATGGTGTCGGTGTTGGTAGCCACGTCGTCACCGGCACGTAGCGCCGCCAGCTCTTCGTTGGTCAGCGGGTTGCCGTGGGCGTCGGCGCGGCTGTCCATGCCGACCAGCAGAATGTCGATCGCGCCGTCGTCTCCGCCCTGCCCGAGTGAGGGAGCGAACACGTGAAAGATGCCGTCTTCGAAGGACCGGATTTTGCTCCACGCCACTCCAGTGCCGAGAACCACGATGACGGCCGCGAGGGTGGTGATCACACGAGTCACACGTTGCGCAGGCATCACTGTAGATTACTTGCGCCTCACCGGGATGTGGGGTAGCCGCGGTCTCGGCGTGCCAGACTTCTGAAGGTGACGCGCGCCGACGACGATGCAAAGCGCAGCGATGAGGAGGAGCGGCGCAATATGACCGCCCCCTCGAGCAGGATCGTGATCACCGGAGCCGGTGGCCAGCTCGGAACCTGGTTGGCAACCCAGGCGGTTGCCAAAGGCCGCGAGGTGCTGGCGTTGACGTCGGCGCAGTGGGATGTCACCGATGCTGTCGCCGCCGAGCGAATCGTCGAAAGCGGCGACGTGGTCATCAATTGCGCGGCGTACACCAATGTGGATGGCGCCGAAAGCGACGAGCGCACCGCCGATGCGGTCAACACCGCAGGTCCGGCGAACATCGCTCGGGCCTGCGCGCGCGCCGGTGCCCAGTTGATCCACATCTCCACCGACTACGTCTTCAGCGGTGAATTCGCCGGGTCGGCACCGCGTCCCTACGAGCCGGATGACGAGCCGTCACCGCTGAGCGTCTACGGCCGCACCAAACTGGCGGGCGAACAGGCGGTGCGGGCCGCGCTGCCCGAGGCCGTCGTGGTGCGCACCGCCTGGGTTTACACCGGCGGCAGTGGCGGCGATTTCGTGGCCGTCATGCGCAGGCTGGCGGCCGGCGACGGCACGGCCGGGGTGGTTGACGATCAGACCGGTTCACCGACCTATGTGGCCGACTTGGCCACGGCGCTGCTGCAGGTGGCCGACGCACGGGTGCGCGGTCGGCTGCTGCACCTCGCCAACGACGGGGCGGTCAGCCGATATCTGCAGGCCCGCGCGGTATTCGAGCTGGTGGGCGCCGACCCGCAGCGGGTGCATCCGGTCAGCAGCGAAACTCAGCGCCGCCCGGCCCGGCGGCCGCCCTACTCCGCGCTGTCGGACCGGCAGTCGGTGCGGGCCGGCCTGACACCGTTGCGGCCTTGGCGGGACGCGCTGGCAGTCGCTCTGGGGGCGGCGTCGCCTGGTTGACCGTTACTCTCGACGCGTGAGTGACGTCCTGTCGGTCGTGACGGTGACCTATTCGCCGGGCCCCCACCTCGACCGCTTCTTGGCGTCGCTGTCCATGGCGACCGAGCGACCGTTGCAGGTGCTGATGGCCGACAACGGTTCCACCGACGGGACACCGCAGGCAGCGCTCGAGCGCTATCCCGACGTGCGGATGTTCGACACCGGCGACAACCTCGGCTACGGGGCCGCGATCAATCGCGCGGTTGCTCAGCTCGCGCGGGAGGGTGGCGCCGCCGGCGAGTGGATCGTGGTTGCCAATCCCGACGTGCAATGGGGTCCGGGCAGTATCGATGCCCTGCTCGAAGCCGCCGCTCGATGGCCTCGTGCGGCAGCGTTGGGCCCGCTGATCAGAGAACCCGACGGGTCGGTGTACCCGTCGGCGCGTCATTTACCGAGCTTGGTCCGAGGCGGCATGCATGCGGTCCTGGGCCCGTGGTGGCGTAATAACCCGTGGTCGCTGGCTTACCGGCAAGAGCGGCTCGAGCCCACGGAACGGCCGGTGGGCTGGCTCTCCGGCTCCTGCCTGCTGATGCGCCGTGCTGCCTTCGACCAGGTCGGCGGCTTCGACGAGCGTTACTTCATGTACTTCGAGGACGTGGACCTCGGTGACCGACTGCAGAAGGCCGGCTGGCTGAACGTCTACGTGCCTTCCGCCGAAGTGCTGCATCACAAAGGCCACGCCACCAGCCGCGATCCCGCGCACAATCTGACCGCTCATCACAAAAGCACCTATATATTTCTTGCCGACCGGCATACCGGCTGGGGGCGTGCCCCGCTGCGGTGGACGATGCGGGCCGGGTTGGCGCTGCGCGCGCGGCTGATGGTGCGCAGCGCGCGGCGGAGACGGGCAGAAAGGCGGCGGGACGTGTGACAGGCAATGTGACCCGACCCGACGTCGATGCGGTGGTGCTGGTCGGCGGAAAGGGCACCCGGCTGCGGCCGTTGACGCTGTCGGCGCCCAAACCGATGCTGCCGACGGCCGGGCTGCCGTTTTTGACTCACCTGTTGTCGCGGATCGCCGCGGCCGGTATTCGGCACGTCATCCTGGGCACCTCGTACCAACCTGGCGTTTTCGAGGCCGAGTTCGGCGACGGCTCCAAACTCGGCCTGCAGATCGACTATGTCAGCGAACAGCGGCCGCTGGGGACCGGCGGCGCGATCGCCAACGTCGCTTCTCAGCTGCGCCATGACACCGTGCTGGTGTTCAACGGCGATGTGCTGTCCGGGGTCGACCTGCAGCAGATGCTGGACCATCACCGCAGCCACCAGGCCGACCTCACCTTGCATTTGGTCCGGGTGTCCGACCCGCGGTCATTCGGGTGTGTGCCGACTGAAGACGGGATCGTCACCGCCTTCCTGGAGAAGACGCAGGATCCACCCACCGACCAGATCAACGCCGGTTGCTACGTCTTCTCCCGGGAGATCATCGACCGCATCCCGCGCGGCCGTGAGGTGTCGGTGGAGCGGGAAGTGTTTCCCGCGCTGCTTTCCGAGGGCGTGAAGGTGTGCGGCTACATCGACGCCAGCTACTGGCGGGACATGGGCACGCCGGAGGACTTCGTCCGGGGCTCTGCGGATCTGGTGCGTGGTATCGCTCCGTCGCCGGCGCTGCAGGGCCATCGCGGTGAGCAGTTGGTGCATGACGGTGCGGCGGTATCGCCGGGGGCCGTACTGATCGGCGGGACGGTCGTTGGGCGCGGCGCCGAAATCGGGCCCGGCGCCCGGCTGGACGGGGCGGTCATCTTCGACGGGGCTCGCGTGGAGGCCGGCTGCGTCATCGAGCGGTCGATCGTGGGTTTCGGCGCCCGGATCGGCCCGCGGGCTCTGATCCGCGACGGAGTGATCGGTGACGGCGCCGACATCGGCGCCCGCTGCGAGCTGTTGCGGGGTGCGCGGGTGTGGCCCGGGGTATCGCTCCCCGACCACGGCATCCGTTACTCGTCCGACGTCTGACTCGGCCGCCTCCCGCGTCGACCGTCACGCGGGAGTGACCTGCAGCGGTGTTCGCCGGGCCTGCCTCGGCCACCGTTGCACTAGCGTGGCGTTCGCCGCGCCGCTGGTCTACTCGACGCCTGTTGCACCAGATACGTCAACGCGTGATCGGCCCCGCTGGGTAAGGCGTCGGCCGGCCACCAGCGCAAGTCCACCGATTCTTCGCTCAGGCTGATCTGCGCGTCGGCGGGCGCGTGCGCGAGGAATTGCAGGTCGAGGTGACGGGTCGGTACGCCCAGGGAGCACGTGACCGGATGAACATGCACTGCAACCAGTTCCGGGTCGATCCGCAGGCCGGTGACGCCGGATTCCTCGGTGGCCTCGCGCAACGCCGCCGCGACGATGTCTTCGTCGTTGTCTTCGCAATGCCCGCCCAGCTGCACCCACCGGCCCAGTCGGGGGTGCAAGGTGAGCAGCACCCGAGTGCCGCTGTCGTCGAGCACCAGCGTGGAAGCGGTGACATGACCCGCTACGCAATCTCGCCGGCACGAGTCAGTGCGGCCGAGCAGAAATGCCAACACGGCATGCCGCAGCGACTCTTGGGTGGGATTTGGTGCGTGCCAGCCGGTTAAGAGGGCGATCGCCGACTGTCGAACGCTCACTTGACGACCAGCATGCCGTCAAGCGGCGCTGGCGGGCGCGGATGTGCCGCAGGTGTTTTCGGGTATCCGATCGCGATGGCACCCAGCGGTTCCCACTCCGATGACAATTGCAGCTCTGCTCGGACGACGTCCGCGGCGAAGATGGTCGAGCCGATCCAACAGCTACCCACGCCCCGCACCGCCAGTGCGACCAGCAGCGCTTGCACCGCGGCTCCGACCGCGACGGTGAACATGGTGTGCTCGGCCTGGGTGCGGGCGGCATCGGGATAGCTGTGGGCCCCGTCGGGCACCAGCATCGGGACGATGACTTCGGGTGCCTCATAGAGAATTTGACCGCGGGCTACCCGCCGCTCGACGGCATCGGCGGGCTTGCCGTCACCGCTGAGGTCGGACCGCCACTGGTCCTGCATGCGGTCGAGCAGTCGGCGGCGAACCGTAGCGTCTCGCAGCCAGACGAACCGCACCGGCCGGGTGTGGTGCGGCGCGGGTGCGGTAAGGGCCTCCGCCGTCGCCGCCTCGATCAGCTGCGCGGACACCGGCTCGGCACTGAACTGTCGTATTGACCGGCGCAGCAGTTGGGCTTGGCGGCGACCGGCTTCGACTGCTTCGGCGGTGCCGAGCCAAAACAGGTCCTCGGTGCCCGAGCGCACCAGCTGCCGCGCCGTCGAGCCATCATCAGCGAAGCGCAAGCCACGTGCCACGGCGGCCGGAATGCCGGTCAGCTTGCCTTTGACCAGGTCGGCCGCTGCCGCCACCTCGTCGGCGACGGCGATCTCGGTGACCACCAGCTCGTTGCCGTGCGGATCCACTGCACCGGCATACCCGTGCAACACGGGCAGCCCGGCGCTGCCCACCGCGACATCGGTCTGGCCGTTTCGCCAGGCGCGGCCCATCGTGTCGGTGATGACGATAGCCACGGTGACACCGAGCCGCTCCCGTAGCGCAGCGCGCAGGGCCGCAGCGCTGGCGTCCGGATCGAGCGGAAGCAAAGCCAATTCGGCCGCGTCGACGTTCGAGCCGTCCACCCCGGCGGCGGCCTGCACCAGCCCGAGCCGGTTCTCGGTGATCAACGTGCGTCCTTTGCGGGCCAGCACCCGCACGGCTTCGCCTTCGATCAGTTTGCGCCGCAACGTGTCCCGGGACTCAGCGTCCGTGGGGGCCGGTACCAGCCGGCCCTCGCACTTGGACACCACCTTGCTGGTGACCACCACGACGTCACCGTCGCGTAGCCATGGTGCTGACTGCGCGACGGCGGCGGCTAGGTCGTCACCGGGCCGGAACTCCGGAAGTCCTTCGAGCGGCAGTATTTCCACCGGCGCGGCGCTGCCATGATCGGTCATGCCGCCACGCCCGCAAGCGCAAGCCCGGCACGCACCATTGCGGCGGTGGCTTCCGGGTCGGTCATCAGCAGCGGTATGGAGCGCACCGCCACCCCGTCGATCTCCGCGAGGTCACCGTCGTGGATGAGCCAGCAATCCAATATTCCGGTGCCGCTGCGGGCGCCGTAATAGCGGCCCACCGCCTCGGCGGTTGACTCGACGCCGACCACGGTCAAGCATTCGTAAGCCATGCCACGCAAGGGCTTTCCGGCGACAATCGGCGAGTAGCCGACAATCGGGGCCGCCGCGGATCGCAGCGCACCCCGAATGCCGGGGATCGACAGGATGGCGCCCACACTGACGACCGGGTTCGACGGCGCCACCATGATGACGTCCGCATCCGCGATCGTCGCCACCACGTCGCTTGCGGCGTGGGCTT
Source organism: uncultured Actinomycetota bacterium (assembly GCA_963795995.1). GTDB lineage: Bacteria > Actinomycetota > Actinomycetes > Mycobacteriales > Mycobacteriaceae > Mycobacterium. Next base: position 214,017 of record CAWCJY010000010.1, read on the forward strand.
TTTCGGCTCCGACGAAAGCGAAGCTGTGCGTCTCCACCTGCGCGCGGTATCGAACCCACCATTCCTGGAAGTGAATCGCGCGCTGATTGCCGTCGGCGGGGTCGGTGATGACGACGTGGGTTTCGCAGCGGTCGTCACTGGCCGGCAACAACCGGGCACCCGGCTGCCAGCGGTCGCAGAGGGCCGCGGTGACTTGTGACAGCGGGTAGCCGGCACGCAGCATCTGGCTACGCACCAGATGGGTTGCCAGGTCGCGGTCGCCGAGAGCGAACCAGTCCGGTTGCACACCGTAGCGCGCCAATTCCTCTTTGGCATGCCACGTTTCGTCGCGGTGCCCCCAGCCGCGCTGCGGGTCGACCCCGCCGCCCAGGGTGTACATGCACGTGTCGAGGTCTGGGCAGATGCGCACGCCATGCATCCAGGCGTCGTCCCCGATGTTGACCACCGCGGTCAACTCATGGTCATTTGGCGTGCCAACACCGTAGAACTGCCCCAGTCCCAGCAGCTGCTGGACACCGACGAGGAAGCGCGCACCGCCGACGCCACCGACCAGGACCGTCACCTTCACATCGCACGACCCTACGCCCGGCCGTGAGGGACCACCGACGCCCGCCGGTAGCCGATGTGAGCAACACGCCGGATTCCCAACGGGCGCAGAGTGGCTAAATTTCGGTCACGACATGATATTTAATTTCGTTTCAACGCTTGACCAGACCAGCTCACGCGTGTGTAATCACAGCAGTGTCATTTCCCGGTTGGCCGGCCGGATTCGGTGTCGCAGACCGAGATTCGATCAAGTGTTCGAATCGGGATGGCCGCACTACCACAGCAACACAGCGGGCGACATTCACAATCACCGATCTAGTTCAGGAGGCGGCCCAATGTCCTTAGAGCAGCTACGGGGCGTAGTGGGAGGCACACTGCACGCGACCGTCGTTCCGGCGGCGACAGCGGCGGTAACGCGACCCCATTTGAGTCTGGTTCCCAGTGCGGCACCGGTTTTCGAGCCGGCCCCATTGACCAGTGAGCAATGGCAGGACCGCGCATTGTGCGCCCAAACGGACCCCGAGGCGTTCTTTCCGGAGAAGGGCGGCTCGACCCGTGAGGCCAAGAAGATCTGCTTGGGCTGCGAGGTACGCGCGGAGTGCCTGGAGTACGCCCTCGCCCACGACGAGCGCTTCGGCATCTGGGGCGGGCTGTCCGAGCGTGAGCGCCGTCGGCTCAAGCGCGGCATCATTTAGCAACCCGGCTGTCGGTCTAGCCGTCCTCGATCGTCGGGTCGATCACCGAGGGCTCGACGTCCAAGTAGGTGGCGACCTGAGCCACCAGCACCTCATGCAGTAATTCCGCGAGTTCGATAGTGTCCTTTGCGCGTCGCTCGATGGGTCTGCGGAACAGCACGATTCGCGCCCGGGTGGCGTTGCCACGAACGTCGACACCGGCCGGGATCAGCCGAGCCAGCGCGATGGGCCCGTCGGCGACGACTTCAGGTGGCCACTGCACGCTGTGGGGGTCTTTGGCCGCGATGCGGGGAATCTCGTCGACCGCGACATCAAGTCCCGACACCCGCTCCTGCCAGCGCCGTTCGATGGGTTCGTAAGCCTCCAGCACCGCCATGTCGAACCGTTCGGCCCGGCTGCGCCACCCCGGCACTGTCGGCGGAAGCAACGGGCCGCGCATGTCGCGTCCTCGACGAGACGACCTCCGCGCTGACCGGGCACCTTGGGAGCTGGCCGAATCGCTCACCCGGCGATGGTAACGGTTGGACATCGCGGCCCGGCCAAATGCGCGTGTCCGCCACTGCGGCGGCGTTTTCGCACGATAGCCTCCAAATCGTGAATGTTCCCCGTCGCTGCTGCCGGCCCGGGTGTCCGCACTACGCGGTGGCGACGTTGACCTTCGTGTACTCCGACTCCACCGCGGTGGTGGGTCCGTTGGCTACCGCCAACGAGCCGCACTCGTGGGATCTCTGCGTCGGCCACGCCAGCCGCATCACCGCACCCCGCGGTTGGCAGCTCGTCCGCCACGCCGGCGCACTGGTCGCACCTCCGGAGGACGACGACCTGATCGCGTTGGCCAACGCGGTGCGCGAAGGCGTCCGGGAGGGTCGCGTGCCGGTCAACGGCTTCTCTGACTCGGCCCGTCACGCCAACGGCGCAGCGGCCCAGGTTTCCGGCAACGGTGCGCTCGCGCCGTCGACCCACCGCCCCAGCGGCACCGGGCGCCGACGCGGCCATTTGCGGGTGCTACCGGATCCGCCGAGTTAGCGGCGATTCTTTCCAGAGGTGCGGGGCTAGCGTGCGCCACGCACGAGGCGGCCCGGGCGCGCGCCGGTGTCGGCGCCGTCGCGTCGGGTGATGACACCGTTGACGATCGTGGCGCTGTAGCCGGAAGCGCCCTGGACCAGACGGTGACCTCCGGCCGGCAGGTCGTAGGCCATCCGCGGGGGATGCAACTTCAGCGCAGCCATGTCGATGATGTTGAGGTCAGCTTTTTTGCCTGTCGCGATCACCCCGCGGTCCGTGAGTCCGAAGAGCTGCGCGGTGTCGTGCGACTGCTTGCGAATCACGTACTCCAGTGGAAGTTTCTCGCCGCGGTGACGATCCCGCGCCCAATGCGTCACCAGGAAGGTCGGGAACGACGCGTCACAGATCATGCTGCAGTGCGCGCCACCGTCGGATAGCCCTACTACGCCGGCCGGGTGCATCAACATCTCGCGGATCGCCTCATGGTCGCCGTAAAAGTAGTTGTAGAACGGCAGCATCAGCATGGCGCCCGCATCGGACTCGAGCATCAGGTCGTACAGCGTTGACAACGGGTCGTCACCGCGTTCGGCCGCAATGGCGCTGACGACCCGCTCGGGGGTCGGCTCGTAATCAGGCGGATCGCCCAGCGCATAGATGCGCCCGAGCGAGTACTGAACCAGCGCGAACATGTTGTCGAACAGCAGGGTGGGGTCGGGCGGTAAATCGTCTTCGGCCAGAATCGCCGCTTTGACGGCGGGCTCGGCCAGCCGCTGCGCCAACTCCTCGCGGGCGCACTCGGCCTTCAGCCGGCGGAACGTCGGACGGTGGGTGAACGCGTGATGGCCCGCGAAGCCGAACAGCATCCCGAATGGACGCGCGGCGATCTGGGGATACAACTGACTGCCCGCTGCATGAGCAGCTGCCGAAATGTCCAGTTGCTCCCGCCAAAGGTCGGGTGCGGCATCGACCTGGATCATGCCGAAGGAGATCGGCCGGTCGATCTCGGCGCCGAGGCGCTGCATCCAATCCAGTTCCTTTTTCGGCGCGATGATGTCCTCACCCGCAACGCCTTGCGGGGCCAACTCGAAAACGGCCCGACCGCCGGCCGCCATGGCCCGGCCAAGGCCGAACAGCTCGTTTTCTGCGGCATAGGTTCCCGGGACCGGCTCACCATCGATGGCGCGGTGACCGAGGGTCCGGGAAGTCGAGAATCCCAGCGCGCCGGCCTCGACCGCCTCCTGCACCAGTCGAGCCATCGCCTCGATGTCCTCGGGTGAAGCGGGCTCGTTGCGGGCGCCGCGTTCGCCCATCGCGTATGCGCGCACTGCGCCGTGAGCCACCTGGCTGCCCACGTCGACGGCGAATCGCTGTTTCTCGACGACGTCGAGGTACTCGGGGTAAGTCTCCCAGCCCCACGAAATGCCCTCGGTGAGCGCGGTGCCGGGAATGTCTTCGACACCCTCCATCAAACCGATGAGCCAGTCCTCTTGTCCTGGTCGCACTGGGGCGAAGCCGACGCCGCAATTGCCCCCGACGACGGTCGTCACCCCGTGTCCGCTGGACGGCTCCAGCAGGCTGTCCCAGCTGATCTGGCCGTCGTAGTGAGTATGGATGTCGACAAATCCCGGCGCGATGACCTTTCCGGTGGCGTCGATTGTCTCGGCGGCGTCACCTTCCAGCGCGGGGCCACCCGGCGAACGGCGACGGACCTCGACGATCTCGCCGTCGGTTACGGCCACGTCGGCCAGGAATCGGTCTGCGCCCGTCCCGTCGACGACGGTGCCGTTGGTGATCTTGAGGTCGAACACAATGACTCCCTCGAATGCCGTACCAGCGCTACCGTTGGTCAATGTAACACTGTTACAGATCGTCGTCTTCTGCGAAGGTGGACCGTGAAACATTCAGCCGACGCGATCGGCACGCCGCCGGTGCGCCCGACGCGGGTGCCGGCGCAGCGCTACTACTCGCCGGCGGTTTGCCCAGCTCGAGGTCGAGCGAATGTGGCCGAAGGTGTGGTAGCTCGCGTGTACCGTCGACCATGTCGCCGAACAGGGTGACTACTTCGAATACCGTTGCGGTCCTTACTCCGTGCTCATCGTTCGCGGCGACGACGGACAACTCCGCGCGTTCGAAGAATGTGTGCCGTCATCGCGGCAACTCGCTGTGCACGGGGTCCGGTTCGAACTTGCGCGCACTGCAGTGCGGGTATCACGGCTGGACGTGGAACCTTACCGGTGCTCTAAAAGCGAATCCCGAACCGCAAAGGCTTTGGAGCACTGCGAATGTCGGACCTCCCGCTGGTCGCGGTCAACGTCGATGCGCGGGAGCGGCTCGTCTTCGTCAATCTCGACGTCGACGCGATGCCGCTGATCGACTATCTGGAGGCGATACCGGACGACATCAAATGGTGCGAGCCCGGCGACTTCCGCTGCTACGCCACCACGACGACCGAGGTCGAGGCGAATTGGAAGACGGTCGCCGACGGATACAGCGAGATCTATCACGTGCAGCAATTGCATCCCGAGTTGCATCGGTGCATGGACGACGTTCCTGCACCGCAAGTGATCTGGAGACATACCGCAAGTCCAAGCAGTTTTATGGTGTTCAAAGCCCTCATCTCGAGGACACGCTCAATGATGCCGAGGTGAGGGACGCATACGTCAAGACACAAGGAGCCCTGATGGGTGTTTCCGACGGCGCGCCGTTCCCGGCCGGCCGGCGTGCGCCTGGGCAGTCCGTCGCAGATGTGATCGCCGATACCACAAGGGCTTTCGCGGCGCAGCGTGGCGTCGACTTGAGCTGGGCCAGCACCGATCAAATGATGCGACTGCACCAGTACAGCATTTTCCCGAACATGACGCTGCTGGCCAACGCCGACCACCTCACGGTTATGGCCTCACGTCCCGGGCCGATCCGGATCACGCTGGGTTGGTGCTGTTCCTGTGGACACGGATGCCACCCAGTGCATCGCGAGCAAAGCCGGCAGAGGTGCGAATGACGGCGAAAGAGGCTGAACCCGGGCTGGTGATGAGCCAGGACATTGCCGTGCTGGCGGGACTGCAGCGCGGCCTGCATCAGCCGGGCCTTACGCACCTGACGCTCTCCAGCGAGGAACGGCGCATCATCAACATGCACCGGAATCTGGAACGCTACCTCGAGCTGCCGGAGTCGGAGTGCATTACCGGGAGGCAGACCACTTGACCGCCCCGCGGCGCAGAACAGCGGGTAAACCCGTCGGTCAACGGACAGCAGGGGTCAACGCCGAGTTGATCCTGGCTACCGCGGCAGAGCTGATCGAGCGCGAGGGCGTCGAGGCGTTCACGATGCGCGGGCTCGCCGAGCAACTCGGGGTAGCGGTCACTTCCATCTACTGGCACGTCGGAGGGCGGGACAAACTGTTCGACAGCCTGGTCGACCTCTTGCTGAGCGAAATGGCGCATCTGCCGATAGCTGGCGATTCTGCGGCGGAACGAATTGCTTCGCTTGCCCGGTCACAGCGCAAGGCGCTGATCGACCGGCAGCATCTGCTGCGCATGGCGCACGAACGCGATCGAACTCCGTTGCTGTTTAAACCCATTCAACAGCAACTGGCGGTCGAGCTGGCAGCCATTGGCGTCACCGGAACCCAGGCCGCGCTCATCTTGCGGGCCATCGAAGTGCACGTGATCGCGTCTGCGGTGATGCAGTTCTCGGCTGTTCGCGGACCCAAACACGACGAGGAGGACCCATCGCTTTGGGCCGGCGACTGGCCCGATCAGGCGCTCGTCCAAGCGCTGCGATCGCCGACTGACTATGACACCGTTTTCGAATACGGGCTAAACGCCTTGCTCGCGCCCTTGGGCTGAACAGTTAGGCTGACGACCAAGAAGTCCCCATCGTCAGGAGCCCGGTAATGTCTCGGCCCGCAGCGGCTGTCCACGGTGTGATCAAGGCTTACGACGTGCGTGGCCTGGTGGGCGAAGAAATTGACGAGCCCCTGGTCGCAGATGTCGGCGCGGCATTTGCCCGGTTGATGCGAGGTGACGGCGCGCTACGAGTCGCTATCGGTCACGACATGCGGGACAGTTCACCGGCATTGGCGGCCGCTTTCGCTCGCGGGGTGACCGGCCAGGGTCTCGACGTCGTTCGGATCGGCCTGTCCTCGACCGATCAGCTTTACTTCGCGTCGGGGCTGCTGGAATGCCCTGGGGCAATGTTCACCGCGAGCCACAACCCGGCCGCCTACAACGGCATCAAGATGTGTCGCGCGGGCGCCAAGCCGGTCGGCGAGGACACCGGACTCGGCACCATCCGCGAAGAGCTGGTCGCCGGTGTACCGGGCTACAACGGGCCGCCCGGAACAGCGACCGATCAGGATGTCCTGGTCGAGTACGGAGCATTTCTGCGCTCGTTGGTCGACCTGGCCGGGCTGCGTCCGCTGCGCGTGGCCGTCGACGCGGGCAACGGCATGGCCGGTCATACTGCCCCCGCCGTGTTAGGCGCGGTCGGCTCGATCACTCTGCTGCCGTTGTACTTTGAGCTCGACGGGTCGTTTCCCAACCATGAAGCCAATCCGCTCGAACCGGCCAATTTGGTCGACCTGCAGGAGCATGTCCAGCGGACCGGTGCTGATATAGGCCTGGCCTTTGACGGGGACGCCGACCGCTGCTTCGTCGTCGACGAGCGTGGCCGGCCGGTGTCGCCGTCTACGGTGACCGCGCTGGTTGCCGCGCGCGAGCTCAAGCGGGAGATCGGTGCCACCGTGATTTACAACCTGATCACTTCGCGGGCCGTCCCGGAGTTGGTGGTCGAGCGCGGGGGCACACCGGTGCGGTGCCGCGTCGGCCACTCCTATATCAAGGCGCTGATGGCCGAGACCGGCGCCATCTTCGGCGGTGAGCACTCGGCACACTACTATTTCCGCGATTTCTGGGGCGCCGACTCCGGAATGCTGGCGGCGCTGTACCTGCTGGCCGCGCTCGGCGAACAGCAGCGGCCGCTGTCTGAGGTCGCGGCCGACTATCAGCGTTACGAATCCTCCGGCGAGATCAACTTCACCGTGGCGGACACAGCGTCCTGCGTCGAGGCGGTGCTGAAGTCCTTCGGTGGCCGCATCCACTCCATCGACCACCTCGACGGCGTCACGGTCGACCTGGGCGATGGCAGCTGGTTCAATCTGCGCAGCTCCAACACCGAGCCGCTGCTGCGGCTGAACGTCGAGGGGCGCTGCGCCGAGGACGTTGCCGCAGTGGTTCGCCAGATCACCGCGCACATCACAGCCCAGACGGATGGTCCGGCAGAGGCGGCTTCGTGAACGCGCTCGGCGCCACGATCGACCTCGACGACACCGCGGGTCTGATCGCCGCTGATCGCGACGCTCTGCTGCGGGCCGCGTCATCGGCGGGCGCTCAAGTGCGATCGACCGCGGCAGCACTGGCCGAAGGCGCGCTGGACTCGGTGCGCGGCCCGGGTCCACCTCGCACGGTGGTCTGGGTCGCCGGCCGCGGCACCGCCGAGACGGCCGGTGCGATGTTGGCGGCGACGCTGTCCGGGCTGGCCGCCGAACCCATCGTGCTGGCAGCTGATGCACCACCGTGGATCGGCGCGCTGGACGTGCTGGTGGTGGCCGGCGACGATCCGGGCGATCCCGCGCTGGTGAGTGCCGCCGCAACCGGGGTGCGCCGGGGTGCCCGCGTCGTGGTCGCCACACCCTACGAAGGCCCGCTACGCGACACCACCGCCGGCCGGGTGGCGGTGCTGGAGCCGCGGGTAGCGGTGCCCGACGAGTTCCGACTGTGCAGGTACCTGGGCGCCGGGCTGGCCGTGTTGGAGAGCGTGGACGCCGGGCTGCGGACCGATCTCGGGCAGCTGGCCGACGAACTGGACAGCGAAGCGCTGCGCAACAGCGCCGGCCGGGAGGTCTTCACCAATCCGGCGAAGGCACTGGCCCTGCGACTGTCCGATCACCGCGCCGCCTTGGCCGGTGACTGCGCCGCTACGGTGGCGCTGGCCAGGCACGCCTCGTCGGCCTTGCTGAGAATCGGACACCAAGTCGTGGCCGCCACCGGGCTGGCGGACGCGCTCATCTCGCTGCACACCACCCCCGAGCTCCTGGATCCGGCCGATGCGCTCTTCCACGACGAGCACATCGACGGTCCGCTGCCGCAGCGGCTGCGGGTCTTCGCGCTGACTTTGGCCGCTGAGCGCACCCTGGTCGCCGCGCGGGTGGCCGGGCTCGGCGACGTGGAGCTGGTCGGTGCCGACGACGTGCCCGACCTGGCAGACCCGTCGGCCACCACGTCGGTGCCGGTCGGTGTGCAACGCACCGAGCAGCAACTGGCAATATTGGCCGTTCGGCTGGAGATGGCCGCCGTTTACGCGAGACTGGTGCGGGGATAACTAGAACCGTGGAACTGCTACACGGAGCGATACGGACGTACGCCTGGGGGTCGCGTACGGCGATTGCGGAATTCACCGGGCGGCCGGTGCCGGCCGCTCATCCCGAGGCGGAATTGTGGTTGGGCGCGCACCCGGCCGACCCGGCCCGACTGGAGACCGAGGACGGTGAAAGCTCGCTGTTGGAGGCCGTGGTCGTCGACCCCGAGGGACAACTCGGGTCGGTGGCGCGCTCCCGGTTCGGTGATGTGCTGCCGTTCCTGGTCAAGGTGCTGGCGGCCGACGAGCCGCTGTCGCTGCAGGCCCACCCGAGCACCGAGCAGGCGGTCGAGGGTTACCTGCGCGAGGAGAAACTCGGCATCCCGCTTGCCTCACCGGTGCGTAATTACCGCGACACCAGTCACAAGCCTGAGTTGCTCGTTGCCCTGCAACCGTTTGAGGCGCTCGCCGGTTTCCGTCCGGCTGCGCTGACCGTCGAGCTGCTACGGGCGCTGAAGGTTGGCGACCTCGACCCCTACATCGGCTTGCTCAACGACCAGTCCGATGCCGACGGGCTGCGAGCGCTGTTCACCACATGGATCACCGCTCCCCAGCCCCACATCGATGCGCTGGTGCCCGCGGTGCTCGACGGTGCGATCCAGTACATCACGTCGGGCGCAACCCGCTTCGCCGCCGAAGCCAAGACCGTGCTGGAACTGGGGGAGCGCTACCTCGGCGACGCGGGCGTGCTGGCGTCGTTGCTGCTCAATCGGATCACGCTGGCGCCGGGGGAGGGGATTTTCCTGCCGGCCGGCAACCTGCACACTTATCTGCGCGGTGTCGCCTTCGAGGTGATGGCCAACTCCGACAACGTGTTACGCGGCGGGCTGACGCCCAAACACGTCGACGTACCTGAGCTGTTACGAGTGCTGGACTTCACCCCGACCACCGAGGCGCAGCTGCGACCACCCATCCGGTGCGACGGCATCAGCCTGGTGTACGAGACCGCGGCCGAGGAGTTCGCGTTGTCTGTACTGAAGCTCGAGGGCGAACAGCTCGGGCATGAGGTCGACGCCCCATCCCGGCACGACGGGCCTCAGATCTTGGTGTGCACCGAAGGTGCGGCGACGGTGCACGGCAAGTCCAAAACGCTGACTCTGCAGCGCGGAATGGCCGCCTGGGTTGCGGCCGACGACGGCCCGATCCGACTGGTCGCTCGCCAGCCTGCGACCCTGTTTCGCGCAACCGTCGGGCTTTGACTACTGTGCGGCGACTTACCGTGAAGCGGTGAGCTTTTCCCGCTGCTCTCGGCGCGTGTCCCGGCGCTGGCGCCACAGTTGCCGGCGCTCGCCGAGCCAGAGCCGCATGTTGTGCCGGACAGTGCGCGTGACCAGACCCGGCGACGGGATCATGTACAGGCTGTCGAGCAGACTGAACCGCCGCAAAAACCACTCTGCCAGAACGGGATCGGTTTCGGCGGCGCCGAGGAACTGATCGAACAGATTTCCGACCGGTCGATACCACCAGGGTGTGTCGCCGTTCGCGTGGTGGAACGCGAAATCGCCGATTGCGTTCATGACCCACACCGGATAGGTGGTCTTGGCGGTGGCGCGGTTGAGTTCACCGGCCACGTCGCCGCTGCCAGACTCCAGCGCCCGGCGCAGATGACCGGCCTGCAGCGACGTCATCGTCATACCCTGCCCATAAGTGGGGTCGAAGCTGGCTACCGCGTCACCCAACGGCACGATCCCGGCGGGAAAGCGGCTGAGCTTGTCATAGCGACGCCAGCGACTGACGGGATAGCGATGGAACGCCACCTCCCCAACCGGTTCCGCCTGTGCGATCGCAGCGGCGAGCTGGGGCGGCAACAGCGTGTCGGCGAGCGCTCGCATCTCGGCAAAAGTATGCGGCGGTTCGACTTTGGCCACGCCGAAGGTGGTCAGCACCCAGTCGCCGTCCTCGTAGCAGAGCATGCCCAGCCCGAGCGGATGCTCGCGCGACGCTCCGGCCACCACGACCTTCTGGTCGATCAGGCCGTCGGGAATGCGCAGTTGTTGCGACGCATAACCGATGCCCACTTCGACCGTGTCCTCGCGTGGCCGTTCGAAGCCCCACTGCTCGAGCCACACCGGGAGCCTGGTGCCGCGCCCGGCCGCGTCGACCACCAGGTCCGCGGGCACGGACTGCAAGTCGCCACCATCGGGCGGGTCCAACAGCACACCGGTCACCCGCTGGCTGTGCTCGTCGAAACACGGTTCGCGGACCGAGCCGGCGTGGATGTCGACGTTGGCGATGTCCATGACTCGGCGGCGGATCTGCCATTCCAGCTGCGGGCGGCTGGGCACGTAGGCGGTGAACTCGTCGCGCAGCCGATGGCCCGTACCAAGCACATGGCCGGCTGCGCCGAAGTAGATGCAGTCCGGGCGGTTCTCCAGAATCGGGACTCCGGCGGTGACCATATCGTCCAGCAATCCGGGGAACAGCCCGTTGAACTCCGCCGCACCGCGCGCCATCAGCAAATGCACGTGCCGCCCCTGCGGCACCGCGGTGCGATTCACCGGTGAGGCGGGCAGTTCGTCGCGTTCGAGGACGGTCACCCGGTCATAGAAGTCCGAGAGCACGCGTGCCGCACACAGCCCGGCGATGCTCGCGCCGATCACTACGGCGTGGTCCTGGGCCTGTTTACCGGCGTGTCCCCCCGCGTTAACCTCACCCTCCCGCATCCCCGCACACTACTAGGTACATTGCCGTCACACGAAAGAAGGGATGGCGCATGGTAGGTCAGCGCCGCATGAAGTCGGTCGAACAATCGATCGCCGACACCGACGAGGTGAGCACGCGGCTGCGCAAGGACCTCAGCTGGTGGCACCTGACCGTGTTCGGGGTTTCGGTGGTCATCGGTGCCGGCATCTTCACTGTCACCGCATCGACCGCGGGCGATGTCACCGGCCCGGCCATCGGGATTTCTTTCGTGATCGCGGCAGTCACTTGTGGCTTGGCCGCTCTGTGCTATGCCGAGTTCGCCTCGATGCTGCCGGTAGCCGGCAGCGCCTACACCTTCTCCTACGCGACGTTCGGTGAGTTCTTGGCGTGGACCATCGGCTGGAATTTGGTGCTCGAACTGGCGATCGGCGGCGCCGTGGTGTCCAAAGGATGGTCGAGCTACCTCGGGTCCGTATTCGGATTCGCCGACGGCATAGTGACTTTGGGCTCTTTCGATTTCGACTGGGGTGCGGCGCTGATCGTCGCGCTGGTGGCCACCCTGCTCGCCCTGGGCACCAAACTCTCGTCGCAATTTTCCGCGGCCGTCACGGCGGTCAAGGTGGCGGTGGTGCTGCTGGTGGTGATCGTCGGCGCCTTCTACATCAAGGCATCCAACTACACACCGTTCATCCCGCCGCCCGAATCCGACCGCGCGGGGACCGGTGTCGACCAGTCAGTACTCTCGTTGCTGACTGGGGCACACAGCAGCCATTACGGCTGGTACGGAGTGCTGGCCGGAGCATCGATCGTGTTCTTCGCGTTCATCGGGTTCGACATTGTGGCCACCATGGCCGAGGAGACCAAGAACCCGCAACGTGATGTGCCGCGCGGCATTCTGGTCACGCTTGGACTAGTGACGGTGCTCTACATCGCGGTCGCGGTCGTGCTGTCGGGCATGGTGTCCTACACGGAATTGCGCGACAGCGGCGACGGGCGGCGGGCGAACCTGGCCACCGCCTTCACGGCCAACGGGGTGCACTGGGCCAGCGGTGTAATTTCGGTGGGCGCGCTGGCCGGGCTGACGACAGTGGTGATGGTCTTACTGCTCGGTGGCTGCCGGGTGCTGTTCGCGATGGCCCGCGACGGGCTGCTGCCGCGGCAGCTGGCCAACACCGGCCCGCGCGGTACACCGGTGCGGCTCACCGTGCTGGTCGCGTTGCTTGTTGCAGCGACGGCGTCGTTGTTCCCCACGGCCAAACTCGAAGAGATGGTCAACGTGGGTACCTTGTTCGCCTTCCTGCTGGTGTCGGCCGGCGTGATCGTGCTGCGCCGCACCCGCCCGGATCTTCCGCGTGGTTTCCGGGCGCCCTGGGTGCCGGTGTTGCCGATTGCCTCGGTGCTGGCCTGCCTGTGGCTGATGCTGAATCTCACCGCGTTGACCTGGATCAGATTCGCGGTCTGGATGGCTATTGGAACTCTTATCTACTTCTGTTACGGCCGCCGGCACTCGGTGATAGCCGCCAGGCTGGCCGGTGCGAATGCCGCTCAAGTGGCCTCGCAAGCGAACCGCGCGTCGACTGATATTCACCGCTGACGGCCGTTACTTGACGGAACCTAGTCGTACACCGTGCGCACCACTTTACATTGAGCGGTCATATGTCTAGACATAAGACGCATTGCCCTGTAATGTCCAACCTCACGCGTGATACTCGCATGAGGAGGTTGGCGTTATGACCAGTCAAATCGCCCCCGAGGTATGGCAAGACAAAAAGCGTTACCTGTGGTTGCTCGGGCTCATCGCCCCGACCATGCTGATGACAGTGCTGCCCATCGTGTGGGGCATGAACCAGCTCGGCTGGCAGACCGCCTCCCAAGCGCTGTTCTGGGCGGGCCCGATACTGGTGTACGTCGTGCTGCCCGTGCTTGACCTGCGGTTCGGGCCCGATGGCCAGAACCCACCCGACGAGGTAATGGAGCGGCTGGAAAACGACAAGTACTACCGCTACTGCACCTACCTCTATATTCCGTGCCAATATCTCAGCGTCGTCCTGGCTGCCTACCTGTTCACCGCGCCGAATCTCGGCTGGCTGGGCTATGGCGGCCCGCTGAGCTGGCCGGCGAAGATCGGGCTGGCACTATCGGTGGGTGTTCTCGGTGCCGTCGGCATGAACGCCGCGCACGAAATGGGCCACAAGAAGGACTCGCTCGAGCGGTGGCTCGCCAAGATCACGCTGGCCCAGAGCTGCTACGGCCACTTCTACATCGAACATAACCGCGGGCACCACGTGCGAGTGGCCACCCCAGAAGACCCGGCGTCGGCCCGCTTCGGCGAGTCCTTCTGGGAGTTCTTGCCGCGCAGTGTATTCGGCAGCCTGCGCTCGGCCCGGCGGCTGGAGGCTCAGCGGCTGCGCCGGCTGAACAAGAGTCCGTGGCACCTGTCCAACGACGTGCTCAACGCCTGGTTGATGTCTATTGTGTTGTGGGGCACCTTGATTGCGGTGTTCGGCCCGGCCCTGATCCCGTTAACGATTGTCCAAGCGGTGTACGCCTTCAGCACATTCGAGACGGTGAACTATGTCGAACATTACGGATTGCTTCGGCAGAAGACCGCCAACGGCCGCTACGAGCGCTGCGCACCCGAGCACAGCTGGAACTCCGATCACATCGTGACGAACCTGTTCCTCTACCATCTGCAGCGGCACAGCGACCACCACGCCAATCCCACCAGGCGCTACCAGACATTGCGCAGCATTGACGGCTCGCCGAACCTGCCTAGCGGATACGCATCGATGATTACGCTGACCTACTTTCCGCCGCTCTGGCGCAGAGTGATGGACCATCGGGTGCTGAGCCACTACAGCGGCGACCTCACCAGGGTCAACTTGCATCCGCGGCGCCGCCGGCAACTGCTGGCCCGGCATGCGACGGCGGCGTGATGGCCGCGTTCTGCTGCCCGGTCTGCAGCTATATCTACGACGAAGCCAAAGGTGCTGCCCGCGAAGGATTCTCAGCTGGTACCTGTTGGGACGACATTCCCGACGACTGGTGCTGCCCGGACTGCGGCGTGCGCGAGAAAGTCGACTTCGAACAGACGTCCGGCGACGATGCTTCAGCGATGCGATGAGGAGGAGCCGGACAATTGGACAGGAGCACACTAGTGAACGACTACAAATTGTTCCGCTGCATCCAGTGCGGCTTCGAGTACGACGAGGCACTGGGCTGGCCGGAAGACGGCATCGCTGCCGGCACCCGCTGGGACGACATTCCAGAGGATTGGAGCTGCCCGGACTGTGGTGCGGCCAAAGCCGACTTCGAGATGATCGAAGTCGCTCGGTCCTGACCGGCAGGGTGCAACCACTATTGTCGCGCACATGAAGCGGGTCCCGTACGCCGAGGCGTCGCGGGCCCTGTTGCGCGATTCGGTCCTCGACGCGATGCGCGAGTTGCTGCTCGGTCGTGACTGGTCGACGATCACGTTGGCCGATGTGGCCCGTACCGCCGGCATCAGCAGACAGACCATCTACAACGAATTCGGGTCGCGGCAGGGCCTCGCTCAGGGTTATGCGCTGCGGCTGGCCGATCGGTTGGTGGACCTGGTCAACGACGCCATCTACTCCAACGTCGGCGACATTTATTCGGCCTTCCTGCAAGGGTTTCGGGCATTCTTCTCCGAGTCGGCCGCCGACCCGCTGGTCATCTCGCTGCTGACCGGTGTGGCCAAGCCCGATCTGCTGCAATTGATCACCACCGACAGCGGCCCGATCATCACTCGCTGTTCGCAGCGCTTGACGACGTCGTTCATGGACAGCTGGGTCAAGGCCAGCGCCGACGACGCCGGGATACTGGCCCGCGCAATCGTCCGACTCGCGATGAGCTATGTGTCGATGCCGCCGGAGGCCGATCACGATGTCGCCGCCGACTTGGCGCGGCTAATGACACCTGCGGCGGAACGTTACGGCGTACTGCGCGACGATGCGGGCCGGTGGGACCGGGAAGACGCGGAGCCATAGGCTGGTGGAGCAACCAGACTCACCCGGCGGCAGGGGACCGCGAGGCCGGGATAATATATATGCAAGCTAACTATTGACGACAAGGATTGACTCACCCATGACGACGACCGAAGAATCGCTCCGCGCAGACGTCCGTAACGGCATCGAGTTCAAGGTCGCCGACCTGTCACTCGCCGACTACGGCCGCCGCGACATCGAGCTCTCCGAAACCGAGATGCCGGGTCTGATGTCGCTGCGCCGCGAATACCACGATGTGCAGCCGCTCAAGGGTGCCCGCATCTCTGGTTCGTTGCACATGACGGTGCAGACCGCGGTGCTCATCGAGACGCTGGTCTCGCTGGGCGCTCAAGTGCGCTGGGCGTCATGCAACATCTTCTCCACCCAGGACCACGCCGCCGCCGCGGTCGTCGTCGGCCCGCACGGCACACCCGAAGAGCCCAAGGGCGTACCGGTCTTCGCATGGAAGGGCGAGACGCTCGAGGAGTACTGGTGGGCCGCCGAGCAGATCTTGACCTGGCCGGACGAGCCGGCCAACATGATCCTCGACGACGGTGGTGACGCGACCATGCTGGTGCTGCGCGGCGCGCAGTACGAAAAGGCCGGATTGGTGCCGCCCGCCGAAGAGGACGACTCGACCGAGCACAAAGTCTTTCTTGAGCTGCTGCGCAAGCGCTTCGAGACCGACAAGGACAAGTGGACGAAGATCTCCGCGTCGATCAAGGGCGTATCCGAGGAGACCACCACCGGCGTGCTTCGGCTTTATCAGTTCGCCGCGGCCGGTGACCTGGCGTTCCCGGCGATCAACGTCAACGACTCGGTGACCAAATCGAAATTCGACAACAAGTACGGCTGCCGGCACTCGCTGATCGACGGCATCAACCGCGGCACCGACGTGCTGATCGGCGGCAAGAAGGCGCTTGTCTGTGGCTACGGCGACGTCGGTAAGGGCTCGGTGGAGTCGCTGGCCGGCCAGGGCGCGCGGGTCACCGTTACCGAGATCGATCCGATCAACGCGCTGCAGGCGCTGATGGAGGGCCACGACGTCAAGCGCGTCGAAGATGTCATCGGCGAGGCCGACATCATCATCACCACCACCGGCAACAAGGACATCATCACCCTCGAGCACATGCGGGCGATGAAGGATAAGGCGATCCTGGGCAACATCGGCCACTTCGACAACGAGATCCAGGTCGCCCGGCTGGAGAAGTCCGGCGCCACCAAGACGAATATCCGCCCGCAGGTCGACGTGTGGACCTTCCCGGACACCGGCAAGTCGATCATCCTGCTGTCCGAGGGTCGGCTGCTGAACCTGGGCAACGCCACCGGACACCCGTCGTTCGTGATGAGCAACAGCTTCTCCAACCAGGTGATCGCCCAGATCGAGCTGTGGACCAAGAACGACGAGTATGACAACGAGGTGTACCGGCTGCCCAAGCACCTCGACGAGAAGGTGGCCCGCGTGCACGTCACCGCGCTCGGCGGCGAGCTGACCAAGCTGACCAAGGAGCAGGCCGAGTACATCGGCGTCGACGTCGACGGGCCCTACAAGCCCGACCACTACCGCTACTAGAGCTTGGCTTCGCGCCGAACGTCCCCGCCAGCAGCCTGAGTAGGCTCGCGCCGTGCTGATCGCGATCGAAGGCGTGGACGGCGCCGGCAAGCGGACGTTGGCCACAGGCTTGACCGCGGCACTGCAGGTTGCCGGGCAGTCGGTGACCACGCTGGCGTTTCCACGCTATGGCCAGTCGGTGGCCGCCGACGTCGCCGCGGAGGCGCTGCACGGACGGCACGGTGACCTCGCGTCGTCGGTGTATGCAATGGCGATGCTATTCGCGATGGACCGCGCCGGGGCGCGGGACGACATCGAAAAGCTCGGCCATGACCACGACGTGGTGATCCTGGATCGCTACGTGGCCTCCAACGCCGCCTACAGTGCGGCCCGCTTGCATCAGACCGCCGACGGCGAGGTGGTGGCCTGGGTGCACGAAGTCGAATACCAGCGGCTGTGCCTGCCGGCGCCGGATCGGCAGGTGCTGCTGAATGTGTCGGCCGACCTCGCCGCCCAGCGTGCCCGCGATCGGGCCAGCCGGGAAATAGGCCGGGCGCGCGACGCCTACGAGCGCGACGACGACCTGCAGCGGCGGACCGGCGCGGTGTACTCGGGTCTGGCCGCAGCAGGCTGGGGCGGGCCGTGGCTGGTGGTCGACGCAGACGTCGATCCCGGCAAACTGGCCGCGACGCTGACCGCTCGATCGTGACCTGTAGGTAATCGTGCAAGAAACACGCGTGTAGTAAACGAGTTTTATCGCGTTCTGGTGACACCATGGAGACCATGAGGCAAAGGATTCTCGTCGTCGATGACGACGCTTCGCTGGCTGAGATGCTCACCATCGTGCTGCGCGGTGAGGGCTTCGACACAGCGGTTATCGGTGACGGCAGCCAAGCGCTCACCGCGGTGCGCGAGCTCCGTCCGGATTTGGTGCTGTTGGACCTGATGCTGCCCGGGATGAACGGCATCGACGTGTGCCGGGTGTTGCGGGCCGACTCCGGCGTGCCGATCGTCATGCTGACGGCCAAGACCGACACCGTCGATGTGGTGCTGGGCTTGGAGTCGGGCGCCGACGACTACGTCATGAAACCGTTCAAGCCGAAGGAGCTGGTCGCGCGGGTGCGTGCCCGGCTTCGACGCAACGACGACGAGCCCGCCGAGATGCTGTCGATCGCCGATGTCGACATCGACGTGCCGGCTCACAAGGTCACCCGCAACGGTGAGCAGATCTCGTTGACACCGCTGGAGTTTGACCTGTTGGTGGCGTTGGCGCGTAAACCGCGTCAGGTGTTTACTCGTGATGTGCTGCTCGAACAGGTGTGGGGATACCGTCACCCAGCCGACACTCGCCTGGTGAACGTGCATGTCCAGCGTCTGCGGGCGAAGGTGGAGAAAGACCCGGAGAACCCGACTGTTGTGCTGACCGTTCGAGGAGTGGGTTACAAGGCCGGACCTCCGTGACCCCCGGCGGCCGCCGTGAGGAGAAGCGGCGCGGGTGATGTGGGGCTCGAGGCGACGAACGCGGGGTCGCTGGGGGCGCTCAGGCCCAATGGCGAGCGGGATGAGCGCGTTGAGTCGAGCCGTTGGAACCGCTTGGCGCCGCTCGTTGCAGCTGCGGGTGGTCGTGTTGACCATCGGCCTGTCTTTCGCGGTGATCGTGGTGCTCGGCTTCGTGCTGACCAGCCAGGTGACAAACCGGGTGCTCGACGTCAAGGTTCGTGCCGCTACCGAACAGATCGAGCGGGCCCGCACCACCGTCAGCGGGATCGTCAGCGGTGAGGAGGCCCGCTCACTAGACAGCAGCCTGCAACTGGCCCGGAACACGTTGACATCGAGAACCGAGGGGTCGTCGGGCGCGGGCTTGGCCGGTGCGTTCGACGCGGTGCTGGTGGTGCCCGGCGACGGTCCGCGCGCGGCGACGACGGCGGGTCCGGTCAACCAGGTTCCGCCGAGCTTGCGCGATTTCGTGAAGGCGGGACAGGTGAGCTATCAATACGCCACGGTGCATACCGACGGCTTCTCGGGCCCTGCGCTGATCATCGGCACGCCCGCGTCGTCTCGGGTGACGAACTTGGAGCTGTACCTGATCTTCCCGCTGGCCAGTGAAGCCAGCACGATTTCGCTGGTGCGCGGCACCATGGCGACCGGTGGTGTGGTGCTGCTGGTGTTGCTCGCGGGCATCGCGCTACTGGTTTCCCGCCAAGTGGTGGTGCCGGTGCGGTCGGCGTCGCGGATCGCCGAACGGTTCGCTGAAGGGCATCTGTCCGAGCGAATGCCGGTGCGTGGTGAAGACGACATGGCGCGGCTGGCGGTGTCGTTCAACGACATGGCGGAAAGCCTGTCGCGGCAGATCACCCAACTCGAGGAGTTCGGTAATCTTCAGCGGCGCTTCACCTCCGACGTCAGCCACGAACTGCGCACCCCGCTGACGACGGTACGGATGGCCGCCGACCTCATCTATGACCACAGCGCCGACCTGGACCCGGCGTTGCGGCGGTCCACTGAGCTGATGGTCAGCGAGCTGGACCGGTTCGAGTCGCTGCTCACTGACCTGCTGGAGATTTCCCGGCACGACGCCGGTGTGGCCGAATTGTCGGTCGAGGCGGTCGATCTGCGTTCCACGGTCAGCAGTGCGCTGGACAGCGTCGGGCATCTCGCCGAGGAAGCCGGCATCGAGTTGGTGGTCGATATGCCGCCCAACGAAGTGATCGCCGAAGTCGATGGGCGCCGGGTGGAGCGGATTCTGCGGAATCTGATCGCAAACGCCATCGATCATGCCGAGCGCAAGCCCGTGCGGATCCGGATGGCCGCTGATGAGGACACCGTCGCGGTGACGGTCCGCGATTACGGTATCGGGTTGCGGCCCGGCGAAGAGAAGCTGGTCTTCAGTCGGTTCTGGCGCTCCGATCCGTCGCGGGTACGTCGATCCGGCGGGACCGGTTTGGGTCTGGCCATCAGCGTGGAGGATGCGCGGCTGCACCAGGGTCGGCTCGAGGCGTGGGGGGAGCCGGGTAGTGGCGCCTGCTTCCGGTTGACGCTTCCGCTGGTTCGCGGCCATAAGGTCACCACCAGCCCGCTGCCGATGAAACCGTTTGTGGCAGAACGTAAAGAACGCCAGTTGCGGCTGCGCGAGCACGCCGAGCGAGGCGCCTGATGCGTCGGTTGGCCGCGCTGCTTCTCGGGATGGTGACGGTGCTCGGCGGATGTGCCGGGGTACCCAGTTCGTCGGCGCCGCAAGCCGTGGGAACCGTCGAGCGACCAGCGCCGTCGAACCTGCCCAAGCCGACGGCGGGCATGAATCCCGATGTACTGCTGCGCGAGTTCCTCAAGGCCACCGCCGATCCGGCGAACCGGCACCTGGCGGCACGCCAGTTCCTCACCAAGTCGGCGTCCGACGGCTGGGATGATGCCGGTAGCGCGCTGCTGATCGACCATGTGGCGTTCGTCGACACCCGAAACGCCGGAAGGGTTTCGGTCAGCATGCAGGCCGACATCTTGGGATCGCTGTCGGATATGGGTGTCTTCGAGACCGCCGAAGGAGTGCTGCCGGATCCGGGGCCGATCGAGTTGGTCAACACTGCGGACGGCTGGCGCATCGATCGTCTGCCCAACGGAGTGTTCTTGGACTGGCAACAGTTCCAGGCCACCTACAAGCGCAACACGTTGTATTTCGCAGATCCGACCGGCAAGACGGTGGTTCCCGATCCGCGTTATGTCGCGGTGGCAGATCCCGACCAACTGGCGACGGAACTGATTTCGAAGCTGATCGCCGGGCCGCGCCCGGAACTGGCCAACGCGGTGCGCAACATGCTGGGTCCGCCATTGCGGTTGCGCGGCCCGGTGACCCGCGCTGACGGCGGCAAGAGCGGTGTGGGCCGCGGATACGGCGGGGCCCGAGTGGACCTTGAGAGCTTGTCCACCACCGATCCGCATAGCCGAGAACTGCTTGCGGCGCAGATTATTTGGACGCTGGCGCGAGCCGACATCAAAGGCCCATACATGATCGAGTCGGACGGCACCGCTCTGGACGACCGGTTCGCCAACGGCTGGACCACTTCCGATGTTGCCGCCAGCGACCCCGGTGTCGCCGACGGCGCCGGGGCAGGGCTGCACGCCCTCGTCGGCGGATCTTTAATGATGCTGGACGGACAGCATTCGGTTGCGGTGCCGGGGCAGTTCGGAGAGATGCCTGATCAAACCGCGGCGGCGCTGTCGCGCAGCGGCCAACGGTTGGCGTCGGTGGTAACGCTGCACCCGGGGACTCCGGATTCGGCGGCGGCGTTGTGGATCGGCGATCTTGGCGGCGGGGCAGTGCAGTCGGCTGACGGGCACAGTTTGTCGCGGCCAAGCTGGTCGCTCGACAACACCGTGTGGGTGGTGATGGACGGCAACAGCGTGCTGCGTGCCACTCAGGAACCGGCCTCCGGTCAACCCGCACGTATCCCGGTCGATTCCGCGGTGGTGACCAACCGCTTTCCGGGCCCGATCAGCGATCTGCAGCTCTCGCGTGACAGCACCAGGGCCGCGATGGTCATCGACGGTCAGGTCATCCTGGCCAGCGTCGAGCAAACGCAGGCCGGCCAGTTCACCCTCACGTATCCGCGGCGGCTGGGTTTCGGGCTGGGCAATTCGGTGGTCTCGTTGGCGTGGCGAACCGATGGCGATATCGCAGTGGCCCGTAACGACGCAGCGCATCCGGTGTCCTATGTGAACCTCGACGGCGTGAACTCCGACGCGCCGAGCGGCGGCTTGCAACCTCCGGTATCGGCGATCGCGGCCAACCCGTCGACGGTCTACGTCGCCGATCCGCGCGGGGTGCTGCAGCTTTCGGGCTCTGCGGCTGAGAACGAACAGAGCTGGGCAGACGTAACGGCGTTCATGACCGGCGGTGCGGTGCCGGTGCTGCCCGGGTGAATTGTGAGGGTGGCCGTTAGTCGTTAAGTTTCGGGCGTGGCTGCTGAGATTGTTTCGCTGCGCGTCGACCCGGCGGTGATGGCCGGTGTAGCCGAATCGTTGTCTGGCGCTGCGCAGTTCCTACAGAAACGGCTTGATGAGCTCGACGGCCAGGTCAGCGAGATGTTGGGCGGGTGGCAGGGCCGCGCCGGCAGCGCCTATTCGGCGACTTGGCAGCGTTGGCATCAGGGCGCGGCCGAAGTCGAATTGGCTCTCTCCATACTGGCCAGGCTCATCGGTCAAGCTGGTGTGGATTACGGGGACACCGAGACCAGGTCGGCTCAGGCGCTAAACGGCGGTGGGTGATGGCTGAGGCGTTTCGTGTCGATCCCGAGCAGTTGGCTGAGGCGGTGCAGCAGATGGCGGACTTCCAGCAGTATTCGGAGAGCTTGCTCGCCGAAATCGAGTCCCTGGTCACCAACTTGCACTTGACGTGGTCGGGCAAGGCCGCAACCGCGCACGCTGAAGCGCATCGGCACTGGATACGCGGCGAGGAGATGATGCGGGAAGCGCTGACTCATCTGCAGTCGGTGGGTACGACCGCGCACGCCAACTACACCGGCGCGATAGCCAAGAATCTGGACTTGTGGTCGTGAGCTGATGCCGCCGCTCGTCGTCGATCCGGCGGCTCTCGACGGGGCGGGTGCCGCGGCGATCTCGGCCGGTGACGCGTTGGCTGCCGCAATAGGAGCCGTGACGTTGCGTTTTGGCGCCAACACGGGCCAAGACCCGGCCGGCGGGTTGTTCGGGCTGGCTTACCAGGACGCCGCCAAGGACGCGTTGACAGCGGCCGCCGCCGCTGTCAACGCGTGCCGGAGGATCGGCTACCTCATTGAAGCCTCGGCCGTCAACTACTCGATGGCCGAAGCGGCGTCGACGTTGGGCGGCGGCGCGCCGCTGTTGCCGGCGCCGACGAAGCCGGGCGTTTTCAATGCCCCCGGGGCGCCGTGGACGTTAGGTCCCGGTGTTGACGAGCCGATCCTGTGGACGGTGGTCGAGTCCTTCGTGGGCAGCGTGTGGCCCAACGGGGATCCGGCGGAGTTGCACGCGGCCGCGGGCTCGTGGCAAACGCTGGCCGCCGCGTTCAACTCGGTGAATCAGTTGCTGGCACAACCTGAATCGGTGATCGACGAGCAACTGATCCCCGAGAACGGACAGATGCACTCCGCTCTGGCTGAGATAGGTGCCAACTCGACGAAGATAGTTGCAAAGTGCGGAATGCTCGGCGAGGAGCTCGACGGTTTCGCCGACGAGGTGCAACACGCGCAAGATGCGATCCGAAATCTACTGCACCGGTTGGGGTCTCCGTCGGGTTGGTGGCATGAAGTCGTCGCGGTCTTCGAAGGCGATGGCCTCAAGGAGGTCAAGAAGATCGGCGATGACATTAACGCCGTGCTGCACAACATGAAACGCGAGGCCGACGCCCGAAGGCAGGCGATGCAGCTCGGAATGAACTTCATGGACAGCGCCGTCGTCGCTTTACAGGCTTGGGCGCGAACAGAGCTGACGCAATTTTTGGGCAACGATGTCGGCAACCCGGTGGCTACGGCGTTCGATACGTTCACCAATCTGGAAGAAGGCATCCTCAAAGACGCCGTCGGGATCGAGCAAGGCTTTGAGCAGATGACCGAGCCGAAGCTGCTCCTTGATCCGCAGGGTGGCGTGAACGACGCAAAGGACTTGCTGAAGACCGGTGCGCTTTGGTATCTCGTCAACCCGCGCGAAGCAGCGGAAGCCGACAAAGCGATCGTCAAGCAACTGCTGCACCTCGACGATTGGCGCCGGGACCGGCCCGGCCTGGGTGCTGGGGAGAATCTGCTCGATATCGCCAGCCTGTTCATCCCCGGCGCTGGGGAAGCAGGTGCTGGAGTGGAGGGAGCCGAAGGGGCCGCTGCTGCCGGTAAAGCAGCGGAAGCGGCGGATGACGCGAGCGCCGCCGGTCGTGGTCTTACTGAAGTCGGTGACCTCGGCCGCGCCACCCGGGCGATGAACGGCATCGGTGAGACCTCCGGCGACATCACAAGAAGTTTCAACGGCATCGGCCGCGATCTAGCTAAGAACGATCACCCCGCGCCCGGTGGCCGGCCGGCGGCCTTGCCGCCCGCGAAGCCAGGCGAACCGCCGGTCGGTGCCCCGCGTGGGCCGGTAGAACCGAAGCCGCCGACCGAGCCACCGGCTTCGGCGCCCAGTGAAGTCGGCGAGCAGCCGCCGGCGCGAGCGGCGGCAGATCCGCATGGCGCTGGGTCGTTGACCGGCGAGCGAGGATTTTCTGTTGCGCCGCAAAATCATCTGCCTGCGCCTCATCCGACGCCCGCTCGGGTGCCAACGTCGCTGGGCCGCGCCCCAATTGACCCGCCTTTCCCGGCGTCGGCACCGCATACGCTGCCCCGGGCGGAAGCCGCGCCCGAACCACAACTACCACACGGCGGCAGCGACCATCACGGCGTCAGCGACGGTGCCGGTCCGCACGAATGGCACTCGCCGGGCGATGACTACACGCCGAGTGATGTCGCGATGGAGGCCGCGGAACGGACCCGCGAACGTGCCGTTGCAGCGGAGAAGGGGATTTCACCCGGCGTTGTTGACGCGGTAAGCGACACCGAAGGGCACTTGGAGCGCTGGGATTCACGAATAAAAGAGATTGACTCACTTGCTCGTAAACTCGACGACAAACTGCGTTATGTTGACCCGTCCGAAGTGCAGGAGATACATGCTGTTGAAACTCAAGTCAACGATGCCGTGCGGTACACGGTGGTGGCCTCAGAGAAAGGATATTGGTCCCACGGAGATGCCGTGATCAAGGCTATGGAACAACGCGGCTTCACATTGGCAAAAGATTCCGGTGCGTGGAACGGTCCGAATGTATACCGCGGACGAAACCTCACTTTTCAAACTCCCGATGGATATAATTTCGAAGTGCAAATCCATACCCGCGAAAGTTTGCGAGCCGCCGAGCGTACTCACTGGATGTATGAAGAATTACGATTGCGAACAACATCCGCAGAACGCCGAGCGGAACTACTAACCCTACAGGCAGAGATATTCAACAGGGTGCCTATTCCTGAAGGAACGCCGATCAGATGGAAACAACCGTAATGCTCTATATGACAAAATATGACTATCTAAACGCCGATAAAGACGACTTTCCGCCCCTGCTTGCCCGCTTGGGCGACGAACCGCCGCCCGAGACCTCGGCGGAGCTTTACCTGGCGGTGCCTGACAAATGGATTCCGATTGGACACCCGATAATCGCGGAAATGATGTCCACTGGTGAGTGGAGTTCAGTATCGTCTCACGACGTCGATGCTGTGATTGAACGGATACGAAAGGGCCGACGTGGTCGATCCCGTTACTGGTTGGTATCGCTTGACCCCGATGCGCCGCACGCGATCGTGCGCTCTTATAACGACGGTCCACTGAAAAGTTACGCGCTTGGCAGGCGCGAATGGGTCTCGTTATCCGACGACGATCCACTTCTCGCGTCGGAACGGGCTGAATGGGATGAGATGCTTCTAGGGGAAACGGCCGTAGTGGGCCAAAGCTTGGAGTTTGCCTGGTATCAGCGCCGGGCGTTTCCAGATGCGGACACCAAAGATCGCTAGCTAGTGCGCCGCTGCCCACGACTGATCTCCGAAGTCGCCGCCACCATTCCAATGCTCGAGCGAGATTCAGCCCGTCACGACGCGGACAACTCTGCCAATGGCGCGTGATATCACATGCGCCATCACTTTGCAGGAAGCACTAATGCCTGGAAGGGAGGCGGAGAGCCGGATGGGACTGATGTTGCAAACGAACGGCACCAACACCCGTGTCATCCCCGACCGCCACACTGGCCAAATGCTGGACCTGATCCTCCCGCTGGAATGCGGCGGCTGCGGTGCCCCCTCGACGCGGTGGTGCGACGTCTGCGCCCAAGAGCTGGTGGTGCGTGACAGCGAGCCGCACGTGGTCAGCCCGCGAATCGACCCGCAGGTGCCGGTGTTCGCACTCGGCCGCTACGCCGGCGCCCGCCGCCAGGCAATCATCGCGATGAAAGAGCACGGCCGTGCCGACCTCATCACGCCGCTGGCGCAGGCGCTGGCTGTCGGCCTCCACCGACTCCTGACGTGGGGCATGATCGAGCTGCCGCTCACCATCGTGCCGGCGCCGACCCGCCGCTCGGCAGCGCGGCGACGCGGTGGCGATCCCGTCACCCGGATAGTCACCGCCGCGGTGGCACGTCATCCGCAGATCGACGTCGCTCAGGCGTTACGAATGAAGGCCCTCGCCCGCGACTCGGCGCGTCTGGGCAGCGCTGCCCGCGAGCGCAACCTCGACGGCGCGGTCATACTTCGGCCCCTCCGCATTCCCGCCGGGCAGGAGGTGCTGCTGGTCGACGACATCATCACCACTGGGGCGACGGCACGGGAATCGGTTCGGGTGCTGCACACGGCCGGCGCCCGGGTCGCTGCGGTGCTCACCGTCGCCAACGCCTGAGCCGCCTCACGACAGGCTGTAGTTAGCGCGGCGTCAAACGATGTGAAGAACTCGCAACAGCTGAACCAAAATAGTGGCACCTCGCCCGCGCGCGCGTTACCGTCGGGTCAAGCATCCGTGAACACCTCACGGCGGCGTTTCGAAAACTGAGGCGCCACGTCACCGACAACGGTAGGGGGTGAATTCTCGACACCTTGCACCGGCGGGCGGACTGCGCCAAACCTCTATGAACCCGTCGGCGCCTGCAATTGACAGCCGGGCACGCCAAGCGCGTGCGACGCGACAGAAACGAGTTGTGAAGTATGTCGAGGCAAACCGTGGACTCCGGCCAGCTGCTGGCCGACACCGACGAGCAGGCCGAACCAACGGCAAGTGTTGAGGTCGTCGTCAAAGGCCGCAACGTCGAGATTCCCGATCACTACCGCACGTACGTCTCGCAGAAACTCGCCCGCCTGGAACGGTTCGACCGGACGATCTACCTATTCGATGTCGAACTCAAACACGCCCCCAACCGGCGTCAGCGCAAATCGTGCCAACGGGTGGAAATCACCGCCCGGGGTCGCGGACCGGTAGTCCGCGGGGAGGCCCGCGCCGACAGCTTCTACGCCGCCTTCGAGTCTGCGGTCAACAAATTGGAGAGCGGTCTGCGTCGCGGTAAGGACCGCCGCAAAGTCCACTACGGCAACAAGACGCCGGTATCGCTGGGTGAGGCGACCACGCCGGCGCCCCAACCGCAGGCTCCTGCCAGCGAAGAACCCGCAGTACGCGATGGCGCGACTGCCGACCACCAGCCGGGGCGGATCGTCCGCACCAAGGAGCATCTGGCCAAGCCGATGTCAGTCGACGACGCGCTATATGAAATGGAGCTCGTGGGCCACGACTTCTTCCTGTTTTTCGACAAGCACACCGAACGTCCCTCGGTGGTCTACCGGCGCCACGCCTACGACTACGGCCTGATCCGGCTGGCCTGACGCAATCCTTTCCGGCGAACGTCGCGTTGTCGGGAAGCGAAGGGGGTAAATCGGCGCGACAAGTCGACGTTCGACGCCCAACTCCCCATGTCACCTAGGATGGGGGCGCTCACCATTCCTACCCAACAGGGGACTTAGCTGTGCTGTCGAAGTTGCTGCGCCTTGGTGAAGGCCGCATGGTCAAGCGCCTCGCGCGCGTCGCCGAGTACGTCAATAGCTTGGCCGACGACGTCGAAAAGCTCACCGACGAGGAGTTGCGCGCCAAGACCGACGAGTTCAAGAAGCGGCACGCCGACGGGGAAGGCCTTGACGACCTGCTGCCCGAAGCATTCGCGGTGGCCCGGGAGGCAGCCTGGCGGGTGCTCGACCAGCGTCCCTTCGACGTGCAGGTGATGGGCGCCGCCGCGCTGCACTTTGGCAACGTCGCGGAGATGAAGACTGGTGAGGGCAAGACGTTGACCTCGGTCCTGCCGGCCTACCTGAACGGCATCGGCGGCGAGGGCGTCCACATTGTCACCGTCAACGACTATCTGGCCAAGCGCGACAGCGAGTGGATGGGCCGCGTGCACCGCTTCCTAGGCCTCGACGTCGGCGTGATCCTCGCGCAGATGTCGCCCGACGAGCGGCGGGTAGCCTACGCCGCCGACATCACCTACGGCACCAACAACGAATTCGGCTTCGACTATCTACGCGACAACATGGCCCATTCGCTGGAGGACTGTGTCCAGCGCGGCCACAACTTCGCCATCGTCGATGAGGTCGACTCCATCCTCATCGACGAGGCCCGCACCCCGCTGATCATCTCCGGGCCCGCCGACGGAGCCTCCAACTGGTACTCCGAATTCGCCCGGTTGGCGCCGTTGATGGAAAAAGACGTTCACTACGAGGTCGATCTGCGCAAGCGGACCGTGGGGGTCCACGAAATCGGGGTCGAATTCGTCGAAGACCAGCTCGGCATCGACAATCTCTACGAGGCCGCCAACTCGCCGCTGGTCAGCTATCTCAACAACGCGCTCAAAGCCAAGGAGCTGTTCACCCGCGACAAGGACTACATCGTCCGCGACGGCGAAGTGCTCATCGTCGACGAGTTCACCGGTCGCGTGCTGATCGGCCGGCGCTACAACGAAGGCATGCACCAGGCCATCGAGGCCAAAGAGCATGTGGAGATCAAAGCCGAGAACCAGACGCTGGCGACCATCACCCTGCAGAACTACTTCCGTCTCTACGACAAGCTCGCCGGCATGACCGGCACCGCGCAAACCGAGGCCGCCGAGCTGCACGAGATCTACAAGCTCGGGGTGGTTCCCATCCCGACCAACAAGCCGATGATCCGTACCGACCAGTCCGATCTCATCTACAAAACCGAGGAAGCCAAATACATCGCGGTGGTCGATGATGTCTCTGAGCGTTACGAAAAGGGACAGCCGGTGCTGATCGGTACGACCAGCGTGGAGCGCTCAGAGTACCTGTCCCGGCAGTTCACCAAGCGACGGATCCCGCACAACGTGCTCAACGCCAAGTACCACGAGCAAGAGGCGGGCATCATCGCCGAGGCGGGTCGCCGTGGCGCCATCACCGTCGCCACCAACATGGCCGGCCGTGGCACAGACATCGTGCTAGGCGGCAACGTCGACTTCTTGACCGACACCCGGCTGCGCGCGAAGGGCCTGGACCCGGTGGAGACCGCCGAGGACTACGAGCAGGCCTGGCACGAGGAGTTGCCGAAAGTCAAAACCGACGCCGCCGATGAGGCCAAGGAAGTGATCGACGCCGGCGGCCTGTACGTGTTGGGCACTGAGCGGCACGAGGCGCGTCGCATCGACAACCAGCTGCGCGGCCGCTCCGGCCGTCAGGGCGATCCCGGTGAGTCGCGCTTCTACCTGTCGCTGGGCGACGAGCTCATGCGCCGCTTCAACGGTGCGGCACTGGAATCGCTGCTCACCCGGCTCAATCTGCCCGACGACGTGCCGATAGAGGCCAAGATGGTGACCCGCGCGATCAAGAGCGCACAAACCCAGGTCGAGCAGCAGAACTTCGAAGTCCGCAAGAACGTCCTCAAGTACGACGAGGTGATGAACCAACAGCGCAAAGTCATCTACGCCGAGCGCCGCCGCATCCTGGAGGGCGAAAACCTCAGGGAGCAGGCGCTGGACATGGTCCGCGACGTCACCACCGCATATGTCAACGGGGCGACCGCCGAGGGTTACGCCGAGGACTGGGATCTGGCCAAGCTGTGGGAAGCGTTGAAGACTTTGTACCCGGTCTCCATTGATCACAAGGACCTGCTCGACTCAGACGCAGTCGGCGAGCCCGGGGAACTGACCCGCGAGGAGTTGCTCGACGCGTTGATCGAAGACGCCGAACGAGCCTATGCAGCCCGCGAATCCGAACTCGAGCAGCTGGCCGGCGAGGGCGCGATGCGTCAGTTGGAACGCAACGTGCTGCTCAACGTCATCGACCGCAAGTGGCGCGAGCACCTCTACGAGATGGATTACCTCAAGGAGGGCATCGGCCTACGGGCGATGGCCCAGCGCGACCCGCTAGTGGAATACCAGCGCGAAGGCTACGACATGTTCATCGCCATGCTCGACGGGCTCAAGGAAGAGTCGGTCGGCTTCCTGTTCAACGTGGCGGTGGAGGCGGTACCTGCCCAAAGCTCTGACACCGTGGCGCCGATGGCGGCACCGGAAGGATTGGCGGAGTTTGCTACCGCGGCGGCGGCCAACGCCGAACAGCAGGTCGCTGCCGAAACCGCCGGGGGGCGTGACAGTGCGGCGAACACGGTGCGCGCCAAAGGTATCGACAACGAGTCGCCGGCGCTCACCTACTCGGGTCCGGCTGAAGACGGCTCGGCCCAAGTGCAGCGCAACGGCAGCGATTCGCACAAAGCCGGAGTGTCGGCCGGCACGAGTCGACGCGAGCGTCGGGAAGCCGCCCGTCGGCAAGGCCGCACGGCCAAACATGCCAAAACGGCGAAGCGGCGGTAGCAACCGGCCACTATTGACGCCATGGACGTCAAAGAGGTGCTCATCCCCGGCATCGGTTTGCGCTATGAGTTCAAAAGCCATGACGGCGACCGTATCGGGATCGTGGCGCGTCGAAACGGCGACTTCGAGGTGGTCCTGTACACCCGCGAGGATCCGGACCTGGCTCGACCGGTCTTTCACCTGACCGACGAAGAAGCCGACGCCGTCGCCCAAATCTTGGGCGCGCCCAAGATCACCGAACGGTTCACCGAGCTGACCAGGGAAATACCCGGAATCGATGCCGGGCAGGTGCGTTTGGCGCCGGGCAGCCCATTCGTCGACCGGCCGCTGGGTGAGACGCAGGCTCGGACCCGTACCGGCGCCTCGATAGTGGCGATCGTGCGTCAAGACACGGTGCTCGCTTCGCCGAGCCCCGCCGAAATACTGCAGGCAGACGACGTGCTGGTCGTAATCGGCACCCACGACGGCATCGCCGGAGTCGAGCAGCTCGTCGACAAAGGCTGAGCCGTGCAAGTTTCGGTGCCGTTGCTGCTCGAGCTCGGCACCGTCCTGACGCTCCTGGCGTTGTTGGCTGCTGTCGCACGCCGATTCGCCCTCTCCCCGATACCGGTGTATCTGCTGGCCGGTCTTGGTCTGGGTAACGGCGGCATCGCACCGGTTGGCGCGGCAGGCCAATTCATCACCACGGGTGCGCCGATCGGTCTGGTGCTGCTGCTGCTCACGCTGGGCCTTGAATTCTCGGCCGCCGAATTCGCCAGCAGCTTGCGTCGCCATCTGCCCTCGGCCGGCGTCGACATTCTGCTCAACGCCACGCCGGGCGCAGTGGCGGGATGGCTGCTGGGGCTCGACGGAATCGGTGTGCTCGCCCTTGCCGGCGTCACCTACATTTCCTCATCTGGTTTGATCGCGCGCCTCCTCGAGGACTTGCATCGACTCGCGAACCGAGAGACCCCGGCGGTGCTGGCGGTATTAGTGCTCGAGGATTTCGCCATGGCGGCCTACCTGCCGCTGTTGGCGGTGCTGGCGTCCGGTCGCAGTTGGGCGCTGGCAGTCGGCTGGATGGCGGCCGCAGTCATCACGCTGTGGCTGGCGTTCACCGCGTCTTATCGCTGGAGTCACCATTTCGGCCGGCTGGTCGGCCATCCGGATGCCGAGCAGCTGCTACTGCGGGTGTTGGGGATTACGCTGATCGTCGCGGCGGTGGCCGAGCACGTGCACGCCTCATCCGCGGTTGGCGCTTTCCTGGTCGGGCTGACGCTGACCGGGGAGACCGCGGACCGCGCCCGGAAGGTGCTGGGACCGTTACGTGATCTGTTCGCCGCCATCTTCTTCCTCAGCATCGGGGTGTCGGTCGATCCGCAACAGCTGGTGCCGGTGCTTCCGGTTGCTGTTGCGCTCGCCGCCGTCACCGCCGCGACGAAGGTAGCCACCGGGGTGTTCGCGGCGCGCCGCGAGGGGGTGGCCCGCCGGGGGCAATGGCGCGCCGGCACCGCACTCATCGCACGGGCCGAATTCTCGCTCATCATCATCGGTCTGGTCGGCTCGTCCATACCGCGGCTGGCGCCACTGGCGATGGCGTATGTCTTCGTCGTCGCGACAGCCGGTCCCGTGCTGGCCCGCTTTGCCGGTAGCGCGGTGCCGCTGGCGGAACGCAAGCCGGCGTGATCACCCGATGTGCAGAGCGACCACCTGCCACTGGAGTCCGTCGGCCACCCGGAGCCGGGCGACACGGCAGGCAATGGCGTGGATCCGGCGCCCACGGCTATAAGTGCCAAACACCTCGGCCGCGGTGGCCGGGCTCAGGGGATCCTGATTGCCGACGGCCTGCAGTCGAACCCGCCGAAGCACCGCCGCGTCCTGGCGGCCGGCCGTCATGCGGTTCACCGCGAGAACGGAGTCCGCGAGCGGACCGGAAAGCAGCGGGCGCAGCTGAGCGGCCGGCCGGCGGCGGTCGATGACTTCGAGGACTCGACGCAGTGCGGCGTCGGCGAACACAGCCGCCGGTCGCAGCGCCGGTGACATCGCGTCACTGGGTTTCCGGTTGTCGAGGTCGCGGGCGAGGCGCGGCGTTCGGCACCGCAACGTCGATGACAGCGGTGCACACTGGCGCACGTCCCGGGCCGGTGGCTCATAGTCGACAACGGGCCGCACAGCATGAACCGCACGTTCGGTGGGATTGATAGTCACGGGCACACTCCAGCGGTCGACCGATTTGGGGGCGAGCCTGCTGGGGAGTCACAGACAGCTGCGGTCATCATCGCACAACCACCGCATCCGCGTACCCGCTCGGCTCGGCACCTGTGTTGGCAGATACCGTGGGCGACAACATCAATGGTTTCGGAGCTAGCGAGGGGGACCGGAAGTGACGCGGTTGTCCACTTCGGACGCGTCCTTCTATCAGCTGGAGAATACCGACACGCCGATGTACGTCGGGACATTGCTGATCTTGCGCAAGCCGCGTGCCGGCTTGAGTTACGAGACGTTGCTGTCCACTGTCGAACAGCGGCTCCCGCAGATCCCGCGGTACCGGCAGAAGGTTCGTAAGGTGACGCTGGGCTTGGCCCGGCCGGTGTGGATCGACGACCGCGACTTCGACATCACCTACCACATTCGCCGGTCGGCACTGCCGTCGCCGGGCAGCGACGACCAACTACACGAACTGATTGCGCGGCTGGCCGAGCGGCCTTTTGACCAGGCCCGCCCGTTGTGGGAGATGTACCTCGTCGAGGGGCTGGCCAAGAACCGCATAGCGATCTACACCAAATCCCATCAGGCGCTGGTCAATGGGGTGACGGCACTGGCGCTCGCGCATGTGATCGGCGACCGAACGCGCCGGCCGCCACCATTCGCCGAGGACATCTGGGTGCCCGGTCGCGAACCGAGCACCACTCAGTTGCTTCTTGGCGCGATCGCCGACTGGGTATCCGCTCCGCGAACTCAGCTGCAGGCCGTGAGCTCCTCAGTTGCTGGGCTGGCAACGAACAACGGGGTTTTCGTCGACTTCGGCCTGCGGTTTCTTGACACCGCGCGCGCGGTGGCGCGGGGCACCGCCCCGAACAGCCCACTCAACGCCACGGTCTCCCGTAACAGATTGTTCACAGTGGCGCGCGGCCGCCTGGAGGACTACCGGACCATACGGGCCCGCTTCGACTGCGACGTCAACGATGTGGTCTTGGCAGTGGTGACAGGTGCGCTGCGGAATTGGTTGTTGTCTCGCGGTGAGGCGGTGGCACCGCCGGCGGCGGTCCGGGCCATGGCGCCGTTGTCTGTGCAATCCGAAGAGCATCATCAGTCGGTCAGCCCGGGCCAGGCGATCGGCCAGGTGATGCCCTTCCTGGTCGACTTGCCGGTAGGTGAGGGCAACGCGGTGGTACGGCTATCCCAGATCTCGCACGCCACCGAATCGCATCCGGCCGCCGCCAGCCGCGTGGACGCCCAAACCATCGTCACCCTGTCGGGCTTCGCACCACCGACCCTGCACGCCATGGCGGTCCGGGTTGCGACGACTTTCGCTGCACGCTCGTTCAACCTGTTGATCACCAATGCACCGGGTGCTCAGTCGCAGATATACATCGCCGGTGCCAAACTGCTGGAGTCCTACACGGTCCCGCCGCTGCTGCACAATCAAGCTCTGGCCATCGGGGTGACCTCCTACAACGGCATGCTGTACTACGCGATCAACGCCGACCGCAAGGCGATGAGCGACGTCAACGTGATGCCGGCGCTGATGCAGGAGGCGCTCAATGAGCTGCTGGAAGCAGCACAGTAGCCG
Organism: uncultured Actinomycetota bacterium; assembly: GCA_963795995.1. Classification (GTDB taxonomy): domain Bacteria; phylum Actinomycetota; class Actinomycetes; order Mycobacteriales; family Mycobacteriaceae; genus Mycobacterium. Next base: position 248,038 of record CAWCJY010000010.1, read on the forward strand.
GTGTCGAAGGCCGCTACAGTCGCCTGATGCGGGTCTACCTCCCGGCGACACTGACCATGCTGCAACAGCTCGTCACCGTGGGATCGCTGTGGCCCGTCAACGGCACCGCCTTCGCGGTGACGCCGCGGTTGCGGGAGTCCTACGCCGAGGGCGATGACGACGAGCTGAGCGAGGTGGCGCTGCGCGATGCCGCGCTGGCTTCGCTGCGGCTGCTGGCCGGTGCTGCCGACGCCTCCGCGCAGGATTTGCCGCCGCGCCGAGCGGTGTTGGTCGCTGACGTCGACGACGTGAGTCTGCGCCCGGATCTGGACGACGCGGTGGTCCGGCTCAGCCGCCCGGTCGCCGCTGACCAAGTCGTCGCCGCCTACGTCGACAACGCCGCTGCGGAAGCGGCCATAACGGCAGCAATCGCGGTCGTGGACGACGCTGATCTGGGCGACGAGGATGCTGAGCTGCTGGTCGGTGACGCCCAAGACCACGACTTGGCGTGGTATGCCACCCAGGAGCTGCCGTTCCTGCTCGACTTGATGTAGCACGCTGCCGAACGAGGCCTCACCGAAAGTTACGGTACCGTAGGTTGCAGCGGCGGGTTCGGACTATCTCCCGACCCGGATCCTGCAGGAGTTCCCCATGACCAGAAAAATCGCAAAGGTGACGGCCGAGGTCGTCGATACCCGACGCCCGAGTGTCGCCGGCGCCGACAAGCACCCGGGTTGGCACTGGTTACGCAAGGTCGCCTCGCGGATGACGACTCCGCTGCTGCCCGACGATTACCTGCACCTGGCGAATCCCCTGTGGACGGCCCGCGAGGTGCGGGGCCGGGTGCTCGAGGTCCGGCGGGAAACCGAGGACTCGGCGACATTGGTCATCAAACCGGGCTGGGGCTTCACCTTCGACTACCAGCCCGGCCAGTACATCGGCATCGGCGTCCCGGTGCACGGTCGTTGGCGGTGGCGGTCGTATTCGTTGACGTCCAGCCCGGTGACTCGAGCGCGCACCATCACCATCACGGTCAAAGCGATGCCGGAAGGGTTCCTGTCCAGCCACTTGGTGGAGGGCGTCGCGCCGGGAACCATCGTCCGATTGGCCGCGCCGCAAGGCAACTTCGTGTTACCCGACCCCGCCCCGCCGGCAATCCTGTTCCTCACCGCCGGCTCGGGCATCACACCGGTGATGTCGATGTTGCGCACGCTGGTTCGTCGCGAGCAGCTCTCCGATGTGGTCCACCTGCATTCAGCTCCCACCGCCGCTGATGTGATGTTCGCCGCGGAACTCGACCAGCTGAACCGCGGTCATGAGGGATATCAACTGCAACTGCGCGCGACGCGAAGCCAGGGCCGGCTCGACCTTGATCAGCTGGATCGCCAGGTGCCCGACTGGCGGGTGCGCCACACCTGGGCTTGCGGACCTGAAGCCATGCTCGACGATGCCGAACGGGTGTGGTCGGCGGCCGGGCTGACCGAGCGGCTGTACCTGGAACGGTTCGCGGTGTCGCGCGCGGCCCCGGCCGGGGCCGGCGGAACCGTGACCTTTGCGAAGAGCGGGAAGAGCGCCGTGGCCGACGCCGCAACCTCGCTGATGGATGCCGGCGAGCAGGCGGGTGTACAAATGCCCTTCGGCTGCCGGATGGGCATCTGCAAGTCCTGTGTTGTCGACCTGCTGGAAGGCCATGTCCGTGACTTGCGAACGGGTCACGAGCACGAGCCGGGTACCCGGATCCAGACGTGCGTTTCGTCAGCAGCCGGCGACTGCGCGCTGGACGTCTAAAAGCTACTAACTGGTAACCTACGGTTTCGTAGGTTACGATAGCGTAGGTCTGCGACGGCACGACTGCGGGAAGGCAACCAAACGATGGCGATCACCGACGTCGACGTATTCACACATTTGACCGATACCGATATTGACAACTTGGCGACTGAGCTGGATGCCATCCGCCAAGACATCGAGGATTCTCGGGGCGAGCGGGACGCTCGCTACATCCGTCGTACGATCGCGGCCCAGCGGGCGCTGGAAGTCGCCGGCCGGCTGCTGCTGGCGGCAGGCTCACGCAGATCTGCCTGGTGGGCGGGGACGGCGACCCTCGGCGTGGCCAAGATCATCGAGAACATGGAGATCGGCCACAACGTCATGCACGGCCAGTGGGATTGGATGAACGACCCGGAGATCCACTCGTCAACGTGGGAGTGGGACATGAGCGGGTCCTCCAAACACTGGCGGTACACGCATAACTTCTTGCACCACAAATACGCCAACATCCTCGGCATGGATGACGACGTCGGCTACGGCATGCTGCGCGTCACCCGGGACCAGCGCTGGAAGCGTTTCAACCTGCTCAACCTGGTTTTCAACACCGTGCTCGCGATCGGCTTCGAGTGGGGAGTCGGTCTGCAGCACGTGGAGATCGGCAAGATCATCATGGGCCGCGCCAATCAGGATGAGGCCCGGCAACGGATTGACGAGTTTGTGGCCAAAGCCGGCCGGCAGCTGTTCAAGGACTACGCAGCGTTCCCGGCACTGACGTCGCTGTCACCGGGGGCGACGTACATGTCCACGCTGAAGGCCAACGCGACGGCGAACGTGATCCGTAACTTGTGGGCGAACGCCGTCATCTTCTGCGGCCATTTTCCCGACGGCGCGGAGAAGTTCACCAAGACCGACATGATCGGTGAGACCAAGGGCCAGTGGTATCTGCGTCAGATGCTCGGCAGCGCCAACTTCAACGCCGGGCCCGCGTTGCGGTTCATGAGCGGCAACTTGTGCCTGCAGATCGAACACCATCTGTATCCCGATCTGCCCAGCAATCGGCTCAACGAAATCTCAGTGCGGGTGCGCGAGATCTGCGATAAATACGACTTGCCGTATACGACAGGCCCGTTTTTGCTGCAGTACGCCAAGACGTGGCGCACGCTGGCCAAGCTGTCGCTGCCGGACAAGTATCTGCGGGACACCCCCGACGACGCGCCGGAGACTCGCAGCGAGCGGATGTTCGCCCGTTTGGAGCCGGGTTTCATCGGCACCGATGTGGCGACCGGGCGCCGACGCGGTCTGAAAAGCGCCATCGCCGCCGTGCGGAGTTGGCGACGGGACAAGCGGACGAAAGCCAAATCGGCCGCACACCCCGACTGCCTCGCGGCCTAACCCTTCTGCGCGAACGTGCGCAGTTGTACGCCTTTTTTAGCGTGTCGGCGGACAAACCTGCATGCTCGCCGACACTGCGCGGCTTGGTGGTATCAATCAGATACCATCTTTCCATGGGTATGACTCTGCGTACCAGTGCCGAGCAGGCGGAAGCGCTGCGCAAACAGGCCGCCGCCGAGGGCCGGTCGATGCAGGCGGTCGCGCTGTCAGCCATCGACGAATACCTTGCCCGGCGAACGCATCAGGCGAGGGTTGCCTCGGCGCTGCAGCGCGTGATCCGCGAAGAGGGTGGAGTCCTGGAGCGTCTCAAGGACGTATGACTCGCGGCCACGCGAGATGCCGGCACAGCCGGGATCGAGGAGTGTCGCCATTGACTCGGTACCTCGATCTCGAGGACTTGTTTGCCATTGCCCGGGAGGCCGTCGATAGCGCTGTGGTCAGGGACTATGGCTTGCTTGCATCAGCTTTAGCGCGCCCCCGCGCGTCGGTGTTCGCGCAGGACGCTTACCAAGGCATTCACCTCAAGGCCGCCGCACTGCTGCATTCTCTGCTTCGCAACCACGCGCTGGTAGATGGAAACAAGCGGCTCGCGTGGACAGCCTGCCGGACGTTTCTGGCCATCAATGGCCAATGGATCAGCGCCCCTGAGGATGACCGCTTTTACTTCGTCATCGGCGTGGCCACCGGCACGCTGGCCGACCTTGAAACGATCGCGGAGCAGCTGCGCGCATGGAGCTATCGGGAGGAAGGCCAAGACTGCTGAATGATCACCGCGTCGCGTGAGCTCAGGGCGTCGTCGCGGCAACGATGCTGACCAGCCGCTCGAGAATCGCCAGCTGATGTTGGTGGTCGCCGTCCAGCTTGGCCAGCAGCGTCGTGATGCCCGCGGCGCGGTAGCGGCGCACCCGCTCGGCGATCGCCCCGGGCGTCCCGAGCAGATTTGTCAGCCGACCGAGATCAAGGGGCACCGCGCTACGGGCGTCGTCCTGCTTTCCGGCTTGCCACAACGTCCGCACCGTCTCGATTTGCTCGCCGTAGCCCAGCCGGGTAAAGGCGTCGTTGTAAAAGTTTTGGCCGCCCGATCCACGAGAGCCCATGGCGCCGATGGTGAAGGCGTATCCGTCGGCGTGGCGACGTGCGGCGGCGTCAGCCGACGCGTCGTCCTCGTGGAACTCGACGGCGACCGGGGCGACTAGGTCGAGGTCGTCGAGGGTGCGTCCGGCACCCGACGCTCCTTCCCGCAACGGACCCAAGAACACCTCAGCAGCCTCGGGAATGAACGCGTTGCCCAGCCACCCGTCGGCCAGCTCTCCAGTCAATCGCAGGTTTTGCGGACCCATCGCCGCCACATAGATCGGTACGTATCCGGGTCGCACCATGGGCCGCAGCGCGGCGCCGTGGCTTTCCGGCAGTGGCAGCGGATAGATCTCGCCGGTGTGTTCGAGCCGGTCACCACGGCTCACGATGCGGATGACTTCGATGGTTTCCCGGGTGGTCTGCACCGGCTTGCGGAACCGCACGCCGTGCCAGCCCTCCATCACCCGTGGGCCGGAGGTCCCGACACCCAGCAGGAAACGATTACCCGACAGTTCCTGCAAGCTCAGCGCTGAGGTCGCCAGCAGCGCCGGGCTGCGAGAGCCCAACTGCACGACAAACGTGCCCAGGCCGATTTTGGAAGTCTTGGCCGCCAGATACGCCAGTCCGGTGAGCGCGTCGTAGCCCCAAACCTCGGGAATCCACAACGACGCGACGCCGATCCGCTCGGCGGCTACCGCGAAGTCGACCGCACCCGGCAGGCGGGGTTCGACCATGGCGCCGATTTTCATCGTCGTTGATTCTGGCATGCTGTAATCGCCGGCGCTGTGTAGCGGTGACGACAAGAAGGGTCCGACCGTGCGGTATCGGGATCAACCCACTGTCGAAGTAACGCAGCGCGTTCCGTGCGGCCTGCGCACGGCGTGGGAATACGTCACCGACATCGGCTTACCGACGCACTGTTCGTCGGAGCTGCAGGCGGTGGAGTGGCTTGGCGACTCGGACGGCGTCCAAGTCGGCGCACAGTTTCGGGGCCGCAACAAGCACGGAGCGTTCGGTGACTGGGCGACCGTGTGTGAGGTCGTCGAGGTGGAGCGCGAACGCCGGTGGGTGTACAACGTCGTCGGACCGGCGGGTGTCAGTGCCACGTGGGGGTTCGAAGTCGAGCCGGCCAGTAACGGCGTGCTGGTTCGGCAGTGGGCGAAGATGGGGCCCGGGCCATCGGGGCTGACCCCCGCCATCGCCGCTCAGCCCCAAAAGGAAGCCAGGATCGTCGCCCGGCGATTAGCCGAATGGCAACAGAACATGCAGGCCAATCTCGACTGGATTGCCTCGCAGGTCGCCGGTTGAGTTACTGGGACTCGGTGCGTGGCGTATTTGCAGTGTCCTGCCGTACCGGCTCGGCCCGACCGCTGGCCAGGGCAGCCAGTGCCGCATCTATGACAGTGTTGCAGGCATATCCGTCGTAGGCCGACGCTCCGGTAAATGTCTTCCCGGCCACGGCGGCCAGCCACGCGGCGTCTTGGGCGCGATAGGCCTCGTAGAAGCGCTGCATCCAGTCGTCGGTCGGTGCGGGCGAGGTGAGCGTGATGGCGCCGCGGCTGCCGACAATGTCGCAGCCGATGTCGTATTGCAGCCCGGGCCCCCGGCCAAGCTCCATGACGCCGAGCACGCCGGACTGTGAGGTCAACGTGACGACGACGATCACGGTGTCGCCGTCTCGACTGGCTTTCGTTCTGGCGGAAACTTCTCTGACTTCTTCGCCGCACAACCAGCGAAACACATCGATGTCGTGTGATGCGCTGCTGGAGATGAGTTCTCGGTCGTCAAAGTTGATGACCGCGAGCGGATTGTAGTGACGCTGGATGATCAGGACGGGCTCCCCGACGCGGCCCGACTGCAGGCTTTGGTGCAGGTTCTGGAAGTCGCTGTCGAAGCGCCGCATGAAGCCGACCTGCACCAGCCGGCGCCCACCGGCGCGTTCGGCGTTGACCAACTGCAAGGACTGGTCGGCGGACGTTGTCAGCGGCTTCTCGCAGAGCACGAACAAACCGCGGTCGATACAGCTTTCAACGATTCCGTGATGAGTGCCATCAGCGGTCGCCACCACGACGGCGTCGACCCCGGCGTTGAATACGCAATCCATGGCGTCATGAAATACGTGGGCGTCCGGCAAGAACGACGCAGCCCGTTCGGCGAACGGAGCATGACTATCGCACAGGGCGCAAATGCGGACTCCTGGCTGCATTTTCGCGAAGATGGCCAGGTGCTCCATCCCCATATTGCCCAGCCCGACCAGGGCGATTCGCACCGGGGTGTTAGTCACCGCCGCATTCCCGACGGCTCGGCGGCTGCCACCGCTGTCCAAGCACCGCTGGAAACCGAATTGGCCACTGCGGCGTGAATAACGGCTGCGCGCAACCCGTCGGCGAACACCGGCAGCCCTTCGGGCGCGGTGCCGGTGCGGATGGCCTCATACACGTCGGCGACGAACAGGTTGAAGCAGTCCTGATAGCCCTGCGGATGGCCGGCCGGCAATAGGGAATAGCGCGCGCTGAGCGGGTCGAGCACATCGGTGCTGCGCAGCAGCACCGTGCTGCCATGCAGTCCGCCGATGACGAGCTCGTCGGGTCGTTCCTGGTTGAACTGCACTGCCGCCTCAATACCGTCGAAGGAGAAGGACAGCTGGTTCTTTCGACCCGGCGAAGATTGGCTGACGACAACGCTTCCCACCGCACCGCGGTCGGTGCGAAACGCCACCACCGCACCATCGTCCTGACGGGCACCGTGACCCGCGGCGACGCCTTCGGTGGCGAAGACAGCGCTGATGCGGTGGCCGGTCACGAATTCCATCACGTCACACCAATGTGAGCCGATGTCGGCGAACGTCATCGAGACACCGCTTCGCGTCGGGTCGGAGCGCCAGCCAGCCAGATCAGCTTTGGCCATGTGATCTTGCAGATAGCCGCCGTGCATTAGCCACACCGCCGCGTCGGCGATCCGGTAACGAGCTTCCCGCACCATCGGGTAGAACCGGTAGATGAATGACACAGCTGCCACCGTGCCGGCATTCTCGGCAGCCTCGACGAGCGCGGCAGCGTCGCGAACGGTTGTTGCCAAAGGTTTTTCGCAGATGACGTGTTTACCTGCCGCCAGCGCGGCGGTGGCCTGCCCGATGTGCAGACTATTGGGTGTGCAGAGGTGCACGACGTCGACGTCTCGGGCAGCGCAGACTTCGTCTGCGGTGGCCGCGCGTTCGGCCCCGAGTCGCTGCGCGGAGCGCTCACTACTCTGCGGCGTACTGGCGGCAATCGCGGCGAGTCGTCCGCCAGCTCGATGCACGGCGTGGGCATGGACCGAGCCGACCATGCCGGCGCCGATGATCGCGCTGCGTAGTGGACGAGGCTGGCTCACCCCGCGTTCTCTTTCCCCGCCTTGTGAATGTCAATCAGCACCCGGGAGGTGTGGGTGACGAAGCTGCCTTCGGCTTCGATCTGCCACTGAAGTTGAAGCAGCTTGTCGCGATACTTCGCGACGCTGAAGTCCGGCACTATCCAAACCAGTTTGCGCAGAAGGTAAACCATCGCGCCGACGTCGAAGAACTCCAGCCGGATTCGCTCGTGCCGCAGGTCGATGACGGTCAGTCCAGCCGCAGCAACTTCGGCGGCGACAGTGTCGGGGTTCAACTGCCCGCGAATCCGAGTCTGTGGCCGCGGCCCCAGGAAATGCTCGATCAAGTTGGGGAAGTAGATGACGCCGACGTGCTGGGCGAAGTAGGTGCCGCCTGGTTTGAGCAGCCGGGCGATCTCGTCCCAACTGACGGCCGACGGGTGCCGGGCGGTCACCAGATCGAATGCCGCATCGGCGAACGGCAGCAAGGCCGATTCGTCGGTGGCGACGACGACGGCCCCCAGCGGATGCAGCAGCCGGGTGGCCAACACGAGGTTCGGCGGCCAGGGTTCGGTGGCCGCCATGGTCGGCGGGAAGGGCGCGGCCCCGGCCAACACCTCGCCGCCGCCGGTATAGAGGTCCAGCGCTGACGCCGCCCGCGCCAGCCGACCCCGCAGCAGACGTTGGTATCCCCATGACGGACGCTCTTCGGTGGCCCGGCCGTCCAGCCAGGAGAAGTCCCAGCCCGCGACCGAGACCGCATCGGCCTCGGCGACCATCTCGTCGAATGTGCACTTCATGGGCAGATCATGGCACGCGCCTGCGTGCGGGCCGAGCGCCTCTGAAGCATGCGATTGGTCAATGTTGGTTGAGGACGGCCAGCAACCGCCGCGCTGCGTCGACGCGACGCGCGGCCGGGCCCGCCAGCGTGTCCAGTGCGCATTCGGGATCGGCGGGCGGTCCAAGGTGCCCGCAACCACGCGGACAGTCGTCGACCGCTTCGGCCAGATCAGGGAACGCCATCAGCACATCGTCCGGTGCGATGAGGGCCAGCCCGAACGATCGCACGCCGGGCGTGTCGATCACCCAGCCACGCCCGGCCAGCGGCAGCGCCACGGACTGCGCGGACGTGTGCCGACCCTTACCGACGCCAGACACGTCTCCGGTCGCCCGACCAGCTTCCGGCACAAGCCGATTGACCAACGTCGACTTACCGACCCCGGAGTGGCCCAGCAGTACGGTGATCTTTTCGGTCAGTAGGGGAGCGACGACGTCGAGGGGATCGTCGCGGCCCGCAGTGGCGATGGTCATACCCAAACCGGCGAAGTGTTCGGCGAACGGCGCGGATGGCGCCAAATCGGTTTTGGTCAAACACAGTATCGGCGTCAGGCCTCCGGCATATGCGGCGATCAGCGCGCGATCGACGAAACCGGTCCGCGGCGGCGGGTCGGCCAGGGCCACCACGATCAGCAGTTGGTCGGCATTGGCCACCACGACCCGTTCGGTGGGGTCGGTGTCATCGGCACTGCGCCGCAATACGGTTCGTCGGGGGCCGCGCCGCACAATACGGGCGAGGCTGTCGGGCCGGCCGGACAAATCGCCCACCACGTCGACGTCGTCGCCGACGACGATCGGTGTGCGGCCCAGCTCGCGGGCGCGCATGGCGGTGACCCGATGGTCGGGGTCGCCGTCGAGCACGCATCCCCAACGGCCGCGGTCGACGCTGACCACCATGGCCGGCATCGCATCGGCGTGTTCGGGTCGGGTCTTGGTGCGCGGCCGCGATCCGCGCCCCGACCGAATCCTGACGTCGGATTCGTCGTAGTCGCCGGGCCTCAACCGCTAAACCCGTTGTCGGCAAGCATATTCGTCCACAGCTGCGCAAATCCGGGTAGCGTCTTGGCGGTGGTGGCGATATCGTCCACCTCAACTCCCTTGACCCGAAGGCCCACGATCGCACCGGCCATCGCCATCCGGTGATCCGCGTAGGAGCGCCAGGTGCCGGACTGTAACGGTGTCGCGGTGATCTGCAGACCGTCGGGTGTCTGCCGGCAGTCTCCGCCCAGCCCGTTGATTTCGGTGGTCAACGCGGCGAGCCGGTCGGTCTCGTGGCCGCGCAGGTGCGTGATGCCCGTCAGCCGTGACACCGATCCGGGCGTGGCCAGGGCCGCCAGCGCCGCCACCGCCGGTGTCAGCTCGCCGACGTCGCGCAAGTCGACGTCGAACCCGAGGTAATTCTCCGGCCCACGCACCTCTAGGTACGAATAAGTATGTTGCACAAGAGCTTTCAGCTGCCCTAGGATGGCTTGGATGTTGCCGGCGGGTTGGATGCTGTCGGGCGGCCAGCCGGTGATACGCACCGTGCCGCCGGTCACCATGGCTGCGGCCAGAAACGGAACCGCGTTGGAAACGTCCGGTTCGATGTCCCATCGCCGAGCGGCGACCGCGCCAGGGCGCACTTGCCAGCGGGCCGGAGTGGAGTCGTCGAGGTCGACTCCCGCCTGGCGCAGCATCGCCACCGTCATCGCGATGTGCGGCGCGGACGGCAGCGTCGCACCGCTGTGCTGCACGGTCAAGCCTTCGGCGAACGACGGCGCGCACAGCAGCAGCCCGGAGACGAACTGTGACGACGCCGACGCATCGATGGTCACCGTGCCGCCGCGTACCGAACCGCTACCACGCACTCGAAATGGCAGACCGTCGACGTCGACGTCGACGCCGAGGTGGCGCAGCGCGTTCAGCAGTGGGGCGATGGGCCGGGCGCGGGCCTGCTCGTCGCCGTCGAAGGCGACGGTTGCGGCACTCAGCGCCGCCAACGGCGGGACGAATCGCAACACCGTACCCGCCAGGCCGCAATCAACCCGGGCCTCCGGCGGCGGGCAGAGCCGGCCGCTGACGGTTAACTCCGGTCCGGTTCCCTCGACGCGCAGACCCAGCGTGACCAACGCGCCGATCATCAGGTCGGTGTCCCGGCTGCGCAGCGCCGCGCAGATCGTCGAGGAGCCGTTGCCGCCCGCGGCCGCCAGCGCGGACAACAGCAGGGCCCGGTTGGTTTGTGACTTCGAGCCCGGCACCGTCACGGTCGCGCACACCGGGGTGGGTGTGTACGGGGCCGTCCAGCTGCTCACTTGTCCATCATCGCTTGTCAAGCGGTTCTGCCACCATGGAGATATGTGCGGACGATTCGCGGTGACGACCGACCCGGCGCTGCTGGCCGAGAAGATCAAGGCGATCGACGAGGCGACCAGCGCCGGCGGCCCGAATTTCAACGTCGCACCGACGACGACGATCGCGACAGTGGTGAGTCGGCACACCGAACCCGACGACGATCCGACCCGGCGGGTGCGGTTGATGCGGTGGGGCCTGGTTCCGCCGTGGGTCAAGGCCGGCGCCGACGGCGCTCCGGAGACGAAGGGGCCGCAGCTGATCAACGCTCGCGCCGAGAAAGTCACCACCTCGCCCGCTTTTCGCTCCAGCGCGAAATCCAAGCGCTGCCTGGTTCCGATGGACGGCTACTTCGAATGGCGCGCCAATCCGGGCCGGAAGGGCGGAAAGACACCGTTCTATATGCACCGCTCAGACGGCGAGCTGCTCTTTATGGCGGGCCTGTGGTCGGTCTGGAAACCGGCCAAGGATGCTCCGCCGCTGCTGAGCTGCACGATCATCACCACCGATGCGGTGGGGGAGCTGGCGCAGATACACGACCGGATGCCGCTGGTGGTGGCCGAACGCGACTGGAATCGCTGGTTGGATCCCGACGCTCCGGCCGATGACGACTTGCTGGCCAGCCCGCCCGATGTGCGTGACATCGAGCTGCGTGAGATATCGACGCTGGTCAACAACGTCCGCAATAACGGGCCGGAGTTGATCGCGCCGGCCGAGCCGCAGCCGCAGCAGGCCACGCTGCTCTGAGCGACCCGTCGACTCTGCGCTCACGCTTTGAGCCAGCCCTGAGGGCGAGCGTTTTCGCCGGGAGGCCGCCCTGAGCGCAGAGTGGGCGACAATTAAGAGGCTGAATATCCCGGCGGGTTGACCTCTTCCACCCAAAGGTCGACGCCGAGTTGGGCTCCTGGAATGCAGTCATACACGGACAGGTCGGTGACCCCGGACTCCACCAGCACGTCCTCGCAGAGGACCGAGTTGCCGGTGTACTCGGTGGCGGGCTTGTTGAGGATGACGTAGGCGGCGTCGGCGTAAACCTCCGGCTTACGGGCCCGTCCCATCGCCTCCTCACCGCCCAGGAGGTTTTGTACGGCGGCGGTGGCCACCAGCGTGCGCGGCCACAAGGTGTTGGAGGCGATCCCGTCGGCGCGTAGCTCCTCGGCGATGCCCAGCGCGCACAGGGTCATCCCGAACTTGGCCATCATGTATGCCGTCGGCTTGAGCCACTTCGAGTCGAGCAGCACCGGCGGCGACAGCGTCAGAATGTGCGGGTTTTCCCGACCTTTCAGGTGCGGGATGCAGGCCTGCGACACTGCATAGGTGCCGCGCACCTGGATGCCGTTCATCAGGTCGAACCGCTTCATCGGCACCTCGGTGATCGACCCCAGGTTGATCGCCGACGCGTTGTTGACGCAGATGTCGATGCCGCCGAACTGCTCCACCGCCTTGGCTACCGCGGCCTCGACGGAATACGGGTCGCGTACATCACCGACGATGGGCAACGCTTGACCGCCGGCATCCTCGAGCTCCTGGGCGGCGCTGTAAACCGTGCCCGGCAGCTTGGGATGGGGCTCGGCGGTCTTGGCGATCAGCGCGATATTGGCGCCGTCTTGGGCCGCGCGCTTGGCGATTGCCAGGCCGATTCCCCGGCTGGCGCCCGAGATGAACATGGTTTTGCCGTGCAGAGACATGGCGTCACATTAACGCGGGGTCGGCACGCCTGATGCGCCGGTCATCTCCGACGCACCGGTGTCGGAAATAGCTCGACCGACGATGCTGTTGACTGTTGCGTTCTACCGGTGACGCGGTCGACCGGGAGCGCAGGAACCTTTGTCGGATGCAGCCCCTAGATTGGGAGAAAGGAAGTCTGGTGTCAGCGGCGATGAGCCTCGTCGACGACGAGCGGTTGACCGGGTGCCTAACGCATCCGGTGTGGGTACCCGAACCGTTCGGTGACACCGCGACAGAAGGGACCGTGTTAATCAAGATGGTCGACACCGATGGCGTGGCCGGGTCGAAGACGTCGGACGTCGCTCAAACCTCCGCGCCGGTGCGCTCCGAGGAGACCGACGAGCAGCTGACGGCACGGTTCGAGCGCGACGCGATACCGTTGCTGGACCAGCTTTATGGCGGCGCGTTGCGCATGACGCGCAATCCCGCCGATGCCGAGGACCTGCTCCAAGAGACGATGGTCAAGGCGTACGCCGGGTTCCGGTCTTTCCGCGAGGGCACCAACCTCAAGGCGTGGTTGTACCGGATTCTGACCAACACCTACATCAACAGCTACCGGAAAAAGCAGCGGCAGCCGGCGCAGTATCCGACCGACGAGATCACCGATTGGCAGCTGGCGGCCACCGCCGAGCATTCCTCTACCGGTCTGCGCTCGGCTGAGGTCGAGGCCTTGGAAGCGCTGCCCGACACCGAGATCAAGCAAGCGCTGCAGGCCCTGCCCGAAGAATTCCGGATGGCTGTCTACTACGCCGATGTCGAAGGATTCCCGTATAAGGAAATCGCCGAGATCATGGACACCCCGATCGGCACCGTGATGTCGCGGCTGCACCGGGGTAGGCGTCAACTGCGCGGATTACTCGCCGATGTCGCCAAGGAGCGTGGCTTCATGCGCGGTGAGCAGGCACCGGAGGAGGTGTCGTCGTGACCGAATTCACCGGCTCGCCTCACCCCACCGGCAGCTACCAGCCGCACATCCGGGCCGACTGCGCGGAAGTGATCGCCGAGGTATGGACGCTGCTGGACGGCGAATGCACCCCGGAGACCCGAGAAAAGCTTCGCGACCACCTCGAGAAATGCCCCGGGTGCTTAGGGCATTACGGTCTCGAGGAGCGGATCAAGGAGCTGATCGCCAGGAAATGCCGAGGCGAGAAGGCGCCGGAAGGCCTGCGCGAGCGGTTACGGCTGGAGATACGCCGAACCACAATCATCCACGGTGAGGCGTCCTGGCCGTCCTGAGCTCAGTGGCCGCGGGGCTACGAGTTCGGGCGCTTGCCGTGATTGGCCTTGCTGTTCTTGCGATCGCGCTTCTTCCGGCCACGCTTGGCCATGGCAGATCCTCCTTGCAGCTCTAACAGCAGGTCAGTCTCTCATGCGGCCGAATGCGCTGCCGGCTTGGGCCTAGATCACCGGGACGGACTGTCCTCGAGCAAGTGAGCTCTGTACGGGTGAGGTGGCACTGGGGTAGCCCGATTGTGCGCCTCCTGGTCCTCCCGGTGCGACAGCGTTCGGGTAGCCCGGTTGCGCGGGAATCTGCCCAGGTGCCGGTGCGGCGCCGTTGAGGCCCGGTTGACCCGGCAGCTGTCCTGGTGTGACGCCGTTGGGGTAGCCCGGTTGGCCCGGCACCTGCTGCGGTGTGGTGCCGTTGGGGTAGCCCGGTTGACCCGGTAGCTGTCCTGGTGCGACGCCGTTGGGGTAGCCGGTTTGTGGTGGCAGTTGCCCCGGCGTGACCGAGCTGGGGTAACCCGGCTGGGCCGGCAGCTGCCCTGGTGCGGCGCCGGTGGAGTAATCCGGGTAAGCGGGGGTCTGTCCGGGCGTGACAGTGCTGGGGTAGCCCGGTAACGCGGGTGACTGTGCCGGCGAGGCGGGCGACAGCGAGGTCGAGCCGGGAAGGCCCGGTATCAGCGAACCACTGCCGGGTAGGAAGGAATTCAGCAGCGAGTTGAGTGGTCCCAGGAGCGCGTTGGCGACAGTGACCGCCGACGAGGGGTCGGGAAGTGCGGGCGCGGGTGCCGGATCATCGGCAGGCACCGGTGCGTTGGGGGTCGCCGCCGCGACACCACCGCCGAGCCCGATCGCACCAGCTGCAGCCAGCGCGATCGCTAGTCCGGCGGTCGCTCGGGCCCACGGCCGGGCGAAATCAGGAATAGCAGACAAGGTCTTGTACACGGGAGCTCCTATCGTTACGACACAGTTGCACTTTCGACACTCAAGTCACTTGAGCAACTGTTGTTCTCAGGAGTCACAAATGAAACACTTCGTGATAACGGAAGGAACTCTATAGGTCCCCTTACTAACCTTGAGATTCGCTTACTCTTGCGCTCGGGACCGGCGCCGCGCGGCTGGCGCACCAAGGCTGATCGACTGTGGTTCGATGGAACGACGGAATTGCGCAAACACCGCCTGGGTGATGAACGGGGTGATGATGGCCGAGGATGTTCGGGCCGAAATCGTAGCCAGCGTGCTCGAAGTCGTCGTCAGTGAGGGCGATCAGATCGATGCGGGCGACACTGTGGTGCTGCTCGAGTCTATGAAGATGGAGATTCCGGTGTTGGCCGAAGTCGCGGGCACGGTCAGCAAGGTCAGTGTGTCGGTGGGCGACGTGATCCAGGCCGGCGATCTCATCGCCGTGATCAGCTAACAATCGGCTCGCGCCTACGGCGGTCCGCAGTGACTCTGGAGTAACCCAATGTCTACCCTCGGTGACCTGCTCGCCGAACACACCATGTTGCCGGGTGACGCCGTCGAGCATCTGCATGCCGTGGTCGGGGAGTGGCAATTATTGGCCGACCTGTCGTTCGCCGACTACCTGATGTGGGTTCGCCGCGACGACGGTGCGGTGGTCTGTGTTGCGCAATGCCGCCCGAACACGGCGCCGACTGCTCTGCTTTCAGACCCGGTCGGCACCGTCCATTCCACCGACCAAATGCCGCTGGTCGCTGGGGCGTTCGATTCCGGCACGATCGGGCGGGACACCCAGCTACCAGCACACGATTCGAACCGAGTACCCGCAAACGTGGAAGCTGTGCCGGTACGGTACGGCGAGCGCGTCGTGGCCGTGCTGACCCATCAAACGGCGCTCGAAGCACATCGTAAGCTGAGTCCGCTGGAAACCGCGTACCTCGGCTGCGCCGCAGACCTCGTCCACATGCTGTCCGAAGGTACTTTTCCGAATGTCGGCGACGTGGCGATGTCGCGCTCCAGTCCCCGCGCAGGTGACGGCTTCATCCGCTTAGACGGCGACGGGGTGGTCGCGTACGCGAGCCCGAACGCCCTGTCGGCTTACCACCGAATGGGCCTGACGTTGGAACTGGCCGCCCACAACCTCATCGAGGTCACCCGCCCGCTCATCTCGGATCCGTTCGACGCGCAGGAACTGGCCGAACACATCTGCGACTCGCTGACCGGCGGTTCGAGCATGCGGATGGAGGTCGATGCGGGTGGCGCGGCGGTGCTGTTGAGGACCCTGCCGTTGGTGGTGCACGGTCGCGCAGCCGGGGCTGCGGTGCTCGTCCGCGACGTCACCGAGGTCAAGCGTCGGGATCGTGCGCTGATGTCGAAGGACGCGACGATCCGCGAAATTCATCACCGCGTCAAGAACAATCTGCAGACGGTGGCGGCGCTGTTGCGGTTGCAGGCCCGTCGGACGGCCAACGTGGAGGGCCGGGAGGCGTTGATCGAGTCGGTGCGCCGGGTGTCGTCTATCGCGCTGGTACACGACGCACTGTCGATGTCGGTCAATGAGGAGGTCAACCTTGACGAGGTGATCGACCGGATTCTGCCGATCATGAACGACGTGGCGACAGTCGACACCCCGATCCGGATCAACCGCGTCGGGACCCTCGGCGTGCTCGACTCCGACCGCGCGACTGCGCTGATCATGGTGATCACCGAACTCGTGCAGAACGCTATTGAGCACGCATTCGACCCGACATCCCGGCACGGCTGTGTGACGATCCGCGCCGAGCGGTCGGCGCGCTGGCTTGATGTCGTCGTCCACGACGATGGCCGCGGGTTACCGGAGGGATTCAGCCTCGACGCGTCCGACCGGCTTGGCCTTCAGATAGTGCGGACGCTGGTGTCGGCAGAGTTGGACGGATCGCTGCGCATGCAAGACGCGCCCGCTGGCGGCACCGACGTGGTGTTGCGAGTACCGATCGGTCGGCGCGCCCGGCTGGCGCAGTAGCAAATCCGGGCCGTCACGCGGTTGCGGCCCCGACAAGTCGTCGGGGCCGCAATACGCGTTTGATGCGGGTCAGACTCCGGAGCGGGCCTTCGTCCGGGCGTTGCGGCGCTTGAGCGCGCGCCGCTCGTCTTCGCTCATTCCGCCCCACACGCCGGAGTCCTGGCCGGTGTTCAGTGCCCAGGCGAGGCACTCTGTGGTCACCGGGCAGCGGTTACAGACCAGTTTCGCGTCGGCAATCTGGGCGAGCGCCGGGCCGCTGTTCCCCACCGGGAAGAACAGTTCGGGGTCCGCGTCGCGACAGACTGCTTTGTGGCGCCAATCCATAGGTCGTTACTCCTTACTGTGTGCGCAGAAGTGCGCACGAACGATTTTCTTCGGCTGTTAACGCGTGCACAACAATTGTTTCCGTACTGTTGCAGGCGATGTTTCGATCGTTTCACAGGCTCAACAGATGTCAATAGCGCAAGTTCCCTCGTGGGCAATGTCACGTTGTCGATCTGTTACCAAAAGCCTTCATCCTTTGTACTACACTCACGCGGTGCTCGCCCCGTCAAATTGTGGCGACGACAATCACCGCAGTTCAGGCGGGGTTTCTCGGGGCGGAGCCACAACCGCCAACGCGTTCGGAACGGACCGGAACGTCATCTCCTCGCGCAATCCGAGGTAGTCGCCGTCGAACTGGCTGGCGATCGGCTCGCCGGTGCAGGTGATCCGCACATAAGCCGCGTCGTCGTCACGGACGAGCTGTTTGGACTCGAGCTTCGGCCGTTTGGCAAACATCTGCCGAACCAGCAGCAGTGACGGCACCACCTTCAAGGCGGTGACTCCGAACACCCCTAAGTCCGATTCGAACCGGCAGTCGGGGTTGGTGTACATCGGCCGGTTATTCGAATACGTCCACGGGCAAGAGTTGGACACAAAGACGAAATACACCCCGACGACCGGGTCGCGGTCGGGAAGGTGCACCGTCAACCTGGGTTCCCGGCGCGAGTAAGCGATCGTCTTCAGCGTCGCCGCGGTGATATACCTTGCGGGCGAGACCTTGATGCCTTTCTCCCGTTTGGCCTCCACCGCGGCCACCGCCTCAGCGTCGACCCCCATTCCCGCGTTGAGCACCGCCCACCGCTCACCGCAGTCGATCACCCCGATCCGGCGCCAATTCTGTTGATGCCCGTAGTTGTCGAGCAGCCCGATGAGCTGATTGGTGGCGACTACAGGGTCCGGTGAAATCCCCAGCTGGCGGGCCAAGACGTTGGCCGAGCCGCCCGGAACTATCGCGACCGCCGGGATATGTCCGGTCGGCAGCTGCCCGGGGCGGCCGAGCAGGCCGTTGACCACATTGCTCACCGTCCCATCACCGCCGTGCACGACGATCAAGTCGACTCCCGCTTCGTGAGCCGCCTGCGCAATCTCGCCGCCATGACCTCGATGGGTGGTGTGCTCGATGGTCAGTGCAAGGCGGCTTTTCAGCGCATGGGCCAGCAGATCCCGCACGGCAGGACTGGTCGAGCTCGCTGTCGGGTTGACGATCAGCACGGCGCGCATGACGCAAGAGCCTACTGTCGACGGCGGTTACGCTAACGCTGTGAGCGTTCATGCCCCGGCCAGCGTGCGTGTCGCGGGTGGGATCGTGGCTGTCCAGGGCCTGGTCGGGCTGACTCTGGCTGTGACGCTCCTGATCCGCGCGTTGGGCGGCGCCGATCAGCGGGTGGTCAACGGCTTCGGCACCGCGATTTGGTTCTTGGTGGCCGGCAGCGGTGTGCTGGCCGCGGGAGTTGCCCTGTTCGGCGGGAAGCGGTGGGGTCGTGGCCTTGCGGTTTTCGCTCAGCTGTTGTTGCTGCCCGTCGCCTGGTATCTCGCATCGGGCTCGCACCGGCCGCTGTTCGGCGTCCCGGTGGCGGTCGTGGCATTAAGCGTGCTGGGGCTGCTGTTCAATCCAACTGCCGTGCGCTGGGCTGCCGGCGGTCGGTCCGGTCTCGCCGCGAACTCCGATGCGACCGAGCAGCGTCGAGGCTGACGATGCGCCGCATCATCACCTCAATCGCCGCGGTCGCCGCCGCTATCGGGCTGCTCGCGAGCCGGTTAGTTCAGCCCTTCGCACTGGCCGCCGGCTCCGAAATCCTGGCCAGCGGCCCGCCCGCGCTGCCCTTCGGGGGCGTCGCGCCCTGGGGGGTGGCGGTGGATACGGTCGGCAACATCTACCTCAGCACAGAACACGACGTGCTCAAACTGGTCAGCTGAGCGCTGCCAGCTCGGCCAATTGCGGGCCCGACACCCGATAGCTGAGCCACTCCCGCTGCGGGCGCCCGCCTAATGCCTCATACAAAGCAATAGCATCGACGTTCCAGTCCAGCACTGCCCACGACAGCCGGGTGTAGCCGTTGTCGAGGCATTCACGTGCCAGAGCCGACAGCAGCATGCGGGCCAGCCCATGGCGGCGAAAGTCGGGACGTACGTAGAGGTCTTCCAGATACAGCCCAGCGACGCCATCCCAGGTCGAAAAATTGGGGAACCACAACGCCATCGCGCCGACGCGGCCCTCAACGTCGGCGATGTGGCCCCGCAGAGTCGCCGGATCATCGAAAAGGGCGGTGCGGATCTGTGTTTCGGTGACGGTACACAAATCGGCGGCACCCTCGAAGGCGGCAAGCTCATGGATCATCGCGGTGATGGCCGCGGCGTCGGCCGGCACGGCTCGGCGGACAGATGTCACTGCTGAACTCCCAGCGCGGCCAGTATGGTGGCGAACTTCGTTGTGGTCTCCTCGACTTCCTCATCGGGATCGGATTCGGCGACGATGCCCCCGCCTGCGTGGGCGAGGGCTGAGCGGCGATCGGCAGCCAGTTGGGCGCCTCGGATCGACACCGCCCAGCGGCCATCGCCTCGTTCGTCGCACCACCCGACAGCGCCGGCATAGAAGCCGCGATCGCCCTCCAGCGCGGTAATGACGTCACACGCTTCACTGGTCGGAAACCCTCCGACCGCTGGCGTCGGATGCAGGGCTAGCACCAGATCGATTGCAGTGGTCGACGTTTCGCGCAGACAGCCACTGATTGGTGTGCTCAGGTGCCAGAGCTTGGCGGTGCGGCTCAACTGCGGGGCGGGCGGGATGGTCAGGTCGCTGCACACCGGCTGGAGGACCGCACGCATTGCGTCGATGACCAGTTGATGCTCACGCCGATTCTTGGCCGAACGGGCCAAGCCGGCGCCGGCGGCGAAGTCGACCTCGGGGTCGGTGCTTCGTGGAGCCGATCCGGCGAATGGCCGACACATAACCCGATCGCCGTCCCGGGCGACCAGCAATTCCGGGCTGGCGCCGACCAGGGCCGTATTGCGGTAGGGGCTACCGGCTGGTGTCAGGTCGACGAGATAGCCGAAGGCGCCGGGGTCAGCAGCCAGCAGTCGGCGCAGCACGGTCCGGGAGTCCAATGGGGCATCCGCGGTCAGCCGCAACGCCCGGGCCAGCACCACCTTGCGCAGCGAGGTGTGCGGCGTGAGCAGTTCGTCGAGCGCCCGCCGAATCCGGTCGCGGTGCACGTCGCGGCCCGGAACCTCGGCGGCGATCTGCACCTTGGGCAGCGGCATCGTCGGCCAGTCGGGCAGTGACGGGACGCGTCGCACGGTATGCGGCGCGATCAGCGCAGCGGGACTGTGGACATCGAAAGGCAACGCGCCCAAAACTATTGGTTTGCGCCCGCGTCGCAAATCGTCGGAGGCGACCTGCACGTGCGAGTAGCTCTTGTCGATCTGGTCGGCGATCACGACCCGGTCCGGCCCGCACAGCACGAACGGCGGCTCGTCAGCCATGCCGACCGCTGATCAGGCCAAGCGCGCCAGCTGGCGCACACCGTGCTCGAAGCCGCACACCGCGAGCCCGCCGGCATGCATCGCGACCCGGATGCCCTCGCCCACCGCCAGCTCGAGCCAGCGTGCGATCACGGCTCGCGAGAAGTGACCGTGCCCGACGAAGACCACGTCGCGTGACGCCATCTGCTTCAGCGCCAGCGCGACCGCGGCGTCGGCCCGGTCACTGACCTGCGCGACGCTTTCACCGCCGGGGGCGCCGTGCGTCCAGATCAGCCAGTCCGGGTCGGATTCGCGGATCTCGGGGGTGGTCACGCCCTCATAGGAACCGTAGTTCCATTCCGCCAGCAACTCGGATTTGTCGTCAACCTTCAGGCCCGCCAGTTCGGCGGTTTCCACGGCACGCCGGCGTGGGCTGCTGATCACCAGCGGGTGGTCCAGGTGAAGATTTTTCAGCGTCTCGGCGTTGACGCGGGCTTGTTCCCTGCCCTCCTCGGTCAGATCGATTTCGGTGCATCCGGTGTGCTGGCCGGACTTGGACCAGTCCGTCTCGCCGTGACGCAGCAGTAACAACCGTTGATCCTCGACGCCCATGTCGACCGATTCTGCCTGACACTCGTCGCCATGTCCGACGGGCATGACACCAGAGATGCCAGGATGGCTCTATGGCAAGCATCCGGGTACTGGCGGTGGCCAATCAGAAGGGCGGGGTGGCCAAGACCACGACGGTGGCCTCGCTGGGGGCGGCGATGGTGGAAGAGGGTCGACGAGTTCTGCTCGTCGACCTCGACGCCCAAGGCTGTCTGACGTTTTCGCTCGGCCACGATCCCGACAAGTTGCCGGTATCGGTGCACGAGGTGCTGCTCGGCGATGTAGAGCCCAACGCCGCGCTGGTGACGACGGCCGAGGGGATGACGTTGCTGCCGGCGAATATCGACCTGGCCGGGGCCGAGGCGATGCTGTTGATGCGGGCCGGCCGCGAGTATGCGCTCAAACGCGCATTGGCCAAGCTCAGCGACGATTTCGACGTGGTCATCGTCGACTGCCCGCCGTCGCTCGGCGTGCTGACTCTCAACGGGCTCACCGCCGCCGACGAGGTCATCGTGCCGCTGCAGTGTGAAACGCTGGCGCACCGTGGTGTCGGACAGTTCCTGCGCACGGTGTCCGACGTCCAGCAGATCACCAACCCCGGCTTGCGAATGCTCGGCGCGTTGCCGACGCTCTATGACCCGCGGACCATCCACAGCCGCGACGTGCTGCTCGACGTCGCGGACCGCTACGATCTCCCCGTCCTGTCCCCGCCGATCCCGCGCACGGTGCGCTTCGCCGAGGCCAGCGCGTCGGGGTCGTCGGTGATCGCCGCACGCAAGAACAAGGGCGCTGCTGCCTACAAAGACTTAGCGCAGGCGCTGCTCAAGCACTGGAAGTCGGGCAAAGCGCTGCCGACATTCAGCCCGGAGGTCTAGCGGGGTCAGCCGAGCGCCACCACGCTGTTGCCACGTTGCTCGATCAGCTCGGAACCAACCACCGCGAGAATGACCTTAGAACTACCCGGTGGCCGGCTCACCGGAATGATGCGCTCGTTCGCCCCGGTGAGTACGTCGTAGACGCCGATGCCGCCGGCGACAGGGACGAGCAGTCGGCCGGCCATCATCGCCGCCGGGCCTAGCGGGAGCGCCGGTTCGCTGGGCCCGATGGTGTAGCGGTACGTCAGGCTCGCCGCATCGAACACCACCAGGCTGTCGCCGGTCCACCAGGTGAGCAGGGCTCCGAGGCTGGATGTCGCGCCAGCTTGTGACGGCGGTCTGGGCAGTGGTGTGCTCGACAGGGTGACACCGCTGTCGTCGACCACGTCAATCTTGGGCTGTGCGCCCGATGTCCCGGGCAGGTAGACCGCCGTGCTGGTGTCCGAGACGGCTAGCACCCGGGCACCGGAATCGGCGCCGAAACCCGGCTGCTGAACATCGTGCTGCTCGGGCTCGTCCTCCTCTTTGCTGGGGCGCAAGAGCGCCAGCCGCAGGTCACGTTGCTTCGGGCACGCCTCGAGGACCGACACTGCCGATGAACTGGCCGCCGCTGAGAGCAGGCCGCACCCGGTGTGTAGTCGTTGCGCCGACGGCTTCACCGGCGCATCAATCTCACCGTAGGAAAGCATCCGGACCAGATCCGAGCGCCACAGTTCCAATCGGGTGCTGCCCGCCGACAACACCGTCGTCCCGTCCGATGAGACGTTGACGTGTGCGTCGGCGTAACTGCTGCGGGCGGGTCCTCGCTGGCCGGTAGACCCGTCGATGGTGCTGACCTGGCCGCAGCCCCGGTCGTCGCGGTATACCGCCACGGCGTAGCGGTACACCCAGGACACCGCGCATAGATCGGCGCCGCGAGCGTAGCTCCAGCGCGGCTCACCGCTGCCCGGGTCGCGTCCGTCGACCTGGTGTGCGTCACCGGTGACGACGGTGCCGCCCACCACCACGGGTCCAGCGGTCGCGGGGCTGCTGGTGGTCCAGAGCTGACGAACGGTGGCCGGTACCTGGCGCGCCGGCGTCGGGTTGGGCGCGGGAACTGCGGCGGGCCGGCTCACTGTGGCCCGGGCATCGCTGATCCACCAGAGCAATGCGGCAGCGGCGGCCACCACGACCACAATCGATGCGGCAACCAGCACATCCGCCTTGCTGCGGCGTTCGGGTTCGACCATCGTCAGAGGCGGAGGGTTCAGTCCGCCTTCGCCGCGGCGACGTTCGCAGTTGATCGGCGCCGACGACGACGGCGACGCCCGGTGTGCGTCGCCGTATCGCCGGCAGAGGCAGCGACGCCCGCCTCGGTCACGGCGTCGGAATTGCCGGCGGGGTGCCCGCCCGCCGGTTTGCCGCCTCGTGTTCGCCGGCGGGACCGGTCGCCACTACCGGGACGCGAGCCTGAAGTCTGGCGCTCCCCGGTGGCCCGCTTGGCTTGGGACGCTCGGGGCTCGCCGACAGAGGCGGCGGCCTCGGCCGGAATGCCTAATTCGGCATAGAGATGGGGCGAATTCGAATAGGTCTCGGCAGGGTCAGGACAGCCGAGGTCCAAGGCTTTGTCGATCATCGCCCAGCGGGCGAGCTCGTCCCAGTCCACCAACGTCACAGCGACGCCGGTGCGCCCGGCGCGACCGGTGCGGCCGATCCGGTGCACGTAGGTCTTCTCGTCGTCGGGGCACTGGTAGTTGACGACGTGGGTGACATCGTCGATGTCGATACCGCGGGCGGCGACGTCGGTCGCGACCAGTACGTTGATCGCGCCGGTACGGAACGCTTTGAGCGCCTTCTCCCGCGCGATTTGGCCAAGGTCACCGTGCACGGCGCCGACAGCGAATCCGCGCTCAGCCAACTCGTCGGCCACCTTTTGGGCGGTGCGCTTGGTGCGGGTGAAGACCATGGTGGCGCCGCGGTCACGGGCTTGCAGCACCCGGCTGACCAGTTCGACCTTGTCCAGTGCATGCGCGCGGTACACGAACTGCTCGGTGGCGTCATGTACTGCCGAGGCGTGCGGTGCCTCGGCCCGGATGTGGGTGGGCTGATTCATGAAGGTGCGAGCCAGCGTGATGATTGGATCCGGCATGGTGGCCGAGAACAGCATCGATTGCCGGTCGTCGGGTATCTGGCGCAGGATGCGTTCGATATCGGGCAAAAAGCCCAGGTCGAGCATTTCGTCTGCCTCGTCCAGCACGAGCACGGATAGTCCGCCCAATTGCAGGTGGCCTTGCTGAGCCAGGTCGAGCAGCCGTCCGGGAGTGCCCACCACGACGTCGGCGCCGGCGCGCAGCGCCTCGATCTGCGGTTCGTAGGGGCGTCCACCATAGATGGACACCACCGAGAGCCGCCGTTCCCCGTCGGATCCGGCGGTCAGATATTTCGCCGCGCCGGCCAGGTCCTCGAAGACCTGCAGGCACAGCTCGCGGGTAGGCACCACAATCAGCGCCCGTGGGATGCCGCTCAAGGGCCGTTCACCGTCCGAGATGCGCTGCAGCAGCGGCACGCCGAAGGCGAGGGTCTTGCCCATACCGGTGCGGGCCTGGCCGATCAGGTCGTTGCCGTCGAGCGCCAGGGGGAGGGTGAGTTCTTGAATAGCAAACGGATGTTCGATGCCCTGTTCGGTTAGTGAGCGGACTATTTCGTCGCGAACTCCAAGCTGGGCGAAGGTCAGTTGGTGTGGGGTGAGGACTGGACTCATGCTTTGGCGATACGCCTTTCGGTGTCAGGTACTGCTCAAACTCGTCGCGTTTGGTCTTGCGCGCACGAGTTTTGACTCCGAAAACGTTGCCGATCCGCGGGCCCCGCGCCGCTCAAGGCGGCGGGCCAACTGCGTGCACGCGCACTTACAGGTAGCTAGACAGCCGCTACCGCCTTCCAGCATAGCCGGTAGGCATCTTGACCGATGAATGCGCCGCGCGCAGCGGGTCACCACTGCCGTTGAATACAGTGTTTTCATGACGTCCCGTCCGGCTGCCGACCAGGTGGCGCATCCGCCGCCGGGGCTGCCCGAGGTGCATCCCGGCGTCGAGAAGCTGTTCGCGCTGCTCGCTTACGGCGAAATCGCCGCGTTCTACCGGCTCACCGACGAAGCGCGGATGGCCCCCGATTTGCGCGGTCGCATCTCGATGGCCAGCATGGCCGCCGCCGAGATGGGCCATTACGACTTGCTGCGCGCCGCACTCGAGCGCCGAGGCGGCGATGTGGTGACGTCGATGGCCAAGTTCGCGCCAGTGATCGACAATTACCACCGGCTCACCACCCCGAGCACCTGGCTCGAGGCGCTGGTCAAGACCTATGTCGGTGACGCCATGGCCGCTGACTTTTATCTGGAGATCGCCCACGGTCTGCCCGACGAAGTGGCCGATGTGGTACGTGAGGTGCTCTCGGAGACCGGGCACTCCCAGTTCGTCGTCGCCGAGGTCCGCACTGCCGTGACCGCCAGCGCCCGGCAGCGCAGTCGACTCGCACTGTGGTCGCGTCGCCTGCTCGGCGAAGCGATCACCCAGGCGCAGTACGTCCTTGCCGACCACGACGAGCTGGTCGACCTGGTGGTGTCCGGGACCGACGGCCTGCCCCAGCTCGCGGGCTTCTTCGAACGGTTACAGCACACCCACGGCGAGCGGATGCGAGAGCTGGGGCTGGCCTGATCCTGGTCATAGTGGTCACATGGTCACTGGCAGGAAGAACCACCAAATTGCCCCCTAGCAGCGGCAAAAGCAGCTGACGGTCGGTTGTCGCTATGAGGTGGGCCAAACGCAGCCGCCCTTCCGGTGACAGCTGTGACGACTGTGACCGCGTGACGGATGTGCGGCCGGTTAGCGGGTGCAGGTCGCGATCATCGTGTTGCTGGTCGACGCGACGACCATCTGTCCCTCGGCGTTGGTGATCGCGCAGTTGAGATGGCCGCCCAGACTGGTCGCCACTACCGACTTGAGCTGCACGCCCGGGTTCAAGACGATCGCCTTCGACCATGGCAGCGATACGTTGAAGTCGGTGTGCGGTAGCCCGTGCGCGTCGGTGTAAATGACGCTGACGAAGTCAAGCAGCTGCTTGGTGCCCGTCACTCGGTAGACGATGGTGCGCGGGTTCAGCGCGGGCAGCGGCGACGGCGGGGTGATCGGTGCGGCTTGGGTAGGCAGCGGGGACGAGGTGGACGGCACAGTCGGCGCCGGAGGCACGGTAGTGACCGTTTCGCGCGGAAGCGGTGCCGTGCTCGGGGCAGGCCGGGGTGTGGCGATAACACTCCGGCTCGGTTGGGGCGCGACCCTGGCCGACGTTGAACCGCTGTCGCCGCCGTTGACGATTAGTGCGGTCGCGATCACCGCGAGCACCAGCACACCGGCGGCGACCACACCGATCGTGCGCCACCGATGTTCGGGAGCGTCGATGTACTCGTCGTCCTCGGGGTAATCCTCGACGTCGGCATCGAGGTGTTTCATGATGCTGATGTTGCCAATGATATAGGAGTGAAATTAGTGACTCCGATAAGGCGGAAGCGTGTCGAGACGCCCGGCTCGGGTCCACTAGCCTGCTTGCTGAACGCCCCGAGCACAGTCGAAACGGAGGGACCGGCGTGGAGGTCAAGATCGGTATCACGGATAGCCCGCGCGAATTGGTGTTCAGCAGCGCACAGACACCCACCGAGGTCGAGGAACATATCACCGCGGCATTCGCCGACGAGACCGGGGTGCTGGGCCTGACTGACGTGCGAGGCCGGCGGTTCCTGGTCAACAGCGCAAAGATCGCCTACGTCGAGATCGGCGTTGCCGACGCGCGCCGCGTCGGCTTCGGCATCGGAGTGGAGTCCGCTTAAGCCCCGCTTAAGACCGGGCGAGCGGCACGTGCGACAAACCACCCCAGGCGAACTGGACGGTGCCCTCCACGGCGTCTTCCTTGGTAATCGGACGGTCGGTGTCCAGCCAATAGCGGGCGCAGTCGACGCTGATGCCCACCAGACCCACCGCAATCATCCGGGCCCGGTGCGGGTCGAGTCCGGAATCGGCGCTGATCAAGTCGAAGACCGCATCGATGCAGGCCTCGGTGGCCACCCGCACCTGCGCGGCGACCTGCGGCTCGCTGAAATTGTCGTTCTCGAAGATCAGCCGGTAGCCCTGACCGTCGTGTTCGATGAAATCGAAGAAAGCCTGCACCGCGGCACCCAGCCGTTGCCGGTTGTCGGTGGTCGTCCGCAACGCTTGTCGGACGCCGTAGACCAGGTTGTCGACATGCCGGGCGAGGACTGCGAGATACAGTTCCAGTTTACTCGTAAAATGTTGATAGAGAACGGGTTTGCTCACCCCGGCGCGCTCGGCGATCTCGTCCATGCCGGCTGCGTGATAGCCGCGGTCGACGAAAATCTCGCTGGCGGCAAGAAGTAACTGGCCACGGCGCTCATTGCGGGGCAGTCGATTACCGCGGCGGTTGGACCCGCCGACGCCGCCAAGCCTTTCGGCCGTCTTCGCGAGATTGCTCATAGGGACCTCATTCTGCTTCGTCAGCCGCATGCCGTGGCGCAGCCGGGCGCGGCTAGTCGCTCCGTCACACTACTATCCCAGCTGGCGGTCCTACCTGTTCCTAGCCTGTTTTGATGCTGTGAGCCACAATCGAGTGCAGCGTTGTCGGGCGCGTTACGAGTCGCGGTCGGTGGCAGCTGTGCCATTCTGGGGGCTGTGACATCCCCGCCGCGGCGCCCACACAGCACCGGCCAGGTGCCGGTGCTGCGTGACGATTGGCGAGAGCCGCTGCGGGCACAGCGTGACCCCCTGGCCTGGGGATCTGGCGGACGCCCTCGTTCAAATCGGAACGAACGACGCCGCTGGCGCAAACAGACCTGGCTGGGCCGGTTCGTGTCCACTTACGGTTGGCGCGCCTATGCCTTGCCGGTCCTGACGGCGCTCACCGTGGTGGTGGTGTACCAGACCGCCACCGGGACCAGCGCGCCGACCGCTGCCCCGGAGGGTCCGGTGCAGGGGCCGCCGACTATCGGCGGGAAAGGTACGACGATCGTCGACGCCCCGCCCCGGGGTGTGACGGAGTTCGCCGCCAACCTTCCTACCGGCCTACTGCCGGACGGGGGGCCGATCAGCTCCGCCGGTGATAGGACCTGGCATGTCGTTCCCGGCTCCGCGGCACAGGTCGGCCAGGGCACCGCCAAGGTGTTCACCTACACCGTCGAGGTGGAAAACGGCATCGACAGTACGGTCTTCGGCGGTGATGATGCGTTTGTCCGGATGGTCGACTCGACCTTGGCCAATCCCAAGAGTTGGACGCACAACCCCCAGTTCGGGTTCCTGCGCGTCGACAGCGGGAAACCGGATTTCCGGATCTCACTCAGCTCGCCGATGACGGTGCGTGAGGGTTGCGGGTACGAGATTCCGCTGGAGACATCCTGCTACAACCCGGTGTTCGGGCCGGATTCGCAGCCGCGAGTCTTCATCAATGAAGCGCGGTGGGTTCGCGGAGCGGTGCCTTTCGAGGGCGATGTCGGTTCCTATCGGCAGTACCTGATCAACCACGAGATCGGCCATGCCGTGGGTTACCAGCGCCATGAGCCGTGCGATAGGCAGGGCGGCCTTGCCCCGGTGATGATGCAACAAACGTTTTCCACGGCCAATGACGACGAGGCCCGATTCGACCCGCAGTGGGTCAAAGCCGACGGCAAAGTGTGCCGATTCAACCCGTGGCCTTACCCCATCGCTTGACGGGCCGATCCGAATCTTTCCTACGGGAAGCAATGTGGGCGGTATGCCGTTGACTTGTTTGCCGTTGTCGCGGACACCTGCTGTGATGGTTGTGGCTGACGGTCGTCCAAATTCGGATCGAGGAGATTTCGGTGTCGACATCGTTGCCGCCGCTGGTGGAACCGGCGGCCGAGCTCACCCGAGAGGAAGTCGCGCGCTACAGCCGGCATCTCATCATCCCTGACGTCGGGGTTGACGGGCAGAAGCGGCTCAAGAACGCACGAGTGCTGGTGATCGGAGCCGGCGGTTTGGGGTCGCCGGCATTGCTGTACCTGGCGGCGGCCGGTGTCGGCACCATCGGCATCGTCGATTATGACATCGTCGACGAGTCGAATCTGCAGCGCCAGATCATCCATGGTGTAGCTGACATCGGCCGGTCCAAAGGACACTCGGCCCGTGACTCGATCGCGGCGATCAACCCGTTCGTGCAGGTGCGGTTGCACGAGGTAAGGCTCGAACCCGAGAATGCCGTGGAGCTTTTCGAGCAGTACGACCTGATCCTGGACGGCACCGACAACTTTGCCACCCGGTATCTGGTCAACGACGCTGCTGCGCTGGCCGGCAAACCCTACGTCTGGGGCTCGATCTACCGTTTCGAAGGCCAGGTCTCGGTGTTCTGGGAGGACGCCCCGGATGGGCGCGGCCTCAACTATCGCGACCTCTACCCCGAGCCGCCACCGCCGGGCATGGTGCCGTCCTGCGCCGAAGGCGGTGTGCTGGGCATTCTCTGCGCCTCCATCGCGTCGGTGATGGGCACTGAGGCGATCAAGTTGATCACCGGTATCGGCGAACCGCTGCTCGGCCGGCTGCTGGTCTACGACGCGCTGGAGATGACATACCGCAGCGTGACGATCCGCAAGGACCCGTCGACGCCGAAGATCACCGAATTGATCGACTACGACGACTTCTGCGGAGTTGTCTCGGACGAGGCCGCCGATGCGGCCGTCGACTCGACCATCACTCCGCGCGAGCTGCGCGAGTTGCTGAATTCCGGCAAGAAAGTCGCGCTGATCGACGTGCGAGAACCGGTGGAGTGGGACATCAACCACATCGACGGTGCCCGGCTGATTCCACAGTCGTCGATCAGTTCCGGTGAGGCTTTGGCCAGCTTGCCGCAGGACCGCACCGCGGTGCTGTACTGCAAGACCGGCGTTCGGTCGGCCCAAGCGCTGGTCGCGCTGAAGAAGGCCGGGTTTTCCGACGCAGTGCATCTCCAGGGCGGGATCGTGGCGTGGGCCAAACAGATGCAACCCGACATGGTGATGTACTAGCCCGGCGACAATGTCGGGCACCGTTACGCTGACCGTGTGACTCTGGAGCCGCCGCCCGACCATGTGCTGGCGGCATTTGGGCTCAGCGGTGTGCAGCCGGTGCCCTTGGGCGCCAGTTGGGAGGGCGGCTGGCGGTGCGGCGAGGTGGTGCTGTCGATGGTGGCCGACCACGCTCGCGCCGCATGGTCGGCGCGGGTCCGCGAAACCCTGTTCGTCGACGGCGTCCGGCTGGCCCGACCGGTCCGCTCCACCGATGGCCGCTATGTTGTTTCCGGCTGGCGGGCAGACACTTTCGTTGCCGGCAACCCGGAGCCGCGACACGACGAGGTGGTTTCGGCGGCGGTGCGGCTGCATGAGGCCACCGGCAAGTTGGAGCGTCCCAGATTCCTCACCCAGGGGCCCACGGCGCCGTGGGCTGACGTCGACGTGTTCATCGCCGCCGACCGCGGCGCGTGGGAGGAACGACCGCTGCAATCAGTGACGCCGGGCGCCCGGATGGCTCCCACCACCGCGGATGCCCAGCGCTCGATCGACCTGATCGACCAGCTGGCGGAGCTGCGTAAGCCGACCAAGAGCCCCAGTCAGCTGGTGCATGGTGATCTGTATGGAACGGTGCTCTTCGCCGGCACCGCCGCGCCCGGGATCACCGACATCACGCCCTATTGGCGGCCCGCGTCTTGGGCGGCGGGGGTGGTGGTTGTCGATGCGCTCTCGTGGGGTGAGGCCGACGACGGACTCATCGACCGCTGGGATGCGCTGCCGGAATGGCCGCAGATGTTGTTGCGTGCGTTGATCTTCCGGCTGGCAGTACACGCACTGCACCCCCGCTCCACCGCGGCCGCTTTTCCCGGACTTGCCCGCACGGCGGCCCTGGTTCGACTAATCCTTTGAGGCGCTCAGATCAAACCGGTGACGGACCTGACACAGCGCGACTCGGCCGTCCACGGCGAGGATCCCCTCGGCTCGTAATAGTTCGAGCTGTCGGCTGCTCAGATGCCGGGCCGGCCGACCGGATGCGGTGACGACGCGATGCCACGGCAAGTCCGCGGAATCCGACCGCATGATCCACCCGACGATCCGGGGACTCAGAAGCCCTGCGATAGCGGCGATATCGCCGTAGGTGGCGACCCTGCCGGCAGGAATTGCAGCCACCAGCGCGCGCACCTGCTCGACCTGCTCGTCAGTTATCGGTGGCATGTCCACCCAATCGCTCGCGGATCACCGCGGCAACTTCCGCGGGCCGAGCCTGCGCGATCATGTGCTCACATTCGACGTCCAGCAGTTGGAAGTCGTGGCCGAGGCGTTGCCGAAGGCCCGCTATGAGCTCGTTTCCGACGTAGGGCGGTGAGGTCCACAGCGCGCGCATCAAAGTTGTCGGGGTTCCTGCCGGCGGAAGCACTATGTCGCGGGCCAACTCGCTCCAGTAAGACATCATCGCGGGCAAGCTGATGCGCCAGCTGTACCGTCCGTTAGGCAACGCGACGAGGTGATGTTCGAGTTCGTCGTCGATTACCTGGGGTTCGATATCGGCCCATGCGCCGGTCGCCTGCTCGGCGCGGGCTTCCGCTGCGTCCGGGTAGTCGGGGGAGGACAGCATCGCATCAGCGATTTCGGCCATCCACGCGCCGTTCAATCCGATGGCAGGGTCGAGTAGCACCAACGCGGCCACCCGATCGGGGTATCCCGCGGCCAGGTGCAAGGCCACTGCGCCGCCAAACGAGTGCCCAACCACCAGCACCGGCGCGTCAGCATGCTCATCGAGCAGTGCGACCAGTGCTTCGACATTGGCATCGATATTCCAAGGTGCTGCCCATGACGAATGGCCGTGCCCAAGCAAATCAGGTGCCGCCACCGGAATATCGCCGAGCTGCTGCGCGGCGAACCGCTGCCAACGCTGACCGTGTCCGGTCAGGCCATGGATCGCCAGCACCCGCACTGGCCCGGGCGGACCGTAACTGTGGACATGGAGGTCACCGCTCACCCGTCGATGGTGCCAGCTGATGCGAAAATCGCGCCGCCTTCCGGCGTTTCATCGGTGTGTACGGCGACGTTGGTGTCCGTCACGATCTGCCCTCTTGCTCCCCGTTTTGAGCGCAGCACCGCTCGCCGTCGACCGGCGATCGGCTTTCAGCTTGGCGTTGTCCAACTGCAACGCAGTGTTGTCCGACTTGAGTTGGCTGTTTCTGTTCTCCAGATCCAGGATCCGGGCGATACCGGCCAGGTTCACGCCCTGCTCGACGAGTTCGGCGATCTCCTTGAGTCGATCCAGGTCGTCGTCGCTGTAGCGCCGAGTTCCGCCGGCAGTCCGAAATGGCGTGAGTAGTCCCCATCGCTCATAGAGCCGCAACGTCTGCGGACCGACCCCGGACAGCTCGGCCGCTACCGAGATGCCGTATACGCCGCGCGCGGACCGCGAGCCGCCAGCCAACCGCTTCTCCGTTCGTCCGAAAGCTGACCTCGGTTTCCTTCTGACAAGCTATCACGATCAGCACGTAAAATATGAACCAAGCGAGGTAGATTTTATAAGCAAGGCGTCGGAGGAGCGACTTCCGCCCACGGGTCACGCACAGCGAAACCTTTGCAGGCCGGCCGTTCGCACTGACCCTCAGCGTATCGCTTCAGAAAATCCGGTTCCTCGCGGAAAAATTTTCAGCGCCTGCTTCTTGCGCCGAGGATGGACGAGTGCTATTAATAACCTATGTCTACAGACACAGGTTATCGTCTCTCAAGAGGAGGGGAAAACATGGTGCTCATGCGTACAGATCCGTTCCGCGAACTGGACCGTTGGACTCAGCAGGTACTCGGCACCGCAGCCCGGCCCGCGGTCATGCCGATGGATGCCTGGCGTGATGGCGAGCAGTTTATCGTCGAGTTCGATCTGCCTGGTGTCAACGCCGATTCGCTCGGTCTCGACGTCGAGCGCAACGTGCTGACGGTCCGGGCCGAACGCCCAGGCCTGGACCAAAACCGGGAAATGGTATCCGCCGAACGCCCGCGCGGGGTCTTCAGCCGGCAGCTGTTCCTGGGCGAACAGCTGGACACCGACAAGATCGAAGCCAGCTACCACGACGGTGTCCTACGGCTCACGATCCCGGTGGCCGAGAAGGCCAAGCCCCGGCGCATCGAGATCAACCACAACGGCGAGCAGCACTCAATCAACGCCTGACAGCCGGAGCCTGCTGTCTATATCGAGGAGGTGATGCGTCGACGGTTCATTCGCACCCGGTGACTGTCGTCCTGACCAAGTCATCGAACTCCGGGTGGGCGCCGGCGTCGG
The DNA here is from genome assembly GCA_963795995.1 of uncultured Actinomycetota bacterium. Lineage (GTDB taxonomy): Bacteria > Actinomycetota > Actinomycetes > Mycobacteriales > Mycobacteriaceae > Mycobacterium. Next base: position 281,277 of record CAWCJY010000010.1, read on the forward strand.
GGTACGCAGGCGCCCACCCGGCGCATCACTGCCGGCGCAGGAAGAGCGGTGCCCAAATGACCGACCCTTACGCGGTGCTCGGAGTGTCACGCACGGCAACTGACGCCGAAATCACCCAGGCCTATCGGCGCCAGTTGCGCACTCATCATCCCGATACGCGGTCGCAAACAACAACTTCAGCTGCCGACGAACGGCTGCGGCAGATCCTTGCCGCGTATGCCTTACTGCGAGATCCGGCCCGCCGGGCCAACTTCGACCAGGTAACTCAGCAGGCCGACGCAGACCCCCCTGCGCCACAGGTACCGGTGACCCGCCGCTCATCTCCCGGCGAACAGCCGCCACTGTGGGCCGGACCGGTCCGCTGGCATCGCTGATCCGCGAACTTGTCGGACCCTCGTGCTGTCATGCCGTCATGGCATACCACTGGGACGACGAGGCGCGTGTCGCGCTGAACCCGAGTCAGCGTGGCTCGGTGTGCATCCTCGGCGGCCCGGGCACCGGTAAAACCAGTTTGCTCGTCGACGCGGCGGTCGCCCACATCGCTGCCGGTGCCGACCCGCAATCGGTTCTGCTGTTCACCGGTACAGGCAAGATCGGCGAGCCGGCCCGCAGCGCCCTGACGACGGCGTTGCTGCGCGCCAATGGTGACGGACCGCGCCGCGCCGTGATCCGCGAACCGCTGGTGCGCACAGTGCACAGCTACGCGTTCACGGTGCTTCGGCTCGCCGCCCTCCGCGCTGACAATCCGCCGCCGCGGCTGATCACCAGCGCCGAACAGGACGCCGTCATCCGCGAACTGCTCGTCGGTGACCTGCGTGACGGCGCAGACGGAATCGTCGGCTGGCCGCAGCATTTGCGGCCGGCGTTGGCGACCGCTGGCTTTGCTGTTGAGTTACGCGACTTGCTCACCCGGTGTGCCGAACGCGGTGTGGACCCGCAGCGCCTGCAGCGGCTGGGCCGGCTGCGTAGCCGTCCGGAATGGACGGCCGCCGGCCAGTTCGCCTACCAGTACGAGCAGGTGATGCTGCTGCGCGCGGCAGCCGGAATGGCGGCTCCGCAGGCGACGGTTCCCGCGCTGGGAGCGGCGGAACTCGTCGGCGCCGCCCTCGACGCCTTCACCGTGGACCCGGAATTGTTGGCCGCCGAACGGGCCCGGGTCCGCATCTTGTTGGTCGACGACGCTCAGCAGCTCGATCCGCAGGCGGCTCGGCTGGTCCGGGCACTGGTGGCTGGCGCGGATTTGACGCTGATCGCTGGTGACCGCAGCCAGGCGGTTTTCGGCTTCCGGGGTGCCGAGCCCGCCGCGTTGCTCGACGGCGACTCGCCGGTAGTGTCATTGACGCAATCACATCGCTGCTCTGCCGCCGTCGCAGCCGCGGTCAACGCCGTGGCGCGCCGGCTGCCAGGTGCCGGCGTCCGCGACATCGCCACCGCCACAGCGGATCGCGGGTCGGTGACCGTGCGACTGGGTACGTCGGTTCAGGCGGAGGCGACGCTGATTGCCGACACACTGCGTCGCACCCACCTTATCGACGGCATGCCGTGGTCACAGATGGCGGTGATCGTGCGGTCGGTGGCGGGTTCGGGTCCTGCATTGTCACGTGCCCTGGCCAGGTCCGGCGTACCGGTCGCGGTGGCCGCGGTGGGCGGTGCCTTGGGTGACCACCCCGCGGTGCAGACGCTGCTGACGGTGCTGGCTGCGACCACTGACGGCTTGACCCCGGCGCAGGCCCTTGATCTGCTGACCGGCCCGATCGGCCGAGTCGACCCGGTGTCGCTGCGCCAGGTTCGCCGCGCGCTGTGCCACAGCGAATCCGGCATGGCCACCGGGGGATTCGAGGCTCGTCTGGTCACCGTTCTGACAGGCGACGAGCCGTTGCGGCTAGCGTCCGCACAAGCTCGTCCTTTGCGCCGGGTGCGCGCGGTGCTGCATGCCGCGGCTCGCTGCCATCGCCTAGGTCAGGACCCGCGCTTCACGCTGTGGCAGGCATGGCAGCAGTCCGGTCTGCAACGTCGCTGGCTGGTGGCCAGCCAGCGCGGCGGCTCTGCGGGTGGCCGCGCCGATCGTGATCTGGCTACGGTCACGGCGCTGTTCGACGTCGCCGAACTCTATGTGTCCCGTACCGCGGGTGCGTCGTTGCGGGGGCTGATCGACCACGTCGCCGCGCTGCGTTTGCCAATCGTCAGCGGCGAGTCCGGGTCGCCGAAAGAAGAAGTCAGTGTGCTCAGCGTGCACGCGGCGCTGGGCCGGGAGTGGGACTTCGTGGTGATCGCCGGGCTGCAGGAAGGCCTGTGGCCGAACACCGTTCCGCGCGGTGGTGTGCTCGACACCCAGCGGCTGCTCGACGTCATCGACGGGGTCACCGGCGACGTTTCGGTGCGCACACCGCTGCTTGCCGACGAACGCCGATTGCTGGTCGCCGCCATCGGCCGGGCCCGTCGCAGGCTCCTGGTGACGGCGGTCGACGCGGAGGCCGCCGAGGACCATGGCGCGGACGCGGGGGCGGCGCTGCCATCGGGCTTGTTCTTCGAGCTTGCCCAATCGGTCGCCGGCAGTGCCGATGCGGCGCCGCCGGTGTCGGCGCCGCGGCTGTTATCGGCGCCGGCGGTCGTGGGCCGGCTCCGCAGTGTGGTGTGCGCGCCGGACGGCACGGTGGATGACGCGACGCGGGCTTGCGCTGCAACACAATTGGCGCGTCTGGCCCGGGCGGGTGTGCCCGGAGCCGACCCCGCACAGTGGTACGGCTTGACGCCGGTCAGCACGACTGAGCGGCTGTGGCGCGGCGACGATCATGTGGTCACCTTGACACCGTCGAGTTTGCAGACATTGACCGATTGTCCGCTGCGGTGGCTGGCCGAACGGCACGGCGGAACCGGCCCGCCGGATCTGCGCTCCACCACCGGTTCGGTGCTGCACGCGTTGATCGCCGACGCGGCCAAGAGCGAAGCCGAGTTGCTGGACGACCTGAACCGAGCGTGGGCAGACCTGCCGTTTGACTCGCCGTGGTATTCGGCTAATGAGCTGGCGCGGCATCGCGCCATGATCCAGACGTTCATCGGGTGGCGAACCCAGACCCGGCACCAGCTGACCGAAGTCGGTGTCGAGGTCGAAACTGACGGGGTTGTCGAAACCGCGACAGGCAGCGGCCCTCGGGTCCGGTTGCGGGGTCGAGCTGACCGGGTCGAGCGCGACGCAGCCGGCCGCCTAGTGATCGTCGACGTCAAGACGGGTAAGACACCGGTCAGCAAGGACGACGCGCAGCGGCACGCCCAGCTGGCGATGTATCAGTTGGCGGTAGCTCAAGGCCTGGTGCCGCACGGTGACGAGCCCGGCGGCGCTCGCCTGGTCTATCTGGGCCGGACCGGGGCAAGTGGCGCCGTCGAGCGCGAGCAGGATCCGTTGACGCCCGCGATGCGCGACGAATGGCGCACGGCGGTTCAGCGGGCCGTGGCCGCCACCGCCGGGCCCCAGTTCGTCGCTCGGGTCAATGATGGGTGCGCGCACTGCCCCGTCCGGCCGAGTTGTCCTGCCTATGGCTCACCGCAGGGGGCGGGGCCGGCATGACACCATCCGCTCCGCGCTACAGCCCGGCCGAACTCGCCCAGGCGTTAGGAGTTTTCGAGCCGACAGCAGAGCAAGCCGCCGTGATCGCCGCGCAGCCGGGACCGCTGGTCGTCATCGCCGGCGCGGGCGCGGGCAAAACCGAGACAATGGCCGCGCGGGTGGTGTGGCTGATCGCCAACGGCTACGCACAGCCCGGCCAAGTGCTCGGATTGACCTTTACCCGCAAGGCCGCCGGGCAGCTGCTGCGCCGGGTCCGTTCGCGGCTGGCCCGGCTGGCCGGCGCTGGGCTGGGCGCTGACTTATCCGTCGAGCCCGAGCACAACCCCACGGTCAGCACCTACCATGCTTTCGCCGGCCGGTTGTTGGGCGATCACGGGTTACTGCTCGGGATCGAGCCCGACACCCGACTGCTCAGCGAGACGGAGCTGTGGCAGCTCGCATTCGACGTCGTCAATGGCTATCGCGGTAAGTTGCACACCGACAAGAATCCGGCCACTGTCACCTCGATGGTGCTGCGGCTGAGTGGTCAGCTCGCTGAACATCTGGTCGACATCCAGCAACTGCGCGATACCGACGTCGAGCTGCAACGCCTGGTCCACAACCTGCCGGCAGGGCCGCACCAACGCGCGGGCGCCCCCAGCCAGTGGCTGCTGCGGCTGTCGGCCGCTCAAAGTGAGCGCGCCGAGCTGGTGCCGCTCATCGACGCGCTGCACCAACGGATGCGCGCCGAGAAGGTCATGGACTTCGGCCTTCAGATGGCGTCGGCGGCGCGGCTGGGCTCCGCTTTCCCGCAAGTCGGTGACCAATTGCGGAGCCGCTACCGGGTGGTGCTGCTCGACGAGTACCAGGACACTGGCCATGCGCAGCGCATCGCGTTGTCAGCGCTGTTCGGTGGCGGAGTCGACGACGAGTTGGCGTTGACCGCCGTCGGCGACCCGATTCAGTCGATCTACGGCTGGCGCGGTGCGGCGGCGACCAACCTGCCGCGGTTCGCCACCGATTTCCCGCGGTCTGACGGCAGTCCTGCCCCGATCCTCGAGTTGTGCACCAGCTGGCGCAATCCGCCCCGGGTTCTGCGGCTGGCCAACGCGGTGTCGGCGGAGGCGCGGCGACGCTCTGTGGCGGTACGGGCGCTGCGCGCACGTCCGGAGGCACCACCCGGCAACGCCGTCTGCGCGTTGCTTTCCGACGTTCAGGCTGAACGCGAATGGATTGCCGATCACCTGGTCAACCATTACCGGCGCGCCCGGGCCCAAGGCGTAGCACCGCCTACCGCCGCGGTGCTGGTGCGCCGCAATGCCGACGCCGCGCCGATAGCCGAAATACTGCATGCGCGCGGTATTCCCGTCGAGGTCGTGGGGTTGGCGGGTCTGCTCTCGATCCCAGAAGTCGCCGACGTGGTGGCGATGCTGCGGCTGGTCGCCGATCCGACGGCGGGCGCGGCGGCGATGCGGGTGCTCACCGGTCCACGGTGGCGCCTCGGCAGCCGCGACCTCGCGGCATTGTGGCAGCGCGCGGTGGCGCTGAATACCCCCGGCGGCGCCGGCAAACCGGAGCCGGCGTGCCTGGCTGATGCCCTAGCCGACCCAGGACCCGCCACCAGGTATTCAGCAGCCGGATATCGGCGGATCACCGGTCTGCGCGATGAATTGAGCGAGCTGCGCGGCCATCTCGGTCAATCGTTGCCCGACCTCCTCGCCAAGGTGCGCTGGGCTATGGGTGTCGACTGCGAAGTGCGGGCGGCCCGCGGCATGGCGTCCGGTGGCGCCGGGGCGGCCTGCGCCGGATGGACAGGTGCCGAACATCTCGATGCCTTCGCCGACGTGGTGAGTGATCACGCCGAGCGCACCACGACCGCTTCGGCATCGGTAGCCGGTCTGCTCGCCTACTTGGATACCGCCGCGGTCGTCGAAAACGGCTTGCCACCGGCCCAGGTCGTCGTTGCCCGAGACCGCGTTCAGGTGCTCACCGTCCATGCAGCGAAAGGATTGGAGTGGCAGGTCGTGGCGGTGCCGCACCTGTCGACCGGCGTATTCCCGTCGACCGCGTCGAAGCGAACCTGGTTGACCGACGCCGCAGACCTGCCGCCGCTGCTGCGGGGTGACCGTGCGTCGATGGGCACGCTCGGTGTCCCTGTCCTGGACACCGCAGTGGTGACTAATCGAAAACAGTTGTTCGACACGATTTCTTCGCATCGCCGCCAGCTTGAGCAGCGCCGCGTCGATGAGGAGCGCCGGCTGCTGTATGTGGCGATAACCCGCGCCGAGGACACCCTGTTGCTCTCCGGCCACCATTGGGGAGCCAGCGGGATCAAGCCGCGTGGCCCGTCGGATTTCCTGACTGAACTCAAAGATGCCATCGACCGCTCGAACGCGGACGGCCAGCATTGCGGGGTGGTGGAAAGTTGGGCACCGGCACCCGCCGGGGGCGAAGCAAACCCACTGTGCGGCAAAGCTACTGAAGCGGTATGGCCTGCCGACCCGCTGGGCTTCCGGCGTGCCAACGTCGAGCGGGGAGCGCAGCTGGTGACGGCGGCGATGGGCGAGGATTTGGTCGCCCCGCCTGCTGATGCCGACAACGAAGGTTGGGTAGCCGATGTCGACGCGCTGCTCGCCGAGCGGGAAAGTGCCGCGCAGGCCGCGTCATCGGTGCCTGCGTTACCCGGGCAGTTGTCGGTCAGCGGGCTGGTCGAACTGGCTCGCGACCCGGCCACCGCCAGGCAGCGGCTCACCCGGCGGCTACCGGCCCGGCCGGACCCGAAAGGTTTGCTGGGCAATGCTTTCCACGAGTGGGTTCAGCGGTTCTTTTGCGCGGAGCGGCTGATCAATCTCGGCGATCTGCCCGGTGCCGCCGACACCGACACCGCCGAGGTCGACGGTGAGCAATTGGCGGCGTTGCAGGCAGCGTTTCGCCGCTCACCGTGGGCAGCGCGCACACCGATCGCGGTCGAGGTGCCGTTCGAGATGGTCATTGGCGACACCGTAGTGCGCGGCCGCATCGACGCGGTGTTCGCCGAACCCGATGGCGGCGCAACAGTTGTCGACTGGAAGACCGGGGAGCAGCCGCGCGGGCCGGAGGCACTTGCGCAGGCCGCGGTACAACTCGGCGTTTACCGGTTGGCGTGGGCCGGGTTGCACGATTGTCCGGAGGAGAAGATTCGCACCGCCTTCCACCACGTGCCTACCGGCAGCACCGTCACCCCGGACCGGCTTCCCGGTCACGACGATTTGGTCGCGCTTCTGGCCGACCCGGTTAGGAGGTGCGCCTGACTTTGAGCGCGGCGGTAATCATCGGAATCTGCAGCGGCAGCCGGGCCAGGGCGACGAGCCGCATCGGCCACGATTTGGGCCACCATAGCCGGACCATGTTGCAGTTACCAGGGAAGACCGCGATGAACAATGCAGCGGCCGCGAGTGCGCCCAACCGGCGGGTGCGCGGAGCGAGCAGCAGCGCGCCGGTGGTGACCTCGGCGACTCCCGACAGGTAGGTGTAGGTCCGCTGGCTGCCCGGCAGTTCGACGGGCACGATCGTGTCGAATGGTTTGGGAACAAAAAAGTGCAGGGAACCGGTGCCGATCAGCATCGCTGCCAACCGGTATGCGGTCGCCTGACTCGTGCGGCATGTATCCACTGAGGTTATGGCGGTCATGGTTACATTGTGTCGTGCGCCACGTTGAGCCGGTGAACCGTGGCCAAGATTAGCTGGCGGCGGCGGCGCGGCCTCGATGAGAGCCTGACGGCATTGCACGGCTATGAACTGGTCGGCGTGCTGCGCATACCGGAAAGCCATATCGGCCCGGCTCAAGCCATTTCGCGGCGCGTGGCGATCGCGCTACTCGCGCTTCTGGTTGCGGTGATCACTGTCTACATCGGGCGCGACGGGTACATAGACGTACGCCACGACCGGCTGTCGTTCCTTGACTGCCTCTACTTCGCGACGATATCGCTGACGACCACCGGCTACGGCGACGTCACCCCGTTCTCGGAATCGGCGCGTTTGATCAACATCCTGGTTATCACGCCGCTGCGAATCCTGTTCCTGGTCGTGTTGGTCGGCACGACGCTGCACGTGCTCACCGAGCAATCCCGGCAAGCGTGGAAGATTCAGCGTTGGAGGAGCAGAGTGCGCAACCACACCGTCCTCGTCGGCTACGGGACCAAAGGCAAATCGGCCGTCGCCGCCGTCCTCGGAGACGACGGAGGCCCGAGCGACGTGGTCGTCGTCGACACCGACCGATCCGCACTGGAGCATGCATCGGCTGCGCAGCTGGCGACCGTGCACGGCGATGCGACCAGGTCCGACGTGCTTCGGTTGGCCGGGGCGCAGCATGCCTCATCCATCATCGTGGCCACCGGCCGAGACGACACCGCGGCGCTGGTCACTTTGACGGCGCGCGAGGTGGCTCCGACGGCCAAGATCGTTGCCTCGATTCGGGAAGCCGAGAACCAGCATCTCCTGCAACAGTCCGGGGCCGACTCGGTGGTGATCTCGTCGGACACCGCCGGCCGGTTGCTTGGTTTGGCTACCACGACGCCTAGCGTGGTGGAGATGATCGAGGACCTCTTGACGCCGGAGGCCGGATTCGTCATAGCTGAACGCCAGGTCGAGCCGACCGAGGTCGGTGGGTCCCCGCGGCATCTGCACGACATCGTGCTGGGAGTGGTCCGCGACGGCCGCCTGCTGCGTGTCGATGAGCCCGAAGCCGACGCGATCGAAGCGACCGATCGCCTGCTCTACGTCCGCAGCGTGGGGAAGTAGTGGCGATCGCGGACTTTCAGCTGACCAACATCCCGCTGCTGTCCCGGGTGGGCGCCGATCGGGCCGACCAGGTGCGCGCCGATGTCGAGGCGGCGACCGCGGGCTGGGCGCACGCGGCGCTACTGCGGGTGGACGCCCGCAATCAGGTGCTCGTCGCCGACGGTCGGGTGGTGCTCGGCGCGGCGGCCGGGCTCGCCGACACACCACCACCGGACGCGGTGTTTCTGGGCCGTCTCGAGGACGGCCGGCACGTGTGGGCGATCCGGGGTCCGCTGGAAGCCCCGGAGGATCCGGGCGTCGTTGCTGAGGTCGCTGACCTTCGCCGCGCGGGCCAGCTCTTCGACGACATCAGCGCGCAGCTGGTGTCGTCGGCGACTGCCTTGCTCAACTGGCATGACAATGCCCGGTTCAGCGCGGTCGACGGTTCGCCGACGACACCGGTCCGGGGCGGTTGGGCGAGGGTCAACCCGCTCACCGGCAAGGAAGAGTTCCCGCGAATCGACCCGGCGGTGATCTGCCTGGTCCACGACGGCGGTGAGCGTGCGGTGCTGGCCCGTCAGGCGGTGTGGCCGGATCGGATGTTCTCGTTGCTGGCGGGGTTCGTCGAAGCCGGCGAGTCGTTCGAACTTTGTGTCGTGCGGGAGATTCGCGAAGAAATCGGTCTGACGGTGCGCGAGGTCCGCTATCTGGGCAGCCAGCCGTGGCCGTTCCCGCGCTCACTGATGGTCGGCTTCCACGCGGTCGGCGACCCAAAGCAAGAGTTCGTCTTCAGTGACGGCGAGATCGCCGAGGCGGCGTGGTTCAGCCGCGACGAAATCCGCGCTGCGCTCGCCGCGGGCGACTGGACGAGTCCCTCGGACTCCCGACTGCTGCTGCCGGGCTCGGTCTCGATCGCCCGGCAGATCATCGAATCCTGGGCGGCGGCGGGGGAGACGTTCATCCCGCCAGGTCGGCCAGCTTCGCCTTAACCGCAGCGGCGCCGGGATTGGTCAGCGTCGACCCGTCGGAAAACTTCACCGTCGGCACCGTCCGATTGCCGCCGTTAACTGAGCTGACGAACTCTGCGGCGCCGGCGTCTTTTTCGATGTCGACCTCGTCATAGGTGATACCGGCGCTGTTCAGCACCGTTTTGAGCCGGTGGCAGTATCCACACCAGGACGTCGTGTACACGGTCAGCGGGCTAGTGGTCATAACTGACTGAACATATCCGGTCGGCTCAGTATGCCTGCGCGGTATTCCGGAGCGTGGCTGCGCCCACTTTGTCGGGCAGCGCTGTAAAGATGGACGCCATGCCGGTGACCATCGACCCCTTGATCACCGGCTTGGACGACGAACAGCGCGAAGCCGTGCTGGCGCCTCGTGGACCTGTCTGTGTGCTCGCTGGTGCAGGCACCGGCAAGACGCGCACCATCACCCACCGAATCGCCCAGCTGGTCGCGACCGGCCACGTCGTTGCCGGGCAGGTGCTTGCGGTCACTTTCACCCAGCGTGCCGCCGGTCAGATGCGGGCCCGGCTGCGGGCACTCGGCGCCGCCGCGCACACCAGTTCCGGCGTGGGGGCCGTCCAGGCGATGACTTTCCACGCGGCCGCGCACCGCCAGCTGCGATACTTCTGGCCGCGCGTCGTCGGGGATGGCGGCTGGCAGCTGCTGGAGAGCAAATTCCCGGTCGTCGCGCGGGCCGGCAACCGCGCCGGAATGCAGCTGAGCACCGACGACGTGCGGGATCTGGCCGGCGAAATCGAGTGGGCCAAGGCGTCGTTGATCAGCCCCGAGCAGTATCCGGCCGCCGTCGCCGCCCTCGGCCGCGACACCCCGCTCGACGCTGCCGCGGTCGCCGGCGTGTATGCGATCTACGAGACGCTCAAAGCCCGCGGTGACGGGGTCACGCTGCTTGACTTCGACGATCTGCTGCTGCACACCGCAGCTGCGATCGAAGACGATACCGCGGTCGCCGACGAGTTCCGCGACCGATATCGCTGCTTCGTCGTCGACGAATACCAGGACGTCACTCCGCTGCAGCAGCGGGTGCTGTCAGCGTGGTTGGGCGATCGCGATGACCTGACCGTCGTCGGCGACGCGAACCAGACCATCTACTCGTTCACCGGTGCCTCGCCGCGCTACCTGCTGGACTTCTCGCGGCGGTTCCCCGATGCCACCGTGGTGCGGCTGCAGCGCGACTACCGCTCCACTCCACAAGTGGTGTCGCTGGCGAACCGGGTGATCGCCGACGCCCGCGGCCGGGTGGCGGGCAGCAAACTGCACCTGGTCGGTCAGCGCGACCCCGGTCCAGCCCCGTCGTTTCTGGAGTACCCCGACGAAGTCGCCGAAGCCGCCGGGGTGGCCGCATCCATATCCCAACTCATCTCGGCCGGCACGGCGCCGGCCGAGATCGCGGTGCTCTACCGGATCAACGCGCAGTCGGAGGTGTACGAAGAGGCGTTGACCGAGGCCGGCATCCCTTATCAGGTGCGCGGCGGTGAAGGTTTCTTCAGCCGTCAGGAAATCCGGCAGGCGCTGCTGGCCTTGCGACGAGCCGCAGACCGCGAACCATCCGGCAACCTGCCCGAACTGGTTCGATCGGTGCTGGAACCGCTGGGCCTGACCGCGCAGCCGCCGTCCGGTGTCCGGGCCCGGGAGCGTTGGGAGGCGTTGACCGCGCTGGCCGAACTGGTCGACGACGAGGTCGCCCAGCGGCCGACCCTGGACTTACCCGCTTTGCTGGCGGAGCTTCGGCTGCGGGCCGACACCCGCCACGCGCCGGTCGTGCAGGGCGTCACGCTCGCGTCGTTGCATGCAGCTAAAGGCCTGGAATGGGATGCGGTGTATCTGGTCGGGGTGGCCGACGGGACGCTGCCCATCTCCCATTCGCTGGCCCATGGTGCCGCCAGCGAACCGGTCGAAGAGGAACGCCGACTGTTGTATGTCGGAATCACCCGGGCGCGCGTGCACTTGACGCTCAGTTGGGCGCTGGCCCGAAATCCAGGTGGACGGCAGGGCCGCAAGCCGTCACGTTTCCTCAACGGGATCGCCCCGAAAACGCAGTCCGATGCGGTTTCTGGTCGACCGCGGCGTAACCGGGAAGCTGGGTCGCGCTGCCGGATCTGCAACAAGTTGCTCACCACGCCCACCGCGGTCATGTTGCGCCGATGCCAGACCTGCGCTGCTGACATCGACGAGGAGCTGCTGCTTGGGCTCAAGGAGTGGCGCCTACGTACCGCCAAAGAACTGAACGTCCCGGCCTATGTCGTTTTCACAGACAACACACTGATCGCGATCGCTGAGCTGCTGCCGGCCAGCGACGCTGAACTGGTGGCGATCCCGGGCATTGGCGCGCGCAAACTGGAGCAGTACGGGCCCGACGTGCTGCGGCTGGTCAGCGATCGTCCCGATCGCAGCTAGCAGACGAAAGCCCCAGGTCAGAAAATCGCTTGTCGGCGATGCCGGTGCCGTTTAGGCTCTTGGCGATGAGCACCCTCTCTGCCGCTGCCGCCGCGAAATTGATGGCAGCGCATCGCTGCCATGTCGCCGCTGCGAGCGACGCGTCCGTGGATCGAGGGTTCAGCTAAGCCCCACTCATCAACGTTCCGGCCACGGACCCTAAGTCAGCAGGATCCGTGGCCATCGTTTTGCAACCTTCCGAACCTGGTCCGGATCTCCGAAATAGATCTCCGCTCGACCAGGAAGTAGGTGATGAACATGCCCAGCCCGACCGTCCGCGACGAGCCACCGGCATGGCCCTGTCGTCTCGCCGATCCGGACCTGTGGTTCTCCGAGGACCCGGCCGACCTCGAGTACGCCAAGGCGCTCTGCGGGCAGTGCCCCGTTCGGCGACAGTGCCTGGCTGCGGCGCTGCAACGCCGCGAACCGTGGGGTGTGTGGGGCGGTGCAATCTTCGACCGCGGCGCAGTCGTCGACACCAAGCGGGCGCGCGGGCGCCCGCGCAAGCACGTCGTTGCCGCTTAAACGACCACCGTGTCCGGTTCGGTGAAACCCGGAATCAGGCTTTCCGACAGCGCCTTGATCGGCACATGCGCGTCGAGCTGACAGAGGATCGCGCCCACCGAGGCGATCACCCGCATCGGTATGGCCAGCTTCGCCGGCAAGTCCAATTGGCGAGCCGTCCGGATTTGCGACACCGACCGGTCGATCTCGAAAGCGGTCATTTTCTGCAGCCACTTGCGGGTGTAGTGGAAGACCTCGACCTGCACCGGCTCGACGTACTGGCGGAGCATGTCTTCGATGTCGCGGACCGAGACATGTTGACCCTTCTGGATGAACCCGGCCTTCTCCATCGTTGGCAACAGCAGGTCATAATTCTTTTCGCGGGCCAGCCGCATCGTCATTCCCAGTTCGATCGGAAACCCGCCCGGCAACGGCGCCACCGCGCCGAAGTCGATGACACCCATCCGCCCATCGGGCAGCAGCATGAAGTTTCCCGGGTGGGCATCGCCGTGCATCATCTCGACCCGGCGCGGCGCATCAAACGTGAGCTCGGCCAGCCGGGTGCCCATCAGGTCGCGTTCCTCGGTGCTGCCGCTGCGGATGATGTGGGCCATCGGCACACCGTCGATCCACTCCTGGATCACCACCTTGGGCGCGCTGGCCACGATGTGCGGCACCGCGAAATGCGGATCGTCCTGGTAGGCCTTGGCGAAGGCGCGCTGATTGTCGGCTTCCAGTCGGTAGTCCAGTTCCATTTCGGTGCGCTGGATCAGTTCGTCGACCACGCCTTGGACGTCAGCGCCCGGTGACAGCTGTCTGAGCACACCCACCATGCGCTGCATGGTCTTGAGGTCCGCGCGCAGCGCCTCGTCGGCACCGGGGTACTGGATCTTGACGGCGACCTCCCGGCCGTCCGACCACACCGCTTTATGCACCTGACCGATGCTGGCCGACGCCACCGGACTGTCGTCGAAGGAGCTGAACCGTTCGCGCCACCGGGTGCCCAGCTGGGCGTCGAGCACCCGGTGCACTTTAGGGGCAGGCAGCGGCGGGGCATCTTTCTGCAGTTTGGTCAATGCCTCGCGGTACGGCTCGCCGTATTCCTCGGGGATGGCGGCTTCCAGCACCGACAGCGCCTGGCCGACCTTCATCGCGCCGCCCTTGAGCTCACCGAGCACCGTGAAGAGCTGGTTGGCCGCCTTCTCCATCAGTTCGGCGGTGACTTCGTCCTTGGACTTGCCCGTCAGGCGTTTGCCGAACCCGAGCGCTGCCCGACCGGCGATACCCACCGGAAGGCTGGCCAGCTTCGCATTGCGTGCGGCCCGCCCGCGTTTGATGTCTGCCACCCCACCATCATCCATGACGAGGGGCGCCGTAGGCATCGATGCTTCCAACACTTGATGTCAACATGAACACAATGGATGCCTGCGCCATTGCCGCGCCACGATCGAGCCGGCATTGAGATCGAATTCCAAAGTGGCGTTCAGCGCAGTCGGCGGCCCCGGATCCCGCGGCTGCAACCCGTGCACCGCGCCGATGACCCGGTTCACCTGGCTCAACGCCAACGCCGTGGTCGCGAGCAGGGTGGCCCGGTCGGCGGTACCGACGGTATCGCGCAGTTGCGCGGCCAGCGCCGGCCACGCCGCGTCCCGGTCCCGGCGGTGCAGGTCGGCGCATTCCAGGCAGCTCGTGACGCCAGGGATGACCAGCGGGCCCACCAGTCCGGTGCCGTCGCGGACCCGAACCGGCAAGTGCGGAACGCCTTCGGCGCGCAGGTCGCGCAGCATCCGCGGGTCGACGACCAGGTAGTCCGACAGCAGCACCAGGTCGGTACCCGCACTCGACGCCGTGGCGTGCGGCTGGCTGCTGCGTTTGATCCGCGCGCCCGAGCAGCGCAGCGCCTCAGCGAGCAGGTCCGACAACGGGCCTCGACCGTGCACCCGGATTGACGCCGCCCGACGGGGTTGGTGCCGCGGAGCGCGGCTGACGACACCGACGTCGACGAGTTGAGCCAGCAGGTCGGCCAGGTCGCCGGCCTCAGCCAATCCCTCTTTAGCGGCCTGCCGTTGCAGGTCGGACAACGGCGCCCAGGACCGCATCGACCGCAGCAGCGTCGCCAGCCCGGCCATGCTCAGGCCGCGTGGCGGCCGGACGAGCACCGCCCGCCGAGGATCCCAGCCCACCTGGACAGCGCCGTCGGGCCGGAGCAACACCGGCATCGACGGGTGCAGGGCATACCGCGGCGGCGCCGAGGCGGACACGGCTTGGGTTGACACAGCTCAGCACTGTGCCACCCGAGGGCGCGACGAGCTGCTCAGTTATCCACAGGGCCGTCTGGGCCGTCTGGGCCGGGTCCGGAATCGGCGCGACGCTCGAACTGGGCGATCGCCTCGTCGAAAGAGTCGAACCGCCTGAAAAAATCCCACGTACTCACGCCAGACACCTCCAAGCGCGGTGACTCCGGCGTTCATCTGCGACCGTTGGCCGGGCGAGGCAGTGCGTAATGACCCGCGAGCGCCCGCCGCCCGCCAGCCGCGCCGAAGCGGCCCGGCAATGGTTGATCGACGACGACCTCTAGGACGACAGCGTCGGCATGCCGCCCGAGATGGACGACCGGTAGCCGACACGCCGCGCCCAGACGCCGATGCCAACCACTATCGAGATTCGATCACCGACATCGGATTGTCGTTTTGGTGGCCGACGTAGACGGTGTGGGCGTCGCCCGGGTCCACCGCCAACCCGTAGGGCTGCTGCCCGACGGGCACGGTCGCGATGACCGTGCGCGTCGAGGCGTCGATCACCGACACCGTGCCGTCGGCGAAGTTGGTGACGTAGACGGTGTGGGTGTCCGGATCCACCGCCGCCGCGACCGGGAACTTGCCGACGGGCACGGTGGCGGTCACGGCGCGTGTCGAGGCGTCGATCACCGACACCGTGTTGTCGCCGAAGTTGATGGCGTAGACGGTGTGGGTGCCCGGGTCCACCGCTATTCCGTCGGGGTCCTTGCCGGCACGTACGGTGGCGGTGACCGTGCGGGTCGAGGCGTCGATCACCGATACTGTGTTGTCGCCGTTGTTGGTGACGTAGACGGTGTGGGTGCTCGGGTCGACCGCCACCCCGTTCGGAGTGTTGCCGACGGGCACGGTGGCGGTGACGGTGTGGGTCGAGGCGTCGATCGCCGACACGGTGTCGTTGTCGTTGCTGGTGACGTAGACGGTGTGGGTGCCTGGATCCACCGCCAGCCTGCCAGGATCCCTGCCGACGGACACGGTGGCGGTGACCGTGCGCGTCGAGGCATCGATCACCGACACCGTGTCGTTGTCGTGGTTGACGACGAATACGGTCTGGTTGGCCGGATCCACCGCCACGCCCCACGGGAACCCCACGATGGGCACGGTAGCGGCGATGGCGCGGGTCGAGCCGTCTATTACCAACATCGAGGCGTCGTGCGGGTTGACGACGTAGACGGTGTGCGTGCCTGGATCCACCGCCACCCCGTCCGAGTGCCTGCCGACGGGCACGGTGGCGGTGACCTTGTAAGTCGGGGCAGTCGGACCCCGACATCCAGATAGGGCCACGGCCAACACGACGGCACCGATGACCGCTGGCACACCGGTGAGCACCGGTATCGGCCCAAGCCGTCCCTTTCGGGTTGGTTGATCATCGCCACTGGCAGTCATGTGCGCTCTCCTGGTCGAATTTTGTTCTTCCAAAGTTTGCGCCCAGCGCCGTGCCGCCGGATGCAGCTTCGTCGAGTTCGTTGCCCAGGGTAGAAATCGGGAGGCGGAGTTCCCAGTTAGGAATAACTGAGGCAGCTCGTGACGCCAGGGATGACCAGCGGGCCCACCAGTCCGGTGCCGTCGCGGACCCGAACCGGCAAGTGCGGAACGCCTTCGGCGCGCAGGTCGCGCAGCATCCGCGGGTCGACGACCAGGTAGTCCGACAGCAGCACCAGGTCGGTACCCGCACTCGACGCCGTGGCGTGCGGCTGGCTGCTGCGTTTGATCCGCGCGCCCGAGCAGCGCAGCGCCTCAGCGAGCAGGTCCGACAACGGGCCTCGACCGTGCACCCGGATTGACGCCGCCCGACGGGGTTGGTGCCGCGGAGCGCGGCTGACGACACCGGCGTCGACGAGTTGAGCCAGCAGGTCGGCCAGGTCGCCGGCCTCAGCCAATCCCTCTTTAGCGGCCTGCCGTTGCAGGTCGGACAACGGCGCCCAGGACCGCATCGACCGCAGCAGCGTCGCCAGCCCGGCCATGCTCAGGCCGCGTGGCGGCCGGACGAGCACCGCCCGCCGAGGATCCCAGCCCACCTGGACAGCGCCGTCGGGCCGGAGCAACACCGGCATCGACGGGTGCAGGGCATACCGCGGCGGCGCCGAGGCGGACACGGCTTGGGTTGACACAGCTCAGCACTGTGCCACCCGAGGGCGCGACGAGCTGCTCAGTTATCCACAGGGCCGTCTGGGCCGGTTCCGGGCTCGCGGTCCCGCTCGAACTCGGCGATCACATCGTCGAACCCGCTGGTATCCCCGCCGATGACCCGGTCGATGAAGGCGGCCGGCTCGTCGAGGTCCGCCGCGGCGGGCAACAGATCCGGGTGTTGCCAGACCGCATCACGTGCGTCCATACCGGCAGCCTGCGCCAGGCGCTCCCAGAGCACGGCGGCCTCGCGAAGTTTGCGCGGCCGCAGCTCCAAACCCACCAGCGTCGCGAAGGTTTGCTCGGCCGGGCCGCCCGTAGCTCGGCGTCTGCGCAGCATCTCGGCGAGGGCTGCGGCACCCGGGATCCGATCGCCCAGCGCAGCGGTCACCACGGTCTGGACCCAACCTTCGATCAAGGCGAGCAGAGTTTCCAGCCGTTCCAGTGCCTGCGTCTGCTCGGGCGTCGCCTTGGGCTCGAAGACGCCTTCGTTCAGTAGCTGTTCGACCGCGGCCGGATCGGTCAGCGACGCGGGATTGAAGTCACGCGCCAACTCCTCGATTCCCGACATATCGATTTTCATGCCGCGTGCATAGGCCTCCACCGCGCCGAGCAGCTGACTCGCCAGCCACGGCACATGGCTGAACAGTCGATGATGCGCGGCCTCACGAGCGGCCAGGAAGGTCAGGATCTCGCTGCGCGGCTGCTCGAGGCCGGCGCCGAGCGACTCAACCGCGCCCGGCAGCAGGGCCGCCACCCCCTTCGGCCCGAGCGGCAGCCCGATGTCGGTCGAGGTGAGCACTTCGCGGGCCAACCGGGCCAATGCCTGACCCAGCTGGGAACCGAAGGCCATGCCGCCCATCTGCGACATCATCGATAGCAGCGGACCCGCCATGCTCTTGGCTTCGTCGGGTAACGCCGCTGCCCACACCGTCGAAATCTGCTGGGCCATCGGATCGCAGAGCCGTTTCCAAGTTTCCAGTGTGTGGTCGACCCAGTCGGTCGGACTCCACGCAACGGCTTTGGTGGTACCCGCCGGCAGCGAGGTCACGCCGTCCAGCCATGTCTCGGCGAGGTGGACCGCGTCGACGATCGCCGACCGGGTGGCGTCGGGGATCGGTGCTACGAATCCGATCGAGCTCGACGCGAGCTGCCGGGCCAGTTCGTAGTTGACCGGGCCGGCGTCTTTCCCGGGTGCCATCACGGTGCCGGCGCCGCTGAACATCTGGCCCAGCCGGGTGAAGAGTTGGCCGAGGTCGGCCATGTCAAAGTCGCCGCCGAAACCGAACGGATCAGCCGAGCCCGAGCCGGATGAGGGGTCGCTCTTTCCTCGCTCGCGGTCCGGATCATCTCCGGTGGAGAAGCCGAAAGGCGGGTTAGCCATAGCTCAACGGTACTCATCGGCCTACCGCGGTGCGCGGTCCGTCATCACGCTGTCAGTGAACCGAGACCTTCCGGACCTGCCGGTTAGGGTAGGCGGCGTGAACAGGCGCATTCTGACGCTGGCCGTGGCGCTGGTGCCGGTCGTGGTGTTCGGTGTGTTGCTTGCCGTGGTGACGGTGCCCTATGTGTCGCTCGGGCCGGGGCCGACGTTCGACACCCTTGGCGAGGTCGACGGCAAGCAGGTGGTCGCCATCGAAGGCACGCAAACGCATCCGACGTCGGGGCATCTCAACATGACGACGGTCTCCGAGCGTGACGAGTTGACCCTGGCCGATGCGTTGACGCTGTGGCTGTCGGGCCGCGAACAGCTGGTGCCCCGAGACCTCATCTATCCGCCGGGGAAATCCAGGGATGAAATCGACCAAGCCAACGATGCCGATTTCAGGGACTCCGAAGACAGTGCTGAATACGCCGCGTTGGGCTACTTGAAGTATCCGCCGGCCGTGACCGTCGCGACGGTCAGCGATCCCGGCCCCTCCGCGGGCAAGCTTCACGCGGGTGACGCGGTGAACGCGGTCAACGGCACCGCTGTGAGCAACGTGGATCAGTTCACGTCACTGCTCAAGAACACCAAACCCGGTCAGGCGACGTTGATCGACTACCGGCGCAAGAATTCACCGCCCGGAACCGCGCGGGTCACGCTGGGCGCAAACCCGAAGGGTGACTTCGGTTTTCTGGGCGTGGCGGTGCTGAACGCGCCGTGGGCGCCCTTTGCCATCGACTTCAACCTCGCCAACGTGGGCGGCCCGTCGGCGGGATTGATGTTCAGCCTGGCTGTCATCGACAAGCTCACGACCGGGGACCTGGCGGGCTCGAAGTTCGTTGCGGGCACCGGCACGATCGACCTCGACGGGTCGGTGGGCGCGATCGGTGGAATCGTGCACAAGATGGTGGCTGCGCGCGAGGCCGGGGCGACGGTGTTTCTGGTGCCCGCCAAGAACTGCGGCGAAGCCAGCTCCGACAAAGTTGCCGGCCTGCAATTGGTGAAGGTCGATACGCTCGACCAGGCGGTGGATGCGCTGCACACGGTAACGTCCGGCGGACGGCCGCCCAGTTGCTAGCCCCGGCAGTTCGGTGTGACCGATGCGTAGAGTTGGAACACGTCAACGAGAAACGTAGTGAGAGGCCGTTGCGGCAACCGAATGGACAGGGAGCGTAGCTAGTGGGGATGCGACCCGCAGCGCGGATGCCGAAGCTGACTCGGCGCAGCCGTATTCTGATCGCGATTGCACTCGCGGTGATCGCGTTGCTGCTTGTCGGGCCTCGACTGATCGACGGATACGTGGACTGGTTGTGGTTCGGCGAACTGGGCTACCGCTCGGTGTTCACCACCGTCCTGCTGACCCGCATGGTGGTGTTTTTCTTGGCGGGTCTGGTGGTGGGCGGCATCGTGTTCGCCGGGCTGGCGCTGGCTTATCGCACCCGGCCAGTGTTCGTGGCCAGCAACGGCAATGACCCGGTGGCGCGGTACCGGAGCGTCGTCATGTCGCGGCTGCGGGTCTTCGGAATCGGAATCCCCGTGATGATCGGGCTGCTTTCCGGGGTCATCGCGCAGAGCTATTGGGTCCGGATCCAGTTGTTCCTGCACGGCGACGACTTCGGGATCACCGATCCGCAGTTCGGCAAGGATCTCGGGTTCTACGCATTCGATCTGCCGTTCTACCGCTTGATTATCAGCTACTTGTTCGTTGCGCTATTTCTGGCGTTGATCGCGAACCTGGTTGCGCACTACATCTTCGGCGGCATTCGGCTGTCCGGTCGCACCGGCGCGCTGAGCCGTTCGGCCCGCATCCAGTTGACCATTTTGGTCGGTTCGCTGGTGCTGATGAAGGCGCTTGCCTACTGGCTGGATCGCTACGAGCTGCTTTCGCACACCCGTGCTGGGAAGCCCTTCACCGGTGCCGGCTACACCGACATCAACGCGGTGCTGCCGGCCAAGCTGATCTTGTTGGCCATTGCACTGATCTGCGCGCTGGCAGTGTTCTCGGCAATCGTTCTGCGCGATCTGAGGATTCCGGCCATCGGGCTGGTGCTGTTGCTGTTGTCGTCGATGATCGTCGGCGCCGGCTGGCCGCTGATCGTCGAGCAGATCAACGTCAAGCCCAATGCCGCGCAGAAGGAAAGCGAATACATCAGCCGCAGCATCACCGCGACCCGGCAGGCGTATGGCTTGACCGGCAACGTGGTGACCTACCGCGACTACAGCGGTGACAGTCAGGCGACCGCCGAGCAGGTCGCCGCCGACCGCGCCACCACGTCGAACATCCGTCTGCTCGACCCGACCATCATCAGTCCCGCGTTCACCCAGTTCAAGCAGGGCAAGAACTTCTACTACTTCTCCGACCAGCTGTCGATCGACCGTTACCTCGATCGTGACGGAAATCTGCGGGACTACGTCGTTGCGGCTCGCGAACTCAACCCGGACCGGCTGATCGATAACCAGCGGGACTGGATCAACCGGCACACCGTATATACCCACGGCAACGGGTTCATCGCGTCGCCGGCCAACACCGTGCGCGGTATCGCCAACGACCCCAATCAAAACGGCGGGTATCCGGAGTTTCTGGTCAACGTCGTCGGTGCCAACGGCACTGTGGAGTCCGACGGACCAGCACGCCTGGATCAGCCTCGCATCTACTTCGGTCCGACCCTGGCCAACACGCCCGCCGATTACGCGATCGTCGGGAAGAACGGCGCCGACCGCGAATACGACTACGAGACAAACACCGAAACCAAGAACTACACCTACGCCGGCACCGGGGGAGTCCCGATCGGCGACGGACTGTCCCGCACCGTGTTCGCGGCCAAATTCGCGGAGCGAAACTTCCTGTTCTCCAACGTCATCGGCTCCAACAGCAGGATCTTGTTCAATCGCGACCCGGCGCAGCGGGTCAAGGCGGTCGCGCCGTGGCTGACAACCGATAGCAACGTGTATCCCGCGATCGTCAACAAGCGGCTGGTGTGGATCATTGACGGCTACACCACGCTGGACAATTACCCGTACTCCGAACTCACCTCGCTGTCGTCGGCAACCGCCGACTCCAACGAGGTGGCGTTCAACCGGCCGGGACCGGACAAGCAGGTCTCCTACATTCGTAACTCGGTGAAGGCCACCGTCGACGCCTACGACGGCACGGTCACCCTGTATCAGCAGGATGAGCATGACCCGGTGCTGAAAGCGTGGATGAGGGTGTTTCCCGGCACCGTCAAGCCCAAGAGCGCGATCACGGCCGATTTGGCCGAGCACCTGCGCTATCCCGAGGACCTGTTCAAGGTACAGCGGATGCTGCTCGCGAAATATCATGTTCCACCCGATCGCCCAGTGACGTTTTTCTCCACATCGGATTTCTGGGACGTGCCGCTGGATCCGAACCCGACCGCCAGCAGCTACCAGCCGCCCTACTACATCGTCGCGAAAAACCTTGCTGCGGGCGGTAATTCGGCGTCGTTTCAGCTGACCAGTGCGATGAACAGATTCAAGCGCGATTATCTGGCCGCCTACATCAGCGCGAGTTCTGATCCGGCCACCTACGGCAAGATCACCGTTTTGACCATCCCCGGACAGGTCAACGGCCCGAAGCTGGCGAACAACGCGATCACCACCGACACCGCCGTGTCGAGGGACCTCGGCGTGATCGGGCGCGACAACCAGAACCGCATCCGCTGGGGCAATCTGCTCACCCTGCCGGTCGCCCAGGGCGGTCTGCTCTACGTCGAACCCGTCTATGCCTCACCGGGAGCCAGCGACGCGGCCTCGTCGTACCCGCGCCTGATCCGGGTGGCGATGATGTACAACGACAAAATCGGCTACGGCCCGACTGTCGGCGAAGCGCTGACCGGGCTTTTCGGGCCGGGTGCGGGTGCTACCGCGGCCGGGATCGCGCCGGCCGACGGTGGGACAACGCAGAACCCGCCGCGGGCGGCTCCACCAGCCGCCGATTCGGGGCCGACGGCTACGCCGGCCCCGGCTGGCGCGGCGCCACCCGTCCCCGACTCCACGGTGCCGTTGTCAGCGGCGAGGGCTGCGGCGTTGAGCGAGATCCAAGCAGCGATCAACGACGCGCGGGACGCCCAGAAGAAGGGTGACTTCGCCGGCTACGGAGCCGCCCTGCAGCGGCTTGACGACGCCATTACGAAGTTCGACAACACCAAGTAGCAGCGCTCTCGGCCTCAGTGGTGCGGATGGCAGCCCTCGAGGAGGGCCGTGTCCTCGTCGACAAGTTGGTTGACGGTCGTCTGGTAAGTGGTTTCAAGGCTTCGAATCTCGTTCGACGAGAGGGTGACGGGCGGGTCCGGTCGCGCCTTTTCCACCAGCGATACCGCCTGCGTGGACAGCTCGGCAATATGGCGCAGATGCGGTGTTATGTCGGGCGCAGTCACTTGCCGCGAATAATTTTGAAGTTGATCGGACCAGTTCTGGTACTTGTCCAGCCCGGGATCGCCGGGTGTGATCAGCCGGGCGTCGAGCATGTCGCGGTGGTCGGCGATGAAGTTGACCACCGAATCGGCGATGCGGCATTCCGGACGTGGGCGATTCACCACAAACACCAACGCACCGCCGCCCAGGCCGCCGACGACAGCTACCAGCAGGGCCGCGCGCAGCCGGCGTGGCGGCAGCGCGACGGTAGCTTCGTCTTCGGCCAACACCGACGACGCTTCCGGGGTGGAGCTGGCTGCCGAACGTAGCCGCTGAAGGTGCTTGAGGAGATGTCGGCCCCGATACGAAACCCAGACTGATTGAGCCGCCAGGGCCAGGGTTAAGACGACCCAGACGACACCGCGTCGCGTGTCGTTGAGTAGAAATTCGAGCAGCCCTATCCCCATATACATGGCTGGCAGCCACCATTTAGACGTTTTCTGCCAGGACGGCGCTCGCCGCCGGTAAGCCATCGTCAGGGTGCCGACCCGGATTGCAGCCGCCAGCACGTCGGGGTCCGACGGGATTTCCCCACGCCGCAGCGCCCTGGCAACCTGGGTGCGCTGTCTTCCGGAGAGACCGGCGACAGCGGCAGCGAAGCCTCGCTGCGTCGGGCGCTGTACGAGCGTGATCGGCGCAGCGAAGAAGAAGGTGAATCCGAGGACCGCCATCAGACCGGGCACGAGGTGGAAAACCAAATCCGGAACGAGCAATAGAGCGAGCGGAATGAACCCTAAGGCGAGCCGGGACGCGCTCGCGAACCATCGCACCCACCACGGCGCAACGACCAGGCGAGCCCACACGATAACGAAGTGTCCCAGAAGGGCTGCCTCAGCTGGGCACTGAGCCCGTCAGGTCCCAAAGCGCGCGATTTGGCGACGCTTACCGATGTTCGGTAACCTTGCGTTTGCCAACGCGGGGTGGAGCAGCTCGGTAGCTCGCTGGGCTCATAACCCAGAGGTCGCAGGTTCGAATCCTGTCCCCGCTACCATGTGATGTCTCAAGACATCGGAATAGTTCCGAACCTGCGTTAGGTTCGGAACTCTTTTCGTTTAGGGCCTTTGGGGGCGCCGGTGGGTTGGCAATTTTTGGTGGGGTCGAGTGTTAGCTCGCGTTAAAGTTCGCCGGTGGCGGCGTGGATGTCTTGCGACACGCTATTCCTATGTCCTGAAACCAGACACTGTCCCCGCTACCACTGAAAATGGCCCGGAGAATCCTTCGGGGGCCATTTTCATGCCCTTTGGGAAGACTCTTGGGAACACCGCGTGGGCAACGTGGTACGTCGCCACCCGCAACAGGCAGGGGCTGACGGCAGCAGCTGCCGAGGCAGCGGCTGGCCGGTTTAGACAGATGCGTTGTCGTCAACCCACAGTCACTACTCAGCAACGCGTGGGGTTTCATCCTAGTGGTCATAGGTTTGGAGGTTGTAGTGGCGCCTCGCCCGATGTTCGGCCGAGGCGCCAAATCCTGTTGGAGTACTGCAGCTTCCTACTGGTGGGGATGAGTCGAGGTAGTGCCGACACCACGGCTTATGGGGAGCTCCGAGTGGAGGTCTTCGTGCGGAGAGTCAGTGCGATCGACATGGCGCTGCTGGATCGGGAGTCGCCGCGGGAGCCGAACCATTGCGGCGCGGTTGTGCTGTGTGAGGGTCGGCGGTTATCCGGGGAGCCGGTCAGCTTAGCGCAGCTTGTCGACGGTATCGGGTGGCGAATCAGAAGAATCCCCCGGTTCCGCCGGCGGCTGGTGCCATCTCGACTCCACGCGGATCGCCATTACTGGATGGCGGAACCGAAACTTGATCTCGGCTTCCACGTCCGGACGCACACCTTGACCGGTCCCGGCACATGGACGCAGTTGTGCGAGAAGGTTTCGCAGATCATGTCGCGGCCGGTGGATCTTCGCCGTCCGCCTTGGCAACTTCATCTCATCGACGGCCTCGACAGTGTTGCGGGTGTCGGCTCTGGTGGCTTCGCGCTGGTTGCCAAGGTTCATCAGGCGGCGATCTCCCAGCGGTACGGCATGGATCTGTTAACCGTGTTGACCAGCATCAATGCCCGAGCGTCCGAGCGAAGCCCCGCGCCGCGCGATTGGTTACGGCGGCGAGTTTCGACGTCACCGATGCGCCAACCGGCTGGGGTGAGCGACCTTTTTGGCCGGCGCGCGTCAGAGCCGACGCGGCTCAGCGCCGAGACTCGATCCGGATCACACGTCGACCGGCGGGACCGGCACAGCGGTCAAAGGTTCGTCGTGCCGGCGACCCGTTTCTCCGCGACAGTGGGCGCGGATCGGCTGGCCTACGCCATGTTCGTTGAGTTGGCAGACGTCGAGTATGTGTGCCAGCTCGCGGACTCCGCCACTGTCAACGACGTTATCCTGGCCGTGGTCGGCGGCGGGCTGCGCCGCTACCTCGGCGCTAATGGCGAGCTGCCCGAGGCGTCGCTGGTTGCGGCAGCGCCGCGGGGACTGCGCTTGACCGATGAGGTCAGCACCGTTGCCGAGACTCAGCAGTGCGCTCGGGTGGCTTTGCGCACGGACATTGCTGACGACGTAAACCGATTGGCCGCGATCACCGGCGCTGCACAAGCTGCAACACTGCCCGAGGACGCGACCGCCCAACGCCTCGCCGCATTGTCTGAAGCCGCACCCGGGCAACTGCTAGGCGCATGTTTACGCAGTGCCGCCGAATCGGTGGTCCGCGGTGAAGATACCGCGTTGGCCAATACTACGGTGAGCTATCAGCCCGGCCCCCGCGTGCCGATCTACGTGCAGGGTTGCGAAATCGTGGCCACCTATGGCATCGGAACCCTCTACGACAGCAGCGGACCCTTCCATGCGGTCACCACCTACCGCGACGGCCTGACCATCTCGGTGCTCGCTGACCGCGGCACCATGCCCGACGTCGGCTTCTACCTCACCTGTCTGCGCCAGGCATTCGCCTCCCTATGCGGCGCCGCCCAGACCCGTTCGCCGTGATGCGGCTATTCGTAGACGGCACGATACGAGCTAGGGCACGGAGACCGGCACTACGCCGGCGACATCGAGACTGCTGTGGCTGAGCGGCCGCCTTCCGAACGGCTCGATCTTAGGGCGATGAGTAAGGCCGCTTCCGCGTCGCTCGAGTACTGTAAGCCTTTCGGCTAAATTCCTCAGAGGGCCAATTTATGCCCAAGTCACCGCTAAGCCGCTCTCGCTACCCGAGCGCGGGTTCAGCCGCAAGTCGGGCGTAGACGCTCGCTACCGCGCTGTAGCGGCGTTCCACGTCGGCTTGATCGGCTTCTTCGGGTACTGATTCGAGGTTGGCGCGCTGGATCATCGCCGCCTGGTCCATCAGAACCCGGGCCTGGTCGACATCGGTTACCTGCTCCATGATCGCTTTGAGCGCCTCCAGTTGGCGCATCAACAACGCGGGCATGCCACGGCTGGCCTGACGGATCTTGGCGAACGACCGCAGCACCAAATTTTCATAACTGACCTGCTCGCAGATGACGCGAATGGCGCCGGCGCGGTCGCGGTAGACCAGTGCCGGTGACCACACGCGCGCGAGCTTGCACAGCGTATTGCCGAGCCAGTCTACGCACGCCAACGCCGTGAACGTGTCGTTGACCGCCGGGGACAGCGCCCGGATGGCGATCTCAACGAGTTGGTCGATGGCGAACGCGGGGTCCTGGGCGAGGGCGCGGACCGGCCCGGTGATCTGGGCACGCTGCAGGCAGCGGGCCATGCGGTCGGCGGCTTCGGGGGGCCATACCGCGGCCAGTTCACGATCCTCAATTAGGAAATTTCCCGGGCGGTAGGGCAAGCGCACCACGGCATCGGCCCCAGAAGCGCTGCGGGCCAATTTGTCGTAGCGGATCGCCTGCAGGTAGCCACCCTTAGGGGTAGGGATCTTCGCGCCGGAAGACTCGATGGTGTCAATCAGCGCGGCGATTTCTTCCGGGTCGTCGTGCTGGCCCGCAGCGGACATCCGGACGTCGGGCCGTCGCACCTCGAGGTAGCGCGTCAAGTCACCGGCGATACTGGCGATCACGAACGGGAGCTGGATCTGGATGGCGATGTGGTGGAGGAAGTAGATGAGCACCGCCAGATCGACGAGCACCAGCACGAACACAACAGACACCGACAGGTGCGGCACGAACACCCCATGCTCTGCAGGGCCGATTGCCAACAGCACCAGCACGCAGTACACGGCTGTCGCCACGAACGTGCCCAGCGTGAGCTGAGTGCCGCGGTCGCGGATGAAGTTGCGCAGCATCCTGGGCCCGAACTGCGTCGATGCCAGCGTCAAAGTGACGATGGTGACTGAGAAATTGATGCCGATCACCGTCATGATCGCCGCGGCGACCGCGAGCAGAATTTCCCGCGCCGTATCGGCGCTGCCGTTTTCCACCCAGGCCGGCAGTCGCAGAGTGCCGTGGTAGACGGCGCGGTCTATCTCCAAGGTGGCCCAAAACAGGGCGATCGAGACGAGCACCTCCAGGCTCGGCACTAGCCAGAAGTTAGTTCGCAGGGATTCGCGGCGCCATTGCGACAGCCCTGGGATCGACGGCACGATACGAGGCTAGGCCACAGAAACCGGCACTGAACCCGTGACGTCGAGGCTGTTGTGGCTGAGAGGTACGGGCCGGGCGGCTCGAGACCGTCGGGCGATGAGTAAATAGCGCTATGCCACAACCCCTCGACGTCGAATTCCGGTCCGATGACGCGATTTGCCGGGGCTGGCTCTATCTGCCCCAGAGTGCTCAGCCGTCTCCGGTCATCGTGATGGCACACGGGTTGGGCGCTATCCGCGAAATGCGGCTGGACGCTTACGCCGAGCGGTTCGCCGCTGCCGGCTACACCTGCCTGGTATTCGACTACCGCCATTTCGGCGCCAGCGACGGTGAACCGCGCCAGCTCCTCGACATCGACTAACAATTAGCCGACTGGTCCGCGGCAATCACCTTCGTCCGCAGCCGCATCGACGTCGACCCCGACCTTGTCGTGCTGTGGGGAACCTCCTTCAGCGGCGGACACGTCATCGTCACCGCCGCACGAGACCCGCGGATCGCGGCCGTGGTCTCGCAATGCCCCTTCACCGACGGCATCGCGTCGATGCTGACGATGCATCCGCTGACATCGGTTCAGGTGACGGAACGCGCGCTCACCGATATGGTGGCCGCCCGCCGCGGCAAAGCTCCCGTCATAATCGCCTGGCGGGGCCGGATACCTGGGTCTGATACCCGACGATGCGGCGCACCGCAACGAGGTCGCCGCACGAGTGGGGCTGCGCATCCCGCTCCGCAGACCTGGGCGCTACGCCAAGCGGGTGCAATGCCCGATCCTCTTTTGCGTCAGTGAGTCAGACACCGTCGCACCCGCGAAAGCCACGCTGCGCCATGCTCGGCTCGCACCCAACGGGCAGATACGCCGGTATCCCGCAGGCCACTTCGACATCTACGTCGGTGCGCCGTTCGAGCGCGTCATCTCCGATCAGATCGCCTTCCTGCGCCGCCACGTTCCCGTCAGCAGCTGAACCCGACCCGATGTGGCCCGGCCCAGATCCGATTCAGCGCTCGTTTGGGGTGCCGTGCGTCCGCTCGACACCTAGTATTCGTCGGGTGTTCATCAGCGACCTGCGACGACTGCAGCTGAGTGCTGATCGAACTCGAATCTGGGTGACGATTGCGGTCGCGATGATTGTCCTGTTGCTGGTCAGCCTGCAGGTCACTGCCAGCAGAGCCGGGTTTCAAGGTCCGCTGCAAAGCCTGATCAGCGACTACTACGCCACTCCGAAGTCAGCCACGGTGTCGTGGGTCGGCCTCGCCGTGGCCATGGTTGGGCTGTCTAACCGGCGCCGAGTCGTGGTGCTGTCGGTCGCCGCGGCGCTCGACGTTGCTTTCGCCGGGGACAGGCTGCTGCACGGTGGCGCGCTGGCCTTCGGCAACGGGCCGCTGATAGCGCTCACCGGCTTGGCCGTGGTGGCATGGCGGCCCTGGGCCGATGCCGAACGCACCACCGCCGTCCGCGGAGTCGCCTTCGGCCTCTTGCTCGTCCTTGCGACCAAAGTCGGCGATACCTGGCTGCATATCACCGCGACCGCCCGGCCGACAGTGTTGGATGAATACGCACTTCAAGCCGACTACGCACTGGCACAACCCTCATGGCTGCTGGGCCGCCTGGTGCAGGCCGGCGGCCCGATCCTGCACGGGGCTTTGCACTGGGTCTACATCGAGTTGCCGGTCGCGGCGATGGTGGTGACGCTCTATCAGTTGCGCAACGTCCGCACCGCCGGCTGGCCCCGTCACTTTGTGGTGCCGACATTTTTGGTGCTCGGCTTGATCGGGCCCGTCATCTACCTGTTGTTTCCGCTAGTGGGCCCCGAATTCGCATTCGGCACCGCAGGCCGGGGCTTCGAAGTCGCCAACTACTGGCCGCACGCTCTGCCGTCGATCGATCTGCCGGCGGCTGGCGTCGCCTTCGACCACTCGACTCCACGTAACTGCATGCCGTCGATGCACACCGCTTGGGCGCTGGCCGTATTCATCCATTCGCGCAGCGGACCACGGTGGCTGCGCTCGGGCGGCGCGCTCTGGCTGATGTGCACCTTGGCGGCCACGCTGGGCTTCGGCTACCACTACGGCGTCGACCTGGTGGCCGGTGCGGTGCTGTGCCTTACGGTGGAGTCGGCATTGCGTCCACAGGAGCCCGGCCGGATCTGGTCGCGAACCGGATTGGTCGCCTGCGGGATGACATTCCTGGCGGTCCTGCTGGTGTGCTGCCGCTACCTCGCGGGCGCTATGGCGCACTACCCGCTGCTATTCGGTCCGCTCATCATTGGCGCGACGGTGGCCTTCGGCACTGCCTTCTATGCGACGTTCTTCGCGCGGACGACTGCGCCTACGGGGTCCGTTCACACCAGCTTCGGCGCGGCCACAATAGCCGCGGAACCCCTTACCGCGCGGGCCGAGTGATAACCGCAGATCAGATGAAGTAGTTCTCTTGCCCGGTCGGGTATCCGCCGCCGTCAGTGGCGATATGGACGTGGTCGTAGTGGTTGGCCGTTTCTGAGCCGTAGTCGGCTGTCCAACTCGCGCCGCCGCTGACCGGATAGAACCCCTGCCGCCAGATCACATGGGCCACCCCCCACCGTTTCGCGTTCGCCAAGGCGTAGCCGGCGATCTGGTTGCCCAGCGCGATTCCTTCGGGGCTGCGATGATTCGGGATCATCACGTCGATGGCCAACCCGTTGGGGTGCCATTTCAACGAATCCTGCCGATACCCACCGATGGCGGTGATCTCGGGAAACAGTGCGCTGATCGCACGAGCGGCCCAGATGGTGTGGACCTGCAACCCGCCTTCTGGCGCGACACCCGGCGGCAGAGCGAACGGGACCTGCCGGCTGTTGAGAGGCGCGCTGGCCGCCACCAAGTCCGCCGCCGCGGGGACAGCTGCAGCCTGCGGAGGCGCGCTGGCCGGCGCAGGTCCTTGAGCCGTCGGGGCAGCTGGCGAGTTCTCACCGCAGCAGGGACGCTCGGTGTCCTGGGCGTAGAACATCGCCGCCGAAACGGCCACCGAGGCCGCAACTGCCAACCATCGACCCCGACCGTTGGCTAACAGGTCTGCGCCCACGAACAGCACCTTACTGCCGTGATCAGCGCAGCGTGGCTATTTCGTCAGCCGGGCAGCCGGTCAGTAGACCACCGGCGAGTAGGAGGCCGAGTTGCCAGTGCCGTAGCAGGTCACATTGACGCTGTAGGTTCCGCCTATCTGCTGGAAAATGATGGTCACCGGAGCCGACGGGCTGGGGCCGGTGACGAGCGTATCGGCGTCGTAGGGAAATGCCGGCGTGCTCAGCACGCCCACGGAGTGGTAGTGGCAGTCTTCGGTTGCCCCTGTCGGGTTGCGGGTGTCGACGATCGTCGCGTAAATGGCAAGCCCGCCGCCGCCATAAACGACCTCGAGGCTGTTGTCCGGGTTGGTGAACAGGGTCGGATTGGTCGCCGCCTGCGCAGTTCCCGAACCCGCTAAGACCATCGCCGGTAGCGCCACCGCTGCGACCGCTGAGGTGCGCAGCGTCTTCGTTAGCCAAGTGGTTTTCATTGTGTGCTCCTTTGTCCGTCGACCGCGCGTGCCCGCTTCAGTTGGCGGTGGTGTCTGTCTATCGAGAATAGGCGTGCAGTCTGTGCTCGACCAGCAAATAAACGTTAGCCGATCAAATCACCACGGTTAGCCGAGATCGCGAGTTCACAACCGGGCGGCCACCTCGGCGGCGGCGCGCCGTCCGGAGCGGACTGCTCCATCGAGAAACCCGGTCCATTCGTCGGCGGTCTCGGTGCCGGCCCAGTGAATCGGCCCGACCGGATGACGCAGCACGGCGCCGTAGCGTGTCCACGAGCCGGGCGATACCGCGGCTGTGGGACCGCCTGCGGCGAATTGCTCTGCACCCCAACGATGGTCGACGTAGTCGAGTGGTTTCAGCGCGTCGTCACCGAACAACGCTGCGAAACAGGCCAGCGCGTCACGCCTGCGCTGGTCAGCTGGTAGTTCGTCGAAGCGGCGGGCGTCGACGAAGCCCAGCAAGATGCCCGGTCCGTCCTCGTGCGGGCTCACATCGAAGGTGATGAACACCGGGCCCTGGTCGGACAGCGCTTCCCCGGAGTATCCGTTGGCACGCCAGAACGGCGTGGCGTAGGCGGCATACGCCTTGCTGAGCCGGCCCTGGGGCCAACCGGCGGCGAGTTGCTGGTAGTCGGCGGGCAGCGCCGGGCCGAACTCGATTGCCGCGCGATGAGCCGGCGGCATCGCGACAATAACGAATTTCGCGTCAGTGCAACCGTTTTCTGAGCTGACTGTCACGCCGCCGGCGTGGTGGTCGATGCGACGAACCGCAGCGCCCAAGACGACCCGATCGCCGAGTTGCGCCGCCGACCGGTCCGCTATCTGCTGTGTGCCGCCCGGGAATCGATCCTGCTGGGCACCGCCGTCGACGTCGAGCAGCCGGTCCAAGCCACCGGCCGCTCGCACGTAGCGGGCGGCGTGCAGCATCGACACCTCGTCGGGTTCACACCCCCACGTGACCCGCGCCATGATGGCCAGCAGGTCGCGTGCTGTGGCGCTGGCATGCACCGAACGCAGCCATTGGCCCAGTGACTGTTCGTCCAGCCGTGCCGCGTGCCTGGCAGTCCATGGCTTCGCCAGCGGGACGGTTCGGGCGATGCGCTCGAATTGCCAACGCACGCGACCGATGTCGAGCAGCCCGCCCAGCGAAAGCTTCGGGATGGTGCCGCGGTAGGAGCGCACCGCGCCGCGCCACCGGATCAGGTTGGCGCCGTCGTGATAAGTCGGCACCGTCGGAATGTTGAGCTCGGCGGCCAGCGCTCGAACCGCGTCTTGGGTGGGACCGACGAAGGTACCGCCCATATCAACCGGGATGCCCGCCACCTGGCCGGTATACGAGCGGCCGCCCACCCGGTCGCGGCCCTCGAAGACCACCACATCATGGCCGAGCCGCACCAGCTCGCGGGCAGCGGTCAGTCCTGCGAACCCGGCGCCGACCACGACAACGTCGTACACATTCACCTGCCCAACGTCGACTTATTGCGGGGATTCGCTTGAAATATCCCAACATGTCGACGTTCGCGCCAGGAAAGTCAAGGCGCCACTGCCAGCCAGTCGGCGAACCCCGACGGGTCGTGACGGCCCAGCACGCCGTGCTCGTAGAGTCCCCAGCCCTGCACCGCAGCCCCGTCGTCGTCGCGGCACAGCGCATGCCCGACGTGGTCGATGACGCCGAAGCCCGATCGCGCGATGATCGCCGGGTCGGTCATGTCGTATGTCAGGCGCTCGGTGAAATTCTCGCCCTTCCACATGCCGTGCAGCCAATCCGAGTCGCCGCCGTAACCGCCGCCGACATGAATCGGCACCGGCAGTTTCGATTCCACGTCGAAGCGGACCGGTGTGCCGTCGGCGCTGGTGGCCTCGATGACCGCACCCGTGGGGATGCGGGTGCCGGACCGGTAGGTCGTGGTCACCCGCGGCCAGCCCAGTTGTTCGACACGGCCGTCGCGCCATACTCGGGTGCAGTCGTTGAGCGAGCGAAATCCGTTCGGCGCCTCCTGGATGATCAGCACGACCGCGAAGTCGTCGAACGCCATCGGCACATACAGCCACCACATACCCTCGAACGGCGGATCCGCCGGCCGACCCGCGGGTTCGGCCTCGCCGACGGGCCGAATGCCCCAGGACCGGTCCCGGCTGCCGAGCCAGGTGCTTGGGTCGACGGCGATCTCCTCGCCGTCAACGGCGATCCGTCCGCTCCAGGTGCCGAGTTGAGCAAACCGCTGGGCATCCAACGTCACCCGGGTCCCCGAGCGCATGACGTGTGGCTGCTCCTGCACGACGTCGAACAGCCCCTCCCACGTCAAGTCGGCGGCGATACCTTCGGTTTCCTCGAGAACCACTCGCAGTTTGTGCAGCGGTTCGATGACCTCGATCCGGTAGTCGCCGACGCGCTGGTTGAGCCGGTCGGAGTCGATGGCGTCCGACAGATGCACCGCTGACTGGGTGTCGCCGCGCCGGATCAGCACGAAGGCGTCCTTCACACCCAGGTTGGGGTAGTAGCCCAGGCCGGTGATCAGAAAGATGTCACCGCTGCGGTCGTGGGCGTTGAAGTAGGACCGGTCGTAGAAGTTGCGGTCCGAGGGGCCCGGCCAGGCGATCGGCTGCGGAAGCTGGTGTACCGGAAACTCGTCGAGCGGTCCGATCATCAGCGATCCTCTCCGGTCAGGCGCTTGAGCAAGGCGCCGTGGTAGAACAGCGATTCGACGTCGTCGGGTTTCGGTATCTCGCCGAAGTGCACTCGGCGGGCACCGGTGCGCATGAACACGCATGCCCACATCACCGCCGAGTAGGCGTAAAACCAGCGCAAACCACCAAGATCTACGCCGGTGAGCTGCCGATAAGTCACGCGGACGTCCTCCTCGCGCAGCACCTCAGGCAGACCGGGCAATGTCGCCAGACCGGCGAGTTCCTGAAATACCATGTGGGCGAAGATCATCCACGCGACATCGAGTTCTCGCGGCCCCAGCGCCACCATCTCCCAATCCAGCACGGCCACCGGCCGGAAATCGCGGTACAACACATTGCCGACCCGGGCGTCGCCCCACAGCAGCACCGGCTCGCTCGCGGCCACCTCGTGCGGCCAGTTGGCTTGAAGCCAGTCGAAGGTGTGTTCCAGCAGAGGCGAGCGCCCGATATCCGGAACCGCGAAGTCGTACCACTGCCGTACCCACGCGAAGTGCCGCCCTAGTGCCGTGTCGTCGGTCCGCCCACCGGAGAGGAAGGCAAAGGTGTTCTGCGCATCGGGAATGGAATGCAGCTTGGCTATCACCTCGACGCTGGCGTCTTGGAGTTCGCGCTGACGCGCGGCGGACGCGTCGGCCAACCAGTTGTTACCGAAGGTGTACGGCATGACGTCGGGCGGCACGACACCGTCGACGTGGTCCATGACGAAGAACGGCCTCCCGAGAACCTCGCCGGAGGTCTCGATCCAGCGCACCTGCGGCACGGGGACATCGGTGAGTTCGCTCACCAGCCGCATCACCTCGAACTGGTGGTCAAGGCGATACGACGGAAACACCGGCACGTCTTCGGCGCTCGGCGCCACACGGGCAACCCATCGCTGCTCGACCGGTGTTCCGTCCTGTTGCCAGCGGCCGGTGAAAATGATGGTCTCGGAGGACATTCCGGTGGTGTCCACGCCGCTTTCCACCGTCACCTGCGGGGTCGCCCCGCCCGGTAGAACCGTCGCCAGCCAGCGCGACAGCAGCGCCGGCAAGGTGGTGACGTCGCGGCTGGACCGTTGCAGGTGGCCGACGTCTTCGACAGCCGGTTGGTTGGTCACGGTCGCCTCCTTCATGAGGCAATTACGATACGGTAAGTAGCGTTATGAAAACAGAGCCGTCTGCTCTTGACAAGGGCCCCGGCGCCGGCCGGCCCCGAGACCCGCGTATCGACGCTGCCATATTGTCGGCGACGGCGGAACTGCTCGCCGAAATCGGCTACTCGAACCTCACCCTGGCAGCGGTAGCCGACCGCGCGGGGACGACGAAAACGGCGCTCTACCGCCGGTGGTCGAGCAAGGCGGAGCTGGTACACGAAGCAGCGTTCCCGGTCACGCCCACGGCCTTGGCGGCTCCCGCGGGCGACATGGCGGCCGACATCCGGGCGATGGTCGCGGCCACCCGGGACGTGTTCACCAGCCCGGTGGTCCGCGCCGCGCTGCCCGGCCTGGTCGCTGACATGACCGCCGATCCTGTCCTCAACGCGCGCGTGGTCTCTCGTTTTGCCGGGTTGTTCGCCACCGTGCGGCAACGATTGTCTGAGGCCGTGGACCGCGGTGCGGTGCATCCCGACGTCGACCCCGATCGACTGATCGAACTGATCGGGGGTGCGACGCTGCTGCGGCTGCTGCTGCGTCCCGACGAGCAGCTCGACGCCACCTGGGTGGATCAAACCACCGCCATCGTCGTGCACGGCGTTACGCGTGCTGGCCATTCGGCGGGTCGGGATGGCCGGTGAGTGCCATCGGAAGTGCAGTGCTTTGATCGGACCATGGCATGACGCCGACGCTAGCCGGGTGGTGATTGCGAGCCGCGAAATCGTGGCGCCAGCAACACGAATCTTCGATCTGATCGCCGATCCGTCGCAACAGGCCCGATGGGATGGCAACGACAACCTTGCCGGAGCCCCTGCGGGACAGCGCGTCCGACAACTCGGCGATGTTTTCACCGTGGAGCTCACGCTCGGCAGCGTCCGCGAGAATCATGTCGTGGAGTTCGAGGAGGGCCGCCGCATTGCGTGGCGCCCGGCCGAACCGGGTCGCCGGCCACCAGGACACCTGTGGCGCTGGGAGCTCGAACCCACTGACGAAAACCGCACGCGGGTGCAACACACCTACGACTGGACGCAATTGACCGACGAAAATCGTCTTCCGCGCGCCCGTAGCACAACCGCAGACAAGCTACGGGCGTCTTTGGACCGGCTCGCCAAGATCGCCGAGGCCGATTACGGCCTGTGAAGAATCATCGGGACGCTGAGGGGCCCGCGGATCGCTGGGGTGTCGCGCCAGGTCACTGTGCCCGCCAATATGGGTTCTCGGGTCAGAATCGCCCGCAGCGCCACAGTCGTTTCAAGCCGCGCCAAAGCCGCGCCGAGGCAATAGTGAGCACCGTATCCGAAGGTCAGCGGTGCTGGCCCGGAGCGACCCAACCGAAACTGATCAGGCTCATCGAAAACCGCTGGATCGCGATTGGCGGCGGCGATGACAACGAGAGCTTGCTGTCCGCAACTTATTTCGGCTCCGCCAATGAGGTGGTCCTCGGTGGCCGTGCGCGCGGTTGCTTGCACCGGACCGTCGAGCCTCAGCAACTCGGTGATCAGCGATGAATCAGCCGGGTCGAGGCGGTCGACGAGGCGGCTCCCATCTGATTGGACCGAGAGTAGCCGAACCATGGCTGAGCCCAGCAGGTTTGCTGTCGTTTCGTGGCCCGCGACCGCGATGAGGATGGCGGTGATGACGACCTCATCGAGCAGTAGGTCCGTATCCGAGGCGATGAAGCTGAGGAGGTCGTCACCCGGGTGGGAGCGACGATCGGCGGCCAACGGAAGGAACTCCGCCACAAGTGTCGCCGTGGCTATGGCGCCCGCTGTGATTTCCTCAGTGTTGGCGAGGGCACCGAGCATTCGGAGGATCGCAGGCGAGTGCTCACGAAGTGATCGTGAGGTTTCGGCTTCTAAGCCCAGCCATTCCCCGACGACCGCGATCGGCAGGGGCTGGGCGATGTCGGCCACGAAGTCGAATACTTCTCCTACCGCGGTGTGGTCGATGACGGATCCGACGAGTGCTTCGACGCCGGCGGCCAAGCCGCTGATGAAGGAGCGGGTAAACACCTCGCGCACCGATCCCCGCAAGCGTGCGTGGCTGGGCCCGTCAAGAAAAAGCATCGACTGGCCGATCAACTCGGGACCGAGCAGCTCCATCGCCGCTTGCGCATTGGGGTTGGCTCGTGGATCGCTGATCCACCCCGCTCCGCCCAGCACCACACGCGTCGCGGGATAACCCAATATCAGCCAAGCGTCCGCACTTTCATCCCACGCCACATCGCCGTCGTGACGGCGGCGCGCGTAGAAGGGGTATGGATCGGCGGCGTCCCAGGGCAAGCGGGGTTTCGCGGTGTCAGGGATGGTCATGACGGTCCAACCCGTGCGGCAAGCCACGCCGGCGTACCCAGGCGTCATGCTCCTTGCCCAACGGCGTGATCGGTTCGGCGACGCCGTCCATGTCGTCCACCATCGACCGGGCGTGGATGGTGGCTTCCAAACTGGCACATACCGTGTTGACGCTGAAGTTATACCGAGTGAAGAAGATCAGGTCGTCGGGGATCGATAAGCGGCGAACAGGGTGGTGGGGCGAGCGGACGTCAAGCAGGGCGTGGATGGCGCGTCGTGAAGTGTCGTGGGTATAAGTGATCGGCTGAGGAGCGAGCACCTCATGGACGAGCTCTGCTATCCACTGGTAAGCCTCGTCCACGGATAGCGGCGCATTTCCTTCGAAATAACCGATCTCGGCCATCAACTCGTGCAGGTCGTGCTTGCGTGCCTCAATGGCCGCGCGAAGCATTCCGATGAACCGGCGGCGTTGGCGCTCGGGCAGGACTGTGACGCAGCCGAAGTCCACGAACCCGACTGTGCCGTCCGAACCGAAGCGATAGTTCCCAGGATGCGGATCGGCATGGAACAGATTTGCGTGCCGGTAAGAACCTGCTGCGAACCGCCCGATCACCTCTGCCCACGTGTTTTTCAGGTCTTGTTCGACCTGTTGCGCTGCGACCCAGTCCAGTCCGTCGAGATAGGTCATGGTGAGAACTCGGTCGCCGCATGCCTCGTGAACGACTTCTGGTATCCGGATGAAGGGATGGCCGCGGTAGAGGTTGCTGAACATCGTGATGTTGGCGGCTTCATGGCGGTAGTCGATTTCCTCGGCGATACGAGCCGCGATCTCCCGCGTCGCCTGCCGCACATCGGGCATACCGGTGCCCGAGGCAGAAGCAGCGAATCGTAGAAACGTCGCCAGAAGTTCGGTGTTCGCCAGATCAGCTCGGATTGCCTCGGCCGCGCCCGGGTATTGAATCTTCACCGCGACTTGGCGGCCATCGCGCAGCACCGCACGGTGAACCTGCCCGATGGAGGCCGCCGCCATCGGCTCCTCGTTGAATTCCGCGAACAGAGCGTCGTAAGCCGGTCCAACATCGGCGCGAAGCACTTCTCTGGCCAGCGCGGGATCCATGGGTGGCGCATCGGTCTGCAGGCGACTCAGCGCCTTCTGATAGGGCGAAAAACCGCCGTCGCCTATTGCGCTGGCGTCCACCATCGACACCAGCTGGCCGGCCTTCATCAGTACGCCCTTGGAGTGGCCGAGTAACTCCGCGTACCGTTCGGCAGTCCGCTCGTGGAAGCGCTCGACAGCGCCCGCGTCCCCTGTTTTCTCCCGCAGGGCTGCCACCATCCGCCCGCCGGCGGCGCGTGCGGTGAAACCGGTCAACGGCATAGTGCGGCGGACTCTCCCCTGGGGAACGGCTTTCTCCGCCATGACGGCCTCCTAGCGGCGGGTCAGCAAAGCCGCTAAAGTATCCACTTGTCTATACTAAGTGAGCACTTGGGAACGGTCAATGCGCGCGGCGCCTACTAGAGAACGCCTGGTCACTGAGGCAATGCGGCTCTTCGGTGAGCAGGGATACAACGAAACAAGCGTCGCGCAGATCGAGGCAGCTGCGGGCCTGGCACCCGGCTCCGGTGCGCTGTACCACCATTTCAAGTCCAAGCAGGCCCTGCTCGAAGCCGGGGTCGACCGGCAACTCGATCGCCGCCGGGCAATGCGCGACCTTCGTGCCCTCTTCGTCGGGCTGGGCGATCTGCGCAGCGAACTCACCATGATGGGCCGTTACGTGCTCAGTGTTCTCGAAGAAGAGTCGCAGCTGTTGCAGATCGCGTCGCGCACACCATCGGCCCGCTCACCTCGCGTCGACGATGCTTACGCCGCGCTTTTCGACGGGCTTTACGCCGAACTCGCCGACTGGATAAGGGGCTGGGCACCGAATGTCAGCCAGCAGCATGCAATGACCATGGCCGCCATCGCGGTCAACGCATTGCATGGCCAACGGGCAACCCGCACCTCATTCCGCGCGCCGCACGAGGGCATAGCGGACCAGCAATACGTAGCGGAGTGGACGGCAACGCTGGCCAGCCGGATTGAGGTGCTGCGGGGGGATCAGCCGGCGGTCGCTGCCCACGACAGTTGACGCCATTTCTGGCGACGCTTCCGCGCAACGTGCCAGTATGGGGGAAGGGGCGCTGCCGCGGCGTTGGCGGCAGCCGATCGGTCAAGTGGTGGGTTAATGCCTGATAGGGCGACCAGTCGCGTGGTCGCGGTGATCGCGCTGCTGATGGTGCTCGCCGCTGCGCTGCGCGGATATCTGCCAGCCCATCAGCGGCCGTCCGGCGAGCACGCGACGAACCCTGCGGTCAGCCTGGCGTTCGTCGTGACGTTGATCGGGGTGTCGCTGACGATCATTATCGTCGCGGTGGTCACCCGGCTGCGAGACCCCCGCACGGTGACCCGCAGAACTGGCGGCCTGCCCGAAGCAGTTGGCGGCAACATCGGCCGGCCGAGTTGGCGTGTGGTGCTCATCGGGTTGGCCGTACTGGTGGTCTGGCTGCTGACGGTTCTCCTGTTGAGTCGGCTGGTGCGTCATGGCTTCGCTGCCCAAGTGCCGCCGCCCGGTTCGACTGCTCGGGCGGTTGGCGATCAGGCGAGCGCCCCGTCATCGCCGGGACAGCCGAAACCTTCGCCGGACAACAGCCCCGACGTACTCGGCTACCTGGGCACAAGCACAGTCATCATGCTGGTGATATTTGTGGTCGCAACCCTTCTCGCGTCCCGACGACGACAAGGTGTGCCGACGACGGTCGTCGTTCCCTACGGTGGCGCTGATGTTCCCGCCGCGCCGCTGGCGTCGGAAACCCTTGCGCGTGCAGCAGAACGTGGGCTGGCTGAGATAGAAGACCTCAGCCGCGAGCCGCGGGAAGCGATCATCGCGTGCTATGCCGCGATGGAGCGTGAACTTGCGCATATTCCGGGGTCGGCGCCGCAGGAATTCGACACCGCGACGGAGGTGCTGGCCCGCGCCGTCAAACGGCAGGCGCTGCAAGCCGATAACGCCGCCCAGTTGGTGAATCTGTTCGCCGAGGCGCGGTTCAGTTCGCATGTGATGAGCGAGCAACATCGTGAACTCGCGGTGTCCGCGCTCCAGCTGGTACTTGCCGAACTTTCGCCGCACAGGGCTGGCCACGTCCGGAGTAGCGCATGAAAAGACTGTCAGCGTTGGGTCTTTGCGTTGTGCTGGGAGCTGAAGCGATTGCCTTCTCACTAGACGACCGTCGCTTTGTGCTGTGGGCATCAGGCATCGCAGTAGCCCTGGTGTTTCTGAATGTGCGCCAGTACCTGGGCAACGACATCGACCCCGCACCGGCCGAGCCCGATTGGGATGCCCACGGCAAATCGCTTCGCAGCTGGATGGCGCGAGCCGAGAAGCAGATCCGTTGGTCAGAATCCTCCCGGCAGGACTGGGACCGTCACCTGCGGCCCATGCTTGCCGCGCGGTACGAGATAGCGACCGGACATAAGCAAACCAAAGACGCGGCGGCGTATCACGCCACCGGCC
The DNA here is from genome assembly GCA_963795995.1 of uncultured Actinomycetota bacterium. GTDB lineage: Bacteria > Actinomycetota > Actinomycetes > Mycobacteriales > Mycobacteriaceae > Mycobacterium. The sequence goes on from CAWCJY010000010.1 coordinate 321,584, forward strand.
GAATGCTTTTCGGTCCCGAACTGTGGACCTGGATAGACCCGAACAACATCTCGCGAACCGGTAGCAGCGAACCGGGGCCGGGACGGGGCGCACTCGAGGAAATACTGCAACGCTTGGAGCGAGTATGACAGCAGGCATGAGCATGCCCGCCGCGACCACCACCGCGCACTGCGAGGCGGTGCTCGACGAGATCCAGCGCGCCGTGGTCGGAAAGCGGTCAGCGCTCCGGCTGATTCTCACCACCCTGCTCGCCCGCGGACATGTGCTCATCGAAGATCTTCCCGGCCTGGGCAAGACACTGATCGCCCGATCCTTCGCCGCCGCCTTGGGCCTGGGTTTCACCCGCGTGCAGTTCACGCCGGACCTGCTGCCCGCCGACTTGCTCGGGGCGATGATCTACGACATGCAGTCGGGCCGCTTCGAGTTTCGGCGTGGGCCGATATTCACCAACCTGCTACTCGCCGACGAGATCAACCGCACCCCGCCCAAGACCCAGGCGGCACTGCTGGAAGCGATGGCCGAGGGACAGGTCAGCATCGACGGTCAAACACACCGGCTGCCAACACCATTCATTGTGCTGGCCACCGACAATCCGATCGAATACGAGGGCACCTATCCGTTGCCGGAAGCGCAGCTGGATCGCTTCGCCGTCCGGCTTGAACTTCGATACCTCTCCGAACCAGACGAGGCGTCGATGCTGCGCCGGCGGCTGGACCGGGGCTCAGCCGAAGCGACGGTCAACCAGGTTGTCGACGCCCATGATCTGGTGGCGATGCGCGAGTCGGTGGAACAGGTGACGGTGCACGACGACATCTTGAACTACGTGGTGTCGCTGGCCACTGCGACCCGTCACCACCCTCAGGTTGCGGTGGGGGCCAGCCCTCGCGCGGAACTCGACCTGGTGCAACTTGCCCGTGCCCGTGCGCTTCTGCTGGGCCGCGATTATGTGATACCCGAAGACGTCAAGGCACTGGCGACCCCGGCGATGGCGCATCGGATAACTCTGCGACCGGAGATGTGGGTGCGCAAGATCCAGGGCTCCGATGTCGTCGACGAGCTGTTGCGGCGGGTACCGGTGCCGCGGGCGCGTGGGATGACGCCGTGAGCGGTGCCGCGGTGTGAGCGAAACCTACAGCGCCGAAGTCCAATTCCGCTGGCGCCCGTCAGCGCTGACACGCTCGATCGCCACCTGCGCGGGTGTGGCCCTTGCCGTTGCCGTACTGGGACCACGCTGGCAGCTGGTCGCATTCGTCGCGCCGCTGCTCGGTGTGTTGTGTTCGATTAGCTGGCAACGTCCAGCGCCCAAGGTGCATGTGCACGCACAGCCGGCGTCGCGGCGATGTTTCGAACGGGATCCGAACCAGCTCGACGTGTGGACGACGACGCAATCCAGCGCTGCCGCGGTGCAACTCGCCCTCTCGGCCCTGCCGGGGATGCAGTTGGAACTCCGCGAGCGCGGTGACGGGTCGCGACAATCGGTGTCGGCGCGGGCCGACCGCTGGGGCCGGTACCCGGTGCGGGCGAAGGTTGACGTCACCGCCTGCGGTGGACTGCTGTCGGGGACCGCAACGGCCGACACCGCCGAGATTTTCGTCTTCCCCGAGACCCCGCCGCAATCGACGCCGATTCCGCAGACCGAGCTGCTTGATCGCCTCGGCACCCACCTGACCCGCCACATCGGTCCGGGCGTCGAGTATGCCGACATTCGCCCGTATGTGCCGGGCGACCAGCTGCGCACGGTGAACTGGCCGGTGAGCGCGCGCCGCGGCCGGCTGCACATCACGCAACGGTTGACCGACCGCGCCGCCGATGTGGTGGCGCTGATCGATACCTACCCCCAGGCTGCCGGACCGGCAACGGAAGCCACCGAGCGAACTGTGCGCGGGGCGACCCAAGTGGTGCAAACCGCGCTGCGCAGCGGTGACCGTGCCGGCGTCGTCGCGCTCGGAGGTCATCGGCCCCGCTGGCTTGGTGTCGACATCGGTCAACGGCAGTTCTACCGGGTACTGGATACCGCGCTGGCCGCCGGTGACGCGTTCGAGACGACGGCGGGGTCACTGGCGCCGCGGGCCGCCGTCCCCCCGGGGGCGATCGTCGTCGCGTTCTCCACGATGCTCGACACCGAGTTCGCCTTGGCGTTGATCGACTTGCGCAAACGCGGCCACGTCGTGATCGCCGTCGATGTCTTGCAGGGCTCTCCGTTCGTAGGCGTACATGATCCCATGGTGGCGAGGATGTGGGCATTGCAGCGGTCTGCCATGTACCGCGACATGGCCACGATTGGTGTCGACGTGGTCCCATGGCGCTCCGATTTGACGCTGGATCAGTCGATGCGCGCAATGCCTGACCGACGCCGTCGGGTGCGGGGACGGCGTTGACATGATCTTTCGATGGTTGTCGGTTGCCTTCGGGCTGCTGATGGTGGCCGCAACCGGGGTCAGCTCGCAGCACGAACCCGCGTTCGTCTTCGCCATGGTTGCCGTTGCTGCGGTGTTGACGGGCATGGTGTTTCGCCCGGCGGCGACGGTTGCGGTGGTGCTAGCGGTGGTGATGATCGCGCTGTCGAATCCTTCGCCACTGCTTGCGGCGGTGTCCGGGCTCGCGGCAACCATGTATCTGCTGCTGCGACACGCGGTGGACGGTGTGATGGCCACGACTCAGCCGACAATGGTTGCTGCGCTGAGCTTTTCGGTTGTCGGACTGGCGGCGACGTGGTTCCCGCTGCGGTTGCCGTGGCTGCCGCTGGTGGCGCCGGTGGCGGTCCTGGGAGCCTATCTGTTGGCCACCCGGCCCTTCTTGGGCGACCGGAACTAGCGGACCCATGACCCAGCCGCCTAAAACCTATACGGCGCCGCGCCCTGAACTTGCTGAGAGAACGTTTTCGATGGCGGCTCACGGTCGCAAACAGTCAGAGCAAAACAGGAAGGAAAGTCGAAGCCGTTCATACGTGTCAACTGCCCCAAGGGAGCGCTGACCGCCGAGTAAAAGACCAGGCTTGCGCCGCTCCTAGTAGCAGCCTTGATCCGTCGAGAGATCGACCCCGTCACCGAAATCGGTACAGCAGCGACGGGTTTCTTCTTCAACGAACTCGACACCGAAAACTGTTTTCCCGGTGGTGTTCCCTTGTCCGAACATCCCGACCGGGTGTTTTGGACCGTTGAGGCGTTCGTCGCAGCGTCCTACTTCAGTCAGCCGCGCCGCGATGAAATGCAGCGTGACGTCGCGGCGGCATTCGTCGGTGTCCTCGGTGATGACGGCTCGGTCCTGGAGCGCGAAGACATTCGCATATCCCCCGCGTATCTCATGCGGTTGCATGTGATCGTTGTTCAAATCCCGGAGGGCAGTTGGGGCGCCGGCGGTCAAGCCATCGATACTGAGAAGATCAGCAAGCTGATAGGCGCGACCCGGGGTCCCGCCCGGCTGGCTGAGGCGCTCGAACTGGGCAAGAAGATGAGTGAGGCGTGCCTGTCCTAGTACGGTTGGGCGCGCAGCCACTTCCGCCTCGCACCGCAGGCATGATGCAGAGCGCCAGGTCAGCTGGTGGCATATCCATGAAGCCGCATTCATCGTCGCTCTGGTCACGGAAGGTTCACTCATGTCCCATCATTTCGACACCCCAACCAGCCGAGACGACCCGCGGCTGAATTTGTGTGACTTCTACTTGTTCGCCGGTAGCGCCGCAGAGACGACAGCGGTGGTGATGACGGTCAACCCAGCAGCCAACGCGCTGACCACGGCACCATTTCGGGACGAGGCGATCTACGCATTCCGGTTCGACACCGATGGTGACCGGTACGAGGACGTGTCTTTCAAGGCGCGGTTTTCAGGTATCGTCGACGTTGCCTCCCGCACCGCCCAACTGGATCAGGCTCAAAGCTTCGAAGTCTACCGCTCTGTCGACGCCCCCAACGGCCTCGAGGGAGACGTCGTGGCCTCTGGTCATAACAACGAGGTCGTGTGCGGCGAGCAGGGTGTGAGCGCTTTCGCCGGTGTCGTCGAGGACCCCTTCGCCGGTGATGCGGCCGCCCTGGAAGCCTTCAAGGCTGCTTTCGGGCGAGGAGGCTACCAGCCCGAGGCTTTTCGCAATGGAATCAACTTCTTTCACGACCGCACGATCGCGGCTCTTGTTCTTGAACTGCCGAACCGGTTGATTGCCAACACCACTCGCGTAGAAGCGTGGACGACGGTTTCACTCTACGGCCACGCGCCAGAGCTGCAGGTGGCTCGTTGGGGGCTGCCTTTGCTCACCCACATTTACCTCGGCGGCGATGACTTGCGCGAGCAGTTCAACCGCAGCCGCCCGTCTGATGACGATTCCCGTTTCACATCAAGCATTGCGTCCACCGTGACCGAATACACCACTATGGCCGGTACCACCGATGATCCAGCGGCATACGGCCGGCGGGTGGCCGCACTTTTCGGATCGCTCACTCTTCCATATGACCTCGGCACGGTCGCCTCGTTCGACTATACCGGTTTCAACGGCCGATCGCTTCGCGACAATGTAATGGACAACATGCTGTCTCTGCTGACCAATTCACCGCTGGGCACCGGTATTGGCACCAATCCCGCACGATTCACCCACACGTTTCCTTATGTGAAATCAGTGGCGGCGGGGATGTAACGGCCGCCCCGCGGGCGGCTATCCGACGAACTGCGCAGCGCGCTCGGCGAGATCGAGCAGCGGCTGCGGCAGGATACCCAACCCGACGGTGATTACCGCGCACACCGCGATCGCGGCTTTACTCCATGCGCTCGGCATCACCACGTGCGGCGGGTCGGCGTGTGGCTCGGTGAAGAACATCAGCACGATCACCCGCACGTAGAAATACGCCGCTACGCCGCTGGCGACCACACCGACGATCACCAGCGGCACCGCACCGCCCTGCGCCGCGGCACTGAACACCGCGAGTTTGCTGACGAAGCCGCTAGTCAGCGGAATACCGGCGAACGCCAGCAGAAACATCGAAAATAGCGCTCCGACAACGGGATAGCGACGCCCCAGGCCGGCCCACCGCGCAATTGCGGCGTCTTCCTCGCCGTCGCTGTCGCGGACCAGTCCCACGACCGCGAACGCGCCGACCGTGCTGAAGCTGTATGCCACCAGGTAGAACATCGTCGAGGAGATACCGGCGGGGATATCGGCGATCACGGCGGTCAGGATGAACCCGACGTGGGCAACCGACGAGTACGCCAGCAGCCTTTTGACGTCGGTCTGGTTGATCGCGGTGACTGTGCCCACCGCCATCGTCAAAATGGAAATGGTCCACAGCACTGGGCGCCACTGGTCGTGCAGTGGGGTCAATGCCACATAGACGACGCGCATCAAGGCGCCGAACGCCGCGACCTTGGTGGCTGCGGCCATGAACCCTGTTATCGGGGTGGGCGCACCCTGGTAGACATCCGGGATCCAGGAATGGAACGGTACGGCACCGACTTTGAACAGCAGACCGACTGCCAGCAACGCAACACCGATCAACGCCATCGAGTCGCCGGGCCGCGCCGCCAGCGCGTCACCGATGTCGGGCAGGGTGAGCGTGGCTGTGGCGCCGTACAGGAACGCCACTCCGAAGAGGAAGAATGCTGACGAGAACGCGCCCAGCAGGAAGTATTTCAGCGCAGCCTCTTGGGAGAGCAGGCGGCGGTGCCGGGCCAGCCCGCAGAGCAGGTACAGCGGTAGCGACAGCACTTCCAGCGCCACGAACATCGTCAACAAGTCGTTGGCCGCGGGGAACACCAGCATCCCGCCGACGGCCAGCATGACCAGCGGAAAGATCTCGGTTTGAGCTGCTCCGGCGCCGAGAGCCTGGCGTTCGGCGACGCTGCCGGGAACCGCTGAGGCTTGCGGCGTAAACGAATCCAGCCCGCCGGCGACGGCGGCGGTCGCGGCGCCCGGGCCGGGGGCGGCAGCGGTCACGCTGCGACTGCGTTCGGCGAAGAAAATGACAGCCAGCATCGCCACCAGCAGCACCGTGCCTTGCAACATCAGCGTCGGCCCATCGATGGCCACCGCCCACAACACCGCGGTCTGGCCGGAGGCGGGAACCTTGGTGCTGATGTCGATGACCGCGACGAACGCCGCAATCAAGCCAACCAGGGCCAGTATCACCTGGGCGCCGTAGCGGAACCGCCGCGACAGGAAAGCCTCGAGCACCACGCCGATCACCGCGGCGCCCAGGACGATGAGCATCGGGGATATCAGCGAGTATTCGACGCTGGGGGTGGGCATGGTCATCGTCGAGGTCCTTCGGCTGTTCGCGGCGCCGTCGCGGGCGCTACGGTCGGCGCGGGGTCGTGCTGTTTGATCGTGCTCATCGTGTAACCGATTGACGGATTGATGATGTCCAGCAGCGGTTTCGGATAGACCCCGAATACAAGCAGCAAAGCGAGCAGCGGCGCGACCACGGCGAGTTCCCGCGGAACCAGGTCGCGGATCCGATCGTTGCCCTGCGTGACCGGGCCGGTCATCACCCGCTGGTAGAGCCACAACATGTAGATCGACGACAGCACCAGGGCGGTCGAGCCGAACACCGCAGCCAACCAGTAACGGTTGAAAGTTCCTAACAGGACCAGGAACTCACTGACGAACGGCGCCAGACCCGGCAACGATAACGTCGCCAGCGCCGCCACCAGGAACGTTCCGGCCAGCACCGGAGCCACCTTCTGCACACCGCCGTAAGCCGCGATCGATCGGGTTCCCCGGCGGGCGATCAGGAATCCGGCGATGAGGAACACCGCGGCGGTGGAAAGGCCATGGTTGAGCATGTACAGCGTCGATCCGCTCTGGCCCTGGGTGGTCATCACGAAGATGCCGACGATGATGAACCCGAAGTGCGAGATCGAGGTGTAGGCGATCAGCCGCATGATGTCGCTCTGGCCGATCGCCACGATCGCGCCGTAAACCACACCGATGATGGCCAGAACTATGATCAGTGGGCGGAAATACGTTGAGGCGTCGGGAAACAGCTGCAGGCAGTAGCGCAGCATCCCGAACGTGCCGACTTTGTCCATCACCGCCATCATCAACACCGCGCTGGCCGGCGTCGCCTCGACCGCGGCGTCGGGCAGCCAGCGGTGGAACGGCCATAGCGGGGCCTTGATCGCGAACGCGAACATGAACCCCAAGAACAGCGCCTTGAGCACCGCAGGATTCACACCCAGTGAACCGGTGGACACTGAGCCGGACATCAAGGCCACGATGTGACGGAAATCGAATGTGCCGGGGCCGTGCTGCGCGGTCACCACGTACAGCCCGATCACCGCCGCCAGCATGATCAGACCGCCGAACAGGTTGTACAACAAGAACTTCACCGCGGCCCGCGACCGCTGCGCGCCGTGGCCGAAACCGCCGATCAGAAAGTACATCGGGATGAGCATGGCCTCGAAGAACACGTAGAACAGCAGGATGTCCAGCGACACCAGCGAAATCAGCACCATCGACTCGACCGTCAGCGTCAAGGCGACGTAGGCGTGCACGCCGCGGCTGCGCTGGCCCCCGTCGTTCCAGCCGGCCACGATCAACAGTGGCACCAGCACCGCGGTGAGCAGCACCAGCACCACGGCGATGCCGTCCACCCCGAGGGTGTATCCGGCGCCGAACGCCGGTATCCACGAGTGGGATTCGACGAACTGGTACGGCGCGCCGCCAGGGTGAAAGCCGGTGGTGACCACGATCGACAACACCAGCACCACCAGCGCCACGATCAGGCCCGACCATTTCGCCAGTTGTTGCCGTCGTCCCGGCAGCGCGATGACGAGCACCGCACCGACCAGCGGCACCACCCACAACGCGCTCAGCAAGGGGAAGTTATTCACCACAGGTGCACCGCCAAAATCACCGCGACGACCAGCGCCGCGCCCGCGAGCATCGACAACGCATAGGAGCGGGCGAAGCCGGTTTGCAACCCCCGCAGGCGATCCGAGGTCCGGCTCACCAACGCTGCCAGTCCCAGGACCGAACCGTCCACACCTCGGTTGTCGACCTCTACCAGCGCACCGGTCAGCTGTGCGCCAGGACGCATGAAGACCTCCTCATTGAGGGCGTCGCCGTACAGGTCGCGGCGCGCGGCGACCGTCAGCGCCGACACGTCCTCCGGCGCCGAATCGGGCACCACGCGGCGGCCGTAGCGCTGATAGGCGACGGCGATTCCGATCAGGACGACGCCAAACGCCGCCGTGGTCGACACCCAGGTCGGCAGGCCACCCGTGCTTTCTTCGGTTTTCACCACCGGCTCCAGCCAGTGCTTTAGGGTGCCGCCGGCGGCCAGCAAGCCGCCGGAGAACACCGACCCGACGGCGAGCAGGATCATCGGCCAGGTCATCACCGCGGGCGCTTCATGCGGGTGCGCGTCCGGTGCCCACCGCTTGTCGCCGAAGAACGTCATCAGCATCACCCGCGTCATGTAGAACGCGGTGATCCCGGCGCCCAGCAGCGCGGCACCGCCCAGCACGTAACCGCGGATGCCGCCGGCATTCAGCGCGGCTTCGACGATGGCGTCTTTGGAGAAGAAACCCGCGAACGGTGGCACCCCGATGATGGCCAGATAACCCAGCCCGAAGGTGGCGAACGTGATCGGCAACGCCTTGCGCAGCCCACCGTAGCGGCGCATGTCCTGCTCTTCGTCCATCGCATGCATCACCGCACCGGAGCCGAGGAACAGGCCGGCTTTGAAGAACCCGTGGGTCAGCAGGTGCATGATCGCGAAGGCATAGCCGGCTGGGCCGAGGCCGGCGGCCAGCACCATGTAGCCGATCTGACTCATCGTCGAGGCAGCCAGTGCCCGCTTGATGTCGTCCTTCGCGCACCCGATGTACGCCCCGTAGAGCAGCGTGACGGCGCCCACGATGACCACACCGAGTTGAGCACCGGGCGATCGGTCATAGAGCGGGTGGGAGCGCACGATCAAATACACCCCGGCGGTCACCATGGTGGCGGCGTGGATCAGCGCAGACACCGGCGTGGGGCCCTCCATCGCGTCCCCCAGCCAGGCCTGCAAGGGAACCTGGGCGGATTTCGCGCATGCGCCCAACAGCAGCAGCAACCCGAGCGCGACCAGCACGCCACTGCCGGCGCCTCGCGCTCCGGCGAATACCCCCCCGTAGGACAGTGTCCCGAAACTGCTGAACATCAAAAACATGGCCAGTGCCAGGCCGGCGTCTCCGACCCGGTTCATCACGAACGCCTTTTTCGCCGCGGTGGCCGCAGTCGGCTTCTGGTACCAGAAGCCGATGAGCAGGTAGGACGCCAGGCCCACACCTTCCCAGCCGACGTAGAGACCCAGATAGTTGTCGGCGACCACCAGCAGCAGCATCGCCGCCAGGAATAAGTTCAAGTAGGCAAAAAAACGCCGGCGCTCGGGGTCCTCGGCCATGTAGCCGACCGAGTAGATGTGGATCAGCGAACCGACGCCGGTGATCAGCAGGGCGAAACAGATTGACAGCTGGTCGATTTGCAGACCGAAGTCCACCTGCAGCCCGCCGACCGGCACCCACCGGAACAGATTCTGCGCGATGACGCGGTCGTCACCGGGTCGGCCCAGCATGTTGGTGAGCAGAGCCAGACCCACGGCGAATGACGCCAAGGAGGCGGCGCAACCCAACAAGTGGCCCCAGCGGTCTGTCCGCCTGCCGGCCAGCAGCAGGATCGCGGCGCCGGCCGCGGGCAGAGCTACGAGCAGCCAGGTGAGATGTGTCATTTCAGTGGCCCTAACCCTTGAGCAAGTTAGCGTCGTCGACCGAGGCGGATTTGCGGGCGCGGAATATTGTCATGATGATCGCCAGACCGACGACGACTTCGCAGGCGGCGACCACCATCGTGAAGAACGCGACCATCTGACCGTCGAGCTGGCCGTGCATCCGGGCAAAGGTGACGAACGCCAGGTTGACGGCGTTGAGCATCAGCTCGACGCACATGAACATCACTATCGCGTTGCGCCGCAACAGCACACCGCTGGCGCCGATGGTGAACAACAGCGCCGAAAGGTAAAGGTAGTTCTCCGGATTCATGACGCGCCGTTCGGGGATCCGTTGGGAGTGTCCCGGCCGTCGACTTCGTCGACACCGCGGCTGTGCAACACCGACGGGACTGACAACTTCGAATACGAACCGTCGGGCAGCAGGGCGGCGACGTCGACGGCGTTGTGGCGGGCGTAGACACCGGGTCCGGGCAAGGTGGTGGGATAAGCACCCGGCAGGAACCGTTCTTGTGACAGCTCCCGCTGGGTCTTGCGGCGCTCGAACCGTTCCCGGTGCGCCAGCACCATCGCCCCGACCGCCGCGGTGATCAGCAGCGCGCTGGTCAATTCGAATGCCCACAGATAGCGCGAGAAGATCAACGTCGCCAGGCCGTTCACGTTGCCGCCGGCGTTGGCCGCGCTCAGCCCCGCGAACGGCGAAGTGGTTGCGCTGGCGATGGCGGCGATCAGCAGGATGCCGAATCCGACGCCGGCGACCACCGCGGCGACCCGCTGGCCGCGCAGCGTCTCTACCAGCGACTCCGCGGAATCCACCCCGATCAGCATCAGCACGAACAAAAACAACATCATCACCGCGCCGGTGTAGACCACGACCTGCACCACACCCAGAAACAACGCGTCTTGAACCATGTAGAAGACGGCCAGGATGATCATCGTCATCGCCAGGAACATCGCCGAGTACACCGCATTGGCAGCCACCACCACTCCCACGGCGCCGATCAGCGCCAGCGCCCCGAGCACCCAGAACGCCACTGCCTCGCCGGTGGAGGTCCGAGTGATCACATCGGCGGCCAGCACCGTTGTCATTGCGGCCCGCCTTGCGGCTGGGCGTCGCGCAGGACGCCCTGCGTGGTCACGTTGCCCCGGTAGTAGTCGGCATCGGTGGCACCCTCTGCCCGTGGATGCGGGGGCGGCTCCACATCGGGTGGCAACGGAGCCAGCAACCGGTCCTTTTCGTAGATCAGGTCAGCGCGGTTGTCGTCGGCCAGCTCGTATTCGTTGGTCATCGTCAGAGCCCGGGTGGGGCAGGCTTCGACGCAGAGACCGCAACCGATGCAGCGCAGGTAGTTGATCTGGTAGACCCGCCCGTAGCGCTCACCGGGGGAATACCGCTCCTCCTCGGTGTTGTCGGCGCCCTCGACGTAGATCGCGTCGGCCGGGCAGGCCCAGGCACACAATTCGCAGCCGATGCATTTCTCCAGGCCGTCCGCGTAACGGTTGAGCTGGTGGCGGCCGTGATAACGCGGCGCGGTGGGCATCTTGTTTTCCGGGTAGCCCTCGGTGACCGGGCGTTTGAACATCGACGACAGCGTCACGCCGAATCCGGCGAGCGCTTCTAACGATTTGGGCAACTTAGCCACGTGCGGCCTCCTTAGTTACCGACGTCGCTAGTGGGGCCTCGCCCGGCAGCGGTGGTGTCGGAAATGCCGATTCGGCGATCGGACCCCTGCCCCGCAGTTCGTCCGGAGTAAGCCCGAGCACCCGAGTGCCGACGCCGCTGAATGGTCTTCGCAGATACACCAGCAGCGCCACCGAAAACACCGCGCTGCTGATCGCCAGCACCGCGGTCCAGTGCGGATAGCCCTGGTCCCGCAGGGTGCGGATGGCGGCGGCGATCATGACCCACACCAGCGATACCGGGATGAGTAGCTTCCACCCCAGCGTCATGAACTGGTCATAGCGCAGGCGGGGCAGGGTGGCCCGTAGCCAGAAGTAGATGAACAGGAAGACCCACACCTTGGCGGTGAACCAGAGCACCGGCCACCATCCGCTGTTGGCGCCGTGCCACATGTTCAGCGGCCAGGGCGCATGCCAGCCGCCGAAAAACAGCGTGGCGGCCAAAGCCGACACGGTCGTCATGTTGATGTACTCGGCCAGATAGAACATCGCGAACTTCAGCGACGAGTACTCGGTGTGGAAGCCGGCGACCAACTCGCCTTCAGCTTCCGGGAGATCGAAGGGCGCGCGGTTGGTTTCGCCGACCATCGACACGAGATACACCAGGAACGACGGCAGCAGCAGGAACGCGTACCAGGTCCGGTTTTGGGCGGTCACGATCTGCGATGTCGACATAGTCCCGGCGTAGAGGAAGACCGACGCGAACGCCAAACCCATCGCGACCTCGTAGGAGATCACCTGGGCGGTGGAGCGCACACCACCCAGCAGCGGGTACGTCGAACCCGACGACCAACCGGCCAGCACGATGCCGTACACGCCGATCGCCGACAACCCCAGGATGAACAGCACCGCGACCGGCAGATCGGTCACCTGCAGCGGAGTCCGGTGCCCGAAGACCGACACCTCCGGCCCGAACGGGATGAACGCGAACGCCGTGATCGCCGGAACGGTCGAGATGATCGGCGCCAACATGAAAATCGGGCGATCCACCCCGACCGGGGTGATCCCTTCCTTCAGCGCCAGTTTGATCCCGTCGGCCAGGCTCTGCAGGTAGCCGCGCGGACCGACCCTATTGGGCCCCCAGCGTAACTGCATGCGGCCCAACAACTTTCGTTCGGCCAAGATCGCCACCAGAACCGTCAGCACCAGAAATACGAAGACGGCGACGGCCTTCCCGAGCAGCAGCCACCAGGTGTCGTGCCCGAACGCAGTCATTGGCTCACCTCGCTCATGTGCGCCGCTCGCTCCTCAGCATCGCTTCGCTCTGCACCGTCGCCGGCGCGGACCTCGACCACATCGCCGGCTGTCACACCGAGTTGCTGGTGTACCGCCGACCCCGGCGAATTCAACGGCAACCAGGCCACCCGGTCAGGCATGTCGGTGATGGCCAGCGGCAAGGTGATGGCTCCGCGCGAAGTGCTCACCGTCACCTTCGCACCGTCTGATGCGCCGATTTCCTCGGCCCACGCCGCGGACAGCCGCACCACCGGCGCGCGCGCGGTACCGGCCAGATGCGGTTCGCCGTCTTGCAGCCGCCCGCAGTCCAGCAGCATTCGCCATCCGGTCAGCACGGCCTCGCCCGCCTGCGGCTGCGGCGCCTCGGCGGCCGCCACGTCCGGATCGGCGGCGCGTTCGCCGTCCCAGCGACCCAGCTCCGTCAGCTCCGCACGCGCGGCCTCGGCGGTAGGCAGTCCCAGGTCGATGCCCATTTCGTCGGCCAACGTGTCCAGTACCCGCAGGTCCGGCATGCTGGCTTGAAAGGCGCCCCGCTGCAGCGTGGCGGGAAACGTCCGATGCCGGCCTTCCCAGTTGAGGAAGGTGCCGGACTTCTCCGCCGTCGGTGCGATCGGCAACACCACATCGGCGCGTTCGGTGACGGCGCTGTGGCGCAGCTCGATGCTGACGACGAAACCGGCCGCATCCAGTGCGGCCAGTGCGGCTTGCGGATCAGCCAGGTCGCCGGGCTCCACGCCGCCGACCAGCAACGCGCCGAGTGTTCCGTCGGCCGCGGCGGCCAATATCGCGTCGGTGTCACGGCCCGGCGACGACGGTAGGTCGTCGACGTGCCAGGCCGTGCTGACTTCGGACCGGGCGGCCTCGTCGGCCAGCGGCCGCCCGCCCGGCAGCAGTACGCCCAGCGCTCCGGCGTCCAACGCGCCGCGCTCCCCGGCGCGTCGTGGCACCCAGGCCAGCCGTGCCCCGGTGGCGTCGGCCAGTCGCACCGCCGCGGACAGCGCGCCCGGCGAGGTCGCCAGCCGTTCGCCGACGAAGATGACCGCGCCGGGCTTCTGCAGCAACTCGGTCAGGTCGCCGTCACCGTCGCGCAAGTCGTCGAGTGCCGCTGCTTCGGCGCCGGGAACGGTCGTCACTATCCGGCCGGACATCTTGGTCAGTCCGCGGCTGGCGAACGGCGCGACGGCATACACCGGCAGGTGATGTTTGTTGGCGGCTTTGCGCAACCGCAGGAACACGATCGGGGATTCGTCTTCCGGCTCGAACCCGACCAGCAGCACCACCGGCGCCGATTCCAGCTCCGCGTAGCTGACGGTGACCGGTCGACCGGCGACGTGGGCGGCCAGGAAGTCGGCCTCCTCCGCCGAGAGCGGTCGGGCACGGAAGTCGATGTCGTTGCTGCCCAGCGCGATTCGGGCGAACTTGGCGTAGGCGTAGGCGTCTTCCCAGGTTGCCCGCCCGCCGACCAGGACACCTGCGGAGCCGCGCGCCGAGGCGAGTCCGTCGGCCGCCGCCGTCAGCGCCTGCGACCACGACGCCTCCACCAGCGAGCCGTCGCTGTCCCGGATCAGCGGAGTGTTGATCCGGTCGGGTTGGCTGGCGTAGGTGAACGCCCACCGGCCCTTGTCGCAGTTCCATTCCTCGTTGACCTCGGGGTCGTCGCCGGCGAGCCGGCGCAGCACCTTGCCACGCCGGTGGTCGCTGCGCTGCGCGCAGCCCGATGCGCAGTGCTCGCACACGCTCGGGCTGGAGACCAGGTCGAAAGGACGGGCCCGGAACCGGTAGGCGGTTCCGGTCAGCGCGCCGACCGGGCAGACCTGCACCGTGTTGCCCGAGAAGTAGGAGTCGAACGGTTCCCCGGCGTAGATGCCGACCTGTTGCAGGGCGCCGCGCTCCAGCATCTCGATGAACGGGTCACCGGCGATCTGGGCGGAGAACCGGGTGCAGCGCGCGCACAACACGCACCGCTCACGATCCAGCAGGACCTGTGAGGAGATATTGATCGGCTTGGTGAAAGTCCGCTTGACGTCGGTGAACCGGGACTCGGCGCGCCCGTTGGACATGGCCTGGTTCTGCAGCGGGCATTCACCGCCCTTGTCACACATCGGGCAGTCCAGCGGATGGTTGATCAGCAACATCTCCATCACGCCCTGCTGCGCTTTGTCGGCGACCTTCGAGCTGAGTTGGGTGCGCACTTCCATGTCGTCAGCGACTGGTGTCGTGCACGACGCCATCGGCTTGCGCTGGCCCTCGATCTCGACCAGGCATTGCCGGCATGCGCCGATCGGATCCAGAAGTGGGTGGTCGCAGAACCGCGGGATCTGGATGCCCATCAGCTCGGCGGCGCGGATCACCAGCGTCCCCTTCGGCACGCTGATCTCGACACCGTCGATGGTCAGCGTCACCATCTCCGGCGGCGGCACCTGGTTGTCGGTGTCCCCGCCTTGAGCTTTGGCCTCGTCGGCGCGTGTCATCAGGCCGTCACGCCTTTCCGTTGGGGATAAGCATGGAATCTCGGGGGTCGAACGGGCACCCGCCCCCTTCGACGTGGGCGACGTACTCGTCGCGGAAGTACTTGAGCGAGGAGATCACCGGCATTGCCGCGCCATCGCCCAACGCGCAGAACGACTTTCCCAAAATATTGTCGGCGATGTCTCCCAGCTTCTCCAGGTCTTCGTGTGTGCCCTCACCGACTTCCAGGCGCTCGTAGATCTGCTCCAGCCAGTAGGTGCCTTCCCGGCACGGGGTGCACTTGCCGCAGGACTCGTGCTGGTAGAACTCAGTCCAGCGCCGCACCGCGCGCACCACGCAGGTGGTCTCGTCGAAGATCTCCAGGGCCTTGGTGCCCAGCATCGAGCCGGCCTCGCTGACACTCTCGTAGTCCAGCGGCACGTCGAGGTGCTCGTCGGTCAGCAGCGGCGTCGACGACCCGCCCGGCGTCCAGAACTTCAACTGGTGCCCTTCGCGCACCCCGCCGGCGTACTCCAGCAGCTCGCGCAGCGTGATCCCCAGCGGAGCCTCGTACTGACCGGGACGGGTCACATGGCCGGACAGTGAGTACAGGTTGAAGCCTGGGGATTTCTCGGTACCCATGGACCGGAACCAGTCCACCCCGTGCAGGATGATCGGCGGCACGCTGGCGATGGTTTCGACGTTGTTGATCACCGTGGGGCAGGCGTAGAGCCCGGACACCGCCGGGAACGGCGGACGCAGCCGCGGCTGGCCGCGCCGGCCCTCCAGCGAATCCAGCAGCGCGGTCTCCTCGCCGCAGATGTAGGCGCCGGCACCGGCGTGCACGATCAGTTCCAGGTCGTAGCCGGAGCCCGCGATGTCGCGGCCCACCAAGCCGGCCTCGTACGCCTCGGCCACCGCGTGCCGCAGCCGCCGCAGCACCGGGACGACCTCGCCGCGGATGTAGATGAACGCATGGTTGGCGCGGATAGCGTAGGCGGCGATGATGCTGCCTTCGATCAAAAAGTGCGGAGTGACGAACATCAGCGGTACGTCTTTGCACGTTCCGGGTTCGGACTCGTCGGCGTTGACGACGAGGTAATGCGGCTTTGCGGCCGGGCCTTCGTCGCCCTGCGGGATGAACGCCCACTTCGTGCCCGCCCCGAACCCGGCGCCGCCGCGGCCGCGCAGCCCGGAGTCCTTCACGGTCTGCAGCACTGCATCGGGGCCCATGTCGAGGGCTTTCCGCAGGGCCTTGTAGCCGTCGTTGCGCT
This sequence comes from uncultured Actinomycetota bacterium, assembly GCA_963795995.1. Taxonomy (GTDB): domain Bacteria; phylum Actinomycetota; class Actinomycetes; order Mycobacteriales; family Mycobacteriaceae; genus Mycobacterium. The sequence goes on from CAWCJY010000010.1 coordinate 337,914, forward strand.
GATAAGTCTCCAAACTCCAGGGTTCCGGGTCGTCCCAGTAGCGAGTGAACACCGGGGTCAACGCCGTGGTCTGACCGATCGAAGCCATTACTTGTCCTCTGACGGTGTGGCGTCGGGTGGCGGCGCCTTCATGCCGTGTTCTTGCGCGACACGCAGACCGGCCAGAGTCGCCTCGCCCGTGCCGCCCTGGCCTCCGTCGGGGCGCTCGTCGGGGAAGCCGGCGAGCAGTCGCTCGTTGTGCCGAAAGCTGCGCAGCGGTGCACCGCGGGTCGGCTTGGGAAGGTCGTCGGTGCGCAGAGCGTCGACGAGTTCACGCGCCGACTCACACGTCTGGTTGTCGAAGAATTCCCAGTTCACCATCACCACCGGTGCGTAGTCGCAGGCAGCGTTGCACTCGACGTGCTGCAAGGTGACCTTGCCGTCGTCGGTGGTCTGGTCGTTGTCGATGCCGAGGTGGTTCTTGAGCGCGGCGAAGATCGCGTCGCCGCCCATCACGGCGCACAAGGTGTTGGTGCACACGCCGACCAGGTAGTCGCCGGTGGGCCCGCGGCGGTACATCGAGTAGAAGCTCGCCACGGCGACAACCTCGGCCCCGGTCAGTCCCAGCTGCTGCCCGCAGAACTCCAAGCCCGCCGGGGTGAGGTACCCGTCTTCGGCTTGCACCAGGTGCAACAGTGACAAGATTGCCGACCGAGCGACCGGATAACGGCCGATGATCTCCTTGGCATCCACCTCCAGCCGAGCCTTGACCTCATCTGAGTACGACCGCGGCGCACCGTCGACCACGAACTGCCCGGGCTCTTCTGCTGGCGGCCCGAGTTCGATGAACACCCGCTCGCCCGATGCTCCGACGGCCGGCGCCTTCGGCGCCGTCAACGGTCGACCCCACCCATCAACGGATCGATGCTGGCGACCGCGGTGATCACATCGGCGACCAGCCCGCCCTCGCACATCGCGGCGACCGCCTGCAAGTTGGTGAAGGACGGATCCCGGTAATGCACCCGGTAGGGGCGGGTACCGCCGTCGCTGACCATGTGCACGCCGAGTTCACCGCGGGGTGACTCCACAGCGACGTAAACCTGCCCGGGCGGAACGCGGATGCCTTCGGTGACCAGCTTGAAGTGGTGGATCAGCGCTTCCATCGAACTGCCCATGATCTTGGCGATGTGTTCTTCTGAGTTGCCCAGGCCGTCAGGGCCGACTTTCAGGTCGGCGGGCCAGGCGATCTTGCGGTCCTCGACCATGATCGGCCCGGGTTGTAACTTGTCCAGGCACTGCTCGACGATCTTCAGCGACTCCCTCATCTCTTTGATGCGAATCATGTAGCGGCCGTACGCATCACACCTGTCGTCGGTGATCACGTCGAATTCGTAGTTCTCGTATCCGCAGTACGGTGCGGCCCGCCGCAGGTCGTGCGGCAAACCGGTCGAGCGCAGGATCGGGCCGGTGATGCCCAGGGCCATGCAGCCGGTGAGGTCCAAGTAAGCGACGCCCTGGGTGCGGGCCTTCCAGATGTAGTTTTCGTTGAGCAGGTTCTCGATGTCGCGCAGCCGGTGCTTCATCAAGCCGAGGAACTCGCGAATCTCGTTTTCCGCGTTGGGCGGCAGGTCTTGGGCCAGCCCGCCGGGCCGGATGTAGCCATGGTTCATCCGCAAGCCGGTGATCAACTCGAACAAGTTGAGGACCAATTCACGCTCGCGGAAGCCGATGAACATCGCGGTCATCGCGCCCAGCTCCATGCCGCCGGTGGCCAGCGCAACCAGGTGCGATGACACCCGATTCAGCTCCATCATCATCACCCGGATGACGTTGACCCGCTCCGGGATCTGATCGGCGATGTCGAGCAGCTTCTCCACGCCGAGGCAGTACACCGTCTCGTTGAAAAACGGCGACAGGTAGTCCATCCGGGTGACGAACGTGACGCCCTGGGTCCAGTAGCGGTATTCGAGGTTTTTCTCGATCCCGGTGTGCAGATAGCCGATTCCGCATCGGGCTTCGGTGACCGTCTCGCCTTCGATCTCCAGGATCAACCGCAGCACACCGTGAGTGGACGGGTGCTGAGGTCCCATGTTGACCACGATCCGTTCACCGGGGTCTCCGCTGCGGGCAGCCTCGACGATCTGCTCCCAATCCTGGCCCACCACAGCCAAAATGGTTTCCGCGTCGCCGGTTCCGTCGGTTGGCTTGCTGGTGGTTTCGCTCATCAGTTGTACGCCCTCCGCTCGTCGGGCGGGGGAATCTGCGCGCCCTTGTACTCGACCGGGATGCCGCCGAGTGGATAGTCCTTGCGTTGCGGATGTCCGTGCCAGTCGTCAGGCATCTCAATGCGGGTCAACGCGGGATGTCCGTCGAAGATGATCCCGAAGAAGTCGTAGGTCTCGCGCTCATGCCAGTCGTTGGTGGGATAAAGGGCGAACAGCGACGGAATGTGCGGATCGTCGTCGGGCGCGGACACCTCCAACCGGATGCGGCGTTTGTGGGTTAGTGACCGGAACTGGTAGACGGCGTGCAGCTCGCGGCCCGAGTCGTGCGGGTAGTGCACACCGCTGACCCCTAGGCAGAGTTCGAAGCGCAGTTTCGGGTCGTCACGAAGCCGGGCGGCGACGATCGGCAGTTGCTCACGGTGCACATGCAGGGTCAGTTCGTCGCGATAGACCACGACTTTCTCGATTGCGTTGGCGTACAGGACCCCGGCCTGGCCCAAGGCTGCCCCGACCTCGTCGACCAGCTCGTCGAAGTAGCTGCCATATGGCCGTGGGCTGCTGCCGGGCAGCGTTACCTGACGGACCAGCCCCCCATACCCGGAGGTGTCACCGGTGTCGTACACACCGAACATGCCGCGGCGGACGTCGATTATCTCTTCGGTTGGTTGGCGAACAGCTTCTTTGGGTTCTTGTTCCGGCGAACTCATCGCAGCAGTCCGCGCATCTCGATCGTCGGTCTGGCCGCCAGCGCCGCCTCTTCGGCCGCTGCGATGGCGCGTTCCCGGTTGACCCCGAGCGGCATCTCTTGAATCTTCTCGTGCAGCTTGAGGATTGAGTACAGCAGCATCTCCGGTCGCGGGGGACAGCCAGGCAGGTAGATGTCCACCGGCACGACGTGGTCCACACCTTGGATCACCGCATAGTTGTTGAACATTCCGCCCGACGAAGCGCACACGCCCATTGCCAGCACCCATTTCGGTTCGGCCATCTGGTCGTAGATCTGCCGCAACACCGGTGCCATCTTCTGGCTCACCCGGCCGGCCACGATCATCAGATCGGCCTGGCGCGGCGTTGCCGAGAACCGCTCCATTCCGAATCGCGCGATGTCGAACCGCGGAGAAGCCGTCGACATCATCTCGATGGCACAGCACGCCAGCCCAAACGTCGCCGGCCACAACGAGTTCTTGCGAAAGTAGCCCGCCAGTGTTTCGACGGTCGTCAGCAAGAAACCGCTGGGCAGCTTCTCTTCTATGCCCACGTCTACCTCAATCCCACGTCAGGCCGCCGCGGCGCCACACGTAGGCGTACGCCACAAACACCGTGAGCATGAACACGACCATCTCGAAGAGCGCGAACGTCCCCAACGCGTCGTAGCTGACCGCCCACGGATACAGGAACACGATCTCGATGTCGAAGACGATGAATAGCATCGCGGTCAGGTAGTACTTCACCGGGAAGCGCTGACCGCTGCCCGCACTCGGGGCATTCGCCGACTGGTTGCTCGGCTCGATGCCGCACTCGTAGGCCTCCAATTTTGCCCGGTTGTAACGGCTGGGACCTGCGATCGTCGCCACGACCACAGAGAACACCGCGAAAGCGGTAGCGATCCCCCCAAGGACCAGGATGGGTGTGTACAGATTCATCCTGCAGCGGCCCTCCCTGATGGTGTCTTCTGGCTGGCTGTGAGGTCAAACACAGCCTAACGATCCGGTGTACCGGCTCGCTCAGGGGTCCGGTTGTGAGTTCTCCCACAACCTTCGGCGGCGTCTCACCGCCGGTGTCCGAGCGGCCCGACCGGGGCTACTGAACGGGCGCGCGCAGCAGCTCGACCACCCGCTGGCCCAGCACGATCGGGTCGAGCGGATGCGGTACAGCGGCTTCGGCCCGCGACCAACTGGCCAGCCACGCATCGTCGGCGCGCCCGGTCAGCACCACGATCGGCGGGCAGTGCGCGACTTCGTCCTTGAGTTGCTTGGCGATTCCCATCCCACCGACCGGCGTCGCCTCGCCGTCCAGGATGGCCAGATCGATACCGCCGGCGTCGATCTTCTGGATGACGATCGGCTCGGTGGCAACTTCGAGGTAGCTGACCTCCGGCAGGTCGGGGTGCGGCCGTTTGCCCAGCGAAAGCATCACCTGCTCGCGGGTCTTGGCGTTGTTGCTGTAGACGAGGATCCGCAAGGGGGAGTCAGGCACGGTGCTAGATGGTACCCATCGCTGGTCAGTCCGCGTGGACGAAGCAGGCGTCGACCGTGGCCGTCGCGGACTTGCCGATCATGCCCAGCCGATTCCAGTCCAGCCCGAACTCGGCCAGATCGATCTCGGTCTTCGCCAATATTCGCACCGAACCGTCACCGAGGACGTTGATAGTCACCGGCAGCGGCACGGGCTCGGTGACTCCCTTGATGGTGAAGTCAGCCCGCAGGTCGGCTCCGTTGCCGGTGGTCGGCTGGACCGCGGTGACCACCACGCTGAGTTGAGGGAAGCGGTCCGCGTCGAAGAAGTCTGCCGAACGCAGGTGCTTGTCGCGGCGGCCGATGCCGGTGTCCAGCGATGCGACCTCGACGTCAAGACGACCGAGGACAGCGCCCTTGCCGGTGACCTGGCCGTCGCCGCTGACATCGGTGAACCGGCCTTTGACGGGCACCAGGCCCCACATGTTCTTGATCTTGAAGCCGAAAGTCGAGCGGTCCGGCACCAAATTCCACACCCCGGCGGTGTCCGGATCGCTCAACAGCGTTTCCACGGTCGTCATTCGCCACCTCCGCACCGTCCCGTCGTCGGCCGAGCCTAACTCAGCGGCGCCGTGAATTCGGTCAGCTCGATCATCCGTCGATCTAACTGATCAGCGCCGGCAATTGATGCTGGTGTTCCCTGCGTTACCACTGATGCGCGTGAAACCATTTGGTAATTCTTTGCGGTGCGGAGCGGGTCGCAAGTCCGCCATGGCTGCCTCCCTTGACTAAAGGGACCCACCAGTCAGCGTCAATGTCTGATCTAGCAGGCACCCGCCGGACATTCGCGGGGATGAATTTAGGAGAAGCGGTGATTTATTGGGCGCGTCGCATTGTGTCGCCTGGTGCAAGCTGAATCAGCTCCATGAAGACTCAGCTCCTGGCCCTCGCCACCAACTGAAAACTAAACCTGGGCACTTCAAACGCCACAGGTTTTTTCATCGGGCTGCCGAATGAGTCTCCCACTGATTTACTAAGCAAGTCGGACCCTGCGCGTCTAACCACACTGGGCACCAAGAAGCTGCGCTAGCACGTCAGCCAGTTCGGCGGCATCTCACGACCAAGGGACGCACAAATGAATGATCGACCGACACGCCGCATCACAAATCCGCAGTCCGGGCGCAGCGGCAATCCGAACGCCGCTACGCAGCGGGTGAATTCACCGGGTAGTCGGGGGGATGCGGGTTTCCGCAACGACGGAAGCCCGCCGACTCAGGCCACGCCATTGGCATGGTCACAGGACGAAGGCCGCGGCCGGTCCGAAGTTCCCAGATATGACGAGGACACCCGCGACCCCTACTCGGAATCGGCGGTTGATCCGGATCCGTACGCCGAGAACGAGCCTGCGCCGCGCACGCGGTGGTTCCAGTCGCTCCCGATGGTTTTGGTGGTCATTGCCGTTGTCGCGGTGATCTCCGCCGGCGGTGGACTCGCCTACACGATGTTGTCCTCGAGCCACACCGCCCCGAAGGCTCCGCAGTCAACTGCGCCTGCGGCGGTCCCGCAGCAGAACCAGGGGGGCGCGCCTGCACAGGCACCGGCGGGGCCGACGCCGTCTCCGGCACAGGCTTCGGTGCCCGGTAGCGGCGGTGGACCAGTCGTGCAATCGCCAGGCGACCCTTCGCTGAACGCTCCGAATCAAGCGCCAGCGGCGCCTGCGCCCGCTCCAGCTCAAGCGCCGGTCGACCCTAACCAGCAGCAGACCGGACCAACGGGACCGAGCGGCCCGACCGGAGGGACGGGGCCGGGTCTCGGAACGACCGGCTCGACGGGGCCGGTCACTGGGCAGACCGGTGCGACGGGGCCGGTTACCGGTGCGACCGGGTCGACCGGCGTGACCGGGCAGACCGGAGCCACGGGGCCGGTTGCGGGGGCGACCGGGCAGACCGGGCCGACTGGTCCTGTCGGGAGCACCGGAGCGACGGGTCCCAGCGGCGGAGAATCAGCACAGGACACCCTGTGCCACCCGAAGCCGCCACCCTGCTAGTTGTTCGGACCTGAGAGGTCGACTATCCAATTGGCTTCGCGGGCCCGACGTGAACCGCCGACCGGACCGCAGCAACGCCGGATCAGCGATGGCCCATGAGCCTGATCGCCACATGGCTGTTGGTGCCGCTTGTGCTCGGCGTGCTCTCCTTCGGGCTTGGACTGCTGACCGAACGGATCGCCGGATCCGAGCTGCCGGGCGCTGCGCTCATCCCAGTTGGGTTCGCCGCAGCGGTTGTCGTCGGGCAGGCCGTTTGCACCTTCGACCTGACCGCCAGGTTGCTTCCACCACTCCTCGTCGCCTTGGCAGTGGTCGGCTTCGCGGTGTCCAAACCCTGGCGAAACGGCTGGCGCCTCGCCCGCTGGGAGCTCGTCGCCGCGGGGGGAGCGTATGCGGTCTTCGCGGCGCCGGTCGTCTTGTCGGGCCAGAAAACCTTCACCGGCTACATCAAGCTCGACGACACCGCGACCTGGATGGCTTTCACCGACTGGATCACGGCCCACGGCCCGTCAGTTCACGGGCTCGCTCCTTCGAGTTACGAGGCCACCCTGGCCATCAACCTGAATGGCGGCTATCCATGGGCCGGCTTCACGCCGCTCGGCGCCGTGCATCAGCTCATCGGTCAAGACGTCGCCTGGGTCATCCAGCCGTTCATGGCGTCGCTCGCACCGATGCTCGCGTTGACGATCAGCGCACTCGTCGAGCCGCTGGTCGTTAACCGGCGCTTTCGCGCGCTTGCCGCGTTCATCGCCGCCCAGCCCGCGCTCCTCTACGGCTATTACCTCTGGGGCGGCATCAAAGAGATCGAGAGCGCGCTGTTGCTGGCCGTGATCGCGCTGCTTGCGACCCGCACGCAGCCTTGGCAGAAGGTGCCGCGCTCGGCTTTGCCGCTCGCGTTGGGGTCTGCGGCGCTGTTCGGGGTGTACGGATTAGGCGGTGCAGTCTGGCTCGTGCCGCTTTTCGCGATCGCTTTGCTGATCGCCGGTCGCGCGGTGGGGTGGCGCAGGGGGGTAGTGGCGATTGCGGCGGCCGCGGGGCTGACGCTGGCGATTGGGCTACCAGCGGTCGTGCGGGGGGTCGTCGCCCAGATCAATGGCGAGCTCTACGCACCGACCGGCTCCGGCATTCCCGGAAACCCGCTCGGGAACCTGATTGGGCCGCTGAACCCGCTGCAGGTGGCGGGTATCTGGACCACTGGCGACTTTCGCGTCCCCCCAAACCATCTCGTCATCAACTACGTCATGGTCGCGATCAGCCTCGCTGCGGCGGGTTACGGACTGTGGCGGGCGTCGAGCGAACGGCAATGGTCTTTGCCAACGTGGATCGGGTTCGGTTTCGTTGGGGGCATCGTCGTGATCGTCGCCGGTAGCCCCTGGGTCGACGGCAAAGTCTATGCAACCCTCGCACCGGCAATCCCTGCTGCCGCCGCGGTCGCGGCGGCACTGCTGTTCGCGGCCGGGCGGCGCCTTCCGGGGACATTGCTGATCGGGGTGCTCGGCGCGGGCGTCCTCGTGTCCAACATCCTTGCCTACACTCAGGTCACCCTGGCTCCGCGCGACGAACTCGCCGAATTAGCCGGGATCGCCGGCCAAATACGTGGCGAGGGCCCGACGTTGATGACCGACGACCAGATCTACGGCGTTCGGCACTTCCTTCGCGACGCCGACCCTGAGGGTGTGGACCAGCTCCGCCGCCGCCAAATCCTGCTTCGGGACGGAACGACCGCCGACAAGCCGTTGATCGGCGGTGTCGACGCAATCACACTGCCCAGCGTGCTGGGGTACCGGACAATCGTCGTCCGCCGTTCGCCGGTGGCGAGTCGGCCGCCGGCCAATTACCAGTTGGTGCGCCACGGGGAGTACTACGAGGTGTGGCAGCGCCCGGTGCACTCGACCGGTGAGTTCGCTCGGGTGTTGACTCACCTGTCGTTGGGTGGGGAGCTCGATCCCGGCGGTGTGCCGTCGTGCGATCAGGTGCTGGCCATGGCGGCAATGGCGAAGTCGCAGGGCCCCGGCGGTCAGCTCGTCGCCGCACCCGCCCCAACTGTCTCGGCGAGGTCGTTGCTGCAGGCAGACTTCCCGGCGGATTGGCGAAAAGGCAGCTATTTGATCCCCGGTGACGATGCCGGACAGGTGCGGTCGACGTTCAAGGTCAATTTGCCCGGCGATTATGAGATTTGGCTCGGCGGTTCGGTACGCGACGGGGTCGGGGCATTCGTCGATGATCACATGTTCGGCGATGTCCGCCATCATCTCGTGAGTGGCATCGGCTACACGCGTCTGGGTGAGGCGGAGTTGGCGGCCGGCCGTCACGAGCTGCTGCTCTCATTCCGCGGCGCCGACCTTCGTCCGGGCAGTTGGCACTCGGCCACGCTCGACTTTCCGATCGGACCGGTACTCGTCGCGCCGGCGCCTAGCGCTGCGGATCTGGTCTCGTTCCCGCCTGCCCAGGTCGGGTCGCTTTGCGGCCGGCGCTGGGACTGGATCGAGGTTGTCGCGGCCGCGGGCTGAGTCGCTAACCGTCCTGATACCCCGGGTGCGCGACGTCGAGCCGGTGGCTGACCAGTGCGCGAAGACACCGCGTGACGTCGTCGGCGCGGCCGTCGAGGTCGCCGCGGCGAATGGCATCCGCCAGCAGCGTCTCGTCGGCGAACCCCATGGTGGCGAGCGCGTCGGCGACCTCCTTCGCCGAGTCGACGAGCAGTTGTCGCTCGACGATGCGCAACGCGTTCGCCGCTACCCGGGCGTGAAAGTTGACCTGCCCACTGGTCGCCGCACGGACGTCGGTCTCGAGGAATTCGGCGACGGCGGCGACTAGTTCAGCCGCAGTCGGGCGGCCGTACGGGCCGCTCAAGAAGCGGGCGCCTCAGGACCGCGATCCACCCCGCTACGCAACTTCACCGACGCTGAGTAAGCCTGCGTGCGGAACCGCAACACCGGGTCGTCGGACGGCTCGATGCCGTCGGTGACGCGCATGGGATCGAATACCACGACGTCGTCCCCCTGTTCGCGTTCGGTGTCGACGCCGGTGACGTTGAGGCTGCCGACGGTGACGGTCTGGGAGCTGCGCCACGGCTTGGATGGATCGACGGTTGAATCGCCCTCAGCGGCGATCTGAACTTGGTAGTCGAATCGCACCGCTTCTGTTGCGAGGCGCGCGTCGAGTTCTTCAGTCAAGAAATTCGCGTTCTTGTTCCGGGCGGTTTGCCGTGCCAGGAATTCTTCGCCCGCCGCCGGTGCGAAGTGGTAGCGAACGAATCGCGCGCTGCCGTCGGCGCTGACCCAGCGGAAGGCATGCAGTCCGTGGTAGCTGGCGGTGGCGTAGCTCGCCGGCACCCTGTTCGCGTCGCGCAGTGCGGGCAAGGCGACCAGGAAACGCGGATGGGTGACCAGGTACCGGGCAAAGCGCAGCGGCGCGCCGATCCCTGGCCGCATGGCGCGCAGCAGGGCCAGGAAGCCGTCGGGTGTGCTGGACGTGAAGAGCTTTGCTGTTTGCGTCGACACGTCGGTGGTCGACCCGTCCGGAAGGTTGAACTTGACCGCCATTCCGCGTACTCCCGGAACCCCGTCCGCCTGGGCCGGGTTCCCAGAGCCGTTGGAAAACCGGATCAGCGCAGGTACGGCGGAACCATTGAGGTGGGCGGCACGCGAAAGTCCAGCGGCCGCCGAAGTGGCCGTGAAGGTGCCGCGGTACAGCTTGCCCTTGGCGTGTAATGCTCGTTGCCCTCGCTGCGCCCCGCCGACGCAGCGGATTGCGTCGATCGCCTGATCGGCACTGGTCACAGCGGCATCCTAGGCGGTCAACCGCTATCCGCCGCCGTTTCGAGGAGGTTGAGCAGGTCCCACTCGGTCTCGCACACTCGGCGGCCGATCGTCGCGAGCTCCACCGACCGAAGCTGCCGGCTCAGATGCCGCTCGGCCTGATAGCGGCAGATGACACCCCAGCGCAAGGTGGCCAGCACCAGCCACCAGTGAAACGACGGCCGCTCGACGGTTATCGCGCTGGCCTGCTCGTAAGCCCAGAGGAAATCCCCGATACTGCCCAGTCCGCCGGCGCCACGACCAGGCGGGGCACCGAAACGCCAGGCGCGGATGCAGAACCACGCCAAATCTTCGTAGGCCGCACCGATGTGGACCAACTCCCAGTCGAGCACCGCGGCCAACTCGCCGGCGTCGACGATGAGATTGCCCATCCGGTAGTCGCCGTGCACCAGCCGCTGCGGTGACGGCGCCGGCCGGTGCGCGGCGAGCCAACGAAACGCCCACTCGAACGTGGCGGTGGTATCGCCCATGGCGTCCAGCCGGTCGCGCCACTGCGTGAGTTGGTCTTGGGCGTCCAGACCGACGCCGCGCACGTCGGAGCGGTGAATGGCGGCCAACGCGTGAGCGCACTGATGCAGTAACCGCGGCCTGCCGATGTCGTCGAGCCCGCGATGGATCCGCCGGACAATCGTCTCACCTCTGACCTCTTCACAGATCAGAAAGGGATTGCCCAGTGCGGCAATGGAATTGTCGGCAATCAGGACGCGCGGTACCGGTGCACCGGCCGCCGCCGCGGCAGCCTGGACGCGGGCTTCGGTTTCCATATCGGCATGTACGTCGTCAGGAGGTCCGATCCGCAGAATCAGCGGGCGGTGGCCGCGGGCTGTGATCGCGTCGAACGCCCACGTGCTGCGACTGGCCCCGCCGGTCAGTGCGCGCAGGTTGTCGATCGTCGCCTCGGTGCCCAGGGCGGACGCCACCACCGGCGCCAGCGCATGCGACAACCCGGCGGCGTCAATCACTTGGCGCCGAAGTTGAACAGGCGCTGAGCGACCCGTCGGATCTGAATTTCTTCGGCGCCCTCAGTGATCCGGTACCGGCGGTGGTGGCGGTAGATGTGTTCGAATGGCTCGTGGCGGCTGTATCCGAGTCCGCCGAAGATTTGCATCGCCCGGTCGGCGGCGTCGCAGACCAACCGGTTGGCACGGTAATTGGCCATCGACACCTTGTCGGACACCTCCAGATGATGGTCGCGGTCCAAGTGCCAGGCGGCGTAATAGACCAGCAACCGCACCATCTGGGCTTCGGTGTGCAGCTCGGCCAACGGCCACTGCACGGCCTGGTTGACCGCGAGCGGCTTGCCGAAAACCGTTCGCTTCGCCGCATAGTCCGCGGCGCGATCGATACAGTACTGGGCCGCGCCCAAGCTGCTGGCCGCTTGCCGAATCCGATTCTCGTGCAAGAACGTCTGAGCAACTTCCAAGCCGCGGTCCACCTCTCCGAGCACGGCGTCCCCGGCCACCCGTACGTCGGTCAACTCGACTTCGCCGTGGTCGGTAGGCATGTTGAACGTCCACCAGTAGTAGGGCACGGCGAATCCGGGCGCATCGGTCGGTACCAGGAACGCCGTGATGCCCAGCGGCTGCCCCGGCTTGCCGGACGTGCGCGCGAAGATGAGGTCGTGTGTCGCCCGGTGCACACCGGTGTTGAAGCGCTTGCTGCCGTTGATCACCCAGTCGTTGCCGTCGAGTTCGGCGTGCGTTTCCAGCCAGGTCGCGTCGGAGCCGTGTTGCGGTTCGGTCAGGCCGAACGCCATCGAACGGTCCCCGGTGATCAACGCTTCGGACCAGAGCCGGCGCTGCTCGTCGGTGCCGAACCGTTCCATCATGATGACCTGAGGAAAGTTGCCGACGATCGACGACTCGTTCTGCAGATCATTGTGCAGCCCAAGGCCCTTGTGCGCCAAATGCTCCCGAATCACAGCCATGTCCACGTTGGTGCCGTCGCGACCGCCGAGCGACACCGGTAATCCGTAACGCAGCCAGCCCGCCTTGTCCGCGCGCCTTCTCATTTCGGCGAGCAGTTCTTCCCATTCCCGCGACGGGGTGCCGTCGTTGTCCACGTCGGTCCGCGCAAACTCGCGGCGCTGATCGAAGTACTGCACATTCTCGGCCTGCAACGGAGCTATCTCAGCTTCGATGAAGGCATCAACTTCGGCCAAAGTGCCCAGAAGGTGTTCCGGTAGCGTGAAATCCACGGCAGTCAGTTCCTCTTTCGGTCCCCGGCGCGCAGCAATGCTCCCGGAAGCTGATGCCCGACAATCGATTCAGCTACCGCAGCGGCGGCGATGGCGGCCTGCAGGTCGACATCGACCTCGATGCCGCTGTCGGTCAACAGGTATACGAGATCCTCGGTGGCGATATTGCCGGTGGCGCCGGGCGCGAACGGGCAGCCGCCCAGCCCGCCGACCGAGGCGTCGAGCCGGGTGACCCCGGCACTGACTGCCGCGTAGGCGCTGGCCAGCCCACTGCCGCGGGTGTTGTGGAAATGTCCGCCGAGTGAAAGGTCGCCGATCACCGAACGCAGCTGCGATATCAACGAAGTGACCCGGCCCGGCGTGGCAGTGCCGATCGTGTCGGCGATCGAAATTCGGTCGACGCCGTGCTCGGCGGCGGCAGCCGCGATCCCGGCAACGCGGTGGACCGGCGTGGGTCCCTCGTACGGGCAGTCCCACGCGGTGGCGATGATGGCCTCCACTGTTGTGTCGGTGTCGCGGCTGATCGCGACGATGTCGCGGATCTGCGCGGTGGCTTCGGCACTGCTTCGTCCGACGTTGGCTTGGCTGAACGAATCTGAGGGTGACAGCACGTATTCGATGGCCCGCAGTCCGGCAGTTACGGCCCTCTTGGCGCCGTTCGGGCTGGCGACCAGGGCGGAGAACTCGATCCCCGGATAGCGGTGCAGCTCGGCGGCCACCTCCGCCGCATCGGCCATCGCCGGCACCTTCGACGGTGACACGAACGCTGTCACCTCGACTTCGCGCGCTCCAGTCGCGGCCACCGCGTCCAGCAGTTCGAGCTTGGCGGACAACGGGATTGGCGACTCGATCTGCAGCCCGTCGCGCAGCGAGACCTCGCGAATGTCGACACGGGATGGTAGTTCGGTCAAAGCACCCCCTCGGCACGCAAGGACTCGAGCTGCGCGGCTGTCTTGCCCAGCAACCCACGGTAGACCTCGTCGTTGTGGTGTCCCGGATGGGCCGGGCCGGCGTTGCGGATGGTGCCTGGAGATTCGGAGAACACCGGCACGATTCCCGGCCCCAGCACGCTTCGTTGGATTCGCTCGTCGTAGTGCTCGGCGACCATGTGCCGGGCTTGCAGTTGAAGATCTTTGACCACCTCGGCGACAGTGTTGATGGGCCCGGCGATCACGCCGCCTGCCGACAACGTTTCGATGATCTCGCCGGGCTGCCGCTGCGCGGCCCAGTCGCCGATGATCTGATCGAGTTGGTCCTGATTGCGACCGCGGGCGGCGTGGGTGGCGAACCGCTCGTCATCGATCAGTTCGGAGCGGCCCATCAGCGCACACAGCCGGGCGAAGACGGTGTCCTGGTTGGCGGCGATCACCACCCAGGTGCCGTCGGCGCTGCGGTATATGTTGGACGGCGCGATGCCGTCCAGCCGGGTGCCGGACGGTCCGCGCACCACGCCGCCGACGTCGTAGTCCGGAATGGTGGATTCTTGGATCGCCAGGCAGGATTCGGTCAGCGCGACGTCGACCACCTGGCCTGCGCCGGTGACGCTGCGCCGGTGCAGCGCGGCCAGTGCCCCTTGGGCAGCGAACATCCCGGCCAGGCTGTCGCCCAGTGACAGCGCCAGACGCGGCGGCGGCTGTCCCGGGAATCCGTTCAGGTGGCGCAGCCCGCTGGCGGCTTCGGCGACGGACGCGTAGCCCGCCTTGTGGGAGTCGGGGCCGGTCTGCCCGTAGCCGGACACCCGAACCAGGATGACGCCGCGACGGCGCGCGGCCAGCACGTCGTAACCCAGGTCCCATTTCTCCAGGGTGCCGGGACGGAAGTTCTCCACCACGATGTCGGACTTCTCGACCAGTTCGAGGAAAAGCTCCCGTCCGAGCGGGCGTCGAAGGTCGAGTGTGATGACCTTCTTGTTGCGGGCATGCACGGTCCAGAAGAAGTGGTAGCCGTCGAGTTCGGCTTGGCCCCAGGTGCGCAGCGGGTCGGGTGCGCCGGGTGGTTCGATCTTGATGACGTCGGCGCCCATATCGCCGAGCAGCCGCCCGGCGAACGGTCCGGCGATCAAGGTGCCCAACTCGAGCACCCGGATGCCGTCCAGTGGGCCAGTCGCGCTCATCTCGTCAGTCCCGGACGCGCAGGACGACCTTCCCCTTGGCGGTGCGATTCTCCAGGGACGCAATCGCAGCGGCGGCCTCCGCCAGGGGATGGATGTCGGGCTGCGGAGGAGGCAGCCGGCCCGAGCTGAGCAGCCGCTCGAGTCCGGCCCACTGCTCGGCCAGTGCGCCCGGATGCCGCCCCGCCCAAGCACCCCAGCCGACACCAACGACGTCAATGTTGTTCAGCAGCAACCGATTGACCTTGACGGTGGGAATCTCACCGCCGGTGAAGCCGATCACCAACAACCGTCCAGCCGGAGCAAGCGAGCGCAGTGAATCGGTGAACCGGTCACCGCCCACCGGGTCGACCACGACGTCGACCCCGCGGCCGCCCGTCAGTTCCTTGACCGCATCCTTGAATCCGTCGCTGAGAACCACATCCGTTGCACCGGCTGCGGTGGCGATCTCCGCTTTTTCCTCGGTGCTTACCACCGCGATCGTGCGCGAGGCGCCCAGCACCGGTGCCAGTCGCAGCGACGAGGTGCCGATTCCGCCGGCCGCTCCGTGTACCAGCACCGTCTCGCCGGGTTGCAAACGGCCGCGCACGCTCAGCGCGAAATACATTGTCAGGTCGTTGAACAGCAGGCCGGCACCCGCTTCAAAGCTGACGTTGTCCGGCAGCTTGAACACCCGGTCGGGGGCCAGCACGGCCACCTCGGCCATGCCGCCGGTGAGCATGGTCAAACCGACTACCCGGTCGCCAGTGCTGACATCCGCGCCCTCTGGTGCCGACCGGACCACCCCGGCGATTTCCGCCCCCAGCACGAACGGTGGCTCCGGCCGGTATTGGTAGAGGCCGCGAGTGAGTAGTGCATCGGGAAAAGCCGCACCGGCGGCGTGCACGTCGACGACCACGCCGTCACCTGCGGGTTCGTCGACCTCGGTCACCTCGACCGCGTCCGGACCATCGAGCCGGGTTACCCGTGCCGCGCGCATGCCACCTCCGTCTGCACCGATCGGAAACCTTCCGGCCGGAGGCTCAACAGCCTACTGCTGGCGCACTGCTCAGCGGGCTCCGGTGGGCTGTCGAAATCGGGGTGATTGGCGACGTCGGAGTTTGCTGCCGGGTCACATTCGTCGCCGTAAACCCGACCGGAGTGCGCTATGCTTTGCCTGCTTTTGCCCACCTGGGCGCGCAGCATGTGGAGGGTGTTAATGCGGCTGTTCGTCAGTTATTCCAGCCAGGACACGGCGATAATCGAAAACCTCAAGACCGCTTTGCGGCGCGGTCACCAGCAGGTGTGGATGGATGAGGAGTTAGGCGGCGGCGAAGCGTGGTGGCGCACCATCCTCGAGCAGATCCGCGAGTGCGAGGTGTTCATCGTTGCGTTGTCAAACAATTCCCTTGCGTCCAAGCCCTGTCAGGCCGAGCTGCGCTACGCCCAGGCACTGCAGCGGCCGATCCTTCCCGTTCAGATCGGCCCAGTCAGCAGCATGCGGGTCACGCCGCTCGCCGCAACGCAGATCATCGACTTTCGCAACCCGACTGTCGAGGCCGGCATCGAGCTGATCGGGGCACTGCACGAGCAGCGGGCAACGCTTCAGCCACTACCGGCCGAGCTGCCCGAAGAGCCGCCGGTGCCGTTCGCCTACCTGATGCGGCTGGCCAACAATCTTGCCGAGCCGCAGCTGAGCGCCCGCGAGCAGGCGGACTACGTCTCTGAGCTTAAAGACGCGCTCGAGCAGGACGGCGATGATCCGGCGGCGCGCAGCGACATCAGGCAACTGCTCTGCATGCTGCGGGACCGCCCCGACGTCCTCTGGCGGACGCGAACCGACATCGAGAACGTATTGGCCTCGATCGACAAGACGGCCTCGGCTTCCCCTCCCGGGGGCGACGCTTCGCCCATCCAGGACTTCCAAAGCCAATCCGGTCAACCGGCCTACCCGGCCTCGCCGGTGCGGCCGTGGCAGCAGTCTGGCCCCGCATCACAGCACCAGCCGGTGATGAACACCGGAACGCCGAACTCACCACCGGGCGGCGGGCCACGGCCGGGTATGGGAGGCCCCCCACCATCTGGACCATACGGTCCGTACTACACCGGCGGGACGGGCGAGCCTCGCCGCCGCTCTCGCAGGGGTTTGCTCATCGGCGGCAGCGTGGGCGCGGCCGTTTTACTGGTCATCGTCATCGCGGTGGCACTCGTCGGCTGGTCGGGCTCCAATTCGACGACCCCGACGACGACTGTCCCCACTGTGCCGCCCGAACGCCTGGACTCGATCCTGCTCAACGCCGCGCAGGTCAACACCATCATGGGCGCCTCGAACATGCAACCCGGAAAACTCGGCCAAGCACCGGCCGACCCCTCGGCGAAGCTGTCGGCACCGGAATGCTCCGGCGCGCTCTACCCGGGTCTGACATTGTCCTATCAGGGCACCGGATACACGAAGCTCAATTATCTTGTGCTGGCCGAGCCGGGCGACAACAATCAGCACTTTGTCGACGAAGACGCGGCGGCCTTCCCGTCCTCCGACCAAGCCCGCGCATTTGTCAAAACGTCGGTAGCGCAATGGAAGTCGTGCGGTGGGCAGACCGTGACCGCGACGTACGACAACGGCAACGCATACCGGTGGACGCTGGGAACACTCGGCGGCGATGTCCCGAAGATCACCCAGCTGGATACTCAAGAAAACGGCGGCGGCTGGGCCTGCCAGCGTGTCCTCAGCGCAGTGTCGAACGTGGTGATCGACGTCAAAGCCTGCGGAAACCGCATCACCAACGAAGCCAACCAGATCGGCGCCCAGATGGGCTCCAACGTGATGCAGTAACGAGGGCCTATTTCAGCTCAGCCGACGACAGCCCCAACAGCCGCCGAGCCACCACTAACTGCTGAATCTGCTGAGTGCCTTCGAATATGTCCATGATCTTCGAGTCACGCGCCCACTTCTCGAACAACGTTTGCTCGGAATAGCCTGTGCTGCCGGTCATCTCGACCGCTTTCAATGTGATGTCACTGGCCGTTCGACCCGCTTTGGCTTTACCCATCGACGCTTCCTTGGAATTGGGAATCCTGTTGTCGGCCTGCCACGCCGAGCGCAGAGCCAGCAGATAGCTTGCTTCCCAGTCGGCTTCCATCCGCAGAAACTCAGCCGCTGCGGCGCTCTGAGCATGCCACGGCCTGTCGTAGGAGATCTCGACTCCGGCGTCATCGAGCACCTTGCGAAGCTCTTCCAGCGCGGCGCGGGCGACACCGATAGCCATGGCGGCGATCACGGGGCGGGTGTTGTCGAACGTCTCCATCACCCCGGAAAACCCTTTGCCCGCCTCGATTTCAGGAGTGCCGAGCAAGTTATCCTTGGGCACCCGAACATTGTCGAAGCGGATCGCAGCGGTGTCGGAGGCCTTGATGCCCAGCTTGTTCTCCAGCCGCTCGACGCTCACCCCGGGGTGTTCCCGCGGCACGATGAACGACTTGATGGCCGCGCGGCCTTTCGACTTGTCCAGCGTCGCCCACACCACAATGTGGGTAGCTCGTGATCCCGCGGTCACATAAATCTTCTCGCCGTTGATCACGTACTCGTCGCCGTCGAGGGTGGCGGTGGTCGAGACCGCCGCGGAGTCCGACCCGAAATCCGGTTCGGTGATGGCCATCGCCGCCCAGACCCGGCCCAGACGTTGCAGTTGCTCGTCGGTAGCAACTCCGGAAATCGCCGCATTGCCGAGTCCCTGATAGGGAATCGACAGCATCATCGCCGCGTCGCCCCAGCTGGCCTCCAAGGCCTGCAGCACCGCGGCCATGTTGGATCCATTGCGGTTCTCGTCTATTCGTTCACCGGCGCGGAAGGCTTCCGTTCCGGCGAGCCCGGTGGCGTTGGATTCGGTGATGCCGGAGAACACGCTGGCCAGGCTGTCGAGCTCGACGGGGTAGGCATGTTCTTGTAGGTCGTATTTGCGGCCGATCGGCCGCATTAGCTCCGCGGCGCCTTGGTGCGCTTTGTCGATGACGGCGTGCATTTTCTTGGGTAACTCGAGATTGATTGCCATGTCCAGGTCTTTCGGTTGTAAAAGAACAGAGTTAGATGACGACTTAAATGACCACGACGCCCTCGGCGACACCGACGGCGCGCAGGTCGCGGTACCACCGCTCGACGGGGTGTTCCTTGGTGTAGCCGTGGCCCCCGAGCAGCTGCACGCCGTCGAGGCCGATCTGCATGCCCTTGTCGGCGCCCAGCCGCTTGGCCAGCGCTGCCTCGCGGACGAACGACAGGCCTTGCTCGGCACGCGCGGCGCCGCGCCAGGTGATCAACCGCAGGCCGTCCAACTCGATGGCGATATTGGCGCACATGAACGCCACCGACTGGCGGTGAGCGATGGGTTCGCCGAACGCGTGGCGTTCCTTCACATAGGGCACGACGTAGTCGAGCACCGCGTGGCTGGTCCCCACCGCCAAGGCGGCCCAGCCCAGCCGCGAGAGCGCGATCGCCTCGGAGTAGTCGGCGTCGCTGGCGCCGTCTTCACCCAGGCGCGCGCCCACCGGCACCAACACCGCGTCGAGCTCAACTTGGCCGAGCGCAGCTGCTCGGACGCCCATACTCGGGTCGGCTTTCACGGTCAGACCCTTCGTCGCCGACTCGACGATGAACAGTGCCGGCTTGCCGTTGAGCTGGGCGGCCACGATGAACAACTCCGCGTCGCCCGCGGCGGGAACCAGACTCTTCACCCCGTCGAGCCGGTAGCCGCTGGGGGTGCGGGTGGCGGTGGTCTTCAAGCGAGTCGGGTCGAACAGCGGCTGCGGCTCGGCGATCGCCACGCAGGCCTGTGGCACATTGTCGCCGGCGAACTCGGGCAGGTAGGTGGCTTGCTGGTCGGCGCTGCCCCAGTGGGTCAACGCCGCCGCCACGCCGCCGGGCGCCAGGATCGGCAGAGCCAGGCCCATGTCGCCATACGCCAGCGCCTCGGCGACCAGCGCATTGGTCACCGTGGAGCGCTGCGCGGCGATGCCCTCGAAGTCTTCGGGAATGTTCACCGCGGTGATGCCCAGTTCGGCCGCTTTCGCGATCAAGTCAGCCGGATAGGCCGCGGCCTCGTCGGCGTCATGAGCGGCCGGGCGCAGAATTTCTTCGGCGAACTCGTTGACCGTTTCGACGATGAGTTTCTGGTCCTCATCGGGCGTCAAGTCGAAATAGTCTTGGCCGCTTGCCTTCAGCCGGGTCGGGCCACCGCGCAAACTCTGCACCCGTTCGAATTGACGGCTGGTGGCGCCGGCGATGGAAAAGCCGGTCCGCACGCCGTAGCGCAAGCCGCGGTTGAGCGGGTCACGCAGGTGGTACTTGTCCAGGAACTCCTGGCCCACCAGGGGTGTCAGTAGCCCCAGGGCGATGTCAATACCAGTCCGTTTGTGTTTGTGTTCCCCGATGGCGCTGTTGCGGCCGGTTCCCTTGGGACGGCCGTTGGTAGCTGGGAGGGTGTTGGTCATGTCGGCAGCCTCGGTCGATGGGCAATGCGATGCAGCCGATCTTACTCCTGAGTAAGATCGGGGTTCTTGTTAGATGCTTCACACTTCAGGCTGGCGGGAGAGCCCGGCAAGAACCTGTCGATGCAGGGCCCCGTTGGTGGCGACGGCGCTACCGCCATGCGGGCCGGCGGTTCCGTCCAAGCTCGTAAGAGCGCCGCCCGCCTCACGCACCAGAATGTCCAGTGCCGCCAAATCCCATACCGACACCTCCGGTTCAGCGGCGATGTCCACCGCGCCTTCGGCCACCAGGCAGTACGACAGGAAGTCGCCGTAAGCCCGCACGCGCCACACCGCGTCGGTGAGCTCGACGAAGCGGTCGCGGAGACCGCGCTCTGCCCAGCCGGACAGGCTCGAGAACGACAGGCTCGCCGAGCGAAGTTCGGCCACCGCTGAGACCGAGAGGCGACGCGGCGCCGAGCCGTCGATCGCAGCAAAGGCGCCCTCAGCACTGGCCGCCCACCATCGCCGGTACAGCGCGGGTGCGCTCACGACCCCGACGACGGGGACGCCGTCTTCGAGCAGGGCGATGAGGCTGGCCCACACCGGTACGCCACGGACGAAGTTCTTCGTGCCGTCGATCGGGTCGATCACCCATTGCCGACCGCTCAACGCGGTCCGACCGCCAAACTCCTCGCCGAGCACACCGTCGGCGGGAAGTTCGCGCGCCAACTCTGCCCGCAAAGCCGCCTCGACAGCGCGGTCGGCGTCGGTCACCGGCGTCAGATCCGGCTTAGTGTCAACGTGGAGGTCCACCGCGCCGAAGCGGGCCAGCGTCACCGCGTCGGCACGATCGGCCAGGCTCAGCGCGACCGCCAGGTCGTGTCGACTCACGGCAGCAGTCCTACCATGGCGGGGGTGTGGTCAACCGGCGTGCTTCTGATGCTGGTCTTCGCGGTGGTGGTGTTGCTCGCCCCGCGGTTGTTCCGCCGGGGCCTGACGCAGACCGTGAGCGGCACGTTGCTTGTCACCGGCGTCAGCCCACGACCTGATGCCACCGGTGAGCAGTTTGTGACGATCACCGGCGTTATCAACGGACCGACGGTCGACGAGCACACCGTGTATGAGCGTATGGCCGTCAACGTCGACAATTGGCCGACCATGGGCCAACTGATCCCGGTCGTGTATTCGCCGAAGAATCCCGATTTATGGGCGATCGCGCCGCCGGACCCGCCGGCCGAATAACTCTTTACTCAGGCCGCGTGCCGGGCCAGCGCAATGCCGACGCTGACCTCCAGGGTGCTGATGGTGATCGTGGGCGCGCGTGAGGGTGCGGTCGAGCGATAATGAGCGCCGGTCGGCGAACTGAAGTCCGCAGTATGGGTTCCCGTTTCGTCGACGACGGCATTGACCCGCCAGCCGGCTGCTTGTTTGACGTAGTTGCAGCGTTCGCACAGCCCGAGCCCGTTGGCGGCACTGGTCGGACCGCCTCTGGTGTGGGGTTGGGCGTGGTCGCGGTGGCGGATCGGGGCATCACAGTAGGGGGTTCGGCATCGTTGGTCGCGGAGCCCGATGAAGCTGGCCAGCCCACGGGGAAACAGCCTGGTGTGCGATTCCAGCGCTACCAGCGCCCCGGAGCGGGGGTGAGCGTAAAGGCGCCGCAGGGTGGCCCGCGAGCGGCGGTCGTCGGCCGCGGCGGTCACCAGATTGCGGGCCACCGCCGCGGGGATGGGGCCATAACCGCAGACTTCGGCCGCGGCGTCATCGTCGCCCAGCAGGGTGGTGTCGGACAGCACCAAAGTGACCGCGATCGGCGCCGCGACCGCTGCCTCCCGGCCGGTGACGCGCTCGACAAGGGTGTCGGCCATCACTTGGCCACGTGAGCGCCCGTCAAAGGTGGTGTCGGCCTGGCGACGAAGCGCGGCATACACCGACACACCCTGGGCCACGGGCAGCAGCGCGGTCAGATAGGTCATGGTGTCCGGTGCCGGACGGATGGTCACGGTGCGTTCGGTTTCGGCCTTCGCGGCCCGGTCGACGACGGCGTGCGGGTCGAGGCGGTAGGCGATGGACTTGGCAGCTGCCGCGATCCGAGCGTCACCCACTCCCTCCAGCTCCGCCGGCTCACCGCACAGTTCGGTGTCCAGAGCCCGCCGATCTTCGACGTCCAGACAGGCGCTCTCCCGAACGATCAGGGTGGCCCGCCACTCGGAGAGCAGTCCGGCCTCCAGGGCGGCCAGCGTGTGGGGCATCTCGTGCACCAGCGCCTTGGCGAACCCGAGGTGCCGGCCGCCACGGGCCGGCGAATCGCGCCGCGCCAACGCGATCTCGCTGGCCAGCCCGCGTGCGCGCCCAGCAGGGGGAACCCCAGCAGCCGCCTCAGCGGCCCGGCGGGCAACATCGAGGGCAGCGGCCGCCCGGGCCTGGCCTGCCGCCGCCGCCGCTTTCAGCCGTTCCAGTTCGGCGATGCGCTCGATCAGCGCGGCTTCGTCGGCCGCCGGATCGACCGCTATCGAGGTTTCGAACATACGTTCGATACTACACCACTCGGGCGACAATCCTCAGCTGTGCCCAATCCGCAGTAGCTCGGAGAGATTGGGCAATTTCACCCGGGGACGGCCATGCGGTTCACCGGCATCCCGCTCAAAGCGATCGATGAGGTCCCAATGCGCGTCGGTGACCAGCTTCGGTTGCCTGGAGAGCAGCCATGCGGCGAGCGTGTCCGCGTGGTCGTCGCTGAATTCCGCCAGCCCGGAGTCGTGGGCACCGGACAGATCGGCCATCAACGTGTCAACCGTGTCCTGAGAGTCCTTCTTGTTGGTGCCGATCACGCCCGTGGGCCCGCGCTTGATCCACCCGACAACGTATTCGTTACGGCTGCCCTCGATCCGGCCATCGGTGTGCGGGATCGTCCCCGCCCTGTCATCGAACGGCAGCCCCGGGGTTGGCACGCCGCGATACCCGACCGACCGCACCACGAGCTGCATGGGCAGCTCCTCGCGCGCGCCGGTGTCTTTGGCCACGACCCGCCCGTTGTCGTCACTGACCAGTTCGTTGCGGCCCAGCACGATCCGCTCCACTCGGGCGTCGCCCTGGAGCTCGATCGGTGACGTGAAGAAGCGGAAGACGATCCGCCGGTGCCCAGGCCGCGGGGGCCGATCTGCGTAACCGCGCAGCACCTTGAGGTTCTGTTTGGTGGTCTTGCCCGCCGCCGCCGCATCGTCGTCGCTGATGCCCTCGAGCTGCGCCGGGTCGACCACCACGTCGACGCCTTCCAGCTCGCCCAGCTCCCGCAGCTCCAACGTCGTAAACGCGGTCTGCAGCGGCCCCCGCCGGCCGATGATCACCACTTCTTCCATGCCGCAGGGCCGCAGCGACTCCAGAGCGTGGTCGGCGATATCGGTAGCCGCGAGCACATCGGGGTCCGTGACCAGAATGCGCGCGACGTCGATTGCCACATTGCCGTTGCCGATGACAACCGCGCGACCTCCCGACAAATCGGGCGTCTTCTCCTCGAAGTGCGGGTGCGCGTTGTACCAGCCCACGAAGTCGACGGCGGAGATGCTGCCCGGCAGGTGCTCACCCGGAATATGTAACGGCTTATCCGACTGAGCGCCGACGGCGTAGACGACCGCGTCGTAACGCTCAGCGAGCTCTTGCGCCTCGACGTGCTCGCCGATCACGACGTTGCCGAAAAACCGGAAGCGGGGGTCGCCGGCGGTCTTCTCGAACTGCTTGCTGATCGACTTGATCTTGGGGTGATCGGGGGCGACACCCGAGCGCACCAGACCCCACGGCGTCGGGAGCATCTCGAGCATGTCGACGACGACGTCGATGTCCTCAGTTGAATCGGCGGCCTTCAACAGCGATGCCGCGGCGAAGAAACCCGAGGGTCCGGAGCCGACGATTGCTACGTGGTATGGACGCATGGCATTCGATGCTAAACGCCTACTCACTGGTAGCGCGGTCGATCTCGATTGCTCGGCCGCCGGTAACCTGAGCAGCTGTGCAACCCGACCGGCAAGCCGACATCGCGGCGCTCGACTCCACCCTGACCACGGTGGAGCGAGTGCTCGACGTCGAAGGTCTGCGCGGTCGGATCGAGAAGCTGGAACACGAGGCGTCCGATCCGCGATTGTGGGACGACCAGATCCGGGCGCAGCGGGTGACCAGCGAGCTCTCCCATACTCAAGGCGAGTTGCGCCGCGTCGAAGAGCTGCGGCGCCGTCTTGACGACCTGCCGGTGTTGTACGAACTCGCCGATGAGGAGGACGGCGCAGCTGCCGCCGAGGCCCTGGCGGAGGCTGACGCCGAACTCACCGCGTTGTGCTCCGACATCGAGGCCATGGAAGTTAGGACCCTGCTGTCCGGCGAGTACGACGAGCGCGAGGCGTTTGTCACAATCCGGTCCGGTGCCGGCGGAGTTGACGCCGCGGACTGGGCTGAGATGTTGATGCGGATGTACATCCGGTGGGCCGAGCAGCACAAGTACCCGGTCGAGGTGTTCGACACCTCCTATGCAGAGGAAGCCGGAATCAAAAGCGCGACCTTCACCGTGCATGCTCCGTTCGCCTACGGCACGTTATCGGTCGAACAGGGCACCCATCGGCTGGTGCGGATCAGTCCCTTCGACAATCAGAGTCGACGGCAGACCTCTTTCGCCGAAGTCGAGGTGCTCCCGGTGGTGCAGACCACTGATCACATCGACATTCCCGAAGGGGATGTGCGCGTCGACGTCTACCGCTCCAGCGGCCCGGGCGGCCAATCGGTGAACACCACTGACTCGGCCGTTCGACTCACCCATATTCCGACCGGTATCGTCGTCACTTGTCAGAACGAGAAGTCGCAATTGCAGAACAAGATTTCGGCAATGCGAGTTCTTCAGGCAAAATTATTGGAGCGCAAGCGCTTAGAGGAACGCGCTGAGCTGGACGCGTTGAAGGGTGACGGCGGCAGCTCCTGGGGCAACCAGATGCGCTCATACGTACTGCACCCGTACCAGATGGTCAAGGATCTGCGGACCGACTTCGAGGTCGGCAATCCGGCCGCGGTTCTGGACGGGGATATCGATGGATTCCTGGAAGCCGGGATCCGGTGGCGTAACAGAAGAGATGACGACTAACAACCACGTTCTTGCGGCGTCGACAACGCAGCGCTGGCACGAGTTTTGGCGCGGCGAAATCGGCGAATGGATCATCGGCAACGGCCTGCGGATCGTCTTGCTGGTGATCGCAGCCATCCTGGGTGCCCGCTTGGTCAATTGGGCCGCGCAGAAGATCACCCGGCGACTCGATGTCGGGTTCGCCGAGAGCGACGCTCTGGTCCGCTCGGAGGCCACCAAACACCGGCAAGCTGTCGCATCGGTGATTTCCTGGGTGTCGACGGTCCTGATCTGCGTGGGCGTCGCCGTCAAGATCACCGATATTTTGCAGATCTCCGTCCGCTCATTGGTCGCGCCGGCCACCGTGTTGGGGGCGGCACTGGGCTTCGGTGCTCAACAGCTGGTCCGGGATCTGCTGGCCGGATTTTTCATCATCGCCGAGAAACAGTACGGCTTCGGCGATCTGGTCCAACTCACCATTTCGGGCTCGACGAAGGACGCTGCCGGGGCCGTGGAGGACGTCACGCTGCGAGTGACCAGGTTGCGCTCCAGCGACGGCGAGGTGTTCACCGTTCCCAACGGGCAGATCGTCAAATCAGTCAACCTGTCCAAAGACTGGGCACGTGCAGTGGTAGACATTCCGGTGCCGACCAGCGACGACCTGAATTTGGTCAACGACGTCTTGCACGAGGTGTGTGAGCATGCTCAGGATGACGAGGCGCTGAAGGCGGTGTTGCTGGACACACCCTCGCTGATGGGTGTGGAGACCATCGAAGTCGACACGGTGATCCTGCGGATGGTGGCCCGAACGTTGCCGGGCAAGCAGTTCGAGGCGGGGCGGCGGTTGCGGGTGCTCGTGGTGAGGGCGCTCAGACGTGCCGGGATCGTCTCTCCGACTGACGCGCCGCCGACGATCGGGGCGATCGCCAGCAGCGCCGAGGATGCAACCGCGGACGCGGTGCAGAAACGGTGATGTCGAGGTTGAGCACGCTGAAGCGAATCGGCCAAGAGGCGGAACGCGGTTGGCCGGGCTATCTGTTCGGCGGGCACGTCCGGACTTCGACCCTGGCTTTGGTGTTGGCGTTCTTGGCGGTGTGGCGGGTGTACGACACCTACCGCCCTGCGCCGCCGTCGTCATCTCAGGTGCCGGCCACCCAAGTAGTGCCGCCGGGCTTTCTTCCCGACCCCAACTACACCTGGGTACCGCGCAGCAGAGTGCAGCAGCCGACGGCCACCGTCACAGTGACGCCGACCACGACGCCGCCGACAACACCACCGACGACCACGCAGACCACCACGACCACGTCGCCGCCGCCGCCCTTCCAGTTGCCGGTGCTGCCGCCACCGTTCGGTCCCGCGACGACGACCCCGACGACGGCACCGCCAGAATCAAGCCCAGCGCCCCTATTGCCGCCCCTGCATTAGCTGCCTGGTCCGCATTGGCACGGCTCGCCGCTACACTGGCGTGCCGTGATGATCACCCTCGACCGTGTCACCAAGCAGTACAAATCGTCAGCGCGCCCGGCGTTGGACAACATCAACGTCAAAATCGACAAGGGTGAGTTCGTTTTCCTGATCGGTCCGTCCGGATCGGGGAAGTCGACGTTCATGCAGCTGCTCATGGCCGCGGAAAAGCCGACAACCGGAGATGTGCAGGTCTCGAAATTCCACGTGAACAAGCTGCCCGGCCGTCACATCCCCGGCTTGCGCCAGGTGATCGGCTGTGTTTTCCAGGACTTTCGGCTACTGGAGCAGAAGACGGTGTTCGACAACGTCGCGTTCGCGCTGGAGGTCATCGGCAAGCGCCGGGACATGATCAACCGCGTAGTACCCGAGGTGCTGGAGATGGTCGGCCTGTCCGGGAAGGCCAATCGACTACCGAGCGAGTTGTCCGGCGGCGAGCAGCAGCGCGTGGCGATCGCGCGGGCATTCGTCAATCGTCCGCTGGTGCTGTTGGCCGACGAGCCCACCGGCAACCTGGACCCGGAAACCAGCAACGACATCATGGACTTGCTGGAGCGAATCAACCGCACCGGCACCACGGTGCTGATGGCGACGCACGACTATCACATCGTCGACTCGATGCGGCAACGTGTGGTGGAGCTGTCGCTCGGCCGGCTGGTGCGCGACGAACACCGCGGTGTTTACGGAATGGATCGCTAAGTGCGCTTCGGATTCCTGCTCAACGAAGTCCTGACCGGATTTCGTCGCAACGTCACGATGACCATCGCGATGATCCTGACCACCGCGATCTCCATCGGGCTTTTCGGCGGTGGACTACTGGTGGTCCGGCTGGCCGACAACTCCCGCGCCATCTACTTGGGCCGGGTGGAATCGCAGGTTTTTCTCACCAAAGACGTCTCGGCCAACGACCCGACGTGTACCGCCAACCCGTGTAAGACACTGCGAGACAAGATCGAAGCGCGCAAAGACGTCGCATCGGTGCGGTTCCTGAATCGCCATGATGCCTACGCCGATGCGATTCGTAAGTTTCCCGAGTACAAGGGCGTCGCCGGCGAGGATTCCTTCCCGGCATCGTTCATCGTCAAATTGGACAACCCGGAAAATCACAAAGACTTCGACGACGCCATGCAGGGTCAGCCCGGGGTGTGGAGTGTGCTGAATCAGAAGGACTTGATCGACCGACTCTTCGGCGTACTGGACGGATTGAGTAACGCCGCGTTCGCCGTCGCGCTTGTCCAAGCGGTCGGTGCGATCTTGTTGATTGCCAATATGGTTCAGGTCGCCGCGTATACCCGGCGCACTGAGGTCAACATCATGCGCCTGGTGGGTGCGAGCCGCTGGTATACCCAGTTGCCGTTCCTGCTCGAGGCAATGCTGGCGGCCACTGCAGGCGTAGTCATCGCGATTGTCGGTTTGATCTTCGTCCGCACAATGTTCTTGGACAGCGCGCTCAGCCACTTTTACGAGACCAACCCTCCCTTGCTGGCCAAAGTCGACTTTGCAGACATCCTCTATATCTCGCCGTGGCTGTTCTTCGTGGGCGTGGCCATGGCGGGCCTGACGGCTTATGCGACCCTGCGTGTCTACGTACGGCGATAGCGGTGGCCAAGAAATCGACGGTCAAAACACGCGGCGATGGCAGGCTAGTGATCGCGACCAATCGCAAAGCGCGGCATAACTTCTCGATCGTCGAAGTTTACGAGGCCGGGGTGGCGCTGCTCGGCACGGAAGTCAAGAGCTTGCGGGAAGGGCATGCCTCGTTGGCAGACGCGTTCGCCACCGTCGACGACGGCGAAGTGTGGTTGCGCAACCTGCACATTCCGGAGTATCACCACGGCAGCTGGACCAATCACGCACCTCGGCGCAACCGAAAGCTGCTGTTGCACCGTCGTCAGATCGACACCTTGGTGGGCAAGCTCCGTGACGGCAACTACACGTTGGTTCCGTTATCGCTGTATTTCTTCGGCGGCAAGGTCAAGGTCGAGTTGGCGCTGGCGCGCGGTAAACAGGCCCACGACAGACGCCAGGACATGGCCCGCCGAGATGCTCAGCGCGAAGTGGTGCGGGAACTCGGTCGACGCATCAAGGGCATGACTTGAGTTCGTCGGCGGTATCGGGCGAACTCAGGTAGCGCGCTACTCATGTAGGTGCCGGTTGGCTGCTGAAATGCTCGAGTCATTATGGCGAGCACGGCAAGCATTGATCTGGCGCAATCGAGGGGAGACCGCACCAGCGCTTACTTCGCCGACCGCGGCGGGCGCACTTGGGAATTGGCTTGGCTTCCCGCCCACTCACCACGGTGGGTGACGAGGCACATCGCCGCGACGGCTACCGGCAGGGTAGCCTCGAGCGCGAGTCGTGCGCTGGCGGCGTGCGAGCTGAACGGCGGCATGGCCGGGATCTATTTCCTCGACGCAACGGGCCACGTGTGGGAGTTGATGGGTCGCCCTGACGACGACTGGCTGCTTACCGACGTCACAGCCCAGGCCGAAGGCAATCCGCCACCGGCCGGGGCCGCAACCACATTGAGCTGCTTCAGTGTCGACGGGAAAGCGCCCCACGTCTACTTCACAGACAAGGCCGGACACGTGTGGGAGCTGGCCCGGCATACAGCACCAGCAGATGGCTTGCCACCGATGTGACTGGACAGGCCGCCGGCAATCCGCCGCCCGCGGCGCCGCACTCGTTAGCCTGCTTCGGCGCCGACTGTGGCCACCCGCGGGTGTACTTCCAGGACGGGACGGGAACCGGTCATCTCTGGGAATTGGCCTGGTGGGACTACGTGCGCCATTGGCTGGCTACCGATATCACCACGGCTGCAGACTGTTCTGCGAGGGGCGTTCGGATCTGAGCTGATCGACCGTTCGGCGCGGACGGCTGACGGCTTAGGATCCCAGCATGGTTGCCGGCCGGATCACTGAATTGGACAAGTCGGATGTGCTGTCGGGGTTGTTCGCAACGTGGGACGCGCTGGACGGATTGCTGTCGGGGCTGACAGAAGAACAGTGGCAGGTGTCGACGCCGCTGCCCGGCTGGAACGTTCGAGCTCTGATGTCACACATTATCGGCACGGAATCGACCCTGCTCGGTGTTGCCGCGCCCGACATCGACACAGACGTCAAGGCCTTGGACCATGTGCGCAACGACGTCGGCGTGATGAACGAACACTGGGTGTGTTACCTCAGCAAAGATTCGAGTGCCGAGCTTCAGGAGCGGTTCCTGGCTGTGACCGCAGAACGCCGCAAGCTGTTGACGGACTTGTCCTCCGACGCCTGGAACTCCGTGACCCCGACCCCGGCAGGCCCGGACAGCTATGGCCGGTTCATGCGGATACGGGTCTTCGACTGCTGGGTCCATGAGCATGACATCCGTGACGGGATCGAGCGGCCGGCTACCGACGCCGAACTGCAAGGTCCGGCTCCGCGGTTGGCGCTCGACGAGATGACGGCCAGCATGGGATTTGTGGTCGGCAAGCTGGGCAAAGCCCCCGACGAGTCGCGGATACTCATCGATTTGACCGGTCCACTATCGCGCCAAATTCGGGTGGTCGTCGAGGGCCGCGGACAGGTGGTCGACGACTTCGGGGAAGAGGAACCTACGTCGACGATCCGGCTCGACGGTCTGCTGTTCACCCGGCTTGCGGCCGGCCGCGTGCCGAGCGCGCCGGACGGGGCCGTCGAGATCAGTGGCGATCGAGAGGTTGCCACCCGCATCGTGGAGAACCTCAACTACGTGATCTGAATCGGGCACGGATGAATCAACACGGATCTGTGGTTACATTCCGCGTACTATTGACTGGCCTGCCGAAAGTCGGCGGGGATGCGAGGGGCTGAACGGTTTCGACTTCGCGCATCGAATCAAGGGAAGCGTGCCGGTGCAGGCAACCGACCACCGTAAGCGTCGTTGCAACCATATAAGCGCCGATTCACATCAGCGCGACTACGCTCTCGCTGCCTAAGCGACGGCTAGTCTGTCAGACCGGGAACGCCCTCGGCCCGGACCCTGGCATCAGCTAGAGGGATCCACCGATGTGTCCGGTCGCGGGATGCATCGGGACAACCACAGCGACTGGGATCGTCATCTCGGCTGGTTCGCGTGACCGGGAGATCCGAGTAGAGGCATAGCGAACTGCGCACGGAGAAGCCTTGAGGGAATGCCGTAGGACCCGGGTTCGATTCCCGGCAGCTCCACTAAAACAGCAGGTCAGAGCTGTTTTGTGACCTCAATGTACGCACATCAACATCACATCAACACTGCCACCGACTCCACAGGTCAGACCCCATCGGAATGGGGTGCACTTAAGCCCCCTTCCGCACTCGTGCTTCTTCTTGGCACGAGCGTCTGCAACGATGTTCGCGATCTCGGCGAGGTCCAAAAGCGGCAATCCAATGTCAACGCTCGTCGACAATTGTGGACGGTCATCGCGCCGCGCTGCCCGTTAGAGGGGGTGTTGTGCAATTGGCCATCATGCCGGCGATCGACGTAAACGTCAGCGGCGCCACCACACCGAATAGCCCAGCTCCGGCGCGGCCACTGGGTCCCAGTTTGCCTCGTGCTTGTCCTGCACCGCACGGGCGTATTCGCGTACCTTCTCGCCGCCGACCTTGTAGGTGCCGTCCACCTGGTAGTAGTGACCGACCCATGATTCGAGCGCCGACATTACTGCGGTCATGAATTTGCTCAACTTTCCTAGCGGCTTGTTCGCTGAGGCCGACCAAAGAACACTAACGCGCGGAAACCGAAACAACGCCCATGCTCACTGGTTCCGAAAATTGTCCATCCACCGCATTTCAGCCCTCCCGCAGGGTGGTTGGTCGCGCCGAGGATGACATCCGCGGATCGCAGACAACGCTGTCGCGTCGAAACCTTATGCTGCCCACATGAGCGAGTTTCATGCGTCGCCACCGCCGGATCTTCCCGGCGTCCCCTCGGCCGAGGGACCCCTGCCCGGCCCGGATCAATTGGTCGGCCGCCCCCGCGCGTTGGCCGTGGACTTACTCGGTGAATTGCACGGTCCGCTGTTCTACTCGGACTTCAACGGCGGCATCAGGAAGCTCTACGCGTGTTCGCTGGAGCTCGTTACTGAGCTGTGCGACGAAAGCCGCTTTGCCAAGAACCTGACGGCAACCCTCGCCCGAGTCAGGCCGTTGGCCGGTGATGGCCTGTTCACGGCCTACCACGGCGAACCGAACTGGCAGCAAGCCCACGATGTGCTCTTACCGGGTTTCAGTTACGCGGGTCTGCGGGCCTATCACGGCGCGATGCTGGACATCAATTGCAAATTGATCGAGCGGTGGGACGCCAGCGCCGGATTCGGGCCGGTGGATGTGTCGAACGACTTGCAGAAGCTGGCGATGGACACCGTGGCGCTCGCCGGATTCGGTTCGCGCTTCGACTCTTTCGACTGCCCCGGCCTGGCTCCGATCCCACAGAGCTTTACAACGGCCATGGTGGAGTTGGGATCTGAAGCGGTGACGTCGGTGTTCACGGAAGAATTGGCCACTTTGCACACGTTCATCAACGGGCTGATAGCCGAGCATCGATCCGGTGATCGTGAGTTTGACGACCTGTTGGCGCTGATGCTGCAACAGGATCCGGAGGGCAAACCTGTGCTGGACACGGAGAACATTCGCAACCAGATTCTGACCTTCCTGATCGCCGGTCAGCTCACCACGTCGGAGTTGATGCCCAACGCGCTATACAACATCGTCAGCGATCCGGCGGTGCTGCACCGGGTGCAGGCCGAGGTGGACACCGTGTTCGGAGCCGACGACGACTACCTGCCCGGCTACGACGACATCGGCAAGCTGACCTATCTGCGGCAGGTCATCGAGGAAACCCTGCGACTGTCCCCGCCGGTGCTGCATTTCGATCGAATGGCATTGGAAGACACCGCGATCGGCGGCAAGTATCCGATCAAGCGCGGCGAGGCGGTCACGGTGCTCACCGGCGCGTTGCACCGCCAGCCGGAGTGGGGCGACAATGTCGAACTCTTCGATCCCAGCCGCTTCGCTCCCGAACGCTCGGCTTCCCGGCCGGCCGCGTTGTTCAAACCTTTCGGAACCGGCGCACGATCGTGTATCGGGCGGCAGTTCGCGCTGCATGAGGCGGCCATGGCACTGGCGCGGCTGGTACATCGCTACCGCCTCATCGACGTCTATCACTACGTGCCGCGGTGGGAAACCCCGACCAGTCGCCGGCCGGTTGGATTCCGGCTCGATGTCCTCCGGCGCACACCGCAGGACCGCCAGACCGAAAAACCTGGCGTTGAGGCCGTGGCCGAACAGAACGCACCGCAGCACCCAACGGTTATCACGGCCGGCACCAGGCTGGCTATCTTTCATGGCTCTAACCTCGGCACATGCCGCGCGCTGGCCCGCCAATTCGCCGACGATGCAACGGCTCTGGGCTGCGTGGCGACGGTGGCGCCCCTCGACGGTGCCGTCGGTGGCTTCCCCGAAGCGGAGGCCATCGTGATCATCGCGTCCTCTTACAACGGACAGCCGACCGACGATGCGCGCGTCTTCCTCACCTGGCTGCTCGACGCGAATACCACGCTGAATCCGACACCCAGTGTCGCGGTTCTCGGTGTGGGTGACCACAACTGGGCGGACACCTACCAGGCGGTCCCGCAGCGCATCGATGAGCGCCTCGGCGAGCTGGCAGCCAACCGATTGGTCGCGCGGGCAGCGGCCGACACCTCGGGGGATATGGTCGGCACGATCGAGGAATTCGCAGCCGCGCTGTGGTCATCGTTGGCCGAACGCTTCGGAGACCCCGACGCCGCGCCGCTCACGGATGCGGCCGAACCGCTTTACGAGTTGCGCCAGATCGTCGGCCCGGTGACGGCGGCGATGGACGCACGGTCGTCGGTGATCCCGATGACCATCGTCGAGAACACCCAACTGGTTAGCCGCGGGCTGGGTCAAGCCAAAACCAATGTCCACGTGGACCTTCCGGACGGCGTCGACTACCAAACGGGCGACCACCTCACGGTGATGGCCGACAACCCACCCGAGGTAGTCGACGCGGTTTTGGCACAACTCGGCATCGACCCTGGATTGAGGCTAGCGATCAATCCTCGGCGCAGCTCTCGGCGGCTCATCGCGCTGGACCGAGAGGTCAGCGCCCGAGAACTTCTCACGCACTTCATCGAACTGCGGAAACCGGTGACTAGCAGTCAATTACGCAGTCTTGCGGTGACCAACAGCAATCCTTCAGAGCGCCAGCGGCTCACCGAACTGGCCGAGGACCCAGACGGCTGCCCGCTCAGCGTGTTGGAGTGCCTCGACGAATACGCTGCTTGCGTTCTCAACGGTGCTGAACTTCTCGAACTGCTGGATCCCATGGTGCCCAGGCACTATTCGATCGTATCGTCGTCACTGCTGTCACCACGCACCGTAGGATTGATCGTCAGTGTGCTGGATGCGCCGGCCCGTTCCGGTCACGGTCTGTTCAAAGGTGTCTCGTCGAACTACCTGGCGACAGTCCAACCCGGACAAGTGATTCGGGCGCGCGTGGACCCGGCCCGACAGGCGTTCCGGGCCGGTGCTGATCCGGCCAAGAACGTGATCCTGGTCAGCGCCGGTACCGGGGTCGCACCGTTCTGCGGTTTCCTCGGTGACCGACTTGCCGCACAACGTGCGGGAGCGCCGGTGGAGCCTGCGCTGTGCTTCTTCGGGGTTCGTGACCCGGAGGTCGATTACATCTTCCGAGACCGGTTCGAGCAGGCCGAAGCCATCGGTATCGTTCAGATGCGCCCGGCCTTCTCCCGCGCGCCACAGGACGGGGTTCGCTACGTGCAAGACCGGATCGCCGCTGACGCGGACGACGTGTGGAACCTGTTAGGCGACCCGGCTAAGGACACCCACGTCTACGTGTGCGGCGACGGCGCGCGGATGGCGCCGGCGGTGCGCGGGTCGTTCCTCGACATCTATCGGGCACGGACGGGCGCTGACGACGATCAGGCCCGCGTTTGGCTGAACGGTCTAATCGAATCTGACTACTACGTCGAGGACGTCTGGGCAGGGTGAGCCTCGTCATGGTTACGCCGCAGCTGTTGCGATAGAACGGAAGGCGCCGTCGGTTCACCGAATACGCCTCGAGGGAGCGCCATTATGCAGTCTGTCAGCGGGCTTAACGTCTTAGTCACCGGGGCCGCCATGGGTCTGGGCAAGCTGTTCGCCAGCCGGGCCGTAAAGGAGGGCGCAGCCGCGGTCGTCCTTTGGGACGCCAACGAGGCGGCGCTGAAGGAGACCGCCGCGGAGTTGGAAGCGGCCGGGGTCACGATCCATTACGAAACCGTCGACGTCACCTCGCAGTCCCGGGTGGCCGAGGCCGCCGAGCAGATCCGCACCAACGTCGGCACGATTCATGTCCTTTTCAACAACGCCGGTATCGTGCGCGGCAACGGCTACTTCTGGGAGAACCAGCCGCGCGACTTCATGCTCACCATGGAAGTCAATTCCATTGGCCCCATGCTGGTGGCCCGGGAGTTCCTGCCGGCGATGATCGAGTCAGGTTTGCAGTGTCGCCTCGTCAACATCGCGTCCTCAGCTGGGCTGAACGCCATCCCCCGGATGGCCGCGTACGCCGGCTCCAAGTGGGCGGCGATCGGCTTTTCCGACTCCGTGCGGCTAGAGCTTGAACAAGCCGGGCATGGGCAGGTCAAGGTCACCACCGTGTGCCCGACATACATCAACACCGGCAT
The DNA here is from genome assembly GCA_963795995.1 of uncultured Actinomycetota bacterium. Taxonomy (GTDB): domain Bacteria; phylum Actinomycetota; class Actinomycetes; order Mycobacteriales; family Mycobacteriaceae; genus Mycobacterium. The sequence continues at coordinate 373,178 of CAWCJY010000010.1, forward strand.
GTTCGACGGCGCGAAGGGCATCCTGTTCACCCCAATGCTCGAACAGGAGGACGTCGTCGAGAAGGCCTGGACGGCGATGCTGACGGGGAGACCGTTCGTGGTCATACCGTGGACGTCGAAGATGAACAAGGTGCTCTCCGCTGTGCTGCCTGTCCGGTTGCGCGACGCATACCTTCGGCGCGTCGGCGTGTACAACTCCATGGATGAATTCCGCGGGCACTAGCCGTACGGGCTATTGGGCCACATCGGCGACGCCGGTGCATTCGGGTGGGTTCCCACAACAGACTTTGACCTTGCCGTCCTCGATGACGGTGTAGCAGTCGTCGAAGTCGAATGGAATCAGCCGCCGGTCGCGTGTGTTCGAGCGGGTGAGTCGCGCGAGCGTGCGCTGCAATTCGGACACCAGCCCGAATGGGAAGGCAAGTTCGGTCTGTGCGGCCCCGGGCTGCTTGAGTCGGATCTTGACGAGCGGGTGCCGGTGGTCGTTGCACTTGACGTTTCACCAACGTCTGCCTGCCGAGCCTTGACCAAAGCCCGAAGTAAGGACTCCAAGAACCCAGACAAGGTGCTCCTAGAAAAGCAGCCGCGTATTCATGATCTCCGGCATATTTGCGCCCCGTGGCTGCTGAGTGTTGGCGCTCCGTTGCAGCGCAAAAGTGATTGCGTGACGACTGATCACTCCCCGGCCAGTCTGGTTTGCGACGGTACAGACATTCACCCCAAGCAAGTAGTCGAATACGCACGTCACCGCGCTTCGATGGTGACAAAATCCTTAATTAGCAAGTCGTGACGGGTAGTCACGCCAGGAGGTGCGCGTGGCGCGTTCAATCAGCCGGCCCGCACGGCGTCGGCGCACGAGTCCGACTGGTCACCGGGGGCGGCGATTCACCGGTCACGCGCCCGTCTCAGATCGGTGACCTCATGTCGTCGCGCATCTTTTTAAGCCACTCCAGCAAGGACAACCGCGAGGCCGTCGCGCTCAAGCAGTGGTTGGTCGATCAGGACCCCCCCTTGGCCATTCGGTGATGGAGGACAGGTGTCGCGTATTTTTTTGAGCCATTCGAGTGTGAACAACGCCGAAGCCGTCGGTTTGCGCGACTGGCTCGCCGCGGAGGGCTGGGACGACGTCTTTCTTGATCTGGACCCCAAGAGCGGCATCGTGGCCGGCGAACGCTGGGAGCGCGCGCTGCATGAAGCGGAATCGCGGTGTGAAGCTGTTGTGGTTTTGCTGTCTCATGCCTGGCTGGACTCGTCCTGGTGTCGGAAGGAGCTCGATCTCGCCCACAAGTTCGATAAGCGTTTGTTCGGGGTGTTGATCGAGAAGCTTGAGCTCACCGAATTGCCGGCGGACCTGAGCGGAACCTGGCAGCTCGTCGACCTAGCGTCGGGGCGCGACCACCGCATGCTTACCGTGACGCTGCCGCGCACGCAGCACGAGCGCCATGTCCTATTCTCGCAGGAGGGGCTGACGCGACTGCGGGCCGGGCTGGTCAAGGCCGGGCTTGACCCGCGGTTTTTTCGGTGGCCGCCGGAAGACGACCCGAACCGTGCGCCCTACCGGGGCCTGCGGCCGTTGGAGGCCGAAGACGCCGGCATCTTTTTCGGCCGGGACGCGCCGATCTTCGAGGCGCTCGACCAGCTGCGCGGCATGCGTGAGGCGTCGCCCCCGCGAGTTATGGTGATCCTGGGCGCATCCGGCGCCGGCAAGTCATCGTTTTTGCGTGCCGGACTGTACGCGCGGATGGTTCGGTACGATCGGGATTTCCTGTCGTTGCCGATCATCCGGCCGGAGCGGGCCGCTATTTCCGGGGACACCGGTCTTCTGCGCGCGCTCGACGAGGCCCTTTCCGACGCCGGGATCCGCATGTCCCGCAGGAAGCTGCAAGACGCCATCGCCGCGGGTGCCGAGACCCTGGGCCCGGTCCTCCAGAGACTTGTCGACATGAAAACACCGCGTCTTGATGGCGGTGCCCCGAGAGAGCCGCCGACATTGGTCCTCTCGATTGACCAAGGCGAAGAACTGTTTCGCTCACAAGGGCAAGACGAAGCCCAGGCGCTGCTGGCTGTGCTGGCCGGGCTGCTCAGCAAGGATGCGCCCGCGCTGATCGTGGTGATCGCGATCCGGTCGGATTCCTATGCACAACTGCAGGACGCCACGTTGCTGGGCGGGGCGCCGATAAAACCCTTCGATCTGGGCCCGATGCCCAAGGGGTGCTACGCCGAGGTCATCAAGGGCCCGGCAGCGCGATTGGCGGAAACAGAGCGGCCGCTCACCGTCGCAAAGGCCCTCGAAGGCGCGCTGCTCACTGACATTGAGGCCGGCGGGGCCAAGGATGCGTTGCCACTTCTCAGTTTCACGCTGGCGCGTCTCTACCTGGAAAACAGCGCGGCGGGCAGCCTAACCCGCGCCAACTATCGGGCGCTGGGTGGCATCAAAGGCTCCATCGAAAAAGCCGTCGAGCATGCACTCGAGATGGCCGACATCGATCCCACCATCCCCAAAGACCGCGCCGCGCGTCTGGCACTGCTGCGGCGCGGCATGATCCCGTGGCTGGCCGGCATCGATCCCTATACCAACGCCCCACGGCGCAGTGTCGCAAAGCTTTCGGAAATTCCCGCCGAATGCCAGCCCCTGCTGCACTTTCTGGTCGAGCAGCGCCTGTTGACCACCGATCAGGATGCACAGGGCGAAACCACCATTGAGCCGGCACACGAGGCCTTGCTGAGGCAGTGGAGTCTGTTGGAGGGCTGGCTGAAAGAAGACACCGGTCTGCTGGCCGTCTTGGAGGGCATCAAGCGCGCATCCCGGGACTGGACGCAGTGGGGCAAGATCCCCGCCTGGCTCACTCATGCCGCGGATCGACTCGTGGCCGCCGAGCAGCTCAGCGAGCGCCCTGACCTCGCAGCAAAGCTCCAGCCGACGGATCACAAGTATCTGGCAGCATGCCGCAAGGCCGACGACGAAAAACTCGCCGCCGAAGAAGAACAGCGCCAAGCCGAACTGCGCAATGCTCAGGAACGCCAACAGATTGCCGAAGCCCACGCCGCCGACCTACGCCGACGCGCCCGCATCCTGCGCGCCGTCCTCGCCGGCACCGCCATCGTCGCGGTCATCGCCATTGTCGGTGCGCTCGTGGCCGTGATCATGTTCACCCGGGCCACCCGTGAAACGCGCGACGCACTGGCCGCCCAACTCGACACCGAAGCCGCGGCGGTGTTTTCTGGGTCCACCGGCGATAGTGACATTCGCGCGCTCGCCGACACGCTGGCCGCGCAACTAATCCGTTCGGACCCCGCCGCCAGCCGCGGTGCGTTCTACACCGCCACCACAGCGCTGAACACCACCCGGGTCATCATCCCCACGCCGGCACAGGTTTACGGTGTGGCGTTTAGTCCCGACGGGCGAACCCTGGCCTCCGGCGGCGACGATCACACCGTCCGGTTGTGGAATCTCACCGACCTGGCCCACCCGGGCCCGTTGGGCGGGCCACTGACCGGGCACACCGACACCGTGGAGACTGTGGCGTTTAGTCCCGATGGGCACACCCTGGCCTCCGCCAGCCTCGATGCCACCATCCGGTTGTGGAATCTCAGCGACCCGGCCCACCCGGGCCCGTTGGGCGGGCCACTGACCGGGCACACCGGCACCGTGGAGACTGTGGCGTTTAGTCCCGATGGGCACACCCTGGCCTCCGGCGGCGACGATGCCACCATCCGGTTGTGGGACCTGACCGACCCGGCGCACCCGCCGCTGGGTCAGCCCCTGACCGGCCTCACCGGCGCCGTGCAGACTGTGGCGTTTAGTCCCGATGGGCACACCCTGGCCTCTGGCGGCGACGATGCCACCATCCGGTTGTGGGACCTGACCGACGTGGCCCACCCGGCCCCGTTGGGCGGGCCCCTGACCGGCCACACCAAAACCGTATGGAGTGTGGCGTTTAGCCCCGATGGGCACACCCTGGCCTCCGCCGGCTTCGATGCCACCATCCGGTTGTGGGACCTGACCGACCCGGCGCACCCGCCGCTGGGTCAGCCCCTGACCGGCCACACCGGCCCCGTGGAGCACGTGGCGTTTAGTCCCGACGGGCACACCCTGGCCTCCGCCGGCTTCGATCACAGCGTGCGGTTGTGGGACCTGACCGACCCGGCGCACCGGGGCCCGCTGGGCGGACCCCTGACCGGCCACACCCGCATGGTGGAGACTGTGGCGTTTAGTCCCGACGGGCACACCCTGGCCTCCAGCAGCGACGATCACACCATCCGGTTGTGGAACCTGGACACCGCACTACCCCTGCGACGCCACACCGTGGAGACTGTGGCGTTTAGCCCCGACGGGCGCACCCTGGCCTCCAGCAGCGACGATCACACCATCCGGCTGTGGAACCTCACCGACCCGGTCCACCCGGTACCCCTGGGCCAGCCCCTGACCGGCCACACCGGCCCCGTGAAGACTGTGGCGTTTAGCCCCGACGGGCACACTCTGGCCTCCGGCAGCGCCGATCAGACCATCCGGTTGTGGAACCTCACCGACCCGGCCCACCCGGCACCGTTGGGCCAGCCCCTGACTGGCCACACCGGCCCCGTGGAGACTGTGGCGTTTAGCCCCGACGGGCACACCCTGGCCTCCGTCAGCGGTGGCACGGTGCGGTTGTGGAACCTCACCGACCCGGTCCACCCGGCACCGTTGGGCCAGCCCTTGACCGGCCACACCGGCCCCGTGAAGACTGTGGCGTTTAGCCCCGATGGGCACACCCTGGCCTCCGGGGGCGCCGATCACACCATCCGGTTGTGGAACCTCAGCGACCCGGTCCACCCGGCACCGTTGGGCCAGCCCCTGACCGGCCACACCGACACCGTGGAGACTGTGGCGTTCAGCTCCGACGGGCACACCCTGGCCTCCGGCAGTGGCGACGCCACCGTGCGGTTGTGGAACCTCACCGACCCGGCGCACCCCGGCCCGCTGGGTCAGCCCCTGACCGGCCACACCAACGCCGTGGAGACCGTGGCGTTCAGCCCCGACGGGCACACCCTGGCCTCCGGCGGCGACGATCACACCATCCGGTTGTGGGACCTGACCGACCCGGCGCACCCACCGTTGGGCCAGCCCCTGACCGGCCACACCGACACCGTGGAGACTGTGGCGTTTAGCCCCGACGGGCACACCCTGGCCTCCGGCAGCGCCGATACCACCGCGCGGTTATGGCCCACCCCCCTCGACGCCACCGTGGCGACCCTCTGCTCGAAACTCATCTCCACCATCAGCCACCACGACTGGCACGACTGGATCTCACCCACCATCGGCTACAAGACCCTGTGCCCCAACCTGCCCGTTCCACAGGACTGAGTCGCATTGAGGTGCTTCGGAATTCGGAAATAATACCGCTATAGCCAGAAGCTCTCGCTGAAGCCGTGCTGGTGACGGCCCCCGCAAGGGGTTAAGCCGGCTATGCTGGGGTGCGTTCTCCGAGAACAACTCTCACGACCGGATTAATTTGCGGGATCCCGTCACAAGGCGCTCGCTCGCCGTGCGTAGGAGGGCGAACCGCCGATGGCCCTAGAGCTGAGCGCGGCTTCTGCAGCCGACCAAGTAACACTGCGGTCGCGGGCGCAACCTCTAACCCGTGAGCAACGGATTATCAACCCGCGGCCCCGCCCGCTAGCGCAGACCAATTGACGAAACCACCGCCGCACGACCAGCCGACGCCGAAAACCGCTCGGACTTGCGGTGTGAGAATTTTCCCTACCTGTATCGAGTTCAACTTCATGTTGATCGGTGCGGCTTTCTATCGCGATCGCTACCGGCGCACCAGCGACGGGTGGAAGATCAGCTCGACCGGCTACGACCGAACCTATGAGGCGACAATGTCGTTGGCGGGCATCGAGTTTAAGGTGAAGCCCGGCCGCGCGCTGGCCTACTGAGCGATTGCGATCACTGCGCCCGGGTGCAGCCACCGGATAATCTGCATCAGCGTCCCGTCATCGATCGACACGCATCCTGCGGTAGGCCCGCCGTCGGTGGCATGGAAGAAAAATGCGGCGCCCTTGCCCGGGACCCGGTCCGGATTAACGCCCATCACCACCGCGTGGATGTACTCCGGGATATCGAGGTTCTCACTTGCCGACGTGTCGAAGGGGCACTGGTCTTTCTTGCAGACCTGCATGGTGTTGAAAGTCGGGCTGTTGTCATCGCCGTTCCACCAGTGGTCGGGCCCGACCTGCACATACTTCAGTTCGCCGCCAGGGTTGGGTGCGGTGCCGAAGGCGTAGGGCAAAGCGAAAACCCCCACCGGGGTGGCCGGGTATCCGCTCTTAGCCTGCGGCGCCATACCCGCTGATCCGACATGGGTGGGTATGCCGGTTTGGAGCGGCTGCCAGCCCGCGGCGCTGCGCTGATAGACATCCATCTCTGCGTTCGAACCGCCAACGCTGACAACCGAAACGACTTGAGCGGCGTCACCAACCGACCGCGCGAACCAAGGGTTGACCGCGGCGCCATCCGGCGCGAGCGCAATCGTCACACACGCCGTGCACACCGCAGCGCACAGTAGCCCTACCACTCGGCGCCCCGTTTGATGTTCATCGCCGCGCAGCCTCAGCATCGAGTAAAGGTTCAGACGCGGTAGCGTCACTGCGGCGGCGCGACATCGCCCTCGGGCTCGGCCGAACATAGGAAAACTCTATATCACTAGACGGGCGTGCGGTCATTCTCGGAGTGACTGCGGAGCCGATCACAGACGAGCACAATCAGATGATTGCGGACGGCCCTCGCAGAAGCAATCGAGTTGGCGAAGCAGGACGGCGTCGACTTGGCCGCGGTTGAGGCCGCGCGCGGAGCTCTGTCTTGCACATCGGCCGAGGGCGACCGCTCGGTCTGGGACGTTGCAGTGAATGGTGGATGACGTAGGCGTCTGTGCGCGTGAGCTACCGGAGTAGTGATTCACGAACGGCAGCTCGACGGTTGGACAGGGCAGGTGTCAGCGCGAAGAACTTCAGTGCGTCAGTGCGCCGCGTCGGGGAGATCGATGGCGACGGGCACCCCGGTGTCGAACCAATGCTCATGCAGGCTCTGAATCTTCTCGCGGGTCGGCCGGTCGGCGGTATGGAAGCGGTACTCCCAGGAATCGAAAGTGTTCACCGTGTGGGTGTATGCCCGCCGAGCAGCGGCCAGTTCGGCAGCCTCGCTGAGTTCGCGCGCGGTGCCAGTGAAAGTTCCATTGGACACACGCAGTCGCACAAGTGGGTTCGCGCGGATATTGCGCAGCCAGTGCGAGATGGCCTGGTCCTTGGGTGCTCTCAAGAGCACCGGCCCCAGCATCACCAGATAGGCGACGGAGTCTTCCACGATGACCCGCACGCATTTCCGACGTTGTTTCCCGGTCCGGCGTCCGGTCGTCGTGAGTACTCCGAAGCCGCTCGGCGTGTGCAGCAGAAAGAACGGCAGCTGCAACGCCGACAGGGCCTTCCCGCCCCGCTGCGGCCAGCGGGTAAACGGGTTGTGTCGCCATTCCTGCGGAACGCCACCGCCGGGTGTTGCTCCGGTCCCGTTGCCGCTCATGTCGAGATTTCCTCCATGTTGGCCGATCGAACGGATCACCGACTAAGTCCATCACCGACGAGCACTCGACGGAAGAGAGGCCGCAGAATGGAACACGTTCGGCGCCGCAGGGGGCGTGCAGGCCGTCGGCGTTGACGGGTTAAGCGAGCTGGTCGAGTTCGTCGGCGGCGTCGAGCAGCGCAGCAGCGAGTTTGCGGGCGGCGGCGGGGCCTAGTTCGTCGTCGGCCGTGACGCCGATGCACCGCGAGATTGCGCCGTCCGATTGTTGCCAGCCGTTGACGATCACGCGCGCCCCGGCGACGGTTCGAGTGGTGCCGCGGAACCAGCGCGCCGCGAAGCCCGGCTCGTCGATCCACTCGGCGACGTGCTGGGCATCGGCGGGAGTGGGCAGGGGCGCGGGGTGCCGGTGTGCTCGTTGTCATGGATGACGGTATGCGTGTGGTGGTTTCGCGTCAACCGGGGCGAAAGCTCGAAACTCCTTCCCTAACAACAGAGTTCGCTGATATCTCAACTCCTCGACACCTTGGCGTGCAACGGCTTTCGATCGACGGCGTTCGGCGACGGCGACAACACGCAGACCGAAGTCAGTTTGGCGGCTCGGGCGTGTCGTCTCTACGTGCGGGGCCTTGACCGACTCGTTCACGTGTTCCTCATGTGCCCGCTGCCCACGATCAGCGATGTTTGCTGGCGCAGCAAACAAATCGGATGCTTGGATGGGCCGTGGATGGCATCCACACGCCTCCCGTTCCTGCGGGTTTGCCGGTGTTTTCGCGTCGTCTCGCGGGGCCTATTTAGGGCGTTGCAGCAGGTCGCTACCCAAACGGGACCGTGGTTCGATTCCCGGCAGCTTCACACGCGGAACTACCGCTACAGGCAGCACTCACCGCATTGATGTCATACGGCCGGTACAAAGACTCGCTGCGGGTCAACCAGCCGGAGCCGCAGGAATTCGGGTACTCGACCGAAGTGAAGACGGTGAACCGTAACCGTGGAGTGGCTGCTTCGCCGCCGCCCGCTATCGCGAGCATCGGCACGCTACGGCGCGTTGCGCCGCTAGTCCTCAGCACGATCATGTTCACACTCGTCGGTTGTACGGGCTCGACAGCGCCGTCACCGACAGCGGCGGTAAGGGCCTTCCCGGCAACAACAGTGGCCCCTACAGCGCTCGCGTCCACGCAGACGACGGTGCCCGCCGCGGCGAGCACTCCTGAGGGCGCGCAGCCTCGGCTGGCGTCAGATCCCGCGCGGCTCGCCGACGACCTTATCGCCGACGAGCTTGCGCTGCGTGACCCGTCAACGGGGGAGGCAGCTCTCGTGGCGGCGGCGCGCCGGCAGCAGGCGGCCTATCGCGTCATTGGGCGGCACCCTGAATGGGATGCGACCACGCGACCGCGAATCCCGCCGTCGCTACTTGAGATCTACGACCGCAATGTCGACGCCCGCCGTCAACTCACCGCGATGGCACACGTGAAGGACACGCTGCCTGCGTGGCGCATCGAGCCTCCAGCCCCGGCCGACGAGCTGCGGAGTTACTACCGCGAGGCGGAGTCGGAGTCTGGCGTCGGCTGGAACTACCTGGCTGCGATCAACCTGATCGAGACCGGCTTCGGCAGCATCGTCGGGGTGAGCACCGCTGGCGCGCAAGGCCCCATGCAGTTTTTGCCCTCGACTTTCGCCGCCTACAGTGAGGGCGGCGATATCCACTCGCCGCGCGACAGCATCATGGTGGCGGGCCGCTACCTTGCAGCGAATGGTTTCACCAACGATCGTGACCATGCCATCTACCGGTACAACAACGCGCACGAATACGTGCAGGCGGTCAACCAATACGCAGCGGTGCTTGCAGCCGATCCGGCTGCGTTCGCCGGCTACTACCGTTGGGACGTCTATTACTACACGCCCGCCGGCGATGTGTTGCTACCCATCGGTTACGCCGCAACTTTACCGATCCCGGTCAACGAGTACTTGGCCACCCACCCGCAGTAACTCGTCGCGACGCGGCGCGGCGAGCGTGCGCCGTCTGGCGCAACGGACGTCGACCGACACCGTGGTCGCATCGCGCACTGCGGATGAACCGATGAGGGCCGACCCCGATATTCAGCCAGAAGTGTCCTATGTTGTGGCGCTGCCGATTACGCCTATCGCCGGGTACTCGATTGCCAGCTGAACCAACGGGCTCATCACGTAGAACTCGCCGGTTGCAAAATCCGCGCTAACTTCTCCGTTCTCGACATAGGAACCTAAGCGGAGTCCGACGTCGATAATGAGGTACTGCCCAGGAGGCACGATCTCCTGCTGGTAGCCCAACAGGAATCCTCGGAAAACGACGTCGTATGTCGTTTGGTCATCGGTGTGGAAACCGGTCGAATCGGCGAGTAGGTCGAGGGCTTTTTGCGATTCGCCGCTCTGCTGCGGGGCGGACGATATCGGGAGCGTCCACGTCTGGATGAGGTCGAGAGTCGGATCGAGCGTTAGCTCCGCCTTTCCGCCGAAAAACCAGCCGCCGCGTGAATGCGCCGAGCAGAAGCCGTTAAGGCTGAGGAATCCGTTAACCGTGACTACCGCAGACGCATCCTCTTTCGTGTTCGCCCAGAGGTAGTAGAAGTGAAGTAGCTGATAGTCCCACTCGAAGAGGTACGCGCCCGTCAATCCCTCGTACAGGCTCGCGTCGAGACGAAGCTGCGCGCGGCTTTCGTACGGCTCGATTGCGGTTGACTCGAGGTTCACGCCATCCGTCGCCCAAATTTCGACCGGGCTGTCGAGGGCTAGGTACTGCGTCGTCGCGGGCCCGATGGCAACCACCCCGCCCAGCGCCGCGCGCTGAGCATCGACCGTGCGGCGCAGGGAGTCGGCCCGCACACCGGACTGGGCGACCGCGTCCGCCTTGAGTTGCTCCAAACGGCGACGGCTCCGCGCCCGCTCGGCACCCACTTCGCGCTCCACCTCTGCGGCGTCGAACCCCATGCGGATAAGTTGCTCGGCGGCAAGCGAGCGCGCCCCCGTGCTCTGCCGAAGCCGCCGTCCTGTCGAGAAACTGCCCGCACCACCGCGCGCGTCCGCAATTCTGCTCAAATCCCGCGCGGCGGTTAGTGCCTGGCGGATCCGTGTTGCATCAAGCTCGGTCATGTTGGCCCCTCTCTGCCTATGACGAACGTGATTGGCCGGTGGTCCGGGCACCGAAGCGCTGATTGAAGGCCGGCACAACGGAAATGCTAGATCCCGATGTTGCGATAGGGGTCCATACGAATAGGCCGCGTATTGCGAGCCTTGGCGGACCGCGCCGCGTGTGGCATTACTCGGGGCAGCCACCGCGTGGTCGGCTGCGGCCTTGGTGACGCTGCGATCATTCGAACGACGGCGCTTCGCTGAAGTCGCCCGTATGCCCGGCGTCGCGGTGTCCGCGCTCCTAGGCTCTGGGGATGCGCATGCTGTGGCCGTTGATTGGCCGCTCGGAGGAAATGCGGGCGATCGAGGCCGCCATCTTTGCTTCCGATGTTTCGGGGATCGTTGTTCACGGCGCGGCGGGAGTGGGGAAGAGCCGCATCGCCCGTGAAGCAATGTCGTCTGCTCAGTCCCACGGTTGGGAAGGCCGGTTGGCGGTCGGAACATCTTCGGCGCGCGCAATTCCGCTGGGTGTGTTCTCCGCGTGGGCGCAGTCGGGTGTCACGGACACCGGTCAGTTGCTGCGAGGGTTGATCGAATCGCTGACCTTCGCAGCCGCGGGCGTCACGCTGGTGGTGTGTGTCGATGACGTTCATCTGCTCGATGATTTGTCGATATTCGTGGTGCACCAAATCGTCCAACGCGGCGCGGCGAAAGTGATGCTCACCGTTCTCGACGGTGAACCGATTTCCGCCGCGGTCCAGCAGATATGGAAGGTTGGCCGGTTCGACCGGCTTGACCTTCAGCCCCTGTCGCTCGAGGAAACCACCACGCTGCTGTCGGCGACCTTGGGCGGACGGTTGGATCCGGGTGCGGCTCAGCGGCTCTGGAAGCTGACTCGCGGCAACGTTTTGTATCTACGGAATATCGTCGAGCAGGAGTTAGCGGACGGCCGACTCGTCAAACAGCGCGAGTACTGGCGGTGGTTCGGCGATCCGGTCATGCCACCGGGCCTGGTGGAGCTGATCGAATCCCGCATCGGAACCCTGCCGGGGCCGGTTAGCGATGTGGTCGACGCGCTGGCTGTCGCGGAGCCGATCGATTTGGCGGCCCTGAGGCGAATCACTGAGCCGGCCGCGGTGGAGGAGGCCGACACCCGCGGCCTCATCACGCTCGAGCCCGTCAGCGCCGGTCTGGAAGTACGGGTGGCGCACCCGCTCTACGGTGAGGTACGTCGCAGGCGCGCGGCACCGACCAGACTACGGAGGTTGCGCGGACTGGTCGCCGCCGAACTCGCCGCTTCCAGTCACCCTCAAGACCTTCAAGTCGTGGTGCGCCGCGCCACGTTGACCCTTGACTCCGACCTCGCACTTGATGCCGACCTGCTCGTCAGGGCAGCCCAGGGCGCTGTCTGGCTGGCGGATCTGCCGCTCGCCGATCGACTCGCCGAAGCAGCAGTCCGCGCTGGAGGCGGGCCGGAACCGAATTTTGTTCGAGCGCATGCACTTTCGTGGTTGGGCCGTGGCGTGGAGGCCGACACGGTGCTCGCCAACATTGACCGCAGCGCGTTGACGGACGAAGAACATGCCAGATTGGTGTTCCTACGGGCCAGCAACATGCTCTGGGCGCTGGGTGACCCGGCGCGCGCGAGAGAGATCATTGATGGGGCGGCCTGCAGCCAATCACCACAGGCACGCAGCTATATCGACGCTTTCCTCACGATCTACTGGTTTGCGGTGGACCAGCCGGAGGCCGCGACAGAAGCGTCGAGGAACCTCGCATTGGACGACCTGCCCGCCGTCGTTGGCGCGGAGATAGCGTGGGTGCTCGCTGTCATCGCTGCGGACTGTGGGCGCACCGACGAAGCGGTGGCCCTCGCAGAGGCGGGTTATACCGCCGCGACGCGCTCATTCGACGCCCCGCACATGAGATTCAACATTGCTGACGCACACGTCAGCGCGCTGTTGCTGGCCGGCCGGATTTCGGACGCCCTCGAGGTGGCCGAACGGGTGCGCCGGCAGGCGGCCGAACTTCCGGGCGCGGCTCAGCTACTTGGCTCAGCAGTGGCAGGTCGGGCTGCCCTTGGTGCCGGCCGCCTCGATACCGCATGTGTGCTGTTGGAACATGCGGCGGGAGGATTGTCCGCCTCGCATGCCATCGGCTGGGGATACCGCTATCACGTCCCGCAAACGACTGCGCTCGCGATGCGCGGTTCGACGGGCGAGGCCGCCGCCGCGCTTGCCGTACTCGACAGGAGGCGGCCTTTCCGGTCGCTCGATTACGAAACCAGTTTGGCCCGGGCGTGGGTGGTAGCGGGCCAGGGAGCTGTCAGCGAGGCGATCACTGTTGTGCTGTCGGCGGCCGAAAAGGCGTTAGGGAACCGGCAATACGCGGCCGAAGTGGCTTGCCTGCAGACTGCCACCCAGTTCGGTGACCGCACCAGCGCACCCAGGCTGCGGGCGCTCGAGTCGATCGTCGAAGGGCCACGTGTCGGCATGGCTGCCCGGTTCGCCGTCGCCTTGGCAGACGGCGACGCCGCTGAATTGTCTTTGGTGTCAGAGGAGTTTGAACGAATGGGTGACCTTGTGGCGGCTGTCGATGCTGCCGCCCACGCCGCCCTCGCGTATCGCAGCCAGGGCCTCCGGGGATCGGCGTTGAACTGCTCGACACGCGCCGACGCCCTGGCCGGACAATGCGGCGCCTGTACGCCGGCGCTTCGTCAGGCCACCGAGCCCTTGCCGTTAACTGATCGTGAACGAGAGATCGTGATGCTGATCGGTGCGGGGTTGTCCAACCGCGCAGTCGCCGAGCGCCTGACTCTTTCGGTACGCACCATCGAAAGCCACATCTACCGGGCGATGTTGAAGACCGGGACGGCCAGCCGTGAGGAACTCGCCGCCCTGGTACCCGGCCACAGGGTGCCGGCAGTGAACAACGGGCCCTGACCGCGAGAATTTCAGTAGTACCTTACTGACTCGCCGCGAGTATTACCGCAAGCACCATGGCCAGATGGCCGATGCACTCAGCGATCGCGAGCAGGCGCTACGCAGGCTGCCGCTGCCGTACTCGCTGGCATTAAGACTGCGCGACGCCGGCGTCGCCGCCGATGTGATCTGCCAGTACGTCAACGTCGACCAAGCCGCCCTGGAGGGGCTCTACCGCATAGGTGAGGCGAAACTCGTTGCGGCGCAATACACAACAGACGATCGCTAGCAGGAGCGCGACTGACACAGCCGAGCGCAGCACGTTGAGGTCGCGGGGTCGGAAATATTGGCGCCGCCGATTTGTCCAATTGTGGACGACGACAGACCGCTTCCATCTGGGCGGCAATAAGTTGGGGCGCAAGACCGCGACTCGGTAGTACGCGCCGAAACCGGGCGAATGCAGTAGTGCCCTACTGCGCCCGTCGCGCCGCACCTGAGTGACGATTTCTATCGCGGAGCAGGACACCCGGACGCCGTTGACCATCGCTGCGCGAGGAACAACAACAGATAGGAAACTGACCAATGATCCGCATCACTCTCACCCTGACGGGCGCGCTGGCCGCGCTGGCCTTCTCCGCAGCCACGGCGCGGGCCGACCTCGATGCACCCACGCCATTTGGACCGGAATTCAATTACAACTTCGATGACAGCCCATGGCTCCAGCAAACACTGTATGACCAGGATTTCAGCCTGTTCAACGCCCCGGCCGAGACGTTCGATGGCGCGGTGCGCAACGACTACGCCTACTACGGCGGCGCCAGAGACTACAACGTTTCCGTCGAACAGGACATCTCCGGGAACGTCCCCGTCGGGGAGCAGTACAACGACTTCAGGATTTTCGACGGCTTCGGCGAGATCTACAACAACATCGGTGGCACGCCGGAGGCTTTCTATACCACTCCGTTCGGTGACCTCAACTTCCCCACCTGGTTCGTTGAGGCGCTAGGCCCGAGCTTTTTCGAGCCCTCGCTCTATTTCGAGTCGCTGGGAGCCACGACATTGTCCGCCGCCGAGTTGCCCGGGCTGGCTGCCGACCTGCCCGCACTGTTGGCGGGGATGTGGTGATGCGGGCGGCAAATGCAGCAAATATCGACACCGCCCATCGTTTCAACCGCGGACGATGCGGCAACCAGGCCACGTGCGCAGGGGATAACCGCGAACGCAAGATGGCGACTAAGTAGTACCGCGCCGAAACCGAGCGAGACGGCAGAGGCTTGTTACTGAGCCCATCCTTCCCCGATGCGAGTGACGATTTCAATTGCGGAACTAATCGAGACACCGTTAGCCATTCTTCAGCCACGAAAAATGGAGAAACGGCGATGAGTCTAGCAAATTCGTCGGTCGCGACGCTTACCATTGGTGTCGCCATCGCTTATGCCTGCCTGATCACCGTCCCCTCAGTAGCAGCACCGTTACCCGACATCCACGTCCGCGAAGTCCAGCTCACAGGCGTTGACACCGCAGATTCGCCGCTGGACGTGCCGACCAGGCCCTATTTGCGGCCCTGGGTAAGGCGGTCAACGTTGCGCAACTGTTCTCATAAACCCCCCGCGGGAGTCCAGTTTACAATCCTTGAGGCCGTAATGACTTGTTGGTGGGCCTTCCGCCGCCAGGTCGGCCGGCGTCAAGCCATGCCCTCAGCCCAGGCGATATGCCCCTCTAAGCCAAGGGTTCTCGCCATGTCGCGGTAGCGATCCCGATAGTCGGCATAAGCCGCCGCATCGCCGTGAGCCCGTTCTAGCAGAGCCCGCAGCCGCAGGAGCCAGATGTCGCGTATCGCCAGGCCTTCATCGGCTGGCGCGGCCGCCAACCGCTCAATCGCAGCCTCGGCTTCGGCCACGTCACCCTCGGCCCCACCATCGAGCAGTGTCTCCACCAGAACACTCATCGCAGGAACGGCGTAGCCCCACGCCAATAGTTCCACCTCGGGAACCGGGTGGTCGACGGCGGCGCGCATGAGCGGAATCGCCTCATCGCGATCTCCACGCCGAGCCCGCTCACGCGCCAGGCACACTTTGACGAACGCTAAGTTGCTCAGGTTGTGTCCCTGGCTTTGGAACACTTCGCTGACCTCGGCCAGCAGCTGCTGTCCGCTGGCACGCTCCTCATTAGCGTGGCGGTGCACCAACGCAATGCCCAGCGTCGCCCGGGCGAAGGCCACCCCCAGATCATCACCGGATCGTTCGACGATCCGCAGCGCATCTTCGATCTCGCGCACGGCCAAATCGTCGGCCGCCGGCGCGCCGAACGCTATTCCCGGGAAGTAGACATAGGCGACAACCGTGGCGTAGGACAACGGATCGGCGCTGCGAGCCATGGCCACGCCCTGGCGCAGGTCGGCGCGCCATCCGGGAAGGCCCAGGCAATATCGGGCAATACCTCGCGACGCGAAGGCGAGCGCTAACGGAGACCCGAAAATGAAGTTTCCTATCGAGGGATCACCGTCGGCCAAGTCGATGGCCCGCTGTGACCACCGCAGCACGTCACACCACTCGCCGCTATGAGCCTTGGCGTAGATCACCGGGAAGGACAGCCCGACCGTCAACGTCGCATCGCCGATCGACTCGGCGAGGTCCCAGGCTTCCGAGGCCAGCCGCGACGCCTCGCGCAGCCGACCCCCAAATGCGTGATCGATCACCAGCCCGGCCATGCCGATGGCCAGCGACGCCTTGTCGCCGGCGAGGGTGCACAACTCGCGCAATTCATCGAAGCGATCGCCGGCAACATCCGTATGAACTCGGTAGTCGATCCCGCACAACATGGTGCGCGGCGCGATGCGCATGGCTGTCTTGTCGGGGTCGTCGGCGGGCAGTGCGTCAGCGATCGCTTGGGCTCGCTCCCAACTCTGTCGCGCCGCGGTGATGTCGCGGTAGGTTGCCCACGTTGCGGCACGCATATGCCACTGATACGCGGCGTGCAGATCACCGGCGGCCTCCAGATGTTCGGCGATCAGCGCCGCATTCTCCTCGACCGTTGCCGGGTCCCGTGTTTCAATTGCAGCCGCAACGCGCCGGTGCAGCTCGGCACGATCCGACTTGAGCTGTGACTCATAGGCCACCGTGCGAATCAGCGGGTGGTGGAACACATATTCTGGTTGCCGGGTGAACCTCACCTGATCGATCAGTTGGGCTCCGACAAGTTCCTGTAAGAGAGGATCAATCCCTAGGGTTTCCAACAGGTCGAGGGTGAATCGTGCACCGAGCACAGCCGCTGCGCTCAGCGTCCGCTTGGCTTGCGGGTCGAGGCGATCAATGCGCGCGGCGATGGCCGCCTGCAGCGTGACCGGCACGCTCACCTCGTCAACCTCCGCCGCCGATATGTATGCGCCGCGCTCGCCGCGTAGGGTGCCACGCTCGGCCAGTTCTCGCACGATCTCCTCGACGAAGAACGGATTACCGGCAGCCCTCTCGGTGACTTTTCGGCCCAGCACACCAACCGAAGGGTCCGGGCCGAGCAGCTCCGAAACCAGTGCTGATGTCTCCGTATCACTTAGCGGCCCAAGGGCTATCGTCTGTGCCCCGTGCACCCGCATGAGTGCACCCCCGTACTCGGGGCGGTATGTGACCAGCACCAGCGAGGGCGTCTGCGGGATCACCGTGAGGAACTCGGCCAGCATCGACTCGCTGACTTCGTCAATCCAGTGCGCGTCCTCGATAATAAAGACCGCCGGTTCGGTGCGGGCCAGCGACGCGGCATTGACGAGGGCGGTCAGCCGACGCCGCCGCGCATCCGGATCAATTTGGGGCAGAGGCACTTCGGGATCGGCGATGCCCAGCAGGTCATGAACCAGCAGTAAGTCCTCGGGGTCTGCGTCGGGAACGCGGTCGCGCACCCGATCGCGAGCGGTCCGCCCGCCAAGCCCCTCGACGCCCGTGGCCGCGCGCAGCAACCGCGCCACGACGCGGAAGGGAATGTCGCTCGTATGTGATTCGCAGAAGGTGGTGAACACGTCCACACCCCGGGTGGCTGCCATCGCAGAGACTTCGCGTACCAGACGGCTCTTGCCAATGCCGGGTGATCCAACCACGCCGACCACCGCCCCGTGTCCATCGATGGCACGCTCCAGCAAGCCCTCGACCGCAGCCATCTCCCATCGCCGACCAACCAGACTCGGCTCAACGCGCCCACCAGTGCAATGCCGGTCGCCGATGCCCAAGAGCCGACGGGCGGGCACCGGCGTGTCGGCACCCTTGATCCGAACCAACTCAAACTCACCCAGAGTCGCCGCGCCCTCGACCAGGCGCGCGGTCGACTCTGACAGCAGCACTCCGCCGGGAGGCGCTACCGATTCCATCCGCTGGGCAAAGCCGACTGTCTCGCCGATGGCTCGATAGCCCAGCGACCCCGAACCGATCGCACCGGCGATCACCTGACCCGAGTTCAGGCCTACCCGCAACCGCAGTGCTACGCCATCGCAGCGTTGCACTTCGGCGGCCAACTGGTTGGCCTGCTCCTGGATGGCCAGTGCGGCCAGGCAGGCTCGAAGAGCATGGTCCTCCAGCGCCGCCGGGGCGCCGAACACGGCCATGATCCCGTCGCCGGTGTACTCCACCCGCCCGACACCGTAGCGCTGCACCACCGCCGCCGACCGCTCCACCAGCTCGGTCATGATGTCGCGCAACCGCTCCACATCCACGGCGGCTGCGATGCCCATCGAGCGCACCACGTCGGCGAAGAGCACCGTCACCTGCTTGTACTCCGCATGGGCGTCGCGCTTCGTCACGGGTGCGCCACAGCCGTCACAGAATTTGGCACCCTCGCGGGGCTCAGTGCCACATGCGCAGCACGCACTCGCTGCGGGCATCCGACCCTCCGCCGCTTCGGCCCCCCAGATCCCAGGTCACCAGCATAGAGCGCTAGACGGCGAACATGAGTCATTCATGATGGTTGGAGACGGCCGATCTGCCACGAGGCAGTTGAAGCGGCGACTAACCGCTGCTGCCCGCTTGACGGCCACCCAGCCCGGCATGCGGCAGACATCAGGGAATAAGACTCGTCAGAAGCCCACCCAGATCCGGGATCGTGTTGGTGCTCAAGAGCATGCCGATGTCGGCTATTCCGGCGGGATCGACCGCTGTGCCAATGTCGGCTACCGGGTTGAGGTCTAGGGCTGATGTCCATGAGCTGGGGTCTAAGGCCTCGGTCGCAGCCGCTGTCAAGGCGTTGGGATCTATCGCCTCGGATATAGCTGGCGCTGAGCCGCCGAAAGCACTGACTATCTCGTCATAGATGGTCTGGACAAACCAATCGGCGTAGAGGATCGCGCCCCCCAGGAAGATTGAACCAACCAACTCAATGGGACCCACGATCGGTATCACGGCGTCGTAAAACTGCTGCCATAGCGTTTGCCAGAAGTCGACACTGTCCGCGCCGACCACGCTGGACAGACCGTTGGCGAGTGGTCCGCTGAAGTCGCCCATGCTCGACACCGCGCCGCTGACGTCTCCACCCAGCCCTCCACCGTCAGCCGATAAGGCCTCGGTGACCCAGTCCCACAGCGACCCGCTGGCGCCTCCGAGGCCGCTGACCGCTGCATCGACGGGGCCGGTGATGAGGGTCTCGGCGGCGGCAAGGTCGATCGCGCGCTGCTCGATGCGGGGTGCGGCCCACGGGGTGACATGAATCAAACAGGCGCCGACCACAGCGACGCCGGCGGCGCTGATATAGGGGCGAAGTGCTAGCTGCATGATCATCCCTTTCGTAATGCGCAACGATTCGTCACCGCCGCCTGCCTTTCCTATGTCTGCCATGGCCCAACGATCGACCGAGACGTCGGACCATGTCTTCGCGGAATCGTTGCTCGCTTCAGGCGCGACGAACTCGGTAGTGCGCCACTGAAGTTTTGGCCGGTTTCGGCTCGGACTACTTAAGCCAGATCTAAAAAATCGGCTGCCTGTGCCGACTAGCTGTAATCCGGACTCAAACGATCAACCTCAGCCTTAAGCGATTGCGGTTTTGCCGCGTGTCTTTCAGCCAACTCAGCGGGGGCGGCTAAGTAGTAACTCCTGGAGGTGGCCGAGATTGCAGTGGCCCGCTACTGCGCTCCCTTATCGGTTGGCGAGTGATGATCAATAACCGCACCTGCTGGTCCGCAGATCTTCTGCGACGCAAGGCCATCGCACGGAGACGGCCCCGAATGAGGAAGGCGCAACCTGTGACCGCGTTTCTGACCGGCGTCGCCGCCCCGCTGACGGTTATTGCTGACCTACAGATTGCGGAAAGGCGTCATAACAGATACCAGCTCTCGGACCGGGCCCGGCGAGCCGCGGCGGAATTCGTGGCGCTCCTATGACGCCGGTACTGGAGCTCAAGGGCGTCGGCAAGACGTACCGTAGGGGTGACGAGCAGGTGCGTGTGCTCGTCGAGTTTGACTTCGCTTTGAACGCAGGTGAATTCGTTGTCGTGACCGGGCCATCGGGAGCCGGAAAATCGACGCTTCTGCATATTGCCGGCGGGCTGGATGCACCAGACAGTGGCACTGTGGCGGTGACCGGTCAGGACGTGTGGTCGATGAGCACCGGCGCACGCGCGGCGTTCCGGCGGCGCAATCTTGGATTCGTGTTCCAGTTCTTCAACTTGGTACCGATGCTGACCGCGGTGGAGAACGTGTCCTTGCCGCTGGTCCTAGACGGTATGCCGGCCCGATCAGCCGACGCACGCGCGGAGGAACTGCTGCGGCGGGTCGGGCTCGGCGACCGTGCGCGGCACCGGCCGGCCGAACTGTCGGGCGGACAAATGCAAAGGGTGGCGGTGGCGCGCGCGCTGGTGGCACGGCCGTCCATCATCCTCGCCGACGAACCGACCGGAAACCTGGACAGTCATTCGTCGACCGAGGTGTTGGATCTGCTGCGGTCACTGTCAGACGAAGACGGCGCGGCGGTCGTCATGGTGACACACGACCAGGCCGCGGCGCGCTACGGCTCCCGCGAGCTCCACCTGGTCGACGGGCGCGCCTACGAAGTCGACGCCGTCGTGCCCCTCGCGGAGCGGTGATGCAACGGCCGCGCGCCGGCTGGCTTTCCTTCCGGCGGATCCATCTCGCCGCGTTGATCGCCGACTGGCCCCGCACGCTGCTCAGCGTGATCGGTGTCGCGCTCGGGGTAACGGTGGTACTCGGGACGCTGATTCTCAAATCCGAGCTCGTCCGCCCGTTCGACTCTTTTGGCCCGTCGCTCACCCGCGCCGCCGACCTCGGGGTGGTCGAGGTTACCCCGAATGTGAACGGCCGGTTGCCGATCGAGACGGTCAACCGCCTGCGCGCCGAGGTGGCGGGGGCGGCGGCGGTCATCCCGATCGTCGCCGCCTTGACGCCCGTGGACGTTCCAGGCGGCGGCACGCACGGATTCTTTCTGCTCGGCGGGTCGTGCCAGATTGAGCTATTGGTCGGGCCGTTCAACTGCGAACGGCGTGGTCGCGACGAGAAGCCCGCGGACGGCCCCGGTGTACCACTGCAGATTCCGACGGTCATCGCCCAGCGGCATCGCCTACAGCTCGGTGACGAGTTGCCTATCCCCGGCCTGCCTCCAGGTTCGGCACACCTCGGCTGGACCTTCTCCGAGTTTGACCGCATCGAGGGCATCAACGGCGGCTACGTACTGCTAACCCCCTCTCTGGACATCGCCGCCAGCATGCTGTCCTCACCCGGTTACGCAACGGCCGCGTTCGTGCTGCCGAGACGGGGCGCTGACGTCACGGCCGGCGTCGACCGCGTCATCGCCGGCATTGCAGCTGCGGGCCCGCCACGGCCCCATCAGCCGGCCCTGTTCCAGAACGCAACACAGAGCTTCAACTTGACTGCGCTGGCCGGCGTCCTGATCGGCTTCCTGATTGCCCTGAACACCATTCTGTTGGCCGTCGAGGACCGGCGAGCGGTGATGGGGACCATCGGCGCGATCGGGGCCAAGCCGGTCGGCTTGTTCGGCGGCATGCTCGGCGAAGGCGCAGTAGTGGGTGTTCTCGGGGGCCTGTCGGGCGTTCCCACCGGTTTCCTCCTCGGGACGTATCTGGTGGACCGGTTCGGGCAATCCATGCTGGCCGGCTCCGGCGGCACCATTGCAGCGCACTTCACGCCGAGCTTGATCGTGATCGGAGCAGCCGCGGGGATCGTCTGCGGAATCCTCGCGATGATCGGGCCGGCCGCCAGGTTGGTCCGCGACGGGCCGTTGGCATCGATGGCGAGCGTCGGCGGAGTTCAGCGCGCCAGGAAGATTCCGTTGTGGCCGCTGGTCGTCGGGGCGGGCATGCTGGCGGCCGCCGTCGTCGTGTTGAAAATATTCGAGAGCGGGTCGCTGCCGCTAAACGCGGGCATCAACGGCATGACGGTGGGGTTGTGCGGGGTGGTGTTGGTGACGGCGTGGATCGCCCCGCGCGGCGCCGGGCTGTCGATCGAGATATTGACGATCGCGCGCCCCGCCATTGGGCGTCTGCTGGGTGCCGATTTTCGGCGCTACACCGTGCTGTTCGCTCTGTCCGCGGCACTACTCGCAGAGGGCACCAGCTTGGCCATCGGCTCACACAGCATGCAACTGCTCGGTACCAGGCAGGTTGCTGCGCAGAAGGCCGACCGACTGCCCGCCGCCTTATTGATTGCCGCCCAGTCGGTGCTCGATCAGCGGGACGGCACGCTTTCCGACTCCACGTTCCAGTTGGTGAACGGCGCCGCTGGCGGGCGGCGCGCGTCTTCGCGCTGGCGATCGACGATCTCGTCAGGGATGTTGCCGCGCCTCGTGGTCGGCGTCACGCCGGGCAACTGGTACAGCCAAGCGCTGTATGAGCCGACCGATGTCCGCGACAGGTTCTGGCAGGGTCTGCGGGATGGGCAGATTGGCCTGAGCGAGATTGCCGCCAGCCGGCTCGGCGTCGCCGCGGGCGACACCGTCGAGCTGCCTACCGTCAAAGGGCCGAAGCAGTACCAGGTGGCGGGAATTTTTCATCCACGGATGATCAATGACACCGCGGTCGGCGATATCGTCGTTGCCTCGGAGAGGTTGGCGCGCAACGATTGGGCGGCCGTACGCGACCAGGTGGCTGTCGACTATCCCGCTCCCGCAGATGCCACCGCTCACCGTCAAGATTTTCTGAACCTTGGAGCCGGACTGTCTGTGTATGACAACGAACAGTGGCGCTTGGAGGCAACAAGTGGAATCACTCGCTTCTTGGAACCGTTCACAATCGCCGGGTACGTCGTGATGGCCGCGGCAGGCTTAAGTGTGCTCAACGTATTCGTGCTGGGACTTGTGCAACGCAGACGTGAGCGAGCTGTGTTGCGGGCGATCGGGATGACCTCCGGCCAAGAAAAGGCCGTGATCATCGCTAACGCCGGCCTGCTCGGCTTGCTGGTCGCCGGGATCGCTGTGCTCGGGGGTATGGGCCTCACATATCTCTGGTCGCTGGGCTCACCGGTGTTCTACGGCTTCAAGATCGAATGGGGTGTGCTGCTGCTGGCGCTGCGAACCGGAGTAATAGCCGTGTTCATGCTAGTCGCGACCGCTGCGGTGTATCCCGTGGTTCATTCGCGGCGGCTGGAGACGGTCGAGGTGCTGCGAAGCAGTTGACGCTTAGCCGTTAGCCGTGAAGCTCACGGTGCAATCGCGGGATGTCGTCGTCTGCGCACCGAAACCGGTGCAGGTGTGCCCGAATAGCGCGGCTCGAGGTACTTTCGAAATCCCTGGGCGGCAAGGACATCTGAAAGACCAGTCCACGGCCATCAGCCCCTTCCACTAGGGCGCCGAGTCCCGCAACGGGTAATTTCATCAACGGCGTGCAGTAGGACGTGAAGGTGTCTTCGAATTGGAGGCGGTAGACGCCGAAGCCGCTCCAGTTCGAGACGAGTGGGTTCCAGCGGGCCGGATTGAAGGCGGTGGATACACAGCGGGCGCCCCGCCATCCACCCGCGTCGTCCAGAAACTTTTGGTTAGTGCGCATGTCGGAATGTTCGTCGGCGAAATGTTCTACGTTGTTGCGGATGCGTTTGGCAATCGAAACTGCAGCCTCTCCGCGTCGTAGGTCGAGGTTCAGCGTCGTGATGATATTGCCGACAAGCATCGGATTGAGGCCACAACGATTCCGCGCATTCACGGCGATCGCGAGGGTGCGACGATCCACCGCGGGATCTGCCTTCATGAGCGCTTCGGAAACATGCGCGCATACAACGTCATTCGGCGACAAGCGCGTCCCGTTTCCGTAGGCGTCGCGCATGCGGGCGATCTCGTCTTCTCCGAAGTAGAGACTTAGAGTCCGTTGCTTTCGTGCATCCTTCACCAGGTAAAGCGCGCTACGGGCGACTTCTGCCAGCCCGAGGCACCGCACTCCGGGCTCCTGAGCGCCATCGGCAGGGAGATGCTCGTCGAGGTAGGCGGCGCGGTCTTCGACGATCAACGGCTCAACGAGTGGCTTGTCGGCAGCGGCGGCTGCCCACGAATTCATGAAGTGCATCGACGTCTGCATGTCGCCGATCGCGTGGTGCCATGAGAAACCGATCACGGTCGCGCCGTCCGCGAGATGGGTGACACGCACCTTGCACAGCGGGCCCCACCCCCATCGAGCCGTGGCGCCGTTCACCGGGTCGATGAGCCATAGTCCGCTGTCCTCCGATGCTTGACGGATCGCCTCACGGAGCGTGCGGCCCGACGACACAGACGTGAAGGGCACACCCTGGTCCGCACATCGGATTCGCATCGTGCCGTCCACCAGGGCCATTCGCCCCGCGAAGATCGGAAGATTGGTGAGCGCGTGCGCAAACGCCCGGATGAGTGCCCTCGTGTCGAGACGTCGCTCGAAGAAGAAGACAAGGTGGACCGCCAAGTTCGCGACAATGGCGTCGCCGACATTGCAGCGGATTTCGAGCCGTCGTGGATGCCGTGGTTTGATCAGCTGAGTCGACACAATGGGCTACGTTCGGCGGTTCATTACTACGCGGCCGCCGAGTTTCGGGGTGTGGGCGACCCCCCGGAAATACGACTTCTCATCGGCGGCGGTATCGGTCCGGATCCGGAAATTCTGCAGCACCGTCCGCAGCACGATATTCATCTCGGCCAGCGCGAAGTCAGCGCCGATGCACCGACGTCCTCCGCCACCGAACGCCAGCCATGCTGGTGCCGACGGCTTGTTGCCGTGGAAGCGATGCGGGTCGAATAGCTCAGGATGAGGGAAGATTTCGGCATTCTCGTGCAGACCGGCAATGCGCACGAACACCGTGTGTCCACGCGGAAGCCGCCACCCGCCGAGGTCGAAGTTCGGCGCACTGACGCGGCGGCCAACCGAATCGATGACGGTCCGGACTCGCAGCACCTCAAAAATCGTGGCTCGGCTGAGGTCGCTGCCCCCCTCATCGACCTCTCGGACGAGTTCGGCCAGCACGTCAGGGTGGCGCCGCAATCGCTCGAACGCCCAGCCCAGCGCTGTTGCCGTGGTTTCGTGGCCCGCACCGATCAGCGTCAAGAGTTCGTCGCAGATGTCCAGCGACGACATCTCCGTTCCGTCGGCGTGGCTGGCGCGCAGTAACAATGCCAGGATGTCCGCCCGCTCGCCGAGACTCGGATCGTTCTCGGCCCTGTCGATCAGCGTGCATACGATTCGGTCGAGTGCCTTGCGCAACTCGTCGAGCTTGCCCCACGGTCCGCGGCGTCCGGTCCAGCGTGGCGGCGCCGGCACAAAGGCCATCAGCTGTCCGAGTTTCATGTAGGGCGGGATGATTTCACGTAGTTTCTCGAGTTCAGTCGCATCAGCGCCGAAGAGGATCCGCAACATCACGTTCAATGTGATCCTGGTCATCGGTTCGAGAGTCCGAAACTCCTCATCCTCTGGCCAATTCGCGCTTTCACGCAGTGTCTCCTCCGCGGTGATCGCCTCGTAGTATTTCAGGCTCTGACCGTGGAAGGCCGGTGCGAGCAGCCGGCGCCGATTGCGATGTCGGCTGCCGTCGAGCCCAAATATCGACCCGGGCCCGAACCAATTGCTGAGATTCGGTTGCACGTTGATCAGCTGTTCGGTGCTCGCGGTGCACACGGACCTGACCAGAGCGGGGTCGGAGACGACGACTGACGGACCAAAGAATGGGACGTTGATTCCGAAGATTTGTCCGTGCCACTTGGTCCAATTCCGCATCGCCTGGCGCTGAAAGAAAGCGAATGCAATACTCTGCACGAGCTTGGGTAACCGCACTGGCGGCGGGTTCAACTTGTTCGCCGGCAATGTTCCGTACGGCTCGGCCACGGCCGGATCTGTCATGCGGTCCCCTGTATGGTTCCCTAAAACATCCGCTCGAACTGCAAACGCGCCGACTCCGATTACGAGCCACCCGCCAAGGGAATCGTCGCTTCTGAGCGGTGCGACGAGCTCAGTAGCGCACCACTGCAATTTCGCCCGGCCTCGGCGCGGTGCTACTCAGGCGGTCTTGAGCTGCCGCATCTTGATGTCAGAAGAGTTGCCTCGCCAGCGGAGTCGCGAAAGGGTGGGAATCGGCGAAGTTTTGGCGCACGTCACGTTGTCGACCACGCCATCGCGACCCGTTAGGAGGACCCCAGGCATCCGCGGAATCGTCAACTCGTGGAGAACTTGCCACCCTCGATCATCGCCTCGGCCCAGGCGATATGTCCTTCGAAGCCCTGCGATTCCGCCATGTCGCGGTAGCGACTTACCAAATTCTGGAAGTCAACGTCGTCACCGCGGGCCCGGGACAGCAACGCGCGCAGGCGCAGCAGCGTGATCTCAAGGATCGCCGAACCTTCGGCTGCCGGAAGATTCGCCAACCGGTCGATCGCCTCTTGGGCTTCGGCAAGATCGCCCTCTTCGCCACGATCCAGCATTGTCTCCACCAGAACGCCGGTGCCGATAACGACATATCCGAACCGCCCTGCCTGGTGCATCTCGTCGAGGGCTTCGTGCATCACCGCAATGGCAGCATCGCGGTCGTCGCGCCTGGCCCTCTCAGGGCCGGCCGCCAAGTCGGTGACCGGGACCAGGGAGGGCATCCGCTCGCGCTGCCACTCGCGGGCCTGCAGCATGATCTCCAGCCCGCGGTGACGGTCGGCCCCGGCGTCCCGATACAGCAGCGCGGCACCCAACGAGTATTCGGCGAATATCAGTGCGATATCGCTGCTGGCCCTTTGGGCGGTCTGCACCGCCTCCTCGATCGTGTGCAGCTTGGAGTCATCGGCCCGAAGCACCCCGTGGCATATCGCCACTCCGTAGGCCCAGGTGACGACAACGCCAAGGGTTGCCGGGTCGCTATTTCGGGCCATCGCGACGGCGTCGCGAAGGTCTTGGTGCCATTCGGGACGGCCCAGCCACCAGCGGGCAACGCCCCGAAATGCCACCGCGATCGCCAGCGGTGATCCCATCCCGAAGCCGGCGCCCTTGGTGGGGTCCCCCCCAGCCAGGTCGATGACGGTCTGCGACCACCGCAAGATCTCGCCGAATTCACCGCTCTCGAACCAGTTGGAGAACGCGACGAACGCCAACCCTACGGTCAACGTGGGATCGCCGATCGACTCGAGCAGCGCCATCTGTTCGGATGCCAGCGGCGATGCCTCACTCGCGCGCCCAGCGAACATGAGCTCGCTGGCCAGCCCACTCATGCCGATGGCCAGCGAGACCTTGTCCCCGGCTACGGTGCACAGTTCCCGCAGCTGCGCGAAGCGGCCGCGGCTTTCCTGGACTGCTCGGGCTTGCCACGCGGTGGCACACAGCATGGTGCGGGGGGCGATGCGCATCGGGAGTTGGCCGGGGTCGTCGGCAGGCAGCGCGTCGGCGATGCGGCATGCCCGCTCCCAACTGACGCGGGCAGCACCGACATCGCGGTCGGCTGACCATGCGCCGGCACGCATGTGCCAGCCATACGCCGCGTGCAACTCACCGGCGGCCTGCAGATGTTCGGCGATCAGCGCCGCGTTCTCCTCCGTCGAACCCGGCTCCGACTCCTGGATCGCGGCGGCCAGGCGCCGGTGCCATTCGGCGCGATCAGACTTCAGTTGCGATTCGTAGGCCACCGCGCGGATCAGCGCATGGCGGAAGGCATACTCGGCGCTCGGCGTGAACCGCACTTGATCGATCAGCTCAGCGCTGAGCAGCTCATCGAACACCGCCTCGATGCCCAACGCGGCGAGCAGCTGCACCCCGAAGCGGGCTCCGATCACCGACGCCGCGTTCAACGTCCGCTTGGCCTGGGTGGGCAGCCGGTCGATGCGCGCCTCGATGGCCGCCTGCACCGTGGCCGGCACGCTCAACTCCGCCACATCCGCGCGACTGACATAGCCACCGCGCTTACCGGCCAGCACCCCGCGCTGCACCAATTCCCGCACCATCTCCTCGGCGAAGAACGGGTTACCGGCGGCCCGATCGGCGATGATCGCCGCCAGCTCGGCCACCGAGGGATCTGAACCCAGCAGCTCACCCAGCAGCACCGCGGTGTCCAAATCAGCCAGTGGCGCAAGCGCAATCGCCTGGGCACCGGACACTCGCCTCAGCGCTCCCGCATACTCTGGGCGGGCCGTGATCAGCACCATCGACGGAGTGCGTGCAATGACGGTGAGCAAGTCGGCCAGCATCGACTCGCTGACCGCATCAATCCAGTGCGCATCCTCGATGACGTAGAGCGCCGGTTCAGCACGGGCCAGCGACGCGGCTTTGATCATCGCGGTCAACCGGCGTCGCCGCGCATCCGCGTCGATCTGGGGAAGTGGCACATCGGGGTCGGCGATGCCGAGCAGATCATCGAACAGCAGCAGATCCTGCGGGTCGGCATCGGGCACACGACCTCGCACCCGTATGCGGGCGGCTTCGCTGTCGAGGTCAGCCACACCGGTGCCCGTGCGGAGTAGCTGGCCCACGACGTGGAAGGGAATGTCACCGGCATGCGACTCGCAGAAGGCCCAGAACACCTCGACTCCGCGATCAGTCGCCAGCGCTGCGGTCTCCCGGGCCGCCCGGCTCTTGCCGATGCCCGGCGGACCCACCACGTTCACGACACCACCGCGGCCACCTATCGCGCGCTCCACCATGGCCTCGAGCGCCGCCATCTCCCAGCCGCGACCCACTAGGCCTGCCTCGTCGCGCCCAGACCGGCCATGTCGCGGGCTGATCGCCACCAGCCGGCGAGCGCAGACCGGTTCGTCGGCCCCCTTGATGCGTACCCATTCCGGTTCACCCAGCGTCACGCTGTGCTCGACCAGCCGCGCGGTCGACTCCGACAGCATCACCCCGCCCGGCGGCGCCACTGATTCCATCCGCTGAGCCATCCCGACCTGCTCGCCGACGACCCGGTAGCCCAGCGCCCCCGAACCGATCTCACCGGCGATCACCCGACCCGAATTCAGGCCCACCCGCAATTGCAAAGCCACCCCATCGCGGCGCTGCACGTCGGCTGCCAACCGGTTTGCTTCCTCCTGGATAGCAAGTGCGGCCAGGCAACCCCGAAAAGCGTGATCCTCCAATGCAACTGGGGCACCGAAGAGCGCCATCACCCCATCGCCGGTGTACTCCACGCTTCCGCCGCCGTAACGCTGCACCACCGCCGCCGACCGCTCGACGAGCTCGGTCATGATTTCGCGCAGCCGCTCCATATCCACGGTGGCAGCGATATGCATCGAGTGCACCACGTCGGCGAACAGCACCGTCACCTGCTTGAACTCCGCTGTATCACCCGAAACCATAGTTCGGGCACCGCACTCGTCGCAGAACTTGGCGTTCTCCCGCAGCCCGGTGCCGCAGGTTCCGCACGCCACGCCCAAAATCACCCGTGCACCGCCGATCTAGGGCTTCCCCCCACGCCAACTGCCAACAATAGGGCTTTCACCAGCAAAGGAACAGCATCAGCCCGCCGTTACGTTTCCCCGACTCCGCGGCCGCGGTATAACGCCTGCCCCCCTCCCTTGTCGCCGCGAACCGGCACAGGCGAAGTCGCGCCTCGTCCCACAACCCGTTCGCCGAGCGGCTGGGCGAGTCCTGTCGGGCAACCTCGTTAACGCGATTGGTTCACCAGACTCGGACGCGGTCCTCGGGCTTGAGAAACAACGAGTCGCCCGGCTGGACGTTGAACGCGGCATACCACTCGTCCATATTGCGGACGATTCCGTTGACCCGGAACTTGGCAGGGCTGTGGACGTCCGACAGCAATCCGAGGCGCTCGGTTTCGGGTCGGCAGATCTGCTTCCAGCTCGCCGCGAAGGCGATGAAGAAGCGCTGGTCACCGGTGAGGCCGTCGATCACGGGCGCCTCCTTTCCGCCGAGGAATAGCTTGTAGGCGTCGTAAGCGATGCGCAGTCCGGCGAGATCGGCGATGTTCTCGCCGAGTGTCAGCTTCCCGTTGATGTGAACGCCCGGTAGCGGCTCATAGCCGTTGAACTGATCGACGAGCTTGTCCGACTCGCGCACATAACGCTCGGCATCGGCCGGTGTCCACCAATCCCGCTGCCTACCGGTGCTGTCGCTCTTGCGGCCTTGGTCGTCGAACGCGTGGCTCATCTCGTGGCCGATGGTGGCACCGATCGCGCCGTAATTCGCAGCGGGATCGGCCGCAGGATCGAAGTTCGGCGGCTGCAGGATTGCAGCAGGAAACACGATGTCGTTGAGGCGCGCAGAGTAATAAGCGTTGTCGGTTTGCGGCGTCATGTCCCATTCGGCGCGGTCGATGGGCTTACCCAGCTTGCTGACCTGGTCGTTCCACGACCACACCGTCAGATTGTTCTCGTTGCCGACGAGGTCGTCCCCTCGGATCTTGACCGACGCATACGACTTCCACTTGTCGGGGTAGCCGATCTTGGCGACCAGTGCTGCGAGCTTGGCCTGAGCTTCTTTCTTGGTTTCCGGTGCCATCCACGAGGCGGCATCGATGCGCCGGCTGTACGCCCTGCGGAGATTTTCGACCAGCGCTCGGGCCTTATCGCGCGTCTGCTGACTGAAGTGTGCGTTGACATAGAGTTCTCCGACCGGGTCACCGAGTCCGTTGCTCACTCGGGAAACGCCGCGCTCGTCTCGCGGTGCGCGCTTCTGGGCGCCCGCCATCGTTCGGCCGTAGAAGTCGAACAGCTCATCGGCGAACGGCGTCGAAAGCTCGCCGCCGTATGCATGCAGGACGTGGTAGCGCAGGTACGCTTTCCACGCGTTCCACGGCTCGGTGGCGAAAAGTCCTGCGGTCGCGTGCAACACGTCGGGCATGCCTACCTGGAAGTCGGTCGCCGTCGGCAGCTTCAGCGCGTCGAACATCTCCCGCAACGGCGCGCCCTGCCCGAGTTGCTCGACTTCAGCGCGCGGCATGATGTTGTTCGTCTTGTCGACGTTGCGCTCCTCCTCCTGTGGCAGCTGTACCTCTGCCAGCTTGGTCTCCAGGGCCAGCAGTCGTTCGGCCTGCTGCTGCGAATCGCCGTAACCGGCGAGCCCGAGCAGCCGGGCCGCGTGCGCGACGAATTTGTTGCGCAGCTCGACCGATTCGGGGTCGGTGTTCACGTAGTAGCCGCGGTCACCGAGCGAGAGGCCGCCCTGCCAGATGTTGGGGATGTAGCGGGTCGGTTCGTTCGGATCGATATCCACCGAGACGGGGAAGGGGTCGTCCACCTGGGTCTTGCCATTGAACGACACGAGAACCGCATCAAGGCCCGCCTCGTCGTTGATGGCGTCGATCGACGCCAGTAGCGCCCGCACCGGCTCGACGCCTTCCTTGTTCAGCAGGGCCTCGTTCATGTACGACGCATAGAGATCGCCGATCTGCTGTGAGATCTCGCCGACGGGCGCGTGTTTGCCGGCGGCGCCCTCGACGATCGCCTTGAGGTCGGCGTCGAGCTGGTTCTGGATATCGAGGTTGACGCCCGCGCACACCTTGTCCGGAGGGATCTTCGCGGTCTTCACCCAGGTGCCGAGCACGTAGTCGAAGAAGTCGTTGCCGGGCCGGACGGACCTGTCCATGTCAGCCAGGTCGACACCCCAGGCACCGACTTTCGGCTTGGGCGGCTGTTGAGCCGGGTGGTCACACCCGATGAGCACCAAGCCGGCGGCCAGCGTCGCTGCCACCGTACGAACGAGCATGCGCACCGCAGACCTCCAGTCGCCGGGCCAAAGGGCAGCTTAGCCGTACGTGCCGGCAGCACCCGGTGCAATCGGATGCGCCCGTACGGGCTCTCTATGGCCAGTTGTTCGTCAACGGTAAAACCCGCCGATGTGATACACCGGTTCACCGGGCCGACGTTCAAGCGTTTGGGAGGGCGTGCTTGGGTCGACGGGACTGGCAGCATCAGGAGGTAAGCACCAAGTGAGCCGGTGGAGCGCGTTGGGCACCCACGCTGCTCGCTGGATCACTCTGGCGACGCTGGCGGCGACGACCGCTGTGCTTGCGTCGTTTTTTCTCGTCAGGTTGCTCGGCATCCTCGGCGATGCCATGAGCTGTGAGGATTTGCTGGTGTACCGCGCGGCGGGCCGCGCGATACTCGCGGGCCACTCGCTTTATGCTCCCGACTTCGCCGCAGTCAACCACTCTCCGTACGGGCTGCCATTCATATATCCGCCGTTCTCGGCCCTTCTCTTCATTCCGCTGGCCATCGTGCCGGCAGGCCTGGCGAAAGTGTTGATGTTTCTTCTCAACGCCGGCGCCTGCACAATTTTTTTCGGCAGTATTGTTGTTGCGGCGGCAGGCGATTGGGGTCGGCTTAGGAGTTGGCGTTCGCTGACCGCGCCGATATCGGTCAGATCCGCAACCGTCGTAGTTGCCGCGGTTGTCGTCTATGTGCTCAGCATTCCGGTTAAAGCCACCTTCGAATTCGGCCAAGTGAATCTGATACTGGCCGCCGCGGTCGCGCTCGACATTCTGGTGCCACGTGTGCCCTGGCCGCGCGGTCTGTTGGTCGGCCTGGCGTTGGCGATCAAGCTGACGCCCGCCGTCTTCATCGGTTACTTCCTCGTGACCCGGAAGTGGCGAGCGGCCGCCGTCTCCGTCGCGACCGCCATGTCGGCAATGGCCCTGAGCTGGCTCATTTTTCCTTCGGATACCACTCGCTACTTGACCTCGATGATCGTCGATCCCAGGCGATTCGGCGGGCTGACATTCGCGTCGAATCAGTCGGTACGAGGCGTCATTTCGCGCATCCCGGCACTGGACTCCGTGCATGGCGTGATATGGGCGGTGGCGACGGTGCTGATCTTGGCCCTGGCGACCGTCGCAATTCACGTGAGCCGGCGTTCGGGCGACACAGTCGCGGCCATGTTGGCTGCCGCGTTCACCGGTCTGCTCTGCTCGCCGGTGGCGTGGGGTCATCACTGGGTGTGGCTGTCGGCGGCGGTGGTGTATTTGCTGGTGCGTTGGACAGTGGTCGGCGGGCTTGAAAATCTGTGTGCAGGGCTGGCCGTTGCCTTGGCCGTGCTAGCGGCACCCTGGAAGTCCTTGCCGAATGACGATGAGCGGGAGCGGCTGTGGAACCCGTTCGAGCATCTGCTCGGCGCCGTGTGGACACTCACTGCGTGTTTGCTACTGGCCTGGTTCGCGACCGCGG
This sequence comes from uncultured Actinomycetota bacterium, assembly GCA_963795995.1. Classification (GTDB taxonomy): domain Bacteria; phylum Actinomycetota; class Actinomycetes; order Mycobacteriales; family Mycobacteriaceae; genus Mycobacterium. The sequence continues at coordinate 406,294 of CAWCJY010000010.1, forward strand.
TCGTCAGGCGAGGTGGTGTCACCAAGGCGAGTGGTCGTGATGCACCTGATGAAGCGAGCGGCGCAAACCGCCTCGGTCAATTCGATCTGGCCACTGATACGTACTCGTTGCGGCAGGCTTAGCGTCGCGGGTGCATCCAACTCCAACGAATACCACCCCTGCGCTGATTACCTACGCTGATCGGTCCAGGCGGACCCGTCCCACCAGCGCTCGCCTGGTTCGCCCGACGGGTCTGGGTACCAGCCGGCGGATGGCACGCGCGGTGTCGAGGCTTCTGACACCACAGCCTTGGTGACAACTCCCAGGAGACGCTGCCGGTCACCCCATGACCGACTCCAGGGCACTTTCGCCGCCCATGGCGGTATTTTCGCCGACTTGACGGATGTCAGCAGCTCTTCAGCCTCGATTCGAACCCTGTTAGTGGCTCCGGGATGTTCTCTCAGCGTGGTCAGCAAATCGGTGATGTAACCGCAGGCGACGGGGTCATCGCGGTCTCGATCGAAAACAGACTTGAGCTTCGGCAGCAACTGGGCCAACTCGCCGGAGTCAAGCTGCCGATCCGCAAGCGCCGCCGACATTTCCCTTAGATCGCGGTAAGGCATGTCGGGATCGTCCGGCATTGTCGACGGCAGCGGGACCTTTACACTTTCAAGTCGCTGCACCGCCAGGCAGAACTGAACGCCCGTGTGGAATCCGGCCTTGATGTAGTCGATGGTCTGCAACTCAGCCACCGGGTTCACACGCTTGTTGTCGACCGGTCCGACGGTAACTGGCAGGATGTGTCGCTGCAGGGCGCGGGCGTAGTTCAGCTCGGCCTGGCAGTGCCTGGAAATCTGCGAGTTCTTCGACAGCGCAAAGAGGAAGGCGTCGCACTCGCGGATGCGTTTGAGGATTTCGCTCCACCATTCCTGGCCACCCGAGAGGTGCTCGTCGAACCACAGCTGTTCGTCGATCAGCCGCACGGTGTTGACCAGCTTATCGACCACGCCTTTGTCCAGCCTCGAATAACTGATGAACAGTGCCATGACAGTTTTCCCTAAATAGAGGGGCGCTAACGACCCCGAATTTTCATAGCGGCAAAGTACACCCGTGCTCCCACTGAAGCGGGCCAAACCGCTCAACTTCGAAGGGCGATAGGGTTCGACCGGCCTTAGCCGGGCAGTTCAGAACCGACCCCCTCGACGGCGTCGGTTGGGTGCGGAGCTAACGGCTCCGAGCAAACCAGTGAACTCACCGACCGGTATGTTGTCGAGGTTCTCTACGGCGGCGATGATGTCGGCCCGCAAGGCGTCGTCGGCGAACGGCTCGGCCAGCCAATGGAATTTGCCTACGACCCGCTGCCAGGACATCGGGCGGGTTGGCGAGCCTTCGAAGTCGAATTGTTCGCGCTCGAAGACGCGTCCGTCGTTCATCGTGATGTGGACGCGGGTGGAGGTGCGTTCCGGATAAGCCGCCGTCAGGTCGTCGGCCGGTGCAACCGTGACGCGCTGCAACAAGTTCTGCACGTCGGCGCGCCGAACCCGCTCAGTTTCGAGCTGTTCGGGCCCGACCTGACCGTCGAGCAGCGCGACCGAGCACAGATATTTCAGGTTGTAGTCGGCCTGCTCCTTGGTCAGCGGGTGGTCCTTATTGCCGTAGCGCCCTCCGCCGGCGAAGTCGTAGGCGCCCTGAAACACTTCGACGGTCACATCGGCGACGTCGTCGCCCCTGATTTGTTGTTCGTCACGGATAGCCAGCGTCGCGTCAATGACGTTCTGGCCGTGGATCAATGAGCAGTACTGCTTGAGGTAGGTCTGTTCTACGGCGGTCAATGAGCGGTCTTCGGTGCGGAAGTCGATTGCCTGATTGAACAGCTGGACAAGACCGTTGGGGCCTTCGATCAGTGCGTACGGCCCCGTCGCGCCCCGCCCGACCAGCAGCGTGGTGTATACCGCGCGCATGCTGGTCATCGCCGGTGAAATTCCTTTCCACGTGGACACTGGTTCGGTATGTACAGCGGCCAGCGAGACATTGTCGGCGCTCGACGCGGCGATAGCCGATGCGGTGTGCTCGGCATCGAAACCAAGCAACTTGGACGCTGCCGCGGCCACCGACATCGCCAGTTGAAGAGCGTGGTTAAGCCCGCGTGCCATTACAGGTACTTCTGCGCTGAACCGGCATTGAATTTCGTAGGCAATGGCCAGAGCCAGCAGGAAGTCGGCGCCCGTGGCGTCAGCGTGTTCGGCCATCGCCAGCACGGCACCGAAATTGTCGGCTGGGTGGCACAAGCCTCCCGGCGTCAAAAACGTGTCCAGCAGATCGGGATAACGCACGAGGACGGTGTTGAAGAAGGCAGACTGATCGACCGAGGAGCGGCCGCCCCCGATGAGGGTGGTGGTCGGTCGGCTGCTGAACTGTTCGACCTGGGCACGGATTGCCGGGATAAGCTCGCCGTCCAAAGCGCCCAACGCGCAGGCAATGCTGTCAAGCACGTTGCGTTTCAATGTGGGAAGTGAAGACCCGAGATCCGGCAGGCTCGCCGCAACGACAAATTGGCCGAGTTTCTCGATCTCGAAGTGGCCGGGCGAGGCATTGCCCGGGGCCGGGTCGCTGGGATGTGAAGGAAGTTCAGTCATTTGCACCTTCATTCATGGATACAGTGGCAACGCCAGCCACAAACCTAGAGTGCGGCGCCTATCCGGCGGAGCCTAGAGCAGCTCGAAGTGCGCTTCGGCACCGCTGAAACCTAGGCTTTCAGCGCCAATGCCCCCGCCCGAACACTGCGGGCCTTAGTCTGCCGCCATGGACCGCATCTGGCAGTGGACATGGAATCGGTACGGGGCCAGCTACACGTGGGCGCTTTGGGTCATCGCTTTTCTTGTTTCGATGCCGATCTACCTCCTTCTCTTCTCGTTCCCGATCGTCGCTTTTGAGAAGTCCAGTCGCTATATCGAGGCGTCGGCCGTTGCCGTCTTCGCCGTGCTGGTGCTCGTGTGCATCATGGTTCTTCCGGAACGCCGATCGTCACGTCTGGTGGAGCAGTGGGCGGCGGGCCACGACGTCGACCGAGTGACCGCCCTCAAGGGCACCTATATCTGGGCTCGCCGGTCGTCCTTCCGAACGGTGTGGGCCACCGGAGTATGGGCTGCCGCGTTGGCGGTCGTAGTCGGCGCGATCGCCGGAGCGACCTCGACCCGGCTGATTCAATACGGGATCCTCGGCGTCGTTATCGGATTAGCGATCCAGTTGGCCGCCTATCGCAGCATCGTGGACGGAGCGATGCGTCCACCAAGAATCGCGCTTGCGAAGAACACCGGGATCGGCGATTCACTGCCACCGAACCGTCCGACTTTCGCCACGCGCTCGAACGCATCCGTGGTTGCGGTCGCGTTCGGGTTCGCCGTTCTCGGCGCGCTGCTGGCGTCCGTGCTGGATCCAGTCCGTGAAGTACCTGTTCTTTCGGTCACGATCGGAGGGGCGTTGGCGCTTGGATTCGCGGCACCGATTACGGTCGGCATCGGGTTCTCAGCATCACTGCGACCCACTCGCGACCTCGCCGAAGGAGCCGAACGTGTGGCGGCCGGCGACTATAGCCAGCGGTTACCGGTGGTGCAGGACGTGCCCGTCGTAGATGCGGGCGGACACGTGAACAAGTTTCTCGGCGACGGCGGGTTGGCGGTCTACGGCGCCCCCAACGACGTTACGGGTCATGCCGACGCGGCCGTGTCCGCCGCTGTGCTGATTCATCGCCTGGTGGCCGAGCGATTCGGCGGCGCGCTACGGATCCGCATCGGGCTCAACACCGGTCCAGTGATTGCCGGCACAATCGGCGGCGGAGGCAAGCTCGAGTTCACGCTGATCGGTGACACGGTCAACGTCGCGGCCCGGGTCGAGCAACTCACCAAGATCACCGGCGACGCGATCCTAGTGACTCGCGAGTCTGTCGAGGCCCTGCATTCTCGACCTCCCGCACTCGGCGACCGCGGATTTCACGCTCTGAAAGGGAAATCGGCCGCGATCCAGGTATTCGGGCTCGATGCTTGACAAGCCACTGCGCGGGATTGCGCATCACGGCGGGACACGACAGCTCGCTGGGCGCCATCGCTTAGGTAAACGGACACGAAAGACCATTGCCGTCGTTACCGTGTCGCTCGGACTCGTTGCGGCTTGCTGGCGTAGCGATAGGGGACACACAGCAGTAAGCGACGGCCCGCACCCAACTCAGACGCCCGCGGCAACACGTCCCACGCTGCCGCCTGTGAAGTCGCAATTTGACTTCGCAGCAGTGTCGAAGCTGATCGACGACGCGATTGCGGCGCAACAGTTGCCAGGTGCTGTGATTGTGGTCGGGCACGGTGGCCAGGTCGTCCTCCACCAGGCTTATGGCACGCGCAAGCTCGCGGGCGAGGAGGGGTTGGACGGGTCACCTACGCCCGCGGAACCGATGACCGAGGACACGATCTTCGACCTGGCGTCGTTGACTAAATGCCTCGGAACGGCGACCGCCGTCATGCAGCTTTATGAACAAGGCAAGCTCCGAGTCGACGATCCCGTCCAGCAGTATCTGCCGGACTTCAACGGGGCCAACGATTTACAGCGTGCACGGGTGACCGTTCGCATGTTGCTCACCCACACTTCGGGCGAAGCGGGAGACGTAAACCTCGGAGATCCGTGGGGACTGAACGGAGGCGATGAAACAGAAGGCATCGGTCGGGCGCTCGCGACGCCGCTGCAGTCGGGTCCCGGCGAGGTTTTCCGCTACTCCGATATCAACTTCATATTGCTTGGCGCACTGATTGAGAAGGTCACAGGTGAGCAGCTCGACGTTTACGTTCACCAACACGTATTCGAGCCGCTTGGCATGACAGATACTTACTACCTTCCGCCGGCCAAGGCATGCGGTCCGCACACCACCCGAGGCGCTGCGATTGCCTGGGCTCCCGCGCCAGCAGGACGGGCGCCGGTCGCTTGTCCCGCGGGTACGTGGAGCGTCGGTCTTTTGTCGCGCATCGCACCGACGGCACGTGACGAAGAAAGCAGAGCTGATCCGAGCAAGAATCCCGACCTCGATCACCTGCTTCGGGGCACGGTGCAAGACACCACGGCGCGGCGAATGGGTGGCGTGGCCGGGCATGCCGGCGTGTTCTCGACGGCGCACGACGTCAGCGTCTATGCACAGGCCTTGCTTGACCGGCTTGCGGGCCGTCCGAGCGATTTCCCGCTGAAGCAAGCGACCTTGGAGTTGATGACCATTCCGCAGCAGCCGGGTCATTCAGCTCGACAATTAGAAGCAGCGAACGACGCCGACCGAAAAGCAATCGCACAGCGACCGAACACTTCAGATCCGCTGCTCGCTCCGGACTATCCTGCGATCCCGGGACAGAACCTGCGCGGCTTCGGCTGGGATATCGATACCGGCCAATCCAAGGCGCGGGGCTCGGTCTTCCCTATCGGTAGCTTCGGCCACACGGGTTTCACCGGAACTTCGGTGTGGATAGACCCAGGATCAGACACCTACATCGTTCTGCTCGCGAATTCGATTCATACGCGAGGCAGTCCGCCGATGTCGAATCTGCGAGGTGAGGTTGCGACAGCGACGGCCCGAGCCCTGCGTCTTTGAAGCAGACCGGCCAAGCTAGGGCCGCTCGAAGTGCTGGTAGTCGATGATTGTTGGCCAATTGCCGCCCCATCGCCAGCCGCGATCCGTGAAGATGCGCTCGGCCGGGTCGCCGTCGTGCAGAAGTCCAGGGTCGGTGCGGCTGCGGTCCAGGTACACCGCCGCGTTGTGTGGTTCGAACGCGCCGCTGGCGTAAACGCACGGATTGACAAGTGGATTGAGGTCGATAGCTCGACCGTAAGCGTGTTGAGACCATTGGTCGGTTCCGAGTATGCGTCGGCAGTTGAATGCCGAAGTGTTGTTGTCCTCCATCGATAACTCATCGCTGGCACCCGGGTAGTGGTCAACTGTTCGGATCTTTTCGATGGGGTAACCCAGTCGGTGAAGCTGATCGAAGATCATGATGACCTCCGGCGCGAGGTCTTCGTGGACGATCAATCCCCCGCGATGGGTTCGGCCGTCGTTACCTTCGTAGTCGACGCCGACCCGCCGAAGCTGCCCCGGCTCGACTGGGCAACCCGGGCGCCAGCTCGCGCCGAGTTCGGCAGTGGTGACCGGCTCAACGGTGGCCCCGCCAGGTGCTGGTGGGACGCCGGTCGACGACGCGGCAGCGCTCGACGGGGATGTAGGGGCAGCAGACGTTCCGGCCTGGTGAGGTGGCTCGGCAGCGGTGCACTGCACGAGCACGAGTCCCGCCGCTGCGAGCAGTCCGGCCAACAAGGCACCCCGCCGGTCGAAGCGCTCACGCGGCGGATTGGATTCGAATCGCTCCACTCCCGGCTTCCGTTGTGGGATCAGTACGGATCGACGGTGGTGTCGCTGCCGATGAATATGCCATGCCCAGTGTCGTCGTTGGTGAAGCGAACGCCGTCGTCGCCGGCCAAGATCGTCCAGCCCTGCAGGTGGTAGGTCTGATCGGCGACCAGGGTCTCAAACGGTGGATGGTCGTAGCCGGTGGCAATGTTGGCAGTTCGGTAGCTGAACCGTCCTGAGGCGGTGACCAAGGCTTGATCGTCGTCGTCACCGGGAGCCTGGACGAATTTCCCCTGGCACACGACGTTGGGGCCGACGCCGGCATCTGAATCGTCGGAGCCAATCGCGCAGAGCATCCGCGGTATCTGGGTGTATACCTTTGCTTCGTGCCCGACGCTGGGATCGGCGCTTGCCAATGGTGCGACGAGCACCGCGGCGGTGGCTAGTCCCGCTAAAGCAACGAATACACAGAGCACACCACCCTCGCTGAGCCGGCACGGACGGGCAGCAGTCGAAGTTTCCGCAGGCGGCGGTGGCAGTGCCGCGTAGTTGGGCTGACGTTCGGGTGGATACCACCTTTGGTCCGACGCTTGCCACCACCCGTGTCCGTCCGGTGTGTCACTCACGGCGGCCTCGACTCCGTTCGCCCCCGAAGTTGTGATGATCGTATTCCAACGTGACGACGAGGTAGTGTGCAACTGCTTTCGTCGTGATTTCAGCCGCGCAACCAGTCGCGCGAAGCCGACCACATAGCTGGCGGCGTCTACGGAGACATTCCGTCGTCGCTGGTCCCCGGCGACCCGGTTGGCGATCCGCTGCCGGATGGAACGGCGATCACCGTATTTACCACCGACGGTGATGAGCTCTACTCCTACGTCGTGAATGGCGACGGTCCGACAGTGACGACCGGTGACATTTTCAACACCGGTTACGAGCCTTTCGAGCGGGATCCGATCTACATCGGCACCGGCGGTCAGGCTCAACAGCCTTCGACTACCACCCCGCCTGACCTCGTTGCGCACAGGCGAAGCCGCGCTGTGGACTAACGGGCCAAGAGGAAAATAGTGAATTGATCTGCATAGCCGTGCTTGTAGCGTTACCGGCAACGCTGGAAGGGGCTAAGCAATGTTCCTTGATACCCGATGGCCGCACTGCGCCGCCACAACAAGATTCACGCTGCGTGGCGTGCGGTGCGGCTAGTCAACATCGACCGCGACAAACTCGTCGCTGCCGCCGCTGGCGATCCGTGGCTCGTCAACGCCGCACTTCAGCACGGTCGGCCCGCACAGATAGATGGTCTGGCGCAGGCCTTCCATAACGCCGGCCAAGCCGCGGCAGCAGCCGGCGACGCTTTCGCCCAAGTGCGAGAGCGCTTCGAACGAGCGTGGATTCGCGACGGTGACGAGCATCCGATCAACGACTCGTCCCAAGTGCGGCTGGCCACAGACTCACTCGGGGTCCAAGCCGCCCGGTTGCCCGAAATAGCGGTTGATCTCGAGGGAATCGCTGCGGCTCTCGCTGAGGCACAGCGGTCTTCGGCCTCGTGCATCGCGAACCTGGAGAAGTCGCTGGAGCAGATCGATAAGGACCTCGGAAACTTTCGCGACCTGGAAGATGCACCGCTGCTCACCATTGATGAGCTAGCGCGAATTGGACTGGAGATAACGGGTTTCGAACAAAAAGCCGTGCAAAACACCACTGCGACGTGGCAGCAGATTGCGCACATCCGCGACGGTTACACCGGCACCCTGCGGGATGCAGAGGGCAAGCTGCGCACCGACGGATACGACCCGGCGCTCGTCAGGGCACTCGATCAACCACCTGCCCCGATCCCGGAACAACCTGCGCTTCCTATTCCACCACCTGATACCAACGCGGAAGTTGTCAACCGATGGTGGACAGCACTCAGTCCCGAACAGAAAACTCAGTTGATCGCCGAGCACTCAATGGATCTGGGCAATCTCAACGGCATTACTGCGGATGTCCGCGACGAGGTCAACCGCGCGGTGCTGACCGACGACCTGAACCGAGTTCGTGATCTGGCCACGCTGCACGGGGTGCGAGTTGACGACGTGCTCAATGATCCCGGCTGGTACGGCCTGCCGGCGGCCGACGCCATCCGCTACTCCAACGCCCGGCGCACCGAGCAAGGCCTGGCCGCGTCGGCCGACGCCGTGAACGAGCACAACCAGCACCCAGACGTGTTGCTACTCAGGTATGAGCCGGGCGCGTTTGCCGGGGACGGCGCCGCGGCCATCGCTCTGGGGAATCCCGATACCGCAACGAACACCGCAGTGCTGGTGAAGGGCTTGGGCTCGGGGGTCAGGCAGGGAACTTTGGCGAACCCTGACGGTGTCCGGCTGTACGAGGAGGCCAACCGTGCTGATTGGGGCAAAGACACCGCGGTGGTGATGTGGCTGGGGTACGACGCGCCGGACACCGCAGCGGACCCCGGTCTGTACGAGCCGAACATGGCCCGTACCGGGGGAAGAAGTCTGGCGGCCGACGTCAACGCGTTCACGGTCACCCATCATGGTCCCGTGACGCACATGACGGTGGTCGGGCACTCCTACGGATCGACCACGGTGGCCGATGCCGCGGCAGGTTCTGGCATGCACGCCGACGACGTGGTACTGGTTGGCTGCCCGGGAACAGACCTGGCTCGGTCAACGGCCGACTTCCACCTTTCAGCCGGCGGCCATCTCTACGTGGGAGATGCCTCGCAGGATCAGGTGAGTTGGTTCGGTGAGGACGCGATCAAGACGCCCTTCGGCGGCATTGGCCTGGGGCAAGATCCCGCCCTGGATGGTTACGGTTCGGTTCGGTTCAAAGCCGAAGTGCCTGGCTACTCGCTCAATCCGTTCTACGACCACTCGCACTACTTCGACCGTGGTTCCGAATCGCTGTTCAGCATCGGCGATGTGGTCTCCGGTCACGGCGACGCGCTAGCACTCGACGGCATGACCGCACGACACCGCGGTGAATACGGGCTGCCGGCCTTCGTCGACCCCGAAGCCGGCCGGCCGGCGACCACAGGTCACCGCCACACCGCACCCGCGGGCTGAAAGCGGACGGTGCTGAGTGAGCCGATCGGTGAGAGGAGTGACGAATGTGGACTTCGGTCACGAGATACCTCGCGACAGGAGCGATGATCGGCACTGTGGTGAGCGGGTGTGCGGAAGTGCCTGACCCGATATCCCTGGAGACGGCACGCACTGAAGTCATCGACGCCGCCCGCGACATTCTCGCCACCCTGCACGGCGAGCTGACCGAGGCCAGGTTCCATTACGAGTCGTGCAATGACCAGGGCGAGCCCCCGTTTCGGGGCCTGGTGCGGATGTCGTTCTGGCTGCCCGGCGTACGCCATGACCAGCCGGTCGCCCCGCAGCAGGTGATCGAGCCGCTGGTCGCCCACGGCTGGGGCACCGACTCAAATTTCCGGTCCCATTCGCCGACCCTGCGGAAGGACAAGGTCAACGTCATTCTCGATGTGGTGCCGCGGCCTCCGGCCGGGGTGAAACTCACCAGCCACGCCGGTGTGGAAGTGGCCGGCCAATGCCGGGACACCTTCGACCACCGCACCGACGACTCGATACTGTCCGTCGACGTGGAGAAGGAACTCAAACAATCCTGAGGTGCCGTGTCGGCTGATTACTGTCGCAGCTGCGGAAGCACGTCGCGTTCATACGCTTCGAAGAACCCGTCTATGTCGGGCCCGACTTGCTGTACGTACACCTCGTCGATGCCCGCGTCGAGGTATTCGCGGATTCCCGCGACGTGCTTGTCCGCGTCGGGTCCACAGGTGATCGCCTCGGCGACCTGATCCGGCGGCACCAACGAACTCAATGCGGCGAAATCTTTTGGTCGCGGCAGAATTTGAGGAATTTGGCCGGGCAGCGCATCGTTGGCCCACAGCCGGTGCGCCGCCTTGAGAGCGTTGTCGGTGTCGCGGTCCCAGCTGACCTTCGTGCCCGCCTGAACCGGCTTGTCACCGCCACCGGCCTCGCGGAAGATCTTCACCGTTTCTTCGTCCGGCGAAACCAGGCAGAACCCGTCGCCGATCCGTCCGGCCAATCCAGCGCCCTGCGGACCGAAACCGGAGACATAGATCGGCACGGGGTTCTCGGGCAAAGTGTAGATCCGCGCTTCCTGCACCTCGTAGTGCTCGCCATGGTGGCTGATCTCGTTCCCTTTGTGCAGCAGCCGGATTACCTCGACCGCCTCCTCGAGCATCTGCTGTCGCACACCGACCGAGGGGTACGGATCACCGAAGATGTGCTCGTTGAGCGCTTCACCACTGCCCACACCGAGAACAAACCGCCCTTCCAGCTGGACCGCTGCCGTCGCTGCGGCCTGGGCGATGATCGCCGGGTGGATCCTGATCGTCGGGCACGTCACCGCAGTGGTGACCGGCAGCGTCGTCACCTGCGACAGCGCGCCGATGACTCCCCACACAAATGGACTCTGACCCTGCTCGTCATTCCACGGATGAAAGTGATCCGAAATCCACAGCGCTTCAAACCCGGCCGCTTCCGCGCGCTTGGCTTGGTCGACCAGTTCCGCGGGGGAGTATTGCTCGCAGGACAGGAAGTATCCGATTTTTGCCATGGCTCCCGGTTACCCGCTGGCTGGCTGGTCAAGCGGACAAACGCAGGGTTTATCGGCCAGAAATTGCGGGAACGCGACGACGTGCCGGCACCAGAGCTCGACCCGACGACCTCAGCGCCCAGCGAATCACCTTGTCGCAACGAAGGGTTCGTCGCGCTGCGTAGTTACGCGCCGATCGGGGACGGACGAACGATCGCCTTGGTTGCCCAAGACGGCGGCATCGACTGGTTCCCGATACCTGATCTCGACTCCGTCCCCGTATTCGCCGCGGTCGTCGACTCGCCGAACGGAGGCCGACTCGAACTTGCACCGTCGATTCCGTTTTCGTCGCAGCGTAGATACCTGCCGAAGACCAACGTCCTCGAAACCACCTTCACAACAGAGTTCGGCCGGGTGCGGGTGCTCGACGCGCTCAACGTCGGCCTCAACGGACGTTTGCCGTGGACCGAGTTGGTCCGACGGGTAGAGGGTGTCGACGGCGACGTGCCGATGCGCTGGCGGGTAGCGCCGGGCACCTGCTTCGACACCGCGTCGCCGTGGGCGAGGAACACCCCGCACGGCACCGTGTTGCGTACCAAGAACCTCAACATCGGGGTGTCGACTTCGGAGGGCGTTCACATCGAGGCCTCAGACCAGGCCGTGTTCGGCACCTTCACGGCCAGCACAAACTCTCGCCGGGTGATCGGCCTGATGGCCACCGATGCCGATCCACTGATGCTGTCATCGGCGGGCGACATCGACCGCGGACTGGACCGCACCATCGAGTACTGGTCAAACTGGTCGAGCCAATTCGATTGCGATGACCTGTGGAACGGCGCGGTGCACCGCAGCGTATTGATCCTCAAGCAGCTGATCTTCAGCCCGACCGGGGCGGTCGCAGCGGCGGCCACCACGTCGCTACCGGAGCGGCGTGCCGGCGACAAGAACTGGGACTACCGGTACGCCTGGGTCCGTGACACCGCCTACACACTTGACGTTCTACGTCGGCTGGGTATCAGGGAGGAAACGCACGCCGCCATCAGCTGGCTGTTACGCACCGTGCGCCGGCACCGCGCCGGCACCGGTGTCTTCTACCGGCTGGACGGTTCGCCCGTCGATCCGGTGATCAAGCGCGAGGCTTCCGGATGGCGGGGAATCGGTCCGGTGGTCACCGGAAATCACGCCCACGATCAGTTGCAGCTGAGCATCTACGCCGATCTGTTCAACACGGTGCGGCTGTACGTCGAAGCCGGGCACGCGCTGGACACCGACACCGGCCACCTGTTGGCCGACTTCGCCGATCAAGCCTGCGACGCTTGGCGGAACCGCGACGCCGGAATGTGGGAGCTGTCGCAGATCGAGCACTACACCACTTCCAAGCTCGGCTGCTGGCATGCGTTGCGCTGCGCCGTTGGCCTCGCCGAGCTGGGCCAGATCCCCGGCGATCCAGATCGCTGGGCCAGCGAAGCCGAACGCATCCGGGAGTGGGTCGAACGCGAATGCTGGTCGGAGGAGCTGAACAGCTACGAGTGGTATCCCGGCAGCGGCAAGCTGGACGCGTCGGTTCTGCTGCACGCCGGCAGCGGCTACGACCGCGGACCACGGATGTCAGCGACGATCGATGCGCTGTGTCGCCAGTTGGGACGCGGGCCGCTGTTGTACCGCTTTACCGGAGCCCGTGAACACGAGCACGAGGGGGCGTTCGTCGCCTGTTCGTTTTGGGCGGTGTCAGCGCTTCATCACGTGGGCCGCGATGAAGAAGCCCGCCAGCTGATGGCCCAGCTGGTCGAGCTGACCAACGACGTCGGCGTGCTCACGGAGATGATCGACCCCGACGACAACTCCTTCCTGGGCAATCTGCCGCAGGGGCTCAGCCACTTGGCGCTCATCGGCGCTGCGCTGGACCTGCGAAGTTAATCGCCGGGCGACGACATCACTCGCGGGCACCGTGTGAGCGCCGCAACTCTTCGGCCCGTTCGACTATGCGCTCGTCTTTGGCGTGGTTCTTCTCGATGCCGCGGGTGTCACGGGCCGGCAGTTGCAGGTCGCGTTCGGCCGGCAGCCCCGCCTGCAACTCGCGGCCGCGCTCCAGTTCGGCGTCCAGTTCAGCGCCGAAAAGCAACGCCAGGTTCGTGATCCACAGCCAGAGCAAGAACACGATGACCCCGGCCAGCGTCCCATAGGTCTTGTTGAAGCTGCCGAAATTGGTTACGTAGAAACCGAACAGCACCGAAGCCGCGACCCAAGCCAGGATGGCGACAGCCGCGCCGACGCTGATCCAGCGAAACCGGGGCTGACGAACGTTCGGTGTCGCGTAATACAAGATGGCGACCGCCAGGATGACGAACAGCAGTATCACCGGCCATCGGCCGATGTTCCACACCGCGAGCACAGCGTTTCCGGCGTCGAAGGCGTCGTCTATCGCCTTCGCCACCGGCCCGCTGATGGCCAGCATGAAAGCGACCGCGGCGGCCATGGTGAGCCCTACCAGGGTCAACACCAGCTGTAGCGGACGAAGTTTCCAGACCGGGCGACCCTCTTCGATCCCGTAGATCCGGTTCAGCGCGCGGCCGAACGCGCCTACGTATCCCGACGCCGACCACAGCGCCGCCAGCAGACCGACAACCAGCGTGAAATCGGCCGATGGCGAGTTGACAAGCTGCTGAACCGGGGCGCGCAGAGTGTCCACTACAGAAGACGGGCCGAGCTCTCCGACGATCTGTAGCACCGTGTCGGTGGTGCGCTTGCCTTGTCCGAAAACGCCCAACAACGAAACCATCACAAGCAACGCCGGGAACAGTGACAACACCGCGTAGTAGGTCAATGCTGCGGCAATATCGGTGCAGTGATTCCGATTGAAATGTCGGGCGGTAGTACGTAGCAGATAAAAGACCGAGGGCCGTGTCAGGTCAGTCGGCGACCGGGGCTTGCTGCTGTCGTCGGGCGCAACAGGTGATTCTTCGCGCTCCTCGCCGTCATCCATCCCGCTGGTCAGGTGCCGCAGAAGGTTCGGTAGGCGCCGAAGCCCTCGGGCGCCGGAGTCGCGTAGCGCTCGAGGCCCGGGCGTTGGTCATAGGGCGCGGTTACCGCGGCGAGCAGCTGCTGAAGTGGCTCGAGGTCACCTGCTGTTGCGGCGGTCAACGCCTCTTCGACGAGATGGTTGCGGGGAATGTAGAGCGGGTTCACCCGGTCCATAACTGCGGCATCCGGGCTCAGGGCCTGCCAGCGTGCTGTCCAACGGTCGAACCGGGCCAGGTCGATGAACAGCCCGCGCGCCAATCCCGCGTCTCCCCGGGCGGCTTGGCCGAGGCTGCGGAAGAACGAGGTGTAATCGACCTCGCTTTCCTGCAGCTGCGACAGCAACTCATCGGTCAACGAAGAAACGACCTCGGCATCGGGGCCGCCAGACAACCCAAGTTTGGCCCGCATGCCTGCCGCCCAGGTCGTGTCGTAGGACGCGCCGAACCGGCTGAATGACTCTTCTGCGAGGCTCGTAGCCTCCTCGGTGTCTTCGGAGAACAGCGGGAGAAGCGCCTCGGCGAACCGGGCCAGGTTCCAGGCCGCGATGACCGGCTGGTTGCCGTACGCGTAGCGTCCCCAGAAATCGATCGAACTGAACACGGTCTCCGTGTTGTAGGCCTCCATGAAAGCGCATGGCCCGTAGTCGATGGTCTCCCCGGAGATCGTCATGTTGTCGGTGTTCATCACTCCATGGACGAAGCCGACCAACATCCACTGGGCGACCAACGACGCCTGCACCGCGACTACCGCTTCGAACAGCGCGAGGTAGGGGCGCTCAGCCTCCGCCGCACCCGGATGGTGGCGGGCAATCGCATGATCGGCGAGGCGTCGCAGCAGTCCGATGTCGCCAGTTGAGGCGGCGTACTGGAAACTGCCGACTCGCAGGTGGCTGCTCGCGACGCGGGTGAGCAGAGCGCCGGGCAGCAGCGTCTCCCGCTGTACCGACCGCCCGGTGGCCACGACGGCCAACGACCGCGTCGTCGGAACACCCAGCGCGTGCATCGCCTCACTGATGATGTATTCGCGCAGCATCGGCCCCACCGCGGCCAGGCCGTCCCCGCCGCGGGCGAACGGCGTGGCGCCGGACCCCTTGAGGTGGATGTCGCGCAAGCTCCCGTCGCGGTCGACGAGCTCGCCGATCAGCAGTGCGCGTCCGTCACCCAGCCGCGGAACGAAGCCGCCGAACTGATGCCCGGCATACGCCTGAGCGACTGGAGCGGCACCGTCGGGAACCAGGTTGCCCACCAGAAACCGCACGCCGTCGGCGGTCCGTAACCAGGCGCTGTCCAGCCCGAGCTCAGCGGCCAGTCGTTCGTTGACGACCAGCAGATCCGGGTGCGGCGGCACCGCGGCCTGCCAGCGGACAGCCAACTCCGGCAACTCGCGGGAGAAGCGATCCTGTAGGACGACAGTCATTTCCGGTGCAACGCTCACGTATGCCAGCCTACGGACGGTTCAGCGATGTCACCCGTCTTCGGCCGTGTGCAATCCCTCCGGCGGAGGGGTGGAATAGGCGGGATATGCCGGCGGCGCTACCACGCTGTCGTCGTCCGAGCCTGGCCCGGCGGCCTGCTCGTCGTCCGACGCCGACGGTTCGGCACTGGTCATGAGATCCTCCGTTGCATGCGCTGGGTCAGCCGATGGCTTGCTGAATGGCGTCTCGGGCCCGGTCCAGCAGCGACGCGAACGGCCCGACAGCGAAATTCAGCTTCGCCGATTCGACACCCGGGTGCGGACGCGTGGGAGCAATAGCTTCGGCTGCTCGCACGGCTTGCGCCGTGCGCTTGAGGTCGTCTTCGCTGAGTTCTTGCTGCAGCGCCGGGAATTCATCGTTCTCTTCGTGTGCGGCATGCTCCAGCACCGCTTCCCGTAACTTTCGGAGTTCCTCGAGGAATTGCTCCGACGCGATGTCGAGCTTCTCGATTTTCGACAACTGTTCCTTGGCGTCGTGCTCTTCTCGCAGGCGAGCATCGACGATTTCGTCGCCGCCCTCCACTTCGCGTCGCACCCGCGGATGCACCACCATTTCCTCGGCGGTCTCGTGCACCGCCAGCAGCTGGCGCAACTCTATGAAGGCCTGTTCGCGGGCTTTCGGTTCCGAGGCGTAGAGCACTTCGTCGAACATGTCCTCGATCAGGTCGTGCTGTGCCTTGAGGAGCGCGACGACCTCTTCGGGCGACTCGACAAGCATGTCGGCCATGGATGTACCTCCGATGCGGCGGGGAGTTTGTGAGAACGGGCATGGGCTGTGCGCCGCTCGACCGTCCGCATACCCGACGTCAGTGGGCATGAAACGCCTTCGACGGCGGTCCTGGCCGGTCAGCGAAGCGAGTCCAACCGCCAACCTTGGAAAAGTCTATGTTTGCGACCAGATGACGCCGGGTAGTTTTGTACTTGCATTCAAAACGAGGCGCTGGGTTTGTCCCTGCGCCGTTGCCGCCGGCGGACCACAGCCACTCGGTCCGAATCAGCTTCCGGCAGTTCTCAACTATTCATCTGGAGGAATCATGCGTAAGACCATTGCTGTCGTCTCGGCCACCGGGGCGCTGCTGTTCGGCGGTGCAGGCATCGCCAACGCCACGATCGAGAATTCGCCCGCGCCAGCGTCCACCACATCCGTAGTGGCGGACCCGGACAACACTCAAAATCAGAAAAGCGACAAGACCGGACTTTGGGGACTGCTCGGTCTGCTCGGGCTGGGCGGGCTCGCCGGATTGCGGGGACGCCGGGACGCCGCGGGGACCGCAGGCACTGTGACCCGCACCCAAACGCCGCGCGTCTAGCGATGTCGCGGGCCCCGTCAGACTTCCTCCTTGCGCTGGCGGGGCCCCGGCTTCTAGTAGTCGTGCCGGGCCAGGCCGATGCCACCGCGGCGGGATGATCCGTCGAGCGAGATGACCGCTGGAACCATCTCACAGGTGACCAGTCCGTGCCCGGCCGTCACTTCGTCGACGATGTGAAAGCTGCGGGCAATCCGCTCTGGAGTGTCAACGATGATGGTGACCACCGGCACACCGCGTGCAAGCTGGAAAAGCTTGTCTCCGTGCGGTTCATGATCGCCGTGGAATCCCCAGATGCCACGCAGTACCGTGGCGCCGCGGGCCGTCCCGGACTGCAGCAGCTGCCGGACGAGCGCACGGTGAATCGGCAAGCCACCGTGGTCGGTGGCCTCGCTGGTGTGCACCATCACCTTCTGCCACAGGGTCCGCCCCCGCTCGTCCGTTGCCGGCAGCCGGTGCGGTCGCGCGAACAAGTGGCCGTCTTGTTTGCACACCCCCACCCGTTCGACGGTCAGCAGCGAATTCGGCAGGGCGGCCTCGAGTTCGGCGACCGCACCTTGGACCTGCGCCGGGGTGCCGGTCGAGATGATCATCAGCGGCACGTTGACGTTGCGGCTGAAGAACCGGGCCCGGCAGCGGCTCCCGTGCGAGGTGCCGTCGACACCGAGAAACACTGCGGCTCCGGAGAACTGATGTCGATACATAAGATCGCAGACCGCGCGGTACGCCGGCTTTCCGGCGAGCCGGTCTTGGCGTCCGACATAGACCGTGAGCTTGACGGCGTCTCCGTTGGTCGGAGCGGCATCGTTTGGGCCGGCGAGACCGAAGTCGCCGGCCGCCAGCCGAGCACGTTCCAAAGTGACCAGACCATTAGAGGTCATCGTGAGGACGTCGTCGGCCAACCCGCTGATCTTCGATTCGACGTCGACCGCCGCGATCGCCACCGGCGGGTCCTCGGACAGGGTCAGCGACTCATCGGTACGCAGGACATGACGCGGACCGAAACTGGCTATGCCCCGCAGCATTACGCTTGTCGCGACGTTACGGCCACCGAACAGGTCGAGCATCGCATCGGCCAGGAATTCCCGTCCGCCGGTGCCTGATCCCGCGCGTTGGCGCTCACCGAAATACGCGGTGAGTTTCAGGCAGGGCTCGTTCACGGTCGACCCGAAACCCACTGTGCGAGCAGCACAGCGACTGCTCCCAACGCCACACTGACAATGATGTTGGCTGCCGCCGACCAGAACTGGCGTTCCTCGCCGAGCCGGTGTGTTTCCAGCATCCACGTGGAGAACGTGGTGTAGGAGCCGATGAATGCGGTGTCGAGCAGCAGCGCGACCGGTCGGCTCAATGCCAGCCCGCCGAAAAAGCCGAGCAACGCTGCCCCGGTCACGTTCACCGTCAGCGTCCCAAACGGAAACGACCGGGCCACCCGCCGACCCACCGCGCCGTCAACCAAAAAGCGCACTACTGAGCCGATACCGCCGGCGACGACGATGCCGGCCCAGACTGCAGCCGTCATCCGCGCACCGGCACCCGGCGCACCAGGGCGGTGGCGAGATACACCGCTGCGAAACCGAGCACGATACTGGCGACCGCATATCCGCCGCCGAGAAAATATCGGCCGTGCCGGATCATGGCCAGCGTCTCAACCTGCATGGTCGAGAAGGTGGTCAATCCGCCGCACAGTCCGGTGCCCAGTAGTGGTCGCCGGTATGCCGAGACCGGCAATCGTTCCAGCAACCGAGTGGTGAAATAGCCGACAAGAAAAGCGCCGACGATATTCGCAGTGAACGTTGGCCATGGCCACCTGGTTGGGTCGGCCGCGGCCAGGCTGTTCAGCACAGCGCGGGCCGAGGCGCCCAACGCTCCGCCCGCGAAGACGGCCGCCAGTTCGCGGTAGTCCCGGTTCGGCACTCAAGCAGCGTATGCGGGACGCGGGCAGAATTGCTGTCATGGTGGCCAACCCGCGCGCCGGTCAGCCGGCCCAACCTGCGGACCTCGTTGATCTGCCGCACTTGGTGACCGCCTACTACACCATTCAACCGGACCCCGGCGATGTCGCTCAGCAGGTGGT
Source organism: uncultured Actinomycetota bacterium (assembly GCA_963795995.1). Taxonomy (GTDB): domain Bacteria; phylum Actinomycetota; class Actinomycetes; order Mycobacteriales; family Mycobacteriaceae; genus Mycobacterium. The sequence continues at coordinate 425,108 of CAWCJY010000010.1, forward strand.
GTTCGGCACGTCAGGGCATCGCGGGTCAGCGCTCGACGCAGCATTCAACGAGGTGCACATCCTGGCCATCACCCAGGCCATCGTGGAATACCGCACTGCCCAGGGAACGACTGGGCCGTTGTTCATCGGCCGTGACACGCACGGGCTTTCGGAGCCGGCCTGGGTGTCGGCACTGGAGGTGTTGGCCGGAAACGACGTAGTTGCAATGATCGACTCGGCCGACCGGTATACGCCGACTCCGGCGGTCAGCCACGCCATCTTGAGGTACAACCACGGCCGAGCCGAGGGCTTGGCCGACGGGATCGTCGTGACGCCGTCACACAACCCCCCGGCCGACGGTGGTATCAAGTACAACCCGCCTAATGGCGGTCCGGCCGATAGTGAGGCCACCGCGGCGATCGCCGGTCGCGCCAACCAGATCCTGCGCGACGGGCTGTCCGCGGTGCAGCGCATGCCGTGGGCCCGGGCGCTGGGCAGCACCTGCCGCTACAACTACCTGGACACCTACGTCGACGACTTGCCTTCAGTGGTGGATATCGGCGCGATCCGCGATGCCGGGGTGCGGATCGGGGCCGATCCGCTCGGCGGCGCCAGTGTCGACTACTGGGGAGTGATCGCCGAGCGGCACGCGCTGGACCTGACCGTGGTGAACCCGTTGGTCGACGCGACGTGGCGGTTCATGACGCTCGACACCGACGGCAAGATCCGGATGGACTGCAGCTCGCCCAACGCGATGGCGTCAGTGATCGCCAACCGGGAGCAGTACCAGATCGCGACCGGCAACGACGCCGACTCGGACCGGCACGGCATCGTCACACCAGACGCAGGGTTGTTGAATCCTAATCATTATTTGGCGGTGGCGATCGACCACCTGTACACCCACCGGCCGTCCTGGCCGGCAAACGTCGCGGTCGGCAAAACGGCTGTCAGCTCGTCGATCATCGACCGGGTGGTGGCCGGGATCGGCCGCGAGCTCGTCGAGGTGCCGGTGGGGTTCAAGTGGTTCGTCGAGCCGCTGATGGGCGGCACGATCGGGTTCGGTGGTGAGGAGTCGGCGGGTGCGTCGTTCCTGCGCCGCGACGGGTCGGTGTGGACCACCGATAAGGACGGCATCATCCTGGCGTTGCTGGCGTCAGAGATTCTGGCGGTCACCGGCGTCAGCCCGTCGCAGCGCTATCAGCAGTTGGCAGACCAGTACGGGGCGCCGACGTACGCGCGCATTGACGCACCCGCCGACCGCGAGCAGAAGGCCCGGCTCGCGAAGCTGTCGGCTGAACAGGTCAGCGCCACCGAGCTGGCGGGGGAGCTGATCACCGCGAAGCTGACTGCCGCGCCCGGTAACGGCGCGCCGCTGGGCGGTTTGAAGGTGACGACGGAGAATGCCTGGTTCGCGGCACGGCCGTCGGGCACCGAGGACGTCTACAAGATCTACGCCGAATCGTTTCGCGGCGCCGAGCATCTGGCCGAGGTGCAACGCGCAGCGCAGGAGATTGTCGACAAAGTGGTCGGCTGAGCCGCTGGTCAGCGACTTTGAGAGGTACTTGCCGGTGGTGTAGCTTCGATGGGCACACGAACGGGGCTATGGCGCAGCTGGTAGCGCACCACACTGGCAGTGTGGGGGTCAGGGGTTCGAGTCCCCTTAGCTCCACCAGAAAACCGCAGGTCAGAGGCCTGAAACGACCGATGACCGATTAGGTTGCAAACTAGCAGCCCAACATGACCGTGGCGGCGCTGTAGACAGCAGTCGCCGCCATCAGCCGGCGAATGTGAGGAGGGGCCGCCGCCCAAGCCGGACACCCAGGCCAGCTCTTCACTCGCTGCCCCGAATTAGGACCTCTCCGTTAAACCTTTGAAGCCTCACTGTGTAACGCCTGGCTACGTTGGCAAGTCAGCACCTGGTAACTAGAACGTCGCCATTACCACCATTTTCGATCCGCGCGACGTTTATGGCTGACTCAGTGTCGGACCCGTAACCGCCGCTCCACTTTGTTCCGTTGTAGACCAATGCGACGCACTCCATCGATGTCGCCGCGTGTTCGCAGTTGCTAGTGCCGGTATCCCTGCAATCACGGAGCGCGGACGCCTCTGCGTCAGCCTTGGTGCCGTAGTGAGCGGACGCACCCCACCGCCCGTCCGTCCCCGCATAAATCGACTGCCACCCCGACGCGTGCGCTGGTGGCGCAGCTGCTAGTGCGGCACTTATCAAGCCGGCCGCAGCAAATGTTGGCAAGATCTTCATGATGTTTGCCTCCCCCGCAAGCCGGCACTTGCTTCTCATCAGCCGATCCACGCCGGTAGCACAGCTAGAATCTCACACGCCCGGAGATCGCGACGAGTATTTCGCAAATTGGCCGAGCAATCGAGCCACGCCATGTACCTCATGTCTAGTGGAATCGTCGGCCGCACTATCGCTGAGGAGTGACGTGCGCGGGGTACCTGAGTTGGGCGTCGGCGCTTTGAGGGGTAATTCAGCAAAAATTGTTTGCGCCCGCGTAAGTAGCCTCACCCGGTGTCAGAAATTCCTCTCCCCAGCAGGGTCGTACGTTCCGGAGCGGTTCGAGCCGACCATCACCGTATGGTCCGAGGAATTATTCGGCGGGTAGATCCGACGAAGGCGAGGGGCGGTGTCTACACGGTTGCTGTCGAGCTTCGTATCGAGAACGCGAACAGCCGCAGAGCAATCCGGGATCAGCTCGTTCATGCCATTGGTTGTGCAGCCATCAAGGGGAAGGCCTACTCAGCAGGCTCCCGGCTCTTGACGCCGTCAAGACCCGAAAACGAATCCGCAGGTAACGAACGGGACCGAAATGTACCAAGATGTCGGAAAACCACAGGCGAATCGGCATTTTGCCTGGTCAACAAGGGGTTCGAGTCCCCTTAGCTCCACCGGAAAAATGGAGGCGAAGGGCTCAGACCATCGCTCACCGGCGAAGTCACATTGTGTACTGCTGACACTATGGGCGACGCCCTCCAATTGCTAATGCTGATCTGGCTGGCATCGTCACTCATTGCTGCAGTCAGGGCTGAAACAATGCCGGGTCGGCGAGGACCACGCCCGGTGGCACATCGCCTATCCTTATCGCTGACATGGGCGTTCGGTACAGCGTTCCTTGATTGCCGCAATCGTTAGTTAGGACGGTGGCGTCCATTGACCCTTGGAGCGTGCCGTCCGGTTGTGGCTCCAATGACCAACTGGACGCCTTAGTGGGGGTGGCTGGTTTTCCGTTTTGTGCGGAGCATTCGTCTGGTGTTTCAATGTAAGGCGGATGCGTCCACTGCCTGTCGACGAAATGGAGAACCATTGCGCTACCTGTAGCCTCTTGCTGGTTTTGGTCGGCCAACTGGGCTCCAGTGGCGACGCAGCCAGACGATGTGCACAGGGTGCGAAACGCCCACCAATGGGTCTCGTTGTCGCGGATGGTGAAATCTGTTGGGGTGCCGTTGGCCGTCTGGTTTGCATAGTCGTAGCCCACGCGGTAGGTGCCGTCGAGTACGGGGCCCGCAACGGCTGGGGCTGGGGTGGTGGTCGTCGGCGGGGCGCCAACTGTCGCTAGATCGGCCATACTGACGCCGGGCGGCACATCGCCTGTCCGTGTCGCCACAAAGGGGGCCTGGAGCGCATCTCCTTGATAACCGCATTCAGTAGTGAGAACGGTTTCGGTCTGAACGCCTCGCAGCGTGCCGTCGGGCTGGGGCTCCATCGATAACGTCACCGAATATGTATTTGCGCCTGTGGCAACGACTTCTCCATTTGCTGCGAGGCACGGGCGTTGCTGCTGCGCCTGGCGCTGATAAGGCGCCGCCTGCCAGTGACCGTCCACAAATTGGAATGCGGCACTATGTGCTGGATTTCGCGCTACTTGATGGTTGTCCTTGTCCAATTCGGTCGCAGTGGCAACGCATCCGCCGGATCGGCAAGCTGACCGAAACGCCCACCAACTGATGTCGTTGGGCACTGGGCTGGGCGCGCCATTGGCGGTCCTCTTCGCGTAGTCGTAGTCCAGACGATAGGTGCCGTCCAACGGCGGAGCGGCTGGCGCCGGTGTAGCGGAGGGTTCCGCTTGGTCGAGCAGTTCGTCAACCTGGCGACTTGAAGCGGGCTAGTCGAATGCCCAGCTTGGGCATTACAGGCCCACGGTCGAAGATCTAAACGGCCGGGACGACTTGCTCGCGTTAGTCAGTGGAAGTCTCGCCCAGGTGAAGGCTCCCAACATCTGGTAACCGAGTTTGCGGCGAATATCGCAAGGGCGCTCGCGTCTACCCATTGCGATAAGCAGCAACCAGACACTGCAATCCGACTGGGAACTCATCTCTCCGATGATCCGCTTCCAACCTCCTCGGTGGTGTAAACGGGAGGGCTAGGCCAATTCGTCGTCGGTTCTGCCCTTTCGCCATCATCATCGAGAACGATGCCTTCGGATTCGAGGATGGCTATTACATCGCGGGAGTTGTAGGGCTTTCCGGTGCTGTCGTAGATATAGAAGGTGCTACTGCCTCGCGGCACGGGATCGCGGCATAGGTACCGAATGGCATCGTGTTCCGGGACGTCATAGGTGCCCTCAGGGAACAGCGGCCCGGAAATGTTCGGGTAATCGACGATGGCTGCTGCGGACGCAGCGCATTTCGCTTGAGAAAATTATTTGATGCACTTGTCCCAGCCCATCTGACCAATGAGCGCCGGGTCGGGGCGAGTCGGTGCCGGTGTCGGCCGCCTGCGAGTTACTCGACCGGTAAGATGGATTAGCGAGCGGCCGGTCGGCCATGGTCCTGAACCGGCTGCAGAACTAGCAATAAGGTCCACGCCTTTCTATCCCGTGGGTGTTCACCCAAGCATCGGGCATAAATCCAACATCCCGACCTTTGACCTCCGTACGAACCTTGTCCCACAATGGAGTACTTATCCGGGGCTGTCCTTTAGGTCCTGGCCCCTCCACCCAGTCGCTAACCTCCACGCAAACAATATAAACACGAGTGTTAACGGGAAGGTCTCCGACAATCGGCGACGACAGCTGTGGCTCGCGGCGTACATCTGCACCTGTCGTACCTTCAATGGGCGCCAGCACATAGCCCGGATAGAGTTGCTTCCCTCCCCATATAACGTGCGCCACTTCGGCAATCGCTGCAGCGGTCACCAAAAACACCGCGATGATAATCGTAAAAGTCTTCACGCGCCACGACCGCCCCTGTGGTCCGACTTTCGGGCGGAATAGCGCACCGATAGCTTCCTTGGCAAGCTTGGTTTTCATTGTGACAAGGGATCCGTCGTCACGACTGGTTCCGTCAGCTTCGACGATGGTATTTTCGGGCGGTTTCGGTGGCGCCTGTGCCGGACGCGTCGGGAAGTCGAAAAGACGAGCGTCCGTAGCGCGCAAGAACAGCACTGGCGTGCCAAATTCCGTCTGTCTCTGAGCTCTAATGGCTCGGCGCGCGGGCGCGAGGGCGGCGTCGACCGGCAGGCCGTGTGCTAGCCCGGTGTAGAGGCTTTCGCTGAATATAATTGCCGCTTCATCGCTGATCTCAAACTGCATGCCGATGACAGCTGGGATCTCAAATTCGAGAAGGCTGGTCGCTACTCCAGAGAAAGGCTCGATACGGGAGGTGCGTGCTCCCTCACACGAGTTGAGTACCACCAGTCGAAGACTTTCTTCGTCCTGGAGCATCGTGCCAAGCTCCGTGCCCGACACATCACGGGCGCGCCCTTGAGAAGTCTCAAGCACGAGAATGCCATCTTCGGTGGCCTCGTTATACGCCCCATGGCCGATGAAGTGCAGAACGTGAATGTCGTCCGGCTCAGAGATTCTGCGTCCGACCTCGGCGAGAGTCGCCCGCCCCAGCCACTCAAGGTCTACAAGCCCATCTGACTTCAGTCGGTCGAGCGCACTGTCGAGTCGTCGACGTTCCTCGTGTGCATCAAGTTCCGGGTACCCTTCGGGGCTGCTCACCATCCCAAGAATCTTTAGCGGGAAGTCACACCTCAATGGTCGACGTTTACTCGCTGAATCAAGCGACCGGACCACCGGCGTGTGGGTTGATTGTGACAGGAACTTCGGTCGGTTGTACAGAAACTCCCACGGCAGCCGCATCAGTTCAGGGGCACCAGAGAGCTGGAGGGTGATCCGCAGCCCCCTACCGTTCTCCTCTGCCGTAGCCCGAGCAGCTTGGTAAACGGCTCTGACCTCATCTCTAATCAGAGAATTGAACAACTTGGAGCCAAGGCTCTCGATATCCTCCATTCGCTCCAGCTCTGACCGCCCCCTACGATGCATAAGGCCCACCCGAAGCACAAAGTCATCAAGTTCACCGTCGGTGATTGGCATTTCGAAAGCGCCGCGGGCTTCGCGTCCTTCCGAGGCTGATGCGAATACGCGGTAGGAAATCTCCCCGTCCCGTTCAATGCGCAGTTGGAGGTCATCGTAGCTGGGAATTCTTTCGACCATTAGCCGCTCCGGCGAAGAAGTGATTTCATGCCAAAACCGAAATCCGCCCCCTGATCCGCACCGGCGACAATGACGCTCGAATGCCCTTTACAGTATTCATCCCCAATTTGACCGCTAACATGGTCTGGGCGACCAGTACGCCCTACCTGCATTGCGCACAACCCCTCTGGCCAGCGGTACTCGGCATAGCTGCTTCTGGTGACCGGCAGATGATCATTCTGCACCCTGCCAGCGCCGAGTCCGTCCGATGGTCTCCTAAGTGTCGTGCTGCTGTGGCAGCCACTCGACATCCAGCTGCGCCACAGGGCCAGGCTCCAAGCCAGATGGAGCGTCCCCTACCCGCGTACAGGACAGCAGTCCCCCTCAGCGACGCCGCACCCGTCGACACACGGCCTTGCCCAATCCCAACTTTGCCAAGCCTATGATGGCGGTCGGCCCCGCGACCGCCACTTTCTCTCTTTGACCGGTTAAATCTGTTGTAACGAGACGACAGGGATTCATCTAGCAACGCGCACCTCGCTCTCGGGCATTCAGATCCCGAATCCGGCGACCCGCAGTATCCGGGCGGCGATGATGGAGCCCACCAATCTGATAACTACAGCAAGGGGCTCTTCGTGGAAACAGTGGCGTTCCCATTGGATGGCGGTGGCGAGGTCTTGGTGCGGGTAGACGCCGTCGACCCGTATGACGGGGTCGTCACCCGGGGTAGGCGGGCCGATGAAGCGGTAGCCGAGGCGGGACAAACCTTCGAATCGGCGCTGAGCACGATCGCCGTGGCAGACGCGGTGCTGCACCAGCTGGCCAGGCTCGCTGTTCCACCTCAGGAGGTGCGGGTAGAATTTGGGCTCGAACTCAGTACCAAGGCCGCTGCCGTCGTGGCCTCGGCCTCAGCCACCGCACAACTGCATGTCGTGCTGGCCTGGAACCCGACGCACCGGCCAGGAGCACAACCTCTGCAGAGTGACCGGGCCGGGGTCGCTACGCGCTGATCGATGAACTGTGTGTTCAGAAGGCTGAAACCGGGTACTAAGTTTTTGAGACCGTCATTTTCATCTCTTTCGGCGTTCAGCTCTAACTGAAAGCGCGTCACATTCCGGGTCAGCCGACACTCAGGCAAACCTCACAATAAGCGCTTCTCCGACCGGGAATCACCTGCTCACTCTTCGACCAAACCGACACTATCGGCCGAGTCGGCCCCGTATTGTTCAAGCCAGCAAACCTAACTAGCCGGTCCATGGCACTGCATTGTTGTGCCGGACCCCGTTGCTGGCGACGCGGACAGGCGATGTGGCGCCCACGGGCACCGTGGCCGATTCAGCGTCGTTCGATGCGGCGGGCTGAATAACTCCCGTGTGCGCGGGTACCCAGAACCCGCGCTGGGCGATGCCGTCCCGGCTAGGCCTGAATGATGCCGGGCCGCTTGGGCCAGATCGGGTGGATCGCCGGGATTCGCGAAGCATGCGGGAAGCGCGCAGGCCAACCACGTCGCGGCGGCGATCAAGACGAGCGTCGCAGTCCACGTGTTTGGCCAATTATTGCGTGGCAGTAGGCGGAATCAGTACGCCCGGGTTGAGGATGCCTGCCGGATCCAGGGCGCTCTTCGCGGCGGTCAGTGCTGTCGCGAACGGGTTCGGACGTTGCCGGTCGTACCACGGTCGGTGGTCGCGGCCAACGGCATGGTGGTGGGTTATGGTGCCGCCGCTGTCGAGGATGGCCTCGGACATAGCGGCTTTGATATCGTCCCATTGCGCGACGGTGCTGCCCCAGCGTCCCGCTGCATATATGCCGTAGTAGGGCGCGGGCCCGTCGGGGTAGACATGCGTAAAGCGGCTCGTCATGAGCCCGGTGCCGCCGCACACCTCGGCGATGGCGGTTCGGGCCGCGGTGGTTACGGCATGGTGGAGCGACTCGAAGTCGTCCCAGGTGCAAGCGGTTTCGAACGTTTCCGCGATCATCGAGCGACGAGCGAGGGCGTCGCGCTGGTAGGGCATCCGTAGAAACGCAGCGCGCCACGCCGACGCCGAATCGTGGGTTGCGGGGTTCCGGCTGCGTCTTGCACCGACGGTCCCGCCGTGATCGGCAACCAGTTGCAGCGCGCGGTCGAGCCAGCTGCCCACGGGGTGATCGGCTGATTCGAACGCAAGCAGCAGCAGCCCTCCACCGACTGCCACACCGGCGTTGATGAACGCTTCGGCGGAGTCGAGTAACCGGCAATTCGACGGATACAGCCCCGCTTGTGCGATTGCCCGGGTTGCGGCCACCGCGCGGTAGTAGTCATCGAACGTGATCGATGCGGTGACCTGCCAAATCGGCCGCTTCTGGAGCCGCATCCAGGCCTCGGTGATCACGCCGAGAATCCCTTCGGAGCCGAGAAACATTCGGTCCGGCGACGGTCCGGCGCCCGAGCCCGGCAGGCGTCGGGACTGGTTGACTCCTACGGGTGTGACGCTGCGTATAGATTCCGTCAGGTCATCGATGTGCGTGTAGAGCGTGGCGAAGTGCCCGCCGGCCCGGGTGGCAAGCCAACCGCCCAGTGTCGAGTAGGCGAACGACTGTGGGTAGTGGCGCAGGGTCAGCCCGTGCGGGCGTAGCTCGTTCTCCAATGCGGGCCCATAGATTCCCGCCTGGATACGTGCGGTGCGGCTGGTCGGGTCGACTTCGAGTACGTGGTCGAGATTGGACAGGTCGAGCGCGAGCGCGGGTCGGTCGAACCGGGGCTCGATACCGCCGACCACCGAGCTGCCGCCGCCGTAGGGAATCACGGGTGTTGCCGTTGCGGAGCACCAATCCAGCAAGTCGACAATGTCGCGCTCTGTTCTGGGACGAGCGACCAGGTCCGGGATGTGCTCGATATCACCGAGGAGGTTACGTACCACGTCACGGAAGGCTTTACCTCGCGCGTGAGACAGGCGGTCGACGGGATTGTCGCTGCACAGGGGGGCTAGCGTGGCCGGTGGACGGATCTGGGCCGAAGCGATGCCGAGCGCGGTCGGATTCGGTGGGTCGTGGTCGGTGAAGTCATGGTCTGGCAGCATGGCCTGGGTCCGGGCTACCAGCGCGGCGGCCTCGGTCGGCGTCAGCTCTTCGGTGGTGACACCCCAGCCCCACCATGAGCGTGCCGCGGCCTGAGCGAACCCCATAGCAGTCATCGGGTTTCAGGATCGATCGCAGCACTACTGATGATCGCTGTGAGGACGCGCTGGCTTCGTCGAGTCATTTCCTCGGCGGTGCGCTCGGGGTGGCGCAGCCACCAGTTGATCACGGCGGTGACCATGTTCATCCAGATGTCGGTGAGTAGCGACAAGTCGTCGGTGTCGAGCGCCCGCAGCTCCGCCAGGGTGCCAACGCCTCGGCTGGCCTGGTCGGCGATCGTGTTTCGGACGCGTCGCGCGGCCTCGTGCGGGACACCGCCGGGGGGCAGGGTTCGGTCGTTGATGACATTCCAGTCGTGAGGTCGCGGGCGTAAGCCGGTGAAGATCGCAGCCAAGGTGTCTTGCGCCATGCGCACCGGGGGCTGTCCGGCGGACAGAACCTGCTCGATCCGATCGATCAAGTTTGCGCCCGCGCGTTCGATGCATGCGACGTAGAGGCCGTCCTTGGAACCGAAGTAGCTCAGCACCAGTGGTTTGGACACATCGGCCCCCGCCGCGACTCTTGAGAGGGCTGCACCGGCGTAGCCGTACCGGCCGAACTCCTCGGCGGCTGCGTCCAGGATCAGCTGTTCGCGATGCGGGCGGGGGACACCCTTGGTCCCGACCGCCCTGGCTTCCTCCACCCGTGTGATTATCCGGATGGCGTCCCGCGCGTTCACCCCATCGCACCGACCAGTTTGCCGGCCGCCGTCTGCTGCGAGGCGCCGGGGCTTCCAACCGGGCGGACCGAAGATATAGCCGAGTTTGTCCTGCCAACCCCGCGCCGTCCGCACATCGCGGATGATGTTGCCGTACTCCTGGTACTGGAGCTTTAACACGTTGTAGGTGCCGACCGGCTTGGTCAACCCGTATGTGGGCGTGTGTATCTCCTGCTGGAAGGTGCCGAACATGCGGTCCCAGATGATCAGGATGCCGCCGTAATTCCGGTCGAGGTATTCCGGGTCGCTGCCGTGATGCACGCGGTGGTGTGAAGGCGTGTTGAGGACGAACTCAAGCGGGCGGGGGAGCCGGCCGATCGTCTCGGTGTGGATGAAGAACTGATAAATCAGGTTGAAAGCGAAGGCGACGTAGATCGTCCAGGGCGCAAACCCCAGCACCGGCAGCGGCAACCAGAAGATCGCCTCCGACCACGGGTTCCATTTCTGGCGCAGCGCGGTGCCCAGGTTGAAGTACTCACTCGAGTGATGCGCTTGGTGTGCCGCCCACCCGATCCGCACGCGGTGCGAAAAGCGGTGGTTGCAATACCACGCCAGATCGACCACTACGAAGAGCAGCACCCAACTCCACCATGTGCCGGTCGGGATATGCCACGGCGCCGCATAGGTCGACATCACCACGAACAACACCATCGTGGCGAGCTTGGCCACTGTGGCGAAAACCAACGCACCCAAGCCCATCGACACGCTGGTACGGGTGTCGATCGCCGAATAGCCGGTTCGAGTCTCGTGATCACCCGTGACCCGCAGCAGCGCCGCCTCGATACCGATGAATGCGAAGAAGAAGGGGATCGCGTACGCGAGGGGGTTTTCGATGTGATTCCAAACAGCCAGCATGCCACCTCCTATATGACCGATCGATAAATTACCGATCGGTCATATACTTTGTCAAAGCCGCTGCACAGATGTCGGCCTGCGGCGCACTCCGGGCGTGGTGCTGTCGATGGCCGCGCGAACAAAATCCAATCAAGAGACCGGCGGAAATACGACGTCCCAGTCTCGGGCCATGCTTACGACGGTCCATCCCAGGCGTACCCCGACATCGGTGATCGGCTCGGTCTCGGCGAACGTCTGGGCCGTGCTGGTGTAGTGAAATTCGCGCTCGGCGTCGTCGTGGTCGATCAGCAGCGCAAGGCTGGGAGAGCCGCCGGCCTGCGCCCATCCCAGCATCTCGCGGTCGCCCCCGGAGTTGCCGGCGGCCAGGATCGGACGGCGGCCCAGCTGGGTCTGGATGTTGGCGACCTTGGCGCTGCCTTCGTTCGCGACGCCGAGCAGACCGCTGGTGCGCCGGATGACCGGTGGGCCGTCGCCGTCACGGCTGACGTCGTAGCCGATCAGGGTGCCCACCACCAACTCGGCCGGCACACCATAGAGGTCGTCACTGATCGCCCGAACGAACTCGGTGCCGCCGCCGGTGACGATCCCGACCGTGAAGTCGCGGTGCCGCAGCTCCGCGATGAGTTCCTGCATCGGCTGATAGGTCACCGAGCGCGTCGGCCGACCCAGCGTCGGATGCACCGCGCGGTCCATGAATTCCCGTGCCGTGGAGGTGAACTCCTGCGGCGTCATGCCCTCGAACAGACCGGCGAGTGCGAGCGCAATGCGTTCCAGGCCGATCCCCGCGACCGCCGCTCGATCACCGCCGAGCAGGGCGGCGTACTCGGCGCGCTCGCCGATCGACGAGTCCTCGTTCACGCGTCTGCGCAGCGCGTCGAGGAAGAAGTCGAGCTGCACATAGCTCGGCCGCTCGCACCACAGCGTGCCGTCGTTGTCGAAGTAGGCGACCCTTTCGGTGACCGGCACCTGCTCGGCCGCCGCCAAGAACGCCTCCAGTGCGTCCCGCGTGCCGCCGGGGCGCCAGGACGGGAGCGGGTCGTCGCGCTCCATTAGAGTCGCTCAGCTGCTGCCGGTAGTGGCGTCCTGCAACTTGGCCATCACCTGTTCCAGGTTGAAGCTGGCGGATTTCTGCCGCTGCGGGAACTCGACCAACGTCTGCAGCATCTCCGCGACATAGGCCTGAGCCGGGATGAACAGGAAGATGTGGTCCATCATCCAGTCGAAGTAAGTGTTCGACGTGACGTCGGCCCGCTCATACGGATCGGTCCGCAGGTTGAACAGCTTGGGCACACGCAGTTCAACGTACGGCTCTGCCCAGATCTGCAAGGTCCCCGCGCAGCGCTGCTCGAGGAAGACGAACTTCCAGTTGTCAAACCGCAGCGCGGTCAGGTCCCCATCATCGGAGACATAAAAGAAATGCTGGCGCGCGCTCTCGTCGGTCTGGCCGGTGATATATGCCAACTGGTCGTGGCCGTCGAGGTGCACCTTGTAGGTCGTGCCGTTCAGGTCTGTGCCCGCGCGGAGCCGCTCGGCGATGTCGGGCACACCCGCCACCGACAAGAGCGTGACGAACCAGTCGGCGTGGCTGACAATGCCGTTCAACACCGAGCCGGCCGGGATGTGCCCCGGCCAGCGCACCATTGCGGGGACGCGGTAGGCGCCCTCCCAGTTGGAGTTCTTCTCGTTGCGGAACGGAGTCATACCGGCGTCGGGCCAGCTGTTCATGTGGGGACCGTTGTCGGTGGAGTACATGACGATCGTGTTCTCGGCGATGCCCAGCTCGTCGAGCAGATCCAGCAGGCCGCCGACCGTGTCGTCGTGATAAAGCATGGTGTCGTGGTAACGCGACTGCCAGCGCCCTGCGCGGCCCACATCCTCGGGCTGGGTGTGGGTGCGGAAATGCATGTGCGTGGTGTTGAACCACACAAAGAACGGCGTCTTGGATTCGCTCTGGCGCCTGATGAAATCGACTGCGGCGTCACGGAATTCGCCGTCGCAAGTTTCCATCCGCTTCTTGGTGAGCGGGCCGGTGTCCTCGATGCGCTGAGTGCCGTCGCCATTGGCCCAGGTGTGCAGCACGCCGCGCGGCCCGAACTTCTTACGGAACTCCGGATCCTTCGGATAGTCCGGCAGTTCGGGTTCCTCTTCGGCGTTGAGGTGATACAGATTGCCGAAGAACTCGTCAAAGCCGTGCATCGTGGGCAGGTGCTCGTCGCGGTCACCCAGGTGGTTCTTGCCGAACTGCCCGGTCGCGTAACCCTGCGCCTTGAGCGCCGTCGCGATCGTCGGGTCCTGCGCCTGCAGACCCAGCGGCGCCCCGGGCATACCCACCTTGGTCAGGCCAGTGCGGTACGGGTTCTGGCCGGTGATGAATGCGGCCCGTCCGGCGGTGCAACTCTGCTCCGCGTAATAGTCGGTGAACAGCACCCCTTCGGCGGCAACCCGGTCGATGTTGGGGGTCCGGTATCCCATCAGCCCGTTGCTATAACAACTGAGGTTGCTCTGCCCGATGTCATCGCCCCAGATGATAAAGACATTCGGCTTGTCGCTCACTGGTTGGCCCTTTCGCGGTCGAAGTCCCGAAACCTCCACCCAGGCCAGCTCACACTGGCGCATACCAGGCACCCCACAGCGATCCTAGACATAGCATCACCGCTGCGCCGGGCATTCGACTCTGCCAGCAAGAAGACGACACGCCAACCGGCAGCCCACCGTTACGCCGAACAACGGTGTGATCGCACAGACCCCACTACCGCGTGGGGTGGTGCTGGCGCTTCGTGTTGCTAAGGCTCCTGATTAAGCCGCGCACGGCGTGAGCGGCGGCCACTCAGCAGGTCAGGGCGTTCTGCGGTTCTCTGGTCAACATCGCGGTCAACGTGGTCAACATTCCGGCGTATTCGGCCCGAATGGTGACGCTTCGTCTGCGCCCCTACGAAGACCAGCTCGCCTGCAACCACGCCGCGCGGGGGCGATCGACCTGCGCTACGTGCGCACTGCCTCGTCATGACCCGACCCGTGATGGCGGTGTAGCAATGGCACCGACCGACGCCGCCGTGGCAGGCCACTGGGACCATCAGCGCCGCGCAGTCGAAATGGCACGGGGGCTATCTCGACGAAGGTCACTTATCGCGTGTCCTGTCCCCGCTAATTAACGGAACGGTCCCGGAGACTCCTCCGAGACCGTTTTCATGCCCTTTGGAAACATTAGCTTCATTAACGTTATCTGTGGGAACAGATTTGAGGACATGGATTGTCCATGAGGGGCTCGTTGTGCTTTGACGTGAGAGCGCCCGCCGGACGGCGCCACGGCCGTCGAACGCAGTTGGTCGGTGGGCAGTGCATACAACGGTACGATCTGTGGGTTTGGGTTGAAAGCTGCCGAAAGACCGGCTCGGTCCGCTGTACACGCGCGACAGGAGAGTTGATATGCCAGTGCCCACTCCGTTCATCGACCGGAAAACAGGGCGGATAAAGTTACCCGACCACGGCAGCCTCATCCGTCATGTGGAGCGGTGGGTCCAGACCCGTGGGGATTGCCTGGCCTACCGCTTCCTCGATTTCTCTACCGAACGCGATGGTGTCTACAAGGACCTGGCCTGGTCGCGGTTTGGTGCCCGCAACCGGGCCGTCGGGGCCCGCCTGCAGCAGGTAACGCAGCCCGGCGACCGCGTCGCCGTCCTGGCTCCGCAGGGCTTGGACTACATGGTGGCGTTCTACGGCGCGCTGTACGCCGGCGTCATCGCGGTGCCGCTGTTCGACCCCGCGGAACCCGGGCACGTGGGCCGGCTGCACACGGTCCTCGATGACTGCGCGCCCTCGGTGATCCTGACGACTACCGATTCCGCGGAAGGAGTTCGCAAGTTCTTCCACCATCACCGTCCGGCCAAGGAACGACCTCGCGTCATCGCCGTAGACGCTGTCCCCGACGAGGTCGGCCAAACCTGGCAGCCGCCACCGGCGGACCCGGATGCCATCGCCTACCTGCAGTACACCTCCGGGTCCACCCGTGCCCCGGCCGGTGTGCAGATCACCCACCGGGCGGTGGCCACCAACCTGGCGCAGCTCATCACCGCACTGCAGGTCGAAGAGGGCCAGCGGGGCGTGATGTGGCTGCCGCTGTTCCACGACATGGGTTTGGTCACCGCCATGGTTCCGTCGGTCATCGGACACTGCATCACGATCATGAGCCCGACCGCTTTCGTGCGTCGCCCCATCCGGTGGATGCGTGAGCTCGCGGTCCTAGGTGACGACGGTGGCCCGACCTTCTCGGCGGCGCCGAACTTCGCCTTCGAGCACGCTGCGTTGCGCGGCCTGCCCAAAGACGGTGAGCCCGAACTCGACCTGAGCAACGTGTTCGCCCTGCTCAACGGCAGCGAGCCGATTTCCACCGCGTCGATGCGCAAGTTCAACGAGGCGTTCGCTCCCTATGGGCTTCCAGCCACCGCCATCAAGCCGTCCTACGGCATGGCGGAGGCGACGCTGTTCGTCTCCACCACCGACATGAAGCAGAAGGCCACCACCATTCACGTCGACCGCGACGAACTGACTCGCGGTCGCTTCCGCACGGTTGCCGACGACGCACCCACGGCCGTCCCGCAGGTGGCGTGTGGCGTGGTCTCGATTGACCAGTGGGCTGCCATCGTCGATTCCGACACCGCCACCGAGCAACCCGACGGCCACATCGGCGAGATCTGGCTGCACGGCATCAACATCGGTTCGGGCTACTGGGGCCGCCCGCAGGACACCCAGGACACCTTCGACAACATCCTCCAGTCACGGGCCAGCCCCTCGCACGCCGAGGGTGTCCCCGACGACGGCCGGTGGATGCGCACCGGCGACTACGGCACCTACTTCGGCGGCGAGCTGTATGTCACCGGCCGGGTCAAGGACCTGGTGATCATCGACGGCCGCAATCACTATCCGCAAGACGTGG
The DNA here is from genome assembly GCA_963795995.1 of uncultured Actinomycetota bacterium. GTDB lineage: Bacteria > Actinomycetota > Actinomycetes > Mycobacteriales > Mycobacteriaceae > Mycobacterium. The sequence goes on from CAWCJY010000010.1 coordinate 441,183, forward strand.
AGTACACCGCGCAGGAGGCCAGCCGTGCGCTACGTGCGGGGTACGTGGCCGCATTCTCGGTGCCGGCCAACCAGCTTCCGTCCCAGGTGTTTGACAATCCTCACTCGGGACTCAAACGTGACCCGCAGGACCTTTCCGAGCAGCTCGTCGTCGTCGGCGAACGCGCCCCCGGCGCGCACAAATCGGACATCCAGTCGATCGCCAACGATATCCGCGCCGCGGTCGCGGCGCGCCACGGCATCACCGCGCGCGACGTGCTGCTGGTGCCGGCCGGCTCGATTCCACGTACCTCCAGCGGCAAGGTCGGCCACTCCGCCTGCCGGGCCGCCTACATCGACGGCAGCTTACGCGGCGGCCATATCCAGGACGCCTTCCCCGACCACGTCGACGACTCGGGATGACCCGATAACCTTCGGAATGGCAGCGGGTCTCGATTGACCTTGCTGAGAATTGGCCGCCTGTGAACACGAACCAGCGCCGACGCAGCCGTGCTCGCTTTGGATTCCAATGACCTCCAGGCTTTGGAGCGCCCGGGCAGCGCCAAGACGTTCCCGAAGTTTGTCAGCGGTGTTGACGGGACGGGGATCGAGCAGGTGATCCGGCGTTAGTCGCTCGTATTCGCCGACAACATCGCGTCCGTCTTGGCTGGCGGTCCGCCGACAGCGCTCTCCGCGACGCGATCGCGCTGCGTGGGTGAACGCGGTGTTCGAAGCGGGTTGCTCCGGCAGGGCCACCAACACTGAAAGCTCACAGATTTAGCAGATTTCTGGCAGGTCGTCCGTTTCGCGATTGACCGGTTGCGTAGGCGAGAGAATCGTAGGTGATCGCGGCGACATCATCGCCGCGCGGACGCAGCCGACCTACCCGGCGAAAAAGGGAGGGTAAATGAGCTCGGAACATGCAACGGAACAGGTCCCACTCGGGGAGATCCGGGAAGGTGACATGCTCCAAGATCCGAAGTCCGGCGACTGGATGAAAGTCACGCAAACCACCGATGACATATCGAGCGTCGCGGATACGAGCTCGGAGCGGAAAACGACCGTAGATGAGCACTATCGCGTCTACTACGGCGACGGCGGCGAAGAGATCGATTCCCGATCCGTCACGGACCTCGTTAATCGCCAGGTGAGAGAGTGACGCCGGCGCCCGTGGGAGCTGTTGCCTCATGGTGATGGCTGCACGGTCAGTAGAATGGTCCTTCGGTCGATGTCGACCGCTTCACGGACGCGGCGACCGGAGGATCGCATTGCACGGTGTCATCCGCTCAATCGCGGGTGCAGCAGTGCTGACAACGAGACGGCTCTCCTTTTAGCTGCGCCACCAGCCGTGTGCCCGGCAGATGTGCTCGGGCTGGTCAGCCGACTAGCGAGAGTGCGTAGGCGCGGCGCAGCTTTCCCGATGGTGTTTTCGGGACCGCACCCGGGCTCAAGACCACTACGTTGCGCGGCCGTGCCGCGACCTCGGTGAAGACCTGGTGTGCTACCTGACGTTTGATACGCCGCACCTGGGCGGGATCATCGGCCTGATTGGACTCCACAGCCACGGCAAACGATTCCCGGGAATGACCGGCGTCGAGTCGCACCGCGACCACGCACCCGGCGCGGACCCCTGCGACTCGCGCAGCAGCGCGTTCCACGTCGGTGGGATAGATGCTGCGTCCGGCCATAATGATCACGTCTTTGGCCCGGCCGCAGACCACTACATGGCCCTGCTCGGTGAAATAACCCAAATCTCCGGTGCTGCACCAACCTTGATCGTCTTGGGCATGAACGAAACCACCCGCTGTCAGGTACCCCGAGGTGACAGAATCACCGCAGACCTCGATGAGGCCGACGCCCCGAGTCGGCTGAACGGCGCCGTCTTCATCGACGATGCGGGCCCGCATACCGTCGAGCAGTGGCCCCAATGTGGCCAGTCGCCGGGTGTTGCCAGTGGTGGCGGGCACCGCCCGGCGCAGCACGGCTAGCATGTCGGCGTCAACCTCGTCAACGCTCAGCCCGGTGCCGCACTGCGAAAACGATACGGCCACGGTGGTTTCGGCCAATCCGTAGGCCGGCAGGATCGCCTCTGGCCGCAGCCCGAACGGTGCTCCTGCTTCACAAAGGTCTTCGACGTCGGCCGGTTCGACCTGTTCGGAGCCTGACAGCGCCCACCGCAACGATGACAGATCGAACTGACCGGGGCGGGCGTGCCGGCGTAATCGCCGGGCGAACAATGCGTAGGCAAAGTTGGGGGCCGCCGTCATGGTGCCTCGATATTTGTGAATCAACTTGGCCCACAACAAGGTATCGCGCAAGAACTCGGTCGGAGTTATCTGGATCAATTCGGCGCCGAACAGCATCGGCACCGTCAAGAAGCCGGTGAGACCCATATCATGAAAGAGCGGCAACCAGCTCACGATCACGTCGGTTTCCAACTCGTACTGGGCACCGTCGAACATCGCCTTGGCATTGGTGATTACGTTGGCGTGGCTGATTGCCACCGCCTTGGGGCAGCCTGTCGAGCCAGACGTCAACTGCAGCAACGCCAAATCGTCCTCACCGCTGTGCACCGCATCGAGCGGTGAGCCATCGAGCAGTTCGGCGATCGTCACCACCGTGATGCCGCAATCTGCCAGTATCGGTACGGCAGCCATGAACGGATCCGAGACGATCACCACCGACGCCTCGATCATTGCGATGACCGCCAGCGTGTCCTGCGCCCAGACCTGTAGATCGGTGCGTGGCGTTGGCTGCTGCAGCATCGTCAAACATGCGCCTCGCAGCCAAAGTGCTTGGGCAGTTGGCGCAATTTCCACCGGGTCGCCGGCCAACACCCCTGCCCGATCACCCGGCCCGACACCCACCCGGGCTAAACCGCCCGCCACCCGCCGGGCACGCTGATGAACTTCACCCCAACTGCTCCGAACCGGAAAGCCGGGCTCGCCGGTCACCATAACGCGAGTACTAGACTCCGCGCTGCTGAGCATTGTCTCAACGAACCTGCTCACAGCCATCTCCCCTCATGGTGGGACTGGTCACAGTGCCGGTCTGGCCATCTCGCGATATATGTGACGTGGCGACGCTACAGGCCTACGGCGAGGGCACCCGGGATTTCAATCGGCGGTGCGAGTTGACATTTCGATAACGCATGGTGAGTTCAAATCCGTTCGCTTGACGGCAAATGCGCAGTTCAGAATGGCTACCTGACGGGCGAAACCGCTTCATGCACTTGTCGATGAAATCGGACTGTTACCGCCGGACCTTTAGCGACGCTGTCCCATTCGATGCGACACGGGGCTCGGGGGCCAATGACAGGAGACCGATAAACAGCGCTGCGTGTGCCGACACGACTGTGCGGACCGTCGAGTTCAGCGCGAGGATCACCGAGGCCGCCATCGACAAGAAGGCGACGACGGTCGTCCGAATTCGATGGTCCGTCATTCTCCGCGCTGCTTGGACTGCGGGTGCCGGAGCCGATACCGCGCCGGCTACGCAGACGCTGGCGTCTGCCGGCGGCGGAGTTACGCGAGGCCTTTTACCGGCCCGCGTTGCGGCTCAGATCGACGGCGTACTGACTCACGAAGGTGCCCGCCGGCGGATCACCTTTGTCGCATGACCCGTCAGATTCGCCGGGACGTTTGATCCACAGGTAGGCGTCGGCGTGCGCGCCCGCGGTAGCCGCCGTAGGCGCAGTGCCCAGTGCTCGGCCCCTCGGGTTGCACCAGTTGAGCCCGGAGTCGGGCGCTGGTCCGGCGCCGTTGCGCGACGTGTCGATGACATAGTGCGAACCGTTGGTGAGCCCCGAAATCGCCTCGCCGTAGCCGATCTCGTCGTCGGTGGTGAAGAAGTTCGCCGTGTTGAGGCTGAAGCCCCGCGCATGGTCGACGCCGGCCTGATTGAGCCTGGCGGCCATGTCCTCGGGACTGTGCCAGCGCAAATGGCCGGCGTCGACATACACGGCCGTGCCCGGATTGCGCGTCAGCGTGTTCACGGCGTAGCGAATCAAGTCGAAGCGTTCCTGGCGCTGGTCACCCGACAAGCAGTCGGCCATGGCCAGCGCATCGGGTTCGACGATGATCGCCGCCCGCGAAGCTCCCACGTCGGATGCGATGCCGTCAATCCACCCGCGGTAGGCGTCGGCCGTCGCGAAGCCACCCGCCGCGAAGCTGCCGCAGTCGCGGTGCGGGATCCCGTAAACCGCCAGCACCGGGATGGCGCCGGCGGCCTGCGCGTCGCCGGTGTACTTGGCGACCGTCGCTGCCGACGAACCCGGGACGACCCAGTAGGCCTGCGGCGTGTTGGCTACCGCGGTCAACTCAGGACTCGGCGGATCGGCATGCTGGGCAGCACGCATGGCCGCCGAGCTGGGGTTGACGTAAAAGGGTTCGCCGGCCAACGGGTTGGCGTCATCGACCATGCGCACCGCCGGGCCAGGACCGAACTGCTCCGGGTGGGCAAGAAGAGCCGTGGCGGCAACGGCCGCAACCGTTAGCAAGGGGGCGATCCACCGTGCGGCTGCACCAGCAGCTGAGAACATCACATCAGGAAAGCTAGTGCTCCAGCACTTTGAGCGCCAATCGCCGACCGCAGGCCTTGGCGCGATGACGCCGCTGATCATCGCGAGGAAGCAGCGCTTCGGTGAACTCAAAGCGCTCGCCGAGCGTGCAACTGTTGCGATAAACGTGCCAAAATATCGCAATCAGTGCACGTTCGGCGCCGGCCGATACGGCACGGACGTCGCGACGGATATCGGGCTACGCCCTCATCCTTGCCGTAGCGGACGTCGGCGCACCAGTGTCGGCCACCAGAACCACGGCCCGAGGATGCGCAGGATGCTCGGCACCACGAACGAGCGCACGATCAGCGTGTCGAGCAGCAGACCGATACACACGGTCGAACCCACCTGACCGATGGTCCGCAGATCGCTGGTCAGCATCGCCAGCATGGTGAAGGCGAACACCAACCCGGCCGAGGTCACCACGCCACCCGTGCTGCCCAGCGCGCGGATCAGACCGGTGTTCAACCCGGCGTGAATCTCGTCTTTGACCCGGGCAATTAACAGTAGGTTGTAGTCCGAGCCCACCGCCACCAGGATGATGAACGTCAGCGGCAGCACCAGCCAGTGCAGATGCAGACCGATGAGGTGCTGCCAGACGAGGATGGACAGCCCGAACGCCCCGGCGTAGGAGAAGGCCACGGTGCCGGGAATTACCAAGGCCGCCACCAGACTTCGCGTGATGAACATCATGATCAGGAAGATCAGCACGAAGGCGGCGATTGCCGCGATCAGCAGATCCGACGCGGCGTACTGCTTGATGTCCTTGTCGTTTGCGGCCGAGCCGCCGATGTACACCCGGGCGCCGGCCAGCGACGTCTCTTTCAACATGGTGGTGATAGCCGCGGGAAACTGCTCAACATGCTCCACGCCTTCGGGGCCCATCGCGTCGCCGACGTGGGTAACGATGAACCGGGCGGCCTTGCCGTCCGGCGACATCATCAATTTCTCACCGGTCTTGACGTCTTCGTTGTCGAAACCCTCATGCGGGATATAGAAGAAGTCATCGCTGCGCGCCTGGTCGAAGTCGAGTCCGACGTTGATCAAGTCGTCGAATGTCTGGTCGGTTTGGATGGACTGCAGATCCGCCGAGCCGTAAGAGTTGACCAGCTTCGCCTGCAGGGCCTCGGTGTCGTCGGCCGTGGCCTTCAGCTGCCGGATGATTTGCGGGAAGGTCTGATCGATGACCTGGATAGAGACTTTCGCGTCGGCGATATCGTCGGCCAACTTGTCGATCTGGTCGATCGTGTCGAACAACGATCTGAACGTCCAGCAGATCGGAATGTCGAAACAGTGCTTCTCCCAATAGAAGTAGCTTTTGATCGGGCGGAAGAAGTCGTCGACGTTCGAGACGTTATCTCTGATGTCATCGCTGACCCTTTGCAGATCCTCGACGGTGAGCGCGGTTTCGTGTAGCTCATCGGACACTTTTTGAAAGAAAACGATCTCTTTTCGCAAGACTTCGACCGAATGCGCCTGAATGTCTGCCTGCTGATCGGTGTTCGAGTTCTGCTCCTTGTTGAACGGAAGTTGTTGGCCGTTGCCGCTGCCCTGCGTGGTGAACAAGTACGGAATGGTGGCGTGCTCGAGTGGCCGGCCCAGGGGCCGGGTCATGCCCTGCACCATCGCCACACCCGGCAGGCGGATCAGCGCTTTGGCGACCCGGTCCAACGAGATGAAATCAGCCGAGTTGCGCATGTCATGGTCGGTCTCGATCATCAGCATCTCGGAGAATAATTTGCTTTTGGTGAAGTGTCGGTCCGCCGCGGCGAAGCCCAGATTGGCCGGGGAATCGTGCGGCTGGTACTGACGATCGTCGTAATTTTGCCGGTAGGTCGGTAGGAAGATCGCGCCGATCATGACGACAGCCGAACTGGCCGCCAGAATCGGTACCGGCCAGCGCGCCACACTCGCCCCGATCCTTCGATACACATGCGCTTTGGCCGCGCTTCTGGGGTCGAACATTCCGAATAAGCTGCCCACGGTCAGCAGCGCCGGGCCGAGCGACATCGCTGCGGCGATGGTGAACAGCATGGTGATGGCGACCGCGGGCCCCATGGTGTGGAAATAATTGAGGCGCGCGAACGTCAGGCAGTAACACGCTCCGGCGATCGTAAGGCCCGAGCCGATGATGACGGGCGTGACACCTTTGTACGCAATGTAGAAACTGTCCTCCCGGCTTTCGCCGGCTTGCCGGGCTTCGTGATATCTGCCCATCAGAAAGATGCCGTAATCCGTTCCTGCGCCAAGGGTTAGCGCGATGACGATATTGACGGCGAACGACGACAGTTCGATGTACCCGAGATGGCCGAGGGTCGCGACTACCCCTCTGGCAACCAGCATTTCGATGAGCACACCCAGCAAAGGCACCAGCAGCGTGGCAGGGGAGCGGTACACCAGCAGCAGCATCACGACGATAAGGCAAATCGTCACGATCGTGACGTTGTTCAAACTCGCATTGGCGATGTTCAACGTGTCCGAGGCCAGCGGAGCGGCGCCGCTGACATAGACCTTCAGCCCGGGCGGCGGGGCGTCCTTAGCGACGATATCTCGCACGGCGTTCACCGACTGATTGGCTTGGATCTGGCCGATGTCGCCGGCAAGACGCAACAACACATAAGTCGAGTTGCCATCAACGCTTTGCGCCCCGGCCGCGGTGAATGGTTTGCCCCAAAGATCCATCACGTACTGCACATGCTTGGTGTCCCGCTCGAACCGGCGCATCAGATCGTCGTAGTAGTGGTGGTCCTGGTCTCCCAGTGGCCGGTTGGCTTCGAACACCACCATCGTCAGGTTGGTCGAGTTGGATTCGTGAAACTTCTCACCGATGTGCAGCAGCGCCCGCTGCGAGGGCGCATAGTGCGGGACCATCGGTCCGGCGAGTTCTTCTGCGACGCTCTCCACCTTCGGCATGAAGGCGTTCGTCGCCACGGCGAGGAGACCCCAGAAGAGGATGATCGGTATCGCGAGCACCCGGACCATTCTGGGAATGAAGGGGCGTTTCGTCCGATGCTCACTCGCGCGGTGCTCGCTCATGCCGACTTCACTCTGCACTGGACGTCGGCGTCCTGATGGTTACCCGAGTGTTCGTCGCGGACAACGCCGTCCACCAGCATCCGGCAGCCCACCTGGCCGCTGCGCACGTGCACCGAGATACTGCCGGACACCACTGTGAGCGTGGTGCTCTCGGTGTGGGACCACGGCAGTGTCGTCACGTCAACCGGATGCGGATGTCCGTCGATGTCCACGTAGACGAGCTTTCCGCCCTCTCCCGCGGAGCCGAACACCTCGTAGGTGAGTCGTTTGACGTTGAACTCTTCGGGCGCCTGCGGACCGAGGACCGTGATGACTGGCGCGGGCTCGGAAAACTGGTGCACCTTCCACATGCAGGTAAGGCCCACGCCGACCGCAACGACAGCGACCAATGGCATCCAAGCTCGCCTCAACACAGTGCGACCGACTGAACGACGGCTCATTCGATCACCTCTCGCCAATCCAGCTTGGTTGTCCTCTCGGCCTATCCCTACCGGTCGCAGCAGTACAGACAGGAAACGTCTTATATCAACTTGGTTGAGATAAGACCGATAAAGAATTTACCAGTGAACGAAAGTGCGCACTAGAGGTGCCGGGGGTCAGCGGCATCAATAGGCTTTTCGCAGACGCCGCTTCAACCGGGCGCTGCTCAGCAGCCGAAGTGCAAGGTTGGTGGAAGTCAGCATGGGGATCACGCCAAGGAATGTTCGCTCCGACGGCGTCGCGCCATGCAGGTGCTCGAGACTGCCGAGCACATAAAAGCATCCCAGCATGAAGAGAGCACCGGGGATGCACAATGCCATCAACGATGCCCGGTCACCTACGACTTGCTTCGCGTATTCCAGCTCCTCCGGGGACATCGGCTGCCGTTTGCGAACTTTCGCCACGACCGTCCTGGCGCTGCCCACTTCTTCACTTATCGGAGTGGTTGGTCGATCCGCTAACCGCTTCACATACACAGAGGCAATCGCCGCCATCACCAACGCGATCGCCAGCACCAACATGGCCAGAAATCCGAAAAGAGTGGAATTCACTGTTGCAGTCCTCCGTTGGCGGCCAGACTCCTCGGAACGCTACCGCAGAGACCGAGCGAGAGTCGTAGAGTAGCTACGACCCTACCTACGGCGCCGCGAGGACTGATGATCGAGCGCATCGAGACCCAACGCACCATCGCAGCACCGGCGCCCGACATCTTCGCGGTTTTGTGCGACCCGCAGGGCCACGTCGCGATCGACTCGTCCGGGATGCTCCAAGACGCGGAAGGCGATCCGGTACGGGACGTTGGCGACAGCTTCGTGGTTCACATGGACCGCGAATCACTCAACGACTTCCCCGAACTGGGCAAGTATGACGTGACGGTCACCATCAAGGAGTTCGAAACGGATCGGCTCATCTCCTGGACGATTCTGGGCCAGATCCGGCCCCAGATCGGCCACGTCTACGGTTACCGACTCGAGGCGACGGACGCCGCGACCACCCTGGTTACCTCGTTCTACGACTGGTCGAACATCGACCCGAAGTGGCGGGAAGCCGGTATATTCCCAGTGCTGTCTGAGGGCGCGTTGCGGGCGACTCTGGGCATACTCGACCGCACAGTGCGCCGACGGCATTTGCGGGAATGACTGCGTAGGCGAGCAGCCGGCTCAGCCCGCGCTTGCGAGCAAGTCTTCGAAGGCTTTCCCCATGCATTCGCCGTACCTGGCCGGGTCGGGTAAAGCGTCGCGATCGGCGGTGGCGCTGATCGACAAAGTTCCGTTGTAGCTCGCGACGACATGAATGAGGTTCAACCCGCCCACCAGCGGCCCGAGACCGGCGGCGCGAACCAGACGGGCACCGCTGAAAAATATCGGGTCGCTGGGGCCCGGCACGTTGGTTACGGTCGTGTTGGCAATCGTTGGGCCCGAAACCGGAATTACGTTCGCGGCCTTCGCCGTCACTGAAAGCAGTGCGGTGGGCACTGTTCCGATCAGATCGAGCAGCTGAGTCCTGGTGGACCGATCCGACCCCGAACGGCTGCCCGCGGTGGACGCAGCGATCGTGCGGAGCCGTTCGATCGGATCAGCGATGTCGGTACCGAGCGATTGCCGCCGGCCGAACAACAGATTCCCATCGCTGCTCCGATCACCCGACTCGCGCATTGAGATTGGGCACGCCGCAACAAGCGACTCATCGGGAAGCTCGCCATGGCCCTTCAGATACTCGCGAAGGGCGCCGCCGACATAGGCAAGCGCCACATCGTTGACCGTTGAGCCGGGCACGCTCGCCTTGATCCGCTTGGCGTCGGCGAGCTCGTGGAACCGGGCCTCGAAGACGCGGTGTGGCGACACCGATTGGTTGAAACGGGTGGTCGGTGGAAACGACCGGACGCCGCCGCCCCCGGCAACGCTGGACACAACGCCGCCGACCAGCTTGCCCGGCAATGCGGCCAAGCCCCGGACTGCCTTCGGGACGTTGGACGCGACCACGGTGCCCGTCCGCAATGGGTAGAGCAGTGCGTCAATTGCCATGCGCGAGAGTAGGTCTGCGCTCGAGGGAAGAGTATCGGGGCGCCACGGCTGATCTGGCCCTGCGGGGCGAGGACTATCGGCGGCAAGATCGTGTAGGGCAGCAATCATCTGAACACTCGCCATGCCGTCGACCGCACAGTGGTGCAGTTTCACTGCCATCGCGAACGACCCCTTCGGGACTCCTGGCACAGCGTTCAGCCCCTCGATGACGGTGATCTCCCACGGCGGACGTCGCAGGTCGATCGGTCGGGCATGCAGCCGCGCGACCTGGATGCAGAGCTGGCGCCAATCGCCAGGTTGGGGCAGTCCGATGTGGCGGACGTGATATTCGAGATCGAAGTTGGGGTCATCGACCCAATAGGGCCTGTGCAACCCCCCTGGCAGCCCGGTCAAGCGCCGCCGAAAGACGTCCGCAAGATGCAGCCGGGCTTCGAGCTCCGCGAGTATCCCTTTGAAGGTGACCTTGCCCGCCGGTCCGGTCGACGGGTCGTAGATCAGCACCAGCTGAATCTGTAACGGCGTCTCCGGCCTTTCGGCCCGCAATATCATGTCATCGGTCCAGCTCAGCTGCTGCACAGATGGCCTCCCAACGCCTTTTTCGACAGCGTAGGCCGGTCACACCGCTCATCGGAAGCGACAGAGAAATCGCCCGATCAGAAGCTTCGCGCGCTCCGCTGGGCGAGATTGGCAACGACTGGTGCCAGCCGGCCAGCCGCTCCTCCTGTCTAATGCCGAGTCCAGAACTGCCGCAGGACCCGACGATACGCGGCGAACGACAGCGTGATCGGGTCGCACCACGAGGGTATGCCGCCGATCAGATGCAGCCCTGTCACCAGAATCGTCGACGCAGTCGCAATCGGCTGAGACTTGAAATACCGGCGGGCCGCGTTGGTCAGCTGTTCGTCATCAGCGGCGGTCAAGTCATAGGCCGCTATACCGCTGGCTAATGCCACCCAAGCCAGGTCTGAGCTGCGCATCGTTACCGCCTCCTATGTCTTAAAGGACGACGGCTAGGGCTGGGAGGTTCACCCCTTGTTTGGGATTGTTCGGATCGCGAGCGGATGCTGCTGGCGCCTGATGGCACTGAGAATCGACGCCCCGACCTGGAGGTCACACGATGGCTAATCGGCGCCTTCTGGTCGGTTGGGTCGCCAGTACGGGCGTCGTTGTGGCCTCAACGATCAGTCCGCTGGCCGGCGCGCCGACGGCGCATGCCGACGAGTTCGACCTGATCGTCGATCCGATCATCAACGCCATCTCGGGTTCCATTGCGGGAGTGGCCGATGCTTCTGCGGCCCTGCATGCCCTGACGGGTCTGATCCGAGTGTCGCATTATCCGGAATGGACCTGGGCAGTCTAGTTACTAAGCGCTGACGGCGGCGTACGAATCCTCTGTTACGGCAACCACACTGGACACGTTGCTGCACAGCCTCGAGCAGGACTGGATCACCAGTTCGCTCGGCACCAACGTCGACCAAAGCACCAACTCGCTGTGGCAGGACTTCGGGGGCAACGGCCTGCTGATCGGCAATGGTGCTCCCGATGTGGCGAGCGGCGCAACCCCTGCCGAGCGTTACACCGCGAGCAACCGCTCGAAGAATTCGCGGTAGTGCATCAGGGCTAGGCGAAGATCTTCGGTGGACGCCTCCTCACCGCGAGCCCATTGTTCTTCGAGCCGCGAACGCGCGCCGGCGAAGCCAGTGGTGAGTTGTTCGACCAGATCGGAGACCAGGGCATCGGCTTTGTGCACGCACTCCCTGGGGTCGTCGACGAAGGCCGCCTGCACACCGGCCCACTGCGCCCGGAAGCCCGCGAGGTCGTCGTCAGCGAATAGCGACTGTTCTGTTGCTGATTCGGCTGGGACGGTCGAATGCTCCGCAGGTGCGCTCGGAGCGTCGTGCTCCTCGGCGACGGGCGCCGCAGGTGCGCTCGGCGACGGTGACGGCTCGGGCGGAGCGGTTGACGGGCCGGCTGCCCCTGCCGAGGCCGTGTGTTGGCCGGCCGGTTGGGTGTCCGCGACCGGTTTCGGCTCATCGTAGGAACGGGTCACCTCGGTGTCGTGATCGTGCGTTGTCATGCGCTTGCCTCCTTTGGCGTGTCGTCGGCTTTCGTGGTGTCCAGCAGCTTCTCGAACAGCGCTCGGTAGTGCACGAACGCCTCGCGCTGCTGCTCGGTACTGACATCACCTCGCTGCTGTGCGAGATGAATGCCGTGTGCGGTCCGGTAGTTCTCGACAATCTGCGGGTGATCTACCGAAATGTCGGCTGCTCGTTGATCGAAATCGTCCACGGGATAGCCGCGTTGGCGCATCACCTCGGTCACCAGACGGTCGGCAACACCGACTGCCGTCGCTGGATTGTCGACGAATCCGGTCTGCACCTGATGCCAGCGGGCAGTGAAATCTGACAGCGCTGACGGCGGCAACGGAACGATGTCGAGCTTGTCGCGTTTGCGTTCGCGGACAGTGAGCTCATGCTCGGCGGCCTTGCGGTCTCCGGTCTCGGACACCAGACGTTCGTATTCGCGGCCGTAGTGCTGCTGAAGTCGCTGTGTTCTCCTGCGACTGTTCGCGACGCTCGCGACGACGATCACCACTGCAACCACCACGACAACGCAGGCAGCGATCACGATTAATTCCCAAGTGGGCATTCCGCACTCCTTTCAGACATGTGTCGAATAACCCAGTTGACTGCGATGCAAACGTCTGTCTAGAAGTAGTGCCGGCGGCCGCCGACGGCCCGTCCGGCGGAACCCATAATCGCCAGGATCACGCCGATGACCAGAAGAACGATGCCGATGCTCCAAAGGATCTGAAATTTGAGCAGCAGTCCTGCGATCAACAAGATGATGCCGAGAGTGATCATGATGAGCCTTCCCCTGAGTGGTTCTTCGACGGTCGGTCGATTGCCCGACACTGATCTCAGTCGACACCCTTTAAGGGGGTAGCAATACACCCCTAGGGATGTAATCTTGCCAACTATGCCGCCACCCTCACCTGCTCGTGCGCCGATCACGGTCGCACTTGTCGATGACTACGACGTCGTCGTCAAGGGCGTGGCCAACATGCTGGAGCCCTACCGCGACCGCATCGTGATTGCAGAACTCGACTCGACGATGCCCGTCGCCGACGTCGTCGACATCGTCTTGTATGACTCATTCGCCCAACCCGAATCCGACCAGGAAGAGATCGGGATTCTGGTTGCCAATCCGCGCGCACATCGAGTTGTGGTTTACACCTGGAACTTTCACTCCGATCTGGTCGACAGCGCACGGCGGCACGGGGCCCACGGCTACTTGTCGAAGACGTTGCCCGCGCGCGACCTTGTCGCCGCGATAGAGGCCGTGCACTCCGGGGAAGTGGTCATCAGCGATGTCGCCGCGCGGGCGCGCAGCGCACCTGGACTGGACTGGCCCGGCCGCGGCGAAGGACTCAGCGACCGTGAGGCCGAGATTCTGGCACTGATCACCCAGGGTAAGAGCAACGCCGATGTCGCCCGGTTGACCTACCTGAGCCCCAACACCATCAAGTCCTACATCCGCACGATCTACCGCAAGCTCGGCGTCGGCAGCCGGACCCAGGCCGTGCTGTGGGGTGTCAAACACGGTTTCACTCCTGACCACCACCGGATCGAACACTGGCGCGGCGGGCCCTAGTTCGGACCGGCCGCTCCAATTTCAGTCGCCGACGAGTTCGGGATGCTCAATGAGGTCGTGCAATCCCGACACACCCAGGTGCTCACGGAACTCTTGCACGGTGTATCCGATGAGCGTGGCGTTAGTGCGGGCCCGCGTAGTCGCCGAGCGCGGCATGTGAAAGAGCACTCCGATCTCCCCGAAGTAGTCGCCGGGTAGTGCTAGTTTCACGAATTCCTCACCACCATCCGCGGTTTCGCGCACTATCTCGACTTCGCCCTCGGACACCACGTAGATCAGATCGCCCATCGTGCCCTGCTTGAACAGCACCTCACCGGCGCCGAGCCGCACGGTTTCGGCCGGCCGCTTGGTTGTGGCGACTTTGGGCAACAGCTCAACCACGCGATCGGCCAAGGGCAGCATCCGGCTGTCGTGGGTCGCGACCACCACCACACGCTCGCCTTGGGCGAGCGAGCGGATAAGCCGCAACACCTCCTCGACCTGAATGAAGTCAAGATGTGCGGTGGGCTCGTCGGCCAGGATCAAGGGCGGGTCCAAGGCGATTGCGCGAGCGACCGCGACCCGCTGCTGCTGTCCACCGCTCAGGTTGCCCGGCCGGTGCTTCAGCCGGTCCGCCAAACCCACCTGTGTCAGTAGTTCCTCGGCACGCTGCCGCGCCGCCGAGCGCGACTGGCCGGCCGCACGCAACGGAACCGCCACGTTCTCCAGCGCGGTGAGGCTCGGAACCAGGTTGAACGCCTGAAAGACGATGCCCACCGTGCTGGCCCGGTAGCTCGCCAGGGCGGCGCGGTCCAGCGCCGTGACGTCGACGTCGCCGAACTTGATCGCTCCCGACGTGGGACGCAAGATACCGCCAAGGCAGGACAGCAGCGTCGTCTTACCGCAGCCGCTGGGCCCGAGCAGGATCACCAGTGACCCGGCCGGCACGTCGAGCTGAAAGCCGTTGATCGGCCGGACGGCGTACCCGCCGCTGGCGTACTCGACGACAAGGTCGGAAATGCTCAGATCACCCACTGATCAGGGACCCCCGAATGCCAGCGCCGGATCGACGGCCACCGCACGCCGCAGTCCGGTGACGCTCGCCAGCAGACCGATCACGATCGCGACCACCGGCAGCGCCAGGTAGGCGACCATGGGCACCGCCACGATCATCGGGAACAACGGTGCCAGCAGCTGAGACAGCAGAACGCCCAACGCCGCCGCGACTAGCGCAAGGATGACCGCCTGCATCGCGAGCCCGGCCAGGATCGACCTTGTCGGCACCCCGATCGCCTTGAACACCGCGAAGTCGCGCAGGCGCTCGAGAGCCGAGAGATAGACCACCGATCCGACGATCAGCGCCGCTACGATCCAGAGCAATATCGCCACGATCGTGATCGCACTCACCGCAACCTTCATCGGGCGCATCAGATCGGTGACACCGGCCGTGCGGTCGACGAATTGGTAGCCCTCGGGCAGCTGTCGGGGGGAGCCGACGGTTCCGATGGATGTGATTAGCGGCTGAGAGTTGTAGGCGAGTTGCTGCAGGCCGTCGGTAGTCAAGAAGATGTTGGGCATCTTCGCCAGCGACGTCGAATTAGGCACGATGCCCACGACTTTCAGTGTCCGCGGACCGATTTGGACGTCGTCGCCGATGTGCCGGCCCAGCGTGCTCGACACGGCGACCTCATCCGGCGTCGAGGGTGCGCGGCCCTGCGGGATCGACGGCATCCCGGGTCCGTGTTGCGGCGCTCCGAATGCGGTGGTATTCCGCGTCGATGTGCCTTCGGTGACGATCGACGCCGCGCACGCCAGCGGGGCCGCAGCGACAACGCCGGGCGCGCCGACTATGCGTGCCAGATCAACCGGAGCAAACGGCGTCGAACCCAGGAACGGGCCGGATGCGCCGGACCTCATGACAAACCCGTCGACACCCAGGGAGTCGACGGTGCGCTGGGCCTCGACCCGAAACCCGTTTGCCAGTCCGGTGAGCACAAGGGTCATCGCGAAGACCAGTCCGGTACTGACAATCGCAATGAGGAAGCGCCGCCGCCGCCACTGCATGTCGCGCAACGCCGCGAAGAGCATGCCGGCGAGGTTACCGACGTCCAGCCTTTTCCGGGCCGGATTGTCGCGAGTGAGGCTGGTGCGGACCTCCATGCGTTTGTGCTTGTGACAAGATTGGGCGCAATGAAAGTGGCGATCCTCGACGACTATCAGAACGTGGCGTTGAGTATGGCCGACTGGTCGACTGTCTCGGCCGAAGCCGATATCACCGTCTTTCACGATCACCTTGCCGATCCCGACGCAGTCGTCGAGAGGCTGCTGCCCTACGACGTGGTGTGCGTCATGCGTGAACGAACACCGTTGCCGCGCAACATTATCGAGCAGCTGCCCAACCTCAAGATGATCGCGTCGACGGGACCCTTCAATGCATCGATCGACGTCGCGGCGGCGGAGGAGCGCGGCATCGAGGTGAGCACGACCGGCGGCTACGTCGAGTCCACCGTCGAGCTCACCTGGGCGCTCATTCTCGCCACTGCCCGGCGGATCGTCGACGAAACGCTGTCGGTGCGCGCCGGCGGTTGGCAGACGTCGGTCGGCCATCAGCTCGGCGGCGCGGTGCTCGGCGTGCTGGGCCTGGGCAGGATCGGCAATCGGGTGGCGCGGGTCGGAGCGGCGTTCGGCATGGAGGTCATCGCCTGGAGCACCAACTTAACCCCCGAAGCCGCCGAAAAGGCAGGCGTCGGTTACGTCTCCAAGGAGGACCTGTTCAACCGCGCTGACGTGCTGACCATTCACCTGGTGCTCAGCGACCGCAGCCGTGGGCTGGTCGGTGCCGGCGAGCTGAACCGGATGAAGCCGACGGCTCTGCTCATCAATACCTCGAGGGGGCCGATCGTGGACGAGCAAGCTTTGATCGACGCGTTGCAGTCTCACACGATCGCCGCGGCGGGGCTCGACGTGTTCGACGTCGAACCCCTGCCCGAGGGGCACCGGCTACGCACGCTGGACAACGTGGTCGCCACTCCGCACGTCGGCTATGTCGCCGACCGGGTCTACCGAGTCTTCTACGGCGAGGCCGCCGCCCGCATCTCCGCTTGGTTGGGCCGTGTCGGCGGACGCATCGACTGAGCCGGTGTCGCGATTGCGGCGCGATTCCACCCGGTTGATGACCAGCAAGACGATCGCGGCGAGCGCCCAGCCCAGCAGAATGTCGGTGAAGTAGTGCTCGGCGGAGTACACCAGGGTGAACGCCATGGTCAGCACGTATGCCACCAGCAGCGGACGCCACCGCCAATGAACCCGGCGCCAAAGGAAGATCGCGATCATCGCCGACAACGCGGCGTGCAGCGACGGAATGGCGGCCACCAGGTTCACGCTGGCCTGCCCCGAGTCGATCAACACCGAGGCGGACTCCAGATGCAGCGTGCCCCAGCCTCGGGTCGAGATTCGCTCGATGAAATTGTTCGCCCCGGGTTGGAGCATGTGCGTCGCTCCGAGCAGGCCGCCATCGGGGACGGCGGCTGGATTCCCGAACATGCAGGCCGGATTGGACGGGCCGGTGGCGACGTCGGCGGCGGTGCACCGCGCCGCGGCCCACGGCGGCGCGGCCGGCAGCACGACGTAAACGATGAGGGCGGCGAACGACAACGACACGAAGCGCCAGACGAACGCTTTCCAGTCGTCTCGGCTGCGCAGCCACAACAGCCCGGCGATCACGTACGGCACAATGAAAAACGACATGTAGACGGTGCTGATGATTACTTCCCACCAGGGTGGTTGTGGCATCTTGAGGTGCTCTTGCAACCAGACCGTCGGCATTGTCCCGAAGAACAGCCAGCGGTCCACCTCTGTTTGAGGTCGCCACAGCGTCGGAGTGCCCACGAAAGTCGCCGCATGCCGGCTGAGGTCGTACAGCAGCAGCACTATCGCGAACGGCAGCCAGTCACGAACCACCATGAAGACTTTGCGGCCCCGACCGATGCTGGCGGCGATCAACCCGGTGGCGATGTAAACCAGTACCAGTTCGCGGTTGAAGACCAGGCCGCCCGTCACGGTCCGGTACATCACCACACTCGCCCAGGTAACGACGGCGGCCCGGCGGGCAAGCGTGAGCCAACGCTCCCGCGACGACCCACGGTCAGGTGCGACGCTTTGTTCCCCCGCGAGCACCTGGACATTGCGATCTGTCGTCAGTGACACCGAGCAGACTCCTGACCCACCATGGGAAAACTGCCTACATCTTTGACGCCGCGTACCCGCGAGTCGACGCTTAACATGCCAGATCAACCTGTGAATCGGTATTCCAGATCAGCAGCGAGCGCGACGACGAACCCGGTCGAACCAGATAACCACAGGTAACAGCGGATTGAACACCAAGTGCGTGGCGGTCCGCCCGGGCAACCTATTTCAGGCGCGTCGTCACGATGAGGAGAACATCCGGACCGTATCGATGGTGTCGGCTTCGGCCGGCGACTTGTCGTCGCGGTAGCGCAGGACGCGGGCGAATCGGAGGGCGAGCCCGCCGGGATAGCGCGACGACCGCTGCACGCCGTCGAAGGCGATCTCGACCACCTGCTCCGGCTTGAGCTGCACCACGTAGCCGTCCGTGGGGCCGACGGCGAGTTCGCCGAACCGCCGGGTTTGCCACTCCAGCATGGCGTCAGTCATCCCTTTGAACGTCTTGCCGAGCATCACGTACCCGCCGCTGGCCGGATCACGCGCGCCGAGGTGAATGTTGGACAGCTTCCCCTGACGTCGCCCCGACCCCCACTCCACCGCCAGCACCACCAGATCCAGGGTGTGTACCGGTTTGATTTTCAGCCAGCCCGCGCCGCGGCGCCCGGCTTCATACGGCGCGGTCGGCGACTTGGCCACCACGCCCTCATGGCCGGCGGCCAGCGTCGCGTTAAGGAAGACTTCGGCGGCGGCCGGATCGGACGTGGTCAGCCGGCCGACTCGGTGCTGAGCGGATACCCGGCGGTCGAGCAGGGCCACCCGGTCGACGGCCGGCGCGTCGAGCAGGTCGACGCCGTCACAGTGCAACACGTCGAAGAAGAACACGGTGAGCGGCTGCGCAGCGCGGGCGGCCGCGACGTCGACAGATCGGCCGAACCGCGAGGCGGTGACCTGAAACGGCTGCGGCCGGTTGTGAGGCCCCAACGCGATCGCTTCACCGTCGGCGATGAGGTCGGTGACCGGCAGCGCCCGCGTCGCCTCCACCACCTCGGGCAGTCGGGCGGTGACATCGTCGAGGCTTCGGGTGTACACGGTGACCCGGTCACCGGCCCGGTGGATCTGCACCCGTGCGCCGTCCAGCTTCGCCTCGAAGATCGCGGTGCCGCCCAGCTTCTCGAGGGCATCGACCACCCCCGTCGCGGTTTGCGCGAGCATCGGGCCCACCGGCCGCCCCACCTGCAGGGCGAACGCGTTCAGCGCCACCGCACCGCTAGCCAGGCCCGCGGCCGCCACCGCCGGCAGGTCTCCGGCGAGCATGGCCGCGCGTCGCACCGCGGCCAGCGGGATTCCGGTAGCGGCGGCGACCGCGTCGGCCATCACGCCGGTCAGCGCACCCTGGCGCAACTCACCGCTGAGCAGCCGTCGCAGGAACGTCTGTTCGGCCTCCGTGGCAGCGGCGAACAGGCCCGTGACACGTTTTGTTCGGCGGGCCTGGGATCCCTTGCCGGCGATCGCGCCAATCTCGGAGAAGATGGCGTCGACACTCTTGACCTCCAACGACGGGTGCGTGGCTGCGGGCGGCAGCGAACGCAGCGCTGCCCAACCCACGCCGATCTGGCGTTGCGGCAGTTCACCGGAGAGCCACGAGACGACGATCGCCACCTGGGTGGGATCTGCCTTGGCGCGGTTCAGCAGCTCGGCGATAAGCGCGACTTTGGTCCGGCGCGCGGAAATGTCACCGACTTGGCGGGAGGTGGCAGCGACGTCGGCAAGCAGCACGATTCAGCTTGGCATGCCTGACCGACACGCCCCGGTGCAGCCGCGATAGCGTGCAGGAGCGCATCCAGCCAGCCCAGGAGGTTCGATGGAGATCAACGGCAAGAAGGCGATCGTTGTCGGCGGCGCGTCGGGGATGGGCCGGGCCAGTGTCGAGCTGCTGGCGGCTCGCGGCGCGAGCGTGGCGGTACTCGACCGCGAGGGTTCGGACGGCAAAGAGGTGGCCGCCGGCGTCGACGGCGCGTTCTACCCCGTCGACGTCACCGACTTCGCCGGCACCGAAGAGGCTCTGAAAACCGCCGTCGAGGGTCACGGCGGCTTACACGTGATCGTGACCACTGCCGGCGGGGGTATCGCCAAGCGGACGCTATCGAAGTCCGGGCCGCACGACTTGGAGTCCTTTCAGTCCGTAATCGACTTGAACCTCGTCGCCACGTTCAACATCAGCCGACTCGCGGCGGCACACATGAGCCGCAACGAACCCGAGGACGACGAGCGCGGAGTCATCATCAACACCGCGTCGATCGCGGCGTTCGAGGGTCAGATCGGGCAGGTCGCCTACACCGCGGCCAAAGCGGGCATCGCCGGCATGTGCCTGACCATGGCGCGCGATCTGGGGTCGATGGGGATACGGGTGCTGGCGATCGCCCCGAGCCTGTTCGCGACCGGCTTGACCAAAGGTATTCCCGACGAATACGCGACCGCCCTGACCAAGGATGCGGCGTTCCCGCGGCGTCTCGGCCGCCCGGTTGAGTACGCCAAGCTGGTGGCGGCCATCGTCGACAACCCCATGCTCAACGGGCAGTGCCTGCGGCTCGACGCGGGTCAGCGATTCGCGCCCAAGTGAACGCAAGACAGCGGCCAGGGTCGTGATTTCGGCGTCCGGACAGCCGCTGCTGCTGTTTCGCAAGGCGCGGTAATTAAGTGAGGAGGGCGTTGCGATGGGTATCGCACTGACCGACGACCATCGTGAGCTCGCCGAGGTGGCCCGCGGGTTTTTGACCGCGCAGAAGGCACGGTGGGCGGCGCGGTCGTTGCTCGACTCGAATGACGAGTCCCGGCCGCCGTTCTGGCATGACCTCGTCGAACTCGGCTGGCTCGGGCTGCACATCGATGAGCAGTATGGCGGCTCCGGCTACGGGCTGCCGGAGCTGGTGGTGGTGATCGAGGAGCTCGGGCGCGCAGCGGCGCCGGGACCGTTCGTGCCGACCGTCGTCGCCTCGGCAGTGATCGCCGACGAGGGATCCGCGGAGCAGAAGGAACGGTTACTGCCGCGACTGATCGACGGAACGATGACCGCGGGGGTGGGGCTGGACAGCCGGGTCCGCGTCGAGGGCGGGACCGCCAGCGGCGAGGCCGGCATCGTGCTGGGCGCCGGCCTGGCCGACCTCTTGCTCATCGCCGCCGGCGACGACGTGCTGCTGCTGGAACGCGACCGCGCCGGTGTTTCAGTTGAGGTGCCGCAAAACCTGGATCGCGCCCGGCGCTCCGGACGGGTCCACCTCGACAATGTCAGCGTCAACGCCGACGACATGCTGCCTACCGCGAGGGAGGCGGCACTGGCCCGCGCTCGGACGCTTGTTGCCGCCGAAGCCGTTGGCGGCGCGGCAGATTGCGTCGACAGCGCCGTCGACTACGCGAAAGTGCGTCAGCAGTTCGGCCGCACCATCGCGACCTTCCAAGCGGTGAAGCATCATTGCGCCAACATGCTGGTTCGTGCCGAGTCGGCAACCGCTGCGGTATGGGACGCCGCCCGTGCCGCCGGCGAAGACGAGCAACAGTTCCGCCTCATCGCCGCGGTGGCGGCGGCGCTCGCCTTCCCCGCGTACGTGCACAACGCCGAGCTCAACATCCAGGTGCATGGGGGTGTCGGCTTCACCTGGGAGCACGACGCGCATCTGCATCTGCGGCGGGCCCTGACTGTGCGCGCGCTGCTGGGCGGTGAGACACCCGCGCGGGATGTCTTCTCCTACACTGCGGACGGGGTCAGCCGGGCCAGCAGCCTGGATCTGCCGGCCGAGGCCGACGAACTACGCACCCGAATCCGGGCGCAGGTCAACGAGATTGCCGCACTGAATACCGAGGCACAGCTCGACAGGCTGATCGAAACCGGCTACGTCATGCCGCACTGGCCGAAACCCTGGGGGCTGGCCGCGGGCGCGGTCGAGCAGCTGGTGATCGAAGAGGAATTTCGTTCCGCGGACATCAAGCGGCCCGACTACTCGATCACCGGGTGGGTGATCTTGACCCTCATCCAGCACGGAACCGCCTCGCAGATCGAACGATTCGTCGAGCCGGCGCTGCGGCGGGACGAAGTTTGGTGCCAGCTGTTCTCCGAGCCCGACGCCGGATCCGACGCGGCCGCGGTGAAGACCCGGGCCACCCGCGTCGAGGGTGGCTGGAAGATCAACGGGCAGAAGGTGTGGACCAGCGGGGCGCACTATTGCCGACGCGGCTTGGCGACGGTGCGCACCGATTCAGCAGCTCCCAAACACGCCGGGATCACCGCGGTGATCATCGACATGAAGGCGCCGGGCGTGGAGGTGCGGCCGTTGCGCCAGATCACCGGCGGCTCGGACTTCAACGAGGTGTTCTTCAACGACGTGTTCGTCGCGGACGACGACGTCGTCGGCGAGCCCAACGCCGGCTGGACGGTCGCCCGCGCGACGCTGGGCAACGAACGCGTCAGCATCGGCGGCGGCGGGTCGTACTACGAAGGCATCGCCGCGCACCTGGTGCGCATGGTCGGCCAGAACGCGGATCGGTTGACCGGCGCCCAGATTCGGGTCGGCGCCTTCGTCGCCGAGGAGCACGCGTTGCGGCTGCTGAATCTGCGCCGGGCCGCGCGCAGTGTCGAGGGAGCCGGGCCGGGGCCGGAGGGCAACGTCACCAAGCTCAAGCTCGCCGAGCACATGGGTGAAGGCGCGGCGATCTGGACGGCGCTGCTGGGACCCGAGGTAGCCCTGTCCGATGGCCCGGCCGGGCTGGCCGGCCGGATGGTGATGGGTGCCCGCGGCATGGCGATCGCCGGCGGCACGTCGGAGGTGACCCGTAACCAGATCGCCGAGCGGATTCTCGGCATGCCCCGAGACCCGTTGATCAAGTAGAAGGGGCGAAAGCCGGCCCGTCCTCGCGGAACCGGACTTCGACGGGCATGCCGCACGTCACTGAATCCGGTTCGCAGTCAACGATATTGGTGGCGATTCGCAAGCCCTGCTGTTCGGCCAGCTCGACGATGGCGATCACGTACGGTGTCGGCAGGTCCGGGTGATAGCGGTGAAGGTTCACGGTGTAGGTGAAGACTGTGCCCCGCCCCGATACCGGGCGCGCCACCAGCGGGCCACCGCAATCGGGACAATCCTCGCCGGCGGGATGCGTCCAGCGCGCGCATTCGTCGCAGCGTTCGATGAGCAGTTCACCGGCCTGGCCCGCCACGGCCAATACCGTACACTCAATTCGTTTTGTGCGGTGTCGGCCGACTTCTGTGGTGGTGCTGATGAACTACTTCGAGAAGAACGCGATCCTGTCCGGGGTCGGGATCTCCCGAATTGGCCGTCGCACCGGCATTCCCGGGCTCGAGCTGACGTTGGAGGCGGTGGGTGCGGCGATCGCCGACGCGGGCCTGACCGGTGCCGACATCGGCGGTATCGGCACGCTGGGCGATACGCCGGCCGCCGAGGTCAGCGCGGCGCTCGGGATCGAGGCGGCCGACTACGGATTCGGATTCGACACCGGTGGCTTGTTGACCCCGGTGATGTCGGCGTGTCGCGCGGTCGCCGAAAAGCAGGCCCGCCATGTGCTGGTCTACCGCACAGTGCAGATGATCGGCGGCACGGTACCCACGTCGCCGCAGGGCGATGACGCGCCGCGGCCGGCGCTGGCACGCATCGTCGAGGCGCCCGCCGATGGCCCTCGCCCGGCCGTAGGGCCGATGGACGATATCGGCGATCTGATTGCCGCACATGCCTATTCGGCAGCGAACTGGCTGGCGCTCAATTGTCGCCGCCACATGGAGTTGTACGGGACCACCAAGGAGCAGCTGGGCTGGCTGGCCATCAACAGCAGGCGCAACGCCGCGCTGAATCCCCTTGCCGTCTATCGCGAACCGATGACGATGGCCGACTATCTGGCGGCCCGCCCGGTGTCGTCGCCGTTCGGCTTGTTCGATTGCGATGTGCCGGTGGACGGTTCGATCGCCGTCGTGGTGTCGGCCGCGGAGTATGCCCGCGACTGCCCGCATCGCCCAGTCGCAGTCGAGGCGATCGGCGGGTCGAACGGCGCCGGCGGCTGGTTTCACCGCGCGGACTATCCCAAAATGGCGTCGGCCGATGCGGCGGCGCAGATGTGGTCGCGTTCTGACCTCAAGCCGGCCGACCTGGACGTCGCCGAGCTTTATGACGGGTTCACGTTCCTGACGTTCGCCTGGCTGGAAGCGCTGGGCATCTGCGCAGACGGCGAGGCCGGTCCGTTCGTCGAGGGAGCGACCCGGATTGCGCTCGACGGTGCCTTACCGCTGAACACCTACGGAGGCCAGCTATCCGCTGGTCGCATGCACGGCTACTGGCTGCTGCACGAGGCCTGCCTGCAGTTACGCGGTGCGGCGGGCCCGCGCCAGCTGAGCCGTCGGCCCGAGGTGGCGGTGGCCGCCGTGGGCGGCGGTCCGATCGCAGGTTGCATGCTGTTGACGTGCTGAACATCGTCGCGCTTGCACGGTCGACGGGCGAGGGACTACTGTCGGCGATCGTGCGTCATCTCGCGGTAGTAGCCAGTACCCGCAGCGGGGTCTGATCCGGACCGACCCCCCGCTGTGGGTCGCAAGCTACTAACCGTCGGTCGCTCCCTCGAGCAGAGAAGCCCGGCAGATGACACAGCACCTCGGCGCCGATATCGCGCCCGCCCCACCCGAACCGCTATCGGCTCGCTTCGGTGGCATCGCGCTACCGAGCGGGTTACGGGAGGACGCCGACACCATGTCATGGAGCACCTTCACCGCCACGTACGCTCCGAACACCGGTCCGCTGCGCCTGGGCCAGTGGGAATGCACCGATGCCGACCGGCCCGCTACCCGGCTCGGCCCCCAAGGCCGCAGTTTCCGGGCCACCATCGCCTTGGGTGACCGGATCGAGACCGCGACCGCGACCGCCCCCGGCCCGGTCGGCGCGCTGACGGAAATGCTCTACGACCACGGCATAGCCGTGGAGATGCTGCGGTTCCACCAGCTGCAAGACGGCGACGAAACCACCACCTTCATTCGCGGCAGCGACGGCCGCCACGACGCGTGGGCGATGGGCTGGTCGAAAGATCCGACGCAGTCCGCGCTGCGCGCGGTGATCGCCTGCGCCAACCGGCTGCTGACGGCTTCCTGAACCGGGACGTCTACAGCGGACGCAGGATGATCGGCATGCCGTCCTTCGGCGCCGGGATGCTCTGGTAATCCCAGTTCGCCTGGTAGCCGGGGCGGGGCAGCTCGAGCTGATAGCGACGCAGCAACCGGTGCATGATGATCTTGATCTCCAACTGCCCGAAGACCATTCCGATGCATTTGTGCACGCCGCCGCCGAACGGTGTGAACGCATAACGGTGCCGTTTGTGCTCGTTGCGCGGCTCGGTGAACCGGTCCGGGTCGAACGTCAGCGGGTCCGTCCATAGCTCGGGCAGACGATGATTCATCCCGGGATAGGCGATGACGTGGGTCCCTTTGGGCAGGAAATAGCCCAGCAGTTCGGTGTCGCGCACCGTCTGGCGCATCGCCCACTGCACCGGCGTCACGAGCCGGATCGACTCCTTCATCACCAGGTCGAGCGACTCGAGCTTTTCCAGCGATTCGATGTCCAGCGGCCCGTCACCGAGGCGATCCGACTCGTCGCGGCAACGCTGCTGCCACTCCGGGTCGGCGGCCAGGTGGTAGGCCATTGCGGTGGTGGTCGTGGTGGAGGTGTCGTGCGCGGCCATCATCAAAAAGATCATGTGGTTGACGATGTCGTCGTCGGAGAACCGGTTGCCGTCTTCGTCCTCGGTTTGGCACAGCACTGACAGCAGGTCGGTGCCGGGCTTGCGGCGTTGTTCTGCGACCCGCTCGCGGAAGTAGTCCTCCAGCAGATGCCGTGCCCGCAGCCCCCGCCACCACTTGAATGGCGGCACGCTGGTGCGGATGACCGCGTTGCCGGCGCGCACCGTGATGGTGAACGCGTCGTTCACTTTCGTGACGAGTTCATGGTCGGAGCCCGGCTCGTGACCCATGAACACCATCGAGGCGATGTCGAGTGTCAGCTTCTTCATCGCCGGATACAGCAGGAAGCGCGGGTCGTTGGCGACCCAGTCGTTGCGGACTACTTGGGACACGACCTGGTCCATCTGCTCGACGTAACCCACCAGTCGCGAGCGGACGAATGCCTCCTGCATGATCCGCCGGTGGAACATGTGCTCGTCGAAGTCGAGCAGCATCAGCCCGCGGTGGAAGAACGGCCCGATCACCGGAACCCAGCCCCGCTGGGAATAGTCCTTGTTGCGGTTGGAGTAGATGACCTGAGCGGCGTCGGGACCCAGTGCCGCGACACCGGGCAGGACCGGCGAATCCCCGAACACCACGGGCCCCTTCGTGTTGTACAGGAACAACAGGTAATCCGGGCCGCCGCGCAACATCTCGATGATGTGCCCCAGTACGGGCAGTCCGCGGTCCCCGACGACCGGCTTGAGCCCGCTGTCGGGCGGTGGCTCGGCGAGGGTGCGCTGCTCGAACTCGGTGTGCAGCAGTTTGCGCTCAACGGCGCCCATGCCGGGGAAGTTGTTGAACGACGGCGTAAAACGGCGACGCGCCTGGTCGAGAAGGTAGTTCGGGGTACTGATGGTGGCCATAGATATCCCCTTGGCATTTGGGCGGTTGTGGCGGCCGTCACTGCCTTCTCATCTTTCGATGCGACTTGACGGCTGTCAAGTTTCCTTTTGACCCCGGTTGGTGCATGGTCGACTGGTGAGCACACAGCCGGATGCCCTCGATGCGGTCAGCCGCGAGGGACGTATCTCAGCGCCCAAACGGCGGGGCGACCGCCAGCGGCAGGCGATCGTGCAGGCGGTGCGGGAGCTGCTGGAAGAAAAGCCGTTCGCTGAGCTGTCGGTCAGCACGATCAGCGACCGAGCCGGCGTCGCCCGCTCGGGTTTCTACTTCTATTTCGACTCCAAGTACGCGGTGCTTGCTCACATCCTGGCCGAGGCAACTCATGAACTCGAAGAGCTCACCCAGTATTTTGCCCCGCGCGGGTGCGATGAGTCACCGGCGGCTTTCGCCAAGCGCATGGTGGGCAGCGCCGCCGAGGTCTATGCGCACAACGATCCGGTGATGTCGGCGTGCAATGTCGCCCGCAACACCGATGCGGAGATTCGCCGGATTCTCGACCAGCAGGTCGACACGGTGATCGACCAGATCATCGGGGTGGTGCAGGACGAGCTCCGGGTGGGGACCGCTTACCCGATCAGCGACGACATCCCGGCGCTGGTGCGCACGCTGGCGGCCGCCACCGCGCTGATGCTTTCCGGTGACACCACCTTCTTGGGGCGTGACGCCGATGTGGAGCGCGGCGTGCGGGTGCTTGAGCAGTTGTGGCTCCAGGCTCTCTGGGGCGGAGCCGTGTGGGGCGGGCGCTCCGGGGCCTAGCGCTGCGCCGGTATCGTCGCCGCCATGGCCAAGACGTCGTTCGCGGGCAAGAGGTGCTTGCTCACCGGCGCGGCCAGCGGCATCGGGCGGGCCACCGCGCTGCGCCTCGCCACTCAGGGCGCCGAGCTGTACTTGACCGACCGCAACGCCGACGGTCTGGCGCAGACCGTGGCCGACGCCCGCGCGCTGGGCGCGGCGGTGCCCGAGCACCGGGCGCTGGACATCGCCTACTACGACGAGGTCGCCTCGTTCGCCGACGACATTCATGCTCGGCATCCCAGCATGGACCTGGTGATGAACATCGCCGGTGTGTCGGCGTGGGGAACGGTCGATCGGCTCACCCACGACCAGTGGAACAAGATGGTCGCGATCAACCTGATGGGGCCGATCCACGTCATCGAGTCGTTCGTGCCGGCGATGGTGGCGGCCCGCCGGGGCGGGCACCTGGTCAACGTGTCCTCGGCGGCCGGCCTGGTCGCGCTGCCGTGGCATGCCGCCTACAGCGCCAGCAAGTTCGGCCTGCGCGGGCTTTCCGAGGTGCTGCGTTTCGACCTGGCGCGGTATCGCATCGGGGTGTCGGTGGTAGTGCCGGGCGCGGTGAATACCCCACTGGTCAATACCGTCGAGATCGCCGGTGTCGACCGCGACGACCCCAAGGTACGACGCTGGGTGGACCGCTTCAGCGGCCATGCCGTCTCGCCGGAAACGGCGGCCGAAAAAATCCTGACCGGGGTCACAAAGAACCGGTTTCTGGTCTACACGTCCGGCGACATCCGGGCGCTCTATGCGTTCAAACGCTTGGCGTGGTGGCCCTACAGCGTGGCGATGCGTCAAACCAATGCGGTCTTCTACCGGACGCTGCGTCCCGCGGCGCCGATCCGCTGACTGGGCGCCAGCTCGAGGCGCACGCCCAGTAACCGGACCGGCCTGTCCAGCTCGAACAGGTCGAGAACCCGCAGTGCCGTGGCGACGATGGGCCTGGGGTCGGTGGTCGGCTCGTCGAGTTTACGAATTTTGGTGCGGGTGTAAAACGTCGCGGTGCGCACGGTGACAGCTACCCGCGTGACGATCCGCGACTGGGCCACCACGTCGGCCAGCGTCTGCTGCGCCAACGCGGTGACAGCCGACACCATCTCGTCGCGGTCGGTGAGGTCGTGCGGGAAGGTCACCACGTGGCTTCGGGAGCGTGGCACCCACGGCTCGGCGCTGACCGTCGTATCGCCGCCGCCTTTGGCCAGCAGCAAAAGCCACAGCCCGGTGCGCGGCCCGAACGCCGACGTGAGTAGTTCGGCGTCGCACGCGGCCAGCTGGCCGACGGTCGTGATGCCGAGGAGTTCGAGCTTTCTGGCCGTCTTGGGGCCCACACTCCACAGCGCGTCGACTGGGCGCTCGCCCATTACCGCCATCCAGTTGGCGTCGGTGAGAGTGAAGATGCCGGCCGGTTTGGCGAAGCCGGTGGCCACCTTGGCGCGCTGCTTGTTGTCGCTGATGCCGACCGAACAGGACAACCCGGTCTCCGAGGCGACGACCGCGCGGATCTGCTCGGCCACCTCGACCGGTTCGTCCGCACCCGACACCCCGATGTACGCCTCGTCCCAGCCCCACACCTCGACCGGGTGCCCCAGATCCCGCAGCAGCGCCATCACCGCTTCGGACGCCGCGTCGTAGGCGGCGGGGTCGGAGGGCAAGAAGGTGGCGTCGGGGCAACGGCGGGCGGCGGCGCGCAGCGGCATGCCGGCATGCACTCCGAACTCGCGCGCCGGATAGGACGCGCAGGTCACCACCTTGCGCGGTTCGGTGGGGTCGCCGTTGCCGCCGACGATGACCGGCAGCCCGGCCAGGTCGGGGCGGCGGCGAAGTTCGACCGACGCCAGGAACTGGTCGAGGTCGACGTGCAACACCCAGCGGGGGGTCGCTGAGTTCACCGCCCGCACAGCTTGCGAGCCAGGCTGTTCCACGCGTCGGCCAACGTCTGCAGGGTATGGCCACGGCTCAACTGGTACTCAACGTGGTCAACTTCCAGCACCGCCAGCAGCGCGTAGGTCTGGGCATCCAGGTTTCCCGTCGTGCCGGCTGAGGCCAACAGCATCCGTACATGCGTGTGTATCACCATGGCGGGTGCGTTGTGGCGGATGTGCACGTCGCAGTTGGCTGCCGAGAGCAAGGCGTGATGAGTGTGGACGAAGCGCAGCCTTTCGTGACCGAAGGCGAGCAGGCGATCCAGCGGCGGCGTTCCGGGGCCGAGCGGCGGTGGGCCGAACATGAACGCCTGCTGAAGCGCGCGCTCGTCTTCGTCGAGCAAAACCGTCATCAGCCCGGCCCGGCTGCCGAACCGCCGGAACACGGTGCCCTTTCCGACCCCGGCGGCAGCGGCGACGTCGTCCATCGTCACCGCTTCGGGGTCACGCTCGGCGATCAGCCGGCGGGCGGCATCGAGAAGCAGCACCCGGTTGCGCGCGGCATCGCCCCGTTCTGAGGCGGTGCTGAGCGGCAGGTGGGTAGTGCTCACCACTGCACTCTAACTCGGCAGGAATGAATCGGACTGCGGTCCGGTTAGCCAGGTGCAAGGATGGAAATCACTCAACGAAGGGACCACTTGATGTCCGACACAAAGGTCTTGGCGCTGGTGGGAAGTCTGCGCGCCGCTTCGGTCAACCGCCAGATCGCCGAGTTGGCCGCCGTAGTCGCCCCGGACGGAATTCGTGTCATTGTCTTCGACGGGCTCGGTGATCTGCCGCTCTACAACGAGGACATCGACCCCGGAGTCAACGCTGATATCACCGATGCGCCTGCTTCGGTAGCCGCGCTACGTACTGCGGCCGCCGACGCGGACGCTGCCCTGGTGGTCACTCCGGAATACAACGGCAGCATTCCCGGGGTGGTCAAGAACGCCATCGACTGGCTGTCGCGGCCCTTCGGCAACAGCGCGTTGAAGGGGAAGCCGCTAGCGGTGATCGGCGGGTCGATGGGCCAGTACGGGGGCGTATGGGCACACGACGAAACCCGCAAGTCGTTCGGCATTGCCGGCGCGCGCGTCGTCGAGGCGATCAAGCTGTCGGTGCCATTCAAGACGTTGAACGGGCAGCATCCGCGCGAGCACGCCGAACTGGTTTCCAACTTGCGTGATGTAGTGGGCAAGCTGGCGGCCGAGGTCGCTTGATCCAGCGCACGGCTGTGCCCCCGAACGTTTGCTGAAGCGCCTCGGGCGTGCGCCTACCGCAGCTTGGTTGTCGGTGGCCGGTGGTATTGCTGAATCGTGGCAAGCTTCTCATCAGATCGCGGCATATGTGATCCCCGACACGCCGAGCGACGCACTTCCACGGGCGTACGACCTGGGAATTCCAAGAATGTTGTTCGGAATATCTGGTATCTCTTCATCTTGTCACCCACTAGGTGTAGTGTTTCGAGCACCGACACAGCCCATCCTCGCCCGGTCGGCCGACCTGGCGGGATTCCCAAAATCGGACCTCGGCGGATCAGCCGGCGCGGTACCGCGGATGGGAATCAGGGGCCTCGGCGGTCTGCTGAACAGCACAGCAGCTGCAGTGCCTGAATAGTTGCCAGTCCACCTCACACCGTTCTCGAGGAGCCGAGTCGCCGATGACCATCACCGTGTACACGAAGCCCGCCTGCGTCCAGTGCAACGCCACCTACAAGGCGCTGGACAAGCAGGGCATCACCTACGAGAAGGTCGACATCACGCTGGACTCCGAGGCGCGCGACTACGTGATGGCGCTGGGCTATCTGCAGGCCCCGGTGGTGGTGGCCGGTGCTGAGCACTGGTCGGGTTTCCGGCCCGATCGCATCAAATCGCTGGTCGGCGCGGCCCGCACCGCCTAGTAGTCAGGAGGTCGGGGTGCCATCGGGCAGCCTGGTGTATTTCTCCAGCGTGTCGGAGAACACTCACCGCTTCGTGAGGAAGCTCGGTGTGGCAGCGACGCGGATTCCGCTGCACGGCCGCATCGAGGTCGACGAACCTTTTGTCCTGGTGCTGCCGACTTACGGCGGTGGCCATGCGATCCCCGACCTCAATGCGGGCGGCTACGTCCCCAAACAGGTCATCGCGTTTCTGAACAACGAGCACAACCGCTCGCTGATCCGCGGAGTCATCGCCGCGGGCAACAACAACTTTGGTGCCGAATTCGCCTACGCGGGCAACGTCGTCTCCCGCAAGTGCGATGTCCCGTACCTCTACCGCTTCGAACTGATGGGTACCGAGGACGACGTCGCCGCCGTCCGTGCGGGGCTTGCCGATTTCTGGAAGGAACAGACGTGCCACCAACCGTCACAGCTGCAGAGCCTGTAACCACCGGCGCGCACGCGCTACCCGGCGAGACGGACTACCACGCGCTCAACGCGATGTTGAATCTGTACGACGCCGACGGCAACATTCAGTTCGACAAAGACCGGGAAGCGGCGAAGCAGTACTTCCTGCAGCACGTCAACCAGAACACCGTCTTCTTCCACAACCAGGACGAAAAGCTCGACTACCTGATTCGCGAGAACTACTACGAGCGTGAGGTTCTCGACCAGTACCCGCGCAACTTCGTGAAGACCCTGCTGGACCGGGCCTACGCCAAGAAGTTCCGATTCCCAACCTTCCTGGGCGCGTTCAAGTACTACACCTCTTACACGCTGAAGACCTTCGACGGGAAGCGCTTTCTCGAGCGCTTCGAGGACCGGGTCGTCATGGTGGCGCTCACTCTGGCCGCCGGTGACACGGCGTTGGCCGAACGCCTCGTCGACGAGATCATCGACGGCCGATTCCAGCCGGCCACCCCGACCTTCCTCAACTCGGGCAAGAGGCAGCGCGGTGAGCCGGTGAGCTGTTTCCTCCTTCGCATCGAAGATAATATGGAGTCGATCGGGCGGTCGATCAACTCCGCATTGCAGCTGTCCAAGCGTGGCGGGGGAGTCGCGTTGCTGCTGAGCAACATTCGCGAGCACGGCGCACCGATCAAGAACATCGAGAACCAGTCGTCGGGCGTCATCCCGATCATGAAGCTGCTCGAGGATTCGTTCTCCTACGCCAATCAGCTCGGCGCGCGCCAAGGGGCCGGAGCGGTGTACCTGCAGGCCCATCACCCCGACATCTGCCGCTTTCTGGACACCAAGCGCGAAAACGCCGACGAGAAGATCCGGATCAAGACGTTGTCGCTCGGGGTGGTGATCCCCGACATCACGT
This sequence comes from uncultured Actinomycetota bacterium, assembly GCA_963795995.1. Lineage (GTDB taxonomy): Bacteria > Actinomycetota > Actinomycetes > Mycobacteriales > Mycobacteriaceae > Mycobacterium. The sequence continues at coordinate 473,686 of CAWCJY010000010.1, forward strand.
TCGAGCTCGCCAAGCGCAACGACGACATGTACCTGTTCTCGCCGTACGACGTCGAACGCGTTTACGGTGTGCCGTTCGCCGACATCTCGGTCACCGAGAAATATTACGAGATGGTCGACGACGCCCGCATCCGTAAAACCAAGATCAAAGCCCGGGAATTCTTTCAGACACTGGCCGAGCTGCAGTTCGAGTCCGGTTACCCCTACATCATGTTCGAGGACACGGTGAATCGGGCGAACCCCGTCGAAGGGAAGATCACCCACTCCAACCTGTGCTCGGAAATCCTGCAGGTGTCGACTCCGTCGCTGTTCAACGAGGATCTGACCTACGCCAAAGTCGGTAAAGACATTTCCTGCAACCTCGGGTCACTGAACATCGCCAAGGCAATGGATTCTCCTGACTTCGCGCAGACTATCGAGGTCGCGATCCGTGCATTGACCGCGGTGTCCGATCAAACCCACATCTGGTCGGTGCCGTCGATTGAACAGGGCAATAACGACTCTCATGCGATCGGGCTGGGTCAGATGAACCTGCACGGTTATCTCGCCCGTGAACGGATCTTCTACGGTTCCGAAGAAGGCATCGACTTCACCAACATCTACTTCTACACGGTGCTCTACCACGCGCTGCGGGCGTCAAATCGAATTGCGATCGAACGTGGCTCGCATTTCAAGGGTTTCGAGCGGTCCAAGTACGCGTCAGGAGAGTTCTTCGACCGCTATATCGACCAGGTGTGGGAGCCCAAGACCGCCAGGGTGCGCGAGCTGTTCGCTGATGCCGGCATCCGAGTTCCGGACCAAAGCGATTGGCGGCGGTTGAAGGAATCGGTGCAAGCGCACGGAATCTACAACCAGAACCTACAAGCGGTGCCGCCGACCGGGTCGATCTCCTACATCAACCACTCGACGTCGTCGATACACCCGATTGTGTCGCGGATCGAGATCCGTAAGGAAGGCAAGATCGGCCGCGTCTACTATCCCGCGCCGTTCATGACTAACGACAACCTGGAGTACTACCAAGACGCCTACGAGATCGGCTACGAGAAGATCATCGACACCTACGCGGCGGCCACTCAGCATGTGGACCAAGGGCTTTCGTTGACGCTGTTCTTCAAAGACACCGCCACCACCCGCGATGTGAACAAGGCGCAGATATATGCCTGGCGTAAAGGGATCAAGACGCTCTACTACATCCGGCTGCGCCAGATTGCATTGGAAGGCACCGAAGTCGAGGGCTGCGTCTCCTGCATGCTGTAGCCCCTTGCGTCCAGCGTGAATATGGACGGCTTCCCGGCGTGTCGCATCGCCGGATGCACACTCGCGGGCCACGGAGTAGCCTGTATGCGCAGGTCAATGGGCGCAAAGCGGTAAAGTGCTTGACGTGGTGAGAATCCCTTTACCGCACTCCGGTGGCAAGCCCGGAGCCAAGGTCGACGCGCGCAGCGAACGCTGGCGCGAACATCGCAAGAAGGTGCGCGGCGAAATAGTCGAAGCGGCTTTTCGCGCGATCGACCGGGTGGGACCCGACGTCAGTGTGCAAGAAATCGCCGAGGAAGCCGGCACCGCCAAGCCGAAGATCTACCGGCACTTCACCGACAAGTCCGACCTGTTCCAGGCGGTCGGCGTACGCCTGCGTGACATGCTGTGGGCGGCGATCTTCCCGTCGATCGACCTGGCCACCCACTCCGCTCGCGAAGTGATCCGGCGCTGCGTCGAAGAGTACGTCAGCCTCGTCGACCAGCACCCCAACGTGGTGCGGTTTTTCATCCAGGGTCGCTTCCCTGAGCAGTCCGAGGCGACCCTGCGAACCCTCAACGAGGGCCGCGAGATCACGCTGACGATCGCCGAGATGTTCGACAACGAGCTGCGCGAAATGCGCCTCGACCGCGGCGCAATCGAACTGGCCGCGTTCGCCGCGTTCGGCTCGACCCAGTCGGCCACCGACTGGTGGCTGGGCCCCAACCCGGAAAGTCCACGACGGATGCCGCGCGACGAGTTCATCGAGCACATGACCACGATCATGCTGGGGGTCATCAACGGCACCGCCGAAGTGCTGGGCATCAACATGGATCCCGACCTGCCGATCCATACGGCGGCGCCGCGAAACCCGGTCAGCAGCTGAGCCGCCGCGGTGGCGTTGACATGGCCGCGGCCATCGACAACACTCATCCGATACCCCGGGTACCGGGTATTTTACTAGAGGAAGATCGTACGCAGATGACCGTTGCCGAATCGACGACACAGCCCATAACGCAGGCGCCGCCAGTGCACACCCGTGCGGTCATCATCGGTACCGGATTCGCCGGCTTGGGCATGGCCATCGCGCTGCAAAAGCAAGGCGTGGACTTCGTCGTCCTGGAGAAAGCCGACGACATCGGCGGCACCTGGCGAGACAACAGCTACCCCGGCTGCGCCTGCGACGTGCCGTCGCATCTGTACTCGTTCTCGTTCGAACCCAAGGCCACCTGGAGCAAGCTCTTCTCCCCGCAACCCGAGATCTTGGACTACCTCAAGGGCGTCACCGCCAAATACGGGCTGCGCCGCTACATCCGGTTCGGCTCGCTGGTGAACCGCGCCCACTGGGACGATGACGAACTTCGCTGGCACGTGTTCACCGAGTCAGGGCACGAGTATGTGACCCAGTTCCTCGTATCGGGCGCCGGGGCACTGCACATTCCGCGGTTACCGGTCATCGACGGTATGGACGAATTCCGTGGCGCGGCTTTCCATTCCGCGCAGTGGGAGCACAGTGTCGACTTGGCCGGCAAGCGGGTGGCGGTGATCGGCACCGGGGCCAGCGCCATTCAGATTGTGCCGGAGTTGGTGCGCGACGGCGCCGATGTGCTCGAGGTGCAGCTGTATCAGCGCACCCCCCCGTGGGTGGTGCCGCGGCCGAACAGTCCGCTGCCGGACGCCGTGCGCCGGGCTTTCGCGACCGTGCCCGGTCTGCGGCTGGCGGTGCGGACGGGAATCTATTGGGGACTCGAGGGCCTGGGTTACGCGATGACCAAACGCCCGGGGTTGTTGCGCGCCGTCGAGCTGGTGGGCCGTTGGAACATCCGCCGCAACGTACGCGACAAGCAACTCCGCCGCCGGCTCACCCCGCGTTACCGGGCGGGCTGCAAGCGAATCCTCTACGGCGGCAATTACTACCAGACGGTGGCCAACCCGAAGACGACGCTGATCACCGAGCGGATCACCCGCATCACCGCCGACGGCATCGTGACCGCCGATGGCATCGAGCACCCGGTGGACGTCATCGTCTACGCGACCGGATTCCACGTCACCGACTCCTACACCTATGTCGATGTGACGGGCCCCGGCGGGGAGGACCTGGTGGAGCGGTGGAACCGGGAGGGGGTGGTCGCGCACCGCGGCATCGCCGTCGCCGACATGCCCAACCTGTTTTTCCTGCTGGGACCCAACACGGGCCTAGGCCACACCTCGGTGGTGTTCATGATCGAGTCGCAGATCCACTACGTCGCCGAGGCGATCGCAGCGTGTGACCGCCGCGGCGCGCAGGCACTGGCACCGTCGCGCGCCGCCCAGGACCAGGCCAATCAGGAACTGCAAAACAAGCTGGGCGGCTCGGTATGGAACACCGGCGGGTGCAGCAGCTGGTATCTCGACAGCCACGGTGTGAACCGGACACTGTGGAGCGGGATGACCTGGCAGTATTGGCTGCACACCCGCTCGCTCAAACTCGCCGAGTACCGCTTCTTAGGGGTGCCCACCGGTGCGCGGGCCGACCGGCCGGCGGTGGCCGTCTCCGGATGAAAACACCCGCGACACCAGGTGTTGTGCTACCGCGACTTGTCTTACCCCAGGGGTAGTGTTTGAGGCCGGAGCAAGGCGGACAAAGTCCTGGTGAAATGGGGTTCTGGTGACCGAAAGAGTGAAGTTGATCGATCGGGTCTCGGCGATCAACTGGAACCGGCTGCAGGACGAAAAAGACGCCGAGGTCTGGGAGCGGCTGACCGGGAACTTCTGGCTGCCCGAGAAGGTGCCGGTGTCCAACGACATCCCGTCCTGGGGCACCTTGACGGCCAGCGAAATGCAGCTGACGATGCGGGTGTTCACCGGGCTGACGCTGCTGGACACCATTCAGGGCACAGTCGGTGCGGTCAGCCTGATTCCCGACGCTCTGACACCGCACGAGGAAGCCGTCTACACCAACATCGCGTTCATGGAGTCGGTGCACGCCAAGAGCTACAGTTCGATCTTTTCCACGCTGTGTTCGACTGGTGAGATCGACGACGCGTTTCGCTGGTCGGAGGAAAACACCAACCTGCAGCGCAAGGCCGAGATCGTCATGGAGTACTACCGCGGTGACGAGCCGCTCAAGCGCAAGGTGGCCTCCACGCTGCTGGAGAGCTTCCTGTTCTACTCCGGGTTCTACCTGCCGATGTACTGGTCGAGCCGGGCCAAACTGACCAACACCGCCGACATGATTCGGCTGATCATCCGCGACGAGGCCGTGCACGGCTACTACATCGGTTATAAATTTCAGCGCGGGCTGGCGCTGGAAGACGACCTCAAGCGAGCCCAGCTCAAGGACTACACCTACGAGTTGCTCTTCGAGCTCTACGACAACGAAGTCGAGTACACCCAAGATCTTTATGACGAGGTCGGGTTGACCGAAGACGTCAAGAAGTTCTTGCGCTACAACGCCAATAAGGCGTTGATGAACCTCGGATACGAGGCGCTCTTCCCTCGCGACGAGACCGACGTCAACCCGGCGATTCTGTCGGCGCTGTCACCCAATGCGGACGAAAATCACGACTTCTTCTCCGGCTCCGGCTCGTCGTACGTGATCGGCAAGGCCGTCGTCACCGAAGACGAGGACTGGAACTTCTGACGCCTCAGCTTACTCGGCCGCACTGGCCCGGGCATCGCGCACAATGCGAAGAGCTTCGCCTTCGGTGCACTCAAGGCCGGCATCGGTGATCTTGCGCTGAACCGACTGCACCGCCTCGCCCTCGCTGACATCGTCGGAAACCTCAATTCGCCGCTGCTCCAAATTTTCCCGTTGGCTCAGTTGCTCGCGTTGAGCTTCGGCTTGCTCAAGCACCTCTGTGACCACGCCGCCCGGTTTCACATCTTCAGAGACGTTCAGCTCCCCATTGATATCGTCTGCTGCCGCTACGATCCGTCCACGCCAGCCCTCGTCGAGGTTGAGGCGTACCGAGCCGGCACATCCCGGACACTCGAGGTCGTAGGCGAATACTTCACCGCCGCGCCCAACGAATTCGGTTGGCGTGCCTCCCGTGGCGGTGTGAATTGCGATCCGATCAGTTGAGCCGCCGTTCCAGGCGGCCACTCCGATCGTTCTGGCATCGTGCAGACCGAGCGAATCGGTGCCTGTGCATACGATGCGGACCCGGGAGTCCGGCTCGACATTCATTCGCAACCCCAATCGACATTCTGACGGTAGCAGGGCACCGCCCATGAGGGCTTTGAGGAGGGGGATCGAAACTGATAACGCCGCTGCTTGCGGTTCGGCGTAATCTTCTCGGCGTACTCATCGTCGTCATGCTCGGCGTCTTTCTCGCACTCGTCTTCATCGGCATGATTTCGGCTTACTCGTCTCGACGAACAGCCAGCACTCCGGTAGCAGCGTGAGTGCAACCCGGCCCCTCGTCGGCTACCGTCTCGAAGATGCTCGCGCCCCTTGCGCCCGCCGACCGGGGCCGACCTGTGAACGGCATATGAATTGTGCGAACACGCCAGCGCCACAGTGGCGCCACTGACCCCGTAGCCACGACACTGGTCGAGTGGCGATAACACAATCATCTACGGCCGCCTTCTTCCGATCGGTGGTCCGGTGGCTGCAGTGCGGCTACCCCGAAGGCGTTCCTGGACCGGACCGGGTCGCGCTGCTGGCGCTGCTGCGCAGCACACCGCTGACCGACGACCAGATCTCGGACGTGGTCGACGCGATCGACGAGGAGGTCGACGAGGGCGACGCGATCCACCGCGACGTGATCGCCGACTTCATCTCCGACATGACGCACTACGACGCCGGCCCGGAGAACATCGCCCGGGTAGCCGCCAGGCTCGCCGCCGCCGGCTGGCCGCTGGCCGGGATCTCCGGTCTCTCCGACGACGCCGATCAAGCTAACGGCCAAGCGGCCGCTTCGGAGGCCTCGTCACAAAGTTGAGGTATCGATCACGAAGCGGTACCGCACATCGCTGGCGAGCACGCGCTCGTAGGCCTCGTTGACGTAATCGGGCTCGATCAGCTCGATCTCGGGTGTGACGTCGTGCTCGGCGCAGAAATCCAGCATCTCCTGAGTTTCGGCGATACCCCCGATGTTGGACCCGGACAGGCTGCGCCGCGCCAAAGCCAGCGGAAATGCGGGCACCTCCATCGGGTGTTCGGGTATGCCCAGCTCGACGAGAGTGCCGTCGATGTCGAGCAGGTTGAGATAGTCGCCCAAGTTCAGGCTGGCCGAGACGGTGTTGAGAATCAGGTCGAAGCTGCCCCGCAATGTGCGGAAGGTTTCCGGGTCGGCCGTCGCGTAGTAGTTGGCGGCGCCCAGGCGGAGGCCGTCTTCCATTTTCTTCAACGACTGGGACAGCACGGTCACGTCGGCGCCCATCGCGGCACCGAGCTTAACGCCCATGTGGCCCAGGCCGCCCAGGCCGATAATCGCCAGGCGGGTATCGGCGCCGGCTTTCCAGTGCCGCAGAGGAGAAAACAGCGTGATACCGGCACATAGCAGCGGCGCCGCCTTGTCCAGCGGCAGCGAGTCGGGGATCCGCACCATGTAGTTCTCGTCGACGACGATGGCCTGGCTGTAGCCGCCTTGAGTGGGTTCACCGTCTCGGCCAACCCCGTTGTAGGTGAGGGTCGCTCCCGGTTTGCAGTACTGTTCCAGGCCCACCCGGCAGCTGCTGCATTCACGGCAAGAATCGACCATGCAACCCACTCCGGCGTGGTCGCCCACCTGAAACTTGCTGACTTCAGACCCAACTTCGGTCACCACGCCGGCGATCTCGTGGCCGGGCACCACCGGGTAGTTGGGCTGGCCCCACTCGGCTTTGACGGTGTGGATGTCGGAGTGACAGATTCCCGCGAACTTGATCTCGATGGCCACATCGTGCGGGCCGGGGGCGCGCCGCTCGATCGTGGTCTTGGTCAGCGGTTCGGTCGGTGACGTGGCGGCGTAGGCGGAAACAGTCGTCATGAAGAAGTCCTCTGGGAGCTATCGGATTACTGGAAAAGCTTAGCTAAGGTAAAGTTTACCGATGGAGCGGCCCCGACCGCCTAGTTGATCGGGGCGTTGACGAAGCGAAGGTCGTCGAGGACGCCGCGGGCCGCGACCACGCCCTGGCCGGTCTGCCAGACCTCGTTGTTGACGATGAAGACTCGGTTGTCACGGGTTGCCGAAAGCCTTCGCCACGAGTTGCTGTCCAGCACTGTAGGCGCGCGGTCCTTCGCGGCGGGCGACGCGAACGAGACGTAAACGATGTCGGCGTCGGCCGCCGAGAAGTCCGGTGTCGCGGCGAGATCGGCGTTGGCACTTCCCATCTCGAAGTACGGCTTGTCGGTGAATCGCTGCGACGCGGGCCGATCCACTCCCACCGCCCGCAGCACGCTCGCCGGGAAGTTGCTGGCGCCGTAGACCCGCACGGTGTTCTCGGTGAACTGGACAACCGACGCCTGAAAATGGGCGGCGTCATGCGCGGCGCCGGTCTGCGCCGCTTTATCGGTGAAGTCGTTGAGCACACCGTCGGCGGCGCCGCTCCGCCCCGTCGCGGCACCCACACCGCGCAGCGTGTCCTCCCAACCGACACCCGGTGCCGCGGTGAACACCGTCGGCGCGATCGCCGCCAGCGCCGGGTACAACTTCGGGGTCAACGCCGCCGAGCCCAGGATGAGGTCCGGCTTCGCGGCGGCAATGGCAGGTACGTTCGGAGCGCTCCGGCTGCCGACCCCGGGCAGCTGATGCACCACGGTTCCCAGATAAGACGGCTGCTCGGCGGTCCCGTCCGGCAGCGCGGCGTCGATGATTCGCGACTGCATTCCCAGCGCACACAGGGCATCGAGCTGATCACCGGACAGCACCACAATGCGCTGCGGGTCGGCATGCACGTCGGCGGACGCGGGATTGATTCCAGCCGCGTTCGGAACAGACCGCATCGGCGGCCCCGGATCGAGCGCCGCGGGTTCCGGCGCACAGGACTCGTCAGGCCGTCGCTGGTTGCCCAGCACCCCGGCACCGGCGATGGTGGTGGTACTGGTGATCACCGATCGGCTCGTCGACGCCTGGATGCCCGGTGGCGCGGGCCGACAGCTCGTGCAAACCGTGACCGAAACCGCCATCACCGCTACGGCTGCGGCCAGCAGGACGCCGGGTCGCAGACCGCTGAAGAGGCGTGGCGATCGCAAGCGCGGCGCAGCCGGGCGCAGCGGGTCGCCACTGAGCAGCACGCGTCCGAACGTAACATCCAGCGCCCGACCCTCGATTACGACAGTTTGTAGGACCCTGAACGCACCCGAGCCGACAGTGGGCCGATCGAAGGCTAGGATTCGACTCAAGATCTTGTGTGTTTGCCCCGCCCATGGTGCATGTTTGGAGGACCCTTGACCGCCGAAGCGCCTCCGCTGCGAGAACTCGAGGCCAGTCGTCCATTTCCGGCCCGGATGGGTCCGAAGGGCAACCTGATCTACCGGCTGATCACCACCACCGATCACAAGTTGATCGGCATCATGTACGTCGTCACCTGCTTTGCGTTCTTCTTCATCGGCGGCCTGATGGCGTTGCTGATGCGGACCGAACTGGCCGCGCCGGGTCTGCAGTTCCTGTCCAACGAGCAGTACAACCAGCTGTTCACCATGCACGGCACGATCATGTTGCTGTTCTATGCCACCCCGATCGTCTTCGGGTTCGCCAACCTGGTGATGCCGCTGCAGATCGGTGCGCCCGACGTGGCGTTCCCGCGGCTCAACGCGTTTTCCTTCTGGCTGTTCCTGTTCGGCGGCTTGACCGCGACCGCCGGGTTCATTACCCCAGGCGGGGCGGCCGACTTCGGCTGGACCGCCTACACCCCGCTGACCGACGCCATCCACTCACCGGGAGCCGGCGCCGACCTGTGGATCATGGGGCTTGCCGTTGCCGGTCTGGGCACCATCCTCGGAGCGGTCAACATGATCACCACCGTGGTCTGCATGCGGGCTCCGGGGATGACCATGTTCCGCATGCCGATCTTCACCTGGAACATCCTGGTGACGTCTATCTTGGTGCTGCTGGCGTTCCCGCTGCTGACAGCGGCCTTGTTCGGGCTGGCCGCCGACCGTCACCTCGGTGCCCACGTGTACGACCCGGCCAACGGCGGGGCAATCCTGTGGCAGCACCTGTTCTGGTTCTTCGGCCACCCCGAGGTCTACATCGTGGCGCTGCCGTTCTTCGGGATCGTCACCGAGATCATCCCGGTGTTCTCGCGCAAGCCGATCTTCGGCTACACCACGCTGGTGTACGCCACGCTGTCAATCGCGGCGCTGTCGGTAGCGGTGTGGGCGCATCACATGTTCGCCACCGGGGCGGTGCTGCTCCCGTTCTTCTCGTTCATGACGTATCTGATCGCCGTGCCGACCGGCATCAAGTTCTTCAACTGGATCGGCACAATGTGGAAGGGACAGTTGACTTTCGAGTCGCCGATGCTGTTCTCGATCGGATTCCTGCTCACCTTCCTGCTGGGCGGCCTGACCGGTGTGATGCTGGCCAGCCCGCCGCTGGACTTCCACGTCACCGACACCTACTTCGTCGTCGCGCACTTCCACTACGTGCTGTTCGGCACCATCGTGTTCTCGACGTTCGCCGGAATCTACTTCTGGTTCCCGAAGATGACCGGCCGGCTGCTCGACGAGCGGCTGGGCAAGCTGCACTTCTGGCTGACCTTCATCGGTTTCCACGTGACCTTCTTGATCCAGCACTGGCTCGGCGACGCCGGCATGCCTCGCCGCTACGCCGACTACCTGGCCAGTGACAACTTCACCTGGATGCACGTGGTTTCCACCGTCGGCGCGTTCATTCTCGGCGCGTCGATGCTTCCGTTCATCTGGAACGTGTTCAAGAGCTGGCGCTACGGCGAGCCGGTCACCGTCGACGATCCGTGGGGGTATGGCAATTCGCTGGAGTGGGCGACCAGTTGCCCACCGCCGCGGCACAACTTCACCGAGCTGCCGCGTATCCGCTCGGAACGGCCAGCTTTCGAGCTGCACTATCCGCACATGGTGGAGCGGCTGCGCGCCGAGGCGCATATCGGCAAGCATCCCACCGCAGGGGAATCCGGCGAAGGATTTGGTCCGCGGACGGAGCCTGATCGCGCCTAATGGGTGCTGACGGCGGCAATCTTAAGTGAGTACACCGCCCAAGGCGTCGGTGTTGATCACCGTCACCGGTGTCGACAAGCCCGGTGTGACGTCGGCGCTGTTCGAAGTGCTTTCCGGTCACAAGGTCGAGCTGCTTAACGTCGAACAGGTGGTGGTCCGCGGCCGGCTCACTCTGGCAGTGCTGGTCTCGGCCACGCTTGACGCCCCCGAGGGCGAGGCCTTGACCGAGGAGGTCGAAGCCGCCATTCATCAGCTCGGCCTGGACGTGACAATCGAGCGCAGCGACGACCTGCCGATCATCCGGGAGCCGTCGACCCACACCATCGTGGTGCTGGGCCGGCCGATCACCGCGGAGGCGTTCGGCGCGGTGGCCCGAGAGGTGGCGACGCTGGGCGTCAACATCGACGTGATCCGGGGCGTCTCCGACTATCCGGTCACCGGTCTGGAGCTGCGGGTGTCGGTGCCGGCGGGCATGGCTGACCAGCTACCGGTCGCGCTGACACGGGTTGCGGCCGATCAGCGCGTCGATGTGGCGGTGGAGGACTACAGCTTGTCCCGGCGGGCGAAACGGCTCATCGTTTTCGACGTCGACTCGACACTGATCCAAGGCGAGGTCATCGAAATGCTGGCCGCCCGGGTGGGTGTTCAGGACGAGGTCGCCGCGATCACCGACGCGGCGATGCGCGGCGACCTCGATTTCGCCGCCTCCCTCCAACAGCGGGTGGCCACCCTGGCCGATCTTCCCGTCGAGGTCCTCGAGGAGGTCGCCGACCAGCTGGAGCTGACGCCGGGGGCCCGGACGACGCTGCGCACCCTGCGGCGGCTGGGATATCACTGCGGGGTAGTGTCGGGCGGCTTCCGGCAGGTTGTTCAGCCGCTCGCCGATGAGCTGATGCTCGACTTCGTCGCCGCCAACGAGCTGGAGGTCGTCGACGGCAAGCTCACCGGCCGGGTCGTCGGCCCCATCATCGATCGCGCCGGCAAAGCGGAGGCACTGCGTGAGTTCGCGCGCCGGGCGGGGGTTCCGCTGGAGCAGACCGTCGCAGTCGGCGACGGCGCCAACGACATCGACATGCTGACCGCGGCCGGCCTGGGTGTGGCGTTCAACGCCAAGCCCGCGCTGCGCGAAATCGCCGACGCGTCGTTGAGCTATCCGTATCTGGATACCGTGCTGTTTCTGCTGGGCATCACCCGCGGCGAGATCGAGGCCGCCGACGCCGTCGACGGCGTGCTGCGGCGCGTCGAAATCCCACCCGACTAACAGCGGTGGTCGCCGGGCCCTGTCCGGCCACCAGACGCAGAACTACCCAGTTTCTGCCGGATTCAGGGGATTCTGCGTCTGCTCCCGGGCAAATGGCGGCCCGACCCGACACCCGCCGGGGCGTGCCGGTGCGGCACCATTGTCGGGTGCCCGCAACCGAAAGCGATGAGGCAGCCGACCCCGATCTGCTGATCGACTTTCACGACGTGTCGCTGCGCCGCGGTGGGCGGGTTCTGGTCGGCCCACTGACCTGGGCCGTCGAACTCGACGAACGCTGGGTGATCGTCGGGCCCAACGGCGCCGGCAAGACTTCGTTGTTGCGGATCGCCGCGGCGACCGAGCACCCGTCGTCGGGCGTTGCCTATGTGCTCGGCGAGCGGCTGGGCCGCGTCGACACCTCCGAGCTGCGCGCCCGCATCGGGCTGAGCTCGTCGGCGCTGGCGCAACGCATTCCGGGCCAAGAAGTGGTGCGCGACCTCGTCGTCTCGGCCGGCTACGCGGTGCTCGGCCGGTGGCGGGAAAGCTATGACGACATCGACTACAACCGGGCGATCGACATACTGGAAAGCCTGGGCGCCGAGCACCTCGTCGACCGCACCTACGACACCCTGTCCGAGGGTGAGCGCAAGCGGGTGCTGATCGCCCGCGCGTTGATGACCGATCCGGAATTACTGCTGCTCGACGAGCCGGCCGCGGGACTGGACCTGGGCGGACGCGAGGAGTTGGTGGCCCGGCTGACCGACCTGGCCGCAGATCCCGACGCGCCCGCCACCGTCCTGGTCACCCACCATGTGGAGGAGATTCCCCCGGGCTTCAGCCACTGCATGCTGTTGGCTCAAGGTCAGATGGTCGCCGCCGGTCTGCTGCCCGATGTGCTGACCGCTGAGAACCTGTCCACGGCGTTCGGCCAGTCGATGGCGGTCGACTTCATCGACGGGCGCTACTTCGCCCGGCGGGTTCGCACCCGTGCCGCGCACAGGATGCGCGGATGAGCCCGGCCGCCGACGAGCCGTTCGTCCCGCTGACCCCCCGCCCGGCCGCGACGGTAATGCTGGTCCGCGACACCGCCGAGGGCATCGCGGTGTTTCTGATGCGGCGGCATTCGGGAATGGAGTTTGCGGCCGGAGTGATGGTCTTCCCCGGCGGCGGCGTCGACGACCGCGACCGCAACGCCGACATCGCCTGGACCGGGCCCGCACCGCCGTGGTGGGCGCAGCGGTTCGGCGTCGAAGCCGACCTGGCCGAAGCGTTGGTCTGCGCCGCTGCCCGCGAAACCTTCGAAGAATCTGGCGTGCTGTTCGCCGGGCCCGCCGACGATCCGCACGGCATCGTCAGCGACGCGTCGGTCTACCGCGACTACCGGGTTGCGCTGGCCGACCGGACGTTGTCGTTCGCCGACTTCCTGCGCCGCGAGAACTTGGTGCTGCGGGCCGATCTGCTACGGCCGTGGGCGAACTGGGTTACTCCCGAAGCCGAACGCACGCGCCGTTACGACACTTACTTCTTCGTCGGGGCGTTGCCCGACGGCCAGCGTGCCGACGGCGAGAACACCGAGTCCGACCGCGCCGAGTGGAAGACTCCGCAGGTCGCGATCGACGATTTCGCAACGGGCCGCACTTTCCTGTTACCGCCGACGTGGACTCAGCTCGATTCACTGGCCGACCGCACGGTGCGCGACGTGCTGGCGGTGGACCGTCAAATCTTGCCCGTGCAACCGGAGCTGGCGATCAAGGGCGACAACTGGGAGATCGAGTTCTTTGACTCCGACCGCTACAACCAGGCGCGCGGGCAGCGGTGGATGTGACCGAGTTCGTCAGCGTCATGTCCGACGTCGAACATCCCGGCGTCGGCACTCTCGCATTGTCACGGCCGCCTACCAACACGCTGACCCGTCAGGTCTACCGGGAAATCACGGCCGGGGCAGCTGAGTTGGGGCGGCGCGACGACATCGCGGCGGTCATCCTCTTCGGCGGCCATGAAATCTTCTCCGCCGGCGATGAGATGCCCGCACTGCGGGCGCTGACCCCGGGTGAAGCCGAGACCTGGGCAGCCGTCCGGCGGGCCGGCCTCGAAGCCGTCGCGGCGATCCCGAAACCCACCGTCGCCGCCATCACCGGCTACGCGCTGGGCGCCGGACTCACGCTGGCCTTGTGCGCCGACTGGCGAGTCAGCGGCGACAACGTGAAGTTGGGCGCGACGGAGATCCTGGCCGGTCTCATTCCCGACGGCATTGGGCTCGCGAGGTTGACGCAGGCGACGGGTGCGAGCCGGGCAAGGGAGCTGGTGTACAGCGGGCGATTCTTCGACGCGCAGGAGGCCAAGGCCTTGGGCGTGATCGACGACATGGTGGCGCCCGATCACGTGTACCAGGCCGCCGCGGCGTGGGCCAGCCGCTTCGTCGACGGCCCCGCACATGCGCTGGCCGCGGCCAAGGCCGGTGTCGACGACGTCTTGGCGAAGTCCGCGGCCGATCGGCTCACCCTCGAACGTCGCCGCTATGCAGACGTCTTCGCCGGTGCCACTAAGCTGGCGCTTCGTGACGAGGAGTTCGAAGGTCGCCGGTGAACCGGCGCCCCAGCCGCATGCCACCGCCGAGCAGGTGGAGGCCGCCCGACACGACAGCAAGCTGGCCCAGGTGCTCTACCACGACTGGGAAGCCGAGAGCTACGACGACAAGTGGTCGATCTCCTACGACCAGCGCTGTGTCGACTACGCGCGCGGTCGGTTCGACGCAATCGTCCCGGACACCGAGATTGGCAACCTGCCCTATGGCCGGGCCCTAGAATTAGGTTGCGGTACGGGCTTTTTCCTGCTGAACCTGATTCAGGCCGGGGTTGCGCGACGCGGTTCGGTCACCGACCTGTCGCCCGGCATGGTCAACGTCGCAACCCGCAACGGGAAGTCGCTGGGCCTGGACATCGACGGCCGGGTCGCCGACGCGGAGCGAATACCGTACGACGACGACACCTTCGACCTGGTGGTCGGGCACGCGGTGCTGCACCACATCCCAGATGTCGAGCTGTCGCTGCGCGAGGTGATCCGGGTGCTGCGTCCGGGCGGCCGATTCGTCTTCGCCGGGGAGCCGACCACCGTGGGCAACCGGTATGCCCGTGCGTTGGCGGACCTGACCTGGAACGCGACCATCCGGGCGGTCAAGCTGCCCGGTCTGGGCGCCTGGCGCCTCGCCCAGGCGGAACTCGACGAGAACTCCCGTGCCGCCGCGCTGGAGTGGGTGGTCGACCTGCATACCTTCACGCCGCGACAGTTGGAGACGATGGCGATGAACGCCGGCGCGGAGCAGGTAAGAACCGCCAGCGAAGAGTTCACCGCGGCGATGCTGGGCTGGCCGATCCGCACCTTCGAATCGACGGTGCCGCCCGGACGCTTGGGCTGGGGCTGGGCGCGCTTCGCTTTCAACAGCTGGAAGACGCTGAGCTGGGTGGACGCTAACGTCTGGCGGCGGGTGGTGCCAAAAGGCTGGTTCTACAACGTGATGATCACCGGGACCAAGCCGTCCTGAACTTCGGGCTCGACGACGTCGCATACCTGACGTCGGACGCGGGCTCCGCGGCGCTGAGCGTGGTCGAAGCGCTGCCGCTGACCGACCGCGTCGCCGAAATCGCGGCGGTGCGAAGACGATTCGGGGACCGGACGCCGGTGCTGGTGGAAACCGCGCTGTTGCGGCGCCGCGCGGCAGTGAAGCTGCCCGGCACGAGCAACTGGCTGTTCACCGACGAAGCGCTGCAGCAGGCCAGCGCCGCGGTCGTCGCGCAGCACCGCGCGCGCCGGCTGGCAGGTGCGGTGGTCCACGATGTGACCTGCTCGATCGGAACGGAGCTGGCGGCGCTGAGCGGCACCGCGGCCCGTGCGGTGGGCAGTGATCTCGACCCGGTGCGGCTGGCGATGGCGCGGCACAATCTCGGCGGCACCGCCGATCTGTGCCGCGCCGACGCGCTACGCCCCGTCACCCGTGATGCGTTGGTGCTGGCCGACCCGGGGCGCCGGAGCGGCGGACGGCGCCGCTTCGATCCGGACGACTACCAACCTCCACTGGCTGGGCTGCTGGATACCTACCGGGATCGCGAGCTGGTGATCAAGTGCGCTCCGGGGATCGACTTCGCTGAACTCAGCAGATTGGGCTTCGACGGCGAGATTGAGCTGACGTCCGCTGGCGGCTCGGTCCGCGAAGCGTGCCTGTGGTCGCCAGGGCTGGCCGAGCCGGGGGTCCGCCGGCGAGCAAGCATCCTCGATCGCGGTGAACAGCTCACCGACTCCGATCCGCACGACTGCCCGGTGCGGCCCGCGGGACGGTGGATCGTCGACCCGGACGGTGCGGTGGTGCGAGCCGGTTTGGTGCGGCACTACGCCGCGCGGCACAGACTATGGCAGCTTGACCCCCATATCGCCTACCTGTCCGGTGACCAGCTGCCGCCCGCGGTGCGTGGCTTCGAGGTGCTCGAGCAGCTGCCGTTCGATGAGCGTCGGCTGCGACAGGCGCTATCGGCGCTGCATTGCGGCGCGCTGGAGATCCTGATCCGCGGTGTCGACGCGGACCCCGATGCGCTGCGACGCCGGCTACGGCTGCGAGGCAGTAAACCGTTGACGGTGGTGATCACCCGGGTCGGCGTAGCCGCGACCGCATTCGTCTGCCGGCCCACTCGGTAACGGTGCTGCAACGACAAGTCTGCGGAAATCTCCCCATGTGCGGAGCCTGTCTTCTCCCGCACGCTGATCAAACGGCGCCTGACACGCCGGCCAGCAGAGGGGGAAGACCATGAATCGAGCTCATCGTCTGGCTTTCGCCTACATCTTCGACCGGGTCGGCACGGTCGCCGACACCGCAACGCCCGGCAGCACCGACACCGCGTCGGGTAACTACGACCTAGCCGGCGTACTGCTGACTGACGGAAACGCGTCCGCCCAGGGTGCCGAATACCGGTACGACATCGTGTCGGCGCTCGGTGGCGAATCTGGCACCGCAGCCGCCACCAGCACAAGCTGGATGACCGACCTGTTGTCGCTGTTCTGAGCAACGCACTGGCAGCGCACGGGTAGGCTGACGACAGCTCTCTTCCCGGGCACCCGCCCGCGGTGCTTCTGCGAGGACAATCCGACGATGCGAAGTTTGACGGCTGCCGCAATGCTGGCAGCAGCGGTCACGATGACCGGCTGGTCCGGGCGTGCCGCCGCAGCACCCGCGTCCTGCGCCAACTTCGGGGGGACTGTTGAAGACCAGATGTGCCACGTATCGACGTCCAATGCCGGCTACACCCTGAACTTGACCTACCCGGTCGACTATCCCGATGAGCAGGCGCTCACCGACTTCCTCACCCAGAACCGCGACGGGTTCGTCAACGTGGCCCAGACGCCAAGTTCCCGGGACATGACCTACCAAATGGAGGTCACCTCTGAGCAGTTCCACTCCGGCCAGTCCCCGCACGGTACCCAAAGCGTCATGCTCAAAGTCTTCGAGGATCTCGGCGGGCCGCGCCCGTCCACGTTCTACAAAGGCTTCAACTATGACGTCGGTCGAGGCCAACCTGTGACATTCGACAACCTCTTCGTGCCGGGCAGCAAACCGTTGGACGCGATCTACCCGATCGTGCAGCGCGAGATCGGACACCAGAACGGCTTGGGCGCCGCGATTCCGGCCGGAACCGGTCTTGACCCCACGCACTATCAGAACTTCGCCATCACCGACGACGACGTGATCTTCTACTTCGCCCCGGGCGAGCTGCTGCCGTCGTTGGCCGGCGCCAGCCAGGTGCGGGTGCCACGCAATGCCGTGCCGCCACTGACGGTGTAAGGCGCGATCAGCGCTCAGCTGGGGGCAAAGCTGTACACCTGGCCGACGCTGGTAGCGGCCACCACGCGGTGATCCGCGCCGACCGACACTCCGACGGGATAGCCGGCCGCCGCCGGTAGCGGATAGCCGCTGATGGTATGACCGTCCCGCGGATCGAAGACCAACAGCGACTGCCCGGATCCACCGGGGCCAGGCCCACCGGTGACCACGGTGTAGCCGACACGGCTCCCGGCGAGGCTCGACGATGACAACGGACTGACATCGTCGCGACGCCACACCTGCTCGCCGTGGTCGCCGGCGTCTTTAAAGGCGACCAGTCGAGTGTCGGGCCCGCCCCCGGAGACGATCAGGCCGCTCGGCAGGATCGCTGGAGGTGTCTGCGCCAGGAAGTTCAGCGCCACCGACCATTTCGGTTTGCCGTCCGCAACGTGCAGCGCCCATAGCCGGTTGTCTCGGCCGTTGACGTAGACGGTGGAGCCGTCGTCGGACAGCACTGGGCTGGCGATCACTCCGGCGGTGACCGCGTCGCTGCTCCATTCGCGGGTCAGCGTTGGATGCTGCCCGCCGCGGTATTTCAGCGCGACCAGCCCGGCGGCTTTGGCGCCGGGTTGCCACACACCGATCACCACCATCCCGCTGTCGGAAGCGAACGCGGGTGCAGCGGCGATCGGGCACTCCGGGCGGGCCGGTGCGCAATCGGCCAGTCCGCGCTGCGAGTCTGTCGGGTCCACCGCGTCGACCAGGTCGATCGGGCTTCCGGCGACGGTTCCGCGTTCGGCGTTGAAGATCAGCACCTGGCCCAGGTGCGTCACCACCAGCAGTTGCCCCTCACCGAGAATCCGTGGAGTCAGCGGCATCCCGATCACCGGGTGTCGCCAACGAATCCACTGCGTAGGCGGGAAGGACAGCATTGCTCCCGGCTGGCCGACATAGACGTTGTCGAAACCGTCGTAAAGCGCGCTGGAAAAGCCGCCGCCCTGATACAGCCGGGTGCACCATCGCTGCCGACCGCGGTCGTTGTTCTCCCATTCCATCAGCGAACAGCCGGCCGGCGTCTGCGCGTTCAGAGCCAGCCAGCTGCGGGCACTGAGCGCCGGCGCTGCTGCCAGATCGCCTTTGACCGAGCGGGTCCACTGCAGCCCAAGGCTGGTCGCGCCGGCGATCGCGGTGTAGCCGCTGTTGGCCGCGTCACCGTATTGAGCCGGCCAACCTTGAGCGGGAGCGGTGTCCACCCAGGAGTCGGTGTTGCCGCAGCCGCCAAGAGCGACGGTGAAGACCGCCGCCGACAGCGCCGAGAGCCAACGCCGCAACACCACGGCTCCGGTCGCGCGTCGAGTGTGGGCGTTGTTGAGCGAAAGCAGGGATTTTTCGTCATTTACCCGCACACTCGGCGGACGACAGCGGGGGAGTCGCCAGGACACGGTGTGGGTTCCAGATCCTTTCGAAGCGCCGCGGCAGGGCCAGCGGGTACAGGTGAGGGTAGCTCGTGGCCGTTTGGTCAAGAGGTTAGGCTTCCCGCCATGACGAGCATGTGGGGCGCGCCGCTGCATCGCCGCTGGCGAGGATCGAAGCTACGCGATCCGCGGCAGGCGAGGTTCCTCACCCTGGCCTCGCTGCGGTGGGTGCTGGCCAACCGCGCGTACACCCCGTGGTATCTCGTGCGCTACTGGCGGCTGCTGAAGTTCAAGCTGGCCAATCCACACATCGTGACCCGCGGCATGGTGTTTCTCGGCAAGGACGTCGAGATCCACGCGACTCCGGAGCTGGCCCAGCTGGAGATCGGCCGCTGGGTTCACATCGGCGACAAGAACACGATCCGCGCCCACGAAGGCTCCCTGCGGTTCGGTGACAAAGTCGTGCTGGGCCGCGACAACGTCATCAACACCTACCTGGACATCGAGATCGGTGAATCGGTGCTGATGGCGGACTGGTGTTATGTCTGCGACTTCGACCACCGGATGGATGACATCACGTTGCCGATCAAAGACCAGGGCATCGTCAAAAGCCCGGTGCGGATCGGGCCGGACACCTGGATCGCGGCGAAGGTGACGGTCCTGCGCGGCACAACGATCGGGCGGGGCTGCGTGCTGGGATCACACGCGGTGGTCAAAGGCGACGTGCCGGACTACTCAATCGCGGTCGGCGCACCGGCCAAAGTGGTCAAGAACCGGCAGCTGGCCTGGGAAACATCAGCGGCGCAGCGCGCCGAGCTGGCCGCTGCCCTGGCCGACATCGACCGTAAGAAGGCCGCTCACTGACCCGACGGCAGGTTCAGGCGAACCGCACCCCGGTGCGCTGCTCGCCC
Source organism: uncultured Actinomycetota bacterium (assembly GCA_963795995.1). GTDB lineage: Bacteria > Actinomycetota > Actinomycetes > Mycobacteriales > Mycobacteriaceae > Mycobacterium. The sequence continues at coordinate 493,396 of CAWCJY010000010.1, forward strand.
AGGTCGATGGACTTGTCGTCGGTGGCAACACCGGTTTGGACGACATCCCCGTCGTGCAGATACCTCGGATTCTTGCTTTGCCGGGCAAAGAACAGCCGCAGTCTCGTCGGCGTCGACAGCATCATTGCCAGCTTCTCGACGGGTTTGGGCGGCGCGCTGAGCGCGGTTCCCGCCGGCGTGCCGGTCAAGACCAGATCACCGGCGTCGAGTTGCTGAAACCGCGCGAGTCCCTGCAACGCCTGCAACGGCTGATAAATCATGTCGCCGGCGACGACCACGTCCTGGCGCAGCTCGCCATTGACCCGCAGCCGCAGCCGCAATTCGCCGAACCGCTGCAGCTCCTGCGCGTCGAGCAGCACCAGCGCCGGGCCGACGGGGGTAAATGTCGGATACGACTTGGCTTCGTAGAACTGGGTTTTCGTCAGCTGCACGTCACGGGCTGAGACATCGTTGGCCACGACGAGACCGGCGACATATTCCGACAGATTCGCATCGGTGATCGCAGCACCCACCGCCGTGTCTCTGCCGATCACCAGACCGATCTCGGCCTCGTAATCCAGCAACGCGATGTGGGGCGGTTTGACGATGTCGTCGAAGGGTCCGCTGATGGAGCCGGACGCCTTACGAAAGAATGCCAGCGGGACCGTCTTCGGGTCCATCGCGGCGTCTCTGGCATGCGAAGCGAAGTTCGTCATCTGAGCGACCACCCGACAGGGCGCCGTCACCGGGGAAAGCAGGCGAAGACTTTCAACGGGAAGCGTGTCGCTGCTCACCGCGGCGGCGTCGATCGCTGCCCGGTCGGATAGCAACTCGCGTGTGGTCGTCGCACCGGTGTCGATCCGGGCCGCGCGGGCGGCATTGCGCACCCACCAGCCCTCGACGGTACGCAGCACCGAAATCGTCACGAGCTTCCCCTCCGGCACGCCGCGCAAGCGGGCGAAGCCGCATTCTGCCTCAGCTGACGACCTTAGGCGCCGTCACCTGTTGAGGCGCCAGATTTCGGCGGACATGACGGTGGCAAAAGCACACCACAGCGGGTAGGGCGACAGCGCCAGCCCGGCGCCCGGAGCTGCGTCGGCCGTCCGACGGGCCAGGTCAGCGCTGCTGACCGCGAGGACTCCCGCCCCCACGGCGGCCAGACCCAGCTTGTGGTACTTGAAGAAAAGCCAGCTCCATCCCGCGTTCAGGACCAGGTTGGCGCCCAGCGCGGCGGTGTACTGGCGGGCTTTGCGATGCTGGCCGGTGGCCCGCAATCGGTCGATCGCCGTCGCCGACGTCGCGGCGATGTCGGCGTACAACGACGTCCAAGCCACCGGGAAAACCGCATTGGGCGGCACATAGGCCGGCTTGCGCAGCCGCGGGTACCACGTTGCCGTCTGTGCCCGATTCCCGATGGTGCCGATCCCGGCGGTGGCGACGACGGCCAGCGATGTGGCTGCCAGTGATTGCTTGGTCAACGCTGCCTCCATTGGTTTGCCTCGATTGACGGTAAAGTCAGCATTTCAATATATTAAGTATTAATCAACTGAACGAAAGGCGGGTTCAGCGGATATGCTGAGATCGCCATGGTCTCTGAAGAGCACGCTACTGACCGGGCCGCGCTGGAGTCGATGATCTCGGCTGATCTGCGAGTGTTGTCGGCGGAATCAGACCAGATCGGCCGGCTGTTCGCCGCGGCCCATGACGTGCGCTCCACCGATTTCCGCGCCCTGTTGCATGTCATGGTGGCTCAAACGGCCGGTGCGGCGATCACGTCCGGCGATCTTCGTCAGCTGATGGGGCTATCCGGTGCGGCGATCACTTACCTGGTCGACCGGATGATCGATTCCGGTCATCTGCGCCGCGAAGCACATCCGGCCGACCGGCGCAAGGTGGTGCTGCGCTATGCCGAACCCGGCTTCGACACCGCCCGTGCGTTCTTCGTCCCGCTGGGACAGCACACGCGAACCGCGATGGCCGATTTGACCGACGACGACTTGGCCGCCGGACACCGGGTTTTCACCGCGCTGATCGCGGCTATGCGCCAGTACCAGGAAGAACTCAAGTCGGCGGAACCTAGGCCGTCGACAACGTGAGGATGAAGTCGATCCGCCATGGAGCCTGACCAACGCGAGATCACAACCCGCAAACGCCGCCACATCGACGTCTGTCTCGACGGTGAGGTGTCGTACCGAGGTGTGACGACCGGGCTGGAGCGCTACTGGCTTCCCTTCAACGCCCTGACCCAGACCAACTTGGCTGAAATCGACTTGTCCACCACCTTTCTCGGAGCTCGGCTCGAGGCACCGGTGCTCATCGGTGCGATGACCGGCGGCGCGCAAATGTCCGCCACCATCAACCGGAACCTGGCTGCCGCCGCTCAACGGCTCGGCATTGGCATGATGCTCGGATCGCAGCGGATCATGCTGGACAGCGCGCTCGGTGAGCGGGCGGCCGATAGCTTCGCCGTCCGCGACGTGGCGCCAGATATTCTGCTGTTCGGCAATATTGGGCTGGCCCAAGTGACCAAAGCCGCCGTTCCTGATCTCGCGAAAGCCCTGGACCGGGTCGGAGCCGACGCGCTGGCGGTCCATACCAATCCGCTGCAAGAGGCAGTACAGCGCGGCGGCGACACTGACTGCGGCGGATCGCTGCAGCGGCTCTGCGATGTCGCCGACGAGCTTCATCACCCGGTGCTGCTCAAGGAAGTTGGGCACGGAATCGGTGCTGCTGCTGTCTCTCAACTGATTCGCCCTTCGGGCGAGGCGGCCGTGGCGGCGATTGACGTCGCCGGTGCGGGCGGTACATCGTGGTCACGCGTCGAGCAACTGGTCCGGTACGGCGAAGCGCGCAGCCCTGACTTGGCCGATTGGGGTGTGCCGACAGCGCGTGCGATCGTCGAGGTGCGCCAGGCGTTGCCCGTCATTCCGCTTGTTGCGTCCGGCGGTATACGGACCGGCATGGACGCCGCCAAGGCGCTCGCGTTGGGCGCCGACGTGGTGGCGGTCGCGCGGCCGCTGCTGGCCCCGGCGATGTCCTCCGTCGATGCCGCCTCGGAATGGCTTGAGCAGTTTATCGAGGAGCTCAGGATCTGCCTGCATGGTTGTGGAGCAACGGATTTAGTGGACTTACGCGAAATCGGCGTGCTACCGGTTCGCTGATCACGAGTGACCTGAACTATGGCGGTTATCCTGGCTTACGGCTCACCTGCGCTCGGTCATCTGTTGCCGCTCAGCGCCCTACTCGGCGAATTGGTCGAGCGCGGTCATGAAGTTCACTTGCAGACGATGACTGCCGAGGTGCCGCGGATGCGACGGGTGGGCGTGCACACCGAGCCGGTTGACCCGCGGATCGAGGCGGTCGCCGGTCACGATTGGATGGCGAAGAACGCCTTGGCGGTGCTCAAGATGTCTATCGATGTGCTTTGCCGGCGGGCAGTTCTCGAAGTCGATGACCTGCAAGCCACCATGCAGCGGGTACGGCCCGATGCGCTGATCATCGATGCAAACTGCTGGGGCGCAATATCTCTCGCCGAGGCTGCGGCCGTCCCTTGGCTGGTGTTTTCACCATTCAGCCCTTACTTGAAGTCCCGGGGCGTGCCGCCGTTCGGCCCGGGGCTGCGTCCGTTGCCGGGCGTCGTCGGGGCGGTGCGCGATGCGTCGATGCGCCCGTTCGTGAAACATCTCTTCGATCGACCAATATTGCCGCGGGTGAACGCGATCCGTGCGCAGCTGGGGGTGCCTGCGGTCAAAACCGTTGACGCCCTGATGCGGCGTCCGCCGCTGTTGCTGGCGGTTGGCGGGGAGCCGTTCGAGTATCCTCATGCCGGCTGGGGTGAGGCGGTGCACCTCATCGGCGCCTGCGCAGCCGAGCCCACACCTACGGCGGCACCCGAATGGCTGCTATCAATCGATCGCCCGGTGGTACTGGTAAGCACCTCCTCGATCAAGCAGGCCGACTCGGTCCTGGCCGTAACGGCATTGCAGGCTCTCGCCGATGAGCCCGTGCATGTCGTGGCGACGTTCCCGGCGGGTGTTCCGGCCGGACTGCCGCGGCCGGCCAATGCCACTGTCTGCCAATTCGTCTCGCACAGTCTACTGCTTGAGCGCGCATGCTGCGCAATCACGCACGGCGGGATGGGCACCACCGTCAAGGCGCTTGATAGTGGTGTGCCGGTTTGCGTCGTGCCCTTTGCCCGTGATCAAGCTGAAGTCGCGCGGCGGGTCCAGGTGGCCGGCTGCGGCACCCGATTGCCCGCCAAGAAGCTCACCGCGCGGCGGCTACGTACGGCGGTGCGCCGGGCGATGACGATGGCGGACGGCGCTCGTCGCGTCGCCGCCGGTTTTGCCGCGACGGGCGGCGTGGCGCATGGAGCCGACTTGATAGAGCAGCGAATACTCGAGCCCGCCCGTTCTGGATAACCGGTGTTGCAACGACTTCAAAGTCAGCGCACCAGTTTGCGGCGCCGGTCAGTCGTTATGCGGGCTCGTTGATCGGCTCGCGGATGGTGCTGACCTTGGAGCTTGCTCTCGAAGTTGGACATCGCCGTGACCATTGCCGTGAATACGCGGTGTGCGGCGATCAGGTCCTTATCGTGCAGATCCGCCAGCGTGCCCCGCAGATGAGCACCCAGCGGGCTGAAAAACTCCCGTGCCAAAGCCATTCCGCTGTGCTCGTAGCGAATTAGCGTCTTTCGTCGGTCACCGGGATCAGGCTCGCGCCGAATGTGTCCGGCGTTCATCATCCGATCCACCAGATAGGTGATCGCTGCCGGTGAGACATCCATACGTTCACGCAGCTGAGCCAGCGTCAGGGGGGTGCCCACAGTTTCGGCAACCATGATGTGCAGCAAGGCATGAAAGTCACTGCCGCTGACGTCGTTGCGACGGGCGAAGTGGCGGCCGATGCGATCAGACTGTGCTGTTATCGCCCGCATGTCGGCCGACATCAGCTTCTCCAGCTCTGCTCGGCTCAGCGGTGCGCTCTTCACCCCACGCTTGCTCACCTCACCGCACCCTTCTTGGCGATTCGTCGACCAAGGGTATCGGATTTCTTTGCTATCTAGCAGCAGGCCGACATTTGGGCTCCATGTCGTACCCGTGTTCTGGCTCGGTGCTACCCGGAATTGTGGAGCGCGGCGACCAATCCTTCGGTGTCGGCGACGGTCACGGTGAGCGCCGAGTGGTCACGCAGGCCCAGGACGCGGTGTATCGGCGGCTGAAAGTGGATGCATACACCAGCGTGAGCGTTGGTGCCGAACGTCAGCCCGTTGTCGGCCATCGAGAGTCTGGGTCCGACGGCGGTCCACCATCGGTACGGCCCGGTCACATGCGCATCTTGCACGTCTGACAGCGGCACGTCGACCCGAAACGGGCCATAGCGGGCAACCAGGCGCCCGTCCTCGGTCAGTGTGACTCCCTGGGTGCCCGGCCATGCCCGAAAGGGCCCCCACAACGGCGCCAGTCGACGCTCGTAGCGGTAAGGGAAGTGGCGGCCTCGCTCGTCTTGGCGTGTCATGGGGCACTCCGATCCGGTGTTGGTGACGTACTGACAGTGTCGTCAAATGTTTTACGAGTCCGAACGCAAACGTAACCCGTAGCGCTCCGACGCCTGCCGGTGCGGCTCGTCATTGCGCTTAACCTGTCACCATGCAAGCCGGGCAAGCAAAGCTGCGTACCGAGCTGACTCGAGTTGCCGGCGATCCCGGGCCAGCGGCAGCTGCGGCGCAAACCGCGCTTGATGACGGACCGGTGGCTATCCGGCTGCGTGCGGCAATACTGGCGCTGGCACATCATCGCGCACCAGCTGGCAGCATCTGTCCCTCCGATGCCGCCCGGGCCGTCGGCGGAGATGACTGGCGTGGCCTTACCGCGCAAAGCCGGTCAATGGCTTTTGCGTTGGCGAAGGCCGGCGAGGTGGAAATCCTGCAAGGGGGCGCCGTGCGCGATCCGGATCAGCCATGTCGCGGACCTATTCGCATCCGCACGAACCCGGACGCCCAATGACAGCTGGGACAAGCCCGGGTGGTCGCGGTCCTGGACCGGAATCGGTCTGGCAGTACCCCCGCCCGCCGCGGCTGGAAGAATTCAGCGGCCCGATCACCATAGAGCTCGGTGGCCGAATCATTGTGTCGACGACGTCGGCCTGGCGGGTGCTGGAGACCAGCCACCCACCGACGTATTACCTGCCGCGGAGTGCTTTCGCCGAGCACGTGCTGCGGCTGACGCAGGGTTCGTCATGGTGCGAGTGGAAGGGGCAGGCCAGCTATTACGACCTGGTGACCGGAAGCCGGGAGGCACTGCGGGCTGCCTGGACCTACAGACAGCCCAGTCCGAAGTTCTCCGCGATCGCGGGCGCCATTGCCGTGATGCCCGGCAAAGTCGACCGGTGCACGGTCAATGGCGAGCAGGTTATTTCCCAGCCCGGCGGCTTCTACGGCGGCTGGATCAACAGCTGGATCAGCGGGCCTTTCAAGGGCGTTCCGGGCTCGTCGGCTTGGTAACTCACCCGAGCCGGTGCCACCCCTCGAGACGGCGATTGCCTGTGGGCAGGTTTGGCTATAAACTTAACTATTAAGTTACTGAAGAGTCAGTCTCGGTCGTCCAATTGGTCAGTCAGCCTGCATTGTCGTAAGGGGGTCCGTGGTGGATCTGGGTATCGCGACTTCGCGGATCGCAGGCGATTCGAGTCTGCGTCGCATCAGTGATCTGGTACTGGATCTGCAACGGCAAGCAGGTCGCGAGTACGACTTGGACTCAACGCTTGACGAGCTGACCGGGCAGGCGGCGCAACTCGTTCCTGGTGCCGCCTACGCGGCCATCGCCATCAGCAGACGACCCGGCGAGATACACACTCTTGCGGCGACTGACCGGTATCCGGTGGTGCTCGACGAGATTCAACGGAGCTTCCAGGAGGGGCCGTGTGTGTTGGCAGAGCCGCAAAGCCAGATGGTCCGCGTAGATGACCTCAGTACGGACGAACGCTGGCCGCGCTATTCTCTCGAAGCCGTCGCGCACACCCCCATTCGGGCGATGATGTCTTTTCAGTTATTCGCTCACCGGCCGAGTGCGGCGCTCAACCTCTACTCCGAACAAGCGCACGCCTTCGGTGACGACTCGGTGACGTTGGGGCTGGTGTTCGCTGGCTACACCACGCTGACTTGGACCATGATCCGACGTGAACGGCAATTCCGTAGAGGGCTGGCGTCACGGGACGTCATCGGTCAAGCCAAGGGCATGCTGATGGAGCGCTTTCACGTCGACGCCGACACCGCATTCGAATGGCTCAGACGACGTTCTCAGGAGTCCAACACTCCGGTTGTCACGCTCGCGCAGCGCCTTACCGACTCCGACCAGTCATTCGAGTGAGTGTCGAGCCTGTCGGCCCGGCGTTTTGGGAGCGTAAGACGACATGAGTCTTATTCCGAAGGTGGACGTGGGTGCGGCGCTGGCTCGGCAGGCCGACGACATCGACACGCGCTATCACCCGGCGGCGGCGGTGCGCCGGCAGCTGAACAAGGTGTTTCCGACGCATTGGTCGTTTCTGCTGGGTGAGATCGCGTTGTACAGCTTCATCGTGTTGTTGCTGACCGGGGTGTATCTGACGTTGTTTTTCGACCCGTCGATGGCTGAGGTCACCTACAACGGGATCTATCAGCCGTTGCGTGGTGTGGAAATGTCCAAGGCTTATGAGTCGGCGCTGAACATTTCCTTTGAGGTGCGCGGTGGGTTGTTCGTGCGCCAGGTGCATCACTGGGCGGCGTTGATGTTCGCTGCGGCGATCATGGTGCATTTGGCGCGTGTGTTTTTCACCGGGGCGTTTCGCCGGCCCCGGGAGGCCAACTGGGTGATTGGGTCGCTGTTGTTGATCCTGGCGATGTTCGAGGGCTATTTCGGCTACTCGCTGCCCGACGATCTACTCTCGGGTACCGGGATCCGGGCCGCGCTGTCCTCGATCACGTTGGGCATACCACTGATCGGTACCTGGTTGCACTGGGCGCTGTTTGGTGGCGACTTCCCATGTGGAGGTGTGGGATACAACTGCGCCGAGGGCGGCATCCTGATCCCGCGGCTCTATGCCCTGCACATTCTGCTATTGCCGGGCATCATGTTGGCGTTGATCGGTATCCACCTGGCGCTGGTGTGGTTTCAAAAGCACACCCAGTTCCCCGGTCCGGGGCGCACCGAGACCAATGTGGTCGGGGTGCGGGTGATGCCGGTATTCGCGGTCAAATCCGGTGCCTTCTTCGCGATGACCGTGGCCATCCTGGGCCTGATGGGCGGGCTGCTGCAGATCAACCCGATCTGGAACCTGGGCCCCTACAAACCTTCCCAGGTTTCCGCGGGCAGCCAGCCAGACTTCTACATGATGTGGACCGATGGACTGATCCGGCTATGGCCGCCGTGGGAGTTGTACTTCGCCGGACACACGGTGCCGGCCGCGGTCGCGGTGGCGATCATCATGGGGCTTGTCTTCATATTGCTGACGATTTACCCGTTCTTGGAGAAGCGGTTCTCCGGTGATTATGCTCACCACAATCTGTTGCAGCGGCCGCGTGACGTGCCGGTGCGTACCGCGGTGGGCGCCATGGCGATTGCGTTCTACATGGTGCTCACGTTGAGTGCGATGAACGACATCATTGCCTACAAGTTCGACATCTCACTGAACGCGACAACCTGGATCGGGCGCATCGGCATGGTGGTGTTGCCGCCGCTGGTGTACTTTGCCGCCTACCGCTGGTGTGTCGGGCTGCAGCGCAGTGACCGGTCGGTGCTCGAGCACGGCATCGAGACCGGCATCATCAAACGGCTGCCGCACGGTGCCTACATTGAGCTGCACCAGCCACTGGGCCCGGTCGACGAGCATGGCCATCCGCTGCCCCTGCCTTATCAGGGCGCGCCGGTCCCCAGCAAGATGAACCGGCTGGGCTCGGCGGGCGCACCGGGCTCCGGCAGCCTGCTGCGCGCTGACCCGGTCGCCGAGGACGCCGCCCTGCGCGAAGCGCACCACGCCGGCGAACAACGCGCGATGCTGGCGCTGCGCGAGCGCCAGCACGGCGCCAACGGCTCGACAAACGGCCACCACAACGGCTCGTCGAACGGCGAGCGCGACGGGCACTAGTCGCTGAGCACGCGGTGGGTCTGCCGAAAATGATGTCGGCCAATGAATCGTGTCGGTCAAGGAGAGAGTAGCCATGGGTAACACTGCTGACGACCCGGTCGATCACCACCGCACGACACGACCACACGCGGGTGTGACGATGAAAAACACAGCCGCAATGCCGGGGCTGATCCTCGTAGCGTTCGGTGTCGTCGCTTTCGTCGGATGCTTGGCCGCGCTCGCGAACCGGCAGTACCAGCCGGCCGTGATCTGTATTGCGGTAGCCGCTGTCGCAGCGGCGGCGGCGTCGATCTGGCTGTACACCCAGCGCAGGCGTGTTCGCAGCGTCGAAAAAGACTGGCATGACAAACATCCTGAGGTGCAGCCGATGACACCCGACAGCTGAATGCCTTAAGTGACCAGGTCAGCTCTTCGTCGGGTCGTGGCCCCAGTTCATCAACGAATAGCGCCATCTGCTGTCGCTGACGTCGCCGGCGGGCCGCTGCTTGAGGTGGCGCTTGGCATATCCGATCACCTTGCGCATGTGCGCATAGTCGTCATCGGTCAGGTCGCGTTTATTGGTCTTCAGAATCGTGACGATTCGTCGGCCGCTCGCATGTCCGGTCGACTCCTTGCCCCCGGACTTCTGGCCGACAGCGCCGGAATCCTTGCTCTTGAGCCAACTGTCGAGTTCCTTCGCCGTCATGTTGACAGTCGCACGGAACTCGCGCCAGGTGTCGTCGTCGCTACTTGTCACGTTCGAGAGCACCCGGTTTGTGCACAGCGTCGGCACCGGTCTTAGCACTGATCACCCGGTATTGCGGATCGTCCTTGGAGGCGCGCACTGCCCGTCCGGCTGCGTTGGTGTCAGATGTGATTTCCTCCTCCACTTTACCTTTGACGTTCTGGCCATGGCTTTTCCATGCGACCTTGTCGCCCTTCTTGAATTTCTCGTCAGCCATGTTGCCCTCTCTCGTTCAGTCGATCCCGTCGTCCTCCGCCAGGGTCTACCCGCTGCACCGATCGCTAATCCGGCACAAACCGGGAACCGGCTCAACCTGACGGAAGCTTGCTCCCCGAGTTGGGACTATAATCTTAATAATTAATCTAATGAAAGACCTTTATTCAACGGAGAGGTGACGCAATGCGCTGCGTCGTTTTCGGGGCGACCGGCTACCTGGGTAGCCGCCTGGTTCCCGAACTGCTGTCAGCCGGCCACGACGTGCGGGTCATGGCGCGAACGCCGGCCAAACTGGACGACGTGCCATGGCGGGACCGCGTCGACGTGGTCGAGGGCGATGTCACCGACGCAGCTCAAGTGCGGCAGACCCTGCAAGGCCAAGACGTTCTCTACTACCTGGTGCACTCGATGCTGCGGTCTGACTTCGTCGATGTGGATGCCCGCGCGGCATCGACCGTCGCCGGCGCCGCGGCCGAAGCCGGTCTGTCGCGCATCGTCTATGTCGGCGGCATCATCGCCGAGCGTCAGAAGCTTTCGGATCATCTCGCCTCGCGCGCCGAGGTGGGGCACCAGTTCCTCGAATCCGGTGTGCCCACCGTGGAGTTGCGCGCCGCCACCATCATCGGAGCCGGGTCGGCAAGCTTCGAGATCTTACGGTATCTGACCGAGCGACTGCCATTGATGCTCACCCCACGCTGGCTGCGCACCAAGATCCAGCCAATCGCAGTGCGGGACGTCCTGTACTACCTGGTCAACGCCGCGGACCTACCGGCGCAGGTAAACCGGCCCTTCGATATCGGCGGCCCGGACACGTTCACCTACACCGACATGATCCGCAGGTACGCCGCGGTCGCGCGACTGCGCCGCCGCATTGCTATACCGGTACCGATGTTGAGCCCGTACCTGTCGTCACAATGGGTGAACCTCGTCACCCCGATGCCGCGCGTCTTGGCGGTCTCGTTGATGGACTCTCTGGAAAACGACGTGGTTTGCGCCGATCACGACGTTGCCCAGCACATTCCCGATCCGGCTGGTGGGCTGACCAGGTACGAAGAAGCCGTCAAGCTGGCACTGGCCGGGGTGCGCGACGGTGCCCTGCGCACCCGATGGTCTGAGCCCGACGCCGACGAAGCACCATCGCGGCCGTTGCCCACCGACCCGCAGTGGTCAGGTGGGTCGCTGCATGAGGACTCGCGGGACCGCAGCTTCCACGTCGAACCGGATTCACTATGGCGCGTTGTCGAGTCGATCCACCCTGAACACCGATGGTTGGGTCGTTTCGCGCACACGACTGGGTCCGGCCACGGACGGCGACATCCACAGCATCTGGAGCCTGCTGAGCGGACGGTGCATTCCGACGCCTGATCACTGCGAGCCGGTCATGAAGTCTGCTGTGCGGCGTTGGTGCTTCGCCGACCAGCTGGGGCCGCATTTCCTCGATGACCCAGAACAGCCGGTCTTACTGGTCGAGTCCCGGGCGGTGTTCGAGCGCAGCCGCTTCCATCGCCGCAAAGCGCACCTCCTGCTGTCGGCGTTGCGTCATCGCGCCGCCGAACTCGGCGACCAGGCTGTGTTCCTGCAGACCCGCACTTACCGCGAGGCCCTCGACAAAGTTGATGAACCAGTCAGTGTGTGTGGTCCCACTTCGTGGGCGGCCGAAAAGTTCGTGAACTCGCTACCGAGTATCGAAGTTCTGCCGCAACGGGGTTTTTGCACCGACCGTGCCACGTTCGAGCAATGGGCGGGCAACCAACGCGGCCTGTTGCTCGAGAATTTCTACCGGGACGCTCGCCGCCGGTTCGACTTGCTGATGGACGGCGGTCAACCCGTCGGATCGCGGTGGAATTTCGATGCAGAAAACCGCGAGCCACCGCCGAAAAATTCGCAGCGGCTTGGTGTCCCGACCCCGTGGCGGCCCGAGGAAGACGAGATCGACGAAGAAGTCCGCGCCGATCTGGATCGCTGGGAACGCGACGGCACCGTTTCGTTCGTCGGCCGCGACGGTCCTCGCGAATTCGCCGTGACGGCCGCCGAAGCCCACCAGGCATTCGACGTGTTTCTGCGAGAGCGGTTGCCGCACTTCGGTCCCCGTCAGGACGCCATGCTGGCTTCCGACATCTGGATGGCGCACAGTGCGCTGTCCGCACCCATGAACCTGGGATTGCTCGACCCGTTGGATTGCGCCCACGCAGCTCAGGACGCCTACTGCAGGGGAGCGGCTCCACTGGCCAGCGTGGAAGGCTACATTCGCCAGATCGTCGGCTGGCGTGACTACATCTGGCACAGCTACTGGCATTTCGGCCAGGGTTACCGTCGACGCAACGCGATGGCGGCCCGGTCGGCGCTGCCTGATTGGTTCGCCGAGTTGGATGCCGACGCCGTGCAGGCGCGCTGCCTGAAGAACGTGCTGGCCGATGTGCGTGACCACGGTTGGGTACACCACATCCCGCGGTTGATGGTGCTGTCCAATTACGCGTTGCAACGTGGTTGGCATCCTGCCGCAGTCGCCGACTGGTTTCGCCGCTGCTTCGTCGACGGCTACGACTGGGTGATGATCGGCAACGTCATCGGCATGTCGCAGCACGCCGACGGGGGATTGCTGGCGACGAAGCCCTATGCCGCCGGCGGCGCATATATCGACCGCATGAGTGATTATTGCGGACCCTGCCGTTACCGTCCGAGCCGTCGTGTGGGCGACGAGGCCTGCCCGTTCACCGGCGGGTATTGGTCGTTTCTTGCCCGCAACGCCAACCGGCTGTCCGGCAATCGCCGAATGTCCCGTGCGCTGGCCGGCATGCAGCGGCTCAACGACCTGGATGACGTCGTCGCTCACCAAAGCCGGCTGGGCAACCAGCCACCGTAACCATCTGTGCGGCAGTAGGTTCGCGGTGCGACATCAACTTGTGTGGAAAGGACATGACTATGGCCGTGACGATGGCACTGTTCACCAGAGATTTGCGGGTTCATGACAATCCGGTGCTCACGGCTGCAGCGAAAAGCGGCGATCAGATTGTGGCGCTGTTCGTGCTCGACGAGGCGATTATTTCGAGCCGCTATCTGACGCCGAACAAGGCCGGCTTCCTGGCCGCCGCTCTCGCCGAACTGGACGACGAGCTGCGCCGCCGCGGCGGGCGTTTGACTGTGCGACATGGGCCGGTCGTCACTGAGGTGGAGCGGCTGGTGGCGGAGCTGTCGATCACCGAAGTTCATCTGGCGTCGGACGTCAGCGGCTACGCCCGGCAACGCGAACAGCAACTGCGGGAACGCCTCGCCGCCCACGGCTGCGGGCTGGAGGTGCACGCATCGAGCGTCACCGTGTCCGAGCCGGCGGAGCTCAGTCCCCAGGGCGGTCAGGGGCACTTCTCGGTGTTCACCCCCTATTACCGCAGGTGGTTGCAGGCCGCTACGCGGCGTGTGATGCCCGCGCCGTCGGCGCTGAACGTGGTGGAGTTACACACTGAGCCGCTTCCCGAGCCGAGCCAACTGTGTTCGGGCACTTCGTCACCGAAGCTGGTTGTGGGTGGGGAGACAACTGCCAGGCGAATGGTGAAGACGTGGCTGGGTGGGCCGGTTGACGAGTACCACAACCAACATGATGACCTTGCCGCCGATGCGACGTCGCGGCTGTCGCCGTACCTTCATTTCGGCTGTATCTCGCCTGGCGAGTTGGTGTATCGCAGCAGATCCTCGACCGAAGGCGCCACGGCGTTTGTCCGCCAGCTCGCCTGGCGGGATTTCTATGCCCAGCTGCTAGCCGCCCGTCCTGATGCCGCCCGGCACGACTATCGAAGCAGAAACGGCGGCTGGCGCGAAAGCCCGGACATGTTCGACGCCTGGCGAAACGGCCGCACCGGATACCCGATAGTCGATGCCGGGATGCGTCAACTCGCGGCCGAAGGATGGATGCACAACCGGGCCCGGTTGATCACCGGTAGCTTTCTGACGAAGACTCTGCAAGTGGACTGGCGACTTGGCGCGCAGCATTTTATGAGTCTGCTTGTCGACGGTGACATCGCCAACAACCAACTCAACTGGCAGTGGGTGGCGGGTACCGGTACCGATACTCGCCCCTACCGCGTGCTGAACCCACTGCGGCAGGCTGAGCGCTTCGATCCCAACGGGGACTATGTGCGACGCTGGGTTCCCGAACTGGCCCATATCACGACGGCGAAAGTGCACACGCCATGGGAACTCGAGACCGGGGCGGCGCCGCACTATCCGCCGCGCATCATCGATCATCGGGAGGCGGTCGCCGCGGCGAGGGCAGCCAGTGGCGATCGGCGTCCCGCGTGATGTTCAGGGAGTAGGCAGGAAGGAGCGATAAGTTTAAACGGCACGGCCCCAGCAGTTTCCGTGACCTCGGGTAGCCACGTCCTACGCTGCGGGCGCAACTATCAACACCAGGTCGAGTGAAGATGGACGACACCGAAGTACTAGTGATCGGCGCGGGATTGGCCGGCTTGCGCTGCGCCACTGCGCTGCTATCCGCCGGACGTGAAGTGACGGTGTGGGAGGCCGACGAGACGGTCGGCGGCCGAATCCGCACCGATATCGTTGACGGCTTCCGCTGTGACCGCGGTTTTCAGGTGCTGAATCCGGCTTATCCGGAACGTCGACGGGCAGTCGATGTTTCGGCTCTGCGGTTACAGGTCTTCGGGGCCGGTGCTGAACACCGCGTTCATCAGCGCAGCCGCCTCGACTTACGCGCCGCCGGGGCGGCACTTGATCGCGGCGTCGGCGTTACCGGAGGACGACGGTACGGTGCCGTCCGAGACCGCGACACGGCGACACGCCGCCGACATCTTGGGCGTCGACAGTAGCGAATGGACTCTACTCATCCGCCATGTGATTCGCCACGCATTGCCGGCCCAGTACCGCCGCTCAGCCTGCAACGCCCGGTCCGCACTTCGTCCGGAGTGTGGCTATGTGGCGACGACCGTGACACCGCCTCTATTCAGGGCGCGCTGGTCAGTGGCCGCCGGACGGCCGGCCAGATTCTGCGGGGCGGCTGAGGCACCGGCACAACCCCATCGACGGGTAGCGACATTTATTGCCTTGAGCAGATATTCGCTTGCCACACGATGGCGCAGCGATGTGTGATCCAGAATTGTGCGGGTATCCGTTGGGCATGCAGGAGATGGCTCAACGATTCGTTGCCGCGCTAGGCGATTTGCACCGGAACCGGGATGTCGAGCCGCTGGTCGACCTGTTCGCTGATGATGCGACGCTCAGTAAAGTCGGTATGCCGCATCAAGAACGCGGCAAGCAGGGTGCTCGTGCGTTCTGGCAGCAGTATCGCGAGGTATTCGGCTCGATCGATGCGTCGTTTCGGCACACCGCAAGCGGCGATGGTATCGCGTTCTTGGAGTGGACGTCGGAGGGGACCTTGAGCGATGGCAGCGACTTTCGCTATGACGGAGTGAGCGTACTACATACGCGGGGGGACGCCATCGACGCGTTCAGGACCTACTACGACACCGCGGCGTTTCTTCGCGGCAGCACAAGCTGAACCAACAAACAGCGTGTTTCACGCGGACGTGGTTTGCGGTCCCGTGAGCATTGTGTCCATGCGGTGCAAGGCGACTGCGCAGACACTCAGGTAGGGCGCAGTCCACCAGGGCACGCCAATGGTCACACGTGCGCCCTGCTTCACGGGGTCCACCCGGTGGCTGGTGGCAGGAACCCCCGCCACTGTCCACGCCCAGTAACTGTCTGGTTCGAATTCGCTGACGACAAACGGCACCGCAACCGGCAGATAGGTGTAGACGTGGCCCGTTGCCTGCAACTCGATTTTGTCGAAGGGGCGGTCGAGTTCGGCTCGCCGGATCGGTGGCCCCCACTGCGGCCACGCCTCGAGATTCACCAACAGCTGCCACACCGCCTGCGGCGGCGCGGCCATCACCCGGCTGACTGTGAGCATGATGCCGTCGCTCATAAATTGAAGAGACGCTGCACTGCACCCTTAGAAACCTCTTCGGGCCGGTATTGCTCACTGGCGTACGAAGCGATCAGCACAATCGCTCCGGTGACCGCAGGCACCACCCACTGCAACTGTGCGAGCTGTTTCTGGGCAGCTGCCACGTCGGATGGCGTTGCGGCGTTGGGGGTCGTCCCGTCGGCTGCCGGTACAGCATGCTGTTGGGAAACCTTCTGACCGAGTTTACGGCTGTAGGCGGTTACTCCCAAAGCGGCGGCTGTCAGTGCGGTCTTCACGACGGCCATGGCGGCTACGCCCTTCTGCACTTTCATCCGGCCCAGGTCGTGCTTCACCAGACCCGCAGCGCCAACCAGGTGCAGACCGATAGCCACCCCATTCACGGGCGCCCATCGATCCCATCCGTCATTGGCTACCGCGCCCGCCCCCAAGTCGCTACCGGCGGCCGAGGCGGCCCTGTTGAGGGCTACACCGTTCGCGAGATTGCCCCCGAACCAGCCGGCAAGGCCGAGATCGTGCAGCTGATGAAAAACGGTGGCCCGGGCCATGGCAACTCCTTCAGTTTGTTAAATACTTCATTGGGCTGATACCCCGATCCTGGGCGGGTAAACGAGCGGTTGCAGGTGCTTTCACTCGCAGATCCAGATGGCGTCCTGCCGCAATTCGACGTGGATAACCTTCAGGCGCAGCCGGTTAGCCACCGCCCAGACAAGAAACGAGTATGGCTTGAACCCGAAGACACGACCCTTAGGACCTTCGACCATGATGCCGTCGGTCACCTGGTGACGCGCTCGGTGCCAAGGACACTCGAGGCAGCCCGACGCGGTGACTCGTCCTCGGCCAAGACCGCCGAACTGGTGCCGGCACGTATTGCTGACTGCAAAGGGCGTGTTGTCAGGCGTCAGGCCCACCGCAACTACGCCATGCTCCGGGGTGAGAACCTCCACTACGCGACGCTCGCCCAGGTGATCGATCCGCACGAGCTGGCGCCCCTGCGCCAAGACCGGCCGATTGTGGCCGACCGGTGGAAGCAGACCTTTGGTGGCCGTGCCCCGCGCATGCGGGTCGTTAAATAACTTAAACACCGATAGGGTGATACCCCAACCTTCGGTCGGCAAAACCCCAGTGCTGCCGACTCGAAGACATCGGTCAAACGTTGACATTTGCGGATTATGTGGCGCTGTAGGTGGGTATTTCAGCAGTGTTTAAGATACTTAATGGTTAGGAGGGCCTGTCGGTGACGTGGCTTAGGTGCGCGACATGAGTAGCCCGCAAACCGTGCTCATCACGGGCGCCTCGAGCGGGATTGGCCGCGAAACGGCACTTCGTTACGCCGCCCGCGGTTGCCAGCTGGTGCTGGCGGCCCGTGGGCTGGACGCGCTGCAAACCGTGACGGAAGAATGCGTGCAAGCCGGCGCGGCCGACGTAGTGATGCAACCCGCCGACATCAGTGAGCGAGCCGAGGTCGAGGAACTGTTCGGTGTCGCAACGGCACGCTTCGGCGAAATCGACGTGGTGGTGCAAAATGCCGCGCTTGCGGCGTTCGGCCGCTTCACCGAGGTGCCGGCCGAGATCTTCGACATGGTGATCAAGACCAACGTCCTGGGCGCCGCCAATGTCGCCCGCTGCGCGTTGATGCACTTCCGTCAGCGCGGTCATGGGCAGCTCGTCGTCATAGGTTCGGTTCTCGGGCAGGCCGCGGTGCCTTACATGGGGGCCTACGTGATCGGCAAATTCGCGATCACGGCGCTTATCCGGGTACTGCGACAGGAGACTCGCGAGATGCCGGGAATCGTCGTGCACGGCATCTACCCCGGCGCGGTGGACACACCTGTTTACCCGTTGGCGGCCAACTACTTCGGCCATGTCGCGAAGGTCCTGCCGGTCAACGACTCACCGTCCGCCGTCGCTCGTGCCGTAGTGGCCGCCGCGGACTCCGGGCGGGCCAGCGAGCGCCAGGTCGGCTGGACCAACTACCCGATGCTGGCCGGCTACCGTTTACTGCCCCGAGTTTTCGACATCCTGGTCAGTCCGATGATGAAAGCGGGCAGTTTCGCGCGTGAGACCCTGCTGCCCACCCCCGGCAACGTGGTGAAGAGAACGGGTTCGACCACGCGGTGATCAGTCATCGCTCAGGGTGCGGACCCGCAGGAGGTACGACTCCGCGCTACGCAATTCGTCGATGCGAGCCAGCATGTCGTCCAAATCGTCGTCGACCGTGAGGTGCCGCCCACTGAGCGCGTCGGCCTGCCCGGCCGCCAGCCGCGTTAGCAGTTCGACCGCCTTGGCCGGGTCCGCACCCCGGCCGGCCGCCATCTCGTCGCGAAACCAGTCACCAACCGCCGCTTGCGGTCCCGGCTGCGGTACGTGGGCCGCACCAAGGGCAAGCTCGCCGAACCCGATCGGCAGCAGACCGGGATGCAAACTGAAGACCGCGATGCCGTATCGCTTGGTTTCTTGCGCGAGGTTCTCGACGTATTTCACCACCGCCGCCTTGGACACCGAGTAGGCCGACAGCAACGGCCAGCGGTAGACGCCCGCACGGCTGGTGATGTTAACGATGCGTCCGCGCCGGCGGGCGATCATGTCGGGCAGCACCAGCCGGCTGCACACCTCGACGCCGCGCAGGTTCACCTCGACGGTGCGCCACCATTCGTCTTCGGCCACTTCCCACGCCGGGCCGATCGGACCGTTGACTCCGGCGTTGTTCACCAGTAAGTCGATGTGGAGCAGTTCGTCTCGCAACTGGGTGAGGGCAGCTTCGGTAGCGACCGGATCGGTGACGTCGGCCACGGCCGAGAGCGCATGGCCACCGGATTCGTTGAGGATATGCACGCTCTGCGCGAGCTGATCCTGCGACCTGGCGATCAGACCGACGGCGGCTCCCGCGCGCGTCAACCCTTGGGCGAGCACCCGTCCCAATCCGCGGCCGCCACCAGTCACTACCGCCGTCGTGCCGGCCAAGACACCCGGCGCTGATTCACCCGTCCGCATATCACCCACTGTCGTCGACGAGCCGATTCTAGGGGGAGCCCGGGTTTGCTCTCGGACGCAACCGGGAATTCGCGCCCGGTGAGTCTGACCGATCTCGCGACGTTGCCGTTTCGATGGGGATCTGCGATCCGGCACGCCCGAATTTTCCATCCCGATGGTCTGCTGGCCGAGGGCTCGCTCGAGCGGCTGGCGCCCGCCGATGCCGGTCTGCCGGTCCCGTCGTGTGATGTCGTCGCCCGGGTATCGAAGGCTGCCGGAACACCCGGCGCGCTGCCCGATGCCGTTGGACTTGCTCTGCGGATCCCGCCGCAGGCGGATGACGGCGCGGCATGGGACATTCTTCTGGCGTCCGCCGGCTCCAGTGTGCTTGGCCGGGCCATCGGGCTGCGGCCCGTCGGGTCGTGGACCGGTAACACGCTGAGCAGCCTGATGGCGCTGCGGTATCAAGGCGTCAACTGGTGGTTGCGGGCTCGGGTGCTGACCGAAGTGGACGGCGTCGGGGTCTCACTGGACAGCATCCGTCGTCAGCTCGAGCACGGCGAGGTCGATGTGGCGATCGACCAAGCCCGCGGGAGCTCCACTTTCGCTCCGTTGGCGCGCCTCACCCTGCGCCGGCTGGTCAAGGACGGCAAGGGGGAGGATGTGGCGTTCGACCCGATCCTGCACACCGCACCGGGGGTGCAGCTCTACCCCGGGTGGCTCGCCAGTCTGCGGGGGCGGGCTTACGACCGCAGCCGGGAGGGCAGGGACGCCGACTGACGACGCCGAGCGCGTTGCACGGCGAGCATGACCCACGAAACCGCGGCCGCTACGAAGGCCACGGCCTGCGCGGTACCGGTGCCGTTGGCAGGGTAGAGAACGCCGGCAACGTAGCGCTCGACGAAGCCCGCCGTCGGTAACGGATCCATTTCCGCTCGGGCGCGCGCCCACTCTTCCAGCCGTGTCAGCGGGCACGGCAGGCCGCAGGCGACCACGCCGACACCCCAGCCGACGGCCGGTGCATGCAGGGCGATGCTGCGCGGGTAGCGCAGCGCCAGGAATCCGCCGCTGGGCAGGTACAGCAGGTAGGCGAAGTGTGCGCCGACGGCGAAGAGGACTGCGAGGAAATACCGGTTCCGCGGGTTCGGCACCGCTATGTCGCGCCGGCGCGCAGCTGGTAAAGCCGCTCGGCATACGCGAGGTCGTCGCGCCACAGCCTGCCGGCCGCGTGCCGGATCAGCGGTGTGATCAGCGGGGCAGTGCGCAGTGCCCGCCTGAATCCGGCGCGGTCGGATTGGGCAATGACAGCTTCGATCACCGCGGTGCGGGGCCGACCGTCGGGGCCGGGACCGATTGCGGTGGCGTGGGTTTCGACGACACTGCCGGTGCCTTCGCCGTCGACGATGCGCATGACGATGCTGCGTGCCTCCGGGCTGGTGAACTCCGCGACGACGGGCACGCCGAGGCGGCCGATGCGAAAGGTCACCGCGACCAGGAAGCGGTCGGCCTCTTCGGTGGGCGTGGTCAAAACTTCAAGGCGGGTGAACGAATACGGGTGAAACCACGCGCCGTGCCATGGATCGAGCCGGTTGGCGATGATGTCGGACGGTTCGCAGGCTCCTTCCAGGCGAGCCACCGCGTGCATGGTGTCGCCGGTCGGCCTGCCGGTAATGACGGGCTCGTCAAGCGGCGGCTCACCACCGGCGTCATCCAGACGCACCCATGCCAGCACACCATCGTCGTGGCTGGGGAACGGTTTCCAGCCGAACTTGGGCTCGTCGCCGTCGAGGGCTAATCCATGCCAGCGGCAGACCAAGACGCCGCAGTGCACGGTACCGGTGGCCAGGTCTGCCCCGAGGTGTGGGCAACTGCGCGGCCCGACGCGCAGACGGTTGTCCTGATCGCGCCAGGCGACGATCTCGATGCCTGCGACCCGGGTGCCCAGCGGGCGCCCGGGACGCACCGAACGGCTGGCCGTGAAGGCGTACCAGTTGCCGGTTGGTCTGCGCTGGGAGCGGTTCAGCGCGGCGTTGATGATGGCCGGCTGCGCATCGCGGTAGGTCGGGCGCTGGGCGGCCCAGCTGGTCGGAGGGATGGTCTGTATCGGAAGGTTTTTGGGCAAATGTTGTCGCAAGCGGTCGTGAATGTTCATCGCCGGTGCTGCCTTTCTCGGGTGGCGAGCCAGCGCAGCAACGCAGATCGGCCCTCGTTGGCAACCGTGCACAGCGGATGGCCCGCCAAACCCCATTGTGCCAACAAATGGTTGGCGGCTGACCACCCGCTGGTTGCCGCGCGCTCCATCAGGGCGACCGGCAAGTCGACCCGGATGCCGTCGCCGGCCAGCACCAGTCCGGGCTGTGGGGTGGTCACTGCTGGCCGGTGCGCATAGGTCCCGGGTGCGAACAGCGGACAGTCGCTTCGACGCAGGACGAGCTCGTGAACAACCTGTGCCGACGCCGTTTCGGGATACAGCTCGTGCAGCCGTCGCAGCATCACCTCACCGGGAAGCACGGATTGCACTGCGTAGGAATGTAATTCGACTACGGAGCCGCCGTGGAGCCGTGCCCACTGGGCCGCTTCGCGCTCGTAGCGTTCCAGGACGCTGATGTTGTCGAGCGGTTCGTGGCCGGCGGTGCCCAGGAACGCGGACCGGTGCGGCGCGACGGGCCGGTCAAGCCACAGCCGTTGCACCACGAACGGCGGCGCGGTGCGAAGCTGTCGAATTTTTGCCCGCCAGTGCTCGTCGCCGAGACCGTCCGACGAGGTGACAATCCGCTGCAGGCCGGCCAGATCGGTGGCCAGCACCACCGCGTCAGCGTCGAGGCGCTCACCGGAATCGAGCTGCACAGCAAAAGCTTCCGCGGGCCCGGTGTCGATACGGGTCACGCCGGCGCCGAGCCGGAAGCGGACACCGTAGTCGGTCAAATAGTGCATCAGGGGCTGCCACAGGGCAGCGTCGTAGTTGGCGTCGGGGACATCGAAGATCAGCCCCTCGGCCGAGCCGAGGAAGTAGATGTGGAACATCGTCGCCAGCTCGGCGGCGGAAAGCTGTCCCGGGTCGGCGAAGAAGCTGCGGGAGAACACTTCAAAGGCCAGGTGCCGCGCCGCCTGCGGGAAATTGATTGCCTTCAAAAAGGTTTCGGCGTCGATGTGGTCGAGGCGGTCATAGATGTCCGGCACCGACACCGCTGCCAGCGGTGCCGCGGCGCGGGCGTTGATGCGGGCCAGGTCGCGGGGCCGAAAGGTCGGGCTGCGCAACGCGAACAGCAGCGCGTTCCACGGCGGTGTGCGGGGCAGCCCGCGAAAGCTGTCCCGCCGGCCGGCGCCGTCGACGAGCGGGTAGTCGTCGACCGCGGTGAGCATCGATAGCTGCGGGTCGACGCGACGCAGCAAAGCGCGCAAGTTGTAGTACTGACGAAAGAACGCGTGAAATCCGCGGTTCATCGCCAGTTCGGTGCCGTCTTGCTGTTCGGTCCAGCCGCCCACCCGACCGCCGAGGTAGGGCTCGCGTTCGACGACGTGCACGGTGACGCCGCGTTCGGCGAGCCCGGTCGCCGCGGTCAGGCCCGCGATGCCGCCGCCGACGACCACCGCACGGGGCCGCGTGGGCAGCGCACCGGCGTCGGGTAGCCCGTCAGGTGCCGGGATCTGCTGGCGGCGCCGATCGGTCATCGTGGTGCAACCCCGAGGAAGGTGTGCACGATGTTGGCTTCCCAGCCCGGCATCGTCTCGCTGTGCACCGCGGTGAATCCGGCGTCGCGTAAGCGCTGCCGAAACCGGGTCGCGCCGTCGAAGGCCAGCACGCTACGCCACAGATGCCGATACAGGGTGGTGTCGCGGGTGCGCCACCAGCCGGCGGGAATGATGATGCTCCAGCACACCGCGTGCCACACCCAGGTGGCCGCGGCGGAATCGCGCACCGAATAGTCGTGCACGGCCAGCGTGCCGCCCGGCCGCAACAGCGTCCGGAAAGCCCGCAGCTGGCGGTCCGGATCGGCCAGGTTACGCACCAGGTAGGCGGCCAGAATCGCGTCGAACGGTCCGCCCACGCCGTGCTCGGGGAGCTCTTCGATCGGTGCGTGCACGAACCGCACCGACGGCGGCCAGGCTTTCGCCGCCGCCGCGTCGAGCATTCCGCCGGAGGCGTCGACCGCGACGATGTCGGCCTCCGGCGCGACGGTGAGCAGCGCGGCCGTCGACGCACCGGTTCCGCAGCCGGCGTCGAGCAATCGCAATCCTTTGCCGTGGTTGGGGATTCGTAAACGGCGCGCCGAGCGGCGCAGGTGCGGATGGTAGCCGGGGTTAGCGCCGACGAGCTGGTCGTAGGTGGCGGCTCCGACGTCGAAGGCGGCCGGCACCTGGCGGCGCGGCAGCCCGGCGTCACCGACGCTCACGCTGACGCTCCCATCCCAGCAAGACCGCGGTGACCAGCGCGAAACCGAACAGGAAATCTTCGACCGGGATATCGAACGGAAAGCGCACGCCGCTGATCTGCCGACTGTCGTAGATGACGACGGGCGCGCTCAGTTTGGTCAGCCAGCCGTCGACCAGGATCTGGAACCCGAACACGATCAGCATCGACAACCAGTAAGCCCGTCGCCGGAAGAGACCGGTGCGCACCACGGCGAACTCGGCCGCGCAGACACCCAGCACCGCCAGCACAGCCGGTGCGGTGTAGCCAAGCCCACTCATCGTCGGTCGACGCGGTCGACGATCGCGCTCACCGCGTTGTAGGTCAGCAGGGCACACAGCGGGATCACGACGAAAAACAGAACCTCCTCGATCGGCACCCGAACCGGAAGGTAGCGGCCGATGATGTAAGCGGGGTTGTATCTCCACACCTGCGCACCGATCGCCAGCTCATCCCACAACAGGAACACTGCGGCGACCGGCAACACCGCGCGGACGACCC
Source organism: uncultured Actinomycetota bacterium (assembly GCA_963795995.1). Lineage (GTDB taxonomy): Bacteria > Actinomycetota > Actinomycetes > Mycobacteriales > Mycobacteriaceae > Mycobacterium. The sequence continues at coordinate 517,255 of CAWCJY010000010.1, forward strand.
GCCACGGCTGACGGTAGACGCCGGTGCCGAACATCTCCAACGGGGCGGTGATCGCCAGGCACCCGGCCAGCACTGCCAGGTATTGCCACCGGTCCATCAGGCGGCACCGGACTTTCGGCGGTCGGAACCCGAGCGTGCTCGCCAAGACCGGATCAAGCCCGCACCCGCCACCTGGAGGCGTCGCGCGGTGCCGACGGTGGCGCGTTGGCTGAACACCGCGAAATCGCTGTCTTCGATGCGGTCCAAAATTTCCGAGTACAGCCTCAAGGCCGTTGCCACACAAGGACGCGAGCGCGGCGCCAGCGACGGGATCCCGCCGGCGGCGAAACGGTAGACATTTCGGGTGATCTCATGCTGGTCGCTGAGTGCGCGGCGGACTCGGGCGTCGGTGCGGCGATGGGTATGACACCACATCAGCAGATCACGGTCGACGCCGTAGCGGGCCATTTCGTCAGCGGGCAGGTAAACCCGACCGCGGGTCAAGTCTTCGTCGACATCGCGCAGGAAATTGGTGAGCTGGAAGGCGGTGCCCAGCGCAGCGGCGTACGGCGCGGCTTCCTCGGTCGGCCCGACCGTACCGAGTATCGGAAGTAATTGCAGGCCAATGGCTTCCGCGGAGCCCTTGATGTAGCGGTTGAGCGCCGCGCGATCCGGATAGTCGGTGACGGTCAGATCCATCCGCATCGAGGTGAGGAAGTCGTCGAACAGCTCGGAGGAGATTTGATAGCGGCGTGCGGTATGGATGACCGCCGCGAGCACCGGTTCGTCGCGGTTGTCGCCGCCGGCGAAGAACAGCTCGGAGAGCCGCTGCAGGCGTTGCGCCCGAATGCCGGTGTTTAGATTCGGGTTCAGCTCGTCGAGGATGTCGTCGGCGTGCCGGGCGAAGCCGTACAGCGCATGCACCGCCGGGCGTTGATCGGGTGCCAGCAGGCGAGTGGCCAGAAAAAAGGTCCGCCCGTGGGCGGCGTTGATGTCGCGGCAGCGTCGATACGCCTCGCGCAGCCAGGGTTCCTCGATGCCGGCGGCGTCCAACTCGCTGCGGATCACGGCAACCGCACTTTCGTAGCGCTGGGTGTCGTCGCGCGGGCGACTACGCCGGTGATGCGGTCGGCGGCCAGCCGCCCGGAGATCAGGGCCGTCGGTACGCCCACGCCGGGAACGGTGGACGAGCCGGCCAGCACCGCGTTGGGCACGCCACGGACGGTGTTGGCCGGCCGAAACGGCCCGGTCTGGGCAAAGGTGTGTGCGAGGGCGAAGGGGCTGCCGGCCGCCATGCCCTGGCGCTCCCAGTCGGCGGGATTGGTGACATGCAGGATGCGAGCATCGTCGCGCAGGCCGGGTAGCAGCCGGTGCTCGACGGTATCGACCATCTTTTCGGCGTAGTCGTCGCCGACCTGGGACCAGTCGATGGCGCCGCGCAGTAGGTTCGGCGCCGGCGCGAGCACATACAGCAGGTCGCGGCCCGCAGGTGCGAGGGCCGGGTCGCCGGCCGTTGGTCTGGTGACCAGCAACGACGGGTCGCGCATCAACTGGCCGTCGCGGATGATGTCGGTGAACGTGTGGTCCCAGGCGGAGCCGAACGAGATCGTGTGGTGCGCGGTGTCTAACGGCACGCTGCGGCAGCCCACGTGCACGACGACCGCCGACGGCGACGCCCGCAGCGCCAACGGCCGGCGCGGCCGGCGGCCGAGCAGCGAATAGGTCTGTGGCAGTTCGGTGGTCAGCACTACCGCATCGCAGGCGATGCGCTGGCCCGCGCCGGTGTGCACCGCGATTACCCGGCCCCCGGCGCGCTCGAGCTCGGTGACCGGCTGGCCGTAGTGAAACCGCACCCCGGCGTCGGCGCCCGCGGCGGCCAGGCTGTCGGGCAGCGCCCGCATCCCGCCGGTGGGGAAGTAGACCCCGGAAATGGTGTCCATGTAGGCGATCACCGCGTACGCCGCCAGCGCGTCCTGCGGCGCCACGCCGGCGTAGAGCGATTGAAAGGTGAACACCCGCCGCAGCCGCTCGTCACCGATGAAGCGCCGCACCATGACGTCCCACTTGCGAAACCCGCCGATCGCCGCCAGTCGCGCCAACGTCGGCGTCAGCAGCGATAGGGGTGAGTCGAAGTTTCGGCCGATGAAAGCGTCGATCTCGCAGGAGTACAACCGGGTTAGCCAGGCCCGGAGGCGCCGGTAGCCCGCGGCGTCGCGGTGGCCGGCAAAGCTTGCGATGGAGGCCGCCATCCGGTCTTCGTCGGCGTAGACGTCCAGACTGCTGCCGTCGGCGAAGGTGGCGCGGTACGCCGGATCCACCGGGAGCAGCTCGAGTCGAGCCGACCGTGTCTCGCCGACCGCGGCGAAGACGTCGTCGATAATGTCCGGCATCGTCAGCACGGTGGGGCCGGTGTCCAAGCGGTAGCCCTCGACGTCGAGGCGGCCGGCGCGTCCGCCCGGCCACGCTTCGCGCTCGACGACCGTGACTCGCCGCCCGCGCCCGGCCAGATGCAGCGCCGCCGACAGCCCCGCCAACCCGGCACCCACGACGACAACGTGATCGGTGCTGCCCCGAACGGTCCGCATCACCGAGACGCTCGGGCGGTAGTAGGTGTCATCCGGCGCGTTCCGTGCAGACGGTGGTCATGTTGGCCAGAGCGGCCCGCACTGAGTGGTCGATTGGCATGTCGCTCAATTCGTTTCGCGCCGATGCCACCCGGCTGCTGATCATTTCCTCGATCCACTCTACGGCGCCGGTCGTGACGATCAACGACCGCCACTGCTGCACCGAGTTGTCGTCGAGCCGGTCGCGGTTCATCAAGTCCGTGAGCTGGCGGCGCACGGGTGCATCGGCGAGCTGGTGTGCGGCGATCACCACACTTGTCGGCTTGCGTTCGATCAGATCTCCGCCGCTGGGCTTACCGGTCACCGAGGCGGACCCGAAGACACCCAGCACGTCGTCGCGCAATTGGAAGGCTTCCCCGAGCGCTGCGCCGTAGCGGCCGAGTCTGGAAAGGGTGCGGTCGTCGCAGCCGGCCATCGCCGCGCCGATCTCCAGCGGCCGGCGCACCGTGTAGTTGCCGGATTTGCGCCGGGCCACGTCCAGCACCGCCTCCATTGGGGGTAGGTCGCGGACATCGCTGGCCAAGTCGGCGAACTGGCCGACGGCCAGTTCGGTGCGCATCGCGTCGTACCGCGGCCAGGCATCCCGATGCCCCACGCCGCTTTCGCGCAGCATCTGTTCAGCCCAGATGAGACAAAGATCTCCGAGGAGAATCGCCGCTGATTCGCCGAACTTGCGCGGTGAGCCGGACAACCCGCGGTCGCGGTGCCAGCGCTCGAGCTGGATGTGCGCGGCCGGCCGGCCCCGCCGGGACACCGACGAGTCCATGACGTCGTCCTGAAGCAGCGCGAATGCCTGCAGTAACTCCAGACTGGCCGCCGCGTTCAGGGCGGCATCGCTTGGTGTCGCGCTCGCCAGCCAGCCCAGATACATGAAGGTCGACCGCAGGCATTTTCCGCCGGCCACGAATTCAGTCAGGATGTCGGCGGCCACCTCGACGCCGGTCCCGCCCAGATCGACGGCGCACCGCTCGGCGACGAAGTCGGCGACCCGGGTGAGGACTGCGCGGCGCAGGTCCGCCCGCCAGGTGTCGAAGTGGTCGGGGTCGGCCCAAGAATGATCCTTCGGTGCTGCCCGGTTCACGACCCGCGTCAATGGCAGTGCACGCAACTCGCCCACTGACGCCCCTCTCCCAAAACTGGTGCCCCGCGCTCATCGGCGAGGATGCCGCCGGCGACACGCAACTTACTTCATAAGTTTAAAGGTTAATTTACTGAAACTCTATTCGGCGCCGCCCGCATCTGGATATCAGGAGCCGGACCTGTTCAACCGTTTCATCCACGACGCGTTTTGGCGCGATCCTCGAAAGATCCCCGAAGGGCTGCAAGTCGTGTGAAATCGGTGCGCCCGTAATCGAACAGTGCCAATATTCACTGTCGGGCTTGTGGGTGCGGCGCCTGAGCTGCCGACGCCAGTCCCTCCAGCCAATGCTGGTGTTGGCGGTACATGCGATTGGGCATCACCAACTTGCCCAGTCGAGCCAGCCAACCCCACTGAGTTTCTTGAGTGAGGATGCGGCAGCCACCGTCCTGCGTGGGGGTGAGGAGCCACGCGTGGTACGCCTCGACACCGAGTCCTCTGGCCAACCACGAGACCCGTCGCGCGGGCTCGAACTCGATGACCTGGGTGCGAAGCCTCAGGCCGAAGGTTCTCCACCGAAAGTGGGTTCCGTGCGCAAGATGTTCAGCATCGCCGTCCAGCACAATGTCGGCGGAGTTGGAATAAAAGTGCGGCCACCCCGGTGCGTTGATCAGCCGAGCCCAGATGGCCCCCGGGGACGCGGCGGCGACGATTTCATTGCTGACGAAGACCGGCGCCCGGCGCGGGTCGAACCGCTCCGGCCACCGAATCACTTGAGAATCATCCACGTCCGTGAGCCTTCGTTGCGCTCTCGCAGCGCGAACGAACGCTGCGTTCTCTATATAACTCCACTTCGCCGCCTGGTCCTGCGGAACGTGGCATATCGCGGGCCGATGACCGCTGCTGTCGGCCGCGATGCCGGCCAGGTCGAATTTCGCCGCCGACACTGACACGGTCAGCCGGGAGCGGCGCGGCCAGCCGCGCGAACAAGCCTGTGGCACAGGTCATTTGGCACGGCCCAGCAGATGCCGCAGGGTGTGGTCGAGGTCCGGCTGACGGAAGTGGTGACCAGCGTGCTGTAGCAAAGCGGGTTCGACGCGCTGGTTCGCCAGCGCAAGTTCGCGGGCGCCCTGGCCGCCGAGCAACACCCGCGGCCCCAGCCGCGGCACCGGCAGCACAGCCGGCCGGCGCAGCACCTGTGCGAGGACTCGGGTGTAGTGCGCGTTGCGGGCCGGCTGCGGCGCGACCGCGTTGACCGGTCCGGACAGCTCGGTGTCCCACAGCCCACGGTGATAGATGTCGACCAGATCGTCGATGCCGATCCACGACAGCCACTGCCGGCCGTCACCGATCCGGCCGCCGAGCCCGGCACTGAACAACGGACGCAGCAGCCGCAGCGTGCCCCCGCGCGGCGACTGCACAATCCCGGTGCGCACCCGCACCACTCGCACCCCGACCTGCTCGGCCGGCGTGGTCGCGTCCTCCCAGTCGGCCACTACGTCGGCGAGAAATCCGTCGCCGCGAACGCTGTCCTCGGTCAACCGTTCGTCGCCGCGGTCGTAGCCGTAGTACCCGATCGCCGACGCGCAGAGCAGCGCGGTCGGCCGGTGGTCGGATCGCGCGACCAACTCGGCTATTTTCCGGGTCGGTGCGATTCGGCTGTCGCGGATCTCGCGCCGGTGCGCGTCGGTGAACCGGCCCGCGATCGACGCGCCGGCCAGATGAATGACCGCGTCCACCCCGGCCAGGAGCTGCGGGTCAGGATCTGACGGGTTCCATTGCCGCTCAGAGGATTTGGTGGGCGAGTAGCGGACCAGCCGGATCACCCGGTGACCGCCGGTGCTGAGAAAGGCGGTCAGCGCCGAGCCGACCAGCCCCGACGCCCCGGTGACGGCCACCGTCATCGGGGCCATGCCGTGCTCAGTGGCGCGGCGATGCGCGGCGATGTCGTCGGCCAGCTGCCGGTGCCGGTAGGCGAACATCGGGCGCAGCGCGAACGCGGGCACCGTCGTCTCGACCCGATCGATCACCCGGGTGTGGTGGCCGTCGACCTCCTCGAAATCGTGCGTGTGCCGCCATCGGATGGCCGCTCGCGCCGGCAGCGAAGCCAGCCCGTCGGCGCCGATCTGGTCGACGAAACGCCGCGGCGGATCGTAGCCGACGGGCTGATGGTCGGCGACCCATCGAAGCCCGCCGGGCAACCCCAGCCGCGCGTGGCCGTCGGCTAGCGACTCCGCTTCGCTGATCACCCGCATCGGCGACCACGGCGGCGACAGCCGGTTGAAGGCGCCGGGCCGGGTGTGCCAGGCGAACACTTCGCTGCGGGGAGCGTCGATCACGCTGGCATAGACGAGACTCATCACCTCGACGTTACCGGCGGTGGGCGCGGCGTTACCGGTCCGGCAGCGCGTGCTCGCTGATCGAAAGCCGCGGCTGCGGCTGACGTTCGTGGCGTTTGGCGGTCAGGTAAACCTGCACGGTTCGCTGTGCCACGGTCTGCCAGTCGAAGTCGGAGGTGAGTCGCTGCCGGGCGGCCCGGGCGCGGCGCTGCGCGGCAGCGGGATCGTCGAGCACGGCGCGGACCGCTGCCGCCAGCCGGGCCACGTCACGCGGGGGAAAGGACGTGCCGGTCTGGCCGTCGATCACGGCCTCACCCAGCCCGCCGGTGTTCGACGTCGCCAGTGGGGTGCCGGCGGCGGCGGCTTCCAGCGCGGCCAGCCCGAACGGCTCGTAGTGGCTGGGCAGCACAGCGGCGTCGGCGCGATGCAAAAGATGCAGCAACTGCTCGTGGTCGACTCGCCCGACGAAGGTCGTGGCCTTGCGCACCCGATGCTTACGAGCCTGATCCTCCAGCCAGTCCTGCTGGGTACCGTCGCCGGCGATGGTCAGCGTCGTACCCGGATGACTGCGCCGGATCGACGGCAGTGCCGCGATCGCGTCGTGGATGCCCTTCTCGTATTCCAGCCGGCCCACATACAGCAGTTCTGGTGGCCCGGTGCGCGGCCGGCGTAACGCGAACGGCCAGCGCCCCGCGTCAATCCCGCTGGGAATTATCGTGATTTCAGCCAGGCCCGGGCCGAACAGCTCGGTGACCTCGTCGCGCATCGACGCCGAACAGGTGATCAGCGCATCGGATTCCCGCACCAGCCACGACTCGATCGCGTGCACCTGCCGGCTGACAGGACCGGAGACCCAGCCGGAATGCCGCCCCGCCTCGGTGGCGTGCATGGTGGAAACTGTTGGCACGTCGTAGAACTCGGACAGCGCAACGGCCGGATGAGCGACCAGCCAGTCGTGGGCGTGCACGACATCCGGGCGCCAGGCGCGTCGCGTGCCGGGCTGTTTGACCGAGAGCCCGGCGCGGATCATCGCGTGGCCCATCGCCAGCGTCCAGGCCATCATGTCCCGGCTGAAGGAGAACTCGTGCGGATCATGCGCGGCGGCGATCACCCGGACGTTTTCGCTGACGTCGTCAGTGGTCGGGTGGGTGCTCGGGTCGGTGCCGGTGGGGCGGCGGGACAAGACGACGACGTCGTGGCCGGCCGCGGCCAGCGCGGTCGACAGGTGGTGGACGTGGCGGCCCAGCCCGCCGATCACCACCGGCGGGTACTCCCAGGACAGCATCAGGACCTTCATGCGCGCGTCTCGAGGCCAGTCAGCACCGGAGTCGTCGCGCGTCCAACGCGCCGAAGAGCCCGTCGGCCCGGTTCCAGCCGTCGGCCAGTCGCTGCGCGGCGTCGCGGCGGCCCGAGGCCAGCGCACCGGCGATCTCGCGGGTCGCGTGGGCGTGTAAGTGGGCACGGTAGCGGGCGTAGTCGGCGGCGGAGTCCTTGCTCACCATGAACGGCCAGTCGCTGGACACCGTGAGCAGCGTCTCGCGCAGGATCTGGTCGGCGATGCGGTCGCGGGGGACGGGGCCGTCCAGCGACGCGCGCTGGGCCAGTGCCTTGTCTACGGTGCTCAACGCCGTGTCCACCACTTCGAGGTTCAGCTGCACCAGGTCGGCGACCTGGTCGCCGGCCCAGACCTGCCAGTCCTTGCCCGAACCCCAGGAGCTGGCCGGTAATTCGACCGGCGATCCGACGAAGCCGCCGGTGATCGCGTCGCTCAGCGTGCCGACCTGTACCCCGGCCGCCGGCAACGCCCGCAGCACCCGCTGCAGCCAGACCGGACCTTCGTACCACCAATGGCCGAACAGCTCGGTGTCGAAGGCGGCCACCACGTGGGCGGGCCGGCCGATCCGTTCGGACTCGGCGAGCAGCCGGTGGCGTACCACATCGACGAAGTCGGCGACATGACCGTCGACGGTGTGGTCGGCCCGCTCGGGATCGTAGGGTGCCTTGGCGTCCGCGGGCACGTTGCGGCCGGTGACCCGGGCGGGCTTCAACCCGGTGCGGTGGTCGTAGGTGTGGAAGTCCCGGTAGGCGGCGTGGCCGGGATAGCCGGATTTCGGCGACCAGACGCGGTAGCTGACCTGAAGGTCACGGCCGAACGCGATGACGTCGGTGTCTCCGACGGGCCGGCCCAGCGCGGTATCGCCATGCAGCGACGGTCCGTCGACCATGAAGTGCCCGACACCGGCGGCGGCGTAGTCGTGTTCCATCCCGGATGCGTAGGCGCATTCCGGCGCCCAGATTCCGGTTGGGGTGTGCGCTATCCGCTGCTGCGTGTCGGCCAGCCCTTCACGCAGCGCGAACTCGCGCAGCCGGGGGTTCAGCAGCGGCTGGAAGGGGTGCGCCAGCGGGCCGCCGAGCAGTTCCACAGTCCCCGCATCGACCAGGGCACGCAACAGCGGGCTGGCGCCGTGGTGCCACAGGGTGGCGAAGTCGCCGAGTGCCTGCTCAGCTTCGGCGTACTCGCGGACACCGAGCGCCCGCAACGCCGCCGGCGGACGGGGCGCCGGCGAGTCCGGCGCGACGGCAGGCCGCGCGGTCGCGGCCTCCGCCGCCCGCAGCTGCCAATTGGCCAGCCAGTGGTACATGCCCTCGAGGCAGTACGGATCGTCCAGCTGGGCCGTCACCACCGGCGTCATCCCCAGCGTGACCAACCGCTGCCGGTCCTCACCCGCCAGCGTCTGCAGCACCCGCAACAACGGCAGGTACGCAGCAGACCAGGACTGGTAGAGCCACTCCTCGCCGACCGGCCAGCGGCCGTGATGGGCCAGCCATGGCAGATGCGTGTGCAGCACCAGGGTGAACAGTCCCGGCACCCGGTCAGTGGTCGTCTGGTTCACCGCCGCACCGCGATCGCGACCAGGTCGAGGCTGTCGTCGATACTGCGCTGCTCGGCCTCGACCAGATCGAAATCGGCAGCTGTCACCGCCGCGACGTCGGCCAGCAGCTCGGGCGGCCAGGGGGCGTCGGTGACCGCTCGGGCGATCTGGGCGTCGATGATCGAGCCGCCGTGGCGGGCATCCATCGCCTGCAGCCGCGACCCGTGGAACACCCCGCTCATCGACTCCACCGAGAACCCGCCATCGACCAGCAGTTGGCTCAGTTCTTCAACGTCGAGCTCGCGGGTGTGAAAAGGATTGACCGGAGTGTCGCGGCCCGGGGAGAAGGTGATCCGGTTGGGCGTCGACACCATCAGCACTCCCGAGGGGCGCAGCACCCGTGCGCACTCCCGCACGAAGCCGGTCTGATCCCATAGGTGTTCGACCACCTGGAAGTTCACGACGACATCCAGCGAACCGTCGGCCAGCGGCAGCTCGGTCAAGTTGGCGTGTGTGACCTCGACTCGGGGGTAGCGGGCAAGCACATGGGCGACGGTCGCGGCGTCGTAGTCCAGCGCGATGACGCGGCGTGCGACCCCGGCAAGCAGGTCAGCGCCGTAACCCTCCCCGCAGCCGGCCTCGAGCACGTCGCGGCCAGCGCAGCGGTGAGCCAACCGCTGATACACGACTTCGTGGCGGCGGAACCAGTAATTCTCCACCGCCATCCCCGGCACCGTCCGCTCACCGGTCAGCATCAAGGCGGAATCGGCGCCGGTCGGGTTGCCGACAGGAGGGTCGGCGGGGACGAATGCGGTCATTGGACAGCAGGCTATCGGTGCAAGTGCAAGGTAGGCGAATGGGTCGCTCCTCACGACCGCCGGCGACCCCGAGGAGCAGCCAGGCGATCCGCTGAGCGCATTAGCTATGGTGTGAGAGCAGACCGGGTGAAGTTACCGAGCAGTAACATAGTGTGTGCGGCTGCGCAAGACGCGACAACAGTCCTGCCGCCGAGGCTGTAGGACTCCTTCGAGGAGGATAGGCCACCCAAATGACGAACATCGTTGTTCTGATCAAGCAGGTTCCAGACACTTGGTCGGAGCGCAAGCTCAGCGACGGCGACTACACCCTGGACCGTGAGGCCGCCGACGCGGTGCTCGACGAGATCAACGAGCGGGCCGTCGAAGAGGCGCTGCTGATCCGGGAGAAAGAAGCCGCCGGGGGCATCGAGGGATCGGTGACCGTGCTGACCGCGGGCCCCCAACGCGCCACCGAGGCGATCCGCAAGGCGCTGTCGATGGGCGCCGACAAAGCTGTGCATCTGCTTGACGAGGGCCTGCACGGATCCTGCGTCGTGCAAACCGGGTGGGCGCTGGCCCGCGCGCTGGGCACCATCGAGGGCACCGAGCTGGTGATCGCCGGCAACGAGGCCACCGACGGCGCCGGCGGTGCCGTACCCGCGGTCATTGCCGAGTACCTGGGCTTGCCGCAGCTCACACACCTGCGCAAGCTCTCGGTCGAAGACGGCAAGATCACCGGTGAGCGCGAGACCGACGACGGACTGTTCACCCTGGAGGCGTCGCTGCCGGCGGTGGTAAGCGTGAACGAGAAGATCAACGAACCACGCTTCCCGTCGTTCAAGGGCATCATGGCCGCCAAGAAGAAGGAAGTCACCACGCTCACCCTCGCCGAAATCGGCGTGGAGCCCGACGAGGTGGGGCTCGCCAACGCCGGCTCGAAGGTGCTGACGGCGAACCCCAAGCCACCCAAAACCGCCGGTGAGAAGGTCCCCGACGAGGGCGACGGCGGCAGCAAGATCGCCGAGTACCTGGTCGGGCAGAAGCTGATCTAGCCCGCGCCCCCTTTATCTGAAGATTCTCCACTCCCATACCGGAAAGACGCGAAACAACCCATGGCTGAAGTACTGGTACTGGTCGAGCACGCCGACGGCGCGCTGAAGAAAGTCACCTCTGAGCTACTCACCGCCGCCCGGGTACTGGGCGAGCCCGCCGCCGTCGTGGTCGGCGCGCCGGGCACAGCAGAGCCGTTGGTGGACGGGCTGAAGTCGGCCGGCGCCGAGAAGATCTATGTCGCCGAATCCGACACCGTCGACAACTACCTGATCACTCCGGTGGTCGACGTGCTGGCGTCGTTGGCCGAATCGGCCACCCCGGCCGGAATCCTGCTGTCGGCCAGTGCCAGCGGCAAAGAAATCGGCGGCCGGCTCGCCGCCCGTATCGGTTCGGGTCTGCTGGTGGACGTGGTCGACGTCCAAGAGGGCGGCAAGGGCATCCACTCCATCTTCGGCGGCGCGTTCACCGTCGAGGCGCAGGCCGCCGGCGACACCCCGGTGATCACCGTGCGGGCCGGCGCGATCGAGGCCCAGCCGACCGACGGCGGCGGCGAACAGGTCACCGTGGAGGTGCCGGAGCCCGCTGAGAACGCCACCAAGATCACCGACCGTAAACCCGCGGTCGCCGGCGACCGCCCAGAGCTGACCGAGGCCACCATCGTGGTGTCCGGCGGTCGTGGGGTAGGCAGCGCCGAGAAGTTCAGCGTGGTCGAGGAGCTGGCTGATTCGCTCGGCGGAGCCGTCGGCGCGTCACGCGCCGCGGTGGATTCCGGCTACTACCCGGGCCAGTTCCAGGTGGGCCAAACCGGTAAGACGGTGTCGCCGCAGCTCTACATCGCGCTGGGGATTTCCGGTGCCATTCAGCACCGCGCGGGCATGCAGACGTCGAAAACGATCGTCGCGGTCAACAAGGACGAGGAAGCGCCGATCTTCGAGATCGCCGACTACGGCGTGGTCGGCGACCTGTTCAAAGTGACCCCGCAACTCACCGAGGCGGTCAAGACCCGCAAGGGCTGACGGGCCGGGAGCAGGCTGCTGCCGGTCTGAGCGCCCACGGTCTGCGGCTATTCTGGGCGGGTCATGGTGTACCTGGATCACGCCGCTACCACCCCGATGCATGCCGCCGCTGTCGAGGCGATGACGGCTGTGCTGGGCACTGTCGGTAACGCGTCATCGCTGCACACCACGGGCCGCACGGCGCGCCGGCGGATGGAGGAGGCCCGCGAGCTGATCGCGGCCAAGCTCGGTGCGCGGCCCTCGGAGGTGATCTTCACCGCGGGCGGCACCGAGAGCGACAATATCGCCGTCAAGGGCATGTTCTGGGCTCGCCGCGACGCCGAGCCGCGACGCCGGCGCATCGTCGTGACCGCCGTGGAGCACCATGCCGTCCTCGACTCGGTCGAGTGGCTGGCCGAACACGAAGGGGCCGAGATCACTTGGCTGCCCACCGGCCCGGACGCCTCGGTGTCACCGGCAGCCCTGCGCGAGGCGCTGGACGGGCGCGACGACGTCGCGCTGGTCTCGGTGATGTGGGCCAACAACGAGGTCGGCACCATCCTGCCGATCATCGAATTAGCTGCTGTCGCAGCGGAATTCGGTGTGCCCATGCACAGCGATGCAGTTCAGGCGGTGGGGCAGCTACCGGTTCATTTCGGCGCCAGCGGACTGTCCGCGATGAGCGTGGCCGCGCACAAGTTCGGCGGTCCACCCGGAGTCGGGGCGTTGCTGCTGCGCAGAAACGTGGCGTGCGTACCACTGTCGCACGGCGGCGGTCAGGAACGCGACATCCGCTCCGGCACGCCGGCTGTCGCCGCCGCCGTGGGCATGGCCACCGCGGCGCGCATTGCCGTCGACGGGTTGGAAGCAAACAGTGGGCGGCTTCGCATCCTGCGGGATCGGCTCGTCGACGGTGTGTTGGCCGAGATCCCCGACGCCCGGCTGAACGGCGCGCGCGACCTGCTGCGGCTGCCGGGTAACGCCCACTTCTCCTTCGCCGGCTGCGAAGGTGATGCGTTGCTGATGCTGTTGGATGCCAACGGAATCGAGTGTTCGACAGGGTCAGCGTGCACTGCCGGAGTGACGCAGCCCTCGCATGTCTTGATCGCGATGGGTCGGGATCCGGCCAGCGCTCGGGGATCGTTGCGATTGTCGTTGGGGCACAGCAGCGTCGACGCCGACGTCGACGCGGCCCTGCGGGTGCTGCCGGGGGCGGTGGCCCGGGCCCGGCAAGCCACGCTGGCGGCGGCCGGAGTGTCGCCGTGAGAGTGCTCGCCGCGATGAGCGGTGGCGTCGACTCTTCGGTGGCCGCCGCTCGGATGGTCGACGCCGGCCACGATGTGGTCGGAGTGCACTTGGCGCTGTCCTCGGCGCCGGGAACGCTGCGCACCGGCTCGCGGGGCTGCTGCTCCAAAGAAGACGCCAACGACGCGCGCCGGGTCGCCGATGTCCTCGGGATCCCCTACTACGTCTGGGATTTCGCCGAGAAATTTCGGCACGACGTGATCGACGATTTCGTGTCGTCCTACGCTCGCGGCGAAACCCCCAACCCGTGTGTGCGGTGCAACCAGCGAATCAAGTTCGCGTCGTTGTCGGCGAAAGCCCTTTCGCTGGGTTTCGACGCGGTGGCCACCGGCCACTATGCCCGGTTGTCCGGTGGGCGGCTGCGTCGCGCCGTCGATCGTGACAAGGACCAGTCCTACGTGCTGGCCGTGCTCACCGCCGATCAGCTGCGCCACGCGTCGTTTCCCATCGGTGACACCCCGAAGCCGCAGATCCGCGCGGAAGCCGCGCGTCGCGGGCTGGCGGTGGCGCAGAAGCCGGACAGCCATGACATCTGTTTCATCCCGTCCGGCGACACCCGTGCCTTTCTGGGTGCCCGCATCGGGGTGCGCCGCGGTGCGGTGGTCGACGCCCGGGGCACGGTGCTGGCCGAGCACGACGGAGTGCACGGGTTCACCGTCGGTCAGCGCAAGGGGCTGGGGATCGCCGGCCCGGGACCCGACGGCCGCCCGCGTTACGTGACCGCGATTGACGCCGACACCGCCACCGTGTACGTCGGAGAAGCGGCTGAGCTGGACGTGTGGACGGTGCGCGGACGCTCACCGGTGTTCACCTCGGGAACGGTGCCCGCAGGTCCAATCGAGTGCATGGTTCAGGTACGTGCGCACGGCGAAACGGTCGACGCGGTAGCCGAGTTGCAGGGTGACCGGCTCGATGTGCAGCTGCGCGCCGCGCTGCGCGGCGTGGCCCGCGGGCAGACGCTGGTGCTGTATCGGCCGGATCCCGACGGCGACGAGGTGATCGGCAGCGCGACGATCACCTGACCTCGCCGAACGTAACTGCTGCGAATTTCGGGCTTGATTTACGCAACCAGTACACGCTCGGCGCGAGGGGGGAGTCAGTCGGGCACTTTGGCGGCGATGTTGCTCATCACCATGTCGGGCACCGAGTCGGGGAACCCGCAGAAGGTCACTTCAAGCAGCACCATGGACTTGACTTCATAGTCGCGCCCGCAGTCGCCCGGCCGAGTATGCAAGGACTGCTGATCGGCGCTCCACTCACCGATCAGAACAGATCCCTTCGAGCTGTCCGCGCAGCCGTCGACCGTGGCCACCAGGGCATCGAAGGCGCGCCGGGCGGTGTCGACGTCGCGATACCCGCCGGCGCCTTCGGAGATGAGAGCACTTCTCGGCGGGTCCTGGAAGGTCGTTTTGTGGAACTGGTCGATATCCGGACCGAACGTTGCCGTCTCGTCGAAGACGAATCGGCATTCAGCCGGCACCGTCTGGGCGAGCGTGTCGACGTCGACCGGTTGGGTGCCGTCCATCGAGGGGATGATCGTCAGATCCTCGCCGCCCCCGGTGATCGCGCGCATGCTCGACTGATCCAGCAGCAGCTCGTCGACGTCGACCCCACCGTGCGGGACATTGTCGAGGGCAGGCACCGCCGCGCCGTCCACGACGTGCGTACAACTCGCGAGAAGCAACGCCGCGCACCCGAACACCAGCGATCGCGACAATGTCGTGCCCTTCCTCAGCATCGAGCGTAATCGGGTACCGGAGTGGCAGCAGAACGCGTCTCCAATACGGTTGATTGGTGAGCGTCTTCGCAACGGCCAGCGGCATCGGATCCTGGCCGGGCGCCTCGCCGCGGCAGGCGGCCGAGGTGGTCGTCGGCGAGCTGGCCGGCGCGCTGAGCCACGTCGTCGAATTGCCCGCCAGGGGAATAGGCGCCGACATGATCGGGCGGGCCGGCGCGCTGCTGATCGATGTGGCCATCGACACAGTGCCGCGCGGCTACCGCATCGTGGCCCGGCCGGGCGCGGTGACACGTAAGGCGACCAGCCTGCTCGACGAGGACATCGACGCCCTAGAGGAGGCTTTCGAGCAGGCCGGCCTGAGCGGCGGACAGCGGCCGGTCAAGGTGCAGGCACCCGGTCCGGTCACGTTGGCCGCCGCACTGGAGCTGACCACCGGGCACCGGGCCATCACCGACACCGGCGCGATACGCGACATCGCCGCATCGCTGGCTGAAGGGGTGGCCGCACATCGCGCGACGCTGGCGCGCCGGCTGGACACCCCGGTGCTGGTGCAGTTCGACGAGCCGCTGCTGCCGGCCGCACTGGCTGGCCGGTTGACCGGCGTGACGGCGTTGAGTCCGGTTCACCCGATAGATGAGGCGCTGGCGAGCGCGCTGCTCGACACCTGCGTCGCTGCGGCGGGCGCGGAGGTGCTGCTGCACGTCTGCGCCACCGATCTACCGTGGAATGTGTTGCAGAAGAGCGCTATTCATGCCCTCTCGCTTGATGCTAGCGCCCTGCAGGCCGCGGATCTGGACGGCATCGGCGAGTTCTTGGAATCCGGTCGCACCGTCATGCTGGGCGTGGTTGCCGCAACCGATCCGGGGCGCCGACCATCGGTGGAGGAAGTCGCCACCGCCGCCGCCGCGGTGACCGACCGGCTGGGTTTTGGCCGGCAGGCGCTGCGGGACCAGATCGGCATCACGCCGGCGTGCGGATTGGCGGGCGCCACACCCGCGTGGGCGCGCACGGCGATCGGACTGGCCCGTCAGGCCGCCGAAGCGTTCGCCGAGGACCCCGAGGCCATCTGACACCGGGGGGCGTCCTAGCCCTTCGATAGCCTGCCAGGGTGAGCTCAGCAGAGGCTGATCCGATCGCTGCCGAGGTCCGGCGGCAGTGGCGCGAGCTGGCCGACGAAGTGCGAATGCACCAATTCCGCTACTACGTGCTGGATGCGCCCATCATCACCGACGCGGATTTCGACACCTTGCTGCGCCGGCTGGCCGCCCTCGAGGAGCAATATCCCGAGCTGCGCACCCCCGATTCGCCCACTCAGCTGGTGGGCGGTGCCGGTTTCGCCACCGACTTCATGGCGGCCGATCACCTCGAGCGGATGCTCAGCCTGGACAACGTATTCAGCACCGATGAGCTCATCGCCTGGGTCAACCGAATCCGCGCCGAGATCGGTGATGACGCGCATTTTCTGTGCGAGCTGAAGATCGACGGGGTCGCGCTGTCGCTGGTGTATCGCGACGGGCGATTGGAACGGGCGGCGACCCGCGGCGATGGCCGCACCGGCGAGGACGTCACGCTGAACGCGCGCACCATCGACGAGGTGCCCGGGCGGCTGCAGCCCAGCGACGAATACCCGGTGCCCCGGGTGCTCGAGGTGCGCGGTGAGGTGTTCTTCCGGGTGTCCGACTTCGAGGCGCTGAACGCCGCCCTGGTCGCCGACGGCAAGGCCCCGTTCGCCAATCCGCGCAACAGTGCGGCGGGCTCACTGCGGCAGAAGGACCCCGCGGTGACGGCACGGCGCAAACTACGGATGATCTGCCACGGGCTGGGGCGCATCGAAGGATTCCGCCCGGCCACGCAGCACGACGCGTACTTGGCGCTACGGGCCTGGGGACTGCCGGTGTCCGAGCACACCGCCCGGGTCGACGACGTCGCCGCCGTACAGGAGCGGATCAACTACTGGGATGAGCACCGCCACGACGTGGAACACGAAATCGACGGTGTAGTCGTCAAAGTCGACGAGATCGCGCTGCAGCGCCGGCTTGGTTCGACGTCACGGGCACCGCGGTGGGCAATCGCCTACAAGTACCCGCCGGAGGAGGCGCAGACCAAGCTGCTCGACATCCGGGTCAACGTCGGACGCACCGGGCGGGTCACCCCGTTTGCGTTCATGACACCGGTGAAGGTCGCCGGTTCGACGGTGGGGTTGGCCACCTTGCACAACGCGTCGGAGGTCAAGCGCAAAGGGGTGTTGATCGGCGACACCGTGGTGATTCGTAAGGCCGGCGACGTGATACCAGAGGTGCTCGGGCCCATCGTCGACCTGCGCGACGGATCCGAACACGAATTCGTCATGCCCACCAGCTGTCCGGAGTGCAGCACAACGCTGGCCCCGACCAAGGAGGGTGACGCCGACATCCGCTGTCCCAACGCCCAATCGTGTCCGGCGCAGTTGCGCGAGCGGGTGTTCCACGTGGCCGGCCGGGGTGCGCTGGACATTGAGGGCTTGGGCTACGAAGCGGCCATCGCCCTGCTGAAAGCGCAGGTGATCAGCGACGAGGGCGACTTGTTCACCCTGACCGAAGACAACCTGCTGCGCACCGAGCTGTTCCGGACGAAAGCCGGTGAGCTGTCAGCCAACGGCAAGCGGCTGCTGAGCAATCTGGACAAGGCGAAGGCAGCGCCGCTGTGGCGGGTGCTGGTGGCGCTGTCGATCCGGCACGTCGGGCCCACCGCTGCCCGCGCCCTGGCGACGGAATTCGGTGACCTGGAGACGATCAGGTCGGCGTCCACCGAGCAGTTGGCCGACGTGGAAGGGGTCGGACCGACAATCGCCGCCGCGGTGACCGAGTGGTTCAGCGTCGACTGGCATGGCGCGATCGTCGACAAATGGCGTGCCGCGGGTGTGCGAATGGCCGACGAGCGTGACACCAGCGTGCCGCGCACCCTGGCGGGACTGACCATCGTGGTGACGGGCTCGCTGACCGGGTTTTCCCGCGACGACGCCAAGGAGGCCATCGTGGCGCGCGGCGGCAAGGCCGCCGGCTCGGTGTCGAAAAAGACCGCCTACCTGGTCGCCGGTGATGCGCCCGGATCCAAATACGACAAGGCCGTCGAACTCGGTGTACCGATCCTCGACGAAGACGGCTTCCGAGAGCTGTTGGCGCAGGGGCCTCCGTAGGATTGCTGCAGCGACCGTTCGACCGCCATGGCGGGGGAGCTGGGGCGGGTCGGTCGGACGTCGTGGACGAATGGCCGATGGCCATTGCCGCTCGACTCAACTCTTTGGGGGATTCTCGATGCACGTCGCGCTTTTTACCGATCTTCACCCCGACAGCCTCGGGGGGACGCAGGTCTCGGTGGCCACTCAGCGTCGTGCCCTTGAGCGGTGTGGGCACAAGGTCACGGTGTTCACTGCACCGCTACCCAACAAGAGCGACCCGGATCCGTCCGTCGTCGAGCTCAAGCCGGTCCCGGTGATGGCCCCGCTGATGCGCCGTTTGGGCAGGCATGACGACTTTGTTTTCGTATGGCCGTCCAAGGCGAATCGCACGATCATCGACGAGGCGTTCCTCGGCGGCGAGCCCATCGACATCGTGCACACGCACGGTGACTTGGGTGTGGCGATAGCCGGCGTCGGCGCCGCCCGTCGGCATGGTGTTCCGGTTGTTCAAACCAAGCACACGCGATTCGACGTCTATTTCGAGCAAGCCACCGCTACCCCGCTTCTGCTGGCGGTGCTGTTCGGCCAGATGCAGAAGCGCCATCTTCCCAGTGGATTCACTTTGGTCCGTGTGAAAGAAGGCGCAGCGTCGCGGCTGGCGTGGCGTCTCATGGTGGCGCATGCACAGGCGGTGGACTACGAGATCACCCCCACCCGACATTTCGCGCAGTCGTTGGCCCGACGCGGGGTGAGCCGGCCGATTTCCGCTATTTCCAACGGTGTCGACGACGGTGCGATCGATCGGGCTCGAGCGGTCGAGGCGGTCCGTTCGCCGGACAGCGAACCACTCCGACTGATCTGGTGTGGGCGCCTCTCGTCGGAGAAGCGCGTCCTGGCAGCCGTGGAGGCCGTCGCCCAGGTGGATAACTGCACCCTGGACATCTACGGCGACGGGCACATGGAGGCATCCGTGCGGAAGGTGATCGAGCGGACCGCACTTTCCCGACGAGTTCGCTTGCGCGGCCGGGTCGATCGCGAGGATTGTCTCGTCGCCATGCAATCCAGCGACGCCTTGCTGTTCACGTCTTACGGTTTCGACACCGAGGGGCTGGTGCTGTTGGAAGCCGCTGCCATGTCGCTGCCCACGATCTACTGTGACCCCGCTCTGAGCGAAACCGTCGCACACGGGGGCGGCATCCTGACTGCCGACCCGTCCCCGGCCGCGCTGGCTGCGGCTATCCGCACCCTCGTCGAGGACCGCGGCACGTTGAGGGCAATGAGCGACTGTGTCAGCGCCCATCGGGATGTCGCCCGCCAATCGAGTCAAACCGAAAAGATCGTCGCCATTTACAGCAGCTTGGTTGACCGCGTGCCCGTATAGGCGAACGGCCCAAGCGGTTACGACGACGGGTCAACGACGATGCAGTTGAAAATGGTGACCCAATTGCTTCCGCCCTCAGTCCAGGGTTACCGAGATACGGGGGGGCCCGCCGGGAATGGGCCGACCGGTACTTGCATGAAGGGGCCGACGGCGTTGATCGCCAATGGGTCCTCGGTGAGCGCGTCGGGATCAGAGTCGGATCGGCGTCGCTGTCGTAGGCCACCGGGCTGTTGTCCTCGTCGTCGTCTTCGGGGCACTCGGCGACCGTTCGGATGACAACCCGGTCGTGAAATCATCGGTGCTGCCCGGTCCGAGATTTTGGGCTTTCCACTGGACGTTGAACTGAGTGGCGTCGTCGATTCGCGTCTCGTTCGTGGTGACGCCCGAGACATCAAATTGCAAGGTGTAGGACATGGTCTGCCTTCTGCCGGAAGGATGAAAGACGTCCATCCCGTTCGCGGGTGGGGAATGCCGGGATGAAGCTAACGTCCGCGAAGATTTGACGCCTGCGTAATCGCATGTTGGTTATGTGACGAGCGGACATATCACGCCGCCCCGCGCTAATGCAGGAGCGTGCCGACGATCCCGGCCAGATACCCCAGCCGGGCGACCTCTGAGGGCCGAAACTCCGGACCGCCCGGGCGGCCCAGCATCACAGCGACTTCGGGTGTCCCCAGCGGCGCCGCGACGAGGGTCGTGTCCATGTCACGCCACACCGGCGGCACCCAGTCGTCGGTTGCACTCAGCACAGCCGCTCGCGTCAGCGGCAACCATGGTGTGACCTCGAGGTTTGTCTCGGGTGCTCCCGGGCTGCCGACAACTCGGTGAATTTCACCCCGGGCATGACGCACGATCGTGCACCAGCCGACCCGCAACACTCGCGGGGCTTCGTCGGCGAGCACCTGCAGCTTGGAATCATTGTCGGCGGCCACGGCGATGTGGTCGAGGAGTTCCAGTTCGCGGTGCGCCTCCAGCAGCCCGGTGTGCGGCCGGACGCTGTCCACCCGCACACCGTTGAGCGCTTCGGCGGCAGTCAGCAGTTTGTCCGGCAGCGCACCCGGCGGCAGTTCCACCACCAGGTCGTCGATCGCGTAGCCGGCGCTGCGCTCGACCACATCCAGCGACAGGATGTCGGCCCCCACCGAACCCAATGCCACCGCCAGCGAGCCGAGGCTGCCCGGCCGGTCGGCCAGCTGCACCCGCAGCAGATAGGACGGCACGCGCACACTGTCGCACAGCAAAGCGGCGGCGGCACGCCGACAGCTTCGCACTGGGTTAGACGGCGGCGACCCGCTGCACCCGGCTTCGCCGCGCTTGCGATCGCCGGGTTGAACGGCGGCGACCCGCTACACCCGGCTTCGCCGCGCTTGCGATCGCCGCGAGAGCTAGGCTGTTTCCTCGTGTCTCAGATCTCCCGCGACGAGGTGGCGCACCTGGCGCGGCTGGCGCGGCTGGCATTGACCGACACCGAACTGGACAGCTTCGCCGGCCAACTCGACGCCATCTTGACCCACGTCGGCGCTATCCAGGCCGTCGACGTCACCGGCGTCGAGCCCACCGACAACCCGCTCACAGACGTCAACGTCACCCGCCCGGACGAGGAAACCCCGTGCCTGACCCAACAGGAGGCGCTCGCCGAGGCACCCCAAGCCGTCGACGGCCGCTTCGCGGTCCCGCAGATTCTCGGGGAAAGCCAGTGACGGACGTCGTCCGGATGGACGCCGCGACCCTGGCCGCCAAAATCGCCGACCGCGAGCTGTCGGCCACCGAGCTCACCCAGGCTTGCCTGGACCAGATCGCGACGACCGACGACCGCTACCACGCGTTTTTGCATGTTGCCGCAGACCAGGCGCTGTCGGCCGCCGCCGTCGTCGACAAGACGCTGGCCCAGGGCGGGCCACCGGCGTCGCCGCTGGCCGGAGTGCCGCTCGCGCTCAAAGATGTGTTCACCACCATCGACATGCCCACCACCTGCGGATCCAAGATCCTCCAGGGCTGGCGCTCCCCGTACGACGCCACCATCACCACCCGGCTGCGGGCGGCGGGAATCCCGATCCTGGGCAAGACCAACATGGACGAATTCGCGATGGGGTCGTCGACCGAGAACTCGGCCTACGGTCCGACCCGCAACCCCTGGAACCTCGAGCGGGTACCCGGCGGCTCGGGCGGTGGCAGCGCGGCGGCGCTGGCCGCGTTCCAGGCGCCGCTGGCCATCGGATCCGACACCGGTGGCTCGATCCGCCAACCCGCCGCACTGACCGCCACCGTCGGCGTCAAACCCACCTACGGAACGGTGTCGCGCTATGGCCTGGTGGCCTGCGCATCGTCGCTGGACCAGGGCGGCCCCTGTGCGCGCACCGTGCTCGATACGGCCTTGCTGCATAAGGTGATTGCCGGCCACGACAACCTCGACTCCACCTCCGTCGATGCGCCGGTGCCTGATCTGGTCGCCGCTGCGCGGGCAGGCGCGAGCGGCGACTTGCGTGGTGTGCGGGTCGGCGTGGTCCGCCAACTGCGCGGCGAGGGTTACCAGCCCGGTGTGCTGACGTCGTTCAACGGTGCCGTCGAGCAGTTGACGGCTTTGGGCGCCGAAGTCTCCGAAGTCGACTGCCCGCATTTCGATTACGCGCTGGCCGCCTACTATCTGATCCTGCCGTCGGAGGTGTCGAGCAACCTGGCCCGTTTCGATGCGATGCGCTACGGGCTGCGGATCGGCGACGACGGCACGCACAGCGCCGAAGAAGTGATGGCGCTGAGCCGGGCCGTCGGATTCGGGCCAGAAGTCAAGCGGCGCATCATCATCGGCACTTACGCCCTGTCGGCGGGCTATTACGACGCCTATTACAACCAAGCGCAGAAGGTGCGCACACTGATCGCGCACGATCTGGACGAGGCGTACCGATCGGTCGATGTGCTGGTGTCGCCGGCAACCCCGACCACCGCGTTCCGGTTGGGGGAGAAGGTCGACGACCCACTGGCGATGTACCTGTTCGACTTGTGTACGCTGCCGCTGAACCTGGCCGGTCACTGCGGTATGGCGGTGCCGTCCGGATTGTCGCCCGACGACGACCTGCCGGTCGGGTTACAGATCATGGCGCCGGCGCTCGCCGACGACCGGCTCTATCGGGTCGGTGCGGCCTACGAAGCCGCTCGCGGACCCTTGCCCTCGGCGATTTGAGCTCCGCGAGCCCACCCCCTCTCGCGAGCAGACGCACAAGATACCGGAAATCGTTTTCGGCGGACTTTGCGTCTGCTCGCGCCAATGAACGCCTGCCGGGGGCAAGATTGTGGCATGCGGATCGGGATTCTCACCGGAGGCGGTGACTGTCCGGGGCTCAACGCTGTCATCCGGGCCGTCGTGCGGACCTGCGACGGCCGTTACGGTTCGTCGGTGGTCGGCTTCCAGGACGGCTGGCGGGGGCTGCTGGAGAACCGGCGCGTGCAGCTGCGTAACGACGACCGCAACGATCGGCTGTTGACCAAGGGCGGCACCATGCTGGGCACCGCCCGGGTGCATCCCGACAAGCTGCGGGCCGGGCTGAACCAGATCATGCAGACACTGGACGACAACGGCATCGACGTCCTGATTCCGATCGGCGGTGAGGGCACGTTGACCGCCGCGCACTGGCTGTCGGAGGAAAACGTCCCCGTCGTAGGCGTGCCCAAGACGATCGACAACGACATCGACTGCACGGATGTCACTTTCGGCCACGACACCGCGTTGACGGTCGCGACCGATGCCATCGACCGGCTGCACAGCACCGCCGAGTCGCATCAGCGGGTCATGCTGGTCGAGGTGATGGGCCGGCACGCCGGCTGGATCGCACTCAATGCCGGCTTGGCGACCGGCGCTCACATGACGCTCATCCCCGAACAGCCCTTCGACATCGAAGAGGTGTGCCGGTTGGTCAAGCGGCGCTTCCAGCGCGGCGACTCCCATTTCATCTGCGTCGTCGCCGAAGGTGCGAAACCGGCCGAAGGTTCGATGAAGCTGGCCGAGGGCGGCATCGACGAATTCGGTCATGAGCGCTTCACCGGCGTGGCCGCACAGCTAGCGGCTGAGGTGGAAAAGCGCATCAATAAAGACGTGCGAGTGACGGTGCTCGGTCACGTGCAGCGCGGCGGCACGCCCACCGCCTACGACCGGGTGCTGGCCACCCGGTTCGGGGTCAACGCCGCCGACGCCGCGCATACCGGCGAGTACGGGACGATGGTGTCGCTGCGGGGTCAGGACATCGGTCGGGTGCCGCTCGCCGATGCAGTGCGCCAGCTCAAACTGGTGCCGCAAAGCCGCTACGACGACGCGGCCGCCTTTTTTGGGTAGGGCGGCCCGCGCCCCGGACTTCAGCTGCATCGCGTTACGGATAGTTGTAACCTGACGGGCTGTGGTGGCGACTGCCTTGACGTGTCTTGTCTGCGGTATCGGGTTTCATCCCAGGTCCGATGCGGTGTACTGTTCGTCGCCTTGCCGACAAAAGGCCCACCGGGTCCGCGCGGCAGACCGCATCCCGGAACCGGCAGGCGGGCGCCATCGGCACGCCGCCTTACGAACGAGCGTCGACGCCGCGCTCCAGCGGGCACAGCATGAACACACTCGAGCGCTCGAATTGCGTCGCTTCGCGGCCGACACTCTCGATCAACTTGCCGCCGCCCGGCAAGTCCTCACCTCGCGGCAACGCCGGTCGAGCACAACCGGCAATCCGGACGGGACGGCGCCATGCCCTTCGGGCTAGACGGTCAGACCCCCCAGGTCGAGGAAGCGCTGACCGGCGGTGCAGCGCAGCAGGTGGGGTCGTTCCGGTTCTTCTTCGCCGATCAGCGCTGGGAATGGTCCGAGCAGGTGCAGCGACTGCACGGCTACGAACCTGGCACCGTCACTCCGACCACCGAGCTGGTGCTTTCGCACAAACATCCCGACGACCGCGGTCAGATCGCGGCAACCATCGACGAGATCGTCACCACCCATCAACCGTTCAGCAGCCGGGCCCGCATCCTCGACACCGACGGCAATGTTCACCATGTCGTTGTCATAGGCGATCGACTGTGCGACGACAGCGGTGAAGTGATCGGCACCCACGGGTTCTACGTCGACGTCACTTCGGTGGCCGGATCTGAGCCCGAAGACGCAATCACCCTTCGGGTGGCTGAAATTGCCGAGCGACGCTCGAAGGTCGAGCAGGTCAAGGGCATGCTGATGCTGGTCTACGGTATCGAGGACATGGCGGCGTTCAACCTGCTCAAGTGGCTGTCTCAACAAAGCAACATCAAACTCAAGGTGCTTGCCGAGCGGATCGCCGAGGACTTCTGTGCCGCCAGCCAGCAGGCCATCTCGTCCCGAACGGTATTCGACCAGTTGCTGCTCACCGCCCACACCCGTGCTGCCGGCGCCCACAGCCCCTCGGCCGACGGGACCGCCTGACTCCTAGAATCGACCTCATGACAGTTGCTGCCAGGGCGTCTGAAATCCAGCTGCTTGGCTACGACGAGGTGCTCGCCCGTTTCGACCCGGTGCTCGGCCTGGAGGTCCATGTCGAGCTGTCGACGGCCACCAAGATGTTCTGCGCCTGCCCCACCACTTTCGGCGCCGACCCCAACACCCAGGTATGCCCGGTCTGCCTGGGTCTACCCGGCTCGCTGCCGGTGCTCAATGCGGCTGCGGTCGAGTCGGCGATCCGAATCGGGTTGGCGCTCAACTGCCAGATCGTGCCGTGGTGCCGGTTCGCGCGGAAGAACTACTTCTACCCGGATATGCCCAAGAACTACCAGATTTCGCAGTACGACGAGCCGATCGCGATCAACGGCTACCTGGACGTGCCACTGGAGGATGGCAGCAGTTGGCGAGTCGAGATCGAACGAGCGCACATGGAGGAAGACACCGGCAAACTGACTCACCTGGGCAGCGCGACCGGCCGCATCGAAGGCGCGACGATGTCGCTGATCGACTACAACCGCTCCGGCGTGCCGCTGATCGAGATCGTCACCAAGCCCATCGAAGAAACCGGCGCCCGGGCGCCACAAATCGCCCGAGCGTATGTGACGGCATTACGGGATCTGTTGCGCGGGTTGGGCGTTTCTGACGTTCGGATGGACCAGGGCTCGATGCGCTGTGACGCCAATGTCTCGCTGAAGCCGATCGGCGCCCCGGTGTTCGGCACCCGCACCGAGACCAAGAACGTCAACTCGCTCAAGAGCGTCGAAGTCGCGGTCCGATACGAGATGCAGCGCCAAGGCGCCATCCTGGCATCCGGTGGCCGGATCATCCAGGAAACGCGCCACTTTCACGAGGCCGGGTACACCAGTCCGGGCCGCACCAAGGAGACCGCCGAGGACTACCGCTATTTTCCCGAGCCGGATCTGGAACCCGTTGCGCCCAGCGCCGAGCTCATCGACCGGCTACGCCAGACCATCCCCGAACTACCGTGGTTGCGGCGCAAGCGCATTCAGCAGGAGTGGGGTCTTTCTGACGAGGTGATGCGCGATCTGGTCAACGCCGGTGCAGTAGACCTGGTCATCGCGACCGTCGAACACGGTGCGTCGAGTGAAGCCGCCCGGGCTTGGTGGGGCAGCTTCCTCGGCCAGAAGGCCAATGAAGCCGGTGTGCCGCTCGACGAGTTGGCTATCACCCCGGCCCAGCTCGCGGTGGTGCTGGCGTTGATCGATGCGGGCAAGCTGTCGGTCAAGCTGGGCCGCCAGGTGGTCGAGGGAGTGTTGGCCGGCGAGGGCGAGCCGGACGAGGTGATGACGACCCGTGGTTTGGCGTTGGTGCGCGACGACTCGCTGATCCAGGCCGCGGTTGACGAGGCGCTGGCCGCCAATCCCGATGTGGTGGCGAAGATCCGGGGCGGCAAGGTGGCCGCGGCAGGTGCGATCGTGGGGGTTGTGATGAAGGCCACCAAGGGGCAGGCCGACGCCGCGCGGGTGCGCGAGCTGGTGCTCGCGGCCTGTAACTAACGGGCCGGCCCGCGTCACGCTATAGCTGTGCAGTCTGAGGGCGCCCAACACGTCGGCCTCCTGAAAGCCAGGTTGTCACGCGGCTAGTCGGGATTAATTCGTCGCCCACGACATGCCCGCCCGGCCCAACCTACGGCTGGTGAACGTCGCCGCCGCCGCTATGGGATGCGCCCGATGGCTAGAACAGACTGGCCCACAGGGTACTGAGTTCGGTGGTCAGATCCGTCGTGCTGGTCGTCGCCGTGTCGGTGAACAGACTGGTAAGCGGGTTACCCACCCCGTCCCAACCGATTGCTTCGGCGATGGCTTGATCTAATCCGACCATTGATGCGATCGGCCCAACGGCCGTGGTGGGAACGTCGAAAGTGGCGCAAGCGATGCTGCAGTCTCCCAGTGTGTCGGTGAAGCCCAAGCCGTTGATGAGCGAGCCCGCGGGGCTGAGCAACCCGCCTAGATCAACCTCCGGAGTCAAACCTGAAGCCGGGACGGTGATGCCGAATTCCGTCAGCAAGGCATTTACGTTCACGTCACCGTAGCCGTTGAGGAAGGCGTTGGTCAGGTTGGCCGGCATATTGACCAGGTCCTGCAACGCCGTCGTCAAGTCCGGGTTGTTGCCGCTGAGTGCATCGGCGATGCCGGTGATGTCGTCGTTGAACTGTAATACCGGGCTGAGCGTGGTACCGATGTCACCCCATAGGACACCGCTGAGTGGTGATCCCGAGAATTCGAGGTACGGCTGAACTTGAGCTGCCGCCGTGTCGCCAATGAGGAGCTGAAGAACGGGAATGTCCACCGGAATGCAAAGCGGGCAAGGCCCAATATTGAAATTAAGCCCGTTGGTGAGGATGTCGAGAAGATCCGCTTTGCCGGGCAGGTCGATGCTGAAAAGATGCCCCAAGAAGGTATCGATACTGATCGTGCTGGACGTCTGATCGAGGGACGGATAGATGTACGGCTCGGGGTTGGCGGGCGTGAACGGGTCGATGGCCGCATTGCCCGCGGCGGTGAGGTCGCTGGTGATATTCCGGGTGCCATCCAGATAGCTCGGGACGTTGACGATCAATTGCTGCAAGTCCGGGTACGGGGCAGGAGAGAAGTGGTTCCAGATGTCGGTGGCGTTGGCGAGTGCGGTCTGGAAAACCTGATCCCAGGTAACGTCACCGGCGGCGGTGAGTTGGACCGCTCGGGTTTGCACCTCGGGCGAAGATGCCGACACCGGGGCCGCGGCAATGGTGCCGGCGCCGGCAAGAATTATCGCGGCGGTGACCAAGGGACGGGCGAAGATCTGCATGGCCTTCTCCTCAGCGCATGCCCCCCGGACGACGCATTTACTGTACCTGAGCTAACGCTGAAAAACAGCTGAGTTTGGAAAAAAATCGCAGTGGCCGCGACAACGGCGCCAGAAGTGCCAGGGGCCTCTGGCCACTGCGAATTGCGCGACGCGACTAGCAGATAAGGCGTCGCTCGGTTCCACAGTCGAGCAAGTGAGATCAGGTCTTGTCGTCGTTGTTGCGGGGAAAACCGCCGCCCTGCGGGAACAGCGGGAACACTACGTCGTCGAGCTTCTCGGCGTCACCGGCCGTCTTGTTGACCGTGGCGCCCCAGACGTTTCCGTCCAGCGACATCTGCAGCGCCCAGGCGTGGGCGTGGGTGTCTTGACGCACCACATCCGGGTCGCCGGTGACAGCACCGGTCGCCGGGGCGAGGCGCACCGCCACCGTCTGCTTGGTGTTGATCAGGTTGACCAGCACGGTGCCGTCCAGCGCCGCGCAGCCGGCCACGCCCGGTCGGTTGGGCCACGTCCACACCGTGGAAACCTTCGAATCCTTGGTGATGCGCTGCAGCCGATCCGCGTCGGGCGTGCGATCGGTGACGTACAGCGAGCCATCGACGGGATCTATGCACATTCCCCCGCCGCCACCGATGCCGGACAACGCCGTGGTCGGTGGCGCCTGGTTGATCGTGGTCGGCTGCTCGATGCGAATCACCTTGCCCGCCAACGACGCCGGATCGGCAGCCATCGCCGGGTTACCTGCGTCGCCGGTGAGCACGACCAACGTGGTGGGACTAGTGAAGATCAGCGCGCCGGTGTTTCCGTTGGCGCCCTTGGGGATGCCGGTCAGGATGTCTTTGGGAATGTCGTCGTCGGCAACCCGCACCACCCTGTTGTCAGTGGCGGTGCTGATGTAGGCGTACATCAGCCGGTCCTGCGAGTAGGTCGGCGACAACACGATGTCCATCAGTCCACCGTCACCGCTGGAGTCGACGGGGATGGTTGTCTTGACCTTCGGCTCGGCATTGACCGACACCTCTTTGACCGCACCTGTTGTGCGCTCGGCGACCAGCGCGGACTTGCTGTCCGGCCCCATGATCAAGCCGCTGGTGCTTTCCAGGCAGCCTTGCATCACGCCGGGCGCCGGGCACTGCTTGGGGAACGGGTTGGCCGGCAGCGGCGGTGGCGGTGGCGGCTTGGACGTTTGCGCCGGCTGGCGTTCCGGCTGGGTGGTGAACGGCTGCGACTGAGCATCGTCGAACCGGGCGCAACCGGTGCCGACCACCAGCAGCACGCCCAGTACGGCGAGCCCACGCCGACCCGGCCACCCAAACCGCATGCCCGCAAGGTTACGGATCATCCGGACCGGTCCGCTACGACGGGTGGCTGGTCTGCCGGGGCCGCGAAAGCAGTGCGGATACGCGTCTTTTTGCACAATACGGCGAATAGTCGGTAAAAGCGCCGCATCAATCCCCGGTTCAGCTACAAATAGCCCTTACCCTGACACGCGTGACCAGTCATTTGAATGAGGCTCAGTGGCAGCGGCCGGACGAATCCGCGGCGCCGATGACGGGACGCTCGGCCGGCGCACGTCTGGTCGACCCGGAAGACGACCTGCCGTCAGCGAATTATGCCGGTGATTTCGAGACCACCACAATTCCGCATTACAGCTCCCGGGCCGATCACCCGGCACTGACCGGATCCGGCTACGGGCTGGTCCATTCCCAGGAGCCTTTGCCCTATGTTCAGCCGCAGTCCGGTCCGGGGGACACGGCGTTCGAACCGTCCCACATCGACTCCGGTCTAGATCACGAAGAGCTCCGCGCCGCTGGCCGACGCGGCACCCAGGACCTGGGCCTGCTAGTGCTGCGGGCTGGCCTGGGCACGGTGTTGATCGCCCACGGGCTGCAGAAACTATTCGGCTGGTGGGGTGGCGAAGGTTTGACCGGGTTCAAGAACTCGCTCTCGGACATCGGCTATCAGCACGCCGACATCCTCACCTACTGCGCTGCCGGCGGCGAGATCGCCGCCGGGGTGCTGCTGGTGCTGGGACTGTTCACTCCGCTGGCAGCCGCGGGTGCGCTGGCCTACATGATCAACGGCTTGCTCGCCGGCATGGCGGGACAGCCGGCCGGGTCGTTCCCGTTCTTCCTGCCCGACGGGCACGAGTACGAGCTCACCCTGATCATCGGCACCGCCGCCGTCATTCTGATCGGCCCCGGCCGCTACGGTTTCGACGCCGGTCGCGGCTGGGCGCGGCGGCCATTCATCGGATCGTTCGCCGCGCTGCTGGTCGGCGTCGCCGGCGGTATCGCCTTATGGGTGATGCTCAACGGGGGCAACCCGGTGGTTTGACGCGCTCAGCTGTACGGGTTGGGGACGCGCCCCGCACTGGCCGTGGTCAGCAGCGGCAGCGTCGCGAACGTGACCGCCGGCAGTCGTAACTCGCCGCCGCCCGTGAGCTGGGCGCGCGCCCACGAACCCTTGGCGAACCGCAGCCCGTCGATGTCCTCCCAGCGCAACGCACGCCCGCCTAGCAGGGTTCGCACCCGGATGCCCTCGGCATCGGCGATCGTCCGCAGCCGAACGATCAAAGCGGACAACACCAGCGGGATCGCCAGCAGCGGCGCGCTGAAGGGCCAGGTGAACACCGGTATCAGCAGTCCGAGCGCGAAGAAGCCAACGGCCAAGTGCGCCATCGGGGAGATTCTGATCACCACCGGCGACGGCGCAGCTGGCTCATCCGACGATCCGGTTGTCACCGGGGAATCATCGCACCGGGTGTTCGCCGCTCGTCACGGAGTGAGGATTTGACTGCTGACCTGTGCGGAGACTACCGTCGAGCGCTGTGGAAACCCGCGAAATGCTTGTAGTACTTGGTCGGCGCGTTGGTGTCTGACCAGCCGAAGGAAACCTTCAGCATTTGAGGCGGCCCACCACCAACGCGCAACCCTCGTGCAGCTGAGCTGGCGGGGGTTTTTTGTTGCCAGAATTGCGCCCTTTCCGACGACGAGGACCTAAGAGGACACCGTGAGCGCACCCACCAAGCGACAACCATCGGCGACGCCGGCCAATGGCACGCCGGCCTCGGTGAAGGCCGCCGAAGCGGTGGTGCAAACTTCTCCACCGGAAAGCCCTCAAGCGACCGGTCCCCAGCAACTCACCGGCGCGGAGTCGGTGATCCGCTCGTTGGAGGAACTCGACGTCGACGTCATCTTCGGCATCCCGGGCGGCGCTGTGCTTCCGGTGTACGACCCGCTGTTCGACTCCCAGAAACTGCGCCATGTGCTGGTGCGCCACGAGCAAGGGGCGGGTCATGCCGCCAGCGGCTACGCGCACGCCACCGGCAGAGTCGGGGTTTGCATGGCTACCTCCGGGCCCGGCGCGACCAACCTGGTGACGCCACTGGCGGATGCACAAATGGACTCGGTTCCAGTGGTTGCCATCACCGGTCAGGTCGGGCGGTCGCTGATCGGCACCGACGCCTTCCAGGAGGCCGACATCTCGGGCATCACGATGCCGATAACCAAGCACAACTTCCTGGTCCGCAGCGGCGACGAGATACCCCGAGTGCTTGCCGAGGCCTTCCACATCGCGGCCACCGGGCGGCCCGGCGCGGTCTTGGTGGACATTCCCAAGGATGTGCTGCAGGGCCAGTGCACCTTTCACTGGCCGCCGCAGATGGATCTGCCCGGATACAAGCCCAACACCAAACCGCACAACCGGCAGCTCCGGGAGGCCGCCAAGCTGATCTCAGCCGCCCGCAAGCCGGTGCTGTACGTCGGCGGCGGAGTCATTCGCGGCGAGGCAACCGAGCAGCTTCGGCAGCTGGCGGAGCTCACCGGCATCCCGGTTGTGACCACGTTGATGGCGCGCGGCGCATTCCCGGACAGCCACCCACAGAACCTGGGCATGCCCGGGATGCACGGAACGGTGGCGGCGGTGGCGGCGCTGCAGCGCAGCGACCTTTTGATTGCGCTGGGCACCCGGTTCGACGACCGCGTCACCGGCCAACTCGACTCCTTCGCGCCTGAGGCCAAAGTCATCCACGCCGACATCGACCCGGCAGAGATCGGCAAGAACCGGCACGCCGACGTGCCGATCGTCGGTGACGTCAAAGCCGTCATCACCGAGCTGATCGCCGGATTGACGCAGGACACCGTTCCCGGTACCGGCGCGCTGGCCGAGTGGTGGGAGTACCTGCGCGATGTGCAGTCGACGTATCCGTTGAGCTACGGCCCGCAAAGCGACGGCAGCCTGAGTCCGGAATACGTCATCTCCAAGCTGGGAGAGATCGCCGGCCCCGACGCGATTTACGTCGCCGGTGTCGGCCAGCACCAGATGTGGGCGGCCCAGTTCATCTCTTACGAAAAGCCGCGCACCTGGCTGAATTCCGGCGGGCTGGGAACCATGGGCTTCGCTGTCCCGGCGGCCATGGGCGCCAAGATCGCACTCCCGGACGCGGAGGTGTGGGCGATCGACGGCGACGGCTGCTTCCAGATGACCAACCAGGAACTGGCCACCTGCGCGATCGAGGGCGCGCCGATCAAAGTCGCGCTAATCAATAACGGCAACCTGGGCATGGTGCGCCAGTGGCAGTCGCTGTTCTACTCCGGGCGTTACTCGCAGACCGATCTGGCCACCCACTCGCACCGCATCCCCGACTTTGTGAAACTGGCAGAGGCGCTGGGCTGCGTCGGAATGCGCTGCGAACGCGAAGAAGACGTCGTCGATGTCATCAACGCGGCGCGGACAATCAACGACCGTCCGGTGGTGATCGACTTCATCGTCGG
Organism: uncultured Actinomycetota bacterium; assembly: GCA_963795995.1. Taxonomy (GTDB): domain Bacteria; phylum Actinomycetota; class Actinomycetes; order Mycobacteriales; family Mycobacteriaceae; genus Mycobacterium. Next base: position 549,591 of record CAWCJY010000010.1, read on the forward strand.
TGCCGACGCCCAGGTGTGGCCGATGGTGGCCGCCGGCACCAGCAACGACGAGATCCAGGCCGCCCGCGGCATTCGTCCGCTGTTCGACGACGAGACAGAAGGCCACGCCTGATGAGCGCCACACCGTCACCAACCCACACGCTTTCGGTGCTCGTCGAGGACACCCCCGGTGTGCTCGCCCGGGTGGCGGCACTGTTCTCCCGGCGCGGATTCAACATCGAGTCACTGGCCGTGGGAGCCACCGAACAAAAGAACATGTCGCGCATGACGATTGTGGTGTCCGCCGAAGAGACTCCCCTCGAGCAGATCACCAAGCAGCTCAACAAGCTGATCAACATCATCAAGGTCGTCGAACAAGACGAGGACAATTCGGTCGCCCGAGAACTGGCGTTGATCAAGATACGCGCCGACGCCGGTTCCCGCAGCCAGGTGATCGAAGCAGTGAACTTGTTCCGCGCCAAGGTGATTGATGTTTCGCCAGAGTCGCTGACCGTGGAAGCCACCGGGACGGCGGAGAAGATAGAGGCACTGCTGCGCGTGCTGGAGCCGTTCGGCGTCCGCGAAATCGTGCAGTCCGGACTGGTGTCGCTGTCGCGCGGGCCGCGTGGCATGGGCAACGCCAAATAACCATCAACAAGGAGATAACTCACGTGGCAGCGCAAGCAGTCGAGATGTTCTATGACGACGACGCCGATCTGTCGATCATCCAGGGCCGCAAGGTAGGTGTCATCGGATACGGCAGCCAAGGACACGCTCACTCGCTGAGCCTGCGGGACTCCGGGGTTGAGGTGCGCGTCGGCCTGCGGGAGGGCTCGCGATCGCGCGACAAGGTCAGCGAGCAGGGCCTCGAGGTCGGCACCCCCGCCGAGGTCGCCGCGTGGGCCGACGTCATCATGCTGCTGTCTCCCGACACCGCGCAGGCAGACATCTTCAAGAATGAGATTGAGCCGCATCTGGATTCCGGTAACGCGTTGTTCTTCGGCCACGGGCTCAACATCCACTTCGACTTGATCGAGCCGGGTCCCGAAGTGACCGTGGCGATGGTCGCCCCGAAAGGTCCGGGGCACTTGGTGCGCCGGCAATTCGTCGACGGCAAGGGCGTGCCGTGCCTGGTCGCGGTGGATCAAGATCCCTCCGGTGACGGCATGGCGCTGGCGTTGTCGTACGCCAAGGCCATCGGCGGCACCCGGGCCGGTGTCATCAAGACCACGTTCAAAGACGAAACCGAAACCGATCTGTTCGGTGAGCAGACGGTGTTGTGCGGCGGCGCCGAGGAGTTGGTGAAGGCCGGCTTCGAGGTGATGGTCGAAGCGGGTTATCCGCCGGAACTGGCCTACTTCGAGGTGCTGCACGAGTTGAAGCTGATAGTGGACTTGATGTACGAGGGCGGGATCGGCCGGATGTACTACTCGGTGTCCGACACCGCAGAGTTCGGCGGCTATCTGTCCGGTCCGCGGGTGATCGACGCCGACACCAAGGAGCGGATGCGCGCCGTCCTGCGTGACATCCAGGACGGCAGCTTCGTCAAGAAGCTGGTCGACGACGTCGAGGGCGGCAGCAAGCGGCTGCACGAGCTACGCCAGCGCAACGCCGAACACCCCATCGAAGTCACCGGCAAGAAGCTCCGCGATCTGATGAGCTGGGTCGACCGCCCGATCACCGAAACGGCTTAGGTTTGGCTGGCGAGCGTCACGCCAGCGTGACGCCGGGCGGCGGTCGTCACTCCAGCGTGACGTTCGAGATTGGCGCGACCCGCTGCGCCCGGCTGCGCCGCGCTGGCGGTCGCCGGTGGGCTGATGGCGGCGACCCGCTGCGCCCGGCTGCGCCGCGCTGGCGGTCGCCGGTGGGCTGATGGCGGCGACCCGCTGCGCCCGGCTGCGCCGCGCTGGCGGTCGCCGCTTAGGCTGGCCCGGTGAGCCTGCCAGTTGTCCTAATAGCCGACAAACTCGCCGAATCAACCGTCGCCGCGCTGGGGGACGCGGTCGAAGTTCGCTGGGTCGACGGCCCTGACCGGGCAAAACTGCTGGCGGAGGTGCCCGACGCCGACGCCTTGCTGGTCCGCTCGGCCACCACCGTCGACGCCGAGGTAATGGCCGCGGCGCCCAAACTCAAGATCGTCGCCCGGGCCGGGGTTGGGCTGGACAACGTCGACGTCGACGCCGCCACCGAACGCGGTGTGCTAGTGGTCAACGCCCCGACGTCGAACATCCACAGCGCCGCCGAACACGCGCTGGCGCTGTTGCTGTCCGCGGCCCGTCAGATCACCGCCGCCGACGCCTCGCTGCGCGCCCACACCTGGAAGCGGTCGTCGTTCTCCGGTACCGAGATCTTCGGTAAGACGGTCGGCGTCGTCGGGCTGGGCCGCATCGGACAGTTGGTCAGCCAGCGGCTGGCCGCCTTCGGCGCCAACATCGTCGCCTACGACCCGTACGTGTCTTCGGCCCGGGCCGCCCAGCTCGGCATCGAACTGCTTTCGCTGGACGATTTGCTGGGCCGCGCGGACTTCATCTCGGTGCATCTGCCCAAGACTTCGGAGACGGCCGGTCTGATCGACAAGGAGGCGCTGGCCAAGACCAAGCCGGGCGTCATCATCGTCAACGCCGCCCGCGGCGGCCTGGTCGACGAGGCGGCCCTGGCCGAAGCCGTGACAACTGGTCACGTCCGGGCCGCCGGCATCGACGTGTTCGCCAGCGAACCCTGCACCGACAGCCCGCTGTTCGACCTGCCGCAGGTCGTGGTCACGCCGCATCTGGGTGCCTCCACAGCCGAAGCCCAAGACAGGGCCGGCACCGATGTGGCCGAAAGTGTGAAGCTGGCGCTGGCAGGCGAGTTCGTGCCGGATGCGGTCAACGTCGGCGCCGGAGCAGTCAGCGAAGAGGTGGCGCCGTGGCTGGACCTGGTGCGCAAACTCGGTGTGCTGGTCGGCGCGTTGTCCGATTCGCTTCCGGTGTCGTTGGCGGTACAGGCGCGCGGTGAGCTGGCTGCCGAAGACGTCGAGGTGCTGCGGCTTTCGGCTCTGAGGGGCCTGTTCTCGGCGGTCATCGAAGACCAGGTGACGTTCGTCAACGCCCCGTCGATCGCCCACGAACGTGGAGTCGCCGCCGAGATCAGCACGGCCACCGAAAGCCCCAACCACCGCAGCGTCGTCGATGTGCGCGCGGTCGCGGCCGACGGCACGGTGGTCAACGTCGCCGGCACCCTGTCCGGTCCGCAGCTGGTGGAGAAGATCGTGCAGATCAACGCGCGCAACTTTGACCTGCGCGCCCAAGGCATCAACCTCGTCATCAACTACACCGACCAACCGGGTGCCCTCGGCAAGATCGGCACCCTGCTCGGTACGGCGGGTGTCAACATCCACGCGGCGCAACTCTCTCAGGACGCCGAAGGACCGGCCGCGACGATTCTGCTGCGCCTGGACCGCGATGTGCCCGCCGACGTGCGCTCGGCCATTGGCGCCGCCGTAGAAGCCAACAAGCTGGAAGTGGTTGACCTGTCGTGAAGCTCGCTGTCATCGCCGGTGACGGGATCGGTCCGGAGGTGATGACCGAAGCCGTGCGGGTGCTCGACGCGGTGCTCCCTGGCGTAGCGAAGACCGAGTACGACCTGGGCGCGCGGCGGTATCACGCGACCGGCGATGTTCTGCCGGCGTCGGTGCTCGACGAGCTCCGGGCCCACGACGCGATATTGCTCGGCGCGATCGGTGATCCGTCGGTGCCCAGCGGCGTGCTGGAACGCGGGCTGCTGCTGAGGCTGCGCTTCGAGCTCGACCATCACATCAACCTGCGACCGGCGCGGCTGTATCCGGGAGTGCGCAGTCCGCTGGCCGCGAACGGCGACATCGACTTCGTGGTGGTGCGCGAGGGCACCGAGGGCCCCTACACCGGCAACGGTGGTGCGATCCGGGTAGGCACCGCTCACGAGGTGGCCACCGAGGTGAGCGTCAACACCGCCTACGGGGTGCGACGAGTGGTGCACGACGCGTTCGAACGGGCTCGGCAACGCCGCAAGCAGTTGACGCTGGTGCACAAAACCAACGTGCTGGCGTTCGCTGGAGCGCTGTGGTGGCGGACCGTCCAGGAGATCGCCGCGAACTATCCCGACGTCGAGGTCGGCTACCAACACGTCGACGCTGCGACCATTCACTTGGTCACCGATCCGGGTCGCTTCGACGTCATCGTCACCGACAATTTGTTCGGCGACATCATCACCGACTTGGCGGCCGCGGTGTGCGGGGGCATCGGCCTGGCCGCCAGCGGCAACATCGATGCGACCCGGACGAATCCCTCGATGTTCGAGCCGGTGCACGGCAGCGCCCCCGACATCGCCGGACAGGCAGTTGCCGATCCGACGGCGGCGATCATGTCCGTGGCGCTGCTGCTGTCCCACGTCGGCGAAGCCGCTGCCGCCGCGCGAGTGGACCGGGCCGTGGCGTCCCATCTGGCCAGTCGCCCGAGCGAAAGGCTATCCACCGCCGAAGTCGGCGAACGGATTGCGTCCGCGCTCTAGTCTCCAGTCCGGGTGGCAGCACGCGGGTCGGCACCACCGGGGCGGCCAACAGCGGGAAGAGGCCGCAGATGCCGAAAGCCAGCGGATAATCGGTCGCGGCGATGAGCGCGCCGAACGCGGGAGGACCGCCGGCCGCCATCAAGCGCTGATAGGTGTTCTGCAGACCTAGCGCACGCCCGCTCCAGAACGGCCCGGCATACTCGGTGATCGCGGTGGACTCCAACCCGTTGTCCAAGACCGCGATCACCGACGCGGCGACCATCAGCGGCACCGCGACCGACATGCCGAGCTGGTCGGTGACCGCCAATGCGGTCAGGACCAACGCGCCTGCGATAGCCACCGTGCGAACCGGTCGCAACCGGGAACCGACACGATCTGACCACCGCCCGACGACGATACGGCCCAGCGCACCTGTCAATTGCGAGACCGTGACCAAGGTCCCGGCCGACGCGACCGACCAGTGGTGGGCGTTGATCAACCACACCAGCATGAAGGTCACCGTGACCGTCTGCGGCATCATCAGCAGCGCCGACGCAAAGTGGATGCGACGCAGCACGTGCGTACGGCGGTAAGGGTTGCTCAGCTCCTCGTCGCTGGCGACCGCCCGGTCTTTGCGCGGTGGATCCACGACGCCCACGGCGGCGGCCACCGCCGACACCGTGCACGCCACCGCGGGAAACATCAGGCCCGCACCGGGCCCACGTTCGGCCAGTTCCGGAATAATCAACGCGCCCAAGGCGATTCCCACTGGCTGCGCGGTCTGCCGAACACCCATCGCCAAGCCGCGCTGGTGCGGCGGGAACCACCCGGACACCAGCCGGCCACCGGCCGTGTTGCAACTGGCGGCGGCCATGCCGCCGAGAAACAACAGTGCCCCGATCGCCATCAGCGAATGGACTGACGCCGCGGCGTAGGCCGCGGCCGCGGTGAGCAATGAGCCCACTGCCAGCACAATTCGCTCCCCGATGCGGTCCAACACGTAGCCCCAGACGATCAGGGTGGCCACCATGCCGAAACTGGGCATCGACGACAACAGACCCGCCTCAGCCAGGGGCGTGCCGCGCTCTGCTTCCAGCGCAGGGATCAAAAATGCGACACCGTTGATGAACACGAACGCGCTTGCCGTCACGGCCAGCGAGATGACCACTATCGACCAGCGCGCGCCGGTGCCGAGCGACTCTCTGGTCATCAACCCATGGTTTCACACGGATTTCGAATATCAGGTCAGCGTCAGCTCATTCACCGACGTCGGCCAACACGCCTCGGTTGTCGGGCGGTGGGGGTAGCGGCTCGGGGTGCGGTCGCCAGTCTCGGCGCCACGCCGTCTTCCAACGGTCAAGGCGGCGGGCTGGTTGTCGCTCTGCTGCAAACTCCAACCCCGGCGGACGCAAGCCGACCGGCACCACTGGCACCGCCGCCAACGGAAAGATCGCGCACAGCGCAAACGCCAGCGGATAGCCGGCTGCGTTGATCAGTGCCCCGAACATCGGCGGGCCGAGCAACGCTGTTATCCGCTGCGTGGTGTTCTGAGTGCCCAGCGCGCGGCCGCTCCAGAATTGGCCCGCGAACTCAGTGATCGCGGTGGCTTCCAAGCCGTTGTCTGACATCGCGACTACTGACGCCGCGACCATCAGCGCTACGGCCGCAGGCGACTTCAATTGATCGACGAACGCCAGCATCACCATGCTCGCGGCAACCCCGAGCGCGATCAGGCGCACCGGTCGCATTCTCGAGCCCACCAAATCAGACCACCGGCCGGCCGCGATGCGGGCCGCTGCGCCGAGCAACTGCGTGACCGTCACCAGCGCGCCGGCCGTTCCGATCGACCAACCATGGCCTTTGACCAACCAGACCAGCATGAAAGTCACAGTGACGGATTGCGGCATCATCATCAGCGCTGCCATCGCATGGATTCGCCACAGTATCGAGCTGCCGCGATAGGGGCTGGCCAAGTCTTCTTCACTGGCGGCGTCGCGCGGTTTGCGTGGCGGATCGATAACGAAGATGGCGCTGGCAACCGCTGACGCCGTGCAGATGATCGCCGGAAACATCAATCCGGCGGCCGCACCGTGTTGGGCCAACTGGGGTATCACCAAGGCGCCGAGTGCTATTCCCAGAGGTTGCGCGGTCTGGCGGATCGCCATCGCCAGGCCCCGCTTATGCCAGGGGAACCAGCCGGACACCAACCGGCCACCGGCTGGGTTGCAGCTGGCGGCGGCCATACCGCCGAGGAAGAGGAACGCTCCGACGGCCACCAGTGAGTGGACCGACGCCGCGGCATAGCCGGCGACCGCCGTCAACGCTGATCCGACGGTCAACACGATGCGCTCGCCGATGCGGTCGACCACATAACCCCAGCCGAACAGCGTCACCACCATGCCGACGCTGGGCATCGACGACAATAGGCCGGCGGCAGCCAGCGGCGTGCCGCGTTCGTCTTCGAGTGCCGGGATCAAAAAGGCGACGCCGTTAATGAAGGTGAATGCGCTCGTCGTCACGATCAGCGCGACGGCCACCATCGACCAGCACGTTCGCGTACTGATCGTGTTCGACATTTGCCTATGGTTCCATGCACATTCGGATCCTGAGGCGAAAGTGAATAAATGGCAAACGAAGAAAAATTAGGTATTTATGCGACCCGGATCGTGACCGAGGGATAGTTTGGACACATTGTGCCGGACAGTGCTAAATTGTCCGGCTCCTCCTCGCGCCGACACGCATCCTGACGAGACTAGGCTGTCACGAATGCGTCTTGGTCGAATTGCCAGCCTCGACGGCGTCGCGTTCGTCAGCATCGAGGGCGCCGCGACCGAACCCGATGGCATGACCGCCCGTGAAATAGCCGAGCATCCGTTCGGCACACCGACGTTCACCGGCCGGTCCTGGCCGCTGGCCGATGTGCGGCTGCTGGCTCCCATGCTGGCGAGCAAGGTCATTTGCGTCGGCAAGAACTACGCGGCCCACATCGCCGAGATGGGCGGCGGAGCGCCGTCGCCCGATCCGGTGATTTTCCTCAAGCCGAATACTGCGATCATCGGGCCCAACGTCCCGATCCGGTTGCCCGCGAACGCATCACCCGTGCATTTCGAAGGTGAACTGGCCGCGGTGATCAGTCGTCCGTGTAAGGACGTGCCGGCAGCCCGGGCCGCGGAAAGCATCCTGGGTTATACCGTCGGCAACGATGTGTCAGCCCGTGACCAACAGCAGGCCGACGGTCAATGGACTCGCGCCAAGGGCCATGACACGTTCTGTCCGGTCGGACCGTGGATCACCACCGACATCGACCCGACTGATCTCGAGCTGCGCACCGAAGTCAACGGCGAGCTCAAGCAGCGCAGCCGTACGTCATTGATGATCCACGACGTCGCGGCGGTCGTGGAATGGATCTCGGCGGTGATGACCTTGCTACCGGGGGACCTCATCCTCACCGGCACGCCTGAGGGAGTCGGCCCGATCGAGGACGGCGACTCCGTCAGCGTCACGGTCGAAGGCATCGGCACTTTGACCAACCCCGTTCAGCGCAAAGGAAAAGCGTGACCGCCGCGGCTGAGGTTCGGGTCCGTTTCTGCCCGTCACCCACCGGCGTTCCCCATGTCGGACTGATCCGCACAGCGCTGTTCAACTGGGCCTACGCCCGGCACACTGGTGGCACCTTCGTCTTTCGCCTGGAGGACACCGACCCCGAACGCGACAGTGAGCAAAGCTATCTCGCGCTGCTCGACGCGTTGCGGTGGCTCGGTCTGACCTGGGATGAAGGTCCTGAAGTCGGTGGACCGTTTGAGCCTTACCGGCAGTCGCAGCGCGGGCACATCTATCGAGATGTGGTGGCCAAGCTGCTCACCGCCGGCGAGGCCTACGAGGCCTTCTCCACACCTGCCGAGGTCGAGGCCCGCCACGTGGCGGCGGGCCGTAACCCGAAGCTGGGCTACGACAACTTCGACCGCAACCTGACCGATGAGCAGCGCTCCGGGTACCTGGTAGAGGGCCGCAAGCCAGTGGTGCGGCTTCGAATGCCCGACGAAAGCTTGAGCTGGATTGACCTCGTGCGTGGGCCGACGACGTTCGCCGCGGGAACCATCCCCGATTTCGTGTTGACCCGCGCCGGCGGAGATCCGTTGTACACGTTGGTGAATCCAGTCGACGATGCGCTGATGAGGATCACCCATGTACTGCGCGGTGAGGACTTGCTGCCGTCGACGCCACGCCAGATCGCGCTGTATCAAGCGTTGATCCGCATCGGTATAGCCGGGCGGGTTCCGGAATTCGGCCATCTGCCCACGGTGTTGGGAGAGGGCACCAAGAAGTTGTCGAAGCGCGACCCGCAATCAAATCTGTTCGCGCACCGCGAGCGTGGCTTCATTCCAGAAGGCCTACTGAATTACCTTGCCTTGCTGGGCTGGTCGATCGCCGACGACCGCGACCTGTTCAGCCTCGAGGAGATGGTGGCCGCATTCGACGTGGTCAACGTGAATTCGAATCCGGCACGATTCGACCAGAAAAAGGCCGACGCGATCAACGCCGAACACATCCGCCTGCTCGACGTGGACGACTTCACCGCCAGGTTGAGTGCATACTTTGGCACCCACGGCCTTCACACCGGCTTGGACGACGCAGATTTCAAGACCGCCGCGCACCTGGTGCAGACCCGCATCGTCGTACTCGGCGACGCGTGGAGCCTGTTGAAGTTCCTCAACGACGATGGATTTGCCATCGATCCGCAGGCCGCGGCGAAGGAGCTGGGGCCGGCTGCCGCCGCGGTGCTCGACGCCGGCCTGGCGGCGCTCGACAGCGTGCCCGACTGGATTGCTCCCCATATCGAGGCGGCCCTCAAAGGGGCGCTGCTGGAGGATCTGGCGCTCAAGCCACGCAAAGCGTTCGGCCCCATTCGGGTGGCGGTCACCGGTACAGCGGTCAGCCCACCGTTGTTCGAGTCCCTGGAATTGCTCGGGCGTGACCGCACCCTGCAGCGCCTCCGAGCGGCACGCGACCAAGCGCAGCGGAGTTAGCCGAGGCGGATCGCGCGGGCAGGATTTGGTAGTCTGCACGTCGGCCCTTGGGCGGTCGGCAGCAGCGGCGACGCGACCTTGTGATGGTTCGTTGCAGCGCCCTGACCAGCCGTTTCGAGTGTTCCGATGGGGTATGGTGTAATTGGCAACACAGCTGATTCTGGTTCAGCCGTTCTAGGTTCGAGTCCTGGTACCCCAGCAAAGCCGGTTCACTGCAAACAATTAGGCGGGCATCCGGACCTGAGCTATGCTGACAGCTCGGATCAGGTCTGGCCCCGTCGTCTAGCGGCCTAGGACGCCGCCCTCTCACGGCGGTAGCGTGGGTTCGAATCCCATCGGGGCTACAAATCCTCACCGGCCTGCTGACCGGCCTTCTGACCGGCCGCTGCGGCGCTCGGTGCGGTCGTCCCCCCAATCGGCATCGGCGGCAACCCGAGCTTGCGGTGGTCCCACGACCTGGTTCGGCGGCTGACGATACGGACGGCGATGCGTTTGTTCATCATCAGGTCGACCGCAGGCTTGACGTCGTCGGTGTAGGGGCCGGTGTAGCGTTCCCAGACGCTGACCCCCACCCGGAAGATGGCCTCGGGAGCGTTGACGATCTCGGCGATACCCTCGAAAGACACCCCGCGCAGCGTGTCGTAGCTTTGCCCGTTCTCGAGCAGGAAGCTGACTCGCGGATCACGCCGAAGGTTGACGGCCTTCTGCGATTTGGCTTTGGTTTCCAGCCATATCTCGCCGTCGACGACGCCGTACCACATCGCGGTCAGGTGCGGCTGGCCGTCGGGCCCGACGGTGGCCAGCGTGCCGGTGCGGTTACTGGCGACGAAGTCAGCTATCTCCGAGTCGGACATCACGATCTGTGCGCGCTGATTAGCTCCCATCGCGTCAGTGTCTCAGGCCGACTGTGCGATGAGGGCATCGAGCGTGCGGTGACGGTGGCGATCCGACGGCGATTTGTCCGCCTCGGACGCACACTAGCGATCAGAGACCTCAGAGCAGCCGGGTCATCTCATCAGCAGCGGCCACCAGGTCGGCAGCCCATCGCGCGCCGGGCCGCCGCCCGATGCGGTCGATCGGACCAGACACTGAAATGGCGGCGACGACCACACCGCGGCCGTCGTGTACCGCGGCCGACACACTCGCGACACCGGACTCGCGCTCGGCCGCGCTCTGTGCCCAGCCGCGGCGGCGTACTTCGGCCAGTGTGCGGTCGCTGAACATGGCGTCCGGCAATACGACTTGCTGCGTGGCGCGGTCGCTGTAGGCCAGCAGAACTTTGGCGCCGGAGCCGGCCGTCATCGGCAGCCGGGCTCCGACCGGAACCGTATCCCGCAGCCCTGCTGCCGGTTCCAGCGCTGCAATGCAGACCCGCGCGGTGCCCTCGGCTCGGTAGACCTGCACGCTTTCGCCGGTGACTTCGCGCAGTCTCGGGAGCACCGCGGCACTGGCCGCCAGTAGCGGGTCGTCGACACGCGCCGCCAGCTCGGTGACCGCGGAACCGAGCCGCCAGCGGCCGTCGCCATCGCGGGTCAGCAACCGATGAGCCTCCAGGCCGGCGGCCAATCGGTGGGCGGTGGCCCGGGGCAGACCCGTGCGGGTGCTCAGTTCGGCCAAGGCGCATGGCGTTTCCGCGACCGTGTAAAGCAGTCCTACGGCTTTGTCCAGAACGCCGATGCCGCTATCCTGTCTCATATAGAGATACTAACGTCTCACATTGTGAGATTGATGCGACGGATCGAGATGAACATGTCAACCGACACAGCGCGCGGGCCGCGCACTCTGGCGCAGAAGGTGTGGGACGACCACGTGGTGGTGTCCGGCGGCGGTACCGAACCGGACCTGATCTACATCGACCTGCACCTGGTGCACGAGGTCACCAGCCCCCAAGCGTTCGACGGTCTGCGGCTGGCCGGCCGTCGAGTGCGACGGCCGGAACTAACGCTGGCCACCGAGGACCACAACGTGCCCACGATCAACATCGACAGGCCGATCGCGGATCCGGTGTCGCGTACCCAGGTTGAGACGTTGCGCCGCAACTGCGCTGAATTCGGGATCCGACTCTATCCGATGGGCGACATCGACCAGGGCATCGTGCATGTCGTCGGACCACAGTTGGGCCTGACGCAGCCGGGCATGACGATCGTCTGCGGCGACAGCCACACCTCCACCCATGGCGCATTCGGGGCATTGGCGATGGGCATCGGCACCTCAGAGGTCGAACACGTACTGGCGACACAGACGTTGCCGCTGCGGCCGTTCAAGACGATGGCGGTCAACGTGGACGGCCGGCTGCCCGCCGGTGTCACGGCCAAAGACATCATCCTGGCGCTGATCGCCAAGATCGGCACGGGCGGCGGGCAGGGCTATGTCATCGAATATCGCGGCAGCGCTATCGAATCGCTGTCGATGGAAGGCCGGATGACTATTTGCAATATGAGTATCGAGGCGGGTGCTCGCGCCGGAATGGTGGCACCGGATGCGACGACCTACGAATTCCTTTCGGGTCGGCCGCACGCGCCGACCGGAGAGGACGCCGCAGCCGCGCTCAGCTATTGGCGCCGATTGCACACCGATACCGACGCCGAGTTCGACACCGAGGTATACCTCGACGCGGCGACGTTGAGCCCCTTCGTCACCTGGGGAACCAACCCTGGGCAAGGGGTGCCGTTGGCTGACGCCGTGCCGGATCCCGAGCTGATGACCGACGACGCACAGCGTCAAGCTGCCGAGAAGGCATTGGCATACATGGATCTTCGGCCGGGCACGCCCATGCGCGATATTCCCGTGCAGGCGGTGTTCGTCGGGTCCTGTACCAACGGGCGCATCGAAGATCTGCGCTCGGTGGCCGAGGTGTTGCGTGGTCGCAAGGTGGCGCAAGGAGTGCGAATGCTGGTCGTCCCCGGCTCGATGCGGGTACGCGCCCAAGCCGAAGCCGAAGGCCTGGGCGAGACTTTTACGGCCGCCGGCGCCGAGTGGCGTCAAGCTGGTTGCTCGATGTGCCTTGGCATGAATCCCGATCAGCTCGCGCCGGGTGAGCGGTGCGCGGCGACGTCGAATCGCAATTTCGAAGGACGCCAAGGCAAGGGCGGCCGGACACATCTGGTCTCTCCGGCGGTCGCGGCCGCCAGCGCCGTGCGGGGCAGCCTGTCCGCGCCGACCGACTTGAATTGACGAACGAGGAAGTAGAAAGCATGGAAGCGTTCCAGACCCATACCGGAATCGGCGTACCGCTGCGGCGGTCGAATGTCGACACCGATCAGATCATTCCCGCGGAGTATTTGAAGCGGGTCACCCGAACGGGTTTCGAGGACGGATTGTTCGCCGCCTGGCGCACGGATCCGTCGTTCGTGCTCAATCTGAGTCCGTTCGACAAAGGCTCGGTACTGATTGCCGGACCTGATTTCGGCACCGGCTCGTCACGGGAGCATGCGGTGTGGGCACTCATGGACTACGGATTCAGAGTGGTGATCTCGTCGCGCTTCGGTGACATTTTCCGCGGCAACTCCGGCAAAACGGGCCTCTTGGCCGCTGAAGTTGCCCAAGAAGATGTGGAACTTCTGTGGAAGCTGATCGAGCAGAGTCCGGGCCTGGAAATCACTGCCAATCTTCAAGATCGGAATATCACCGCAGGAACGGTGGTGCTGCCGTTCAAGATTGACGACTACACGGCCTGGCGACTCCTTGGGGGATTCGACGATATAGCCCTTACGCTGCGAAAACTCACCGATATCGAGTCTTTCGAAGCAGCTCGTCCGGCCTGGAAGCCGCAAGCTGCACCCACGGCCTGAGCACCGAATTCCGGTGCTTTCAGCCGGGCCATTCGGGGCCCATTTGATGCCCTTCTGACCAGTCAAGGGCGGCAACCAGATTCCTAAAAAGTCCGCCAAATGCGTCTGAAATTGCGCGTGGCTCTTGGAAATCAACCCGGTGAGGGTTTACCGTGTCCATTAGTCGGTCCAACGAGGGCCACTGGTTTCGGAGGGTTTGCATGAACAAAGCAGAGCTCATCGACGTACTCACAGCGAAATTGGGCTCGGACCGCCGGCAGGCCACCGCCGCCGTCGAGAACGTCGTCGACACCATTGTGCGTGCGGTGCACAAGGGCGACAGTGTCACAATCACCGGCTTCGGTGTATTCGAGCAGCGGCGCCGCGCGGCGCGCGTGGCCCGTAATCCCCGCACCGGCGAGACGGTGAAGGTGAAGCCCACATCCGTCCCGGCTTTTCGTCCGGGTGCCCAATTCAAAGCGGTTGTGTCTGGCGCGCAGCGTCTCCCGTCCGAAGGGCCCGCGGTGAAGCGCGGAGCTGTAGCGGGCGGAGCCAAGAAGACGGCGAAGAAGGCCGGCTCTTCAACGGCCAGGAAGGCCGCCAGCAAGTCGACAGCTAAGAAGACCGCGAGCAAGGCGCCGGCCAAGAAGTCGACGGCCAAGAAAGCGCCGGCGACGAAGGCCGCAAAGTCAACGACCAAGCGGGCGCCGGCGAAGAAGGCGACCAAGTCGGCCGCCAAGTCGACCGCCAAGTCGACCACAAGCTCGAAGAAGGCTACTGCGGCTAAGACTCTGGCCCGCAAGACCGCGAAAGCCCCGGCCAAGAAGGCCGCGGCCAAGAAGTTAGCGGGCAAGGCACCGGCCAAGAAGTCGACCAGCAGGCGCGGGCGCAAGTAAGCGCCCAATTGCCCGACGTCCAACACCCTTCGGCGGCCAGCGCCGCCGGAGGGTGTTCGGTCGTTACTTCAACGCGTTGACGGCGAGTGCGCTGCCGATGTGATCGGCAGCCACCAATCGGCCCGACGACAGCGACAGCACCCAGGTGCTGCCCTTGCGATTACGCGATTTGTCGGGTCGCACCCCGTCACGGTCACACCACCACGCGATCAGGTCGGGAATCACCTTGCCTTGCGTGCAGATCACCGGCGTCCCGCCCGTCGCGGCGATCTTCAGAATTCGCCGCCGGGCGCGCTTCTGGTTATTCGCGTACGCTTCCTCAGTCAGCCAGGGCTCGGCACTGATCTTCACTCCCAATTCGGCGGCCAGCGGTTCCACCGTCTGCTGACACCGCACCCGGTCCGCGGCGTACACATCGGTGGCGCCGAAGGCCATCAGCTGTCCCACCAGTGCCTCGGCCTGTGCGCGGCCCTTCTTGTCCAGTGGCCGCTTGTTGTCGTCTCCGGAAAAGCGGGACTTGCTGCCCGCGGTACCGTGTCGGACCACCAGGACAGTCTGGGTGTCGACCGGGCTTTTGACAAACCGGCGCAGAACCTTTCGATCCTGGGTGTACCTCACCTTTTTCATCGCTTCTGCGACCGGCAACCAGACGAGGTCGTCGACTTCCTTGTTGGGCATGAATTGTCCACCGATACTGCGGGCGGCCCAGTACCGAACTTTCTTGGTGCCTTGGTCGATCGGATAGGTCACCGAGGCGATCCGGCAGCCGAGGTGGGCATGGTGACCGGTCTCTTCGAAAACCTCGCGTACCGCCGTCACCGGTTCGGTTTCACCAGAGTCGACTTTGCCCTTCGGCAGGGACCAGTCGTCATAGCGAGGGCGGTGAATCACCGCCACCTCGATCGCTTTGCGATCGCCCGGTCGCCAGAGCACCGCGCCGGCGGCGTACACCGTCCGGGTCGCCGAATTTCGGCTACTCGACGAAGTTCTTGTGGGCACCTCAACTCCTGCATGTCATTCGGGCCCCTCGTACCTCTCTGGGGACGGGCGGTCGTCGGGTCGGGTGCTGTCTCAGGGGCTGCGGTGCCGCTCCATGAGCGAACATTGATGGTCGCGCACCGTCTCACCCTCGTGCGGTGACGCGCACCATTGCCCATCGGCAGTCAGTTCCCAGCATCGGGTGGCCGGATCCAGAGCGGACGCGAAAATATCGTCGAGTTGTGCGGTCAGTCGTGAATCCTTGACTTGGGCGAGCACTTCGACCCGCCGGTCGAGATTGCGATGCATCATGTCGGCACTGCCGATCCAGAATTCGTTGATGGCCTGGAAGTGGATGATCCGCGAATGCTCCAGAAACCGGCCCAGGATCGAACGCACCACGATGTTTTCCGAGAAGTCCGGCATGCCCGGGCGCAACGCGCAGATTCCCCGCACCACGACTTCGACCCGAACACCGGCTTGCGAAGCGCGATAGAGAGCGTCGATGACCTGCTCGTCGACAAGGGCGTTCATCTTCAGTCGGATTCGGCCGCCACCGCTTTCGTTGTGGGCCGCGACCTCCCGCTCAACACGTTCGATGATGCCCGCACGAATCCCGTGCGGGGCCACCAACAGGTTGCGGTAGGAAAGCTTTCGGGAGTAACCGGTGAGCGAGTTGAAGAGATCGGTGAGGTCGGCGCCGATATCCGGGTCGACCGTCAACAGTCCGATGTCCTCGTATAGCCGCGCCGTCTTGCTGTTGTAGTTGCCGGTACCGACATGGCAGTACCGCCGTATGGCCGAGCCTTCCCGGCGCACCACCAAGCAGGTCTTGCAATGCGTCTTCAAGCCCACCATGCCGTAGGCGACATGGACGCCCGCCTGCTCGAGCGCTCGCGCCCATCGGATGTTGGCCTGCTCGTCGAACCGGGCCTTGATCTCGACCAGCGCCACCACTTGCTTTCCGGCCTCGGCGGCGTCGATCAATGCCCGGACGATCGGGGAATCACCGGACGTGCGGTACAGCGTTTGTTTGATGGCCAGCACATTGGGGTCGGCGGCGGCCTGCTCGATGAATCGTTGCACGCTGGTGGAAAAGGAGTCGTACGGATGGTGCACCAGCACATCGCCGTCGCGCAGCATCGCGAAAATGCTCCTCGGCGTTTCCCGTTCGGCGAAGGCGGGTGGAGTCGCCGGCACGAACGGTCGGTCCTTGAGCCCCGGCCGGTCCACGTCATAGATCTGCCACAGCGACGACAAGTCCAATAGACCAGGCACCTCGATGACGTCACCGGGATGCACGTCGAGTTCGCGTAGCAGCAACTCGAGCATGTTCTCCGTCATGTCGTCGGCGACCTCGAGGCGCACCGGCGACCCGAACCGGCGCCGCGCCAATTCCCGCTCGAGGGCCTGCAACAGATCTTCGTCGCGGTCCTCTTCCACCTCGAAGTCGGCGTTACGGGTGATCCGGAACGCGTGATTCTCGACGATCTCGAGGCCGGGGAACAACGCCGGAAGGAAGGCGGCGATCAGCTCTTCCATCGGCAGGAAACGCAGTTTCACGTGGCCGGTCTGGTCGTCTGCGCCTTCGGCGGCATCGAGTTCGACGAAGCGATCGACGTTGTCGGGCACCTTCACCCGCGCGAAGTGCTGGCCGCCGTCCTCCGGTCTCTTGACCGTGACGGCAAGGTTCAGGCTCAGCCCGCTCACGAACGGAAACGGATGGGCGGGATCCACGGCCAGCGGCGTCAGCACCGGGAAGACCTGTTCGGTGAAGTACGCCGAGAGTTGGTCGCGTTCGGCCTCGTCCAGGTCAGCCCAGGTGACCACATGGATGCCTTCTTCGGCCAGCGCAGGCCGAACCGAATCGAGAAAGACGCGCGCGTGCCGGCTGGCAATCCGCTGCGTCTGTTCGCCGATACAACGCAGTTGTTCGCGTGGTGTGAGGCCGTCGGCGGAGCGGACCGAAAGCCCCATTTCGTCACGACGCTTGAGCCCGGCGACCCGCACCATGTAGAACTCATCCAGGTTGGAAGCGAAGATCGCCAGGAATTTGGCCCGCTCCAGCAGCGGCAGCGAGGTGTCGTCGGCCAATGCCAGCACGCGCGCGTTGAAGTCCAGCCAACTCAATTCCCGGTTGAGATAGCGATGCTCGGGTAATTGGTCGTCGGTCGCGGCCGCGGTCGCAGCAGGCGGCGCAGACGGGGCCGCGTCACCCACCCGCCACTCACTTCCGTCGGTGAGCACTTCTGCGACGTCGCTGGTTTCGATTTCGGTCACCCTGCGATCATTGCTCATTGACCGGCGGTGCTGCCACCGCCCGTCCGCCGTTGGTGTGCTGTTTGCTCATCGTTATCCTCTGGATTCGATTTCCGCGGCCGCCAGCACCCGGGCGGTCGCCGCGCCCACCCCGATGCGGCGGGCCACCGCGAGATCGTCGGGTGTGTCGATGTCGCAGCGCAGACCCGGCCACCCGCCGGAAAGTTCGACTGTGCCCGAAACGCGATGGCGCGCAGCAGAATTGAGCCCGAGCTGCGGGTCGAGCGCCGCGCCGAAAGCACACAAAGCCGCTGTGCCGCTGCCGTGCCGGTCGGCGACGAAGCTGCGTCGATTGCGACGCGCAGCCGCAATCGCCGCTCCCAGCTCGCGGGTTTGCATCGCCGGCAAATCACCTTGCAAAACAACAAGATTTGGCAATTGGTCGGCGACCGCCCGCTCGGCAACGGTGATCGCATTGTTCAGGGGGTCGGGATGGCCCTGCGGCGTCGGATCGGAGAGCACGACCGCTCCGAGCTCGGCCGCCGCGGCGGCCGCGGCGTCGTCGGGGGTGATGACGGTGATCGAACGTACCGATTCCACGGCGGCGGCTGCGGTCAGTGTGTCGACCAGCATGGCCAATACCAGGCTCGCTCGAGTCTGTGCCGAAAACATCGGCGCCAGTCTGGTCTTGGCGGCGGCCAGGTGTTTGACCGCAATGACCACCCCGACATCACCGGCCCGCGCGCCGCTCATGGCGACATCCTGCCAAAGCCCATTGGCTGGCCCTGCTGGCTCGCAGCGGGGCTAAGGTGTACCGCCGGCAGTTGTCTAGAGCGACGACATGTTCAAGAGGATGGCGCAGGTGGCGGGTAGGACAGCAGTGATGGGTGCTGGCGCGTGGGGCTCCGCGTTAGCCAAAGTGTTGGCCGAGGCCGGCGGCGAAGTCACGTTGTGGACGCGCCGGTCTGGGCTTGCCGTCGAAATCAACACCACGCGGTTCAATGCCGACTACCTGCCCGGTGTGCGACTGCCCGCGGCGATACACGCCACCGCCGACGCGCACGAGGCGCTCAGCGGGGCGACGACGGTGCTGCTGGGCGTACCGGCGCAGACCTTGCGCACCAACCTCGAGCAGTGGTGCGACGCACTGTCCACCAACGCGACCTTGGTCAGCTTGGCCAAGGGCATCGAGTTAGGCAGCCTGATGCGGATGAGCCAGGTCATCGTGTCGGTCACCGGTGTGAATCCCGCGCAGGTGGCAGTGGTCTCCGGACCGAACTTGGCCAGCGAGATCGCCGCGGGGCAGCCGGCTGCCACCGTCGTCGCATGCAGCGATTCCGGGCGTGCGGTGGCCCTACAGCGCGCACTCAACAGTGGGTACTTCCGCCCGTACACCAACGCCGACGTGATCGGCACCGAGATCGGCGGCGCGTGCAAGAACGTCATCGCGCTGGCATGCGGAATGGCGGCGGGGGTGGGTCTCGGGGAAAACACTGCGGCGGCGATCATCACCCGTGGGCTGGCCGAGATCATGCGGCTCGGGATCGCGCTGGGCGCCAAATCAGCGACGCTGGCGGGATTGGCCGGGGTAGGTGACTTGGTGGCCACCTGCAATTCCCCGCGCTCGCGCAACCGATCGTTCGGTGAAGCGCTGGGACGTGGTGAGACGCTGCAGTCGGCGCAGCACGAACGAGGTGGCCACGTCGTCGAAGGCGTGACGTCGTGCCAGTCGGTGCTGGCGCTGGCCGCCAGCTACGACGTCGAGATGCCGCTCACCGACGCCGTGCACCGGGTATGCCACCGCGGGCTGTCGGTCGACCAGGCGGTGGCCCTGCTGCTGGGCCGCACCACCAAGCCGGAATGACGCCGTGACGATCGCCAGCGCGGCGAAGCCGGGCGCAGCGGGTCGGCACCGATCAGCCGTGACGATCGCCAGCGCGGCGAAGCCGGGCGCAGCGGGTCGGCACCGATCAGCCGTGACGATCGCCAGCGCGGCGAAGCCGGGCGCAGCGGGTCGGCACCGGTCGTGCACTGCAGTGACCCGGTAGCCTCTCTAGGTTGTGAACGCCCGAGAAGCGCCTGCATCCGGTGGCCGCGTCCGGGTCGCCGTGGTGTACGGCGGTCGCAGTAATGAGCACGCGATCTCCTGCGTCTCGGCGGGCAGCATCATGCACAACCTCGACCGGCAGCGTTTCGAAGTCATCCCGGTCGGCATCACGGCCGAGGGTTCCTGGGTGCTCACCGACGCCCGCCCGGAAGCTCTGGCGATCACCGACGGGCAGCTACCCGCCGTGGACGACGCCTCGGGCCTGACCCTGGCGCTGGCTCAGGACCCGCAGCGGCGCGGCCAGTTGGTGTCGCAGGGTGCCGGCGGTGGGCAAGCTGCCGGCGCGGTGCTCGCCTCGGTCGACGTGGTGTTCCCGGTGCTGCACGGTCCCTACGGTGAGGACGGCACCATCCAGGGCCTGCTGGAACTCGCCGGTGTGCCCTACGTCGGTGCGGGGGTGTTGGCCAGCGCGGCCGGCATGGACAAGGAGTTCACTAAGAAGCTGCTGGCAGCCGACGGACTTCCGGTCGGCGACCATGTGGTACTGCGGCCGTCCCAGCCGATGCTGACGCCCGAGCATCGCGAACGGCTCGGGCTGCCGGTGTTCGTCAAGCCGGCTCGTGGCGGCTCGTCGATCGGTGTCAGCCGGGTGACCCACTGGGACCAACTGCCGGTGGCAATTGCCGGGGCCCGACGCCACGATCCCAAGGTGATCATCGAGGCGGCGATTGCCGGCCGGGAACTGGAGTGCGGCGTGCTCGAATTTCCCGACGGCTCGCTGCAAGCCAGCACGCTGGGGGAGATCCGGGTGGCCGGGGTGCGTGGCCGGGAGGATCCCTTCTACGATTTTGCGGCCAAATACCTCGAGGACGCCGCAGAACTTGACGTGCCGGCCAAAGTCGACGACGAAGTCAGCGAGGCGGTGCGCAGCCTGGCGATCGCAGCGTTCCGGGCGCTCGACTGCCAAGGCCTGGCCCGGGTGGACTTCTTCCTGACCGAGGACGGACCGCTGATCAACGAGGTCAACACGATGCCGGGATTCACCACCATCTCGATGTATCCGCGGATGTGGGCAGCCAGCGGCGTCGACTACCCCACCTTGTTGGCCACCATGGTCGACACCGCGTTGGCGCGCGGCATGGGGCTGCGCTGATCGGATCAGCCGACCGGTGCCGGGCTGATCGGCACGGCGGCCATCGTGTGATCGACGAGGTCGGACAGCTGCTGGATCGGTGTCGGACCTGAGCCCGGCGGCAACGTGAGCGCCACGTAGACCGGCCGGTCGACGGCGTACCAGTTGCTGGGGCCCGATGCCGGATGTGACTCTTCGAACCATTGCACCCGATCCACCGTCAGGATCGGCGCGCCCACGACGAACCCGGCCGGGCGGTCGACTCCGCACCGCAGCACCACCGGCTCACTGTCGCCCGCGGCCCGCCAAGCGGCGGTGCCTGCCGCCGACGGCGGCGCGACCGGTGCCCGCTGATAGTCGCCGAGCTCGCGGGGGAGGGCGTCGAGCAGCGCCCGGCAGGCGTCGCTTTGGGCCTGCGGCGCTGAAACAGGGGGGATGGCAACCGGTTGCTCGGGAGCCCGGCGCGTCGCGGCGATCCCCAGGACGACGCCGATGGCCCCGACCGCGAGTACCAGCGCGGCGATCATCACCGCGCGAGGCGGCCCTTCCGAGTCGGCCGCCCGGTTGTCTGTGGTTCGACTGTCCATGGTGTCCCGCTCGATTGCCTACACTCCACCGTGTCTGCTGCTCGGAGTCGGCGGACCAAACTTACATCGAGGAGCGACGTGAGCAGCGGCGAACCCGGTCCCACGCTGGGCCAGACGGGGGAGTTCGCACTGATCGAACGGCTGGTGGCGGGCCGTCGGCAGCCAGCGACCACAGCGCTCGGCCCCGGTGACGATGCGGCGATCGTGGCGACCGCCGACGGCCGGGCGCTGATCTCGACCGACATGTTGGTGCAAGACCGGCATTTCCGGCTGGACTGGTCGACGCCGCACGACGTCGGCCGCAAGGCCATCGCGCAGAACGCCGCCGATATCGAGGCGATGGGCGGCCTGGCCACGGCGTTCGTTGTCGGTTTCGGTGCTCCCGCCGATACTCCGGCCGATCAGGTCAGCGCCCTGGCCGACGGTATGTGGGAGGAAGCCGAGCGGATCGACGCCGGGATTGTCGGCGGGGATCTGGTCAGCTGCCCGCAGTGGGTGGTGGCGGTGACCGTGTTGGGCGATCTGGCCGGCCACGACCCGGTGTTGCGGGCCGGCGCGCGCCCGGGTGCGGTGCTGGCCGTGGTCGGCGAGCTGGGCCACTCGGCGGCCGGATTTGCGCTGTGGAACAACGGAATCGACCGATTCAGCGACCTGCGGAGCTCTCATCTGGTGCCGCAGCCGCCGTACGGCCAGGGGCGGGCAGCCGCCGACGCCGGGGCGATAGCGATGATCGACGTTTCCGACGGCCTTGTCGCCGACCTGGGGCACATCGCCGAGGCGTCCGCGGTGAGCATCGACCTGTCGACCGCTTCCCTGGCGCACGATGTCGCGCCACTGACCGCGGCCGGCGAGGCGGTGGGGGTCGACCCCTGGTGGTGGGTCCTCGGTGGTGGCGAAGACCATGCTCTTGCCGCAGTGTTCGCCGGCCCCGTGCCGGCCGGGTGGCGCGTGATCGGGCGGGTGGTCGAGGGGCCGGCGGGAGTCCTCGTCGACGGCCAAGAATGGCGCGGAAACGCCGGCTGGCAGTCTTTCTCGCTATGACCGCACGCTCATTGCACGAATTGGTCGACGCCGGCTGGGCGCGGGCGTTGGAGCCGGTCGGCGCTCGGGTCACCGCGCTGGGTCAGTTTCTGCGCGACGAGCTCGCCGCCGGCCGACGCTACCTGCCCGCGGGCCCGAATATATTGCGTGCGTTCACATTCCCGTTCGACCAGGTGCGCGTGCTGATCGTCGGGCAGGATCCCTATCCGACACCTGGACATGCGGTCGGTCTGAGCTTCTCGGTGGCTTCCGACGTGCGGCCATTGCCGCGCAGTCTGGAGAACATCTTCGCTGAATACGGGCGCGACCTGGACTATCCGGCGCCGTCGTCCGGTGACCTGACGCCGTGGGCCCAGCGGGGAGTGCTGCTGCTCAACCGGGTTCTCACCGTGCAGCCCGGCAGTCCGGCGTCGCATCGTGGCAAGGGCTGGGAGGCTGTCACCGAGTGTGCGATTCGCGCCCTGGTGAATCGCGAGCAGCCCCTGGTAGCGATTCTGTGGGGACGCGATGCGTCGACCCTGAAACCGATACTGGCCGACGGCGACTGTGTCGCAATCGAGTCTCCGCACCCTTCGCCGCTGTCGGCGTCGCGGGGTTTCTTCGGGTCGCGCCCGTTCAGCAGGGCGAATCAGCTGCTGGCGGAGATGGGCGCCGATCCAGTCGACTGGCGCTTGCCCTAAGCGACTGCCCTGGGCGAGATCAGCCGCGAGTGACCCGGCCGCCCTTGATGCACGATGCGCACACGTTGAGCCGCTGCTTGTTGCCGCCGGGCCGGGTCACGGCGTGCACGGTCTGAATGTTCGGATTCCAGCGACGGCTGGTCCGGCGATGCGAATGCGATACCGACTTGCCGAAGCCGGGACGCTTTCCGCAGATATCGCACACGGCGGCCATGAAAGGAACTCCTCAGTCTCATACTGGTGCACCGGGGGCCGCGAACGGCCGAGCCACGGGTGACCCGACAACTCGGCCAGGATAGCCGCCGTCATCGGCAAGCGCCAAAACGCGGCCGCCGCGACTCAACATCGCGACGAGATCAGCAACCCGGCGTCGGCATCGGCCCAGAAGGCCGCCCGGCAGTCCACACCTGCTCGTCGGCGTCCTGCAAATCCTGGATAAGGCTCTTGACCGCGTCCCTGTCTCGGCTGGAGTAGCTGACGAACACCGTCAGGGGTGAGGCCCCTCGGCTGATGCCCCGGTATGAGTAGCTGGAAGCATACGAGGTCGTGTGAGCAGAGTCCCCCGGCAGGCTCAGAACGGCGGTGGATCGTCGTCGGCGCCGGGTGGTGCGGGTCCGAAGTAGCTTGGGCGCTGTGCCCGGCGTGCCAGGCGTGCTTGACGGTTTTGTCGGCGTTCGGTGTTGATGCGTTGGGCGCGGGTTTGGGCGCGGGTGCGGCGGCGGGTGGGCATCATCGCCCGGCGATCAGTGCACCGGTCGGTGGGTGTCTGTTCGGGCGGGGCCAATTCGCCTGTCGGTGCGCACAGGCTGGGGAACAGCAGGGCGCTGCCGGGGGTGGTGATGTAGGTGTGCCCGGTTGGTGAGGTCCAGATCACCGTGGCGTCGGGGAGCTGCTTGTCGTGCCAGCCCCAGAAGGTCTTGATCAAATGGTGGGGCCTGCAAAGACACTTCAGGTTGGAGGCGTGCGTGGGGCCACCGTCGCGGTGGGGGATCGTATGGTGGACGTCGCTGTTCATCGCGGGCCGGTCACAACCGGGGAATCGGCACGTCAGATCTCGGCAGCGAACGAAATCTGCTAATGCCCGCGAGGGTGTGTAGCGGTGCTCGGGCGGCGCGTCGGCGGGGTGGATCAGCGGCATGAGTTTGGCGGAGGCGGCGAGTTCGGTCACCAGTTCGGCGGGGATGAGCCCGTCGGCGCTGATCTGGGATGCCGGGGTGGGGCTTCGGCCCTCGAGGGTGGCTTGCTCGGCGATCACGTGAATCACCACCGGCCCTGCGCCGGGCCGATTACCGGTGGGGCAGTCGCGTCTTTCGCAGCGACAGCCCAGCCGGTCAGCCCCGGCCGCCAGTGCCCCCAGCGCGTCGGCACGGCGCTGTGGGTGGGTGCGCGGGTCCTCTGAACACACGGTGGAGGCCAATGCATCCAGCCGTGTATCTACTGCGTGGGCGTCGGTGGTGGCCAGTCTGCCGAAGACCTCGGTGAGCCCGTCGCCGCCATCCCAGGTCGAAAACTCCCGATCCGCGTACCGCTCCCGACGCCGCCGCAGCGCATCAGCATCAGCGGTGGCCACGATCTTGTCGACCTGTCCGGCCAGCCGGCCCTGGGTCATCGACGCCCAGCGCGGCACCACCGCGGCCAGCGCGGCATCCACCGCGGCCAGCACGGCAGGGTCGGTGATCAAATCGGTGCGATACACGATGGTCTGAAACAGCCGAAAGTCGATGTCACCGGCTTCAAACACCGCCCCGAGCTTCGGCAGCCGCTCGCGCATCGCCCGCGCATAGCGCAGCCGGCTGCCCGCCAGCACTTGACTGATCCGCAACGCCGCCGCCAGCTCAGCGGTGACCGCCTCACAGGTGTCGATCGCCCAGTCCTCATTCTCTGCACAGCGCGACAGCCGGTAGCCGAACAACTCTGCGATCGCGACCAGCTGTGCGGCCGCGGCTTGGTTCTCTGCGCGCGAAGACGCACAGACCCGATCCAGCAGCGCCGCCGACTGCTGCGTGGCCGACGGATAATGCCGCTCGAAGAGCTCATCAAACCGCGCGATCACCTCCGGCGGGGATAACACACCACTCGATGATTCGAACATAGGTACGATTATGCCACCGGGGTACGACACGGAGATCTGGCGCTGCGGCCCGGGGGTAACCGGCGCGGCCGGGCAGATTCACCGCCGGTCCCCGAAATGATGCACAGCTGCGCTTGCCCAGGTGACCAGCGTTGTCAGTCCGACTGGATAGGCTGGCGCCCACCGAAGGCGGGTGTGGGAGGTGATCGCGTGGGCCTGGGCGCGGGTAGGCCGGATCGTCTCCTGGACGGGTCCGTGCTGCGCGACTGGGCGCACACCGCGGTCAGCGATCTGATCACCCACATCGACGAGATCAACCGCCTCAACGTCTTTCCCGTTGCCGACTCTGACACCGGCACGAACATGCTGTTCACCATGCGATCCGCCCTCGCGCAGGCCAACTCCGATGCCGGCTCGGGGGACGTGGCCCGCGTCTCGGCGGCCCTGTCCGCGGGGGCGCTCCACGGGGCCCGGGGCAACTCCGGGGTGATCCTGTCGCAGATCTTGCGTGGTATCGCCGATGTCACCGCCGCCGCGGACACCGGCGGCGGACTGCAGCACATCGACGCAACGCTGCTCGGCGCGGCGCTGCGGCGGGGGGCAGCTCTGGCGGTGTCCTCGCTGGGCGGCCAGGAGGTGGCTGGGACGATCGTGTCGGTGCTGCAGGCCGCCGCCGGCGCTGTCGCCCAATGCGGCGACAACGGGGAGGGATTGGCCACGGCGATCACCGCAGGCGCCGACGCCGCGGTCATCGCGCTGGAGAAGACACCCGAACAGCTCGACGTCCTCGCGCACGCCGGTGTGGTGGATGCCGGGGGCCGGGGCCTGCTGGTCCTGCTCGACGCGCTCCGCTCGACAGTGACCGGGCAGGCGCCGGCCCGCACGGTGTACCAGCCGGCACCGCATCGACTGCCGGCCGATGCGACGGCAACACGCCCCGCACCGCAGTTCGAGGTGATGTACCTGTTGGACGGTTGCGACCCCGTGTGCGCCGATATGCTCCGCGACCAGCTCGGACAATTGGGCGACTCGGTGGCGATCGCCGCTTCGGCGTCTGGTTCCGGCGGCGGCTTCTCGGTGCACGTGCACACCGACGATGCCGGCGCCGCGGTGGAGGCCGGCTTGGCCTTCGGCAGCCCCCGGCGCATCCAGGTTTCCGCTCTTACCGCCGGCGGCACCGGATTGCCGCCGGGCAGCTGGACTCGGGAACGGGCGGTGCTCGCCGTTGTCGACGGGGACGGCGCTGCTGCCCTGTTCGCCGGTGAAGGCGCTTGCGTGCTCAGACGCGATCCGGAGACCGACAATCCGACGACGGCCGTCAGCGCCCATCACCTGCGCCGCGCGATGGTGGATACCGGGGCCGCGCAAGTGATGGTGCTGCCCAACGGCCTCGTCGCGGCCGAGGAACTGGTCGCCGGCTGCACCGCGGCCATCGGGTGGGGGATCGACGTGGTGCCGCTGCCGACCGGGTCGATGGTGCAAGGGCTGGCCGCGCTGGCCGTTCACGATCCCGACCGCCAGGCCGTCGACGACGGCTACACGATGGCGCGTGCCGCCGGTGCCGCCCGCCACGGATCGGTGCGGGTCGCGACCGAGCAGGCGCTGACATTTGCCGGTCCCTGTCAGCCCGGCGACGGCTTGGGCATCACGGGTGACGAGGTGCTGATCGTGGCCGGGAACCTCGCCTCGGCTGCCGTCGGGCTTATCGACTTGCTGCTGGCCGCCGGTGGCGAGCTGGTGACGGTGTTGCTGGGAGCCGGGACTCGCGAGCTGTACGCCGACGTCGAGACGACCCTGCAACGGCATGTGCACGACCGGCATCCGGGTACCGAGCTGGTCACTTATGTCACCGGGCATCGCGGCGACGCGCTGTTGATCGGGGTGGAGTAGCTGTGGTGGCGCTCAGCGACCAGCTGCGCTACGTCGTCGGAGCGAAAGCCGCCGACCCCCTCGACGAGGTCTTCGGCATCCGCACCGTCGACGACTTGCTGCGCCACTATCCGCGCAGCTACGTCGAGGGCGCCGCGGTGCGCGGCGTGGACGACGAGCGACCGCAACCCGGTCAGCACATCACCCTTGTCGACAACATCACCAGCGCGGTGGAGCGGCCAATCAGAAAACGCCCGAAGGACAAGTTGCTGATTGTCACGCTCGGCTCCGGCCGCAGCCGGGTCACCGCCACCTTCTTCAACCCGCGTTACATCAAGAAGGGTCTCACCGAAGGCAGCCGGGTGATGCTTTCCGGCGAGGTCGGCTTCTTTCGCGGCGAGATGCAATTGACCCATCCCGCGTTCCTCATCCTCGACTCACCGGACGGTAAAAACCACGGCAGCCGGTCGCTGAAGAGCATTGCCGACGCATCCCAGGCGATGAGCGGGGAGGTCCTGCAGGAGGCATTCGAGCGCCGCTTCTATCCGATTTATCCAGCCAGCACGAAAGTGCAGAGTTGGGACATCTTCGCCTGCGTGCGTCAGGTACTCGGGGTGCTCGACCCGGTGCCCGATCCGCTGCCCGCCGAGCTGCTGGCCCATCACGGCCTGATCGCAGAAGACGACGCGTTGCGCGCGATCCACCTCGCCGAGATCGATACCGAACGCCGGCAGGCGCGCGAGCGGCTCACCTTCGACGAGGCTGTCGGCCTGCAGTGGGCGCTGGTCAGCCGCCGCCACGGCGAACTGGCGCAATCCGGACCGGCAGCACAGCCGCGCGCCGACGGATTGGCGCAGCGGCTGGTGCGGCAGCTGCCGTTCGAGCTGACAGCGGGTCAGCGTGAGGTGCTCAGCGTGGTGTCCACCGAGCTGACTGCGTCGCGGCCGATGAACCGCTTGTTGCAGGGCGAGGTCGGATCGGGCAAGACCATCGTCGCGGTCCTTGCGATGCTGCAGATGGTCGATGCCGGTTACCAGTGCGCGCTGTTGGCGCCGACGGAGGTACTTGCCGCACAACACCTTCGGTCGATCTCCGGAGTGCTCGGTCCGCTGGGAATGGCTGGTCAGCTCGGTGGCTGCGAGGACGCCACCCGGGTGGCACTGCTCACCGGTTCGATGTCTGCTGCCGGAAAGAAACAGGTACGTGCCGAGATTGCCGGCGGCCAGGTGGGCATCGTGGTCGGGACTCATGCACTGCTTCACGATGCGGTGGAATTTCACCGCTTGGGCATGGTGGTGGTCGACGAGCAGCATCGATTCGGCGTCGAGCAGCGTGATCAGTTGCGGGCCAAGGCGCCTGCGGGCATCACGCCGCACCTGCTGGTCATGACGGCGACCCCGATTCCGCGAACCGTGGCGCTCACGGTCTACGGCGACCTGGAAACGTCCACTTTGCGCGAGCTTCCGCGCGGCCGCCAACCGATCAGCAGCGCCGCGATATTCGTCAAGGACAAGCCGGCATGGCTGGAGCGAGCGTGGCGGCGCATCCTCGAGGAGGTGTCCAGCGGGCGTCAAGCCTACGTAGTGGCGCCCCGAATCGACGACGCCGACGATTCAAATCAGACAGAAGAGGACGAAAGACCCTCAGCCACAGCAGAAGAACTCTACGCCCGGCTGCGACGGCACGAATTGGCCGGTGTGCGTGTGGGCTTGATGCACGGAAGGCTGGGCGCCGAACAGAAGGACGCTGTGATGACGGCCTTCCGGGGCCGCGAAGTCGACGTGCTGGTGTGCACCACTGTGATCGAGGTGGGTGTCGACGTCCCCAACGCCACCGTGATGCTGGTGATGGACGCTGACCGGTTCGGGATCAGCCAGCTGCATCAGCTGCGCGGACGCATCGGCCGCGGCGAGCACCCGAGCCTGTGCCTATTGGCGAGCTGGGTCTCGCCGGCTTCGCGGGCAGCCAAGCGGCTGGAGGCGGTCGCCGAGACGCTCGACGGGTTCAAGCTTGCCGACCTGGATCTCAAAGAGCGCCGCGAAGGAGATGTGCTAGGCCGCCACCAGTCCGGTCGTGCGATCACCCTGCAGCTGTTGTCGTTGGCCGATCATCGGCAGCTGATCGAGGACGCCCGCGAATTCTGTGAGGGAGTCTATGACGACGATCCGTCGCATCGCGGGTTAGCGCTGCTGGCCGCGCCGTTCACCGGCACCGACCGCGTCGAGTACCTGGATAAAGCGTGAACACCCGTAAGACGCTGCTGTGGCTTTCGGTAGCCGCTGTGTTGGCGTTGATCGTCGCCTACCAGGTGGTGGCGTCGTCGGAGCGCGCGCGCGAGTTCGTCGCCCGCGCCGACGTGCCGACCGTGCAGCCGGGTACCGATGTGCTGGCCGGGATCGTGGTGGCAGCGGCGCGGATTCACCGCTACGACTACCGTCGCGCGGCATTCGGGGAAGCGTGGACCGACGACAACGACGCTCCCGACGGACACAACGGTTGCGACACCCGCGACGACATCCTCAACCGCGACCTCGTCGACAAGACGTATGTGGCGATCAAACGCTGCCCCGATGCGGTGGCCACCGGCACGCTGCACGACCCGTATACCAACGCCACCATCGCCTTTCAGCGCGGCGCGCGGATCGGCGAGTCGGTGCAGATCGACCACATCGTCCCGCTGGCGTTGGCGTGGGATATGGGGGCCTACGACTGGGCCTCGTCGCAGCGGGTGCGGTTCGCCAACGATCCGGCCAACCTGCTCGCGGTTCAAGGCCAGGCGAACCAGGACAAAGGCGACTCTCAAGCTGCCCTCTGGATGCCGCCCAACAACGCTTTTCATTGTCAGTACGCCATGCAGTACATCGCGGTGCTGCGTGGCTATGGTCTTTCGGTTGATGCTCCCTCGGTGCCGGTGTTGCAGCAGGCCGCGGCCAGCTGCCCGGCGAGCTGAATCCACTGCGCGGCTGCCCGATTCTGTCGGTGCCGCGTGCTACACACGTCCGGTGAGCACTCTGCTGATGGCTATTCTCGTCGTCGCTGTCCTTATTCTGACCGCGCTGACGGTGCATCATCGAACCCAATCGCGGTTGATCAGCGCGCAGTTGGCAGCACGAGAGAACGACGTGCGCGACTTACGCCGGTACCGCGAGACTTTCGCCTCGATCCAGCACCGCGGCGAGCTCGGCCAAGAGGTGCTGTATGAAGCAGCGCGGGCGTGTGGACTGCGAGACGGCGCCCACTTTCAGATCCAGCCGACCTTACCTTCCGGCAAGCGACCCGATCTGGTGTTGTGCTTGGACACCGGCCCGATCCCGGTCGATGCGAAATGCGTTGTCGACAACTATTGGAAGGCCGCCGAGGCGCGTAACCCGGAGGAACGTCGGCGTGAGTTGACCGCTCTGGCCCGGCGGGTGCGGGAACACGCACTGGACGTGAGTTCGAGGAATTACGGCTCCGGCGTCGAGGGAGTCGGGGGCACTGTCCTGTTCGTGCCGCTGGACGCGATAGCGGTCGCTGCGCTTGACGCCGACAGTCGGCTTTTCGGTGAATTGCGTCGGCTGAACGTGTATCTAGTTGGACCGACCGGGTTTTTGGTGCTCGCCCGATCCGCCCGGCTGGCGTCGCTGTCGGGCGACTTGCTGGAAAGCCTCGAGCATTCGAAGGGCAGCGCAAGGTCGGTTTATCACAACACCCGGCAACTGATCGAACGGCTACGCGTGACGAACACGCACCTGGTGAACCTGTCCAAAGCGCTCGGGCAGGTATCACGGTATGCCGAGGCTGTTCGCGGGCCGGCCGCGTCGCTGGGAATAGTGGCCGGACTCACCGGAGAGATCCCGCCGCCGCCGAGCGTCGAGGTGATCGCGGGTATCGGCGTCGCTCCCGATCCCGACGGGCCTGCCGAGACCTATGCGCCGGTGTAAGTCAGCGGGTCTTCCCGGACCCGGGTGCCGTCGTTCAGCCCGTTGAGTGCGTCCATGTGTTCCCCGGCCAGTTCGAAGTCGAAGACGTCGAAGTTGCTGGCGATGCGCTCGGGCTTGCCAGAGCGGAACACGACGGAGTTGCCCAGCTGGAGATTCCAGCGCAGCAATACCTGGCCGGCGGTGCGGCCGTATTCGTCGGCGATCGAGCCGACCACGGGATGCTCGAGCAGCCGACCCACCGCCAGCGGGCTGTAAGACTGCGTGACGACGTTGTGCTCGGCGTTGGCCTTGCGCAGCTCGGCCTGGTTGAGCAGCGGGTGCAGCTCGATCTGGTTGACAGCGGGCGTGGAAAACGTCAGTTCGATGACTGTCGTCAAGTGCTCCTCGGTGAAGTTGCACACTCCGATCGAGCGGGCGTAGCCATCGCCGCGCACCTGAAGCAAGCCGCCGAAGCTGTCCACGTACCTTCCCAGCTGCGGTGCCGGCCAGTGGATCAAGTACAGGTCCACGTAGTCCAACCCAAGCCGCTTCAGGCTGGCCTTACACGCGTCCTGCGAGACGTTGAAACCATGATCAGCGGTGGCCAACTTGGTGGTGACGAACAGCTCCGCACGGGGTATGCCCGAAGCCGCTATCGCCCGCCCGACAGCGGCTTCGTTGCCGTACGCCGCGGCCGTATCGATGAGCCGGCAGCCCAGCTCGAGCGCCGCGGACACCGCTCGCTCGGTTTCGTCGTCCGATAACTCCGCAACCCCCAGGCCGAGCGCCGGAATGCTGTTCTGGTCATTGAGCGCAATAGAAGGAACGGAATCGCCTGGGCTGTCCGTCAAGTCGTTCACCTACCCTGTGAAATCGAAGGTTCGTGGATCCGGACCAAGGCGGGTCCCGTCGTCGAGCGAGGCAATCGACGCCATATCGTCTGCGCTGAGCTCGAAATCGAACACGTCGAAATTGCTCACAATCCGCTCGGGGTTGACCGACTTAGGGATCACGATATTACCGAGTTGAAGGTGCCATCTGATGAGAACCTGCGCGGGTGTCCGGTCACGACTTTCCGCGACGGCTGTAATGGCGGGATGGCTCAGCAGCGAGCCCTGTCCGAGCGGTCCCCACGCTTCGGTGGCGACGCCGAGGCGAGCGTGGGTTTCCCGCAATGCTCTTTGGGTCAGTCGGGGATGCAGCTCGACCTGGTTGACGACGGGCACGATGCCGGTGGCGTCGATGACCATCTGAAGATGCTCGGGCTCGAAGTTGCTCACCCCGATCGACGCGATTCGGCCCTGATCGCGCAAGTGGGCGAACGCCTTGAAGGTGTCAACGAATTTGTTCGCCCGCGGCAGCGGCCAATGAATGAGATAGAGGTCGAGGTAGTCCAGGGCTAACCGGTCCATGCTGGCGTCGAACGCTTTGAGCGTGCTGTCGTAGCCCTGGTCGGCGTTCCACAGCTTGGTGACCACGTAAAGTTGGTCGCGCGGTATGCCGGAGGCGGCCAAGGCGCGTCCGGTCCCGCGTTCGTTGCGGTAGGCCGCCGCGGTGTCGATGTGCCGGTAGCCCGCTTGCAGCGCCGCACTCACCGCCTGTTCGGTGTCTGCTGGTTGAATCTGGAAGACACCGAAACCCACGGCCGGGATGGAATTGCCGTCGTTCAACTTGACTAAGGGAGCAGCCATGACGAGAAGTCTGCCAGGCGCTGCTGACCGCAACCTGAAAGGACGACGGGCCCACGCGTCGCTGGCGGATCGGCTGCGCAATTTCAGCGCCGCCGTCGCACTCCGGGTCATTCCGCGACTTCCGACCGGCGTCCAGCGCCTGCTCGCCGGCGGTCGGTCGGTCACCATCGACGGCAACACCCTGGATCCCACGCTGCGGTTGATGTTGTCCGGGCAGCGGGTGGTCGGGGTACAGGGCCTGACCATCGGGGACGACCTTGGCCGGTCCCGGGCACTGTTGCACGACATGTGTCTGGCGTTCGGCGGTCCGCAGATCCACGTCGCGGTGCGCAACCTGTCGATACCAGGGCCGGCCGGTGACATACCGGCGCGGCATTACCGCCCGGCCAACCCGGAGACGGCGCCGTTGCTGGTCTTCTATCACGGCGGTGGTTGGGTGAGCGGTGACCTGGACGCCTACGACGCAGTGTGCAGGCTGATCTGTCGCGACGCTGAAATCCACGTGCTGTCGGTCGGTTACCGGCTGGCACCCGAGCACCCGGCCCCGGCGGGCCTGGATGACGCCTTCACGGCTTTCCGGTGGGCCGTCGAGCACACCGCCGACCTGGGTGCGAGCTCCGGCAAAGTCGCGGTCGGTGGAGACAGTGCCGGCGGGAACCTGGCGGCGGTGGTGTCACAGTTGGCGCGCGCCGACGGCGGCCCGGCGCCCGCGCTGCAATGGCTCATCTACCCGCGCACCGACTTGACCGCACAGACCAGGTCACACACGTTGTTCGCCGACGGTTTACTGCTCACCAAGCACGACATCGAATGGTTCGAGGCCAACCTCCTGGACGGCTCCGACCTCCAGCCGAGCGATCCGCGGGTATCGCCGTTGCTGGCTGAAGACTTATCGGGACTTCCGCCGGCGGTGATCGCGGTAGCGGGATTCGACCCGTTGCGCGACGAGGGCGAGCGGTATGCGATGGCGCTGCGCGCTGCCGGGAACCAGGTCGACTTCCGCTCGATGGGATCGCTGACGCACGGCTTCATCAACCTGTTCCCGCTCGGCGGGGGCAGCGCCGCCGCAACGACCGAGCTGATCTCGGCGCTGCGCGCGCACCTCACCCGGGTGTGACCGTCCGCGCCGGGCGCAGCGGGTCACTACCAAAGAACCCTAGGTACTGTAGAGACGCCTGAGCAGCGAATGAAGCAAACAGCAGCAGCCCCACTCGTAAAGCAGGAGGATCAGCCGACCTGTGGCCGACAAACCCAAACGCCCGGCGCGCTACGACCTGAAGGCCGCCGACCGCAGACGCAACGTGCTGGTCCAAGTCGGGCTCACCGCCATCGTGGTGATCTTCGCTGCCGCCCTGGTCTTCTACATCGTGACGACGCACGGCGGCAAGGGACCCGCGACCCATAAGGCCGTGCGGGTGACGTCGAGCAAGGTGGTAACCAAACCAGGGAGCAAGGACCCCAAGGCGGTGGTGTCGTTTTACGAGGACTTCTTGTGCCCGGCCTGCGGCAACTTCGAACGCAACTTCGGCGCCACGGTGTCCCAGCTCATCGACATCGGCGCCATCGCCGCCGACTACTACATGCTCGGCTTCTTGAGTAGCTCGGAGAACGACGACTATTCCTCCCGCGCTGCCGCGGCCGGGTATTGCGTCGCCGACGAGTCGGTCGACGCGTTCCGACGTTTTCATACCAAGCTGTTCAACAAGGGCATTCAGCCCGACGAGCGGGGCAAAACCTTCCCGGACAACGCGCGGCTGATCGAACTCGCCCGTGTGTCCGGGGTGGTGGGCAACGTCCCGGATTGCATCAACAGCGGCAAATACATCCAGCTGGTCGATGGTTTGGTCAACGGTGCGAACATTCACGGGACCCCGACCATCCGGATCAACGGCAAGGACTACCGCCCGACGACACCGCAGGCACTGGTCGACATGCTCAAACCGATCGTCGGGAATGTTCCGGGCCTCGATACCGCGGCGGTAGCGCCCGTCCCGTGACGGCTACCACGCCGCTGTCGGCGCACCCCGACAAAACCCCCGGGCCGGTCGCCGTTGGCTTGAGCGTGCCGGTTCGGGCGCTGAGCGCGTGGTGGATTCTCGTTGCCGGGGTGCTCGGTTTGATCGCCTCGGTGACTCTGACGGTGGAGAAAATCGAGCTGTTGACCGACTCGTCCTACGTGCCGTCCTGCAACATCAACCCGGTCCTGTCGTGCGGCTCGGTGATGGCGACCCCGCAGGCGTCGGTGCTGGGCTTTCCCAACTCGTTGATCGGGATGGTCGCCTTCACCGTCGTCCTGGTGACCGGTGTGCTGGCGGTCACCAAAGTCGCACTGCCACGGTGGTATTGGAGCGGATTGGCCGTCGGGGTGGTGGCCGGCACCGCGTTCGTGCACTGGTTGATCTATCAAAGCCTGTACCGGATCGGTGCGCTCTGCCCCTATTGCATGGTGGTGTGGGTGCTGACCATTTCGCTGCTGGTCGTCGTGGTTTCGATCGCTGCCGGCCCAGCCGTCGAAGGTGATGGAAACGCTGCGGCGCGCACCCTGTATCAGTGGCGGTGGTCGCTGGCGGCACTCTGGTTCACCGGGACAGTTCTGCTGATCCTGGCCCGGTTCTGGAACTACTGGTCGACGCTGATCTAGCTTGCTGTTGGAGGTCAGCTGACGCGCATCATCGGCGGAGCCGCCGGAGGCCGGCGCCTCACCGTCCCGCCACGCGGAACCAGGCCCACCACCGACCGGGTGCGCGAGTCGTTGTTCAACATCGTGTGTGCGCGTATGGACCTGGGCGGACTAGCGGTGCTGGACCTGTATGCCGGCTCGGGTGCGTTGGGGCTCGAGGCGCTGTCCCGCGGAGCCGCAACGGCCGTCTTCGTCGAATCCGACCCGCGGACCGCGAAGGTACTGGCGCGCAACATCACCGCCACCGGACTGCCGGGCGCGACGCTGCGACGCGGCGCCGTGGCAGCCGTGCTGTCGGCCGACGCCGCTGTTCCCGTCGACGTGGTGCTGGCCGATCCGCCTTATGACGTCGCCGCGACCGAAGTCGAGACGGTCCTGACGTTGCTGTCCGCGCACGGCTGGGTGCACCCCGGAAGCGTCGCCGTGGTGGAGCGCGCCGAGACGGGTGAACACTTGACCTGGCCGTCGGGGTGGCGCAGTTGGCCACCGCGCCGCTACGGCGACACCCGACTGGAGTTCGCCGAAGTGGACGACTGAATCCTCCTGATACCGTCATCGGTCATGAGCGGCGCGGTATGCCCGGGATCGTTTGATCCGGTGACGCTGGGCCACATCGACATCTTCGAACGCGCCGCCGCCCAATTCGACGACGTGATCGTCGCCATCCTCGCCAACCCCAGCAAACAAAGCATGTTCGACCTCGACGAGCGGATCGACATGATCAATGAGTCGACCACCCACCTGCCCAATTTGCGTGTGGAGTCCGGCTCGGGTCTGGTCGTCGATTTCGTCCGGGCGCACCGGCTGACCGCCATCGTCAAAGGACTACGTACCGGCACCGATTTCGAATACGAGCTTCAGATGGCGCAGATGAACAAGCACGTCGCCGGTGTCGACACCTTCTTCGTCGCGACGACCCCGCGCTACTCCTTCGTCTCGTCCTCGCTGGCCAAAGAGGTGGCGCTGTTCGGCGGCGATGTCTCCGAGCTGCTGCCCGAGCCGGTGAATCGCCGATTGGCCGAAAAGTTGCGTCAGCGTTCTTGACTATGGGTCGTCGTCTTCGTCGTCTGCCCGAAGAAGTTTCTCGGGGTGGTGGCAGGTGTTCGTCCTGGGTTGTCCGTAGTCAAGGTGTGGCGGCGAAATCCATTCGGAAAAGCACGCAAATAGAGAAGAGCAGTGGAGTGTGGGGTGGGCGGGTGTGGAGAGGTGAAGGTGGGGGTGGAGGCTAAGGGGCAGTATAGTGCGTTGCGTAGTGTGTTGCGTAAGCGTAGCGCGGATCAGTATTGAGAGCTGTGGGATTATGTTTGTTAAAGTTCGTTAATGGCCACGGGTGTCGTTGTGGTGATGGTATGGGGAGCGGTTGTGATCACATTGGACCGCTTAGTGAATGTGTTGGGCGGTACGGTGCCGTGTTTGTCGTTGTGTGGGTTCGCCAGCCGCCAGCGGTGACCAGTTTGTGGTGTAAGGACCGCAGGCCTGGGTCAGGGCGTCTATGTTGGTTTCCCGGCACTGACCCAAGCTGTGCATTGGGCAGTCTCAGCTCGGGCCGCCGTGGTGCTACTCCGGCGACGGTCAGGAGAGTGACCTTCGACCGTGCGTTCGAAGCTCTCGCGATCATGGTTGTGGAGAAGTCGGTGACGTGGTGCACTTCGGTGAGGTAGCCGGGCACGTCGCAGTTCGGGAAGGAACAACCGCGGTCCCTGGCGTACAGCACTATTCGCTGGGGACAGGGGAGGCCAGGCGTTTGAGTAGTGATAGAGCCGATCGCTTTGCCCTTGTCGAATATCGCGAGAGTAATGATGAGCGTGCGAGGCAAGGCAAATCACATCCGAGATCGGCAGTAGCGTGCCGCCGCCGGTGAGCGCTTTGCCGCAACTGGCGGTCTCCGACAAACCACTGTTCGTCCCGAGGAGGCTGAACATGGCATGAACGGGCGCATGGTGGTGGCGGTCCGCTCGGGACGAGAACTCATCGGGTCGGTGTGGGTCGCATGTTCGGCGCCACTGCAAGGCGCCGCTCTCAGCGCATTGGCCGATGGCGTGCACACGGTGGCCCTGCACCTCCTGCGGTCACGAGCCAGCGCGGCCGGAATGTCAGGTGGAGTCCGAACTGGTGATCCGGTGCTGGAGGGCAACCCGATGCCGCCACTGTGGCCAGCAGGCTGGGCCTAGACGCATAGCCAATTGCGGGTGATCGCACTGCAAGTGTTGACCGGCGCACGCGATGCCGCGCTGTTGGCGTCGAGGCGCCACCAGCGGGTCGTGGTCACGCTGGCCGAGCGTGTGCGGCCAACACCGTCTAACGTGCTTGCTGGCGACTTGCGAGGGCGCCTGTCCGGTTGCGGGCAGCTACAGAGCGGGTCACGGGGTTGGCACATAGCGGGGGCGGCCAGTTGGCGACTCGCCGCCTCCCGTCGACGAGCCGACGCGTGCCTCGGGCGGCACGAGGTGACGTCGGGGCCCACGCATCCGCCTATGACGAGTCATGGGATGAAATCCTGTTGCAGCGGTTGCGCCCGCGGCGCGATCAGGTCGTTCCCCAAACCGTGGGCCGGTGGCCGAGCTGCGTCGCCATGACCGCGCCAACGAGACCGACTACGTGGCGACGTTGCGGGCCTGGCTGGAGGCCCAGGGCGACCCAGTCGAGGCCGGTGAGCGTTTGGGAGTGCACGAGAACACGGTGGACCGGCTGCGCAAGATGGCCGAGATCACCAATTTGCCATTGGACGACGCCGAAAAGCGGCTGGCCATGATGATCGAACTCGCGGCCATTAACGCCGATTAACTAGCGCTGTCGAACCGCAACAAAGCGCCGGCCCGCTGTTGTCCGGCTTCGGCAATGCTTGCCGGGTCAGCCAGGTCGACCATGGAGCCAATAGTTATCCGCCGATAGGACTT
This sequence comes from uncultured Actinomycetota bacterium, assembly GCA_963795995.1. Classification (GTDB taxonomy): domain Bacteria; phylum Actinomycetota; class Actinomycetes; order Mycobacteriales; family Mycobacteriaceae; genus Mycobacterium. The sequence goes on from CAWCJY010000010.1 coordinate 587,603, forward strand.
CTCGGATGACCGCCCCGCATGCCGACCATCAACGGCTCATCGCCCACTGACCGGACGAAGACGCCGCAACGGACACCTTCACCATGCGGTTGCCGCGGTGGCGGTCAGCGCGGCTGTTGGCAGCGACTCGCCGGTCACCGCCGGCGATCGGTCGAGCCAGGATCTGCTGTTTGGCCGTAGTGGTGTTGTTACTGGCCTCGCCGATCGCGCCGCGAGTGGGAACTGCGGTCTATGAGTCCGCAGCCGGTTCACGGCGAGCAAGCGGAAACTCGGAGCTTGGTCACCGCGATCGTCATCAACGGCGGCGAAGCCCGAAACCGGCCGAACAAGACGATGACGGTCCCGGCTCAATGGTTTGCGGCCGGAGCCGAACACACCGGCGCAGTCAAAACGCGGCAGACGGTGAAAGCTGGTGACTCGATTGATATCTGGGTGAACAAGGACGGCTCCCTAGCCGGCCCACCGCATCAGGACTGCCGTGGACGAGGCGGCGGCGGCCGCATTAGCGATCTGGTTACTCGCGGCCATTACCGCAGCGGCGTTGGTTGCCGCCACGCGGGCAATCGCTAACCGGGTGCGCCACGCCGAGTAGCAATCTGACTTCGACCAGTTGGGCGAGTCATGAGCGGCGCGGTATGCCGGGCTCGTTCAGCCCGGTGACGCTGGGCCATGTCGACATTTTCGAGCGCGCCCCGCTGAAGTTGGACGACGTGGTGGTCGCCATCCTGATCAATCCCATCAAAGCGGCATGTTCGACCTCGACGAGCGGATCGCAATGATCAGCGAGTCAACGACGCATCCGCCCAGTTGACGGTGGAGGCGAGCGAGGGCCTGGTGTTCGACTTCGTTAGGTCTCGAGGACTGTCCGCCATTGTGAAGGGTCTGCGTACCCGCACGATTCGAATACGGGCTGCACAGGGCGCAGATTAACAATCACATCGGTGGCGGGGATACCTTTTTCGTCGCGACCAGTCCGCAGTATTCGTTCGTTTCGTTGTCGCTGAATAAAAATAAAGAGGTCGCTATGCCCGGAGGCGACGTGTCGGACATACTTCCCGAACCGGTGAACCGCCGACTGGCCGAGAAGTTGCACGACGCCGACGGCTAGCCCCAACTATTGCGCTAGCAGATCGATGCGTATGCGTTGCGGTACTACCAACGTGCTGCGGCCGCGCGCAACTCCAGTCGGGTGGCCAGGAGATACACCCGGTCGACATTCCCCGCCACCCGCAGAAGAACAGAAAAGTCGAGATCACGCGACGGCGTTGTCGAATGAGGACAATGGCCCACCGCGGCATTGTCCGGTTCCGGCAAGCGCTGCCGCACCCCTGTACATCACCATGGGAGTTGACAACCAAAGTTCAAGTTGACAACCAAAGTTCAGCTGCGGAGGTGTGTGATGGTCAGCGCCGAGCGGATTGACGGCGGATCTCGGTCGGTGATCGACGTCAGTGCGGGCATCGTCGGATTGTCGACTGTCGCCCGAATAGATCACCCTCAGCAAGCAACCGGAAGCCCCTGCGCGAGTGCGATGCGCTGCGCCCAACCGGACGCTAACACCTCGCGATAGCCGCGGGTCCAACCGCCTCGGATCTGGCCCACCAAGGGCTTTTTCGAGTCGTCAGTGGCGGCTGCCTGCCTTGGCCCGCCGCTGACGACACTCACTCGACGATAGAAAGGACACCAGTCGAAATGACTGACACTCAACGCATCTGGATGACGCGACGGGACTACACTCGACTGCACACCGAACTTGCCGCGTTGCGCTCGCGGCGCAGTATCGAAGTTCCAGTCGATTTCATGGCTTACGACGCGAACGTCATCCCGCGCCACCGAGCGAGACAAGCCCGCATCCGCGAGATCGAAGATGTGCTGACCAACGCGGTCGTCAGTGAGGATGTCTACGACCCTGTCGCCGGGCCGGGCATGGTTGTGACCATCCGCTACGAGCCCACCGGAGAGAATGAAACCTTCCTGCTCGGCCGGCGTTACGGCGAGGGGGCCGACCTCACGGTCTACTCGACGCTCTCGCCGCTCGGCCACGCGATCTCCGGCGCACGTCCTGGCGAGCAGCGCATCTACTCACTTCCCGACGAGAGGGGACGGCGGGTGACGCTGCTCAAGGCCGTGCCCTACGAAATGTACGCGGCGGAAAACCGCGGCCACAGTATGCCACCGCGACGCAACGGTGACCCCCGGGCACCGGAGACCGCAACAACAGACAGCGGCCGAAACTAAGCATGCACTACCGACATCGCGTTGCGGCGGGGCTCGCGACGTAGACCGGCTGGCGGCATCAACGAACATCACCGCCGAGTTAATGGAAGGAACAAACATGACCAGTACGCAACCCGTTTGGATCTCGCCGCAAGCCTATGAGCGGCTACAAAGGGAACTGGCCACCCTTCGGGTGTTGCATATCAGCGCAGCCGCTGACGGTGAGTCCGACGACAACGCCACCGTTATCAACGCGCGTGGCAGGCACGAATCCAACGGATCAACTATTTATTGGTCAATGCCGACGTCGGCGAGGATCACGCGACGACGGGGTGGCCGAACCCGGCATGATTCGACGATCGTACGACGACACGGGTGACACTCGAAACATGTTCTACTCGGTGTGCGCGGCGCCGAATACGGCGACATGGAGGTGTACTCCGACCAATCCCCGCTAGGCGCAGCGATTGCGGGCGCACGCCCCGGTGAACGACGCACCTACACCCTGCCCAATGGCGCCACCCTAACCGTCACACTGCTTGAAGCCGTGCCCTACGGCGTTCACACGGCTGACTTGAAAAAATGACCCGAGGACATCGGCGGCGGTTACATGAGCCCGCACCTATCGCAATGCGCCCGCGCACGTTGTGCCACATCCACCTACGCCGGTTGCTTGACATGCACCAGGCGTCCAATCGTGGATGGCCGACGGCCCAAACGACGCAGGGATGATCGCATGGTGTTCGACCTAATCGACCCGGTTGCGATGGTGTTTCTGATGATAGCGGTGTTCGGCCTAATCATGGCCGTTGCGTACGGGCGAATGTAGTCGCCGGCAAACTCGATAGCGCGCAGTGGTCGTGCTCACAGCAGGGCCGCTGGTGCCCTCGCGGCGATGACCGGGTCTCGACCCGACCACATGGTTAGTCGGCGCATTGGTGCCGTCTTTGCCTTTGCGGGTTCGCCAGCCGCACAACGTGACCAGTTTGTGGTGTGGGAACCGCAAGCCTGGCTGGCGCCGTCTATGTTGGTTTCTCGGCACTTGGAGAATTTTACGTCGCGGGTCCGACAACCGCCGACCACAATCTCACAGCGAAACTACTGTGGCGCAAGTGATTACGGAAACCGATGCTAGTGACTCTCACCAGTGGTGTGGTGCTGGTGCTGGTGGCAGTGCTCGTGCTCGGCGTCGGGCGAACCGCCCATCATGCGCAACATCGGCATGCCCCCGCTGGTGGTGAACCGGATGAGCAGCGCGGCGGCCACGACCAGGAAAACAATGTTGAGCCAGGTGGTGTAGTTCCAGGAGAGCTGGGTGTGCATGACGGTCGCATTGCGGTGCGTGGGGATGAGACTCGCTGCGCCGAAAAGCAATTCAACCAGGTAGCCAGCCGCGACCATCGCCGCGTAGAACGTCCCCAGCAGGGTCAGGGTCATGGCCATGCCGTAGTACTTGCGATAGATGTTGAGGATCGGGAGGATCAACAGGTCGGCGAAGATGAACGCCACGACCCCGCCGAAGCTGATACCGCCGTTCCACAGCACCGCCGCCAGCGGCACATTGCCGATCGAGCAGACGAACGACGCGATCGCCACCAGCGGACCCACGATCGGTCCCCACAGCGCGGACAGGATCGGATGCTGAACGAAAAACAGGTGTTGCCAGAGTGATTGAGGTACCCACGCCGCGATCGCACCTGCGATCAACAGGCCCAGGATGAGATCGCGCAGGATCGCAGACCACTCCATGACGAAGACGTGCGACACCGAGGTGAAGCCCTGGCCGGACATCAGCCGCCGCCAGAACGAGCCCTCGCCCGATACTGACATATCCATGGCCGCGTGGCCCTCCATCGAGCCGGCGACGCCGCGCTTTGCCTGCTGGCGCGCATCGTCGACCAACCGGGAACGTACGAACAGCCGGAACAACACGGCCAGCACCACGATCATCAGCGGGCCGCCTACGAATTCGGCCGCAGTGAACTGCCAGCCCATCAGCAACGCCAGGACGATGCCCAACTCGACCACTAGGTTGGTGGACCCGATCTCGAACGCCATCGCCGCGGTGAAGTTGGCGCCTTTGCGAAAGAGTGACCGCGCCAGCGCCACCGCGGCATACGAGCACGACGACGAGACTGCGCCAAGTCCCGCGGCGATGGCCAGGGTGCGGGGCCGGTCGTCGCCCAGCAAGCTTGTGATCGTGGCGCGACGCACCACCGCCTGCACCATGGCCGACAGGGTGAAACCGAGGATCAAAGCCCACAGGATCTCCCACGTCATCGAACCCGCCAGGGCCAATGCATGCCCGATCGCACCCCAGACCGTCCCCACTGAGTCCTCCATTCCGGTTCAGCCGTCGTAGCACCGTCTGTCCTGTACCCGCTGGGGGTACGGCAAAGCGTAGTGAGCGTGCCGGACACCCGCTGATTGCCGCAAATCGGTCCAAGCCGACATAATGGCGGCGGTGTGCAGGTGGGTGGCACGGCGCCGTCAGCCCTTCTGAACAGCAAAGCCCGACACACCGGGCGCGGCAGCACAGTCACAGCGGCAACGCCAGGCACACTGGTAACAACAACGATGCCGGAAGGGTGCTGCCGTGTACCGAGTATTTGAGGCGCTCGACGAACTGGGCGCCATCGTGGAAGAAGCACGCGGCGTGCCGATGACGGCCGGCTGCGTAGTGCCCCGTGGCGATGTTCTGGAGCTGATCGACGACATCAAAGACGCCATTCCCGGCGAGCTCGACGACGCCCAGGACGTGCTCGACGCCCGCGACTCAATGCTGCACGACGCCAAGACGCACGCCGATTCCATGGTCTCCTCTGCGACCACCGAGTCGGAGTCGATGCTCAATCACGCCCGTGCCGAGGCCGACCGGATACTGTCTGACGCCAAGTCGCAGGCCGACCGGATGGTGAGCGAGGCGCGCCAGCACAGCGAGCGGATGGTGGGCGAAGCTCGCGACGAGGCCGTGCGCATCGCGGCGGCGGCCAAACGCGAGTACGAGGCCAGCACCAGCCGCGCCAAGGCCGAATGCGACCGGATGGTCGAAAGCGGCAACATTTCCTACGAGAAGGCCGTGCAAGAGGGCATCAAGGAGCAGCAGCGTCTGGTTTCGCAGACCGAAGTGGTTAAGGCGGCCAACGCAGAAGCCACCCGCTTGATCGACACTGCGCACGCCGAGGCCGACCGGCTGCGCGGCGAATGCGACATCTACGTCGACAGCAAGCTCGCTGAATTCGAGGACTATCTCAACGGCACGTTGCGTTCGGTCAGCCGCGGACGGCACCAACTGCGGACCGCGGCCGGTACGCACGACTACGCGACTCGGTAGAGCCACCCGTTCGCCTTGCGGTGCGGCCGTAGAATCGCGGCCATGGCGAGGCAGCGCAGCCCGACTGCACACCGACCGCCGACCTCGCCGTTGATCCTCAACGTGGCTCGCCTGGGTCGACGCCCGGGTTCGATGGTCGAGGTGCACGACACGGTGCCCAGCCCCGAGCGCATCGGGCTGGAACTGATCGGGATCGACCCCGGCGCGCCCTTGGACCTGGACCTGCGGGTCGAATCGGTGTCCGAAGGCGTACTAGTCACCGGTACGGTGACCGCACCCACCGTCGGTGAGTGTGCTCGTTGCCTTACGCGGGTCAGCGGACGCGTTGACGTGGCCTTGACCGAGCTGTTCGCGTATCCGGACACCGCCACCGAGGAAACCACCGAGGAAGGGGAAGTGGGACGCGTTCTCGACGACACCGTCGACCTCTACCAGCCCATCGTCGACGCGGTGGGCCTGGAACTGCCCTTCGCGCCGGTGTGCCGGCCGGACTGCCCGGGACTGTGCCCGGAGTGCGGCGTGCCGCTGGCCACCGCAGAACCCGGTCATCACCACGAGCGGATCGACCCGCGCTGGGCCAAGCTGGCGCCGATGTTGCCGTCCGACGATGACAGCGCCCCCGGAAGTCCGCGGTGATCGGGTCCCGGCAAGTCCTGCTCGACGCGCTCGGCGTCGACCTGCCTGATGAGCTGCTCTCATTGGCGTTGACCCATCGCAGCTACGCCTACGAAAAGGGCGGACTGCCCACCAACGAGCGGCTGGAGTTCCTCGGCGACGCTGTGCTGGGGCTGACCGTCACCGACGAGCTGTTTCACCGCCACCCGGACCGTTCCGAGGGTGACCTGGCCAAATTGCGGTCCAGCATCGTCAACACCCAGGCCCTGGCTGACGTGGCGCGACAGCTCACCGACGACGGTCTCGGCGCCCATCTGCTGCTGGGGCGCGGCGAGGCCAACACCGGCGGCGCCGACAAGTCCAGCATCCTGGCCGACGGGATGGAATCGGTGCTGGGAGCGGTGTACCTACACCACGGCATCGATGCCGCCAGGGCGGTGATCCTGCGGTTGTTCGGTCCTCTGCTGGATGCCGCACCCACCCTCGGTGCGGGGCTGGATTGGAAGACCAGCCTGCAGGAGCTGACCGCGGCCCGCGGGCTGGGCGCGCCGTCGTACGTCGTCACCTCCACCGGGCCGGACCACGACAAGGAATTCACCGCGGTGGTCCTGGTGACGGACACCGAATACGGGTCGGGCGTGGGCCGTTCGAAAAAGGAAGCCGAGCAACAGGCTGCAGCGGCGGCCTGGACCGCACTGGACGCACTCGACAGCGCCTGAGAAGATGCCCGAACTACCCGAGGTCGAGGTGGTGCGGCGCGGCTTGCAGGCCCAGGTGGCGGGCAAGACCATCACCGCAGTGCGGGTGAACCATCCGCGCGCCGTACGTCGCCACGAGGCCGGACCCGCGGATCTGACAGCGCGCCTGCTGGGGGCGCGGGTTGCCGGCACTGACCGGCGTGGCAAATACCTCTGGCTCATACTCGACGGTCCCGGCGGTGACACTGCGCTGGTGGTGCACCTCGGCATGAGTGGCCAGATGCTGCTGGGCCCGGTCCCGCGCAGCGATCACGTCCGGATCGCCGCGCTGCTGGACGACGGCACCGTACTGAGCTTCGTGGACCAGCGCACGTTCGGTGGGTGGTTACTCGCCGACCTGGTCACAGTCGACGGCAGTGTGGTGCCCGTGCCCGTCGCGCACCTGGCGCGTGACCCGCTCGACCCTCGATATGACGCTCATTCGGTGGTGAAGGTCCTGCGGCGCAAGCACTCTGAGATCAAACGCCAACTCCTGGACCAGACCGTCGTCTCCGGGATCGGCAACATCTACGCCGACGAGGCATTGTGGCGGGCTCAGGTGCACGGCAACCGGCTGGCCGACGCCCTGGCCCGGAGGCAGCTGACGTCGGTGCTGGCGGCGGCCGCCGACGTCATGCGGGACGCGTTGGCGCAGGGCGGCACGTCGTTCGATTCGTTGTATGTCAACGTCAACGGCCAGTCCGGCTACTTCGACCGGTCATTGGACGCCTACGGCCGCGAGGGCAAACCGTGCCGGCGCTGTGGCGCGGTGATCCGCCGGGAAAAGTTCATGAACCGCTCGTCGTTTTATTGCCCTCGGTGTCAGCTGCGACCGCGTTAACTGGACTGCTCCCAAAGTTGCGGATGACGGCGAAACAACGGTCGATCTAGGTCATCATCAACTCCATGACACTGCCGCAGCCTCCTGAAGACTTCAACAATCCGCCGCCGCCCCCGGGGCAGCAGTCCTACCCGCCGCCGCCGAGCGGTGGCGGCTACCCGCCGAGCGGTGGCGGCTACCCGCCGAGCGGTGGCGGCTACCCGCAAAGCCCGGACCCGTACTCCGCTCCGCCGCCACCTCCGCCGGTGCCGTACGGCCAGCCGGGCGCCTCGTATGGTGTCGACCCCTACGGCCGGCAGTTGTCGGACAAAAGCAAAATCACCGCTGGTTTGCTGCAGTTCTTCCTCGGCGGCTTCGGAGTTGGTCGGTTCTATCTCGGTTACACCAACATCGGCATTTTGCAGATAGTGGCCACCGTGTTTACCTGCGGAATCGGCGCGCTCTGGCCATTGATCGACTCGATCATGATCTTCACCGGTCAGGTACCCGACGCGCAGGGGCGCCCACTGCGCGACTGAGGCGTCTACCAGTGCCGGCCGGTACAAATGAGCAATGACAAAACTGTGGGTGCAACGCACCGGCCCGCGCCGCTACACCGGTCACAGCTCGCGTGGCGCGCAAGTGCTGATCGGCTCCGAGGATGACGACGGTGTGTTCACGCCCGGGGAATTGCTCAAGATCGCGCTGGCCGCGTGCAGCGGCATGTCCAGCGACCAGTCGCTTGCCCGTCGTCTCGGCGACGACTATCAGGCGGTGGTGCGGGTGTCCGGCGAGGCCGACCGCGACCACGAACGCTATCCGCTGCTGACGGAAACCCTGGAGGTGGACCTGTCGCAGCTGAGCGAGGATGAGGCGGCCCGGCTGGTGGTGGTCGTCCACCGGGCTGTCGACCAGGTCTGCACGGTCGGGCGGACGCTGAAGGCCGGAACAGAAGTCACCTTCGAAGTCGCCGATCACCGTGGCTGACGTCCGACTCACCGCATGGGTGCACGGACACGTGCAGGGCGTGGGCTTTCGCTATTGGACGCGTTCGCGGGCACTGGAACTGGGCCTTGCCGGATACGCGGCCAATCAGCGCGACGGCAGAGTGCTGCTGGTCGCGCAAGGACCGCGCGACGACTGCCAGAAACTGCTGGACGTGCTGCAGAGCGGCCACCCGCCCGGCCACGTCGACAAGGTGGTCGCCGACTGGTCCGAGCCCCGAGAAGGCGTCACTGGATTCAGCGAACGCTGATCCCGCCTGGCTCCACGATGTCAGGAGCGGCCGCCGGTACGCTGGCACGTCATGTACCTCAAGAGTCTGACGCTGAAGGGCTTCAAGTCCTTTGCCTCGCCGACGACTCTGCGGTTCGAGCCGGGCATCACCGCGGTCGTCGGACCCAACGGCTCGGGCAAATCCAACGTGGTGGACGCCCTGGCTTGGGTCATGGGGGAGCAGGGCGCGAAAATCCTGCGCGGCGGGAAGATGGAGGACGTGATCTTCGCCGGGACGTCCTCGCGGGCACCGCTGGGCCGGGCCGAAGTCACTGTCACGATCGACAACTCCGACAATGCGCTGCCGATCGGATACTCCGAGGTGTCGATCACCCGCCGGATGTTCCGCGACGGGGCCAGCGAGTACGAAATCAACGGCAGCGGTTGCCGTCTGATGGATGTTCAGGAACTGCTGAGCGACTCCGGCATCGGGCGGGAGATGCACGTCATCGTCGGACAAGGCAAGCTGAACGAGATCCTGGAATCGCGTCCCGAGGACCGCCGGGCGTTCATCGAGGAAGCCGCCGGGGTGCTCAAGCACCGCAAGCGCAAAGAGAAAGCCGTTCGCAAGCTCGACGCGATGTCAGCAAACTTGGCCCGGCTGACCGACCTGACCACTGAGCTGCGCCGACAGCTCAAGCCGCTGGGGCGGCAGGCGGAGGTGGCCCGGCGCGCGCAAACCATCCAGGCCGATTTGCGGGACGCCCGGCTGCGGCTGGCCGCCGACGATGTGCTCGGCCGGCAGACTGAGCTGGCCGGCACCGCGTCCGCGGAGGCGGCGTTACGCCGGCAACACGACGAAGCGCACGCGCACCGGCTGGTTGCGGCCGAGGAGCTCGCCAGTCACGAAGCCGCGCTGGGTGCGTTGTCGCGTCGGACCGAGTCGGCGCAGCAGACCTGGTTTGCGTTGTCGGCGCTGGCCGAGCGGGTGAGCGCGACCGTGCGCATCGCCAGTGAGCGGGCACAGCATCTTGACGTCGGCCCGGTCTCGACCGGTGGCCCCGATCCCGATGCGCTGGAGGCGGAAGCCGAGCAGGTAGCCGCCGCCGAGCAGGAACTGCTCAGCAAGCTGGCCGCCACCCGGGACCGGCTGGAAGCGGCTCGCGCGGAGCTGGCCGAGCGCGAAGCCGAGTCGGCGGCGGCGGAAAAGGCGCACATGGCCGCGGTCCGGGCCGAAGCCGACCGGCGCGAGGGGCTGGCGCGGCTGGCCGGCCAGGTCGAGACGATGCGCGCCCGGGTGGAATCCACCGATTCGCACGTGACCAAATTGTCCGAGCGCATCGAAGAGGCCTCGGCCCGCGCGCAGCTGGCCCGGGCTGAGTTCGAAACGGTGCAGGCTCGGGTCCGCGAGCTGGACCAGGGCGAAGTCGGCCTCGACGAACACCACGACCGCACCGTGGCCGCGCTGCGATTGGCCGACGAACGGGTGGCTGAGCTGCAATCCGCCGAGCGCGGCGCTGAACGCGAGGTGGCCTCGCTGCGGGCGCGCATCGACGCGCTGTCGGTGCACCTCGAGCGCAAGGACGGCGCTGCGTGGCTCAGCCAAAACTTAGCGGGCACTGGCATTTTCGGGTCGATCGCGGATCTGGTGAAGGTGTCTTCGGGTTACGAAACGGCGCTGTCCGCGGTGCTGGGGGCGGCCGCCGATGCGCTGGCCGCGGACAGTTTCGGCGCGGCCCGCTCCGCGGTGACGGCGCTCAAGCACGCCGACGGGGGACGCGCTGCCATTGTGTTGGGCGACTGGCCGGCCGACGACACCCCGCCCACAGAGCCGCTTCCCGAGGGCGCCCGGTGGGCAGTGGATCTCGTGGCGGCGCCGTCGAAGCTGCGCGGCGCGATGACCGCGATGCTGTCCGGGGTGGCGGTGGTCGGCGACCTGGCCGAGGCCGTCGACCTGGTGGCCCATCGCCCCCGGTTGCGGGCGGTCACCGTCGACGGTGATCTCGTCGGCGCCGGCTGGATAAGCGGTGGCTCCGACCGCAAGCTCAGCGCGCTCGAGCTCACCTCGGAAGTCGAGAAAGCTCGCTCCGAGCTGGCGGCTTCCGAAACTCAGGCCGCGCAGTTGAGCGCCGCACTTTCCGGTGCGCTGAGCGAGCAGACCACCCGCCGCGACGCTGCCGAGCAGGCGCTGGCTGCGCTCAACGAGTCCGACGCGGCCATCTCGACGATCTACGAGCAGCTGGGCCGGCTCGGCCAGGAGGCCCGCGCCGGTGACGAGGAGTGGCGCGGGCTGTTGCGGCAGCGCGACGAGCTGGAGACCGGACGCGCCGAGACCCTGCAGGCACTAGGCGAGCTGGAAACCAGGCTGCGCAACGCCGAGCAGAGCCAGCACCACCTCGCGGGCGAGCCCGCGGACCGCGAGCAGGTCGCCGCGGCTGCCGAAACGGCCCGGGCCGCCGAGGTAGAGGCACTGCTGGCGGTACGCACCGCCGAAGAACGGGCCAACGCTGTTCGGGGCCGGGCGGATTCGCTGCGCCGCACGGCGGCGGCCGAACGGGAGGCGCGGCTGCGCGCCCAGCAGGCCCGAGCGGCCCGCGAACACGCCGCGGCGGTGGCCGCCGCGGTCGCCGACTCCGGGCGGGTGCTGGCGACGCGGCTGAGCCAGGTGGTCGACGCGGCCGGCCGGGCCCGCGACGCCCTGACCACCGAACGTCAGCAGCGGTCAGCGGCGATGGCCGCCGCCCGCGACCAGGTCAGCCGCCTCGACACCCGCCTCACCGCGCTTACCGAGTCGCTACACCGCGACGAGTTGGCCAAAGCCCAGGCGGCGCTGCGCATCGAGCAGCTCGAAGCCATGGTGCTCGAGCAGTTCGGCATGGCGCCCGACGACCTGGTCGCCGAGTACGGCCCGCAGGTGCCGCTACCGCCCACCGAACTCGAAATGGCGGAATACGAACAGGCACGCGAGCGTGGCGAGCAGGTGAGCGCGCCTGCGCCGATGCCGTTCGACCGTCCCACCCAGGAGCGTCGGGCCAAGCGCGCCGAGCGGGAACTGGCCGAGCTGGGCCGGGTCAACCCGTTGGCACTGGAGGAGTTCGCCGCGCTGGAGGAGCGCTACAACTTCCTGGCCACCCAGCTCGAAGACGTCAAGGCCGCCCGCAGGGACCTGCTCAACGTCATCGTCGACGTCGACGCCCGAATCCTGAAGGTGTTCACCGACGCCTTCGCCGACGTCGAACGCGAGTTCCGCTCGGTGTTCGCCGCACTGTTCCCGGGCGGTGAGGGCCGGCTGCGCCTGACCGAGCCCGACAACATGCTCACCACCGGCATCGAGGTCGAGGCCCGGCCGCCGGGCAAGAAAATCAAACGGCTGTCGCTGCTGTCCGGCGGTGAGAAGGCGCTGACCGCGGTGGCGATGCTGGTGGCGATCTTCCGGGCCCGGCCGTCGCCGTTCTACATCATGGACGAGGTCGAAGCGGCGCTGGACGACATGAACCTGCACCGCCTGCTGGGATTGTTCGAGCAGCTGCGCGACCAATCGCAGTTGATCGTCATCACCCACCAGAAGCCGACGATGGAAGTGGCCGACGCGCTGTACGGCGTGACGATGCAAGACGATGGCATCACCGCGGTCATCTCGCAGCGGATGCGCAGAGAGGATCTCGTCGCGGCGGGTTCGTAATTCTCTATGCCTTCGGAAGCTACGACTGGCCGCGACCGGACGGCTTCTTCGATAGGTCGAATTCATCTCGGTACATGAGGATCCCGGCAAACAGCAATAGGACTTGTCACGCGAGGGTGGCGGTGAAATATAGCGTGTCCTGCAATGGGGTTCGGAATATGCCGAAAAACCATAATGATAAGAGCCCTATAGATCCAGCAGCAGCGACAACGCAAAGACGAACACCACGCAGCCGCGGATCTGTTCGTGGATCGCGCGCCACCACGCCTCACAACCTGCGAGTCGCTGGTCGAGCCACGCCTGTTCGTCGGCATCCCGCAGATCCTCGACGAGGTTGGTCACCGCGTCTTTTCGCGGGTGGAGTAGCTGACAAACACTGCCACGGCGGCTCTCCCTCAAGCGCGCTGGATGCCGGAGCAGCGTAAACGCAAGACGCCCCGTTTGCAGGCGCATCAAACAAAACCGGCGAGCGACCGGGGGCTCCCGGCGCAGCGTTGTGACCCTGGAACAATGACCGGGTGTCTGAAGCGCTCTGGATTGCTATCGCGGTCATCGCCGCGCTGATCGTCGTCGTGGCATTGAGCCTTGGCCTGGTGCGCTACCGCCGGCGCCGGATCAGCCTCTCCGGCCGCGACCAGGCCGGCACCTTGGACCGGTCGGGCGGCTACACCGCGTCGTCGGGTATCACGTTCAGCCAGACGGCGGTCGCCGAAGCGGCCGAGCGGGTGGACACCACCGACGTTGTGCTGCCCGAGCCCGACATCGTCGCGCCCACAACCGACACTGCTGCGGCACCGCCGGCGCCGCTCGCTCCCGAAGTGGAGAGCATCGCGCCGCCCGACGGGCGACTGGAGCGGCTGCGCGGCCGACTGGCGAGGTCACAGAACGCGTTGGGCCGAAGCATGCTCGGCCTGCTGGGCGGCGGCGACCTGGACGAGGAGTCCTGGCAGGACGTCGAAGACACCCTGCTGATCGCCGACCTGGGGCCGGTGGCCACCACATCGGTGGTGACCCAGTTACGCGGCCGGCTCGCGAGCAGCACGGTGCGCACCGAGGCCGACGCCCGAGCGGTGCTGCGCGAGGTGCTGGTGACCGAGTTGCGGCCTGACCTGGACCGCTCGATCCGCGCGCTGCCGCATGCCGACCATCCCGCAGTGCTGCTGGTCGTCGGCGTCAACGGCACCGGGAAAACCACCACGGTCGGCAAACTGGCCCGTGTGCTGGTGGCCGATGGCCGCCGCGTCGTGCTGGGCGCCGCCGACACCTTCCGGGCCGCCGCCGCCGACCAGCTGCAGACCTGGGCGTCGCGGGTCGGCGCCGAGGTGGTCCGCGGAGCCGAGGGTGCGGACCCGGCATCGGTGGCCTTTGACGCCGTCGACAAAGGCGTCGCCGTGGGCGCCGACGTGGTGGTCATCGACACCGCCGGGCGCCTGCACACCAAGACCGGCCTGATGGACGAACTGGGCAAGGTCAAAAGGGTGGTGACGCGGCGCGCCGCGGTCGACGAAGTGTTGCTGGTCCTCGACGCGACGATCGGGCAAAACGGGCTCGCGCAGGCGCGAGTATTCGCCGACGTGGTCGATATCACCGGCACGGTGCTGACCAAATTGGACGGCACGGCCAAGGGCGGCATTGTTTTCCGGGTGCAGCAGGAGCTTGGGGTGCCGGTGAAGTTGGTGGGCCTGGGCGAAGGCCCCGACGACCTGGCGCCATTCGAACCAGCTGCCTTCGTCGACGCGCTGCTGGGCTGACCTACCAGCTTCTGCAGACGTTACTTCACCGAAACACACCTGCACCGACGCCGAAACAACGACTTTGCATTGTCATCGAAGTCAAGCGGTGATGCCCATGGCTGCCGCGGCGGCGCCAACCGGAGGTGAAGAACAGTGGATCAATTCCCGACCATGGGTGTTCCCGACACCGGCGATACCGCCTGGATGCTGGCCAGTTCGGCGCTCGTGCTGTTGATGACGCCAGGCCTGGCTTTCTTCTACGGCGGGATGGTCCGCGTCAAGAGCGTGCTCAACATGATCATGATGAGCATCATCGCGATGGGCGTGGTGACGGTGCTGTGGGTGCTCTACGGCTACTCGCTGGCGTTCGGTGACGACGTCGGCAGTGTCGCCGGCAACCCGACCCAGTACTGGGGCCTGAAAGGCCTCATCGGGGTGAACGGGGCGCCAGCCAGCGGCAGCAGCGGGGCGACAGATATCGCGCTGGCCGGAACCCTGCCGCAGACCGTCTTCGTGGCATTCCAGTTGATGTTCGCCATCATCACGGTGGCGCTCATCTCCGGAGCGGTAGCCGACCGAATGAAGTTCGCCAGCTGGACGGTCTTCGCGGGGCTGTGGGCAACCATCGTCTACTTCCCGGTCGCGCACTGGGTGTTCGCGGCGGACGGGGTCACCGCCGCCCACGGTGGCTGGATTGCGAACAAATTGCACGCCATCGACTTCGCCGGCGGCACCGCGGTGCACATCAACGCCGGTGTGGCCGGCTTGGTGCTGGCGATCGTGCTGGGCAAGCGCAGAGGCTGGCCGGCTAACCCGACCCGACCGCACAACCTGCCCTTCGTGATGCTGGGTGCTGGTCTGCTGTGGTTCGGCTGGTACGGGTTCAACGCCGGTTCGGCAACCAGCTCCAACGGTGTCGCCGGATCGACCTTCATCACCACCACCGTGGCCACGGCCGCCGCCATGCTGTCCTGGCTGCTCACCGAACGCATCCGGGACGGACACGCGACGACACTCGGCGCGGCCTCGGGCATCGTGGCCGGGCTGGTCGCGATCACACCGTCGTGTTCTTCGGTCAACGTGGTCGGCGCGCTGGTGATCGGATTTGTCGCGGGCATCCTGTGCGCACTGGCGGTGGGTCTGAAATTCAAATTCGGATTCGATGACTCGTTGGACGTGGTGGGCGTCCACCTGGTCGGCGGTATCGTGGGCACCCTCATGGTGGGACTGGTCGCGGCGCCGCAGACCATCGCGATCGCCGGGGGTGGTGGTCACACCTCGCCGGGACTGTTCTACGGCGGTGGCTTCGACCAGTTGATCCGACAGGCTATCGGCGCATCGAGTGTTTTCCTCTACTCGGGCATCGGCACGCTTATCGTGGCTCTAGCTTTGAAGTACACCATCGGGCTGCGCGTGAACGCGGAGGAGGAAGTCGCGGGCATCGATGAAGCCCAGCACGCTGAGAGCGGCTACGACTTCGCGGCTGTCGGCCTTTCGGTTCCTGCACAACCTGCACACCCGGCGGAGGGAAGAAGATATGAAGCTGATCACCGCGATCGTCAAGCCGTTCACGCTGGAGGACATCAAGACCAGCTTGGAGCAGGCGGGTCTGCTGGGGATGACGGTGAGCGAAGTTCAGGGGTACGGCCGGCAGAAGGGGCACACCGAGGTTTATCGGGGCGCTGAGTACTCGGTCGACTTCGTACCGAAGGTGCGCATCGAGGTCTTGGTTGACGACTTCGCCGTAGACAAGGTCGTCGACAGTATCGTGCGGGCCGCCCGCACCGGCAAGATCGGTGACGGCAAGGTATGGGTCACCCCGGTGGAGTCCGTCGTGCGGGTACGTACCGGCGAACGCGGAGCCGACGCCGTCTAGGATTTCGCCGACAGCATCTGATCGAATCGCAACGGGCATGGGACAACATCGACCCGATTCACCACGGCCATCGCAACCGGACAGTGCGGGTGAAACTTCCTGTCCCGCAACTGATCTGGCCGCTGCTCGGCGAGAGATGCTGTCTGGCACAGGTCACCCGCTGGAGACGTCCGCGCTGCGTGAAGCCTGGCAGGAGTTGCACGAATTCTGGCTGGGTGCAAAGGCTTCGCAGATCGGTGTCAAAGCGGACAGCGGCTTTGCGATCGTCGCAACCGGTTCACTCGGCCGCCGAGAGCTGTTGCCGTGCTCCGATCTGGATTTGCTTCTGCTGCACGATAATCTGCCCGCTGAGACCGTCGGGCAGGTGGCCGACCTGCTGTGGTACCCGCTGTGGGACGCCAATATCCGGCTCGATCACAGCGTGCGCACCGTCGCCGAGACACTGCGGGTCGCCGATGCGGAGGTGTCGGCGGCGCTGGCCATGCTCGAAGCACGCCACATCGCCGGCGACGCGAGGCTGTCCGCTTCCCTGGTCGAGGGAGTGCGCCGGCAATGGCGGGCCACCATCCCGTCGCGGTTCGCCGAACTGGTCGAAGAGACGCAAGCCCGGTGGCGGCGCAGCGGTGAAATCGCACACCGCGCCGAACCGGACCTCAAACTGGGCCGCGGCGGGATGCGCGATGTGCAGCTGCTCGATGCGCTCGCCGTCGCTCAGCTCACCGACCGTCTCACCGTCGCGACACCGGAAAACCTGGGCGGTTCGCTGGCCCGCGCCTACCGCATCCTGCTCGACGTGCGCACCGAACTGCACCGCGTCTCGGGCCGGGGGCATGACCAGCTGTTGGCTCAGTACGCTGACGAGATCAGCTCCGCGCTGGACCTGGGCGACCGATACGACCTGTCGCGGACGCTGTCCGATGCGGCTCGCACGGTCAGTTACCGCGTCGACGCCGGGCTGCGAACCGCCGCGAACGCGCTGCCGAGGCGGGGGATGGCCGCTATCCGGCGCCGCCCACGCCGGCCGCTGGACGAGGGCGTGGTCGAAGCCGGCGGGGAGATCATGTTGGCTCGCGACGCCCGACCGGCCGGTGATCCAGGTCTGGTATTGCGGGTGGCCGCCGCGTCCGCGGTGACCGGGCTGCCCATTGCTTCGTCGGCGCTGAATCGGCTCGCCGAAACCGCACCGGAGTTGCGGACACCTTGGCCGCGCGAGTCGCTGGACAACCTGCTGGTCTTGCTGGCGGCCGGCCCGGCCACGGTGGCCACCATCGAAGCGCTGGATCGCACGGGGTTGTGGGGCCGGCTGTTCCCGGAATGGAGCGCGATCCGTGACCTACCGCCGCACGACGTCATCCATATCTGGACGGTGGATCGACACCTGATGGAAGCAGTCTCGCGGGCAAGGGTTTTCACGACCCGGGTAGCGCGGCCGGACCTGCTGGTGCTCGCAGCACTGCTGCACGACATCGGCAAGGGCCGGGGTACCGACCACAGTGTGCTCGGCGCGCAGTTGGCCACCCAGATCGGCACCAGACTGGGAATGTGGCCATCCGACGTCGACCTGCTGTCGAGGCTGGTGAACCAGCATCTGTTGCTGTCGAAAACCGCGACGCGCCACGACCTCAACGACCCGCAAACGATCGCCACGGTGTGCGAGGCGCTGGGCGGGGACCCGGCGCTGCTCGACGTTCTGCACGCGCTGACCGAGGCCGACTCGCTGGCCACCGGCCCCGGGGTGTGGAGCGATTGGAAGGCGTCACTGGTGGGTGATCTGGTGCGGCGATGCCGGCTGGCGATGGCCGGGGAGCCGTTGCCGCACGCCGATCCGATTGACCCGGAATATCTTTCGCTGGCCGCCGATCACGGTGTGCATGTGCAGCTGCGACGCGCTGGGAGTCGGCGCCTCTATCACGCGGTGATGATCGCCCCCGACCTGCGGGGACTGCTGTCCAAGGCGGCCGGAGTGCTGGCGCTGAACTCGCTACGGGTGCACTCGGCGTCGGTGAACATTCATGAAGGCGCCGTCATCAACGATTTCATGGTTTCGCCGCACTTCGGTTCGCCCGCCGCCGAGAAACTGCTGCGCCAGCAGTTCATCACTGCGCTCGACGGCGACATCGATGTGCTGAACATGTTGGAAGAGCGTGGCCGGGACGCCCAGCGGGCCGAGCCGAGTCTCGCGGGGACGATGCAGACCGGGGTGCCGGTGAATCCCTCGGTCGCTCCGCCGCGGATCCGTTGGTTCGACTCCAACGGAGCCGGCCGGCTGATCGCCGAGATCCGGGCACTTGACCGGCCAGGTCTGCTCGCGCTGCTGGCCGGCGCGTTCGAACGGGCCGGCGCGGACATCGTCTGGGCGAAAGCCGCAACGTTGGGATCGACGGTCGACGACGTGTTCTGCGTGGTGCTGCCCACCGACGGCTTGGCGGCCGACGCCAGCTTGGACGTGCAAGAGGCGGTCGAGCGTGATCTGTATGCCGTGTTGCGCTCGGCGGTGGCCGAAGAGCACGTCGATCGCCTCGGCTAGCGGAGTCAACGAACTGCCGAATCTGCTATTCGTCAACGTTCTGGGCTGTCGAGACGATTGGATATTAAAAAGATGTAACGACTCAGGACGCGCAGCAAGCGTCCATCAGCAGCGTAAGCAGTGTGGCGAGTTGCGGGCATGCCACGGATAATCCCTTTCTCGGAAGCCTATGCACGACAACGGCCCTCGTACACCTCTATTCGCGACGGAGCGTCTCCTTCGAGTTACTGCTGATGCCGACGACGGTCGCGTGCAGAATCAACGAGCAACAGCCGCATCGTATTTCGCTCGGTAGCAATCTTGGCCGATGTGGCAAGATGGCGGGTGAACCGGTGAATGATGCCGTACCACTGAATCTGGAATGGTGACGATGAGGCATGGGTCGAAGGTCGCCTGCTGTGGTGGCGTGGCCGTCATCGTCGTGGGCGTTGCATTCGGGTCCGGTAACGCCAAGAGCCTCGACAGACCATCCGTCAGCACGGCTGTGGTTGCGGCGCTGACCTTCTCCGGTGTGATGCCGAAATCCTCCGACCAGAATCCCGGCAACGCAGATGGCGTTGCCATCCATGTGCTTCCTGCCGGCGGGGGAGGTTGCATCATTGGTCTGAACTGCGGGTGCACTCAGCCCTCGAAATGTGGTCGGCACGGCCGTGCGGGTACCGGGGTCAGACGCAACGCGCCGCCGGCGCCTCCTGCGCCGGCCCCCGATCCTCCACTTGACGGGCCACCGGCTCCTCTGCCGGCGGCCGATCCTTCGGTCGACGGGCCACCGCCACCATCAGAACCGTAGCCGAACAGCCGAAGCCATCAGTCAACGTTCAGGGCCATCGCGACGAAGTCGAGACGCCACAGCGACTGAAACAGCGAGCGGCCGAACTGTTCAAGCCCAGCAGCCTCGACAGCAAGCGATCCGCCGGACTGGGCAATGCACTGGACTATTTCACGAATCGTGCGACGGCCATCGATGTGCTGCGCGAAGGGCAACTGATCCGGCTCCAGGGTCCACCGCCGGCCAGGCCAAAAGATGTCGCCGCCGTCGACGCCGCAGCGCGTTCGCAGCAGCGGGACATAATCGAGAGCCTCAGCCGTAGTGAAGTCGATGGCATACTGCTCTCTGGGCCGCTCGGAGCGGCAGGCCATGAATAAATGGGCTGCATTCAACGTCTGAATGCGTTCCATCACTGACCACAGTGTGCGCTCGGGTAGCGCGGTCACCGCTGGATAAAATCCGCGTTTTGGCATGTTGAACTCGTGTGGATAATACGGCGTTTTATGAAACCATCCCTGAAATTGCAGGCCGGCCGAGGCGACGAGATCGATGCAGTCATCGACGGTGTAACTGCGCTGACGACCGTGCAGGAATGTGTCGACCAAAGCGGCGTCGGACACGATGTCCCGCGCAATTTTCAGATAACTCGTGACGGGGTGCTCTGGCGGCAGCAATGGCAGTAGGTCTTTGACCAACTGCACCGACACCTCATCCTGAACCAGCCCCATGTCGCGGAACACCGATTCGAGAAGATCGACGCCGAATCGACCATACTTCGCATAGAGCATGAGCGCGATAACGCCATCCCGCCGTAGGCAGCCCGCGAGTGATGTGAGGCCTGCCAACGGGTCTGCCATGTGATGAAGGACACCAGAGCACACGATGAGGTCGAATTCGCGTCCCAGGGTTGCCAGCTCTTCGATCGGCAGCAGGTGCAGCTCCAAGTTTTTCAGCCCATGCTTATCTTTCAAGTGCCGCTGGTTGTCCAATGACGGCTGGCTGATGTCGACCGCAACCACTCGTGCTTGGGGGTTTGTGAAAGCGAAAATAGCCGCCTGGTTGGTGCCGCAACCGGCAATTAAGATCCCCAAATCGGGCTGGTAATCTCGGTCCGGCCACAGAATCCGGTGGGAGTACGCCGGGTCAAACCATTCCCAATTTTTTTGAGTCCACAAATCGAGATTAGCTATAGGGTGCGGATAATTCCACCGCTCGTACTGGCGGGCGACAAGGTCAGCGCGCGGGTCGTCATTCACTTAGTAAGGCTTTCTCGCGGTGAACTGTAGTCCGCGCCGACCCGCTCATTCTGTGATGGTATGGGCGGCTTCTGCCGCTCACCATTCAGTGGATCCGGCGGTCAGATGCCGGCCGCCGCGCGGCGTAATCGACCTAGTTTGACCCGGCTATCCGACGCCGACCGGCTTGGGCATTACGGTGGGTCGCACGCCGTAGCGCGGTCCGCCGAAGCCGAGGCCACCGCGCCCGGCGTTAGCCATCGCCGGCATGCCGGCGGGCACTGCGTTCACCGGGGCGGGCTCTTCGACGCCGCCGGTCCAGCCGCTGCCGGCCAGGGTAGCTCCCTCCGGCGTGGCGCCCGACCAGCCCGCTGGCACGGTTAGGCCACCGACGCTGCCCGCTTGTCCGGCGCTGGCCAGCACCGCCGGGGCCTCGGCGGCCATACCGACCCCGCCCAGGCCCGCAGCGCCCGAGCCTGCGCCGGCTAGGGTTACGCCGCTGGCCAGCCCGACGCCCACCGGGGTGATATCAGAGGCCGTCACGGCGACGGCGGGCACGCTCCCCACGACGCCCAGAGTGTGTCCCAGCGAGACCGCGGTGGGGATGGCGTTCATGATGAACCATGCCGCGGTGTTGACCGCCCCATTAATGGTGTTCTCCATCGACGGGATACCGATGATCTGACCAACAGCGTCGACGGGACCGGTGCCGCCCCCCAACCCCGTGCCGGTGCTGCTCAAACCTGACAGCGCGTTCTGCAGCTCGGTGATCAACGTCTGCAGTGGATCGGTGGTGGCCGCAGGGGCCGCGGCAGCCTGAGCGATGCCCGCGGTCCCGGTGGTGGCCGGCGTTGGTGTCGTCATCGGGGTCAATGTGGAAGCCGCCGACGCCGATGCCGAGTAGCCGTACATAGCTCCGGCGTCTTGAGCCCACATCTCGGCATAATGTGCCTCGGTTGCGGCGATAGCCGGGGTGTTGATGCCCAGGAAATTGGTGGCAACCAGGGCGGCAAGCAAAGCCCGGTTGGCGGCGATTACCGGTGGCGGCACGGTCGCCGCGAAGGCCGCTTCGTATGCGACCGCCGAGGCGGTGGCCTGGGTCGCAGCATGCTCGGCGGCGGCACCGGTCTGCTGTAACCACGTGATGAGCGGCGTCACCGCCGCAACCATCGTCTGTGAAGACGGACCCGTCCACTCATCGCTGGTCAGGTTTACGACCACGGAGTCGTACGACGCGGCCAGTTGCTGCAACTCGGCGCCCAGGCTGCCCCACGACGAAGCGGCGGCCATCATCGGTCCGGCGCCTGCTCCGGCATACATCCGTCCGGAGTTCACTTCCGGAGGTAGCGCTGCATAGTCCAAAACCATTTTGTCTTTCGCTTCCTAATCGGTATGAGTGAACCAAGCTGAAGTTTTATGCGGCACGCTCGAGCTGTTCTTCTACCTCTAAACGGTCGTCGGCTTGGGCATGACCTTGGGCTTGAGGCCGTAGCGCGGCGCACCCAGCCCGCCGGACTTCCCTGCCGTGGCCATTGCGGGCATACCCGCGGGAACCGTCGTTCCCGCGGGCGCAGCCCCCGGGGCGGCGCCGGTCCAGCCGGCCAACTGCACTGGGCCGGTTCCGGCCGCGACCGGCACGCCTTCGCCGGGCGCCCAGGCGGGCGGCACTGACAGCGGTCCGACCGAAGTTGATGCACCCACACCCGCCAGCACCGGGGCCCCGCCGAGACCGCCAGCGCCGGCCAAACCGCCTGCCGCACCTCCGTCCAGGGCCGCGCCGTTGACACCGACCAAGCCGGCCCCCAGACCGGAGATATCGGGCGCAGCGCCAGCCGACGTGTCCAGCAGGCCACCGCCGGCCAACCCGAGCAGGTCTGAGCAGGCAGAGGCGTAGTTCCCAACACCGATGTTGCCGACGTTGGACAAGTTGCCCGACGGGCCGTAGGTCCCGTTTCCGCCGAAAAGGGTTTGGAATGCCGTGACGAGCTGGTCCCACGGGTTAGTAGCCGCGGCCGCGTTCGTCGCCTCGGCGTTTGCGTAGGAACCGCCGCTGAGACCCAGGTTCTGCGCGATCTGCTGCTGAATCGCGGTGGCCTGCCCGCTGATCTGCTGGTACAGGTTGCCGTAGGTCGAGAAAATACCGGCCTGCAGCGCCGAAACTTCATCTGCAGCGGCGGGAGCAAGTCCGGTCGTCGGGGCCGCTATCGCGGAGCTTTGGGCTTCGAAGGTTGTGCCCAGGCCCTGCAATTGGGCAGCGGCTGCCTGCAGAGCTTCAGGCAATGCGGTCAAGAACGACATGCGGTTCTCCTCACGGGGGTGCGCTGATCCAGAAAGGTCGGGTCGCCCCGGTGGAATGTGGGGCGCCCCGTTGCACGTTTTAAGGTTCCCTGAGGTTCGCCGAACAGAAAGCTGCGGTAACTGTCTTTTAACGGTCGTGCCCGGACCGTAACAATTTGGCGTCAACGGTCCGCGGCGCGTAATCAGTCACTAACGTCACCGTCTCACAAAATTAACTGTGAGCAGCCGTTAACAAGGCGGTTACAAAGCTAGGGCGGAGAGCCTGTCCTTAGGCTCCGTGTTTCGGCCATCGCACCTTCGGGTTGGGTTGCGGCCGAATAGTTCTCGCGTTCACACTGCCAGCGGGAAGCCTGCACCCGGCGAGCGACGAACTATCTGCTTGCGACCTGAGTCAGTACAGAAACTGTGCTCCTGAGCATCCTCTGAGCCTCTACGCTCAGCCGCCTCAGCCCGTCATCTTATGGAACGCCCGAATATCTGGTCGCAAGATTTACCTGTTTTGGGGTCAATTGTATCTGACCGGAATTGCCGTAAAGGCATTAACCTTTTAAACGAAACGCCGATTTCGGGTATTGGTAACGCAGAGTACGTCGCCCTGATGCGTTCAGGTCCCAGCGGTGCTCGTCGATGCCGATCACCCCCGCCGGCTTTCCCAAATCCTGATTGAACGCCGACTACCCACACTCGTCACACGTCGGTAGCGGGACACCGCGCCACCGGGAGATCGGCCAACAGCTGAGTCAGTTAGGGTCTGCGACTTTACGATTTGGGCGGTGCCGGCTGCCCGCCCTTCGGGCCCAGGCCCGGGCCCGTGCGCGGGGGCTCTTGGGCGGGCGGGGGATTGGCAATGGGGTTATTCTGCGGGCCGGCTCCAACCCCACCGGAGCCGCCTTGGCAGTTCGGGCAGGGCGGGGGTGGATCCCACGGAGCGGCGTTAACCAGCGGTGATCCGAGTAGCGCTGATATGCCGACGCCCGCAGCAATCGTTGCTGCGCCGGCGACGCCTCTGAGATGCATGTAGGTGTCCCCCTTAAGACTCTTATTTGCACGTTAGCCGACGCCAACGCGGCGCGCTGCGAATCAGCGCCGCTTGGCACCATCGCGCCTTGCCAAGTCGCCGCAATGTTTCCATTGCGTCAGCGCAAAAGCAATTGCCCGGCAGAACTTTACGTGGCGTCCGGCTTGTCGGTGTGGAGTGCCGAGGCGGCTGTGTTGACCGACATTACCAAATGTTTTGCACTTAACATCGAGGGCTTTGAGGCGTTCGCCCACGGTGCTGATTGGTGGCGACCCGCTGCGCCCCGGCTCTGCCGCGCTGGCGATTGCCACTAGACATGCCAGGTTCTGGGTGTCGTCGGCGGCGTGGCGCTGGTCATAGAAGTGCCGGGCGCCGGGGCTGGTGGACAGGGCGCAGACGGCCCGTTGGTCGATGGCGTCGTAGAGGCGGCGGTAGCGCACATGGCGGGCCAGTACGGCCCATTTTTTGCCCGACGCGACGGTCAGTAGTGATGTTCCGGCGTCGTTTTTGCGAGACTTGGCGTGGGTGAAACGGTTCGGGTCGTCCCCGAATTCACCAAGCAGCTGGTGACGCCGGGGCGCCTGACTAACTATCTTGACGGTGAATTCACCCGCCCTGAGTACAGCAGGCGCGGCCCGATCAACTATCAGACGCGGACTGGGGCGAGCAGGTTCCGGCGGCCGGACTATGGCGCGGGGCGTCCACCGCGTCGTTCTTTAGCTAGAGCCCAAATATTGTCGGGGCAGACGGCTCGGAAGCAGCGCGGACCGCTTTGGCCCCTAGGGACTTCGGCACCGTCTACCAGCGTGTAGCGGTATTCGATTTGCTCGGGATGGTTGCCGCCGCAGTACGTGCCCGTGGGCAGTCGCCGGTTGAGCTGCATGTCCATTGCTGCACCCTCGGGATCTGGCACCCGGGTGCGATGAGGGCGCGGTGGTTATTCCGACCAATTGCTTTTCGACGGCAGCACAGAACGCGGACCCATGTCGTCATCGCTACCTTGACCGGTGTACTCACTGTACGCCGTTGTTCCATGTCGAATGGTCTCTCGCGTGTCCGGTGTTCCCAATGGTGCCGATGAGTGTTTCCATTTAGGGATTGACTAGGCAGCTCAGCTAGCAGGGGATGACGAGCCGGGTGTGCCTCCAATGCGGCGTGGTGGTCTACGGCCACCGCACGTGTCGATTGCCGCGTCGTCGCCGCTGTGCGCTAACACAGCAACCCTCAGCGATTGCGACCGTCCCGCTGGACGAGCCAGATGGTTAACGCGACGGAGGCGACCACTACGACGCCGAGCAGGACGGCGGTTGTCATCGCACTAATCTATCGGTGAGCAAGGAGCAAGCGCTCATCAAGCAATTCGTCGACCTGACGACTCGACGGCTCGCCACCATACTCGCGGATCGAACGGCGCACGGCGGCGAGCAACCGCAGTTCGGAGTCGATTCGTCTCGAGGTCGCGCATGCTGGCGAAGCGTAGTGGTAGTGCCGGGATGCGCAAGTCATCTAAACGTTTCAGAGCTACTACACGTACTGTGCAACCCCTCGGTGGCCGGGTAGGTGCTCAAAAGACTCCGAAATGTTGGCTGGGAGCGGATGATGGTGCTGTTCTATGCCGGGGAGAGCTGGTCGGGTCGGGAAGGGCGCGACTGGTGGAGGGCACCCCGTTTGGTCGGTACATGACGCGCTCGCCAAGGATGCTCTGCCCTCAATCACCAGGCTGAATCGAGGGCACGATGAGTGACGAATCGCCGGGGCCCGGATGGTGGCAAGCGTCGGATCTCAAGTGGTACCCACCCGAGCGCCAGCCCGGCTACGCGGCACCGCCGCCGCCGCCGCCCGGGCCAGAGGCGGTGGGGCAACAGCCCTCCGACCCCGACGTCGCAGCGAAACAACAACTCCGACCTTCACCGGCGACGGTCCCGACGGCACCGAAGCCGGGGCGGTCGGGTCAACGCCGCGCGGGTCTCATCGCGGCGTCCGCCGTGATCGTCGTAATCGTGGCCGCCGGCATCACTGGGTACCACCTGCGCCAGCCCCCTCCACCGCCTCCTGTCGCGGAGGGCGCATTGGACGGGCTGCTGCTCAGCCCCGACCAAATTGCCGCCGCTTCGAACACCACCACACCGATGACGGTCAATGCCACCTTTGACGACATGTTCACCACCACCGTCTCGGACCCGGCATGCGTAGGCGTAGGCACGGTCCGAGACACCCACGCCTATGCCGGCAGCGGGTGGCGCGCCATACGCGGAAATCAGATCTTCGACCACCATGCTGCCGCCGCTCAGTTTGTGGTGTTGTTTCCTTCGGCGCATGATGCGCAGGCGTTCTTTACCGCCTCCGCCCAAAAGTGGCCGACCTGCGCCAACCGGCAGTTCACCGAAACCCGCCCCAACTACACCGCCACTAAGACTGTGGGGCTGGTCTCAAACGCAAACGGCACGCTAAGTGCCGCCTGGAACGTGATTCCCGATGAGGGTTCGTTCTGTGGGCATGCGTTGACGGTGGCCAACAACATCGCCATCGACGCCGTTATATGCCTGACGCGTTCCGCCGCGGCAGTCGTCGGGGCGGTGAAGATCGTTAATCAGATCGCAGCTAAAGTACCTACCAAGTAGCGACATTCGGGAGCTCAGCTATCCACAGGACCGGGGCCGCCGACACGCCGTCCGGGTGCGGAGGCAAATCACTAACGAGATTCGATCACCGACACCGTGTTGTCGTGGATGTTGGTGACGTAGACGGTGTGGGTGCCGGGGTCCACCGCCACCCCGCCCGGCTGCTTGCCGACTGGCACGGTGGCGGTGACGGTGCGTGTCGAGGCGTCGATCACCGACACCGTGTTGTCGTGGATGTTGGTGACGTAGACGGTGTGGGTGCCCGGATCCACCGCCACCCCAACACGACGGCGCCAATGACCGCCGGCACGCCGGTGCGCACCAGTACCGGCACGAGTCGCCGGCGCTTTCGGGTTGGTTGATCATCGCCACTGGCGGTCATGTGGGCTCTCCGGGTCGAATTTTTTACTACCGCAGTGTGCGCCTGGCACCTGGCCGTCGGGTGCGAGGTCGTCGAGTTCGTTGCGAGCGCAAAAATCGGGTGGCGGAGTTCCCAGGTAGTAACACCCCAGGCAGCTCATGAATGTGGGGGTAGTTCGCCAGCACGGATGCATCGGCGTCAGTGGTATCTGCATGCGACTCACCTGTCAACGACGTCGAGGACTCAGTCACCTCCAAGCGCGCTGACCCCGGCTGTTCATCTGCGACCGGTGGCCGGGCCGAGGCGAGCAATCCCCCGCAGAATCCACGGTGCGCGCCTGGCCATCACCTCTACGGCGCGGTCCGAGCGGCGCATGGCGGTCCAACGGCCGGGAGTGGGCATTGACGCCAGTTCCGCCTCAGGCGATCCCGCCCGCGGGCCGTGGCGATCGACCGCCAAAAGTTGCCAGGTGCCGGGCACGCCGCGCAGCTCGACGCTGCCGCGGTCCTCGAAGCCCGTGCCCGAGCCGACGACCAGGTCGCGCACGGTCCTGGAGACGAGGATTTCGCCGGCGCCGGCCTGGCCGCAGATCCGCGCCGCGATGTGGACCGCGATCCCCCCGATGTCCGCATCCAGCAGTTCGCACTCGCCGGTGTGGATGCCCGCGCGGATCTGGATGCCCAGTGTCTCGGCTTCAGTGCGCAACGCCTCCACGCAGCGAATGGCCTGCGTCGGGCCGTCGAACGTGGTGAGGTGGCCGTCGCCGGTGCTCTTCACCACCGTGCCGCCGAATTGTTGCGTGAGGTCGGTGGTGACCTCACCGAAGCGCTGCAGCACCGCCCGCCACCGCTCGTCGCCCGTGGCCGCGGCGTGTTGCGTCGACGCGACGATGTCGGTGAACAACACGGTGCGCAAGGCGCGGCGTGACGGGGCCGGTGCGGCATGGCTGCCGGTGAGGAACTCCTCGATCTCGGTCAGGATCCTGTCGGGCTCAGTGAGCCAGGGCCCGACGTCCACACCCTCGACCTCGAGAAACCGCGCGCCGGGGATGTGGTCGGCGAGGTAGCGGCCGGCCTGCACCGGAGTGGGGTCCGCGCGGGCATGGATGACCAGGGTTGGCGCGGTGATCGTCGGCAGGATCGGCCGCACGTCGATCCGGAACAACAGTTCGAGTGACGCCCGCGCCATCGCCGGGCTGGCGCTCATCCGCTCCAGCATTGCGAGCTGCCGGATCGACCCGAACGACGGCAGCACAGCTTTTAGTGCCGCACCGCTGCCCCACGCCGAGCGGATGGCGCGGCCAAAGTCCTGGAGGCGGGCGAACTGCTCAGTCGACGGTGTGTAGTCCTCACCCAGCTCGGGTAGCAGGCGCGCCCGAAGCTCGGCGGGATCGCGCTCGAGGTCGTCCCACACGCCAAAGCCGGTGAACGCGAACGAGCCGTAAAGGATCAACGCCCGGGTTCGCTCCGGTCGGGTTGCCGCGAAGACCATTGAGGCCGGGCCGCCCTCGGCAAAACCGAAAAGAGCGGCCTTTCGGAAGCCGACGGCGTCCATGACGGCCTCGATCTCGGCCGCTCGATCATCGAGCGTGCGAACCTGCGGGACCGGGTCCGACAGCCCGACCCCGGCCTTGTCGAACGCGAGGACGCGACAGAACGTGGCGAGCTGCTCGAAGAACGCCTTGAATTCGGGCATGGTCCAGAACAGCTCGACGTGGCTGACGGTCGACCCGACGAAGACCAGCTCGACCGGCCCGTCGCCGAACACCTGATACGCCAGGCTCAGATCGCCGGACGGTGCGTACGACGTTTCCGCCACGGCACTGAGCGTACTGCTGTCGAGTGCTACGACTCCCGGCCCATTTCCGGTCGTGTCGGTGGTCGACGACCAACTGGCGGCTTCCTGTCAGGTACTTCCACTTAGTAATTACCTAGGCACCTCAGCTAGCAGGGGATGACGAGCCGGGTGTGCCTCCAATGCGGCGTGGTGGTCTACGGGCCACCGCACGTGTCGATTGCCGCGTCGTCGCCGCTGTGCGCTAACACAGCAACCCTCAGCGATTGCGACCGTCCCGCTGGACCAGCCAGATGGTTAACGCGACGGAGGCGACCACTACGACGCCGAGCAGGACGGCGGTTGTCATCGCACTAATCTATCGGTGAGCAAGGAGCAAGCGCTCATCAAGCAATTCGTCGACCTGACGACTCGACGGCTCGCCACCATACTCGCGGATCGACCAACGCACCGCGGCGAGGAGCCGCAGCCCGGAGTCGATGATCTCCCGGTCGCGCACGTCGGGAATCGTTAACGATTGGGCTCCGAGTGCGCAAGTCAGCCTTGTACTGGCGGGGTGCCATGGACGCGATTCGTTTGGGGCTATTGGATGTACTCGGGGCAGTACGCGGCCTCCGCTGACTTAACCACGACCTTCAGGTCGTCGCCCGACATCTTCGTCCCGTGCAGCTCTCCCATGTCGATCAACGTGTCCTGGCTGTAGCAGTCGCCCAGGAGATTTCAGATCATGTGGAAGTCCGGTCAGCTCGCGGCGCTCATCCAGCAGCTCATCCGCCACGTCGATCGACGGTCCAACGGCCCACCCCGCTCGCAAGCCGCCGCAGACGACAGTTTTCGCCGCAATCGGTGGGAGCCGGGTCACCGGAACGCCAACCCGGGATCGACACCGGACTCAAGCTGCGCGAGGACTCGCAGTGAGTACGCAGTCGTCACGCAGCAGAACGCCCCGCCCTAAGCCGGAGCACCGAATTGCTGATTCGCGGCCAAGGGATCCGGTCCGAATCGGTTCGGTCCGTCGGTGCCCTTGGTGGCCCACCAGACTATGAGAACGATGATGCCGATCAGCGGGATAAAGCTGATCAGAATCCACCAGCCCGTGCGGTCGACATCGTGTAGGCGCCGCACGCCGATGGCGAGGGTGGGAATGTAGGTGGGGAGCGTAACTAGCCAGACAGCGATCGGCAGCTGTGTCTTCAGCATCGAGTCGATGACGAACGCCACGATGCCGAGGATGTTGGTGAAGAGCGTCCAGTACCAGAATTCGGACCGGCAGGCCCGGTCGCGGAAATTGATGTATTTGGTGAATCCGGCCGAAATCGCTTGCCCGAAGCCCATCTTTTTCAACTCCCCGCTTCACAGCCAGTGGAGGCGAAATGCTACCACAGCGGGCCCTGGAAGCACCGTTGTGCTAGTTGTGCACGGGATGCGGATCTTGCTCTGAAAACATGCTTTGACGTGCTGTGAAGCTGGTGCGCGATACTGGGATTGAACCAGTTGACTTGGTTTGCTCGTGCCGCGCGTCTACCAGATCCGCGGCGGGCGACGCTAAGGCGCACTTACCGTTTATTCTCCGCGTCTGGCCTCGAACCGTCGAAGTAATTCCACCTAGTAATTATCCAGGCACCTCCGGGAGCCGGGGCCGTTCGCCGTGCGCCTCAGGTCACCAGTTCCACCCATGCTGACCCGCGCACCAGCTGTCTTACGAAGTCGGCGGACGGGTTTGTGCCAGTTTCTTGGCGGCTCACAGTTTCTTGCGCAGCGCCAGTGTGGCGGCGCCGGCGACAGCGCCCAGGCTCTGGTGTGTTCGGATCGCGCCCCACCCCCAGCAAGCCACCCGGCTAAGCAGGTCGTGGTGGTCTTCAGCCCAATCGTCTCCAACGTAAATCATCCATAACCTCCTCGGTTCATGACCTCATTGCATGAGCCCAAGGACACCGGGCGGCGGCCTAATGGATCAGTGCTCGATCGGCACGACATCCCATGAGCGCTACCGTCGACCTCACCAACCGGCCGGGTCACAATCTAGCCCTAGGAATTGACCTACACTCCAGGCTGAGCGGAGTGCTCATCGGCCAGCCGGCTCGGTAATCAGCCTCGCCTCGCAAGGACCGTTATCCTCGCAACGGCACGCTGATCGATTCCCATTAGGCTGGCGGTCGTGTTTGAATCGCTGTCCGACCGCTTGACCGGTGCCCTGCAGGGATTACGGGGCAAGGGCCGGCTGACCGACGCCGATATCGATGCGACGACCCGCGAAATCCGGCTCGCGCTGCTGGAAGCTGATGTCTCGTTGCCGGTGGTCCGGTCCTTCGTCACCCGGATCAAAGATCGCGCCAAGGGTGCCGAGGTGTCCGGGGCCCTCAACCCAGCGCAACAGGTCGTCAAGATCGTCAACGAGGAGCTCATCGGCATCCTCGGCGGCCAGACCCGTCGGCTGGCGTTCGCCAAGACACCGCCGACTGTGGTGATGCTTGCCGGCCTGCAGGGATCCGGGAAGACGACGCTGGCCGGCAAACTGGCGTCCTGGCTTCGCGGTCAGGGGCATACGCCGCTACTGGTGGCCTGCGACCTGCAGCGGCCGGGGGCGGTCAACCAGCTGCGCATCGTGGGGGAGCGAGCCGGGGTGGCGGTGTTTGCGCCGCACCCGGGCACCTCGGCCGAGGCGGATCCCGCCGGACAAGCCGGTCCCGGCGACCCGGTCGCCGTCGCGTCAGCCGGACTCGCCGAGGCGCAGGCCAAGCACTTCGACGTCGTCATCGTCGACACCGCCGGACGGCTGGGTATCGACGACGAGCTGATGGCGCAGGCCGCCGCCATCCGCGCCGCCGTCAAGCCCGACGAGGTGCTGTTCGTCCTGGACGCGATGATCGGCCAGGACGCCGTCACCACCGCCGAGGCTTTCGGCGCCGGCGTCGGCTTCACCGGAGTGGTGCTGACCAAACTCGACGGTGACGCCCGTGGCGGCGCGGCGCTCTCGGTCCGTGAAGTCACCGGCGTGCCAATCCTTTTCGCGTCGACCGGTGAGAAGCTGGAGGACTTCGACGTCTTCCACCCGGACCGGATGGCCAGCCGCATCCTGGGCATGGGGGACGTGCTGAGCCTGATCGAGCAGGCCGAGCAGGTCTTCGATGCGCAGCAAGCCGAGGCAGCCGCCGCTAAGATCGGCTCCGGCGAGCTGACGTTGGAGGATTTCCTCGAGCAGATGCTCACCATCCGCAAGATGGGGCCGATCGGGAACCTGCTCGGCATGCTGCCCGGCGCGGGGCAGATGAAGGAAGCGCTGGCCGCCGTCGACGACAAGCAACTCGACCGGCTGCAGGCCATCATCCGCGGTATGACGCCGGCCGAGCGGGCCGACCCGAAGATCATCAACGCCTCCCGCCGGCTGCGCATCGCCAACGGCTCCGGCGTCACGGTGTCTGAAGTCAACCAGCTCGTCGACCGGTTCTTCGAAGCCCGCAAGATGATGTCCTCGATGCTCGGCGGCATGCCCGGGCTGGGGCGCAGGTCCGCGACCCGCAAGGCGGGCAAAGCCAGAGCCGGCAAGGGCAAGAAGGGCAAGAAGGGGATGCGCGGGCCCACACCGGCCAAGGCACGCAGTCCCCTCGCGGCGGGCCTACCGGCCGGATTCCCCGATCTGTCACACCTGCCCGAGGGTTTGAACGAGCTGCCGCCCGGACTGGCCGACTTCGATTTGTCCAAGCTGAACTTCCCCGGCAAGAAGTAACCAAAACGGTGCCACTGCACGTCCGCGGTGTGGGCTTGCCGGACGAGTCGGCGCTGGAGTTGTGGATCGTCGACGGTCAGATCTGCCTGGAGCCGGTCGCCGGCGCGGACACTGTCTTCGACGGCGGCTGGATCATTCCCGGTCTGGTCGACGCCCACTGCCACGTTGGAATCGGTCCGGGCGAGCCCGTCGATCTCGACGAGGCGATCCGACAGGCTGAAGCCGAACGCGACGCGGGTGTCCTGCTCCTGCGCGACTGCGGTTCACCCATCGACACCCGCAGTCTCGATGACCGCCACGACCTGCCGCACATCATCCGCGCCGGACGCCACCTGGCCCGGCCGAAGCGCTACTCCCCGGGGTTGCCGCTCGATATCGAAGACGAGTCGCAGCTTCCCGCGGCAGTGGCCGAGCAGGCGCGGCACGGCGACGGCTGGGTCAAGCTGGTCGGTGACTGGATCGATCGCGGCGTCGGTGACCTGGCGCCGCTGTGGTCCGATGATGTGCTCAAAGTCGCGATCGACAGCGCACACGCCCACGGCGCGCGGGTCACCGCCCACGTCTTCGGCGAAACCGCCCTGCCCGGGCTGATTGACGCCGGCATCGATTGCATTGAGCACGGCTTCGGACTCACCGAGGACAACATCGACTCAATGGTGGAGCACGGCACGGCACTGGTGCCCACCCTGATAAATCTGGAGAACTTCCCGGGCATCGCCGCTGCGGCGGCACGGTATCCCATTTATGCCGAGCACATGCGCGACCTGTACGCACGCGGCCACCAACGAATCGGCGCGGCACGGGAAGCCGGAGTCCCGATCTACGCGGGCACCGATGCCGGCGGCATGCTGAGCCATGGGCGCATCGCGGATGAGGTGGAAGAGCTCAAGGGCATCGGCATGAGCGCGACCGAGGCGCTGGGAGCGGCGTGCTGGAACGCGCGCCGCTGGCTGGGTCGGCCGGCCCTGGACCACGGCGCGCCGGCGGATCTGATCTGCTACAACGACGATCCGCGGCACGGCCCGACGGCGCTGAACCGGCCCGACTTGGTAGTGCTGCGGGGACAGCTTCTCTGAGCAGAGCGGCCGGCCTGGCCCCCCGTTACTATTGGCCAATGGCCTTGGCCAGCGGCACCACGTTTGCCGGCTACACCGTCTTACGGATGTTGGATTTCGGACCGATCGGTGAGCTCTACCTGGTGCAGCACCCCAGGCTGGCGCGTCACGAAGCGCTCAGAGTCCTGCTGGCGGCGATGACAGCGGACAGCGAATTCCGGCAGCGATTCCTTCGAGAAGCCGATATCGCGGCCCGGCTTCATCACCCGAACATCGCGGCGATGTACGACCGCGGCGAATGCGACGGACGCCTGTGGATCTCAACTGAATACGTCGCCGGAATCAGCGCCGCTCAGCTCGTAGCGCAACGGTACCCGTCGGGCATGCCGACCGGCGAAGCCCTCGCGATCATCGCCGCAACCGCGGGGGCGCTTGACCATGCCCACCAGCGCGGAATGCTGCACCGCGACGTCAAACCCGCCAACATACTGCTCACCGACGCCGCGCCGGGTGAAGAACGAATTTTGTTGACCGACTTCGGGTTAGCGCAATATCTCGGCGAACGCAGCGGGGTAGCGCCGCCCACCAACGTCACCACAGAGTCGGTCGGCTACATTGCGCCGGAACTGTTGACCATCGGCGCAGAAATCGACGGGCGCGTCGATCAATATGGGCTGGCTGCCACCGCATTCCAGCTCTTCACCGGTGCGCCGCCGTATCAGGATTCCAACCCGACCGCAATCATCAATCAGCACCGAAATGCTGCACCGCCCAAACTCAGTGATCGGCGTCCCGAGTTGGCGGCTCTGGATGGCGTCTTGGCCACCGGGCTGGCAAAACAGCCCGCTAATCGGTTCGGAGGGTGCCGCGAATTGGCCGATGCGCTGATCGGCAGGGCCGGCCCATTCCTCGCCGACCGCAGCGGCGGGGCTGGCTGGGAAGTCGTGGATTACCCCGACGAGGGGGATGCCCCGCGGCGACAAGAAAGTACGGCGTCGACCGCCGTACCGGTGCCGCGCAGGTGGCCGTGGATCTTGCTGGGCGGAGCGGCGGGAGCCGCGGCTGTCCTGCTGGGTGTGGTGCTCGTAATCGCGTTTTCGGCCGAGCGGCGGACCGAGCACAGCTCCCCGCAGGCCGCCGGCCCCACGACGAGCCGTCCACCGCCGGTGTCGCAGAGCCGCACCCAGTCGGCCCCTGCGCCCGATCAGCAGCTCGACGGCGCTTACCAAATAGACGTCAACCGTGAGCACCAGACCTACAACAACAACCCGGACCCGCAGCCGCCGAACGTGAGCACCTGGTGGGCTTTTCGTTCGTCGTGCACACCCACCGGCTGCGTCGCTGCCGGGATCATGCTCGACGACCAGAACCACCTCGTCCGAAACGCCCAGGCCGGCGACCACCCGCTGGTGCTGGATTTCCGCGACGGCGTCTGGCAGTCCCGGCCGGAAACCGTGCGGTTCCCGTGCTTAGGGCCGAATGGGGCAACAGCTTCGCAGACCACCAAGCAGGTGCTGTCCCTGCAGCCCCAAGGCCACGGACCGATGCACGGCGTCATGACTGTCACCGTGCAGACCGATGAATGCAGTCAGCAGGGCGCCGAGATAGTGATCCCGGCGACCGCCGGCCGTATCGGTGACATCCCGGCCGGTGTCGCGGTGCCCGACCCGCCGACATCCACCGAGACGACGACTGCGCCGACCACGACACCGACGAGGTGACCCAGGTTGCCAGGAAAGATTGCAAGCACTCACTATCTATATTAGGGTTGGGCATCACCCCTGGACAGGAGCAACCCCAATGACCTACGACGTGATCATTCGAGACGGTTTGTTGTTCGACGGCGCCGGCAGCGCGCCGCAGACGCGGACAGTGGGCATCCGCGACGGCAAGGTGTGTGCCGTGTCGGGCGCGGCACTGGACGAGACAGGCTGCGCCGAGGTGATCGACGCCGCGGGCAAGTGGATCGTTCCCGGCTTCATCGATGTGCACACCCACTACGACGCCGAGGTGCTGCTGGACCCCGGTTTGCGGGAGTCGGTGCGCCACGGCGTCACCACGGTGCTGCTCGGAAACTGCTCATTATCAACGGTTTACGCCAATGCCGATGACGCAGCTGACTTGTTCAGCAGGGTCGAGGCGGTCCCGCGGCAGTATGTGCTGGGGGCACTCGAGGCCAAGAAGACGTGGTCGTCGGCCGCGCAGTACGTGGCGGCCCTCGACGAGCTGCCGCTCGGACCAAATGTGAGTTCGATGATCGGTCATTCCGACCTGCGGACCGCAGTACTGGGCCTTGGCCGGGCCACCGACGACGACGTCGAGGCCACCGACGCCGAGCTGGACCGGATGGCGGCGCTACTGGAGGAGGGTCTGGACGCCGGACTGCTCGGGATGTCGGGGATGGACGCCGCAATTGACAAGCTCGACGGGGACCGCTATCGGTCGCGGGCGCTGCCGTCGACATTTGCGACATGGCGGGAGCGGCGCCGACTGATCGCTGTGCTACGCAAGCGCGGCCGGATCCTGCAGAGTGCGCCCGACGTCAAGAATCCGCTCTCCGCCCTGATGTTCTTCCTGACCAGCAGCCGGATATTCGGGCGCCGCAGGGGCGTTCGGATGAGCCTCTTGGTCTCGGCGGACGCGAAGTCGATGCCGGCCGCAGCCCACGTGTTCGGCCCGCTGACCCGACTGGCCAACGCCGTACTCGGCTCGCAGGTGCGGTTCCAGCACCTGCCTGTTCCCTTCGAGCTGTATTCCGACGGAATCGATTTGCCGGTCTTCGAAGAATTCGGCGCCGGAACCGCGGCGCTGCACCTGCGTGACCAGCTGGAGCGCAACGAATTACTGGCTGACGTCGACTACCGCCGAAGGTTCCGGCGCGAGTTCGACCGCCTCAAGCTCGGACCGTCGTTGTGGCACCGTGACTTTCACGACGCGGTGATCGTCGAGTGCCCGGATAAGACGTT
This sequence comes from uncultured Actinomycetota bacterium, assembly GCA_963795995.1. Classification (GTDB taxonomy): domain Bacteria; phylum Actinomycetota; class Actinomycetes; order Mycobacteriales; family Mycobacteriaceae; genus Mycobacterium. The sequence goes on from CAWCJY010000010.1 coordinate 624,203, forward strand.
GATCGGCAAGACGTTCGGTGCTATCGCCGACGAACGCGGGCTGCACCCGCTCGATGCGTTCCTCGACGTCCTCGTCGACAACGGCGAACGCAATGTTCGCTGGACCACCACCGTGGCCAACCATCGCCGCAAGCAACTCGACAAACTCGCCGCCGAGCCCAGCATCCACATGGGCTTCTCCGACGCCGGGGCACACCTGCGCAACATGGCCTTCTACAACTACCCGCTGAGAATGCTCAAGCGGGTCCTGGAAGCCGACCGGTCCGGGACACCGTTCCTGAGCATCGAACGAGCGGTGTATCGCCTGACCGCCGAAGTGTCCGACTGGTTCGGCCTCGACGCCGGCAGGTTGCGCTTGGGTGACCGGGCTGACTTCGTGGTGATCGACCCCGCTGGGCTTGACGAATCAGTCGACGGCTATCACGAGGAGGCCGTGCCCTTCTACGGCGGCTTACGCCGGATGGTCAACCGCAACGACGCGGCCGTGGTGGCAACCGGGGTGGGCGGCGAAGTCGTGTTCCGCGGCGGCGCGTTCCGTGATGGCTACGGCACGACGGTGAAGTCAGGCCGGTTCCTGCGGGCAGCCGGCCAGCCGGTGGCCTCGCGCCCGGGCGCGCGGGTCTGACGTGCCCCGAACTCAGCAGCAGCGTCGATCTGAAACCGTCGCTCGCTTGCTCGATGCCAGCATCGCCACCATTGCCGAGGTCGGCTACGGCCGAGCTTCGGCGGCGGTGATCACCAAACGCGCCGAGGTGTCGGTGGGTGCATTGTTCCGGCACTTCGACACCATGGGCGATTTCATGGCCGCCACGGCGTACGAGGTGCTGCGCCGCCAGCTGGACATGTTCACCAAGCAGATCGCCGAGATACCCAGTGGCACACCGGCTTTAGAAGTCGCACTGACGATTTTGCGAGACGTCACCGCCACGCCGACGAACGCCGTGCTCTACGAATTGATGATCGCGGCCCGCACGGACGACAAGCTCAGAGCCACGCTGCAGAACGTGCTCGAGCAGTACCGGTCCAAAATTTATGACGTGGCGCGCGCACTGCCGGGAGCGGACCGAATTTCACCGGACTTCTTCCCGGTGGTGGTGACCATGCTGACCAATACCTTCGACGGCGCCGCGCTGATGCGCGCCGTGGTGCCACAACCTGACATCGAAGAGCAGCGAATTGCGCTGTTGACGGCCCTGCTGAGCCAAGTAGGTCTGGAAGCCGTCGGCGACGCTTGACGCCACGCTCAGCTGGTGCGAAGGCCGTCGAGCGCGTCGTTCAGCGTGCGATAGAGCGGAATGATCTCGTCGAGACCCATCAATGTCAGCGGGCGATAGGTGGCCGGACCGTCGCAAACCACGCCGAATCGGCCGCAGTGATCGGTATTGCTTTGGGCGGTGACCAGGATGCTTATTCCGGCTGAGGCCAGGAAGTCGACTTCGGACAGGTCGATGATCAGGCCGGCCGGGCGCTTGGCCAGCGCCGAGTCGATCGCTTCGGTCAACCACGGAGCACTGAGCATGTCGACGCTCCCGCCTACCGACACCACAACCAAACCGTCGACCGACGTTTCGTTGGCGGTGAACTCGCCGTCGCGCGGTAGCGCTTGAGAGCGCAGTGAGGTTTCGTCGTCGGCCATCATGACCCTCTGTTCTTGCGGTTCGTGAACGCGGCTATGCGACCTCGCTTCAAGGCCGGATGCGCGGTGAGGGCTGGATGCTCAACCCGGTTGGGTGGCGTCGACGGGCGTCAACACAAGGCCGGGCCAGCTGCGCTCGGCTGGTTCGACCAAGCCTGGCACGGCATTGAGCAGCTTATCTCAGCCAGTTCGCGAGTACCGCCCGAGCATGTAGCCGCGGGCCGACCGCGTCGGAAACAGCTTCCTACAACGCGCCGACGGCCGCCTGCGGGCTGACCGCGAAGCCCCAATCGAGCAGGCTGGCGGCCTGGTCCCAGTAGGTCGGACCGCCGTCCCGCACCAACCCGTACATCATGGCGATGACCAGTCGGCGACCTTTGCGGGCAGCCGCGCCGACGAAGGTCTTGCGGGCGGCGTCGGTATATCCGGTCTTGCCGCCGATCGCGCCCGGATACCGCTGCAGTAGCTCGTCCTGGTTGACGATTTGTTGATTCCCGCCGTCACCGGGGAACGTCGCCGACGGCTCGGCCGTGATCTGGGCGAATACCGGGTCAGCCATGGCCGCCCGGAAGATGACCGCGAGATCGTGCGCTGTCGACGAACCCGAGCCGCCGGGCCCATCGAGGCCCGAGGGCGTCACGGCGTGCGTGCTCAGCGCTCCCAGCGACGCGGCCTTGGCGTTCATTGCCGCGACGGCGGCCTCCTGTCCACCCAGCATGTGCGCCAGCGTGTTGGCGGCATCGTTACCCGAGACCAGCAGCAGCCCATCGAGAAGCTGGCGCGCGGTGTAGGTGCGGCCCGCTTTGACGCCCGCACAGCTGCACTCCACCGCCGCGTCGGCGGCATCGGCAACCACGGTGCTGTCCAGGCTCACCTGGTCCAGCGCTGCCAGCGCCAGGAGCACTTTGATCGTGCTGGCCGGCGGATGCGGCACGCTTTGGTCGCGGGCGGCGAGCACCTGGCCGGTATCCATATCCGCGACGACCCAGGTCTGTGCCGGCCCATCGGGGATCGGCACCGTGCCGACCGGTTGCACGCTGGTATCGGCCGTTGCCGGCCGGGCGTCAAGCGTGGCAGCGCAGGTCAGCAACGCAATCAGTGCCGCGGCCGCGGCGAAGGGCTTCCGCATGGCCGCTCAGCATAGCCCGGTGACGATGCGGAAGGGCACCACCTTCCGCTGAGGAAGCGGGCCATCGAACCCAGCCCGGTGACGATGCGGAAGGGCACCTTCCGCTGAGGCCGTACCTTAGCCCCGGGTGCACCGTGCCGACGCCCGAGTGTTGAATCGACAGATGTTGAGCCTCGGCGAGATCTCCGACCGACTGGAAATTCAGCAGTTACTGGCGGACTACTCCTCGGCGATCGACCGGCGCCGATTCGACGACCTCGACGAAGTCTTCACCCACGATGCGTATATCGACTATTCCGCGATGGGCGGCATAGCAGGACATTTCCCGGAAGTGAAGGCATGGTTGGCTCAAGTGCTGCCCAGTTTCGCCAACTATGCGCACATGCTCGGCCTTCCGGCCATTCAGCTGGCCGGTGACTCGGCAACTGCCCGCACGTTTTGTTTCAATCCGATGGTGTTCGGCGCCGAGCAGCCCACCACGATGCTGCTGGGCTTGTGGTACGAAGACGAGTTCGTGCGTACGCCGAAGGGCTGGCGGATGAGCCGCCGCTCGGAAACCAAGTGCTTCGACCGGCGTCCGTAACGCTGCCGCGGAAGCCCGCGGATTTCCACCGCACAGTGGCGTTGTGGCACAATTTGCGGCTGTCCGCGGCGCGACCCACCTCTCTTCGAGGTGCTTGCGCTGCTGGTCACACACGCGAGGCAAAACCGGGCTCGACACTTCCGTCCGAGTCGCTGAATTGCAGCGTGTCACACACAGGAGAAGTTGCTTAAACCATGGCCGTGAAAATCAAGCTCACCCGGCTAGGCAAAATCCGCAATCCGCAGTACCGCATATCGGTTGCCGACGCGCGGACCCGCCGTGATGGCCGCGCCATCGAGGTCATCGGCCGCTACCACCCCAAAGAAGAGCCCTCTCTTGTCGAGATCGATTCCGAGCGGGCCCAGTACTGGCTTTCGGTCGGGGCGCAGCCGACGGAACCGGTCCTCAAACTGCTGAAGATCACCGGTGACTGGCAGAAGTTCAAAGGGCTGCCCGGCGCCGAGGGCACATTGAGGGTGGCCCAGCCGAAGCCGAGCAAGCTGGAGCTTTTCAACGCCGCACTGGCCGCCGCCGACGGCGCGCCGGCCACCGAGGCGACGACACCGAAGAAGAAGGCCCCGGCAAAGAAAGCCGCGGCCAAGAAAACCGCCGACACCGAGCACGCGGCCGAGCCCGATCAGCCGCCGGCCGGCGAGCAATCCGAGCCGGAAACCGAGAGCTGACCGGTCCGATGAGTACTGTCGTCGTCGATGCCGTCGAGCATCTGGTCCGGGGCATCGTCGACAACCCCGGCGAGGTCCGGGTTGATCTGGTGACCAGTCGGCGTGGGCGAACCGTCGAAGTGCATGTCCATCCGGACGATCTCGGCAAGGTGATCGGTCGCGGCGGGCGCACCGCGACCGCATTGCGCACCCTGGTCGCGGGCATCGGCGGACGCGGCATCCGGGTCGACGTAGTGGACACCGACCAGTAACGGACGCACGCTCGTGAGCCTGCCGTGGAGCTGACCGTGGGGCGCGTGGTCAAGGCGCACGGCGTTACCGGCGAGGTGGTCGTCGAGGTCCGCACCGACGATCCCGACAGCCGCTTCGCGCCGGGTAGCGCCTTGCGTGCCAAGAGATCTCGGGAGAGTGGGCAGGGCCGCGGCTACGTCGTGGTGGCGGTGCGCGATCACGGCAGCCGGCTGTTGGTGCGACTGGCCGGGGTCGCCGATCGTGAGTCCGCCGACGCGCTTCGCGGCAGCCTGCTGGTCATCGACTCTGATGACCTGCCGCCCATCGACGACCCCGACGAGTACTACGACCACCAGCTGGAGGGTCTTGCGGTGCGCACCGCATCGGGCCGGCCGATCGGCACCGTCGCCGAGGTGCTGCACACCGCTGCCGGTGAGTTACTGGCGGTCAAGCCCGACGACGGGCAGCAGGATCTGCTGGTGCCGTTCGTCAGCGCCATAGTCACCTCAGTGTCGCTGCAGCATCGCACCATCGAGATCGACCCGCCCGACGGTCTGCTGGACTTGGGGTAGCGGCAGCGCGGTGACATGAAAATCGACGTCCTGACCATCTTCCCGGATTACCTGGATCCACTGCGTCAATCGTTGCCCGGCAGAGCGATTCAGTTGGGCCTGGTCGAGCTGAGAGTGCACGATCTGCGGCGCTGGACCCATGATGTGCACCGGTCGGTGGATGACGCCCCGTACGGCGGCGGACCCGGAATGGTGATGAGAGCTCCGGTCTGGGGCGACGCCCTGGACGAAACCTGTTCGGAACAAACCCTTCTCGTCGTGCCCACGCCCGCCGGCGCGCTCTTCACCCAAACCACCGCGCAAGCCTGGAGCACAGAGTCACATCTGGTCTTCGCCTGCGGACGTTATGAGGGCATCGACCAGCGGGTCATCGACGATTCCGCTCGGCGGATGCGGGTGGCGGAGGTCTCGATCGGTGACTACGTGCTGCCGGGAGGTGAGTCGGCCGCACTGGTGATGATCGAGGCGGTGCTTCGGCTGCTACCCGGTGTGCTGGGCAATCCACTGTCGGCGCAGGACGATTCGCATTCGTCACAGGGCGGGCTGCTGGAAGGCCCGTGCTACACGCGGCCGCCGAGTTGGCGCGGTCTGGAGGTGCCCGAGGTGCTGCTCTCCGGCGACCACGCTCGGATAGCAGCCTGGCGTGAGCAGGCCGCGCAGCGGCGCACCCGAGAACGCCGTCCAGATCTCGACACTAAGTAGCCTACGGGGCGCCGAGATTTACGCTAGTACCGTAGACAACAAAAGATCCTGCGCCAGCGTCGATCTGGTGGTGCCGAAGCAGGTCAGATCCGGCCACCGGGAAACATGGTCTTGACCGCATTGGTGATCGTGGTCCGCGCGGCCCCGTCATCGGAAGGTTGCAGCGACTCGATGACCAGGATGTAGCGGCGGTCGGCGCCGATCACTCCCGTGGAGAGGTGCATCCAATCCTCGCCGATACAGCACATCCAGCCTTGTTTAACCGCTACCGGCTCGGCATAGAGGCCGTCCGGGATACCGAACCGCTGTGGGTAGCCGTCGATTCCGGCCGGGGTTGATTGAGCCAGGTCGTTGACGATGACGCCGGCCCGCTCCGGCGGCAGGCCTCCGGACCCGTCGAGCAACATTCGGTAATAGCGGATCAGATCGGGCGTGGTGCTGATCGTGTTCCACCAGTGCCCGTCGCTGGGCGACGCCGTGCCGGTCAACCCATAGCGGGTCACCACCTCGGTGATCATCGCGTCGCCGCCATCGGCCTGGTTCCAGAAGTTTTCAGCGGCACCATCGTCGGAGGACCGCAGCATGACGTCGATTGCCGCGTGGTCTTCGGCGGACAGTGTGGTGGTGCCCTGAGCTTCGCGCAGCAACAGTTCGTCGGCGATGAAAAGCTTGGCCACCGAGGCGATGCCGGGTATCGGCTGGTCGCCGTTGCTGACCAGCTGGTTGGTGGCGCGATCGAAGACCGCGACCGAGATGGTGGCACCCTCCGCCGCGGCATCTTCAGCGGCTTGCTGGATGCGGGCCGGCAGCACGCTCATCGCGGTGCCGGTTCCGGCCAGCGCCGGGGGCACGGATTCCTGCGCCAGCCGCGCGACTGGAGTTGAGCGCGTCGACGGCGGCTTTGCGTCAGCGGCGCCGTATACCCTTGCCTCGCAACCCGCCACCAGCACCATCACCAGCGCCGCGATGGCTAGCAGCAGTATGGGCGGCCGCGATCGCATGCCCCTCCTCGCTTGTTGGAAGGCTTGCTGAATACCTGGTTTCGGGCCGCCGCACTGCCATTCGCCCGCCGTAATAGATTAACGCCCGGCTTCCGTGTCGTGTGGCTGGCCCTTGGCTCAACCAAGTCATATGTAACCATCGACTGGGCGATCAGGGCCAAGCGATTGACCGCGATTCGCCGCGATTTCGCTGCCCGGACGCCATCTGGCACAATTGGGCAGTTGTCTTTGGTGTCGGTGGGCCGGGTGCCCTACGTCACATGCCCGCTACCGCAAGGAAGTGTCACCTGCGATGAACACGCTCGACTTCGTCGACAAGGCGTCCCTGCGCGACGACATCCCGGCCTTCAACCCCGGCGACACCGTCAACGTGCACGTCAAAGTGATCGAGGGCGCCAAAGAGCGTATCCAGGTGTTCAAGGGTGTGGTGATTCGCCGCCAGGGTGGCGGCATCCGCGAGACCTTCACTGTGCGTAAGGAAAGCTACGGCGTCGGTGTGGAGCGGACCTTCCCGGTGCACTCGCCCAACATCGATCACATCGAGGTAGCGGTCCGTGGCGACGTTCGCCGCGCGAAGCTGTACTACCTGCGGGAGCTTCGCGGCAAAAAGGCGAAGATCAAAGAGAAGCGCTGAGCCTGCGGCGGGCATCGGCGCGGGCGGCCTGACTGCCCGGCATCGTCACCGCCTCCGTCCGATTTGCCCGGCTCCTCCTCATCGCGCTACGCGCTCTGCATCGTCACCGGCCGGCCCTCTACTCTTGGCTCGTGACTGAAACCGCGGACTCGTCGTCGCCTGAGCCTCAACCCGACGGCGGCCCGTCGGAGCCCAACCTCGCCACACGTGAGCCCGCCACCGCGAATTCTGATAGCCCGGCTCCTTCTCATCGCGCTACACGCTCTGCATCGTCGCCGGGTGGAGCCGAACCGCAACCGCAACCGGAGCCGGACGAGAAAAAGCGCGGTGCGCTACGGGAAACCGTGGTTCTCACCGCGATCGCGGTGTTGCTCTACTACGTCATGCTGACGTTCGTAGCGCGGCCCTACCTCATTCCGTCCGAGTCGATGGAACCGACGTTGCACGGATGTTCGGGATGCATCGGCGACCGCATCATGGTCGACAAGATTAGTTACCGTTTCGGATCGCCGCGGCCCGGTGACGTCATCGTCTTCAAAGGACCGCCGTCCTGGAACGCCAACTACAAATCGATCCGCTCGCACAACGCCGCGGTGCGCTGGCTGCAGAACACACTGTCGTTCGTGGGCTTCGTGCCTCCTGACGAGAACGACCTGGTCAAGCGGGTGATCGCCACCGGCGGGCAGACGGTGCAATGCCGCACCAACACCGGCTTGACCGTCGACGGCAAGCGGTTGAGTGAGCCGTACTTGAACACCTCGACGATGATGGCCGACCCAGCGGTATACCCCTGCCTGGGCACCGAGTTCGGGCCGGTCACGGTTCCGCAGGGCCGGCTCTGGGTGATGGGTGACAACCGTACGCACTCGGCGGACTCGCGTGCGCACTGCACCAGCATTCCCGCCGACACACTCAGGGGGCTGCTGTGTACCGGTGACCCGACAGCGGCCACGGTTCCCGTCGCCAACGTCATCGGCAAATCCAGGTTCATCGTGTGGCCACCGTCGCGGTGGCGCGGGGTGGGATCGGTGAATCCGCAGCAGGGCCAGTAGGGGTGGTCACCACCTGGCCGCCGCGGACGGTGATCCGCCGATCGTCCGGATTGCGCACCTTGGAGTCAGCGCTGTATCGCAGCGGACTCGGGCCGGTAGCGGGAGTGGACGAGGTCGGCCGCGGAGCCTGCGCCGGGCCACTCGTGGTCGCTGCGTGCGTGCTCGGACCGGGACGGTTGTCGAGCCTGGCGTTGCTGGACGACTCGAAGAAGCTGACGGAGAAGGCGCGGGAGCGGCTCTTTCCGTTGATCCGCCGCTATGCGCTGGCCTACCACGTGGTATTCATACCGTCCGACGAAGTGGACCGGCGCGGCGTACACGTGGCCAACATCGAGGGCATGCGCCGGGCGGTCGCGGGGTTGCCGATGCGTCCCGGATATGTGCTCAGCGACGGTTTTCGCGTGCCCGGGTTGCCGATGCCATCGCTGCCGGTGATCGGCGGCGACGCCGCAGCGGCCTGCATTGCCGCGGCCAGTGTGCTGGCCAAGGTCAGCCGGGACCGGTTGATGGTGGCCATGGACGCCGACCACCCCGGCTACGGCTTCGCGGAACACAAGGGCTACAGCACGTCGGGGCATTCCGCGGCGCTGACCGACCTCGGTCCGTCGCCGCAGCACCGCTATTCGTTCATCAACGTGCGGCGGGTGGCGACCGCTTCGGGTTCCCGGGTGGTGGCGGAATGCCAACCGTTCACACCGGCTCCGCGCGGTGAGTGCGGGCGGGGGAATATAGGTGCCGGGTCAATCGGCGAGGAGGGCGGCTGAGCAGATGAGTGCCGAAGATCTCGAGAAGTACGAGACCGAGATGGAGCTCTCGCTGTACCGCGAATACAAGGACATCGTGGGCCAGTTCAGCTACGTCGTGGAGACCGAGCGGCGGTTCTACCTGGCCAATAGCGTCGAGATGGTGCCGCGCAATGCCGACGGCGAGGTGTACTTCGAGCTGCGGCTGGCGGACGCGTGGGTGTGGGACATGTACCGCCCGGCGCGCTTCGTCAAGCAGGTGCGGGTGATCACCTTCAAAGACGTCAACATCGAAGAGGTCGAGAAACCCGAGCTGCGGTTGCCTGAATAGCCGCTAGCCGCCGACGGCGCGCTCCAGATCTTTGAGCGACGTTTCCAGGTGCCCGAGCATCCGCTGCATGTGCGGCACATCTCCGCGGGCGGCGACCAGACCGAAGTCGAGGTTGTCGGCGTTGTTGGCGACCGTGATGTTCATCGCCTGACCGTCCAGCGCAACCGATAGCGGATAGTTCCCGACCAGCGGCGTCCCGCGCCAATACAGCTGGTCCTGAGCACCGGGCACGTTGGAGATCACAATGTTGAACGGCGGCGGGGCGGTGCGGATGAAACCTGGAATCATCCCGAGGAACAAGCCACCGACGACGGTGGCCGAGAGCGCCAGTTGCTGTACCTGCGGCAGCTCGATGAACACCTTCTTGTTGTCGCTGATCGATTCGCTGACCGTTTGCAGGCGTTTCGCGGGGTCTTCGATATGGGTTCCCAGGTTGCACAGCAGCGCACCCACCGCGTTTCCGCCGCCGCCGTCCTCCTTGCGCAGGCTCACCGGGACCATGGCGATCAGCGGAGTGTCCGGAAGCGCATTCTGGTCCAGCAGGTAGGCACGCAGGGCGCCGGCCGACATCGCCAGCACGACGTCGTTGACGGTGATGCCGGCGGCGTTCTTCACCGCCTTGATCCGGTCCAGCGAATAGGACTGCGCCGCGACACGTCGCGCACCGCCGATCCGGACATTGAACATCGTCTTGGGGGCTCGGAAGGGCAACGTGAGCTGTTGTTCCACCAAGGCGGCGCGGGCCAGCGACAGCGTCGATGGTCCCAGTGCGGCAGCCGAGCTCACCGTGCTGGTCACTCTCTGCAGTGCGGATGGACTGGGCTTGTCGTCGCTCTTGGATTTGCGGGGCTTGAGCGCCCAGGGCACGCGAACTTCGTGGTCGTCGGGATCGGTGGTAAACGCGCGCTGCAGCAGCTTCATCGCCGACACCCCGTCGAGCAGCGAGTGGTGAAACTTGATGTAGACCGCGTACCGTCCGTCGTTCAGGCCTTCCACCAGATGCGCTTCCCACAGCGGACGATGCCGGTCCAGCAGGTTGCTGTGCAGCCGGGAGGTCAGTTCCAGCAGGTCACGTACTCGACCCGGGCTAGGCACCGCGGATCTGCGGAAGTGGTAGTCGAGCTCGACATCCTTGTCCAACGACCACGCCACATTGGTGAGCGGCCCGAAGAACGCCGGATGCTTGCGGAAGAGGGGCTGGACGTCGGTCTGGGCCAGCATCGCTTCGTAGGATTCGCGGACGAAGTCTGGTCCGGCATCCTCGGGGGGCTGATACAGCTGCAGGGCACCGACGTGCATCGGGCGCTCCCGCGACTCGCCGAGTAGGAACATCGAATCGGCCGGTGGCATCAGTTCCATGACTCATCTCCCACGCTAGTTGTCCTTTACTAGTGATAACCGAACTCACCGTGCCTCACACCCTGTCACGTTTGTGTTTCGCTGGCGGGCTCGGCGGGAAGAAAGCCCGGATGGGACTCACCATCGCTGTCACCGGCCCGACCGGGGAGATAGGGAAAGCGGCCGTGACGGCGCTGGAGCACGAACCGGCGGTCGAGAAAATCGTCGGGATGGCTCGCCGGCCGTTCGACCCGTCGACCCTGGGTTGGAACAAGACGGTGTATCAGCAGGGCGATATCACGGACCGCGAGGCGGTCGACGCGCTGGTCGCTGACGTCGATGTCGTGGTCCACCTCGCGTTCATCATCATGGGCTCCCGCGACGAAAGCGCCCGGGTCAATCTGCAGGGCACCCGCAACGTGTTCGAAGCGACGGTGGCCGCCGAGCGGCCCAGGCGTCTGGTGTACACCTCGTCGGTCGCGGCTTACGGCTATCACCCGGACAACCCGACACCGCTGACCGAAGACGTGCCGCCCCGCGGATCGCCCGAGCACTACTACTCCGAGCAGAAGGCCGCGTGTGAGGCCACCTTGGCGGAGGTCACCGAGGGCTCGGATCTGGAAGTGTTCATCTTGCGGCCGTGCATAGTGGCCGGACCGAAGGCGCAAATGATGGCCGACGCGATGCCGTGGAACAAGTTGCCCGCGCCGGTGCGCGCGTTGACCAAGGCCGTCCCGGCACTGAAGCCGGTGGTGCCCGATCCCGGCGTCCCCATGCAGCTCGTCCATCATGACGACGTCGCGTCCGCGATTGCGTTGGCCGCCACTGCGCCCGCGCCACCCGGGGCGTACAACATCGCCGGGGAAGGATTGATCACCTTGTCCGATGTGGCAAGAGCGTTGGGCGGTCGGCCGGTTCGGGTGCCCGCTGCGGCTGCTTCAGCGGCGTCCGAAGTGATTTCACGACTGCCCTATGTTCCGTCCGCCCTGGAATGGCTGCACGCCGGGCGGACATCGGTAGTGATGGACACCACCAGGGCCAAGACACAGCTCGGCTGGCAGCCGAATTACTCGTCCGCGGACACCCTGGCAGCGCTGGCCGGGGCGCTGTAGCGGCTGCGCAATGTCCGGGGCTACGCGCCCAAGGGATGCTGATTTTCGTCGCCGGGGACGAGTTGGCCGCGGTGCTTGATGATTTGCCGCGCGACGTCGGCCAGCTTGATGTTGAGATGTTGGGAGTGACGCCTCAGCATGGCGAATGCGTCTTCGTCAGACAATCCGTGCAGCATCATCAACATACCGATGGCTTTGCCGATCTCGCGGTTGCTGACCAGGCCGCGCCGCATGGTCGTGGCGTCCTCGCCCTGAGCAATGGCGTTGATGGCAACACTGGCGAACGCGGCCAGCACAATGGCCTGCCCGGCGGATTCGCTGTCGAAGGCGTTGGGGGTGTCGCTGAACAAATTCAGCGCACCGGTCTTGCGCCGATTGACCAGCAGCCGAAATCCCATTACCCCGCGTACCGGTGTCTTGGCGACCAGTAGCCGCGCCAACTTCGGCCACTCGCACGGCTTCGTCAGGTCCGGTTCGATCTGCGGGGTTTCTTCCTCGATCGCATCGACACACGGGCCGTCGCCGGTAATCCGCTCGAAGTCGTCGACGCGCTGCGCGATGCTGTCGCTGGCCGCGACGGTCACGTAGTTGCCGTCGCGGCGGGCGAGCAGGCTGGCGTGGTCGCAGCCGGAGACGACCAGCGTCGCGGCGATGCAGATCGCGGCGTACACCTCAGTGGTGTCTGACCCTTGATAGATGATCTCGGCCAGCGCAGAAAAAACTGTCGCGGGATCGGCAGCGACCACAGTGGATGCCGGTGTTCCATTGCTGGCGCGCGGGGTGTCCGCCGCCTCGTTGCTCATTGCCTCACTATCCTCATCGACGCGGGCTTGCGTCAACGTTTTGGTGAGGAAGGAAAGCGCTCAGGCTCTCAACCTGGGAAGGTTCGTGCCTGTTGCGCACCGCCGTCGTCAGTCATCAGTCCAGAGTCGTGCAGCTTGCTGAGCAGCGTATTCGTCCGTGCAGCCAGCTCGCGGAGCTCTGCGACGATTTCTGCGACCGGCGCGCTCTGCAGCCGCGGCGGCTGCTTCGATTTGCTGCCACTTATCACCCGCATGCGCTCGGCACCGCACCCCAGCGACGCAGTGCTGCCGACCGCGCCTCCGGCGATACCGGACAATGCCATCTCACCGAAGAGCGTGCTGGAAGTGCCGGCACTGATGTCCAGCGCGCTGTCGGTGGCGAGTGGCAGCGCACAGGCGACCGGCCGATATGCCGGCGCGGCCGACGCCCAGCCCGGCGGCACGGAAAGCGACCCGACCGCGGTACCTCGGCCCAGTCCCGCGGCCACCGGAGACGGCACCGCGTCCGACGGGGCGCCGATGCCGCCTGAGCCGTTGATGATCCATTCCGGCAGCATCGTGCCACCCGGGCCGTTGCCGGTGAACGGCCCGTTGCCCATTGCGTAATCCCGGTCGGCGTTGATCAGCAGGCCTCGGACAGTCGTGCCCACCGATGTGAACGACGCCGTCGCGCTCGTCGTCGAGGCGGTGACACTTGCCACCGCTATCGGTATGTCGATGGCCGTCACAGCGACCGCCAATGCTGTCAAGGCTGCCGAAGGTGCGGACACCGGATCCGCCGCCGCCGGCGCGGACGCCAGTCCCTGCAGCGCCGGAGGAACCGCCGAGATCAACTGCGGCCCGCTGGAAAGGATGGCCTGTGCGGGTGCCTCGGCAGCTTGAACTGCGTTGGTCGTCGTCGGCGGCGGGGTGAACGGGCTCAACGTCGAAGCCGCAGCCGAGGAGCCCGCGTAACCGTACATCGCGGTGGCATCCTGGCCCCACATCTCGGTGTAGTCGGCTTCGGTGGCCGCGATCGCCGGAGTGTTCTGGCCCAGCACGTTGGTGGCGATCAGTGTCAGCAACAGGCTGCGGTTGGCCTCGATCTGCGGCGGCGGTACGGTCATCGCGAACGCCGCCTCCTAGGCGGCAGCCGCAGCCCTGGCTTGGGTGGCGGCCTGCTCCGCCTGCGCACCAGTTTGCGCTCAGCCAGGCAACATAGGGTGCGGTCGCCGCCTGCATCGATTGTGATGCGGGTCCCCGCCACGTCTCGGCGGTCAGCGCGGAAAGCGCGGCGCCGTAGCGGGCCGCCGTGGAGTGCAATTCGGCGGCGAGCTGGTCCCAGGCCGCCGCCGCGGCCAGCATCGGCCCCGCGTCAGGACCGGAATACATTCTGCCGGAGTTGATCTCCGGCGGCAGCAGCGCGAAATCCATTGCAATGTCTCCTCTTCAGCTCGCCGCTAGTGCATTGGCACTTTCGGTGGACGCATAGGAGGCCGCACCCACACCCAGCGTGTTGACGAACAGTTGATGGATAGCCTCCGCTTGGGCGCTGACGGCTTGGTACATCTGTGCGTGGAGGACGAATTGTGCTGCGGTCAAAACCGATACCTGGTCGGCAGCGGCGGGTATGACGCCGCCGGTGGGTGCGGCTGCGGCGGTATTCTCGGCGTTCATCGACGCGTTGATGCTGTGGATCTGGCCGGCGGCCGCGGTTAATGCTTCAGGTTGGGTGGTCACGAAGGACATGGACGCTTCCTCTGGGTTGGGTTGGGAAGAAACCGGGGTTGACCTTTGATGTCGAGGGGCGCCGCGTCGGCGGACCTCTCGCTTCATACAGCGCGCCGTTCCACAAGCGCCACAGCGATTTACGAGTGTTGGGGAAAGTCAACACCGGCTGCATACCTGCCTCACCACCCCTTGAATGGGTAGAAGCCATCAGCCGGTACGGCGGTTAAAAGCGAGCCTCATCGCCTGAACGCGATACTAACGACCGGTTAACGCGAGCCGCGATGCCCACCGGATCAAGATGCCGACCCTGCCCTGTGCAGCGAATCCTGACTGGGGATAACCGGTTCGTCGACCCGGTGTGACGGTCGCGCGGGGTAGGTCCGTGTCGGGACCAGCCCACAGGGTGGCGACATGACGACGTTGACGCGCGGCGAACTCGGCGCGCTCGGTGAGCAGCTGGCCACCGATTACCTGACTGGTCTGGGGCTGGTAATCCTCAGCCGCAACTGGCGCTGCCGATACGGCGAGCTGGACGTGATCGCTGCAGACCGGTCCAGTAACGCGGTGGTGTTCGTGGAGGTCAAGACCCGCACCGGGGACGGCTTCGGAGGTCTGGCGCAGGCGGTGACGGCGCAGAAGGTGCGCCGGTTGCGCCGGCTGGCTGCGATCTGGCTGGCCGGGCAGGACCGCAGGTGGGCGACGATCCGGATCGACGTGATCGGGGTGCGGATCGGCAGGCGCCGCACCCCGGAAATCCTGTATCTGCAGGGGGTCGGCTGATGGCGCTCGGGCGTGCTTTCTCGGTCGCGGTGTGCGGATTGGCCGGCCAGATCGTCGAGATCGAAGCCGACATCACCTCTGGGCTGCCCGGCGTGCACCTGGTGGGTCTGCCCGACGCCGCGTTGCAGGAGTCCCGGGACCGCGTCCGCGCAGCGATCACCAACTGCAACAACCGCTGGCCGATGTCACGTCTGACGCTGGCCCTGTCCCCGGCAACGCTGCCCAAAGTCGGCTCGGTCTACGACCTGGCGCTCGCTTCAGCGGTGTTGTCGGCGCAGCGCAAGACGCCGTGGCGACAGCTGGAAACCGTTGTCCTGCTGGGCGAGTTAGCACTCGACGGACGGGTCCGGCCGGTGCGCGGCGTGCTGCCGGCCGTGCTCGCGGCCAAAGATTGCGGCTGGTCGGCCGTGGTGGTTCCGACAGCGAACCTGCCCGAAGCCGGCCTGGTCGACGGCATCAACGTATGGGGCGTACGCAGCCTCGGGCAGCTGCACGCGTGGCTGTGCGGGTCGGGGCGGTTGGAGCAACCGCGCACCGCGGTGGTCCCGGTGACTGAGCCGTCGGCGGATCTGGCTGAGGTCGTGGGCCAGGCCCAGGCCCGCTTCGCCGTCGAGGTGGCCGCCGCTGGTGCGCATCACCTGATGCTGACCGGCCCGCCCGGAGTAGGCAAAACGATGTTGGCGCAACGGCTTCCGGGGCTGTTGCCGCCGCTGTCGGACAGCGAGTCGTTGGAGGTGACGGCGATTCACTCGGTGGCCGGTCTGCTGTCGGAGTCCACGCCGCTGATCACACGGCCGCCGTTCGTGGCGCCCCACCACAGCTCGAGTGTCGCCGCCCTGGTCGGCGGTGGGACGGGCATGGCTCGGCCCGGCGCGGTCAGCCGGGCGCATCGCGGTGTGCTCTTCCTGGACGAGTGCGCCGAGATCGGCGTCAGCGCGTTGGAAGCGCTGCGAACCCCGTTGGAAGACGGCGAAATTCGGTTGGCCCGCCGGGACGGGGTCGCGCGTTATCCGGCCCGCTTCCAGCTGGTGCTGGCCGCCAACCCGTGCCCGTGCGCGCCGGCGGATCCACGCGATTGCATCTGCAAGCCGATGGAGAAACGCCGCTACCTGGGCCGGTTATCCGGGCCGCTGCTCGACCGCGTCGACTTACGGGTGGAGATGCATCCGGTGCGGACGGACGCATTCGCAGCCGTCGAGGCCGAGTCGACGGTTCAGGTGCGCCGCCGGGTAGCGCAGGCCCGGGACGCCGCGGCCGAGCGGTGGCGCCCGCACGGCTTCCGAACCAATGCGGAGGTCAGCGGGACGCTGTTGCGGCGGAAGTTCCGACCGGCCAGCGCGGCGATGCAGCCGCTGCGCACCGCGCTGGACCGCGGGCTGCTCAGCATCCGCGGCGTCGACCGCTCACTGCGGGTCGCGTGGACGCTGGCCGACCTGGCCGGTCGCGCAGCACCGGGACTTGACGAGGTGGGCGCCGCGTTGAGTTTTCGCCAACCCGGGGCGTCGCGATGACCGACCAGGAGATGCGCGCGTGGGCCTACCTATCCCGGGTTGTCGAATCCCCCTGCGTGGTGCTCGCCGCGCTGGTGCGCCGGGTCGGCCCGGTGGACGCCGCAGAACGCGTGCGGCGCGGGCAAGTCGACGGCGTCCTGGCCCGGCATACTGCCGCTCGGCGCGAAATCGACCAGTCCGCAGCCGATCTCGACGTTCTGTCGCGCCGCGGCGGCAGGCTGATCACGCCTGACGACGACGAGTGGCCGGTGTTGGCGTGTACCGCGTTCGGCAGCGTCGTGGCAGCGGCGAAGCCGCAGGGCAGCCCGCCGCTGGTGTTGTGGGCGCTGGGCCCGGCCCGCCTGGACGAAACCGCGCAGCGCGCCGCCGCCATCGTCGGAACCCGGGCCGCCACCTGCTATGGCGAGCAGGTGGCGGCCGAGCTGGCGGCCGGGTTGGCCGAGCGCGATGTCGCGGTGATCTCCGGTGGTGCGTACGGCATCGACGGCGCGGCGCACCGAGCTGCACTGGCGGCCGAGGGAACCACCGTTGCCGTGTTGGCCGGCGGCATCGACGTCCCCTATCCGGCAGGGCATTCGGCACTACTGCATCGCATCGGTGTCAACGGGCTGCTGGTCACCGAATACCCGCCGGGTGTACGCCCGGCGCGGCATCGATTTCTCACCCGCAATCGTCTGGTGGCAGCGTTCGCCGGTGCGGCGGTGGTAGTGGAGGCCGGTCTGCGCAGCGGCGCGGCGAACACCGCGGCTTGGGCGCGGGCGTTGGGGCGGGTGGTGGGCGCGGTGCCGGGCCCGGTGACCTCGTCGACGTCGACGGGCTGCCACGCTTTGCTGCGTGACGGCGCCGAGGTGGTCACCCGCGCTGATGACGTCGTCGAGTTGGTGGGCCGCATCGGTGAATTGGCTGCCGAGGACCCACGCCCGACGACAGCGCTCGACGGGCTCAGCGGCATCGAGCGGCAGGTGTATGAGGCGCTGCCCGGTCGCGGGGCCGCCACCATCGACGAAATCGCCGTCGCCGCCGGATTGGCACCTGAGTCGGTGCTGGCCCCGCTGGCGATGCTCGAGCTCGCCGGTCTAACCGAGCGTCACGACGGCCGGTGGCGCATCGTCCGGCAGGCCCGAACTGCGTGAGCGGGCGCCTCGTATAGTCAACCGGGTCGGGCGGGGGATCGATGCACATCAGGAGGGACAAGTGGCCGGTCGGCCAGTGCACACCTTCGAGGTGCTGGGCCGGGAACAACTCACGCCGCACATGGTGCGGGTGTTGCTGGGTGGCAACGGTTTTGACACCTTCGTTCCCCGCGAGTTCACCGACTCCTACGTCAAGGTGGTGTTCGTCGCAGACGACGTCGACGTGACGGTTTTGCCACAGCCGTTGACGCTGGACAGCTTCGCCGAGCTGCCACCGGAACGGCAGCCCGTCATCCGCACGCTGACCGTGCGCCGCGCCGACCCGGCCGCGCGTGAGCTCGCGATCGACGTCGTCGTACACGGTGAACACGGCACGGCCGGCTCGTGGGCGGCATCGGCGCAACCGGGGCAGCCGGTGTACCTGATGGGGCCGAGCGGGGCCTACGCCCCGGATCCGGCCGCGGACTGGCATCTACTGGCCGGCGACGAGTCCGCGCTGCCGGCGATCAGCGTGGCGCTGGAAGCGTTGCCCGCCGACGCAATCGGTAAAGCGTTCGTCGAGGTCGCCGGTCCCGGGGACGAGCTGCCGCTCTCCGTCCCGAAGGGAGTGCAGCTGAACTGGATCTACCGCGGCGGCCGCGCCGATCTTGTCAGTGAAGACCGGGCCGGTGATCACGCCCCGCTGATAGAAGCGGTGCGGACCACTCAGTGGCTGCCCGGTCAGGTACACGCCTTCGTCCACGGCGAGGCGCAGACCGTCATGCACAACCTGCGTCCCTACATTCGCAAAGACCGTGGCGTGCAAGCGAAATGGGCGTCAATATCCGGTTACTGGCGACGTGGACGCACCGAGGAGACCTTCCGGCAGTGGAAAAAAGAGCTCGCCTTGAAAGAGTCCGGCGCCGAGCACGCACCGGCGGGAGCGCCGGACTGATCGCCGGCTGGCATCCTTGCCTGCATGGCGTTCGCTGACTATCAGTTCGAGATCTACCTGCAAGGGCTTGCCGGGGTAGCGCCGTCGCTGCCGATGACCTTCGCCGACCTGGAGGCGAAAGCCGCCGCCGCGATGCCGCCGTCGGTGTGGTCGTACGTGACCGGCGGCGCCGGGGACGAACGCACCCAGCGGGCCAACCGCACCGCCTTCGAGCGGTGGGGGCTGATCCCGCGGATGTTCGTCGGCGCCGCCGAACGCGACCTGTCGGTGCACATGTTCGGGCTGACGCTGCCCGCACCGGTGTTCATGGCGCCTATCGGGGTCATCGGCATCTGCGCGCAGGACGGGCACGGTGACCTGGCCACTGCGCGCGCCGCCGCCAGCACCGGCGTCCCGATGGTGGTGTCGACGCTCACCGCCGACCCGCTGGAGCAGGTGGCCGCCGAGTTCGGCGACACTCCCGGCTTCTTCCAGCTGTACACACCGAAGGACCGCGATCTGGCGGCCAGTCTGGTGCAGCGCGCGGAGGCGGCGGGTTACCGGGGCATCATCGTCACCCTCGACACCTGGGTGCCGGGCTGGCGCCCGCGCGACCTGAGCACCGCGAATTTCCCGCAGCTGCGGGGCCACTGCCTGAGCAACTACACCAGTGATCCGGTCTTCCGGGCCGGCCTGCAACAGCCGCCGGAAGAAAACCCGCAGGGGGCGGTGCTGCGTTGGGTGCAGGTGTTCGGCAACCCGCTGACGTGGGCCGACCTGCCCTGGTTGCGGTCGCTGACGACGTTGCCGCTGATCGTCAAGGGTATCTGTCATCCCGACGACGCCCGGCGTGCCAAGGACGGCGGCGTCGACGGGATCTACTGTTCCAATCACGGCGGCCGGCAGGCCAACGGCGGTCTGCCCGCAATCGACTGCCTGCCGGCGGTCGTCGAGGCCGCCGACGGCTTGCCCGTGCTGTTCGACTCCGGCATCCGCACCGGCGCCGACATCGTCAAAGCCCTCGCGCTGGGTGCGACGGCGGTCGGCGTCGGCCGCCCCTACGCCTACGGTCTCGCCTTGGGCGGTGTCGATGGGGTCGTGCATGTGCTGCGCTCGCTGCTGGCCGAAGCCGATCTGACCATGGCGGTCGACGGCTATACGTCCCGGAAAGATCTGACTCCGGACACGCTGCGGCGCGTCGAGTAAGTAGCGCGCAGGGCGTCTGCGACCGTTGGGCAGTGGACGCGATCCTCGACGAGTTCGACGAGTACCTGGCGCTGCAGTGCGGTCGCTCCGACCACACTCGCCGGGCTTATTTAGGGGATTTGCGGTCGTTGTTCGCCTTCGTCGGCGAACGCGCGCCCGGCTCCGGCCTGCAAGCGCTGAGCTTGCCGCTGCTGCGGTCCTGGTTGGCCGCCGCGGCCGGGACAGGTACCGCCCGCACCACGCTGGCCCGCCGCACCTCGGCGGTCAAAGCGTTCACGTCCTGGGCGGTGCGCCGCGGCCTGCTGACAGCTGACCCCGCCGACCGGCTGCAGGTGCCCAAGGCCCGCCGCACGCTACCGGCGGTATTGCGCCAAGATCATGCCCTGGCCGCGATGGCAGCGGCGAACCTTGGTGCGCAGCAAGGAGATCCGCTGGCGTTGCGGGACCGCTTGATCGTCGAGCTGCTGTACGCCACCGGCATCCGGGTGAGCGAACTGTGCGGGCTGGACGTCGACGACGTCGACACCGGACATCGGCTGGTGCGCGTGCTCGGCAAGGGCAACAAGCAGCGCAGCGCGCCGTTCGGTGAGCCGGCCGCCGCGGCGCTGCGCTCGTGGTTAATCGACGGGCGCCCGGCGCTGGCCACCGCCGAGTCCGGCCCGGCGCTGCTGCTGGGTGCCCGCGGACGGCGGCTCGACGTGCGGCAGGCCCGAACCGTGGTGCACCAGACCGTCGCCGCGGTGCCCGGCGCGCCCGACATCGGGCCGCATGGCCTGCGGCACAGCGCGGCGACCCACCTGCTGGAAGGCGGGGCCGACTTGCGGGTCGTGCAGGAGCTGCTCGGCCACGCCAGCCTGGCCACCACGCAGCTCTACACCCATGTCACGGTGGCACGCTTGCGCGCGGTGCACGACCAGGCCCACCCCCGGGCCTGAGCGCCCGTTAGTCACAGCGGTCACACCAGTCTCCGGAGGGGGAGGGTACCCGCTGTGCCCACCTCTCAGCGACAACGACATTGCTGGCGCGGCCTGGCCCGCATCATCACGAGTAGAACCGGTCGCTTGATGCCAGTTGTCGCTCAGAGGTGGGCACGAAGGGTGTCTCGACTGACAGAGGCTCCTGTGGCTGCTGTGACTGAGTCGCCGATCTCAGGAGTATCGTTCGGTGCCCGGGTTCTCGGTCTGCCTGCCCATTAGCTGATTCGCGGTGACGGGTCTGCCGTCTTGGGTGTAGCCGACGACGGGATAAACAGGCTTACCTTCGGCGGTGTAGCCGACCGGAGCCGCGGGTGCCGCAGCTGTGTTCGCTCGGCGCATCCTCGAGTTGCTGTTGGCGCGGATGATCGCACCGACGATTCCGCCGACCAGCATCGCAATGAAAACCAGCAGCGGAATCCCCAATCCGACGACTGGGTAGGGAATACCGAGCCCGTACCGAAAGGAATAGGCGCGGAGCAAGCCCAGCAAGTACGAGACAGCGATGCCGGTCGGAAGCGCGAAAACCGCCATCAGGACGAACGGCCAGACTGCTTTCGTGCGCGGCGCTGGTTGCTGAGGATGGCTCATGCCAACACTCCTGAAGTCATTTGACGTGGCTTCGCCACCCTAACGTCTCGCCTGACGCTCAGTGCAGCGGTTTGAGCCGGATCGGCGTAGCGGCCAGCAGCCCCAGTGGGTCGACATAGTCGGCCCGCGCCGCCGCGCCCCACATCGCTCCCCAATGCAGACACGCCGCGGCTGAACAGCCCGGGTGGCCGGCGATGAGTTCACCGATTACCGTGGCGCGCCCTACCGACTGACCCACCTTGACCGTCGCGCGCACAGGTTCGTAGCTGGTGCGCAAACCACCGGGGTGGGCCAGGGACACCACCGGTCGACCGGCCAGCTCACCGGCGAACACCACAGTCGCCGAGCCTGCCGCGAAGACGTGCTGCCCGGCCACCCCGGCCAGGTCGACGCCGCGATGGCCGGGCTGCCAGTTCGGCGACGGCGCGTCGAATCGCCGCATGACCGCAGGCGGCGGTCGTAACGGCCAGTCCAGCCGCGCGTCGTCGGCCCACGCCGGCCTGGCAGACAACAACACCGCCAGCAGCACGGCCACCACACGTCGCACCCGACCAGTCCAGTGCCGAACCCGTTGGCGCGCCAGGCGATGCCTGCCGGGCTGTGGACAAAGCGGCAGCTCGTCGCGTGTAAACTCGTCGGCGCGGCTCGCGGCAGCGGGCTGACTTCGCGTGTCTGCACCGCCAACCGGATGCCGCGCGGTCCCATTACAGGCGCTGAACGGCCCCTGCCAGGTGGGTCCGGCATCCGGCAGACACCAGGGCCCGGCGTCACCCGACGCCGGGCGACAACCGAGATCACGTAAGGCACGAGCATGGCCGTAGTCACCATGAAGCAGCTGCTCGACAGCGGCACCCACTTCGGGCACCAGACCCGACGGTGGAATCCCAAGATGAAGCGGTTCATCTTCACCGACCGCAACGGCATCTACATCATCGATCTGCAGCAGACGCTGACGTTTATCGACAAAGCGTACGAGTTCGTCAAAGAGACCGTCGCTCATGGCGGTTCGGTGTTGTTCGTCGGCACCAAGAAGCAAGCGCAGGAGTCCATCGCCGCCGAGGCCACCCGCGTCGGCATGCCTTATGTCAATCAGCGGTGGCTGGGCGGCATGCTGACCAACTTCTCCACCGTCCACAAGCGCCTGCAGCGCCTCAAGGAGCTGGAGGCCATGGAGCAGACCGGTGGCTTCGAGGGCCGCACCAAGAAAGAAATCCTCGGTCTGACCCGGGAGAAGAACAAGTTGGAACGCAGCCTGGGTGGCATCCGCGACATGAACAAGGTGCCGTCGGCGGTCTGGGTTGTCGACACCAACAAGGAGCACATCGCCGTCGGTGAAGCCCGCAAGCTGGGCATTCCGGTGATCGCGATCCTGGACACGAACTGCGACCCCGACCAGGTCGACTACCCGATCCCGGGCAACGACGACGCGATCCGCTCGGCGGCCCTGCTCACCAAGGTCATCGCCTCGGCGGTGGCGGAGGGCCTCCAGGCGCGCGCGGGGTTGGGCCGCGGCGACGGCAAACCCGAGGCCGCGGACACGCTGGCCGCCGAGCCGCTGGCCGAATGGGAGCAGGAGCTGCTGGCCTCGGCAACCGCCAGCGCCCCCACCGATGCAGCTGCGGGCGCAACCGAATCGACCACTGACCCCGCATAGGAAGGCTGAGCATTGGCGAACTTCACCGCTGCCGACGTCAAGCGGCTTCGCGAGCTGACCGGAGCCGGCATGCTCGACTGCAAAAACGCACTGGCCGACAGCGACGGTGACTTCGACAAAGCCGTCGAGACGCTGCGCATCAAAGGTGCAAAGGACGTCGGCAAACGCGCCGAACGAGCGACCGCCGAAGGGCTGGTCGCCGCGAAGGGCGGGGCACTGATCGAACTCAACTCAGAGACCGATTTCGTCGCCAAGAACGCCGAGTTTCAAGCACTTGCCGACAAGATCGTCGCCGCCGCGGCCCAATCCAAGGCAACCGACGTCGACGCCCTGAAAGCCGCCCCAGCGGGCGACAGCACCGTCGAGCAGGCGATGGCTGAACTGTCGGCCAAGATTGGCGAAAAACTCGAACTGCGCCGGGTCGCGTACTTCGACAGGACGGTCGAAAGTTACCTGCACAAGCGGGCCGCTGACCTGCCGCCGGCAGTTGGCGTGCTGGTCGAGTATGACGGCAGTGACAGCGGGGCCGCGCACGCAGTCGCGTTGCAGATCGCCGCCCTCAAAGCCCGCTACCTCACCCGCGACGACGTGCCCGGCGACGTTGTTGCCAACGAGCGCCGCATCGCCGAGGAAACCTCCCGCAACGAGGGCAAGCCCGAGCAGGCGCTGCCCAAGATCGTCGAGGGTCGGCTGGGCGGCTTCTTCAAGGACGTCGTGCTGCTGGAGCAGCCGTCGGTGTCCGACGGCAAGAAGTCCGTCAAAGCACTGCTCGACGAGGCCGGCGTCACGGTGACCCGCTTCGTCCGGTTCGAGGTGGGTCAAGCCTGACACGCCTCGTGCACGCCTTCGGTGACGACGCCCTGGGTGATCTGGACGCGGTCGGAGTTGCCGAAGCAATCCGGGCCGGTCAGACGACCGCGACCGAAATTGTCGAGGCGGCCATCGCGCGCACCGAAGCCGTCAACCCGGCGCTCAACGGGGTGGCCTACGAGGCCTTCGACCGGGCCCGCGCCGAAGCTCGCGGACCGGTCAAACCCGGCTTTTTCAGCGGCGTGCCGACGTATGTCAAGGACAACGTCGACGTCGCGGGCCTGCCGACGATGCGGGGCACTGACGCCTGGGTGCCCCGCCCGGCCAAAGCCGACGGGGATTTCACCAGGCTTTACCTGGGCACCGGTCTGATTCCGCTGGGCAAGTCGCAGATGTCGGAATTCGGGTTCAGCGCCTCGGCCGAGCACCCGCGGCTCGGCCCGGTTCGCAACCCGTGGAACACCGACTACACCGCGGGGGCGTCGTCGTCGGGATCGGGAGCGTTCGTCGCCGCGGGTGTGGTGCCGATCGCGCACGCCAACGATGGCGGTGGCTCGATCCGCATCCCGGCCGCCTGCGACGGGCTGGTGGGCCTGAAGCCGTCGCGCGGCCGGTTACCGCTTGACCCGGAGCTGCGCCGGATGCCGGTGGGGATTGTCCGTAACGGTGTGCTGACCCGATCGGTGCGCGACACCGCGGCGTTCTACCGGGAGGCCGAGCGCACGTACCGCCACCCCAAACTGCCACCGGTCGGTGACGTCACCGGTCCGGGCCGGCAACGATTGCGCATCGCGGTAATCACCCGCTCGGTCGAGCGGGAAAGCAATCCGGAAGTTCGGGAGTTGACGCTGGAATCCGCGCGTCTCCTCGAGGGGCTCGGCCATCGGGTCGACCACCTCGACACGCCGCCGATACCGGCCAGCTTCGTCACCGACTTCGTGCTGTACTGGGCGCTGCTCGCGATGGCGCAGGTGCGCACCGGCCGGCGGGTGTTCGGCCCCTCCTTCGACCGCACGCGGCTGGACAACCTGACGCTGGGCCTGGACCGCCACGCCAGTCGCAATCTGCTGCGACTGCCGCTGGTGATCATCCGGCTGCGGGCTATTCGGCGGCGCACCGCGCAGTTGTTCCGCCGCTATGATGTGGTGCTCACCCCGACGTTGGCCGATGAAACCCCCCTGATAGGTCACCTCGACCCCACCGCGGACTTCGACCAGATCATGGACCGGCTGAGCACCTGGGTGGCGTTCACCCCGCTGCAGAATGTCACCGGCGAGCCCGCAATCTCGTTGCCGCTGTTGCAGACCGGCGCCGGCCTGCCGGTAGGCATGATGTTCTCCGCCGATATCGGGCGAGAAGCTCGGCTGCTCGAACTTGCCTACGAGCTCGAGGCGGCCCGGCCCTGGGCTTCGCTATATCAATCTTCTTGACACATATCAGCTAGGTTGATATATCTGGGTGGTGACCGATGTACAGAATTTTGATTTCGATTTCGACCCGGCCTACCGCGGGGAAGCGGAAGCGTTCGGGCCGGGTGTTCGACCGCCATGGAGTCTTGGCGAACCGCAGCCGGAGATCGCTGCGCTGATCAATCAGGGCAGAATTACCGGTACCGTGCTCGACGCCGGATGCGGGGAAGCCGCGCTGTCGCTGCACCTTGCCGCCCTTGGGCACGACACCGTTGGCCTGGACGCGTCGCCCACCGCGATCAAACTGGCCAAGGCCCGCGCCGCCGAGCAGGGCTTGACCAACGCGTCCTTCGAGGTCGCCGACATCTCCGATTTCAGCGGCTATGACGGCCGGTTCAACACCATCGTCGACAGCACGCTGTTTCATTCGATGCCAGTTGAGCTGCGGGACGGCTACCAGCGCTCGATCGTGCGTGCGGCAGTACCCGGCGCCGCCTACTTCGTGCTGGTTTTCGACCGCACCGGCATGCCCGAGGGGCCGGCCAACCCGGTCACCGACGACGAACTGCGCGAGGTGGTGTCCAGATACTGGGTCGTCGACGAGATCCGGCCCGCCAGGATCCACGCCAACGCTCCCGACGGCGCCTTTGCCGAGTTCGCCAACCTGGATCTGCGCGACGAGGGCAACGGGCGCAAGTCCATGCCGGCCTGGTTGCTATCCGCGCACCTCGGCTGAACCGGCGGTCGATCACTTTCCCAGCAGTTGGGCGAAATCCTCGAAGTTGTCCAAGATGTCCTGCGGGTCGTCATACACGGCCGCGGCGCCCGCTTGCTCCAAGGCTTCCCGTGCGACTCCGCCGCTGAGCACCGCCACTGTGGGTATCCCGGCACGACGCCCGGCCTCCACGTCCCACACCGCGTCACCGACGAAGATCGCTTGACCCTCGTCGCGTCCGGCCCGATCCAGGGCAGTGCTGACGATGTCGGGGTCGGGCTTGGACTGCTCGGCGTCGGCGCTGGAGGTGACTTCCCCGATCAGGTCATCGATGTCGAGCACCCGACGCAGCAGTGCCAACGTCTTCTCGCCCGCTGACGACGCCAGCACGGTGCGCCAGCCCCGATCTACGATCGCCTCGAACAATTCTCGGACGCCTGGGGTGGCGCGCAGCGTCGGCTCGAACTCGCCAAAATAGCGGCTGTGCAGTTCCTCGGCTTCGTCGCCGTGCTTTTTCGCCAATTCTTCGCCGAGCAGTTCCTTGACCAGCTCAGAACCCGAGCGGCCGACCAGACCGAGGATCTTCCAGCACGGGACTTCCTGGCCGACGTCGAGAAACGCTCGATGCCATGCCACGGCATGGTGAAAATTGGAATCGACCAACGTGCCGTCGAGGTCAAACAGGATTGCCGGCGTGTCACCGTCAGATTTGGCCACGATCCATCCTTTCTCATGCGTCCGCTGTCTTGTACCCCGGCCGATAGCAAGGAAACTCCGGCGTGATGTTGCGGCGGCTCACAGATTGCGCGGCACCGACTCCGGGTAACCGGCATGCGGAGTTGACGGAGGAGTGGCAGTGAGTGAACTTGCGGACGCCAAAGCCGGCGTCACCGAACGGGCGCGCCAAGAAGCCGACGCCTACCGCGGCGACAATGCCCGGCCGTTGAGTGGTTATGCGGTGGTCCTCGTCGTCTACGGCGCACTGGTGACGCTGACGGCGATCCTCGCCGCCGCTACCGGACGCAAATTGCCGGAGCGGTGGCGGGTCATCGACCTGGTCACCGTCAGCCTCGGGACCCACAAGCTGTCTCGCACCGTCACGAAAGAAGCCATCACCAGCCCGCTGCGGGCACCCTTCACGCGCTACTCGGGTAGCGGCGGGCCGGCCGAAGTGATCGAAGAAGTTCGCAACGACAGTCCGCTGCGGCACAGCCTGGGGGAGTTGCTCACCTGCCCGTTCTGCCTGGACGTGTGGGTGGCCACCGCCTTCGTGATCGGCCTGATCTTCGTCCCCAGGTTCACCCGGCTGGTCGCGGGCAGCTTCACTGCGCTCACCGGTGCCGACTTTCTGCAACTGGCCTACGCGTGGGCGCAGAAAGTCGCCGAAGGCTGACCGGCGTCACACAACGATCTGGAGGTGTCATGCCCAAGACCACGAAGGGCGGGAAGGCCAAGAAGGACGAATTGCCTTCGACGTTGCAGCGGTCCAATGAGAAAGCTCAGCGGACCTTCGCCAAGGCCCACGATGCCGCGGCCGACCAGTACGGCAGCGCGGAGCGGGCTCATCGGGTGGCTTACTCGGCGGTCAAGCACAGTTTTGAAAAGGTCGGCGACCATTGGGAGCCGAAGGAGAAACGCGGCCCGTCGGACAAGCGTGCCGAGGGTGGCGGGCCCGATAACACCGCGCCGTCGGCCGAGGGCGTGGACGCCAATGCCAGCAAGCAACATCTGCTGGACATCGCCCGGCGCCTCGATGTGCGCGGACGCTCGAAGATGACGAAGTCGCAACTCGTCGACGCCATCAAGAAAGAGAACCGCCGGGTGCGCGGCCGTTGAGGTTGCTTGGGGCGGTCAGCTGTCGACGACGCGGTTCCACACTCGGTGTTGCTCGAGGCTGGTGATGAGCGACTCGACGATGCCTTGCGGGTCTGAGTCGGCGAAGACACCTTCTGAATCAGCGGAAAAGCCCGCTGTTGTCAGAAGATTGGTTCCCTGGGGCAGCACACCGAGCGGCTTGAGATGACGAAACGCCTCATCGATGATTGTCCTTGCGCGTGCGTCGGCAGGTGATCCGGCAATAAGGATGGCGTCCACTTCCACAGAGCGCCCCGTGAGGTAGGTGCGGGAAACTGGCAGACTGACGCCGTCGTGGTGAAGAGTCCCGCCATGCGGAGCGAAGACAAGCGGAACCAGCTTCGCCGCGGTTATCGCGGCAACCGATGACGCCACGCCCCCCAGATCGGAGTCCGCATCGGTGAGAATGCCGATGCGGCGACCCGCGACCGGCCATCGTTGGCCGACTTGCGATAGCGCCGGACTGACCGTCGGATCGGTAGCAGCCAAAGCGGTGGCCGGTGGCGTGAGTCCGAGTCCCGCGGCGACGGTGGCGCATAATTCTGCATCGATGTTGGCAAGGACACCCAAGTAGCGTTCCTTGATCGTTTGTTCGTAGCACTTGCCCAGCTCGAAGGTGTACGCCGCGGCAACGTGAGCCTGCTCCACCGAGGTGAGGCTGCGGTAGAACGTGGTCACCTGGGAGAAGTGGTCGTCATAGCTCGCCGGAGCGGCGCGGCGTTTGACCGACGGGGGCAGAGCAGCGGGGACCTCGATGAAGGCGCCAGCATCGGCTCCAGCGGTGAACGGGCATCCGCCGTCCAGCGAGTTGGGGCGGTACGGCGCGACGCCGGGATGCACTGCGTGTTGGTGAAAGCCGTCGCGCAGCATGTCGTTGACCGGCGCGTGCGGGCGGTTGATCGGGATCTGCGCAAAATTCGGACCGCCCAACCTGGTGATCTGCGTGTCCAGGTAGGAAAACAAGCGCGCCTGCAGAAGGGGATCGTCGGTGACGTCGATACCCGGAACCAGATGAGCGACATGGAATGCCACTTGCTCGGTCTCGGCGAAGAAGTTGGTCGGATTGGCATTGAGTTGCATGGTTCCGATGACCTGAACCGGGGCCAGCTCCTCGGGCACGATCTTGGTCGGATCAAGAAGATCGACGCCCTCAAAGGTCTGCTCCGGTGTATCCGGAAACACCTGGACCGCCAGATCCCACTCGGGATAGGCGCCAGTCTCGATGGCATCCGCGAGGTCGCGGCGGTGGAAATCGGGATCGACACCGGCAGCGATCTGCGCCTCCTCCCAGATCAGTGAATGCACCCCCAGCCGCGGCTTCCAGTGAAACTTCACCAATGATGTGGTCTCGTCAGGCGCGGTTAGACGGAACGTGTGAACGCCGAAGCCCTCCATCATTCGAAAGGAACGTGGGATCCCGCGGTCGGACATATGCCAGATGGTGTGCGCCGAGGCTTCGGTGTGCAGCGAGACGAAATCCCAGAACGTGTCGTGGGCGGACTGTGCCTGCGGGATCTCACGATCTGGATGTGGCTTTGCCGCGTGAATGATGTCGGGAAACTTGATGCCGTCCTGGATAAAGAACACCGGAATGTTGTTGCCCACCAGATCGAACGTGCCCTCGCTGGTGTAGAACTTGGTGGCGAACCCACGAGTATCACGGACCGTGTCGGCCGATCCCCGCGAACCAACCACGGTGGAAAATCGGACGAAGACCGCCGTTTCGACACCGGACTTGAGAAACTGCGCCTTACAGACCTTCTCGGCAGCGCCGTTTCCGCGAAATACACCATGGGCACCCGCGCCGCGGGCATGCACGACGCGTTCGGGGATGCGCTCATGGTCGAAGTGGGTGATCTTCTCGCGCAGATGATGGTCCTGTAACAGCGTCGGTCCGCGTTCACCTGCCTTCAGCGAGTGGTCGGTGTCGTATAGCCGGGCACCCTGAGCGGTGGTGAGGTACTCGCCCTGTTGCCCGCGTGCGGTCGAAGGGCCTTCAATGGACGTTCCGGTGGCAGTGCGAAGTTCCGGCGCCACTTGATCCGGTTTGGGCGGCAACGGCTTACGCGGCGTCGTCGGCTCATTCGACTCCGGTGCTTCAGTACTAGGTGCGCTGGGTATGTAACCGCGGGCCTGAGCCTGTTGGGCCTTGCCCTCGCGAACTAGATACTCCCGCCCGGACACCGCCCCGACGGCTTCCTTGGCAATTGCCTTGACACCCTCGACGACGCCCTTGACTGGGTTACTGCGCCCGCTGTCTTCCGCCATGACTACTCCCTGATGGCTTCTTGCGATGAACGGCAGGTAGACCCTCGACAGGTCCTGCCCCTCTAAGGCTCTTCCCTTCATCCGGCTGAACGAAACTGCCCTTCGGTAAGAAAAGTGACCACGTCGGAGTTGCCGGCCCTGGCCGAATCAGGCTTCACTGCTATCTGAGTTCAGCCAAACACCGACCGATATCGCGCAGGCTTTGCTACGGCGGCTTTCGTGGCGACCTGGTTCATTCCGATGAGCCACCACGGGCGCGTGTCAACCACCAAGGTTACGGACGGCAGCGTCCAGGCTCTCCGCTTGCTCGGTAAGTTCCCGATCGGACGGGTCGGCGCCACCCGTTCGTTCAATTATCTCTTCGCGTGCGGCCACCCGCAATGCGCCGCGATAGTCCGGAGACGTCAGCTCCGCGGGGGATAAAACTTCGGTGCGACCTTCGATCACGACCAGCTGCGCCTGCGGATCGCTCGCGGACAGCAGCCGCCGTACGTCGTCGACCGAGATAGTCATGAGATGCCCTTCAATGCGTGACTAGAGCGTGGCGCACCTGTCGTCGCGCTCGCGGTTTCCACGGAGCTATGCCCGCTGGTGAAGTTCCTCAAGCGCAAGTCCGCCGTTCAATCGAAATCACCAGCCTCACAAAAGTTGAGGCACCGAGGGCAGTAGCGGCACGTCGACTTCGTGACACTTATCGGCTCTTCGTTGATGAGTGTGCTGCAAGGGATATCGCACGGTTCCCTGTAGTCTCGCACGGTGTCCTGTAAGGCCCAGCGACCTTGATGCGCCGAGCTTCAAGCCCCCGAGTGTTCGCGTCGAGGGTGCGTTGACGCGGCGGTGACTTATCGGCGTCCCGCCGTGCCCGTCATAGCACCGGTCTGCCGCCGGTCACGGCGACCCGCGCTCCGGAGATGTAGCTGGCATCGTCGGAGGCCAGCAGCACGTAGAGCGGAGCCAATTCGACCGGCTGCCCGGCGCGGCCCAAAGGTACAGTGTCGCCGAACGATTTGACTTTCTCGGCCGGCATCGTCGACGGAATAAGCGGTGTCCAAATCGGCCCGGGCGCCACACTGTTGACGCGAATTCCGTTCTCCCCGAGAAGCTGAGCCAGACTCGCCGACAAGTTCGCGATGGCCGCTTTGGTCGCCGCGTAAGGCGCCAGCGTGGGACTGGGCGAATCGGAATTGACCGAGGAACTGCCGATGATCGACGAGCCGGGTCGCATGTGGGGTAGCGCGGCCTTGACGAGGTAGAAGTAGGCGCCCACATTGAGCCGGAACGTGTAGTCCCATTCTTCGTCGCTGATGTCGTCGAGACTTTCCCGGGTCATCTGGAAAGCGGCGTTGTTGACCAGCACGTCGATCGTCCCGAATTCTTCTGCGGCGCGGTCGATCGCCGAGCGGCAATGCGCCGGGTCGGAC
The DNA here is from genome assembly GCA_963795995.1 of uncultured Actinomycetota bacterium. GTDB lineage: Bacteria > Actinomycetota > Actinomycetes > Mycobacteriales > Mycobacteriaceae > Mycobacterium. Next base: position 655,702 of record CAWCJY010000010.1, read on the forward strand.
AAATCGCCGCGCACCAGTACGCATTTGCGGCCGGCCTCCTCGACGTAACGGGCGACGGCTTGAGCGTCGTCGTCCTCGTTGAGATAGGCGATGAGGACGTCCGCGCCCTCGCGGGCGAAGGCAATCGCCACCGCGCGACCGATGCCGCTGTCGCCGCCGGTGATCACCGCATGCTTGCCGGTCAGCCGCTCCGACCCGCGATAACTGGTTTCGCCGCAATCGGGAGCGGGATCCATCTCAGGCTGAACCCCGGGTGCGTTTTGTTGTTGCTCAGCAAAGCCCATGTCTTTCTCCTGTCAGGTGTCCGTCTACTCCATTGCCAGGTAGACGGTGTAGGTACTTTGACGGCGGCGCTTCTTGCCGCAGTAGGTCAAAGTTGCTGCGGCGGGGGACCGGCGTTGGGGACGTCCGGGTCGTCGTCGGCAGGCGGCTCCGGGTCGCGCCATTCCTCGGCCCGGCTGGAGCGGTTGCCCTGCAAGGTGCCGCGCAGCTCAGCCTTGAGAGCGTCGTCTTCGCGCGGACTGTGCTTGCCGCTGCCACGTTCCATCCGCCGGTCCTCCTCGGCTCACGGTCAGAGCGTTTTCACCGGCGGCAACGCTTTGGCTCAGCGGGCCGCTAACAAAATGGGTCGTAACCGATGGTCATCAACTCCCATTGCTTGGGGGGCTACCCTGCCCGCGGTCAAGCTAATCGGAAATCCCGACGCCAAACGGCATTCTCGCCGTGGGAAAGTTCGGCCCTTGCGCGGTCGACTTCGCCTGTTCTTAAACAGCACCATGCGCGGCCACGAGCACAAAATTGCATTAGATGCGTTTAACGCCGTCACGGATTGGTTATTGGGAATTGTGTGCGGTGCTGCCCTCGCGATGACGGGTATCCCCGCAAGAATCACTCGGACGGCTCGATCGAGAGGAGCTAGCGTGAAATTCACCTCGTCCACTGCGAAAGCAGCGATTGCAGCAACTGGAATCGCAGCTGCCGCTGTATTCACGGCTGCAACTGCAGCTGCTGTCAATCCCACGGTTCAAACGCTGGGCACGTCTGAACAGCTGGTCGACGGCCCGCTGGTCACTGCCTACACCGTCAGCAACCTGCAGCAGAGCAATGCCACCATTCCGGGCTTCACCCCGGCTGGACAGCTCTGGCAGGCCGATGTCACCGCTTCCGCCAACAGCGGTACTGTGACACCGTTGGTCTCCGACTTCAACGCGCGGTCGGACGACGGTCAGAACTACCGGGTGCTCGACACTGTCGCGGCCCCGGCCGGTCTCAGCCCGGCGGCGTTAACACAAGGTTCGCAGACCACCGGCAAGATCTACTTCGACGTTACCGGCGCGCAACCCACCAGCGTCGTCTACAACGACGGGGTCGAAGATGTCCTGATCTGGACTACCGCGGCTGGCACGGGTCAGGGCAACGCCGCTGGCACGGGTCAAGACAACGGGGCCGGCACCGGTCAAGACAACGGCGCGGGCACCGGTCAAGACAACGGGACTGGCACGGGTGCTGGCAACGCCCCGGCCACGGGTGCCAACCAGTGACCGCTCGCTAACGGTCTAGGCGGTTGACGTCGACCTCCCCGCGTCATCTCGACGCGGGGAGGTTTCGTCTCCGGCGTGCGTTATGGGTCAGGTGGGTACACCCTGCAGATGAGTGAAACAGATCACCGACCGGCAGAAGTTCGCGAGCAGGCGCAGCGGCACGCTGACCAGGCAAGGGCGGCGATGGCGGACCGCCGCAGCCGGCAGTCCGGCGGGCTGGGCGGCTGGGTAGCCGAGCGGGCCGGCAACTGGGACCTCTCCGGGCAGGACGAGGGCACCCTGCAGCGGCAGAAGTTCTTCTGGAACCTTCTGGTCGATTACTGGTTCCGGATGGAGATCGACGGCTGGGACAACATTCCCGAGCCGCCGGTGCTGCTGATCGGCATCCACTCCGGCGCCCCGTTCGTCTGGGACGCGTGGACAGTGGGGTTGCAATGGTGGCGACGGTTCGGCCAAGAGCGCCCGTTGCACGGCACCGCGCACGACGCGCTGATGGCGATCCCCGGTATCGGTCGCTATTTCCGCTCGATGGGCGTCCTACCGGCCGCACCGGACGCTATTGCGACCGCGTTAGCCGAAGGACGTGACGTCGCACTGTGGCCCGGCGGCGAAGTGGACTCGCTGCGGCCGTGGAGTGAACGGGACCGCGCCAACCTGGCCGGCCGCACCGGCTTCGTGAAGATGGCTATCCGGGCCGGGGTGTCGATCGTGCCGATCGCAACGGTCGGCGGCGCAGACGCCATGCCGGTGCTGATTCGCGGTGATCGGCTTTCCCGCACGTTACGGCTGGATCGGATGCTGCGGCTCAAGGTGTTTCCGGTGGCGGTGTCGCTGCCCTGGGGAATTGCTCCCGCGGCGCTGCCGCAGCTGCCGTTGCCGGCCAAGATCAGGACGCGGTTTATGCCCGCGGTCAAGGTCGACCACGATCCGGCCCGCGCCGATGACGACGACTACATCGACGAGAAGTACCGCGAGGTGCAGGACAGTATCCAGCGCGGAATGGACGCCTTGGCCCGCAAGCGGGCGTTACCGCTGTTCGGCTGATTATTCGGGTCTAGAGAGCCCCCGAAAAGCGATGAGCCCGGTCCGTTCGGACCGGGCTCATCGCTTCCTATCGAGCTTCTAATCCTGGTGGGACTGCTGCTTCTTCTCGGCCGACTCCGCGCCACCACGAGCCGACTCAGCTTCGGCTTCCCTCTTGGCGGCATCGCGCTGCGCCTCGGCCTTGTCCTGCTGGGCCGAGCCCTCGCGCGCGAGGTTGTCCTGACCGGTCACATTCCCGACCGCTTCTTTGGCCTTACCTTTGACGTCCTCGACGACGCCGCGCACGCCTTCTGCAGGTCCGCTCTTGTCCTTGTCGTCCGACATGGATTCCTCCTTGTTGGCTTTTGTGCTCGAAACCGATCGATTACCCGGCCGGTCTTCGGCGTGGTGACCCCCGCCGCGACTGGCCGAATTCCCACGGCGTAGCAGGCTCAAACATCGCCCAACGGTCAGATGGTCCCACCGCCGCCGCGGGCTAGCTTTTCTGCAGGTAAATCAGTGTCACCCGGGCGAATGTGATCTGGGACACCGTCGGCGGTTGCGAGGGGCGTGGGTTTGGCGCCGATCGGCGGCCGGGTATGGCACACACATGACGTCGCTGTGGCTTGACGGTGCTCGACCGTCTGACGAAACACACCAACTCAACGAGGGCGGCCGCACGGCCGATGTGGTGGTCGTCGGTGCCGGTATCACGGGTTTGATCACCGCGGTGCTGCTGGCCAGGGCGGGTAAGGATGTGCTCGTGCTGGAGGCTCGCACTCCCGGCGCGGTGACGACCGGCAATACCACTGGAAAAATCAGCCTCCTGCAGGGCACGTCGTTGACGAAGATCGTCGCCCGCCACGGCGCGGACATCGCCCGCGACTACGTGAAGGGCAGTCGGGAGGGGCAGGACTGGCTGCTGCGGTACTGCGAGCACAACAACATTGCGGTGCAGCGCGAGGCTGATTACACCTATGCCCAGTCGGCCAAAGAGGTGCCTTCGGCGCGCGCTGAACTGACGGCCAGCCGACTCGCGGGTCTGGACGCCGAGTGGGACGACGACGCGGGGGTGCCCTTTCCCTACCACGGCGGTGTGCGTCTGACGGACCAGGCTCAATTCGACCCGATGCCTTTGCTGGACGGTTTGATCGGTGAGCTGACCAGCCGCGGCGGCCGGCTGGCCGAAGCGGCCCGGGTGCGTTCGGTGTCGCAGCAGCGCGACCGGGTGCAGTTGCGTGTGCACACCGGGGATGACACCGGTGCAGATGTGGACGTCGAAGCCGGGCAGTGTGTGCTGGCGACCGGCATCCCGATCCTGGACCGGGGCGGATTTTTCGCCAGGCTCAAACCCAGCAGGTCCTACGCCTTCGCTTTCGACGTTCCCGGCGAGATCACCCGGCCGATGTTCATCTCGGCGGGTTCACCGACCCGGTCGGTGCGTTACGCGCCGGCCGGTGACGGCGAGCGGCTGATTGTCGGAGGCGCCGGTCACACCGTGGGCAGAAAGAGTCCCACTGCCGAGCTCGACGAGTTGTCGCGCTGGGCCCAGACGCATTTTCCCGGCGCTGTTCAGACGCATCTTTGGTCGGCGCAGGATTACACGCCCGTCGACCGCTTACCGTACGTGGGACCGATTCTGCCGGGCAACGAAAAGATCTTCGTGGCAACAGGATTCAACAAGTGGGGGATGACTGGCGGGGCCGCGGCAGCACTTGTTCTCAGCAGCCGGATTTTGGGCGGGCGGATGGACTGGGCACGAGCGTTCGCGGCGTGGAGCCCGCACGAGCTGACCGGCATCACCACCGCAGTGCAGGCCAACCTCGAGGTCGGATTTCATCTGACCAAAGGGTGGCTGACGCCGATTACGCGATCTCGTTCGGCGCCCAGCGAGGGCGGTACGGTCAGCGGTCTGCCGTGGCATCTGCGAGCGCAGTGCACGGTAGATGGTGTGACACATAGGATTTCGCCGGTGTGTCCACATTTGGGCGGCATCGTGAACTTCAACGATGCCAGTGATTCTTGGGAGTGCCCGCTGCACGGATCACGATTCGCGCCGGATGGAACGTTGTTGGAGGGCCCGGCGACGCAGGGGCTGACCGCGTCGTAGCGTGCGCCTGCGGGCGTCGTTGGCGAATGTTTGACGGTCAAAGTGGCCGGGAAGTACTTCTCGCATGCCGACGGCTAAGGCGCTCAACGTCTTGCTCTGGCATGTTCACGGCTCTTGGACCGAATCCTTCGTCCAAGGCCCGCACCGATACCTGCTGCCGGTCAACCCGAACCGCGATGCCGACGGTCGCGGCCTGTGCGGACGTCGCTGGCCGAGCGCGCGCGAGGTCGACGTCCGACGGCTCGCCGATGAGCCGATCGACCTCGCGGTGCTGCAGCGCCCCGAAGAGCTGCAGCTGCTGGCAGCGTGGTCGGGCCGGCGCCCAGGGGTCGACATCCCGGCGGTCTATGTCGAGCACAATGCGCCCAGGCCGTCGCCGACCGAAAGCCGCCACCCGATCGGCGACCGCACCGACATCATTCTGGTTCACGTCACCGACTTCAACTGCCTCATGTGGGACAACGGCGTTGCGCCCACCACAGTCATCACGCATGGCATCGTCGATCCCGGTGACCGCTACACCGGCGAATTGCCGTCCGCGGCCGCCATGATCAACGAGCCGATTCGGCGCGGCCGCGTCGTCGGAACCGATTTGCTGCTGCGGCTGTCGGCGGAGGTTCCCATCGACGTCTGGGGCATGGGCACGTCGGACTTGCACCAGCGGAGTCCCGCCAGCGATGTGCGTGGACGGGGCGACGTGGCTCCGCCCGTCCTTTTCGACGTGGTGGCACGACGGCGGGTCTACCTGCACACCGCACGCTGGACGTCGCTGGGCATATCGCTGTTGGAGGCGATGCACCTGGCAATGCCGGTGGTCGCGGTCGCATCGACGATGGCTCCGCTCACGGTGCCCAGCGAGGCCGGTGTGGTCAGCGCCGACATGGGCGCGCTGGGCGACGCGCTGCGACGCTATGTCGCCGACCCGGAGGCCGCGCGTGCCGCCGGCAAGTCGGCCCGCCAGATTGCGCTGAAGTACTTCGGCCTCGACCGGTTCCTGGGGGAGTGGAACCAGTTGATCGAGGGGGTGTGCGCATGAAGTCCGGCAACACACCCACCCGCAAAGGCGGCCGCCTGAGGATCGCCATGGTGTCCGAGCACGCGAGCCCGCTGGCGGCGCTGGGCGGCGTGGACGCCGGCGGCCAGAACGTCCACGTCGCTGAGCTGTCGGCGGCGCTGGCCCGGTGCGGCCACGAGGTGCTGGTCTACACCCGCCGGGACAGCCGCCGACTTCCTGATCGGGTGCACACCGCCGATGGCTACACGGTGGTGAACGTGCCGGCCGGGCCGCCCGAAGTGTTGCCCAAAGACGGTCTGCTGCAGCATATGTCCGACTTCGAGCGGTGCCTGGTCGAGCAGTGGCGCGACGAACCGCCGGATGTGGCCCACGCGCACTTCTGGATGTCCGGCCTGGCCACTCTGCGTGCGGCGCGACGGCGCGATGTACCTGTCGTGCAGACTTTCCACGCTCTGGGGGTGGTCAAGCGGCGTCATCAGGGCGGGCAGGACACCAGTCCCCCGGCCCGCCTGAAGCTGGAGCAGTCGATTGCCCGTACCGCCGACTGGATCGCGGCCACTTGCACTGACGAAGTGTTTGAGCTGGTGCGGCTGGGGCGGCCGCGCTCGGCGATGTCGGTGATTCCGTGCGGGGTTGACCTGGCACGCTTTCGTCCGGACCCCGTCGGCTTGGTGCACGATGGGCCGCGCCGCATCGTGTCGGTCGGCCGGCTGGTGCCGCGCAAGGGGTTCGACGATCTGATCCGCGCGATGACGGCGGTACCCAATGCCGAGTTGCTCATCGTCGGCGGCCCCGAAGCCAGCGAATTGACCAATGTTGCGGAGGCGCAGCGGCTTTCGACGCTGGCCAGCGAGTTGGGCGTGGACGACCGCGTCCTGCTGTGCGGGTCGATGTCGCGTGTGCAGATGCCCGACCTGCTGCGCAGCGCCGACGTGGTGGCCTGCACACCCTGGTATGAGCCGTTCGGCATCGTTCCGGTCGAGGCGATGGCCTGCGGCGTCCCGGTGCTGGCCACCGCGGTGGGCGGCATGCTCGACACGGTGGTCGACGGCATGACCGGTCTGCTGGTACCACCCAAAAATTCGTTGGCCTGTGCGATTGCGCTCAACTCGATGCTGACCAATCCGGCGCGATTGGCCGAATGGGGCGCGGCGGGGCGGCGCCGTGCGCAATCCCGCTACTCATGGGACCGGATCGCCGCGGACACGTTGAAGGTCTATCGGCGCCTGGTTCCGGCGGGCCGGCCGGCCTCGAGACCAGCATCTGTCTCGGTCAGCGGCCGGCAGTCTTGCTAGCGGCACTTCAAACCTATTGCGCGTCCGCCTATCTCGGCGCGGCTTCGAGCAACCGCACCGCATGCTCCCACTCCGGAGGCAAGGTACGGCGATTGCGCAGTGCGGCGGGCAATCGTGCCAGGGCTTCCCCTGCTGCGCGCAGATACGCCCGGTCACGCGTGGCCGCTCGCAGCAGTGTCGCCGAGGCCGCCAGGCACACCGACGGTGGTCGCCGCATGCACGAGGTCAGAAATTCGTTGCGGGCCACCCGCGCCTGCTGCGCCGCAGGTGTCGCCCGCCGCAACGACGGCCGGTGAAACGCCACCATGGCGGGGCAGTAGCACAGCTGCCATCCCGCGACGGCCAGATCCAGCGCCAGCAACTGCTCTTCACCACGGAAGTGCAGGACCGGGCTGAAACCACCGACCGACTCGAACGCGGCTTTACGCACCATCGCCGCGCACGACTGGAATCCCAACACCGATGGTCCCGGCAGACCCGGTAGCTGACCCAGTGGGCTGTTCGCCAGCTGATCGCTGAACGTGTCGGCGCGCCCGCCGGGCTCGACGACGGTACGGCCGGCCAGCAGCGCCAAGTCGGCATGCCGATCGAATTCGTCTTCGGCGATGGCTGTCGCGTCGGGCTGCCACCAGGAGTCGTCGTCACAGAACGCGGCATAGGGTGTCCGGCAGGCCGCGACACCGGTATTGCGTGCCACCGCACCGGCATTGCTGGTCAACGCAATGAGCCACACCCGGTCACCCCCGGGATGGTTGCGGCAGATCTCCGCGGTGACCTCCCGGCTGTCGTCGTCAGATGCGTTGTCGACCACGATGATTGGGCATTCGGTGGTGTTCAGCAGACGATGCAGCGTCTCAGCAAGCCCGACGGCGCGGTCCCTGGTCGCGATGACGAACGTCGTGCGCGCCGGGCGGTGCTTCATGCCGACAAGCTACCCGGCGGCGCACGTACGAAAACCGGTTGATGGTTGCCCGATCTGGGTATGCGCGCGAGGTGCCTGAGCTCAACCGCGTCCTGGTCACAGGCGGAGCCGGTTTCCTGGGGACACACCTGTGCGAGGTTCTGCTCAACACCGGCGCGCAGGTGGTGTGCGTCGACGACCTGTCGACCAGTTCCGCGTCCAACGTCTCGGACTTGCGGGATTGGCCCAGCCTGGAGTTCGTTGAGCACGACATCACCGAGATGCCGGCTGATCTGCGGGTAAGCGGACCTTTCGACGTGGTTTTCCATATGGCTTCGCCGGCGTCCCCGCCGGACTACCTGCGATTGCCGGTGCAGACGTTGCGAGTCGGCGCACACGGTACCGCGGTGGCGCTGGAGATAGCGCAACGATGCGGCGCGCGAATGCTGTTGGCCTCGACCAGCGAGGTCTACGGCGATCCCCTGGCCCACCCGCAGTCCGAATCATATTGGGGCAACGTCAATCCGATCGGGCCGCGCAGCGTTTACGACGAAGCCAAGCGGTTCGCCGAAGCGCTGGTCTTCGCGCATCACCGCTCGTTTGGCGCCGATGTGGCGGTGGCGCGTATCTTCAACACCTACGGTCCGCGCATGCGGGCTGACGACGGGCGGATGGTGCCGACCTTCTGCCTACAGGCACTGCGCGATGAGCCGATCACGGTTGCCGGCAGTGGACATCAGACCCGGTCGTTGTGCCATGTCGACGACACGGTCGCAGCGCTGATCGCGCTGGCGGCCAGTGACATCACCGGCCCCGTCAATATCGGCAATCCCCACGAACTGACCGTGCTGCGGGTGGCGGAGATCATCCGCGAGCACGCCGGCAGCACGTCACCGATCCATTACATCCCCGCTGCGCAGGACGATCCGCAACGCCGCTGCCCGGATATCAGCCGAGCTCGCCAGCTCCTCGGCTGGGAGCCGAAAGTCGACGCCGAACCGGGACTGGCCGCCACCGTCGACTGGTTCCGCGCGCACACCGCGTCAATGCGCTGACCGTTTAGTGCGCAGATCTTCGGGTACCTGCTGTCGAAGAAAATTACCTATAGAGGACTTTGCTATTCGAGGGAGCCACGGTGCGAATTCTCGGCATCAATGCGGTTTTCCACGATCCGGCCGCCGCCCTGGTCGTCGACGGCCAGGTAGTGGCCGCCGCCGAGGAGGAGCGCTTCTCCCGGCGCAAACACGGCAAGCAGGCGGTGGCGTTCTCCACCTGGGAGATGCCGACCGCGGCTGCCCGCTGGTGCCTGCGGCAAGGCGGCATCGGCCCCACGGATCTCGACGCGGTCGGCTACTCCTACGACCCGGCGCTGGCCGAGGTGGCCGGCGGAGTCCTCGACGGTCAGGACCGGGACTGGGAATATCTGAGGACGCTCTACGCGCGTCGTGCGCCGCAGTTTCTGGCCGCGGCGTTGCCCGGCCTCGACCCCGGTATCGTCCGGCACGTTCGGCATCACACCGCGCACGCGGCGTCGGCATCGCTGGCTGCACCGCAGCCCGACAGCGCCGTGCTGGTGGTCGACGGTCGCGGTGAGGCCACCTCGATGCTGGCCGGGGAATACCGCGACGGCAAGCTCGACATTCTCGCTTCCCAACAGCTTCCGCACTCACTGGGACTGCTGTACGAGAGCCTGACCGAGTACCTGGGTTTCAAGCGGTCCAGCGACGAATACAAAGTGATGGCGATGGCGTCCTATGGCAGGCCGTCGTTCGCCGACCAGCTGCGGCAGTTGGTGTATGCCTGCGACGACGGCACGTTTCGCACCGAGCCGGTGGACTGGTCGCAGTTCACTGCGCCCCGCGAATCCGGCGATGTGGGCTTGGATCCCGCGCACGCCGACCTGGCCTGCAGTGTGCAACACGTCCTCGAAGAAGTGTTACTTCAGCTGGTCGGCTGGCTGCGGACCCGCAGCAGCTGCCAGACGCTGTGCCTGGCCGGCGGGGTGGCGCTGAACTGTGTCGCCAATACCAAGTTGTTCGCCCAAGGTGGGTTCGGCGACATTTGGGTACAGCCGGCGTCCGGCGACGCCGGCACCGCGCTCGGTGCGGCGCTGGCCCTGGCCGCCGAGCACCGCGAGCCGATCAGCCCGATGCCGTCGGCATCACTCGGGCCGGCCTGGTCGGACGACCAGATCGCCGCCATTCTGGCCGAAGCCGATATTCGCTACGAACGGCCCACCGACATCGCCACCGCGGTGGCCGACGCGTTGGCCGACAATCTCGTGGTCGGCTGGTTTCAGGGCCGGTCGGAATTCGGTCCCCGAGCGCTGGGTAACCGCTCCTTGCTGGCCGATCCGCGGGATTCGGCGAACTTGGACCGGCTTAACCGGGTCAAGGGTCGCGAACAATTCCGTCCGGTCGCTCCGATGGTGCTCGCCGAGCGCGCCGCCGAGATCTTTTCGCGGGGACCGCTGCCCAGTCCCTACATGCTCTTCGTGCACGACGTAGCCCAGGACTGGCGCCACCGGATTCCCGCGGTCACCCATGTCGACGGCACCGCACGCATCCAGACCGTCGATGCCGGAAATCCATTGCTGCACAGAATGATCGCGACGTTCGCCGCCCGCACCGGCGTGCCGGTCGTCGTCAACACCAGCTTCAACACCGCCGGGCGACCCATGGTCAACAGCCCCCGCGACGCCCTGGAATGCTTCGGCAGCGCGCCGCTCGACGTACTGGCCATGGGTCCGTTCATGATTCGGCGACACAGCCAATGACCACACCGTATGCGGTGGCGGTCCCGACGATCGGCCGGCCCTCGCTGAGTCGCCTGCTGGCTGCGCTGGACGCCGCCGCAGGACCGCGGCCGGCGGCGGTGATCGTGGTCGACGACCGGCCGGGCCCAGACCGGCCGTTGACGCTGCCGCCCACCGAATTGCCGATCACCGTGCTGCATTCCGGTGGCCGGGGGCCGGCAGCGGCCCGCAACGTCGGCTGGCGCAGCAGCGCGGCGCCGTGGATCTGCTTTCTGGACGACGACGTGGTGGTGGGTCCGCGCTGGTGCAGCGAGCTGGCCGACGATCTGCGCGCCGCCGACGACTCGGTGGTCGGCTCACAGGGCACCATCGCGGTTCCGCCACCGGGGGGACAGGGAGTTACGCGACGACCAACCGACGATGAGCGGCGCACCCTCGGGCTGGCCACTGCGCGGTGGATCACCGCTGACATGGCCTATCGACGCTCCGCGCTGGTCTCCTGCGGCGGATTCGACGAACGGTTCCCCCGCGCGTATCGCGAGGACGCCGACATCGCGCTGCGTTTGACCCGAGGTGGCGGTCGGATCATTCAGGGCGGCAGGCATACTGAGCATCCGGTGCCGGCCGGTCGTCCGTCGGTGTGGAGCAGTGTGCGCGCGCAGCGGGGCAACCGGGACGACGCGCTGATGCGCCGCAAGCATGGCCGCGGGTGGCGACCGGCGATCGGGGAGCGCCGCGGCCGGCTGGCAATCCATTCCCTCACCGTCGGCGCCGCGGCGACTGCCGCGGCGGCCGCCGGTGTCCGGCAGCCGCGGGTCGCGCTCGGGGCGGTGCTGAGCTGGCTGGCGCTGACGTCGGAGTTCGCGTTGCGGCGAATCGCCGCCGGTCCGCGCACCGCGCGCGAGGTGGCCGCCATGGCGCTTTCCAGCGTGCTGATCCCTCCCGTCGCAGTAGCTCAAAGGTCCTGGGGCGCATGGTGTTTCCGCAAAGCTGCTGCGGATCCGCCGTTGGCGGTGCTGCTCGACCGCGACGACACCTTGATCGAGGACGGGCCGTATCTGGCCGATCCGGCACGGGTGACAGCGATGCCGACCGCACATCGGGCGCTGGGCAGGTTACGCCGACACGGGGTGTTGCTGGCGGTGGTCACCAATCAGTCCGGTGTGGCCAGGGGCCTGATCAGCCCAGAACAGCTCGACGCGGTGAACTTGCGCGTGGAGGAGCTGCTGGGACCGTTCGACTGCTGGCAGATCTGTGTGCACGACGGGGGTTGCGCGTGCCGGAAACCCGCCCCGGGAATGGTGATCGCAGCGGCCGACGCGCTGGGTGTGCATACCCGCCGCTGCGTGATGATCGGCGATACCGGCGGTGACGTCGCCGCAGCGCGTGCTGCGCAGGCCGAGGCGATCCTGGTGCCCACCGCCCGGACCCGGCGCGCCGAAATCGCTGACGCGCACGCCAACGCCCGAGTGGCGCGGTCACTTGATGACGCGGTGTCGCTGGTGCTGCGAGGCCTTTAGATGAGCACCGCGCTGGTCGCCAGGCTGGACAGCATCGGTGACGTGTTGATCACCGGGCCCGCGGTGCGCGCGGTTGCCGCGGGCCACGACCGGGTGGTGTTCCTCGCCGGCCCGCGGGGTAGCGCGGCCGCCCGGCTGCTGCCCGGCGTGGACCGGGTGGTGGAGTGGACGGCGGCGTGGGTGGACTTCGACGCGCCACCGCTGACGGCGGCCGGCGTGGCGCAGCTGGTGGACACCATCGCCGCCGAACAGCCCGATTCGGTGCTCATCTTCACCTCGTTTCACCAGTCGCCGCTGCCGCTCGCATTGATCTGCCGGATGGCCGGTGTGAACTGGATCGGCGCCATCTGCGAGGACTACCCAGGCACGTTGCTCGACCTGCGCCATCATGTGCCCGACGACATCCCCGAGCCGGTGCGGGCATTGTCGCTGGCCGAAGCGGGCGGCTGGCGGTTGCCATCCGGTGATGACGGGCGACTGCGGGTGCACCGGCCGCCCCCGGTGCCGGGCGCACTGCGTTCGGTATTGGGCGTCCGCGACTATGTGGCGTTTCACCCCGCGGCCGCGGTGCCGGCGCGCCAGCCGTCGGCGGCCAAGTGCGCGGAGCTGGTTCACGCGCTTGCATCGGCCGGTCACCGTGTCGTCGTCACCGGCACCGCAGCCGACCGGGAACTCACCGCGCAGGTTGCCGTCGACGTCGCCGTCGACCTGGGCGGCCGCACCACGCTGGCTGAACTGGCGTCGGTGTTCGCCGGCGCCCACGCGGTGGTGGCGCCCAACACCGGTCCGGCGCATCTGGCCGCGGCGGTCGGTGCGCCGATCGTGTCGTTGTTCGCGCCGGTAGTGCCGGCCGAGCGCTGGCGCCCCTACGGCACGACCGTGGCCGTGCTCGGTGACCAGCACGCCCCCTGCCGCGATACCCGGGCCCGGACCTGCCCGGTGCCCGGACATCCCTGCCTGGACGGCATCACCGCGCACGACGTCGTCACCGCAGTCGCCGAAGTAGCGAGTCGAGGTGCAGCATGATCGAAGATCAAATCGCCGACTTGATTGCCGCGCTCGAGCGGACACGTCCGGCGGCCGCCCGGCTCTCCGACTGGGGGGCGCAGCTGGCCGGCGTCCTGACCGGTGGCGGCCGGCTGCTGGCATGCGGCAACGGCGGCAGCGCCGCCGAGGCGCAACATCTCACCGCCGAACTGGTCGGGCGCTTCAAAGATGAGCGAGAGCCGTTGTCGGCCATCGCCTTACACGCCGACACCTCGGCGGCCACGGCGATCGTCAACGACTACGGAATAGACGAGATGTTCGCCCGCGGTGTCCGGGCGCACGGCCGGCCGGGTGATGTGCTGGTCGCGCTCTCGACCAGCGGCGCCAGCCGCAATGTGCTCGCGGCGGTCAAGGCGGCGCAGGAAATCGGTGTGACCACCTGGGCGCTGACCGGTTCGGCACCCAACCCGCTGCTGGCCATGTGCGACGACGCGATATGCGTAGAAGCCGACTCGACGGCCACCGTGCAGGAAGTTCACATGGTGCTCGTGCACGGTTTGTGCATTGCCCTCGACGAGGTACTGCTCGGGCCAAAGGAGCGTGCCTGGTGAAACCGCTTGTCGTCATTGGGGATACACTGCTCGACGTCGACGTGGAGGGCTCGGCTGATCGGCTTTCTCCGGAGGCGCCGGTGCCGGTGGTAGAGCCGGACCGGATCTGGCAGCGTCCGGGCGGAGCCGGGTTGGCGGCTGTGCTGGCTGCGCGGGTCTATCCCGAAGTGCTGCTCATCACCGCGACCGCCGACGACCCCACCGGTCGGGCCCTGGCAGCGTTGTTCGCCGCCGACCACCCCGGTATCAGAGTGCTTCCGATTCCGTTGACGGGCAGCACCGTGAGCAAGATCCGCATCCGTGCCGGTGGCCAATCGGTGGTGCGCATCGACCACGGTGACGGTTATGCCGGCGACGGCCCGCTGCCCGCCGACGTGGTCACCGCCGTCGAGCAGGCGGCGGCGGTCTGTGTCGCCGACTACGGCCGCGGAGTGGCCGCGCACACCGAACTGCGGGCCGTCCTGCATGCGGGGGCCCAGCGGACTTCCGTGGTGTGGGATCCGCATCCGCGCGGACCGCACCCGGTCGGTGGCTGTACCCTGGTCACGCCGAATCAGGCTGAAGCCAAACAATTTTCACCGCATACCACGAATACCGGCCAGCTGGCAGCGGCGCTTCGCGATCAGTGGGACGCTGCCGCGGTGAGCGTCACCCTGGGCGCGCGCGGCGCGATGTTCGCCGATCACCGTCATACCGCGCAGCACATCGCGGCCCCGCCCACTGCCGGCCCGGGCCGCAGCGATGCCTGCGGCGCCGGCGACCGGTTCTCGGTCGCCGCCACCATCGCCCTGGCCGAAGGCGCGGATCCGTTGCAGGCCACCAGCACCGCGGTCGCGGCCGCGTCACAGTTCGTGGCGACCGGGGGAGCCGCCGCGGTGTCCAGCATCATGCCGATGCCGGGCGGCATCGACCTGTCCACCGGTACCGGGGCGGTGACGGGCATGGCAGCGGTACTGGCGCTGCGGGAACGGGTGCGGCACCGCGGCGGCACCCTGGTGGCAGCCGGCGGCTGCTTCGACCTGCTGCACACCGGGCATGTGCGGTTGCTGCGCCGCGCCCGCGACCTGGGCGACGCGCTGGTGGTGCTGATCAACTCGGACGAATCGGTGCGCCAGATCAAAGGCCCCGGCCGGCCGGTGGTGCCCGCCGAGGACCGGGCCCGCGTCTTGGCGGCGCTGGGCTGCGTGGACGGGGTCGCGGTGTTTTTCGAAACGTCACCGGCCGCCGCGCTGGAGCGACTGCGCCCCGACATCTGGGTCAAAGGCGGCGACTACAGCGGTGTGGCACTACCTGAAGCCGACGTGGTGCACCGGCACGGCGGCGAGGTGGTGCTGCTGCCCACCGTGCCGGGCTATTCGACGTCGAAGCTGATCGCCGCGAATTCGAAGTGAGGGAAGGAAACAGGGGGATGACGCAGGCACTGGGCAACATTTTGATCGCGGGCGGTGCGTCCGGGCTGGGCGCGGCCGCGGTGCGCGCCGTGCAGCGCCACGGCGGCACTCCGTTGGTCCTCGACATCGCCAAACCCCAGGACGACGTTCGATACGTCTACGCCGACATCGCCGACACCTCGAGCGTCGACGACGCGGTGCGCGAGTTGGCCGACACGGTGGACGGCCAGCTGCACGGTGTGTTCACCCCGGCCGGCGTCGACAGCTGTGGTCCGCTGGACCAGGTGTCGGTCAAAGAGTGGGAACGGGTGCTGCATGTCAACCTGCTCGGCACCGCCGCGGTGATCCGCGCGGCGCTGCCCTATCTGAAAGCCACGCACGGACGCGTCGTCACCTGCGCGTCGACGCTGGGCATCAAAGCGGTCAGCGACGCCACCGCCTACTGCGCCTCAAAGTTCGGGGTGGTGGGCTTCACCCGGGCGCTGGCGGCCGAACTGGCCGGCACCGTCGGAGTGACACTGCTGATACCTGGCGGCATGCAAACGCCGTTCTTCGACGGCCGCGACGAGCAGTACAAGCCGCCGCCGGACGCCAAGCTCAACGATCCCGCTCAGGTCGCCGACACCGTCGTCTTCGCCCTGAGCCAGCCGCCTGGCAGTGAAATCCGCGAACTGGTGGTGTGCTCTTCAGAGGAATCGTCGTGGCCCTAGGCCCGCCGGTCGGCACGGTCCTGATGCTGCGTGCGCTGGGCCTCGGCGACCTGCTCACCGGGATACCGGCGCTGCGCGGACTGCGGCGGGCCTACCCGTCGGCCCGCATCGTGCTTGCCACACCCGGGCCGCTCCGCCCGCTGGCGATGTTCTCGCGTGCCGTCGACGACGTGTTGCCGACGGCCGGTCTCGGCGACCTACGCTGGCCCGGGCCGCCGCCCGATGTCGCGGTCAACCTGCACGGCCGCGGCCCGGAAAGCATCGCCGACCTGCTCACCGCGCAACCCAAAGGACTGATCTCACACCGCAATCCGGCTTACCCGGCGATTAGCGGGCCGCCGTGGCGGGACGACACCCACGAAGTCGACCGCTGGTGCGCGTTACTCGGTGCGGCCGGAATAGCCTGTGAGCCAGAAGATCTGAGCCTGGGCCGACCGCCGGGGTATCCGCGCCGCGACGGTGTGGTCGTCATCCACCCGGGGGCGGCGGCAGCGTCGCGCCGCTGGCCGGCGGACCGGTTCGCGACCGTGGCCGCCGCACTCAACACCGCCGGGCACCGGGTCCTGGTGACCGGGTCGGCCGCGGAGAAGGACCTCGCCGACAGCGTCGCCGCCCAGGCCGGCCTGCCCGAATCCGCGGTGCTGGCCGGCCAACTCGACGTCCTGGGCATGGTGGCGCTGATCAGCGACTGCCGGCTGCTGGTCTGCGGCGACACCGGGGTGGGGCACATCGCGACCGCTACCGGGACGCCGTCGGTGCTGCTGTTCGGGCCGACGCCGCCCAGCCGGTGGGGCCCCCGCGGCGCCGGCCGACATGTCACCGTGTGGGCCGGGGTGTGCGGCGACCCGCACGGAGACCGCCCGCACCGTGGTCTGCTGCTGATCACCCCGTCCCGCGTCCTCGACGCCACCCGCCAGATTCTCGCGGAGTGCGCATGACGGAAAAAGTAGGAGTCGTCGGCGCCGGCTATGTCGGTCTGACCAGCGCGCTCTGCCTGGCCGCCAAGGGTGTCGACGTCACCTGCGTCGACACCGATGCCACCCGGGTCGCCGAGTTGCGCAACGCGCACCCGGTGATCGACGAACCCGGCATGGACGAACTGCTGGCCACCAGCCTGCGCCAGCAGACCGTGCGGTTCACCAGCGACACATCGTCGCTGGCGGACCGCGACATCGTCTTCGTCTGTGTGCCCACACCGACCAACGACGACGGCAGCGTGGATCTGCGTGCGGTCGAGCAGGTGGTGGCCGAGCTCGCCGACGCGATGCGGCCGGGAACGGTGGCGGCGATGAAATCCACTGTGCCCATCGGAACCTGCCGTCGACTCGGTGAAACCCTGGCCGCCAGTGGCATTCACCTGGTGGCCAATCCGGAGTTCCTGCGGGAAGGCCATGCCGTGCACGACTTCCGTCATCCCGAGCGGGTAGTCGTGGGTGCCGCGATCGACACCACGGACGGGCGGGACGCCGCTGGCCGCGTCGCCGGGCTCTACGCCGGGGACACCGGCACCGTCTTGCGGATGAGCCTGGAAAGCGCTGAGCTGGCCAAGTACGCGAGCAACGCGTTTCTGGCCGTCAAGCTCTCGTTCGTCAACTCGTTGGCCGAGCTGTGCAGCCGAGCCGGCGCCCACATCGGCGACGTCACCGACTGCATGGGGGCCGACGAGCGAATCGGCCCGCATTTCCTGGCACCCGGTCCCGGCTGGGGTGGTTCCTGTCTGCCGAAGGACACCGCCGCGCTATTGCACTCCGGTCGGGTCCACGGGACCGCGCTGCGTGAAGTGGAGTCGGCGCGGCGGACCAACGCTGCCCAGGCCGGTCGCATCGTGGCCACGCTGCGTCACGAGCTGGACCGAACGCTGGACGAGCTGAAGGTCACCGCGCTCGGTCTCACGTTCAAGGCGGCTACCAGCGATATTCGGGATTCACCGGCTGTGGCGGTGTGCGAGGCGCTCACCCGTGCCGGCGCGCAGGTGACCGCCTACGATCCCCGGCTCGACGCCATCGACACCAACCGGGTGCCGGTCGCCACCGCCCGTGACCCGTACGTCGCCGCCAAAGACGCCGACGCCATCCTGGTGTTGACCGAGTGGCACGAATTCACCGAGCTGGACTGGGACTCCATCGCGCGCTGCGCAGCAGGTGGTGCCCTCGTGGTCGACACCCGCAATATCCTCGATCGCGACATGGTGACCGCCGCGCGACTGGCCTATCTGGGCAACGGCACCGCGGACGGCTATTAAGTTAGACGCCGAGCGTGAAGCCACTGCGAAAGATCGGCGCTTTTTTCGCACTGGTTGCACGTCCGGCGCCAAACTAAGGAGCATGATGACCGAGCCGGAGCCGATCAGCATCGACGGCAGTCAGGCATTTGCCACCGACGATCGGGCCGGCCGGCCCCAGTACTCCCGGGTGCTGCTCAAGCTCGGCGGTGAGATGTTCGGCGGTGGGCAGGTCGGATTGGACCCCGACGTGGTGGCGCAGGTCGCCCGTCAGATCGCCGAAGTGGTCCGCAGCGGCGTGCAGGTCGCCGTGGTGATCGGGGGCGGCAACTTCTTTCGCGGCGCCCAGCTGCAGCAGCGCGGTATGGAACGCACCCGCTCCGACTACATGGGGATGCTGGGCACAGTGATGAACAGCCTTGCGCTCCAGGACTTCCTGGAGAGGGAAGGTATCGCGACCCGGGTGCAGACCGCGATCACCATGGGTCAGGTGGCCGAGCCGTATATTCCGCTGCGCGCACGCCGGCATCTGGAGAAGGGCCGGGTGGTGATCTTCGGGGCCGGCATGGGACTGCCGTACTTCTCCACCGATACGACCGCCGCGCAGCGAGCGCTGGAGATCGGCGCCGACGTGGTGTTGATGGCGAAAGCGGTCGACGGTGTGTTCGCCGAGGACCCGCGGGAGAACCCCGGCGCCGAACTGCTCACCACGATCAGTCACCGCGACGTCATCGATCGGGGGCTACGCGTGGCCGACGCGACCGCGTTCAGCCTGTGCATGGACAATGGCATGCCGATCCTAGTGTTCAATCTGCTGACCGATGGCAATATCGCCCGCGCGGTCGCGGGTGAGAAGATCGGAACACTGGTCTCAGACGGGAGCGGCGCCCATGATTGACGAGACTCTCTTCGACACCGAAGAAAGAATGGAAAAAGCTGTGTCGGTGGCGCGCGACGACTTGGCCACCATTCGCACCGGCCGCGCCAATCCCGGCATGTTCTCCCGCATCGTCATCGACTACTACGGATCGACCACCCCGATCACTCAGCTGGCCAGCATCAACGTGCCCGAGGCGCGGCTGGTCGTGATCAAGCCCTACGACGCCAGCCAGCTGCACGCCATCGAGACCGCAATCAGAAAGTCCGATCTGGGGGTCAATCCCACCAACGACGGCACCCTGATCCGCGTTGCCGTGCCGCAGCTGACCGAGGAACGTCGCCGCGACTTGGTCAAGCAGGCCCGGCACAAGGGCGAGGAAGCACGGGTGTCGGTGCGCAACATCCGGCGCAAGGCGATGGAGGAGCTGGGTCGGATCCGCAAGGACGGTGAGGCCGGCGAGGACGAGGTGGGCCGCGCCGAGAAGGACCTGGAGAAGACCACGCATTCCTATGTCGCCCAGATCGACGAGCTGGTCAAACACAAGGAAGGCGAACTGCTGGAGGTCTAGCGGCCGCTCAGCAACCCACGTCGTGGCACACACCGATACCGCCGCAGGTACACCGCCCGACAAACCGGCGCGCGGGTCGGCGCCCCAGCGAGACGCCAACACCTCGCGGACCGGGCGCAACCTGCCGGTGGCGATCCTGGTCGGTGCGGCCATGGCCGGTCTGGTACTCGCCAGCCTGCTGTGGGGCCGGCCCTGGGGATATGTCGGCATCCTGGCCGCCGGTGTCCTGCTGGGCATCCTGGAGGTGGGGCGACGGTTCCGCGCCGCTGGGTATGTGATCCCGGTCATCCCCTTGGTGATCGGCGGGCAGGCCATGTTGTGGCTGACCGCGCCCTTCCAGGTGCCCGGCGTGCTGGGCGGTTTCGGTGGCACGGTCGTGATCTGCATGGTGTGGCGGCTGCTCAGCCCGCACGGCCGGCGCGCCGGGCATGGCTCCGACGACGCCGCCCCGACCAATTATCTGCGCGACATCTCGGCGACGGTTTTCCTGGCCGTCTGGGTGCCGTTGTTCGCCTCTTTTGCCGCCTTGCTCATCTACTTCCCGCACGGTCACGATTTCGCGTTCGCGCTGGCCGCCGGGGTGGTCTGTTCCGACGTGGGCGGCTACGCCCTGGGCGTGCTGGTGGGCAGACATCCGATGGTGCCCACCATCAGCCCACGCAAGTCCTGGGAAGGCTTGGCCGGTTCGCTGATTCTCGGAATCACCGCGACGGTGCTGAGCCTGACTTTGCTGACTCACAAGCCGATCTGGCTCGGCGCCGTGCTGGGGCTGCTGGTGGTCGTCACCGCCACGCTCGGTGACTTGGTGGAGTCCCAGGTCAAGCGGGACCTCCGCATTAAGGACATGGGCAGCCTGATACCCGGCCACGGCGGGGTGCTGGACCGGTTCGACGGTTACCTGCCGGCGGCGGCCATGGCCTGGATCGTGCTGACGCTGCTGGTCTGACCGGTCAGGGGACCCGCAGCACCCCGCTTTCGCGCACCGCTTTCATCGACAGGGTGCGGTAGCCGTAGTTGTCGAACAGCACGGTGATGCGGTCGGCTTCGCCGCTGATGACGGCGCCGGGTCCCCATTGCGTGTGCTCGACGGGCGTGTCGACGGGTAACGCGGACTCCTGCGGTTCGGCCGGCGCGCGCCCTTC
Source organism: uncultured Actinomycetota bacterium (assembly GCA_963795995.1). Taxonomy (GTDB): domain Bacteria; phylum Actinomycetota; class Actinomycetes; order Mycobacteriales; family Mycobacteriaceae; genus Mycobacterium. Next base: position 676,372 of record CAWCJY010000010.1, read on the forward strand.
GGCGGCGTTGGCGGCACACCGGTCACAGTTGCCGCACGGCTCGGCCAGCGTCTCGCCGAAGTAGCCGAGCAAGAATTGCCGGCGGCAGTCCCGGGTTTCGGCATACCCGCGCATCATCTCCACCCGGGTTCGGTCGACTCGTTCGGCGGCGTCGGCGACGTCGACGGCGTGCCGCACCGCGGTCACGGTGTCGGCGTCGGTGGCCGAAAAGCCGGTGCGTTCCGACGTGATGGCCCCGGCCAGCTCGAGCAGGTTCACCGCGTTGGTCAGTTTGCGGCCCCGAACATCCAGGTCCGCGCTGAGCTCTGTCAGCCGTTTGCGCCCCGCTCCCCGCAGCGCCTCGTGCACCTGCGTCAGCAACGCCTGATCGGGACGCTGGGTGGTGAACATCCGCGCCAGCGAAAGGTCCTGCGCGCGGTAGAACAGCCGGGCCAGCGCCGGCCCGCCGTCCCGGCCCCCACGGCCGATCTGCTGGTAGTAGCTGTCCAACGCGTCCGGCACCGAGGCGTGCACGACGAAGCGCACGTCGGGCTTGTCGATGCCCATGCCGAACGCCGACGTCGCCGCGACAACGTCGTAGTCACCGTCGTGGAAGCCGCGGTGCACCTCGTCGCGCTCGGCTGATCGCAGGCCGGCGTGATAGGCCGCCGCCTTCACCCCGCGGGCGCTCAGTTCGGCCGCGTAGAACTCGGCGTCTTTACGGGTGGCCGTGTACAGCAGGCCCGGACCGTCCAGGCCGGCCACCGTGCTCGACACCGCGTCGCGTTTGTCGGCATCCGCCAGGAAAAGGTCGGCTTCCAGCCGCAGGTTGGGCCGGTCGAAGCCGGTGGCGATGACGGTCGGGTCGCGCAGCCGCAGCTGCTCGACGATCTCGCGCCGGACCACCGGTGATGCGGTGGCCGTCAGGGCGGCGATCCGGGGCCGGCCCAGTCGCTCGATGGCGTCGGCCAGCCGCAGATAGCTGGGCCGAAAGTCGTGGCCCCACGCCGACACGCAGTGCGCCTCGTCGACGACCACCAGCGACACCTCCGACGACCGCAGCCGCTCGATGACGCCGTCATTGGTCAGCTGCTCGGGTGCCAGGAAAACGTATTCGGCGTCGTTGTGCAGCACCGTTTCCCAGGTCCTGTCGGCCTCGGCGGCGCGCTGGCGGGAGTTGATCGCCACCGCGGCGGGCGCACCGATCTCCGCGAGCCGGGTTATCTGGTCCTGCTGCAGGGCGATCAACGGCGAAATCACCAGGGTCACGCCGTCGATCAGTATCGCCGGCACCTGGAAGATCGCCGATTTGCCCGACCCGGTCGGCATCACCGCCAGCACGTCGCGACCGGCCAGGATCGCGTCCATCGCGTCGAGCTGGGCCGGGCGCAGCTGCTGCCAGCCGAAGACCCGGCCGGCCACCTGCTCCAGTTCGGCACGTCGGCTCACCGGTCTTCCATACCCACCGGCTGCGGGGCGGAATCTGACTGTGGCGTCAGGAGCAGGCAGGATGGGAAGACGATCATGTCCCACCAACTCGTCTTCGACGCGCCCCGACGGGCCGGGCTGCCGCCCCGGCACTTCGCCGACCTCGACACCGCCGGCCACGCGGCGGCGGTCGCGGAACTGGGCCTGCCGCCGTTTCGGGCCAACCAGCTGGCCCAGCAGTACTACGGCCGGCTCATCGCCGATCCGCATCAGATGACAGACCTTCCGCTGGCGCAGCGCGACCGGATCGGCGACGCGCTGTTCCCGATCTTGCTGACCGCGGCCCGCGAACTGCGCTGCGACGCGGACCAAACCCGTAAGACATTGTGGCGCGCGGTGGATCAGACGACGTTCGAGTCGGTGCTGATGCGCTACCCGCGGCGCGTGACCGTGTGCATCTCGTCGCAGGCAGGCTGCGGAATGGCATGCCCGTTCTGTGCCACCGGCCAGGGCGGACTGACCCGCAACCTGTCGACCGCCGAGATCGTCGAGCAGGTGCGCAGCGCCGCGGCGACGCTGCGCGACGAGCACGGCGACCGATTGTCCAACGTGGTGTTCATGGGCATGGGGGAGCCGTTGGCCAACTACGCCCGGACGGTGGCCGCGGTGCGGCGGATCGTCGACCAGCCACCGCACGGCCTCGGGATTTCGGCCCGGTCGGTGACCGTGTCGACGGTCGGTCTGGCACCGGCGATCCGCAAGCTCGCCGACGAGCGGCTTGCGGTGACACTGGCGCTGTCGCTGCACGCCCCCGATGACGAACTGCGCGACACCCTGGTGCCGGTCAACACTCGGTGGAAGATCGGCGCCGCGCTCGCCGCGGCCCGCTACTACGCCGACACGACCGGGCGGCGGGTATCGGTGGAATACGCGCTGATCCGCGATGTCAACGATCAGCCGTGGCGGGCCGACCTGCTGGGCCAGCGACTACATCGTGCGCTCGGCCCACTGGTGCATGTAAATGTGATCCCGCTCAATCCGACGCCGGGCAGCCGGTGGGACGCCAGCGGGAAGCCCGAGCAACACGAATTCGTGCGCCGGGTGCGCAGCAACGGCGTGTCTTGTACCGTGCGCGACACTCGCGGCCGCGAGATCAGCGCGGCCTGCGGCCAGTTGGCCGCCGGAGGTTGACCGCTGCTCTAGTCTGCGGAATGTGAACCATGGGCTGGTCGGGTTGGCGTTCGCCGCCGGACTGGTAGCGGCGCTGAACCCGTGCGGCTTCGCGATGTTGCCCGGCTACCTGCTTCTGGTGGTACGCGGAGAGGACGCCGACGGGTCCCGGCCGGCCGGTGGCTCGCCGGGCTACGGCGCGCTGGCCCGTGCCTCGGCGGCGACGGCGATGATGGCGCTGGGGTTCTTGACCGTATTCGGGATGTTCGGAGCGCTTACGGTGTCGGCGGCCACGACGGTGCAGCACTATCTGCCGTATCTGACGGTTGTGATCGGGGTTGCGCTGGTGGGTTTGGGCGGGTGGCTGCTGCTGGGCCGGCGATTGACGTTGTTCGTGCCCAAACCGCTTGCGCGCAACCGGATTCCGACGGTTCAGCTGGGGTCGATGTACGGCTACGGCGTCAGTTATGCGGTCGCTTCGCTGTCCTGCACGGTTGGCCCGTTCCTGGCGGTCACCGCGGCCAGTCTGCGCGGCGGCTCGCTGGTCGGCAGTGTGTCGGTCTACCTCGCCTACGTCGCCGGGCTCACTCTGGTCGTCGGCGTGCTGGCGGTCGCAGCCGCGGCGGCCAGTTCGGCGGTCGCGGGCCACCTACGCCGGATTCTGCCGTGGATCAACCGGATCGGCGGGGCGCTGATGGTGCTGGTCGGTGTCTACGTCGGCTACTACGGCCTCTACGAGGTCCGGTCGATGTGGGCGCACCACGATCACGGGCATCACCACTCCGAGCACGGGGATTCGGTGATCGCCGGCGCCGGTCGCGTGCAGGACGCGTTGGCGGGCTGGGTGCAGCAGCACGGCGCCTGGCCGTGGCTGGTGGCGTTCGCTGTCGTGGTGGCCGGCGTCGTGAGCGGCACCGCCTACCGGCGGTTGCGGCGATAGTCTTATGGCTACCTGAGCCGGCCCTGCCGGCGGCCCCACCAGTCGCGCACGATGACGAGAAGCGCCAGGGCCGCGAACGCGATGAGGTAATAGTCTTCGATGCGCCCGACATGGTTGCCGCGCAGCATGGCCAGCAGCAAGATCACGGCGACTGCGCCGGTGATGTGCCAGGACCGGTGATTGATCCGGGTCCATCCCCACTGCGCGGACGGCACTTCGGCGACATCGACCCTGGTGTCGCGTTCCACCTCGGTGCTGGCCACAGCGGATCCTCCGGCTCGGACGGACAACATTGCCCCCATTTTGGCATATCGGCCCGTTGCCCGCCCGAGCGGAGGCTGCGCTGGTGCCGCTAGGACGGGGGCATCAGCACGGTGTCGATCATGTACACCGTCGCGTTCGCGGTGGGCACACCACCACACACCACGCCGGCGTTGTTGACCGACATGTTGTTGCCGCCGCCGGTCACGGTGACGTTGGCGCCCTGCAGCGTCGGGTGGGTGCCGGGAATCGCAGCCGGGCTCAGCTGGCCCTGCAGCACGTGGTAGGTCAGGATGCTGGTCAGCATGGCCGAGTCGGTCTTGAGCCGGTCGATGGTCGACGCCGGCAGCTTGCCGAAGGCCGCATCGGTCGGGGCGAACACCGTGTACTGACCATTGTCCAGGGTGTCGACCAGATTCACCTGCGGGTTGAGCTGCCCGGACACCGCTGACGTCAACGTGGTCAGTTGGGGATTGTTCGACGCCGCCACCGCGACCGGGTCCTGCGACATCCCGTCCACCGAAGCCGGACCGCTGGGATTCGCCGCTGCGTAGTCGGCGCAGCCCGGGCCGGCGAGATCAGCTGCCTTGGCGGTGGGGGAGGTAGCCACCCCGAGACTCAGCACCGCCGCCGCCGCGATACCGGTGGCCGCACGCGTCTTGCTTTGCCCTTTCATCACCGTCTGCTCCTTCTGTCGTGGACGGCTCAGGCCGTCTCGTTGATGTCCTACACTCCGTTCTTCGGAGCCAGATCTGTGCTGGACGGGTCAGCCGTAGGTGAACGAGTACACCTGCAGTCCTTTGCTGAGCCGGACCTCTAGCGTGCCGGGCGTCACCTGCTCGCCGGCCACCATTTGGTGCGACGTCGGTGGCCCGCTGATCGGCAGCGTCGTGGATTTTCCGTTGCGTGTCACCGTGACGGTGCCGGTGCCGCCCACAACGACGTAGACGTCGGCGGCGTGGTAGTCGAGCCTGATGCTCGACTGGTCGCTGTCGGCTGTCGCGCCTTGGTAATCCAGCGACCACGGCCCGCTCAGAGCGAAGCTGTCGGGGGGCAGAGTCGGCGGATAGCCGAACGTCGCCGAGCCCTGGTCGTAGGACCCGATCCCGCGGTAGTTGACCATCTTGCCCACCCCGAAGTAGGTCTCGCGGGTGAGGTCGTGTTGCGGGGTGGTGTCCGGCGCGTCCACCGGCCGGGGCAACCCGGCTGCGGAATCGGCGTCGGTGAGCAGTGCTCTGATCAGCTGCTCGGTGACGTTGTAGTCGCCTTCGCCGAACATGATGTGGCGCACCGTGCCGTTCGCGTCGACGAGGTACTCGGCGGGCCAGTACCGGTTGCGATAGTTGGTCCAGGTGGAGTAGGCGTTGTCCAGGGCGATCGGGTATTTGATGCCCAGATCGGCAGCACCTTCGGCGACGTTGCTCGGGACTTTCTCGAACGCGTACTCCGGTGTGTGCACGCCGATGACCTGAAAACCCTTGTCTCGGTAAGCGTTGTACCAGCCCACCACGTGCGGCACGGCGCGCTGGCAGTTGATGCAGGAATAGGCCCAGAAGTCGATCAGCACCACCTTGCCGCGCAGCGAGCGCAGGTCGATCGGTGTGTTGCCCGGCGTGTTCAGCCACGCGGTGATGCCTTTGATATCGGGTGCGGGACCGCAGTCTTCCAGCTGCGCGCCGCCGTTGCTGCAGTGGGACAGCTGCGCGTTCTGCTGGTTGACCAGGCCGCCGAGGTCGAGTTGCTGCCGAAGATGCTCGTCGTCGCCGACTTTCGATTGCAGCGCACCGGTGTAATCGGGAATGGCGCGCTGCAGCACTGCGGGCAGGTCGAAGACCAACGCCACCGCGAGCAGGATGGTCACGATTCCGGTAGTCACCCGAATGGCGCGCTGGCGCCGCCGAAAGGCGCTCACCCGGTCGGCCACCCGTTGACCCGCGAGCGCGAAGGACAGCAGCGGCACCGTGGCGCCGACCGCGAACGCGCCGGTGAGCACGACGGTCCCGACGCCGATCCGTGCGGTGGCGCCGGCCACCACGATCGCGGCGAGCACCGGACCCGCGCAAGGTACGTAGAGCACGCCCAGCGCCAGCCCGAGACCGAACCCGTTCGCGCGCGTAGCCAGCTGCTTTTGCGGGATGCGGGCGAACGGCCGCTCCAACAGCCGTTCGAATGCTGGAAAAATCAGGCCGACGCCGATTGCGGTCAACGCGACCAGCGCGGCCCAGCGAATAGCGTCTTGCGGCAGATGCAGCAGCGACAACGCTGCCGAGCCCAGCAGCGTGACCGCACTGAAGCTGAGCACCAGGCCACCGATCACCCGGTACGGGCGCGAGGTGTCGGAGACGGCGCGTTTGGTTTCGAGCGCCACCGCACCCGCCGCGTCGGTGTGGGGCGTGTCGTCGACGACGCGCCTCGCACCGGAAAAGAAGATCACCGGCAGCACCGGCAGGACGCACGGTGAGATGCCGGTGATCAGGCCGCCGACGACACCGACCAGCACCAGGGACAGCACAAAGGGTTATTCGCCACCACGCCGCGGGCGGACCGGTCGCTTATTTCATCAACGGTGCCAGACCGCTGCACAATAAACAGGTGACAACCCCCGGGCACCGTGACCGAAGGCTGCGGGTGCTGGTGCTGGGCAGCACCGGCTCGATCGGCACCCAGGCGCTGGAGGTCATCGCCGCCAACCCGGACCGATTCGAGGTGGTGGGGCTGGCGGCCGGCGGCGGGCGACCGGAGCTGCTCGCCGAGCAGCGCGCGGCGACGGGCACCACCCATGTCGCGGTCGTCGACGAGCAGGCAGCCGACGCGGTGGGTGAGGTCAGCTACCGCGGGCCCGACGCCGTCACCCGGCTGGTGGAGGACGTCGAGGCCGACGTCGTGCTGAACGCGCTGGTCGGGGCGCTGGGCTTGCGGCCGACGCTGGCCGCTTTGACGTCCGGTGCCAGGCTGGCGCTGGCCAACAAAGAGTCGCTGGTCGCTGGCGGCCCGCTGGTTCAGGCGGCGGCGCGGCCAGGACAGATCGTGCCCGTCGACTCCGAGCATTCGGCGCTGGCGCAATGCCTGCGCAGCGGCAGCCCCGACGAGGTCGCCAAGCTGGTACTGACGGCCTCCGGCGGCCCGTTCCGGGGCTGGTCGGCCGCCGAGCTGGCGCATGCCACCCCGCAGCAGGCCGGTGCGCATCCCACCTGGTCGATGGGGCCGATGAACACACTGAACTCGGCCTCGCTGGTCAACAAGGGGCTCGAGCTCATCGAGACCCACCTGCTGTTCGGCATCGACTACCGGCGCATCGAGGTGGTGGTCCACCCGCAGTCGATCGTGCATTCGATGGTGACGTTCACCGACGGATCGACCATCGCCCAGGCCAGCCCGCCGGACATGAAGCTACCGATCGCGCTGGCACTGGGCTGGCCCGAACGGGTACCCGGTGCCGCCGCGGCCTGCGACTTCTCCACCGCCAGCCGCTGGGAGTTCGAACCGTTGGACGCCGAGGTGTTTCCCGCCGTGGAGCTGGCCCGGCAGGCCGGCGAGACCGGCGGCTGCCTGACCGCGGTGTACAACGCCGCCAACGAAGAAGCCGCGGCAGCGTTCCTGGCGGGACGCATCGGGTTCCCGGCGATCGTGCGCACCATCGCCGAGGTGCTGAGCGCCGCCGACCAATGGGGCGCGCAACCCGCTACCGTGGATGAGGTACTCGATGCGCAGAGGTGGTCCCGCGAACGGGCCCGACGTGCGGTTACACGGGAGGTCTTACCGATCCGATGATGTTCGTTACCGGCATTGTGCTGTTCGCGCTCGCCATCCTGATCTCGGTGGCGCTGCATGAGTGCGGGCATATGTGGGTCGGGCGCGCGACCGGCATGAAGGTGCGCCGCTACTTCGTCGGTTTCGGCCCGACGCTGTGGTCGACGCGGCGCGGCGAGACCGAGTACGGCCTCAAGGCCGTTCCGGCGGGCGGCTTCTGTGACATCGCCGGGATGACCGCGGTCGAAGAGCTCGAGCCCGACGAACGCGAGCGCGCCATGTACAAGCAGAAGACGTGGAAGCGCAGCGCCGTCCTGCTGGCCGGACCCGGGACGAACTTCGCCATCGGCCTGATACTGATCTACGTCATAGCCGTGGCCTGGGGCTTGCCGAACCTGCACCCGCCAACCTCTGCTGTCATCGGTCAAACCGCCTGCGCGGCGAAGGAAGTCAAGCAGGGCCAGTACGACCAGTGCACGGGCCCGGGGCCCGCAGCGCAGGCCGGGATCAAGCCCGGCGACGTGGTGGTGCAGGTCGGCGACAAGCCCGTGTCGAACTTCGCCGACTTGGCCGCCGCCGTGCAGAAGCTGCATGGCACCGTTCCGGTCGTCGTCGAACGCGACGGCAGCAAAATGACCAAGTACGTCGACGTGGCCCAGACGCAGCGCTGGGTCTCCGACGGCAAGGGACACACCGCTCCGGCCATCGTCGGCGTCATCGGCGTGGCCGCGCCGGCGTTCGGACCGACCCACTACAACGTCGTCACGGCAATTCCGGCCACCTTCGCGTTCACCGGCAGCCTGTCGGTGGAGCTGGGCAAGTCACTGGCCGCCATCCCGACCAAAGTCGGCGCGCTGCTGCACGCCATCGGCGGCGGACACCGCGACCTCGACACGCCGATGAGCGTCGTCGGTGCCAGCATCATCGGCGGAGACACCGTCGACCATGGTCTGTGGGAAGCGTTCTGGCTCTTCCTGGCCCAGCTGAACTTCATCCTGGGCGCGATCAACTTGGTGCCGTTGCTGCCGTTCGACGGTGGACACATCGCCATCGCGGTGTTCGAGAAGATCCGCAACATGATCCGCTCGACGCGCGGCAAGGTCGCCGCGGCGCCGGTGAACTATCTCAAGCTGATGCCCGCAACATACGTAGTGTTGGTGCTGGTCGTCGGCTACATGCTGTTGACCGTCACCGCCGATCTGGTCAACCCGATCAGGCTCTTCCAGTAGGAGACACCGATGGCCACCGGCCAACAAATTGGTCTGGGAATGCCGGTACCACCCGCGCCCACCTTGGCGCCGCGGCGCACCACCCGTCAGCTGATGGTCCGCGACGTCGGCGTGGGCAGCGACCACCCGATCTCGGTGCAGTCGATGTGCACCACCAAGACCCACGACATCAACGCAACGCTGCAGCAGATCGCCGAGCTCACCGCGGCCGGCTGTGACATCGTGCGGGTCGCCTGCCCGCGCCAGGAGGACGCCGACGCGCTGCCGGTCATCGCCAAGAAGAGCCAGATCCCGGTGATCGCCGACATCCACTTCCAGCCGAAGTACATCTTCGCCGCGATCGAGGCGGGGTGCGCGGCTGTCCGAGTTAATCCCGGCAACATCAAGGAATTCGACGGCCGGGTGGGCGAAGTGGCCAAGGCCGCCGGCGCCGCCGGCATCCCGATCCGCATCGGTGTCAACGCGGGATCGCTGGACAAGCGGATCATGGCCAAGTACGGCAAGGCGACACCGGAAGCTCTGGTCGAGTCGGCGCTGTGGGAGACCTCGCTGTTCGAGGAGCACGGCTTCGGCGACATCAAGATCAGCGTCAAGCACAACGACCCGGTGGTCATGGTGGCCGCCTACGAGCTGCTGGCCGGCCAGTGCGACTACCCGCTGCACCTTGGTGTCACCGAAGCGGGCCCGGCGTTTCAGGGCACGATCAAGTCCGCGGTCGCCTTCGGTGCGCTGCTGTCGCGGGGCATCGGCGACACCATCCGGGTGTCGCTGTCCGCGCCGCCGGTCGAAGAAGTCAAGGTCGGCACCCAGATCCTGGAGTCGCTGAACCTGCGGCCACGCTCGTTGGAGATCGTGTCCTGCCCGTCCTGCGGGCGGGCGCAGGTCGACGTGTACACCCTGGCCAACGAGGTCACCGCCGGCCTGGACGGGCTCGACGTGCCGCTGCGGGTGGCCGTGATGGGGTGCGTCGTCAACGGTCCGGGCGAAGCCCGCGAGGCCGACCTCGGCGTCGCGTCCGGCAACGGCAAAGGCCAGATCTTCGTGCGCGGGGAAGTGATTAAGACCGTGCCCGAAGCGCAGATCGTCGAGACGCTGATCGAGGAGGCCATGCGGCTCGCGGGCGAACACGGCGCCGAACCCGGCGCGGCGACAACTACTGGTTCACCGGTTGTGACCGTAAGCTGAAAAAGGTCGATTGGCCACCGTCTCCACCGAAAGAACCACTATGTCGGCTGCGCCCCTCTTCCGTCTGGCCGATGAGCGACGAGTGTCGGTGGTGCGCGATCCGGCCGCGGTGCGCCGGGTGCTCGACCATGATCCCGTCGGATGCTGCATGGTCGCCGCCCGGGTGGCCGACCACGGCATAGACGCCAATTCGATCGGCGGTGAGCTGTGGACTCGGCGCGGGGCCGAGGAGTCGCTGTGCTACGCCGGCGCCAACCTGGTCCCATTGCGGGGCGGCCCTGACGATTTGCAGGCGTTCGCCGAGGAGGCGATGAGCACGACGCGGCGGTGCTCGTCGCTGGTGGGGCGAGCCGAACTGGTGATGCCGATGTGGCGGCGGCTGGAGACCGCGTGGGGCCCGGCTCGCGATGTGCGCGACCACCAGCCGCTGATGGTGCTGGACCGCATGCCCAGCTGCGGACTCGACCCTGGTGTGCGCCAGGTCCGGCCCGACGAACTCGAGGCCTACCTGGTGGCCGCTATCGACATGTTCATCGGTGAAGTCGGCGTGGACCCGCGGGTGGGTGACGGTGGTCTGGGCTACCGGCGCCGCGTCGCCAGCTTGATCGCGGCCGGTCGGGCCTGGGCCCGCTTCGAGGACGGCGAGGTCATCTTCAAGGCCGAAGTTGGCTCCCAGTCGCCCGCGGTCGGCCAGATACAGGGAGTGTGGGTGCACCCGGAGTGGCGCGGTCATGGCTTGGGCGCCGCCGGGACCGCGACCCTGGCGGCGGTGATCGTCTGTACCGGGCGGATTGCCAGCCTGTACGTCAACCACTTCAATGCGGTCGCGCGCGCCACCTACGCCCGCGTCGGCTTCCGCGAAGTCGGCTCGTTCGCGACGATATTGCTGGATTAGCCGGGCGCGGCGGGGCTGCCCGGGTTGCCGGGGAAGCCGGTGCCGGCCAACCCTGGAGTTACCACCGGCGCTGCCGTCGCTGCCCACTGTGCCCAGCAGACCCGCCAGTTCCGACGAGCGCTCCGCCGTTACCGCTCGCGCCGCCGGTGCCGCCGGTCCCGAACCCGCCCACTGCTCGCGACACTTAAACGCCTGCGACGAAACGCCGGGGAGGCTCGCAGAGCTTTATGTCTCGGCGCACGCCAAACCAGCTTCAGCTGCCTCGATCACAATCGGGTTTCGGTGTGTCGCCACCGCTCACGTCACCTCAGCCTTAACATCAGCCACAATGAGACCTCGAATCACACTGATACCAATCGTCACAGTTTTGACACTGCTGGCCGCCCTCGCCGTCCCGAGCTGCACACCCCGACCCGACGGTCCGCTTCCGGCCGCCGAGCGGTACTTCGCCGCGCTGGCGGTCGGCAACACGGCGGCGGCCGCCGAGCTCAGCGACGACCCCGAACAGGCGCGCGAGACGCTCAACGCGGCGTGGTCGGGGCTGCAGGCGATCCACCTGGACGCCCAAGTCCTGGGCTCGAAGTACACCGAGGACACCGGCGCCGTCGCCTACCGCTACACCTGGCGGCTGCCCAAGAATCGCAGCTGGACTTACGACGGCCAGCTGAAGATGGCCCGCTACGAGGGCCGGTGGCAAGTCCGGTGGGCCACCACCGATCTGCATCCCAGGCTCGGTGAGCATCAGACCTTCGCGCTGCGCGCCGACCCGCCGCGGCGCGCCTCGGTCAACGAGCTCGGCGGCACCGATGTGCTGGCACCGGGCAACCTGTACCACTACACGCTGGACGCCGGCCGCGCCGGGCCCTACCTGATCGCCACAGCCGTCGCGGTGGCCGATGCGTTGCGCCCCTTCGACGACACCGTGGACCCGCAACGCCTCGCCGAGCAGGCCAGCTCGTCCGGCACCCCGCTGGACCTGATCACGCTGCGCAAAGACGATAGCGACCGGCTGGAACCAGTGGTCCGCGACTTGCCCGGGGTGGTCATCACCCCGCAGGCCGACCTGCTGCCGACTGACGACGGGTTCGCGCCGGCCATCATCGCCGAGGTGAAGAAGGCTGTCATCGACCAACTCGACGGCCAGGCGGGCTGGCGGGTGGTCAGCGTCAACCAGAATGGCGTCGACACCGCCGTGCTCAACGAAGTCGAGCCGGCACCCGCCCCGTCGGTCTCGATCAGCCTGGACCGCGCCGTGCAGAACGCCGCCCAGCACGCTGTGGACAACCAGGGCCGACAGGCGATGATCGTGGTGCTCAAGCCCTCGACCGGCGAGATCCTGGCCGTCGCCCAGAACTCCGCCGCCGACGCGGCCGGTCCGATCGCCACCACCGGCCTGTATCCGCCCGGGTCGACTTTCAAGATGGTCACCGCAGGCGCGGCCATCGAACGCGACATGGCCTCTCCTAACACGCTGTTGGGCTGCCCCGGCCACATGGAGATCGGGCAACGCATCATTCCCAACTACGGCGGCTTCGACCTGGGCGTGGTGCCGATGTCGCGGGCGTTCGCCAGTTCCTGCAACACCACGTTCGCCGAGTTGGCCAGCCGGATGCCGCCCCGGGGTTTGACGATGACAGCCGCCCAGTACGGCGTCGGCCTGGACTACGAGGTCGACGGCATCCCGACCGTGACCGGCTCGGTGCCGCCGACCGTGGACCAGTCCGAGCGGACCGAGGACGGGTTCGGGCAGGGCAGGGTACTAGTCAGTCCGTTCGGCATGGCCCTGGTCGCGGCGACCGTCGCCGCCGGCAAGACCCCGCTGCCGCGGCTCATCGAGGGCCGTACGACGACGGTCAACGGTGATACCACCGCGATCACCGACAAAATGCTCGACGGCGTGCGCCCGATGATGCGGCTGGTGGTAACCAACGGCACCGCCACCGACATCTCCGGTTCCGGGATGGTGTTCGGGAAGACCGGTGAAGCCGAGTTTCCCGGCGGATCGCACTCCTGGTTCGCCGGATACCGCGGCGACATGGCGTTCGCCTCGTTGATCGTGGGGGGCGGCAGTTCGGAGTATGCGGTCCGGATGACCAAATTCATGCTCGACCTGCTACCCGGCGACTACCTGGCCTGAGCTAGCTGCACAGTAGGCTTGGCGGCATGCCTGTTCGCACCGCGCTGTCGCCCGGCGTGCAGTCCCCGACACTGGCAGTGCCCAAGTCGATCTCGCGCCCGGAATACGTTGGGAAACCGACAGCGCGCGAAGGCAGTGAGCCGTGGGTCCAGACACCTGAGGTGATCGAGAAGATGCGCGTCGCCAGCCGTATCGCCGCCGGTGCGCTGGCCGAGGCCGGTAACGCCGTCGCCCCGGGCGTGACGACCGACCAACTCGACCGGATCGCGCACAACTACATGGTCGACCACGGCGCCTATCCGTCGACGCTGGGCTACAAGGGCTATCCGAAGTCGTGCTGCACGTCCCTCAACGAGGTCATCTGCCACGGCATACCGGATTCAACGGTGATCGAAGACGGCGACATCGTCAACATCGACGTCACCGCCTATATCGACGGCGTGCACGGCGACACCAACGCGACGTTCCTGGCCGGCGACGTCGCCGAGGAGCATCGCCTGCTGGTGGAACGCACCCGCGAGGCCACCATGCGCGCGATCAAGGCCGTCCGGCCGGGGCGTGCGTTGTCGGTCGTCGGCAGAGTCATCGAGTCCTACGCGAATCGGTTCGGCTACACCGTCGTTCGGGATTTCACCGGTCACGGTATCGGCACCACGTTTCACAACGGCCTGGTGGTGCTGCACTACGACCAGCCCGCCGTCACCACCATCTTCGAGCCGAATATGACCTTCACGATCGAGCCGATGATCAATCTCGGCGCACTGGACTACGAGATCTGGGACGACGGCTGGACGGTGGTCACCAAAGACCGCAAGTGGACCGCGCAGTTCGAGCACACGCTGCTGGTCACCGACAGCGGCGTCGAAATCCTGACCCAGCTGTGACGTTCCCCGTGCGACTCTGCGGTTCTCTACGCTGCTGCGGCGTGTCGCGGACAAATCCGCAGAGTCGTCGCCCAGCCGCGTGAGCGGCGCGCTGCTCGTCGCGGGAACCAACTCCGACGCAGGTAAGTCCATGGTGGTGGCAGGCCTGTGCCGGTTGCTGGCGCGTACCGGGCTGCGGGTCGCGCCGTTCAAGGCCCAGAACATGTCCAACAATTCCGCGATCACCGTCGAGGGCGGCGAGATCGGCCGCGCCCAAGCGATGCAGGCCCGGGCGGCCGGGCTGGAGCCCAGCGTCCGGTTCAACCCGGTCCTGCTCAAACCCGGCAGCGACCGAACCTCACAACTGGTGATCAAGGGGCGGGTCGCGGACAGGGTCACCGCAGCGTCCTACTTCGCGCATCGCGACCGGCTCGCCAGGCTGGTCGTCGACGAATTATCCGGCCTGCGTGCCGAATTCGATGCGGTGATCTGCGAGGGTGCCGGATCGCCAGCTGAAATCAACTTGCGCGCAACAGATATCGCCAACATGGGGCTGGCCCGGGCGGCGAACCTGCCGGTGATCTTGGTTGGCGACATCGACCGCGGCGGTCTGCTGGCTCATCTGTTCGGGACGGTCGCGGTGCTCGACGCGCAGGACCAAGCACTGATCGCGGGCTTCATCGTCAACAAGTTCCGCGGCGATCAGCAGTTGTTGACGCCGGGACTGCGGCAACTGGCTGCGCTGACCGGCCGCCCCACCTACGGCGTGGTGCCCTACGCCGATGAGTGTTGGCTCGACGCCGAAGATTCCGTTTCCGTGCGGGCGAACCGGGTGCTGGGCACACCGCAGCCGCCGCGCGGCCGGCAGTGGTTGCGGATCGTCGCCGTGCGGCTGCCGCGAATCTCCAACTCCACCGACCTCGATGCGCTGGCCTGCGAGCCGGGGGTGCTGGTGCGCTGGGTCGCCGATGCCGCCGATTTGACCGACGCCGACGTGGTCGTGGTGCCGGGCAGCAAGGCCACCGTCAGCGACTTGCGATGGCTGTGCGAACGGGGACTGGCGAACGCCATCGCCGCGCACGCCGCCACCGGCCGTGTGGTGCTGGGACTGTGCGGCGGCTTCCAGATGCTGTGCCGGTCCATCGACGACCGGGTCGAGACACGATGCGGACTCGTCGACGGGCTCGGGCTCTTGGCGGCCGACATCGTTTTTGGCACCGATAAAGTGTTGCGCCGCTGGCGAACTCCGCTGCACGGCTACGAGATTCACCACGGCCAGGTGGCGCGCTGCTCCGAAACCACCTGGTTTGAGGCGGACGGCCACCCGCAGGGCTATCGACGCGGCCCAGTCTTCGGCACCCACTGGCACGGCTTGTTCGACAACGACGCTTTTCGGCGGGAGTGGTTGGCCGTCGCGGCGGCCGCGGCCGGGCGCCACGGCTTCGTCGTCGCCGACGACGTCGATGTCGCGGCGCGACGCGACACACAGTTGGACGTGATGGCCGATCTGCTGGCCGCCCACATCGATGTGGACGCCGTTACCGATGTGATGGAACACGGGCCGCCACCGCGCCCGGTCATCGTCGCCGGATTACGCGGTTGACGCCGCGCTCGGCATGGCTGCCAGCGAGCGAAAAGCGCTGCGCGCGTGTTACATAGATGTTGCGGTGAGCCACCTGCGCAACAGGCTCGCAGCACCGGTTGTGAAAACAAGCTAAATAACTGTGGAAAGGACACGCACAGTCAACGCCGATGGCGTAACTTGTCCAAAGTGCCTTCGACGATGATGACTACCGTCGACGGGTTCCCCATTCCGGTCAGTATCACCGGCCCGGAGAACGGCTCCGTCGTGGTCGTGCTCAGTGCCGCGCAGCGCGCTGTTGCCGCCTACGACGCGGTGTGCGATCGCTTGCACACCGCCTCGCTGCGCACGATCGTCTTCGGCCCCGATCCCCGGCTGACGCCGAAGTCGGTGGTCGGCATTCTCGACGGGCTGGACATTCAGTGGGGAGTGCTGGTGGGTGATCGCACCGGCGGGGAAATCGCCTGGGAGTTGGCTGCCACCAGGCTGGACCGCTTCACCGGTCTGATCGCAATCGACCGCGGCCATCCCCGAGTTGCCGACCTGGCCGGCGTCATCCGCGACGAGCACTGTCCGCCAGTCGAAATCAACACCACCGCGCTGGTCAGCACCCCGGCCGCACGGGCGGTCGCCCGGGCCAGTCAACGGTTCGTCTACGCCGATTACCGGGTTGCCGAACTGCTCGGCCGCCGAAACGCGCACGAGTCGACCGCGCAACTGGCCGCCGAGATCGTGCTGCGCACCAGCACCTGGTGACGGCGTTTGAGCTCCGCTGAAGCGGTCCGGCCGGTGATCGGCCTGACCACATATCTGGACCAGGCGCAGAGCGGTATCTGGAACGTGCGTGCCGGTTTTCTGCCCGACGGCTACTTCCGGGGTGTCACGCTGGCCGGCGGCATCGCAGTGCTCTTGCCGCCGCAACCGGTGGACCCCGCCATCACGAACCGGGTGCTCGACGGCATGGAGGGACTGGTGATCACCGGGGGCAAAGACATCGATCCGGCGGTGTACGGCCAGTGGCCCCATCCAACCGCCGACGAGCCGGGCCCGGAGCGGGACGCGTGGGAGCTCGCTCTGCTGCACGAGGCGCTGAACCGCAAACTGCCCGTGCTGGGTATCTGCCGCGGCGCTCAAGTGCTCAACGTCGCGCTGGGCGGCACGTTGCATCAGCATCTGCCCGATGTCATCGGCCACAGCGGGCATCGATTCGGCAACGCGGTATTCACCACGCTGCCGGTCCGTACCGTGCCGGGAACCCGGCTGGCGGCGCTGGTCGGGGAGTCCGCCGAGGCGAAGTGCTATCACCACCAGGCGATCGCCGAACTCGGCGCGGGCCTGGTCGTCAGCGGGTGGGATCCGGACGGCGTGATCGAGGCGATCGAACTGCCCGGTGACGGCTTTACGCTGGCCGTCCAGTGGCATCCCGAGGAGTCACTGAACGATCTACGGCTCTTCGCCGCTATCGTCGACGCCGCCCGCTGTTATGCCGCCGTAAACGGGACCGAATGTCCGGGATAGACCTCACCCGGCGACTGGCGGACCGGGTCGCTGTCGTGACCGGTGGCGCCGGCGGCATCGGTCTGGCGTCGGCACGGCGGCTGCACGCCGAGGGCGCCACCATCGTCATCGGCGATATCGACCGTGCCGCCGGCCGCCCCGTCGCCGAGGAACTCGGCGGATTGTTCGTGCCTGTCGATGTTTCCGACGAGGCGGCGGTGGACTCGCTGTTCGACGCGGCGGCGGCCACCTTCGGCTCGGTTGACGTAGCGGTCAACAACGCCGGGATTTCGCCGCCGGAAGACGACGTGATCGAGAAGACCGAGCTGCCGGCATGGCAGCGGGTGCAGGACGTCAACCTCAAATCGGTCTACCTGTGTTGCCGTGCGGCGCTGCGACACATGGTCCCGGCCGGACGCGGGTCGATCGTCAACACCGCCTCGTTCGTGGCGGTGATGGGTTCGGCGACCTCGCAGATCTCCTACACCGCGTCCAAGGGCGGCGTGGTCGCCCTGTCCCGTGAGCTCGGTGTGCAATTCGCCCGGCAGGGTATTCGGGTCAACGCGCTGTGCCCCGGACCGGTGAACACCCCGCTGCTGCGAGAGCTTTTCGCCAAGGATCCCGATCGGGCCGCCCGCCGGTTGGTCCACGTGCCGATGGGCCGCTTCGCCGAACCGGACGAAATCGCCTCGGCCGTAGCGTTTCTGGCCAGCGACGACGCGTCGTTCATCACCGCTTCGACGTTCCTGGTCGACGGCGGGATCAGCTCCGCCTACGTCACCCCGCTGTGAACGCGATCAGCGGTATCGCCGTCTCGGGGGGAGTGGCCGCGCCGTGCATTCCGATCATTCGGCCCGCCTCCGGCGGCTCGTGGCCGCTGGCCAGCACCGCGGTATCACCAGTACAGATGACCACCACATCACCGAGGCGCGACAGATGCTCTGGGCGCACCTGGCCGAACCATCCCGCTGCCACGACCTCCTCACGAGTGCACACCTCGGCCCGGCCGTCGAGCACCGCACGCCAGGCGGCGAGCACATCGGGCGCCGCGCCGGGTTCTGGGTACAGGTAGCGCACCCGGGGATCACCGGCGACCACACGCACCCCAGCGGCCAGCTGCGGGTCGGCGTCGAGATCGATCCGCGATTGCGGGGCGGCGTTCACGCCGCCATGGTCGGCGGTGACCAGCAGTGCGGCATCCGGTGGCAGTGACTCGACCAGCCGGGTGAGCAGCGCATCGACTGAGGCGGCCGCGGCATGCCACTGCGGTGAACCAATGCCAAACAGGTGCGCCGCGGTGTCCAGCTCCGCGGTGTAGCCGTAGACCAGTCCTGGCGTCGATCGCAACTCGTCGGTCACCAGCTGGGCGTAGTCCTGCCCGGGATGGGCCGCGCGAAATCCCGCTCCGCCATACGCCGCTTCGGTCAGGCCGCTGCCCAGAAACGGTGCCGGCAGCACCGCCCGGGAAGGCACCCCGGCGCCGGCCAGCCGCTCGAACCACGTCCGGGTCGGCTGCCATCGGCCGGGCGACGGATCGTCGCGCCAAGAGATGTGGTTGAGCACCCGGTCGGTGCCGGGCAGCTTGACGGTAAAGCCCAGTATCCCGTGCTCGCCGGGAAAGACGCCCGTCGCGAGCGACACCAGGCTGGTCGGTGTGGTCGACGGGAAGGTGCAGGCCAGTTCCTCGAGCCGGCCGATACGGCCGCTGCATACCGACGCGAGCAACGGCGCATCGGCGGCCAGCTGCGGCAGCAGGTGGTAGCCCATCCCGTCGACGAGGACCACCGCGACGCGGCACACCTCGCCGACCCACTCGGTCAACGACAACGCGTCGAAGCCCTCCCGGACGCCCAGGATTGCAGCCGCGGTGGGCAGGACGTCGCAAATGGAAGCGGGCACGCGGCTCAGTCTGTCAGCGTCCCGCCCCGGGTCCATCCGGCCGGTCACATAGATTTCGCGTTACCCGATTGGAGATCGCGATATCACGGTGGGTTTGAAGCCGTATCGAGGGAGCGCACCCCCATTCATGCCTTGCCCGGCCATACCGGCCATCGCTGATAAAGGCGACATGGGCATACCCGCCGCGACCCCGGGAGGTGCGCCAAGCGGGGCACCACCCAACAGCCCCGCCGCAGGTCCCATCGCCCCGGCTGCCGGGGCAAACGCCTGCGGCGCGGACAAACCTCCTAAGCCGACCGCCTGACCGAGGCTCGCCGACACCGCCGCTGAACCGCCGACGCTCGAAACGACACCGCCCAGGCCACTTCCCAACCCCCCGATGCCGCCCAAGCCCAGCGCGCCGCCGAGCCCCTCAGTCCCGGCCGCTGCTCCCACCACATCCTCTGCCTGGGTGATGTCGGCCAAGCCCATGAAATCCATCATGGTGCCCAAGAAGTTGCCCGGCATATAAAAGCCCGACGAAAAGATGGTGTTCCACAGATTGTCGTTCAACCCCAGGCCACTCGAGCTGAACAAGTCATTGAAGAGTGCGGAGAATCCTGTTCCAGATCCGTTGCCAGTCAATGTGTCTAGCACGTTCATCAGCCCCGACGGCATCGACCCCAGCGACGTAGTCGAGGCAGAAGCATTGGGTGACGCGCCAGATGCCGCAGCCGTAGACGCCATTGTTCCGCCGATCCCCGCTGACGACCCAGTCAGAGCGCTCAGGATGCCGGTCGACGTACCGGAACTGGGCAACGCTGATGGGGTAGACCCGGTGAGTCCCAGCGAACTCAAGATTCCGTTGAGTCCGGATGTAGGGGACGTGGACGATCCCATGGGCGACGCGAGGCTCTGCAATGTGGTCGGCACCGAGGACACAACTTGCGACAAAGTCGTCTGCGTGTTGCCCGCCGCCGAGGTGCCGGCGGCCTGCGCGACAGCGGTGGCTTGGGCGGCTGAGCCAGTCGGACTAGTGCTGGACGGGGGGGCACCGAACGGCGTGAGCTTGACGGCCGTCGCCGACTCCCCGGCATAGCCGTACATAGCGGCGGCGTCCTGGGCCCACATCTCGGCGTACTGTGCTTCGGTAGCCGCGATCGCGGGGGTGTTCTGCCCGAGGAAGTTTGTCGCAACCAACGACGTCATAAGAGCGCGGTTGGCGGCGATCATCGGCGGCGGCACCGTCATCGCGAACGCGGCGTGATAAGCGTCGGAGGCCAATTGGGCTGCGTCGGCAGCCTGTTCGGCCTGGGCTGCAGTGGTGTTCATCCAGACCACGTAGGGAGTGGCCGCAGCAGCCATAGCCGTCGCGGCCGGGCCCTGCCAGCTGTCGGTGGTAAGCGCGTCGAGCGCCGAGGTGTAGGAGCCCGCCGCGGTGTTGAGTTCCCCGGCCAGCTGCTGCCAGGCCGCCCCGGCGGCCAGCAGCGGTGCCGCGCCCGGACCGGAATACATCAGGCCGGAGTTGAGCTCCGGCGGAAACGTCCCGAAATTCATCATGGACAACTATCCGGCTGCCATCGTGTTGGCGACCTCGGTAGCCGCATAGGAACCGGCGCTGGCCCGCATAATCGCGACGAACATCTGGTGGATCGCAGCAGCTTGCGCGCTCACCGCCTGGTACATGTGCGCGTGTGCGGCGAATTGGGCCGCGGTCAGTGCCGACACCGCGTCGGCGGCAGCCGGAATGACCCCAGTGGTCGAAGGGGCCGCGGCTGCATTCTGAGCGACCATCGCAACGCCGATACCTTGCAAGTGGCCAGCAGTCGCCGCCAGCATCTCGGGTTGTGTCGCAACGAATGACATTGATATCTCCTTGACTGATCAGGGCTTCGTGGACCTTGACTGGGCATGGAAATGATGAGCCCTATCTCAAGTTTTTGCTATCCGCCGATGACACCGACTATCCAATTGTCGTTGCCACTCGTCGATTTGATGCCATCGAACCTAGGCGTCAGATGAACTAGTCGAATAAGCAGGCGTGCCGTATCGCCCGAACTTGTTGACACAACCGTGAAATCACGCACCGAACTTACGCCGCCCATTGCCTCGAGTCAGACGGTGGAGATACAGCTGATCGATGGCCTGGTCAGTTGGCGGCTGCAGTTGCGCGGCTGAGGCTTTCGGAGGGCAGTTCGCCGTAACGGCGAAAGTAGCTTTGCGAGAAGCGACCTAGGTGAGTAACACCCGCAGCGAACGCTGCTTCTGTGACCGACATTCCTGCAGCCGGATGAGTGAGCAGGCGACGGGCGGCGTCCAGTCGGAGATTGCGAACGTGAGCCACCGGCGTGGTCCGCCAGCATCGGCGGAACGCAGATTCCAGGGAGCGGGTGCTGACGCCGGCCGCGTCGGCAATATCCGCTAAGTCGATGTGGCGAGTAAGGTTTCGCCGGATGTATCGATCGGCGCGGGGCAAGCATGTCGGTAGCTCACTTGGCCCGAGGTCTGCATTGGCCGAGTTGGGAATCAAGTGCAGCATCGCTTTCATGAAATGCCTGCTTGCGCTCCGGTCGATGGCGCTCAAGCGTGCGCGGTCCTCCGACGTGACATCCCGCCAGAACAATCTGACGAGATCGTCGAGCATGGCGGGCAGCGGCCCAGCGATTTCTTGAAAAACGATTGGCTGCTCGGCGGTTTCGACGCTCCCGAGCTGCTCTATGGGGCCGCGCGGTAGCCGAACCATTAGCTGGACGGCGTCGGCGCTCCAGCGTTTGCGGTAAGTGGTTGCCGGGTTCATCACAACAGAATCTCCCGGGCCGATTTCCAGCTCGGCCGAGCTGGTGCTGATTTCGCACGTCCCTTCCAGCGTTCGCTGCAGTAAATAGAAGTCGACGAGACCTGGTGTGACGATTTCAACACCACGGCCGTATGAAACCTGCAGAAACGTGATGCAATCCAGCGGTGCTTGGCGAAGCCTGAAATCAACCTGTCGCGACTCGTCCAGCGTGCGCAACATGTGTCGCGAAACCCGATCCTCCATGATCGCTCGAGCTTCGTCCACATCGTGGGTCCGCAGGGTGATCGTCGATTCCGTTCCATCAGCTATCGGCATATCACCTCGCATTCGCGCCGCTATCGAGCAGTTTGGACGCCCGGGTCCACCTCTCTTCGATTCGGCCGTAGCGCCAGACCAGCATGGCGATGACCCAGGTGACGACAAACATGCCGACTATGAGGAAACCGATGGCGTTGAGGTCAACGCCGCTGATTTGATCCCAGAATTTGCCGCTCCAGCCGAACTGAGTGGCCAGCAGCCCCAAGAGTTCCACGCTGCCGATGAGCACCGCGACCGCTACCGATAGGCCGGTGATGGTGATGTTGTAGTAGACCTTGCGCACCGGATTGGAGAAAGCCCAGCCATAGGCAAAATTCATGAACGAGCCGTCGATAGTGTCCAGTAGGCACATTCCCGCGGTGAACAGCACGGGCAGACACAAGATTGCATACCAGGGCAGGCCCGCAGCCGCACTAGTTCCCGCTAGAACCAGCAGTGCGACCTCGGTAGCGGTGTCGAAGCCGAGCCCGAACAGTACGCCGAGGGGATACATATGCCATGACTTGGTGATGGATTTGGTGAACCGGCCGAGGAACCGGTTGAGCAATCCGCGATTATTGAGCTGTTCTTCGAGTTCGGCCTCGTCGTAAACGCCACGGCGCATCTGTGCAAACACCCGTAGGATGCCGGCCAAAATGTTGATGTTGATGAAAGCGATCAGGTATAAGAACACTCCTGAGACGGTCGTTCCGATCAAGCCGGTGTAGTGGTGCAGTGCCGATGAGTCCTGCTTGACCGGCCCAATGATGGCCTTCAGTCCGAACGCCAGCAGCAGCGCCAAGCCGAAGACCACGGAGGAGTGGCCGAGCGAGAAGAAGAACCCGACGCTCAGCGGTCGGTGCCCGTCGTTCATCAGCTTGCGGGTGGTGTTGTCGATTGCGGCGATGTGGTCGGCGTCGAACGCGTGCCGCAGTCCCAACGTGTAGGCGGTCAGCCCGATACCGATGCCGAATGCCTTGTCGCCCAAGCTGAAGTGTGCCGGTTCGACGACCACTACCAGGGTGATCCAACCGATGAGGTGCAGCGCGACAATGACCGCGGCCATCGATGCCAGCCGCAACAACTCGTCCGTCGTCAGCGCGCTCGGTGATCTCCGCCGTGCCGACGACTGCTCCGCTAGGCGACCACCGAGCATGTCGCGCCCCTTCCGCGTCGGAAACGCCGGCCGTAGTAAAACGGTAAACCACAAAGCTACCGTCTTGCGGATATTTCGCAGGATCACTGCAAGTTTTTCGCAGGAGCGTTTGCGCGCCGGAGTGGCGTCGCAGTCAACCGCAAAAGACGACAAGCGGGCGACCGATCACCTGCGGTCAAGCTCACACAGGCGCGATAATGGATCGGTGGCCAACTCATCGGCCTTGGACCCGGCCGTCATCGAGCGCATCGGTGAGCTACTACGCGCCCACGGGCTGCGACGGATGGCGTCGCGGATTGCGGTGCTCGCGGTGCTCGAGTCGGTCAGTGGTCACCTGTCGGTCGCCGAGATCGACCAGCGGTTGCGCGAGTGTCTGCCCGTCGACGCACAGTCCCCGGACCTTGCGACGATCTACCGGACCGTGACCACCCTGATCGACCAGGGTGTGCTGCACGCGCTGGCCCTCGAAAACGGCGTCGCCACCTATGGGTTAGCCGCAGTCCCACACCATCACGCGGTGTGCATTCGATGCGGCTCGATCATCGAAGTGCCTGCGGGACAGTTGGCTTCGGCATTGGAACACGCGATGGTGGGCAGTTCTTTCCGGCTTTCCGAGCGGGCCGGTCTGACCTTGCACGGCCTGTGCCCGCAATGCCAGGCAACCGGGGTTCAACCGGGTCAGCGCTGACCCGGGGGTTAGCCCGCCGTTTGAGATCGTTCGGCCAGGCCTAGGCGCAGGTGCTCGCTGTGGTAGATGGCCTCGTCGAGCAGTTGGGCGACGTGGCTGTCGTAAAGGCTGTACACGATGCTGCGGCCCGATCGTGTGCCGGTGACCAGACCGAGGTTGCGCAGCAGCCGCAGCTGATGAGAGACCGCCGAGTGTTCCATCCCGACCGCTTCGGCCAGCTCGGTCACCGGGCGGGACCCCTGCCGCAGCGTGGTCAGGATCAGCAACCGACTCGGGGTCGCCAACGCCTGCAGCGTGGTCGCCACATGGGCGGCCGATTCGATGTCAAGCCGCGCGGCCGGCCGAGTGCGGCCCTCAACCCCGTGTCCCATACCGACAACTTATCTCATTTATCTCAGATGAAGACCTGTTCATATCTACATATTCTCCGGTAGCCTTAGGTTGGTAAGTCAACGAACGAAGGAATGATCCGATGTCACACCACGAGGACCACAGCGCGAACGCGCCGCAGTCTCACGAGCACGACCACATTGAGCACGAGCATGCACACAGCCACGCCGACGGGACCGAACACACTCACCCGCACGCCCACCAAGAGGGCCTGGAGGAAACCCACGCGCATTCGCACCGGTGACATCAGCCGATACCACTAACGGCTTCGCCCAGTGTCGAATAGGACGCTGACGGCCCAGGGTAGAAACGACCGATTCTTCGCAAACTAGGCCTGCTTCAGCCGCTGATTGGTCACCCAAAGCTGGCGTGCGGTGGCGTCAGACAGCGCCTGAACCTGCTCGGGCCGCAACCGGCCACACACCCGACCCCAGTGCATCGCGACTGCGTTGCCGGCCGCCACGTCGGGTACCGCGCTGTACCCGTCGGCCCAGACGTCGAGTCGACGCACCGACGGGTCGCAGAGGGTCAGCTCATGACCGTCCCAGACAAGCTTTTGGCACAAGACCTGAACATCATCGCCCTCGCGGGAAAGCACTGTGCCCGTTGTGATACGGCAGTTGTCAAGGACGCTCAGCGGATGCTCCTCGAGGCCGCGGCCGAGCAACCGTGACCACGGGTACACCCCGAAGACATGGAAGCAGTGATTGGCCGCCGCCTCGCCCGCCAATTCCGGACTCAGATGCGACCAATAGCGGCGCGCCTGCGGGCCAATAATCGCGAGCAACTCGTCGACGAAATCGTCCGGGTTCAGATCAGCCCCGACACCGCCGCCGACCCAATACGACTCGACGAGTCGGTGATCCAGCGGATCGGGGATGCCCGTCATCTTCGACAGCACTTGCAGATAGGGCCAGGCGCCGGAGAACTTTCTTGCGGCGACCCGCACGCCCTCCGCTGAGCCGTCCCGTAGCGTCGCCGCCAGCGGCGGACCGCAATAACCCAGGGCATTGGGAGCATAGGCGTAACGGGCGAACATCTCCGTTCCCCGGGTATCAACTGACGGGGCTGCCACGCTCACGCCCGTGCGGCGGACCCCGCGAGCTTGACTGCGTCGCGGTGCATCCGGCCGAAGTTGTAGTAAGCCGCACACGCTCCCTCGGGGGACACCATGCAGGTTCCGATCGGCGTTTCCGGGGTACAGGCGGTGCCGAAAACCTTGCATTCCCATGGTTTGAGCACACCCTTGAGCACCTCGCCGCATTGGCACGCCTTCGGGTCGGCCACCCGCACACCGGGCATCGCGTAACGCAGTTCGGCGTCGAAGTCCGCGAAATCGTCGCTCAACCGCAAGGCGCTTTGTGAGATGAATCCCAGGCCACGCCATTCGAAGTGTGGCCGCAGCGCGAACACCTTGCCCATCAACGCAAGCGCCGCCGGGTTGCCATGTTCGGGCACCACCCGCGAGTACTGGTTTTCCACCTCGCAGCGGCCCTCACTGATCTGAGTCAGCAGCATCGCGACCGACGCCAAAATGTCCAGCGGTTCGAATCCGGAGACAACCAAGGGTTTCCCATACACCTCCGGCACGAACCGGTACGGCCGGTTCCCCACGACGGTCGACACATGTCCGGGTCCGATGAAGCCGGAGAGCCGCAAGTCCGGAGATTCCAGGATGGCTTTGATCGGCGGCACAATCGTGACGTGATTGCAGAACACGCTGAAATTGCGCACACCCAGTTCGCGTGCGCGCACCAGCGTTACTGCGGTCGAAGGTGCGGTGGTCTCGAAACCGACGGCGAAAAACACCACTTGCTTATCCGGCTTATCAGCCGCGATCTTCAAGGCGTCCAGCGGCGAGTAGACGAACCGCACATCGGCGCCGCGCGCCTTGGCGTCGAGCAAACTGCCGTGTGAGCCGGGTACCCGCATCATGTCACCGAAGCAGGTGAAGATCACGTCGGTTTGCTGAGCCAGCCACATGGCGTCATCGACTCGGCCCATCGGGATCACACAAACGGGACATCCGGGACCGTGGACCAGTTCGACGTTCTGCGGCAACAGATGCTCGATGCCGTGCCGGTAAATGGTGTGTGTGTGCCCGCCACACACCTCCATGAACTTGAAATGCTCGCCGCTCGGACCGGCCAGGTGCTCGATCGCGATCAGCAGTCTGCGGGCCGCTGCCGGATCGCGGAACTCATCGACGAATTTCATGACGGATCCCTCCTTCTCAGACGATGGCGGACGAGTCGAACGCTTCCAGTTCGGTGGCGTAGGCGTCACCGAGCTTTCTCACAGCCGCAAGCGTGAGCAGCGCCTCGGTCTCGTCGATCTTGGCCATCGCAAAGCCGACATGGACCAGCACCCACTCATCGGGTTCAGGCATGTCGTTCTCCAGCAGCCGCACGCTGATGGTGCGCTGGACACCACTGACGTCGACCTTCGCCAAATAACTTGCCGGGTCGGTGATCTCAACGATTCGCCCCGGGATACCAAGACACATATCCGGTCCGTCCTCTCTGGTGGCGACCCGCTGCGCCCGGCTTCGCCGCGCTTGCGATCGCCACGTCCTCTCTGGTGGCGACCCGCTGCGCCCGGCTTCGCCGCGCTTGCGATCGCCACGTCCTCTCTCAACAGATCCGCGGGAGCGGGTCACCGACGAGCATGTCGACGATCCGCGCGCCTCCGAAGCCGGTCTGCAGCACAACAGTCTCTGCGGGCCCGGTGAAGATTTCCCCGACCTCGGCCGCGTCGGCACCCAACGGATGCGCCCGCAACGCCGCGAGCCCGGTCTCGGCCTCGTCCGGAGCGACGACGGCGATGAACTTGCCCTCGTTAGCGACGTAGAGCGGATCAATGCCCAGCAGCTCGCACGCACCGGTGACCATCGGGTGCACCGGGAGCCGCTGCTCGTCGAGCACCACCGCCAGACCGCAGGCCTGGGCCAGTTCGTTGCAGACGGTGCCGACCCCGCCGCGGGTCGCGTCTCGCAGCCAGCGGGTGGACGGCGCCGCCGCCAACAACACTTCCACCAGCGGGCTCAACGAGGCAGTATCGGACCGGATATCAGCCTCGATAGCCAGGTCGCCGCGAGCCAGCATCACCGCCATCCCGTGATCACCCATCGATCCCGACAACAACACCTTGTCGCCGCAACGCACCGACCGCGATGACAGCTGGCGCCCCGCGGGAATAATCCCGACACCCGTGGTGGTGACGAACACACCGTCGGCCGCGCCTTTGGGCACCACCTTGGTGTCACCGGCGACGATCTGTAGACCAGTTTGCGCGGCTGCCGCTGCCATGTCCGCCACGATCTCTTTGAGCTCGGCGACGGGAAAGCCTTCCTCGAGCACAAAGGCAGTTGAAATCCATTGCGGTACAGCACCCGCCACCGCGAGGTCGTTGGCCGTGCCGTGCACCGCTAGTTCACCGATCGATCCTCCGGGGAATCGCCGGGGCTGCACCACAAACGAATCGGTGGATATGGCGACCCGCTCACCGCTGGGCAAGGCGATGACCGCGCTGTCGCCGAGCGACTCCAGCAGCGGGTTACGAAACGCTTCCATGAACACCGCATCGATCAGCGCAGCCGAGGCTTTGCCGCCCGCTCCGTGGGCCAGCGTCACGTGGTCGTCGAGCAAACGAGGGCGGCGCCGTCGGAAGGATTCTATCCGTTCGATCACCTGGCCCTCGTCGAACCTCGGTCCGGCTGAAAGGTATTCGCCCGCGGATCTACTCATCCGACCGCCACCTCGTGCTTCTTCATCAGTTCATGCACAGTGAGCCATAGCTCGTAACCCAGCAGCGCCTGCGCTTCCTGGATGCGGTGCACGCTTTGTGACCGAACGACGAAACAGGCGTCGACATCTGGGCTCTTCGCAAAGGCGCCGCCGCCGTAACCGGCGAAGCCGACGGTGTACAGACCGCGGTGACGGGCCTCCTTCATCCCGGCCATCAGATTGGCTGAGCTGCCGCTGGTCGACATCGAAATCGCGACATCCCCTTCTTTTGCGCGGGCGATCAATTGCCGGGCGAACACCAGCTCGTATCCCACGTCGTTGCCCAGCGCGGTGAGGATTGCCTGATCGGCGGTCAACGACCAGGACGGTAGCGGCCGGCCGATAGGCGGCCGCGCGAACAGTTTTGCCAGCGTGGTGGAATCCGTGCAGCTGCCGCCGTTGCCGAAAGTGAACAACCGTCCCCCCGCCGCGAACCGGCACGCCATTTCGGCGGCGGCAGCGGCCAGCAGTTCGGCGTTTTCCTCCAGGGTGGATCGACGCAGCGCCAGGCTCTCGGCCGCCTTCGCTTGCGCCGACGCAGTCAGGTCGGTCAGCAGCGACTGCGGGTCGTTTTCCTGCGCATCGAGAAACGGATACAGGAAGTTGGTCGGTTCTTCAGTCATCAACCGTCCTCCTCGATGCGAGTGATCGCCGTCCCGGCATGCACCAGCACAAGATCACCGGTGTTGACGGGCTCGACCAGCGTCGTCGCAATAGTCGCCAGTTTTCCGGCAACGCGCACCTGGGCCAGGCCGTCGGCTGATACCGCCACCACTTCCCCGAGGCGGCCCTCGTCGCTACAAGTGACGCACACCTGATCCTCTGCAGCCGGCTTGAGCAGGCCGGGATGTTCGAAACAGACATGAGTCAGTTCCCACAGCAGGTGGTAAAACAACACGAAACCACCGGTCGCGGGCACCCTGGGATCGGGGTCGTCCAGCCACAGAACATGGTCGGCGCTGCCGCTTTTGGGCCGCTCACCGCTGCCGACCCAAACGGTCGTGGCGCCCCAGGCCGGGCACCGGCGCATCACCGATTGCACTTCGACATTGCCGACAGCGCCGACGCCAATCACGATGTCGCCGGGACGCACCGATACCCGCACCAAATCCACCACGTCAGGTCCGGTCAGTGCCACGGCCGGTAAGGCTCGTTTGCCTACAATCACCGGATGGATGAATTCGACTGCGATGTGGAGCGCGTGGGGCTCCCAGCCCGGCGCAATCGACCACATGGTGGCGCCCGCCGCGAACCGCTTGGCCAAGGTGAGTGCGGTGCCGGCCAGATCGGCGGCCAGGTCGGCGCCCAGCCCGCGGTCGATCGCGGTGGTCGTCATCGATCAGCCCTCCTCTGAATCGAATTGCGGGTCCAGCGCCCTCAGCACGGATATCGCTGCCTGACCGAGGGCCAGCCCGCCGTCGTTCGGTGGGACGGTGTGGTGGATCAGTACCTCAAATCCGGCTGTTTGCAGCCGTTCTCGGCATGCCCGCAGCAGCAACACGTTTTGGAACACCCCACCGGTGAGTCCCACCAACCGCACTGCGCCGGCAACCACACCGACCGCGTCGGCGACCGCAACGGCGATCGCTTGATGAAATGCGGCGGCCAGCACCGCGGGTTCGACACCGGCGCGTAAGGCCGACACCATCGCGCGGATCATGCCGCGCGGGTCGAGCTCCCCGGCGGCGCACAAATCCAGCCGCAACATCGGTGCCGCGGCCTGGTCGGCCGACTCGGCCAGCACCTCAAGCTCAATCGCGGCTTGGGCCTCGTAGTCGATCCGCTGCCGGACCCCCAATAGCGAGGCGACGGCGTCGAACAACCTGCCCATGCTCGAGCAAGGAACGCAGCCCACACCACTTCGCAGCTGGGAACGCGTGACGCGAAGCTCGGCGGACGTGGCGGCGGCGACCGGCGGCAAATCCGGTGTCCAGTCGATACCAGCCATCCACAACTGGGACAACGCCAGCCGCCACGGATTTCGAACTGCGGCATCACCACCCGGCAGCGGCACCGGCATCAGGTGGGCCACCCGGGTAAAGCGGTGGCTGTCACCCTTGAGCGCGAGGATTTCTCCGCCCCAGATCGATCCGTCACAGCCATATCCGGTGCCGTCGAAGGAGACCCCGACGATCGGTTCACCAAGCCGGCCGTGCTCGGCCAGCAGTGACACCACGTGCGCATGGTGGTGTTGAACGAGATCCAGCGGGCGATCACCGACGTGGCGTTCGGCCCAACTCCGCGTCTGATAGCCAGGATGTAGATCGGCGGCCAACCGCACCGGTTGGTGACGGATTTCGCTGAGCTGGCCCACCGCGCGTTCGAACGCCCTCAGCGTGTGGTAATTGCCCATGTCACCGATGTGCCCGGACATGAATGCGCGCGGGCCGTCGGTGAGGCAGAACGTGTTCTTCAGTTCGCCGCCGACAGCCAACACGGCTGGGCCGTCGCGTCCAATATCGACTGGCAGCGGCGCGTAACCGCGGGATCGGCGGATCGGCAACTCTTGTCCGTCGAGGACACGCATCACCGAGTCGTCGCAGGGCACCTGGATGGGCCGGTTGTGGTCGAGCATCGCGGCGCACAGCGATGGAAGCCTCTGTGCAGCATCGTCTGCAGTGAAGCAGATGGGCTCATCGGAGCGGTTGGCGCTGGTCAGCACCAGCGCATCGGGCACCGGCGCCTGGCTTTCCGGCACGGGCGCGAGTAGCAGGTGATGGATCGGTGAGTACGGCAGCATCAGCCCGAGCAGCGGGCTGCCCGGGGCGACGGCGTCGGCCACGAGCGCGTCGTGGCGCCGCCGCAGCAACACGATCGGCCGGGCCGGGCTGCGCAGGATCGCGGCCTCGGTGTGGTCGATCCGCACGTACCGGCGCGCGACATCCAGGTCGCGCACCAGCACGGCAAACGGCTTGTCGCCCCGCATCTTTCGAGCGCGAAGCCCATTCACGACCGCCTCGTCGTCGACCACACAGGCCAGGTGGTAGCCACCGATGCTCTTGATTGCGACGACGGCACCGCCGGTCAGCGCCTGCTGGGTGGCGGCCAATGCCGCGTCCGATCCGTCCACCCGGCCGGCCGGCGAGGTGAACCACAGCGACGGCCCGCAGTCCGGGCAGGCGATCGGCTGGGCGTGAAACCGGCGGTTGCTCGGATCGTGGTAATCGTCGGCGCAGCGGTCACACATTGCGAACGCCGACATGGTGGTGTTAGGACGGTCGTAGGGCAGCGCCCTGATGATGGTGAACCGAGGCCCGCAGTTGGTGCAGGTCACGAACGGGTGCCGGTAATGGCGGTTGTGTGGGTCGAACAGTTCGGCGAGGCAGTCGCCGCACGCCGCGATGTCGGGCGGAATTGCTGTGGTGGCTGTGGTGGCTATCTGGCTTTCCGCGATCCGAAAAGCGGTCCCGTCGGCGGCGTTGGTGCCGATATCGACGACGGATACGCCGCTGATCCTCGCTAGCGGTGGTGCTTCCGCGCGCAGGCGTCGACCGAACTCACTGATACGGGTGGCCGGTCCTTGCACCTCGAGGAAGACCGCACCGGAATCGTTGCCGACGAATCCGGTCAGTCCCAGCTCACTTGCGATCCGGTACACGAATGGGCGAAAGCCAACACCCTGAACGACGCCGGTCACGGTGAACCGCTGCCGAACGTCGTCGGACTTCAACAACATGTCAGTCATATCGACCGCCCACCGGAGGTGGGTTGGCCACCTGCTCGTCGCGGCCCCGACCCATCAACTCCAGGCCGGCCATGGCCTCCTCGGCGCCGGCTTTGTCGGTCTTGTCGACCACGAAGCCCATGTGGATGATCACCCAATCACCGGAGGCGAACGTCTCGTCCGGCAGCATGCCGACATTGACCTTGCGGGTCTCACCGGCGACGTCGACGAGCGCGAGATGCCCACCGTAGCCGTCGAGCATCTGGACTACTTGACCCGGGATCCCAAGACACATTTCTCAAACCTCCCGCATGCCGTCGTCCTCGGCGCGCAGCATCGCCACCGCCGACTCGACCGCCGCCACCGCACCCGGAACGGCGGATTCAACGGCCACGCTGAGCCCGATCCCGTCCGCGACGTCGGCGACTTCGCATCCCACCACGATAGTCCGCGGATCATCGCCGCCGAGGGCGCGAAGACTGGCGAATACCGCTGCCGGATCCATGCCGTGCGCGTCGATCGCCGCGGATGCGTCCAGCGACGTGTGGTCGGCCTCGAAAACGTGCACGCTGCCCGGTGATCCGCGGTTGGGGAGGGCGTCGACGAGGACTAGAGCATCCCAGCCGTCGAGCAGGTCGTAGGCCAGATGCATGCCCCCGATTCCGTAATCGGTCAGCCGCACGCCCTGCAACTCGGCGAGCCGCTCCGGCACATGACGCAGTACCTCGGGGCCGAAGCCGTCGTCACCGAGGAAGATGTTGCCGATGCCGGCTACCAGGATGCGGGACGCCACAAATCCGCCAAGTGCCCGCTACATGTGCCGGATCTTCAGATACCGTCTGGCATCCGGAATTGACCGCAGCCCCAGACCGACTGCTATCAAGGCGATCAGCGCCAGGATGGCTATGAACACCCAACCTAGGATTTCCATGCCGGATTCCTTTCTTTGTAAGGTTCGAGTGGCTCGACTTCGTCGGGCGCAAAGTACAGGTAGCGGCCGTACCAGTCGTGCATGTCGGCTGCCGGGTCATCCTCGACGACGACGGCCACATGCTGGTTACCGTCGACGTCTTCGTGTACCGAGGTGACCCGAGCGGTCTTGCCGGCGAAGAACAAGTCTTGCGCGTCGGCGCGTCGGCCCGGGTGCAGCAGCACCCGGCTGCCGCGGGCCACTCGGACGCCGTTCACCAGAACGGCATCAATGTCGGGACGAACTGCGTTGTCGGCTGAAGGATCCCACCATTGCACACCGTCGGGTACCTCCGGGATGAGCCCTGGCTGGCCGGCTGCGCCGCCGGCGCGTGGATCGCGCAGCACTCCGTGCAGCCGCTGCATCGCGTCGGGCGACATCGCATCGCAGCGGTCAATGATTCGCGCGGCCAATGGATCGGTGGCGCGAGCCTGAGCTTTCTCCCCGTCGGTCATGGTCATCACCCGGAGGGTCAGGATCTCGTCGATTTCAGTGGAGTCGTAGAGCGCGCCTTCGCTCTGCTCGGCGATCTCGGGATGGTCGTAGAGGATAATCGGTGAGACCAATAGCAGATCACGGTCACCGGCTGGACCGGCCAGCACCGGGAAGCACCGATGCTGCCGGCAACGGGCGGCCGCAGCGGCGGCATGTGCAGGGGGGTCCAGCAGCGAAATGAACCCGCCGTCAACAGCTTCTGCAACGACGTGAGCGCCGATCAGCGACCTGGCGATGGAGTCGTCTTTATCGATTGCCGCTATGCCGGTGTTGTGCAGGCGAATCGTCACGCGGTCGAGACCTTCGAGATCCCCGTCGCGTTCAACAGCCACGTATAGCGATGCGCGGACTTCCTGCCGGGTACGTACCAGCCGACCGCCGACGACTGGTTCGACGTCTGTCCCCACTGGTGCCATCACCGGCAGCGTCCATTGCTGCGATGGTCCGGCCCACTGCAGCGCAAAAGACGACTCGACTTCGACCGCCTCGTCCCAGGACAGCCAAGACCCCGAGTCGGTGGTCAGCTCGTCGACCGGCTGGAAGCGTGCGTTGCCGGCGTCACATTGGGCGCTGCGATGCTGCAGCTGCAAGAAGCGCACCACCAACGTGATGGCATGTCCGTTTTCGATCAAAAATTGCGCGGAAAGAGACTCGTCTTCACCGATTCCGGCATCGGCGGCGCCAGGGGGGCCCAAAACCCCGAATTGCCAACGAGACTGATTTTTCCCAGAGCTGGCACGGTAGGGGTAGAGCAGATAGCCCTCGTAGAGGACGGCGTCGGCGACGGCGCGGGCGCGGGCCCAGTCGGCACTCATCGTACCTGCTCGGGAGCCGCGGTCAGCAGCATGGTGACCGCCTCGTCGAGACCGAGAAGCCCATGCGCTGACTTGTGTGCGGTCAATGCCGCCATCGTGTCGTGGCTCAGCCGCACCCAGCCGCTGTTGGGATAGTGCTGTCCCATCAATTCCCGCCACACCGTGACCGGCATGTCGTAGCGGTCCTCACGGTCCCACGGCACCTGCTGCACCGAAAAACCGCGCTGGCCCGCCATGAATACTGTTCCGCTGAAGAGGAATTGCAGTGGTAGCGCTCCATCGCGCAACGCGTGAAAATACTTGCTCGCCGCAACCTCGAAGTCGTACGTGCACGGCAATGCAAGCGCCACTTCGGTAGCCCCGGTGAACCCGGGCACCATTGCGGTGCTGTGTTGCCACAAGAAGGTGTGCTGCGTGGTCGCCCAGCGCTCCCGCGGCCCGAACAAGTCCGTCAAACCTGCAGCCTCTTCATCGGAATAGCCACGCCGCAGCGGCTCGATCCGCACCTGGCAGCGTAAGGCGATCGCATGCACCGGATCCTCATCCGACGCCGTGATCAGGACACGCGCGTTCAGTATGGGCGCTGCCGCGTAGGGTTCCGGCGCCACGTCGACGACGGCGAACGCCAAGTCCGTCATGGTCGTCGCTCTTTACTGCGTGCGTCGAGCCGCGCGAAGAAGTCGTCGATGAACTCGCGGGCTTCTTGTCCACCGTCGAAGCCGCGCCACAACATCCGCAGCCTGCCGACGAACTCATAGCAGGCGTCGATCGGAACCAGGTAGCACGTCGGTTGTTCGGCTTCGGTATCACTGGAAAGCCGCACCAGCAGCGCCTCGACGTCGTCGGCGAGCAGCCCCAGCCGGGGTTCGGCGGCGCTCATCGCTGCCCAGGCCTCGAGGTCGAGTTCGGACTCGGTGGCGCCCGCCGGCCCCGGGTAGAACGCCACAACGCGGTCCTGCGCCGAATTGCGGAAAAAGAACGCCATACCGACGGGGATCTGCAGCGCCTCCCAGGTGCGACGATCCAGCGCGAAGTCGGGGAAGGCAAGATACCGGTCGGGAACCGCGCGATAGCGCAGCTCGGCGTGGGAGTCGATGAACAACAGATAACAGCCGCGGCACACGCACATCAACTGCCGGGCAGCGACATTCACCACATGCTGGTGCTCGTCGGCAATCGGTTCGGAGCACATCTCGCACCGTTCACCGACGGGCTCGGGCTCACGTCGGTTGCCGGTGATGCGGGCCAAGACGTCGTAGGTGTTAGTCAATTGCGCCGCTTCTCCCCCGCAAGCGCGAGGTGCCCCCACCTCATCGCTCGGGCTATCTTGTCGTCGGCGCGGCTCATGCCGGAGCGCCCAACGCGTCGGCAGGCACCGCGATCGACAACACCCCGTCGCGCATCAGCAGTGGCATCGGCTCAAGATGACAGTTAGCGCCGGCATCGAGGCAGGCGCCGGCATGTACGACGTCGAAGTCGCTGCGGCAGCGTGGACATCGCAACACTGGCTCTGCGCTGACATCACGATGCAGCACCGCGCGGGCCAGCGACCCGTCGCATGCCGGGCAGTGGTCGCGGTAGGAGTACACCTGGTCGCCGACACGGCAAGCCAGCACCGAGACGCCGGCGACGACGAAGCCGCCGACTTCGCCCGGCGCCAGCTCGGCGAGATCAGGCACCCGATGCCAGGTAGCACCGTTGGAGTGAACTTTGGCCATGAGCGATTCGGCCGGAATGACTTTCGCGGCCGACTCGGGTTCAGCTGCCACCACTTCAATCGATGAAATCTCCGGTGCCGCAGCGCGGATGGCGTCCTCGACTGCCAGCTCCAGCGTTACCGCCGACGACGGACAGCTCTTGCAGCTTCCGGAGAACTGAAGTTGAACAGAATCGTCGACGACGGCGAGCAGATGTACGTCGCCGCCGTGCGAACCGAGGTAGGGCCGCACGCGCTCCAGCGCGTCCGACACCCGGCGGCGCAGATCATGCGGATGCAGCCCATGCACCAGCAGCAGGCTGGCCACCAAGTCGTCCGCGGCCAATCGGTTCAAAATGCCGGGGTTCGCCGGATCGTCGAGCACAGTCGCGATCCGGGCCAGGCCCTCGCCGTAGAGCTCGACTACTTCTCTGACCAGCTGCTCGGCGCGGTCACGTGCGACGGTCCCAGCCGCCGCTGTGGCGTCCAGGAGCGTCTGGATGCGTTCGCCCGCCGAGCGCCACTGCGCCTCCCCTGGCGACTCCTCGGGGCGATCTGCCATCCATTACTCCCCGGTAGCCGTTTGGGTCGGGGAGTGCAGCCGCTCAAGTGTCTTACCCTTGCCCAGGTACATGTGCACGCCGCAGGGCAGGCACGGGTCAAAGCTGCGCACCGTGCGCATGATGTCGATGCCCTTGAAGGTCTCCCGGCCGTTTTCCTCGAAGATCGGCTGCCCTTGTACCGCATCCTCGTACGGCCCCGGCGTGCCGTACACGTCACGCGGACTGGCGTTCCACGGCGTTGGCGGATACGGGTGATAGTTGGCGATCTTGCCGTCCCGAATCACCATGTGATGGCTGAGCACACCGCGCACCGCTTCGGTGAAGCCGCAACCGATGCCTTCGTCGGGCACCGTGAACTTCTCCCACGTCTTGGTGCGCCCAGCCCTGACCTCAACCAGCGCCTTTTCGGCGAAGTGCAGTGCGCACGCCGCCGCATAGGCTTGGAAGTAGGTCCGCGCCCGGTCGCGTTCGATCGTGTTGCTTCCGTGCTGCGGGATCTTCCATTCGAACTCGACCGGGCCCTTGAGCGCGGTCTTGGGCAGATTGATCTGCACGCTCTTGCCGGTTGATTTGACGTAGCCGACGTCGACCAGACCCGCCAGTGCAGTCGCCCACAGCCGGGCCAGTGGCCCGCCGCCGGTGTCCAGTGCGAGATTGTCCTTGCCGTCGAACCAGCGCGGCGACATCACCCAGCTGTAGTTGCCACCTTCCATGTCCCGTTTCTGCGGGCGGGGATTGGTGTGCTGATTCCACGGGTGGCGCCGATCCACCGGGTTGCCCAGCGGGTCGGTCTTGACGAACATTTCCTGGTCTTTCCAGTCGTCGTAGTACGAACTGCCCAGCAGGATTCGGATACCGAGATTGATGTCGACCAGCGAGGTGGTGACCAGCTTGCCGTCGACGACCACACCGGGCGTGACGAACATCTTGCGGCCCCAGTCCTCCATGTCCTTGTACTCGAAGTTGCACACCTCGGGGTCTTGGAAGGAACCCCAGCAGCCCAACAGGGTGCGGCGCAGGCCGACTTTTTCGTAGCCGGGTATCGCCTCGTAGAAGAAGTCGAAGAGGTCGTCGTGCATGGGGACGACTTTCTTCATGAATTCGACATAGCGCATCAGCCGAGTCATGTAGTCGGTCATCAGCTGGATGGTCGCAGAGGTGCCGACACCGCCGGGGTACAGCGTGGACGGGTGGACGTGCCTGCCTTCCATCAGACAGAACATCTCCCGGGTGTACCGGCTGGTCTGCAGTGCCTCCCGATAAAACTCACCGCTGAACGGGTTGAGCGACCGCATGATGTCGGCGACGGTCTTGTACCCGTGCATGTCGGCGTGCCGCGCCGGAGTGTTCTCGGCTTTCGCCAAGACCGAAGGGTTGGTCTCGGCGACCATCTTCTCGCAGAAGTCCACACCGACGAGGTTCTCCTGGAAGATGTTGTGATCGAACATGTATTCCGCGGCCTCGCCGAGGTTGACGATCCACTCGCCGAGGTGGGGAGGCTTGACGCCGTATGCCATATTCTGCGCGTAGCAGGAACAGGTGGCGTGGTTGTCACCGCAGATGCCGCAGATGCGGCTGGTGATGAAATGCGCGTCGCGGGGGTCCTTACCTTTCATGAAAAGCGAATAGCCACGGAAAATCGACGACGTGCTGTGGCATTCCACGACTTCTCTGTTCTCGAAGTCGATCTTGGTGTAAATGCCCAGGCTGCCGACGATCCGCGTGATCGGGTCCCAGGCCATTTCCACCAGTTGGCCGGGTTCGCGCTTGGTTTGCGACGGTTGGGGGATGATCGTGGTCATCGAACTTCACTCTCTGTCATTGGATGAGTCTTGAGTCGCTACCAGGTGCGGCGGGCGCCCGTGGTGAGTTCCTTGCCCTTGTGCCGCCAGCGCGGCTCCTTGTCGACGGTGCGCCCGGTGACACCGCGCAGATTGCGGATCAACGAGCCGTACAGGCCCGACGCGGTGGTGGAAACTTTGCCGCCCGGCGGCTCGTCCATGAACGGCATGAATTTGTCCGGGAAACCTGGCATGGTGCATCCGATGCAGATACCGCCGACGTTGGGGCAACCGCCGATCCCGTTGATCCACCCGCGTTTCGGGACGTTGCATTTGACCACCGGGCCCCAGCAGCCAAGCTTCACAATGCATTTCGGGGATCCGTACTCGGTGGCGAAGTCGCCCTGCTCGTAGTAACCGGCGCGGTCACAACCTTCATGCACGGTATAGCCGAACAGCCACTTTGGCCGCAACGCGTCGTCGAGTGGGATCATCGGAGCCTGTCCGGTCGCCATGTACAGCAGGTAGGTCAACGTCTCGGACAGATTGTCCGGGTGGATCGGGCACCCAGGAACGCAGACGATGGGAATTCCGGCCTTACTCTTCCAATCCCAGCCGAGATAGTCGGGTACCCCCATCGCCCCGGTCGGGTTGCCGGCCATAGCGTGGATGCCGCCGTAGGTGGCGCACGTTCCTACCGCGACCACCGCGGTTGCCTTGGGTGTGAGCCGGTCCAACCACTCGCTGGTGGTCATCGGCTGCCCGGTTGCCGGGTTATTTCCGAAGCCGCACCAATACCCTTCGTCCTTGATCTGCTCGTTGGGGATCGAGCCCTCGACCACGAGGACGAACGGCTCGAGCTCACCGCGGTCAGCTTTGAAGAACCACTCGAGGAAATCGTCGGCTCCACCATTGGGCCCGCATTCAAAGTCGATCAGCGGCCAGTGGACGGCGACTTTCGGCAACCCGGGGAGGGCGCCGAGCGCAATCTCCTCGACACTGGGCTGGGTGGCGGCAGTCAATGCCACCGAATCGCCGTCGCAACTCAGGCCCGCGTTGATCCAAAGAACATGGATCAAGGTTTCTTCTGCCTTGACTGCTGCTTCCGTTGGCATACCGCAGCTTTCCGGGGCCGAACCTCGGTCCCCTCACACCGCCGGAGTCGACCGTCGGCCCGCCTACGCGGCGCTAATTTCCGGGTCTACTCCGGCGAAGTTGAGTTGTCAACGACTTGGCGGCAAAGCCGAAAAATTGGTACGGACTTCCGGAATTCGGTCATATGTGGCGGGCAACAGGGGTAATGTGGCCGCTCAATTGCAGCCGCACAGAAACCGCCGCCGCATGTCTTATTTTCAGATGTCGACGGTCTTGCGAATCAGTTGCACCTGTTGTCCTGCAATGTGTTTTGCATCAGCGAGCGGCCGTGATTGGCTTTGAGCAAGTGACGCGGTTTGGGTCACCCACGCCCGGGTACGCCACGAGCGACTCGTATCGCAGGGTGCGAGGCGGGTCAAAAGGAGGAGTCATGGAAGACACCACACCTGGCAACCAAATATCGGAGGAACCGCAGTCCGAGCGGGGCGAATTCGGATCGCGTGACACCGGATCCGACCGGCCGAGTGGTGGGCCTACCGATCGCCCGGAAGGCGCAGTCAAAGGCGACGAAGCGGTGCCCTCACATGGCGGCTCCGAGGAAGGCCAAGTCGGCGGCGCCGGAACCCTCCCACCGCAGGCCGCCGAGTCAGCCTTACCGCCCTACGAAGGACGCCAGACCGAAGCCAAGCCACCCGGTGAGAGCGGTGTAGGAGGCGTCAAACCGGTCGAGTCGTCCGCCGACAAGGCGCCCGCGCCGGAGAGCACGCCGGGTGACGCGACGGCATCACCCGCCGACGAGCAACCCGCCGGCGAGCAACCCGAGACCGACCTCGACGATGACCGGGTCGGCCCCGCCCATACCGCCGGCACCGTTACGGGCGAGCAGCGTTCCTGAGGCGAGCGCGGGCTAGGTCAGGCCGTCGCGCCTGCCGCGAACCGCCGCAACCAACCGAACCAGCTGGGCATGCCGTCGCCGGTGCGAGCACTGACCGGCAGGATCGTCGCCGTCGGATTGACCTGGCGGATATGAGCAATGTAGCTGTTCACGTCCGCGTTCAGATAGGGCACCAGGTCAATCTTGTTGAGCAGCACCAAGTCCACGGCGCGGAACATCACCGGATACTTCAGTGGTTTGTCGTCACCTTCGGTGATCGCGTAGACCATGGCCTTGGCGTGCTCGCCGACGTCGAACTCCGCCGGGCACACCAGGTTTCCGACATTTTCGATGATGATCAAATCCAAGCTGGTCAGGTCGAGGCTCTGCAACGCACGATGGACCATCGGTGCATCGAGGTGGCATTCGCCGCCGAACCCGTTGCCAGTGTTGAGCAGAGATATTTGTGCCCCCCGGCCGCCCAGCAGGGCCGCGTCGAGGTCAGTGGCGATGTCGCCCTCGATCACCCCGATAGCGAACTCTCCGGCCAATTGGTCGAGGGTGGCACCCAGCACCGTGGTCTTGCCCGAGCCGGGTGAGCTCATCAGGTTGAGGGCACGAACCCCGTTGTCTGCAAACAGGTCTCGGTTGTATCCGGCGCGGATGTCGTTTTCGGCAAAGATGGCCTCCAGTACATCGATACGCTGAGAGCCGGTGTCGTAGCCGCTGTGATCCCCGGCCGCATGGTGGTGGGTGTGCGGCATGTCGCCATGGTCGTGGTGGTGCGTGGTGCCATCATCGTGTCGATGAAATCTACCCATTGCGAGTACCTTTCATGAAACGTCCAATGAGGCCACCAGGAATTCTTCACCGTGCAGGACCTCGACGTCGGCGCTCTCGCACTGCGGGCACAACAAACACCACTGTGAGGTGATTGCCGACTGTCGGGCACAGGAGCGGCACCGCACCTCTGCGGTGACGAACTCGAGTTCGAGCTTCGTGTCCGGCATATCCTCGTAGTCTCGAACCAGCCCCCAGCAGAACGATAATGATTCGGGAACCACCTGGCGCAGGGCGCCGATCTTGACACGGACGACGTCGATGTGGCGGCCGTCGGCATACGGTCTGACCACGCCGGCAATCGCCTGGCATAGCGACAACTCATGCATGGCGGCTCACCGCCGACATCTCCGAAGAGCCGCGATGGCGGGGCAGGCCCATGAGCACCGTTCTACACCCAGGAGGCTGTCAAGGTAAGGGCCTGAGAGCAGTTATACCTCGGCATGAAGCCCTAGCGGGCGAGCCGTCAAAGGTTCAGCAGGGCGTTTTCGATTACCTCGGGCAGCGCTGGGTGTATCCAGTATTGGCCGTGGGCCATCTGCGGGGCGGTCAGGCCGAAGCTCATCGCCTGGATCAGTGGCTGGATGATCGACGACGCCTGGTGGCCCATAATGTGCGCGCCGAGCAGCCGCCCAGTGCCGCGCTCGGCGACGAGCTTGACGAATC
This sequence comes from uncultured Actinomycetota bacterium, assembly GCA_963795995.1. Taxonomy (GTDB): domain Bacteria; phylum Actinomycetota; class Actinomycetes; order Mycobacteriales; family Mycobacteriaceae; genus Mycobacterium. The sequence continues at coordinate 717,738 of CAWCJY010000010.1, forward strand.
CCGTGGTGTCTTCCATCGCCCAGCCGTAGGCGACATTGCCGTAGTCCTGGACCACGCACGAGACGTCGTATCCCTTTGCCAACGCCTGGTTTTCGGTCAGGCCGACATTGGCTATCTGAGGTTCGGTGAACACCGCAGACGGGACGTAGCGATGGTCGGTGATCTTCATCGCGTCGATGTCGTCCCAGTCGCAGAGCAGGTTGTGCGCCACCATGCGGGCCTCGTGGTTGGCGACGTGCTTGAGTTCGTAGGGCGACGAGACGTCGCCGAGCGCGAACACCCCACGCGCGGAGGTCCGTTGGTATTCGTCGACGACCACTTGGCCGTCGTCGACCTCGACCCCGGCTTGCTCGGCGTCCAGCAGGTCGCCGTTGGGCGTGCGGCCGGTGGCCACCAACACCAGGTCGGCGGGTATCGCCGACCCGTCGTCGAGTTCCAGCACGCTTTTCGACCCGTCGTGGTGAGCGCCCACGACATTGCGGTGGGTACGCAGCTCCCATTTTCGCGCTGCGATCCGGGTGAACCGCTCGCAGATGGTGTCGTCGGAATGGCGAAGCATCGTCCCGTCCCTGATCACCAGCGTGACGCGTACACCCAGGGCGGAGAAGATGTGCGCGAATTCGGCCGCCACGTAGCCGCCACCGACGATGACCAGATGCTCGGGCAGTTCGGCGATCCGCATGATCGTGTCGCTGGTGTGGTATTCCACGCCGCACTCCACAACGGCCGGCGGAATCACCGGCCGCGAGCCGGCCGCGATGACGACCTGGTCGGCGGTGAACTCGTCGCCGGCGTCGGTGCGCAGCAGATAGCGTCCGTCGGCCTGTACCGGACCGAACCGGGTGTGCTGGTCGTAGACGTCGATGTTGGGTGATGCGCGTCGGTAATCCTCGCCGCTGATTCCGATAGGGTCGATCCGGCCGAAGATTCGCGAAACGATGTCGTCCCAGCGCACCCCGTCGATGTGCGCGTCGATGCCGTAACGGGCGGAGTCGCGGACCGATTGGGCCACTTCGGCGGCGTAGACGAACATCTTGGTGGGAATGCATCCCACGTTGAGACAAGTGCCGCCGAACAAGGCCTGCTCACAAATCGCCACCCGCTTGCCGGCGTAGCGGTCGTCGAGAATGCTGTTGCCCGAACCTGTTCCGATGATTGCGATGTCGTACGTTTCCAAGCGCCTCACCCGTTCTGCGACGTGAGTGCCGCGTCTGTGTCGACCAGTTGGCCGAGGTAGCCGATGAGCCAGCGGTCGAGTTCCGCGTAGGCCATCTGGCGTGGCGCCGGCATCGACAGGAACACATCGTGCTTGGCGTCCGCAATCGGCACCACGGTGCTGCGGTTACCGATGCAGCCCGCCCACCGGGCGATGTGGCTGACGTCGAGAACCGCGTCGCCGCATTCCAACGCGGCCGGGTCAGCGGCTTCGGCGACACTGTGATCGGAGCGCAAGATCAGATTGGGCACACCCACGTCGAGTCCGCGATGCAGCCGGGCCTGGCCGCGACGCGCCGCATGCAGCCAGCCAAACGTGATCGGGAACCCGCCCGGCGGTTTCAAGCGCAGGTCGTAGTCGAACTCACCGTGGTAGTCGCGATGCAGGCTGGCGCCGTAGCCGCCGACGCCGGGCGCTCGGGCCACTCGGGTCTTGGCGACTCGCGCCATCGCGGCGATCGCGGCCGAGGTGAGAGCCCAGCGCAGCACGGCGTGACCGGGTACGTCCAGCCACGGGCTGTTGAGCACCAGCCCGCGGATGCCCACCGTTGCGGTGGCGTCGCGTCGCCGCAACCGGTCCAGCCATAGTGACACGATCAGCCCGCCGGCCGAATGCCCGTACACCAAAACCCTGGCCGAACCGGTTTCCTTGCCGATGACCGCCAGCGCACCGTCCAGGTCCGCGTCGTAGTGGGCTACGGCGGTGGTGAAGTGCGGGGTTTGGCCCGCCCGCCAGGACCGACCGCACTTGCGCAGATCCAGCGCGTAGAAGGCGAAGCCGCGGTCAGCGAAGTGGTCAGCCAGCGCGGTGTTGAAGAAGTAGTCGGTATATCCGTGCACCGCCAGCACCGCATCCGCCGCCCTCGCGGTGTCCCCACGGCGCACCAAAGTGGCGACGATGTCGTCCTCGCCGTCCGGATCCGGTCCCAGCGGCATGGTCCGCTGCCAGTAACCGGGCAGGACATCAGGCTGCCAGCCAGTCACGACGCCAGCTTAAAGCGTCCCGGCGCGCCGCGGCCTCGCGGCGATCGCGAGCGCGGCGGAAAGCCGGGCGAAGCGGGTCGCCGCCGTCAGCCTCGCGGCGATCGCGAGGGCGGCGGAAAGCCGGGCGAAGCGGGTCGCCGCCGTCAGCCTCGCGGCGATCGCGAGGGCGGCGGAAAGCCGGGCGAAGCGGGTCGCCGCCATCAGCCTCGCGGCGATCGCGAGGGCGGCGGAAAGCCGGGCGAAGCGGGTCGCCGCCATCAGCCTCGGCGTCGCCAGCCGGATCAGGCGCAGCCGGCCGGGATAACCTGAGGACCGGCAGGAACGCAGCAACTTCAGCGAAGGATGAACGACCCGGTGGCAGAGCCGCAGGCAGCAACCACGGTGAGAACCGATGTGGTGCTGGTGGGCGCGGGGATCATGAGCACGACACTCGGCGCGCTGCTGCGCCAGCTGGAGCCCGGCTGGTCCATCACCGTCATCGAGCGCCTTGATGGTCCGGCCGCCGAGAGCAGCGACCCGTGGAACAACGCCGGCACCGGCCACTCGGCGCTGTGCGAACTGAATTACACCCCCGAGCGCAACGGTTCCATCGACATCGCCAAAGCGGTGCGGGTCAACGAGCAATTCCAGGTCACCCGCCAATTTTGGGCGTACGCGGTGGAGAGCGAGATCCTGACCGACGTCCGCAGTTTTCTGCACGCCATACCGCACGCCAGCTTCGTACTGGGCGCCGACCGGGTGGCCTACCTTCGGCGTCGCCGGCAGGCGCTGGCGGACAATCCGCTGTTCGCCCGCACCGAATTGATCCTCGACGCCGACGAGTTCGCGCGCCGGTTGCCGTTGATGGCGGCCGGCCGCGACTTCTCCGGGCCGATCGGGATGAACTGGGCCGCCGACGGCACCGATGTGGATTTCGGTGCGCTGGCCAAACAGCTCCTCGGGTTTTGCGTACGGGGCGGCGCCACCGCATTGTTCGGTCATGACGTACGCAACCTGTCGCAGCAACCCAACGGCAGCTGGACGTGCACGATCCGCAACCGCCGCACCGGTGAGGCCAGGAAGCTCAACGCCAGGTTCGTGTTCGTCGGGGCAGGTGGCAACGCGCTGCCGCTGCTGCAGCGATCAGGCATCAGCGCGGCGAAGGGATTCGGCGGCTTCCCGATCGGTGGGCAGTTCCTGCGCAGCACAAACCCGACTCTCGCGGCCGAGCACCGGGCCAAGGTGTACGGCGTGCCGGCGCCCGGAGCCCCGCCGCTGGGGGCTCGGCACCTGGACCTGCGAATGGTCAACGGCCGGCCGTGGCTGGTGTTCGGACCGTTCGCCGGCTGGTCGCCGAAATTCCTCAAGCACGGCCGACGCAGCGACTTGCCCCGCTCAGTGCGGCCGAAGAACCTGCTGCCGATGCTGAGCGTCGGCGTCAGCCACACCGCGATGGTGAAGTATCTGATCGGCCAGCTGCGAATGTCGCATCGGGATCGAGTCGGTGCGCTGCGGGACTTCGCACCCAGCGCCGTCCACTCGGACTGGGAGACGGTGGTGGCCGGTCAGCGGGTGCAGGTGATCCGGCCAGCCAACCGTCGACGCGGGGTGCTGGACTTCGACACCACGGTGCTCAGCAGCGCCGACGGCAGCCTCGCCGGTCTGCTGGGCGCCTCACCCGGCGCGTCCACCGCCGTGCCGGCCATGCTCAACGTGCTCGAGCGCTGCTTTCCTGACCGGTACCAGGCCTGGCTGCCCACGCTCAAGGAGATGGTGCCATCGCTCGGCGCGCAGCTCTCCCGTGAGCCGGCTCTGTTCGACGAGTTGTGGTCGTGGGGCAGCAGAGTTCTGGAGCTGGGCCAGTGACACGCGCCGTCGACGATGCAGAGCGTAGCGATGAGGAGGAGCGGCGCAAATGACAGTGGCGCTGCGCCGGGCTTGGGCCAAAGACCTTGATGCCCCGACTCTTTACGAGCTGCTCAAGCTTCGGGTCGAGGTCTTCGTCGTCGAACAGGCCTCCGCCTATCCGGAGCTCGACGGGCGCGACCTGCGCTCCGATACCCGCCATTTCTGGCTGGAAACCCCTGCGCACGAGGTTATTTGCACACTGCGCCTGATGGAAGAGCACGCCGGTGGCCACAAGGTTTTCCGGATCGGTCGGCTGTGCACCAAACGCGTCGCGCGCGGACACGGCCACACCACCCGGCTGCTGCGCGCGGCGCTGGCCGAGGTCGGCGACTACCCGTGCCGGATCGACGCTCAGGGTTACCTGGCCGACATGTACGCACAGCACGGATTCGTTCGTGACGGTGACGATTTCCTGGACGGCGGCGTGCCCCACGTCCCGATGCTGAGACCGGGTGGCCCGGTGGCCGGTTCGAGCCCGGAGCCGGCGCGGTGAAGCCCTACCCGTTCAGCGCGATCGTCGGGCATGATCAGCTGCGCCTTTCGTTATTGCTCAGTGCGGTGCGTCCGGATATCGGCGGCGTCCTGATCCGCGGCGAGAAAGGTACGGCAAAGTCCACGGCGGCGCGCGGGCTGGCCACCCTGCTGCCGCCCGTCGCCGGCACCGCGGACCGCACCGCCCTGGTCGAGTTGCCGATCGGCGCCACCGAAGACCGGGTGATCGGATCGCTGGACCTGCAACGGGTGCTGCGCGACGGCGAACACGCCTTCTCCCCGGGGTTGCTGGCCCGGGCCCACGGCGGCGTGCTCTATGTCGACGAGGTGAACCTGCTGCCCGATCACCTGGTCGATGTGCTGCTGGACGCCGCCGCGATGGGCCGGGTGCACATCGAACGGGACGGCATCTCGCATTCCCACGAGGCGCGGTTCGTGTTGATCGGCACAATGAACCCGGAGGAAGGCGAGTTGCGCCCGCAACTGCTGGACCGCTTCGGTCTCACGGTCGAGGTGCACGCATCGCGCGAGGTCGACGTGCGTGCCCAGGTGATCCGGCAGCGGATGGCCTATGAGGCTGATCCGGACGCATTCGCCGAGCGTTATGCCGCCGCGGACGCTGAGCTGGCCCGCCGAGTCGCCGCGGCGCGCGCTCTGATCGGCGAGGTGACGTTGCCGGACAACGAGTTACGCCGTATCGCGGCGTTGTGCGCATCGTTCGACGTCGACGGGATGCGGGCCGACCTGGTGGTGGCACGCACCGCGGTGGCCCACGCCGCATGGCGTGGTTGCGGCACTGTCGACGAGGCGGACATCCGGGTGGCCGCCGAGCTGGCATTGCCGCACCGGCGCCGCCGCGACCCGTTCGACGATCCCGGCATCGACCCCGGCCAGCTCGACGCCGCGCTGGCCGCAGCCGGCGACTTGCCCGGCGATACCGAACCCGATCCCGACCCCCCAGGTGGCGGCCAAACCAGTGAAGACGTTGCGCTGCAGAGCAATTCACAGCAGCCAGTGCAGGCGTCACAGCCAAGCGCCCCGCCGACGGCGACCTTCCGCACCCGCGCGCTGACCGTGCCCGGGGTTGGCGAAGGCGCGCCGGGACGTCGGTCGAGGGCCCGCAACGCCACCGGCGCCGTGGTCGCGGCGACGACGACCGACGGCCACGGAGTCCATCTTTTCGCCACCGTGCTGGCCGCCGCCGAGCGGGCGGCCGCAACCGGACCCGTTCGTCCGCGGCCCGACGATGTGCGCCGCGCGGTCCGGGAGGGACGGGAAGGCAACCTGGTGATCTTCGTCGTCGACGCGTCGGGGTCGATGGCCGCCCGTGACCGGATGGCCGCGGTCAGCGGTGCCGCCTTGTCGCTGCTGCGGGATGCTTATCAGCGGCGCGACAAGGTCGCCGTGATCACGTTCCGTCAGCATGGGGCGCAGCTGCTGCTGCCGCCGACGTCGTCGGCGCACATCGCCGGACGCCGGCTGGCGCGGTTCGACACCGGCGGCAGAACTCCGCTCGCCGAAGGGCTGCTGGCCGCCCGTGAGCTGGTGCTGCGGGAGAGGGTGCGCGACCGGGCTCGCCGCCCGTTGGTGGTGGTGCTGACCGACGGCCGGGCCACCGCCGGCCCGGACCCGTTAAGCCGCAGCCGGATTGCGGCCACCCGACTGGTCGCCGAAGGTGCAGCGGCGGTGGTGGTCGACTGTGAGACGTCCTACGTGCGGCTGGGCCTGGCTGCGCAGCTGGCCGCGCAGTTGGGCGCGCCGACGGTGCGCCTGGATCACCTGCGCGCCGATTACCTGACCCAAGCCGTGCGCGACGTCGCCTGAGCCGGGAAGATGCGTTCATGCCACAGGGCCGTCCGCTGCAAGTGCCCGACGACGGGCTGACCACCCGGGCGCGGCGCAACGCGCCGGTACTGGCCGTGCACACCGGTAACGGCAAGGGTAAGTCGACGGCTGCGTTCGGGATGGCGTTGCGGGCCTGGAACTCCGGGCTGGACATCGCGGTGTTCCAGTTCGTCAAGAGCGCCAAGTGGAAAGTCGGGGAGGAGGCGGCGTTCGGCCAGCTTGGCCGCCTGCACGACGAGCACGGGGTGGGCGGAGCAGTCGAATGGCACAAGATGGGCGCGGGCTGGTCCTGGTCGCGTAAGGCCGGCAGCGACGACGACCACGCGGCGGCCGCCGCGGACGGCTGGGCCGAAATCGCCCGGCGCTTGACCGAGCAGCGACACGACTTCTATGTGCTCGACGAGTTCACCTATGTTTTGAACTGGGCGTGGGTCGATGTCGACGACGTGGTGGATACGCTGCTGGCCCGCCCGGGCAGCCAGCACGTAGTGGTCACCGGGCGCAATGCGCCGCGGCGGCTGGTCGACGTCGCCGATCTGGTGACCGAGATGACCAAGGTCAAACACCCCATGGATGTCGGGCGCAAAGGTCAGAAGGGCATCGAGTGGTGAGCGGATGGTGAACCGGCCCCACCGCGAGCGTGCGTGTTGGCACGCCGACACGCCGCTTGTGCTGTCATTCTGTGCACGGTGGCCGGGCGAGGCCCGGCGAACACCGCTGGAGGAAGCGCTGTGAGCGTTCCTGCGATCGTGATCGCCGCACCCGCGTCGGGCAGCGGAAAGACCACGGTCGCGACAGGCCTGATCGGTGCACTACGACAGGCCGGGCACCGCGTCGCACCGTTCAAGGTCGGACCCGACTTCATCGACCCCGGCTATCACGCCCTGGCCGCCGGGCGCGTCGGCCGCAATCTGGACCCGGTTCTGGTCGGCGAGCAACTCATCGGGCCGTTGTTCGGACACGGCACCGCCGGCGCGGACATTGCGGTGATCGAGGGCGTGATGGGCCTGTTCGACGGGCGCATCGGTGCCACGGTGCACACCCCCGCACCGGGATCCACCGCACACGTCGCCGCACTGCTCGGCGCACCGGTGCTCCTGGTCGTCGACACACGCGGCCAAAGTCAGAGCATCGCCGCACTGCTGCAAGGCTTTTCGACGTTCCACGCCGACACCCGTATCGCTGGAGTCATTCTCAACCGGGTCGGCTCCGCCAGACACGAGCAGGTGCTTCGCCAGGTGTGCCAGCAGGCCGGTATCCCGGTGTTGGGCGCCATACCGCGCGTTGACGAAATCACCGTGCCGGCAAGGCATTTGGGTTTGGTCACCGCCGTCGAGCAAGGGCGAGAAGCAGGTCGCGCCGTCGCGGCGATGACAGCTCTGATGGCACGCCGTATAGATGTCGCCGCGGTGTCGGCCGCCGCCGCCAGCCGGGTCACCGGTCCGCCGTGGTCGCCGTCGGCCGCGGTCGCCGGAACCGACCACTCGGTCACCGTGGCGCTGGCCGCCGGTAAAGCATTCAGTTTCGGATACGCCGAACATACCGAGCTGTTGCGGGCCGCCGGCGCCGAGGTGGCCGAATTCGACCCGCGCAGCGACCCGCTGCCCGACGGCGCCGGCGCGCTGGTCTTGCCCGGCGGATTCCCCGAACAGTTCACCGCCGAGCTTTCCGCCAACGACCAGGCCCGCCGACAAATCAGTCAGCTTGCCGCCGCCGGGGCACCGGTGCACGCGGAGTGCGGGGGGCTGACCTACCTGGCGACCGAGCTCGACGGGTATCCGATGTGCGGCGTGCTGGCCGGCTCGGCCCGGTTCACCCCGCGGCTGACGCTGGGTTACCGCGACGCCGTCGCCGCCACCGACTCGGCGTTGTACTGCGCCGGCCAACGCCGGGTCGGGCACGAATATCACCGCACCACGGTCACCTTCACCAATCACTATTCGCCGGCCTGGGTGTATGACGGCGTGGAGTTCGACGGCGTCGAAGAAGGCGCGCTTCACCGCGGCGTGCACGCGTCCTACCTGCACACCCACCCGGCCGCCGCACCGCGCGCGGTGACACGCTTCGTCGCTCGCGCGGCCGCGTTGAATAGCGTCCGATGATCGAGAACGCCTACCTGGCCGGCCTGCGGCTGACCGGCAAGAAGGTCGTCGTGGTCGGCGGCGGGACGGTCGCCCAGCGCCGGCTCCCGCTGCTGGTGACCAACGGCGCCGACGTGCACGTCATCACCCGCGCCGCGACCCGCGCGGTCGAGGCGATGAGCGGCATCACGTTGTCGCTGCGGGACTACCGCGACGGTGACCTCGCCGGCGCGTGGTACGCGATCGCGGCCACCGACGACGCCGAGGTGAACGCCGCCGTGGTCGCCGAAGCCGAGCGGCGCCACATCTTCTGTGTGCGCGCCGACGTCGCGATCGAGGGCACGGCCGTCACCCCGGCTTCATTCGACTACGCCGGACTGTCGGTCGGGGTGCTGGCCGGCGGCGAGCACCGCCGCTCGGCGGCGATCCGCTCCGCGATTCGCGAGGCCTTGCAGAGCGGCGTCATCACCGCCGAGAGCAACGACGTGGTGCGGGGTGGCGTAGCGCTGGTCGGTGGTGGACCCGGAGATCCCGAACTGATCACCGTGCGCGGCCGGCGATTACTCGCCCAGGCCGACGTCGTGGTCGCCGACCGGCTGGCGCCGCCGGAACTTCTCGCCGAACTGCCCCCGCATGTGGAGGTGATCGACGCCGCCAAGATTCCCTACGGGCGGGCGATGGCCCAGGACGCCATCAACGGCGTGCTGATCGAGCGAGCGAGAGCCGGCCAGTTCGTGGTGCGCCTCAAAGGCGGTGACCCATTCGTCTTTGCCCGGGGCTACGAAGAAGTTCTCGCCTGCGCCGACGCCGGAATCCCGGTGACAGTGGTGCCGGGTGTGACCAGTGCCACAGCGGTGCCCGCGTTAGCGGGTGTTCCGGTCACCCATCGGGCCGTCAACCATGAATTCGTGGTGGTCAGCGGTCATGTGGCGCCCGGTCATCCCGAATCGTTAGTGAATTGGGACGCATTAGCCGCTTTATCCGGCACAATTGTCCTACTGATGGGCCTCGAACGCATCGAGCTGTTCACCGAAGCCCTACTCAAGGGCGGCCGACCTGCGCAGACGCCGGTTTTGGTGGTGGAAAGCGGAACGACAAACGCCGAACGCACCCTGCGGGCGACCCTGGCCGACGCTCCGGAGCAGATCCGCGCCGAAGGCATCCGGCCGCCGGCGATCGTGGTCGTAGGGCCGGTCGCAGCCTTCGGCGTTTAAAGGATTCCTAAGACTACTGTAGGGTAGCTTCTTATGACGGCTCTCAACGACGCAGAGCGGGCAGTCCCTACGGGGACCATTGAACGCCCGGAAGGAGCGGTTCTGATGCCCGTCCCGGAGGCCGCCCAAGGCAGTGTCAGCAGGCTTTATCCCAAGTGGTTGTCGCGTCGATTCGTCGCCGGCGTCGTCGCGATCGCCGGCATGCAACTGATGGCGACCATGGACGGCACCATCGCGATCGTCGCGCTGCCCAAGATCCAGAATGAGCTGGGCCTCTCTGACGCCGGCCGCAGCTGGGTGATCACCGCCTACGTGCTGACCTTCGGCGGACTGATGCTGCTGGGTGGCCGGCTCGGCGACACCATCGGCCGCAAACGCACGTTCACCGTCGGCGTCGCGCTGTTCGCCATCGCCTCGGCCCTGTGCGGCATCGCCTGGGACGATCCCACCCTGGTGATCGCCCGGCTGTTGCAGGGCATCGGGGCGGCGATCGCCACCCCCACCGGCTTGGCGCTGATCGCCACCACGTTTCCGAAGGGTCCGCCCCGTAACGCCGCAACAGCGGTGTTCGGTGCGATGGCCGGCGTCGGCTCGGTGCTGGGCCTGGTGGTCGGCGGCGCGCTGACCGAACTGTCCTGGCGGCTGGCTTTCCTGGTGAACGTGCCGATCGGTCTGCTCATGATCTACCTGGCCCGCACCACACTGCGAGAGACCATGCGCGAGCGGATGAAGCTGGACGCCACCGGCGCGGTGCTGGCAACGCTGGCCTGTACCGCTGCGGTCTTCGCGTTCTCGATCGGCCCGGAGAAGGGTTGGATCTCCACCGCGACGATCGGCTCGGGAGTGGTGGCGGTCGCGGCGTTCCTGGCGTTCGCCCTGGTGGAGCGCACCGCCGAGAACCCCGTCATGCCGTTCGACTTGTTCTTCGACCGCAACCGGTTGGCCACCTTCGTGGCCATCTTCCTGGGCGGTGGCGTGTTATTCACCACGACGGTGCTGCTGGGCCTGTACGTGCAGGAGCTGATGGGCTACAGCGCGCTGCGCGCCGGCGTCGGATTCATCCCGTTCACGATTGCGATGGGCATCGGGCTGGGCATTTCGTCGCAGCTGGTGACGAAATTCGCGCCACGGGTGCTGGTGATCAGCGGCGGAGCTTTGATGGTCGGTGCGATGATCTTCGGTTCGACGCTTAACCGCGACATGTCGTACTTTCCGACGCTGGTCACGCTGATCACCTTCGGCGGCATCGGGATCGGCATGATCATCGTGCCGCTGGCGCTCGCGGCCATCACCGATGTCGGCTTGGACCGGATCGGCCCGACCTCGGCGATCGTGATGATGCTGCAGAACCTCGGCGGACCGGTGGTGCTGGCCGTCGTCCAGGCCGTGATCACCTCGCGGACGCTGTATCTCGGCGGCATCAACGCCCCGGTGAAGAAGATGAACGCCGCCCAACTGCATGCCCTGGACCACGGCTACACCTACGGCCTGCTGTGGGTGGCCGGAGTGGCCGTTGCAACCGGCGGCGTGGCACTGCTGATCGGGTACAGCGCCAAGCAGGTGGCGCACGCTCAGGAGGTCCAGCAAGCCATCGACTCCGGCGAGCTGTAAGTCTCCCGCCGCGCGAGACAGAACCTAGGGTCGCGCTTCGCCCGAGTAGCACAGCCCTGGCTTCTGTTTCGCGTCTGACGATTAGGCTGACGCGCTGTGATCACCCGGATGTCCGAGCTGTTCTTGCGGACCCTGCGCGACGATCCCGCTGACGCCGAAGTCCCCAGCCACAAGCTGCTGATCCGGGCCGGTTACATCCGGCCGATCGGGCCGGGCCTGTACAGCTGGTTGCCGCTCGGGCTGCGGGTACTGCGCAAAATCGAGCGCGTGGTGCGCGAGGAGATGAACGCCATCGGCGGGCAGGAGATCCTGCTGCCCGCGCTGCTGCCGCGAGCGCCGTACGACACCACCAACCGGTGGACCGAATACGGCGATGGCGTCTTCCGGCTCAAGGACCGCCGCGGCAACGACTATCTGCTCGGACCGACCCATGAAGAGTTGTTCACCCTGACGGTGAAAGGGGAGTACAGCTCCTACAAAGACTTTCCGCTGCGGCTGTACCAGATCCAGACCAAGTACCGCGACGAGGCGCGCCCGCGGGCCGGCATCCTGCGGGGCCGGGAGTTCCTGATGAAGGACTCCTACTCCTTCGACATCGACGATGTCGGGCTCAAGGCTGCCTATCACGCGCACCGCGACGCCTACCAGCGCATGTTCCACCGGCTCGGGGTGCGCTACGTGGTCGTGTCGGCGGTGTCCGGGGCGATGGGCGGCAGTGCCTCCGAGGAGTTCCTGGCCGAGAGCCCGATCGGCGAAGACACCTTCGTGCGGTGCGTGGAATCCGGTTACGCCGCCAATGTCGAGGCCGTCCTCACCGCGCGGCCGGAAGCGCAGCCGCTCGACGGCCTGCCGGAGCCGGAAGTTCACGACACCGGTGACACCCCGACGATCGCCACCCTGGTGGACTGGGCCAACCGCGCCGGCCTGGGCCGCGCCGTCACCGCCGCCGACACCCTGAAAAACGTGCTGCTCAAAGTGCGCCAGCCGGGCGGCGACTGGGAACTGCTCGGCATCGGGTTGCCCGGTGACCGTGAGGTCGACGACCGCCGGCTGGGCGCGGCGCTGGACCCGGCCGACTACGCGCTGCTAGACGACGCCGACTTCGCGCGCTACCCGTTCCTGGCGAAGGGCTACATCGGGCCGAAAGCGCTGCGCGACAACGGGGTGCGTTACCTGCTCGATCCGCGAGTCGTCGACGGCACCAGCTGGATCACCGGTGCCGACGAGCCCGGCAAGCATGTCGTCGGGCTGGTGGCCGGGCGGGACTTCACCGCCGACGGCACCATCGAGGCTGCCGACGTCCGCGACGGTGACCCCTCGCCTGACGGCGCCGGCGCGCTGGTCTCGGCCCGCGGCATCGAGATCGGCCACATCTTCCAGCTCGGCCGCAAATACACCGACGCGTTCAGCGCTGACGTGCTCGGTGAAGACGGCAAGCCGGTGCGGCTGACCATGGGGTCTTACGGCATCGGGGTGTCACGGCTGGTCGCTGTCATCGCCGAACAGCACCACGATGATCTGGGCCTGCGCTGGCCGGCCGCCGTCGCACCGTTCACCGTGCACCTGGTGATCGCCAACAAGGACCCCGACGCACGCGCGGGAGCCACCGGCCTGGCCGCCGACCTGGACCGGCTCGGCGTCGACGTACTGCTCGACGACCGCCAGTCGTCGCCGGGCGTGAAATTCAAGGACGCCGAGCTACTCGGCGTGCCGTGGATCGTCGTGGTCGGGCGGGGCTGGGCGAACGGCGTGGTCGAGCTGCGCGACCGCTTCAGCGGCCAGACCCGCGAGCTGCCCGTCGACGCCGCCGTCACCGATATCACCGCGGCAATGTCCGGCTAGCACCGCCGATAGGGCCGCGCACCGATGAGTATGGTGCCCTGGCGAAGTCCATATCGGGGGAAGCGCGGAGGGCCCCGACCGATCGACGAGGTGACCAATGACCAGCTATGCAATACCGCCCGTTGTCGACGCTGCGACCTGGCAGCGCGAACTAGATGCCCTGCGGGCCCGCGAGAAGGCCGCGACCCGAGAACTCGACGCGATCGCCGCGCAGCGCCGCCGCATGCCGATGGTGGCGATGCCCGACTACACCCTCGAGGGTGAGCAGGGCCCGGTTCGGCTGGCGGACACCTTCGGTGACCGGTCGCAGCTGATCACCTACCACCACATGTGGTTTCCCGGTGAGCAGTGGCAGTGCCCGGGCTGCACCGGGTTCACGTCGCAGTTCACCCGGGTGGAATTCCTGCACAACTACGATGCGCGGTTCGTCGTCGTCACCCAAGGCCCGATCGAGGCGGCGCTCGACTACCGGCGGCGGGTCGGCAACCAGATGACTTGGTATTCCACCGCGAACAGTCCGTTCGGCGCCGACGTGGGCGCGCCGCCAGGCGGCGGATTCGCCGTCAATGTGTTCCTGCGCGACGGCGACACCGTCTACCGCACCTGGCACACCGACGGTCGCGGCACCGAGCAGCTGAGCTACACCTTCGGGCTGCTCGATGTGTTGCCGTATGGCAGGCAGGAGGCGTGGCAGGACTCGCCGGCGGGCTGGCCGCAGTCGCCGACGTACAGCCGGTGGGCGAGCTCCGATGCCATCGCCGCGGTCTACGGGCCGCGATGAGTGCTATTCGGTGCCGCCCGGAAACGCGGTGGTGAGCGGAAAAACGCCCAGCACCTTGTTCCAACGGGCACCCAGGACGGCGCTTTGCGCCAGTGCTGTGACAGCGAAGCCGCGATCGTCGGCGGTTTTGGCCTGCTCGACGACCGCGCGCCAGGCCACCGCGGTGTCGCTTTCCATCCGGACCGCCAGCCGCGCCGCGTCGGTCGGATTGTGCACCGGCATCGGCAGCTGGTAGCCGGCGGCAGCGACGGGCGCGGTGACCGACCTGGTCGTCAGCATCGCGATGACCTGGTCGCGCCGGTGCCGGTGTTCGTTGATCGCGGCCGACACCATCTTGTTGAGGTCGGGATCCGAATGCGCCGAGACCATCCCGTACCCGTAGATGACGGCGTGCTCGGTGGTCAGCGCGTCACACAGTGCGGCGTCGGGCTGATTGCTGGGGCGGGTGGATTCGGTGGATGTCACGGCGCCGGTTCTCCCGGTGCCAGCGCAACGGTGTAAGCCGCCGTGCAGGAAGCCACGATCGACGCCAGCAGTCCGGCTCGGTAACCCGAGGACGTGGTGGCCAGCTGGCGGGCGCTGTCCGCGGCCGCCCGCAGCGCGTTGACGACATCGGTGACCGACGGCGGCGGCCCCGCCGGGGTGGCGCTGGTCGTCATTTGCGTCGACGTGGTTCGGGTCGAGCTGCTGGTGCTACCGGCGAGCCGGGTTATCTCGGTGTCCAGCGCCTGCGCGTGTCGCGCACGGTCAGCGGCGACCTGCTTGAGCGCAGCCGCCATCGCCGGGTCCGCGGCGGTGGCCGCCGCACTGGCCAGTTCGCTGTCCTGCAGCGCGAGTTCGGACTGCGCCTTCAACTCGTCGACCTTGGGCGGCGGCGGTGGGGAACCACACCCGGTGGCGAACACCCCGAGCACCGCCAGCACGGCGCCGCCGGCAAGCACATGTCGCCTGCTGACGACCGGCCTGACAACAGGCTCCGTGCTTGGCACAGCCACATCCTGCCATTCGCCGACAGCTCCGTCGCCAAGCGGTGACCTCGACCCGCGATGATCTCGGCCGATGCGTGTTTCCTGGCGTATCGTTGGTAGCTGGTTATCCAGTGGAACGCCTATGCCCGGCGACATCCAGCCGTTGACCGGACAACTCAAGACGAGGAGCTCGCTGTGGCCGTCGGGCTACCGTCGCAGACGCAAGTGATCGAGCTACTCCATGGAACCTTCGCGCGCGCAGGCTACGACATTGAAGACGTCGTCATCGACACCGCGGCGCGGCCGGCCCGGATCACCGTGATCGCTGACGGCGACGACGCGCTCGATCTGGACACCATCGCCGAGTTGTCCCGCTGCGCCGCGAAGTTGCTGGACGAGGTCGACGGTATCGAGAACTCTTACCTGCTGGAAGTCAGCTCACCTGGCGTGGACAGACCCCTTACCACCGAAAAGCATTTCCGCCGTGCGCGCACCCGCAAAGCCGAACTGGTGCTGGCAGACGGATCCCGGCTGACTGGCCGGGTGGGGGAGACCCGCGACGGCGCCACCACCCTAGTGGTCCGTGGCCCTCGCGGTGACTTGACGACACGGCGTATCTCGCTGAACGAAATCGTCGAAGCTGTTGTGCAGGTTGAGTTTTCCGCACCTGCTGCCCGCGAATTGGAGCTGGCGAGCCGTAGCGCAGCCCTGGGATCGGAGGGCGGAGCATGAACATCGACATGGCCGCGCTGCATGCGATCGAGGCCGACAAAGGCATTTCGGTGGACGTCGTGGTCGACACGATCAAGTCGGCGCTGCTCACCGCTTACCGGCACACCGAAGGACACCAGCCCGAGGCACATATCGACATCGACCGTAAAACCGGCATGGTCCGGGTAATCGCCCGCGAAACCGACGAAGACGGCAACGTGCTGCACGAATGGGACGACACCCCTGAGGGTTTCGGCCGGATCGCGGCTACCACCGCGCGCCAGGTGATCTTGCAGCGACTCCGCGACGCGGAGAACGAGCGCAACTACGGCGAGTTCTCCACCCGGGAGGGCGAAATAGTCGCCGGCGTGATTCAGCGGGACAGCCGCGCCAACGCCCGAGGGCTGGTCGTCGTCCGAATGGGCAGTGAAACCAAAGGTTCCGAAGGCGTGATCCCGGCGGCCGAACAGGTTCCCGGTGAAATTTACGAGCACGGTAACCGGCTCCGGTGTTATGTCGTCGGAGTGAGCCGAGGTGCCCGTGAGCCGCTGATCACGTTGTCGCGCACCCATCCCAACCTGGTGCGCAGGCTGTTTTCGCTGGAGGTCCCCGAGATCGCCGAGGGGTCGGTGGAGATCGTCGCGGTGGCCCGGGAGGCCGGCCACCGATCAAAGATCGCGGTGGCGTCGCGCGTCGCAGGGCTCAACGCGAAGGGTGCCTGCATCGGTCCGATGGGCCAGCGGGTGCGCAACGTGATGAGCGAACTTTCCGGCGAGAAGATCGACATCATCGACTACGACGAAGACCCGGCGCGGTTCGTGGCCAACGCGTTGTCGCCGGCGAAAGTCGTCTCGGTGACGGTCATCGACCAGAGTGCCCGCGCAGCGCGGGTGGTGGTGCCTGATTTCCAGCTTTCGCTGGCCATCGGCAAGGAGGGCCAGAACGCCCGGCTGGCGGCCCGGCTCACCGGTTGGCGTATCGACATCCGCGGTGACTCCCCGGAGCGGCAGGCGGGTCAGGCCGAGAACGGCGCCAGCCACGGGCTCAGCCGCGACCACTGACCCCCTCCGGGCCCACGGCGTCAGCTGTGCGCGCCGCTGCCACGGCGGGTTCTGACCACCGACCAGTTGGCGGTAGACTGTGCCGTGATCCAGCGCGAGACTTCGGCCTCGGCACATCGGCGCACGGATAGGCCCAGCGGGCCGGTGCGCACGTGTGTCGGTTGCCGAAAGCGAGAGTTGGCCGTCGGACTGCTTCGAGTGGTGGCTGTGTCGACCGGGAACGGCAATTGTGCCGTGATCGTTGACCCAGCAGGTAGCCTGCCGGGGCGGGGTGCGTGGCTGCACCCGGCACCGCAGTGCGCGCAGGAAGCTATTCGGCGGCGAGCTTTCACCAGAGCGCTGCGCATCACCGGTTCACCGGACACCTCCGCGGTGGTCGAGCACGTCGAGTTTCTCGGTGCGCTCGGTCTCCCCGGCAACAGACAGGCAGCAAAGACGATGAGCACCCCGTGAAGTCCCGATGACCATGTGTCATAGCTAACCGAGGCGCGGCCTACCACCGCTGTCGCCTCATGGACAGGAGATGTAGTGGCAGGTAAGGCCCGCGTACACGAGTTGGCCAAGGAACTCGGTGTTACCAGCAAGGAAGTCCTCGCCCGGCTGGGCGAGCAGGGTGAATTCGTCAAATCGGCGTCATCGACGGTGGAGGCGCCCGTCGCGCGGCGACTGCGGCAATCGTTCGGCGGCGGCAAGGCGGCGCCCAGGGCCGCCGGCAACGGAGGAGCGGCCGCGGGGGCGGGTTCCGGGGTGCCCGGCTCCGACGGGGCCACGGCCACCGCCGCGGCGAAAGCCCCCGAACGCACGCCGTCGGCACCCACCGTCCAGCCGCCCGCCGCCCAGCCGCCGCTGGCGCCGCCCGTTGCTCCGGTGGTCGAGCGTCCGCCCGCCGCGCCGCCGAGCGTCACGCATCCCGGGCCTATGCCCGGCGCGATTCCCGGCGCCCGGCCCGGGCCGGGCCCCAGCCCTGGTCCCAAGCCGGGGACCCGCGTGCCCCGCGTCGGCAACAACCCGTTCTCCTCGGCGCAGCCGATCGACCGGCCCATCCCGCGTCCGCCGGCGGCCCGCCCGGGAGCGCCGCGACCCGGCGCACCCCGTCCCGGCGCCTCACCGGGCAGCATGCCGCCCCGTCCCGGCGGTGCCGGTGGCCCCGGCGGTGCCGGTGGCCCCGGTGGTCCGGGCCGCCCGCCACGTCCCGGTGCGCCCCGACCTGGTCCGGGCGGTCGTCCGGGTGCTCCGGCCGGTGGCCGCCCGGGGGGTGGCAGCGGCGGTAACTACCGCGGCGGTGGTGGCGGTGGCGGTGGCGGTGTTGGGGCCCCACCGGCAGGCGGCGGCTATCGCGGCCGGCCCGGCGGCGGGGGCCGGCCCGGGCAGCGCGGTGGTGCGGCCGGTGCCTTCGGCCGTCCCGGTGGCGCGCCCCGGCGTGGCCGCAAGTCCAAGCGGGCGAAACGCGCCGAGTACGAGAACATGCAGGCGCCGGTCGTCGGTGGCGTGCGTCTGCCGCACGGTAACGGCGAGACCATCCGGCTGGCCCGCGGCGCATCGCTGTCGGATTTCGCCGAGAAGATCGACGCCAACCCCGCGGCGCTGGTGCAGGCGCTGTTCAACCTCGGCGAGATGGTGACCGCGACCCAATCGGTCGGCGACGAGACGCTCGAGCTGCTCGGCGGCGAGATGAACTACGTCGTGCAAGTGGTCAGCCCCGAGGACGAAGACCGCGAGCTGCTGGAGTCATTTGATCTCTCCTACGGAGAAGACACCGGGGACGAGGCCGATTTGCAGACCCGCCCGCCGGTGGTGACCGTGATGGGCCACGTCGACCACGGTAAAACCCGACTGCTGGACACCATCCGGAACGCCAGCGTCCGCGAGGCCGAAGCCGGTGGCATCACTCAGCACATCGGCGCCTACCAGGTCGCGGTGGACTTGGACAGCACCGAGCGGCTGATCACCTTCATCGACACCCCGGGTCACGAGGCGTTCACCGCCATGCGTGCCCGCGGCGCCAAGGCCACCGACATCGCCATTCTGGTGGTCGCCGCCGACGACGGTGTGATGCCGCAGACGGTGGAGGCGATCAACCACGCCCAGGCCGCCGACGTGCCGATCGTGGTCGCGGTCAACAAGATCGACAAAGAGGGCGCCGACCCGGCCAAGATCCGCGGTCAGCTCACCGAATACGGCTTGGTAGCTGAGGATTTCGGTGGTGACACCATGTTCGTCGACATCTCGGCGAAGGTCGGCACCAATATCGAGGCGCTGCTGGAGGCGGTGCTGCTGACCGCCGACGCGGCGCTGGACCTGCGGGCCAACCCCGACATGGAGGCCCAGGGTGTGGCGATCGAGGCGCACCTGGACCGTGGCCGCGGACCGGTGGCCACCGTGCTGGTGCAGCGCGGCACGCTGCACGTCGGCGACTCGGTGGTCGCCGGGGACGCCTATGGCCGGGTGCGGCGAATGGTCGACGAGCACGGCGACGACATCGACGCCGCCCTGCCGTCACGGCCGGTGCAGGTCATCGGCTTCACCTCGGTACCCGGCGCCGGCGACAACTTCCTCGTCGTCGACGAAGACCGTATCGCCCGGCAGATCGCCGACCGGCGCAGCGCCCGCAAGCGCAACGCCCTGGCCGCGCGCACGCGCAAGCGGATCAGCCTGGAGGACCTGGATTCGGCGCTGAGGGAAACCAGCCAGCTCAACCTGATCTTGAAAGGCGACAACGCCGGTACCGTCGAGGCGCTGGAAGAGGCCTTGCTCGGGATCGTCGTCGACGACGAGGTGGAGCTGCGCGTGATCGACCGCGGCGTCGGCGGCATCACCGAAACCAACGTCAACCTGGCGTCGGCCTCGGATGCGGTGATCATCGGCTTCAACGTGCGCGCCGAAGGCAAGGCCACCGAGCTGGCCAACCGCGAAGGCGTGGACATTCGCTACTACTCGGTGATCTACCAGGCCATCGACGAAATCGAGAAGGCCCTGCGTGGCATGCTCAAGCCGATCTACGAAGAGGTGCAGTTGGGCCGCGCCGACATTCGTGCGCTGTTCCGCTCGTCGAAGGTCGGCCTGATCGCCGGTTGCCTGATCACCTCGGGTGTGGTGCGGCGCAACGCCAAGGCCCGGCTGCTGCGCGACAACATCGTGGTCGCCGAGAACCTGACGATCGCTTCCCTGCGACGGGAGAAAGACGACGTCACCGAGGTGCGGGACGGCTACGAGTGCGGCTTGACGCTGGGCTATTCCGACATCAAGGAAGGTGACGTCATCGAGACCTACGAGTTGGTCGAAAAGCAACGCGCCTGATGAATGCAGTGAAGAAGGCCAACCAACGTGGGTGAGAACGTCCGATATGGCTGATTCGGCCCGCGCGCGCCGGCTGGCCAAGCGGATCGCAACGATCGTCGCCTCCACGATCGAGCATGAGATCAAAGATCCCCGCCTGGCGGGGGTGACGATCACCGACGCCAAGGTGACCGCCGATCTGCACGACGCCACGCTGTACTACACGGTGCTGGGCCGCACACTGGACGAGGAACCCGACTACGCCGCGGTCGCCGTGGCGCTGGAACGGGCAACGGGCGTGCTGCGCAGCAAGGTTGGTGCCGGCACCGGTGTGCGTTTCACGCCCACGTTGATGTTCGCCCGCGACGTGGTGCCCGACACCGCGCACCGGATGAACGAACTGTTGGCCCGGGCCCGCGCGGCGGATGCGGACGTGGCGAGGGTGCGCATCGGCGCCAAACCGGCCGGGGAGGCCGATCCCTACCGCAGTCGGGAACCGGCTGATACCGACGCTGAGGACACCGGTGACGACGACTGACCGCACGACTGAGCTGGGCGAGCAGGCCCGACGTGTCGATGCCGCCGGCGCGGCGGAGTTGCTGTCGGCCGCCACCACGGTCGGTGTGGTCTGCCACGTGCACCCAGACGCCGACACCATCGGCGCCGGACTGGCCCTGGCCCTGGTGCTCGACCGGTGCGGCAAGCAAGTCGAAGTCAGCTTCGCCGCGCCGGCCTCGCTGCCGGAGTCGCTGCGTTCGCTTCCCGGCGCAGCGCTACTGGTCCGACCCGAGGCGATGCGGCGCGACGTCGATCTTGTTGTCACAGTCGATGTTCCGAGCATCAATCGGCTCGGGGCGCTGGGCGATCTCGCCGAGCCGGGCCGTGAGCTGCTGGTCATCGACCATCACGCGTCGAATCAGCTGTTCGGCACCGCGAACTTCGTTGACCGATCCGCCGATTCGACGACGATGTTGGTTGCCGAACTGCTCGACGCGTGGGACAAGCCGATCGAGGCCGACGTGGCGCACTGCATCTATGCGGGTCTCACCACTGACACCGGGTCGTTCCGCTGGGCCAGTGCCGGCGCACATCGGCTGGCGGCGCGGCTCGTGGAGTTGGGCGTGGACAATTCTTCGGTGAGCCGGCTGCTGCTGGACACCCACCCGTTCGACTGGCTGGTGTTGCTGTCGCGCGTACTTGGCTCGGCACAACTGCTGCCCGACGCCGTTGCCGGCCGCGGACTGGTTTATGCGGTCGTCGGGCATGCCGAATGGGCCGCCGCGCGCCCGGAGGAAGTCGAGAGCATCGTCGACATCGTGCGCACGACGCAGCAAGCCGAGGTGGCTGCGGTGTTGAAAGAAGTCGAGCCGCAGCAGTGGTCGGTGTCGATGCGGGCCAAAGCCGACGCGGACCTGGCTGCGGTCGCGGCCGGATTCGGCGGCGGCGGTCACCGGCTGGCCGCCGGCTTCAACACCACCGGCTCAGCCGACGACGTGGTCGCGTCGCTGCGGGCTGCGCTCGGCTGACCCGCGGTGGGTACCGGGCGCCTTGACGGCCGGCCTGACCCACCCGCCGGCAGCGGCCGGCTGCTCGCGGGACTGGCCATACCCGCTCTGGGTGTGCTGGCCGCCGAACCGCTGTATCTATTGCTCGACACCGCGATCGCCGGCCGCTGGGCGCGCTGACCGTAGCCGGGCTGGTCAATGCGACATCCGCGGTTCGCGGTCAGTAAACCGTGCCGCCACGGGACCGTAGTATCCGTGGGCGTGAACGGTCAGCGGGAGCGGATGTTGAGCGGAGCCCGCTATCGGGCCGATGACCCTGACCTCGTCGAACGCCGCCGTGCATGTCAGCGGCTGCTCGACAACTTCAACGCGGCACGGGCAGACGAAGATGCCCGACGGCAGGAGCTGCTAGGTGAGCTACTCGGATCGTTAGGGTCGGGCTCATCGATAATGCCGCCCTTCCGGTGTGACTACGGGGCCCAGATAACCATCGGAGCCAACAGCTTCCTCAACTACGACGCGGTATTGCTGGACTGCGCACCGATCTCGATCGGAGACGACGTATCGATTGGTCCGCGCGTCCAGCTCGTTACCGCACTCCATCCGGTCGACGACTACGAAGCCCGACGGCACGGATGGGAGTCGGCTTCTCCCATCGTGCTCGGCGACAACGTCTGGCTGGGAGCCGGCGTCATCGTGTGTCCCGCTGTGACCATTGGTGACGATTCCGTCATCGGAGCCGGCAGCGTCGTCACGAAAGATATGCCCTCCGGCGTCGTCGCGGCGGGCAACCCATGCAGGGTTATCCGGGCTATTCGCTGAGCGCGCGCAACCGGATGATCGGGATGGTGCGGTTGATCCGTGCTGCCCGTTCGCGGTAGTCGGCGTAGAGGGGATAAATCTGATCGGCCATGGCCCACAGTCGTTCTCGTTCGGCCGGCTCGGTGACCTCGGCCGCGATCATGGTCGGGCCGCCGCTGGTCTTGGCGATCTGTACGCGTGGGTTGGCGACGAGGTTGTGGTACCAGGAGGGGTGCTTGTCGGTGCCGAAATTGGACGCGATCACCACGACATCGGGGCCGTCGTGGAAGTAGAGGACAGCGTTCGTTCGGGGTTGTCTGCTCTTCGCACCAATGGTGGTCAATAGCGCTGAGGGCAGCATCAATCCCATGCCCAGGCGACCGCGTGTCTTCGCCAGCAGCCAGGGGTCGATTCTGGGTGCGATGTTCATGGCTACCCAACGGCCCCCGTTGGTTCGCAGAAAAGCCGCATAGGCGCGTAGCGACCGGCTGGCCAGACGTTGCGGGTCCACCCGCGGCAACAGATCAGCGGCGGCGCGCGACTCGGTACTGACACCAGCACTCACTGGCGGCGAGTTCTTTTCGGCGTCGGCTCTGATGAGGTCGGCGGCTTTTTCACCGATCAGCACGGTCGGGGCGTGGGTGTGCCCCCGGATGATGGCGGGCATGACGGACGCATCGACCACCCGCAGTCCCGAAACACCACGGACCCGTAGTGCAGGATCCACCACGGCGGCGCCGTCGCGGCCCATCCGGCAGGTGCCCACCGGATGATAAAGCGTGTGCGAGCAGGTGTTGAGCGCCTCTTCGAGTGTTTCCTCGCCAGTGTCCCGCGCGCCCAGCGGTCTCGCGACCTTGCCGAGCACGTCCTTCAACGCGGGCGCCCGGGCGATGTCGACCGACATCCGCAGGCCGGCCATCATTGCCGCCCGGTCCAACCCGTCGGGGTCGCTTAGGTATTGCGGGTCGATTATCGGCTTGACGGCGGGATCGGCCGAGCGCAGCGTGATCGTGCCACGGCTGTGCGGCTTCAGCAGAATCGGCCCGAGGACCACCGCATGCCCGTAAGGGTCGCCGAGTCCCTCTTCGAAAAACGGTGCGGGAGCGTACAATAACTCGAGATCAGGCAGTTCGAGCTCTGGGCGGCTGCGGACGAACCCGTAGGCTTCGGCGACATTCGAGGTGAGCATGCCGCGACGCCGAAGTAGATAATTCACGAGCTGCAGCGGTTTCTCGGCCGTGAAGAGGGTGTCGTTCACCACGTCGAAGCCCAGCGGGGTGACGAGATGGTCGATAAGGTTTTTGCCCACCTCGGGCGCATGGTGCACCACTTCGATACCGTGCTCAGCCAGGTGCGCGGAGTCTCCGATGCCGGACAGCATCAGCAGCGCAGGAGTGTTGACGGCGCCGCAGCACAGCACCACTTCAGCGCGGGCCCTGACACTTTGGCGAGTGTGGGCTTTGTCGAACTCCACCCCCACCGCCCGGGTTCCCTCGAACATCACTCGGCGTGCGTGTGCGCCGGTGATCAGCGTCAGATTCGATCTTGCGGCGATCGGCTTCAGGTAGGCGTCCGCGGCACTGTACCGCCGACCTCGGCGCTGCGTCACCATCGTTTTGCAAAAACCCTGCGGTGCATCGGTATTGGGCGGTTCGACGGGGTAGCCGCACTGGCTGGCGGCCTCGAGGAACGCCGCGGTGGAGGGTCGCGGGCTGCGCTGAGCCGAGATGTGCAGCGCTCCGGCCCCGCCGGCACCCTGAACGTTTTCGATCCGCTGGAAATACTTCAGCAAATGGGCGAAGTCCCAGTCGTCGCCGGCCCGCGCGGCCCATTCGTCGTAGTCGGCCGCGAAGCCCCGCACCCACATCATCGCGTTCATCGACGACGAGCCGCCCAGGACCTTGCCGCGGGGCCAATAGATCTGCCGCCCGTTCAGCCCGGGCTGCGGCTCGGTCAGATAGTCCCAGTCGAATTCGCTGCGGAACAGTTTGGAGAAGGCCGCCGGGATATGGATGAACTTGTCGTCGTCCTTCGGGCCTGCTTCCAGAACGACCACGCGCTGCCGCGGATCCGAACTGAGCCGGTTGGCCAGCACCGCTCCAGCGGATCCGGTTCCGACAACGACGTAGTCAGCGTCTATCTCCACCGCGCGAAGTTTAGGGGCCGGCACGTCGCGACGGGACCGAATCGGAAGTCGCAGCGGCGTTCAGCGCACCTGGGCACGACCGCGCTGCAGCACGGCCTCCCGGTTGGCGGCGATGTCGTCGCCGCTGGTCCGGTATTGCTTGGCCGCGGTTGCCTCCAGCCAGAGGCCCTGGGCAGTCAGCGCTTCGTCGATGCGGTGGTAGGACGTCAGCAGTGCCCGCACCGCTTGCTGGTTGTTGCCGACGATCGAGGCCGCCACCTGCCGGGCGGTGGCCAGCAGCTGATCATGGGCTACCACTTCGGTGACCAGGCCGGCGCGCAGCGCGTCGTCGGCCGACAGGTAGTCGCCGGTCATGCTCATCCGCCGCGCCAGACCCACTCCAACCTTCTGCGGCAGCCGCACGCTCAGCCCCCAGGTGGGCAGCAGACCCACCCTGGCGTGCGTGTCGGCGAATCTGGCCCGCTGCGATGCGATCAAGATGTCGCAGTAGAGCGCCAATTCCAGCCCGCCGGTGACCGCAGCACCATTGATCGCACCGATCACCGGCTTGCTCACCGCCGGCCACCGTGGCGAGATGTCCGGCAGCGCCGACTGGTCGCCGAGCTCTTTCAGGTCGAGTCCAGCGCAGAACACCGGGTCGGCCCCGGTGAGGATCACCACGTCGACGTCGTCGTCCACCTCGGCCTGGGTCAACGCGCCGAAAAACTGATCCCGCAGCGCCGCCGACAACGCGTTGCGGGCCTGCGGCCGGTTGAGGGTGAGGGTGCGCACCCGCTCGTCGGTATCGGTCAGCAGGATGTTGTCAGTCATGTGAACACGGTAGCCAAGTTGCCAGGGGCGCTGTCGCCGACATCGGCCAGACTTAAGGGCCATAAACTGCCTTCATGACTCGAAAAGTCACGGCTAGCGAGGTGAAAGCGCAAATGTTCGGCCTGCTTGGCGAGGTCGCGGAGGGCGAGGAATTCGAAACCACCGAGAATGGCCAGACCGTCGCCCGGCTGGTCGGAGCGACCGGATCCCATCAGCTCAAGGGCCGGCTGTCTGGAGCTGCGGTCACCGCTGCCGACGAAGAATACCTTTTCACGACCCAGCCATCCGTGTGATGACGGCGGTGCTGTTCGACTCCCACGTCCCGTCACCGCGGCCCGAGCCTGAAGCAGGGGTGCGATGACGACCACTCAAACCACAACGGTGGCTGCGCTCAAGGAATGGAGCGCGGTGGTGCACGCTCTGCTCGGTGGCCGCCAACTGGTGTTGCTGCGCAAAGGCGGTATCGGTGAGAAGCGGTTCGAGGTCGCCGCGCAGGACTTCCTGTTTTTCCCGACGGTGGCGCACAGCCACGCCCAGCGAGTACGCCACGATCACCGTGACCTGCTCGACGCCGCGGCCGCCGACAGCACCGATGAATACGTCGTAGTGCGGGCCGCGGCGAAAGTCGTTGCGGCCGTGCCGGTTGAGCGCCCGGAGAAGCTGGAGGCCATCGAGCACCTACACATCTGGACGTCGACGTCGGTGCGCGCCGATCGGCTGGACTTCCGGCCGAAACACCGGCTGGCCGCACTGGTGGTGCAGGCGACGCCACTGATCGAGCCGGTGCGGCTGACTCGGACGCCGGATTACGCCGGCTGCACCAGCTGGGTGCGACTACCGGTGGCCCCGGCGCTGGGCACGCCCGTGTATGACGAGGCGACGCTACATCGGGTCGTCGCTGAGGTTCGCGACGCCGTGGGCTGAGCCGGCGGGTGACGTCTGGTCGACCAGCACCGCCCCGCCGGGCTCATTGCCCAGCGTCTGGATCGGGATGTCGGCACCGCGCGCCGTGAGCCGAACGATTTCCGCGAGTTGTCGCGGCGCGTCGCATTGCAGGTAGTGATCAGCGGTGGGCACTATCCAGTAGCGGTTTCGGCCGGGCTTGTCGTGTAAGAAGCTGTGCCACACGAAGTTAGCGACCCGCAGCGGCGAGACGTTGTCGTGCACGCCCCACACCAGGGTGGTGTTTACGTCATTGCGGGACAGCGTCTCGAGCCACCTGGTTTCCTCCGCGGCGCGCTCATGTAGGTACTGAATGGTGTCCGGCAGTACGCCGATCTGGTCGTTGTATGCGAAACATTCCGAGAGCGCGGTGATCTCGGGGTCAGCCAACGGTCGGCGGGGCAAGAAGGTACTTGCTCCCATGCCGGCCGCGAGCATATCCGGCGTCGTGGCGTGCGCAGTGTCGCGCGCGGTCGCGGGGTCGAGCAGCGCGGTTTGGAAGACGGTGAGGTTCGCGAGCGGAAGATAGACGTTGGCGTTGGTGAGAATGACCTCGGTTGGCGGCGGCGACTCGTGGGATGTCGTCAACTCCTCCAGTGCGATCATCCCGACGCTGGTGCCCCGGTCATGGGTGAGCATCACGTAGTGCTGCAGCTGCCACACCTCGGCGATCGCGTGGATCAACAGGCGGGCATCGTCGTAAAGCGAGTACACGTACGGCGGGCGCGGCTTCTGGGAAAGCCCGTAGCCGGGGAAATCCAGCAGGAAGATGTCGAACTCGGCGCCCAGTTCGCGGGTCAGCGCGAAGTAGTCGATGCTTGCCGTCGGGAACCCGTGCACGCACACCAGCGCTGGTGCTCCCGGTGTGCCGCAGCGGCGGTGAAAGACTTCCACGTCTGCCCCGCCGTTGGCGGTCGTCGTCGACTGCCATCGCACAGTTGTCCCGCCTTGTTGCCAGTCCGCGAAAATACCCATTCAGCAACTTCCCACCGGCAGCAGCAGTCGTGATGAACCGAAGTGCACCGCGTGGACGGCAGGTTTCATCTCCCGACCGGTGGCCACCGGGGCGCCGGTCCCGAGGTTTCGCGCGTACCGCGGATGCGATCCGCCGGCGACCAGGACCCGGATTCGTGAACCGGCGCTGAAGCGGTAGGCGACCGGATCGAGCTCGATCCTGAGAACATTTTCCTCCGGCGGCGCGGCGGACAGGCGGCAATAGCCGTCGCTGACATTGCGCGACCGGCCGCGGGCGTCGACCTGGCTCACCCGCACGAACACATCGACATGGGGAATGTCGGCGCTGTGCTGCAACTCGACGATCGGGCTCCCGAGCACGCACACGTCCGCACCCAAAGCGTCGCCGATGAAGCTCAACACGTCGTCACGCTGGGCCAGCCGGGTGTCGTCGCGGTAACCGGCGTCCGGGGACAGCAGTCGACCGCCGACAGTCGGCGTCGGGTTGGCGGGCTGATAGCAGAAGGTGGCCGGCCGCGCCGGCGGCGGCGGCGTGTCGGCCAGGCCGCCGCCGGGTTGTAGATACAAGGCTTGTTCGCTGGTCGCGGGTGGCCATTCCGGCAAGTTGAGCCAGCCCCGGTCGTTGACGAAGACGCTGACCGGGCTCGGCCGCGGCTTGGTCGGTGTGGCGCCGAGATGGGCGTCTAGCCAACTCAGCGACTCCCGGGTGATCTGGGCGAGCCCTTTGAGGATCAGCTCCGTGTGCGCCCACGGTCCGATCGTCAGCGCCACGTCGACGCCCCGATCGTGCAGGCGCCGGTACTGCTGCAGTGTCTGCTGCAAGAACACGTCCTGCCAACCGCCGATGAGCAGCACCGGAACTTTTACCTGCTCGAGCGCGGCGCCGCAGCGCAGCGGCTGCCAGAACGGGTCGCTCGGATCGGGGTGCTCCAGCCACGATTCGAACCAGGGCGCCCCGCGGTGCAGCAACGCGCGCGCGGCGGCGCCCAGCGGCGCTTCTCCCGCCGCGGACGCCACCTTGCGCCACGCGGTGAGCTGACGGATGCCGCTTCGAATCTGGCCGGACTCTTCCTGAAGGGCGACCAGCGCGCTCCAGCCCAGGAAGTCGTTGATGGTGAAGGAGCCGGTGCCCCACGTGGACGCGCCCAGATCATGCGGGCCGGCGGTGATGACGGCCGCGGCAAGCTCCGGCGGCGGATCCGACAGCAGCGCCCACTGAGTGAAACCCAGATAGGACTGCCCCAAGGTGGCGAACCGGCCGGTGAACCACGGCTGCCGGCGCAGCCAGTCGACGGTGTCTGCCCCGTCGTCGGCCTCGTGAATCATCGGCTCGAATACCCCGGCCGAGCCAAAGGTTCCGCGCACGCTCTGAAAGACCACGTGGTAGCCGCGGGCGGCGTACACCGTGGCCAAACCCACCGAGAGCGGAAAGCCGCGGCCGTAGGGCCCGCGGACCAGCAGAGTCCCGACCGGTTCGGTCTTCGGCGCGTAGTGGTCGGCGGCCAACTCGATACCGTCACGCATCGGGATCCGGACCCGCCGGACCGTGTAACCCGTGCTGGGTGCGGGCAAGCGCAACAGCCGGCCGAGTGCGCGCGCGCTGGTCCGACTGGCCCAGGTACGCACGGGTCCCGGCGCTAGTTCGCTGGATGTGGTGGTCACCGGCCCAGGCTAGCGGCGATCGCAAGCGCGGCGGTGCCGGGCGCAGCGGGTCGGCGCCGTCGAGGCTAGCGGCGATCGCAAGCGCGGCGGTGCCGGGCGCAGCGGGTCGGCGCCGTCGAGGCTAGCGGCGATCGCAAGCGCGGCGGTGCCGGGCGCAGCGGGTCGGCGCCGCTTAGGCGGGTGGCACAGCCGGCTCGCTAGGGTGGATGGTTGTGGCTGGACAACCGACGCTGTGGGCGATCTCCGATCTGCATGTCGGTCATATCGGCAACAAGCCCGTCACCGAATCGCTCCATCCGTCGTCGCCCAACGACTGGTTGATCGTCGCCGGCGACGTCGGCGAACGCACCGACGACATTCGCTGGTCGCTGGACCTGCTGCGCCGGCGATTCGCCAAGGTCATCTGGGTGCCCGGCAACCACGAGCTGTGGACCACCACCAAGGATCCCATGCAGATCTTCGGACGCGCCCGCTACGACTACCTGGTTCACCTGTGCGACGAGATGGGCATCGTCACCCCGGAGCATCCGTTCCCGGTGTGGACCGAGCGCGGCGGCCCGGCCACGATCGTGCCGATGTTCGTGCTCTACGACTACAGCTTCTTGCCGGAGGGGGCGACCAGCAAAGCGGAAGGGCTCTCCATCGCGCGGCAACGCAACGTGGTGGCCACCGACGAGTTCCTGCTGTCGCCGGAGCCGTATCCCACCCGGGACGCGTGGTGCCGTGACCGGCTCGCCGCCACCCGCGCGCGGCTCGAACAGCTGGACTGGATGACGCCGACAGTGCTGGTCAACCATTTCCCGCTAGTGCGGGAACCCTGCGATGCGCTGTTCTACCCGGAGTTCTCGATGTGGTGTGGCTCCACCGAAACCGCCGACTGGCACACCCGCTACAACGCCGTCTGCTCGGTGTACGGGCACCTGCATATCCCGCGGACCACTTGGTATGACGGCGTGCGCTTCGAGGAGGTGTCGGTGGGCTACCCGCGGGAATGGCGGCGCCGCAAGCCCTACACCTGGCTGCGCCAAGTGTTGCCGGATCCGCAGTACGCGTCCGGATATCTCAACGACTTCGGCGGCCACTTCGTGATCACTGCCGAAATGCGCGCGCAGGCTGAGCAGTTCCGGGAACGATTGCGCCAGCAGCAGTCCCGATGACCGTGGCCGCCCTGCTGTCGTCGGTGCTGCCCGAGGATCCGGCGAACCTGGCTGCTGCCGAGCTCTACTCCGATCCGCCGGACCTGAAGCCGTTGCCCGAGGAAGAACCGCTGATCGCCAGGTCGGTGGCCAAGCGACGCAACGAATTCATCACCGCGCGGCACTGTGCCCGGCTGGCGTTGCGGCAGCTGGGGGAGCAGCCGGTGCCGATCGGAAAAGGCGAAAAGGGCGAGCCGTGCTGGCCCGCCGGGATCGTGGGCAGCCTGACCCACTGTCAGGGTTTCCGGGCCGCGGTGGTTGGCCGGCAGCCCGCGGTGCGCTCGGTGGGCATCGACGCCGAGCCCCACGACGTGCTGCCCGACGGCGTGCTGGGCGCCGTCACCGTGGCCGAGGAGCGCCACGAACTCACCGCCCTGCCCAACGACCTGCACTGGGACCGAATCCTGTTCTGCGCCAAGGAAGCTACCTACAAGGCGTGGTTCCCGTTGACCAGGCGGTGGCTGGGCTTCGAAGACGCCCATGTCGTGTTCGACATCGAGCCCTCCGACACCACCGCTACAACCGGGGATTTCGTCGCCAAGATCCTCATCGACGGCGCCGCGCTGTCTGGGCCGCCGTTGACCGCGCTGCGCGGGCGGTGGTCGGTACAGCGGGGACTGGTGCTCACGGCCATTGTGCTGTGACCGGGTGGCTGCAGAGCGCGGGCATCGTCATCGTCGACAAGCCCGCCGGAATGACCAGCCATGACGTGGTGGCGCGGTGCCGGCGCATCTTCGGAACCCACCGGGTGGGCCACGCCGGGACGCTGGACCCGATGGCTACCGGTGTGCTGGTGCTCGGAGTTGACCGGGCCACCAAGATTCTGGGGCTGCTGACCGCGGCGTCGAAGTCCTACGACGCCACGATCCGGCTCGGCCAGTCGACCTCCACCGACGACGCCGAAGGCGAAGTGCTGCAGCAGCTCCCCGCTGGGCACCTGACCGACGCGCAGATCGACGCGGCAATCGGAACGCTGCGCGGTGACATCAGCCAGGTGCCGTCTGCGGTCAGCGCGGTCAAAGTCGGTGGCCGCCGGGCCTATCGGCTCGTCCGGGAAGGGCAGCCGGTCGAGCTGGCGGCCCGGCCGGTGCGCATCGACCGGTTCGAGGTGGTGGCCACCCGTCGCCATGATCAGCTCGTCGACGTCGACGTGGCAGTGGACTGCTCGTCGGGCACCTACGTCCGCGCGCTGGCCCGCGATCTCGGTGCGGCCTTGGGAGTCGGCGGGCATCTGATCGCGTTGCGGCGCACCCGGGTGGGTGGGTTTCGGCTCAACCAGGCGGCGGCCGTGGACGACCTGGCTGAGCGGCCGCGGCTGAGCCACACCCTCGACGACGCGTGCCTGATGATCTTCCCCCGGCGCGAGCTGTCCGCCGAGGAAGCCGACGCGACAGGTCACGGTCGGCCGTTGGCACCGGCCGGCATCGGCGGTGTCTACGCCGCCGCCACCGCGGACGGCCGGGTGATCGCGCTGCTGCGCGACGAGGGTGCGCGCACCAGATCGGTCGTCGTGATCCGGCCGGCCACGCTGTAGTCGTACCCTGATCCGATGACAAGCAAGGTTTATGTCGTCGGCGTCGGCATGACGAAGTTCGAGAAACCGGGCCGGCGGGAGGGCTGGGACTACCCCGACATGGCGCGGGAGGCGGGTACCAAGGCACTCGAGGACGCCGGCATCGACTACACCGCGGTCGAGCAGGGCTACGTCGGGTATGTCTATGGCGAGTCGACGGCCGGGCAGCGGGCTCTCTACGAGTTGAGCATGAGCGGTATCCCGATCGTCAACGTCAACAACAACTGCTCGACGGGTTCGACCGCGCTCTACCTTGCCGCGCAGGCGATTCGGGGCGGTTTGGCGGACTGCACCATCGCGCTTGGCTTCGAGAAGATGAAGCCGGGATCGCTGTCGTCGTCATACGAAGACCGGGCCCAGCCGATGGAAAAACACGTCAAAGCGATGGCCGATCTCACCGAGTTGGCCTTTCCCGTCGCACCGTGGATGTTCGGCGCCGCCGGCCGCGAACACATGCAGCAATACGGCTCCACCGCAGAGCATTTCGCCAAGATCGGCTACAAGAACCACAAGCATTCGGTGAACAACCCGTACGCGCAGTTCCAGGAGTCCTACACGCTTGACGACATCCTGGCGTCGCGCATGATCTACGACCCGCTCACCAAGCTGCAGTGCTCGCCGACATCGGACGGCTCGGGTGCGGCGATCCTGGCCAGCGAGAAATTCGTCGACGAGCACCAGCTGGCCGGCCGGGCGGTGGAGATCGTCGGTCAAGCGATGACCACGGACTTCGCGTCGACCTTCGACGGCAGCGCCAAAGCGCTCATCGGCTACGACATGAACGTCCAGGCCGCGCAACGGGTTTACCAGCAGAGCGGCCTCGGTCCGGAAGATTTCCAGGTTATCGAGCTGCACGACTGCTTCTCGGCCAACGAACTATTGCTGTACGAGGCGTTGGGACTGTGCGCCGAGGGCGAAGCGCCGAAGCTGATCGACAACGGTGACACCACCTACGGCGGACGCTGGGTGGTAAACCCTTCGGGCGGGCTGATCTCCAAGGGTCACCCGCTGGGTGCGACCGGTTTGGCCCAGTGCGCAGAGCTGACCTGGCAACTCCGCGGCATCGCCGACAAGCGTCAGGTCGAGGGGGTCACCGCGGCGCTGCAGCACAACATCGGTCTGGGCGGAGCCGCCGTCGTCACCGCGTACCAACGCGCCGACCGCTGAGACTCAGCACACCACCCAGATCGCGCGGGCGGCCGGGCTGCCCAAGTCGATGGTGGTGCGGGCGCCGTCGGCCGATTCGACCGCCACTGAGACCAACCCGGCGAACTCGCGCCGGGTGAGCACCTGCAGCCGGGAGTCCAGGCTGATGCCGATGCTGTCGAAGTAGCGCAGCATTTCCGGGTCGGCGTCGGAGATGCGGGCCACGGTGCCGGCGTCGCCGTCGCGGCACGCCCACAACTGCCGCGCCGGCGGAGTGGGCACTTGGCCGTCGTCGGCCGGGATCGGGTCGCCGTGCGGATCGCGCTGCGGGAACCCCAACTTGGCGTCGATGCGGGCCACCAACCGGTCGGACACCGCATGTTCGAGGATTTCGGCCTCGTCGTGCACCTCGTCCCAGCTGTACCCGAGCTCTTTGACCAAAAACGTCTCCAGCAGTCGGTGCCGGCGCACCACCGCCAACGCCGCACGGCGCCCAGCTTCGGTCAGCGTCACCGCGCCGTATTTCGCGTGGTCGACCAGGCCCTGCTCGGCCAGTTTGCGGATGGACTCCGAGGCGGTGCTGGCCGAAACCCCGATCCGATCGGCCAGCATTTTGGTGCTGACCTTCTCCAGCGACCACTCCTGGGCGCTCCAGATCACCTTCAGATAATCCTGGGCGACCGCGCTCAGCCCGTGTGGCTCCTCGTCAGGTGGGTCAGGGCGCACAACTGGAGTTTAGGCAATCATCGGCCGCCTCGGGCGCGCTCGGCGGAGCGCGGGATCGGTGCGTATACCGGCGAGGGGTCAGCGCCGTAGTCTTATGTCGTGCAGCGGTGGCGGGGACAAAGTGAGATCCCCACGGACTGGGGCCGATGCGTGTTGACCATCGGAGTGTTCGACGGTGTGCACCGCGGACACGCCGAATTGATCGCGCACGCAGTGAAAGCCAGCAGCAGCCGCGGCGTGCCGTCGGTACTGATGACCTTCGACCCGCATCCGATGGAAGTCGTGTTTCCCGGCAGCCACCCCGCGCAGCTGACCACGCTGACCCGGCGCGCCGAGCTGGTCGAAGAACTCGGTATCGACGTGTTCCTGGTGATGCCGTTCACCACCGACTTCATGAAGCTCACCCCCGAGCGTTACGTGCACGAGCTGCTGGTCGAGAAACTGCACGTGGTGGAGGTCGTGGTCGGCCAGAACTTCACCTTCGGTAAGAAGGCCGCGGGCACCGTCGAGGGTTTACGCCGGGCGGGTGAACGGTTCGGTTTCGCGGTGGAATCGATGTCCTTGGTGTCGGAGTACCACGAGAGCGAGACCGTGACCTTCTCGTCGACCTACATCCGGTCGTGTGTCGACGCCGGCGATGTGGTGGCAGCCACCGAGGCACTGGGCCGGCCGCACCGGGTCGAGGGCGTCGTGGTCCGCGGCGACGGCCGGGGCATGCAGTTGGGATTCCCGACCGCCAACATCGCACCACCGATGCACTCGGCCATCCCGGCCGACGGAGTCTATGCCACCTGGTTCACCGTGCTGGGCCACGGACCGATGACGGGCACCGTCGTGCCCGGCGAGCGCTATCAGGCCGCGGTGTCGATCGGCACCAACCCCACCTTCTCCGGGCGCACCCGCACCGTCGAGGCCTATGTGCTGGACAGCAACGCCGATCTGTACGGCCAACACGTCGCGCTCGACTTCGTGGCACGGATCAGGGGGCAGCAGAAGTTCGACTCGATCGACGATCTCGTCGCCGCGATGGACGAGGACACCAGTCGCACCCGCATGCTGCTGTCCGCTGGCTGAGCCCGCATGCGATGCGCTGCTAGACTTCCTCCCGACACGGGGCGTGCTGCGGTTCGCGGCGGCCGCGCCGGACTTTGCCCTCGCGGACCGATTGATGGAGATTTTTTCGTGGCGCTGACAGCCGAGCAGAAGAAGGAAATCCTGGGCTCCTACGGCCTGCACGAGACCGACACCGGGTCCCCGGAAGCGCAGGTCGCGATGTTGACCAAGCGGATCGCCGACCTGACCGAGCATCTCAAGGTGCACAAGCACGACCACCACTCCCGGCGCGGGCTGCTGTTGCTGGTGGGGCGCCGCCGCCGGCTGCTGAAGTACGTCGCGCAAATCGATGTGCAGCGCTATCGCTCACTGATCGAGCGGCTCGGTCTGCGCCGCTGACAGGGCACCTACCAGATCGGAAAATTCGAGCAGGTCTCGCAAGACTTTTTCATACCGTTGGACGGGATGCAGATGGGTGTGAACCCGATGACCAGCGTCGTCGACGGGGATGGACGAATGCATCAGATGGACAACGTGTTCTGTTCCGACGGCAGCGTGTTCGCGACTTCCGGCGGCTCCAACCCCACCAAACACGATCATGGCGGTCGCGCTGCGCACCGCACGCGGGCTGACCGGCAGGCGTCAGCGCGCGCAGCCGTCCGCCAGGAAGACCCAGGTCGGCGTGTAGAGTGAGGGCGTTCTGGGCCCGATCGGCGCAGAACAGTGGTGCGGGGCGCAATCCGCGCGCCGTACCAGCGCGTCACAACAAGATCGAGGATAGGCCGAGTCTGTCTCGCGCGGTCTTCGGTAGTGGCTGCCGGACCCCCATTGGGGTGAGTCGGCCGCTTCGATCGATGGCCGTAGCCCATAGGCGGGGCTTCCCGGGTTGTCTGTGACGATGCGAAACAGCTGACAACTTTAGAGAGGCCCGCGGACATCCATGTCTGTAGCTGAAATTGAAGAGGGCGTGTTCGAGTCCACCGCCACCATCGACAATGGGAGCTTCGGCACCCGCACCATCCGATTCGAGACCGGCCGCCTGGCCTTGCAGGCCGCCGGCGCCGTCGTTGCCTACCTGGACGACGAGAACATGCTGCTGTCGGCGACTACCGCCGGCAAGAACCCCAAGGACCACTTCGACTTCTTCCCGCTGACCGTCGACGTCGAAGAGCGGATGTATGCCGCCGGGCGCATCCCCGGTTCGTTCTTCCGCCGGGAGGGCCGGCCGTCGACCGACGCGATTTTGACCTGCCGGCTCATCGACCGCCCGCTGCGCCCGTCGTTCATCGACGGCCTGCGCAACGAGATCCAGGTGGTGGTGACCATCCTCAGCCTCGACCCCAACGAGCTGTACGATGTGCTGGCGATCAACGCCGCGTCGGCCTCCACCCAGCTGGGCGGCCTGCCGTTCTCCGGGCCGGTCGGCGGCGTTCGGGTGGCACTGATCGACGGCACCTGGCTGGCGTTTCCGACCGTCGAGCAGACCGAGCGTGCGGTGTTCGACATGGTGGTGGCCGGCCGGGTGGTGACGACCCAGGACGGCAACTCCGATGTGGCCATCATGATGGTGGAAGCCGAGGCGACCGATAAGGTCATCGAGCTCATCGACGGCGGCGCGCAGGCACCCACGGAAACCGTTGTGGCCGAGGGCCTGGAGGCCGCCAAGCCTTTCATCGCCGCGCTGTGCGCCGCGCAGCAGGAGCTCGCCGACGCTGTGTCCTCGCAGCAAGCCAAAGCACCAGTCGCATACCCGGTGTTCCCCGACTACGGCGACGACGTCTATGAGTCGGTGTCCTCGGCGGCCACCGACCAGTTGTCCGCAGCGCTGACGATCTCCGGCAAGGCCGAACGCAACAACCGCACTGACGAGCTCAAGGCCGAGGTGCTCGAACGCCTCGCCGGCAGCTACGCGGGCCGGGAGAAAGAGGTCAGCGCGGCGTTTCGGTCGCTGACCAAAAAGTTGGTGCGCCAGCGCATCCTGACCGACCACTTCCGCATCGACGGCCGTGGCATCACCGACATCCGCGCCCTATCCGCCGAAGTCGCCGTAGTGCCGCGGGCTCATGGCAGTGCGTTGTTCCAGCGTGGCGAGACCCAGATCCTCGGTGTCACCACGCTGGACATGGTCAAGATGGCCCAGCAGATCGACTCGCTGGGTCCGGAGACTTCCAAGCGGTACATGCACCACTACAACTTCCCGCCGTTCTCCACCGGGGAGACCGGCCGAGTCGGCTCGCCGAAGCGGCGCGAGATCGGGCACGGCGCGCTCGCCGAGCGCGCGCTGATCCCGGTGCTGCCCAGCGTCGAAGAATTCCCGTACGCGATCCGCCAGGTGTCAGAAGCGTTGAGCTCCAACGGTTCCACGTCGATGGGATCGGTGTGTGCATCGACGATGGCGCTGCTCAACGCCGGGGTGCCGCTGAAGGCGCCGGTGGCCGGTATCGCGATGGGCCTGGTCTCCGACGACGTTCCGCTCGACGGCGGCGGTAGCGAGCGCCTGTTCGTCACACTGACCGACATCCTGGGCGCCGAAGACGCGTTCGGTGACATGGACTTCAAGGTGGCCGGCACCAAAGACTTCGTCACCGCATTGCAGCTGGACACCAAGCTGGACGGGATCCCGTCGCAGGTGCTGGCCGGCGCGCTCAGCCAGGCCCGGGATGCCCGCCTCACCATCCTGGAGGTGATGGCCGAGGCCATCGACGAACCCGACGAGATGAGCCCGTACGCGCCCCGGGTCACCACGATCAAGGTGCCGGTCGACAAGATCGGCGAGGTCATCGGTCCCAAAGGCAAGATGATCAACGCCATCACCGAAGAGACCGGCGCGCAAATCTCCATCGAGGACGATGGCACCGTGTTCGTCGGCGCCACCGACGGGCCGTCAGCCCAAGCCGCGATCGACCGGATCAACGCCATCGCCAACCCGCAGCTGCCCAAGGTCGGGGAGCGCTTCCTCGGCACGGTGGTCAAGACCACCGATTTCGGTGCGTTCGTGTCGCTGCTGCCGGGCCGCGACGGGCTGGTGCACATCTCCAAGCTCGGCAAGGGTAAGCGCATCGCCAAGGTCGAGGACGTCGTCCACGTCGGTGACAAGCTGCGGGTTGAAATCGCCGACATCGACAAGCGGGGCAAGATCTCCTTGCTGCCGATCACTGAAGACACCGCCGAGGCGTCCGCTGACGGTGCGGAAGCCACCGCCGATGCCGGTGCCGCGCCAGCCGATGCCGCGACGACCAGCAGTTAAAGGGGGCGCCCAGCCCTTGCGACGGGGCCGGTACGGTGCCGAGCCGTCCGCCGCCTTCCGACGCAGCACACTTGCCGGCGGGCTGCGGGTCGTCACCGAGTACCTGCCGGCGGTGCACTCGGCGTCGGTAGGGGTGTGGGTCGGCGTCGGATCCCGCGACGAGGGCGCCACCGTTGCCGGTGCCGCGCATTTTTTGGAGCACCTGCTGTTCAAGTCGACCCCGACGCGCAGCGCGGTGGACATCGCCCAGGCGGTGGACGCCGTCGGCGGTGAGCTCAACGCGTTCACCGCCAAGGAGCACACCTGCTACTACGCCCACGTGCTCGACAGCGATCTGGAGCTTGCCGTCGACCTGGTCGCCGACGTCGTGCTCAACGGTCGCTGCGCAGCCGACGACGTCGAAGTGGAGCGTGGCGTCGTTCTCGAAGAGATCGCGATGCGCGACGACGATCCCGAAGACGCGCTGTCGGACATGTTCTTGCAGGCGATGTTCGGGGACCATCCGGTGGGACGCCCGGTAATCGGCAGTGTGCAGTCGATCTCGGCGATGACTCGGGACCAGCTGCACTCATTTCACCTGCGGCGCTATATCCCGGAGCGGATGGTGGTCGCGGTGGCTGGCAACGTCGACCATGACGAGGTGGTGGCGTTGGTCCGTGAGCATTTCGGGCCGCGCCTGACCCGGGGGCGCCGGCCGGTGACTCCCCGCAAGGGCGCCGGACGGGTGACCGGCCGTCCGCAGTTGACCTTGGTCAACCGGGATGCCGAGCAGACCCACGTGCTGCTGGGCGTACGCACACCGGGGCGGCACTGGCAACACCGCTGGGCGCTGTCGGTGCTGAACACCGCGCTCGGCGGTGGCCTGAGTTCCCGGTTGTTTCAACAGGTTCGGGAATCACGCGGGCTGGCGTACTCGGTTTACTCGGCGCTGGACATCTTCGCCGACAGTGGCGCGCTGTCGGTGTACGCGGCCTGTCTGCCCGAGCGTTTCGGCGAGGTGGCCCGGGTCACGACCCAGGTGCTGGAATCGGTGGCCCGCGACGGTATCACCGAGTCCGAATGCCGGATCGCGAAGGGTTCGCTGCGCGGCGGAATGGTGCTCGGGCTGGAGGATTCCGGCTCCCGCATGAACCGCATCGGGCGCAGCGAGCTGAACTACGGCGAGCACCGCAGCATCGACCGCGCGCTGCGCGAGCTCGACCGGGTCACGCTCGACGAGGTCAACGCCTTAGCTCGGCGTCTGCTCAACCGACCCTACGGAGCCGCGGTTCTGGGACCGCACCGTTCGAAACGGTCTTTGCCTCAACCACTTCGGGGGATAGTACAGTAGCGCCATGGTTCTGGGCTTCTGGGATTTGGCGGTCCCCGTGGTTGGGGCGCCGATGGCCGGTGGTCCGGGTACACCGGCGCTGGCGGCGGCAGTCACGAATGCCGGGGGGATGGGCTTCGTCGCAGGCGGCTACGTCACCCCGGAGCGATTCGCCGGCGACATCACGGCCGCGCGCGCCAGGACAACCGGCCCGATCGGGGCGAATTTGTTTGTGCCGCAGCCCAGTGCCGCCGACTACGTCGCCTTGAGTCACTATGCGGAAGAACTGGACGAGATCGCCGAGCATTACGAGGTCGAGGTGGGCCGGCCGCGGTTCGGCGACGACGACAACTGGCAGGCCAAGCTCGAGGTGGTGGCCGATCTGCGGCCCGAGGTGGTGTCGTTCACTTTCGGCGCGCCGCCACCGGACGTGCTGCGCTGGTTCGGTGCGCTGGGAATCATCCTGCTGATCACGGTGACGTCGGCCTATGAGGCCGGTGTGGCCGTCGCCGCCGGCGCGGACGGTTTGGTGGTGCAGGGCCCCAATGCCGGTGGGCACCGCGGCACGTTCGCACCCGACATGGAACCTGGCACCGAGTCGCTGCACGAGCTGCTGGACCGAATCGGTGCCGTGCACGACGTCCCGCTCATCGCCGCGGGTGGGCTGGCGACCGCCGAGGATGTGGCCGGTGTGCTACGCAGGGGAGCGGCCGCGGCGCAGATCGGCACCGCACTGCTGCTCTGCGACGAAGCCGGCACCAACTCTGCGCACCGCTGCGCGCTGACCCATCCGCACTTCACCAAGACGCTAGTCACCCGGGCGTTTTCCGGACGGTACGCGCGGGGTCTGGAAAACGACTTCACCCGCCTGCTCGACGATGTCGCGCCACTCGGCTATCCCGAGGTCAACCAGATGACGTCGCCGATCCGGGCGGCCTCGGTCGCCGCGGAAGACCCGCACGGAACGAATCTGTGGGCCGGAACCGAATTCACCAAAGCGCGCACCGGTAAAGCCGCGGGCATCGTCGCCGCACTTGTCGACGGCTGAGCTCAAGCCAGCACGGTCGCCGGATCAGTGAACGGCAGGCTCAAGTCGGTGGCCACCTGCTTGGATAGCAGGGCGCCGTCATGAGTCGAAAGCCCCTTGGCGAGAGCAGGATTCGATCGGCACGCGGTTCGCCAGCCGCAGTCGGCAAGCTCGAGCACATACGGCATGGTGGCGTTGGTCAAGGCCGACGTCGATGTCCTCGGCACTGATCCGGGCATATTCGTCACGCAGTAGAACACCGCGTCATGCACCGCGAAGGTCGGCGCATCGTGGGTGGTTGGGCGCGAGTCTTCGAAGCAGCCGCCCTGGTCGATGGCGATGTCAACCAGCACCGCCCCGGCCTTCATCTGCGTCACAAGCGAATTGGACACTAGTCTGGGTGCTCTCGCGCCGGGCACCAGGACCGCCCCGATCACCAGGTCGGCGCGTTCGACAATCTCCGCCAACTCGTAGGCGGAGGAGTACCGGGTGCGTATTCGACCGCCGAATTCGACGTCGAGTCTTCGCAGCTTGTCGATGTCGACGTCCAATACGGTGACCGACGCCCCCATGCCGTTGGCCACCCGGGCAGCGTTGTATCCCGCAGTGCCGCCGCCGATCACCACCACGTCGGCCGGGTCGACCCCGGGTACGCCGCTCATCAGGACACCGCGGCCGCCGTGGGCCCGCATCAAGTGGTAGGCGCCCACTTGGGCGGCGAGCCGCCCGGCGATCTCGCTCATCGGGGCGAGCAGCGGCAGCGCGCCGTCGGCGGTCTGTACGGTTTCGTAGGCGAGTGAGGTGGTGCCGGCGGCCAAGAGAGCGTCAGTGCACGACGGCGAGGCGGCCAGGTGCAGGTACGCGAATACGATCTGGTCGCGCCGCAACCGGGTGTACTCGGCCGGCGTGGGTTCTTTGACCTTGAGCAACAGGTCAGCGTCGACCCACACCTGGTCGGCGCTGGTGATCAGCTGAGCACCCGCCGCCTTGAATTCGCGGTCGGCGATTGCCGATCCCTCACCGGCGCCCGCCTGAATGAACACCTCGTGACCGCGCCGCGTCAACTCGGCCACTCCGGCAGGTGTGATGGCGACCCGGTACTCATTGTTCTTGACTTCGGCCGGAACCCCGAGACGCATACTCGCTCCTTGCGCTTGGCGAGAGAACTATCTCCATTGTGAAGGACGTTCGGCGAGCCGGCACCGTTCACGACGCCTACTCATCTTGTCCGGTGAAGAACTTCTCGGGGTGGTGATAGGTGTTGGTGGCGGCGGGAAGTTGGACGTGTGGGGGTGGGATCCACTGGGTGGTGCCGTTGGAAAGTTTTTGGG
Source organism: uncultured Actinomycetota bacterium (assembly GCA_963795995.1). Classification (GTDB taxonomy): domain Bacteria; phylum Actinomycetota; class Actinomycetes; order Mycobacteriales; family Mycobacteriaceae; genus Mycobacterium. The sequence continues at coordinate 759,155 of CAWCJY010000010.1, forward strand.
TTTTCCAGCCGCGGTCGTGCATTTTGTGGTGGGGGTGGCAGGCGAAGGTGAGGGCGTCGATGTCGGTGGGTCCACCGTGGGCCCAGTCGTCGACGTGATGGACCTCGCTGAGGTAGCCGGGGGCGTCGCAGCCGGGGAAGGTGCAGCCGCGGTCGTGGGCGTAGAGCACCAGTCGTTGGTCGGGAGAGGCGATGCGTTTGGCACGTCCCAGGTAGAGCGGACGGCTCTGGTGGTCGCCGAATACGGCCAGGTAATGGTAGGCGTGGCGGGCCATGCGGATGACGTCGCGCATGGGCAGCAAGGTGCCCCCACCCGTGACGGCGTGTCCGGCGCCTGTGGTGAGTTCTTGCAGCGTGGTGGAGACGATGACGGTGACCGGGAGCCCGTTGTGCACGCCGAGGGCGGGGTTACCGAGTTGGCAGCGCACCAAGACGTTGAGGGCGTCGTGCTGGCGTTGGGCGTAGCTGCGCCGATCGGCGCCGGCGCGCTCGTCGCTGGGGTCATCGGTGATGCTGGGGGTTTGGTCGTCGGGGTTGGCCATGCCGGGGGCGGCGAAGCGGGCCAGCCAGGCGTCGAGGTTGGCGCGCAGTTCGGGGGTGGCGATCAGTTTGCCGATGCTCATCCCGTCGGGGCGTTGCGGGCACCAGGTGAAGCCGCGGTGGCGTGCTCGGTCGGTATCGGAGAATTTCCCGTCGGGGTTGATCAGGACTGCGGCGCGCTGGGCGAGCTTCTCCAGCTGGTCGGGGCGCAGGGTGGTGGCGTGGTGGGCCAGGAATCGTTCAGCGCGGGTGACGGTGTCGGCCGGGATGTGTTCCGGCAGCTCGCGGGTGAAGGTCTGGATGACGCGCAGGTGTTGTTCGTCGAGGTGTCCCGCCCGCCAGGCCTGTGCGGTGGCCGGCAGCTCGGGTGGCAGGGTCGTGCCGGTCAAGGTGAGCCGGGGGGCGAGCTGCTCGGCGTTACGCAGCCGCCGCCGCGCCTCGGCGCAGCTGATCCGCAGCCAGTCAGCGACCACTTTGGCCGCCGGCCCGCCGATGTCGGCCTGCTCTTCGGTGGCGAGCCCGGCGATCAGATCGTGGCTTTTCACTATTTGGCGACGCCGTGCCGTTTCGAGGCGCTCCAAGGCCTGCAACCGCACCACCGGGGCACAGCGATCCAGGTCTAGGTCCTCAATCGTCGCGACTGCAGCATCCAACGCGTCCAAGGCGGCAGCCACCACCGGAAAACCACCGTCACTGATCGAACGCATGTGCGAATTTTATCGAACCCGGCCGGCCCTGACGCCCCCAGCGGCGACGACTGTGGATCAACGACGAACTGTGGACAAATGCTGGCGGAAGCAGCCCGTCTAGGGTGAAGCCATGCGGGTAGGAGTGCTGGGAGCCAAAGGAAAAGTTGGCGCGACCATGGTGCAGGCGGTGCAAACCGCCGAGGACTTGACGCTGTCGGCCGAGGTCGACGCCGGCGATCCGCTGAGTCTCTTTACCGAGAACCACACCGACGTAGTCATCGACTTCACCCATCCCGACGTCGTCATGGGCAACCTGGATTTTCTGATACACAACGGGATTCACGCCGTGGTCGGGACCACCGGATTCACCGCCGAGCGGCTGGACCAGGTGCGGTCATGGCTCTCCGGCAAGCCGGACGTAGCCGTGCTGATCGCACCCAACTTCGCCATCGGGGCGGTGCTGTGCATGCATTTCGCCCAACAGGCCGCGCCGTTCTACGACTCGGTCGAAGTCATCGAGCTGCACCACCCGCAAAAGGCCGATGCGCCGTCGGGCACCGCCACGCGCACCGCCCAGCTGATCGCGCGGGCCCGAAAAAGCCTGCCGCCCAATCCCGATGCCACCAGCGCGGCGTTGCCCGGTGCCCGCGGGGCCGACGTCGAGGGGGTTCCGGTGCACTCGGTGCGGCTGGCCGGATTAGTCGCCCACCAAGAAGTGCTCTTCGGCACGGCAGGGGAAACGTTGACGATCCGCCATGACAGCCTCGACCGCACCTCATTCGCCCCGGGCGTGCTGCTGGCGGTCCGGCGCATCAAGGAGCGGTCGGGATTGAGCGTGGGCATTGAGCATTTACTCGGCCTGCAATGACGAAATTGCCAGGGGTGCTGCGCCTTCAGCTGCTGATCGCGTTCATGTGCCTGGTGCTGGCGGCGTATCTCGTCCTGCTGGGCCGCAGCGCTGTGCTGCTGGTCAACTCCGGTCGGGCCGCCGGCATCGGCCTCGGCATCGCGTTACTGGCGCTGCTCGCCATCGGATGTTGGGCGATGATCGCCACGCTTCGGGCAGGGTTCGCCCACCAACGGCTGGCCCGGCTGATCGCCGACGACGGAATGGAACTCGACCTGAGCACGCTGCCCAGACGCCCGTCGGGTCGCATCGAGACCCAAGCGGCCGACGTGCTGTTCGACGCTGTCCGCAACGAATTGCGAAGCGCTCCCGAGGATTGGCGCCGTTGGTACCGGCTGGCCCAGGCCTACGACTGCGCGGGGGATCGTGCCCGTGCCCGGCAGGCGATGCGCAAAGCCGTTGAGCTGCAGAGTTCTTCATGAGCAAGCTGCTGGTGGTGCAGCACACGCCTTCACCCGGCACCCGCGAAGTGCTCGAAGCTGTGCTCTCCGGTGCCAAAGACCCGGAGAAGCATCATTTAGGCGAATACTCACTTAGTACGCAGGGGGCCAGCTAGTGGCCCGTTTGCTGATTATCCACCACACCCCGAGCCCGCACTGCCAGGAGATGTTCGAGGCGGTGGTGGCCGGGGCGACCGATCGTGAGATTGAGGGCGTCGAGGTGATTCGCCGAGCGGCGCTGACCGTCTCGCCGGTCGAGATGCTTGCAGCCGACGGCTACGTGCTGGGCACTCCGGCGAACCTGGGCTATATGAGCGGTGCGCTTAAGGTGGCGTTCGACCAGTCGTACTACCAGCTGCTCGACTCCACCCGTGGCCGACCGTTCGGCGTCTACCTCCACGGCAACGAGGGCACTGAAGGAGCCGAACGGGCCATCGACGGCATCACCGCCGGGCTTGGGTGGGTGAAAGCAGCGGAGACCGTCGTCGTGGCGGGTAAGCCGACCAAGGCCGATCTAGAGGCGTGCTGGAACCTAGGCGCGACGGTCGCCGCTCAGCTGATGGGTTAGTTCGACGAAGGGAAGGAGTGTCGGCCGTGTCCGAGGACCGCTACCACGCGAGCACATCAAGAAGGCGGTGGACGCAGCCCCACCGCTCAGGCCCGAGCAGCGCGTTCGTCTACGAGAGTTGTTGCGGCCCGTGGCAGTTAGGCAGCAGCGCGAACGTCCCGACACGCTGCGTCGGAGTGAGCACCGTCGGATCGGCGAGGACGGTTCTGCATTAGTCCATGATCTCAGATCAGCGTGCAACGGCTGTATGGCTGACCGACTCGGTGCGTCAACGAATAGCTTGCGTTGTAACAAAACCCGCACAACTCTCGCAATCTTGAATGAAACAATGGGCACCGAACTACACCTAGTGACCGACTCGATACGAACGAGTCAACGTGCGTGTTTGATGCGGTTAGTTGCGTTACCGCAACGTCGAACTTGATGGTTCCCTTGCAGTCATCAGATGTGGACATGCGGGATTCCTCGCGCGGCGATGGTCGCGGTTACTGGGTTCCGAGTGCGACGCGAAGGCGGTGTTGATGCTCGGCGTTGGGGTCGGGGTGCTCGTCGGCGTGGCTGGTGTCCAGGTCCACCCAGTGCACGCGGCCGGTGAAGTGGTCGCCGCCAGGTGGGTAGTCGTCGGTGACGGCGGATCCGGCATCGCGACCGAGGTCGCAGGTTTCATCGGCGGCGAACATGATGGGTTCGGTTTCTTCGATGCGGCCGACGCCGACTTCGACACCGTCGACGAGGAGGGTGAGTTGTCCGCCTTTGGCTAGTCCGCCGCCGTCGTAGGCGAAGACGGCGACGACGTCGTGTTCGCCGGCGGTCAGTGCGGTGTCGGCGGTGATGTAGTAGCGCTGCAGGTTGTAGAAGTTGTAGCAGTACTTGAGGATGCCGTCGAGCACATACAGACTCCAACCGCCCACCATGCCGCCCTGGGCGATGATGACGCCGTTGGCGCCGGCATCGGAAACCTCAATGTGAGCGGTGATGGTGTGCGACTTGTTCTTCAGGCTGAGGACGGAGTTCTCGTTGAGTCGGCCCATTCCCTCGTAGAGTCGCTGCCGTGTGCCGATGATCAGTTGTGGGCGTCCCGCCAGGTCGGGGTTGGCGCGTTCGGCGAACCGGTCGTCCAGCGGTAGGGCGTTGTGTTTGGCCGCTTCGATGAGCCACAACCGTTGCAGGGTATGGAGTTTGTCCGGGTATTGGTCGGCGATGTCGTGGGCTTGGGTCCAGTCGGTGCTGGTGTCGTAGAGTTCCCAGACGTCGTCGTCGAAGGCTGGCAGCGGCGCGTCGCCAGTTTCCCAGGGCGTGCGGTGTTTGGTGACTGCGGTCCAACCGTTGTGGTAGAGGCCGCGGTTGCCGACCATCTCGAAGTACTGGGTCTGATGGCGTTCTGGGGCGTCCGCGTCGGTGAAGCTGTAGATCATACTGGTCCCTTCCAGCGGAAGTTGTTGCACGCCATGCACGGTCATCGGTTCGGGTAGCCCGGCGGCTTCGAGCACGGTGGCGGCGACGTCGATGACGTGGGTGAACTGGTGGCGGTCCTCTCCGGCGGCAGTGATCCGGGCTGGCCAGGACACGATGGTGCCGTTGCGGGTGCCGCCCCAGTGTGAGGCGACCTGCTTGGTCCACTGGTACGGGGTGTTCATGGCGTGTGCCCAGCCGACCGCGTAGTGGTTGTAGGCCTGCGGGGTGCCGAAGTGCTCAACGTGAGAGGCCATGAAGTCCGGGGTCTCCAGGGCACCGAACCCGGTCAGGGTGACCATCTCGTTGAACGTGCCTTGCAGCGAGCCTTCGGCCGAGGCCCCGTTGTCGCCGATGATGTAGTAGACGAGCGTGTTCTCGGTGACCCCCAGCTCGTCGAGGGTGTCCAGGACGCGGCCGATGTGATGGTCGGTGTGTTCCAGGAATCCGGCGTAGATCTCCATTTGACGCGCCAGCACCGGTTTGAGGGCGTCATCGACGTCGGTCCACGCCGGGATGCCTTCATTGCGTGCGGTGAGGTCCGCACCCGCGGGCACGACGCCCATCTCCTTTTGCCGTTCGATTGTCTTCTCGCGCAAAGCATCCCATCCGTCGTCGAATGCTCCGGCGTACCTGTCGGACCATTCGGTCGGCACGTGGTGCGGTGCGTGGGTCGCGCCCGGAGCGAAGTAGACGAAGAACGGCTTGTCCGGCGCCAACGACCGCTGCCGGCGCATGTAGCCGATGGCCTTGTCGGCCAGGTCCTCGGTCAGGTGGTAACCCTGCTCTGGAGTCTTCGGGGGATCGATTGCAGAGGTGCCGTCATAGAGGGCCGGGTAGTACTGGTTGGTCTCACCGCCGATGAAGCCGTAGAAGTGCTCGAAGCCGCCGCCCGGGCTCGGCCAGTGATCAAACGGACCCGACGGGCTGGTCTCCCACACCGGTACTTCGTGGCACTTGCCGAACTGGGCGGTGGAATAGCCGTTGAGCCGCAGCACTTCCGGTAACGGTGCGCAGGTGTTGGGCCTCATTGAGTTCTGCCCCGGCGCGGCCGTGGCCGCCTCGGTGATCCCGCCCATGCCCACGGTGTGGTGATTGCGGCCCGACAGCAGTGCTGCGCGGGTCGGCGAACACAGTGCGGTGGTATGGAAACGGGTGTACCGCAACCCTCGCGCGGCCAGTCGTTCGGCGTTCGGTGTGCGGCAGGGTCCGCCGAAGGCACTGGCCGCGCCGAACCCGGTGTCATCGGTCATGATCACCACCACGTTCGGCGCTCCACCCGGTGGACGGATCTGCGCAATGGGCGGGTAGTGGGTGTCGGGGTCCTTGGCGTCATAGGTCGTCACGCCCGGCGGCATCCGATCCGGTACCGGCAACTGAGTTCGATGGTTCATGTCCGCTGTGCTAGCCATCATTGCTCCTCGATCGGTGCTCGTGACGTCGCCGCCCTGCGGCTAGGTCATTCTCTGTGGTTTCGGGGCGGTCCATCGGCCGTCGAACACTTCGGGTTTGGGCCAGTAGAGCCGAAGGATGATCCGGAAGGGTCCGTCCGGCGCGGGCAGCCAGTTGGCCTGGTCGGCGTCCGCGGGTGCACTGTGCCGTAGATGGAGTGTGTGACCGCCGTCGGCGTCTTTGACGAGGTTGGGCAGCATCGGGGAGTTGATCAGGTAGCGGTCGATGGGATTGTCGACGAGCAGGCTGGTGGTGGCGTCGTACATGGTCAGCGACCAGAACGCGTTGACCGGTGGTAGCTGTCCCGGTGCGAAGCGATAGGTGTAGGTGTTGGTGCCGATCAGCGGTGCGCCGGTGTCGTCGGTGATGAAGCCGGGGTAGATCGCCTCGTCCTTGGTGTTGCCGTAGATGCCCAGGGCTGCGCCGGCCATCCGGTACAGATAGTTGGTGCCCATGTCCTGCGGGGTGCCGAATAGGTCGGCGGAGGTGATTTGGCCGGTGTCGAGTTCGGTTTCGATGAACGACGCCAGATCGGCTCGAGCGTCGGCCATACCGTCCTGGAAGGCTTGTCGCGCTTCGTGCTCCAGAGTGTCGGGGTGAAACAGGGCGTCGCCGGTGATGCCGATGCGGGACATGCGGTCGCGCGCGTCGTCGTCGGCGGGCAGGGCGGGTGCGTGACGCAAGACGAAGGACAACACGGTGAAGAAGTCCAGCGAGGTCGCCTCCTGGGCGGCGCTGGGTGGTGCCGGGAAGTCGACGGGTGGCGGTTCCGGCGGCGCCGGTTGATCAAGGTAGGACGACAGCGGTTGGGCGGTGTAGCCGCCTTGGATGTTTCTGACGTTGCCGAGGTCGTCGGGTCCGAACAGTTGCGTCCGGTAGAAGACGAACATGAAGTCGGTGTCCGAGTGGATCACCTTGTCGATGCCGGCGGGAGTGTCACCGTGCCAGCCGGGTCCAGCGAGCAGGTAGCGGCCGCCGTCGTTGCCGGTGGTGCGGGAGCCGACATAGTCGACGTTGAAGGTGTAGGCGTCGATGAACTGCAAGCTGTAGTAGCGACCGCCGTCGATCGGCGGCACGGTCAGCACCAGCGGCTCGGCTCGAAGGTCCGCTCCCAGTTGCGAGTACGGGGTGTCGGAGTTGGGGGTCTGCACCGCCTTGTCGGCTGGGGTGTAAAGCCGTGCGGTGCTGTGTACCTGATTCCAGGGTCCCTTGTACTCGGGGCCGTCGGCGTCGACGAAGTACGAATGCTGGATGCGGTAGTTGTCCACCAAGGGGAAGCCGTAGACGTAGGCTTCCTTAGCGATCTGGCGGGTCTGCTCAGTCGACACGGCAGCCGCCTTGCCTCCAGGATCTGCTCACGCCTTTGACGCTAATCGTGCGATTCCGCGAGTCCTCCGAGAATGGATTACTCCGTCATTTTTCTGTGGCGGCCGGAGGCGACGTCGGTGTGCGCGGCACCGACAGCCCCGGGGACACGAACCGTTGCAGGAAGTCCCGTTCGGCCGGAGGATCGCCGAGCGGCAGGTACACCAGCGACAGGACCACGTAAACTACCCACTGCGCAGCTCGTCGGTCGCCGTTGAGGCCGGTGAGTTCGGCTGCGATGTCAACCAGTACCGGTGACGATTGCAACTCGCCCAGCTCGGCGGCTCGGCGCGAACCCATCATCAAACGTCGCACCGGTTCGGACCGCAACTCCGCCAGCGCCACCGTGATCGCGGTGATGATCCGTTCCGAGCCAGCGAGCCCGTCGACCGCGCGTCGGACGGTGTCGATCACTCCGGCGGCCAAGCGCATCAGCACGGCGTCCCTGATCTGGGACTTGCCGCCCGCATAGCGGTAGATCGTGGCGCGAGAGCAGTGCACCCGCGCAGCGAGGGTCTCGATGTCGAAGGCGTCCAAACCCTCGCGTACCACGAGATCGGTGGCCGCGGCGTAGATCCGGTCCGCCGCGGCCGCGCGGCGGTCGCCACCGACGACCCAATCGTCTCGAACCACCGGGCCCACCCTCGTTCGACGTCGACACCGTGTCTTCGCAGATCTGAGACGTTACCGCACGACGTCTCACTCGATGTCCTGGTGAGCGGGCCGCGTTGAGACGGAGGCCGACGCCACTGGCGATGACCGGTGTCAACCTCGCTGTTACCGCTTGACCTCGGATGTACACGGCGCTCAGCGTGGTCTGATGAAATCATCGGCAGGTGCCATCGGCATCGACTTGTTCGACAGCCAATACCTGCAAGACCCCTACCCGTTGTATGAGCGGATGCACGCGTCGGAGCACGTCCACCGGATCGGTGACTCCGACTTCTACGCAGTATCGAGTTGGGACGCCGTGAACGAGGCGGTCACACGCTGCGACGACTTCTCGTCGAACCTTACCGCGACGATGAGGCTGGACGCCGACGGCACCGTGAGCCCCTTTGCGATGGACGGAGTCGGCGGACCGACGCAGGTCCTGGCCACCGCCGACGATCCCTCGCACGCGGTCCACCGCAGGGCGCTGATACGACATCTCGCGGCGAAGCGGATCCGCGCCGCCGTGTCCTTCATCGACGACACTGCCGCGCGCCTCTGGGACGCCTCCGCGCGAGAGGGTCGCATCGAGTGGATGAGTGCGGTGGCCAATCGGCTGCCGATGATGGTCGTCGCGCGATTGATCGGCGTTCCCGACGAGGACGTCGACAAGTTGGTCGCCTGGGGATATGGAGCGACACAGTTATTGGAGGGACTGGTCGACGAGGATGAACGCACCGCCGCGGGGATCGCCGTCCTGGAGCTGAGCGGCTACATCACCGATCAGTTCCGGCACGCTGCCCTCGATCCCAGTGATGACCTCCTAGGCGACCTGGCTACGGCCTGTGTCAACGGCGAGCTGGACGAGATCACCGCGCAGGTGATGATGATCACGTTGTTCAGCGCCGGCGGCGAATCGACTGCGTCGTTGATCGGTTCGGCTGCTTGGGTTCTCGCGACCCGCCCCGAAGTTCAGCAGCAGGTACGCGACCAACCGGAGCTCCTCGGCGCCTTCCTGGAGGAGGTGCTGCGCTTCGAACCGCCGTTCCGCGGCCACTATCGGCACGTCCTCAACGACACCACCCTGGCGGGGGTAGACCTGAGGGCCGGGTCACGTCTGCTCCTGCTGTGGGGCGCGGCGAATCGGGACCCGTCGCACTTCGATTGTCCAGAGCAGTTCCGGCTGGATCGGGCTGCGGGCAAGAGACACATCGCCTTTGGCAAAGGTGCGCACTTCTGCGTCGGAGCGGCACTCGCCCGGTCGGAGGCAACAACCGTCCTGGGCCAACTCCTGGAATGCACCTCCCACATACGAGCGGCCGACACCCCGCGATGGCTTCCGAGCCTGCTCGTACGACGGCTTGAACGTCTAGATCTCGAATACACATGAACGGCATAAAAAGGGACCAGGCTCCACACGCCCCTCGATGGGAAATGCTCTGCAGATGATAACCGGAGTAGATAAAGGCTCGGGTCCGCTGCTGAAGACCTCGGGCATCGAACCGCCGGTTGCCCCGAACGTGCGCCGGGCTTTTGCGGTCCTGGAACGGTTGGCGCCGGCGCTGGGCGCGCGGTGGGCCCTCGAGTTGTGGTGCACGCCGCCGGTGATGGACTCGAGTCTGCGGATGCCGCCTGGCGTGGGACCAGGAGCGCCGGTCGAGGCTGTCTGGAACGGGCACCAAGTGGCAGGCGAAACGTGGGGTGATGGTCCACCGGTGTACCTGGTGCACGGCTGGGGTGGCTGCCGAGCGCATCTCGGGGTGTTCGTCAAGCCGTTGGCGGCAGCAGGTTTTCGAGTCATCGCCTTCGATCTGCCGAGCCACAACGAGTCCGAATCCGGTGCCCTGGCGAGGGGACGTACCACCATCGTCGAATGCGCACGGGCGGTGCAGGCCTTCGTACACGCGCACGGACCGGCGCATGCCATCGTTGCCCATTCGCTGGGCGCCAAGGCGGCGGTCCTTGCGGTAGCGCAGGCCCTATCGGTTGAACGCATGGTATTCCTCGCCCCCATGGGCGACTTCTCCCTCTATCTGGACCTCTTCGCCGACCGGCACGGGTTCGGGCCACGCATCCGTGGGGGCCTACACCGCCGCCTCGACCGACGACTCGGCGTCCCGTTGTTAGACACCGACATCCCCGCGCTGGCCGCCCGCATCCATGATGTTCCGCTCCTGACGGTGCATGACCCCGACGACCCCGACAGCCCGTATGAAACGAGCGAGCGAATCGTCGACACGTGGGACGGTTCGAGCCTGCTGACGACCCGCGGCCTCGGGCGATTGGCGCACTACCGCGTGCTCCGGCATCGCCCAGCCATCACCGCCGCCGTCGCGTTCATCGTTGATGCGCCCAACCATCACGACGACGTCGAACTCGGGTAGATAGTGGTGCGGCTGCGTTTGGCTCGGGTCGACAGTGCGGGGGTGTGATGTGGCTGAATTTGCCGGTCGGATCGAGCAGGACGTGCGGGATTCGACGCCGGATTAGGGCCCCTTCGTCGAGCCCCAGGCGCCGGACAGTGCACCAAACGTGTTGTTCATCGTCTGGGATGACATGGGCTATGGATCATGGGATTCGTTCGGCGGGTTGATCGAGATGCCGAACATGAAACGCATCGCCGATGCAGGATTCAAGTTCACCCAGTTCCACACGACGGCCCTGTGCTCGCCGACCCGCTCGTGGCGCGGCGAAAGCCGTCGAAGGACTCTGCAGCGGAATGTCGCTCACCAAAGCTGCCGATGTGCTCGAAGTCGTCGGCGCGATAGATGCCGGGGTCCGTGGGCGGGCCTACCAGTTGGGTGGCACGCTGGCCGCAACGTTGACGGAATGACGAGGTGTAAGGGGACGTCACCACAATGGCCGGTCTGACAGGCGTTGCTCTGAACACCGCCCCGATCTTCGGGGGCCTTCTCGTCGGGATGGCGGCCGGACAGCTCAAGGGTCCCGACTATCGAGGCACGATCAAGCAAGACTTCGATCTGCTCGATCGTCTTCCGCCGGACCAGATGGCCCGGCGGGCGGAGTTGCAGCGCACCATCGAAGAGCGCATCGATGACTTGATAGCGGCAAGTGATCGCGGTCGGGCACTACGGGCCGCGGTGATCTCCTTTCGAGGCGGCTGGCGCGACATCGTGTTATTCGTCTGCGTCGGCCTGTTCGCCTTCATCTGGCGGAATGTGGACCACCAGCGAAGCAATTGGCTGCCGACGCTGATCGTCTTGATCATCGCGTTGGTGGCGACGGCCTTTCAAGCGCTACGAGGGATTGCCGCGGCACTGGCTCACCGCCAGTCGTTGCGAGGACGCCAACCCTCCTGATTGTTAACCGTGGAATGGGTTCTTGCCTCAGTCGTCGATGTGCGTCGGCGGGTCGTTGAAGGCGAGGCCCCAGGGGTGCTGGTCCGGACCCATCACGTCGCACCTCCTGTCGTTCAGGAGGTAATTGCTGCTACTCGTCGCGGGAAATACCACGCATCGCTGCCAGGTGCCGTCCGGCTGGACGGGTCCATCACAGTTGCTGACGACGATTTCTCCGTACCTGGCAGCCGGCGCTGGCTCGGGGCGCTGAGTTGATCAGCGCTCCGGCGACCAGTGCGGCGCCCAGCCCTGCGAAGATAAATTGCCTGCTGGCTTTCTCCTTCGCATCGCCGCTGGCAATAACGGTACTGGGTATGTGGGCCGCGTTTGCTGGGTTCGACGCAAGTTCGCGGAGCCGCCCAGCCATAGTCTCCGAAACCTCGGTAGCGGATGATGTGATCCGGATGCGACATGGTCAACTCGACGAAGGGCCGGATGTGAGGCGCCTGCTGATCGCCAACCGCGGCGAGATAGCACTGCGGATCATCCGCACGGCCACTGAGGTCGGACTGCAGACCGTCGCGATCTACGCCGAAGACGACGCCGACAGCCCGCATGTGCACGCGGCCGACGAGGCGATCGGCTTGCCAGGTGTGGGCCCGGAAAGTTATCTCGACCAGGCTGCGATCCTGACGGCGGCCGCCAAGTGCGACGCCGAGCTGATTCATCCGGGCTACGGCTTCCTCAGTGAGAACGCCCAATTCGCCCGCGCTTGTGCCGAGGCGGGCTGCACCTTCGTCGGCCCCGATCCCCAGGCGCTCGAGCTGTTCGGGGACAAGTCCGCCGCACGCCGGGCCGCTCAAGCGATCGGTCTTCCGGTGCTGGACGCGACCGACGGGCCGAGCAGCATTGAAGATGTCCGGGCTTTCTTCGCCGCCCACAGCAGCGGAGTCGTCATCAAAGCACTCGCCGGCGGCGGGGGCAGGGGCATGCGCACCGTCCGGGCGACCGACCAGCTTGACGACGCCTACCGCCGATGTGCCGCCGAAGCTCAACTCGGTTTCGGTGACCCGGCAGTGTTCGCCGAAGCCTGTCTCGACGATGCGCGGCACATCGAAGTGCAGGTCGTCGCCGCGCGCGCTGAGCACGGCACCCGCGCACTGGCTCTCGGTGACCGAGACTGCAGTGTTCAGCGGCGCTACCAGAAACTGATCGAAATCGCGCCCGCACAGTGCATTCCCGCCGCCTTGCGCTGCTCGCTGCATGAGGCGGCCGTGCGACTGTGCGCGCACGTCAACTATCGCGGCCTCGCGACGGTCGAATTCCTGGTGGCCGGTGAACGATTCGTCTTTATCGAAGTCAATCCGCGAATACAGGTCGAGCACACCATTACCGAAGAGGTCGCTGCGGTTGATCTGGTGGCAACCCAATTGGCGATCGCCAGCGGCACATCGTTCGACGAGCTGGACTTGCCGGCCGGAGTCAGCGGCCACGGTCGCGAGGTCGTCGGTGAGCCGGTCGTCACGCGGGGAATCGCGATCCAAACTCGGGTCAACATGGAGACTTTGGGCGCCGACGGCTCCGTGCTGCCCGCGACCGGGACACTATCGGTGTTCTCCCCGCCGAGCGGACCTGGAATACGCGTTGACACCTACGGCCGGGTGGGATTAGCCCTCAGCCCAAGATACGACTCGTTGTTGGCCAAGGTGATCACCCACGTACGAGTCGGCTCGTTTCCCGCGGCGCTCCGCAAGGCGCACACCGCGCTGGCCGATTTTCGCATCGAGGGCATCCGCACCAACATCGGACTACTGCGCGAGCTGCTGAGTGATGACGCTATTCAGTCCGGTTACGTCACAACGGGTTTCGTCGACGGCAAGCTTCCGCAGCTGGTCAACGCCGCGCTGTCGCACCAGTATGAAACCCAGATTGCACCCGTCGAGTTGCATCCCGGTGAAGAGGTGCTGCGCGCACAGCTGGCCGGCACTGTGGTCGAGGTGGCGCCAGAAGGGGCCGAGATTCCTGCCGGCAGACAACTGGTCGTACTGGAAGCAATGAAGATGCAACACGTGCTGGTTGCGCCGGATGCGCTGCGGACAGGGCGAATCCTGGTGACGCCCGGCCAGATCGTCGCCACCGCTGATCCGTTGGTCGTCTTCACCCGCAGCGGTGCCGGCGGCCCGCACGACTCGACCGCCGACCTCGGTCTCGACCACGCACGCACAGACCTCGACGAGGTACGGCAGCGCCACCTGCTCACCTGGGACGAGGGGCGCCCCGCCGCCGTCGGCAAGCGCCACCGGCAACACCGCCGCACCGCGCGAGAAAACATCGCTGACCTGGTCGACGGGGGCAGCTTCGTCGAGTACGGCGCGCTTGCTGTTGCCGCCCAGCGCAATCGCCGCTCAGAGCAGGATCTGATCACCAACACGCCGGCGGACGGTCTGGTGGCAGGGGTGGCGACGATCGGCGCGGACCGGTTCGGCGCGGCTGCGGCCAAGGCCGTCGTGTTGTCCTACGACTACACCGTGCTCGCCGGGACGCAAGGCATGCGTAACCACGCGAAAACCGATCGCGTCTTCGAGTTGGCGGCGCGTCATCGGTTGCCGGTGGTGCTGTTCGCCGAAGGCGGTGGCGGCCGACCTGGCGACACCGATCTGGGCAACATCGCCGGTTTGGACGTGCCGACATTTCGGGCGCTCGGCGCATTGAACGGCCAAGTACCGCTGGTTTCGATCGTGTCCGGCCGCTGCTTCGCCGGCAACGCCGCGCTGGCCGGCGCGTGCGACGTGATCATCGCGACGCCGGACGCCAACATCGGCATGGGCGGGCCGGCGATGATCGAAGGCGGTGGTCTGGGGACGTACCGCCCGGAAGATATCGGACCGATCGAAGGGCAGCGGCGCAACGGGGTGGTCAGCTTGGTTGCCCGCGATGAGGCGCACGCGGTGTCGCTGGCCAAGAGTTATTTGTCATACTTCCAGGGCAGCGTTGACGACTGGGAGGCACCCGATCCGCGATTGGCGCGACACATCGTGCCGCAGAACAGGTTACGGGCCTACGACGTGCGCCGGGCGATCGAGTCGGTCGTCGATGTGGGCTCGGTGCTCGAGCTGCGCCCCGACTTCGGAGTTGGTGTGGTGACGGCGCTGGTCCGGGTCGAAGGTGCGGCTTACGGGCTGCTGGCCAACAGCAGCCACCACCTCGGCGGCGCCATCGACGCGGAGGCGGCCGACAAGATCGCCGACTTCCTCCAGCTGTGCGAATCGTTTCAGCTGCCGATGATCTCGCTGTGTGACACCCCCGGATTCATGGTCGGCCCCGAGGCGGAGAAGGAGGCCGCGGTACGGCGTTTCGGCCGGCTTTTCGTTCTCGGTGCCCGTCTGACCGTCCCACTCGGAATGATCATCATGCGCAAAGGCTACGGCTTGGGCGCGATGGCGATGGCCGGCGGCTCCTTTCACGCGCCGGACTTCACCGTCGCCTGGCCGACCGGGGAGATCGGCGGCATGGGGCTTGAAGGTGCGGTGCGCCTCGGCTTCAGCAAGGAGCTCGCCGCCGTGTCCGATCCCAGTGAGCGCCAACAGCTGTTCGACCGATTGGTCGAGGCGGCTTATCAGCACGGCAAGGCACTCACCTCGGCCACCACCTTCGAACTCGACGACGTCATCGACCCCGCGGACTCCCGCGCCTGGATCAGGCGGCTACTCAGCCGCTGAGGAAAGCCGTCAAGAAAGGATTCTGGTTTGAAGCTTCCCGACAAGGTCGCCGTCGTCACCGGCGGCGGTAACGGCATCGGTGCGGCGCTGGCCGGCAGACTCGCTCAGCACGGTGCGCGGGTCGTCGTCGCCGACCTCGACGCCGACGCCGCCGCGGCGGTGGCCGACGCGATCAATACCGAGCACTCCGGCGCAGCCGCCAGTGCCGGTGGCGACGTCTCCGACACCGCGGAGATTCAGCGACTGATAGGTCTGGCGGAACAGGAATTCGGGCCGGTCGACTTGTATTTCGCCAACGCCGGCATCACCGGGGCGGCCGGTCTGGACGTGAGCGAAGCTGACTGGGACCGGTCGCTCGACGTCAACCTGCGCGCACACATCCGCGCCGCGCAACTGCTCATCCCGGGCTGGGTTGAGCGCGGCGAAGGCTACTTCGTCAGCACGGCGTCCGCAGCCGGACTGCTCACTCAACTCGGCTCCGCCACCTACTCGGTGACCAAGCACGCCGCCGTCGGCTTCGCCGAGTGGCTCAACGTCACCTACGGCGACCAAGGGGTCCGGGTGAGCTGTCTGTGCCCAATGGGCGTGAACACCAAGTTGTTGTACACCGGTAAACAGTCCGGCGATGTGTTGGGCGAGTTGGCCACCCGGGCGGTTACCACCGCAGGCGACGTACTGGAGCCGGCCGCCGTCGCCGACGCCGTGCTGGAAGCCATCGATGCCGAGCGCTTCTTGATTCTGCCGCATCCGGCCGTATTGGAGATGTATCGCCACAAGGCAACTGACTATGACCGGTGGCTGCGTGGTATGCGCCGCTACCAGCGCAGCCTGCTGGGAAGCATCTGATGACGGCGCAGAACTTGGCCCGCCGCACCGCGATCGTCACCGGGGCGTCACGGGGAATCGGCCTTGCGGTCGCGCAGCAGCTCGCCGCTTCCGGGGCGAACGTGGTCCTCACCTCCCGCAAACAGGACAGCGCTGACGCGGCTGCCGCACAGGTCGACGGGAACGCCCTGGGTGTAGCCGCTCATGCCGTCGACCAGAAGGCGGCCCGGCGTTGCGTCGATCTCACGCTCGAACGATTCGGCAGCGTGGACATTTTGGTCAACAACGCCGGAACCAATCCCGCGTACGGCCCGCTGGTCGATCAGGATCACGCCCGGTTCGCCAAAACCTTCGATGTCAACCTGTGGGCTCCGCTGCTGTGGACCTCGCTCGCGGTCAAGGCCTGGATGGGTGAGCACGGTGGTGCTGTGGTCAACACCGCGTCCATCGGCGGCATGCACTTCGCACCGAACATGGGGATGTACAACGCGACCAAGGCCGCGTTGATCCACGTGACCAAGCAATTGGCCCTGGAACTTTCACCGCGGATACGGGTGAACGCGGTCTGCCCCGGGGTGGTACGCACCCGCTTGGCCGAAGCGCTGTGGAAGGACCATGAGGACGCGGTGTCGGCGTCGACTCCGCTGGGCCGGATCGGCGAGCCGGTCGACGTGGCGGCCGCGGTTGCGTTTCTGGTGTCGGACGCGGCGAGTTGGATCACCGGTGAGGCCATGGTGATGGACGGCGGCCGGCTGCTGGGGGATCCGCAGGGCTTTCGTCAGGGCCCGGATGGCTAACGCGGTCGTCGGAATTGATGAGGCGGCCGTCGCCGGCTGGATCTCGCAGCTGGGTATCCCGTTCACCGGACCGCTACGCTTCGAGCGCATCGGGCTGGGGCAGTCGAATTTGACCTATTTGGTGCGCGACGCCGACGACCGGCAATGGGTGCTGCGCCGTCCGCCGCTAGGGACGCTGCTGGCCTCGGCGCACGACGTGGCGCGGGAAGCGCGGATCATATCCGCGCTCGAGGGCACCGCGGTGCCCGCCCCACGGGTGTACGGCCTGACCCGAGATGTTCACAGCGGGTCGCCACAAGAATCCGCCGGCGTTCCGCTGCTGCTGATGGAATACGTCGACGGCCTGGTCGTCGACCGAATGCCGATTGCGGAGTCGTTGACTCCACAGCGGCGCAGGCAGATTGGGTTGTCGCTGCCCACGACGCTGGCCAAGGTGCACTCCGTCGACATCGTAGAGGTGGGTCTGGACAGTTTGGCCAGCCACAAGCCGTACGCGCAGCGCCAGCTCAAACGCTGGGCCGGCCAATGGGAGCTGTCGAAGACCCGGGAGCTGCCCGCCCTCGACGACCTGACTCGTCGGCTGGTCGCCGCCGCGCCGGAGCGGCAGGAATTGACGTTGGTACACGGCGATTTTCACCTGCGCAACGTCATCACGTCGCACATCACCGGCGAGGTGGTCGCCGTCTTGGATTGGGAGCTTTCAACGCTCGGTGACCCGCTGGCCGACATGGGCAGCCTGCTGGCGTACTGGCCGGCGCCCGGCGAGGACACCGCCGGCGACTTCGCCGCCTCCGCGCTGGACGGTTTCCCGGACCGTGCGGAAATGGCGCGGGTGTACTTGGCCGAAACCGGACGCGACGAAGAGACGTTGAAGTACTGGCATGCCCTCGGCCTGTGGAAGGTCGCCGTGATCGCCGAAGGCGTGATGCGCCGCGCTATGGACGAGCCACAGAACAAAGCCGCCGCCGGAACGCCGACCGCAGACCGTATCGACGCGCTGGTCGCCAAAGCGCGCGAGGTAGCTGACGCTGCCGGTATCTAGCCGGGCTTCGGCGCTACGGCGAACTGTTATTAGTTGCCACCACAACCGACGCCCGGTATGCAGCCGCTACCGCCCGGCACGCCGCCAGTGCCGCCGTTCACGCCGCCGGAGCCGCAACCGACTCCCGGGACGCAGCCTTGGCCACCCTGACCGCCGTTCGGACCATTGTCTTGGCCTCCAGAGCCGCAGTTGCCGTTGTTGTCGCAGCCGCCGCCACCTGGGTCCTCGGAGAAGACGACGTGAGTGGTCGCGGCCGACGTCATCGCTGGACCAGTAGCAGCATCAGCTGTCGCCGGTAAGGCGGCGAGCGCCGCAGCGACAGCCCCGGCCATCACCAGTGGTTTCATCGAAATCAGTTTCGCTAACATTCGATTCGGATACCACCTGAAAACGCGTACAAAACACGCAATTGAAGCAATTGTGAACCGAATGTCCGAACCCGACTTATTGCGCGAGGTGCGCGGCGAAGAATTCCCGTGTCGCCGCCCAGTGCCGCTCTGCCGCCTCGGCGTCATAAGGCGGGTTGTCCGGGACGGCGAAACCGTGCCCGGCGGTATAAATCTCGATCTTGTGCTCAACCCCGGCCGCGGTCAGCGCCTTCTCGAGCTGTTCGGCCTGATCTGGTGTAAATGAACCGTCGTTTTCGGCGCCACCGACGTAAATAGCTGCCTGGATTCGGTCGGCGCTCAGATGCGGGCTGTCCGCGGCATCGGTCACCAACCCGCCGCCGTGGAAGGACGCCGCGGCGGCGACCCGGTCCGGCAACCGTCCGGCCACCACCAGGGACGTGCGCCCGCCCATGCAGTAGCCGGTGGTGCCGAAGCGGTCACCGTTGACGTCGGACCGGCTCTGGAGGTAGCCGAAAAACGCTTCGCCGTCCATCGCCATCGTCATCGGGGTGACACTGCCGATCATCGACATCAACCGTTTGCGCTCGTCGGCGTCGGAGAACGCGGTCGACATGTCGAACGGCGTCCAGTCGCCAGACCGGTAATAGACATCGGGGAGTAGCACCGCGTATCCGAATTCGGCAAGCTGGCTCGCCATTTCGTAGAAGGTGTCCCGCACCCCGCCGGCGTCGGGATACATGACAACTCCTGGCCAAGGACCATCGCCATCGGGAGTGAAAAGTCGGACGGTGCAGTCACCGTCTTGGGTCGTGACGGTGTCGGTAATGGTGGGCATGGCCTCCGTTGTACTCCACCGTGCTAAGTGCTGGGCTCATTGGCGTCGACCCGCCGCGCCCGGCTTCGCCGCGCTTGCGATCGCCGCTGGAATAACCGCGTCGACCCGCCGCGCCCGGCTTCGCCGCGCTTGCGATCGCCGCTGGAATAACCGCGTCGACCCGCCGCGCCCGGCTTCGCCGCGCTTGCGATCGCCGCTGGAATAACCGCGTCGACCCGCCGCGCCCGGCTTCGCCGCGCTTGCGATCGCCGCTAAACTGACCGCGTGCCGATGGCCACGCCCTATGAGGATCTGTTGCGCGTGGTGTTACAGCACGGCACACCGAAAGCGGACCGCACCGGCACCGGGACGCGCAGCCTGTTCGGCCACCAGATGCGCTACGACCTGTCGGCGGGCTTCCCGCTGATCACCACCAAGAAAGTGCACCTGAAGTCGGTGATCTATGAGCTGCTGTGGTTTCTCCGCGGCGACTCCAACGTCGACTGGCTGCGCCGGCACGGTGTCACCATCTGGGACGAATGGGCCGACTCCACAGGGGATTTGGGTCCGGTTTACGGCGTGCAGTGGCGATCGTGGCCGACTCCGTCCGGGGAGCACGTCGACCAGATCAGCGCGGCGCTGCGGCTTTTGCGCACAGACCCGGATTCTCGGCGCATCATCGTGTCGGCCTGGAATGTGGGCGACATCCCGCAGATGGCGCTGGCGCCCTGTCACGCGTTGTTCCAGTTTTACGTGGCCGACGGGAAGCTCAGCTGCCAGCTCTATCAGCGCAGCGCCGACCTGTTCCTCGGGGTGCCCTTCAACATCGCCAGCTATGCGCTATTGACCCACATGATGGCCGCTCAGGCCGGCCTGGCGGTCGGTGAGTTCGTCTGGACCGGGGGGGATTGCCACATCTACGACAACCACGTCGAGCAGGTCACCGAGCAGCTGCGCCGGGCGCCGCGACCGTACCCAAAACTAATTCTGGCGCAACGTGATTCGATCTTCGACTACACCTACGATGACGTCGTCGTCGAGAACTATGACCCGCACCCGGCGATCAAAGCGCCCGTCGCCGTATGACCGCGCCGGCGACTTTTCAGAGCGAAGCGATGAGAAGGAGCGGCGCAAGTGACAAAGCTGAGCTTGATCTGGGCTCAATCCACCTCCGGTGTCATCGGCCGCGACGGCGGGATCCCCTGGCGGCTTCCCGAGGACCAGATGCGCTTCAAAGAGCTCACCATGGGCCGCACCGTGGTGATGGGCCGTCGCACCTGGGATTCGCTGCCCGCCAGGTTCCGGCCGTTGCCCGGCCGGCGAAACGTCGTACTGACTCGCCAACCCGATTTCCCCGCCCATGGTGCCACCGTCGTCGAAACTCTCGATGAAGCCCTGACCGATCCCGAAACCTGGGTGATCGGCGGCGAGCAGATCTATGCGCTCGCGCTGCCACGGGCCAGCCGCTGCGAAATCACCGAGGTAGAGATCGACCTGCCGCGCGACGACGGCGACAGCGTCGCCCCCCTGCTCGACGAAATCTGGCTGGGGACGACGGGAGAGTGGCTTACCAGTGAGTCCGGACTGCGCTACCGCTTTCACAGCTATCTGCGTCGATGACGCCGTCCCGGCCGCGACTGACCGGCGCGCAGGCCCGGCGCGTGGCAGTCGCGGCTCAGGGCCTGACCGAGCCGCGGCCCGCCGGACCGATTACCCGGGCAAATCTGCGGCGGCTGATCTCCCGAATCCAAGTGCTGCAACTGGATTCGGTGTCGGTGGCCGTCCGCGCCCACTATGCGCCGGTTTTCAGCCGGCTCGGGCCGTATGACCGCGATGTACTCGACCGGGCTGCCTGGGCTCATAGCGCGCGCTCGCCGCGACTGCTGGTGGAGTACTGGGCGCACGAAGCCGCGCTGATGGCCGTCGACGACTGGCCGCTGCTGCGCTGGCGAATGCGCCTGTACCGGCACGGCCGCTGGGGCGCCCACGTCGTCAAGGCCAACCCGCAGCTGGTCGACGATGTCGTCACCGCCGTCGCCGAACTCGGACCCTGCACCGCGGGGCAGATCGAAGCACACCTTGCTGCGGAGTCGCGCCGTTCGAAAGGTGCCTGGTGGAACCGCAGCGACACCAAATGGGTGGCCGAGGCGCTGTTCGCCTCCGGTGTGCTGACCACCGCCACCCGGGTCGGGTTCGCCCGCCACTACGACCTGACCGAGAACGTGCTGCCCGCCGACGTGCTGGCCCGCCAAGTGGATGACGACGAGGCAATACGAGAGTTGCTACTGCGCTCCGCCAGCGCGCTGGGTGTCGCTACCGAAGCCGACATCCGCGACTACTTCCGGCTGACCGCGGCGCAGGTGAAACCGGCTCTCGCCGGATTGGTCGCCGACGGTGAACTCGAACCAGTCGACGTCGAAGGCTGGTCGGCGCCGGCGTATCTGCGCGCCGGCCGATCGGTACCCCGGCTCGACCGCGGCACGGCGCTGCTGTGTCCGTTCGATCCGCTGATCTTCTTCCGCCCACGGGTGCAGCGGCTGTTTGACTTCCACTACCGCATCGAGATTTACACCCCGGCAGCGCAGCGCCGGTACGGCTACTACGTGTGGCCGCTGCTGTTGGAGGGCGAGCTGGTCGGCCGGGTCGACCTCAAGGCGGACCGTGAGCGCGATGCGTTGCACGTCGTCGGTGCGTTCGCCGAACCTGGACGGTCACCGGCCCAGGTGGCAACTGCATTGGCAGGTGAACTGCAGACGATGACAAGCTGGCTGGGACTGAGTGGGGTCACCGTTGGCGAGCGCGGCGACTTGATCGATGAGGTGAAGTCAGCTCTGACATCGCGATTGAAGCCGAGGGATAACTCTTCCTGAGACTTAGTTGGCCGAGTCTGCGGTAGCGGCGTCGAGACTGCGCTCAGGTCCGCTCGCCGTGCCGCTCAGGCGCCGCACCCGCAGTTCGGCGAGCCCGGGCCCGCGGTGCCGCTTGCCTTCGGTGCCGAATTACCGGCTCAAGTTCTGGAAGGGCGCGACGATCTCCAAGTTTTCTCCCGCGCCGTGCGGCACCGTGGGGAGCTCCTGGCCAAGACCCGTGCCGGCTCCGAAGTCCGAATACAGCGATGGTAACTCGACCTGCGCCGACACGCCGGTAGGGGCAGCACTCGCTGCCTGCGAATAGGCCGAACCGAATCCACACTGGCTTCGCCAATCGAGCGGGGCGGTCGAGCGGGTCGGGTCGTAGAGCGAGACGCCTGACGGGTCCGCCATCAGCGGACCGACAAGCTCGCTCTGGTAAGGGTTGCTAGGCCGCACAATCTCGACGTCTGAGGACATTGCCGGCGAGGATGCCGGCCCGGACTGGCCCGCCGTGGTCGCCGTGGTCGTGGCGGGCGGCGGCGGGGTGGTCGGACAGGGCGGGCCGGCCGCAGTTGTCGCCGCCGGCGGGGCGGTCGGGTAGAGCGGCCGTCCCGGCGCTGCGGCGCCGATGCCCTGCTCCAAATACTGCCGCCAGGCCTGAAGATAAGTGAGCAACTGCAGTGTGTAGTCGGTCGGCGAGAACGTCATCGGTTGACTTGCGGCGGCGGGTGGCATCGGCGGCGGCGCGAACGGCGCTGCCGGCGGAGTTGCGAACAACCCCGCCGCGGCGGGCGGCAGGGGCTGTGCCGGCGCTATCACACCGGCGCCGTGTTCCAGGTACTGCCGCCAGGCCTGTAGGTAGGCGAGGAGTTGTTGTGTGTAGTCGGTCGGGCTCGTCGTCATGGGTAGGCCTCCCGGAAGTGAGGGTACGGGGGATGTCGAGGCGCCGACAGGTGTGGGAACCGAAATGTCCAGGGGATGGGGCAGCGATTGCAGCCAATACTGCGAGTCGAGTTCGCGCAGAAAGCGGGTCTCGAGCGGCTCCCGGTTTTCGATGTCGAAGACGTAGCAGTAATCACCGGCCGGCGAGGGCATCCGAACTGGGGTCAAGGAACCCTGATCGATGAAGCCGAAAGGAGACCGCCAGTTGAGTGACGTCTTATCCCGACGATCGACGCCGCCGGACTCGACCCACACGTAGTGGTCGAGGATCGCGTTCACGGCGTGGCGGGCCGACTCGCACGCCCCCTCCATCGACGTCATCCGGGTGAATGTCTTCGTCCACGTGCCCGCGAATACCACCCCGTTGTGATGCACCTGGTAACCGCCATGGCGGGCCTGCCAGACGTCGCGCTGCTCGAGGTCTTCGAGCCACTGCGCCTCCGTCGCTTTAGTGCCCCACGACGAGCCGCGCGGATTCCACGGATCGCTACCGGGCCGATTCGGCCAATCCCCAACGATGGGAACCAGATACGGTGCCTCGTTACGGACCGGTCGGCCCTTACCGGTGCCGGCGGACATGATCAGGTTGCGGTCCAGCGCGTACCACGCTGGCCACGGTAGGAGCGCTTCGGGAACGTTGTTGACGTCGCTGGTGATAGCTCGGGCGATTTGGCGCCATACTTCTGTGGCGAGCTCGTCGGCTGTGCAATCGCGAGCGGCCTTCCCACGTCCGGATTCATCGACCAGGTGGCGCGACGGAGTGTTGAAATCTCCGATGTCGACCGACAGCACCGAGACATGACCGTCTTTGGCCAGGCTCGGTCGCCTTTCCCACAGGCCGTGCTGGTTGATCGACGACAGGGCCCATTCCGTTCCGGAGTAGTACATGTGCCCTCTGAGCAGCTGGAACTCCGTGTCGAAGAAGTACTGGATGCCGGCCAGCGTCTGGAACCGGTCCCAGGGCACCCGGCCCATCTGGTCGAGCGCGTGGGGATCTCGCCGATCCGGCCGGCGAGTCGAGCCCGGCTGCAACGGCCCGTCGGGCGGAGGGGCGGAGGTGGTGAAGCCGTTGAGCCCGGCCACGGTGCCCCCGGTGCCGGCGGCATGCAGCGCCGCGGTGATCGATTCGGCGGCGGGGGCGTCGACGGCGACCACGATGTAGTCCGGTGCGAGCCGAGTGCCGTCGGTCATCCTGACGTGCGCCCGAGGCCGAAGGTGGGGCGGCTGACGACGGTCGACCACGGCGGGTTCCAGGCGGTCGACCCTACCGCGGACGAAGCGCACTCCGAGCGCGACCAGGTAACGGTACCAGTGGTCGAACCATGATTCGGTGGTGGGACCGTTGAGCACACCGTCGGCTTTGTTGTCGCGGCGGTCCATCTGCAGTTGCAGCTGAAGATACGTGGTCAGGTTCGTGCGGGCATCACCCCAGTGCGAGTCAAACGCGGCCAGCACCCGCGGCATTTCCAGCAACAGCGCGTCGAATTGCGGCGTGTAAAAGAACCGGCGGTCCGCCGTCGCGTCGCGCCCGATGAAGAAGTCGTAGGCCGAGAGATTCTGCAGTTCGGCGGCGCGGCGCAAGGGACTGGTGACCAGGTACCGGAACAGCCTGCTCATGAAGGCCGCAACGTCGATCGGGGTGAAGCCCAGTTCGTTGAGCTGGCTGGTGGCGGTGAGAAACTCGGCGAGGGTGCGTGGCGCCTCGCGGGGGAAGACCAGAGATGGCTTGCCGTCGACCGTGGTGCCTTGAGTGGTGACTCGCCTGACGTTGTCCATGACGGTGCGCGAGCTAGGTTGCCAGCAGAGGTCGCCGCCTGCCTGCGCTACACATTGGTACACCGGGATGCGTGTCAGCAGATCCCAGGTATGCAGGTAATACGCCGGGAAGAAGCGGAAGCCGTGCTCGCCCGCGACGGACCGCCCCGGACTTCGCGGCGTCCCGCGGCGGCCAGGGAAGGGTCGCAGCTCGGCGGTACCACCATTGCCGGTGCCCGCTTTCGAGTATTGGGACGCGGCGAGGCCGCCGAGCTTGATCGGCGGGTAGGGGCCGGGTGGCACGCCTGCCTCCAGAAGGGTGCGTTCGTCCTCGCGACTCTCGAATACCGTCACATCGAAGCCGCGCTCTGCCAGTTCGTGAGCGGCGGTAAGACCGGCGATGCCGGCGCCCAGAACGGCCACCGTCGGACGCCGACGGCATGAGGCCGGGGTCTTCACGGAGTAGCTCACGGCGCCCCCGTCCGCAGCGCGGCAAGCAGTCCGGGCTGCGACGGTGCACGGACTGTGGCGTGAACGTATGCCAGCAAAGCGTCATGTGCTCGCAGGATGTGGTCGAGGGAGCCACGCACGTGAACGGTGCCCGTCTCCACCGCCTCAGCAAGCGGCACCCTGGCATCGAGCAGGTCGAGGATGGCGGCCCGGCAGGTGGCGATCCAGGCACCCGCCATAACCGCTGCACCGTCAGACACCTCGAGCCGGCGACCACCCCGCAACGAGAAGATCTCCCCGTCGACGTTGATCTCGACCACCAGCGGACCGAGCGTCTCCAGCACGAGGCGGTAGCTGTCGGGCACCTCGTCCGCGAGGTGCCCGACCGATCGCCGCAGCAGCGACGAAATCTGCTCAGCCATAGAGAAACTCGAAAACTCCGGCTCCGACGAAGTTCATGCCCTCACCGTTGATCGACCCACTTACCCGGGCGGTGCCACTGGACTCGCACAGTACAACCGACCGGTCCAGACAGACTTCACTCGGCTGTGCCAGGCGCGCGTACGACCGCGGGCGGAATTCGGCGTGTACCGCGTCGCCCTTGCGCGTCGCGGTGATCTCGACACGCTCAGGGACGTCGGGCACTTCACCGCCCAGCAACAACCGCATCGTAGACGGCAAGGTGCAGTCGGCGGCGCTACCAAGCAGTCCGCAGGATCCCGCCCGTACCGTGGCGGGCGGGAAGATCGCGGCGGGCTCATCGTGGCGCCACACCCAGAGGCCCTGATAGAGGTAGCGCAACCGCCGCCGATCGGTCATCTGCTGAAACACCAGCGACCACGGGTCGTCGGGGTCCGGCGGAAGGATTACGCCCCAGCTCCAGCTGAAGTCGCCGCCCCACCGGAAGCGACCCCAGTTGTGGTCGTGGTAGGCCACGTCGCCGTTGAGGCGGTGCTCCCGGTCTCGAATGCGCAGCCAACCGTCGGCGCGCAGTCGCGGCACGAACAGCCAGCTGATCCGGCCGTCCCCCAACCGCTGGTTGTTGACTACGAATGGCCGACTCACCGACGTGAGGTGGAGCTCCCCGCGAATGTTGTGTCCCGGCAGCTCGATCACCACCTGATAGCCCTCGGGGTGCACGGTCATCCGGTTTCCACCGATTGTCAGAGCGCCCAGGTCGGCCGACACGTTGACCTCGGAGTCGGCGAACCGCTCGATGGCGCCCGTCCATTGCTCGTCCTGGCCGATGACGATCACGCGGGGCACCAACTGAGGTTGACCGGCGCGCGACGCAGCGCTGGTCAGGCTGAAGTTGATTACGATTCGGCCGTCCGGGCGGTGGACCACGAAGTGGTACCACTCCTTGAATCCGTCAGGCCGGGCGGTGGCGAGCACGGGAGCACGGAGGAAGTCGCTCCGGTGGAGGACGGCGGTCATCGCAGCCACCGGTTATCCGTCTCACTCGTCGACGGCGGCGGTGCTGCCACCGCTGGTGAGGACGGCTGTGCCGGCGCGCGATCGGCCAGCCGCTCGATCGCCTCGGCCACGCTCGCGAGGCCGAGGAGCAGGTGGACGGCATCGTCGGCTTCTCGCGGCGGATCGGCGCGGCGGTTGCCGTCAGCGGCCAGTGCATGCACCATCCGCGCCAGACCAACCAAGCCCACGAGGTAGCTGACGAAGCTGCTCTGCTCCGCCAGCGCTTGACGCGGATCGGTGAGCATCAGGCGAAGCCCTCGGGCCGGAAGCGGGCGAGGACCGAATCGTCCAGGCTGTGCCCGATGATCGCGTCGGCCAGCAGCTCGGCCCACGCATCCGGGGCCGCATTGGGCGCCGCGGGACCCTCGAGAACATTGAGGCTCAACGTTTCCCATACCCGGCGAAGGTTCTCGACCCCGTCGGATGCGACGAGCGCGTCGCGCAGCCGGGCCCCGGCGGGGGTGTCCGCGTAGCGGCGGCCCTCGGCGACCAATAGGTCGTGCACCCCTCGGGCAGCCACGGGGTTGCCGAGCACGGCGCGACGAACGGCGAGCAGCAACTCGAACATGCTTTGCTCACCGCCGGGGCCCTCACTCGGGGGGGCTGGAAGCAGCCCCGGGGCGCTGCGTTGGACGAGGTCGAGGGTGAGTTCGCGGATCCGCTCCAGCTCGGCGAGCATCCTGACCAAGACCTCGGGAGTCATCGGGCGCGTCGGTGTACATAGTCGGCGAGACCGCACAGCACATCACGGTGCCGGCTCGCCGGCAACCAGTCCAGGTCGGCTAGCACTGCTGACGCCTCGCGGGCATGCCGGCGCGCGACCTGCCGAGCGTGGTCGAGCGAACCGAGGCGGTGCATCAGTTGGTAGAGCCAACGAATGTCGTCGAGGCTTTTCGGCTCCGAGGTGCGGCTGTGAACGCGAGCCGCAATCGCGTCTCGGCCGGTCCGCGACAGCTCCCCTCGGGCGGTCAGCCGGTCCAACAAGGCGGTGAGCCCCAACTCGTGGTCAGCGCTCGGGCGGCGTTTCGCCAGAATCTGCACAGCCCGATCTTGCTCTGCCGGCCCCGCGGTCCGCAGGAGGTGCAGCAACATAAGTGTCCGCTTGCCCTCCCAGAGGTCGCCGCCGATCTCCTTGCCGTAATCCTCCGGGTCCGCTCGCAGGTTCAACAGGTCATCGGTGATCTGGAAGGCCGCTCCCAGGTGTCGGCCGAGGGACTCCAGCGGCGGCAGCCACTGGCGTTCACCGCCTGCGGCGACCGCGCCGACCTGCAGCGGTGTGATGAACGAGTACCAGCTCGTCTTCAGGTCCACCATTGTGAGGTATTGGGAGTCATCGAGCTGCCAGGTGTTGCATCGCATCCACTCGAGTTCGCGGGCCTGGCCCTCGACCGTCTGCCGCGTCATGTGGGCGACGGCCCGCAGGATGCGCAGCGCCGGTCCGAGCCCGACGCGCTCGACATTGTCAAGCAAGGGCTGCAGCGACAGCGAAAGCATGGCATCACCCACGTTGACGGCGATCGGGATGCCGTGGTCGACGTGCAGCGTTGGCCGGCCGCGACGCGACCACGACTCGTCCTCGATGTCGTCATGAATGAGAAAAGCGTTGTGGTAGAGCTCCAGCGTCGCCGCGGTCGGCAGGATCGCCTCGAGGTGGCCACCGAGCCCAAGACAGGTCGCGATACTCAGCGCCGGCCGAAGCGCCTTCCCGCCGCGTCGCGGGTAGTCGAGGATCAGCTGGTACAGGCCACTGGATCCGCGATGGCTAGCTCCGTAGAGCCGGTCGATCTCGCGGTCGCAGGCGTCCTTGCATTCGGCGAGATACTCCTCGAGCGGGTCCGAGGCTGCAGGGGCCGAGGGCCCGTCAAGGGACGACACCGACGACGCCGTGTTTATCGGTGATCCTCGTTGCGAAGCGGATGCGGACGGCGAGCTCGATATAGCCCTCTCTAGTCTCGCCGACGACCTCGAGACTCGGCGGGACACTGACAGCGAGGTCCACCGGCTCCTCGCCACAAGACACCGCTGCGGCACCTCCCTGCGCTATCCGTTGACGCCGCCCGAGCAGGAGCATCCGTCCGGTGCCGCCGTCAGGTTCCGTGGTCCGCGTGCCGCCTGGGTCGATGGAGTTGCCCTGGTCTGTGTCGTCGGGCTGCTGCGTTGCTTCGGTTGCGGCGGGTTTCGCGGTCCCTTTACCGCCGACGTCGGGTAACTCGCCCTTGTCTTCGTCGGCAGGTTTCGCGATTTTGTCGAGCTTGTCGACCCGACACCAGGAGTTGATGCCGGCTCCGTCCAGCAGTGGCCCAACGACAACGAAAGATCCTGTGTTCAATCGGCTGAGCGCCTTGAGCCCTGCCTTATCGACGAGCAGGCAAGACGGCGCCCGGTACCCGGCATCCTCGACCTGCGCTCGAGCGTCGATGAGCGCATACAGCAGGTCCTGCAGTTGCGCGCCCGATGGAATGTCCTCAGGCTTCGGGACGGCGTTTTTGACAATTTTGGCGATGACCTTGCGATCGACCTCGGCAGCCAAATTCACGGTCCGTGCAATCACTGCCGCGAGCAACGCATCGGGGTTTTGGGCTGTCACCTGTGCGAGCGTCACATAGAAGGGGCGGGTAACGGACCTGATCTTGAGGGGATTCCCGCCGAGCGGCCCCATCTTGATTGGCTCGGCGGACGCATTGTCGCTACGAACCCTGGTCTGGGCAGGGTCGCGGACGTCCCAGTGGGGAATGGCCTGCCAAGCGACGCTGGATTGCTCGAAAGTTTGCTGGATGGCCTGGTTGGCAACGGCCAGCCGCTCGGCGCTCAGGTACATCCCTGCACCCCTTCCCGTTGTCCCGCAAATCATGGCAGAGAAGCGCTTCTAGCGGCCGGAATCGGCGACTTTCTATTTTTGACTCAGAGCAACGTCATGACCAGGCGACATTTCCCCTTTCGCCATCGCGTCACAGTGTGACAGGTGCAGTGCGGCGACTGGATCGTCGGGCAGCAACCGGTGGCATCGTTCGAAGGCGGCGCGCGCCTGGCCGGCGTCACCGGCGTCGAACAGCGCGAAGGCCTTATCGAAGGCGGGCTGCGAGGACCGCTTCGCTGCACGCAGTGGTGCCGGGTCCTCGTCGTATACCTCGTAGATCGTCACCGGTTGGCGCCGGTTCACCACCATCACCCGCTCCATGCGACGGAGGTGGAACTCGTCCGGCCTCGCAAGTCGGTTATACGTCGCGTCGGAGACGAGCAGGGCCGAGCCGTAGCGTTTGTTGACGCTCTCGATGCGGGCGGCCAGGTTCACTGCGTCGCCGATGATGGTGAGCACCATACGGTTCACGCCGCCGACGAGCCCGACCCCGACTGCACCGGTGTGAATACCGATCCCGACTCGCAGTTCCTGGGAGCCGAGCGCCAGCCGCTCCTGGTTGTGCTCGTGCAGCGAGCGAAGCATCGCGAGCCCGGCCCGGATGGCGTCGTCCGGCTCGGACTGGAAGACGGCGACGACTTCGTCCCCGCGCACGTCCTGGATCATGCCGTTGCAGCTGATAATCGGAACTTCGACCGCCTGCAAAAATCCCATGGCCAAGTTGCTGGCCTCCGACACGTTCATGTCCTCGAGCAGCGTCGTGTATCCCCGGATGTCGGAGATCAGGACGGTCATATCGCGCTCGACCCGGTGGCCACTGCGGACCCGGCGCAGGTCATCGATGTCGAGGATGCGCAGCAATTCGTTGGGCACGAATCTCGATTGCACGTCCATGAGCGACCGCCGGTGCTCGTCGGCCACCCGTAACCGTGCTTCGAGCTCAAAGTTCCACAACGGCGCGGCGGCTTGGGCACAGAAGAAGCCGACCGTCTCGCTGTCAGCGGCGGTGAAATTCCGGCCCGGCTCATGATGCTCGGCGTAGATCACGCCGATGGTTCTGTCCTGCACCCGGACCGGAATGGCGAGTGTGGCCGGGTGACTCTGTTGCTGTCCGATTGACCGGTCGTCCAGGTGAACCTCGCCGGCCGCGACGATGAGCGGACGGCCCGTGGACGCGGCACGCAGGACGCTGGAGTGGTCATGGCTGACTTCGGTCCACGGCCCGTCGATCATCGTCGTTTGGCCGTGCTGCCACACGGCCCGCAGCGCCAGCTCATCTGCTTCGCCGGTGAAGAGCAGGACGCGGTCCGCCTCGGTCGTATTCGCAACCGTGCCGAGCAGCAATTTGGCCAAGGCATCCGGGGTTCGCGCTGTCGGCAGGGCGCGCATAACCTGATGCGCGCCGATCGGGTCGATCCGCGCAGAGCCCGCCTCGCCGAGGTCGCGGTTGAGTAGCCGGGGATGTGCCCCCGCGAGCCGTTCGGCGCGCACTGCATTACCCAGAGTCAGCCAGCGCTGGTATGCCGTTTGCAGCATTTGGTCGCACAGTGTCAGCCGACCGGTTTGGGCGTAGAGGGTGGCGGCCTCTTCGCGGGCGAGGCCGCCGATCATCGGGAGCTGGTGCTCGTCCGCAAGCTCGATGGCGCGGTCCAGGTGTCGCTTAGCCTTGCTGTGCCGCCCGCGCGCCCGCGCCCACGCACCCTCGATCAGCGCGCACGGTGCCGCGTAGTTGGCCGGCGCGCCCACCGCCCACTCGCGGTGCAGCGCCAGTGCCCGGTGCACCGACTGCCGAGTCGAACGGTCGCCCGGCGCGACCTCGATCCTGCTCAACGCGCCGAGCAGGTAGACGAGTTGCATCGCCACCATGCCGGACATTGCGTCGAGGTGCTGGAACGCCTCGTCCGTGACGCGAACTGTGCCGGCGTGGTCGCCACACCAGAAGTGCAAACCTTGTTTCACGTTGAGGGCTACGCTCATCGCCACCTCGTCGCCCTCACGGCGGGCCGCCGGTAGCACCTCGCGTTCGTCGTAGCCGCTCTCACCTGCGAGAAGATAAGGGTCCTCGCTGCGGCCCATCAAGTTGAGGCACAACTGCTGTACGGCCTGGCAGAGCGCACGGGGCACGGGCTGGGACCGGATCTCGGGAATCAGGGAT
Organism: uncultured Actinomycetota bacterium; assembly: GCA_963795995.1. Taxonomy (GTDB): domain Bacteria; phylum Actinomycetota; class Actinomycetes; order Mycobacteriales; family Mycobacteriaceae; genus Mycobacterium. Next base: position 790,551 of record CAWCJY010000010.1, read on the forward strand.
TGGGCGAGGGCGTCGATCTCCGCCAGCGGGCGGCCGACCCAGAATGACTGAGCAAGCAGGACCGCGGCCAGGAAACCGGCGTACTCCTGATCGCCTTGGTCGAGTGCCTCCTCGACGGCGTCGTGAAGCTGACCCAAGCCGTCACGCACGGGGTGTCGCCAGTGGCGGATGAAATGCAAGTAATAGAACAGTGTCTCGGGCCGGGCGTCCCGGAACTCCGCCCGTTCTGTCAGCTGCAATGCGAGCTCGCCGAAGCGCTGGCTGCCGGCGCGGTCGCCTGTCATCACCAGCAGCAGTCCGCAACTGCCGAGCACCGTCGGCGAGCCGGGAGTATGGCCGTAGGCAAGCAACAGGGTGAGCTGCTTGCGCACGATCAGCGGGAAGAGGTTCGGCCGGAGGATGAAGGACAGGCTGCGCAGCTCCGAGAGGATCCGCTGAATCTCGATGATGCGCCGGTCCTCGCAGTGCGGTAGCCGCAGCAGTCGTTCGGTGGTCCAGCGGCGCGTGGTCAGCTTGACCCGCACCACCGCGTTGGCCACCCGTGGTTTGCCCGCATCGCGTGGCAGCGGCTCGCCGAGTTGTTCGAGCGCCCGCAGCCCAATCTCCAGCGCCTCCTGCAGGCGGTTCTGGGCCACCCGCCCCTTGAGCCGAAGGTATGCGATGAGGGCACGGTCGGGCGGTTCCTGCAGAGCCTGTTCGGCATCGTCGAGCAGCGCATGTAGCGCGCCTAAATCACCGACCAGCAGGGCAGCCTCGGCGGCGTCGAGCTGCAGCTCTCGGGTCAGTGCGGTGTGAGCAGCCCAGCGCTGCTCACCGAGCAGCCCTAAACCGTTTCGGCAGTACTCGAGGGCCAGCGGGAAGGATGCCTGAGCACGGGCCTTCCGCGCCGCGCGCTGCAGCAGGTCGACGCACCGGATGCGCTCGTCGCCGGCCAGCCGGTAACCGCCGATTCCGAGGTGGCGGGCGGCCTCGAACAGCCGATCGTCGTCCTGCCCCGCAAGCCGACGACCGATGCGGAGGTGCGCGTCGCGCTCGGCGTCTTCAGACATGCCGTCGCGCGCCGCCTCGGCCACCCGGTCATGACTGAAGCGGTACCGGGCCTCGCGGCTGATCGTGTTCGCGATCCGCTGGCCACGACTGTCGAGGGCCTCGAGCAGGCGAAGCTCGAGAGCCGACCAGAGTGCGTGGGCCACCACCTCGGCCGGCTGCGCCGCCGCAGCCGTCGCGTCGGCTAGGTCGAACTCACCGCCGATGCAGGCCAGCGAACTCAACACCGCGCGGTCGTCGGTGCGCAGCTGGCCGAGGTATTGGCCGAGGAACTCGGCGGCCGTGGCCGTGATCTCGATCGAGGAGAGCACGCGCAAGTCCCAGGTCGACCGGCCGCCCGCGCCGACTCGGCTGAGTGCGCCCTCCCGTTGCGCGCGGTACAGCAGTTGACGAACCTGCAGGGGATTCCCCCCGGTTCGGTGCTGGAATTCGGCGGCGACTTCGCCGAGCTCGACCCCTTGGCCGCACACGCCGGCGAGCAGCTCTTCGAGCTCGTCGCGGGACAACGGGGACAGGTCGACGCGGACGACGGTGGGCGAGGCGAGGCCCGCTGACGCCGGGTCGAATTCGCCGGCGCGATGCACCCCCAGGACCAGCACATTGCGGACCGACACCGTCAATAGCTCGGAGAGCAGCAGCAACGAGTCCCGGTCGGCCCACTGCAGGTCATCAACCGCCAGGATCACCGGCCGATAGGCCGCGGTGGTGGAGATCAGGCGGATGGCGGCGCGCTGCAGCCGGCGCCGAGCGTCCGCCGCGTCGAGGTCAGCCGCAGGCTGGGCCGTATCCAGCACTTGGGCGACGTCGGGCACCAGTTGGTCGAGCACACCGGCAAGCGCCGACATCTCGCTGACGAGGTCGGCACGCCAACGGTCCCGCTCAGCCGGGCCGGTGGCCTCCATGACGCGGACGAGTGAGCGGAGCGCGTCACCCAACGCCGAGTACGGGGCCGGCGCGCCGTCGTGGAATCTGCCGTACCCGAACACGCAGTCGCGCTCGGAAACCTCGACGCCGAACGCTTGCATGAGCGTCGACTTGCCCACTCCGGGAACTCCGCTGATCAGTGCGAATCCGCCACCGGCACGTCCGGCCGCTTCCACGGCGGCTCGAAGTTGCGCCAGTTCCCGCCGTCGGCCGACGAGATGGCCTTCGAGGTCAAGCAGCGTCGTCATGGCAGGGGCATCACAGTGGCGGGCGCCGTCCGACCGACGGCGTGGTAAGGGATCGCAACATGAAGCGCATGCGGGGCCTTCCAACGGAAGTGTCGGCCCATCTTAAGTGACCTGTCGAGCCGGGCGCGGGCGCGATGACGCAAGTTCGTTCGAGGCATGCAGCGACTCAACGAGCTACTTTGCACAGCGCCGCAATCGCTTGAGCGTGCAGCTCTACGCACGCGCGGCGCGCTAATTCAACTGCGCGGCTAAGGTGAGCGCCGTGGCAGAGACTGCCCCGCTGCGCGTCCAGCTGATCGCCAAGACGGAGTTCGTCGCACCGGGTGACGTGGCGTGGAGCACCGACGCCGACGGCGGCCAGGCGCTGGTCGAGTTCGCTGCACGAGCCTGTTACCAGAGCTGGTCGAAACCCAATCCCAAGACCGCGACCAACGCCGCCTATCTGCGGCACATCATCGACGTCGGGCATTTTTCGGTGCTCGAGCATGCGACGGTGTCGGTTTACATCACCGGTGTGTCGCGATCCTGCACGCATGAGCTGATCCGCCACCGGCACTTCTCCTACTCCCAGCTGTCGCAGCGCCATGTGCCGGAGGCCGGCTCGCGGGTGGTGCTGCCGCCCGGCCTGGACGACCCCGACCTGCAACGACTCCTGGCCACCGCCGCCGATGCCAGTTACGCGACGTATCGGGAACTGCTGGGCGAGCTGGAAGCGAAATTCGCCGACCAGCCCAACTCCGTCCTGCGTCGCAAACAGGCGCGTCAGGCCGCCCGGGCCGTGCTGCCCAACGCCACCGAAACCCGGATCGTGGTCACCGGCAACTATCGGGCCTGGCGGCACTTCGTCGCGATGCGGGCCAGCGAGCACGCCGACGTGGAGATCCGGCGGCTCGCCATCGCGTGTCTGCGTGAGCTTGTCGACGTCGCGCCGGCCGTGTTCGCGGACTTCGAGATCGCGACGCTGGCCGACGGCACCGAGGTCGCGACCAGTCCGCTGGCCACCGAGGCGTGACTGCTGGGCGCCTCACCATTGGCGCGAGCGTGCGTGGACGTACGGCTTCCGCGGCGTGTCGATGGGCGAACACGCACGCTCGCGGGAGGAGGCTCGCGCGAAAACGGGACAGGTAACCTGGGCAGCGTGAGCACCGGCGGATTCGACGCCCACGCGCGCCTGGGCACCGTACTGACCGCGATGGTGACGCCATTCCGGGCCGACGGCTCGCTGGACACCGCCGCGGCGGCGCAGCTGGCCGGCCACCTCGTCGACGTCGGCAGTGATGGCCTGGTGCTTTCCGGTACCACCGGTGAGTCGCCGACCACCACCGATGCCGAGAAATTGACGCTGCTGCGGGCGGTGTTGGAAGCGGTCGGTGACCGGGCCCGAGTCATCGCGGGCGCCGGCAGCTACGACACCGCGCACAGCGTGCAGCTGGCCAAGGCGTGCGCCGCCGAAGGCGCGCACGGACTTCTCGTGGTCACGCCGTATTACTCCCGACCGCCCCAGGCCGGTCTGATCGCGCACTTCACCGCCGTCGCCGACGCCACCCCACTGCCGGTGCTGCTGTACGACATCCCGCCGCGCTCGGTGGTGGCGATCCTGCCGGACACCATTCGCGCGCTGGCGTCGCATCCCAACATCGTGGGCATCAAAGACGCCAAAGGTGATCTGCACAGCGGCGGGCAGATCATGGCCGAGACGGGGTTGGCCTACTACTCCGGCGACGATGCGCTCAACCTGCCGTGGCTGGCCATGGGCGCGACCGGCTTCATCAGCGTGATCTCGCACTTGGCCGCCGGTCAACTCCGAGAGATGTTGTCGGCCTTCCAGGCTGGCGATACGGCCACTGCCCGCAAGATCAATGTGGCGATCAGCCCGCTGTGCGAGGCGATGGCTCGCACCGGCGGAGTCACCATGAGCAAGGCCGGTTTGCGCTTGCAGGGCATCGAAGTCGGCGACCCCCGGCTGCCGCAGCTGCCCGCGACCCCCGCCGAGATCGACGCGCTGGCCGCCGACATGTGCGCGGCCTCGGTGCTCAGGTGATCCAGCGGTGAACCCGGAGCTCGCCCCGCCGAGCCCGTTGGCCTCGGGCGGACTGCGAGTCACCGCGCTGGGCGGAATCGGCGAAATCGGGCGCAACCTCACCGTTTTCGAGCATCTGGGCCGGCTGCTGATCATCGACTGCGGTGTGCTGTTCCCCAATCACGACGAGCCCGGTGTGGACCTGATCCTGCCGGATCTGCGTCATATCGAAGACCGCCTCGACGACGTCGAGGCGCTGGTGTTGACCCATGCGCACGAAGACCACATCGGGGCGATCCCGTTCCTGCTCAAGCTGCGGCCCGACATTGCGGTGTTCGGCTCGAAGTTCACCCTCGCGCTGGTCGCGGCCAAATGCCGCGAGCACCGCATCAAACCGGAATTGGTCGAGGTCGGCGCGGGCCAGCGCACCAGGCACGGCGTGTTCGAGTGTGAGTTCTTCACCATCAACCACTCGGTTCCCGACGCGCTGGCGGTCGCGGTGTACACCGGCGCGGGCACCGTCCTGCACACCGGCGACATCAAACTCGACCAGCTTCCGCTCGACGGACGTCCCACCGACCTGCCCGGGATGTCGCGGCTGGGCGATGCCGGCGTCGACTTGTTCCTGTGCGATTCGACCAACGCCGAGCACCCCGGCGTCGGGCCGTCGGAAAGCGAGGTCGGTCCGACCCTGCACCGGCTGATCCGGGGTGCCGACGGGCGGGTCATCGTCGCGTGTTTCGCCTCCAACGTCGATCGCGTACAGCAGATCATCGATGTCGCTGTGGCCTTGGGCCGGCGGGTGTCGTTCGTCGGCCGGTCGATGGTGCGCAACATGGGGATCGCCCGCGAACTGGGTTTCTTGCGGGTCACCGAGTCCGATCTGCTCGACATCGGCGCGGCCGAGATGATGCCGCCCGAGCAGGTGGTGTTGATCACCACCGGAACCCAGGGTGAGCCGATGTCGGCGCTGGCCCGGATGTCGCGCGGTGAGCATCGCAGCATCACGCTGACCTCCGGTGACCTAATCGTGCTGTCGTCGTCGCTGATACCCGGCAATGAAGAAGAGGTGTACGGCGTCATCGATGCGCTGTCCAAGATCGGAGCCCGCGTCGTAACCAATGCGCAAGCCCGCGTGCATGTTTCGGGGCATGCCTATGCAGGTGAACTGCTCTTCCTCTACAACGGGGTGCGGCCGCGGCACGTCATGCCGGTGCACGGCACCTGGCGGCATCTGCGCGCCAACGCCGCCCTGGCCGCCAGCACCGGGATCCCACAGGAGCGAATTCTGCTGGCCGAGAACGGGGTCAGCGTCGATCTCATCGACGGGACAGCGCGTATCTCCGGCGCGGTGCCGGTCGGCAAGATGTTCGTCGACGGCCTGATCACCGGCGACGTCGGGGACATCACCTTGGGCGAACGGCTCATCCTGTCGTCGGGTTTCGTGGCGGTGACCGTGGTGGTGCGGCGCGGCACCGGTCAGCCGGCGGCGCCGCCGCATCTGCACTCGCGCGGGTTCTCCGAAGATCCCAAAGCACTCGAACCCGCTGTGCGCAAGGTGGAGACTGAGCTGGAATCCCTTGCCGCCGAGCGTGTTACCGATCCAGTCCGGATCGCCCAAGCGGTACGCCGCACCGTCGGCAAGTGGGTGGGGGAGACCTATCGCCGCCAGCCGATGATCGTGCCGACCGTCTTGGAGATCTGAATCTTCGATGAGCGGCGACGATTTGGATTTCGATCCGGATGTCCTGCGCGCAAAGTACACCCGGGAACGCCAACGGCGATTGCGCCCCGACGGCCTTGCGCAGTACGTCGAGGTCAGCGGACGTTTCGCCCGGTTCGCCGCCGACCCCTGGGTCGAGCCGGGATTCACCCGTGCGCCGATCACCGACGAGGTCGACGTCGCGATGGTGGGCGCGGGATTCGGTGGGCTGCTGACCGGAGCGCGGTGCAAAGAACTGGGTGTGCGCAGTGTGCGGCTGATCGATAAGGCCGCCGACGTCGGCGGTACCTGGTACTGGAATCGCTACCCCGGGATCGCCTGCGACGTCGAGTCTTACGTATATATGCCACTGCTGGAGGAACTGAACTACTTCCCCACTGAGAAGTACGCCAAAGGCCGGGAGATCTTCGCCCATTGTCAGCGCATCGCCGAGCGCTATGACTTGTACTCCGGCGCCTGCATGCGGACCGAGGTGCGCGAGATCCGCTGGCAGCCGGACGAAAAGCGCTGGCTGATCTCCACTGATCACGGGGACGCGATTCGGGCCCGCTTCGTGGCCATGGCCAACGGATATTTGCAAAAGCCAAAGTTGCCCGGGATTCCGGGCATCACCGACTTTCGCGGCCACGCTTTTCACACCAGCCGGTGGGATTACCGCTACACCGGTGACAATCTGCGCCGGCTGGCCGACAAGCGCGTCGGGATCATCGGCACCGGCGCGACCGCTATCCAATGTGTTCCGCACCTGGCCCGCGCGGCGCAGCAGTTGTTCGTCTTCCAGCGCACCCCGTCATCGGTCGATGTGCGGGCCAACCGGCCCACCGATCCGGACTGGGCAGCGGGTCTCGGGGCGGGCTGGCAGCGGCGGCGCATCGAGAATTTCCAAACACTGACTGCCGGTGGCGAATCCGACGAAGACCTGGTCGACGACGCCTGGACCAGCATCACGAAGAAACTCCCGATCGTGCGTCAAAGCGTGGACGCCGGCGCGGTGGCCGATGACCCGGCTTCGGCGCTGGAACTGGCCGACTTCGCCAAGATGGCCGAGATCCGGGCCCGGGTGGACGCGATAGTGACCGACGACGCGACCGCGGAAGCACTCAAGCCGTGGTACGGATATTTCTGCAAGCGGCCGTGTTTCCACGACGAATACCTGCAGACGTTCAACCGCGACAACGTGACCCTGGTCGACACCCACGGTCGGGGCGTCCAGCAGATCACCGAATGCGGCGTCGTCGTGGACGGCGTGGAATACAAGCTCGACTGCCTGATCTTCGCCACCGGCTTCGAAGTCGGCACCGAATACAGCCGGCGCACCGGGTTCGAGGTGATCGGCCGGGACGGTCTGACGCTGACCGACAAGTGGCGTGACGGTGTGCGCACCTTGCACGGCGTGCACCTGCAGGGCTTCCCCAACTGTTATGTGCTCAGCATCGCGCAGTCGGGCTTCACGGTGAACTTCCCCTACCTGCTTGACGTGCAGGCCAGTCACGTCGCCTGGGTGATCGCGTGGGCATTGGCCAACGACGTCACCGAACTCGAGGCCTCGGCCAGCGCCGAAGCGGCATGGGTCGACGCCGTGCGGCAGCGGTCGACGATCATCATGAAGCGCAGGAAAGCCTGTACGCCAGGCTATTACAACGCCGAGGGCAGCGCTGACGACAAACTACGCCAGGGCAGTTTTTTCTTCGGCGCCCCAACCGAATACGCCGACATCCTGCAGGCCTGGCGGGCTGCCGGTGCGTTCGACGGGCTCGACGTCCGCACCACCCAGTTGGCACCGGGTTAAGTTTTCTCGGCGTGCGCCGACCATTCGACCTGCGAAGCACCCAGATCGCGACCGGCCGGCTCGATGTAGCGCCGGACTATCTGCTCGGGTCCCAGCTGCTCGACCAGACGCCAATCGTATTCGGCAAGAAAGCCCGCCACATCCTCCGGCTGCAATCCGAAATGCCACAGCTGCCGTCGCCGCCGCACTCTGCGGTACAGCATCGGTGTGCCGTAGAGATTCGTCCCGTCGATGAAATCGCTGCGGACATAGGTGAATACCAATTGGCTGCCGGGCGCGACCGGCCGCAGGCCGGTCAACATCGCGCGGACCGTCTCCTCGGTGAGGTACTGGGTGACGCCTTCCCAGATGAAGAACGTGCGGTAGTCGATGCGGTAGCCGTGTTCGGCCAGCGTGGTGAGCACGTCGTCGCGAGCGAAATCCAACGCCACCAATTGAACCGACCGGGGCAGCGTGCCGAGCACCCGGCGTACGGTTGCTGCCTTGCGGGCGATGTTGATCGGTTGGTCGACCTCGAAGACGGGGATCGTCGTGCGGCGCGCCAAATGGTAGGCCCGGGTGTCCATCCCGGAGCCGAGGATGACGACCGCGTCGATGCCGTCCAGCGCATCGTCGAGGACATCGGCGACGAAGTGCTTGCGACACGTCAAGTTGGCCCATAACCCCGGACCGGTCCGGTCCATGCTGGCGATGAACCACCTGCGCAGCAGCGCTAACCGGGTGGCCGTGGTCAGCCACCGCGCGGCCCTGGGCAGGAACCGTGTCGCCAGATCGTCGTCGACCAGCTGGCGCCCGGGCGGCTCGCCTTGTTCTACGGCCGTCAACATCATCGGGCCGAAGGCGGTCTGCGCGACGGGATTACGAGCCATCTGCGGCTGTCAGGAACGCAGCTGGCCTTTGTCCGGGTCGCCTGCGACGACCGGGCTGAGCATCTTGATGTCCGGCGCACCGGCCAGATGCTCGCCGGCGTCTTTGAACATCGTCGTGATCGCGGGGGCGGTGCCGTGTGTCTTGAGTGCATCGGCGTCGGCCCACTGTTCGACGAAGACGAAGGTGTCGCCGGATTCATGCAGCGAATACAGCTGGCAGCCCGGCTCGTCGTGCACCTCGGCGACGGCGCGCGTGAGAATCTCGCGCAGGGCGTCCACCGACTCGGGCTTGGCGGTGACGGTGGCGACGACGACGACGGCCATGCCGGAACTCCTGGGGTGCGTGGGGTGTGACGGTCATCACCCTACTCACCCGGGCTCCTACCTGGTCCGTCGGTCTTGGGTGGTGACCAGTGTGGCGGATGGTGCCTATGGTGCTCTTGCGATTACGCTAGCGGCATGGCTAACAAGACCGCCGCCCGATCCGCCGCTCGAAAGAGCAGGTCAAAGGCCACCACGCGGAGCGGCAGCAGATCGACGCGCGCGTCGGCGCCGCGCCGCAGGCCGCCGCGACGCCGTCAGCATTCGTTGCTCGGAGCCGCCGCCCTGAACTGCGGCCGGGCCGCGATGGCAAGTTGGTCGATGCTGGCCAGGAGCACCGGCACCGCTGCGCGATCGGTCGGCCGCGCCCGCGACATCGAGTCAGGCCACCGCCGCGACGGGGTTGCGCTGAGCCTGCTGGGTCTCGCGGTGGTCATCGCGGCCAGCTCGTGGTTCGACGCGGCCCGCCCGGTCGGCGCGTGGGTCGACTCGGGGCTTCGTCTGTTCATCGGCTCGGCGGTGGTGCTGGGGCCGCTGGTCGCCGCCGCCGTAGCCGTGCTGCTGATGCGAACCCAGCCGGATCCGGATACCCGGCCGCGGCTGGTTCTGGGCGCCGGCATGGTCGCGTTGTCCGTGCTGGGCCTCTGGCATCTGTGGGCCGGCTCGCCGGACAGCCCCGACGGGCGCCGGCACGCGGCCGGTTTCCTCGGATTCGCTATCGCCGGACCGCTTTCCGACGGGCTGACCATGTGGATCGCGGCACCGCTGCTGTTCATCGGCGCATTGTTCGGGCTGTTGCTGTTGACCGGCACCACGATTCGGGAGCTGCCCGCCACGGCCCGGTCGATGTTCGGTACCACCATGTTTGGCCAACGCCGTCTCGCCGATGCGGACTATTACGCGGACGATGAAGACGCCAGCGCCGAAGATGTTGACGCTGAGGACTTTTCCGATGGCTACTATGACGATCTCGCGGCCTATGGGGACGACGATGCCCAAGCGTGGCCCTCCGCGGGTTATCCCGTCGCCGCGGACGACACTCCCACCGTTCCGGAGCCTACGCGCCGGCGCAAAGCGGCCAAACGCGAACCGCTCGTCGTGGACCGGATCGTGGAGGGGCCGTACACCCTGCCGTCGCTGAGCTTGCTGATCGCCGGCGATCCGCCCAAGAAGCGCAGTGCGGCCAACACCCACATGGCCGAAGCGATCGGCGAGGTGCTCACCCAGTTCAAGGTCGACGCCGCCGTCACCGGCTGCACCCGCGGGCCGACCGTTACCCGCTACGAAGTCGAGCTGGGTCCCGGCGTCAAGGTCGAGAAGATCACCGCGCTGCAGCGCAACATCGCCTATGCGGTGGCCACTGAAAGTGTGCGGATGCTGGCCCCGATCCCCGGGAAGTCGGCGGTCGGCATCGAGGTGCCCAACACCGACCGCGAGATGGTGCGGCTGGCCGACGTGCTCACCGCGCCGTCCACCCGGCGTGACCACCACCCGCTGGTGATCGGGCTCGGCAAGGACATCGAGGGCGACTTCATCTCGGCCAACCTGGCCAAGATGCCGCACCTGCTGGTCGCCGGCTCCACCGGCTCCGGCAAGTCGAGCTTCGTCAACTCCATGCTGGTGTCGCTGCTGACCCGCGCCAGCCCCGAAGAGGTCAGGATGATCCTGATCGACCCGAAGATGGTGGAGCTCACGCCTTATGAGGGTATTCCGCATCTGATCACCCCGATCATCACGGAGCCGAAGAAGGCGGCCGCTGCGCTGGCCTGGCTGGTCGAGGAGATGGAACAGCGCTACCAGGACATGCAAGCCGGGCGGGTGCGGCACATCGACGACTTCAACGCTCATGTGCGCTCCGGCGCCATTACCGCGCCGCTGGGCAGTCAGCGCGAGTACCGGCCCTACCCGTATGTCGTCGCGATCGTCGACGAGTTGGCCGACCTGATGATGACCGCCCCGCGCGACGTCGAAGACGCTATCGTGCGGATCACGCAGAAGGCTCGTGCCGCCGGGATCCACCTGGTGCTGGCCACCCAGCGACCCTCGGTCGACGTGGTCACCGGGCTGATCAAGACCAACGTCCCGTCGCGGCTGGCGTTCGCCACGTCGTCGCTCATCGACAGCAGGGTGATCCTCGACCAGGCGGGCGCGGAGAAGCTGATCGGCATGGGCGACGGCCTGTTCCTGCCGATGGGCGCGGGCAAGCCGGTGCGCCTGCAGGGCGCATTCATCACCGACGAAGAGATCCATGCCGTCGTGATCGCCTGTAAAGAGCAAGCCGAACCCGAATACACCGAGGGCGTCACCACCGCGAAGACCAGTGGCGAACGCAAGGACGTCGACCCTGACATCGGCGACGACATGGACGTGTTCCTGCAGGCCGTCGAGCTGGTGGTGTCCAGCCAGTTCGGCTCGACGTCGATGCTGCAGCGCAAGCTGCGGGTCGGGTTCGCCAAGGCCGGGCGGCTGATGGACCTGATGGAGACCCGCGGCATCGTCGGGCCGTCGGAGGGCTCCAAGGCCCGCGATGTGCTGGTCAAACCTGACGAGCTGGCCGCCACCTTGGCCTCGATCCGCGGCATCGGCGAGCCCGACGACTAACGCCGAGCAGACGCAGAAGCGCCCAAGTTCAGGTTTTGGGATCTTCTGCGTCTGCTCGCGGTGTTAAAGGACCAGCAGCATCCGCGAGTTGCCCAGGATGTTGGGTTTGACGTAGCTCAGATCCAGGAACTCGGCGACGCCGATGTCGTAGGAGCGGCACATCTCGTCGAACACCTCGGCGGTCACCGGCGTGCCCTCGATTTCGGTGAAGCCGTGCCGGCTGAAGAAATCGGTCTCGAAAGTCAGCACGAACAGTCGCTTGAGCTGCAGCTCACGAGCCACCGCGATGAGCCGGTCGACGATAGCGTGGCCGATGCCGCGCCCCGTCGAGTCTGGATGGACCGCGACCGTGCGCACTTCGCCCAGGTCCGCCCACAACACGTGCAGCGCTCCGCAGCCCACGATGTCGTCGCCCACCTCGGCGACCCAGAATTCCTGAACCGCCTCATACAGCGTCACCAGGTTCTTTTCCAGCAGAATTCTCCCGGCGTAGGTGTCCACGAGTTGCTTGATCGCCGGGACGTCGGAAGTACGCGCCCGCCGCAGCAGGGGCCGGTCGTCGGCTGCAGCTCCCGCTGGAGTCACGGATGCACAGTATCGGCATTGTTACGCTGTTGCCGTGTCGGGACAGCCGCAGACCGGTCCCACGGTGCGGCGCGTCCCGGTCACCAACCTGGCCAACCTGCTGACTGGTCTGCGTCTGGTGTTGGTGCCGATCTTTTTGCTGGCGTTGTTCTCCGGGAACGGGCACGACACGACGGGTCGGGTGGTGGCATTCGCGGTGTTCGCCGTCGCCGTCATCACCGACCGGTTCGACGGCGCGCTGGCCCGCAACTACGGGATGGTGACCGAATTCGGCACCCTGGCCGATCCCATCGCGGATAAGACGCTGATCGGTGCGGCGCTCATCGGGCTGTCGATGCTCGGTGACCTGCCGTGGTGGGTGACGGTGCTGATCCTGGTCCGCGAGATCGGGGTGACCGCGCTGCGCTTCGCGGTGTTGCGCCGCGGCGTCATCCCGGCCAGTTGGGGCGGCAAGGTCAAGACCCTGGTTCAGGCGGTGGCGATCGGGTTGTTCGTGTTGCCGCTGTCCGGGTCGTGGCTGGTGGCGGCGTCGGTGGTGATGGGTGCCGCGGTGGTGCTGACCGTCGTCACCGGGGCGGACTACGTGGCGTCAGCGGTCCGGGATGTGCGCTGGTCGGCTCGCTGAGCACCCCGATGGAACCAACGCCGGGTGGTCGGCGTTAAGGCTAGAGAGTCCGGCTGGTCCCGACGAAGGAGCACACGATGGCGTCACTGTTGCGAGAGGTCATCGGTGACGTGCTGCGCCGTGCCCGCGCGGCACAGGGCCGCACGCTGCGCGAAGTGTCGGATTCCGCGCGGGTCAGTCTGGGATATCTGTCCGAGGTGGAGCGTGGCCGCAAAGAGGCATCCAGTGAGCTGCTCACCGCGATCTGCGCTGCATTGGGAGTACCGCTGTCGACTGTCCTGCTGGACGCCGCCACTCGCATGGCGGACCGCGAACGCACGGAGCTGTCCGCGGCCGGCGCTGCTCGCATCGACGCCAGCACCAAGGTCGTGATCCCGCAGGTGACCGCGCTGGCGATGGCTTGACCCGTCGGCGGTTAGGCGCAGCCTGGGTGTGGCCAGGGTGTGTTAGGGCGCACTGAACCGTTAAATTGAGCGGCAGGGTAAGCGCAATCGATAGAAGGGGCGGAGCGAACTCATGGCCAATCCGTTCGTCAAAGCGTGGAAGTACCTCGCCGCGTTGTTCAACTCGAAGATCGACGAGTATGCCGACCCCAAGGTGCAGATCCAGCAGGCCATCGAGGAAGCGCAGCATCAGCATCAGGCGCTGACCCAGCAGGCCGCCCAAGTGATCGGCAACCAGCGGCAGCTCGAGATGCGGCTCAACCGGCAGCTCGCCGACGTCGAAAAGCTACAGGTCAACGTGCGCCAAGCGGTGACGCTGGCGGACCAGGCCACCGGCGCCGGGGACGCCGCGAAGGCGACGGAGTACAACAACGCGGCCGAGGCGTTCGCAGCGCAACTGGTGACCGCAGAGAAAAACGTCGAGGACCTCAAAGGGCTGCACGACCAGGCGCTGAGCGCGGCCGGTCAGGCCAAGAAGGCGGTGGAGCAGAACGCGATGGTGCTGCAGCAGCGCATCGCCGAGCGCACCAAACTGCTCAGCCAGCTCGAGCAGGCCAAGATGCAGGAACAGGTCAGCGCGTCGCTGCAATCGATGAGCGAGATTGCGGCGCCCGGCAATGTCCCCAGTCTCGACGAGGTGCGCGACAAGATCGAACGCCGCTACGCCAATGCCCTGGGTGCAGCCGAACTGGCGCAAAACTCGGTGCAGGGACGCATGCTCGAAGTCGAGCACGCCGGCGTGCAGATGGCCGGGCACTCGCGGCTCGAGCAGATTCGCGCGTCGATGCGCGGTGACGCGCTGCCCGCAGGTGGCGCAGCCACCCCGGCCGTTCCGGCGGCGGCGCCCGAAGCCGCACCAGAGAATCCGCTCACTCAGCAGTAGGGGACCGCGGTGACTGCCAGCTCACGCACCAGACCTCGGCGAGGTCTGGTGCAGCGGGGCCTCGACACCGCCAGCGAGATCGCCGATGTCGTCGCCGCCAAGCTCAGCGCGATCTCCGATCCAAGGGCCCGGTTGCTGCGCAAGCGGCGGTGGGCGCTGCGGTGGACGGTGTTCTTCGCGTTGGCCTGCCTGTTCTGGGCGGTCGTGACGGTGCTGTTGGCGGCCTGGGGTTGGTTCCAGTTGCTGCTGATCATCACCGGTTCGATTGCGGTGGGCGCGGCCATTCCGGCGACGCTGTTGTTTTTCCGGTACCGCTGGCTGCGCTCGCTACCGCTGCCAACAGAGCGGCCGGCGAGCACTCGCCGGTTGCCGCCGCCGGGTTCGGCGGCGCGGCCTGCCATGTACGCCCTGGGCGCTTCGGAACGGGGATTCGTCTCGCTGCTGGGTGTGATCGAGCGGGGGGACTTGTTGCCCGGCACCGAGATTCGTGATTTGTCGGCTGCGGCCAGCCAGTCGGCGTCGGCCATGGCCGCCACCGCGGCCGAAGTGGTGTCGATGGAGCGGGCCGCCAACCACAGCGTGCAGTCGCGCCAATACCTGGTGCCGACCATCAACGCGTTCACCGCGCAATTGGGTGCCGGCGTGCGCCAGTACAACGAAATGGTCACTGCCGCAGCACACTTGGTGTCCGCTGCAAACGGTGCACCGGTGTTGACGGTGTCGCCGCAGCGTTATCGTGACGAGCTGACCGATGCGACCGATCGCTTGGTCAGTTGGGCCCAGGCTTTCGACGAACTCGGTGGGCTGCGGGGCGCGTAGCCGCCGACTTCGAGCGGCCGCTAATCCGGGCGTGGGCCGTAACGTTCGATGTACCTGCGGTGAATGTCGGCGTCGCGCTCGCGGGCGCGTTCGTCGGCAAGTTCGGGGTCCAGGTTGTGCATCCGCAGCATATGCCGGCGCCACACCTTGTTCAGCGCGTGCGAGAAGTAGACGAACGGAATCAAGATCGGCAGCGTCATGCTCAGATGGACGTCCAGCGTCGTCGGGATCAACCAGAACGGGGCAAGCACCAGCACCGCGGGAACGGCGACCCGGGTCATCATCCGTGCGGTGGCGCCCTTTCCGGCCAGGTCGTGGCGCACCCAGTCCCGCATCGAGCTGGGCAGCGGATGCCCGTAGCAGTAGCGGATGTACTGAATTACGTTGGGCCGCTTATCACCCATGATTAGAAGGCTGCCCGCAGCGACGGCACCACGAGCCCGGCGAGTCCGCGCAACGTCGCCTTGAAAATGTCGTAAAAGTCGAAATAGTCACGCCACAGCGTGATCTGTCCGTCGTGAACGTCGAAAACGCCGCAGACCCAGAACTGCAGCCGCAGCGGGCCAAAGATCAGCGCATCGGTGCGTTCGGTCAGCACGGCGGCGCCATCGGCGGCGATGCGGTGGATCTTCACTTCGAACCGGCCGCGACCTTCCATCTGCTTGAACAGCTTCATGGCGCGAGCGCGGCCATGGATCGTCGGCAATCCGACGTTTTGGTACACCAGTTCGTCGGCCAGCGCCGCGCTCGCGGTGTCGAAGTCCTCGTCTTGCAGCGCGTGCAGAAACATCTCGACGGTGCGGGCATTCAGGGCAATCAGCTCGGTCATGGATGCCAGCCTAAAGCCCTGGTGGCGACCCGCTGCGCCCGGCTTTCGCCGCGCTGGCGATGGTCACGAAGCGCCATTGCTGTGGCAGGGTAGGGCGATGCGCGTCGCTGTGGTGGCCGGCCCCGATCCAGGCCACTCGTTTCCCGCTATCGCGCTGTGCCAACGGTTCAGCGCCGCAGGCGATACGGCGACTCTGCTCACCGGCGCCGAATGGCTCGGAACCGCCCGCGACGTCGGCGTCGACGCGCTCGAGTTGATCGGGCTTGAACCCACCGCCGCTGACGATGATGGCGATGCCGGCGCCAAGATCCACCAGCGGGCCGCGCGAATGGCCGTGCTCAACGCGCCGCAGCTGGACGCGCTCCGGCTCGATGTAGTGGTTTCTGATGTGATCACCGCTTGCGGTGGGTTGGCGGCCGAACTGCTGGGCCTCCCGTGGGTCGAGCTCAATCCCCATCCACTGTATCTGCCGTCGAAAGGACTACCGCCGATCGGGAGCGGGCTGGCGCGGGGCCGCGGCGTTCGGGGCCGGCTACGCGACGCAGTGATGCGGGCGCTGACGGCGCGGTCCTGGCGTGCCGGGCTGCGCCAGCGGGCGGAGGCCCGGGCCGGTATCGGCTTGCCGGCGGCTGACCTTGGGCCGATGCGACGGCTGATCGCGACCCTGCCCGCATTGGAGGTGCCGCGTCCCGACTGGCCGGCCGAAGCCGTCGTGGTGGGTCCGCTGCACTTCGAGCCCACCGACCGGGTGTTGCCGATCCCATCGGACACCGGGCCGCTGGTGGTGGTGGCGCCGTCCACCGCGTCGACCGGAACGCGCGGGATGGCGCAAACCGCGCTGGACTGTCTGGTGCCGGGCGCGGGGCTGCCACCCGGTGCCCGTGTGGCGGTGTCTCGGCTGAACGGTCCTGAGCTGAGGGTGCCGCCGTGGGCGGTGGTCGGGCGGGGCCGGCAGGACGAGCTGTTGGCGCATGCCGACGTGGTGGTATGTGGCGGCGGACATGGGTTGGTGGCCAAGGCTTTATTGGCCGGCGTGCCGCTGGTGGTGGTGCCCGGCGGCGGGGATCAGTGGGAGATCGCCAACCGGGTAGTCCGGCAGGGCAGTGGCCAGCTGATCCGGCCGCTGACCGACGACGCCCTGGTTGGCGCGGTTGGCGAGGTGCTGTCGTCGCCGGGCTACCGGGAGGCCGCCCAGCGGGCCGCGGCTAGCGCTGCCCAAGTCGTCGACCCGGTCGAGGTGTGTCACGAAGCGCTCGCGCACGCTGGGTAGGTTGAACAGCGTGCGGCTGACCGAGTTTCACGAGCGGGTCACGTTGCGGTTCGGGGCTGCCTACGGTGCCTCCGTGCTGACCGATCACGTGTTGACCGGCTTCGACGGGCGCACCGCCGCTCAGGCGATTGAAGACGGCGCGGAGCCGCGCGACGTGTGGCGCGCGCTGTGCGTCGACTTCGACGTCCCCCGCGACCAGTGGTGAACGCGGTTTGGGCTCCCGGACCCTTCGACGATCCGGTGTCGACTTCGCTGTACGGCGTTTTCGGTGGCGAACGGTTGCGGGTCGCGTAAAGAGACGAGCTGTTCAGGGCAAACGGCAGAGTCCCCACCCGGGCACTGGCCGAGGCCGGTTATCGGGTCTGGCGATAAGGCGACGCTAGGTTCTGGCCATTGGTGCGCCGCGGTCGGGTGGCGATCCTGATGACGCACGACGGAACGGCTTCCAGGTCGCGATGGTTGCGTGCGCGGTACTGCGACGGGGTCTCGCCGACGATCTCGGTGAACCGGGAGCTGAACGAGCCCAGCGATGTGGCGCCCACGGCGATGCAGGTCTCGGTAACCGAGTTCCCTTGCCGCAGAAGGGCCATCGAGCGTTCGATGCGTCGCGTCATGAGATAGGCATACGGCGTCTCTCCGTACGCGGCACGGAATTTCCGCGAGAAGTGCGCGGGTGACATCAGAGCGGCATGCGCCATGGCGGGAACATCAAGAGGTTGTGCGTAGTGGCGGTCTATGTGGTCACGCGCGCGGCGAAGGTGCGCAAGATCAGCGATTGCCTCCGGCGTCATGCCGACGACGGTACGTGATTGAAGCTCGTGGACGAAGAAGCAGATGACTGGTCTTGGGTCATGCCTGCGCGATGCGAACGAGGTTGCCCGAGGGGTCGCGGAATGCGCAGTCGCGCGCGCCCCATGGCTGCGACATTGGCTCCTGCAGTACCTCGGCACCCGACGCGCTGATCTTCTCGAACGTGGCGTCGAGGTCGTCGGACCGGAAGATCGCGGCCTGCAGCGATCCCTTTGTCACCAGCGATAGCAGAGCGTCGCCGTCGGCCTGCGAACGACCGCCGTGTGGCTGGGACAAGACGATGTCGACGTCCTGCCCTTGAGCGCCGACGGTGATCCAGCGGAAGCCGTTGGACTCGACGTCGTTGCGGACTTCCAGGCCGAGGGCGTCGCGGTAGAAGCCGAGCGCGGCGTCGGGGTCGTGGACGGAGATGAACATGGCGGAGACGGTGACTGTCATGAAGATGACCGTAGGAGCGGCGACCCGGTGGGCGCTTCTCCGATCCTGCTTCGTTGCGGCACGGCGCGCCGTCTTGCCATCGAACACACGTTCGCTACTGTGGTGAGCGTTCGAAGAGGTCGACTTGTCGGTGGGCTGTTCTAACGTCGCGGCCAACTGACCGATACCCGGTCAACCGAACACCGACGACATCGAAAGGCAAGACTATGGCGCAAGCCCCTGATCGCGAGAAGGCTCTCGAACTGGCGATGGCCCAGATCGAGAAAAGTTACGGCAAAGGCTCTGTGATGCGCCTCGGTGACGATGTGCGTCAGCCGATCTCGGTCATCCCGACCGGATCGATCGCACTGGATGTGGCCCTGGGCATCGGCGGTCTGCCCCGCGGCCGGATCGTGGAGATCTATGGCCCGGAATCTTCGGGTAAGACCACTGTCGCTCTGCACGCGGTGGCCAATGCCCAAGCCGCCGGCGGCATCGCGGCGTTCATCGACGCTGAGCACGCGCTGGATCCCGAGTACGCCAAAAAGTTGGGTGTGGACACCGATTCACTGTTGGTCAGCCAGCCCGACACCGGCGAACAGGCGCTCGAGATCGCCGACATGCTGATCCGCTCCGGAGCGCTGGACATCCTGGTCATCGACTCGGTGGCCGCGCTGGTGCCGCGGGCGGAGATCGAAGGCGAGATGGGGGACAGCCACGTCGGCTTGCAGGCCCGGCTGATGAGCCAGGCGCTGCGGAAAATGACCGGCGCCCTGAACAATTCCGGTACCACAGCGATCTTCATCAACCAGCTGCGGGAAAAAATCGGAGTGATGTTCGGCAGTCCTGAAACGACTACGGGCGGAAAGGCTTTGAAGTTCTACGCCTCGGTCCGCATGGATGTGCGGCGCATCGAGACGCTCAAGGACGGCACCGACGCGGTCGGCAACCGCACCCGGGTCAAGGTCGTCAAGAACAAGGTGGCCTCGCCGTTCAAGCAGGCTGAGTTCGACATCCTCTACGGCAAGGGCATCAGCCGGGAAGGCTCGCTGATCGACATGGGTGTGGACCAGGGCTTCATCCGCAAGTCGGGCTCCTGGTTCACCTACGAGGGCGAGCAGCTCGGTCAGGGTAGAGAGAACGCCCGCAACTTCCTGCTCACCAACATCGACGTGGCCAACGAGATCGAGAAGAAGATCAAGGAGAAGCTCGGCATTGGCGCGGTGGTGACCGATGACGAAGTCCTTCCCGCCCCGGTCGACTTCTGAGCCGGCTCGCCAGGAGCAGGCGCGGGCATTGTGTCTGCGTCTGCTCACCGCGCGCTCGCGCGCCAGGGCAGAGCTGGCCGGCCAGCTGGCCAAGCGCGGCTATCCTGACGACGTCAGCGCCCGGGTGCTCGACCGGCTGGCCGCTGTGGGCCTGGTGGACGACACCGACTTCGCCGAGCAGTGGGTGCACTCGCGGCGGGCCAACGCCGCCAAAGGAAAGCGAGCGTTGGCGGCTGAGTTACGTACCAAGGGTGTTGACAACGACGTGATCACCACAGTATTGGGGGGTATCGACGCTGCCAGCGAGCGGGAAAGGGCCGAGCAATTGGTGCGGACCAAGCTGCGCCGGGAGACGCTTGACGATGACGCGAAGGTGAGCCGCCGGCTGGTCGCGATGCTGGCCCGCCGCGGCTATGGCCAGACGATGGCCTGCGACGTGGTCAGCGCCGAGTTGGCCGCCGAGCGAGAGCGCCGACAGGTCTAGCCGGGTCTAGACGGGTTAGCGCCCTCAGTGCCAACGGGAGCTGAGCAGCCGTTCCAGAGCATGACCGGCCACGTCGCGCCTGGAACGTCGCTCATGCTCAGCGGTGATCAAGCTGTTGCCGACAAAGAGGGAGAACACCAAGAGACTGCGGGCCTCGGCGTCATCGTCGTCAATGCTGATCTGCCGAAAAAGTGCACGCAGATATGCCATTCGACGGTTGTCTACCCGGTGCAGTCGCTCCTTGACGCTGGGACTGCGGCGCGCCCAATCCCGAATAGCAAGCTCGACGGCGAGCCGCTGCTTAGCGCCGGCGTGGTCGCGCGCCAGATCGAACAGTTGCCGTAGCTTTGTTCGGGGGTCGTCGTCGGTTTGTTCAATCCGGTAGATGACGTCGTCCACCACCGCCTGTTCCCAGGTGTCGAGCACGCGCTCGATCAGGGCATTGCGATCGGTGAATTCGCCATAAAAGCCGCCCTTGGTGACGCCCAGCGACGCCGCCAGCGCCTCGATCCGAATGGCGTCCGGTCCTCCCTCAGCTAACGCAGCGAGTGCGGCGCTGATCCACGCCCCCGGCGGCGTCTTCCGTACCGGCACGATTGCATTATACGGGCGCGTATTGACCGGCTGACCTCCGCGCGTTACCTTTTATACGTCAACGTATAAAGGAGGTGCCGTGCGGATCCCAAACAGAGCACAGCTGGCGCAGCCATGGCGTATTCATAATGTGGTTGCCGATTTCAGGCTTGAAGACGTATGGGCACTGCCTGCTCTCTGCGGCGCGGAAGACGACTTCGGCAGGGTCATCGAGCTGGCTACCCGCTCTGATCCAGCCAACGGGAGTTCAGCGCCGACGCGGTTCCTATGGGGTGTGCGTGACCGTCTTGGCCAGTGGTTTGATCTGGGTCGAATATCGAGCGCCGCAAGCAGGGATAAGCAACTGCCCATTCCCGGCACCCGCGAATTTTCCCTGGCAGACCGTTTACCTGACGAGTTGCGCGGCTCGGCGAAGGATGTGGAGTTCACTCATCTGCCGTTTGTCCCGCTGTACCGCTGCGACCGTGAGTTCGCCGCAGAAGTGTCGAACCAGACTGTGCACGGAGTCATGCATCTGGCGTGGGTCGGGCCCGATGGCGACGGCAGCTATTACGCGCAGATGGCCGTCTACGTGAAACCGCGAGGCGGATTGGGTCAGGCGTACATGGCTTTCATCAAGCCGTTCCGATACTGGATCGTCTATCCGGCACTTGAGCGTCAACTCGTACGTGCTTGGCGTCGCCGGCAGGCGGCGCAATCAAGGTAGCCTAGCGCCGGCGGCCGCTCAGACCGTCGCCCGCTCTAGCCACCCCGACCTGCTTATCGTCGGGCCGCCGTACCATGGCCCCGTGACATCCGTGGTGGCCGGAGACGCGGCAGGCGTGCGCGATTCAGCGCAAGCCGCCGCGGAGCAGCGTACCTATCAAGTCCGCACCTACGGCTGTCAGATGAACGTCCACGACTCCGAGCGGTTGGCGGGCCTGCTGGAAGCCGCCGGTTACCGGCGCGCGGCCGACGGCGCCGACGCCGACGTGGTGGTGTTCAACACCTGCGCGGTTCGCGAGAACGCCGACAACAAGCTCTACGGCAACCTCAGTCACCTGGCGCCGCGTAAGCGGAGCGATCCGGGCATGCAAATCGCGGTCGGCGGCTGCCTGGCGCAAAAGGATCGCGAGGCGGTGCTGCGCAAAGCGCCGTGGGTTGACGTCGTCTTCGGGACGCACAACATCGGGTCGCTGCCCACGCTGCTCGACCGGGCCCGCCACAACCGGATCGCCCAGGTGGAAATCGCCGACGCGTTGCAGCAGTTCCCGTCGTCGCTACCGGCAGCTCGCGAATCCGCTTATGCCGCATGGGTATCGATCTCCGTCGGCTGCAACAACAGCTGCACGTTCTGCATCGTCCCGTCGCTGCGGGGCAAAGAAGTGGACCGCTCGCCCGACGACATCCTCACCGAGGTGCAGACGCTGGTGGACAGCGGCGTGCTTGAAGTCACGCTGCTGGGCCAGAATGTCAACGCCTACGGCGTCTCCTTCGCCGATCCGCGCCTGTCCCGCAACCGCGGAGCATTCGCCGAACTGCTGCGGGCCTGCGGACGCATCGACGGGCTGGAACGGGTGCGGTTCACCTCGCCGCATCCAGCCGAGTTCACCGACGACGTCATCGAGGCGATGGCGGCGATGCCGAACGTGTGTCCCGCCCTGCATATGCCGCTGCAATCCGGTTCAGACCGGATACTGCGCGCGATGCGGCGGTCGTATCGCGTCGACCGTTATCTCGGCATCATCGAGCGGATTCGGGCCGCGATGCCGCACGCGGCGATCACGACCGACCTGATCGTGGGATTCCCGGGCGAGACCGAGGAGGACTTCACCGCCACGTTGGACGTGCTGCGCCAGGCGCGGTTCGCGAGTGCGTTCACGTTCCAGTACTCCAAGCGCCCCGGTACGCCCGCCGCCGAGCTCGACGGCCAGCTGCCGAAAGCGGTTGTGCAGGAACGTTATCAACGTCTGGTGGCATTACAGGACCAGATCGCATGGGAGGAGAACCGCGCCCAGGTCGGACGGACGGTCGAGCTGCTTGTTGCCGTCGGAGAGGGACGCAAAGACTTCAGCACTGCCCGGATGAGTGGCCGCGCTCGCGACGGCCGGCTGGTGCATTTCGCGCCCGGTGAGCGACAGATACGCCCCGGCGACATCGTGACCACCGTCGTCACCGACGCCGCACCGCACCATTTGATCGCCGACGCCGGCATCCTGTCGCACCGCCGCACCCGCGCTGGTGACGCGCAGGAAGCGCGACACCGGCCCGCGCAGGTCGGTCTGGGCATGCCTGGCGTGGGACGCCCCGCCGTCGATAGCCTCGGATGCGCCCGATGACTGGCGAGTTCGACGCGTTCCGCGCTGACATCGAAGACGCCGAACGCCGAATCGCCCGCGAAATCGAGCCGGGGCCACGAGCATTGGTCGTCTCGATACTGATCTTCGTGCTGCTGGTGTCGTTCATCCTGCCGCACACCGGTCACGTGCGGGGCGGCGAGGTGTTGATCGGTAGCCATGGTGCGTCCGCGGCCGCGGTGGCATTGCCGTCACGAATTTTCTGCTGGCTGGCGCTGATATTCGGGGTCGGCTTCTCCATGCTGGCCTTGCTGACCCGCCGCTGGGCATTGGCCTGGGTGGCGCTGGCGGGCTCGGCGCTGGCCAGCGGCGTCGGGCTGCTTGCTGTCTGGTCACGGCAGACCGTATCGGCTGGACATCCCGGCCCAGGTGTCGGCCTGATCGTGGCTTGGATCACCTTGGTGCTGCTGTCTTTCCACTGGGCGCGAGTGGTGTGGTCGCGCACGGCCGTTCAGCTTGCCGCCGAGCAGCAGCGCCGGCGGGCCACCGCGCAGCAGCAGTCGCGAACATTGTGGGAACGCTTTGGCCAACACGACGAGCCACCCTCGGACCCAGGGCCGACTGACTAACAGCGGTGTTCGCCGGTGCCCGACCACCAGAAGCAGAATCAACCGAAAACCCCGATTTTGGGTGATTCTACGTCTGCTCGCAATAACAGCGCTTACGGCTTTCGGGTCAACGCGTCAGCAGCGGCCTCGGCCCACTGCCGCCACTGCTCGGCGCTGGCCTCCGCCTCCTGGGCCTCTTTGGCGCGGCCCGCAGCCGCAGCCTTTTGCGCCTGCCGTTCGAACTGCTCGGCCCGGGCGCGGAACTGCTCCGCGCGAGCCAGCGCCTGCGGGTCCGCCCGGGACGGCGTCTCGTCGCGGATCTTCTTCTCCACCGCGCGTAGCCGCCGCTCGAACTCCGCGGACCGTTCGCGGGGCACTTTGCCGATGACGTCCCACTTATCGGTGATCGACCGCAGCGCCGCTCGGGCGGCTTCCTGATTGGCCGGGTCCAGCTTCTCCGCCTCGCTCAGCAGCGCCTCTTTGGCAGCGGCGTTAGCGTGCAACTCGGCATCGCGCTCGGCCGTGGCGGATTGGCGGGCCTTGAAAAAGGTGTCCTGCGCAGCCTTGAACCGGCGCCACAGCGCGTCGTCGACATCTCGGCTCGCTCGTCCGGCGGCCTTCCATTCGGTGAGCAACTTGCGGAATTCGGCGCTGGTAGCGCCCCAATCAGTCGACTCGACCAGTTCGTCGGCCCGGGCGCACAGTCGTTCCTTGGCTTCGCGCGCGCACAGCCGCTCCCGATCGAGCTCGGCGAAGTGGGATCCGCGCCGCCGGTTGAACGTTTCCCGGGCCGCGGAATACCGCTTCCACAACGCGTCGTCGGTCTTGCGGTCCAAGCCGCCGATCGTTTTCCATTCCTCGAGGATCGTGCGCAGCCGATCCCCGGCGGACTTCCATTGGGTGGCGGTGGCGGCCAGCTCCTCGGCCTCGGCGGCCAACGCCTCTTTGCGGGCGACCTGGCCGGCGCGATGCTCGTCGCGTCGCGCGCGGTCCGCCGCGGCGACGGCGTCAGCCCGCTCGCTGATCGCGGCCAGCCGCTCGGCGAGCGCGTCGACGTCGCCGAGGACGTGCGCCGCCGGCAACGACCCGGCCAGCGCCGCCGCGGCGGCCCTAATCTTGCGGGCATCGCCGGTGCCCGAGGCCAGCCGCTCTTCCATCAGCGTCACTTCGGTGCCCAGGTCGTCGAAGCGCCGGCCGAAATGGGCAAACGCGGCATCGGCGTCACCGGCTTGCCACGAGCCGATCACCCGCTCGCCAGCAGCCGTGATCAGCCACACCGTGCCGTCGTCGTCGACCCGCCCGAATTTGCGCGGATCGCTGCGCGGTGGCCCGGTGACAGGATGGGCGGCGGGTCTGGGTGTCGGTCGCACCGCTAAATGCGGCCCTGGCCGCGGTCCCGGACGGGGAACCGGCCGGGTTTCGTTTTGGCTAGCTTCTTCAGCCGTCATGGGCACCGTCACCTACCCTTCGCGCGGCTACTTCCCGCGCCTCTGCCGCGCATCGCGGCGCCGTCTGCTGCACTCGCACAGGCTCAGCCGGCTTCTTCGGCTGTACCCGCCAGGTACCAACAGTCATTCAAGCAGCTGGGCGGGTTGTTCGCCGCCACGTTGGCGTTGTCCGTCGCGACAACGGGTATGACAGGCTGACCGGCCACCAGCGGCGAGGGGGAAAATCATGGCCAAGGCCGACATCGCCGGTCTGCTCGCCTTGGGTGCGGCGCTCTTCGTCGCGATCGGCAACGTCCTGCAGCAACGCCGTGCGCAAGAGGTCACCGAAGGAACGGTCGGCAGCATCGAGTTGTTCGCCAAGCTATTGCGTGATCGGCGCTGGTGGTGGGGCAGCCTGGTCGGGGTGGCCGGCGTGGCGCTGCAGGCGGCGGCGTTGGGCTTGGGTTCGGTGCTGCTCGTGCAGGCGTTACTGGTCAGTTCGCTGCTGTTCGCGCTGCTGATCAGCGCGCGTATCACCCGTCGCGCGGTCACCCGGTGGGAAATGGTCTGGGCGCTGTTGCTGGTCGCCGCGATGACAGTGATCGTCACGCTGGTAAACCCGCAAGCCGGTCAGTCCCGCGCGTCGTGGCGGATTTGGGCCACCGTGATAGCGGTGCTGGGACCGGCGCTGCTCGCCTGCGTGATCGGCGCCCGAATCTGGCGCGGTCGCCTCGCCGCGGTCCTGTTCGCTGTGGTCGCCGGTTCGCTGTGGGGCGTTTTCTCGGTCGTGACCAAGGGTGTCGTCGACCAGTTGGCGAACGGCGTCTGGAGCCTGGTGCGCGCGCCCGAGCTGTACGCCTGGGTGTTGATAGCGCTGGCGGCGACGTCCTGGGAGCAGTCGGCGTATCGGTGTGGCGCGCTGACGGCGTCGATGCCCACGCTGACGGTGGCCGAGCCGGCCGTGGCCGCCGGGCTGGGCATCGTGGTTCTCGGTGAGACCCTGCAGACCGGCGGATTCCGGCTGGTCGTCCTGCTCGCGGCGGTGCTGACAATGGTGGTCGCCACCGCGGCGCTGGCGCGCAGCGAGGCCGCCGCGAGCGGGCCACAGACCAAGCCGGACCTCGACCAGCGTTCGGCCACCCAACCCGCCTGACCGGCGCCGATGCGGGCCGTTAGGACCGCGGTGGCTCGCGCGCCCTACAGTGGTCGGCAAACAGGAGGTGAACGGCAGCCATACCAAGCGGTTCGGGAGCCCGCCGGCGAGGAGGTCACCAATGCTGAGGGCAGACCTGGCAGCGTTACTCGCGCTATGCGCCGCGCTGGCATCGGCGTTCGGTGACGTGATCCGTCAGCGATCAGCGCAAGAGATCACCAACAAACCAGTGGGTCATTTGGAGCTGTTTCGCATGTCCTTGCGTGACGGCCGGTGGTGGCTCGGCGGTGGCGGCGCCGTCGCGAATTACGGCTTGCAGGCCGCGGCGCTGGCGTTCGGGTCGGTGATGCTGGTGACGTCGCTGCAGGTCATCGCGCTACTGTTCGCCCTGCCGATCTATGCGCGCCTGACCCGTCACCGGGTGACTCGGTCGGAATGGCTGTGGGCGCTGCTGCTGGCGGTGGCGCTGGCGGTGACCGTCGCGGTCGGCGACCCGGAGGCCGGCCAATCCCGCGGATCGCTGATGACGTGGCTGCTGGTGGCCGCGGTGCTGATCCCGGTACTGGTGGCCTGCGTGTTCGCGGCGCGGGTCTGGTCGAATGGGCCCGCTGCACCGGTATTGCTGGCTGTGGTGGCAGGTGCTTCGCTGGCGGTGTTTGCCGTGCTGACCAAAGGTGTGGTCGAGATAGCCGAACGCGGGCCCCTGGCGGTGCTGCGCGCGCCGGAGTTCTACGCCTGGATCGCGACGTCGCTGGCCGGGATGATCTTTCAGCAGTCGGCCTTTCGCGCTGGTGCGTTGACGGCCTCGATGCCGACGGTGACGGTGGCCAAGCCGGTGGTGGCGTCCGCGCTCGGAGTCATCGTGCTGCGCGAAACACTGGACGCCGACGGCCCCGAGATCATCGTGCTGATCGCCGCGGTGGTAGTTGTCATTGTCGCCACCGTGGCATTGGCCCGCGGCGAGGCCGCCACCATGTCGGCGGGCAGTGGCCGCGATCTGCGCCGAGTTCCCGCCCAATAGGAGGCGGCGCCGAGCGCGCAACGTGGTGCGGAGGCGCCCTCAGCCCCGCAGCAGCACGGTGGCGAGCTGGGCGGACTTGCCTAGCTTTCAGTTTGCCGGCACGGGCAGCTCAGTGCACAGCGGGACGTAATCGATGGTGGGTGAGATCCACTCCCGCCACTCCTGGTGGCTGATGTTGGACGTGAGTTTCGAGCACAGAGCCGTGACGGTGGCCTCGGCGGGGGTGGGCCATAGCCGCACAGTGAAGTCCCAGCTGCCGGAAGCCAAGGTTCGCCCGTCCTCGGTGAACGCCACACTGGACACGTCGTTGGTGTGGCCCTGCAGGGGCTGGCCCGGTGAGCCGGGATGCGCCGGGTCGGCGATGTTCCAATACCGCACGGTGTCGTCGTTGCTGCCCGAGGCCAGGGTTAGCCCGTCGGGACTGAACGCCACACTGGAGACGGCGTCGGTATGCCCCCGCAGCGTCCGGCCCACTTTGGGCTGCGTGGGATCGCTCACATTCCACAACCGCACCGTGGAATCGTTGCTGCCGGAGGCCAGGGTGTGCCCGTCGGGGCTGAACGCCAAACCCAACACGGCATCGGTGTGGCCGCGAAGGGCCGGCCCCACCGGTTGGGGGTGCGCGCGGTCGGCGATATTCCATAGCCGCACGGTGTGATCACCGCTGCCGGAGGCCAGGGTGTGTCCCTTGGGGCTGAACGCCACACTTAACACGGCGTTGGTGTGGCCTTGCTGGGCCGGGCCCAGCGGCTGGGGGTTCGCGGGGTCGGTGAGATCCCACAGCCGCACCGTGGAATCGTTGCTGCCGGAGGCCAGGGTGTGCCCATCAGGGCTGAATGCGACACTGTAGATGGTGTCGGTGTGGCCGTACAGGGGCTTGCCCAGTGGTTGAGGGTGCGCGGGATCGGTGACGTTCCACAGCCGCACGGTGCGGTCGGCGCTGCCGGACGCGACGGTGTGCCCGTCGGGGCTGAATGCCACAGTCCACACCGCGTCGGTGTGGCCTACGAGCGGCTGGCCCAGCGGGCCAGGGGGCGCCGAGTCGGCGAACTTCCACAGCCGCACGGTGCGGTCGGCGCTGCCAGAGGCCAAGGTGTGCCCGTCGGAACTGGATCCGACTGCGAGCACCTCAGCGGTGTGGCCTTGCAAGGGAAGAGCTCGGTCGAGGTTCCACACCCGGATGGTGTCGTCGCCTGCGCCGGAGACCACGGTATGGCCGTCGGGGCTGAACGCCACACCGTAGATGCAGCCGGTTTGACCCTGCAAGGGCTGACCGAGCGGCGTCGGATGTGCCGGATCGGCCACATTCCACAATCGCACGGTGTTATCGGCGCTGCTGGAGGCTAGGACGCGCCCGTCGGGACTGAACACCACGCTTTCCAGAAAACTGGTGTGGCCTTCCAGGGGCTGGCCCAGCGGTTGGGGGTCAGCGGGGTCCGTGAGATCCCACAACTGCACCAGGTGATCGCCGCTGCCGGAGGCGAGGGTGTGCCCGTCGGGGTTGAACGCCACACTGTTGACAGCGCTGACGGGCCGGTCGTGGTTCTGCAGCGGCGGCCCCAGCTGCCGTGGACGAGCGGGGTCGGCGAGGTCCCACAACCGCGCGGTTTTGTCGGCGCTGCCCGAGGCGAGGGTTTGCCCGTGGGGGTTGAACGCCACACTCCAGACGGTGTCGTCGTGGCCTTTCAGGGGTTGGCCCAGCGGCCTGGCGTGCTGGGGGTCGGTGACATTCCATAGCCGCACGGTGTGATCGCCGCTGCCCGAGGCCAGGGTGTGCCCGTCGGGGCTGAATGCCACACTCCACACCGTGTCGGTGTGCCCCTGCAGGGGCTGGCCAAGTGGTTGGGGGTGCGCCGGGTCGGTCAGGTTCCATAACCGCACGGTGCGATCGCTGCTGCTGGAGGCCATGGTGTGTCCGTCTGGGCTGAAGGCCACCCCCCAAACACGATCGGTATGACCTGCCAGGGGCTGGTCCAGCGGGTGGGGGTGCGCCGGGTCGGTCAGATTCCACAACCGCACGGTGTTGTCGGCGCTGCCGGTGGCCATGGTGTGCCCGTCAGGGCTGATCGCCACGCTGGACACGGCAGCCGGCGTGGGAAGGATCGCTCGGGTGTTGTTCAGCGCGGCGGTGGCGGTATCGAGCGCGGTGCGGCCCTTCGCGGGGTCGGAGCGCAACAGTTGCGCCGCCAGGACTTCGGCGAGCGCCTGACGGGCGTTGTCGGCGGTGATCCCGGAGAACACTCCCTGAGCTTGGGCCTCTAGTTGGGCGGCCAGCGCGTCGCGCGTTTCCCGGGTGGCGCGGTGAATCTCGACCACGGCCACGATGGCGCTGATGACGGCAATGACGGCGACGATGGCGGTGCCGGCCAGGACGGCGCGCAGGATGCGGGAACGCCGGCGAAGGTCGGTCGCATGGGCTTCGGCGATGCGTTGGCGGTCCTGGGCGTGGTGTAGTTCGGCCTGGCGTTGTTCTTCTTCTTTGGCCTGGCGCTGATTCTCGGCTTGGCGGCTGGCCGCCAGGTAGTCGCGGGTGGGCTGCTGGGCGAGGCGGTCATGGTAGCCGGTTCGGGTCGTCAGCGTTTCAGCGTCGGCGAGCCGGTTGCCGGTGAGCAGCCAAGCAGGATCGTCGTGGTGGGTGTGCCAGGCGGTGGCGGCGCGTTCGATGTCGTCGGCGGCGATCAGGTGCTGACGCTCTTCACGTAGCCAGCCCGCGAGCTCGTCCCATTGCCGCAGCAGGCTTTCCAGAGCGACTTCGACCACCACGTGGGCGCCGCGCTGGTCTCGGACCAGCAGCCGTTTCTCGACGAACTCCGCGATCAGCGGCCGGCTGGATTCGGGCAGGTCGGCAAAGCGGGCAACTCGGCGCATAGGTTGGTCGTTGTCGCGGTTGATGGTGGCCAGCCACGGGATGAACGCCGCCCGCAGCGCTGCCAATTGATCTTGGCGTTCTCGAGGCTCGGCGGAGAGCACCTCGTCGACCGCGGATTGCACCACCCGAGCGGTGCCACCCATCGCCTGGTAGTTGGCCAGGGTCAGCTCGCCGGTGACGAAGTACCGGTCGTAGAGCCGGCGCAGCGTCAATGCCAGCAGCGGCAGCGCGTCTCCGCCCTCGGCGGCATCCTCGAGCAGTTGATTGATCAGATCGGGAGCGATGCTCAACCGGTGACCCGCGGCGCTCGCCCGCTCCGCAGGTCCGGTGATGACAGCACGGAACTGGTTGTCCGGCATGGGTTTCAGGTCGTCGAAGACCTCCGAGGTCAGCTCGGCGAGCTCGGGCGCCGTCTGCATCACCTCGTAGCGGTCGGTGCGAATGGTGCCTGCCACGATCAGTCCCAGCTGCTGCCCGTCGGCATCAGGCCGCGCGAGTTCGGCTATCAGCCGCAGGAATGCCGTCGCCTCTGCTCCGGCGTCGGCGGTGTACAGCTCTTCGGCCTGGTCCAACGGCAAGACCAAGGTGGGCAGCGGCGCATCGGGACCCGCGTCGGGAACCCTGCGTGCGGCGGCTTCGCGGCATTCGGCCAGCAACGCGCGCACCGCCGTCGGATCACCGCTGCACGCGACTTCGATGTCACCCAGCGCCGGCTGCGTCAGGCCAAGCCGTCGCCGACCGGCGCAAATGGCGTGAGCCAGCCCGGTGTCCCCGCTCAGCGCGTGCCGTTCCGGGCGCATGATGTCCAGCAGCACGAAGTGGCGGTCTTCCCGCCGCAGCCGGGGCAGCAGCCCGGCCCGCAGAAATGACGACTTGCCCGATCCCGACGGGCCCAACACCACGAACAAGCTGTCCACGCCGGTGATCCGCATGCCGCGCAACATGTCGAGGGCACGCACGATCTGGGCATCGCGGCCGAAGAACACCCCGGCGTCTACTTCTTCGAACGGCTCCCACCCGCGAAATGGCGATCGGTCCGGTTGGCTGGGTGGGGGCCACACGAAGTTGTTGGCCGCAACGCCCACCCCGCGGATCGCTTCGCGCAGCTGATGCAAACCGGCTTTGG
Source organism: uncultured Actinomycetota bacterium (assembly GCA_963795995.1). Taxonomy (GTDB): domain Bacteria; phylum Actinomycetota; class Actinomycetes; order Mycobacteriales; family Mycobacteriaceae; genus Mycobacterium. The sequence continues at coordinate 821,600 of CAWCJY010000010.1, forward strand.
CGAACAGCACCGGCGGACCACCGGACACCGGAATGGTTTCGACATCCTCGGGGGCCAGTCCGTCGACGAACAAGTTGGTGTGCTGCCACTCGCTGGTATGTTCGCCGGTGCCCTCCTCCAGGCGTGCGCACAAGATCTGCTTGCCTAGGTTTTCTGCGGTCCGGTATTCGGCCAGGCATTCGGCCGACGATTCCCAGTTGTTCGACAACAGGCAAATCACCGCTTCACACCGCGAGTTGGCGCTGACAAGCACGGTTTTCCACTTGACGCCGGGTTTCAGGCCGGTGTCGGTGTCAGTGTCCAAGAAGATCTCGGTGGCCAGCGGCGGATCCTGTGCCACCAGCCAGGCGCGCAACGCCTGCGACTGGCGGTTGTCTTTGCTGGAATGACTCACGAAGATCCGCGACACCGGTGCGCCCCCTCATCACGCCATGCAGTCTCCAGATGCCGGCGGATAAGTCCTTCACCTCACACCGGGTCCTGCGCGGCCGGGCACAGCATATGCGGGTCGACTACCCGGCGCCACCGAACAGCAAAGAAGGTCGGCGAGCTGTCTGGTTAATCTAATCCGCTTTCGGCGTCGGCCACCGTCAACGGCAAAGCCAGCTCTTCGAGCGGCTTTTGCTCAGCCGCAATACCAAGCCACAGTTCGACCAGGCCGCCAATTGCCATCACCGCCGCTCCGATGAGGAATGACCAGACCACCTCACCGCGCTGCCCCGAGCTGATCAGATGACCGAAAAGCAACGGCCCGCTGATGCCGCCGATGGCCGTGCCCACCGCATAGAAGAACGCGATGGCCAGTGCCCTGGTCTCCATCGGGAAGATTTCGCTGACAGTCAAATACGCTGCGCTGCCACCCGCGGATGCCAGAAAGAACACCACTGCCAGGACGGCGATAAACGTCGAGGGGCCGCCGACCTGCCGCACGAACACCGCCGCCAGGACGACAACCACGAAGGCAGACCCCAGATAACACAGGGTGATCATAATTTTGCGGCCGATGGTGTCGAAGAAGTGCCCGAGCACCAGGGGGCCGGCGAAATTACTCAGCGTCCACAGGACGACGAATAGCGGCACATGCCCGGATGCAACCCCGTAGAACCCATGCAACAGCGTGCCCAGGTTGAATGTCACGCCGTTGTAGAGGAACGCTTGCCCGATGAATAGGGCCAGTCCGAGGACCGCGCGCCGGGGATAGAGCGTAAATGCCACCTTGGCGATTTCCCGGAACGAAATTGCCTTGCGTTGACGGATCGTGAGCGGCTTACCGTCTGGCTCGGGAAGCGGTTGGCCGGTCGCACGCTCCACTTCGGCTTCTATCGCGCCGACGATCTGCTCAGCTTCCTGGTCGCGGCCGTGAATGAACAACCACCGAGGACTTTCCGGAAGGTTGCGCCGCATAAGCAGGACGAAGACGCCGATGAAAGCGCCGATGCCGAACGCCAGCCGCCATCCGATGTTGGCTGGAAAGTGCGAGGTGTTCAGCAGGACCAGTGCTCCGCCTGCTCCCGCGGCCGCACCCAGCCAGTAGGTCCCGTTGATCAGTAGATCCACCCGGCCCCGCACCCGAGCGGGAATCAACTCGTCGATCGCCGAATTGATGGCCGCGTATTCGCCGCCGATGCCGCAGCCGGTGAAAAAGGTGGCGAGGAAGAAATACCACGGCGCGAACGCGAACGCGGTCGCCACGGTGGCGGTCAGGAACACCGAGAGGGTGATCATGAACAGCTTGCGCCGTCCGAAGCGGTCCGTCAGGTGACCGAAGAACAACGCGCCTAAGCAGGCGCCGGCGATGTAGAAGGCCGCCGCCACACCGATGTCTTGAGTTGTGAGGTCGATTCCGCTGTCCTTCTCGGTCAGGCGAGACGCCACGTTGCCGACCATGGTGACCTCGAGTCCATCGAGAATCCACACGCCACCCAGCCCGATGACCACCCGCCAGTGAAACCGCGACCAAGGCAGCCGGTCCAACCGTGCCGGTACACGCGTGGTGATGGTTCCGGTCTGCACACGTTCGCTCATCAGGGCTCCGTTCTTGGCGGGGGACACCCAGGTTTACCCGCAACGGCGTATCGCACAACTGGTAACAGCAGCGGGCGAGATAGTTTTGACTGCGTGCTGAGCGCCATCGCGATCGTCCCGTCGGCCCCGGTGCTGGTCCCCGAACTGGCCGGAGCTGCCGCCGTTGAGGTGGCCGAGCTACGGGAAGCGGTGATCGCCGCGGTGGCCTCATTGCCACCGCATTGGGTCGCCGTCGGCGTCGACCGCTGCGACCGGGTGATCGGTCCCGGCGCCGTCGGTACCTTCGCCGGTTACGGGACCGACGTTCGGGTGCAGCTGTCGCCGCACGCCAACGGTCCACCGACCGAGCTGCCGCTGTGCGCGCTGTTCACCGGCTGGGTACGGGGCCAGGCCCAGCCCGACGCCAGCGCCGAGGTCCGCGCCTACTCCAGCAACTTCGACGCCGACGCGGCAGTGGGGGTGGGCCACAAACTGCGCGCCGAGATCGACCGTCAAGCCGAACCGACGGGCGTGCTGATTGTCGCCGACGGCGCCAACACCCTGACCGCGGCGGCGCCTGGCGGCTATGAACCCCAAGACATCGAGGTGCAGTGCGCGCTGGACGACGCGCTGGCCAGCGGCGACGTCGCTGCGCTTATGAATGTTCCTGCTCAGGTGATCGGCCGGGTCGGGTACCGAGTGCTGGCCGGGCTGGCCGCGCCGGCGCCGCGGTCGGCCAAAGAGCTCTACCACGGCGCGCCGTACGGTGTCGGATACTTCGCCGGTGTCTGGCAGCCCTGAGCAGATAGCTGTGCGGCCGCTGGCGATCGTCGGTCCGACCGGAACCGGCAAGTCACGACTGGCACTCGACGTCGCCGAACGACTCGGCGGCGAGATCGTCAACGCCGACGCGATGCAGCTTTACCGCGGCATGGATGTCGGCACGGCGAAACTGCCTGTCGCGCAGCGCCGCGGCATCCCGCACCATCAGCTCGACGTCCTGAACGTCACCGAGACGGCCAGCGTCGCGCGATATCAGCAGGCCGCCGCCGCCGACATTGAAGCGATCGCCGCCCGCGGGGCGGTGCCCATTGTGGTGGGCGGTTCGATGCTGTACCTGCAATCGTTGCTCGACGACTGGGCTTTTCCGGCCACCGACCCGCAGGTGCGGGCCAAGTGGGAGCTGCGGCTGGCCGAGGTCGGCGTGGCCGGCCTGCACGCCGAGCTGGCCCGGCGCGATCCGGTTGCGGCCGCGTCGATCTTGCCGACCGACGGCCGGCGGATCGTGCGCGCCTTGGAGGTCGTCGAGCTCACCGGGCAGCCGTTCGCCGCGTCGGCACCGGCCATCGGCAGCCCACGCTGGGAGGCGGTGATCGTCGGATTGGACTGCGACACTGAGCTGCTCGACGAACGACTGGCCCGGCGCACCGACGCAATGTTCGAGGACGGCCTAATCGAGGAGGTCGTCACGTTGCTCGGGCAGGGGCTGCGCGATGGCGTCACCGCTTCGCGCGCGCTGGGCTATGCGCAGGTGATCGCCGACCTCGACGCGGGCGGGGACGGTGAAGGTGCGCGGGAACCGACGTTCCTCGGCACCCGCCGCTATGTGCGAAGGCAGCGGTCCTGGTTTCGCCGCGACCACCGCATCCACTGGCTCGCCGCCCACGGCGCGGGCATCGTCGGCACCGCCCTACAGGTATGGCGGCACGTATCCTGAGCAGGTGATCTTCGCCAAGGGCCACGGCACGCAGAACGACTTCGTGCTGCTGCGCGACCTGGATGCGGCCATAGAGCTCAGGCCCTCGGCGGTGGCGGCGTTATGCGACCGGCGCCGCGGTTTGGGGGCCGACGGGCTGCTGCGAGTCACCACCGCGGGCGCGGTGTTGGCCGCCGGTGTGCTCGACCGCCTGCCCGACGGCGTCGAGAATGCCGACTGGTACCTGGACTACCGCAACGCCGACGGGTCCGTCGCGCAGATGTGCGGCAACGGGACACGGGTGTTCGCGCATTACTTGCGGGCCACCGGTCTGGAGCAGCGCGACGAGTTCGTCGTCGGGTCGCTGGCGGGTCCCCGCCCGGTTAGCGTGCACCGTGCTGATGCGACCGGCGCTGACATCACCGTCGACATGGGCAAGGCCAACCTGCTGGGCCCCGGGGAGGCGAGAGTCGGTGGCCGCCGGTTCGCCGGTGTGGCGGTCGACGTCGGCAACCCCCATCTGGCCTGCGTCGACCCGGCACTGACGGCCGAGGCGCTCGCCGCCCTGGACGTCACGGCGCCGGTGACGTTCGACCCCGGCCAGTTTCCGGACGGGGCCAATGTCGAAGTGCTCACCGCGCCGGCGGATGGTGCGGTCGCGATGCGGGTGCACGAACGCGGCGTCGGCGAAACCCGCTCGTGCGGAACCGGAGCCGTCGCCGCCGCGGTCGCTGCGCTCGCTAGCACCGGCGCCGCCACCGGCACGCTCACCGTACGCTTGCCGGGCGGGCAGGTCGTTGTCACGATCACCGAGGCCACCAGCTATCTACGCGGGCCGTCGGTGCTCTTGGCTCGTGGTGAACTCAGCGAGGACTGGTGGCAGACACAGCGTTAAATGAAGTGCGCGCCGCCGATTCGGCAGGCACCATGTGTTATCGCCTATGACGTATCCCGATAAGTACGAACCTGATCCGTCCGAGCCCAGCGCAGGTGAGCTTGCGCTGGACGACCGTTCGGCGCTGCGCCGAGTCGCTGGGCTCTCCACCGAACTCGCCGACGTCTCCGAGGTCGAGTACCGCCAGCTACGCCTCGAGCGGGTGGTGCTGGTCGGCGTATGGACCGACGGCACCGCCGCCGACGCCGCGGCCAGCCTGGCCGAACTGAGGGCGCTCGCCGAGACAGCCGGCTCACTGGTGCTCGAAGGGCTGGTACAGCGCCGCGCCAAACCCGACCCGTCGACCTACATCGGCTCAGGAAAGGCGCGGGAACTGCGCGAGGTGGTGCTGGCCACCGGCGCCGACACGGTGATCTGCGACGGCGAACTGTCCCCGGCACAACTGACCGCGCTGGAAAAGGCGGTCAAGGTCAAAGTCATCGATCGCACCGCGTTGATCCTCGACATCTTCGCTCAGCACGCGACCAGCCGCGAAGGCAAAGCGCAGGTGTCGCTGGCGCAGATGGAATACATGCTGCCGCGGCTGCGCGGCTGGGGCGAGTCGATGTCTCGGCAGGCCGGCGGCCGCGCCGGCGGCAGCGGCGGCGGAGTGGGACTGCGCGGGCCGGGCGAGACGAAGATCGAGACCGATCGCCGCCGGATCCGCGAGCGAATGTCCAAGTTGCGCCGCGAAATCAAGGATATGAAGCAGGTGCGCGACACCCAGCGCAGCCGCCGGCTGGCCAGCAACGTGCCGTCGATCGCGATCGTCGGCTACACCAACGCCGGCAAATCCAGCCTGCTCAACGCGCTGACCGGCGCCGGAGTGCTGGTACAGGATGCGCTGTTCGCGACCCTGGAACCCACCACCCGTCGAGCTCAGCTCGACGACGGCCAAACCGTGGTGCTCACCGACACCGTCGGTTTCGTGCGGCACCTGCCCACCCAGTTGGTGGAGGCGTTCCGGTCCACCCTGGAGGAAGTGGTCGACGCTGATGTGCTGCTGCACGTGGTGGACGGCTCAGACACCAACCCGATCGCCCAAATCAATGCCGTGCGCGAAGTGGTGTCCGAAGTGATCGCCGACCACGAGGGTGATCCGGCGCCCGAGCTGCTGGTGGTCAACAAGGCCGACACCGCGAGCCAGCTGACGCTGGCTCAGCTGCGCCGTGCGCTGCCAGGTGCGGTGTTCGCCTCGGCCCGCACCGGGGAAGGCATCGAGGTGCTACGCCGGCGGATCGCCGACCTGGCCGAGCAAGCTAAACCCACCGAGACCGCGGTCGACGTGGTGATTCCCTACGATCGCGGGGACCTGGTGGCCCGGGTGCACGCCGACGGCCGGGTAGAGCGCGCCGAGCACGACACCGAGGGCACCCGGATCCGCGCGCGGGTACCGGTCGCGTTGGCGGCGAGCTTGCAGAAGTACTCGACACCTTGATGGCGAGCGGTCGCCGATATCTGTCCTAAGCCCGTGCGGTATCGTTAGGGCCAACGTTGGCGTCACGAGGAATGCCGCCAATACGTCGTGGACGTTTTCCTATCCCTCTGCGCCGACCCGTGTCGCGGGCCGCAACCGCACAAGGACTCTTCTCGCGGCGATCGATTTTGCCCACCGGCAATCTCGCCAACCTGTGATCTGCGCCGCCTGACGTCGTCGTCGCGCGGCGCTGTCACCACTGCTGCCCGAAAGGCATGACTCTTGACCACCACATCGTTCGCCGACCTCGGCGTGCCCGAATCAGTTATCCGGGTGCTGGCCTCCTGCGGGATCCGAAGTCCTCTTCCGATTCAGGTCCACACCCTTCCCGACACCCTTGCAGGCCGTGATGTGCTCGGCCGCGGAAAGACTGGCAGCGGCAAGACCCTGGCCTTCTCGATTCCGTTGGTGAGCCGGTTGGCCGGCGGTAAACGACGCCCCGCACGACCATCGGGTCTGGTGCTGGCACCGACTCGGGAACTGGCCAGCCAGATCTCCGCGGTGCTCGAACCGCTCGCGGCCGCGAATGGGCTGAAAGTCACCACGATCTTCGGCGGTGTCCCGCAGGCCCGGCAGGTAGCTGCGCTCAGAGCCGGCGCCGATATCGTCGTGGCCTGCCCCGGCCGGCTTGAAGACCTGATGAAACAGCGTTTGATCAGCCTCGACGCGGTCGAGATCAGCGTGCTCGACGAGGCGGACCACATGGCCGATCTCGGTTTTCTACCCGGCGTGACGCGCATCCTGGCGGCGACGCCGGCCGCTGCTCAGCGGTTGCTGTTCTCCGCAACGCTGGACAACGGCGTGGATGTACTGGTTCGCCGTTTCCTCAACAACGAAGTGTCACACTCCGTCGACGGGGTCAACGCACCGCCATCGGCGATGACCCATCACGTCTTTCACGTGGGCGGGGTTGACGCCAAAAAGGTGCTGGTGCATCGGCTGGCATCCGGTACCGGTCGCCGGATCCTGTTCATGCGCACCAAACATCAAGCCCGCAAGCTCGCTAAGCAGCTGACCGAATCCGGCGTGCCCTCGGTCGATCTACACGGCAACCTGTCTCAGCCCGCGCGGGCCCGCAATCTCGCCGCGTTCGCCGCCGGTGAGGCCCGCGTGTTGGTGGCCACCGACATCGCTGCGCGTGGAGTACACGTCGACGAGGTCGAGTTGGTGGTACACGTGGATCCGCCCGCGGAGCATAAGGCCTACCTGCATCGATCTGGCCGCACCGCACGTGCCGGCAGCGCGGGCGACGTGGTCACAGTGGTGTTGCCAGAGCAACGCAAAGACACCCAGCTGCTACTGCGTAGGGCCGGCATCAACGTCACACCAAAACAAGTGGCGGCCGACTCCGCAGCAGTACAGGCCCTCGCCGGGGATATCGCTCCGCTCCGGACTCCAGCCCCGAAGGCTGCCCAGCCGGCAGGAATGCAGGGCGAGCGAACCGGGGATGCCCGGCAAAGACGACGCGGCCGCGGGGCACGAAGTAGTCAGGCCGAGCAGCACGTTCGACACCACGCCGGCGCTCAGCGACCCGGGGGTCGGCGCCGCGCACGTCGCGCCCAGCAGAACTCTGGCTAGTCCGGCATTTCGACCGCCGCGCCTCACCCAACCAACCATCTGGTTGGTATGTTGGGCGACAAAGCCCCGTCGGCCCGGAGGTATCCGTGGGTAGTCCCGTGAAATATCAGCGCACCCTGTTCGAGCCCGAACACGACTTGTTCCGCGAGTCCTACCGGGCGTTCCTCGACCGCCACGTCGCCCCGTATCACGACGAATGGGAGAAGGCGAAAATCGTCGACCGCGGGGTTTGGCTGGAGGCCGGCAAGCAGGGCTTTCTTGGTATGGCGGTGCCCGAGGAATACGGGGGCGGTGGCGACCCGGACTTCCGCTACAACACGATCATCACCGAAGAGACCACCAAAGGCCGCTACAGCGGCATCGGTTTCGGCCTGCACAACGACGTGATAGCGCCGTATCTGCTGCGGCTGACCAACGACGAGCAAAAGCAACGCTGGTTGCCCAAATTCTGCACCGGCGAGCTGATCACGGCGATCGCGATGACCGAGCCCGGTACCGGCAGCGATTTGCAGGGCATCAAGACCCGTGCGGTCAAACAGGGCGATCACTACATACTCAACGGATCAAAGACATTCATCACCAACGGGATCAACTCCGATCTGGTCATAGTGGTCGCGCAGACCGATCCTGACAAAGGCGCACAGGGCTTTTCGCTACTGGTCGTCGAGCGTGGCATGGCGGGCTTCGAGCGCGGCCGCCATCTCGACAAGATCGGCCTGGACGCGCAGGACACCGCGGAGTTGTCGTTCACCGATGTCGAAGTGCCAGCGGAGAATCTGCTCGGCGAGGAGGGCCTTGGCTTCATCTACCTGATGCAGAATTTGCCGCAGGAAAGGATCTCGATCGCCATCGTGGCTGCCGCCGCGATGGAGGCGGTGCTGGAGCAGACTCTGAAATACACCAAGGAGCGCAAAGCTTTCGGCAAACCGATCGGCAGCTTCCAGAACAGCCGGTTCTTGCTGGCCGAATTGGCGACGGAGACGACGGTGGTGCGGATGATGGTCGACGAGTTCATCCGGTTGCACCTCGCGGAGAAGTTGTCCGTCGAGCAGGCCGCAATGGCCAAGTGGTACTCGACCGAAAAGCAGGTGCACCTCATCGACCGCTGCCTGCAGTTGCACGGTGGCTACGGCTACATGCGTGAATACGACATCGCGCGTGCCTTTCTCGACGCCCGGGTGCAGACGATCTACGGCGGCACCACCGAGATCATGAAGGAGATCATCGGTCGCAGCCTCGGGGTTTAGGGTCGCCCCTGGCCGCTGCCATCGGCCTCATGGGCCCGATGGGCCCGCTGCAGCAACTCTTGTAGCTCGTCCTGGCGCGGAATCCACCTGCGGTATTTGGTTGGCAGCGTTGCGATCTGCTGTTCCTCGGCGAGAAGGCGGTCGAACAGCTCCGCCCGCTCGACCGGGTCATCGTCGTAGTCGCGGTTCAGATACTCGGTGGCGTGACGGCAAGCCCGGGCGGCGACACTTCGAGTCCGTCCGCGCGCGGACAGTAGCGACGCCGTCGTCGTGACGACCAGGATGGCGACGATGACAATCAGCGATACGCTGGTACTCAATTCGGCCGCCGGTACCGGCTTTCCGCGGTTGACGAACGGAATGTTGTTGGCGTGCAGCGCTTGCAACACCAGCTTCACACCGATGAAGGCCAGTACTGCTGCCAAGCCGTAGGAAAGGTACACCAGCCGGTCCAGCAGGCCGCCGAGTAAAAAGTACAGCTGGCGCAGGCCGAGCAGTGCAAACGCGGTGGAGGCAAACACGATATAGACGTTGCTGGTGAGCCCGAACAACGCCGGGATCGAGTCGAATGCGAACAGCAAGTCAGTTCCGCCGATGACGATCATCACCAACAGCATTGGCGTCATCACCCGTTTGCCGTTCTGCCCGGTGAACAGCCGGTCGCCGTCGAAATTGTCGGAGGTACGCAGAAACCGCTTGGCGATACGAACGACCGCCGTGTCGGCGCCGCGACGGTCGGAGTCCGATGATTTGACAAGGTTCCCCGCTGCGATCAGCAGAACTACACCGAACAGGTAGAACGCCGGCTCGAAAACGGCGATGAGCGCGGCACCAACGAAGATGAAGGTACTGCGAGCGATCAACGCAAACACGATGCCGAACAACAACACCTTCTGCTGCGCTACCCGAGGAACCACGAAACTCGTGATGACGATTAGAAAGACGAACAAATTGTCGACCGACAGCGCCTGGTTGAGCAGGTAGCCGGCGAAGTATTCCACGCCCGGGCCGATCCCGGCGACGATCGATATGCCGACGCCGAACAGTACTGCGGCTCCGATGTAGATCGCCGACCAGATGGCGGAGTCACGCAAGGTGGGCTTCGCCGTCTTGCGAACGTGAAACAGGTAGTCGAACAACGCCAAGCCGACGATCAAGGCCACCGTGAGCACCCACACCGCTGCGGAAACACTCATGTCAGTTGTGCTTCCCTCCGCGGCGTGCGTCGCTCACTTCTTCCGCGCACGTTAGCCCGCGCGCCGCACCGGGCTTGGCGCAACCCGCATCATTTCAACATCGGCTGGGTATCCATTTCCGTAATGTCTGCGATATGACTTCGCAATTGCGACTGGCTGTAGCAAAGTTGTTTCAGCCCGGGCAGTTCGGGCGTGTTGGCGTCCGGGAGGCTGGGTGAGTAGACAGCGAGGTCGGCTTGGCGCGGCATTTGGCCGCGCGGTGCTCGCCGCCGTCATCACGAGTGCGGTCGCTCTCCTGCTTGCGTCCACCGCGACGGCAACTCCGGAAAGCGACGCCGACGACGCCATCACATCGGGCTGGAAGGCCGCCGGCGGCCCTACGTCAAGCCTTGGTGACAAGCAGGGCGACGTCTACCCAGTCGCCGACGGATTCGCCCAAGACTTTGCCAACGGCAAAATGTTTTTCACCCCCGCAACCGGTGCCCGGGCGATATTCGGCCCGGTCCTGGACAAATACGAATCCCTGGGCGGTCCGGCCGGCAGCGATCTGGGTTTCCCGACCATCAACGAAGTCCCCGGCCTGGCAGGACCGGACAGCAGGGTCAGCACCTTCTCCGCGAGCGACAAGCCGGTGATCTTCTGGACGCCCGACCACGGGGCGTTCGTCGTGCGCGGAGCGATCAACGCCGCGTGGGACAAGCTGGGCAGCTCCGGCGGTGCCCTGGGCGTTCCGGTCGGAGACGAGACCTATGACGGCGAGATCACTACCCAGCCGTTCAGCGGTGGCAAGGTGTCCTGGGACCGGCTGACCAAGGTTTTCACCACGACCCCGCCCAAACTGGCGCAGCAACTGACCGGATTGCAGGTCCCGATCGATCCAACCGCGGCCATCAATGCCGCGTGGCGCGCGGCCGGCGGGGACAAGGGGCCGCTGGGCGCCAAACAGGGCGGCCAGTACCCGCTCGGCGACGACGCAATAGCCCAGAACTTCGCCGGCGGCAAGGTCTTCTTCACGCCGGCGACCGGAGCGAACGCCGTCGAAAGCGACATCCTGGTGAAGTACGAGTCACTGGGCGGACCGGTCGGCAGTGATCTGGGCTTCCCGACGGCCAACGAGGCCGACGGCGGCCTCACCAACAGCCGGATCAGCACATTCGCGGCCGCCGACAAACCGGTGATCTTCTGGACCCGCGGCCACGGCGCATTCGTCGTGCGGGGCGCCATGAAAGCCGCCTGGGACAAACTCGGCGGCGCGAAGGGCAAACTCGGCGCGCCGGTCGGCGACCAGGTAGCGGACCGTGCCGTGGTCAGCCAGTTTTTCACCGGCGGAAAGGTGTCCTGGGACCGGACGACGAACGTTTTCACCACCGACCCGGCCAACCTGGCGTCGTTACTGTCCGGGGTCCAGGTGCCGGGCCAGAACCAACCGAGCCGGCCGGCGCCGACCGGTGTCAAAGAATCGTCCTGGCATTGGTGGTGGCTGCTGGTCGCCGTTGCGGTGCTGCTCGGGGTAGGCCTGTTGGCGCTGCTGGCGCTGCGCTGGCCGCGACGGCGACGGGACGCCGGTCCGCAGCCCGAGGCTGCCGAGACCGACCGCACGCCGACCGCCGCGCCCGCCTACGACACTGGTACGGACGCCGGTGTGGCGTGGTCGACCGAGCCGGTCGACGAAGCGAGCACCACGCAGCTCTCTCGGCACTACGCAGAGCCGCAGCCGTCTGCGCCAGGCCCGGGTGAGCTTGGTGAGCCGGGGTGGCTGGCGGAAGCCGGTGCCGCCGCCGGCCTTGGTGCTGCGGACGCTGCGGGCACCGCGGGCGGCCGGCTCGACCACGAGGCGCCCCCCGACATCGCACCAGACATCGGTGACGAGGTCGAAGACCCCGATGCGGTCGACACCACGCCGACGCGCATTCCGACGGCCGCCGAGCTGAGCGGCGGCCGGCACGCTGCTGCGGACGCCGGCGCGGCCGCCGAACCGGTGGACGCGCGCCGCCGCGGGACCGCTCAGCTGGCGATGCACCTGCCCATGGACGATCCCTACCAGGCGCCGGATGGATATCCGGTCAAGGCCAACGCCAGCTTCGGCCTTTACTATCCCCCGGGCAGTGAACTGTATGACGACACCATGGCCGAGGTCTGGTTCGTCAGCGAGGAAGCGGCCGAAGTGAACGGTTTCATCAGAGCCGGTTAGCGCACCGAGGCCGCGGGCCGGGCACAACGGCCGGCGTCAGATTTTGCGGATCACCGTCACGACTTTGCCGAGCACCGCGGCGTCGTTGCCCGGGATCGGATCGAACGCCGGGTTGTGCGGCATCAGCCAGATCTGACCGCCGGAGCGTTTGAATGTCTTCACCGTGGCTTCGCCGTCGATCATTGCCGCGACGATGTCGCCGTTGTCGGCGACGTTCTGCTGTCGTACGACCACCCAGTCGCCGTCGCAGATCGCGGCGTCAACCATCGACTCGCCGACAACCTTGAGCAAGAACAACGCGCCCTCGCCGACCAGTTCGCGGGGCAGCGGGAAGACGTCTTCGACGGCTTCCTCGGCCAGAATCGGTCCGCCGGCGGCGATGCGACCGAGCACCGGAACGAAGGTGGGCTCCGGTAGGGCATCGGAGCCGGCGACATCGGTACGGACGGCGGACACGGCAGCGGCGTTTTCCTCGGCGCACCGAACGTCGACAGCCCGGGGCCGGTTCGGGTCGCGGCGCAGAAAACCTTTACGCTCCAGCGTCCGCAGCTGATGTGCCACCGACGATGTCGACGTGAGACCGACGGCATCACCGATCTCGCGGATGCTCGGGGGATACCCGCGTGTGGTGACCGAAGCCCGAATGACGTCCAGAATGGTGCGCTGCCGCGGGGTCAATGTCGACTGCCCCGGGGCGGTGCGTCGTGGCGCCGATGTGTCGCTGCTATCGCTCATGCAGGCGAATTTAGTCGCTCGACGACAATTTATCAAACATGTGTTCGACGCGTGTCGCGCAATGCGGTGGCACGCGGGGCCGCCTTGTCGGCCTGTTGCCTCATGTCAAGATGCGCGCGAAGGGGGATTCGTTGCCTCACGTAAACGTGCGCGCTTGTTGAGTGGAGCTGTGGCGCCGGGTGCGGCTTTGCTGGTGGTGAGGGTGAACAGCTGGGCGGTTAGGGCTTGGATCTGGCGTTGGGTGGCGGCGGGGTTGATCAGCGAGTAGGTCCGGGTTAGCGCCACGATGCGTTCCACGGTCATGGTGGGGTGATCGATCGCGCGATGAAATGGGGTGGTGGCGGTGTCGTGTTTCTTGGACACTTTGGCCCCTGCGCGGACCTTGGAGATCAGTTTCTGCTGCGGGTAGAAGTAGTTGGTCAGCCTAGACTGCAACTGCCAGATCTCGTTGAGTAGCAATAGTTCTGCAGCGGTGTCGTAGCGGTGGTAGCCGACAACGGTGCGCACCACCGCCCAGTTCTTCTGCTCGACGTGACAACCGTCGTTCTTATTGCCCGGTCGTGCACGGGTGAAGGTGATCTGGCGTCCTTGGCACCATCCCAGCAGGTGGTCGTTGATGAATTCTGATCCGTTGTCGGAGTCCACACCCAGGATCGAGAACGGCATTTTGCGTGCGATGTCATTGAGTGCTGCCAGCACACATTTGGCGGTCTTGTCCGGCACTGAGCGATTCTCGGTCCAGCCGGTGGCGATGTCGGTGACGGTCAAGGTAAATGCATGGCCTCCACCCCGGTTGCCGCCGTCATGCCAGACCAGGTCGATCTCGACGAACCCCGGTCGAGCGTCATCCCACTCGGCCCAGGTGCGCACCGGGATCTGGCTTTTGAGCAGCGATCCCGGCTTTGTCCCCACACGTCCCCGGAGCTGGTGTTTGGCTCGCTGTTCAGCCAGGCGGCGATCGATGGTGGCTGCCGACATCGACGCCAGCAGCTCAGCGGTGCTCTCGTCGATGGACAGCTCTCCGAAATGCCGCAGCACCGCCACCAGTTCGCCCAGCATGGGCGCGAGCCGTTTGCCGGCCGGCATTCCAAGCACTGCCCAGCAGACCGTCAGCGCCGCGACCACATCGGGCCCGTACTTCACCGGCCGCGGACTGCGCGGGGCAACAATCTTGGGCAACAGCGCCGCTACGAGCGCCTTACGCGCGTGATTTCGGTGCCACCCCGTATTGGCGCACAACTCGTCAAGGATCCGACTTTTACCGCGCTTGCTCGCCAGCTGGTAGCGGGTCACAGCCGCCCCGGTGATTGCTCTGCGCTCTGCCAAGGTCAACCCCATCCACTGGGCGTACGCGCGCATTCTCAGTGAGGCAACGAATCACCCTTTCGCGCGCATTTCTGACGAGTCAACGCGGTCGGTGGCTCGTTCTATCGTTCGAATTTGTTGGCAACGATTCGATCACATGTTCGCATTTCGAACAGGTTATCGAATAGTGTTCGAACGTACGATCGACCACCACTCGACGGAAGGACCGTAATGACACTCATCCACACCGCCCTCAGCCCGACTCCAGTCCGTCGACAGCCGGTCCGCATACCGGCGCCGGGCGAGAACGGGTCGGCGCCCCGAGCGTCCCACCCACGGCGTCCGGCCGGTGCGCCGCCACGCTACCGCGGCACCGGCGTCCTGATGTCCGGTGTGTCGCATCGCCGACGCCCCATCACACCGGTGACGACGGTGGCCCTGTCTCTCCTGGCCGCTCTGATCACGACGTGGCTCGGATTAGTCGCGCACTTCGGCGCGATGGCCGACGGCTCGCAGACGTCTGTCCGGATTCCCGACCGGCTGGCCGTGGTACGGGTCGACGCGGGGGAGAGCCTGCAGCACCTGGCGGCCCGGGTGGCGCCCGGCGCGCCGGTCAGCCAGGTCGCCCAGCGCATCCGGGAACTCAACGGCCTGGACTCTCCGGCGCTGGCAGCGGGTCAGACGCTGATCGCGCCGGTCGGCTGAGGAAGTCGCGGTGCTGCGCGGTTCGGCAGCCACCCAGGTACTCTCGGAGTGGTCCACGACGTGCCGGCGTGCCGAAGGAGCGGTCATGCACTGTCCGTTCTGCCGTCACCCCGATTCCAGGGTCGTGGACTCCCGCGAAACCGATGAAGGGCAGGCCATTCGCCGGCGCCGGTCCTGCCCGGAGTGCGGCCGCCGCTTCACGACCGTCGAAACCGCTGTGTTGGCAGTGCTCAAACGCAGCGGCGTCACCGAGCCATTCAGCCGGGAAAAGCTGATCAGCGGCGTGCGGCGGGCATGTCAGGGCCGCCAGGTCGACGACGACGCGCTGAATCTGCTAGCGCAGCAAGTCGAAGACACCGTGCGGGCGAAAGGTTCCCCCGAAGTCCCGAGCCACGAGGTCGGCCTGGCGATTCTGGGGCCGCTGCGGGAACTCGACGAGGTCGCATACCTGCGGTTTGCCTCGGTGTACCGCTCGTTCTCCTCGGCCGCCGATTTCGAACGCGAAATCGAGGCGCTGCGGGCGCACCGTGAGGTTTCCGCACCGAGCCGACCCGTCGGCGCAGAAGCGCCTTAAGCTGGCTGAATGCCGCCCGATCTGCATCCCGATCTGACGGCGCTGGCGCCGCTGCTGGGTATATGGGCAGGTCGTGGCTGTGGGAAATACCCGACGATTGAGCCGTTCGACTACCTGGAGGAAGTCCAGTTTTCTCACGTGGGAAAACCGTTTTTGGCCTACGGACAGAAAACGAAAGCGGCTGGCGACCACGCGCCGCTGCATGCCGAAACCGGGTATCTGCGGGTGCCGCATCCGGGTCACGTCGAACTGGTCCTCGCACATCCCAACGGGATCACCGAAATCGAAGTGGGCATTTACCGCGTGACCGGTGGTGTCATCGACGTCGAATTGGCGGCAACCACAATCGGTTTGACGCCTTCGGCCAAAGAAGTGACCGCGCTGGGCCGTCGACTCCGGATCCACGGTGATGAGCTGTCGTACTCGGTGCAGATGGGCGCGGTCGGACAACCGCTGCAGGATCACCTCACGGCGGTGTTGCACCGCAAAAGCTGACTAACCGGTGCGGTCGCCCGCGGTCAGGTTGCGCTGCGTTCGTCAGAACCCATGGCGTTCAGCACGGCGACGCGGGTGTCGATGGAACCGGTGAGCGCGCCCGGGCCGCTGCCGGAGCGAAGCAACTCGCGAAGCATGGTCTGGTCGTACACCGCAGGTTCGGTGGTGTCGATGAAGCGCTCGACGACTTCCACGAAGCGATCCGGCTCCTCGTGGAACGGGAAATGCCCGCAGCGGTCGAAGATCTCCAGCCGTGACCCGGGCATCGCCGCACGCGCCATCCGCGCATGGCTGATCGGCACCACTACGTCGTGTGTGCCCCAAATGAGTTGCACCGGAACGGATTCAGTCAAATAACATCGGTCCAGAAAGGTGACCATCTGGCCGCGCCAGTCCACCACCGACCGCAATGTCCGGCTGAATGCTGCATACGCTTTGGGCTCCGGCAGGTCGGCCAGTATCCGCAGTACGTCGGGCAAGTCGTGGCCCACCGCGGTCGATCCGATGATCCGGCCCACTGCGCGCCCGGCGATCTGCAGCGCGGGCAGCACCAACGGCAGCCGCAGCAACGCCACCCCTTCGCCACCCATCGGCAGCGACGCCCACCGCAAGATGATGCTGACGTCCTTGGTGACGCCTCCGGTGCTGACCAGGATCAGCCGCTCGACCAATTGCGGAAATTGGTAGGCGAACTGCATGGCCACCCCGCCGCCCAGGGAATGGCCTACCACGGTGACGCGCTCGATGTCGAGGACGCTGAGCAGATCCCGCATTCCGTTGGCGTAGGCGGCCACCGAGTAGTCCGCGCGCGGTTTGTCGGACTGGCCGTGGCCGAGCAGGTCGGGGGCGATGACCGTGAACCGCTGGGCGAGCTTGGCCTGCACTGTGCTCCAGGTCGAGGAGTTGTCGGCGATGCCGTGGATGAGCAGGATCACCGGGCCGGAGCCCGCGATGCGGAACGCCCGCCGATAGCCGTGGATGGTGCGAAATTGCAGCGACGGCGTCACTTCCCGCACGGGGCGAAGATTGGGCTTTCGCTCAGTCATGTCGCCAATTCCTCGTCGCATCGGGTCAGGGCCCTCAATTCGAGTCGTCGTCGTTCGACTTCTTTTTCTTCGCCTCTTGGGCCAAGAACCGCTCGAACTCGGCGCCCAACTCGTCTCCGCTCGGCAGTTCTTCGCCGCGCGTCAGCAGCGACCGGTTCTCCTGAGCGGAGATGAAGGCATCGTACTGGCGCTCAAGGGCCGCCACCACTTGAGCGACCTCGGTGCTGGCCTCGACCTGTTCGTCGATCTTGACCCGGATCTCGATAGCCGCCTCCGCCAGGCCGGCCAGCGGCAGCTGCAGCGATGCCGCTTTGGCCACCTGTTCGAGCAGCGCCTGCGCGGCTGCCGGGTAATCCGTCTGAGTCAGGTAGTGCGGAACGTGCACGGTGAAGCCGACCACCTCGTGGCCGTGCTGGGCCATCCGGTATTCGAGCAGATTCGACGCGCTGCCCGGCACCTGCACCTCGGTTATCCACGGGGTGAAGTCGGCGATGCGTTCCCGGTTGTTGGAATGCGCGGTGATCGTCACCGGCCGCGTGTGTGGCACGGCCATCGGTATGGTGCCCAGGCCGATGGTCTGCCGTACGCCCAGACGCTCGGCCAGCAGCCGCACCGCGGTGATGAACCGCTCCCACTTGAGATCCGGTTCCAGGCCCGCCAGCAGCAGAAACGGTGTGCCTTCGCTGTCATGCAGCGCGTACAGGCTCAGCTCCGGGTCGTCGTAGGCGGTGAAGTGGTCGGTCTTGAAGGTCATCAGCGGCCGCCGCGAACGGTAGTCGAGCAGTTCGTCGATCGCGAAGGACGCGACCAGTTCGGTGTCCAGCGAGTCCTTCAGGTGGGTAGCGGCCAGCCGGATCGCATGACCGGCGTCGGAAAAGCCTTCCAGGGCATGCACCAGGACCGGCCCGCGGCCGTCCGGCGAGGACAGCTGGGGCGCCGGGAACTCGAGCTCGTACATCCCGGACTGGTGGGACTGTTGCTCAGGTCTCGGATGCTCGGGTCTCGGATGCTCATGCCGGCCCATCGTGGTGCCTCCCTTGCCGCGACCGATGTCAGGCCGCGTTAGCTCAGTGTCCCTTAAATCGGCGGGCCCGAGAACCGAACGTGCTCAGATCCGAGCCGGGTTACCCAGTTCGCGCAGATTGAGGGCAGCATTTCGTGGCTGAGCGGTCCTTCGTCGCCGGACACTGAGGCATCATCGACCGATGCGCGCTGTGGCGGCTCTGTTGTGCCTCTCGGTCAGTCTGGCCGTCGTGGCAGTGGGCTGCAGCCAGTCCCCGAATCATCGGCGGTCAACCAGCGCCGGCGGGGTCGGCGACCCGGCACCGTCGATCATGGCCAAACCGGTAGATCCGGACCCGAGGGTAGGCGCGGTCTTTCTCGGCGGTGGCGATCTGCACACCTGCACCGGATCGGTGCTGCAGTCGGCCGGTCATGACCTCATGCTGACCGCCGCGCACTGCCTGAGCGGCGACGTCAGCGCTACGACATTCGTACCCGGTTTCGCCGGCAGCGCGGAGCCTGCCAACGTCTGGGCGCTGCAGACGGTCTACTTCGACCCGCGCTGGCTCGCCGCGAAAGATCCGCACGCCGACTACGTGATCGCGCGGCTGGCCCGGCCCGACGGGGCACCGGCTGATCGACACCTCAGCTCAGGGTTGTTGCTGGGGGGCGCACCCGCACCGGGCACGCAGGTCAGCGTCGTGGCGTATCCGGCCGGGGCGGGTGGCATGCCGATCGGCTGTCTGGCCGGCACCGGCATCACCCACGGCTTTCCGTCGTTGCCGTGCGCCGGTTTGGTCGGCGGCACCAGCGGCGCGCCGTGGCTCATGGGGTCGACGGTCATCGGAGTCATCGGCGGCCTCGACGGCGGCGGATGTGATGAGAAGATCTCCTACTCCGCACCCCTGGACGAGCACGTCAGCCAAGTCCTTGCCCGCGCTGAGGCCGGCGGGCCGGGCGACACGGCGCCGGACGACATCGACAGCGGGTGCTGAGCCGCTGCCTTAGACCAAGTCCGGACCGGCGGCATCCACAGTCGCGACTTGGCCCACAGCCGCCCGGCTCCGCGGCCTTTCCCGCCTGCCGCTGACGGTGGCGGTTGGGACCGTTCGGCTCATGACCAAGCATCCAGCTGACTTCGAACTTCATCGTCCCGGCGCACTGATCGCGGCACTGCCCGCGGTTCTCGGCTTCGTGCCGGAGAAATCGTTGGTGCTGGTGTCGATCGGCGACGGCGAAATGGGATCGGTGATGCGGGTGGATCTGTCTACACAACTCGTGCAGGAAGTCGAGCACCTGGCGCAGGTCGCCGCGGCGGCCGAACCTGAGGCGACGATCGCGGTCATCGTCGACGCCGAGGGCGCCCACTGTCCGATGTGCAACCAGGAATACCGCGAGCTGTGCGGGGCGCTCACCGATGCCCTGTCGGACAACGCCATCGAGCTGTGGGCGGCGCACGTGGTGGATCAGGTCGCGCCCGGCGGGCGGTGGCACTGCGTCGACGGCTGCGGGGCGGGCGGGATGATCGATGATCCCTCGGCCTCACCGCTGGCGGCCGCGGCGGTGCTGGAGGGCCGGCGCCTCTACGCCCGGCGGGCCGATCTGCAGGCCGTGATCGCAGTCAACGATCCGGGGCGCAGCACGGAGCTGGCCATCGCCCTCGGCGCAGCCGAAGCGTCCCGCGCCGTGGCGCACCGGGCCGATGCCACCGGCTGCGGCCGCCGCGACGTCGAGGAGATGATGGCGGCGGCGGCCCGGGTGGGCAACGGGCAACACTTGTCGGACGCCGAGCTCGCGGCGCTGGGCTGCGCGCTGGGCGATGTGCAGGTTCGCGACACCCTGTACGCGCTGGCCGTGGGGGAGACCGCCGGCGAAGCCGAATCACTGTGGGCGCTGCTGGCCCGTACCCTGCCGGCGCCATGGCGGGTCGAGGCGCTGGTGTTGCTCGCATTCAGCGCCTACGCCCGCGGCGACGGCCCGCTGGCCGGGGTGTCGCTGGAGGCGGCGCTGCGCTGCGAACCGGGCCACCGGATGGCGGGGATGCTGGACACCGCGTTGCAGTCCGGTTTGCGGCCCGAGCACATTCGTGACCTCGCGCTCACCGGTTACCGGTTGGCGCAGCGGCTGGGGGTGCGGTTGCCGCCGCAACGGGTTTTCGGCCGGCGTGCGAGCTGATCAGACCTTTTCAACCTTGACCGCGTGGGCCATCTCGTGCGGCAGGGTGACGTTCTCGTGGCCGGGAATCACGATGGTCACGCTGCCGGCCGGGTTGGTCACCACGGTCACCCGCGCGTTGGGCACGACGCCGGCATCCTTGAATCGGGTGATGAGGTCGATGTCGCCTTGGACGTGTTCGGTGATCTGACGAACGACCACCGCGACCGGCGAGCCCGCCGGCAACTCGGTCAACCGCACCAGGTTGGCGTCGTCGGCGAAGCCGTCACCTACACCGAGGTCCAGCAGTCCGGGGATCGGGTTGCCGAACGGCGAGGTGGTCGGGTTATCGAGCACCTGCACAAGCCGACGCTCAACGTCCTCGCTCATCACGTGCTCCCAGCGGCACGCCTCGGCATGCACTTCCTCCCACGGCAACCCGATGACGTCGACCAGCAGCCGTTCGGCCAGACGATGCTTGCGCATTACCGCGACGGCCAGCGTTCGGCCCTTGTCGGTCAGCTCCAGGTGGCGGTCGCCGGCCACGTGCAGCAGCCCATCCCGCTCCATCCGCGACACCGTCTGGCTGACTGTCGGCCCGCTCTGATCGAGCCGCTCGGCGATCCGTGCCCGCAGCGGCGTCACGCCCTCTTCTTCGAGGTCGTATATCGTCCGCAGGTACATCTCGGTGGTGTCCACCAGGTCGTTCATTCAGCACCTTCCATTGCCGCCGAGTCTACTTCGCCAGCAGCGTGAATGGTTCGCCAAACACTCCAGGCGGCAGTATGCCCGCCGCGACCCGCGGCGGGCATACGTGCGCTTGATGTCAGCTGGCGTAGGAGCGCAGCCGGTCAGCTCGTTCGCCATGGCGAAGCTTGGACATCACTTCGCGTTCGATCTGGCGGACCCGCTCCCGGGACAGGCCGAACAGCTTGCCGATCTGGTCGAGGGTGCGCGGCTGCCCGTCGTCAAGCCCGAACCGCAGGCGAATCACCTGGTGCTCGCGCTCGTCGAGCGTGGCGAGCACGCTGCGGATGTCGGTGTGCAGCAACTCGGCGATTACGGCATTCTCCGCCGACATCGCCTCGGCGTCCTCGATGAAATCGCCCAGGGGAGCTTCCTCCTCGGACCCGACCGGCATATCAAGGCTCACCGGGTCGCGGCTGTGCTCCAGCAGGTCGTTGATCTTCTCGACCGGGATACCGGACTCGGCGGCCAGCTCCTCGTCGGTGGCCTCACGGCCCAGGTTCTGGTGCATCTCCCGCTTGATCCGGGCCAACTTGTTGACCTGTTCGACCAGGTGTACGGGCAGCCGAATGGTGCGGCTCTGGTCTGCCATGCCGCGGGTGATGGCCTGGCGGATCCACCAAGTGGCGTAGGTTGAGAACTTGAATCCCTTTGTGTAGTCGAACTTCTCCATCGCGCGGATCAGACCCAAATTGCCTTCCTGAATGAGATCCAGCAGTGGCATCCCGCGGCCGGTGTAACGCTTTGCCAGCGACACCACCAGACGCAGGTTGGCTTCCAGCAGGTGACGACGTGCCGCTTCACCATCGCGGACCACCAGGGCCAGCTCGCGTTTGCGGCTTTCCCCCAGGCGCTTCCGGGTGTCGAGCACGTGCTGCGCATAAAGCCCTGCTTCGATGCGCTTGGCCAGTTCGACCTCATCGGCAGCGGTGAGCAACGCCGTTTTGCCAATACCGTTCAGATATACCCGCACCAAGTCCGCGGCTGGGCTTTGAGCATCCAGATCGCTATCAATCCGGCTTGTGGTGGCGTTTGCCATGGCCCCTCCCGATCGGCTTGAACTGTCATGTGGTCCAACGACCAAACCAGGCCATGAGTTCCCAATGCGCGGCGATCTCACACCCGCTGACGTGCGCAAATGTGCGGGCGACGCTGTGAATGTGCTGAGAGGTCGCTGCTATTGCCGGCTAGGCGGGACCGCCATCGATCCATCCCGGCGAATCGGATTGTGCCTCGGGCTGTCTGCGCGGTTCGAGTGCCGGGCGCTCGGCGGTGGGGAACAGCGGCGTGCGCCGGCGGGTATCGAATCGCCGCGGTTCGTCGGCGCGCAGAGGCGGCCGATCGTTGGCGATCAGCACCGCCATCCACGGCAGTGGCACCGAGGCGATCAAGATCAGCAGCGAGATCAGGCCGTTGTGCCACAAGCCGTAGGCCACCGCGGCCAAAATGAGAGCCGGGACGCGAAAAGCCATCAGCGTTAGGTATTTTCGCACCCGTTCACGGTGCTGCACCTCATAGGAGGGCGCCGCGGCGGTGATCAGGACCGGTCGACCGTCGTCGTCGAAAGCCAGCTCGGGGCCGCGCTTCATTCCTCCACTGTTCCACAATCCGCCGTTTTCGGCTGAACCGGTTTCGAGGCGGCTCGCACTCGGGTTCCGGCACAATGTGGGGCATGGACACCCAGACGATCGAGCGCACCGATACCGACGAACGCGTCGACGACGGGACCGACAGCGACACCCCCAAGTACTTTCACTACGTCAAGAAAGACAAGATCGCCCAGAGTGCGGTGATGGGGACTCACGTGGTTGCGCTGTGCGGCGAAGTGTTCCCGGTGACCCGCTCGGCCAAGCCCGGATCACCGGTCTGCCCGGACTGCAAGCGGATCTACGAGAAGCTCAAAAGAGGCTGACCTACGCCTGCAGCGGAGCGCTGACTTCCAGCACGGCGGCTAACTCGATCAATTTGGCTTCGTGCTCGTTGGCGTGGTGCTGGCAGAACAGAAGTTCGGCGCCCGACGGCAGCGTGGCGCGAACTCGGGCGGCGGCCCCGCAACGATCGCAGCGATCAGCCCTGGTGAGCTCCCGACTGGTCAAAGTTGCGTTCATGGCGTCTCCGTTCTGGCCTAATAACTACTGTCTCAGACGCCCGGGCTTTCGGCCTTGTTCCCCGCCGGTTACCCGTTGTGTCTTTTCTCACGGGTGGTCGGGCAGGCTGGTTCATCGTGAACGCGAATGCGGCGACACTGGTCCACCTTTGCTCAGCCGCCGAGTGGGCGTCGGCGCAGGCGACCGGCGAGGTGCGACCCGAGTCGCTGCACAGCGCCGGGTTCGTCCATCTTTCGACGCCGAGCCAGGTGCACCTGCCGGCTAACCGGTTGTTCAGCGGACATGACGACCTGGTGCTGTTGCACATCGATACGGCCCGGCTGGCCTCACCGTTGCGCTGGGAGCCGGGGGTGGCGACGGATCCGCAGTCGATGCTGTTCCCACACCTGTATGGGCCGCTGTCGGTTCACGCTGTGATCGACGTCACCGACTACCGGCCGGGCCAAGACGGCAGGTTCGCGCCGATCCGATGAACTGATCGGTCTGCACCTCGAAACCGATACGGTCGGTTCAGCTCGGCTCAGTCCAGGTAGTCGCGCACTAGGGACCGACATGCGCTGTGCCCCATCTGGTTAAACGGTGGTGGTAGGCCTGCGTTATGGGCGCAGATATCCTGGACTGAAGCTGATGGCGTTCGTCTTCCGAAGGCCGGCGCTATGTGCGCCCGTTCGCCTCGTAGAGGGCTCGGTCGAGAAGTCGGAGGCTGCGACCGCAGCGCTCGCTGATCGCCTTGCAGACTGCGAGGTATTCGATGTACGGCGGGTACATGTTCGGCGCGGGGTCAGGCATCAAGCCGTTGGCGACCAATGATTTGACCGCGCGCACGTCGATGACCGTGTGTTGCTCTGGTCGCCACACCATCAGCAGCGACGACGCCATAGGGACCTGTACGCCTTCGAGTAGAGTCAAGACCCTGTGCTGAATCGTCAGCGGTGCGCCAAACGCTGTGGCGGTGATGTCTCGGATCATCTCGTCTGAGTTCGATGCCATTCGCGGCTTCACTCGCGGGCTCTTCCACATTCCCACCGTCATGAAGTCTTGGCGGTCGTAGTGGCCTCGCTCTCGGACCCGAAGACCGACGTCGTTCAGGACTTCGTCGTCGGCCTTTACCGGGTAGCGACCAGCCCAGAAGTCGATCCAACTCGCGTCAATCACACCTGTAAGTATCTATTTTCCGGGATCGACTCGGGGCTTCCGGGTCCGGCAAGATCGTTTCGTGTTGCGAAGCGGTACGTGATTGATTCGCAATCCCGTATCCGCCAACGGAGACGGAGGCGACCCAATTGCGCTTATCCAGACATATGCCATTGATGGGCATTTGCTCGGCTAACGACATATGCGCGAGTTTCGTTGCTGCGTTTGTTATTTCGCGATCGATCGGGCTCGACTGGTCGACGCCGCGGTGTCGTTCGACGCCTGCACTGCGGCGGATGTGAGCGGACCCCTGCCGCGTTCACTCTTCCAATGGAGCCGAGGCGAGGGCACCGCCGGACTCGTAATGCCGGATCGCCTGCCTGATCTGCTCTGTAGCCACCTTGTAGATGTCGACCACTGAACCGATGTCTCGCCGAATGCCGGTTTTACCCGCTTCGAATGTTGTGACGAACTTGACGCTTTTTGCGTTGAGATGCAACCGAATGATCGGCTTGCGGTTGTTGTTGTCCAAGAGGATTGCGAAATAGGTCTTGCCGTCGCGGTATACGATCCGCTCCGGCTCGACCTCAGACACCGCGATCGCGCGGACGATGTTGTAACCGTCGATTTCTTCGTCGGTGGTGAGAACGTCGGGATCAGTTGCAGCCGACTCTTGGACCGGTTCAGCGATCACTGTCTGATCAGTCGAAGGTCGAGCTGGCGCGGGACCAGTCGCGAGTTCGGTCGAACGATTCGGGTCGGGAGCGTCGTCGCCCAGCGCGGTTTTCAATCGACTGTTGACCGAGTCCCCGATGTACTGGCTCAGTGCCGTCGCCACTAGCGGACGAAACTGTTCCAACACCCGCTGCGTCGTGCGGCCCTCGTAGATTCGGTTTACGAAAAACCGCACCCACTCCTCTGATGGTTCCTTGACTTCGGACGCGATGATTCGCCGGATGCCACCGATGTACTTGAGCTCCTCAGCAGCGTTGACGACGGAATCGATATCGAACGATTCCTTCGAGAACTTCTGGATCTCAGGGACCAGCGTCCGGTCGATGTCCAGTAGGTCAAACATCAGGAAGGGCTTATCGTCCATCCTGTTCGGCATGTCCCCGTCCGTGTACAGGTGGTACTGCTGGCCATTGGTCAAGATGGCGACTCGGGCCGATGTGACCGAGAAGTAGCGGAACAACTGGGACGCGTACCGGAGATCTAGTGGATCGCCAATCTTCTTGCACTCAATGAGGATCTGAACCGCGCCATCCTTGAAGATGGCGTAGTCGACTTTCTCGCCCTTCTTCACGCCGACATCCGCAATGAACTCCGGCACGACCTCGGACGGGTCGAATACGTCGTAGCCGAGGACGTTCGAAATGAACGGCATGATGAACGCGTTCTTGGTCGCCTCTTCGGTTTGTACCGAGTCCCTGGTGTCGCGAATCTTTTTGGCCAAACCAGCCAGACCATCCGAGAAAGCCAAATTCCCCACCCCCTGAGCTTCGGACGTTCCAGCGACCACGCCAGCGGGTCGCCCCAGAGCACCCTAAACGAGCTAGGCGGCACGCGGCGGCCGTTCGCGCCGACATGCACACCAAGGCCGGGCGGCCAACACGGCGGCGACGTCACGGTCGCCAGCCTCAACCGGCAGCACGCCACGCCGCCGATACCGCGCATGAAAAACACGGACACCGCCCCCGGAATCGCGCCCGCGCCGGCCCAGTGTCGATCCGTACCCGCAGCATCTTCATGTAGCCGCTCAACCACAATTGCGCGAGGGCCACCCGGCCGCTGCGCGCCGTGTTATACGGGTTTGAGTCGCCAGGATCCGCTAGACAGCCCTGGTAAAACGCCATCACGTATTCCGCCCGTTTCGACACCCGCCAAGGATGCAGCGACGCGGGCACGGTGGGGTGGATCCCACGCCGTCGGCGGGCAGCTACAAGATGATGGCTTGCCGCGTGCCCGTCCGGCCACCGTAAGGCCGCGCCGGACGGGCGCAGGTCACGCCGCACGCTGCCAGCCGGGAGTTCAGGCCAGCAGATTCTCGGCCTCATCCACGATCAACCGGTGGATCGTCAACCCGCAACCGGCCGATGCAGACCGGGTCGTGGACGCGCCACCTCGGCCGGCGACGCGCGCAGCTCACTTCCCGAGCACGGCACAATAGCCGCGGTTTAATGGCGCAGGGGTCATGAGGACCGCATAGCGAAGACGTCGACGCTTGGCTGGGCGTCCGGGGAGGACGGCGCGAATGGCGACCGACGAGAAAACGATCGCCTTCTACCGGATCGTCAAATACGACTCGGCGGGGAACAAGCCGATGGAGCAGGCTGACTGGAACAAGATCCTCACCGATCTGAGCTCGCTCAATCTTGCCGGCCGAACCACCAAGGTCGGCGATCGAATGCTCATCGGTGAGGTGCAATTCTATAACGAGAATGCGCACCTCAAGCTCGCAAAGGTTCGGGACGTCGCAGCCTGGCTGGGACTGCTCAAGACGGGTGCCACGACGCTCGAAGACTTCGAGACCGAGGAAGGTAATAAGCTCTACGAGATTTCGGTCGTCTCGTTCCTCGCCTTCGGCAACGTCATCGGGCTCGTACAGGGGTCGACCGCGTCGCCCACCCCGAGCGCCGTTGTCGAATGGCTGGAGGCGCTCAAGCTGTTCGGTGAAACGCACCTCGTCGCCGAGGCCGTACTGACCAACTCGGCGCGTGAGCATCTCCAGCACGCGCCCGAGGTATCCAGAATTGAGACGAAGGTCAGCACCACGAAGGCGCAGGCGCTCACCAACCGCGGCTCGCGCCTGGGGACGGTGCTCTCGCGGGTCAACGAGGAGTTCGGTCCGGTGACGGTGACGCTCATCATCCAGACGTCGAGGGCGAAGGAAAACCACGAAGGACGACAGATCATGCGTGACGAGGCCGGTCACCTTGCAGCGGCCGCAACTGACAGCGAGGTCAGCAAGGCCAAGGCGCAACTGATCCATATTGAGGCAGACGAGACCAGCCGAACGGAAAAAGTCGATTTCCTCAAGCAAAGGATCACCGCTAAGCGCAAGATTGCAGCTACCGACGACAAAGGCAAGCCCATCCGAATCGTGTCGGCCGTCGAGGCAATAATGGCGGTTGCGGCTCAGCACGACAAAGAGTTGAGGGAAGCGGTCGGCGCGAAGCCGGCGAACGGCGAGGGCACCAAAACGTAGAGTTCAGCGGCGTTAGTTCCGAAGGAGGGGCAGCTTTGGGACTAGACAATGTTCGCGATCGGTTTGAGCCGGTCCGGCTGTTCTGGATCAATCATCGGTGGACCGATCTATGCATCGCCGGCGTAGTCGTCGGCGTCCACGGATTCGTGGTCTGGAAAATGGGCCGCTTCGATCTTCTGAGTTGGATCGAGCCCGCCGATCGTCGCGGCGTCTACTCGGCGTTCGCCGTAGTGGTCTCGCTCACCGGTGCGCTCAGCGGCGTTGCGGTCAGCCAACTTGGGTCAGCGAAGGGGCCGCGCGCGAGGGCGCTCAAACGAGACGTCGGAAAGGACCTCGCCCGTAGCTGGCGAAGCATCTACGTGGGCAGCATGGGTGCGGCGCTGTTGGCGCTCATCGCACTCATGCTCGACTCGACGAAAGCGGTCCCGGCTGGTCAGGTCCCGGTGGGCCACAACGCTCTCGTCGCGCAATGGATGTTCGAGTTCGCGATCGTCTTCGCGGTAATGCGATTCACGCGCCTGACGGCAATATTCGAGCCCATGATCAGCGCCTTCGCGAAAGATGACGTTGATCCCGACGAGGAGCCATTAGAGCCCACCTTGGTGGTTGATTCGATCGCATTGGAAGCTCGCCGTCGCGCGACAGGCTGACCGACGTTGGACCACGCTGAGCAGCGCGAGGTAGTCCGCGCCCGGTGACTCGGATCTCACGCCGACGACCTGGCCCAGGACCGCGACGTCGACCACGCCGGCCGGCGGGCCAGCCGGCGCTCAGATCTTCGATTCGTCCCAAGCCTCATTAGCGGTGTCGGCGACCGCCGTCAGACGCGGGCCGCGACCCGACGTCGCCGTTCCACCGGCGTCGTCGATCACCTGAATGTCGGCCCCGATGTCACGCCACTGCTTGCTCAGCGCGGCCAGTTCGCGGGCCGGTGTGTCCGGGGAATCAATCGCCCTCGCGATCCGCGCTTGCAGCGCCACCAGCATGGCCCGGTGATCGCCACTCGCCGCAGCCTCAGTAACCGACTTCGGCGGAGCCTTCCGCGGGGCGCGCTTCGCCGTCTCGCTTGCCTTCACAGCGCGCAGTCTCCGACGCTCAGTCACGCTGGGATCCCTTCTGGTCGGTGCCTTCGTTTGGGTGGGGGAAACTTCCGCGCGCGCACGACGCCTATGCCATTGGGGTGCGCGTGGGCGGGGGTGCGGGGGTTGACTGGGCTGGTGGGTGCCGGCCTGTCTGTGGCTGCCGTGTGGCTGTGTGGGGTTGTGGCGGCAGGTGGCGTGTGTGGTGCTGCGGTCCCACCGCTTGATTGGGCCTTCGGGTTTGGCGGTGCGCAGGTTGCGCGGGTGCCCGCGCCGCGCGGCAGGATGCCGGTACCGCCACCCGCTGGGGTCGTCGTTCAACGTTCCGGTCCCTTGTTGTCGTGGTGGGCCTCGCGGGCGGCGCTGCGGCCGGATCGACATGGCTAACCGACCCGTTCGCGGGCCGACCCGCGAGGCTGTTCGGTGGGTGGCTATCAGGAGCGTCGGCCGGCGTCTTCGAGTTCTATGCCGTCGACGTCATCGGCATGGCGGTCCGCGTCGAATGCCGCAGCGCGAGCCGTGAATTCGCCGAGGCTGGCGAGTTCAAGCGGGATGTTGTGGCGGGCGAGGATCCACGCATCGAGATGGCGGACGTTTTCGAGGCGGGCGGTCTGCCAGGCCGGGGCGAGGGTGGTTGCGTCGGCGGCGGTGAGGATCTGCGCCTTGTGTTCGCTGTAGTCGATGTGGGCGGCGTCGGCGAACGCGGCGAATCCTTGGACTGCGGCAGCCCACACGCTGACGGCCCGCTGGGCGAGGGTCCAATGCTCTACGGCCGCGCTGCCCCGCGTGATGACGTCTTGGACGTTGTCGAGGTTGTCGACGGGTAGCGCGGCGGCGGCTGCTGTGATCGCGGCGGCGTGCGGTTCAAGCGCTTCGGCCCATTCGTCGAGGACGGCGTCGGCGTGCTCGACAAGCGCGGCTCGCTTGTACTGCATGCTGCGCTGGCGGGCTGCGTCGGCGATGCCGTGCCCTTGGTTAGCGAGCATGCGCTCAAGAGCAAGCCGCTGGACGGCTTTGTCTGTGTGGAAGTCGCGGCCGGATTCGAGGGCGTCGAGGACTGCGTCGTTGAGGTCGCCGCCTTGGCCGAGCATCGTCTCGGCGGTGTGGGTGAGCCTGTCGGCGTGGTCTAGCTGCTCGACGAGGGCGGTTGGAAGCGGAACGCCGAGGTTTTCGGCGGCTTTCCTGACTTGCGATGCGTAGAAGCGGGCGGTGAGTTGCATGGTGTCTGGTCCTTTCAGAGTTCGTTGGTGGGATCGTCGGCTGTGAAAACTTGCGTGAACGTGCTGGGCTTGGTCTGGGTTGGCAGCCCGAGTCGCTCTGCCACCTCCGAGAGCCAGTCGCGGCCTTGTTCGGCCTTGACAGCCCGCAAGAATTGCGACGTCGGGTCTTCACGAGCGGCAGTGTCTTCCTGGCCGCGATTGCGCAGTTCCTCGAGTTCGTCGTCCGTCAGAGAGGCGACGAGTCGGGCTAGCTCCTGTCGGTTCAATGCGAGTTCCGTCCTTCGATGTGTTGGCGTAGTGCTGTTTCGTCGACGAACCATCTGCCGGCGATCTTTCGACCCCCGAGTTGGGGGGCCAGTCGACGGGCCTGCCGGTCCGAGAGGTCCAGGCGGTCAGCTAGTTCGACGAGCGGGACGGTGGGTGGTTCCATTGGCACAGACTCCATGACCGCCGGCAAACGGACGTCCGAGTGACCGTCTGCGGCCATCGCGGCGACAAGTTCGCAGGCCACAGCCTCGTAGTGATCGGTCGGAAGGCCGGACAGTTTGCGGTGCTTGATGGCAATCAGGACGCATTCGAGGTCCGTTTTCAGCGCCGGTCCGGAAAGGACCACGACCCCGCCGGCGCGCATCAGACCGGACCCGCTCACGCGTCCGCCCCGTCTGCATCGACTGCGCCAGCGGCGCTAATCGCCATGGTCTTCGTCGACGACGGCCTGCGCCTGGGATCTGGCGCGACGTCAAGCCTTGCCACTGTGTGGAACCCCGAGCACCGCGGCCCGCAGAATGGGAGGCAAAACTCGGCTTTGGCATCGCATGCTTGCTCGCCGCTGTCCCAGTAGGTCCACTCGGCGGCGTTCGGGTGTTCGCGGTAGCAGACCAATACGGCGCGGGCGCTCACCACGTCGCCTCGGGCTGGTGGATCGGCTCTGAGAACGATCGTGTCGGGTGCGCCAGCGCGGCGGCCTGGTGCTCGACGTCAGACGGGCTCGGTGTTCCGTCGGCAGACGGGTCCGTGAAGCGCAACCGGGCAATGCAGGGAATCGGACGGGTCTCACCGTTGGGGCGCTTGCACCACTGATGCGGCGGTGCTTGGCAGTTCGGACATTCCCGGTCCATCGCTGCGTCGGCGTAAACCTCTTCGAACACTCGCGACCTCACAGCGGGGACGCCTCACTCCACGCGCGCGCGGTCAGTGGGTTACTCGGAAGTCCCCCGATTTGGGTAACCCCGTACGCAGACTCGGTAGGGGGTTTTGCGACGCTGATGCACGACAGTGCATTAGCGGATCGGGTATCCCTTAGGAACGTGGGTATTCCTATGTTGCACCTACGGGGGTGCACCTTAGGTGCACGGAAACCGTGCAGCATTTTCGGTGCGTTAGGTGCACAAAAAACCGTGCACCTCAACAGCATTCGACCTGCACGGAAACCGTGCACCTCGGCAGGCAACAAAGGTGCACGGTTTCCGTGCACCTTTGCTTCGCTCACGGCGCTGCCTTCCGGTTCGAGGGCAAGACGATCGGCACTTTCGCGATGACCACCTCTTCGTCGGTGAAACGGCGTCCGCCTGCACAGATCACGTAGGCGCACCGTTGCTTGACGTTCTGGTCGTCGCGGGTGAACCCGCGCCGTACGAGACGTCCGTCGTCCTCGGCTCTCTGGATGGCCGCGCGGGCCCGCTCTCGGTTGCGGCCCCAGCCGAGTTCCTCGGATATCTGAGTGGCCGATGTCTCCCAGGCGCGTTGGCCCGCTTTGGTAGACGCGCGAGACAGCATCAGCAGGACCACCGCTAAGCCGTCGGAACCGAGCGCTTTATCGTGCGCGCCGATGCGGATCAGTTCGTCGGAGACGACGGTGTAGCCTCTGCGCAGCGGGTCGCCGAACACCTGAATTGGGTTGCGGTGCCCCATGTCACGATGTCTCTTCGTCCGCCCGGACAAGGCGCGGAAGTCCGGCCGTTGTCCGGGCGGACATTTCTGCATCGCCACTGGTAAGGAGTATTTTCATGCGTTCGCTTCCGATTCACGCGCAGCCTGAGCCGCGTCGAGCAACTCGCCGGCGAGCTCGATCACGAACTCAGGGCTGACGGAAAACAGATTTGTGCCGGATCCGACTGCAAGAAGGACCAGCCCCGGCCGGAACGCGTTCGCCGCGACGTGAATTGACGACTGATCGGGCGGCTTGATCATCGAGCACCACCGCCGGCGCGGAGCTTGCGGGCTTGCGCGCTCTTGAGAGCGAGCCGCTTGTAGTGGGCCTTCCGGGCGTTTTCGGCGCGCTTGGCACGTTCAGCCGGCAGCAGCATGCCGTCGGGGTCTACCTGCTTCTCGAACTTGTTCAGTAAGGCTCTGCGCGCGTTGGCAGTTCGTGCAGCCCGGTCAGGGGTGCGAGCCCACGATTCGTGCGCCGCGATCTGTGCTTGAAGCGTACGTTCGGTTGGCGAGAACGGTGTAACCGCCATGAAAAAACCTCCGAGAGGACGTGATTCATCACGCCTTCTTCGGAGGCTTCGGCCGGAGGGACATCCGGCTCGCGTAATGCAAAGCGTATACCAGCGCTGTGCATTACGCGGTTAAGACATCTTCGCGATCGCGCGTAAACCGTTCAGCGAAATGCGGAAACAGTCACGCTCCCACAAGACGTCGAACTGCATCTTGAGCTCAACTTCGTTGCGGCGCACTACATCGCCGCAGCCGGCACAACGCAACTGATACCGCCGACCTAACGGCAGCCCTCCGTCAGGACCGACTCCCGCTAGTGCGCGCGCCCGATCCAGATCGTCCAACATGGGTTGCGCTCGACTCCAAAACTTCTCCTCAGCCATATTCACCCGGCCGACGTCCCAGAACTTCACCACTTCGCCAGCAGCGTTGATGTACTCGACGCCACCACCGCGGCGCGGCTTCCGAACGTCTCCACCGAGCGTTTCAAAGGGTTCAGGCAGCCACGGCCCTTTGCCGTGGCGAGTGTAAGTCTGCTCCCACAGGGCGTCCGATCCAACGGCATGCGATCCAGCGTCGCAGTAGACAGTGATCTCGCCGGTCTTCTCGTCACCCATGTCTTCGAAGGGACCGGTCACAATTCTCCCAGATTCAGCCCGCGAGCTTCCGCGGCAGCGCGATCGGATGCCGTCGAGCGGGTGTAGCGGTCGATCATGTCTCGGGTCGACCATCCAGCGACAGCCATTAAGCCACCCTCGGATCCGCCGGCAGCCAGCCAACGCGAGGCGGCAGTGTGCCGCAACAGGTGCGGGTGGAAACCCTTGAGTCCGGCGAGTTCTGCACGGTACTTCAACGTCTTATGTAGCCCGTCGTAGTTGAGTCCCTTCCCGCGGTCGCCAAGCCACAGCGGGGGAGTGTCGCAAAGAATGTGGCTGCGGCGCATGCGGATGTAGCGGTCGATCGCGATGCCGGTCTGCGGCCCGAACGGGGCCACGCGGCCCTTGCCGCCCTTGCCGCGACGAACTGTCACCAGCCCGCGCGGCAAATCCACGTCGTCGATGCCCAGGCCGACGACTTCCCCGGCGCGCATCCCAGTCTCGGCCATGAGTCGCACGATGGCATCGTCGCGGCGGTCGCGAAAC
Source organism: uncultured Actinomycetota bacterium (assembly GCA_963795995.1). GTDB lineage: Bacteria > Actinomycetota > Actinomycetes > Mycobacteriales > Mycobacteriaceae > Mycobacterium. Next base: position 855,019 of record CAWCJY010000010.1, read on the forward strand.
TCTTTACCGCCGCACGCCTTGATCAGTCCGCGAAGTTCGCCGTCGGTCAGTGACTCGGTGACTTTGGCATCCAGCTTGGGTGCCTTTAGTCCGAGCAGGGGATCGCCGTCGATTTCGCCCTCCTCCTCCAACCAGGTGGAGAACCGGCGCATTGCCAATTGACGGGACCGTGCGGTCGACGCCTCGGCTCCCGCGTCGAGCAGATCGGCGACGAACGCCTTCATCAGGTCGCGGTCCAAGGCGGGGACGTGGCCGTGCTCGGCTGACCATTTCAGGAATGCGCGCACGCCGTCGCCGTAGACCTTGATCGTCGCCGGGGACTTACGCTCGGAACGCAACGCAAGCTCCCACGAGGGCAGCAGGACGGCTAAATCGAGGGGTGCAGCTTTGCGTCGCGCCATCCCGATATCTTGACTAGAAGCGCTGTGCGTGTCCACTATTTCTGGACTAAGCGGTATAGCCGCAGCTCAAAGCACTTGTGCGGTGTGTCGCCTAGTCCAGGTAGTCGCGCAAGACTTGGGACCGGCTGGGGTGCCGCAGCTTCGACATCGTCTTCGACTCGATCTGCCGGATGCGTTCCCGCGTGACGCCATAAACTTGACCGATCTCGTCGAGCGTGCGGGGCTGGCCGTCGGTGAGTCCGAAGCGCAGCCGCACGACGCCCGCTTCGCGTTCGGACAGCGTCTCCAGCACCGACTGCAGCTGGTCTTGCAGCAGGGTGAACGACACCGCATCGACAGCGACCACCGCTTCGCTGTCCTCAATGAAATCACCGAGTTGGCTGTCACCCTCGTCGCCGATGGTCTGGTCCAGCGAGATCGGCTCACGGGCGTACTGCTGGATCTCCAGCACCTTCTCCGGGGTGATGTCCATCTCTTTAGCCAGCTCTTCAGGGGTGGGCTCGCGGCCCAGATCCTGCAGCAGCTCACGCTGGATGCGGCCCAGCTTGTTGATCACCTCGACCATGTGCACCGGGATGCGAATGGTGCGGGCCTGGTCGGCCATGGCGCGGGTGATGGCCTGGCGGATCCACCAGGTCGCGTACGTGGAGAACTTGTATCCCTTGGTGTAGTCGAACTTCTCGACCGCGCGGATCAGGCCCAGGTTGCCCTCCTGGATCAGGTCCAGAAACGCCATGCCACGGCCGGTGTAGCGCTTGGCGAGCGACACCACCAGCCGCAGGTTGGCCTCGAGCAGGTGGTTTTTCGCGCGGTCGCCGTCGCGGCAGATCCACGCCATGTCCCGGCGCTGCGCGGCGGGCAACTTCTCGCCGCGCTCCGTCAGCTCGGTCATCAACTGGGTGGCGTACAGGCCGGCCTCGATCCGCTTGGCCAGCTCAACCTCTTCTTCGGCGTTGAGCAGCGCCACTTTGCCGATCTGCTTGAGGTAGGCGCGAACCGAGTCGGCCGATGCGGTGAGTTCGGCGTCCTTGCGGGCCTGCCGCAGCGCCTCGGACTCGTCTTCGTCCCAGACGAAGTCGCCCGACGCCTTGTCCTTCTCGCTGGGCTCGGCGATCTCTTCGTCGTCTTCGACAGGAACGGCGACCACTGCCGCCGGTACGGCGACAACTTCCTCGGCGCCGCCCTCGTCGCTGGCCTCGTCCACCGTCTCGGGTTCATCCTCCACGAGATCTTCGTCGAGAGTCAGATCGGCGGCGTCCAGTTCGATCTCGATGTCCTCGGATTCAAGCTCCTCGCCCGGTTCGAGATCTGGCTCAGCATCAAGATCCTCGTCGGCGCTCTCAGCTACGACCTCGTCGGCCGTGACCTCGACGCCTTTCAGCCCCGCCGTTTTCTTCGTGCGGCCCACCGCGGGGGCTGATACGCCCGCGCCGTCCTCGTCCGGAGCAGCTTTCTTGGCGCCGCTGCGGGCGGCCGTGGCCTTGGCGCCCGCGGCTTTCGGAGCGCGGGCGGCTGCCTTGGCGGGCCGTTTGGCCGTGGCGGCACCATTGGCGGACTTGGCCGGAGCTCGCTTGGCGCCGGCCTTCGCGGGTGATTTGGCGGCCGTGCGCTTCACCGGCTCATCGGTCGACGGGCTTGCCTTGGTCGCTGCCACGTACATCCCTTCGGTCGGATCAACTTCCGGCGCCCTTGGGCGTGCTCGACCGAAAGTGTCGGCTATATCGCTTGTCGGCATGGGTACTCGCCGCTATCCGTTCAGGCGGCCGCCGCTGACCATTGTAACGGTCAGCACGCGCCGTTACCCTGTCGAGCGCGCAGAATCAGTGCGTCACGTCGAATCAGTGCGTCACGTCGCCGGTAGCCGCCATCGCCGCGCCCACGATGCCGGCAGTGTTCTGCAGGGCGGCGGCCACCACCGGGGTTCGGTTCTCCAGCAGCGGCAGCCATTTGTCGGCCTTTCGGCTGATCCCGCCGCCGGCGATGAACAGATCGGGCCAGAAAGCGTTCTCGAACGCGATGAGCACCTTCGTCACCTGCTTCGCCCACTTTTTGTAGCTCCAGCCGTGTTTGTCCCGCACCGAGGACGCCGCCCGGTGTTCGGCCTCCTTGCCGCCCACTTCGAGATGGCCGAACTCGGTGTTGGGCAGCAGAATCCCGTTGTGAATGAGCGCCGAGCCGATACCCGTTCCGAACGTCAACAGCACCACCACGCCGCTCTTGTCCTTGCCCGCGCCGTAATGCTGCTCTGCGAGGCCGGCCGCGTCAGCGTCATTGAGGATGACAAGCTTCTGCCCGTCCAGTTCGGCACCGATGACGTCTTGGGCGTTGGTTCCGATCCACGATTTGTCCACATTGGCAGCGGAATGAACCACCCCTTCGGTGACGACGCCGGGATAGGTCACTCCGAGCGGTCCGGTCCAGCCGAACTCGTTGACGACCGCGGCGATGGTCTTGGCGACCGCGGACGGGGTGGCTGGTTGCGGGGTCGGCAGTTTGACCCGGTCACCGACAAGCTGCCCGGTGCTCAGATCGACGATGCCGCCCTTGACGCCGCTGCCCCCGACGTCAATGCCGAATCCGCGGCCATCCTGCGAGCCGTTTCCCGCGTCGTTTTCCGTCGAGCCCCTGGTCGAGTCGCTCCTGCTCATCGAATCTCCTCGGCGAGACTTGGGTGTGCCCACACCTTAACCTGGGAGGCCCGAGTTCCACTCCGCGTCGCTAGCGCAAGAGTTTGTGATGCGATAGGCCGGTGACGACACCTGACATCGACGCCGCGCAGCTACGTTCGGTGGCCGAAGCAGTGGCCGAGGAGGCGGCTGCGTTCGCGCGGCGTCGCCGCGCCGAGGTGTTCGGCGAGCACGCTCATGGTGCCGGCGCAGGGGCGGTGCGCACGAAGAGCACCCCGACCGATCCGGTCACCGTCGTCGACACCGAAACCGAGCGGCTGCTGCGTGATCGGCTGGCCGAAGTCCGATCGGGCGACGCGGTTCTAGGGGAAGAAGGCGGCGGGCCGCAGTCCTCGGTGACCGCTGATCCCGGCTTGGTCACCTGGGTGGTCGACCCCATCGACGGCACGGTCAACTTCGTCTACGGCGTCCCGGCCTACGCGGTGTCGGTCGCGGCCCAGGTTGACGGCGTCTCGGTGGCCGGCGCGGTCGCCGACGTCGTCGCCGGGCGGGTGTATTCGGCGGCGCAAGGACTCGGCGCACAGGTGACCGACGAGCATGGCACCCGGGCGCTGCGGTGCACCGCCGCCGACGAGTTGGCGATGGCCCTGGTGGGCACTGGTTTCGCGTACTCCAAGCAGCGTCGCACCACCCAGGCGGCGCTGTTGGCGCGAATGTTGCCGGTGGTGCGCGACGTGCGTCGCATCGGTTCGGCGGCGCTGGATTTGTGCATGGTGGCCGCGGGCCGGCTGGATGCCTACTACGAGCACGGGCTGCAGATCTGGGATCGTGCGGCGGGCACTCTGATCGCCGCCGAGGCCGGAGCGCGAGTGGTGCTACCGGCACCGCACGAGTCGGGTGCTGGTCTGGTTGTGGCGGCCGCGCCGGGCATTGCCGACGAGTTGTTGGCCACGCTCGAGCGATTCGGCGGCCTGGAACCGATCGCCGACTGACTAGCGCGCGTTCAGCAGGTGCTGGAGTGAATCTTGGCCAGCAATGTCGGATCGGACTGCCCGGTGGCCTCGGGTCGCAGACCGGCGAGCACGGTGTCGATGTCGTCGCTGTGCGTCAGCGCGCTGAACTCGGTGCCCAGCGCCAGGTCGACGGAGTCATCGCCGCGGTCGTCTTTGAACAATTCGGTGCAGGGCGCCACCAGCCACACTGCCGCCGCGGCGGCTTGACCCGCTTCGCCGAACCGGATCTGGCCTTGGCAGGTCAGCCGAGTGTTGGCGTACACCGGATCGTTGGCGGCGGTGGGCTGGGCAAACCCAAGGTCACGCAACGCGTCGGCGACGTCGGCTGCCTGGCCACCGCGGCCGCTGGCGTTGAGCACGCGAACTTTGGTATCGATCAGTTTGGCCGGGCCGACGTGCGACATCGCGGAACGGCTCACCGTCTCGCCGAGGCTGGGCGGTTCACCGCCGGGCTGCGACGGGGGCGGCGGGTTGCACACCACGGCCTCGTGAACGTCCGTCGGCCGGGTCAACGCCATCGTCCACACCAGACCGGTCAGCACCAGCAGCAGTACGACCACGATGATCGCCGGCCCGGGATTGCGTCGCCGGAAGGGACGACCGTGCTTGTCGAAAGCGGTACCCTCGGTGATTTGCGCGACCACGGGTAGCACTCTAAACGCACGTTTTGAACCCGGCCGCAACGGTTAATCCGCAGCTGTGACGTAAATCACAGTTGATTGAGCGAAGATAAGGGCACGAATCGTTTCGTGGATGCGTTCGACGCTGGTACAACAAAGCGTTGCTTGGCTGGTTCGAGGGGATGCGAGGGACAAGACCATGCCTACCGACTATGACGCTCCCCGGCGGACCGAGACCGATGAGGTTTCCGAAGATTCGTTGGAGGAGCTGAAAGCACGACGGAACGAAGCGGCGTCGGCGGTTGTCGACGTCGACGAATCGGAATCCGCTGAATCCTTTGAACTGCCTGGCGCCGACCTGTCCGGTGAGGAGCTGTCGGTACGCGTCATTCCGAAACAAGCCGATGAATTCACTTGCGCCAGCTGCTTTTTGGTCCAGCACCGCAGCCGGCTCGCCAGCGAGAAGAACGGCGTCATGATCTGCACCGACTGCGCTGCCTGATCAAGCGGCAAGGTTGTTCGGTTCGGTCCGGGGCGCCCGCATCGGTGCGGGCCGCGTCAGCTGTGCAGTGCCGATAGCACCCGCTGTGGATGCCGGCAGCTCACCAGCCAATACGGCGTCGGATCGTCGGGGTCGTCCAAGACCAGCAGCACCATCGGTCCGACCCAGCCTCTATGCAGGACGAAGGCAGCGGGATCGAGCTGGCGTCCGAGCGCCGCGGATTTGGCCGAGCGCGGCACTTCCGCGGACCGGGCGATCGCTGTGACCGGCAAGTGCGCGTCGCCGGCCCACAGCTGGATGCCGCCGTCGTCGGCCGCAACCTGGATCTCGATCCGGCCCAGCCACAGCAATCCACCGGCGGCTACTACGCACAGCACCGCGAACGGCAGCCAATCCGGTAGCCCGGGAACACCACGGTTGACTTCGAGCGCGAGGAGCGCCGCCACTCCGAAACCCGGCGGCCACCACCACCACGGCACCCGCAATCGCTCGCGATACCGCACTCTCTGCGGCGCGACGGCCGAACTCGACACCCGGTCAAGGGTAATCTGTGGCCCCGTGCCGGAAAGTCTTGCGGTTGTTCGCCTGGACCGCGGGCTGCCGCTGCCCACTCGCGCCCATGACGGTGACGCCGGCGTGGATCTGTACAGCGCCGAAGATGTGGAGCTCGCCCCGGGTCGGCGCGCGCTGGTGCCGACCGGCATCGCGGTCGCCGTCCCGTACGGCATGGTCGGGCTGGTGCATCCGCGTTCCGGTTTGGCTGCGCGGTTGGGCCTTTCGATCGTCAACAGCCCGGGCACCATCGACGCCGGCTACCGCGGTGAGGTCAAGGTCGCGCTGATCAACCTCGACCCGGTCACTCCGATCGTGGTGCACCGCGGCGACCGCATCGCCCAGCTGGTGGTACAGCGGGTGGAGTTGGTCGGCGTGGTCGAGGTCTCGTCGTTTGACGAGGCCGGCTTGGCTAAGACATCCCGTGGCGACGGCGGTCACGGCTCCTCCGGCGGACATGCGAGTTTGTGACGATGGCATTCGGTAAGCGCAAGCCCAAGCAGCACACCTCCGACACTGCGGCTGAGCCGGAAGCGGCCACTGAGATCGGTCGACACGACATCAGTGAACCCGCGTCACCGGTCGAACCCGCCGAGGACCTGCAAGGCCCGTTCGACATCGAAGACTTCGACGACCCGGCCAGCGCCGAGTTGGCCCGGCTCGACCTCGGTTCGGTGCTGATTCCGATGCCCAGCACCGCGCAGCTCCAAGTCGAGCTCACCCAGACCGGTGTGCCCAGCGCGATTTGGGTGGTGACACCCAACGGTCGGTACACCATCGCCGCTTACGCGGCACCCAAGACCGGCAGTTTGTGGCGTGAGGTGGCCGGCGAGCTGGCTGAGTCGCTGCGCAACGACTCGGCCAAGGTCTCCATCCAAGACGGCCCATGGGGCCGGGAGGTGGTGGGCACCGCGACGGGTGCGGTGCGCTTCATCGGAGTCGATGGTTACCGCTGGATGATCCGCTGCGTCGTCAACGGTTCGCACGAGACCGTCGCCGCATTGACCGACGAAGCCCGGGACGCATTGGCCGACACGGTGGTTCGCCGTGGGGATACGCCACTGCCGGTCCGCACGCCGCTGCCGGTGCGGCTGCCCGAGCCGATGGCCGCACAGCTCCGCGACGTCGCCGCGCAGCAGGCCGCCGCCCAACAGACCGCCGCGCAGGGGGTACCTCCCGCTGAAGTAGGACAACCCGACGCTCAAGAGTCCGCCGCGGCCGAGCCGACCGAGCGCCGCAGCGCTGAGGGTTCGGCGATGCAGCAGCTGCGCAGCACCGGCAATTAGCTAGCCAGGTAGGTCGCGGAGCGCGGCCAGACACGCCGCGCCCAGAGTGGCGGGCTCGGCGCCGATCTCGCCGAGCGTCACGGTCCGCAGGGCGGCGCGCGGCGCCGTGGCAACCCATTCTTCAGCCACCGCCAGCGGATGCACAGCGTCGTCGGTTGCGGCGGCCACCGCCAGCGGCGCTGCCAACCGGGCGAGTTGCGCACGGGTCGGCGCGACATAGGCCGCGGCTTCCTCCATGGCCGCGGGCAGGTGCGGCCACTGACCTGACCACGACCGGGCCAACTCGTCGGCCAGCCAGCGCGGGCCGGTCTCCCGCAGCAAAGCGGTCGCCGCAGTCAGGCCGTCGCGACGCAGCTGCTGCGCCGAATAGCGGGCCGCGAGCGCGCCGGGGGCGGCGCCAGGCGGGCCGGTCCACCCAGGCAACGCGGCCAGGACGGCGACCGTCCGGTCGGGGTGCTCGAGCGCCCAGGCCGCGGCAACCGCGGCGCCGATCGATACGCCGCCGACCGCGATCGGGCCCCCGCGTGCGGCGCGGTCGAGCGCGGCCCGGTAGCCGTCGATGAGCCGCCTCGGCTGTGGTGCTGCCGCCACAATCAGCGCGCCCGCGTCGTGTAAGGGCTCGCCGAATGCGCGGGCGACGTAGTCGTTGTCGGATCCGGTTCCGGGCAGCACGACGGTGGCGACACCGCGCAAGTCGACCGGCATTACCTGATAGTGCCTGGCGGTGGAATCAACGCCCACGTTTTGCGGTTGGCGAAGCTAGAGTTCAGTCATAACTGGATCGGATGACTGCGTCAGGAGAGGCCATGGCGGCCGGAGGATATCTGCGCCGGCTCACCCGTCGTTTGACGGAGGATCCCGAGCAGCGTGATGTCGAGGCGCTGTCCGACGAGGCCGTGAACACCGGTGCTCAGCGCGCTATCGACTGCCGCCGCGGCCAAGAGGTGACGATGGTGGGTACCCTGCGCAGCGTGGAAGCCAATGCGAGGGGTTGCGCGGGCGGGCTGCGCGCTGAGCTGTTCGACGGTACCGACAGCGTCACCCTGGTGTGGCTGGGTCAGCGCCGGATACCTGGTATCGAGTCGGGACGCACCCTGCGGGTGCGCGGCCGGCTCGGCAAGCTGGACAACGGCGCCAAGGCGATCTACAACCCGCATTACGAAATTCAGCGGTGACGGGGCCGGAGGCGACCGACAGCCATACCCCGGCTGCGCCTACTGAACATACCGATGCCAAGACCGCGCTGGCCCAGCTGGGCGGCGTGAGCGGAATCGTCTACTCGTCGCTGCCGGTGCTGGTCTTCGCGGTGGTCTCCACCGTCGCTGGCCTGCTCGCGGCTGTCGCGTCCGCCCTGGGTGTGGCATTGCTAATTCTGTTGTGGCGACTGATCCGGCGGGAGTCCGTGCAGCCGGCGTTGGCAGGTTTTTTCGGGGTCGCCGTGTGCGCGCTGATCGCCCTGGTGGCGGGGGAGTCCAGGGGTTATTTCCTGCTGGGGATATGGACGTCGTTGTGGTGGGCAGTGGTGTTTTCGGTTTCGGTGCTGATCCGGCGGCCGGTCGTCGGCTACCTGTGGAGCTGGACAACCAAGCGGGACCGCAGCTGGTGCGGCCTGCGCCGGGCGCGGTTCGCCTTCGACGTCGCCACCCTGGCCTGGGCGCTGGTCTTCGGGACGCGGTTCGTGGTGCAGCGGTTGCTCTATGAGGCGCACGAAACCGGCTGGCTGGGGGTGGCGCGCCTCGGCATGGGCTGGCCGCTGACAGCGGTCGCGGCGGTGGTGACCTACCTGGCCATCCGGACCGCGCAACGCGCTATGGCGTCTGATCTGCCGCCGGCGTTGGGAGCAACAGTTGACGCAGCTCCGCCTCCACCTCGCTGACCGCCACAAAAAGCAGCTCGTCGCCGCCCTCCAGCGGCTCGTCGGCCTGCGGCACGATGACGCGCGCCCCACGCAGAATCGTCACCAGCGCGGCGTCTCTGGGCAACTGCAGCTTGCGGACCGGCTTGCCGCCCCAGGGCGTGTCGTCGGGCAGCGTGATCTCGACGAGGTTGGCCTGGCTTCGGTGAAATTCCAGTAGCCGCACCAGATCCCCGACCGCCACGGCCTCTTCGACCAGAGAGGCCAGCATCCGCGGCGTGGACACCGCCACGTCCACACCCCAGGCGTCGGTGAACAGCCACTCGTTGCGGGGATCGTTGACCCGCGCCACCACCCGCGGCACCGCGAACTCTGTTTTGGCCAGCAAACTGAGCACGACGTTGGCCTTGTCGTCACCGGTAGCGGCGATCACCACGTCGAAGTCCTCTAGGTGCACCGCCTCCAGCAAGCTCAGCTCGCAGGCGTCGCCCAACCACCAGTGCGCCGACGGGATGGCGTCGACGTCGCGGTGTTCGGGGTTGCGCTCGATCAAGGTCACGTCGTGGCCGCTGTCGAGCAACTCGCGGGCGATCGAGCGGCCGACCGCACCGGCCCCGGCTATCGCGACTTTCATTTAGCGCCGCTCCTCAACCCCGGCTTGGCCGGAATCTTCGATTCCAACTCCGCCGGCGTCATCCTCGTCGGCGCGCATTTAGCGCCGCTCCTCAACCCCGGCTTGGCCGGAATCTTCGATTCCAACTCCGCCGGCGTCATCGTCGTCGGCGCGTTTCACAAGTCCTCGCTGGGTGGCATGGCGGCGATGGCGAGCGCCTCGGCCGCACGCCCGGAGATCGCGGCGACATACACCTGGTCGCCGGCTTGAATGACAGTCTTCGATTCCGGGAGCGTGCCGGTGCCGAACCGGATCACAAACGCTGCCCGCGCGCCCGTCGCCTCCTCCAGCTGGGTCAGGCGGCGCCCCACCCAGTCCTCGTGCAGGAGCACTTCGGCGACGACGATGGTACCGGTGGGGTCGCGCCACTTGGTGGTGTCGGCCTCCCGGACAAGCGCGTTCAGCAGCCGGTCGGTGGTCCAGGGAACCGTGGCGATGGTCGGGATGCCGAGCCGTTCGTAAACCGCCGCGCGTTTGGCGTCGTAGATGCGTGCGACCACGCGCTGCACCCCGAAAGCATCCCGGGCCAGTCGGGCCGAGATGATGTTGGAGTTGTCGCCGGAAGACACCGCGGCGAAGGCATCCGCAGCTTCGATGCCGGCCCGCAGCAAGACCTCGCGGTCAAATCCCACGCCCAGCACCCGTTCTCCGCCGAATTCCGGACTGAGCCGGTTAAAGGCGGTTTGGTCACGGTCGATGACGGCGACATCATGGCCGATCCGCGAAAGCCCGTTGGCCACCGAAGCGCCGACCCGGCCACACCCCATCACCACTACCCGCATCTGTGGGTCCTTTCGGAGCATCGTCGTGTACGGAACGCTACCGTCAGGGCGAGGCGGGCCTAATCTTGACTCTCGTGTCCAAACTCTCGACCGCTGCGCGTCGGCTGGTGCTGGGCCGCCCGTTCCGCAGCGATCGGCTCAGTCACACCCTGTTACCCAAGCGGATCGCTTTGCCGGTATTCGCCTCCGATGCCTTGTCCTCGGTGGCTTACGCCCCCGAGGAAGTGTTCCTCATGCTGTCGGTCGCGGGGCTGGCCGCGTACGCGTTGACGCCGTGGATCGGGCTTGCGGTGGCCGCGGTCATGTTGGTGGTGGTGGCCTCCTATCGCCAGAATGTGCATGCCTATCCGTCCGGCGGCGGTGATTTCGAGGTGGTGACCACCAACCTCGGTGCCAACGCCGGTCTGGTCGTCGCCAGCGCTTTGATGGTGGATTACGTATTGACCGTTGCGGTTTCGACCGCCTCGGCCATGTCGAACATCGGTTCGGCGTTTCCGTTCGTCGCCGACCACAAAGTGCTGCTCTCGACCGGTGCGATCCTGCTGGTGATGGCGCTGAACTTGCGTGGTGTTCGCGAGTCCGGGGTCGCGTTCGCGATCCCCACCTACGCGTTCATCGTCGGGTTGGTCGTCATGCTGGGTTGGGGAGTTGTGCGGATCTACCTCCTGGGCGAGCCGCTGCGGGCTGAATCCGCCGGTTTCCAGATGCGCTCGGCGAACGGTGAAGTCGCCGGATTCGCTTTGGTGTTTCTGGTGGCGCGGTCGTTTTCGTCGGGTTGTGCGGCGCTCACCGGTGTGGAGGCCATCAGCAACGGAGTGCCGGCGTTCCGGAAACCGAAATCGCGCAACGCAGCCACCACACTGCTGATGCTCGGCGCCGTCGCGGTGACGCTGTTCATGGGAATCATCCTGCTGGCCAACAAAACCGGGGTCAAAATTGTCGACGACCCGGGCAGGCAGCTGGCGGGTACGCCGCCGGGCTATCACCAGAAGACGCTGGTGGCCCAACTGGCGCAAGCGGTGTTCGGCAACTTCCAACTCGGCCTAGTGCTGATCACCACCGTGACCGCGCTGATCCTGGTGCTGGCGGCCAACACCGCGTTCAACGGCTTCCCGGTGCTCGGTTCGGTGCTCGCCCAGCACAGCTATCTGCCCCGCCAGTTACACACGCGCGGGGACCGGTTGGCGTTTTCCAACGGGATCGTGTTCTTGTCGATGGCGGCGCTGGCCGCGATTTTCGCGTTCCGCGCCGAGGTCACCGCGTTGATTCACCTGTACATCGTCGGTGTGTTCATCTCGTTCACGTTGAGCCAGATCGGCATGGTGCGACACTGGACCCGGTTGCTGCGCACCGAATCCGATATCCCGCTCCGGCGCACGATGTTGCGATCCCGCGTGGTCAACACCATCGGCCTGCTGTCCACCGGCGCGGTGTTGCTGGTAGTACTGGTCACCAAGTTTCTGGCCGGCGCGTGGATCGCAGTGGTGGCCATGTCGTTACTGTTCGGCGTGATGAAGCTCATCCGCAGGCATTACCGGGCCGTCGGCCGAGAACTGGAACAGCGCGACGACGGCGACCAGGTGCTGCCCAGCCGCAATCATGCGGTGGTGCTGGTGTCCAAGTTGCATCTGCCCACGCTGCGTGCGCTGGCCTACGCGCGGGCGACCCGCCCGGACACACTGGAGGCCGTGACGGTGAGCGTCGACGACGCGGAAACCCGTAAGCTGGTGCATCACTGGGAAGAAAGCGACATCGCAGTGCCGCTGAAGGTCATCGCCTCGCCCTACCGTGAAGTCACCAGGCCGGTGCTGGATTACATCAAGCGCGTCAGCGCTGAATCACCGCGCTCGGTGGTGACGGTGTTCATTCCCGAATACGTGGTGGGTCACTGGTGGGAACAACTGCTGCACAACCAAAGCGCGCTTCGGCTCAAGGGCCGGCTGTTGTTCATGCCGGGAGTGATGGTGACTTCGGTTCCCTGGCAGCTGAATTCGTCGGAGCGACGAGGAACCTTGCAACCACATGTCGCTCCCGGCGATACCCGTCGGGGTCTCGAGAATTGACACTTGACGAGCCGGCACCGGCAGAACTCACCCTGACTGTCGGCGCTGCGGCCAACGGCGGCAGCTGCGTGGGACGTCACGAGGGTCGGGTGGTGTTCGTCCGCTACGCATTGCCCGGTGAGCGGGTGCGAGTACGGGTCGTCGGCGACCGCGGCTCCTACTGGCACGCCGAAGTTGTCGAGGTGCTCGAGCCGTCACCCGATCGCATCACCTCGCTGTGCCCGATCGCCGGGGTGGACGGCGCCGGCTGCTGTGACCTGGCGTACGCCGAGCCCGCGGCGGCCCGTCAGCTCAAAGCGCAGGTGGTCGCTGATCAGCTTCAGCGTCTGGGCGATTATCGGTGGGCCGGCGACGCCGAACCGCTGTCGGCGGCCGGGCCGACCGGTTGGCGCACCCGGGTGCGGCTCGCTGTGGGTGCCAACGGTCGTGCCGGCTTTCACCGCTACCGCAGCAACGAGCTGGTGACCGATCTGCGCTGCGGGCAGCTGGCCGCCGGAATGCTCGACGGACTCGGTACACAGCGGTGGACACCGGGCAGTCAGGTGCTGGTTGCCGTCGACGACGACGGCCAGCGGCACGTGCTGCAGACCCTGCGGGAAGGCGGACGGACCCGCAGCCAGGTGGTCGAGGGCAGCGGCCAAGCCGTGCAACGGGTGAATGGGCACCGCTGGCAACTGCCGGTGACGGCGTTCTGGCAGTCTCACCGCGACGCGGCCCAGACCTACAGTCGTCTGGTCGGCGACTGGGCGCAGCCCGCGCCTGGTATGACGGCGTGGGATCTTTACGGCGGTGCCGGCCTGTTCGCGGCGGTGCTCGCCGAGGCGGTCGGGGCGTCCGGTCGGGTGCTGACCGTCGATACCGGGCGGGCGGCGTCGCGGGCCGCCCGGACCGCACTGGCCGATCTGCCGCAGGTGCGCGTCGCCGCCGATTCGGTGCGCCGCGTGCTGGCCGGGCAGAAAGTGGCCGCCGACGTGGCGGTGCTGGATCCGCCGCGCGCCGGCGCCGGGCGTGACGTCATCGACCTGCTGGTCACCGCAGATGTTCCCCGGGTGGTGCACATCGGTTGCGAGGCAGCGTCGTTCGCTCGCGACATCAGCCTCTACCGCGGCCACGGCTACGTTGTGGCCAACTTGAAAGTGTTCGACGCGTTTCCGCTGACCCATCACGTCGAATGCGTCGCGCTGTTGACGCGAGGCGGCTGACCTGGAACGAACCGTGCAATCCTGGTGACGTGTCTGTGCGCGCCGGCAAGCGCCGGGGCCGCGACGCACGAAGCGCTTCGGTACGCCCTAAGTTTCCTCCGAAAATCGGTTTGTTAGCAGCACTTAGCGTGTCGGGCGCGAGCCGGTCTCGTCCCGCCACAACTATCCACTCAACCTTATCGACGTTTTCCCACCCGCCTTTCCGTCAGGGGTTCAGTTGCTCCCCGTGACGCCTCGACGCGGTGATTCCCGTTTGCTCACCAGCATTCTGCGTATCAACGCACCCGTGCTGATAACCGAGACCCGGGGTGATGTCACGCAGCTGTAACTGCTTTCAGTATCAGGCGTTTGACGCGGTGGCTCCCAGCGTTTGTTGCATGTCCGGCTTCATGGCCACCAGCTGGGCATTCCAGTAGCCCCAACTGTGGACGCCGTTGCTGTCGATATTGAACGTGGCGTTGTGGCCGCCCGCGGCGGTGTAGGCGTTCTTGAAGTCGACGTTGGTTTGCAAAATGACCTGCTCGATGACCTGGCCTGGCAAGCTGCCCTCGCCAATTAGTTCCGACGGTGTGCCGTTGCCGCTGTAGATATAGAGGCGGGTGTTGTTGCCAGCCAGCCGTCCGGCCTGCACGGTCGGATCGTGGCGCTGCCATCCCGGGCCGCCCGCCGGCCCCCACATATCTTCGGGATTGAAGCCGCCCTCGTCGTTCATCGCGAACTTAATCAGGGTCGGGCCGTTGCCGCTAGAAGGGGTCAGGTATGCCGACAGTGCGCCGGCATAGGCGAATTGTCCGGGATGGTAGGCCGCCAAGATCAACGCCGAGGACCCCGACATGGAGACACCCACCACCGCGTTGCGGTTGGGCCGCACACCCCTGCCCGACAGATAGCCCGGCAGCTCGCTGGTCAGAAAGGTTTCCCACTTATATGTCTGCCCATTGGCCGACCCATACCAGTCGGCGTAGAAGCTGGAGCGCCCACCGACCGGCGCCACCACCGAAATCCCCGAACCGCGATACTCATCGAACGCGGGAGTTTCGATATCCCAGCCGCTGCGGTCGTCTCGGGCGCGCAAGCCGTCGAGCAAGTAGACGGCCGGCGCTCCGCCGCTTTGAAACTCCACGGTGATGTTGTGGCCCATCCCGGCCGAAGGCACCTGCAGAAATTCCGGCGCAGCCGCCCGCGCGGGCGGCGCGACCACACCAACCAACCCAGGCAGCACGCCGACCGCAACACCGGCAATCACCAGACGACGCGCCCAGCCAGATTTTCTGACGTTCAAAAGGTTTCCCCCTCGGATCGGGTGCCACACTTACTGGATCTCCCCCGAGTGACTCAAATGTACTCTTGGCATGGCCCGCGCCTCGAAATCGTCGATGGTTGATGGTGGCGAACCGGTCGTGGCGGTGTGCGCTAGAAGGATTGAGCACGGGCGCTGCGCCAGGTTGAGGTGAACCGATCGCCGCCATCGAATATTGTGCTGCGTGGCTGAAAGCTCATTCAGGACCGTCGACGCATGCCGCCGGCCCGAGTGACTGGCGGTCGGGTTGATGCCCTGATACCGGCCGGAGTAAACGGTGTTCCGTTCAATCGGCGCGATTACCTCCGCCACCGGGGGCCCTGGCTTACCTCCGGATTACGACTGATTCTGAATCTGCGGTTGGCCGTTGATGTTGGTGATGGTGGTGGGATAGCCCAGCGGGCCGGCGGCCCCGCCGTATTGGTGTTCCCAGGCGATGCGGATGGCGCCGGAGGCAACGTGTGCTCCGGTCTGCGGTGTCCAATAGATGACGCCGCCCTCGAGCTTGGTGTAGCGGCCGCCGTTGGGTCCGGGTCGCTCGTTGGTGATCGGCGACCCGAAATGCTGGGTCGGCTTGCGGTCAGCCACCCCAACACCTACCCACGCGAACGCCTCGAACACTTCGCGATCACCACCATCGCGCTGTTGACCGGCACCAGCGCCTCAAGCAGGGAGGCGTAAGCGGCCGGATGGATGTCGATTTGTCCAGAGTGACCCGCGGCGGGAGCACTGCAATGGAGCTGACGAATGAGGAGACGGTATTAGCACTCGATTCAGTTCTTCGGTGAAATGGCGATCAAGGTTGGAGTTCGGCATCGCCAAGGCGTGGCGGGCCTACGGCGCCCTCAGCGCCATGAGGCCGGGAATGGACCTACGCCTCAACTGAAGGCGAAATACCGCAGCCACAAGTAGAGAGCACACACCGCGGTGGAAAGCGCGGTCACCACGACACCCTTGCGGGTGAATTCCCAGAACGAAATCGGGTTGCCGGTGCGCGAGGCGATGCCGAGCATGACGATATTCGCGGTGGCGCCGACAGCGGTCAGGTTGCCGCCCAGGTCACCGCCGAGTGCCAGCGACCACCACAGCACATCGTGGTGTGACTGCCCGGGCGCGGTGTCAGCCAGGTGCCCGACGATCGGGGTCATCGTGGCCACGTAGGGAACGTTGTCGATGGCCCCGGACACCACTGTCGAGAAGCCCAGGATGAGCATGGTCGTGAACAGCGCATTGCCGCCGGTGGCTTCGGTCGCCCACCGGCCGAGGACGCCGATGACACCGGTCTTGAACAGGGCGCCGATCATGACGAACAACCCGACGATGAACAGCAGGGTGTCCCACTCGACGTTGGCCATGTAATCGGACTGATCCAGCCGCGAAACCAGGACGAGCAGGCCCCCGCCGAGCAGGGCCACCAGGGACGGCGCGATGTGGATCACCGGGGAGACGACGAACCCGGCGAACACCACCACCATCACCAGGCCGCACTTGACCAGCAGCCCGCGGTCACGCAAAGCCTCCCGCTCGTCCACCGCCATGACGTCGGCGATCCGCTCGGGAGCGACTGTGGACAAGCCGCGGAAAAGCAGCGGCGTCACGGCGATGAACACCAGCATCACCAGAACCACGACCGGTGCCATGTTGACCAGGAAGGCATTGAACGACAGCCCACGGCGGGCACCAATGATGATGTTCGGCGGGTCGCCGACCAGCGTCGCGGCGCCACCGATGTTGGAGGCGAACACTTCGGCGATCAGAAACGGCACCGGGTTCATTTCCAGCCGGTCGCAGACCAGCAAGGTGAC
The DNA here is from genome assembly GCA_963795995.1 of uncultured Actinomycetota bacterium. Lineage (GTDB taxonomy): Bacteria > Actinomycetota > Actinomycetes > Mycobacteriales > Mycobacteriaceae > Mycobacterium. The sequence goes on from CAWCJY010000010.1 coordinate 871,700, forward strand.
CGGTGCGATCAGCAACACCGAGACAACGTTGGGCAGTACCGCCGAAGCCAGTGCCATGACCAGCATCAGCAGGATCATGATCCGCAGCGGCGAGCCGTTGGAGCGCTTGACTGACCAGATCGCGGCATATTCGAACAGCCCGGTCTGCCGCAAAACGCTGACGATGATCATCATGCCGAGCATCAAAAAGATGACGTCCCAGTCGACTCCGCTGGCCTCGGAGTAGAAGACGTCCGGAGAATCGATGACCGGCAGCAGGACCACGCACCCGGCGCCAACCAGCGCAACGGCGGTTTTGTTGAAACGCTCACTGACGATGCAGGCGTAGGCGACCACGAACACCGTGATCGCGTAATACATCATCGGCGCCGCCCCGCCGGACTCCGGTTCAACGCTTCAGCGCTGCGGCTAAAAGGCGCGATGCGGTGATCACCCCGTGCAACCTGCCGTCCTTGACCACGGTCACCAGCGGACTGTGCAGACGCGCCATCACCTCGGCCACCTCGATGATGGTGTCGTCGGCGTCGACCACCGGCACGTGCTGACGTTTCTGCGGCAGCAGGTCGCGAATCGTCTTGCCGCGCAATCGGTCCGTGGCGTGATCCGCCATCGATTCGGTCAGCACGGCGGCCAGCCCCGGATCGTCTTGCACATAGCCGGGCACGATGAAGCGCACGACTTGAGAGGCCGGCAACACCGCGAAGGGCTGGTCGGAGGTGCCGGTGCCGACCACCAGTCCGGTCAGGCGGTGCTCGGCGAGCAGATGCATGGCATCCAGCGCATTACAGTCGATGTCTACGATCGGAAAGTCCTCGACGATTTCACCCGCACGCATGCGGGCACGATACAGAATCGAGGTGACCGAATTACGGCGAAACCCCATGGCGCACTCCCTGGTCGAAGATCATTCCACGCCGACCAGGCTTCCCGGCTCACCGAGGCACTACGCTAGCAGGCCCGGCGCTGGTGCGCCTGGGCTGCGTACACTGGCGGGATGCTTGACCGGATCCGGGGGCCCGCCGATCTGCAGCACCTTTCTCAAGCGCAGCTTGGCGACCTGGCCGCCGAGATCCGTCAGTTTCTGATCCACAAGGTGGCCGCCACCGGGGGGCACCTGGGGCCCAATCTGGGCGTCGTCGAGTTGACGCTCGCCTTGCACCGGGTGTTCGATTCGCCGCACGACCCGGTCATCTTCGACACCGGCCATCAGGCCTATGTGCACAAGATGCTGACCGGACGCTCGTCGGACTTCGAGACGCTGCGCAAGAAGGGCGGTCTGTCCGGCTACCCGAGCCGCGCCGAAAGTGAGCACGACTGGGTGGAATCGAGTCACGCCAGCGCGGCGCTGTCCTACGCGGACGGGCTGGCGAAGGCTTTCGAGCTGACCGGGCACCGCAACCGGCACGTGGTAGCCGTCGTCGGCGACGGCGCGCTGACCGGCGGGATGTGCTGGGAGGCGTTGAATAACATCGCCGCCGCCCGCCGTCCGGTGATCATCGTTGTCAACGACAACGGCCGCAGCTACGCGCCGACTTTCGGCGGGTTGGCCGACCACCTGGCCATGCTGCGGCTGCAGCCCGGCTACGAGCAGTTGCTGGAGAAACTCCGCAGCGCAATGCGCAGCACGCCGGTCATCGGTGAGCCGTCCTACCACTTCCTGCACAGCGTCAAAGCCGGCTTCAAAGACGCGCTCTCGCCGCAGCTGCTGTTCACCGACCTCGGACTGAAGTACGTCGGGCCGGTCGACGGTCACGACGAACACGCGGTGGAGACGGCGCTGCGCAGCGCCCGGAACTTCGGCGGGCCGGTGATCGTGCACGTCGCCACCCGTAAGGGCATGGGCTACCCGCCGGCCGAGGACGACGAGGCCGAGCAGATGCACTCCTGCGGTGTGATCGATCCGGCGACCGGGCTGGCCACCTCGATACCCGGGCCGGGCTGGACCGCCACTTTCTCCGACGCGCTGATCAGCTACGGCGCCAAGCGTCGCGACATCGTGGCGATCACCGCGGCCATGCCCGGCCCCACCGGGCTGACCGCCTTCGGGCGGCGGTTCCCAGACCGGTTGTTCGACGTCGGCATCGCCGAGCAGCACGCGATCACGTCAGCGGCCGGGCTGGCGATGGGCGGGCTGCATCCGGTGGTGGCGATCTATTCGACCTTCCTCAACCGGGCGTTCGACCAGATCATGATGGATGTCGCGTTGCACCGGCTGCCGGTCACCATCGTGCTGGACCGCGCTGGCATCACCGGCCCGGACGGCGCCAGTCACAACGGCATCTGGGATCTGTCGATACTGGGCATCGTGCCCGGCATGCGGGTGGCGGCGCCCCGGGACGCCACCCGGCTGCGTGAGGAGCTCGGCGAGGCGCTCGACGTCGACGATGGACCGACCACGATTCGCTTCCCGAAAGGTGATGTGGGCGAAGACATCCCGGCATTGGAGCGGCGGGCGGGTGTCGACGTGCTGGCGGTACCGACCCAAGAGTTGAGCGCTGACGTGCTGCTGGTGCCGGTCGGAGCGTTCGCGGCGATGGCGCTGGCGGTGGCCAAGCGGCTGCGCAACCAGGGCATCGGGGTCACCGTGATCGACCCGCGCTGGGTGTTGCCCGTCCCAGCGGTACTCGGCGAACTGGCCGTCGCGCACAAACTGGTCGTCACCGTGGAGGACAACGGGATCAACGGCGGTGTGGGTTCGGCGGTGTCGGCGGCGCTGCGACGCGCGGGCATCGACACGCCCTGCCGCGACCTGGGTTTGCCGCAGCAGTTCTACGACCACGCGTCGCGCGGTGAGGTGCTTGCCGAGGTCGGCTTGACCGAACAGGACCTGGCCCGTCAGATCACCGGCTGGGTCGCGGCGCTGGCCAGCAGCGTCGCCGAGGACGCCGTCGACGATGCGCAGATCAGCGAACGCCTCGACTGATCGGCTCTAGGGTCACAGCTCGGGTCGTCGCTCGAACCACGGCTGCGCCTCTTCGAGCTGGGAAGCAAGGCGTATCAGCTGTCCTTCTGCCCCGAGTCGCCCAACGAACTGCACGCCGATCGGCAGCCCGTCGGGCGTCCAGTGCAGGGGAACGCTGATGGCGGGACGGCCGGCGAGGTTCGCCAGTTGGGTGTACGGAACCCACCCGAGATTGTCGTTGACGATCTGATCGACGATCGGTGTGAAGCGCAGCACCCCGGCGGCGCGGGCGGTGAGCAACAACTGCTGTGCCTTGCGCAGCATGGGCGGCAGGTCGAACGCCCCGATTCTGGGCGGCGGGGTCGCCGTCGTGGGGGTGAGCAGCAGGTCATAGGACTGATGGAAGTTCGCCAGCCGCCGCACGTGTTCGTGGCGTCGCTGGACGGCGCGGTTGAAGTCGACAGATCTGGTTGCCCGACCTAAGGCCGCCATCAGGCGGGTGTCGAGTTCGAATCTGGAGTCGTCGGCACCGCTGGCCGCTTTGGCCTCGTCGACTTCGCAGGCGCACTCGACGAACCAGGTAGTGAGGAAGTCTTTGGCCAGGGCCGCGTCGTCGACTGGAGCGCTGGGCAGTTGACTTATGTCGTGCCCGAGGTCGGTGAGTAGCTCAGCTGCTCCAGACACCGCGGCCAGTGCTTGCGGGTGCGGATGTGGGTTGATCGAACTGGCGACGCACACGCCGATCCGGAGACGTCCTGGCGGGCGTCCCACCTCCTTGAGATAGCTGCCCGGCGGTTCGGCCGCCAGGTAGGGTGCGACCGGGGTGGTTCCGGCCAGCACGTCGAGCATCGCGGCGGTGTCTCGCACCGAGCGTGAGATGACGCCGTCGGTAGCGCTTCCGCCCAGGTACTCGCCGTGCGAGGGCCCGGCGGGAATCAGACCGCGGGAGACCTTGAGGCCGAACAGTCCGCACGCTGACGCCGGAATCCGTATCGAGCCCCCGCCATCGCTGGCGCCCGCGCAGGGCACGATGCCCGCCGCCACCGCCGCTGCAGCACCGCCCGACGACCCGCCCGGGGTGTGGTCGGTGTTCCAGGGGTTGCGCGCGGGACCGAACAGCTCAGGCTCGGTGATCCCCTTGGCGCCGAACTCGGGGGTGTTCGTCTTGCCGAAGATGACCAGCCCGGCGTCCAGCCAGCGCTGCACTACCGTGGCATTCTCGGTCGCAGCGATGGCAGCCAGCGACCGCGAGCCGCTGCTGGTGGGATACCCCGCCAGGTCCTGGTGCAGGTCTTTGATGAGGAACGGCACCCCGGCAAACGGGGCGTCAGTGACTGCACTGCTGACCGGGTCGACGTCGGTCACGATCGCGTTGATCTGCGGGTTGACCTCGGCCGCCCGCGCCCGCGCCGCCTCCAGCAGCTCAGCGGGTTTGGCTGTTCCGCTTCGGACCAGGTCAGCCAGCGCGATCGCATCGCAGCTCGGGTAGGAGTCCACGTCGGCACCCTATCCGCAAGCGTGGATTCGCGGGTCCCTCCGCCGGAGTCTCGAGCAGATCGACCCGCGTCTAACCGGCGCCCGGTTGCAACGCCGCTGCCAGCACCGGCACCACGAGTGTGCGCTGCCACGCCCGGGCCTGACCGGCCCGCAGCAACCCCTCGATCGCGGCCTCGCCGCCGCCCTCCCAGTCCCAGCACAGCCGTCGCACCAGGTCGGGAGAGACCAGGTTCTCGCTCGGCACCGACACCTGCTGCGCCAGCTCGCCCAGGGCGGCCCGGGCCGCGTCCAGCCGGGCGGCGGCCTCCGGCCGTCGCTTGGCCCACCGCACGGCCGCGGGCGGGCCGTTCGACGGGTCGGTCTTCTCCGGTGGGTCGGGATGGTCGCGGGCCGTGGCCAGGGCCGCCAGCCACGTCGTCGCGCTCAGGCGTTGTTTGCGCCCGCCGAAGACTGGAAGGGCGATGAGGTCATCGACGGTCTTCGGGTCGGCGATGGCGGCCTCGACGAGGGCCGAATCGGGCAGGATGCGCCCGGGCGCGGTGTCGCGGCGCTGCGCGATCCGGTCGCGGACGGTCCACAGCTCGCGTACCGCGGCCAGTCCGCGCCGGTCGCGTACCCGGTGGATTCCGGAGGTGCGTCGCCAGCGGTCCCGGCGGGTGGGCGCCGCGATCAGCGTCCGCAGATATTCGAATTCTTCGGCTGCCCATTCGGTTTTGTCTTGGTCGGCCAGCACTGCGGCAATCGCGTCGCGCAGCTCGATCAGGACCTCGACGTCCAGTGCCGCGTAGTTCAGCCAGGCCGCCGGCAGCGGGCGTTTGGACCAGTCGGCGGCGCCGTGGCCCTTGGCCAGACCCAGACCGAGTAACCGCTGCACCATGGCCGCCAGGTTCACCCGATCGAAGCCTGCCAGCCGGCCCGCGAGCTCGGTGTCGTAAAGCTTCGGGGGCCGCATGCCGACTTCGGACAGGCAGGGCAGATCCTGGTCGGCGGCGTGCAGGATCCACTCGCCGGTTCCGAGCACCTCGGCGACCGGCCGAAGCACGGTCAGCGCGTCGCCGCCGTGGCTGACCGGGTCGATCAGCACGGTGCCCGCGCCGGCCCGCCGGATCTGGATCAGATAGGCCCGGTTGGAGTAGCGAAACCCCGAGGCCCGCTCGGCGTCCACCGCGAAGGGTCCACGGCCGGTCTCCAAAAGGTACGCGGCCGCCGCGATCTCGTCGGCGGTCACCGCGAGGTCCGGGACCCCGTCGGCGGGATGCAGCAGTGGGGTGGTGTCGGGCTCGGCGGTGCCGCCGGCCGGCCCGGCCGCCGCGCTGGTTGTGCGCCGCTCCTCGATCCCGGCTGCGCCGGCACTTCCGTCGGCGGCGCGATTCATCTCAAGCGCGTGACCGCGAACCCAGGTCGGTCACTCCGACCGGGGGCAGGCCCGCGGCGTGCTCGAGCACCTCGCAGAACGCCTCGACCTGAGTTGCGATCGCGGGGGTGGTCGCGGTCCACGACGCCCGTAATTCCAGCTGGTGGGCGCGCGGCGGTCCGGAGATGTCGCCGTAACGCACCGACGTGGTCGCGGTGACGGTTCCGCCCAGCGCGGTGACGTGCTCCGCGCGCGCGGCCAGGGCATCCGCCAGCCAGCTCCACGCGACCTCCGGCAGCAGCGGATCGACCGCCTCCTGCGAGTCCAGGTCGGCCTGGATGTAGGCGACCAGCCGGGTGGTGCCGTCCCAGGCGTCTAGCCCGTCGGGGTCATAGAGCAGAATCAGCCGCCCGAAGGCTTCGCCCGCCAAGTCGTCGGAGCGCTCGGCAGTCATATCGAGCTCAGGCTGTTTCACTTCGGCACCCAGTGCGTAGCTGAACGGCGCCAGGCGTTGGGGTGGCCGGATCGGGCCGAGTTCGATCTCGGCCCGCACGGTGGCGCTGTTCATCGCCGCCACAGCGTCGCGGAACGGGGCCGGTTCGGCCTTATTCACGAGCGCCGCTCCTCCTCATCGCTCCGCTCTGCATCGTGCTCGGCGCAACTCACAGCGTTTGACGCTAGACCTATCCGCCGACGCGCGGGAGAGGCGCGCCGGTTGTGCCCATGTCAGCGCGGCTGCTCGGGCGCCGCGGCGTCAGCCCCGTCGGTGAAGCGCGCCGCGCGCTTCTCCCGGTGCGCCGCCAATCCTTCTCGCACGTCAGGTCCGCCGAAGCCGAGGAACTCCAAGCCCAGCGAAGTTTCGAAGGTCGGGCCGAACATCCGGTACCAGTGGTTGAGACTGCGCTTGGTCCACCGGATCGCGCTCTGCGCACCCTGGCCGAGATTGTCGGCGATGCGCGACGCGGTGGCCAGCACGTCGTCGTCGTCCACGCACACCGAGACCAGTCCGATCCGCTCGGCCTCCTCACCGGACAGCGGCTCACACGTCAGTAGGTAGTACTTGGCTTTGGCCATCCCCACCAGCAGCGGCCAGCAGATTGCGGCGTGGTCGCCGGCGGCCACGCCGAGTTTGGTGTGACCGTCGATGATCTTCGCGGTCCGTCCCGCCACCGAGACGTCGGCGAGTAGCGCCACCACCAGACCCGCGCCGACGGCTGGGCCCCGGATCGCCGACACCACCGGCTTGTCGAGATTGACCATGTTGAGCACCAGGTCGCGGGCTTCGGCCATGATGCGCATCCGACCGGCGTAGTCACCCATGGTTTCCTCGATCAGATCGAAGCTGCCCCCCGATGAGAACGCTCTGCCCTCGCCGCGGACCAGGACGACGCGCACACCGGGGTCACGAGCGATCACCGGCCAGATGTCGGCGAGGTCACGGTGTAGCTGGGGGCCGACCGAATTCAGTCCGGGCGCGTCGAGAACCAGATTCAACACACCGTTGGCGCTGGGTTCGCAGCGCAGAGCGGGAAACTCGTCATAGCTGACTGGCATCGGGTTGATGTTACGCAGGTACCACTGCCGGCTCGTGGCAGCATTGAGACCGATGATCAAGCGCCGCAACCTTCCCGAATCGCCGTATCTAGCTGCGGCCGGCGGGCGCAAGCCGCAGCGGGTGCCGGTATGGTTCATGCGGCAAGCGGGCCGCTCGTTGCCCGAATATCGGGCCCTGCGGCAACGCACGAGCATGCTGGCGGCCTGCTTCGACGCCGAAATGGTCTGTGAGATCACCCTGCAACCGGTGCGCCGTCACCACGTCGACGCGGCGATCCTGTTCTCCGACATCGTGGTGCCGCTGCGCGCCAGCGGCATCGACCTGGACATCGTTCCCGACGTCGGGCCCGTGATCGACCAACCGGTGCGCGATGCCGCTGCGGTGGCAGCGCTGCAACCGCTGGCGCCGGCATCCGTGCAGCCGGTCGCCGAGGCGGTGTCGCTGCTGGTGGCCGCGCTCGGGGACGTCCCGCTGATCGGTTTCGCCGGTGCCCCGTTCACCCTGGCCTCCTACCTGGTGGAGGGCGGCCCAAGCCGCCACCACCTCCGGACCAAGGCGATGATGCTGGCCGATCCGGTCGCCTGGCATGCGTTGATGACCGCGCTGACCGACCTGACGATCGCTTTCCTACAGGTACAGCTCGACGCCGGCGTCGACGCGATCCAGGTCTTCGATTCCTGGGCCGGAACGTTGTCGCTGGCTGACTACCGCGAATCGGTGCTGCCGCACAGCGCTCGGGTCTTCGCGGCGCTGGCCGGATACAACGTGCCGATGACGCACTTCGGGATCGGGACCGCCGAGCTGCTGGGTGCGATGTCGTCTGCTGGCGCGACGGTCGTCGGCGTCGACTGGCGCACCGCGCTGGCCGACGCCGCCGCGCGGGTCGAGTCCGGAACGGCACTGCAGGGCAACCTCGATCCTTCTACGCTGCTGGCGGGCTGGCCGGCGGTGGAGCGCGCGGCCCGCGCCGTCGTCGACGACGGGCGCCGCGCCGTCGACGCTGGTGCGTCCGGCCACATCTTCAACTTGGGGCATGGGGTGTTGCCGGACACCGATCCCGGTGTGCTGACCGAGCTGGTGTCGCTGGTCCACACGTTATGAGTGTTTCGTATTGCATTGTCGGGGGCGGCATTTCAGGCCTGACAGCGGCTTACCGGTTGCGAGCGGTTGCCGGCGACGAGGCGACGATCACGCTGTTCGAGCCGGCTGACCGACTCGGCGGGGCATTGCGCACCGAGCAGGTCGGCGGCCAGCCGATGGATGTGGGTGCCGAGGCGTTTGTCGCACGCCGGCCCGAAATGCCGGCGCTGCTGGCCGAGCTCGGCTTGGCCGCCCGCCAGCTCACCACCACCGGTGCGCGACCGCTGATCTACAGCCAGCACCGGCTGCACCCGCTGCCGTCCGACACAGTGGTCGGTATCCCGTCGTCGGCTGACTCCATGACCGGCCTGGTCGACGGCGCCACGATCAGGCGGATCAGCGAGGAAGCCGCTCGCCCACTGAACTGGCGCCCCGGCGGCGACCCGCCGGTCGCGGACTTGGTGGCCGACCGGTTCGGCGAGCAGGTGGTGACCCGCTCGGTTGATCCGCTGCTGACCGGGGTGTACGCCGGATCGGCGGCGACGATCGGCCTGCGCTCGGCTGCGCCCGGGCTGGCCGCGGCCCTCGACGGCGGTGCGGCGACGTTGACCGACGCGGTCCGCGCCGCGCTACCCACGGTGACCGACGGACCGGTTTTCGGTGCGGTGGACGGCGGCTACACGGTGCTGGTCGATGAGCTGGCGCGTCGCAGCGCGCTGCGATGGGTAGGGGCGGCAGTGGACCGCATCGAGCCCACTGGGCGCGGCTGGGTCTTGCGCGACGTCACCGGTGGCCAGTGGTCCGCCGACGCGGTGATCCTGGCGGTTCCGTCGTCACAACTGGCGTCCCTCGTCGACGCCATCGCGCCGCGCACCGCCGCCGCGGCCCGCGGTATCAGCACTGCGTCGTCGGCGGTGGTTGCGCTGGCGGTACCCGCGTCGACAGAATTCCCGCAGCACTCCGGGGTGCTGGCAGCCAGCGGAGAACGGCTGCGGGCCAAGGCGATTACGTTGTCGTCGCGAAAGTGGGGCCGGAGCGGTGAGACCGAGCTGGTGCGGCTGTCGTTCGGGCGGTTTGGCGACAACGTCGTCGAGCGCGCCACCGATGACGAGCTGCTCGGCTGGGCGGTCGAAAACCTGGCGACGGTGTTCGGGGTGACCGTCGACCCGGTCGACGTGCGCGTGCAGCGCTGGATCGACGCGCTGCCCCAGTACGGGCCCGGCCACGGCGACGTGGCGGCCGAACTGCGCGCGGGTTTACCGCCGACCCTGGCGGTCGCAGGCAATTATCTCGACGGCATCGGCGTGCCCGCTTGCATCACCGCCGCGGGCCTTGCCGCCGCTCAGGTGGTTCGGGGCGTCGCGGCCCCCGTGGCACGATAGATCCCATGGCCCGCCTGGATTACGACGCCCTGAACGCCGCGGTGCGCTACCTGATGTTTTCGGTGTTCTCGGTGCGCCCGCGGGAACTCGGCCTAGAAACGGAGGCTCGCAACTCTGTCATCGACGAGACGGCGACGTTCCTCAAGCAGCAGGAGGAACGCGGCGTCGTGGTGCGAGGGCTCTACGACGTCGCGGGGCTGCGCGCCGACGCCGATTTCATGATCTGGACGCACGCCGAGCAGGTCGAAGCGCTGCAGGCGACCTACGCGGACTTTCGGCGGGTGACCACTCTCGGCCGTGCCTGCACACCGGTGTGGAGCAGCGTGGGTTTGCATCGGCCCGCCGAGTTCAACAAAAGCCATATCCCGGCGTTTCTGGCCGGCGAAGAACCAGGCGCCTACATCTGTGTCTATCCGTTCGTGCGGTCCTACGAGTGGTATCTGCTGCCCGACGAAGAACGTCGCCGCATGCTCGCCGAACACGGTATGGCCGCCCGCGGCTACCAGGACGTGCGGGCGAACACCGTTCCAGCGTTCGCACTCGGTGATTACGAGTGGATCCTGGCGTTCGAGTCGCCCGAACTGCACCGTATCGTCGACCTGATGCGCGACTTGCGGGCCACTGACGCGCGCCGGCACACCCGAGCGGAGACACCGTTTTTCACCGGCCCGCGGGTGCCGGTCGAGCAGCTGGTCAGCGCGCTGCCATGACCCAATTCGACCCGACCGACCCGACCCGCTTCGAGGAGATGTACCGCGACGAGCGGACGTCGCACGGCCTGCCCGCCGCCACGCCGTGGGACATCGGCGGACCGCAACCGGTGGTGCAGCAGCTCGTCGCGGTGGGTGCGGTCAAAGGCGAGGTGCTCGACCCCGGGACCGGGCCGGGCCACCACGCCATCTATTACGCGTCGAAGGGCTTCTCGGCCACCGGCATCGACGGGTCGACGACCGCAATTGAGCGGGCTCGCGACAACGCGCGCCGGGCCGGCGTCTCGGTGCATTTCCAGCTGGCGGATGCGACAAAGCTGGACGGCCTGGACGGCCGGTTCGACACCGTCGTCGACTGCGCCTTTTATCACACGTTCAGCACCGACCCGGAACTGCAGAGGTCCTATGCGCAGGCGCTGCACCGGGCGACCAGGCCGGCAGCACGGCTGTACATGTTCGAGTTCGGCACGCACAACGTCAACGGTTTCGCCATGCCGCGCTCGCTGTCCGAGGATGACTTCCGGCAGGTGTTTCCCGACGCCGGCTGGGAGATCACCTATCTGGGGCCGACCACTTACCAGACCAACCTCAGCCTGGAATCTATCGAGATGATGGCTGCGCGCACCCCCGAGATGGCTGACCAGATCGAGCCGATGTTGGAACGCTTCCGGGTGATGGAACCGTGGTTGACCAACGGCCGCGTCCACGCCCCGTTCTGGGAGATGCACGCCACCCGAGTCGACTGATCCCCCTACTTGCCCACCAGTCACTTCGGTAACCGGGGGAGGGGAGTGGCTTTGTGCCCGCCTCACAGCGACAGATTTCGGAGTGGGGGCTGCGCAGCGCAGTTTGTCGCTGTGAGGTGGGCACAGCGACACGTCCGAGGTCCAGCGACTGATGGGGTTCCTGAAACGGAAGAGGCTGCTGGCTAAGAGTCCGCGGGCACCAGCCGCAGCGAGATCGAGTTGATGCAATAGCGCTGGTCCGTCGGCGTGGGGTAGCCCTCGCCGGCGAAGACGTGGCCCAGATGGCTGTGGCAGTTCGCGCACAGCACCTCGGTGCGCGTGGCGCCCAGCGATTGGTCGGGACGCAGGATCACCGCGTCCGATCTCGACGGATCGAAGAACGACGGCCAGCCGCAATGTGACTCGAATTTCTCTGTGCTGCGGAACAATTCGGCGCCGCACGCCCGGCACTGGTAGCTGCCTTCGGTTTTGGTATCGGTGTACTCACCGGTGAACGGCCGCTCGGTGCCGGCCCGCCGCAGCACGGCGAACTCCTCCGGAGTCAGCTTCTGGCGCCACTCGTCGTCGGTCAGTTGCAGCTGCGGACGCGGAGTCATGCGCCACTCCTCCTCATCGCTTCGCTCTGCATCGTCGTCGGCGGGAACTCATGCCACCACGCTAGCGCGCGGCTGGTCGGCCGTCAGCCACGCCGGGTCGATGCCGCTGCCCAGCCGGTCCTCGGCCTTGGCGTCCAGATAGCGGAAGTAGAGCACGCAGAACGTCACGATCATCAACAGTGACCAGCCGTAGGTGATCTTCAGGTAATCCAGCGGACGGCCGATGTACATCCAGTGGAACAGCAGCCACTTGTCCAGCGTCAGGAAGCCGTAGACACCCAGCCAGGCCGGCCAATTGCGGATCACCGAATTGGGCAGCACCACCGTCATCAAGAACGGGAACAGCATCATCGAGTAGTAGCCCTGAGCCAGCGACAGCACCAGCCAGGACCACAGCAACACCACACCGGAGGACGTGAGCAGCCAGAACCGCGGATCCCGCACGCGGTAGTAGCGGTACAGCAGCCACAGGCTGCCGATCGCGATGAGCGTGAACAGGATTCGTAGGAAGAGGATCAGCCAGGTCGGCAAACCGAAATACACCCCGTTGCCCAGGATGGAGCTGTTGAAGTAGTCCCGGGTGCCCAGGATGTAGGGCAGCGTGCGGGTGAAGAAGTCCATCGGATCGTTGATCAGCGGCAGCGCGGCCACATTGAACACCGCCGGCACCACGATGGCCGCCAGCACCGCGCGCCACTGCCGATTCAGCAGCGGCAGCAGCAGCAGCGGTCCCAGCACCGGCTTGACCACCAGCGCCAGGCCGATCGCGATCCCGGCCCACCACTGATGGCTGCGCTTGCCGTCGAGCAGCCAGCGGAAGAAGAGCACCTCCAGCAACAGGATGCAGCCGTTGATGTTGGTGAACACCAGCGTGCTGGACACTGACTCGGTGCAGAACATAGCCAGCAGCAGCGCCGGCGCGGCCACCGAGCTCAGCGTGTAGTTGAACAGCCGCAGCAAGAGGTAGGCGGCGAGCACGATGGCCACTGTGTTGGCGAATATGAACAAGTACCGGGAAGTGTTGAATGACAAGTAGCCGAACGGCGCCATGATCAGCGTCCCGCCCGGCGGATACAAGTAGTGCGGGTCGACGTAGTCGAAGTGCTCGTTGTAGATCGCCACGCCTTGCCGGAAATTCAGCACCGCCCGGTAGACCGGCTTGAAGTCGTCGGTGATGTTGCCGTTGGTGGTCAGCACGACGCTGCGATGGATGATCGACAAAATGGCCGCCGGCCACAGGACGGACCGCAGGACGGTGGCGGTGCGCGGTACGCCGGTTCGGGGGCGGAATGCGGCCAGCGCGGAATCCGTCACCAGCGCACCGTACACCGGCGCGCGTAGGGCGATGACACCGAAGTCATCGAACTATCAGGCGGGGCAGTAGATGTCGGTGTCGGGCAGCTTGCCGCTGTTCAGGTAGCCGATCAGCGGCGGCACCGCGCACGAGGAGTAGATGCTGGCGCCGTGCCCGATCCCTTGCCACATCACCCGCTTGCTCGCAGCACCGGCATTGATGATGGTGGCGGCTGTCGGTGCGACGCCCTCCATGCCGACGATCGGATCGTTCTGCACGCCCATCAACATGACATCTATCTTGAGGTGCTTGGGCGGCTGCGGCGTTGCGCCGCTCGGCCAGTGCACGCAGTCGGTCAGGTTGAGTGCGGCAACGGCGCCGAACTGCGGGTAGAGCTTGCCCCACGCGACAACCAGCTCGCGAATCCGATCCGGGGTCGGGCGGTTGAGTGAATCGCTGCAGAAGTTGATGAACTGGCCGTCGGCGTCCGTAGTGGCCTCAGCCCGATTGATCAGGCTGACCAGCTTGTTCGAGTCGCCAGAGTTCGCGGCGGCCAGCGCATCGGCCAGCCCGGTGGTGTTGGACACCCGGTCACCCGTCGGGAAGCCCAGCGCCGTGACGATCGCGGCGGTGACGGAGGCCACCGACGAGCCCGCCGGCCCGTGACCCGCCTTGGCGGCGGCCAGCAGCGAGCTGATCGCGCCTTTGGGGTTGGGCCCCAGCGCGCAGTTCACCGCGACGCACTGTGCGGCGAACGCGTCCAAGGCCGCCTGCTGACCTTTGACCTTCTGCTCGGCAGCGCCCTCGGCGTTGATGCCCAGCGGGATCGGGGAGTCCAATACCAGGCGGGCGACCTTCTCGGGATTCGCCCCGGCGAAGCTGAGCGCCACTTGCGCACCGTCGCCGATTCCCAACAGCGCCAGCGCAGGCACATCCCAAATGCTGCGCAGGCGCTCGATGTCGCCGGCGGCGTGGGCGTTGTCGTAGGCGGAGTCGCCGGGCGCGATGGTGTCGGTGCAACTGGTGGTGGCGTTGTTTGCGGTGTCGGACAGGTTGGCCACCGGGTCGTCGCCGGGCTGGAACTGCGCCTGGTCGCGCATCTGTCCGCGGTCCAGCTGGTCGCGGCAGTCAACCGGGCTGGACATGCCGATGCCACGACGGTCGACGGCGACGATCGGGTGACCGCGCAGCACGTCGGCGCCGGCCCGGGACAGCCAAGTCGGCAGCTGCAGCGACGACGGCAGATCCCAGCCGGTGGTGAAGATCAGCGGGCCGGCGTCCGCGGGGGTTTGTACCGAGCGGGCGCGGACGGCGCTGATGCTCAGCGTGCCGTTCACCCCGTTCAGCGGGTCCAGGTCGGCGTCGTAGGTGGCGCAGTCCAGCTTGACTCCCGGCGCGGCCGGCACTGCGGCGTCGGCGAACAGTCGGGAGGTGCAGTCGTGCCACGACAAGTCGTTCTTGGGCGCCGCGATCGGCGGCGGACCGCTGGGTGGTGCCGTGGTGGGCACCGCGCCGTGCGGGCGGCTGCCGGAGTTGGTGGCGAACCGCGGGTTGGCGGCCAGCACGGGGACGCAACCGGCCAGCAAGGCGGTCAACGCGACAATGACAGTCGCGGACCTGATGTGCCGGCTCATGCGACTACCCTAGCGATCCGCTGGGTCGGCGCCTTTCATGTAGCGGGTGTACAGGTAGCCGCAGTCGTCGGAGAGGACATGGGCGCAGCGCATCCGGGTCAGCACCTGGCCGGAGCCGGTCGCGATCCGCGTGCCGAAACCGCCGACGACATACGGCGCGACCGTCAGGCAGAGCTCGTCGAGCAGATCCGCCTCGATGAACGCGCTGAGCAGCGTGGGACCGCCTTCGGTCAGCACCCGGAACAGGCCGCGCGACGCTGCCTCGGCAGCGACGGTGTGAATGTCGACCCGGCCCGGGTCGTTGCCCGAGCAGTCGATGACCTCGGCGAGCCCGGAAAGTCTCTGCCGGGTCGCATCGGCGACCGCGGTGCACGTCAAGACCAGCGGCCTGACTTCGGTGTGGGTGAAGACCGGCATCGCGCGATCCAGCCGGCCCGATTGAGTCACGATCGCCAGCTGCGGGACTTCGCTCTGCCCGCGGGCCTGGCGGTGCTGTCGTTCGGCGACGGTCAGCCGCGCGCCGCTGTAGCTCTCGGTCCGCACCGTGCCGGCACCGACGACGATGACGTCGGCCAGCGCACGCAGCAGGTTGAACAATGCCCGATCGCCGGGGCCGCCGAGCTTGCCGGTGGTGCCGCCGACGGTGGCCGCGCCGTCGAGGCTGGCGATGAAGTTCGCGCGGATCCGCGCCTGCTGCAACCCGGTCGGGTAGCTATAGAGCAGCGCCAACTCGCCGTCGGTCAGCTGCTGGGCCGAGCCGAGCAGCGTCAGTGCTGTCCCGGCGGCTTGGCCGGCACCAGGGTCGGACATGAGGTTGATTGCAGCACGTGACCGCGGCCCGAGCCTGCTCGGCCCCGGCTATAAGGCACGCACCATGACATAGTCGTGTTCGCGATGGGCGCCCAGGTGAAACGTTCTGCGGCCGCTGACCGTAAAGCCGTGTTTGGAGTAAAAGCGTTGTGCACGTTGATTTTGCTGATTGACCCCCAGCCACACGCAGCCCGCGGACGATTCCGCGGCGGCGGCCAGTACGTGATCCATCAGGACCGTCGACACGCCGGTGCCGTGCTCCTCGGGCAGCACGTACATCTTCGACAGCTCTACGGCCGGACGCACACTGACGGCTTGCTGGACATCTGAGTCGTCGGCCACCCCGCGAACGAGCATGGCATAGCCGACAATTCGGTCCCCGAGCGCAGCGGTGAGGACTACTCGGTCCGGATCGGCCAGATACTGCCGGAAGCGCGCACCGGACAGGTTGGCGTCGACGAACGCAGCGATGTTCTCGGCACTCGCCGACGGTGGACAGGCCAGCGGAAAAGTTCGGGCAGCGATCGCGGCAAGCGCGCCGGCGTCGGCGTCGACGGAGTCGGCGGAGGCGCGCCGCACGGCCAGCACGGTTCTACGCTAACCCCTGTCACGCTGCGAGAAGGAGCCCGCTGCGGCTGGCCCTCCGCTCGAGATGCGAAACCCGCGCGGGGCGGTGATGATATGCAGATGCGAATCCGATTGATGCTGCCGATCGTGGCCGCTGCTGCGATCGCCCTGGCAATTCCGGCCCATGCCGACGACACCGACCAAACATTTCTGTCCGATCTCGATACCGCCGGCATTCACTACGGCGATGCCGATCAAGCTGTGAACGCGGGCAAAACGGTGTGCTCATTGAAAGACACCGGCATGAGCGACGACGACGTCGTCTCCAATCTGACCGGGCAGAATGACGGGTTTTCCGAAGCGAAGGCAACGAAGTTCGCGACCATCGCAACGAGTGTCTACTGCCCGGCCGGCAGCGAGCCGGCAAGCGGCGAGAGCCCGGGCGAGCCCGGTGCCACTACTTACACCGGACCTCCGAGCGGAACAACGACTCATTGAGCTGGCTGAACAATGTGCCGACGGCCGGGGAGCGCCGTCGGCGCTAGGTGCCTGGCATGCCGGTGGTCAGGGGCGAGTAGTCGCAATTCTGCCGAATACCCCAACCGTCGATGTCTCGCCAGTCGACGTGGGCGGTGCGCTGGCGTTCGCAGGTCAGCGAATAGTACGGCTGCGTCGCGCTTTTGGCGCTGTTTGACGTGGCCGGACCGCTGACTGTGATGGTCCCGGACTGGAACTGAGGGTCGGTGAAGAGCGTCTTCCAGACCTGGCGCGTGGGCCGGATCATCTCGTTGTCTTCCCATCCGCTCGAGCCGCCGACGGACTGCTCGATGGCATAGGAGATGCTGCAACGGGTTTGGCCAGCGCAGTTCACCTTCGGTATGCCGTCGAGCGTCACCAGGGAGTTATTGGTCACCACCTCTTCGATCGTCTTGGTGACCGACTCGTCGCTCACCGTGAACGTGGCCGGCGCCGAGTAGGTATAGGGGTGCGAGCAGGCCATCACCCAACCAGCGGCCAGGGCCGCAACGCCGGCACACATGGCACGGTTCACGCATGTAGGTTACGCCGCCCGGCACTAAACGGCGGCGCAGTCCGCCATTTCGCTCATGGCCAGCCGGGAGATGCTGGCAGCGTGGGGAAGTCGGCACGGTCGTATTCACCGCCGCGGGCGAAGTCTCGGTGTGGGGGTGCTTTGGCGTTGCACGCATCGGTGTCCTGGAATGCGGTCGGCCATTCCGACAGCGTCGCATAGGATTCGGCGAAATAACCGCCTTGGTGGCTGATGATTCTCCACCCGTTGAAGACGTCGACGGACGGTGCGCGGCCCGGTCCCTGTTGCGGTGGCTTCTGTGGTCCCACTTCGGCGGGGGACGTCATGACCAGCCGCATGGGATCGATGCCGGCGAACGGGGGTGGTAGAGCGACGAGCGTGCGGTATCCGCCGTGAGTTCCCAGTTCGGCGGCGCCGAACAAGTACTCGCACACCACTACCGTGACGTCACGGCCGGTCGTGTTCATCCACAAGATGTGGGCCTGCTCGGTGCCGACCCAGGGGTTTGCGGGTGGATGGTCAGCGTTCGGCCACAAGAACTGCGTGCCGGTCGGGTCGTTGTGGGACCTGTTGGGATCGACCGACTGCTTGAATCCGGGGTAGAGGAATCGGTCACCGCCCATGATGCTGGCGAGCAAGTAAGACTCGGTGTAGGCCCGCACCGCCGCCGCGGGCCAGCTGGTGAGGTCGATGCCGGGTTCGGCGGTCCACACCATGGTGAAGTCGTCGAGGATTTCCGGCCAGCCGCCGGGATGCGGCGCGGCTGTCGGCTGCCCCACTTGACTGCGTGACCCACAGCCGGCGCCCAGTAGGGCCCCGACCGTCGAAAGCAGTGCCACACCGCGCTTGACGCAACCGATGCCCATCGCTATTTGGGCGGCGCCGAGTGCGGAACTCCGACGACGTCGTCGTAGCGGTCCGTCATGTATTGATCCGGCGACATCTTCTCACCGGGCGGTAATCCGAGCGCGGCCGACAAAGCCGGCCCCACGACGCCGTTGTATTGACTTTCCACCAGCCCGGGGTGCCGGGCCTGCATCTCGGCGAGCGTCGCGATCCGCCCTTGCGGGTGGTCGTGGTCGACGACGATGTAATCCTGCGGCAGCCCAGGGATGGACTGCCCTGTTGCCAGCATCGCGTCGAGCATTTCCGAGTCGGCCCTGCCGACGTCCATGCCCTGTATCGGGTTTTCGGCCGGTGCGGTGGGCGCCGGCCCGAGGAAGTGGTTTTCCAGGCTGTGTCCGACCATGCCGATCACCGGTCCGGCCACCTTGCCGGCACCGGGGATGAATCCACCGACTGTGCTGGCGGCTTGCATGCCCGTTTCGTAGGCCGTTTTCTTGGCGTCGTATTCCGAGACGCCCTGGTGATAACCGTTGTCTTCGTTGGCCTGGAACGCGTTATGCGTTCCCACGTCCACCAGCGCTCGCAAAGTGGCGGAGTCGTACAGCTGGGGATCGTAGCCGGAGTGGGTGGCTTCGTTACCGAAGGCGATGTCGTGCAGCACGGCCTGCGCGTAGGCCTGACCGTTGAAGTAATTGGCGGCATCTTTGTCGGTGTCCAGCACCGAGAAGACGCCTTTGGCCAGTGGCAGTCCCTCTGACCCGGGGCTGCCGGGCATGTCGAGAGAGGTGCCGAACCCGGGCAATCCGCCCGAGGCGCCGGCAACGTTGTTGACGTAGGGTCCCAGCCCGTGTGCCATCGCTTGCACCAGTTGGGGATTCAGCTGACCCAGGGTGTGGTTGCCGGGCAGTGTCAGCAGGTCGTGCGCATTGCGGCCGAGGTAGTCGGCATAGGCGTGCGCGGTCTGGCCGGCAATCTGGGCTTCGCCTGCAGCCGGGTGCTCGGTCCAGCTGAACAGTGACCCGGCGGCGGTGCCGCCGTCCTTCCAGGTGTGGTGCGTGAGGTTCTTCAGGAAGTTCTTGGTCGACTGGTCAGGTGCACCTTGCGGATTGAGCAACCCGTTGACAGCGGCATGGTCTCGGCCGGCCGCAGCAAAGACACTCGACACCTGCGACTCGAAGAGGTTGTGGTCCCACATCGGACCGGTGTCCATCATTTCGGCGGCCCGGTGCAGCAGCCCCTGGTCGAGTCTGGTGTTGCGCTGCATCGCGGGGTTTCCGTCTTTGGCGATGTCGGCGATCGTCTTGGTTTGGTCGGAATAGATGTAGCCGGGCGCATTCAGCACTTGCTGCACACTGTCGGGCAGCAGCCCGGCACCGCCTCGTTGAGGCGCCGAGCCCTGGCCGCTGGGGAAGCTCAGGTTCGCATTGCTCATCAGCTGCCAGGAGTCGCCGATCATGCCTTTCTGATCGCCGAGTTTTCCTTCGGCGTCTTTCAGCGCTTCCAGCGACATGCCATGCTCTTGGCCCTGCAGCTGGCTCAGCACTGCCGCCTGCTCCGGATTCAAGGGCATCCTGCCGGCGAGCTGATCGGGTGTGATGCTGCCCAGAACAGAGTTGACCCGGGCGGCTGCGCCCTGGTGACCGGCCAGCGCGTCTCGCACGTCCGTTTCGGCCTGGCCGGGCGTCTCGGTCAGGTGGCCGTCGAGGGCCCAGACCCGGGCGGGGTCGTACCCGTCGCCGCGAAGTGTGTTCTCCGCGTTCTGCAGGACGTGCGAATAGTCGTCGCGGAGCTGCTCGAGTAACTGCAGGGTGGCTTTGGTGTCGTGGACGGCATCCGCTTCCCACCCGGTGATCTCTTCTTCGTACTCGGAGATGTCATCTTGGAGGTTGTCCTCGTCCTCTCGATCGTGGGGTTGGGCCAGGAGTTGCTCATCTTCGGTAATGCCTTCGCGAGCCCAGCCGATCGAGTCGTCGAGGGCTTGCAGGTTCGCCTCCAGGTCGGCGATGTAGCCGTTTCCGGTTTCTTGCGCCTGCGCCAGAGCCGCTGCGATGTTTTCCAGGTCGGTGCCGATCTTCGGCAGCTGGGCGGCCTGCAAACCCAGTTGAGCAACGGTTCGCTGCACTTCGGTGGAGTTAGGGATCGGGTGTTGTCCGTTGTCTTGCACCCAGGCTTGCAGGCGGCGGCGGGCCTCGGCGAAGGTGTTGTCGGCTTCTTGAGTGGACTGGCCTGCGTCATGAAAGGCCTGTGCCAAGTCGCCGATCTGCAGCGGCTTGCCGCTTTGCAATGTGGCGTTGACCTTCCAAGGATCCCCTCCGGCGAAAATCGCCAAGATGCCCTTGCTCAGGTAGCGCAGGTTCACTAGACGTCCCGCAGCACCTTCGCGTTGGTGTCCTCGGTCTGGGCGAATCCATACGCCGCATGGTGGGTCTTGTCGCCGACGTCTTTGAGGGTCGCGTGGTGCGTTTGCAGGGCGTTGACGTGCTGGGTATGTGCGGAGCTGATCGCGTCGTGAAACGCGTCGGCGGCGGCGAAGTCGCCGAACATTCCAGCCGCCAGTGGCGCGCGGGACAGCTGACCAGCCCCTTGGTGGGCGTGCTCGCCCGCGCGGTAAGACTCGTCGCCTCCTGAGTGCAGCATTTCGATATTGACTAACATCGCCACCCCTTTCTCCAGCTAGCCGCAACGGTACTAGCGCCAGGGTGTAGTTCAATTCACTTTTCGGCTTGCCGGCGGCCGCTGCGATCGTGGCTTGAGTGGCAGCTGCCGGGCAAATCGCCAGCAGGTGAGTGCGGCAACAAATACCGTTGTTCATCTGATTCGCGGTGGCCTGGCAAGGAGGTTATTTGATGGGCACAGCTTTTCTGGTCCGTCTGGCCACAACCTTCATCCTGGCGTCGCTCGCGATCCTTGCGGAGACCGCAACGGCGCAGGCTGATCCGCCCTCGCCGGGCGATCCTTGCACGGTGTGGCACGCGACAATGCAGGACAGCAGCGGTAACACGATGTGGTGCAATCACATGATGACCGGCACTCACGGTCTGGTGTGGCAGTACGGCGGTCCGTCGAATCAGTAGGTATGCCAAGCACCCTTAGACAATGCCGCACAACGACGTTGGCAACTGCGGGGTTGCACTGACGGCCGGCGACGCGACCAACGCGCTTGCAGGAGCGGCCGACGTGATGCCGGCGATCGGGGCCGCCGGGCTTCTGGAACTCGGAAGGCGTTGCCTCTGCTGCCTTCTGCTCCGACCACATAACGGGTCTGGCCATAGTTCACCGTATGACGACTTCGAAGTGGTGCCGTGCGCGCATAGTCTCGATTGCCGCGGTCCTGGCCGGCGCCATGAGCGTTGCGCCCGTAGCCGTGCAGACTGCCGCCGCAGCGCCACAAGTGGTTCTCGGCGCACCGATAGGCCCGAATTCGGTTGGTTATTGAACCGAGCGGCCCGCGGTGATTTCGATGCGATCATGCGCGAATGCCGTCAACCACATCTGGTGGCAAAACTGGGGTGATCCGGTCGCGCGCAGGGCGTGGGATCGGATGCGTGCAATACGGGGACCCTCCGCAGTACACGCTGGTCGCGTCCGATCTTGGTTCCTGCCAAGGCACGCTTGCGTATAGAACACTCAGATCAGCACCAACCCACCGCAGCCGATCTGCGAGTAGCGGAAGCCGGCTTTCACCTCAGGGCCCCTTGTGGCGAAAGGTCAAGCAGGCGCCCGATAGCGGGCGTTGATCGTCTCAAAAGCGTTGGTGCTGTCTAAAGAATCAAACCTAAGGTCGCTTCGAGTAGCGGGTCAGGAAGCCGATAGCTCCCACGACCGCAACACCGCCGACCACTCCATAGAGTAAGAACTGCGGAAGTAGCGACCCGAAGAACCACTCAATGCTTTCGAACATCAGCAGCACCGAGAACAGTTGCAAGATCACGATCAGACACCATGCGGCGATGACCGCGCAGATGATCCCGATAACGAGGCTCGGGGTGCGATCGACGCGGTTGATTTGCTCCTCTACACGGGTCGGAACGATTCTCACGACAACTCCTTATCTGCATCAATTGTGGGGTTGACCCCTATGGCGGACACCCGCGGGAAGGATGTCCGTGTGTCGGACAAGCGCAGAAAGTACACCACGGAGTTTCGGGAGTTGCAGCTCGCGCGGTTCGCCCGCAAGCACAACCTGGTCCGCTCAGTTGGCCGCACGGCAGTGTGTTGGGACAACGCCCGGGCCGAATCATTCTGGGCACACGCAAAGTCGAGTTCTACGACCGATACCTATGGCCGACCAAGGCAGCCGCCAAGCTCGCTGTCGGCGACTGGATCGAGCGAGTCTACGACCCACGAAGACGTCACTCATCCATCGCTATGATGAGCCCAGTCGACTTCGAAGCCGAACCACTCAGACGGCACAAGCCGCCTGACCCTGTGTCCTCTGAACGGGGTCAAGCCCACGCTAAGGGGAGCACTAAAGAAAGGACAGGCCATTGGCTGAGGCTGGTTTGTTTATCCGTTGGGGGGAGCCAGCGCGCGGGCGCGAAGCTCGAGCCGTCGAAGTTTTCAACGAGTCGGTGCAGTACTTTGCCCTTCTTGAGCAAGAGGGAAGAATTGAGGGCTTTGACAGGGCCGTCTTTATGCCGCACGGTCCAGACAACGGCGGCTTCTTCCTGCTGCGCGGCAGTGCACAGCAGATTGACTCCATTCGACGTGAGCCTGGCTATTTGCGGCTAATTAACCGCGTCAGACTGAGATGCGACGAGGTCGGGGTCGCGGACATTTTCCTCGGCGAGGGAGTCGCTGAAGTAATGGGTATGTACCAGGAAGAGGTCGGGATAGCTGACCGGGGAGTCGCTCAAGTAACGAGTCTGTCTGAGGAGGAGGGCGGGATGGCCGACCAGCCACCCATTACTCCGTAGGAAAGCTGCGAGATTGACCGATGCGGCGGACGGTTTTGCGCCGTGGGCAATGTCGCCTGCCGGGACCGGTGCGCCAACCCTCGGAGCCCAAGCCTCCCAGCCAGCCGTAGCGGCAAACCCCCGCATGCCCCGCCGAACCTCACAAGCTGGGAAAACACCGCTTGGGGGGCCCCAAAGTTTGGCATGCGCGGCGACGGACCTTAGCCTAAGGCTCGGGTAAATCCGGATACTGAACGGGCATCACCGAGGATTTCCAGCAAACGTGCCGAAAATGGTCAACGCCCTTGCAGGAAAACTCACGGAATTGGCTAACGAGGCGGTTCACCGCCCACAGGACGGGACCGAAGCCGGCGCCCACTAGTGAGTGCCCAGCGCGATCTGGTTCCGTAGGGCGCTACTTCTTCGCGGTCTCACTAAATGGGTGCTTCCCAGAACTGTCTTACCTGTACTGCGAAAGTGTCGTAGTGCGTGCAAAACGGTTCTAGAAGCCGGGTGGCCTCACCTATGCGAGTTTGTAGCTCTCGTGGTGGCGGGGGAGTCAGCGGACGTCACCTCTGTTGGTCAGCCGGTCTTCTGCCCAAGGCCGGCAGTTAGGTCAGGTCGCCCACGGGGTGGCCTACGTCGAGGGGAGCTTCAGTTTGGGCGGCGGATAAACCGACCGTGCAATCGTCGCTGAAGTCCATCCGATCCACCACCCGGCGCCGATCAAGAGGAAGGTGTGCAGGCGGTTGGGATACACAACTTCGACAACACTCAGAATCACAGCCCACACGACTGCGCAACCGATGCTGTAACCCGTATAAGTCTTGCGCCACGACATGACAACAACGCTAAGCCCGATACTCTGCTGACGCTGGAGGGTCCAAGTAATCAGCTAAATTGTTGCCCTTGTGGTCGCTTGGACTCTGGCCGACCTCGCGGCCCGAAGATCCGCCGCTCCTTGGAGAGCTGGCACAAGGGTGTAGGAGTCGCACATTCCTTGGGGCTGAAACATGCGCCGCACGAGTTGCTGCCATTGGTCACCGCCACCGGCTATGTGGTGCGTATGTGGTGCAGAACCAGGATCAAGAGTCAAACAGCGTTTAAGCTGCACAAATACTGGTGCGCGGTACTGGGATTGAACTTGTACCCGTGCAACTCTCCGAGTGACCGTCTGACCAGGCTCAGAAAGCCTCGACGTGGCGACACGCGAAACAGTACCCGTGGACAGTAATGGACGGAATGGAACACTGGCCGGGTACACATTCCCGATGACGGCGTAGATCAGCCTCAGAAGTTCACGAACTCGCGGAGTGCGGTAATGATGCGGCTTGCTTCTGCGCGTTGGTCGATCGGAATGGGACCGGCTGGAATGCTAACTGCGCCATCACTGAAGATGACCTTGATGGGTTCGGCCGGATAAAACACAGTCGGATTGGCTTCGTCCGCGTAGAAGGCCCCGTATCGAATCCCGATGATGTCAGCAACCGGCCGAACCCATACCGACCAGCTTGACGGGCTGACCTCCTTCTGGCGCTCCTCACCTTCGTCATAACCAGCCTTCTTGTACTTGATTAGGACATGGCCGACAGAGCGCTCGGTGACAACCCAGCATGTCCACGCCGTTGTCGACGCCGTGGTGGCCATCGACGACCAGGCCGCTGCCCTAACCGACCTGTCGATGATGGAATTCACTGCGACGACGACCGCCTTCGGCGCTGATGTGCCCGGGAAAGACGCAAACGCGTGAATCTCGCGCCACCGCGTTTCGTCAAGTTCCATGACTAGAAGCCTGCCAGATCCCTCGACAGAACTGACCTACTAACTGTGCATGGATCAGCCCCGCCCCCGAGGAGAGCCAGGGACGGGCCGATAACTGTCGGACGTGGACTAAGTCGATCCGGTTCCCGGCTGCCATGTCCCGGTGTACCGAAACCCGCACGCCAGCATGGCCTCCAAGCATCGCGGCGAGTACACCTGGGAACTGTGGCCCGGACGGCCCGGCTATCTAATATCCCGGTGTCGGAGGGTGGTGTCGGGTCCGCGGCGGCGGTAGCGGCCATCACTCACGGCCCATGCGGCTATTACCGCCGCGCACATGAGTTGCTTGGTCATCATCGGATTGTGTTCTTGGGGTCTGACACACTGTCGTACTCGTTTGGCGTAGTCGGTGGTGGTGTTCATGCGTGACGCCTCGCTAATCTGCTATCGCGATACGCTCGCGGTGTTTAGCTGTACCGGTAAGCTACCTGCGCCGCGGGGCCGTGATCATTCGGTCGCCGCTACTTGGAGAGCTGGCACAAGGGTGTAGGAGTCGCACATTCTTTGGCCGAGAGTGTGCGCCGCTTCTCGTCTCATCACCGACGTCGGCGTCGATAGCACTGGGGGCTATTGCACGTTAATTGCACGAAGTTAATCTAGTCCAACTATGCACTTCGGCTGAACTGCATAAACTCTGGTGCGCGGTACTGGGATTGAACCAGTGATATTGGTTTGCTAAAGATGGGGTGTGACCTGCTGGAATGGTGGTCTGATCTGGTGTTTGACCTCTAGCTTAGCGGAATTTCGCGGAAACTCGTAGTAGGCTGGCGGAACGTCGTCGAGTTCACAACGAGTTCACGCGAGTTCACGCTGGGAGGTTCCTAGTGACGCGAGGAGAAGGCCGCCGGCCCCAAGACAAAGGCGCGTTCGGCACCGTGAGCAAGCTCCCATCGGGGCGCTGGCGGGCCATGTATTACGGGCCGGAGGGCAAAGCCGGCCGCCGCTACAAAGCGCCGACGACGTTCACCACGAAGAAAGCCGCGCGGCAGTGGTTGTCGACCATTCAGGCGGACATGATCCGGGGGAAGTGGTTGCCGTCCGAAGATGAGCAGGCCCCGACGGCGCCGGGTATCAAGACGCTGAAGCTGGCCACCTACGCGAATACGTGGCTGGAGCAACGGGACGTGAAGCCCCGCACCCGTGCGCATTACCGCAAGTTGCTGGACATGCACATCATCAGCAAGCCGATAGGTAACTTGCCGCTGCGCTCGATCACCGCCGACGATGTCCGGGCGTGGTACGCCAAACTGGACCGGGACACCCCGACGTTGCGGGCGCACTGCTACGGGCTGCTGCGCACCGTCATGGGAACCGCCGTCGCCGATGGGAAGATCCCCGCAAACCCGTGCGTGATACGCGGGGCGGGCAGCGCCAAGCGTGCGGTCACGATCCGCCCGGCCAGCCTGGACGAGTTGGCCAAACTCACTGACGCCATGCCTGAGCGATACCAGGCCATGATCCTGCTCGCGTCGTGGTGCGCATTGCGGTTCGGTGAACTCACCGAATTACGCCGCCACGATATCGACCTTGAGGAGGCAGTGATCCGGGTGCGGCGAGGAGTCGTGCGGGTCGCTAAGACATTCAAGGTCGGCAGCCCGAAGAGCGCAGCGAGTTCGCGGGATGTGGCGATCCCGCCGCACCTACTGCCGGCGCTGAAAGCCCATCTTGTGGACCACGTCGCCCCCAGTCAGGCTTCGCTGCTGTTTCCCGCTGTGGGTGACAAGAACGTGCACTTGCAGCCATCCACCCTGCAACGGCGGTTCTACACCGCACGTGATGCAGCGGGCCGCCCGGATCTGAGATTCCACGATCTACGGCACACCGGGTCCGTCCTGGCCGCGTCGGCCGGTGCGTCATTGGCGGAATCCATGGCGCGCCTTGGGCATTCAACCCCGGCGGCGGCGCTGCGCTACCAGCACGCAGCCGAAGGCGCCGACAAGCGCATCGCCGCGGCGCTGTCCGAGCTCGCCGACAACTGGGTGTTGTGATGGCCGAGGCGATCAAGTATGTGGTGGTGTGCGCGTGCACCGGCCATATCGAAGCCCTCGCTTACCTCGACGACGACCGGGCCGCCGGCGGAGCACTAACAGTCACCGCGCCGCAGGGAGCAGGCCAGATCGTCATCGGATACCAAACACGGCCAGGGTTCCCGCCACCGGGTCACGGCACGGTCGCGCGCACCTGGGCCAACAGCACGGTGAGCAAAACCGTGTGGGCCGACACCGGGGATTACGCCGACACCGGCCGCTCCCAGTGGACGATCCGGTGCCCGGGCTGTCCGAATCAGGCCGAGATGCGCGCCGAGACGTTGGCGTTGCTCGCCGACGAGCTGGCCACCGAGCTGGACAAGTTGCCGGCGGTGATGTGCCCAGATCCACCCGCGCCGCCGGCCGACACCTGGGAACCGGGCAACGACTGGGCGACGCCGGCCCCCCCGACCGAGGGGGAAGACACTATCCCGTCTACCGGCTGGCGTCCGCGACACCTTATTCCACTTGACGTGCTGCTGCTTCGTTTATCTCGGTCCATCGGCTAGACTTGCCACCACGCTCCTAAAGCGTTCCCCCGTTTCCGGGTTTCCGGCCGTACGGGCATCATATCGATGCCTGAAAGGCCCCCGGAAATGGCAAATCTCAAAATTCGCTCTCGCCAATCGACGCCCGACGCGCCCATCAGGGCCGCTCGTCGCCGCCGCTACGTGAAGATCGTCGAGGCGGCCGAATATCTACAGGTCACCGACCGCACCATCCGGCAGATGATCGCCGATGGCCGGCTCACCGCGTACCGCAGCGGTACCCGGCTGGTCCGGCTGGACCTCGATGAGATCGACGACGCCATGCAACGTTTCGGCGGTGCTGCGCTGTGAGCACCGCTAAGAAGCTCCGCGCCGCCCAGATGCTTATCAACTCTCTGCAGCGCATTGCGTCGCCGGCCGTCACGTTGTCCGAGGTGTTGGGCGAATACGTCAACGCCGGTGGTGACCTGACGTTGCGCCAGGCACTCGCGAAATGGCGCCTCGATCTCGACTTCAACGATGTTGTGATGCACGGGCTTTACGGCCGCGGCGGCGACGCATGACCGCCGTCGTCGACGCCGAGATCGTCGAACCGTTGACCAAGCCGGCCGCCCGGGCGCTCGACGCCCGGATCCGCAAGGCCAGCGACAAGCTGGCCGGCGACGTCGACGCCCTGCTCGACCTGCTCGACCGCGCCGGCCGCGGCGCCATCCACAAGGCCTTTGGCGTTCCGTCGTGGGCGGAATGGTTTGACGACGCGGTGCAGGCGGCCCGGATCACCCCCACCGACCGCGCCGGCCGCAAGGCGTTGGCGGCCGTGATGGTTGGGGAGGGTTTGACGCACCGCCGGATCGCTGCGGCGCTGGACGGCGCCGGATAAAAGGCCAAAGGGCCGCGCCCCGTACAAAGGCCGGCCCTTTGTGAACGTCCACCCATCCCAGGAAAGAGGTTCAATTCATGATAACCGACCACAACACATCGGCGGCACCCCGCAATCCGACCCCGCTGCTGCCGTGCCCAACGCCACACAAAGTCGCATCCCGGACCCGTGGGTTGGCGCTGGCCCGGTTCGACGTTAATTCGCAGACCCACCCACATCGCGCCTACCGATGCCGATGCGGGTATTGGCACATCACATCGGCAACCCAACGGAGAGAATCTAGCCGCGGCGAATGACCGTGGGTGAAAAGGAAAGGAGACAATGACAAACGAGCCGCAAACCACTTTGATGCTTAACGAACTTTCGGGCGGGCAACACCGATACCACGTCACAGTGGCCCAGCATATCGTGAATGAAATCTCAAAGACGTTTCCGCCGAGCACGTTTCAGAATTTTTGCAACGCCATCGAAACGTTCGACGAAGATATCGAATTCACGGTCTGCTATCTCAGCGACCGCGAACTAGCGGCGTGGAAAGCAGCCGGCGAAAACCTGGACCGTTTGACGCAATAACCAGCGACGGCGGCGCAGTCACCTAAACCGGCTGCGCCGCCACCCATGAACCAGAAGGGGACGTGATGGCCGCGACCCGAGCCGGCGTGACCGCTGCCCGCATACTCCATGATCGCGGGTTGCACGTCTTCCCCGTCGACCACCCGAACCATCCCCAATGCATCGGGAAGCACGGCCCCGACTCTCCGTGCGACGGGCACCGCGGCAAGCATCCCGCCGTCAAGTGGGGCGTCTGGTCGGTCACCGTCACCCCTCAGATGATCGACCTTGAATGGGGCAAGCATCGCGGGCTGGCCAACATCGGCGTCGCCTGCGGCCCCTCAAACCTGGTCGTGCTCGACGAGGACCGGCACAGCGAACTCGACCGCTGGTGCATCACCTACGGCATCACCCTGCCCGACACCTACACCGTCACCACCGCCCGCGGCCGGCACCTCTACTTCCGTTGGGACCACGGCACCCAGCGCATCGGCAACAGCCCGAAAGCCGTGGAGGGCTTCAAGATTGATGTGCGCGGAGACGGCGGCTTCGTGGTCGGCGAGGGCTCCCGGCACGCCGACGGCGAACTGTACACCGGCAACGGGCACGAGGTCGCCGACTTGCCCGCTGAGGTCGCCGCGCTGCTGCTCGAGGGCGCGCCCACCCACGGCCAACCACCCGAGCACGCCGACCAGCCGACCTGGGTAGAGGTCACCGAGGATCACCAGGACACCAAGATCGGCTTTCACCACCGCCACAACACCCTCGTCGCCTACGCGGGCCGACTGCGGAAATCCGGCCTGGACCGCGCCGAGGCCGAGCCGACATTCCGGCAGCGCTGGCTGCTCTGCGAACAGCCCGAAGGACAAATCCCGGAGGCTCGCTACCACAGCCCCGACGTCCCTTATCCGGTCACCTGGGCGGAGGCCGAGGGCAAGCTGCGCGACGTGTTCACCCGTTACGCGGCCGGACAAAACCTCAACGGCGACACCCCGACCGGGCAGCCCGACGGCGACCCCGAGGCCGAGCTGGACGACCCGATCCCGTTGACCGGCAGCGCTACCGACCTCCCGTCATTCCCGGTCGACGCCCTGCCCACCGTCATCGCCAACATGGTCACCGAGCTCGCCGAGGCCACCCAAACCGACCCGGCCATGCCCGGCACGTCGGCGCTGACGGTGCTCGCCGCCTGCGCCGGCGGGCACGCCAAAATTCAGGTGCGGTCGGGCTGGTGCGAACCGCTGTGCCTGCACACCAACACGATCGCCCGCCCAGGCGAACGCAAGTCCGCAGTGCAGGAGGCGATGGTCGCACCGCTGCACGACGCCGAAGCCGAGCTGTCGGTCGCCGGGGAGATGGAACGGCTGAAGCTGGCCGACGAGCTGGACATGGCCAAGGGGACCGTCGACAAGCTCAACCGTGCCGCGGTGGATGCCGCTGCCAAGGCTGCCCAGCCAGGCGCCACCGCTAAGGACAAGGACGCTCGGGAGTCGACCGCGCAGGCTGCCAAGGACGCCAAGGCCGCCATGCGGGAAATTCAGGTGCCGGTGGTCCCGCGGCTGCTGGCCGACGACGTCACCCCAGAGGCCACGGCGTCGCTGCTGGCCGAGCACCACGGCCGCATCTCCATCATCTCCTCGGAGGGTGGCATCTTCGAAACCATCGCCGGCCGCTACAGCCGCGCCGTCAACATGGATGTGTTCCTCAAGGGTCACTCGGGCGACCGGATCCGGGTCGACCGTCAAGGTCGGCCAGCTCAGCACATCCCCAGCCCGGCGCTGACCATGGGCCTCATGGTCCAGCCGCGGGTCATCGAAACAATCGCCACCAACCGTGACTTCGTCGGCCGTGGCCTCCTGGCCCGGTTCCTATACGCCGTCCCGGTGTCAAAGGTGGGCTCGCGGGTGAGCGCCGCCGCCCCGGTCAGCAAGCTCACTGAAAGCACATACAGCAACCGGATTAAACGGCTGGCGTCCGACCTGGCCGGCTGGGCTGGCGATCCCGCGTTGCTGGTGCTCGACGCGGCTGCCGAGGCCGAGGTCCGCCGGATTCAGGACGACGTTGAGCCGACATTGGTCGGTGACGGTGAGCTGTCCTCGCCGGCCAGCCTGACCGAGTGGGGCAGCAAGTACGTCGGGGCGGTGGTCCGCATCGCCGGCCTACTGCACCTGGCAGAGCGCGGCGCCGACCCCGGCGTTCTGCACGCCGGCATCAACCATCCGGTGAACCTCGACACCATCAGAGGCGCCGAGCGGATCGGCCGGTACTTCAAGGCCGCCGCGATCAACGTTTTTACGGGGATGGCCGACCCGAACGCTGTGGATGCGCGTTACCTGCTGGACCGCGCCGTAAGTCTGGGACACGACGAGGTATCCGAGCGCGACATGTTCACCGCGTGCAGCCGCTCCCGGTTCCCCACCAAGGCGGACATGCAGCCCGCCCTGCGCCGGCTTATCGACCACGGTTACCTGCTTCCGGCGGACGCCCCGAAGCCGACCGGCGGGCGGCCGGCGTCACCGAAGTACAGAGTTCACTCTGCTTCCGCAAAAGCCGCAGAAGCCGCAGAAGGGTCGCCGTGACTGACTTTTGCAGGTTTTGCGGCTTTTGCGGAAGCACCACGGAAAGGAAACGGAGCTGAGGAGACGACCAATGACTGCTGAACCCCACCATAACATCGACGCTTTTATCGACGGCATCGTCGCGAGGCTGGGCGCGCTCGACCGCCGGCATCCGCCCATCCGGGACGACGACCCCGACTTCAACGACGATTTAGACCGTGGCCGATG
Organism: uncultured Actinomycetota bacterium; assembly: GCA_963795995.1. Classification (GTDB taxonomy): domain Bacteria; phylum Actinomycetota; class Actinomycetes; order Mycobacteriales; family Mycobacteriaceae; genus Mycobacterium. Next base: position 903,173 of record CAWCJY010000010.1, read on the forward strand.
AGCTTCAACCGGCCCTGCATCGGCACCGATCGGCCCTGTCCGACAAGACCGCTCACCGACCATCGGAGTGGCCGCTGTGAGCAGTGCCGGCGCCGGCACTGGCAGTCCCGCGGCACCACGGCAGAGCGCGGATACGGCAGTGAGCACGAGCGCCTGCGGGAGGCATGGCGCCCCCTGGGCGAAGCCGGGGACGTCACCTGTTGGCGCTGCCGTGAACCGATCAACCCCGGTGACGCTTGGGACCTGGGGCATGACGACTTAGATCGCAGCGTCTATCGCGACCCCGAGCATCGTGCTCACAATGGAGCGACCAGAAAGCACGCCCACTGACACAGTGCCGGAGATGCGCGGGTAATGCCGGCAACCAAGACTAGGATTCGACCCCGTGGGTTTGCCGCCGTTGTACGCCAGCCGATCACCGGCCGGCGTGCTCGACCTGCTCGCCGACCAGCCTCGAATGATCGGCTGCGCCTGCCGCGGTAGACATTCGACAGGCTGTTTTTTAATCAGCAAACTTTTTTGCGACCTGCTCGGCACGCCGGTCATTCTGGCATTAGGATTTTCCGCAATGGCATTATGAGCAAATTCCGTCACCATCGAAAGAATTAGCTCGCAATTCGTCGTATTGCAATGGGAATCGGGCGGTGTATCATCCGGATTATGGCTCGGCATGGGACCTTGACGGCATATAGAGACGGTTGCAAGTGCGACCGGTGTAAGGCTGCGAACGCTAAGTACTCGCGTGAGTACCGTATGCGCGATCCGAATAGCCGGGCGAAAGTAGAAGTAGTTTCGATACAACGTAATCAGGGCTCCGGTAGTCCGGACGCATTGGGCTGCAACGAGGCTGCGGTGGTCGAGCAGTGTGAACTGTCGCCGCTCGCTGAAGAGCGCCCGGCTACGGTTGCCCAGGCTCGCACCATGGCACGGATTTTAGACAACGTCGAAATGGTGGCGATTCATCCGATGACATCGCGCCAGTTGAATGTTTTGCTGTCATCACTGCAAGGTCCGCGTAAGAAGTCGAAAGGTCGCCTCGCCGCTGTGACCGCGATGGCGGGACGGAGGGTCAGCGATGGACGACCGTGAACCGCTTATGCTGCCCGTTATTCACGCCGGAGATTTTGGGAGTTTCTAGTGAATGCCGCGCACGTTTGGTTGCTTGACCATCTTTCGCTCGCGGGTGCTAGCTACGCTCACGGCGCTGAGGATGTGGAAGCTGAGCAGCCGACGTTGTGCTTAGGTTTGCGAAAGATGGCTCACATTGCCGATAATGAGGCGCAGCCACAATGGCTGGAAGACGACGCATGGAATGCGTTGCGACAGTGTGCGATTTCGCTATACCCCAGCGTGTCCGGATGACGGTCGTGAGGCAACAATGATGATGACGGGAGCCGACAGTGCATCAGTGCGTTGACAACTGGCCTAGGGCGACGCGAATGACGTTGGCGCGTCTAACAGGCGACATTTGCGCAGAAGTTCACGGTTGTCCGCGTTGCTGGCGGGAAATCGTAGGAACTATTGTTGCGTTGTACGCCAGCGAACTTGCGGTGAGTGCGCGGTCGATCGATGGCGCTGCAAAGAATCTCGAACGCATGGTGATGGAACAGATTAGGTAAAGGCAAAAGGGTAAATAACCATGACTCGACAACCAGCGGTCGAAACCGCAAGTCAGGCACACGCAAACTACTTGGAGCTTTCCTTCGCTGAGGCCACCGGGTTGCAACCGAGAACCGTTGCGGAACTGAGGAATAACGGCGGGGACTGGTCTCGCCCTTGTTTCGGTCCCGACGGCAAGCTTTTGCCGCGTGAGGAATTGCGGGCACTCGAAGCGTGTGGCCAGTTAGGCGTGCCGCCGTCGGGTAAGCAGCGATCCCATACCGAGCACCGAACCGGACACCAGCGGGTCGTCGACACACTTGAAAAGCGTTGGCCCGCGAGCCGACTCACTCCGGCTCAAATGGTTGTTGAGTTAGAGAAACAGCGAATGGACTGGGATAAGGAAGGGCAATGATGGTGGTGGAAAATGATGTGCCACAGCCGGTTACCGTTCGGTTGACCGGAACAACATGGTCCAACTTCCCACTTGTTGGATGACGCGGAACAGTCTGACAGGCAAGGGTAAGGCGCTTGCACCGTTACTTACATTCGAAAATGTGAAAATCCGTGTTGGCTTGGGTAGCAGGGCCATGACCCAGGTTCAATCACCTCAGCGCAACGACCGCCGCAGACACGTCACCGGCCTCCTCCACGTCCATGGGCTGCGGCTTCCGAGTACTTCCCACCCGCCATACTGCTGGGCGCGCATCATCCCTCGCAGCGCCCACTAGTAGACATGCGAGCGAGAACAACTTTGGTCCGGATGGCGCGAGTATCAAGCGATAGTCGAGACCAACACTGAAAGAAAGCGACTCGAGAATTGCATAAGTATCCGACAGGGATCTAACGTCATACGTAAATTCATCATCTATGCTGACCGAACCCAAGATAGACGAATGAACTCGCGCCGCTGCCTCTATGAACCGCTCGTCACCCATTGCAGCCGTGAATAACCACGTTCTCGCTGGTTCAAGCAATTCAATCACGCCCGCCGCACGGTATGGCTCCAGTCCCAAGCCAACTACAAGTCCGATTGGGATCGACGGTGCGCGCAACAGACCCGCGTAAAACGGGCTAATTGGTCCCGCGCTCATCGGCCCCTCAATGCTAGCTGCGCGAGCACTGCCACCGAATTCACCGGGGCAGTAAATAAAATGCACGTCGACAGCGCTTGTCCTCGCACTGTATAACAATTCTATGATTCTGCCAATCACACGCCGCGGCATACTACTGATATCAACTGCAAGTATACGGAGATGCCCTTTCGACAGCGCTAGGGACATGCCCATCAGAGCCTCATCCACGTTCGCGAAGCTCCAACCCTCGCCTCGGTATTCCTCCATGTTCTGGTCGAATGCCCCGCCTTCCGTGTCAGGAAAAACAATCGCGACCTTTTCAAGACCGTCGATTCCTAGTCGGCAGACGTAGCTCGAACGACGCTCATAACCGCATGTGCCTATGACGAAGTCATATACTGTGCTTCTGTCGAACACGATATCTTCAGGCGTCACGATCAAAACTCCCAGCTCAATTGGGCACCGGACGGACTGTCGACAGTAACTGCATTTCGTAAAATATGTGAAAGGGCAACGTCCTTGCCCAGCCTCAAAGGGTACTCACGACGATCACGAATACCAAGAAGATAAGCAAGCCGAAATCGTTCGCCCCGAAAATCAGACAGAACCGCCGGGCTCCGGCGATTCCGAACGTGTACAAAAGCACCCGCATATAACCCCAAAACTAACGCATCGAAGATCTCGGGGCGAAGATTGCCGTCGACTGTGAAGCAGTTCTGGGGATCTGGCGAAAAATCGCCTGTATTCTGTGCGTTCATATAGTCAGCGATCACATTCACTAAGCCAGGAACAGATATAGCACTGGCAGTTGTCTGCCGCCGCGGCAATACCCGCAACAGCGCTTCGAAACGGTTTGCCAACTCCGATAACGCATCGAACTGAAAACCTGGACTCACAGCACGAGTCCGTGTGTCGTAAAAATTCAGCATCCTGGAAAACGCAACCTTGATCCAGCGCGGGTTCCCTTCGAGAGCGCGCGTTACCGCGTTCGCGCCCGTAAACGGCTCGACGGACTTCTTGCGAGACCGGCGGACAGCCTTGCCGTCGCGACGATACTGCACCAGCGCGTCACGAAAGACGAGGAGTGGGAGGACCTTACGTATTGTGGCGGACCTCTCGTTGTAAGACAAGTCGTCGAGCGTATCGACATCTATTCGCCGTCCCCGGAGCCACCTCGCGAAATCTTTATCATGGGACTGGACATAGCGGAGGAACTCAGGTAACTCGGTATAAGGATTGGGTCTATCGCGATACAGATCGCGATATTCTAGGGGCCTATCTGTAGTGCCCAACGCATCGACCAACTGCGCGTGAGGAAGCTGGCGTGCGCGCAGGCCTTCATTCCATAATCCATTTGTCAGCGTCCTTATCTCCCTTAGGCTCTGATCTGAGAGATAGATGGTCTGGAAGTCATGCCCAGGAATAGGACCCCCACCAACGCCGAACTGATGCATGTACCTATCAAACGGGCTCATCGATATCTTCAATATCAAATTCGCCGTTCCACCCCGCACAAAAGAAACGACCTCTTTATGAATCTCTGCGGGTGCAAGTTCCATTTCGTCCAGGAGCAGCGCCCACTCGTGTTCAGGCTGCCCGACCGCGCGGTTGAATGCGCGGACCCCGAACGCGAGCAACGACATAGCATCAGACTTTTCGAGGGCGGTTTCGCCATCCGTTCGGCCGCTAGATACTCGCGTCAGATAAAGATCTAAGGCCTTCTGAAGGCCCATCAGGCTCGGAGTCGCGCCTTCCAATCCCCAGGCGTCGATGCACTGCTTGGCGACGTCGACCTCTTGGGAGTATGAAAGTTCGACTGCTAAATGAATGCGATTACCGTACCTATCAATCGGCGACGTCCGGTATAACAGCGCCTCGACGAAAGCATAAAGCATCTGCGCGGTAAAAGCAGCGTTTGCAGTGGCGGGATCTGTTTGGCTAGCCCATAGCTCATCGGCAGGGAGGAAGATTGACGAATAGTCGATGGCCCTACGTGTCGCATCGGCTCGATTGCCCGTCCATCCCATAAGTGTTTCGCCCTGAAGCATGCGAAGGAGGGTCGTCTTGCCGCTCCCGCGCGGACCAATGATATAACAGTGATCTTTCGCCGCGAGATTGTAAAAGTAAGACGGGACCACAAACGAGTTCGCTACCTCGATCGCGGTCATCTTTTTAGCATTGAAGGTCTCGAACGGTATGGGCGATGTATCCATCAGAGTGCAGCCAATCGCGATATCTGTGTCAGTCTATGTCTTCGGTCACGGTCGAAACCAAAGCCGCGCTGCTCCAAGTCATCTTGGAGGTATTCAAAATCCATTGGGAGTTGATACGGGAGCTGCGGCACGCGCTGTGCCAATTCTGAATAGCGCATGAACGCTAACGACTCGCTCTCCATTATCTCAACGATTCTTTCACTAATCGTGCGAAAGTCCTCGGCACATCCGAAGCCGCCATGCGGCGGAAGGCCGGAGCCCTTTCGATCTGTGACGAACCATCCTTCACCGAAGCCCCAAGTATATGTTTCCACCGTGCCACACAAGCTTCCAGCACCCGACACTTGCTCGTTTGTTATCGTAACTATGTGGAACTGGTTACGGGTGACAGTGTTAACGGGATCCCATAGCGTAGCTCCTAGACTTCCAGCGCATAATATGAGCGGCCCATTACTAGTCGTGCTCACCGCATTCACCAGCTGAGGTACGTGTTTGTGACCATGGATTATTATCCAACGCCCAGATTGCGGATGCGATGATAATATCTCGATCAGTTCGCTGCCGCGGTGCATAGGGCCATACGTGTCTTTGAGATAGTCTCGTAATTGGTGCTCTTGTGGGTGATGATGGATAATTGCCACGTTTAGCTTTGAGGAGCTACAATCTGTAAGACGCTCATCAATTGCGCGCTCAATTTCAGTGGTAAGACGGCCGCGGTCGAGCTCCACAAGGTAATCGTTAAATGCTAGCGATTTCCGGTCAACACCGACAGGGTATGGCGGAAATCCGATAGTCGAGTCCAGCAGTAGTATGCGGTGCGAAGCTTGTTCAATGAGGCTCCATCCGGTTTGCCAAAACGTATCATCGTGGTCTCGATCTCCGGTAGGAAAAGAGGGCAGAAGATTTTTCAGCATGAAACGCGGATCACCGGCAGGTTGGTGGGTAATTACATCGTGATTTCCAGGAACTCCCAAGAGCGTCGCTTTAAGCTGGCTTTTAATCTCCTGCAAGCGTCGCCAGCAGTACACTAATCCCCCCGTATCGGCTTGGTTGGCGATGTCACCCGGTGCGATAAGGTAATCCGCTGTGATATTTTCTCGTTCCAAAAGATCAGGTAGGTCCCTAAGCGGATGTCTTTTCCGGGCCGCCGCCGGGGGTTCGGCAACTACGCGAGTCCATTTATTTTCATTCTCATCCGCATGGACGTCGGCGATCACTGCTAACCGAAGCTCACTCATCGTAACCTCTCATCAGCAAGGCGGGAACTAAGAATCAGTAGTTCCTTGCTTTGTCCACGTGATTGTGGGCTTCCCGACATGCTTGAGTGGCGACTCACCCGCAGACAGGCATAATCGCTGTACATTTCGCGAAGCGTCGGATGATCTGCATTTGTCTGTATCACGTATGCCCCCCGTCCATCGAGCTGCCGGAAAACACGTAACAGGCGCTCCTGATCTTTCCACTTAAATATTGTTGCATTGTAATCGACGAATCCATTTGATCGATGTCCAGCTACGTAAGGTGGATCTAGATAGGCAAAATCACCTCCGCGGCATTGTAAAAGTGCACTTTCAAAGTCTTTGGCGGAAATGTGAACGTTCGATTGTAAGGTACGCGCACAAGCTTTTAAGTTGTTAGGCTCGACGATTACATTTGTCGCGCGGGGTCTTCCATATGGTACGTTAAACTCGCCCTTTCCATTTTCGCGATATAGTCCGTTGAAGCACAGCCGGTTTAGATAAATAAACCTGGCTGCCGCGTACGGTGTACCGATTTCGCAGCTTGAAGCTCTCACTCTGTAATATGTCGCTGTGTCCGTAGACCACTGCTGCGCAATTGTCGATACTTGTTCTGGTGAGTCGCGAACTCCGATATAGGCGTCAATTAGCGGCTCGATTATGTCTGACAGATACGCGGGATGTCCGGCTGCATATCGGAAGAAAACCGCTCCAGAGCCCAGAAAGGGTTCGAAATACGAATTGAATTGTGCTGGCAAAAGCGTTTCCAGAGTAGGAATTAGCCAGCGCTTCGATCCCGCCCACCGTAGAAACGGTACTGGAAAGGCAACGGCCTGTGTGGTCGCCACTCCACCCCCTCGATTTGCGGATCGCCGCAGATGGGCCACAAGAACGCAGGGTGGTAACTGTACCGCTTGCGATTTGACTCAGTCTGCAAAGTGGTGATCCTCGGGATGAACTTCATAGGCAGCATCGAGTGCCGCAATAGGTCTAACTGGACCCCGTGCTGTTGCGCTGCGATCCTGCCAGGGAGTGACAGCCGACACGCCAGGCAGTCGTGTGTTCAGCGTTCGTGATCCTGGCCGCGGCGCATGCCGGACACCAACCCGGCGATGAGAGCCAAAAAGCGATGCTGGCAACGATGCGAGCCACCGCGAAGAGGACGACGAAGGCCCACGGCCCGCCGACGAACAACCCGGCAAGCGCGGCCACTATCAGGACCAGAATCCAGATGCACCACTTCTGCGAATCCGTCATCTTCATCGCCTCCCACCCGATGTAGCGCTGGCGGGCACTGGACAGATACCCGCCTGTCGGTGTGTCAGCGGACACCAACCAAGGCGGTGCAAATCAAACTCGGCAGTGTTGAGTCAACGGACTAACGTGTTGTGGTGACCGGGCGCACTTGGGATTCGCTGGGTATGTCGTTGGGTCGCTTCCGACGCCATTGGTGCGAAGACGCGCCGACATTGCGCAACTTCGCTGTAGGCCAGCCACCGTAGTTGTCACACCATCGGATGACCTAAGCAAACCAGCCAAGGTGCCAGCGAGTGCCCACAGAGGCCAGCGAATGCCAGGCAATCAGGCACAGTAGGGTCACAGCGCCCCCGACGACACCCTGAAAACATGAGTTGAGCTGCGTAAACTCGAGTGCCCCCGGCAGGATTCGAAACAGCCTGCGGCGTGCGACGGTGCACGCAACTTTATGCGACCGCTGCCCGTGATCTCACTGAAGATTCACTGAAAAGTGCGGCTGGCTAAGCTGCCGTGATAATCATTAGGCCCACGTGCCCGGTGCCACGGTTGGTGGACCAAACCGCGCTTTGCGCGGTCAGGTTCCGCTCGGCTAGAGCCCGGTGCGGTAGCGGTAAGCGATCGGCTGGAGGCGGGCGGGGTCTATCTGCCAAGGGATTTCGAGAATCAGCTCACCGTCGACCGCCTCCGGGTTCTGTTCATGTCTGAGCAGCCGGATGTGCCTAACGATCGCTAAAGCGTTTCTCGGATGGTCGGCGATGTGAAGATCGACCTCATTCGATGTGAGAACCACATCCGATCCGTCAGAAGTTGTGCCTTTAACCTCGATTTTCATCTCCTCGCCGTCCTTTGAGGCGTGCACATCATACGACTCAGTCAAACCGACGTCCCTCGTGGTGAAACCGAGCTTCTCAAAGTGAGCACGCGTCACCTCAACGGCGCGTTGCTCGATCGCCTTGATCTCTGCGGCGCTCAAGCGCAACCGTTTCCTCTGTCGCCGCGGCGTGTTGATGGCAGCGATCGCCGTAACTCCGTCGGCGACTTCAGGCGAGTTGCCAGGTACGTACAAGCCCTCGTCGCCGAGTTCGTAGATTCTTCTCAACCACGGAGCACTAGTCACCAGATCGGCTCTGATCTGGTCGTCCGACGGAACGTCGTCGATCGGATACTCGACTGAGATGACGTTACCCAGCTCGTACAAGGTTCCGAGTTCGCTCACTCGGTTGTCGAGCTGCATCACGGTTGTCCATCGGTCAGGGAACTCAAAATCATCCGAGAGCACATTTCGAGCCCAGTTTGTCCGGGCTGACAGGTCCGATAAGGGCTGGGCACGCCAACCGCCGGCGTCCCACTGCGTGGTCCCCTGGTTCAGACTCAGGTACGCGCGATCTCCCTTGGCGCTGAACAGAAATACTAAGTACCATCCTGCGCTCGCACTAGGAGAACGAGAATGCGAGTAGACGCGGGTCCAGGGAATCTCGGTCCGGCTTCCGCTCCCGTCTTTGCCCTGCACTCGCAGATCATCGACGCCAACCAAAGGCGACAGCTGCGGCAACAGCTGACGCAGCTCATCGGCGAACTCGCGTTTGACAAGCTCGCCGCGCCGGTTCATCGCTTCGCTTGCCCTGCTGGAGTACTCGGTCTGCCATAACAGAACCTCTTGGATGGCATCACGCATACGCGAACGCTAACTCCGCCAACTGACACGATCGGACCTTTCGGCCGGAACCACCATGCCACCCACAACGTCGAAATCGGTATGGACGAAGGTCATCGCATGTGCCATCGCGCTCGTTGGCACGTCGACCTAGCTGCTGAGAATAGATAACGGAAGGGGCGCGGCTCGGCCTGTGGGCAAATATGGATAGTCGCCGGTGCCGGCCAGCTGTTCAAATACCCTGCTGATGACGACGAATCGGAGGAGGCCGGGGCCACTGACGACCCAGCCGGTGTCTCGCGACCTAACGGTGTCTAAGAGCATTCATTGACGTCGCGCCTTAAGCGTGTGATTGATCGCGAAGGCAAGCCAGATGATGGTCCACATGCCACCCCACAGCATCCACAGGACGGCCATGCCCGATCCGATTCCTGCCACGTCTTTGCCAGCATCGGTCCCGTCGTTCGCAGCGCTGCCAGCAGCAAGGAGCCACGGAATGCCGATCCCAAGTGTCCCAAGCAGCGACAGGATCGCCAGGAGAGCGAACCCGTAGTGAATCGTGATTCGACCGGGTTGCCCCGCCGATGGTGGTGCGGCGAATTGTGCGGCGGGTGGTTGAAAATGATTCGTCCAGTCGGTGCCATCGAACCAACGTGAGTTGGGGCTACCGTCAGGATCCGGGTACCAACCCGCTGGCGGGCGAGGCGCCGCACTCATACCAGGCCCAACCCGAAGAAATACGCCACCAGAAATTTCCGCATGATCCCCCATACCCCAAGGAAGGGTTGTGCTAGCTCTACATCACGACGAGGCTAGCGGCGAAGCTGGTCAGACGACAAGGGGCCACGCGAACCTTAAGGGCAGCTATTAGCGGGCTTGCCAAGCTCGGACAAAGGGTGAGCTGGCCCCGTGAGTGTGCCTCTGCAAGGGAGTTCACGGGGAGTTCACGAATTTTCGGCGGGGCCGTGAAAACCGCATTTAAGCTGTACAAACTATGGTGCGCGGTACTGGGATTGAACCAGCGACCTCTTCCGTGTCAGGGAAGCGCTCTCCCGCTGAGCTAACCGCGCGCGGACCTACGAGATCGAGGTGGAGACGGGAATCGAACCCGTGTGCACGGCTTTGCAGGCCGTTGCCTCACCACTCGGCCACTCCACCGCTGGGGTTGATGCCAATTGCACCTCCGAGCGGATGACGGGATTCGAACCCGCGACCCTCACCTTGGCAAGGTGATGCGCTACCAACTGCGCTACATCCGCACGCAACAAACGAGATCGTCGCCTGGTGCGAAGCACGACGATAGTCCGAAGAGGGAGACCGCACAAATTTCTTGATACCACCTTGTCGGGCCGCTTGCGGTCCATCTCAACAGGTTCTGCCGCGCTGCCGCGCGTGCTAATCTTCGACGTCATCCGCCTCTCGGCGCCGGTCTCGTGGCTCAGTGGAAGAGCGCCCGCCTCACACGCGGGAGGTCGCTGGTTCGAACCCAGCCGGGACCACTCTTGTTGTCGCAGTACCAGCCGCGCTCGCCCGCTTCAGTTCTAATAGTGGCTACGCGGAAGACAAGAATTCGTCTACCAGCTTGCTGACCTGCGGAGAATCCTCCAGCGCGGCCAGATGAGCGACGCCGGGAAGAACTTCGAATACGGCGCCAGGAATCGCGTCGGCCATCTTTTTTGTCTCGGCTACCGGGAACGTCGCATCTTCTGCCCCGGCGACGACAAGTACCGGTGTTCTGATTTTTGAGAGCAACGGCAGTTGATCCGGCCGTTGCGGCACCACGCTCTTGACTGCGTAGCTGATGCTGCTGAAGTCCAGTTCTTGCACGGCGTCACGCACGTACGCCGCCACGTCTGGGCGCTCGCGGAAAGTTGTCGGGCCGAGGAAAGCTTTCTGCACCGAACGGGTCATCGGCGGACGGATGCCGCGCATCACCCTCGCCAATTGCAAGAGCGCGCTGAATTCAAGCTTCTGTCTCAAGCCGGCGGGCGAGCCGGTGCAGTTCATCAGTACCGCATGACCGATGCGATCCGGATACATAGCGGCGAAAGTGCCGCCGATCATGCCGCCCCATGAATTGCCGACGACGTGGGCGCGGTCAATGCCTAAGCCGTCGAGGATGTTGGTGATCGTGCGTGCGCACTCGTCAAACGTGAACGTTCGCGTGAGCTTTTCGCTGCGGCCATGTCCAGGAGAATCGACGAGGATCACGGTGTAGCGGTTGCTGAAGTAATCGACTTGCGCCGACCACATGTCGCCTGTCATCAACAGACTCGGCCAAAAAACGATCGCGTCGCCCGTGCCCTCGACACGGACGCCGACCTGGCCGAGCACGGTATCGAGCAAACGCTCGCCCACGCCAGCACAGTACGGTGCGCCGCTTTCTCGACGCAAGGCTCGGTTGGCAATGCGGCACCGGCTTTTCCGCATGCCGACCTGTAGACGCAGTGTCACATATGCGGCAGTGCCACGCAGTGTGCCGCCAGCGAGTGGCGTCGACCTGAACATCGCTTTGACCATCGGTGGCCCGACATGGCAAACCACAAGTGCGCGTGATGATGGGGATACGCGAGGTGCACTGCTGCTGCTGCCGATCGTGGTCGCCGTGATCGGGGTGGCCGCACCGGTACGCGCCGATGGCGATGGCGATAACGCAACCTTTCTCGCCACGCCCACCTAGCAGGGCATCAGCTACAGCAACGCCGACCAAGCCGTACAAGCCGGTAGGTCGGCGTGCCAGCTGATGACAGCGGCATGTCCGACGCCGAGGTGGTCAAACAGCTGAAGGCGCAGAACGCCGGGTTCGCTGATTTGGACGGGGCCTTCCACTTCCTGGCCATCGCGGCCAAGGTCTATTGCCCGAAGTATCTTTAGCAGCCCGCCGCAGGTCAATACCAGATCGCCAGGTGCTGGCCGCGCTCGTTGAGCTGGGGCGGGTCCGGCACGCTCGTCGCGACGCCGCAGCCGATCCGGTAGGCGCTCCACGCCGCCGCGGCGGCGTCGAGGATGTCGTCGGCAGGGACAGCCCCGGAAGCCCCCAGTCGGTCAGGCAGCTCGATGCCGACCGACCGCAGCCGCTCCAGCCGGTCGCGTTGACCGTCCCAGGTCTTCTTGCTCCTGGCCGGCGGCCCGGCACCCATCATTGCGAACGACATTTCGGGGTGAACTTCACGCAGCGCAGAAGTATCGCGGTCGTACAGCAGGTTGGCCTCGAGCAGGCGGGTCCGCAGCCCATAGCTTTGCCGGCTGAGGCCTTTACCCATCAATTCGACGTGACGCGCGGCTGCCGCCTGGTACGTCTCCTCGGCGATCACCGAACGCGGCGGTGTCGGGAAAACGCTGGACCGGCGCGGACCGAGCAGCAACGCAGTCTCGACGTCGGCTTGCCGCGGACCCTGCTCGACCAGTCCGAGCGGGATATCGACGGCCACCCACGACACCTCGGGAGCCGAGGTGAGAAGCCCTTGCAGCGTGGAGTCGACACGAGCGCCGGTGAATCGGCCATCATCGAGCTCGACGCTCACCCACCCTTTCGCCCAGACGTCGACCCCCAGCACCCGCATGTAGAAATCCAATCAGCAAAGCGGTACTGCTGCATTCCGCTGCGGCGAATCACCCCCGGCCCTGGCGCCGCCGAAGCCCGAACGTGCAGAAACGCTGGCCCTCGTGGTTTCATGGTCAGCTGTGCCTGAGATGAATCGCCGCCGACTGATGTTGATGACCGGGATGGGTGTGCTGGCCGCCGCGGTCCCCGTCCCGGCAGCGCGCGCGGGTCGAGAACCCGCACCGGCCGCCCCGCCCGGAAGCTCCGCCGCGAACTACATCTTCCAGGACGAGTTCGACGGCCCGGCCGGCTCAGCCCCCAATCCGTCGAAGTGGACGGTGGCCACCGCCCGCGAGACGATCAAGGACCCGACGTACTGGGAGCTGCCCGAACACATCGGGCAGTACCGCAACGATCGCAAGAACGTGTTCCTGGACGGCAACTCCAACCTGGTGCTGCGCGCCGCCAAAGACGGCCCCATCTACTACAGCGGCAAGGTGCAGAGCCCGTGGCACGGCGGCGTCGGCCACACCTGGGAGGCCCGGATCAAACTCAACTGCCTGACCGCTGGTGCCTGGCCAGCCTGGTGGTTGGGTAACGAGGACAACGGCGAAATCGACACGGTCGAGTGGTATGGCAACGGCAGCTGGCCGGCCGCAACCACCGTGCACGCCAAAGCCAACGGCGGCGAATGGAAGACCCAGAACATCGCGCTGGACAGCGCGTGGCACACCTGGCGATTCCAATGGGATCAGGCCGGCATTCGATTCTGGAAAGACTATGCCGACGGCGCCCAACCATATTTCGATGTAGCGGCAAGCTCGCTGCCGGATTGGCCGTTCAACAATCCCGGCTACACCATGTTCCCGGTCTTCAATCTGGCGGTCGCCGGTTCGGGCGGCGGCGACCCCGGCCCGGGCAGCTATCCGGCGGACATGCTGATCGACTACATCCGGGTCTGGTAAGGCAGCGCCAAGCCCTCAGAACCGCATGCGCGGAAGGTTCAGTCGCGGCCCCTGCGGCATGCTCGGCATCCGCGGAGCGACTGGAGCCCGGAAGATCGGAGCTTGGGGCGCCGGCATCTCAGGCATTCGTGGCATTTCGGGCGAGCGCAGGGGCGGTTCCTGCGCAGGGACGTTGAAACGCGGCTGCTGCTGGGGCAGACGGATGGGCGGCTGCTGCTCGGGTGCATCGAAACGCGGCTCCTGCGCCGGTAGGTGCACTGGCTGCTGCGGTGTCAACCCACTGCCCGGCTGCTGGCCACCTGGCACGCGCACGGGTGACCGCTGCCACGGATTCTGTTCTGGCGGCGTCACCACTCGGCTGGGCGGAACCGGCCGGTGCACCGGCTGCGGATACGGCGATTGCACCGGCTGCGGGGTCTGGATCTGCATCGGCGGCTGCAGCGCGGGCAGGTGCACGGGCAGTTGCGGCGCACGGGGCACCGCAGGAGCTGGCGCCAGGACCGGGATCGGCAGCGGAGCGACCGGAACCGGCGCGACGACGGGCGGAGCCGCCGGAATGGGCGCCGGTGCGGGAGCTGCGGGAAGCGCAGGTGCGGCCGGTGGTACTGCGACCACGTGAGCCGGGGCCGGCTGCACCGCCGGCAGCTGAACGGGTGCCGGTGCCGATACAGCGGGCGCCTCAGGCGCCGGCGCCTGGGCTGTCGGGACGATCAACGCTTCGCCCGGGACCGGCCGCAACGCGATCGTCGTCGTCCGGATATTGATCGCCAGCGTGACGACCAGGGCCAAGGCGGCGGCCGTGACAGCCGTCGCCGCCACGGCAATGCCGGTCAGCAGCGTCGCACGGCGCCGCGAGCCAGCCTCGGCGATGTCGCGGACATCGCCCAGAACAACGGTTTCGACGGCGTCGTCCTCGTCGGCGACGGCGCTGTAGGCGAACGCCTCTCCCCCCGGTGCCGCACCGTCGACCCCGTCCGGGACCGCCAGATAGCCGGGGGAGACCGCGAACGGGTCCACCGCCCCGGTGCCGGGATCCTGCGCGTAGGCCAGCGCTGCGGTCGACGAGGCGAACAGCGGCGCGTTCGCCGACGCCAGCGCCGCACCCCGCGCCAGCGCCATCTCCGGCTCCTCGGGAACGCTCACCGCCAGCATGGTGGCCGCTTCCAGCTGCGGCTTGACCGGCGCCACGTCGACACCGCACCCGACGACGAAGACACCATCGGGTCGCGACAGCAGCGTCGGCAGTCCGGCGAGCATGTCGACCAGCTCGGTGACCACGCCGTCGTGGCTCAGGGTTTGCCGATGTACGTCGGTAACCGAGCCGTCGGCGCAGTCGACCACCGCCAATGTCGCGGTGTCGGGTTCGACGAACAGCATCGCGGTGTGCTCGTAACCGAGTGCGTTGCCGACGGATTGGGCAAGTGCGGCCGCGGCCAGAAACGCCGAAACCAGCACGACATTCTCAATTTTCCGGGTGGCCAGCGCATCACGGAGGGCGGCGGCCTCGACCTGATCGGTCCAGGTGACTCCGGTGCACTTGACCGTGGAGCCGGCGTCAATCGCACCTTCCCGGGTGCCCAGTATCGCGGCGATCACCTGGTCGGCCGCGCTCACGGTCGGTGCGTCATCGGTGGCAATGACGTCCAGGTTGTCTTCCTCGACCGTGGCCCCGTCGGCGTTCTCGCCTTCCACGAGCACCATGCCGATCGATGTCGGTGCCATCGACATCCCGAGTACCAGTTCCACGGCTCCTCCAAGGTCGCTTGCCTGGGCGTGAGCGGGGAATTAACCGCACGTTCGCAGTTCATAAGTTTGCCACCGCAGCTTGGTAGGAGGTTACCGATCTGAGCTAGGTGTCAGCTGTGAGTTCGCGGTTCGCCGATTGACGTCGCGCTGCTTTAAGGCAGGCGCCGGCGGCCAGGCATTTGCGCGCCGTTTGGTGGCTGACCTCGTAGGGTAGCCAGCAACCGCGCTGTCATGGTCAGCACGGGCGCGCACCAGCTCACGACTATTCAGGAGGAAGCCATGGCCGATGACAAGTCACCCACCGACGTAGTCGAATTCCTCACCAGCCAGCACGAGCAGATCAAATCGTTGTTCGACGAGACGCTCGAGCACTCCGGCAAAGAGCGGGAGAAGGCGTTCATCGAGCTTCGTCGACTGCTTGCGGTGCACGAGACCGCCGAAGAAGAGGTCGTGCACCCGCGGGCCAAGCGCAAGATTGCCGACGGCGACGATGTAGTCGAGAAACGGCTGAAGGAAGAGCATGAAGCCAAGACCGTCCTCGGCAAACTCGAGGAACTCGACATCGACGGAGACGAATTCACCGATCAGTTGAAGAAGCTGCGCGATGCTGTGCTCGACCACGCCGAGCATGAGGAGAAAGAGGAGTTTCCTCAGCTGGCAGAGGAGCTGAGTGAAAAAGAGCTCGAGCGGCTGGGCCGGGCCGCCAAGCTCGCCGAATCCATTGCGCCGACCAGGCCGCACGCGGGCGTCGAGTCGAAAACGGCCAACATGTTCGTCGGCCCGTTCGCGGCGATGAGGGACCGGGCCCGCGACGCCATCCTGGGCAAGGGCTAGCTCGACGAACGACGCCATGCGCTGTCTGACAGGCTTTTTCACAGCCGACGACGCTTGAGTCGGGTCGTACAGCCATGGTCAGAACGAAGGAACCCGGCGCAGAGGGTTACCTGCCCGACGAGCGCGCCTTGGAGTCACTGCAAGCCGCCGCCAGCTGCTGTCAGGGCTGCCAGTTGTATCAGGACGCCTCACAAACCGTCTTCGGCCATGGACCGGCGGATGCTCGCCTCATGCTGGTGGGTGAGCAACCGGGAGACCGCGAAGACGTCGAGGGGCTGCCGTTCGTGGGTCCGGCGGGGCGACTGCTGGCGCGTGCGCTCGACGACGCGAACATCGACCCGGAGCTGACGTACCAAACCAATGCGGTCAAGCATTTCAAGTTCACACGGAAGAACGGTAAGCGGCGGATCCATCAAAAGCCCAGCCGTACCGAGGTTGTCGCATGCCAGCCGTGGTTGCTCGCTGAGATCGAGGCGGTGCAGCCGCGAGTGATCGTGTGCCTGGGCGCGACCGCCGCGCAATCGTTGCTGGGAGCCTCATTTCGGGTGTCCGCGCATCGCGGTGAACTGTTGCGGCTGCCCGCGGACGTCGGCATTCAGCTGCGGGCCGAGCCCGTCGTCGTCGCCACCCTGCACCCGTCAGCTGTGCTGCGCGACCGCAGCGATCGGCGTGACGAGGCCTACCGGTCGTTGGTCGACGACCTGCGCAGCGCCGGCAAGGCCGGCGCCTGACCTTTGACGTCACACCCCGGGACGCTTCATGGCGGCAATGACATGCGCGCGACTCGTCAAGGGGGCGGATTCCGGGCGGTACGCGAATTCTATCGAGGGCTCCGTCAACGCGCTCAGGGAAGTCTCAGGGAAATCGTCGCCTGACCTTGAAAACCACACAGAGCACCTAGCATCCCACCCGCGCCGGGTTCACCGACCTGCGGACGGCTCTTTGCTGATTACGAATGATTCTGCGATGCGAAAGCTGCGATGCAGCAGGTGCGGTCAGGCCCGAACTTAATCCGACCGCACAGCCGGTGGCGGCCATGTTGCGGCCGGCGCTTGGTTGGTAGAACACCGTCAGTGAAGGGCATGCACACCTGCAGCTGGGTGGTGCCGCGGGCTGCGGCACCACCCAGCGGTGCAGAGATGAGCTGTCCGGCAGCTCCGGCTACTCTCAGAAGAGTGCCATGAGATCCGTCCAGGCGGTGGTGAACGCTGGCGCGCCTTCCAGGCCGAACAAGTCCAGGGCGAAGGTGGTGTCCGGGATGCCGTCGATCTGGAACAAGTTGCTCATGCTCTCGGTGAATACGCTGCCGTCACCGACTAAATTCGAGTCGTTGGTGATCGCGGGTGCGTAGCTAGTACCGATGATGTCGGCACCGCTGCCCGCGTTGTCGGCGTAGGCGAAGCTGTTGTTGGCCAATTCGACGCGCCGCGCCACTGTTCTGAGCCGCGAGTTGAGGCCCGTGCCGTTGGCAATGGACTCGCTGGCACCGCTGTCGTAAATTTCTGCAACGCTGGGCGTGACCGGCGGGGGTGCCGGTGGCGAGGCCGTTCGCGAACGCATAGTCATTCGCTGACGGTGACGCCGGTGGGCGCCGAGTCCGTCGTTTGAGACATCCGCAAAGCCGCCGTTCGTGGCGATGGCCGAGCTGGTGGTGACCGGGTCCTGGCGCCGAGGATCGATGGAGGTTTATGACGGCATTGCCGCCCCCGAAGACGAGAGCATCGCTGTTGGTGGCGTTTGTTATATCGGCCCCTTCTAACCGTTGACCGAAAACGGGTTGGTGGGCGCGAGCCGCGCTCTGGTAGTACGCCACGTCACCCACGTCGGTGGTGGCACTGTCGTTGGCCAGCACACCGGGCGACGAAGGTAGTCGGACGCGGGGCCAGAGACGACTGCCCAGTCATTGTTGGCGCCCGATTCTGCGGCAGTGCCGACGTCGCTGGACCCGAACGGGTGCGTCGAGGTCGAAATCGTCGTAGAGAACTATCCCGTCGTAGGTGTATTTCGGTGTCGGCCCAAGCGGTGGCCGCTGCGGCAATCGGGATGGCCGCGCCGGCTATGGTGGCACCGGCGGCCATGGTCACGCGTCGACGTAATTTTCTGCTCATTGGTCTTCCGCCCCTTCGTTAATTTGGTTCAGATGGTCGGCCCACAGGTGATGGTGGTGGGCGCTGGTTCACAGTTGCGGTTGTTGTGAGGCGGCCCCTTTCGTTGTCGAGGTGGTGATCCGTGCCGTCCTGTCCGGCTCGATCCGCCGGGGAGTCGGCGGCTGGCCGCTCAGCTTCTACTGAGGCACACCCTAAGCCAATCTAAGGTTGCACACAGAAGAAAATATAACGATTAGGTAACGGCGGCTGGGTTCTGCGACAGCGCGTCACCCTTACACCTGAGCCACGTCGTAGGCCCAACGTCGACAAGACGATGGCGTTGGCCCCGGGAGTGCGGGTTTCGTTCAGGAGGTCGCGGTCAACTGCCCGCGGTACCGCATCATGTCGCTGTTGGGCATTTCGGAGTCGGACTTCCCGCGGATGCTGAAGCTCACTCAGGGACTCTGGTCACCCTGGTCAAGGACATTCGGGGCGGTGTGCATTTTCCCGTTCTGGTGAGTGGGTCACCCTGATTCCGGGTCGTCTTCTCGCGGCGCGCAGAGATCTTTCGGGGTGGTGATAGACGTTGGTGCGGGGTCGGCCGCGATCGAGGTGTGGTGGTGGAATCCAGTCGGTGTCGCCGTTGGCGCGTTTGCGGGTGCTCCAGCCGCCGGGTTGGATGAGCCGGTGGTGAGTGCCGCAGGCGAAGGTGAGGTCGTTGATGTCGGTGTCGCGGCAGCTGGCGTAGTCGGTGCAGTGGTGGACTTCGCAGAGGTAGCCGGGCACGTCGCAGCCGGGGTGGCTGCAGCCGCGGTCTTTGGCGTACAAGACTATTCGCTGGCCGGGTGAGGCCAGGCGTTTGGTGTGGTAGAGGCCCAGGGCGCGGCCGTGGTCGAAGATCGCCAAGTAATGGTGGGCGTGGCGGGCCAGCGCGATGACGTCGCTCATGGGCAGCAAGGTGCCGCCACCAGTGAGCCCTTTTCCGGCTGCGGTTTCCAGTTCTTTCAGAGTGGTCGACACGATGATGCTGGCGGGTAGGCCGTTGTGTTGGCCCAGGTTTCCGGAGGCTAAGACGGCGCGCAGGGCGGCGTGCAGGCCGTCGTGGCCGCGTTGGGCGGGGGTGCGGGTGTCGTGGTCGATGGCGTCCTGGCTGGGTGGTCCGTCGAGCACGGGGGTGGGGTCATAGGGGTTGGCCATGCCGGGGGCGGCCAGTTTGGCCAGCACGGCTTCGAGGGCGGCGCGCGCCGCTGGGGTGAGACAGCCCTTGATCGTCGACATGCCGTCGCGGTGTTGTGTGCCCAGGGTGAGCCCGCGGCGGCGGGCGCGGTCGTCATCGCTGAAGTCGCCGTCGGGGTTGAGGCAATCGGCGAGTTTGTCGGCCAGCTTGGCCAGTTGTTCGGGGCGGTACTGGGTGCCCAGCTCGACGAGCTGGGCTTCGGCGCACGAGCGGGTGTCGGGGTCGATCCAGCACGGCAGCTCCCGCAGAAAGCTGCGGATGATCCGCACGTGGGCTTCGCCGATCGCCCCGGCGCGCTGGGCGGCGGCAGTGGGCGCCAGCCGCGCCGCCAACGGCTCCCCGGTCAGCGCCTGCCTTGGACCCAGGTCGTCGGCTTCATCGACGCGCCGTTTTGCGTCAGCGCGGGTGATGCCCAGCTGGTCGGCCAGCACGTGCGCCAGGCTGCCGCCGATCTCGGCGGTGGTGGCCTGCTGGCGTAGTCCGGTGATCAACGCGTGCCGCGCCACCGGCAACCGGCGACAATCGCGTTCCAGGCGTTCCAGCAACGCCAACCGCTCCGGGGTGGTTAATACATCGAACGACAACTCACCGAGCCGCGACACCGCCTCGCTCAGGGCGTCGAACGCCTCGACAATCCCCGCACGGCTACTCGAAAGCATGTTCGAATAGTAGCGCGGCTCACCGACAAGAAATTTCTACGCGAAACGCCGAAACAGGAGTGGCAGAAGTGAACTGACGATTTGGCCCGAGGTCCGAGGCTAAAGGCAGGGTACGCCGGCCACAACGGTCAGCGCAGCATCCACGGTCGGATATACGGGCAGCACAGCCCTGAGCCCGCACGCCTCGACGATCCGCGCAACTACCGGCTGGCAGCTCACCAGGCGCAGTTCGATACCGCGACCCTGGCACAACTCCATCTCGTCGGCCAGCACCGAGAAAGCACAGCAAGCCATGAAGTCCAAGCCACTTAGGTCGACAACAAGAATTTCCGGCGGGGTGACGGCTGCGGCTGCTTCCATCAGCAGGTGTCGCCAGATGTCCTCATTGCAGGCGTCGATCTCGCCGCCGGCATAGACCATCACCGCCGAGCCGCTGCGCTGCGTGGTAGCCCTGAGCTTGCTATGAAGCTTGCCCAGCTCTCTGAGCAACCGCGTGCTCAATATCAGGTGATTCGGGCTGCTGGGGAAAGGTTCTGCGGGGGCGAGGGTCATGGTGCACTCCTAATCGACTGACGCCCGAGGCGCCGCGATGAATGCCCGTCCTACATATCTGAAGACAGGATGGACGCCCGTCCTGCGTCCTTAAGACAGACCGTTCCGTTAGTAGGTGACAATTCAATAACGGAACCGCTATGGATGTCCATATATTGGGGCTGAGAGTATGTTAAGGGCCTCTGATCTGCGACTTTGCCATGCTCGCCAAAACCGCTAGAACTCCTCAACACCGCGTGCCTAAGCGCTGGTACGGCCGGACTCTCGATCGTGCTCGGCCTCGAACTCGGCGACCGCGCGCGCAGTTCTTTTGCGCAGCAACACCGCGAGGACGCCGGCGCAGACAATCGCGACAACCAGCGCAATCCACGAGAAGCGGGTAAGCCAGCGTTCGGCTGCGATCCCGGCGTAGTAGACGAGCGCTGTAGTGCCGCCCGCCCAGCACACCGCCCCGGCGACGTTCGCTGCCAGAAAGTGCGGGTAGCGCATTTTCAGCGCTCCGGCCAGCGGTCCGGCGAAGATGCGCAGCAACGCCACGAAACGACCGAGAAACACCGCCCATGTCCCCGCGCGGCCGAACACCCGCTCAGCGACCGCGACATGCCCGGGACCGAAATGCGTTGGGAAGCGCCGCCCTAACCACTCGAAGAGCGGCATACCCAGGCGCCGCCCGATCGCGTAACCGATCGAGTCACCGACCACCGCTCCGACCACCCCGGCGGTGCCGACCAGAACCGGATTGACCGCCAGCCCATGATCCGACGACATCAAGGCCGCAGTGACAAGCACAACCTCGCCGGGAAGCGGCACGCCCAGGCTCTCCACTCCGACCACAGACGCGACCACGATGTAGACCGCTGCGGGCGGGATCGCCTGCAGCAAGGACACCACCGACATGCGGTCAAGCATGCCCGATCCGATCTGCCCCGCTTGAGAAGGCCTGCCTGCGGCGCGGCGTGGCAGGTAGCGTCCGCCTTATGCACGAGAAAGGGTCCGTGTCCGCTATCGATTCGCCTGCGCCGCAGTACCCGATCGAGTCGGTGGACAACGCGCTGAAGTTGCTGTTGCTGCTGGGCGACCAGCCCGAAATCCGGTTGAGCGAGGCAGCCCGCTACCTGGGTGTGGCGTCGTCCACCGCGCACCGGCTGCTGGCGATGTTGGCGTACCGAGGATTCGTTCGCCAGGACGCGGCTTCGAAGGCGTATCGGCCGGGTCCGGCCCTGACCGGGATGGTATTTGCCGTCTTGCGCCGCAACGACATTCAAGCAATCGCCACGCCGGTGCTGCGCCGGCTCAGCGAACTCCTGCGCGAGACGGTTGACGTCGCGATGTTGGATGGCGCCACCGTGCGGTTCATCGCCGCGGTCGAGGGGCCAACCGCTGTTCGGGTGGGCTCACGGCTCGGGCGCTCCCTGCCCGCGCATTGCACTTCGGCGGGCAAAGCCATGCTGGCCCAGCTGCCGCGAGCGGAGCTGCATCAACTCCTGCCCGACGAGCAGTTGGAACGAACTACGCCGCGCTCGCTCGGCAGCCGTGCCGCGCTGGAAGCCGAGTTGTCGCAGATCCGTGAACGCGGATATGCCGTCAACCGGGAAGAGAGCGAGGAAGGGGTTGTAGCGATCTCGGTGCCGATACCGACTTACGCGTCCGGAATGCGGCTATCGCTCAACGCCGCGGCGCCCCAGCATCGCCTGACCAAGTCGCGGTACGCACGCCTCTCCGCGGGACTTGCCAGAGCCGCCAGGTCCATTGCCGACGAACTCTGTTAGCAGAGAGCGTTTCTGCTAGCCAGAGCGCGGGCGGCTGTGCACAGTGAATGAATAGCTGAGTTGCACTGGAACATGGCCGCTTTCAGTGACTTTCGCGTGTTCCACCAAGCACGGGAAATTCTGAGAGTTCACTGTCTGGGCCGGGCGGCGCACTGTCGGCGTCCTCGGTCGGCGCTACGGTGGGCCAGGGTTGGGTACCGCAGGTGGGAAGGCTGGAAGCCGTGGTGAAGCAGTTACCCGAAAGTCGACTCCGCAAGCGGGGCGCGCGAGTGTTGTCCGCCATCGGCCGGCAGAAATGGCTGGATCGACCGAGTTACCGGTTCGAGCACTTGCTCAGCTATGCCTACAACGCGTTGGGCGGTGCGCGCGATCGCGTCGTCAATGCGCTCAACGGCGTCTGGCTCGGGCATCCGGTACATCCGCCGCTGGCCTCGCTGACCAGTGGCGCGATCGGCACGACGGTAGCGCTGGACGCGCTCAGCGTCCTGCCCGGACGGCCCCAATCCGAAGTCCTCGATGCGTCGCGGTTCGCTTCCCGGGCGTTGGCGCTGGGGATCTTGGCGAACCTGGGCTCGGCTGTCACCGGTGTGACCGACTGGCAGCACACTCACGAGGAGGATCGGCGCATCGGGCTGGTGCACGGCCTGCTGAACGTGCTGGCGACGGGCCTTTACATGAGATCGTGGTGGGATCGCCGCCGCGGCCGGCATCTTCGGGGAATGACGATCAGCGCGCTCGGTTACGGCATCACAGTCGGCAGTAGCTATCTGGGCGGTTCGTTGGTGTTCGAGTCGGGTATCGGCGTCGACCAATCCGGCGAACGGCTGCGTACGCCGCATTGGACACCGGTGCTGCCGGTGGCGTCGTTGCGAAACGGCAAGCCGCAGCGTGTCGAGGTCGACGGCCTCGGCGCGGTGCTGTGCCGAACCGGCGAGGGGCAGGTTGCCGCCTTCGGCGAGTTGTGCCCGCACCTGGCCGCCCCCATGAGCGACGGCTGGGTTGACCGGGGCCACATCGTGTGCCCTTGGCACGGTTCACGATTCGACGTCGAGTCCGGAAAGGTGATCCGGGGGCCGTCGGCGGCTCGGCTGCCGCGCTATCAGACGCGGATCAACGACGGGATGATCGAGTTGCGCGGTGAGGGTCACCATGCGCCCGCCGCTTCGAGAGGGATTGCCAAGTGAACGCCTACACCGTCTTGCAGGACCACCACAAGACCCTCAAAGGGCTGGTCAAGAAAATCAGCGAAACCCAGCCCGCCGCCGCGGAACGCCAGGAGTATCTCGACGACTTGCTGGTTGAACTGGATATTCACTTCCGCATCGAGGACGACCTGTATTACCCGGCGATGGCGGCGGCCAGCTCGCTGATCGCGGTGGCGCACGCCGAGCACCGCCAAGTCATCGACCAGCTGTCGGTGCTGCTGCGCACGCCGCCGACGGCGCCCGGTTACACCGACGAATGGTATTCCTTCGCCACCGTGCTCGAAGCGCACGCCGACGAGGAGGAGCGGGACATGATTCCCGCGCCACCACCGGTGCAGCTCACCGACGAGGAATTGGTGATCCTTGGTGACAAGATGGCCGCCCGCATCGAGCAGCTGCGCGACTCGACGGTGCACAAGCTGCGAGTCAAGGGCCGAAAGGCCATGCTGAGAATCATGTAAATCGGTCCGCCGCATTCGGGGCCGACGGGCGTAACAATCGGGTAGCCTTCGCTTCTCATGGAGGGTGCACGGGGGCGAAGATCCTTTTGAGCGCACCGACGGTCCGGGTCTCGCAATTGGGTGGTTCACCGGACCTGCCGCCACTGGTCGTGGGCCCGGCACTAGGTACGTCGGTCAAGACCTTATGGGCCGATGCAGCACAGCGTCTGGCCAGTGCCTATCACATCATCGGCTGGGATCTTCCCGGCCACGGCAGCAGCCCACGCCCGCGCGGCGCGTTCACGATCGACGAACTGGCCGCGGCCGTCGGCGATGTGCTGAGTCATCGGCTCGGCGGGCAGCCGTTCACTTATGCCGGCGTGTCGGTGGGGGGCGCGGTGGGGCTGCAACTTCTGCTCACCTGCCCCGAGCGACTGGTGTCAGCAGGCCTCATCTGCACTGCGGCGCGAATGGGTGACCCGGTGGACTGGCACTCGCGCGCGCAAATCGTTCGCGGTGGTGGCACCGGTGAAGTCGTGGCGTTGTCGGTGCGGCGGTGGTTCGCGCCGGGCTTCTTCGAGCGCGACCCCGGCTGCGCCCGCGCGCTGCTGGAAAGGCTGAGCCATGTCGATGACGAGGGCTATGCGCGAACGTGTGAGGCATTGGCGCAATTCGACGTCCGCGATCGCCTGCCCGAGATCGCCACTCCGGTCATCGCCATTGCCGGCGCGAAGGACATTGCGGTTCCGTCGAATTCGCTCCGTTACGTTGCGGCCAACGTCGCGCGGGGGCGGTTCCTCGAGGTTGCGAACGCGGCTCACCTCGCTCCGGCAGAGCAGCCCGGCCGCATCGCGGAGGTCTTGATGAAGCTTAGGAAACTTCAGCACCGATGACGGGCAGCTCCGGCGCGGCGGTTGCCATCGCCGTGGTATTCGTCTGGCTCGGCATGGTGGTGGCTATCTCGTTTCTGGAAGCGCCGCTGAAATTCCGCGCGCCCGACGTCACGCTGCGGATCGGGCTGGGCATCGGCCGGCTGGTCTTTCGTGCGCTCAACAGCGTCGAGCTGGTCTTCGGTCTCGTCATAGCGGCGGTGCTCGTGGTCAGCCGGCTACCAGTCGCCATCGTCGTGGCGTCGGCGACCGCGTTGGCCGCCCTTGCCGTGCAGCTGACGGTGATACGGCCACAGCTGAACCGCCGTTCCGATCAGGTGCTGGCCGGCCTTGACGCCCCACGGTCCCGGGGACACTATGCCTACATCGGCCTGGAGGTGGTCAAAACAATCGCCTTGGCTGCGGCCGGGATTCTTCTACTATCCAGCTGACGCACTCACTAGACGAAGGGCTTCGATGGAACCCATCTCGCTGACCGGCCTGGCCGCCGAGAAGTTGGCCGAGGCGCGACAGTCGCACAGCGGCCGCGCCGCCCACACCATCCACGGTGGCCACACCCACGAACTGCGCCAGACGGTGGTCGCCCTGCTCGCCGGGCATGAGCTGTCCGAACACGACAGTCCCGGGCAAGCGTCGTTGCAGGTCTTGCAGGGGCATGTGCACCTCACCGCCGGTGAGGATGCGTGGGACGGGAAGGCCGGCGACTACGTAGTAATTCCCCCGCAACGGCACTCCTTGCAGGCTGTCGAGGATTCAGCAGTCCTGCTGACTGTCTTCAAGAGCCTTTCCTCGACGTAGCAGCCGCTGGTGTTGTCGACGCCGTGGTCGCGGCAGATCGGACTGCGGGCACCGATCGTCAACGCGCCGATGGGTGGCGTGGCGGGCGGTCGGCTGGCCGCCGCGGTCACTGCCGCCGGCGGTCTGGGCATGGTCGGGATGGGCAGCGCCGGGTCGGTCGCATCGCTGCACTCGGAGCTGCAGCATGTGCACTCAAAATTCGGAATCGGCTTGGTGGACTGGGTGATTCGACAGGAACCGGGCTTGCTGCAGACCGCGCTGGCCGCGCAACCCGTGCTGCTCTCGGTGAGCTTCGGCGCAGACTGGTCGTGGGTCGAGCAAGCGCGTGCGGCCGGAATCGCCACGGCGACACAAGTTTACAACGGCACCGAAGCCCGGCGGGCGCAGGATGCCGGTGTCGACGTGCTGGTGGCCCGCGGCACCGAAGGCGGCGGCCACGGCGAGGCGACGGTCGCGACGCTGCCGCTGCTGGATGCCGTGCTCGACGTCGTGTCGGTCCCGGTGCTGGCGGCCGGCGGGATCGCGTCGCCCCGAAGCCTGGCCGCCGTGCTGGCCGCGGGTGCAAGCGGGGCATGGCTGGGAACCTGCCTGTCGGCGTGCGAGGAGGCCTTGACCAGCCCGGGCGCCCGCCGGGCGTTGATCGCGGCCGCAGAGACCGACACCACGACCACCCGCGTCTTCGACATCGGTCAGCAGCGCCCTTGGCCGGCGCGGTTCCCGTCCCGGGTGCTGGACAACGACTACCTCACCCAGTGGGCCGGCCGCGAATCCGCACTCGCCGCCGATCCGGCCGCCCGCGCCGAGCTGACCGCCGGTATTGTCGCCGACGACCGCCGGATCGCCCCGGTCGACGCCGGGCAGGGGGTGGCGATGGTTACCCGCGTCGCGCCGGTGGGCGAGGTGATCGAGCAGCTGTGTGCCGGTGCGGAACAGCTGCTCTCGGCATGGGGGTGATGACCGGCGGCGTCACACCGCCCGCAGATAACGTTTGCCGATAATCCGCTGGCCCAGCTGCAAAGCCGGTTTGGCGGCCCGGCCCCACCAGGTCGCCGGACGCGAGAACGACACGACTTCGGTATACACCGCCGCGGTCACCGGGTCGTGCCGCACCACGAACCGCTCCTCGCCGCTTTCCGGGTGGCCCGGCAGTGTGCCGTAGGCGAATCCGCACAGATGCGGTTCGTCGATGACGTAGATAACTCGGCAGGGCGCGCGCAGAAACGCGAGGCTGACCACGACCACCGCGGCGACTCTGACGACGTCGTGAGTGGCCTGCACCCGCAGCCCGGCGCCGCGCTGCATGCCCCAGCGCATGATCGCGTCGGCGGCCTGCTCGAAACGTTGCCGCCCGGCCCCGATCTGGCTGGAGAAGCCCAGGTGGTCGTACCCGGGCGGCAGCGGTCCGGCGGTCGCGCCGACTTCTGGATAGGTCAGCGGCAGTGCGGCCAGCGTGTGCAAGTCCACCGGCCCAGCTTGCCATGCCGCAATTTCGCATCCCGCGGCCAGGCGTACGGTCGGCCAGGTGACTAGCCAAACTGCTCAAGCGTCCGGAACATTCAGCCTCGGCGGCGATCTCACCGTCAACCGGCTCGGATTCGGCGCCATGCGTCTGACCGGCAAGGGTATCTGGGGCCCGCCGCCGGACCGCGACGAAGCCATCCGGGTGCTGCGGCGTGCGACCGAACTCGGGGTCAACTTCATCGACACCGCCAACTCGTACGGGCCCTACGTCGCGGAGGAGATCATCCGCGAGGCGCTGCATCCCTACGACGGCCTGGTGATCGCGACCAAGGCCGGACTGCTGCGCACCGGCCCGGACGAGTGGGCCCCGCTCGGCTACCCGAGCTACCTGCGCCAGGAGTGCGAAATGAGCCTACGACGGCTCGGCGTGGAAACCATCGACCTGTTCCAGCTGCACCGCATCGACGACAAGTTTCCGCTGGAGGATCAGGTGCTGGAGCTGAACAAGCTGCAGACCGAAGGCAAGATCCGCCACATCGGTCTGTCGGAGGTAAACGTCGACCAGCTCGCCGCCGCTCAGCTGGTCGCCCCGATCGTGTCGGTGCAGAACAGGTACAACCTGACCGACCGCGCCGCCGAACCGCTGCTGGAGGAGGCGACCAGCCAGGGCATCGGTTTCATCCCGTGGTTCCCACTGGCCGCGGGGCCGCTGGCCGTGCCGGACGGTCCGCTGGCGCAGATGGGTTCCGAGCACCACGACGCGACGCCGTCGCAGATCGCACTGGCCTGGCTGCTGAAACGCTCGCCGGTGATGCTGCCGATCCCCGGGACGTCGAGTGTGGCGCATCTGGAAGAGAACGTCGCCGCCGCCGAGATCGACCTCAGCGACGAGGAAGTCGAAAAGTTGGCGGCCCTCGGCGAGCAGGAGGCTTAGCTTCGCCGCCGAGATCGACGTTAGTGCAAAAAAATCGCCAGAAAGCGGCTCTAACGTCGATTTCGAAGCACGACTGAGCGCGGCACCCGCCGCCCAACGCAATACGGTGTCCTGGTGGCAACCGGAGAAGTCCGACACCCGGGCGGCGGGTTCAATCCGCCGGAACCGACGACCAAGGGCGGACCTGACTACGGCAGGTTCATCGACGCCGTCCGGGCGCTGCAGAATCATGCCCGAGCCGTCGACGCGCCGAACGACGTCATCACCGAGGCCGCCGACCTGCTGGAGAAGGTGTCCGGCCTGCTGACCCCGTTCGACGCCGACGAGTGGTCATCGCCGTCGGGCCGCCGGATGGACTTGCCGGTGCGCGGCAACATCCTGACCGTGCCCATGTCGGCCCGCAAGACGCCCGACGGTCGCATCCACGGGTGGGCGCGATTCGCCCGGTTCCATCTCGGCCGCAACGGGGCCGTGCACGGCGGGTCGATCGGCATGCTGTTCGACACCGTGCTCGGCTTGACGTCGGCGGTGCTCACCGGCGGCCCCCGTCAACGCACCGCGTACTTACATATCAACTACCGCCACGTCGTACCGATCGAGAAGAAATTCAGAATCGACGCCGAAATCGACCGGGTGGAAGGACGCAAGATCTTCGTCTCCGGCCGGCTGACCGACGGCGACACCGTCCTCACCGACGCCGAGGCGTTGTTCGTCATGCTCAAGCCCGGACAGCCGTAGCCGTCCCGTTAGCATGGTCGCTACCGCCCACCAACCCTTGACATCACCGGAGAGCACGCTGTGAGCGTCCCAGCACACCCTGTCCCCGGAGCCGACGGCGGCGACCCGCTGCGCCCGGCTGCACCGGGCTTGCGATCGCCGCAAGCCCCGATCCGGGTTGCTGCCGGGACGACCGCGGCCGCCGCGGTCCGGCACGCCGGATTGCCCAGTAGGGGTGCTCAGGACGCGATCGTGGTGGTGCGCGACGGCGACGGCAAGCTACGCGACTTGAGCTGGGCGCCCGAGCACGACGTCGAAGTTGCTCCGGTGGCCGCCAACACCGACGAGGGGCGCAGCGTGATCCGCCACTCCTGCGCCCACGTGCTGGCCCAAGCGGTGCAAAACCTTTTCCCGCAGGCCAAACTCGGGATCGGCCCACCGATCACCGACGGCTTCTACTACGACTTCGACGTGCCCGAGCCATTCACCCCCGAAGACCTCGAAGCGCTGGAAAAGCAGATGCGCCGGATCGTCAAAGACGGTCAACTGTTTTCGCGCCGGGTGTACGACTCCAAAGAGCAAGCCCGCGCCGAGCTGGCCGACGAGCCCTACAAGCTGCAGCTCGTAGACGACAAATCCGGTGACGCCGACATCATGGAGGTCGGCGGCGACGAGCTGACCGCCTACGACAACCTCAATCCCCGCAGCCGGGAACGCGTTTGGGGCGACCTCTGCCGAGGTCCGCACATTCCCACCACCCGCTACATCCCGGCCTTCAAGCTGACCCGCAGCTCGGCGGCGTACTGGCGCGGCGACCAGAGCAACGCCAGCCTGCAGCGCATCTACGGCACCGCCTGGGAGTCACCGGAAGCGTTGACCCAGCATCTGCGGCTGGTGGAAGAAGCTCAGCGCCGCGATCACCGCAAACTGGGCACCGAATTGGACCTGTTCAGTTTTCCCGACGAAATCGGTTCGGGCTTGGCGGTTTTCCACCCGAAGGGTGGTGTGGTGCGCCGCGAGCTGGAGGAGTACTCGCGGCGCAAGCACATCGAGGCCGGCTACGAATTCGTCAACACCCCGCACATCACCAAAGCCGAGCTGTTCGGAACCTCCGGGCATTTGGACTGGTATGCCGACGGCATGTTCCCTCCGATGCACCTCGACGCCGAGTACGACGAGCAGGGCGCCGCGCGCAAGCCGGGGCAGGACTACTACCTCAAGCCGATGAACTGTCCGATGCACACGTTGATCTACCGGTCACGGGGGCGGTCCTATCGCGAACTTCCGTTGCGGCTCTTCGAGTTCGGCACCGTGTACCGATACGAGAAGTCCGGCGTGGTGCACGGGTTGACGCGGGCACGCGGCTTCACCATGGACGACTCGCACATCTTCTGCACCCGCGAGCAGCTGCACGATGAACTGGCGTCGCTGCTGCGGTTCGTGCTGGAACTGCTGAGCGACTACGGGCTGGAGGACTTCTACCTGGAGCTGTCCACCAAGGACCCGGAAAAGTTCGTCGGCTCCGATGCGATGTGGACCGAAGCCACCGATGCGCTGGCCGAGGTGTCGGCGGAGTCCGGCCTGGAGCTGGTGCCCGACCCCGGCGGTGCGGCGTTCTACGGCCCGAAGATCTCGGTACAGGCCCGCGACGCGCTGGGCCGCAGCTGGCAGATGTCGACGATCCAGGTGGATTTCAATTTTCCGGAGCGTTTCGCGCTCGAGTACACCGCCAGCGATGGCACCCGCCAGCGGCCGGTGATGATTCACCGGGCGCTGTTCGGATCGATCGAACGGTTCTTCGGCATCCTCACCGAGCACTACGCCGGCGCGTTCCCAGCTTGGCTGGCGCCGGTTCAGGTGGTCGGCATCCCGGTCGCCGACGAGCATGTCGCATATCTGAAAGATGTTGCGGCGCAGCTGCAGTCCCGCGGGGTTCGGGTCGAGGTGGACGCCAGCGACGACCGGATGGCGAAAAAGATCGTGCAGCACACCAACCAGAAGGTGCCGTTTCTGCTGTTGGCGGGAGAGCGCGACATCAGTGCCGGCGCGGTCAGTTTCCGCTTCGGTGATCGCAGCCAGATCAACGGCGTCGCCCGAGACGACGCGGTGACCGCCATCGTGGACTGGATCGCCGACCGCGAAAATGCCGTTCCCAGCGCTGGACTGGTGAAGGTGAGCAGCGGTGGCTAGGGACGAGCAGGCCGAACCGATCATTGACCGGGGCGTCGGTCAGGGCGATCACCTGCAGCGGTTGTGGACGCCCTACCGAATGAGTTATCTGGCCGAGGCGCCGCTGCGGCGCGACGACTCGGGGCCCGCGCAGCCGTTCACCGACATCCCGCAGCTCTCCGACGAGGACGGCCTGGTGGTGGCCCGCGGCGACCTCGTCTACGCGGTGCTGAACCTCTATCCCTACAACCCGGGACACCTGATGGTGGTGCCCTATCGGCGGGTGTCCGAGCTGGAGGATCTGACCGACCCGGAGAGCGCCGAACTGATGGCGTTTGTGCAGAAGGCGATCCGGGTCGTCAAGGACGTGTCGCGCCCGCACGGTTTCAACGTCGGGCTGAACCTGGGGACATCAGCGGGCGGATCGCTGGCTGAGCATCTACATGTGCATGTGGTGCCACGGTGGGGCGGCGACGCCAATTTCATCACGATTATCGGCGACTCCAAGGTCCTGCCGCAGTTGCTGCGCGAGACTCGGCAGCTGTTGGCCACCGGCTGGAGCAAGCAGCCATGAGCAAGTTGTTGTCCCGCGAAGGTGTGGCCCGCGTGACCGCACCGGTGGCCCGTACGCTGCTGCGCGCCGGCTTCACCGCTGACGGTGTCACGATCATCGCCACCGCAGCGGCCGTGCTGGCCGCGTTGACGCTGTTTCCGACCGGCCACCTGTTCGCCGGCGCGGTGGTGATCTGGTTCTTCGTCATGTTCGATACGGTCGACGGCGCGATGGCGCGGGAAAGCGGTGGCGGCAGCAGCTTCGGCGCGGTGCTGGACGCCACCTGCGACCGGATCAGCGACGGCGCGGTGTTTTCCGGCTTGCTGTGGTGGGTGGCGTACGGTCGGCACGACCCGCCGCTGGTGGCGGCGACGTTGATCTGCCTGGTGACGTCACAGGTGATCTCCTACATCAAGGCCCGCGCGGAAGCCAGCGGGCTGCGCGGCGACAAGGGCTTCATCGAACGGCCGGAACGGTTGATCATCGTGCTGACCGGCGCCGGTATTTCGGACTGGCCGGTGCACTCGCTGCCGCTGGCGTTGCCGGTTGCGATGTGGGTGCTGGCGGCGGCGAGCGTCATCACCTGCGTGCAGCGGCTGCACACTGTGCGGCATTCACCCGGCGCAGCCGAGCCCATCGGCGCATCCGGCGGCGAGACGAGCGAGCCGTGATCTCCACCCCGTCGGGCCGGAAAGCACCGGGTATCAAAGGCCTTAAGCTGGGCAGCAGGATGACTGACTGGGGCTTCGCCGCGGGCTGGATGGTCGTGCGAGGGATGCCGGCCGTGGCCGCGCGCAGCGCATTCGACGCCGGCGCGCGGTACGCCGCCCGTAACGGCGGACCCGACCAGCTGCGCAAGAACTTAGCCCGGGTCACCGGGGTGGCACCCGCGCAGGTGCCGGACAGCTTGATGCGTGCCGCACTTTCCTCTTACGCCCGCTACTGGCGGGAGGCATTTCGCCTGCCGACGATGGATCACCGGGCGGTGACGCAGCGACTCGCCGAATTGGTCCAGGGCACAGAACATTTGGACGCGGCGCTGGCCGCTGGCCGGGGCGCGGTATGCGCGTTGCCGCACAGCGGCAACTGGGATATGGCCGGGGTGTGGATGGTGCAGACCCGGGGCACCTTCACCACCGTCGCCGAGCGGCTCAAACCCGAATCGCTGTACCGGCGTTTCATCGCCTACCGCGAAAGCCTTGGCTTCGAGGTGATCCCGCTGTCCGGCGGGGAGCGCCCGCCGTTCGAGCTGCTCTGCGAACGACTGCGCGACAACGGGATGGTCTGCCTGATGTCCGACCGTGACCTTACCCGCACCGGGGTTCCGGTCGATTTCTTCGGCGAAGCCTCCCGGATGCCGGCCGGACCGGCGAAGCTGGCGATCGAAACCGGCGCGGCGCTGTTGCCGGTGCACCTGTGGTACCAGGACGACGGGTGCGTGATCCGGTTCGAACCGGTGCTGGACACCAGCAGCGGCGACGTCGGCGCCATCACCCAGGCGTTGGCCGATAGGTTCGCGGGCAATATCGCCGCCCATCCGGCCGATTGGCACATGCTGCAGCCGCAATGGCTGGCTGACCTGTCCGATGCGCGGCGCGCCCGCTTGGAGGCGCCCTGATGCGCATCGGCATGGTCTGTCCGTACTCGTTCGACGTCCCGGGCGGGGTGCAGTCGCACGTGCTGCAGCTGGCGAAGGTGATGCGCACCGGGGGGCACAGCGTCAGCGTGCTGGCGCCGTCGTCGCCGCATGTCAGCCTGCCCGAGTATGTGGTCTCCACCGGCAGGGCCGTCCCGATTCCCTACAACGGGTCGGTGGCGCGGCTGCAGTTAAGCCCGGCGGTGCAAGGCCGGGCCCGGCGGTGGCTGGCCGACGGCGATTTCGACGTGCTGCACGTGCATGAGCCGAACGCGCCCAGCCTGTCGCTGTGGGCGCTGCGGGTGGCCGAGGGCCCGATCGTGGCGACCTTCCACGCGTCGACCACCAAATCGCTGACCTTGAAGGTCGTGCAAGGATTTCTGCGGCCCTCGCTCGAGAAGATCGTGGGCCGCATCGCGGTCAGCGACCTGGCCCGGCGCTGGCAGATGGAGGCGCTGGGTTCGGACGCGGTGGAGATACCCAACGGCGTGGATGTGGCCTCCATCGCCGCGGCGCCGCTGCTGGCGGGGTATCCGCGCCCGGGCAAGACGGTGCTGTTTCTGGGCCGCTACGACGAGCCGCGCAAGGGCATGTCCGTGCTGCTCGACGCGCTGCCCAAGCTGGTGCAGCATTTTCCCGACGTCGAGTTGCTGGTCGTCGGTCGTGGTGACGAGGACAAATTGCGGTCAGCGGCCGGCGATCGGGCCAGCCACCTGCGTTTCCTCGGCCAAGTCGACGATGCGGGCAAGGCGTCGGCACTGCGCAGTGCCGACGTCTACTGCGCGCCGCACACCGGCGGCGAGAGTTTCGGCATCGTGCTGGTCGAGGCGATGGCCGCCCGCACCGCCGTGGTGGCCAGCGATCTACATGCCTTCCGGCTGGTGCTGCGCGACGGTGAAGCGGGCGCCCTGGTGCCCGTCGACGACAGCGCCGCGCTGGCCGACGCCCTGGTCGAGGTGCTGCGAAACAACGTGCTGCGGGAACGCTATGTCGAGGGCGGTGCCGCGGCGGTGCGTCGGTACGACTGGTCGGTGGTGGCCGAGCAGATCATGCGGGTGTACGAGACGGTTGCCGGGTCCGGCGCCAAGGTGCAGGTGGCCAGTTGATGACCTGGCTGATCGTCGCGCTCGCCGTCGTCGCCGTGGTGCTGTTGGTGTTCGCCAATTGGATGTTCCAGACCGCCAACCGGCTGGACCGGCTGCACGTCCGCTACGACTTGTCCTGGCAGGCGCTGGACGGTGCGTTGGCGCGGCGCGCCGTCGTGGCGCGTGCCGTCGCGGTCGGCAGCTATGGCGGCGCGCCCGAGGGCAAGCGGCTGGCGGCCCTGGCCGACGACGCCGAGCGGGCACCCCGGTCGGCGCGGGAAGCCTGCGAAAACGAGCTGTCGGCCGCGCTGGCGATGATCGATCCTGCGGCGCTGCCGTCGACGCTGGTGGCCGAGCTGGCCGATGCTGAAGCGCGGGTATTGCTGGCCCGCCGATTCCACAACGACGCGGTCCGCGACACCAGGGCGTTGGGGGAGCGTCCGCTGGTACGGCTGCTGCGGCTCGGCGGCACCGCGCCGTTGCCGGAGTATTTCGAGATCGCCGAACGCTCGCATCGCGCGCCATCCGGCGATCACGACGCGGCGGGCAAGCGCATTTCGGCGCGGGTGGTGCTGCTGGACGACACGGGGGCCGTGCTGCTGCTGTGCGGATCGGATCCGGCCCTGCGCGGCGGCGCGGCGCCGAAGTGGTGGTTCACCGTCGGCGGGCAGGTGCGCCCCGGCGAGCGGTTGGCTGACGCCGCCGCGCGGGAGCTGGCCGAGGAGACCGGTTTGCGGGTCGAGCCCGCCGACATGATCGGGCCGATCTGGCGCCGCGACGCGATCTTCGAGTTCAACGGCTCGATGCTGGACAGCCAGGAATTCTTCTTCGTCTACCGCACCAAGCGGTTTGAGCCGTCGATTGCGGGCCGGACCGAATTGGAACGCCGCTACATCAGCTGCGCCCGGTGGTGTGACGCCGCCGACATCGCCGACCTGGCTGCCGGCGGGGAAACCGTGTACCCGTTGCAGCTGTCCGACCTGCTCGCCGACGCTCATGCGATGGCCACGATGGCCGCTGCGGCGCCGGCGCCGCAGCGCCAGCTTCAGTCCATCCGCTGACTATCTGCCCGGGGGGTGAAGCGGCGGCGCCACTAGACTGGTCGGGGAACGGGCAAAGGAGAGTCAGCAGTGGATACCGCCGCTTCAGCCAACGGCAACGGGCAGACCGGAACGGCGCGGGTCAAGCGCGGCATGGCC
Source organism: uncultured Actinomycetota bacterium (assembly GCA_963795995.1). Lineage (GTDB taxonomy): Bacteria > Actinomycetota > Actinomycetes > Mycobacteriales > Mycobacteriaceae > Mycobacterium. The sequence continues at coordinate 938,690 of CAWCJY010000010.1, forward strand.
GAAATGCTCAAGGGTGGCGTCATCATGGACGTCGTCACCCCCGAGCAGGCCCGCATCGCCGAGGGCGCCGGCGCGGTCGCGGTGATGGCGCTGGAACGGGTGCCCGCCGACATCCGGGCCCAGGGTGGGGTGTCGCGCATGAGCGACCCGGACATGGTCGAGGGCATCATCTCCGCTGTGACCATCCCGGTGATGGCCAAGGCCCGCATCGGGCACTTCGTCGAAGCGCAGATCCTGCAGAGCCTGGGCGTGGATTACGTCGACGAGTCCGAGGTGCTCACGCCGGCCGACTACACCCACCACATCGACAAGTGGAAGTTCACTGTGCCGTTTGTGTGCGGGGCGACCAACCTCGGCGAGGCGTTGCGGCGCCTCAGCGAGGGGGCGGCGATGATCCGCTCCAAGGGCGAAGCCGGCACCGGTGACATCTCCAACGCGACCACCCATATGCGGGCCATCGGCGCCGAGATCCGTCGGCTGGGTTCCCTTTCCGATGACGAGTTGTACGTCGCGGCAAAGGAATTGGTAGCACCGCACGATCTCGTCGTCGAGGTGGCCCGGGCCGGCAAGCTGCCGGTCACGCTGTTCACCGCCGGCGGTATCGCCACCCCGGCGGACGCGGCGATGATGATGCAGCTGGGTGCGGAGGGGGTTTTCGTCGGTTCGGGCATCTTCAAGTCCGGCGATCCGGCGCGACGGGCCGCGGCGATCGTCAAGGCCACCACGTTCTTCGATGACCCCGATGTGCTGGCGAAGGTGTCGCGGGGGCTGGGGGAGCCGATGGTGGGCATCAACGTCGAGGAGATCGCGGCGACGCATCGCCTGGCCGAACGCGGCTGGTAAGACTTTGGCGATCGAGGAAATACTTGATCTCGAGCAACTCGAGATCAATATTTTTCGGGGCAGGGTTTTCAGCCCGGGATCTGGGTTTCTGCAGCGCACCTTCGGCGGTCATGTGGCCGGCCAGTCGCTGGTGTCGGCGGTGCGCACCGTCGGGCCGGAGTATCTGGTGCATTCGCTGCACGGGTATTTTCTGCGGCCCGGAGATGCCAACGCGCCCACCATCTTTCTCGTCGAAAGTCTCCGCGATGGGGGTTCGTTTCGCACCCGGCGAGTCAACGCGATTCAGCACGGCGAGACGATTTTCTCGATGTCGGCGTCATTTCAGACCCACCAGAGCGGCATCGAGCATCAGGATGCCATGCCGTCGGCGCCGCCACCCGATGACCTCCCCGGCTTGAGGTCGGTGAAAGTGTTCGATGACGCCGGATTCCGCCAGTTCGAGGAATGGGACGTGCGTATTGTTCCGCAGGAGAAGCTGGAACGGTTGCCCGGCAAGGCTTCGCAACAGCAGGTGTGGTTTCGCCATCGCGATCCGCTACCCGAGGACCCGGTGCTGCACATCTGCGCGCTGGCCTACATGAGCGACTTGACGCTGTTGGGATCAGCTCAGGTCACCCACCTGGAGGAGCGGGATCACCTGCAGATCGCCTCGCTGGACCATGCGATGTGGTTCATGCGCCCGTTCCGGGCCGACGAATGGCTGCTCTACGACCAATCCTCGCCGTCGGCTTGCGGCGGGCGGGCGTTGACGCAGGGCAAGATCTTCACCCAGTCCGGGCAGCTGGTCGCGTCGGTGATGCAGGAGGGTTTGACCCGCTACAAGCGTCACGCTTCGGGCCGGTGAGCGCACCGCGCGTCGGCGTCTTGGCGTTGCAGGGCGACAGCAGAGAACATCTGGCGGCGCTGGCGGAGACCGGGGCTTCGCCGATGCCGGTGCGCCGGCGCAGCGAGCTCGACGCGGTCGACGGGCTGGTCATCCCCGGTGGTGAGTCCACCGCGATGAGCCACCTGTTGCGTGAGCTCGACCTACTGGAGCCGCTGCGGGCGCGGCTGGCCGACGGCATGCCCGCGTACGGAGCCTGTGCCGGCATGATCCTGCTGGCCAGCGAGATCCTCGACGCCGGCACGGGCGGCCGGGAGGCGGTGCCGCTGGGCGGTATCGACATGACCGTGCGCCGCAACGCTTTTGGACGCCAAGTCGACTCATTCGAAGGCGATGTGGCGTTCGCGGGTCTCGACGGGCCGGTGCACGCGGTGTTCATCCGCGCGCCGTGGGTGGAGCGGGCCGGTGCCGACGTGCAGGTGCTGGCCCGCGCCGCGGGTCATGGCGTCGCGGTGCGGCAGGGCCCGGTGCTGGCGACGGCCTTTCATCCCGAGGTGACCGGTGATCGCCGTATCCATCGGCTGTTCGTCGACATCGTCAAGGGCGAGTCGTGACATCGACCAGCAAGTTCGATAAGGCCGTTCACAGCTGGCGCGATATCCCCGGCTGGTTTCAGTGGCGCCGCCACCAAGAGGAAGCCGTCGCCCACTTCCCCGACGGGAGTCGGTTCGTCGAAGTGGGCTGCTATCTCGGGCGCAGCATCTGCTCGTTGGGGGAGGTGGTGCGCAGTTCACATCGGCGAACCACGATCGTCGGCGTCGACACCGGTCGGGGCAGCGGACCAGAAGGCCGCCGCGACACCGACGCGCACGGCTCCGCCGTTGCGCATGGCGGCGGCACGTTCGCGGGGATCTTGCACCGCAACGTCCTCAGTTGCGGCTTGGCCGACACGATTGCGCTGCTGATCAGCGACTCGATCGCCGCCGCAGAACTGTTCGCTGACGACTCGCTGGCCTGGGTGCATATCGACGCCCGCCATGACTATGAGAGCGTCGCCGCCGATATCGACGCGTGGCGGCCGAAGATCCAGCCGCGCGGTTGGTTGTCCGGCGACGATTACCAAGCCGAGCAGTGGCCTGGGGTGGTCGGCGCGGTCAGCGACTTGTTGCCGGACGCGCTTCCGTGGTGGTCGACCCAGTGGCGGTGGATCAAGCCTTCCTAGGGCAGCGCACGGGTCCGCCCTCGGTAATCAACGACGCTGTGTACCTCCCAACCATCAAATGTGCCGTTCAAAACAGTAGATTGACTATTACCGTCTATGGCCAAGTGTCACCTGCGATAATTGCATATATCGCAAAAGCGCGGAGTGTCAAAACGAAGGGGGCAGAAGTGATAACTTTTACTCGTGGACTGGCGGTCGCCGCCTTATTCGCTGGCGTGGCGGTCGGGTTGGCCGGCCGGGCATCGGCAGAGCCACTCAGCGGTACCTACACGGCTACCATAGGACATGATTCACCCCCGAAAACTCAGACTTGGGTGTTCACCCCATGCGGTTCCGACTGTACTCAGGTAGATAAGAGCGGGGCTTCGATCACTGAACTGCACTTGCAAGGTAATACTTGGAGCGGGTCCAGTGCCAACAACTGTTCAACAACTATTGATAACATCACCCTTGCTGGTAATTTCGAGTGTGGTGTTCTAAGTTTCCCAGTTCAATTGACGAAGGCCGGCTGAGATCTGAATTAGCTGAAATGACCGCATAGCGGCTCTGGGCGCGCTGTTATGGGTTCTCGTCCGCTAGACCTTATTGGGTCCGGTGGCCTGTCAGCCCGTTTGGCTGATTGTCCGGGAATCAATGCCACGTCGAACAGTGCCCGGAATTAGTCAGACCAGTCACCGAGTCTTTGCTCGACGCGCGGCGGTGTTCGACCTAATGAGGGTGGGTCAACCCGTGCTGACCGCGCCCGCCTTCGCAAGTTACGGCGCGCCACGGGATGCCACGTAGACTCGTCAGGCGAACTCAGGAGCGATAGAAGAGGTATTAACCGATGAGCGGCCATTCCAAGTGGGCCACCACTAAGCACAAGAAGGCCATCGTCGACGCGCGCCGCGGCAAAAACTTCGCCCGGCTGATCAAAAACATCGAAGTCGCCGCCCGGGTCGGTGGCGGCGATCCGGCGGGAAATCCGACGCTGTACGACGCCATCCAAAAGGCGAAGAAGAGCTCGGTGCCCAACGACAACATCGAGCGGGCTCGCAAGCGAGGCGCGGGCGAAGAGGCCGGCGGCGCCGATTGGCAGACCATCACCTACGAGGGGTACGGGCCCAACGGGATCGCGGTGTTGATCGAGTGTCTGACCGACAACCGCAACCGTGCCGCCAGCGAGGTCCGCGTCGCGATGACCCGCAACGGCGGCAACATGGCCGACCCGGGCTCGGTGGCCTACCTGTTCTCCCGCAAGGGTGTGGTCAGCCTGGAAAAGAACGGTCTGACCGAGGACGACGTGCTGACTGCCGTCCTGGAGGCCGGCGCGGAAGACGTCACCGACCTGGGTGACAGCTTCGAGGTGATCAGCGAGCCGGGCGATCTGGTGGCGGTGCGCACCGCGTTGCAAGACGCCGGTATCGACTACGACTCCGCGGAAGCCGGTTTTCAGCCGTCGGTCAATGTGCCGGTCGACGTTGACGGCGCACGCAAGCTGTTCAAGCTCGTCGACGCGTTGGAAGACAGCGACGACGTGCAAAACGTATGGACCAATGTCGATGTGTCCGAAGAAGTGCTGGCGGCCTTGGAGGATTGAGCCGCTCGGGCTACGTGGTCAGCTCAAACGCCACGTTCAACCGCTCGTAGGTCGTCACTGCTCGCAGATCGCGAGTCAACAGCGTTGCTCCGGCGGCTTTGGCCGTAAGTGCGACTAGCGCGTCGTAGCTGGCGCCACCGGTAATGGCATGTTCGGCCAGGTCGTCGATCAAACTGCGGTAGGCAAGCGCATTCAGTGTCAGGTAGTCGCCTGCAGTGACATTTAGCAGGTAAGCCCGAACGGCGGCCGGAGCCACCCGATGCGGCGGTGGCAGACGCGTCAGGACCGAATGGGTTTCCACCGTGGTGTGAGCGATCAGATGGACGCCACGGTTGAGCGCGCGTATGGCGAGTTGGTGTCCTTCGTGCCATGTCGCGAAGCCGGCGATGAGGACGCTGGTGTCTGGCGTTATCACCGCCGCACGCGGTCGAGCGTGTCGCGAACGATGGCGTCGGTCAACGGGGGCAGCGGCTGTTGCGGTTGCGCGACGAGAACTGAACCTTCCCGCACAAGTTCGACATCAGTCGGAGCCGCTTCAATCTCAATGCGCCCGTCGCGTTCAGTGATTTCGAGCTGCTCGTTGCCGCATAGGCCAAGGCGGTCGCGAATCCGTTTGGGGATCACGACACGCCCCGCGGCATCGATGGTAGTTCGCATGGCATGAAAACTACCATTCATTGCTGTCATCGCCAGCCGTGGCGCATGTCGTCGACGACCCGCGGATGCTCCAGTGTGGAAGGCTCGAGGTTGCGGGGCTGCATGTCCCCGGCGAAGACGGTGGCCGCGTCGAGCACCCGCTGGTCGAGGAAGCGCAACGGCGGCGCATTGGGCGGCACGGTGGGCTTCGGCGGGCTGTCGCCGCGGCGGGCCAACACGAATCCCCAGTCGCCGAATGTGGGTACATACACGTGGTAGGGGGTGACCGCGTAGCCCGCGGCCCTGACCGTCGACACGATCCGCCAGAACGCCTCCGGGGCGGAATACGGGCTGCCGGCCTGCACGACCATCAGCCCGCCCGGTGCCAGCACGCGCGCGGCGAGCGCGTAGAACTCGGTGGAGTAGAGCCGCCCGAGCACTGGGGTGTCGGGGTCGGGCAGGTCGACGATGACCGCGCCGAAAAGCCGTTGCGGGCGGCGCAACCAGGTCATCGCGTCGTCGATAACGACCTGTACCTGCGGGTTGCTCAGCGCACCGCCGTTGGCGTCGCGCATGGTGGTGCGGGCCAGCTCGATGACCGCCGGGTCGAGCTCGACTTGCTCGATCGTGCGAATTGTGGGCTCGTGCAAAAGTTCCCGGGCCGCCAGTCCGTCGCCGCCGCCCAGCACGAGCACCGAGGTTGCGCCTTCACCCAACGCCGGATACACCAGGCTCTCGGTGTAGCGGTATTCGTCGCGCGAGGAGAACTGCAAGCCGCCGTCGAGGTAGAGCCGTAAGTCGCTGCCGCGACGGGTCACCACGATCTCCTGGTAGGCCGAGTGCCGGTAGGCGATGATCGGGTCGGCGTAGAGCCGCTGCCGGCTGGTCACTTCGATGTCCTGAGCCCGCACCAGCAACGTGACCAGCAAGACCAGCGCCGCGGCCAGTGCGCCGAGCGCCGTGGCCAGCTGCCGACCGCCGACAACCCGGCGCAATACGGTCAGTGACACGACGCCGGCCGCCACCAGGTTGACGATGCCGGTGGCCGCTGCGCCGCGGATCATGCCCAGGTGCGGCAGCAGCAGAAACGGCCACACCAGGCCGCCGACCAGCGCGCCGAGGTAGTCGGCGGCGTTGAGGTTGGCCAGGATTCGCCCCGAGTCGGTGGCCCCGGCGGTGCGGCCATATTGCAGCAGCGTCATCAACAGCGGCACCTCGGCGCCGACCAGACCGCCGATCACCGCGGTGCTGAGCGCCAGCACCCACAGTGATCCGCCGACGAACGCGAACGCCACATACAGCGTGGCGGCCGACAGACCACCGACAACGCCCAGCAGCACCTCGACAGCAATGAAAGTGACGGCGGCCCGCGCCAGCAGCGGCTTGACCAGTAAAGCTCCCGCACCCAGCGCGGCGATGTAGCCGGCGACGATCAACGACGTGGCAACGATCCCGCCGCCGTTCAGGCTCGTCGAAAGGGTCAGCAGCGCAAGCTCATAGATGATGCCGCAGGCGGCGCAGGCCGCCACGGCGGCGAGCAGCAGCGCCCGCCAGCGGATCGGGGAGTGAACCGGTGCCGGCGTATCGGTGGACGTCATGACAGGGCGGCGGCGGTCACCCCTCCCACCGCGAGCAGCATGGCCGCCGTGGCGAACGCGGCGGGGTGCAGCTGCGGCTCGTCGACGTGCTCGCCGAAGTCGCCCGGTATCACGAAACGCAGTGTCAGCAGCGCGATTCCCTGCAGGACGACGCCGAGCAGTCCATAGACCGCGACGCCGACGAGTCCCTGGCCGAGCTGACTGTAGCTGTTGGCGATGGCGCTGATGATGACGGTGGCGAGCGCGATGTACATCGCGCAAGCCAAGACCACGGCATTGGGCCGGCGATCGACGAACACCAGCTGCCGTAGCTTCCCCGGGGTCAGCAGGTCGACCATCAGGAAGCCGGCGGCCAGCACGGCCATGCCCACTGCGAAGTACGCGATGGTGGCGACGACGCCTTTTATGACCGGATTGAGGTCGACGGTGCCCAACTCGAGGGCTAGGTACATGGCTGTCTCCTTCAGGTGTGTGTCATTTCGTGCCTCCGGGTCCGCCGGAGCTACCACCTGTGCCGCCCGACGGTGATCCGGGATAGAAGCCGGGGCCGAGGAACAAGAATGCGCCGTGGCTGTAACCGGCGCTCAAGTCCTCGACGCGGATGCTGCAGGGATGTTCGCCGTCGGGTCCGACCGACACGATGGCGTCGTCGTAACGCTGGTACTCGATGCCGCCGCTGGTGGCCTGTGCCGCCGGCTTCTGATAGCCGGCCAGCGTCGCGGCCACTTGCGTCGGTGATCCGCTGCACAGGTAGCGCTTTCCGTCGGCGTCGTGCGAGTACTCCTGATAGTGAGCCGCGATATAAGACCGGATATCTTTGTGCAGCAACGAGATTCCGGAGAAGAGACTGGCGGCTGCGCTGACGGCCAGTCCAGCCGCCACCAGCAGCAGTCGGTTGCGGCTCATCGGTGCCACGGGCGTGCTACGCGGTGGCCGGCGGTGCAGGGTAAATGGTGAGCTCGCCGGTCAGCACGGTCTTGCCGGTCGACATTTCCCACGGCATGTCCGGCGCCCAGCGCTCGAAGGAGAGCAGGGCGGTCCCGTCGGCGCTGGCGTAGTCGACGAAATCCATGTCGCCACCGGCCGGCAAGCCCGTCGTTCCCTCGGTGGTGTAGGAGGCGTGACCGCGCTCAGACTCCCGGTACGTCACGCCGTCGACCACATGCTCACCGCCGGGCTGCAGTCCGAGATCCTGGCGGGCCTTTACCCACATGGCCAACTCGAGCCGTCCGTCGTCCTCCTCGACGCTGAACCACATCGGCTGGTCGCCGCCCTCGAGCAGGTGTTCCCACCACACGAAGGGGCCCTCGCGGTAGGTGACCGAGCCGCGCAGCACGTAGTCGACGCCGCCGTAGCCGACGATCGCCCCGGGGCCCAGCGAGCGCGGGCCATATTGGGCCATGTCACCGAGGTTGAACGGGTCCACACGCGGGCCTGGTTTCCTCGGCCGCCGCATTGCCACCACGAAGACCACAATGGCCGCGGCCAGGAGCGCGCAGCCCAGCACGATCAGCGCGATGCCCATGCCGAGCCTTTCGTTAGCTGACCCCGCGGTTGGTTATGTGCAGAGCTCTTTTATTCGGCCGACCTTCGAATCGAGATCTTGCTTCAAGCCTTCCTGAGCCTCACCGGACACGCCCGCGGTGTAGTTCATGCCCAGCTGTTCGATTTCGTTGCCCGTCGCCGTGAGAACTTTGGTCAAGTCGGCCGGCGCGGCAGGCTCCGCGGCAACCCGGCCTCGCAGGTAGGCGCCGCCGCCGACCAGCGCCAGGCGGGCGTTGGCCTCCACCGCAAGTTTGCCGGTGGGGTCGTTCGGATTTGGCGCCGCCATGTGGGTGTTCACCACCACGGCGCGCTGGACGGTCGCGTACGCGCCGCAGAGATTCTTCTTCGCGTGGGCGGTTTCCTGCTCGGTGTACTTGGGCGAACTGTTGTGTGGGTGGTACCACGCCCAGCCGGCACCGGCTGCGGCGAGCACTGCGATCAGCAGAGCGGCCACCGGGATCCAGCGGGAAAATCTTGAGTGGCGTGTGGTTGCCACCGGCTTCTCAGGACTCTCCTCGGCAGTGAGCTCGGACTCACTGTCGGTGCTCGTCTCGAGTTCCTTCTCGGAATCTGTTTCGGATTCACTCTCAAGACCATGTTTGGGCGCAGACCCGGTGGAGGAGGTTTCAGGCATCCGGCGATGATAGCGCCGCAGCATCGATCGGGGTGTCATGTCGCCGGATCTATCGACCGTAGGTGCTTTCTCCGCGCGGCGACCGAGCGACGAGCTTGCCGAAGGGATCGTTCGTCCCCGGCCGGCGCTGTCGGTTCGTCAGCGCGTGTCCCTGCCGGCTGGTGTCGGTATCGCCCAGTAAGATATCGAACAAGAGTTCGGCTTCGAGGGAGCGTGGCAGTGCGCGTGATGGGCGTCGACCCCGGCCTGACCCGTTGCGGGCTCTCAGTCGTGGAAAACGCAGGCGGCCGTCAGATCATCGCGCTCGACGTTGACGTGGTGCGCACGCCGGCCGACGAACCGCTGGCCAAAAGGCTGCTCACAATCAGCGATGCCGTCGAGCATTGGCTGGACACCCATCAGCCCGACGTCGTCGCCATCGAGCGGGTGTTCTCCCAGCAGAACGTCTCGACCGTGATGGGCACGGCGCAGGCCGGCGGGGTGATCGCGCTTGCGGCCGCCAAACGGGATATCGGCGTGCATTTCCATACCCCGAGTGAGGTCAAGGCGGCGGTGACCGGCAACGGTGGCGCCGGTAAGGCGCAGGTTACCGCGATGGTGACGAAAATCCTTGCGCTGCAAGCTAAGCCGACACCGGCCGATGCGGCCGACGCGTTGGCGCTGGCGATCTGTCACTGCTGGCGCGCGCCGATGATCGCCCGGATGGCCGCCGCTGAAGCCAAAGCGGCCGAGCAGCGTAGACGATTCGAGGCGAAAGTGAAGGCGGCGACATGATCGCATCGGTGCGTGGTGAAGTGGTCGACGTGGCGCTGGATCACGCGGTGATCGAAGCCGCCGGGGTGGGCTACAAGGTGATGGCGACGCCGTCGACCCTGGCGACGCTGCGGCGGGGCGGCGAGGCCCGGCTCATCACGGCGATGATCGTGCGCGAGGATTCGATGACGCTGTATGGCTTTCCCGACGGCCAGACCCGCGACCTGTTCTCGACGTTGCTGGGGGTCTCCGGGGTGGGTCCGAAGATCGCGCTGGCCACGCTGGCGGTGCACGACGCGGCGGCCCTGCGCCAAGCCCTGGCCGACGGCGACGTCACCGCGCTGACCCGGGTGCCGGGCATCGGCAGACGCGGCGCCGAGCGAATGGTGCTGGAGCTGCGCGACAAGATGGGAGCGACACCCGGAGTGCAGCTCAATGGCCATGCCGTCCGCGGACCGGTGGTGGAAGCCCTTGTCGGACTTGGTTTTGCGGCCAAGCAAGCCGAGGAGACCACCGACAAGGTGCTGGCCAACGAACCGTTGGCCAGCACGTCGAGCGCGCTGCGGGCGGCGCTGTCACTGTTGGGCAAGAAGTGACTCGGTTCGACGACGAGCCCGAAGACCGGGAGGTGTCGGCGGCGTTGACCGTCGGCGAGGGCGACATCGACGCCGGGCTGCGGCCCCGCTCGCTGCGCGAATTCATCGGCCAGCCGCGGGTGCGCGAACAGCTGCAGCTGGTCATCGAGGGCGCTAAAAACCGCGGCGGCACACCGGATCACATTCTGCTGTCCGGTCCGCCCGGGCTGGGCAAGACGTCGCTGGCGATGATCATCGCCGCCGAACTCGGTTCCGCACTGCGGCTGACATCGGGCCCGGCGCTCGAACGCGCGGGTGATCTGGCTGCGATGCTGTCCAACCTCGTCGAACACGACGTGCTGTTCATCGACGAGATCCACCGGATCGCCCGGCCCGCCGAAGAGATGCTCTATCTGGCGATGGAGGACTTCCGCGTCGACGTTATCGTCGGGAAAGGCCCTGGGGCGACGTCGATTCCGCTGGAGGTCGCCCCGTTCACGCTGGTCGGCGCGACCACCCGCTCCGGTGCGCTGACCGGTCCGCTGCGCGACCGGTTCGGCTTTACCGCACACATGGATTTCTACGAACCGGCCGAGCTGGAGCGGGTGTTGGCCCGTTCCGCCGGAATTCTCGGTATCGAACTGGGCGGCGACGCCGGCGCTGAGATCGCCCGCCGATCCCGCGGGACGCCGCGCATCGCCAACCGGCTGCTGCGACGGGTCCGCGACTACGCCGAGGTCCGGGCCGACGGCATCATCACCCGAGACGTCGCCAAAGCCGCGCTGGAGGTGTACGACGTCGACGAGCTGGGCCTGGATCGCTTGGACCGGGCGGTGCTGTCGGCGCTGACCCGCAGCTTCGGGGGCGGCCCGGTCGGCGTGTCGACGCTGGCCGTGGCGGTCGGGGAGGAGGCCGCCACCGTCGAAGAGGTGTGTGAGCCGTTTTTGGTGCGCGCCGGGATGGTTGCGCGCACGCCGCGCGGCCGGGTGGCCACCCCGCAGGCCTGGACTCACCTGGGCATGACCCCGCCCGCCACCGGTCTGGGACAACCAGGGCTTTTCGACTAAGGGAGACGCGATGATCACTGCCGCTCTGGTATTCGCTGCTCTGGCGGCCCTGTTGCATGTCTACATCTTCACGATGGAGTCGCTGACCTGGACCACGCCGCGCACCCGTGCGACCTTCGGCACCACCGTCGAAGAAGCCGAGACCACCAAGCTGCTCGCGTTCAATCAAGGGTTCTACAACCTATTCCTGGCAATCGTCGCCGGCGCCGGAATAATTGCCGTCGTCGTAGGGCACCATGCGGTTGGAGTCACACTCGTAATGACCGGCGTCGGATCCATGGCTTGCGCCGCGGTCGTGCTGCTGGCGTCGGCGCCGGACAAAGCCCGGGCCGCGCTGACCCAGGGCCTGTTTCCGCTGATCGCGGTCATCCTGATCGTCATCGAGCTCGTGTCGTAAAAGTGCAGCTCGCGGGGGACCGCGCCGGTTTCATCGGAACCGGTGTGGGTACTCGACTTGCACGTTCGTCCACTGTTCAAGGAGACGTTGGAATGAATAATTCGCGAATGAATTCGCGCAGCGTGCGTATACCACGCAGCCGCGGCGCGGTGACCGGATTGCTGCTGCTGCTCCTTGGTTTATGGGGCGCACTGATTCCGTTCGTCGGGCCCTACTTCCACTTCGCCTACACGCCCAACACGGTCTGGACGGCGGCACGGGGCTGGCTCGAGGTGTTCCCCGGAGTAATCACTGTGCTGGGCGGTCTGTTACTGGTCACGTCGCGCAGTCGCGGCACCGCGATGTTCGGTGGCTGGCTGGCGGTTCTGGGCGGCGTATGGTTCGTCGTCGGCCGCGCCTTCGCCGCGGCATTGCGAATCGGTGACGTCGGCCAGCCCGTCGCGTCGACTGATGTCAAGCGGGCGGTGCTGGAGATCTCGTACTTCTCCGGGTTAGGGGCCCTGATCGTCTTCTTCGGCGGCGGAGTGTTGGCGCGGCTGACGGTGCGCTTAGCCCGCGACGTCCAAGCGGCACCGGTGGGCGGACCCACCGGGTCCGAGGTGTACGCACCGGAGTCGGCGCCGCATACTGAGCCGCCCGCCGTGTCGCCCGACGCGGCGACCGAGGCGGGATCAAACCCGGCGTATGCCCCGGAAACGGAGCCGCGGCGAAGTAGAGGCCTGATCCGTCGGCGCCGCGCCGGCGTGTAACGCCCAAACAGAAGCCAGGGTCGTGATCTCACGAGATTCACGACCCTGGCTGCTATTTCGCGCGGACGGGCTGCTCGTCAGAGTAAGCCGAGCAATTCCAAGTCGGTGATGTACTTGACGATGACGTCGGCCGAGACATGCGGAATGTCTTTGTCGGGCCCGATCTTGGCCTCCTGCACCGCCGCCCGGAACCGGTCGGTCGGCGCCAGCGATCCGCGCAGCGGCTTCTCCGGCTGCTGGTAGTTGTGCAACAGCGGTAGCAGCGAGTACTGCCGCTGCCGCTCCGGCAGGCCCCGCAGTGTGGTCTCGAACCGCTGCAACCAGCCGCCGTAATCACCGATCCGGTGCACCGGATACCCGGCGTCGATCAGCCAGTCGACGTACTGGTCGAGGCTGATGCCGTCGTCGTGCGGGTTCATCACGTGATAGGTCTGGAAACCGTCCACCTCTTGCGCGCCCAGGGTGGAGATCGCTTCGGCGATGAATTCGACCGGCAGCCCGTCGTAGTGAGCGCGTTGCCGCTGGCCGTCGCTGTCCAGCTCGTAGAACGAAGCGGGCGCCACGCCGGTGGCGACCAGGCTCAGCATCAGCCGGGTGAACATGTCCGGCAGGTTTAGCTGGCCGGCATATGTGGTGTCGGCCAGGATCATGTCGCAGCGGAAGACCGCGACCGGCAGCCCGCACAGGTCGTGGGCCTCGCGCAGCAGCACCTCGCCGGCCCACTTGCTGTTGCCATAACCGTTGGCGTAGCTGTCGTTGACCTGACGCGTCGCGCTGATCTCGCGAATGTCGGCGTCCTCGACGAAGGAGCCCGGCTCGATCTGGTCGCCCACCCCGATGGTCGAAACATAGGTGTAGGGCTTGATCTTCGTCGTCAACGCGATCCGGATCAGCTCCGCGGTGCCCAGGGCATTAGGCCCGAACAGTTCGCTGTACGGCAGCACGTGGTTGACCAGCGCGGCGGGGTCGACGATCAGGTCGACGGTGTCGGCCAGTCGCTGCCAGGTCTGCGGATCCAGGCCGAGGTTCGCCTCGCCCTTGTCGCCGGCAACGACCTCCAGGTGGTCAGCCGCCAGCTCGCGGTAGTGAGCCAGCAGCTGCGGGTCGCCGCTGTCAAACGTGTCGTCGAGGCGGCGCCGCGCTTCGTCATCGGACTTGGCCCTTACCAGGGCGATCACCGTGCCGTCGACGAGCGCCATTCGCTCCAGCCAGTCCAGGGCCAGGTAGCGGCCCAGGAAACCGGTGGCGCCGGTCAGGAGAACCGTGCGGACCTCGCCGGTCGGCTGCGGCAGGCTCGCCGCGGCCTCGAGTGTCGCCGCGTCCAAGAACTTGTCCAGCCTCAGGTCGGCGGCCTGCACCTCGACCGCGTCCCGGCCGTGCACCCTGGCGAAACTGGGCCGCTTGGTGCCCTGGCGTTCGGCTTCGATGTAGTCGGCGATGGCCTGCAGGTCGCTGGCCGGGCTGACGATCACACCCACCGGCACGTCGACGTCGAAGATTTCGCGCAGCAAGTTGCCAAAACTCAACGCCGACAAGGAGTCTCCGCCCAAGTCAGTGAAGTGCGCATCGGGCGTCAGGTCGGAGCTCGCCGCGCCCAGCATCGCGGCCGCGGCGCGACTGACGGTCTGCAGCGCCGGCGCCTGGGCGCCGTTGCGGCGTAGTTCGCTCAGCTCGTTGGCCTGGCCTTCGGCCAGCTCGGCGTAGAGCTGCTCGAGGCGTTCGCCGTAGTGCTGCTTCAGCTTCGGCCATGCCAGCTTGCGGATACCGGTCAGCAAGCCGTTCTCCAGCGTGAACGGCTCCGTCTCGATGATGAAGTCGCGCGGCACCTCGTAAGACTGCAGATTCGCCTCTCGCGCAACGCTTTGCAGCGATTCGGCGATGCGAGCCTTGACCTCGTCGCCGAAGCGGGTGAGTGCGGCTTCGGTCGGCACCACAACGGCCAGCAGGTAAGGCTGTGCGCTGTTGCCGTAGACGTAGATCTGGTGGACCAGCGGACTGTTGTCGAACACCGTCTCCAGCTTCGCCAGCGTGACGAACTCGCCCTGCGCCAGCTTGAGCACGTTGTTGCGGCGATCGACGTACACCAGCCGGTCCGGGGCGACCTCGGCGAAGACGTCGCCGGTCCGGTAGTACCCGTCGGCGTCGAACACGCCGGCGGTGGTTTCGGCCCGCTTGTAATAGCCGGGGAACATGTTTTCGGTTCTGAGCAACAGCTCGCCGCGCGGATACGGCCGGTCGGTGCTGAAGTAACCCAGATCCGGAACGTCGACCAGCTTGTACTCGACGACCGGCGGACGCTGGATTTCACCGTCGAACAGCACCATGCCGGCTTCGGTGGAGCCGTAGCCGTCCAGCAGCGGCATCTCCAGCAGCGACTCGACCCAGGCCTTGAGCTCCGGGGAGGTGGGCGCTGAGCCCGTCATCGCGAAGATGAAGCGGCCGCCGAGCAGCTCCTGGCGCACATCGCTCAACACCTGAGACTCCGCGCTGGGCCGGTCGGCGCCGGCGGCGGTCCGCCGGTCCACCTCGCTGAGGTATTCGCTGTAGAGCATTTCCCAGATACGCGGGACGAAGTTGAGCTCGGTGGGCCGCACCAGGCGCAGGTCTTCCAGCAGCGTGGAGAGGTCGCTCTTGGCGGCGAAGTAGGCGGTGCCGCCGTTGCCGAGGGTGCCGTAGAGGATGCCGCGTCCCATGATGTGACTCATCGGCATGAAGTTGACGGTGATCGACGCCGCGCTCGGCCCGAACCAGTTCTTCGTCGACCGGTTCCACATCTTGGCGACGTTGCTTTGCGGATACGTCGCGCCCTTGGGGGCGCCGGTGCTGCCGGAGGTGTAGATCAGCAAAGCCAGCCGGTCGTCCGCATCGATGTCGACCGTCGGCGCCGGCCGCCCCGCGGCGCGCTCACGCAGCTCATTCAGGGTCTCGACGGTGATCCCGGCGTCGGCCAGTCGCTCATGCGCGCTTTGCAGCGCCACGCGGTCGGCGTCAATGTCGGTGCGGTAGTCGAACACCAGCAGCCGCCCGGGCTGGAATCCGGCCTCCGCCGCGGCCAGCAGCAAGTCCACGGCGTCGGAGAGATAGTCGACGCTCGCCGCGAACAGGGCGGGCTCGGTCTCGAGCACAATCGGCTGCAACTGTGTGGTCGCCGCGCTGGTTTGCAGGGGAACCGACACGGCGCCGACCAGGCCGAGCGCGATGTCAATGGTCGTGTAGTCAACGCTGGTGAAGCCGAGCACGCACACCCGGTCACCGGGCGCCACGCCGGCCTGGGGCAGTGCCCGCGACAGCGCGTCGACCCGCTGGCCCAGCTCGCCATACGTGACGGTGTCGAACCACGGCAACAACTGAGCCGCCGTCCGCCCGGTCTCCGGGTCCTGAACCAGCTCATAGGCGCGTTGCGCCAGCGCAGGGCGGTCGGCGTAGCCCTCTAGCACGGCGCGAACCACGGGGGGGAATCGCAGTCCGGCCTGCTCGATCGCAGCACTCACGGATTCGTCGGGTGCGGCGGCGGCGAACTGCGGGTCGCGGGCGGCCAATTCGGCGGCGCGACGCTCTAGGCGTTCCTGGGCATCAATCGACATATCGCAACCTCGAAACAAATCATTGAAAAGTATTGGTCTGGCGCGACGCTGCACCTGACAGAAACTACGTTAGCAAAGCTAAAGTTATTCCAGAACCGCTTTCGACACCCTGTGACTTGACAGACAACGGGGACTGCGGTGTTCAGGGGGCGCGGACGGTCTCGGCGGCTGTTGCCACTACGCCGAAGTGTCGGTCCAGGTAGTCGACGGAGTCGGCGCCATGATGCGCACGGCAACGGAATCCGTTATACCCGTCGGGACGGACCAGAAACCTGATTGCCGCTAATGATCGGCGAGGATCCCCGCCAGCACGTCGAGGCCTTCGGTGAGCAGCTCGTCGCTGATGGCCAGCGGCGGCAGGAAACGCAGCACGTTGCCGAACGTGCCGGCGGTCAGCACGATCACGCCGGCGGCGTGGGCCGCGGTGGCCACCTCGCGGGTCAAGTCGGGGTCGGGATCGGCGGTACCGGAGCGCACCAGTTCGACCGCGATCATTGCGCCACGCCCCCGGACGTCGCCGATCCGGTCGTCGTCGGCCTGCATAGCCGACAGCCGGTCGGTCATCAGCGTTCCGATCTGCCGGGCTCGCTCAACCAGTCCGCCGCTTTCGATGGTCTCGATGGTGGCCAGGGCCGCCGCGCAGGCGAGCGGATTGCCGCCGAAGGTACCGCCCAGCCCGCCGGTATGGGCGGCGTCCATCAGCTCGGCGCGACCGGTCACCGCCGACAGCGGCAGCCCGTCCGCGATGCCCTTGGCCGTGCAGATCAGATCCGGTTCGATGCCCTCGTGCTCGCAGGCGAACATCGCGCCGGTGCGTGCAAAACCCGTCTGCACCTCGTCGGCGATGAAGACGACGTCGTGGTGGTGGCACCACTCCAGCAAGGTAGGCAGGAACCCGTCGGCCGGCACGATGAACCCGCCCTCACCCTGGATCGGCTCGATGATCACCGCGGCCAAATTGTCCTCGCCCACCAGTCTGCGGATCTCCCGGATGGCGCGCTCGGCGGCCCGCTCACCGTCGGTGGCGAGTTCTTTGTCGATCAGGCCGTCGCGGTACGGGTACGACAACGGCGCGCGGTAGACCTCCGGCGCGAACGGCCCGAAGCCGCTCTTGTAGGGCATCGACTGGGCCGTCAGGGCCATCGCGAGGTAAGTGCGGCCGTGGTAGGCGTGGTCGAACGCCACGACGGCGGGTCTGCGGGTGTGGATGCGGGCGATCTTGACGGAGTTCTCCACCGCTTCGGCTCCGGAGTTGAACAACACCGACCGCTTCTCCCCGGCGCCCGGGGTGAGGCGGTTGAGCTGCTCGGCGACGGCGATGTACTGCTCGTAGGGCGTCACCATGAAGCAGGTGTGGGTGAAGTCGGCGACCTGGTCACGCACCGCGTCGATGACACGCGGGGCGGCGTTGCCGATCGTCGTGACCGCGATGCCCGACCCCAGGTCAATGAGCCGGTTGCCGTCGACGTCTTCCACGATCCCGCCGCCGGCGCGCACGGCGTACACCGGCATCGTGCTTCGCACGCCGCTGGCGACTGCGGCGGTCCGCCGCTTGGTCAGTTGCAGGGATGTCGGGCCGGGGATTTCGGTGACGAGATGGCGACTCTGCTCGAGGGAAGGCACGGCTGTAGCCTATCCGCGGTGAAGGCCGTGAGGTCACCTCGTAGCCGCTGGCTGCTCGCCGGATACGCCGGTCTCGCCGGCTTCTTCGTGCTCGAAGCAGTGACGCGCAAACCCGGCGCCGCGTCAAGCTTCGCCGCCGCCCGCGAGGATCGGGGCACCACCCGGCTGCTGATCAACGCCTATGCCGTTGCCGCGCCGTTGCCGTTAACGGCCAGGCGGATTCGGGTGGGACAACTGCCGTGGGTGGCCGCTCCGATCGGGGTGGCGCTGCAGGCAAGCTGAGTCGTGCTGCGAACCTGGTCGATGCGCTCTCGGCGGCTCCTATACCCGCACGCTTCGCACCCAGGACCAGCAGAAGGTCGTGGACGCCGGCCCATACCGCTTCGTCCGGCACCCGGGATACGCGGGCTCGCGGCTCACCCCGCGCCGGTTCGCCGAACGTGCAACTGTTGCGAAAAGTCGCCGGAAAATTCGCAACAGCTGCACGTTCGGCGCTATTCACACCTACCGATGCAACAGCAGGTCGACGTTGCCGTGGAAAAGCCCGGGCATATCGACCTCCTGGCAGCCCATTCGGCGGTAGTCGACGAGCGGGCTCGCGGTGCCCTCGGAGTGCGGGTAGTCGCTGCAGAACATGAACACGTCACCGGCTAACTTGGTCAGCTGCTTGGGGTCCTCGTAGGAGAACGACGACACCCGGACATGGTCGAGAAAGTATTCGCTGGGCCGGCGGGACAGCTCGGTGACCGGCTTGCCGTTGAGCCGGCTGGTGAAGTCGGCCCCGCCGTCGAGCATCAGCAGGAACCCGGGCACCCAGGACGAGCTGAGCTCGACGACGCCGACCTGCAACCGGGGATGCCGGTCGAAGACGCCGTGCAGGATGAGGTCGGTCAGCGCCAGGGCGGGCGGCACCCACAGGAACACCGCCTCGGTCACCGGCGCCAAGTCGTCGGTGGGGTCGCCCGGATACCAGCAGTCGTCGAAAACCCGCACCTGGTCGGCGACATGGAAGACCGGCGTGATCCCGTGCTCGACGAACGACGACCAGATCCGCTCGTGATCCGGATGCGAGAGCTCCCGCCCGTCCACCGGTCCGGCACCGATCATGGCCAGCGTGATGCCGGCCGCCGCCAGCGAAGCCAGCTCGGCGTCGAGCCATGCCGGATCGCGCAGCGTGAGGTGCGCGACCGGATGCAGTCGGCCCTTACCTTCGGTGCGGATCACGGCACACCACCGGTTCCACGCCGTCATGTTCGCGGTCAGCGCCACCAGTGAGGTGGAGAGGCGGCGCTCCCACAGCAGACCGAAATTGGGGAACATCACCGCCTCGTCGACGCCGACGTCGTCCAGCCAGCCCAGGCGCGCCGCGGGCTGCCAGTACGACGCGGGCAGCGCCTCGTCGTAGCGGTAAGACGGTGGCTGGCCTGCCCGTTGCCGGGTGCGGTGCGCTCCGCAAGATGCGGTGTCGCCAGGCAGGTGGATGTCGGCCAACCCGAGGCGAGTGTCGCGCCAGCTGAGCCAGGTGTAGCCGAGCGCGTCGTCGACCAACGTCAATGCCTCATGACGGGCTGTCGGGTCGATGAAGTCCCGCCAGAGTGAACGGCTCTCGTAGAGGTGCTGGTCGGAGTCAATGATGCGTGTCACATCGCTCGTTTTCCCACTCGGATCATCTCTCGTCAAGACCTCGCGGCGGCAGTATCGGTGGCTCGGCCGGCGGATGGCACACTGTGCGTAACAGTGCCGAACCAGAGACCAAGAAGGATCGCTACCGTCATGAACCACCAACTGGTTCTCTTCCTACCGCTGCTCATCGTGCTGGCGGCGTTCATGTTCTTCGCCTCGCGCCGCCAGAAGCGGGCCATGCAGCACACCATCGACCTGCACGAATCGCTGGCGCTCGGCGACCGGGTGCACACGACGTCAGGGTTGGAGGGCACGATCACCGGCATCACCGACGACAACGTGAACCTCGAGATCGCCCCGGGTGTCGTGACGACGTGGTTGAAACTGGCGATCCGGGACCGCATCGAGCCGGAAACCGACGATGTCGAGGTTCCAGAGGCCGACGACACCGGCGACGACACCGCCTTCATCGACGATCCGGACCGGCTCACTGCCGCCGACCCAAAGCGACTGCCCAAGGATTGAGGTCGGCTCACCAGCACGTACTCTTTGCGGGTGCAATAGAGGTGCACGAGAATTGATCGGCAAGCGAGGAGACTCAACAACGTGGCATCGCCTTCGGCGCCGGTGCACCCTGCCCGCTATCTGTCGGTGTTCCTGGCCCTGCTCATCGGCGTCTACCTGCTGGTGTTCCTGACGGGAGACAAGCGGGCCGCACCCAAACTCGGTATCGACTTGCAGGGCGGCACCCGGGTCACGTTGACCGCCCGGACCCCTGACGGCTCGCGCCCGACCCGGGACGCGCTGGCCGAGGCGCAGCAGATCATCAGCTCCCGGGTCAACGGGCTCGGCGTCTCCGGATCCGAGGTCGTCATCGATGGTGACAACCTGATCATCACCGTTCCCGGCAACGACAGCAACGAAGCCCGCAACCTCGGCCAGACTGCACGGCTCTACATTCGGCCGGTGATCCAGACGGCGCCGGCGCAGGGCGCAGCCGAACAGGGGGAGTTGCCCGGACCGGGCGGGACGCCCGGCGCGCCGCAGCCGGGCGGTCAAGTGCCGCCCGCGCAGCCTCGACCATTCCCGCTCGATCCGCCCCCGTCGCCGACGCCAACTCCCGCACCCGGCCAGCAGCCCGCGGCGAATCCGGACCAGCCGCCGGTGCAGCCGGGCCCGCCGGATCCGCGAAAGGAGCTCGCCGAGCGCATCGCAGCGGAAAAAAAGCTGCGACAGAGCAACAGCCGGGGCATTCAGTTCGTGGCCCTGCGATACATGTCGGCGCATTGCGACGAAGACGACATCCTGGCCGGCAACGACGACCCGAACCTGCCCCTGGTGACCTGTTCCACCGACCACCAGAACGTCTACCTGCTCGCCCCGTCGATCATCAGCGGCGATCAGATCGCGAACGCCACCGCGGGTATGAACCAACAGAACGGTAGCTTTGTCGTCGACGTGCAGTTCAAGAGCGGGGCCGCCGACACCTGGGCTGACTTCACCGCCGCGCATGTCGGCCAGGCGACCGCGTTCACGCTGGACTCCCAGGTGGTCAGCGCACCGGTGATCCAAGGGCCGATTCCCGGCGGCAGGACCGAGATCTTCGGTCAGTTCACCCAAAGTCACGCCCGTGAGCTGGCCAATGTCTTGAAATACGGCTCGCTGCCCCTGTCGTTCGAGCCATCGGAAGCCGAAACCGTTTCCGCCACACTGGGATTGACGTCGCTGCGGGCCGGCCTGATTGCGGGCGCGATCGGGTTGGCGCTGGTGCTGGCGTACTCGCTGGTGTACTACCGGGTGCTGGGATTGCTAACCGCGTTGTCGTTGCTGGCCTCCGGGGCAATGGTTTTCGCGATCTTGGTACTGCTGGGCCGACAAATCAACTACACGCTGGACCTGGCCGGCATCGCCGGTCTGATCATCGGCATCGGCACCACAGCCGACTCGTTCGTGGTGTTCTTCGAACGCATCAAAGACGAGATCCGGGAAGGCCGGTCTTTCCGGTCGGCGGTGCCCCGTGGGTGGGTGCGGGCCCGCAAGACCATCATTTCCGGTAACGCTGTCACCTTCCTGGCCGCCGCGGTGCTGTATTTCCTGGCCATCGGACAGGTCAAGGGGTTCGCGTTCACCCTGGGCCTGACGACGATCCTGGACCTGGTGGTGGTGTTCCTGGTGACGTGGCCGCTGATCTACCTGGCCTCCAAGTCGGTGCTACTGGCCAAGCCGCGATACAACGGTCTGGGCGCGGTGCAGGAGGTCGCGCGGGAACGGCGGGCCCTGACGACGTCGTCGCGGGCATATTCTGCGGCCCAGTCGACGGGACGGGGATAGCGGAATGGCCGCCAAAGCCAATACTCGTAGCGAGACGGTGGAACTGACCGAAAGCTCTGCCGTCGGCGACACCGACGGCGCCGCCCGGCTGCCGCACCACAGCTTCCTGTCCCGCCTCTACACGGGCACCGGCGCCTTCGAGGTGTTGGGCCGCCGCCGGCTGTGGTACGGGATCAGCGGCGTGATCGTGGCGATCGCCATCGCCAGTATCGCGCTGCGCGGGTTCACCTTCGGCATCGACTTTGAGGGCGGCACCAAGGTGTCGTTCCCACGCGGCAGCGGAGACAAGCAAGCCCAGATCACCGAGGTGGAGCAGGTCTTCCGGCAGACCCTCGGCGTCGACGCCGAGTCGGTCGTCATCGTCGGCAACGGAATCTCAGCCACCGTGCAGATCCGTTCCGAGACGTTGACCAACGACCAGACCACCAAGCTGCGCAACGCCCTGTTCGACCGGTTCCAGCCCAAGGGCACCGACGGCAAGCCCAGCAAGCAGGCCATCAGCGACTCCGCGGTGTCGTCGACCTGGGGCGGTCAGATCACCACGAAGGCGCTGATCGCTCTGGTGGTCTTCCTGGGGCTGGTCGGCCTTTACATTTTCGTCCGCTACGAGCTTTATATGGCGATCTCGGCACTGACGACCATGGTTTTCGACCTGACTGTCACCGCGGGGGTGTACTCGCTGGTGGGCTTCGAAGTCACCCCGGCCACCGTCATCGGCCTGTTGACCATCCTGGGTTTCTCCCTCTACGACACCGTCATCGTGTTCGACAAGGTCGAGGAGAACACCCACGGCTTCCAGCACACCACCCGGCGCACCTTCGCCGAGCAGGCCAACCTGGCGATCAACCAGACCTTCATGCGCTCGATCAACACCAGCCTGATCTCGGTGCTACCGGTCTCGGCGTTGATGGTGGTGGCGGTATGGCTGCTCGGGGTCGGCACGCTGAAGGACCTGGCGCTGGTCCAGCTGGTCGGCATCATCATCGGCACCTACTCGTCGATCTTCTTCGCCACCCCGCTGCTGGTGACGCTGCGGGAACGCACGGAGCTGGTGCGCACCCACACCCGCCGGGTGTTGCGGCGGCGCGGCCCGGGCTCGGACGGAAGTTCTGAGGACGGCTCGGCGGCGATGTCCGCGAAGGACGAGGGGGCCGTGAAACCGGCTGGAGCACCGGCCGAGGAGTCGACGCAGAGCGCCACCGTCGCGGCGGCGGCGAAGCCGCTGTCCAGCAAGCCCGCGCCGGGCGCTCGACCGGCGCGACCAACCGGCAGCCGCCATCGTCGGCAAACAGGCAAGCGCAACACCGGCCGGCAGTAAACCGATGGCTGCCTGGCTTCGGCGGGTGGCCGCCAGCGGGCTGGCGGCCACGGTGGTCGTGGCCACCTTGTCCGCGTGCTCGGCCAGTGCCGCCGACCAAATCGACTACGTCGTGGACGGCGCGCTGACCACCTACAACGCCAACACCGTCGCCGGAGCAGCGTCAGCAGCGGCGCAGGCCTTCGCCCGTACCCTCACCGGCTTCGGTTACCACGGACCCGACGGGCAGGTCGTTGCCGACCACGACTTCGGGACGATTTCGGTGGTCGGCGGTGCGCCGCTGGTGCTGGACTACCAGATCGCGGACAACGCCGTGTACTCCGACGGCAAGCCGGTCACGTGTGATGATCTGGTGCTCACCTGGGCCGCCCAATCCGGGCGGTTCCCCGGCTTCGACGCCGCCACCCGAGCCGGCTACACCGACATCGCCGAGATCGACTGCCAGCCCGGTCAGCAGAAGGCACGATTGGCCTACTCGCCGGACCGCAACGTCATCGACTACAGCCAGCTATTCACCGCGACCTCGATGATGCCGTCGCACGTCATCGCCGACGAGCTGGGCTTGAGCATCGCCGACGTCACCACTGCGCTGCTGCGCAACGACGTGCCGGTCGTCGGCCGGATCGCCCAGGTGTGGAACACGACATGGAGCCTCAAGGCCGACCTCGACATCAAGCACTACCCGTCGTCGGGGCCGTACAAGATCGAATCGGTGCTGAACGGCGGTGCGGTGGTGCTGGTCGCCAACGACCGCTGGTGGGGGAGCCACCCGGTCACCAAGCGGATCAAGATCTGGCCGCAGTCAGCCGACATCCAGGACCGGGTCAACAGCAACTCGGTTGACGTCGTCGACGTCGCGGCCGGGTCGTCGGGTTCACTGCTCACCCCGGACGACTACCGCCGCAGCGACTCGGCGTCGGCCGGGATCGAGCAGCTGATCTTCGCGCCGCAGGGCCCGCTGTCGCAGACACCGGCGCGCCGCGCGGTCGCGCTGTGCACGCCCCGCGACCTGATCGCCCACGACGCCGGAGTTCCGATCGCCAACGCCCGGCTGCATCCCGCCGGCGACGACGCCATCGGAGAGGCCGAAAGCGCGGCACCGGCGGCCGGGCAGTTCGTCCGCTCCAACCCCGACGCGGCCCGCGACGCGTTGGGAGGCAAGCCGCTGGCAGTGCGGATCGGCTACCGCGCGCCCAATGCACGGCTGGCCGCCACCGTCGGGGCGATCGCCAAGGCGTGCGGCATCGCGGGTATCACCGTCTCCGACGCCGCGTCGGACACCGTCGGCCCGCAAGCGCTGCGGGACGGCAAGGTCGACGCGCTGTTGGCCGGCACCGGCGGGGCCAGCGGCAGCGGGTCGACCGGGTCCTCGGCCTTGGACGCCTACGAGCTGCACAGCGGCAATGGCAACAACCTGTCCAGCTACAACAACGGCCAGATCGACGGGATCATCGGCGGGCTCGCGGTGTCCGCCGACGCCGCCGAGCTGGTCAAGCTGCTCGGCGCGGGCGCTCCGGTGCTGTGGGGCGACATGCCAACCCTGCCGCTCTACCGGCAGCAGCGCACGCTGGTGACGTCGAAGAAGATGTACGCGGTGAGCAGCAGCCCCACCCGCTGGGCGGCCGGATGGAACATGGACCGCTGGGTGCTGGAGCGGTGAGGTCGGTCGACGAGGTGATCGCGTCGCTGACCCGCGAGGTGGCCGACTTCCCGTCGGACGGTGTGCAGTTCAAGGACCTCACCCCGCTGTTCGCCGACGCCGAAGGCCTGGCCGCGGTGGCCGGCGCGCTGGCCGGTGTCGCGGTCGGCGCGGATCTGGTGGCCGGCCTCGACGCGCGGGGCTTTCTAGTCGCCGGAGCCGTCGGTGCCCGCCTCGGCACCGGCGTGCTGGCGATCCGCAAAGGCGGCAAGTTGCCGCCGCCGGTGCACACCGAGCATTACAGCTTGGAGTACGGCAGCGCGGCCCTGGAGATCCCGGCCGAGGGCATCGACGTGGCCGGGCGGCGAACGGTGATCATCGACGACGTGTTGGCGACCGGCGGCACCATCGGCGCCGCGCAACGGCTGCTGCAGCGCTGCGGCGCGACCGTGATGTCGGCGGCGGTGGTGCTGGAGCTGACAGCGCTCGGCGGTCGCGACATATTGGCGCCGTTGGAAGTGCACAGCCTGCGCCGGGTTTGACGCCGCGCGACGATGGGCGAGCGCGCAGTGCGATGCGGAGGAGCGGGGCAATGTTTGTGGATATCCTGGAGGCTCGGAGGTGACGAACGTGGCGGACGAGCAGGGGACGGCCCAAGCCGTACAGCAGACCGCCGAACCGGTGCAGGTACTCGAGGACACCGAGGCGACGACTCCGGTTGAAGCCCGTACCGACACCCTCAAGACGTCCAGCAGCGCGTCGCGCCGGGTACGGGCCCGGCTGGCGCGGCGGATGACGGCCCAGCGCAGCGCGCTCAACCCGGTGCTCGAACCGCTGGTCGCGGTGCACCGCGAGATCCATCCCAAGGCCGACCTGTCGTTGCTGCAGCGGGCCTATGACGTCGCCGAGCAGCGGCACGCCGGCCAGCTGCGGTACTCCGGCGATCCCTACATCACCCACCCACTGGCCGTCGCCAACGTCTTGGCCGAGCTGGGCATGGATACCACTTCGCTGGTGGCCGCGTTGCTGCACGACACCGTCGAGGACACCGGCTACACGCTGGCGGCTTTGAGCGAGGAGTTCGGCGAGGAGGTCGGCCATCTCGTCGACGGAGTGACCAAGCTGGACCGGGTGGTGCTGGGCAGCGCCGCCGAAGGTGAAACCATCCGCAAGATGGTTATCGCGATGGCCCGCGACCCGCGGGTGCTGGTGATCAAGGTGGCCGATCGGCTGCACAACATGCGCACCATGCGTTTCCTGCCACCGGAGAAGCAGGCCCGCAAAGCCCGCGAGACGCTGGAAGTCATTGCCCCGCTTGCGCATCGGCTCGGTATGGCCACGGTCAAGTGGGAGCTGGAGGACCTGTCATTCGCGATCCTGCACCCCAAGAAGTACGAGGAGATCGTGCGGTTGGTGGCGGGCCGGGCGCCGTCGCGCGACACCTATCTGGCCAAGGTCCGCGCCGAGATCGTCAACACCTTGACCGCGTCGAAGATCAAAGCGACCGTCGAAGGCCGGCCCAAGCACTACTGGTCGATCTACCAGAAGATGATCGTCAGGGGCCGCGACTTCGACGACATTCACGACTTGGTCGGCATCCGTATCCTGTGCGACGAGATTCGCGACTGTTACGCCGCGGTCGGCGTGGTGCACTCGCTGTGGCAGCCGATGGCAGGCCGGTTCAAGGACTACATCGCCCAGCCGCGGTACGGGGTGTACCAGTCGCTGCACACCACCGTCGTCGGCCCGGAGGGTAAACCGCTGGAGGTGCAGATCCGTACCCGCGACATGCACCGCACCGCCGAATACGGGATTGCGGCGCACTGGCGGTACAAGGAGACCAAGGGCCGCAACGGAGTTCCCTACGCACATGCCGCCGCGGAGATCGACGACATGGCGTGGATGCGCCAACTGCTCGACTGGCAGCGGGAAGCCGCCGACCCCGGCGAGTTCCTGGAGTCGTTGCGCTACGACCTTGCCGTGCAAGAGATCTTCGTGTTCACTCCGAAGGGCGACGTGATCACGTTGCCGGCCGGGTCGACGCCGGTGGACTTCGCCTACGCGGTGCACACCGAGGTCGGGCATCGATGTATCGGCGCCCGCGTCAACGGCCGGCTGGTCGCGCTGGAGCGGAAGCTGGAAAACGGGGAAGTCGTCGAGGTTTTCACCTCCAAGGCGGTCAACGCCGGGCCGTCGCGGGACTGGCAGCAGTTCGTGGTGTCACCACGCGCCAAGACCAAGATCCGGCAATGGTTCGCCAAGGAGCGGCGCGAGGAAGCGCTGGAAACCGGTAAAGAGGCGATCACCCGGGAAGTTCGCCGCGGCGGACTTCCGTTGCAGCGCCTGGTCAATGGCGGATCCATGGCGGCGGTGGCCACCGAGCTGCACTACGCCGACGTGTCAGGGCTCTACACCGCAGTCGGTGAGGGCCATGTGTCGGCCAAGCATGTGGTGCAGCGGCTGCTGGCCGAGTTGGGCGGCATCGACCAGGCCGAGGAGGAGCTGGCCGAGCGGTCCACCCCGACAACTATGCCGCGCCGCCAGCGCAGCAACGACGACGTGGGAGTCGCGGTTCCCGGCGCGCCCGGGGTGTTGACCAAGTTGGCGAAGTGCTGCACTCCGGTGCCCGGCGACGTGATCATGGGGTTCGTCACCCGCGGCGGCGGAGTCAGTGTGCATCGCACTGACTGCACCAACGCTGGGTCGCTGCAAGACCAGGCCGAGCGCATCATCGAGGTGCTGTGGGCGCCGTCGCCGTCGTCGGTGTTCCTGGTGGCGATTCAGGTCGAGGCGCTGGACCGCCACCGGCTGTTGTCCGACGTTACCCGCGTGCTGGCCGACGAGAAGGTCAACATCCTGTCGGCGTCGGTGACCACTTCGGGCGACCGGGTGGCCATCAGCAGGTTCACTTTCGAAATGGGCGATCCCAAGCATCTCGGGCATCTGCTCGACGTGGTCCGCAACGTCGAAGGGGTGTACGACGTGTACCGGGTGACGTCGGCGGCTTAGGTCTCGCCCGTCATGCGGCGAAGAGCCGTGAGGGTTGTGGCGGGGCGAAGATCACAGCCCTCCGTGCTATCTCGCGCGCTATCCCACGCGGACGGATCTGATCGTGACGTCGGTCGTGGGCGACCCGTCCGTGCTGCCACCGGCGACACCGCCCTTGGCGATTTTGTCCAATATGGCCAGCCCGCTCGGCTCGATGGTGCCGAAGACGGTGTAAGCCGGGGGCAGCTCGGAATCCCGATACACCAGAAAGAACTGGCTGCCGTTGGTATTGGGTCCACTGTTGGCCATGGCCAGGGTTCCGCGTGGGTAGACGACTTGACGACGCAGCGCGGGATCGCCGGGCGAGTACTGGTCGGTGGGATATTCGTCGGCGAACTGGTAACCCGGCCCGCCGGCGCCATCGCCACGCGGGTCGCCGCATTGCAACACACTCAGCCCAGGCGCGGTGGTCAGCCGGTGGCAGGAGGTGTCATCGAAGAACTTGTTCTGCGCCAGGTTGACGAAACTGTGGACCGTGCAGGGTGATTCATTGTTGGACAGTTGCAGGGGGATGCTGCCCGCGGTGGTGTCGATACTCACTGCGACCTGCGCTGGACTGGTCGCCACCTTCCCTGGCGAGGGCGCCGCCACCGGTTTGGTCGCCGACTCCGACGAGGGGAGGTATTGGCAGTTGCTGCCGAGGTTGGCGTTGGGCGTGAACGGCGGCAGCCCGTGCCCCGCCGGCAACACGGGTGCGGCCATCGTCGTGCTGACCGGTTGGGTCGTCGTCTTGGTCGTGCGCGACGCGGCCGGCCGCCCGTTGGTGGCGTGATGGCCGGACAGCTTCACGACTACGGCCACGGTGAGAAGCACGAGCACCGCCGCGGTCGAGGCGAGGAAAATGATGGTTCGGCGCTTGTCGGGCTCCATCAGTCCAGCCGCACCGATTTGATGGTGACGGGGATCACGGAAGCTCCGTCCTCCTTTCCGCCGACGACCCCGCCTTTAGCGATCTTGTCCAGCGTGGCCAGACCATCCTGCTGGATGGTGCCGAAGACGGTGTAGTCCGGTGGCAGCTGCGACTCCTTGTACACCAGGAAAAATTGGCTTCCGTTGGTGTTGGGCCCGCTGTTGGCCATGGCCAGAGTGCCGCGTGGGTAGGTGACGGGCTGATGCGCAGTCGTGTCGTCGGGCTTGTACTGGTCGGTGGGGTACTCGTTGGCGAATTGGTAGCCGGGTCCGCCGGTGCCGTCACCGGTGGGGTCGCCGCATTGCAGGACGCCCAACGAAGAAGAAGCGGTCAGCCGGTGGCATTTGGTGCCATCGAAAAAGTTCTGCTGCGCCAGGCTGACGAAGCTGTTCACCGTGCACGGTGATTTGGCGTTGTCGAGCAGCAAACCGATGTTGCCCTGGTCGGTGACCATGCTGATGCTGATCTGCCCGGGTTCGGTCGGCACCTTGCCGTCTTTGGTCTTGGGCAGTTCAGCTTTTTTGCTCGCCGGTTCCGGTGCGGGGGTGTAGTCGCACGTGCCCAGGTTGGCCGGCGCGTGGAACGTCGGCAGCGAGTTGCCGTTCGCGGTTTTGTGTTCGTGTCGGGTGATCAGCACCGTCACCACCCCGCCCACCGCGAGAAGAACTGCGACGCCGGCGGCCGCCAGCATGAGAATCCGGCGCCGTCGAACCTGCTGAGCGCGGCGTTCCAGCTGCCGTTCGAGTTTGCGCTTGGCTGTCGCACGTCGCTGTTCGTTCGTCGGCACCGCCGATATCCTCCCTCGTTGTCCTTCTGAGTCAGCACAGAGTGTGCCAGTTAGCACTGACGTGGGTAGCGCGACCCGGCTGCCCGGCTAGTGGGAAACTGGGAAGCGTGTTGATCTCCGCGTTCCCCGCCGGACTGCTGCAATGCAATTGCTATGTGCTGGCTCAGCGGCCCGGGTCGGACGCCATCGTCGTCGATCCGGGTCAGCGTGCGATGGGCCCGCTGCGGCGGATCCTGGACGAACACCGGCTCACCCCGGCGGCCGTGCTGCTCACCCACGGGCACATCGACCACATCTGGTCGGCCCAGAAGGTGTCCGACACTTTCGGCTGCCCGGCCTACATCCATCCCGAAGATCGGTTCATGCTGACCGACCCGATCGCAGGCATCGGCCCGCGATTGGGGCAGCTGCTGTTCAGCGCTGTCTTTAGGGAGCCGAAGCAGGTGGTCGAACTAGATCGCGATGGCGACAAAATCGAGCTGGCGGACATCACCGTCACCGTCGACCACACGCCCGGCCACACCCGCGGATCTGTGATATTCCGGGTGACCGGGGACGGCTCGGAGCTGGTTCTCACCGGCGACACCTTGTTCGAGCGCTCGGTGGGCCGTACCGATCTGCTCGGCGGGAGCGGGCGCGACCTGCTCAACTCGATCGTCGACAAGCTGCTGGTGCTCAGCGACAAGACCGTGGTATTGCCCGGCCACGGCAATTCCACCACCATCGGCGCCGAGCGCCGCGCCAACCCGTTCCTGCAGGGCTTGAGCCCGTGACGGCGTTCTCAGCGCCCAAGGGTGTGCCGGACTACGTTCCGCCGGAATCGGCGTCGTTCGTCGCGGTGCGCGATGGCCTGCTGGCCGAAGCCCGCCGGGCCGGCTACCGCGACATCGAGTTGCCCGTCTTCGAGGACACCGCGCTGTTCGCCCGCGGCGTGGGGGAGTCGACCGACGTGGTGTCCAAGGAGATGTACACCTTCACCGACCGGGGTGAGCGTTCGGTGACGCTGCGACCGGAAGGCACCGCGGGCGTGATCCGCGCGGTGGTCGAGAACGGTCTCGACCGCGGCGCGCTGCCGGTGAAGCTGTGTTATGCCGGGCCGTTCTTCCGCTACGAGCGACCCCAATCCGGCCGCTTCCGCCAGCTACAGCAGGTCGGGGTGGAAGCGATCGGCGTCGACGATCCCGCGCTGGACGCCGAGGTGATTGCGGTGGCCGACGCCGGCTTCCGGTCCTTGGGCCTCGACGGATTCCGACTCGAGCTCACCTCGTTGGGCGACGACACGTCTCGCCCGCAGTACCGGGAACTCCTGCAGGACTTCCTGTTTGCGCTCGACCTCGACGAGGACACCCGCAGACGCGCCGAAATCAACCCGATGCGGGTGCTCGACGACAAGCGCCCGGAGATCCGCGCGATGACCGCCGACGCGCCGGTCATGCTCGATCACCTCTCCGATGCCGCCAAGCAGCACTTCGCTACCGTGCTGGCGCACCTGGACGCGCTCGGGGTGCGCTACGTGATCAATCCCAGGATGGTCCGCGGGCTCGACTATTACACCAAGACCACTTTCGAGTTCGTGCACGATGGGCTGGGCGCGCAATCAGGCATCGGCGGCGGCGGGCGCTATGACGGTCTGATGCGCCGGCTCGGCGGACAAGATCTGTCCGGCATCGGTTTCGGCCTCGGGGTCGATCGCACGATGCTGGCTCTGCGGGCCGAAGGCAAAATCGTCGGCGAGGGCCCCTCCTGCGACGTGTTCGGGGTACCGCTGAGCGAGCAAGCCAAGGCGCAACTGGTAATGCTCGGCGGCCAGCTCCGGGCGGCCGGCGTGCGCGTCGATCTGGCCTACGGTGACCGGGGTCTCAAGGGCGCGATGCGCGCAGCCGATCGCTCGGGTGCGCGGATTGCGCTGGTCGCCGGCGACCGCGATATCGACGCCGGCACAATCGGCGTCAAAGACCTGGCGACCGGCGATCAGATCGACGTGCCCACTGAACACGTTGTCGGCGAGGTGCTTTCGCGCCTGCCGGAATAACCGCCGCCACTGGTGTCCCTCTTGCCACAGAAATCACTGGGGGGAAGGACTTGTCTTTCTGCCCACCTCTCAGCGACAAATCGCAAGTGTCGGACCGCTGTGCAACGGTGCGACGATGTCCAACTCGCGCCGCCTGAGCGGCACAGATTTGCGCTATGTGCTGACGATGCACATGTTCGACCATGGGTCGTCGACGATCAAAGAACTGGTGGACGCCCTCAACACGGCGGGTTTCGAAGTAGCCGGCCGGGCGTCGAAGTCGGTGTCCGACGCCCTGCGCTGGGAGATCGAGCACGAGAGAGTCCGGCGCTTCGGTCGCGGCCGCTACGGCCCAGGGTGGATGCCCAGGGCTACCGAGCACCGGATTCATCGGCGGGTGCTGGCATTGCGCCACCAGAAGTCCGATTTGTCGCTGAGAGGTGGGCACAACGACACATCCCAACTGCCTGGTGCACCTGGGGCGCATGTGACCTACCCCCCTCGGGGCTTGGCCAAGGTGAAGGTGTCGACCACCGATAGGCCTCCGAAGGGTCCGTGCACCGCGTAGTGCGTCGCCCGGATCGAAGTAGTGCCGCCGGGGCGGCCGGGATCGACGTCGAAAGCGACGAAGCCGTAGGAGTTCTCGCGATCGCGGAACGCCGACCACGGCGCCTCCTCGGTCACATAGATAGGGGCTTTGCGGCCGGTCGCGGGATCGAAGTTCCCGACACCGGTCAGCACCCGGCACTGCGGTCGGGGAAAGAACATCGTGTTGGACGGCGCGGAGGTGCCGCCGCCGCCGATGACGACGTGCACCGTGCCGCGGGTGCTGTCGATGACGCCGCCGCCGGTGTCCACCGGGATCGGCATTCTGGTCTGACCGTCGGAGGTGCCACGGACCGGATGTGAGCGTTCGTAGTGGTGTTCATGCCCGCAGAGCACCAGATCGACCTGGTAGCGGTCGAACAGCGGGAGCCATTCCTGGCGGACGCCGAGGTCGGCGCCATTGGTGCGGTCGGCGGTCGAAATCGCCGTCTGATGCATGAAGACGACTATCCAGTCGACAGCGCGGTCTCGCTGCGCATCGGCGAGTTCGCGTTCGAGCCAACGCTTCTGAGCACCACCAGAGTAGCCGTGCACATAGAAGTTGCCGCCGTCCTGAAAACACACATCGTCGTTGCTGAGACTGATCACCCGCACAGCCCCGGCGGTGAAGGAATACCACAACCCGCGCAGCTCGGCGTCGGCTCCGGATTCGGGCAACCGGAAGTAGGTCTGGTAGGCCGTGAAACCGACTAAGCCGTTACCGAGCTCATTTTCGTGATTGCCCACCGCCGGCATCCAGGGCCGGTAGCGCGCCGATCGGCTGTTGTTCTCGAACCAGTCCGACCAACTGCGGATGCGGTCGTCGGCCAGATTGGCGTAGCACAGGTCACCGTTGACCAGGTTGAACAGCGGACCGATGCGTTCGATCGCGGCGGTGATATCCCCGGCCGCCGGCGACCCGAGGTTGTCGTTGACGTACGTGGTGCCCCTCAGTTTGCCCAGGGTGGGGGTAGCCTGATCGCCGAAACTGGTGAAAGAGAACGGCTTTCGCCCAGACGGTGCGGTGCGCACAGTCCCCAATTCCCAGTTGGCGCCGTCGTGCACGGCGGCGTACACGTAATCGGTGTCCGGCGTCAGACCGTCGAGCACAGCGTGGTTGACCCGCACTTCGGTGCTCGATTTGGCGTCGCGGTAGGTCCTGGTCTGCGCTGAGACGACGCGGCCGAAGTCAGATCCGGCGGTACCGACCAGGACCCGCGGATTGTGGACGGCCTCGCCTGCCTGCCATGACACGACGACTTCGGTGGCGGCGTTCTTGCCGAATTGCAGATGCAGACCAGCCACCGGTGGCGCACCGCTGCGGGCGGGTTGCGGCAGTAGTGCAGGACCTTTGGAGCGGGACAGCACCGCGGTGCCGCCGGCGATGCCCATTCCGGCGAGCGTCGCTGCACCCGTCGTCAACAACCTCCGGCGGGTAGTGCCAGGTCCGGACTCCTCGCCCATCGGTGCTCCTAAGTGCTAGTAACGCTTCGGTAGCGTCCGCAGATACGACAGGCATGGGCAACGCCATCGTCAAGGCCGGAGCGGCGGTTGTGCTGGCCACCGCCGGTATGGCAGTCAACCAGGCTACGTCGATCGCCGACCCACCGGCTCATCAGGTCACCTACACCGTCAGCACGACAAGTGACCTGACCGCGAACATCCAGTACATCCAGACTGATCCGCCCAGCCAGGCCGCGTACAACGCCGACGCGTCGAAGTATCTGAACTCCGTACACACCGCGATTGCG
Source organism: uncultured Actinomycetota bacterium (assembly GCA_963795995.1). Classification (GTDB taxonomy): domain Bacteria; phylum Actinomycetota; class Actinomycetes; order Mycobacteriales; family Mycobacteriaceae; genus Mycobacterium. The sequence continues at coordinate 972,321 of CAWCJY010000010.1, forward strand.
GGTGGGCAGCCACTGACCTACACGGCCACACTGGCGAATCCCAACCAGTGGGCGCTGGTCACTGCCAGCGGTGGACTGCGGGTCAACCCGGAATTCCATTGCGAGATCACCGTCGACGGCCAGGTCGTGGTCTCGCAAAACGGTGGCAGCGGCGTCACCTGCTCGACACGCGCGTGGTGACCTTCACTAACATGCAAAGCATCAGCAGCATCTAGCTACTCTGTAGCAACTGCAACCACTCCAGTTTCACCCTGAGGTAAATTTATTATTTTTTGTTCCTCATATGTAGGATTTCTCAGTTTTGACTCAGCTACTCTTCAGCTGGGTTGCATCACCCGCACAGCACCATCAAAGGAGATGGCCATGCAGCAAACACTTCGTAACTACGCCGGCGCGGGCGTCGTACTGGCAGGCGCCGGTCTTATCGCCATCACGCCCGCGGAAGGACCAGCACTTGATATCCAGACCCGCGCGGTGCAGCTGACATCCGCAGACCAGCCCGATCCGATCAGCACGCTGTCTGACTTAATCAGCAATACTGAGAACAACCTGACAGCCCTCCAGGCGGAATTCTCGGCCAACCCCACGCCGATCCTCGACCAGATCCTTGCGAACGGAGCGGTCTACGCCCAGGATCTGGCCACGGCGGCCCAGAACGCCAACAGCGACCTGACCGCGGCGGTGCAGGGCTTGCCTGAGGTGCTCCAGCAGGCCTCCAGCGACTTCAGCTCCGGCGACATCTACGACGCGCTGCAAGGGCCGTACCAGTATCTGGTCGGGTCCGCACTGGAAGTGAACCACGACCTGGCCAACGGTAGTTTTCAAGTGTCTCAATCGATCGCGGACAATATCAGCAACGTGCTCAACGACACGGGGGGCGCGGTATCACCGTATGTCCTCATCGACGACAACTCGGTTCCGCTATGGTTCTCCGAACTCGTGATGGCTCCGCTGTACGGCCCGAACGCCGCGCTGGCCGGGCTTGACGGCGTCACCACCGACGTTGTCGCCGCGGCCGACAACGGCGATTGGACGACGGTGCTGAGTGATCTCGCCAATGCGCCCACCACTATCGCCGACGCATACCTCAACGGATATGACGTCTCCAGTCTGGCGGCGCAGGCGGCGGATCTCGGCTCGGATGCCCTCCAACGACTCGGCGGATTGAACCCTGCGTTCGGTCTGCTGACCGGCGCCGAACGAGCGAGAGAGTTTGCTGCCATCGGCTTCGGCGGCCAGGGCGGCGGCACCTTTGAAAACATCCACGAGGCGGCTCTGCGCATCGCCGCTGACCTGGGCGCGGGCCAGCCAATCGCCGATGTGGCCGGCGCGCAAAGTGCGGCCTCGGTCGACCTGAGTTCGGTAGTGACCGATCTCACCGCGTTGTTCGAGCCCGGCGCGGCCTCCGACGCCGGCAGCTCGCTGGGGACGGACCTCACCAGCCTGCTGCTCAGCCTCTTCTGAGCGGTCGCGGCTGACCAGGCATCTTTCCCACATCAATGCCGCTGCGGGAAGGATGCCTGCGGTCGCTTCAGGCGGGCTCAGTGGCCCGCGGCCATACAAGCTCCCAATACTGTTGTCGAGGTGTAGTTGGCCGCGTTCGCCAAGTGATTGTCGGCCGGGGAGTAGGTGGGTATCGCCAGCACGAACGCCCGGCGGTACTCGGACGAAAGCTCGGCGAAGTCTTGCAGCACCGGGTTCGCGGCCCGTTTGCCGAGCTGGTCGAGTTTGTTGGCGAGCGACGTCATGATCGGTGCGACGGCATAGTTGGCGGCTTTCTGGTCCTTGTTCCACAGAATCGACGGAATGCTCGGATTGACCTCCTGCCAGTCGGCGCTTTGGGTGCCGAAGTGATCCAGTACCGACTTCCAGTCCGAGCACACGATGTTGGGGTTCGTCAGAAACCGTTGCGGGTTCGCAGGGTTGCCGGCCGGTGCGATCTGCGACGGCGCGGCCTGCGGCTGCACCAGGGGCCCGCGCGCCGCGGCCGAACCGTCGACGATGGCGCTGCAGATCGCTCCCAGCGCCGAGGAGGCACTGTTCGCGGTGCCGGCCAACATGTCGTCGACCGGCGCATAGTCGGCGATGCGTTCGGCATAGGCGCGCGAATAGGCGATGAACTGCTCGTAGAGCTCGCGGATCACTCGATGCGGCGTCAGTTTGACCAGGCCGACGGTTTGGGCGGCGGCACTGCGCATCGATTGGGCTGCGGCGGCGAATTGGGCGCGCTGCTTGGGTGTCCACTGCGCAGCCGGCACCGACCGGTCGCGGTCGTTCCAGATGCCTTCTCCATTGGTTGCCAGCGCGTTGTTAATAGACGTCCACGCCGAACAACTGGTGTCTTCGGTGATGACGCCGACCGGCCCGGTGTCATTGGCGCTGGCCACCGCCGTTGGGTTGGCGGACGACGTGGTACTCGTGGAAGGTTCTTTGGCTGAACCGCCGCCGAAGAGCATCACGCCCGCCAGGATCGTGGCGACGACCGCGAGCAAGGTCACCGCGCCCCACGCCAACTTGAGGTTCTTGTTGCCTTTTGGCTCGTCACTGTCAGACGTCACGGTGGCCCAGCTTAACCACCCAGATTCCCCTCAAGTTCTTAATCGGTCAGTTGACCACGTTGACACTAATCCGAACATGTGTTCGAATCGTGTATGCGATGGGAGCGTCAAGGTCTCGGAATCGACGACGGTGCACTGCCCGGCCTGGAGCGCATCGGGTTCGTCCGCAGTGTCCGGACGCCCCAGTTCGACGGCATCACCTATCACGAGGTGCTCTGCAAGTCGGCACTGAACAAAATCCCGAACGCCGCGATGCTGCCGTTTCAGTACACCGTCAACGGCTATCGCGGCTGCTCGCACGCCTGTCGATATTGTTTCGCCCGCCCCACTCACGAATACCTGGAGCTGAACTGCGGCACCGACTTCGACACCCAGATCGTCGTCAAGACGAATGTCGCCGACGTGCTGGGCCGCGAACTACGCCGTAAGTCCTGGCGGCGGGAGACGGTCGCCCTGGGCACCAATACCGATCCCTATCAGCGCGCCGAGGGCCGTTACGCGCTGATGCCCGGCATCATCGGGGCGCTGGCCGGCTCGGGGACACCGCTATCGATCCTGACCAAAGGCACGCTGCTGCGCCGCGATCTGCCGCTGCTCGTCGACGCGGCGACACAGGTGCCGGTCAGCGTTTCGGTGTCCCTGGCGGTCGGCGACCCCGACCTGCACAAGGAAGTCGAACCGGGCACACCGGGCCCGCAGGCCCGGCTGGCGTTGATCGCGGCGATTCGCGATGTCGGCCTGGACTGCCACGTGATGGTGGCCCCGGTCCTGCCGTACCTGACCGATTCGGCCGAGCACCTCGACGGCCTGCTGCGCCAGATCGCCGGCGCCGGAGCCACCGGTGTGACGGTCTTCGGCCTGCATCTGCGCGGCTCGACCCGCGGCTGGTTCATGTCGTGGCTGACGCAAGCACATCCGCACCTGGTGGGGCTATATCGCGAGCTGTACCGGCGCGGGGCGTATCTGCCCGCGGATTACCGCGAAGAACTGCAGGCGCGGGCAAAACCGCTGATCGCCAGGTACGCGTTGACCGGCGACCGCGGGGTTACTACCGCTACCGCCGAAAGGTTGCCGCCCCGCGCCGCCGGCGCGTTGCAGCCGGCACTCTTCTAACGGGAGAACTAGTCCAGGCTCGCGGCGTGGAACGTGTCGCACTTGTTCGGGTCACCGGTCTGATAGCCGACGGTGAACCAGTGCTGGCGCTGCTCGGCGGAACCGTGCGTCCACGACTCGGGGTTGGTGCGTCCGGTCGCCTGCTTCTGGATGCGGTCGTCACCGACTGACGCCGCCGCCGACAACGCATCGGTGATGTCCTTGTCGCTCAACGGCTCCAAGAACGGCACATCGGTGTTCTCCTGCTTGGTGGTCGACGCGTAGTGCGCCCAAATCCCGGCGTAGCAGTCGGCCTGCAGCTCGGTGCGCACCCCGTTGCCGCCGGCACCTTGCGCGCCCTGCTGGGCGCGGCCGAGCACGCCCTTGATGTCTTGCACGTGGTGACCGAATTCGTGCGCCACCACGTATTCCTGTGCCAGCGGTCCACCGCTGGAACCGAATTGGTCAACGAGCACCTGGAAGAAGTCGGTGTCGAAATAGGCGGTTTTGTCCACCGGGCAGTAGAACGGCCCGACATCGCTGGTGGCCGATCCGCAGCCGGTGTTGACCTGCTGGCTGAACAGGCGCACGTGCGGACGGGTGTAATTGGACATCAGCTGATGCCACACCGCGTCGACGGAGTTACCGGTGGCCACTACCCGGCACTGCACGTACTTGTTGGCATCGGCCCCGGTGCGGCACTGACTCAGGTCGAATCCGGGCGCCACGTCGTCCTGCGTGTTCATCGACTGTTGATTCAGCACATTGCCGGGGTCGACGCCGAGGAACATCGCGACCACGACCACCAGCAGCCCGCCCAGGCCGCCGCCGAGGGCGATTCCGCGGCCGCCACCGCCGCCCGAACTCGACGTGGTGCTGGTGTCGATCTGCATGCCCTCGTTGAAGGTCATCGCATTCTCCATTGCATCTCGCGGTGGCTTGCTTCAGCTTTCCACACCGGCATCGACGGCGGGTTTGGTAGCCAGGGCTGGCTCTGGACGGCGAACCGCATGTCCCTAGCCGGGGCCGTCGCTGGCGGCGGCCAGCAGTGGCACCAGGATGTCGCTAATAGGTGTCGCGAGCCCGTGCGCGCGGGCCTTCCGAATGATCGCGCCGTTACGAATGTCCCATTCCAGCGGCCGGTGCGCCTCGCGGTCGGCCAGCATCGAGGTACCCATGTCGGGGGGTGCAGCGGCGAACATCTTCACCATTTCGTCGACGACGTCGTCACCCAGCCGGGCGCCCTCGGCTTGCGCCACCGCAAGGCATTCGGCGACGTAGCGGCGAGCCACCGCGGCGACGTCGTCGCGGCGGAACATCCCCGAGCGCCGGCCGGACAACGCCATCCAGCCCGCCAGTGCGTTCACCAGCAATTTGCGCCAGGCTGCCGTGCTGAAATCGGGATCGTTCTCGACCGTGCAGCCGGCGCCGCGCAACAGTTCGGCGACCGCCTGGGCGGCGTCCCCGGTGGGCAGCACCAGCCGGGGTTCGGTTCGCAGCCGCACCCACCCGTCGGGCTGGGTTTCGGCTGTGTACCAGACGATGCCGGGTACCACCGCCGACGACGGGCAGTGCGGCTGCACCTGGTCGATCTGCTCGACGCCGTTCTGCAGCACAGCGACCACCGTGTGCTGGTCACACAGCGCGCTCAGCCAGGCGGCCGCGACCTCGTTCTGGGTGGCTTTGACCGCCAGCACCACCACGTCGACCGGGCCGTCGAGCGTGCCGGGATCGGTCTGTACCGGGCCGGGCACCACGATCGAATCGCCGTCATCGCGCCGTAATTCCAGCTTTGGGTGCGCCGTCCGCCCGCACAACACCAGTCGATGACCCGCGGCATGCAGCAGTGCCGCGACCGTCGTACCGACGGCGCCCGGACCTACCAGCGCAATTCGTTGAGCGATGTCACCCAAACTAGCGGTCACAACCACCCCTCTACACTGGGCACTCGTGTTGCGCAGCCATGCCGCCGGTTCGTTGCGCGCCACCGACGCCGCACAGTCGGTGACGCTCGCCGGATGGGTGGCGCGCCGCCGCGACCACGGCGGGGTCATCTTCATCGACCTGCGTGACGCGACAGGTGTGTCGCAGGTGGTTTTCCGCGCGCCGGAGGTACTCGCCCAGGCGCACCGGTTGCGCGCCGAATTCTGCATCGCCGTGACGGGCGTCGTCGAGATCCGGCCGGAGGGCAACGCGAACCCTGAGATCGCCACCGGCGACATCGAGGTCAATGTCGGTTCGCTGACGGTGCTGGGGGAAAGCGCGCCGCTGCCGTTCCAGCTCGACGAGCCCGCCGGCGAAGAGCTGCGGTTGAGATATCGCTACCTCGACCTGCGCCGGGACGGTCCGGGTTCGGCAATCCGCCTGCGGTCCAACGTCAATGCCGCGGCGCGTGCCGTGCTGGCCCGCCACGACTTCGTCGAGATCGAGACACCGACATTGACCCGGTCGACGCCGGAAGGGGCGCGCGATTTCCTGGTGCCGGCCCGTCTGCAGCCCGGCACGTTCTACGCGTTGCCGCAAAGTCCACAGCTGTTCAAACAGCTGCTGATGGTAGCCGGGCTCGAGCGCTATTACCAGATCGCCCGCTGCTATCGCGACGAGGATTTCCGCGCCGACCGCCAGCCGGAGTTCACCCAGTTGGACCTGGAGCTGAGCTTCGTCGACGCCGACGACGTGATCGCGATCGCGGAGGAGATCCTCACCGCGCTGTGGGCGCTGATCGGCTATCAGCTGCCAACACCGGTGCCGCGAATCTCCTACGCAGAGGCGATGCGCCGGTTCGGCTCCGACAAGCCCGACATGCGGTTCGGCCTCGAACTGGTCGAGTGCACAAGGTATTTCGCCGACACGCCCTTTCGGGTGTTCCAGGCGCCCTACGTCGGCGCGGTGGTGATGCCCGGCGGCGCGTCGCAGCCCCGCCGGACGCTGGACGGCTGGCAGGAATGGGCCAAGCAGCGCGGGCACAAGGGCCTGGCCTATGTCCTGATCGGTACGGACGGCACGCTGAGCGGTCCGGTGGCGAAGAACCTGTCGGACGCCGAACGTGCCGGATTAGCCGCGCACGTCGGCGCCGAGCCGGGCGACTGCGTCTTCTTTTCCGCCGGTGCCCCGAAGTCGTCGCGGGCGCTACTCGGGGCGGCGCGCAACGAAATCGCCCACCGCCAAGGCCTCATTGACCCCAACGCGTGGGCGTTCGTCTGGGTGGTTGACCCGCCGTTGTTCGAGCCGGCCGACGAGGCCGCCGCCCACGGCGACGTCGCACTCGGCGGGGCGTGGGCCGCCGTGCACCACGCCTTCACCGCACCCAAGCCGGAATCGCTGGACCGCATCGAATCCGACACCGGCGCGGTGCTGGCAGACGCCTATGACATCGTCTGCAACGGCCACGAGATCGGCGGCGGCTCGATTCGTATACATCGCCGCGACGTGCAGGAGCGGGTGTTCGCCGTGATGGGCCTCGACAAAGCCGAAGCCGAGGAGAAGTTCGGATTCCTGCTGCAGGCGTTCACCTTTGGCGCACCGCCGCATGGCGGTATCGCGTTCGGATGGGACCGCATCGTCGCGCTGCTGGCCGGCAGCGACTCGATTCGCGACGTCATCGCGTTTCCCAAGACCGGCGGCGGCGTCGACCCGCTGACCGACGCGCCGGCGCCAATCACCGCCCAGCAGCGCAAGGAGTCGGGCATCGACGCTATTCCTGAGCGCCGAGATCGACGTTAGCGCAACATTTTCGACGGGTGAGTCAAGTGGTTAGTGCAACAACGTGGGTTTTCGGTTGAACTCGTGGGTTTGGTGTGGGTCGTTGAGCGCCGTGCGGTCGGGCGGGCAGGGGGCCGTGCGCCTGCCCATGCCGGTGCGCGGTCAGGGGCCGTAGAGGCTTCGGGGTCAAGGGGCGGGCCAGGGGTCCGTCGCGCAGCGATCGCGACAGCGACCCTTGAGGCCGGAGGGGCGGCCCCATAGCCTGGCGCTCAACCCGAGCAGGTCAGTGGCGCTGAAGCCGCCTCCATTGGTGTCATATGCCCCAGTGCTAGGCGGCGGCTTGGTCAAGTAGGGCTGCCAGACGCTGACCTGGTGTGTCCAGGCCAAGGGTGGGCCGCGGGCGGCGGTTGAGGGTGTCTTGGATGCGTTTGAGATCTGTCTTGGTGTAAGCGCTTAAGTCACTGCCCTTTTCGAACCAAAACCGCAGCAGCCGGTTGGTGTTCTCGTTGCTGCCGCGCTGCCACGGGGAGTGCGGATCGCAGAAATACACCGGCATCTGCAGCTGTAACTGAATCCGGCGCCAGCTGGCCATCTCACTGCCGCGGTCCCAGGTAATGGACCGCCGCAGATGGTCAGGAAGCTCTCGCATGGCCTCGATCATCGCCGCCGCGACCGTCTCAGCAGTGCGATCGCCGGTTAGATGCAGCAGCATCGTAAAGCGGGTGGCACGCTCGACCAAGGTGCCGATCGCGCTGTTGTGGGGCCCGACGATCAAGTCACCTTCCGTAAGACTGTCGAAGGCCCAGGAGGGCCAGGTGTGGCTGAGGTCGCCTTGCGCTGTGGTCGCTAACTGGGAATGTCCGCCTGGCTCTCCGGGGTGCCCTGGCTGCTAATTGAGATCTGCGCTCGGTCGCTGTTTACGGATGTGTCGGCGGGGTGTTCCACGGGCCAGTGTCAATACCTGGCAATCGAGGAACGGAGACGCGCACGTGGCAGTACAACGAGACATTGCTTGGGTCGGCATCGATGTGGGCAAGACGCATCATTGGGTGTGCGTAATCGACGCCGACGGCAAGGTGCTGTTGTCGGCCAAGATTGCTAACGACGAGGCCGAGATCGTCGCGTTGCTGGCTCAAGTGGCTTCGTTGGCGACGCGGTTGATCTGGGCGGTCGACATCATCGGCGCGCCGTCGGCGATGCTGCTCGCGTTGCTGGCTCGGGCCGGCCAGCCGGTGCGTTATGCGTCGGGACGAGTGGTCGCCGCGATGAGCGCCGCCTATGCCGGAGAGGGTAAGACCGACGCCAAGGATGCCTACGTGATCGCCGAGACCGCCCGGCTGCGCCGGGATTTGGCAACCATCGACGCCGACACAGATCTTGTGCGCAACCTTGCAGTGCTAACTGGGCATCGAGCGGATCTGATCGCTGATCGGGTGCGCATGATCAACCGACTTCGAGACCTGATGACCAGCGTGTTTCCCAGCCTGGAGCGGGCCTTTGACTACTCATCGCACAAGGGCGCGCTGGTGCTGCTCACTGGGTATGCCAGTCCGGACCGGATTCGCCGAGCGGGCCACACCCGGCTGGCCAGTTGGCTGCGGAAGCGAAACGTCCGTGGGTCCGCCGACGTAGCCGCGCGCGCTGTCAGCGCGGCCAAGGCACAGTCGGTCGTGTTGCCCGGTCAAGAGCTGACCGCGAGCATCATCGCCGAACTCGCTGGTGGCATCCTTGCCCTCGACGAGCGATTGAAAGCCCTTGATGCCCAGATTCAGGAGGCGTTCGCCGAACACCCACAAGCCGAGATCATCCAGTCCATGCCCGGATTCGGCCCCTTCCTCGGGGCCTCGCTGTTGGTCGGCGCCGGTGACCTGCGCGCCTTTCCCAGCGCCGGTCATCTCGCCGCCGCGGCCGGACTAGTGCCCGTCCCCAATGACTCCGGCCGGCGTACCGGCAACCTGCACCGCCCGCTGCGTTACAGCCACCCTGAAGAAGCGAGCCCGCGGCGCCACCCACAGCCAGGCCGTGATCGCTTTGGCTCGCCGCCGCATCGATGTCATGTGGGCATTGCTGCGCGAGAACCGAACCTGGACAGCAACACCGCCCCCGCTCGCTCAGGCAGCTTGACAACAACATTGAGATTCCCAATGCCCAGGCACCGCCCGGTCATCGGCTTCAGGCGGACGCTCGGCGATCCTGAATTCCTCGCCACTGCTAAACACCCCACGGCGAGTGTTGGCGCCGCGATGTTTACGTACCGCCCGTCTGGTGGACAGGCATTTATGCAAATCAGCACGCAGACTGCCACGAGGCTGCACATACAAGCACTGATAGATGGTTTCGTGGCTCACCCGGTAAAGCCTGTCATCGCCGCAATCGCGCGCCAACACCTCAGCGATGAGTTTGGGGCTCCATCCCTGGTCCATCCAGGCCTCGATGGCCGCACACAACGGATTGTCGACCAGCTTGAATCCCTTGGGCCGGCGGGCTCGTTGAGCCGCCCGAGCATGGGCCATCAACGCGTGATAATCCCCGTCGGCATTGCGGTTGCGGCGCACCTCACGCCAGATGACGGTCCGGTCGCGACCGAGCTGACCGGCAATCTCAGCAAAGCTCAGGCCCGCGTCTAGCCCGCGCATGATCATCACCCGCTCATCGAGGCTCAGCCGATGGCCATGCCCTCCGGGCAGCGACACGTTTCCCAAATCAGCTAACCCGCCACCTTTGCCATGAACCAGCTTCATCGCTCCAGCATCGCGCCACCGGGCCCATCCCGTACCCGGCGCCACCCCCACTGCTCGCTCGGCCTGCTTCATCGACATGCCCCAGCAAACAAGGTCGAAAATCTCGCGCTTCACGGCCCGCGGCAGCGGATGTCCTCTCGGCATAACAACCTCCAAAATCACAGGACGTTGCACTGACCGTATGAATCCACCGACGTTTTCCGGCGCTAACGTCGATCTCGGCGATAAAGACTTCAGACATGGCGGCAGAGTGGCAGGCGGCACCGACACCTCCAGCATTCCAGGCGGAATAGTAGCCGCGCCGAAGCCCGCTCTGGTGTCCACCCACTGACGACGACCGTTCATTCCCCGGCAGCAATTCGATGGTTGCGAAGTGAACTGATGAAAGATTTTCGCCCGAGATCGTCCGCGACGCAATCACTGCCGCACTCGCGGCAGACGAGATACGCTAGCTTGTCGCCATTGGCGCCCATGAAGGTTAGGTAGTTGTGCTCTTTCGCCAGCTGGAGTACTTCGTCGCCGTTGCGCAGGAGCGGCACTTCGCGCGGGCCGCAGAAAAGTGTTATGTGTCGCAACCCGCGCTGTCGGTCGCGATTGCCAAGCTGGAACGCGAGTTGGACGCCAAACTCGTCAACCGCGGACACAGCTTCGAGGGTCTGACTCCAGAGGGAGAGCGATTGGCGAAGTGGGCCGAACGGATATTGGCCGAATACCACTCGCTTAAGGCCGAGGTACGAGCCACGCGGTCGGAGATCACCGGGACACTTCGAGTCGGCGTCATACCGACCGCTGCGACGACGGTATCCCTGATGCTCGCGGCATTCTGCTCCGCTCATCCGTTCGTGAACGTCCAGGTCCATTCGGCGCTGGCCACAACGGAGTTGTACCGACGGCTACGCCACGGCGAACTCGACGCCGCCATCGTGCCCGTTGCTTCGGAAGACGGCGACGATTGGCACCCGGTGCCGCTCTATGAGGAGCGCTACGTATTGGTCTCGCCGGCGGACATGCTGCCCACCGATACCTCGACGCTGGGGTGGCCGGATGCGGCCCAGTTGCCGCTGCTATTGCTCACCCAGGATATGCGGGTCCGCCAGGTGATCGACGCGGCCTTCGCAGATCACAGCATCACTGTGAGGCCGCGGGTTGAGACAGACTCGGTGTCCACGTTGCTCGCGCAGGTCGTCGCCGGCGACTGGGCGTGCATCGTCCCGCACACCTGGCTGTCGACGACCGTAATGGTGGGGGATATCCGAGCAGCTGAGCTCGTCGATCCAACCTTGAAGACGCAAATCGCCGTCGCTACCAACCTCACCGGGCCGGCCTCGCGGGTAGCGCGCGCATTCGTGGCGATCGCTCAACGGTTGAACCTGCACGAGTTCTTCGACGAGCGGCTCGGCCCGATTGATGTAGACCGCTAGCTAGCGGCCCGTCTGGCGGACTCTGTAATGATCGCGGCGAACGTAACGCCGGGCATTCTCAAACAACGGCTTGGCACTGGTGTCTGGGCGTGCATCATCCCGTACACCTGGTTGTCGACGACCGTAACAGCGGGCGACATGCGTGCGGTCGAACTGGTCGATTAAACCCTGCAGACGCATATCGGCGCCGCGATTAACCCCGCCGGGCCGCCTTCGCCGCTGGCCAAGGCATGCTGGCAAACGCTCAAGAGCGGACTCTTCAACCAGCGGCGCACTATCGACGCTCACGTGTAGCACTACTGTCCGCGCAGCCTGATTACCCAGTCTTGGTGTGCTCACCCCCGTAGGCCACCGTTGCGCATTCTCTCTAGCACGGCCGCCTCGGATATCGCTCTCAAGAGCATTTCAGCTGCCCCGCAATGCATTTACCGGTACTAGCGTGAACAACGGCTTGCTTAAATTGAAAGTGTCGCAGGATCCCGCTTGATAGATGGCGGTTATCAGTTCCATAGCCTTTATGTCTTGGACGCCCGACCGGCCACTGGGCAACACTGATGCAGACGGTTGTCCGTAGATGCCGCTAGCTGGCCGCCGCTCTCCGCTGAAACCACATTTTGAGGAGGAACTGATGGTCGCCGACGGAACTCGCTTCGATTTCATCATCGTTGGTGGCGGCACGGCGGGTTGCGTCGTCGCCGGCCGTCATGCTGAGAACCCTGATGTGAACGTCCTTGTCGTGGAGGCAGGTGCCGGCAACCCCTGGGACATTGAGATGGTTACCACTCCGTCACTGGCCATGGAAATCCGTGGCAGCGAAAGTGACTGGGCCTACAAGAGCACGTTCGTCAAGCGCGAGGACTGGGCGCGCGTTGACTGGCCCAACACCCGCGGAAAAGTCCTCGGTGGCAGCTCCTCTGGCAACTACTTCAGCTGGATCCCAGGTTGTAAGCCGACCTTCGATCGGTGGGCCGAATACGGTGGCCAGGAATGGAGTTGGGAGCCGCTTGTTCCGTATCTGCGTAAGAGCGCTACCTACCACGGTGACCCCAAGGACGCCAAGCGTTACCCGCCTGAACTCGAGAAAATCGGTACCGGTGGCCCCATCCCCATTTCGCACGCCGACATCCCTGAGTTGCAGAACTTCCGTGATGCTCTCACCAAGGCTTGGACGTCGAGGGGCTTGCCTCTTACCGAGAACATTTACGACGGTGAGATGAACGGCCTGACCCATTCGGTCAACAGCATCTACAACGGTCAGCGCTCCGGGGCCTACCTATTCGTCAAGGACAAGCCCAATATCACGATTGTGCCCGAAGTTCGCTCCAAGCGTCTGATCATCGGTTACGCCGATCGCACCTGCACGGGTGTGACCGTCATCGACGGCTCCGGCACTGAGCGCAGCTTCTACGCCAACCGGGAAGTCATCCTCTCCCAGGGCGTCTTTGAGAGCCCTAAGCTGCTGATGCTCAGCGGTGTCGGTCCCGCCCGCGAGTTGGCGAAGCACGGAATCGACGTAATTGTCGACTCGCGCCACGTCGGCCAGCACCTGCTGGATCACCCCGGCGTCCCCTTCGTGCTGCGCATCAAGGACGGCTTGGGCATGGACGGGACCCTGCTGCGCCAAGGGCCCAAGCACGACGCTGCTGTTGCCGCCTATCAGAAAGACCACTCTGGCCCAGTGGGCTCGGGACTGCTGGAGATGATCGGTTTTCCCCGTATCGATGAGTACTTGGAGAAGGACCCCATCTACCGCGAGGCCAAGGCCGCCAACGGCGGGCTCGACCCGTTCGCGCCCGAGGGACAGCCGCACTTCGAACTCGATTTCGTCCCCATGTTCGGCAGTGCGTTCCAGTGGCATTACCCGACCCCGCCGGAAGGTGACCACCTCACGGTGATGGTTGACCTGGTCCGCCCGACCTACGAAGGCGGTGAGGTGACACTCAACAGCGCTGACCCGCTCATGCAGCCCGACATCAACCTAAACTACCTCTCCAATGACCTTGACATCATTGCCCTGCGCGAGGGCATCAAGTTCAGCTACGACATTCTCTGCAAGGGTGACGGCTTCAAAGACCTTGTTATCGACCAGTACCCGTGGCATATGCCTGTCGACTCCAACGAACTGATGACAACGTCTATTCAGGACCGCGTCCAAACCTCATTCCACCCGTGCGGCACCAACCGGCTATCCAAGAACATCGACCAGGGTGTGGTCGACCCCAGGCTCAAGGTCCACGGCGTCAAGAACCTGCGCGTCATCGATGCGTCCAACATCCCGGTCATCCCTGACTGCCGGATCCAAAACTCCGTCTACATGATTGGCGAGAAGGGCGCGGACTTGATCAAGGAAGAGCACAAGGACCTTTTCAAGTAATGCTCGTGTGCTGCTGCCCTATGCACAATAGGCCGCGCGCATCCGAATCATCGGCGGGGCGGCGCCCGATACCCAGCCGCCCCGCCGATTCCAAACTCAATATTGAGGTCAGGGTAACTGCGCGATTGCCAAAGCCACCTTGAGGTTTCGAATGTAAGGGGATAATGAATGACGGATAACTTCACCACCACGAATGCGGGCGCGCCGGCGCCTAGTGACGAATTGTCGTTGTCAGTGGGCCCCGATGGGCCGGTCCTGTTGCAGGACTTCTATCTAATTGAGCAGTTGGCTGCGTTCAATCGGGAGCGGGTGCCCGAGCGTCAGCCGCACGCCAAGGGCGCCGGTGCGTTCGGTCGTTTTGAGGTGACCAATGATCTGAGCGCCTACACCAAGGCTGCGGTGTTTCAACCGGGTGCGGAGACTGAGTTGTTTGTGCGGCTTGCGACGAATGCCGGTGAGCGCGGCAGCGCCGATACGCTGCGTGACACGCGGGGGTTTTCGGTGAAGTTCTATACCAGCGACGGCAACTTGGACATCGTCGGCAACAATGTGCCGATCTTTTTCATCCGCGACCCGATCAAGTTTCCGCAGTTGATCCGCTCGGCCAAGCGCCGCGCGAACAACAATTGCCACGACCACAACATGCAGTGGGATTTTTGGACGCTGTCGCCCGAGTCGGCGCATCTCGTGACGCTGGTGATGGGGGACCGTGGCATCCCCAAGACGTTTCGGCACATGGACGGCTACGGTCTGCACGCGTTTAGCTGGGTCAACACCGGCGGGGAGATCTGCTGGGTGAAGTATCACTTCAAGACCGATCAGGGCATCCAGTGGTTGACCCAGGAAGAGGGCGACCGGCTGGCCGGCACCGATCCGGACTGCTGCCTGCGGGATCTGCATGAGGCGATCGAGCGCGGGGAGTATCCGAGCTGGTCGCTGAAGGTGCAGATCATGCCCTTCGCCGACGCCAAAACCTACCGGCTCAATCCGTTCGACGTAACCAAGGTGTGGCCGCATGCCGACTATCCACTCATGGATCTGGGCACGATGACCCTGGACCGCAACATCACCGATCACCACACTGAGGTCGAGCAGGCAACGTTTGCGCCGCACGACTTGGTGCCTGGCACCGGGTTAAGCCCGGACAAGCTTTTGCTCGGCCGCAGTTTCGCCTACGCCGATGCGCACCGCTACCGTGTCGGGGCCAACCACAACCAGATTCCGGTCAACGCCCCGAGGTGTGAGGTGCGCAGCTATTCCAAGGACGGGCAGATGCGCTTTGTCAACTCCACCGACCCGGTGTATGCACCCAACTCCTACGGTGGGCCGAAAGCCGATCCCGATCTGGCGTCCGTGGTGCGCTGGTCTGTCGAAGGCGGGATGATGGTGCGGGCCCCTTATACCCTGCGCCCAGATGACGACGACTGGAGCCAGGCCGGCACCTTGGTGCGCGAGGTCATGGACGACGCGGCACGCGAGCGCTTGGTGCACAACGTCGTTCACCACGTGTCCGACGGCGTGAAAGAACCAGTGCTGTCAAGGGTCTTCGAATACTGGCGCAACATCGACCCCGACATCGGACAAAGAGTCGAGGAAGGTGTGCGCACCAACCTCAACCAGTAAACACAAGTCCGCTTCCCAGCGAACGAAAGTCGAAACGATGACTAGTACGGCGAGAACGATGCGCATACCGAAGGTAGAGACGAATGAGCACTCCACGTGAAATGCTGCGCCACGGACTACTACTCAACGGCCTTGGTAAACTTGTGGATCTCAATGCTGTCGATTGGCATGTCAGACAACAGAACCCGTCGGCGTCACCGTCGGAAGTCCAAAATGAAACCTTGGAGGTCATTCGCTCCCTGGTAAGCGATGGACTGTTCAGGCTGGGAGGAGTGCATGCGGAAGGTGAACATCTCGGAGGAGTTGTGTCCGCGGGAAGCGAACGTTTTGATCCCTGGGACCGGCCGCTTGATCATACGATGCACAAGATTTCCCACGTTTATGTCAAACATTACGACGACCCCGAGAGATGGATGTATTCCGCGTGGCTGCAGCTCACCGACAAAGGCGAACAGCTCGCACGATCAATCGAAGAGAAAGACATCGAGGGGTACAGATAGGTCGAGGCATCTGCCGTTTCGAGCACGACGGCGTTCAGAACCTGCGCGCCAACCAGTCCGCGCATGTGGAGATCGGCAGCGAATCATTCGACGTGATCGCCCGTGAACTGCCGGCCGAGTAACGGGACGCTGCCTTCGCCAAGTCACCGCGGCGGCACCGGGATCGCCGACTACCAGGCCGAGACCGAGCGAGTCATCCCGCTGTTCGAGCTGTAGCCGTCGGCTTAACGTCCGAATCGGCCGCTGAGGAATTCCTTCACCAGCTGTTTAGGGGCCTGCACCAGCCAGGCCTCGGTAATCAGTTTCCGCAGCTCGGGTGCTGTGATCGTAGCCAATTTGACCAGCACCGCCGCATAGCCGTCGAAATGCGGCGTAGTGAAGTACGCCTCCGGCTGGTCTGCAATAAGTGCAAATTTGGCGCCTTCGTCCGCCACGCGCACGCCGAGGATGTCACCGTCCGGCGGGTGGGTGCCGGCCGCCGCCAGAGCTTCGCGATCGGACGTGCGCAGCGGCCGCTCCCACGCCATCAGCTTCTTGCCGACGCGCCAGTCATGCGGTGACTGCTCTGCGGTGAGCGGCAGCTCACCGACAATGCGGGCGACATCGTCCCACGTGGCCACCTCTTGATTGTGCGCCAATGCCGGCGGCTCGCCGCGGACAATCCCAGCTAATTTTCAGCTGCGCCGCCGATAGTGATGCGGTGGCCCAAACCGAGCGGTGGATCGCCACGGCGCGGATGCTGCGCCGGGCCGGATTCGGCGTGAGCGGTCCGCAGGTCGACGCAGTGGCGGCCAAAGACTGGTCGGCCTACGTCGACGATGCGCTGGCGTCGAACCCCGACGCCGATCCCGGCGCGGTGGCCACCCCGATACCGAGCCTGGGCTCACCCGGCAAGCGGCCCAAAAAGAGCGCGCCGGTGGCCGACCGTAAACAGTACAACCGAGACCTCTCCGAGCAGATGTCACAGCTCTCGGACTGGTGGCTGCGCCGCATGGTCGCAGTGCAGCAGCCGCTCCACGAGAAGCTGACGTTGCTGTGGCACAACCACTTCGCCACCTCAGCGCTGAAGGTTCGCGTCGCGGGGCACATGGCAGCCCAGAATCAAAAGCTGCGCACCATGGCATTGGGCGACTTCCGCACGCTGGCATTTGCGATGCTGACCGACGCGGCGATGCTGCGCTGGCTGGACGGCCAGACGAACACCGCAAAGGCCGCCAACGAAAACCTCGCCCGCGAATTCATGGAGCTGTTCGCGCTGGGCCATGGCAACGGTTACACCGAAGCCGACGTACGGGCGGGTGCGCGCGCCCTGACCGGGTGGGTCATCGAGAAAAACGGCACCACCACGATGGTCAACAAACGCCACGACGGCGGCGCCAAGACCTTGTTCGGCGTCACCGGCGATTTCGACGCCGCAGGCTTCTGCGACACCGTGCTGACCCAACCGAAATCGCCGTACTACGTCGCGGGGCGGCTATGGCAGCAGCTGGCGTCCGATGACCCGCCGTCAGCGCCGGCACTCGACCGCTTCGTCACCGCCTACGGCCCCCACCGCGACCTGCGGGCTTTGACCCGCGCCATCCTCACCGACGCCGAATTCCGCCGCAGCCGCGCCGCGATCATCAACACTCCGGTCGAGTGGATGGTCGGGGTCATCCGCACCCTGCGGGTGCCGCTGGACACACCGGCACAACTGAAGACCCTCGACACGACCCTGAAGGGTCTGGGGCAGCGGCCGTTCTATCCGCCCGACGTGGGCGGCTGGCCGCACGGGCGGGCGTGGCTGTCCACCGCCAGCGCCGACCTGCGGCTGCGCGCGGCCGCCAATCTCGCCCGCCAGGGCGACCTGTCGACGATCGACGACGCCGCAGCCGGTGAGCGGGTCGATGCTGTGGGCTACCTGATCGGCGTCGGCACCTGGTCGGACCGCAGCGCTGCGGCGCTGACCACGTTGGCGCGCCGACCGGCGCAGTTGGTCGCCGCCGCCGTCAACAGTCCTGAATACCTGACCTCTTAGCGAGCTGTGATGCCCGAACTCAATCGCCGCAAGTTCCTGCTCGCCAGCGCCGGGCTGGGGGCGGCTGGGCTGCTGTCCGGGACCATGGCGATCACTTGGCCCGATCTGATGCGGGCGGCGCAGGACCGGCCGATGCCCGACGGCCGCGGGATCTTGGTGATCGTCACGCTCTACGGCGGTAATGATGGCGTCAACACCGTGATTCCCTACGCCGACAACGCTTATCACGACGCTCGCCCTGAGCTCGCCTACGACCCGGGCGAGGTGCTGCATCTCGACGATCAGCTCGGGCTCAACCCGGCGTGGAAAGGCCTGGCGCAACTCTGGAACGACCGGAAGCTGGCCGTCGTGCGCGGGGTGAGCTATCCCGGGCCCGACCACAGCCACTTCAGGTCGATGGATATCTGGCAGACCGCGTCGCCGACCGAACCGGTCTCGACCGGCTGGATCGGTCGGTGGCTGGACGCCACCGGCGACGATCCCCTGCGCGCGGTCAACGTCGGGTCGGTGCTGCCACCGCTTGCTGTGGGCGAAAAATACACGGCCGCAGCATTATCTACCTCCGGGACATCGGCAGCGGCGGAGCAGTTCAATCCGATCATGGACGCGCTGAGCGTCGACGACCCAAGCGATACCCCGGCGATGTCCGCGGTGTGCGCGGCCTATCGCGCCGCCCGCACCGCGGACACGGCCCTGGCGCCGGCCAAGGCGTCACAGCAGGACGGCAACGGGCTGGCCGCGCAGCTGAGCATGGTGGCAAGCGCGGTGCGGGCCCGGGTACCCACCCAGGTGTACACGGTGAAGCTCGGCGGTTTTGACACCCACGCCGACGAACGCCAAACCCAGCAGCGTCTGCTGCAGACGTTCGACGAGGCGGTGACCCCGTTTTTGCGGGAGATGGCCGGCGATCCGCAGGGCAAAAACGTGGTGCTGCTGGCCTATTCGGAATTCGGGCGCAGGGTCGCGGCCAACGCCTCGCAGGGCACCGACCACGGCACCGCGGGCCCGGTCTTCGTCGCCGGCACACCGGTCAAGGGCGGGTTCTACGGCGACGAACCGAGCCTTACCGATCTCGACAACGGCGATCTGAAAGTGACTACCGATTTTCGCGACGTGTACTACGAACTGCTGACGCAGACGTTGAAGACCGACCCGACACCGTCAGTGGGGGCCGGCCGACGCAGCCTCGGCTTTCTCTGACGCCGTTGCGGCTGCCCGGGGACGCAGCCGCTCCGAACCAGCTAGCTGGCGGCTCGCTGCTGGGTCGACTGGCGGATCCACTCGACGAGCTTCGCGTAGATCTGCGGGTGGTTGAGCAGGCCGAAATGGTTCAGACCGGTCAACGTCAGCCCGTGTTCCGGCTCGAACGGGATGCGCCGTGACTTGCCCACCCCCGAGGCGCTGTTGGGCCGAACCAGGTGGTCGCCGACCATCAGGGCGACCGCCCGCGAAGCGGCGCTGGTGGCGACGAAGTGGTATTTGGCTGTCGGCAGAAACGGCACTTCGTGGCAGCGGTCCCGCAGGTACTCGTCGGGGTCGCAGTCGCTCCAATCCTCATCGAGGCAGGCACCGTAGCGCATGTCTTTGACACCCGAGCTGCGCAGGTTGAGGAACGACGCGATGGCGCGGGTCTCCGGCAGCCGGGCCAGCGCCCAGGCTGCGGCGTTGACACCTTTCTCCAGGTCGGCGCCCAGGTGCGGGGAACCGAGGCAAACCACCTGGCGCACCGCGTCGGTCCAGGTGTGCTGTTGCTGCGTGCCGTAATGGCAGGCGCTGCGCAGCACCAGACCGCCCATCGAATGGCCGATCAACGCGATGTCCTCGACCGGCACCGGCCACACCGCCTGCAGCTGCTGCAGCAGATCGGCCACCGCCCTGCCGTTGTGCGAGATGTGCTTACCGGTGTTGTAGCGCAGGTAGATCGGAGTGTAGCCGAGCTCTTCCTGCAGCCCTGCCCCGTACGGGCGCACCCGTTCACCGCTGCGTGGCTGGCGCCGCCACGCCCGATCGTTCATGCACCAGCCGTGAACGAACACCGCGATCCGGCCGGTCGCGTCCGGGAACGCCGCGGCGACGGACGGCGCGGTCAGTTCCACCGGCTTGCCGTGCCGGCGCACCTGCATGGTCAGGGCGAGGCCGTTGCCTTGCTCGGCCAGCTCGTCGCCGTAGATGCCATTGAGGGCGGCGATCGCGCCGGCCACCCTCGGATGGGAGTCGAGCGTGCCCTCCCCGTCGTCTGAACACGCCTCGGCGGCCAGCGCACCGGCGCCCTTGACCGACCCGCGCACTGCGCGGTCGACGGCGTAATAGGTGAAGCCAGCAGCGCTGTTGTGCACGAGTTTGACAGGCTTGGCCACTGGTCCTATCAGACCGAAGATTCGACTGGCAATTCCCGAATGCAGGTCGCGCACCAAAGTGGTAAGCACGTGGGTGCCTTCACCCGCAGCATCGGCCAGTGCCCGGACTTCTTGTCGCTGCACCGCTGACCCCCTTCTGTCCGCCCGCCGGATTCCCACTTTTGCGCCGACTTTAGCCGCTGTGGTCCACATCGCCGATACCCATAATGGCTCTAAACGCGCGCGCCCGGGCGGCGATCGCCGGCGCCAGGAGGTGGGACCGCTGTCAGTATCGGACGCTTCGCCTGCCAACCTGCGGACGTCGGCGCAGCATGATCCCGACCGGCTGCTCGCCGGCTACCGCGCCGCGCGGTCCCAGGCGGCGCTGTTCGATCCGGACGGTGGCCGATCCGGTTTGGAGTCCGGCGGGTACGACGAGTTCGTCGATGACGCCGGCAACGTCCGGCCGGGCTGGTCGGAGCTGGCCGAGGTCATCGGGCAACGTGGCAGCGAAGGACTGCAGCGCCTGCGGGAAACGGTCACCGCACTGGTCGACCACGACGGCATTTCCTACCTCGCCGTCGACGCCGACGGTGCGGGCGGCACGGCACCCCGGCCCTGGCACCTGGACCCGCTGCCGCTGCTGGTCACTCCGGACGACTGGGTGACGCTGGAATCCGGTATCGCGCAACGCAGCCGGCTGCTCGATGCGGTGCTCGCCGATCTCTACGGGCCGCAACGGGCGGTCACCGATGGGGTGCTGCCGCCCGCGCTGCTGTTCGCGCATCCGGGCTATATTCGGGCCGCCCGCGGTATCGAGATTCCCGGTGGCCACCAGCTCTTCATGCACGCCTGCGACGTCAGCCGCGACCCATCGGGGGATTTCCTGGTCAACGCCGACTGGACGCAGGCGCCGTCGGGGGTCGGGTATGCGCTGGCCGACCGCCGCGTCGTCGCGCAAGCGGCTCCGGACCTTTTCGAGCGGTTCGGCCCGCGACCCACCGCGCCGTTCGCCCAGACCTTGCGGCTAGCACTGATCGAGGCCGCGCCGGAGGCCGCCGAGGATCCGGTGGTGGTGCTGCTCAGCCCCGGTATCGGATCCGAGACGGCGTTCGATCAGGCTTACCTGGCCTCGGTGCTGGGCTTTCCGCTGGTCGAAAGCGCCGACCTGGTGGTCCGCGACGGCAAGCTGTGGATGCGGTCGCTGGGCACGTTGGAGCGCGTCGACGTGGTGCTGCGCCGGGTCGACGCCGATTATGCCGATCCGCTCGATCTGCGTTCGGATTCGGAGCTGGGCGTGGTGGGGCTGGTGGAGGCACAGCGGCGCGGGACGGTGACCGTGGTCAACACGGTGGGCAGCGGCGTCCTGGAGAGCCCCGGCGTGCTGCGCTTCCTGCCCGAATTGGCGCGGCAGCTGCTCGGTGAGACACCGCTGCTAGGTACGCCACCGATGTACTGGGGCGGTATCGACGCCGAGCGCTCGCACCTGCTGACCCACCTGTCGTCGCTGCAGGTCAAGTCGACTTCCGGTGGGCAGCCTGTCGTCGGGCCGGCGCTGTCGTCGGCGCAGCGCGACGAGTTGGCCGCGCGCATCGACTCGGCGCCGTGGCGGTGGGTGGGTCAGGAGCTGCCGCAGTTCTCGTCGGCTCCTACCGGGTGGTATCCCGACAGGCTGGCGCCGGTCAGCGTTGGGATGCGGCTGTTCACCGTGTCGCAGCACGGCGGATACGCCGCGATGGGCGGCGGGCTGGGCTATGTGCTGAGCCCCGAAGACGGCGCTCCCACGTTGCTGACCGTTGCGGCCAAAGACATCTGGGTGCGGCCACCGACGCGGGCCCAAGCCGAAGCGACGGTCAAACTCCCGCCACCGGAGGCGGTGACGAAGCCCGGCGGCATCCGCGGGATCAGCTCGCCGCGGGTGCTCTCGGACCTGTTCTGGCTGGGCCGCTACGCCGAACGGGCCGAAAGCATGGCCCGGCTGCTGACCGTGACCCGCGAGCGTCACCACGAATTCCGGCACCGGCCGGACGCTGAGGGCGGTGAGTGTGTGCCGGTGCTGCTGTCGGCGCTCGGCCGGCTCACCGGCACCGACATCGACGGCGCCGAGCAGATCGGCGCCGCCACCCGCACGCTGCGCTCGTTGACCATCGACCCCAGGCGGCCCGGCTCGCTGGCGCAGTCGGTGCAGCGCCTGGGCCAGGCGGCGCGTTCGGTGCGTGACCAGATGTCCAACGACACCTGGATGGTGCTCGGCGGGGTCGAGCGGGTCTTGGCGCAGATGTCGCGCCAGCGTCCGGACGGTCCGGTGTCGGCAACCGATGACACCGCGCTGGCCTCCGCGCAGGCCCGGACCTTGAGCGCGATGCTGGCGCTGTCGGGCGTGTCGGCTGAGTCGGTGGTGCGCGATGTCGACTGGACCATGACCGACATCGGTAAACGCATTGAGCGCGGGTTGTGGCTGACGGCCTTGCTGAGAGCGACGCTGGCCACTGCCCGCGGTCCGGCCGCAGAACAGGCGATCATCGAGTCGGTGCTGGTGGCCTGCGAGTCGTCGGTGATCTACCTTCGGCGCAACGTGGGCACGGTTAGTGTGGCCGCTGTGGCCGACCTGGTGCTTTTCGAGATCGAAAACCCCAGGTCACTTGTGTACCAGCTGGAGCGGCTGCGGGTGAACTTGAAGACACTGCCCGGGGCGTCCGGTTCGTCGCGCGCCGCGCGGTTGGTCGACGAGCTCGGCACCCGGCTGCGCCGGCTCGACCCGGGCGACCTCGAGGACGTCGGCGCCGACGGGCAGCGCACCGAACTGGCCGACCTGCTCGACGGCATTCACCGCGGCCTGCGCGACCTGTCCGCCGTGATCAGCACCACCCAGCTCGCACTGCCCGGCGTCATGCAGCCGCTGGGCGGCCCGGGCCGGCGCCGGCGGCTGCCGTGACGCGCCCGGCGACGGCGGGTGTCACGGAGTTGGCCACCCGCCGGTACCGGGTCACCCACCGCACCGAATACCGCTACTCCGACGTGGTGACCAGCTCCTATGGGCGCGGATTCTTGACCCCGCGCGACACCGCGCGGCAACGCTGCCTGTCCCATGAGCTACGGATCGAGCCGCCGCCCGCCGACAGCTCTATCAGCCGCGACGCCTACGGCAACCTGAGCACCTACTTCCACATCACCCAGGCGCACCGGGTCCTGACCGTCACCAGCGTCTCGGTGGTCGAGGTCAACCGGCCGGCCGCCGAGCTGTACGACACCGATTCGGCGCACGCGCCGTGGGAGGAGGCCCGCCCGGTGGGGCCGGCCGGCGCGCTGGCGACCGAATTCACCCTGGACCTCGACCCGCCGGAGATCAGCGACGAGGTTCGTCGATACGCCGCGCCCAGCTTCGCTCCTGGCCGCCCGCTGATCGAGGTGATGCGCGACCTGGCGTTGCGCATCCACGCCGACTTCACCTACCGGTCCGGCTCGACGACGGTGTCGACCGGGGTGGCCGAGGTACTGGCGGCGCGCGGGGGTGTCTGCCAGGATTTCGCCCGGCTGGCGATCGCCTGCCTGCGCGCCAATGGCCTTGCCGCCGGCTATGTTTCGGGCTACCTGGCCACTGACCCACCGCCGGGCAAGGAGCGCATGATCGGCACCGACGCCACCCACGCCTGGGCGGCGGTGTGGACGTCGGGGGATCGTTGGCTGGGGCTAGATCCCACCAACAACCAGCTGGTCGATGAGCGCTATATCATCGTGGGCAGGGGCCGCGACTACGCGGACGTGCCGCCGCTGCGTGGCATCATTTACACGAATTCCCAAGACAGCGCCATCGAAGTCGCCGTTGACGTCGTGCCCTGCGAAGACTGCGATGACGGAGTGCTGCATGCGTGACTTCTTCTGTTCCAACTGCGGTCAGCGCCTGGCGTTCGAGAACTCGGTATGCCTGTCGTGTGGCAGCGCGCTGGGTTTCTCCCTCGAGGACACCGCGCTGCTGGTGATCGCCAGCGGTCCGAACAACAGGCACCCTGGCTTCGTCGACGCTGACTATTTTCAGCTTTGTGCCAATCTGCATGTGGCAGAATGCAATTGGCTGGTTCGTGGCGGGGCCGCAGGTGCGCTGTGCGCGTCGTGCAGCCTGACCCGCACGCGGCCCAACGATTCCGACACCAAGGCGATGGCGGCGTTCGCGCGCGCCGAGAAAGCGAAGCGGCGATTGATCTCAGAGCTTTACGAGCTCAAGCTGCCGGTCATCGGGCGTGACCTCGACCCGCAGTTGGGGCTGGCATTCGACCTGCTGTCCAGTGAGTACGAGAAGGTTTTCACCGGACACGACAACGGGGTCATCACATTGGATTTGGCCGAAGGTGACGATGTGCACCGCGAACAGCTGCGCGTCGAGATGGACGAACCGTACCGCACGCTGCTGGGTCACTTCCGGCACGAGATCGGCCACTACTACTACTACCGGTTGATCGACCCCAACCGCGATTACCTGGCCGAATTCCGGGAGCTGTTCGGCGACCCCGACGCCGACTATCAGGACGCCCTGGACCGCCACTACCGCGACGGTGCCCCCGCCGGCTGGAAGGAGAGCTTCGTCTCGTCGTACGCGACGATGCACGCGAGCGAAGACTGGGCCGAGACGTTCGCTCACTACCTGCACATCCGCGACACGCTGGACACCTCGGCCGCCTTCGGTCTGGCACCGGCCGCCGCGACTCTGCAGCGGCGGGTGTTGGGGCCCAGCGCTTTTCCGATTCTGATCGACATGTGGCTGCCGCTGTCGTGGTCGCTGAACATGGTCAACCGCTCGATGGGCCACGACGACCTTTACCCGTTCGTGCTGCCAGCTGCCGTCCTGGACAAGATGCGGTTCATCCACACCGTCATCGACGAGGTGACCAACTGAATTCTGTGCCGGCTACACCGTCAGTGGGACGATCCGGCCGCCGGAGAGCCGACGGTAGGTGTACACCTGGATCAGCGAAGCGACGGGCACCGCGACGATCAGGCCCAGGCCGCAGGCCAACTCTCCGACCAGCACTACGGCGGACTGCAGCAGGTAGGACAGCAAGACGCCACCGACGTTGGCGCGCACGGTGGCGATGCTGGCCTTCAGCGCGTCGAGCGGTGACAGCGATCGATCGATGACGAACGGGATGGTCAGGTAGGCGAGAAACCCGAAGATCACCTTGGGGATGACGCACAGTACGGTGCCGACGATAACGCCGACGGTGATCAACAACGCCGCGAGGACTACCCGTCCGAAGTTGCGGGGCTTGACGAAGGAACCGATGGTGACCGGCTTTCCGTCGGCGATGTCCAGGCATCCGGAGAGAAATGCCGCTTGCATGTAGAACCCCGCCAATAGCAGAACGACTTCGATCAACGCGAGCAGAACCAGGAGTCCGACTTTCGCCCCCGTTGATGCGTCGGAATTTGAGGAGTCGCCGCCGCCGAGGGGCAGCTGCCCGGAGAACGCCATCGCGAAGAACACGCCGCCGATCACGACGATCACCAGGAGGTAGATCAAAAGTGGAACGATCGTCGCTGCGGCATTCTTACTGAACTTGTTCCACGCCCAGTTGAAGGCATCGCCCACCCCACGGTTCCCTCGGGCCGCCGGGAAAATTCGGGGGTTGGCTCACGGTGCCGCTCCTACTGGGCGATGTCGGGCAGTGCGCGTGCGGCACAACTTAACAAGCGACGTGGTATGCCTGACACCGTGTCCGAAGGTCTCTTCGACCTGCCCAGTGACCTGCCCGGCGTACCCGGGAGGACCGACGGCGGCCGGCGGGCATCCACGTCTGCGCCGCTGGCGGTTCGGATGCGTCCGGCGCACCTCGACGAAGTCGTCGGACAAGAGCATCTACTGCAGCCCGGTTCGCCGCTGCGCCGCCTGGTCGAGGGCTCGGGGGCGGCATCGGTCATTCTCTACGGTCCGCCGGGCAGCGGTAAGACCACACTGGCCGCGCTGATCTCGCAGGCCACCGGGCGTCGTTTCGAGGCACTCTCAGCGCTGTCGGCCGGTGTCAAAGAAGTCCGGGCGGTGATCGATCTGGCCCGCCGCGCGGCTCTGCACGGCGAGCAGACCGTGCTGTTCATCGACGAGGTGCACCGGTTCTCCAAGACCCAGCAGGACGCGCTGCTGTCCGCGGTGGAGAACCGGGTGGTGCTGCTGGTCGCCGCCACCACCGAGAACCCGTCCTTCTCGGTAGTGGCACCGCTGCTGTCGCGGTCGCTGATCTTGCAGCTGCGGCCGCTGACCGCCGACGGCATCCGCAGCGTCGTGCAGCGGGCGATCGACGACCCGCGCGGCCTTGAGGGCCGCGTCGACGTGGACTCCGAGGCGGTGGAGCTGCTGGTGCGATTGGCCGCCGGCGACGCGCGCCGGGCCTTGACCGCGCTGGAAGTCGCAAGCGAGACCGGCGGCCAAGTAACCGTCGAGACCGTCGAGCAATCACTGGACCAGGCCGCCGTGCGCTACGACCGGGACGGCGACCAGCACTACGACGTGATCAGCGCGTTCATCAAGTCGGTGCGCGGATCCGACGTCGACGCCGCACTGCATTACCTGGCGCGCATGCTGGTCGCCGGCGAGGACCCCCGGTTCCTCGCCCGCCGGTTGATGATCCTGGCCAGCGAGGACATCGGCATGGCGGACCCGACCGCGCTGCAGACCGCCGTCGCGGCCGCGCAGACCGTGCAGCTGATCGGCATGCCCGAAGCCCAGCTCACGCTGGCGCATGCGACCGTGCACCTAGCGACCGCGCCCAAGTCCAACGCCGTGACAACTGCGCTGGTGGCGGCGATGGC
Source organism: uncultured Actinomycetota bacterium (assembly GCA_963795995.1). Taxonomy (GTDB): domain Bacteria; phylum Actinomycetota; class Actinomycetes; order Mycobacteriales; family Mycobacteriaceae; genus Mycobacterium. The sequence goes on from CAWCJY010000010.1 coordinate 999,483, forward strand.
TGACATCAAAGCGGGCAAGGCCGGGCTGGTACCGCCGCATCTGCGGGATGGCCACTACTCGGGCGCGGCGGCGCTGGGCCACGCGCAAGGTTACAAATATTCTCACGACGTCCCCGACGGGGTTGTTGCACAGCAGTATCCGCCCGACGATCTGGTCGGCGTGGACTACTATCGGCCGACCGGGCGTGGTGGTGAACGCGACATCGCCGGGCGGCTGGAGCGGCTGCGCGCGATCATCCGCGCGCGTCGCACATAGCGTTCCGGTCTGCACCGAGATCGACGGCAGTGCCGGAAAAGTCGCGAACACCTGCTCTAGCGTCGACCTCGGCGCAGCACGCCGGGCAGTCAAGGCAAAGAAGGGTGACCAAGACCGGGTGAAGACCTTTACCGACGAAGAAATGAACACCCTGCTGCCCGCCGCCAAGCCGTACAGCGTCGTCATCTTGAAGCAGGGGCCGCACTTCACCGACGAGACGACACCGGCCATCGTCTGGGAGCACGGTCGGCGGAACTTCGCGCTGCGTTACGACGGCGTCCTGGCCGTTGTACTGCCGGTCACCGACGGCTCGGAGCTCTGCGGTATCGGGGTGTTCACCGCCAACGTCGACGACACCGTCGCGATCATGACCGACGATCCCGGCGTCCAAGCCGGGGTGTTTACCTTCGAGGTGCACCCCTGCTGCGGATTCCCTGGGGACGCGCTGCCCTGAGCGCTCAGACCAGCTCGGGCACCCGCAGCGCAGCGATGGCCAGCTCGAACTCGCCGACATCGACCTGGTCGGTGCCCAGGTCGCGCAGCCGCGCGGTACGCAGCGAACGGGCCCGGTCGCCGTTGCGCTGCATTGCTTCGGCGCTGTCGAAGGTCGACGAGGACACCGCACGCCCGGAGGTGCGGTCGATCAGCAGGCTGGCGCTGCAGAATCCCTCGAGCTGCTCGATGTCGGGCAGCACCGACTCCCGGTAGAACGCGATGGCCCGGTCGAACTGGTCGGGCCGCACCTTGAGCCAGGTGGCCCGGACCGCCGCACCCGGGCCGGAGCGGTGGTCTCGGTGCAGCACCGCGATCTCCCACTCGTCGACGGTCGGGCTGCCCCCGAACGCCTGCGCCGCCCGATCGCGCACCGGCCGCACCTGCTCGGCACCGGCATGCATCGCTTCTTTCGTCTCCCACGAGCTGGTCGCAATGCAGCGGCCCGATTCCCGGTCCACCAGTAACGACAAGCCGGCGCACCCGTCGACCTCCCGCAGCGCCGGCATCACTTCGTCGCGAACATGCCCGATGCCTAAGTCGATGGACTCCGGTTGCGCCTCAATCGTCGTCGAGCGTGCGTACACGATTCACCCCTCATCAGTGTGGGAGCAGCGCCCCGGTGGCGCCACCGGTCCACCCCAAACCTTCCTCCCACCCACGCCGCATCGCAATGACTTGCCCGTAGGCTGCTCGTTATGGACACCGATGTACTGGATGTCGACACCAAGCGTCGCCGAATCGTCGACCTGACCGACGAAGTGCGGTCCTTCTGCGCTGACCGGAAAGACGGTTTCTGCAATGTGTTCGTTCCGCATGCGACGGCGGGCGTGGCCATCATCGAGACGGGCGCCGGTTCGGACGACGACCTCGTCGACACGCTGGAGCGGCTGCTGCCCCGCGACGACCGCTACCGGCATGCGCACGGGTCCCACGGGCACGGCGCCGACCATGTGCTGCCGGCCATCGTGTCCCCGTCGGTGACCCTGCCGGTGCAGGGCGGCGAGCCGCTGCTGGGCACCTGGCAAAGCGTGGTGCTGGTCGACCTCAACCGCGACAACGCGCAGCGCTCGGTGCGGTTGAGTTTCGTCACGGCCTGACCGGCGTCCAGCATTGCGGCTAGCCGAACCGGTACTGTAGGGCGGTCGAAAGAGGCCGTTCAGATACCGGCGGCGAGCAGGGAAGCGGACAGTGCAGACACACGAGATCAGGAAGCGATTCCTCGATCATTTCGTGAGAGCAGGCCACACCGAAGTGCCGAGTGCCTCGGTGATCCTCGACGACCCCAATCTGCTTTTCGTCAATGCCGGCATGGTCCAGTTCGTGCCGTTCTTTTTGGGGCAACGCACCCCGCCCCACCCGACGGCCACCAGCATCCAGAAATGCATCCGCACTCCGGATATCGACGAGGTCGGGATCACCACCCGGCACAACACCTTTTTTCAGATGGCCGGCAACTTCTCGTTCGGCGACTATTTCAAACGCGGCGCCATCGAGTTGGCCTGGACGTTGCTGACCAATGCGCAAGCCGACGGCGGCTACGGATTTGATGCCGAGAGGCTATGGGCCACAGTTTATTTGGATGACGACGAAGCAGGGCGGCTGTGGCGCGAAGTGGCGGACTTGCCCGCGGAGCGAATCCAGCGGCGCGGCATGGCCGACAACTACTGGTCGATGGGCATTCCCGGGCCGTGTGGGCCGTCGTCAGAGATCTACTACGACCGCGGGCCCGAGTACGGTCCCGAAGGCGGACCGCTGGCCAGCGAAGAGCGTTACATCGAGATCTGGAATCTCGTGTTCATGGAGAACGAACGCGGGGAAGGCGCGGGCAAAGAGAGCTACCAGATCCTCGGGCCGTTGCCGCGCAAGAACATCGACACCGGGATGGGCGTCGAACGGGTCGCGGTGCTGCTGCAGGGCGTGCACAACGTCTACGAAACCGACCTGCTGCGCCCGGTGATCGACGCAGTCGCCGCTCGCGCTCCGCGTGGATATGACGTTGGCAAACACGAAGACGACGTGCGCTACCGCATCATCGCCGACCACAGCCGCACCGCGGCAATCCTCATCGGCGACGGGGTCAGCCCCGGCAACGACGGGCGCGGGTATGTGCTGCGGCGCCTGCTGCGCCGGGTGATCCGCTCAGCCAAGCTGCTGGGCATCGACGGCCCCGTCGTCGGCGACCTTCTGGCCATCGTGCGGGATGCGATGGGACCGTCCTATCCCGAACTGGTGACCGGCTTCGACCGGATCAGCCGCATCGCCGTCGCCGAGGAGACTGCGTTCAACCGCACGCTGGCATCGGGTTCCCGGTTGTTCGACGAGGTGACCGGCGCCACCAAAGCATCCGGCGCCACTGTGGTGTCGGGATCGGACGCGTTCACCCTGCATGACACCTACGGGTTCCCGATCGAACTGACTCTCGAGATGGCGGCCGAGGCGGGTCTGCAGGTTGACCAGGCCGGGTTCCGCGACCTGATGGCCGAGCAGCGCCGCCGCGCCAAGGCCGACGCCGCCGCGCGTAAACACGCCCACGCCGACCTGAGCGCCTACCGGGAACTGGTGGACGCCGGTCCCACCGAGTTCACCGGATTCGACGAATTGACCTCGCAGGCCCGGATACTGGGCGTCTTCGTCGACGGCAAACGGGTCCCGGTGGTATCGCACGAAACCGAAGGTGCCGACCGGGTGGAGCTGGTCCTCGACCGCACCCCGCTCTACGCCGAGTCCGGTGGGCAGGTCGCGGATGCCGGCACCATCAGCGGCACCGGCGCCGGGGAGAGCGCCCGAGCGACCGTCACCGACGTGCAGAAAATCGCCAAAACGTTGTGGGTGCACCGCGTCAACGTCCAGGCCGGCGAATTCGTCGAAGGTGACACGGTGGTCGCTGCCGTCGACTCGGGGTGGCGCCACGGTGCCACCCAGGGCCACTCGGGCACCCACATGGTGCACGCTGCGCTGCGAGAAGTGCTGGGGCCGAACGCTGTTCAGGCAGGATCGCTGAACCGGCCGGGCTATCTGCGGTTCGACTTCAACTGGCAGGGGCCGCTATCGGACAGCCAGGGCTCACAAATTCAAGAGGTGACCAACCAGGCGGTGCAAGCCGACTTCGAAGTGCACACGTTCACCGAGCAGTTCGAAAAGGCCAAGGCGATGGGAGCGTTGGCGCTGTTCGGTGAGAGCTACCCCGATCAGGTCCGCGTGGTGGAAATCGGTGGCCCGTTCTCCCTGGAGCTGTGCGGGGGCACCCATGTGCACAACTCGGCGCAGATCGGGCCGGTCACGATTCTGGGCGAGTCGTCGGTCGGCTCCGGGGTTCGCCGGGTGGAGGCGTACGTCGGGTTGGAGTCGTTCCGCCACCTGGCCAAGGAGCGCGCGCTGATGGCCGGGCTGGCGTCGTCGCTGAAGGTGCCGTCGCACGAGGTGCCCGCCAGGGTGGCCAACCTGGTCGAGCGGCTGCGGGCGGCCGAGAGGGAACTCGAGCGCAACCGGCTGGCCGGCGCGCGGGCGGCCGCGCGCAACGCCGCCGCCGGGGCCGAGCGGATCGGCGACGTGCGGCTGGTGGCCCAGCGGATGGCCGGCGGCATGACCGCGGCCGACCTGCGCTCACTCGTCGGCGACATCCGCGGCACCTTGGGCAGCGACCCGGCGGTGGTGGCGCTGATCGCCGGCGGGGACGGTGACACCGTGCCGTATGCAGTCGCCGCCAACGCCGCGGCGCAGGATCTCGGGATTCGCGCCAACGATCTGATCAAGCAGCTCTCGGTTTCCGTCGATGGCCGGGGCGGCGGCAAGGCCGATCTGGCGCAGGGCTCGGGAAAAAACCCGTCGGGAATCGACGCTGCACTAGACGCGGTCCGTGCCGAGATAGCGCGGGTTAGCTGAGTGATCTCTGCAGAGCATCGCCACCCCGACCGGCCCGGCGCGGACGACCCGGGCCGCGGACCGCGGATCGGTATCGATGCCGGCAAGAGGCGCATCGGCGTGGCCTGCAGCGACCCGGACGGGATTCTGGCCACCCCGGTGGAAACGGTCCGCCGCGACAATTCCGGTGGCCATCTGCGCCGGCTGGCGGAACTCGCCGGCGAACTCCGCGCGGTCGAGGTCATTGTGGGGCTGCCGCTGACGCTGGCCGACCGGACCGGGCAGTCGGCCGCCGACGCGATCGGGCTGGCCGAGCAGTTGGCCCGCCGTATCGCGCCCACGCCGGTGCGGCTGGCTGATGAACGGCTCACCACGGTCAGCGCGCAGCGGTCGCTGCACGCAGCGGGCATGCGGGCGAAGCGCCAGCGGGGGGTCATCGATCAGGCCGCCGCGGTGGTGATCCTGCAGAGCTGGCTCGACCAGCGCCGTGCCGCGCTGCTCGGAGGCCGGGCCGATGTCTGACGAGAAGCCCCGGAGCCGGGCGCAACCGGTGGCGGTCGGGCCGCCGCGGCACCGGATGAGCCGCACCGAGCGGGCCCGCGCCCGGCGCTTTCGCCGGCGGCGGCGCATCGCCGGCGGTTTTGCCGCCGCGGTGCTCCTCGCCGTCGTGGTGGGTGCGGTATTCCTGGGCTCCAAAATGTGGCACAGCGTGACCGGCGGTGGTGGCGACTACAGCGGTAACGGCAAACAGGACGTGCTCATCCAGGTGCACTCAGGTGACTCGACCACCGCGATCGGGGAGACGCTGCACAACCACGACGTGGTCAAGACGGCCCGCGCCTTCGTCGACGCCGCGCACGGCAACCCGGCGATCTCGGCGATCCAGCCTGGGTTCTACAAGCTGCGTACCGAGATTTCGGCGTCGTCGGCGGTCAAACGGCTGGCCGACCCGAACAACCGGGTGGGCCGGCTGGTCATCCCGGAGGGACGCCAGCTCGACGACACCACCGACATGAAGACCAACGCCACCACGCCGGGCATTTTGAGCTTGATCTCGCAAGCCACCTGCGTCGACCTCGACGGGCAGCAGCGCTGCGTCCCGGTGGCCGACCTGCGCAACGCCGCCGGCATCACCACGCCCGCGGCCCTGGCGGTGCCCAGCTGGTCGCTCGAGCCGGTGACGGCGATGGGCAACGACCACCGCCGCATCGAGGGCCTGGTGGCGCCGGGAACGTTCGACGTCGACCCGTCAGCCCCCGCTGAGCAGATTCTGGCGACGCTGATCAGCGCCAGCACCGATAGTTACCTGCGGTCGGGTCTGCTGGACACCGCCACCGCGATGAACTTGTCGCCGTACGAGGTGTTGGTGGTCGCGTCGCTGGTGCAGCGCGAGTCCCAACCACAAGACTTCCCGAAAGTGGCCCAGGTCATCTACAACCGGCTCAACGAGCACCGCACGCTGGAGTTCGACTCCACGGTGAACTATCCGCTGGATCGCCGTGAGGTGGCCACCAGCGACGCCGACCGGGCACAGCCCACGCCGTGGAACACCTACCTCGTCGAGGGTGTGCCGGCCACACCGATCTGTTCCCCGGGGTCGACGCGTTGCGCGCGGCCGAGCATCCCGACCCCGGTGACTGGCTGTACTTCACCACCATCGACTCAGCAGGCACGACGCTGTTCACCCGGGATTACCAACAGCATCTGGCCGACGTCGAGTTGGCCAAGCACAACGGTGTCCTCGACAGCGCGCGCTAGACGCGCCGGGGTGCTGGGCTCGCCGATCGCGCATTCACGCTCCCCGCAGCTGCATCTGGCCGCGTACCGAGCGCTGGGCCTGCACGACTGGACCTATGACCGCATCGAATGCGGCGCTGCTGAGTTGCCGTCGGCGGTAGCCGGTTTCGGGCCGCAGTGGGTCGGCGTGTCGGTGACGATGCCGGGGAAGTTCGCGGCGCTGCGCTTCGCCGACGAACGCACCCCGCGCGCGGAGCTGGTCGGCTCGGCCAACACCCTGGTGCGCACGCCCCGCGGTTGGCGGGCGGACAACACCGACGTTGACGGTGTGACCGGTGCCCTGGGCACGGTCAGTGGACCGGCAGTGGTGCTGGGCTCGGGCGGCACCGCGCCGGCGGTCGTCTACGCGCTGGCCCACCTGGGCGTCGAGAAGATCATCGTGGTGGCCCGCGATCGGCAGAAAGCGGCTCGGCTGATCGACCTGGGATCCCGGGTGAACGTCGACACACAGTTCTGCGGCCTGGACGACGCTGCCTTGCCAGCCATGGCAGCCGCCGCGGGTGTCCTGGTCAGCACCATCCCGGCGGAGGTCGCCGCACGGTATAGCCACAGCCTGGCGGACGTGCCGGTGCTGCTGGATGTCATCTACGACCCGTGGCCCACACCATTGGCCGCCGTGGTGACTGCCGCCGGTGGTCGGGTGGTCAGCGGACTGCAGATGCTGCTGCACCAGGCCTTCACGCAGGTTGAGCTGTTCACCGGACTGCCCGCGCCGCGCGAAGCGATGACTTGCGCATCGGAGGCGTTGGATTAGCCTCCCGCCCATGATCCCGGTGGCGGTGCGTGTTGTGGGCTATGGCGTTGAGCGGCTACGACCTTCGGCAACGCCGGCTGCCCAACTGGCTGACATTGCCGGGTGCGGCGACCGTGCTGGCGGCCGCGGTCGTCACCGGCCGGGGGATGCCCGCCCTGCTGGGCGCGGTGGTGCTCACGGCCACATATCTGCTCGTTCATCTGGCCGCGCCGACCGCGATGGGCGCCGGCGACGTCAAGCTGGCGCTCGGGGTGGGGGCGTTGACCGGCTGCTTCGGCTTTGACGTCTGGCTGCTGGCCGCGCTCGGTGCGCCTTTGCTGACCGCGGTGGCCGGGTTGATCGGCCGGCTGGGCTGGTCGGCGGCGACGGTGCCGCACGGCCCGTCGATGTGTCTGGCCAGTGTGGCGGCTGTCGCGCCGGTGCTGTGGTAACCCGCGCGTGTCGTCGAGCGTGCACCGACAGTGATTTTCCAGCACGCTTTTCGCGTTGAGTGCACGTTCGGCGCGGCCGGCCTCCGCAGACGGTGTGGGAAGATGGGACGCGTGTTGCGCTGGACTACTGCTGGTGAATCCCACGGCCGGGCGCTGGTGGCCGTGGTCGAAGACATGGTCGCCGGGGTGGCCGTCACCTCGCAGGACATCGCCGAGCAGCTGGCCCGCCGTCGGCTGGGCTATGGCCGCGGCGCCCGAATGAAGTTCGAGGCCGACGCGGTGACGGTGCTGGCCGGCGTGCGCCACGGCATCACCTTGGGCGGCCCGATCGCGATTCAGGTCGGCAACACCGAATGGCCGAAGTGGGAGACCGTGATGGCCGCCGACCCGGTCGACCCGTCCGTTCTGGAAGATTCGGCGCGAAACGCGCCGCTCACCCGACCCCGGCCCGGCCACGCCGATTATGCCGGCATGCTCAAATACGGTTTCGACGACGCGCGCCCGGTCCTGGAACGCGCCAGCGCCCGCGAAACCGCCGCCCGGGTCGCGGCCGGCACGATTGCGCGGCTGTTCCTGCGCCAGGCGCTCGGCGTCGAAGTGCTCTCCCACGTCGTCTCCATCGGCGGTTCCCAGCCGTACGACGGTCCGCCGCCGCAGGCCGGGGACCTGCCGGCCATCGATGCCAGCCCGGTTCGCGCGTTCGACCAGGCAACAGAGCAGGCGATGATTGCCGAGATCGAGGCAGCCAAGAAGGACGGTGACACCCTCGGCGGTGTGGTGGAGGCCGTTGCGGTGGGCCTGCCGGTCGGGCTGGGCTCGTTCACCAGCGGCGACAACCGGCTGGACAGCCAACTGGCCGCCGCGGTGATGGGCATCCAGGCGATCAAGGGCGTGGAGATCGGTGACGGTTTCGCCACCGCTCGTCGTCGTGGCAGCCGCGCCCACGACGAGATGTACCCCGGGCCGGACGGGGTGGTCCGCTCCACCAACCGCGCCGGCGGCCTGGAAGGCGGCATGACAAACGGCCAGCCGCTACGGGTGCGTGCGGCGATGAAACCGATTTCCACCGTGCCGCGCGCGCTGGCCACCGTCGACATGACGACCGGTGATGAGGCGGTGGCCATCAACCAGCGCTCGGATGTCTGCGCGGTACCGGCCGCCGGCGTCGTCGTCGAAACCATGGTGGCGCTGGTGCTGGCGCGCGCTGCGCTGGAGAAGTTCGGCGGCGATTCGCTTGCCGAAACCCGCCGCAACGGCGAGGCATACGTGCGTTCGGTCGCCGAGCGCCAACCCGTGACCGACCCGGTTCGAGCGTCCGGGTAACGCGATGGCACCCAAGGCGGTACTGGTGGGGCTGCCGGGCTCGGGCAAGTCCACGATCGGGCGGCGGTTGGCCAAGGCACTCGGGGTGGGCCTGCTCGACACCGACGCCGCGATCGAGCAGCAAACCGGCCGCAGCATCACCGACATCTTCGCCACCGACGGGGAGCAGGAGTTTCGCCGCATCGAGGAACAGGTGGTGCGCGCGGCACTGGCCGAGCACGACGGCATCCTGTCCTTGGGCGGCGGCGCCGTCACCACCGCCGGGGTGCGGGCGGCGCTGGCCGGGCACACCGTCATCTTCTTGGAGATCACCGCCGCCGAAGGGGTGCGCCGGACCGGTGGCAACACCGTGCGGCCGTTGCTGGCCGGGCCGGATCGCGGCGAGAAATTCCGGACGCTGATGGCCGATCGGGTGCCGCTGTACCGGCGCGTTGCGACCATCCGGGTCAACACCAACCGGCGTAATCCCGGGGCGGTGGTTCGCTACGTCCTGTCGCGACTGGACCCGCAACAGGCGACGCTGGCCGTGACGCCGCACACCGTCAGCCCCGGGGGTGACCAGTGACCGGCGCTCCGGTCAACGTGCAGGTGGCCGTCGACCCGCCCTATCCGGTGATCATCGGCTCCGGGCTGCTCGGCGAGCTCGACGATCTGCTGACGGGTCGCCACCGCGTCGCGATCGTGCACCAGCCGGGGCGGGCGGAAACCGCCGAGGCGATCCGCGGCCGGCTGTCGGACCTCGGCGTCGATGCGCATCGCATCGAGATCCCCGATGCCGAGGCCGGCAAAGAGCTGCACGTCGTGGGCTTCATCTGGGAAGTTTTGGGCCGCATCGGGATTGGCCGAAAGGACGCGTTGGTCAGCGTCGGCGGCGGGGCGGTCACCGATGTCGCCGGCTTCGCCGCCGCGACCTGGCTGCGGGGGGTGTCGATCGTGCATGTGCCCACCACCGTGCTGGGCATTGTCGACGCCGCTGTCGGCGGCAAAACCGGCATCAACACCGACGCCGGCAAGAACCTGGTCGGCGCGTTCCACCAGCCGCTGGCCGTGCTCGCCGACCTGGCAACTCTGCAAACCCTGCCGCGCGACGAGCTGGCGGCCGGGATGGCCGAAGTGGTGAAGGCCGGCTTCATCGGTGACCCGATGATCCTGGATCTCATCGAGGCCGACCCGCAGGCCGCACTCGACCCGGCCGGCGAGGTGCTGCCCGAGTTGATTCGTCGAGCGGTGATCGTCAAAGCCGAAGTCGTCGCTGCCGACGAGAAGGAAGCCCAGCTGCGCGAGATCCTCAACTACGGCCATACCCTGGCGCACGCCATCGAGCGCCGCGAACGCTATCAGTGGCGGCACGGCGCCGCGGTATCGGTGGGGTTGGTGTTCGCCGCGGAGCTGGCTCGAGCGGCCGGCCGACTCGACGACGCCACCGCAGACCGGCATCGCAGCATCCTGACGTCGCTGGGGCTGCCGGTCAGCTACGACCCGAACGCGCTGCCGCAGCTGTTGGAATACATGGCTGGCGACAAGAAGAGCCGCTCCGGGGTGCTGCGGTTCGTGGTGCTCGACGGGCTGGCCAAGCCGGGCCGGTTGGAGGGGCCGGACCCGGCGCTGCTGGCGGCCGCCTACGCGGAAATGGGGGCAGCGTGAACACAACCGTGCACGTGCTGAACGGACCCAACCTCGGTCGGCTCGGTCGACGCGAGCCCGACGTCTACGGGACCACCAGCCACGACGACCTCACCGCCCTGATCGAGCGGGAAGCGGCCGAGCTCGGTCTGAGAGCCGTTGTCCGCCAATCTGATAGCGAAACAAAACTGTTGGAGTGGATCCATCAGGCCGCCGACGCCGCAGAACCGGTGATCCTCAACGCCGGTGGATTGACTCATACCTCGGTGGCGCTGCGGGACGCCTGCAGCGAGCTGCGCGCACCGCTGATCGAGGTGCACATCTCCAACATCCATGCTCGCGAGGAGTTTCGCCGGCATTCCTACCTCAGCGCGGTGGCGACCGGGGTGATCGTCGGGCTGGGTCCGCAGGGTTATCTGCTCGCGCTGCGGTATCTGGCCGGCAGTTAGCGCTGACCCTCGTCGGTGCCGATGGTGTCGGTGCGGTCGTCGGTGCGGATGGTGTCGGTGCGGTCGTCAGTACGCACCGGGTCAGTCTTTTCCTCGCTGCGGGCGGTGGGGCCTGCTTCCGTCGGGCGCTCCGCCTCGGCGGTCGCCACCGAGCTGGTGCGTTCCTCGCGCTGCTCACCGTCGGCCGCCTCAGTGTCCTCCCGGCCGCGACCGCCGACGGGCACCTCGCCGGTCGGGCTCTCGTCTTCGTGAACGGCGTCGAACACATCGGTGTCGGCCCGCTCGTCGTCACCACCGGAGCCCTTCGCGTAGGCCTCCTTGCGGTCGATCAGCCAGCGGCCGAGGACGACGGCGCCCATTGCGGGCAGGAACACCATCAGCGCGGTGAAGGCGGCGAACGTCGTCACCTCGTTGATCAGGCCGCCGGTGTAGAGGCCGCCGGTGTACAACAGCGAGATCAGCCAGACCACCGCGCCGCTGAGCAGGCCGGCCACCAGCCCGGCGAGCAGCCACGTCATCGCCAGGTCCCGGCGGCGGTCCGGATCCGGTTGCTCCCGGGCGTCGGCGCGGCCGTCGATGAGTCCCCAGATGAAGACTCCGATGATGAAGAGCAGCACCAGCGAAACGCTGATCACCCCGGCCATTTCCTGAAACGCGTTGATCAGCGCCCCCTGGAACAAGCGGACGACGACCATCCCAGCGGCAAACACCAGCCCGCGCACCATCCAGTTAGTCATGGGGCCACAGCGTAGCGAGTAGCGTCGACGGCCGTGACACATTCACAGCGTCGTGACCACCTTGCAGCCCGAATCAGTGCCGGTGGGCTGGACGCGATGCTCGTCACCGACCTGGTCAACGTGCGGTATCTCTGCGGTTTCACCGGCTCCAACGCAGCACTGCTGGTGTTCGCCGACGGCCGCCCCGCGGTGCTGGCCACCGACGGTCGCTACCGCACCCAGGCCGCCCATCAGGCGCCCGATCTCGAGGTGGCCATCGAACGGGCCTGCGGGTGTTACCTAGCCGGACGGGCCGCCACGGCCGGCGCGCACTGTCTGGGCTTCGAAAGCCACGTGGTCACGGTGGACGCCTACGACGCGATCGCCGCCGAGGCGCCGCGCACCGAACTGGTGCGCGCCCCGGGCACTGTCGAGGCCCTGCGTGAGACCAAAGACGCCGGTGAGGTGGCGCTGCTGCGGCTGGCCTGCGAGGCCGCCGACGCCGCGCTGACCGATCTCGTCGAACAGGGCGGACTGCGGCCCGGCCGCACCGAGCGGGAGGTGGGCCGCGAGCTGGAGTCGTTGATGATCGACCACGGCGCCGACGGAGTGTCGTTCGAGACGATCGTGGCCGCCGGGGCCAACTCGGCGGTCCCGCACCACCGCCCGACCGATGCGCCGCTGGCGGCGGGCGACTTCGTCAAGATCGACTTCGGCGCCCTGGTCGGCGGCTACCACTCCGATATGACCCGCACCTTCGTCCTGACGCCGGCCGCCGACTGGCAGCTGGCGCTCTATGAGCTGGTCGCCGCCGCGCAACAGGCCGGGCGTGCGGCTCTGCGCCCGGGGGCGAGCCTGTGCGACGTGGACGCCGCGGCGCGGCAAGTGATCATCGACGCCGGCTATGGCGCCAATTTCGGGCACGGCCTGGGTCACGGGGTAGGTCTGCAGATCCACGAAGCGCCCGGGATCAACGCGGCCGCCGCCGGTACACTTTTGGCTGGCTCCGTCGTGACCGTGGAGCCCGGCGTCTATTTGCCTGAGCGCGGCGGCGTCCGCATCGAGGACACGTTGGTGGTGGCGGACGAGTCCTCCGGGCACGCACCGGAATTGCTTACCCGGTTCCCCAAGGAACTGACCATCGTCTAGGAGAGTACGACCGTGGCGACGACCGCCGACTTCAAAAACGGCCTGGTGCTGGTGATCGACGGCCAGCTGTGGACGATCGTGGAATTTCAACACGTCAAACCCGGCAAGGGTCCGGCGTTCGTGCGCACCAAGTTGAAGAACGTGCTGTCCGGCAAGGTCGTGGACAAGACCTACAACGCCGGGGTGAAGGTCGAAACCGCGACCGTCGACCGGCGCGACACAACTTATCTTTACCGGGACGGCTCTGATTTCGTCTTCATGGACAGCCAGGACTATGAGCAGCATCCATTGCCGGAGTCGCTGGTCGGTGACGCGGCCCGGTTCTTGCTCGAAAGCATGCCGGTGCAAGTAGCATTCCACGACGGCGCCCCGCTCTACATCGAGCTGCCGGTGACCGTCGAGCTGGAGGTCACTCACACCGAGCCGGGTCTGCAGGGCGACCGGTCCAACGCCGGCACCAAGCCGGCCACCCTGCAGACCGGCGCCCAGATCAACGTGCCGCTGTTCGTCAACACCGGAGACAAGTTGAAAGTCGACACCCGTGACGGCAACTATCTGGGACGCGTGAACGCCTGACCATGCGACCGGTCAAGGGGCGCCACCTTGCCCGCAAGCGGGCCGTCGACCTGCTGTTCGAGGCCGAGGCCCGCGGCCTGACGCCGGCACAGATGGCCGACACCCGGGCGGCGCTGGCAGACGCAAAACCGGACGTGGCGCCGCTGCACCCGTACACCGAGACGGTGGCCCGAGGAGTCAGCGAGCACAGCGCGCATATCGACGACCTGATCACCGCCCATCTGCAGGGCTGGACCCTGGAGCGGCTGCCTGCGGTGGATCGGGCCATCCTGCGCGTCGCGGTCTGGGAGCTGCTGCATGCGAAAGACGTTCCCGAGCCGGTCGCCGTCGACGAAGCGGTGCAGCTGGCCAAGGAGCTCTCCACCGACGATTCGCCCGGGTTCGTCAACGGAGTGCTGGGTCAGGTGATGTTGGTGACGCCGCAGATCCGGGCGGCCGCGCAGGCAGTTCGCAAGGCGAGTCCGTGACGCGGCTGGAGTTGCGGGTTGTGGTCGCGGGCGTACTGGCCGCGACGGTGGTGCTGGGCGCGGTCGCCTGCGCCGCCTACCGGCTGGCGTGGCCCGCGGCGGCCCTGGCGATCTACGCGTTGGGGGTCGGTGCCTGGCTGTACCACGCGATCCAGCGCTACGTCACGGCGCAACGGATCAGCACGGTTCGTTCGGCCGCCACCCCGTTTCGGCCTCTGCTGCCGGTAATGGCCGCGATCATGGGCCTGACCCAGGCCGTCGTGCGCTCCCTCAGCGATGTGACCGACCTGCCGCAGCGGCGCTGGGACCTGCCGGTGCGACGCTGGATGGAGGTAACCCGGGGCCGGCGGGCCCCCGACGGCGAGCGCGACGTCGACGGCTGAGGGTCGGTCACATCGGCCACAGCAGTCGCTGGCGGTCCGGACACTCGTGGTGCCCACCTCTGCGCGACAACGCAGCTGGGCCCGGGCCGCGTCAGCCCATTACTCGCTCGAAGCGGCAGAACACCACATGCTTGTCCGCTGAGGCCGGTGTGGCAGGTGTTTACTGTGAACACCGGGCGGACACCCATCCGAAACGACCTCGGACCAATCGACTAGGGAACACACTGACCACATGCACCGAGACGGGGAGAGCGCCAAGAAACTTCACGTTTCCGCGTTAGCGGCGGTAGCCAACCCGTCGTATTCGCGGATCGACACCTGGAATCTGCTCGACGACGCCTGCCGGGACCTGGCCGAAGTGGACCGCAACGGGCGCGACACCGCCCATGAGGCGGCCCGGGTGAAGCGGCTGCTCAATCGTCTCGCCGCCTACGAGCGGTACTGGTTGTATCCAGGTGCGGCCAATTTGGCGACGTTCTGCGGACAACTCGAGGCCGGTGCCACGGTGGGACTGAGCCATGGGGTGTCGCTGGCAGTGCGCCTGCTCTCCGAATACGGCGACCGCGCAGCACTGTTCGACACATCGGCGTCGCTGGCCGATCAAGAGCTGGTGGCGCGGGCCAAGCACCAGCAGTTCTACACCGTCCTGCTCGCCGACGACGCCCCGGTCACCGCGCCCGACAGCCTGGCCGAGCAGCTACGGGCCCTGCGAAATCCGTCGGACGAGGTGCAGGTCGAGCTTCTGGTGGTGGCCAGCGTCGAGGACGTGGTCACCGCCGTCGCGCTGAATGGTGAGATCCAGGCGGCGATCATCCGGGACGACTTGCCGCTGCGGTCTCGCGACCGGGTGCCGCTGATGACCACGCTGCTCGGGGCCAAAGACCCCGAGGCAGGAGTGGCCGCCAGCACCGACTGCACCGACAATTGGGTCGAGTGCGGCGACTGGATCCGCCAGCTGCGCCCGCACATCGACCTGTACCTGCTCACTGACGAGTCGATCGCCGCGGAAACCGACGACAAGCCAGACCTCTACGACCGCACCTTCTACCGGCTCAACGACGTCACCGACTTGTACAGTACGGTGCTCGCCGGCATTCGAAACCGGTTCGCCACACCGTTCTTCGACGCCCTGCGGGCATACGCCGCGTCTTCGGTCGGCCAGTTCCATGCGCTGCCCGTCGCGCGCGGCGCCAGCATCTTCAACTCCAAGTCGCTGCACGACATGGGTGAGTTCTACGGCCGCAACATTTTCATGGCCGAGACGTCGAGCACCTCCGGCGGCCTGGACTCGCTGCTGGACCCGCACGGCAACATCAAGAAGGCGATGGATAAGGCCGCGCTGACCTGGAATGCCCGGCGCACCTATTTCGTCACCAACGGCACCTCAACGGCGAACAAGATCGTCGTGCAGGCCCTCACCCGACCGGGCGACATTGTGCTGATCGACCGCAACTGCCATAAGTCGCACCACTACGGCCTGGTGCTGGCCGGCGCCTACCCGCTGTACCTGGACGCCTACCCGCTGCAGCAGTACGGGATCTACGGGGCGGTGTCGCTGCACACGATCAAGCAGGCACTGCTCGACCTGGAAGCGGCCGGGCAGCTGGACCGGGTGCGCATGCTGTCGCTGACCAACTGCACGTTCGACGGCATCGTGTACAACCCGCGCCGCGTCATGGAGGAGGTCCTGGCGATCAAGCCGGACATCTGCTTCCTCTGGGACGAGGCGTGGTACGCGTTCGCCACCGCGGTGCCCTGGGCGCGGGAGCGCACCGCGATGATCGCCGCCGAGCGCCTGGAGCAGATGCTGGTGTCCCCGAAATACGTTGAGGACTACCGGGAATGGGCGGCGTCGATGCAGGACGTCGACCGCTCGGACTGGGTGAATCGGCGGCTGCTGCCCGACCCGAGCCGCGTGCGGGTGCGGGTTTACGCAACGCACTCCACCCACAAGTCGCTCTCTGCGCTGCGGCAAGCGTCGATGATCCACCTTCGCGACCAGGATTTCCGGGCGCTGACCCGCGACGCCTTCGGAGAGGCGTTCTTGACCCACACCTCGACGTCGCCCAACCAGCAGCTGCTGGCGTCGCTGGACCTCGCCCGCCGCCAGGTCGACATCGAAGGCTTCGAAATGGTCCGCAATGTGTACAACATGGCGCTGGTCTTTCGGCACCGGGTCCGGCGGGACCGGTTGATCGGCAAGTGGTTTCGCATCCTCGACGAGTCCGATCTGGTGCCTGACGAGTTCCGCGCCTCCTGCGTCAGCTCCTACCGCCAGGTCCGGGAGGGGGCGCTCGCGGAGTGGAACGAGGCGTGGCGATCCGACCAGTTCGTGCTGGAACCGACGCGGGTCACCCTCTTCGTCGGCAAGACGGGGATGAACGGATACGACTTCCGCGAGAAGATCTTGATGGACCGGTTCGGTATCCAGATCAACAAAACGTCGATCAACAGTGTGCTGCTGATCTTCACCATCGGGGTGACGTGGTCGAGCGTGCACTACCTGCTCGACGTGCTGCGCCGGATCGCGACCGACTTCAACCGCGTCGAGAGCATCAGCGGTAAGGAGGACCGCGCCCTGCAGCAGCGCCGCGTCGAGGAGATGACCGAGGACGTCCCGCATCTGCCGGATTTCAGCGCTTTCGACGATGCCTTCCGTCCGTTCGACGTCTGCAAGTTCGGCGACATGCGCTCGGCCTTCTACGCCGGGTACGAGGAGTCCGACCGCGAGCACGTGCTGATCGGCATGGCCGGACGCCGGCTGGCCGAAGGCAACACCCTGGTGTCGACGACGTTCGTGGTGCCCTATCCGCCGGGCTTCCCGGTTCTGGTTCCCGGCCAGGTGGTCTCGAAGGAGATCGTTTATTTCCTCGCCCAGCTCGACGTCAAGGAAATTCACGGCTACAACCCCGAGCTGGGATTGTCGGTCTTCACCGAGGCCGCCCTGGCGCGGATGGAGAAGGTCATCGACGCGGTGACCGCCGCGGGCGGGCCCGAGGCGACGCCCGCGATCGTCGGATAGGTCGCGCTCAACGAACCCGTTCCGGCCACAGCGACACGCCACGCAAATCAAATGTAGTGTTTCATTGTTTCTAAGTGCATTCTCAGGTAGAGTCCTGCTTGGACTGGTCTCAGACATCCGAGATCGGACGAGAGCAATGGGAATGGACATGCGGCTGGCTTTGCGCCCGTACCTCCTCGCTGGCGTTGCGATCGCCGGCGCGAGCGTCGCGGTGCTTGCTGCTACCGCTCCCCGGCTGCCGGATGTGCAGGTGCCCGCCGTGCAACCCGCCGGTACCCAAGTGGACGACTTCAATGTTCAGATCCTGCAGGACTTGCTGAATGACCCTCAGAGTGCGGTACTGGTGCCCGAGGTGGGGCCGGGTGCCGGACCTGAAGTGGTCAATCCCCCCGACGGGCTGCCCGGCCCAAGTCAGGTGCCTGATTCCCTCAACGCACCGCCGAACCTGGGCCTTGAGCTCAACGGGCTGAATGGCGCAATGCCGAGCCTGAGTATCACGCCGAATCTTCTCCCGTCAGATCTGCCGCCCGGCCAGTAGGCCAGCCGCAGTCACCGGCTGAGCGCATCAAGGAGCCGGTCGAGGTCTTCCTCGGTGTTGTAAAGATGGAACGCTACTCGCACCGCACCTGCCCTTACTGCTGCCCGAATTCCGGCCGCCTGTAAGGCAGCCATGGAGTGGCTGCCCGGGATCGACACGATCGCGGAGTCGGCGGCCGGCAAGTCGAACTCCGCGCGCAGCCGATTCGCCAGGCCCACGGTGTGGGCCTGCACGGCGGCCCGGTCCAGCGACGCCAGCCACGGCAGCGACAGGCCCGCGCCGAACACGCTGAACCATGCCGGCGACGAGTCGAACCGCCGCCCGTCATCGGCCAGCCTCATCGGCAGACCGTACAGCGACGCCCACACGTCCTCGGTGGCGAAAGGATTCGCCACCTGCGGCACCAACAGGTCGAATATTCTGTCGCTCAGCGACATCCACGCCACCCCACGCGGACCCAGCAGCCACTTGTAGCTGACCCCGACCGTGATGTCGGCCCAGGACAGGTCGGCGTTGCGCCACCCCAGCGACTGGGTCACATCGATGAGCGTCACCGTGCGCGAACCGGCCAGGCCGCGCCGCAACGACGCGACATCGAGCACCGCGCCGTCCGCAGACTGCACGTCACTGACCGCGAGCACATCGAACTCGCCGGCGCTGGTCTCCAGGCGCCCCGGCGAAAGCTCGGTGATAGTGATACCGCGACCAGCCTGGGCGGCGAACGGGAAGGTGACACTGGCGTACTCACCGGGCAGCGTCGCCACCCGGCTGCCGTCCGGTATCGACGCCGCGACCAGCCCGATGACCGACGAGGCACTGCTACCTGTCGTCACCCGGCGCGGATCGGTCCCGGTCAGTGCGGCATACGCGGCTCTGCTCGCCGCCATCGCCTCGACGAACGCGCCCAGCTCGAGGCGGCCGTGCTGCCAGGACTGCAGACAGTCGCACATGCCGTCGGCGACGAACCGCGGCGGCACACCGTAGGTCGCGGTGTCGAGAAATCCGGCGGCGCCGTCGAACTCCGCACCGAAAGCCGCACGGGTCATGAGACTGATTGTCGTCCAGACCGCGCAGGCTCGACACTGCGGGGACCCGCGCTACAGCCCCAGCGCTCGATAGGTGCGACGGACGAACTTGGGTTGCGCGGCCTGCAGTCGCGCGCGCGACGTGTTGCCGGCGACCGCGGCGGCGGCGTCGGAGGAGAACGTGGGCATGTTCTGGATCAGGTAGATCAAAATCAGGTCCGCGGTCGGATCGGCCTGCCACCAGGTGCCGTAGGCGCCGGGCCAGCTGAACGTGCCCCGTCCGCCAGGCCCGAACAGCTGCGCTGACTTCGCCGGATCAGTCACCAGCGACAAGTTCAACCCGAATCCGCGGCCGACCCAAAACGGTGCGCCCAAAAACGGATGACGCTTCTGTTGATCGGTGAGCCGATCGGTGCGCATCGAGCGCACCGATTCCGCCGACAGCACCCGAACACCGTCCAGCGTCCCGCCACCCAACAGCATCTCGACGAAGCGCAGATAATCGTCGGCGGTTGACCACAACCCGCCGCCGGCGTTGCAGAAGGTCGGGGGGGTGATCCGCGGCGGCCCCATCACGCCGTGCTGGAGCTGGTCGTCGGCGTCGAGGCGGTACATGGTCGCGGCGCGCCGCCGAGTCTCGGCTGAGACGTGAAACCCGGTATCGCGCATGCCCAACGGCTGCAAAATCCGTTCGTCGAGCACTTGGTGGAAGGGCTTGCCTTCGATGCGGGACACCAGGACCCCGACGACGTCGATCCCGTGGCTGTAGGTGACGTGGTCACCGGGTTGATGCACCAGCGGCAGCTCGGCAAGCGCAGCCAGCCAGACGTCCGGTCCTTGCCCGAACGGCAACCGGAAATACGCCCGGGCGATCGGCCCTTCGACGCTGAACCCGTAAGCCAGCCCGCTGGTGTGGGTGATCAGGTCTTCGACCAGCATCGCGCGTTGCAGCGGTTGCGTGCGCCCCAGCGGGCCACCGGGCTCGTCGAGCACCCGCACGTCGGCTAACTCCGGCAGCCAGCGCTTGACCGGGTCGCGCAGCGCCAGCTTGCCCTCGTCGACCAGGCTCATCGCCGCGGCCACGGTGAGCGGCTTGCTCATCGACGCGATGCGGAACAGCGTGTCGCGGCTCATCGGCACCCCGGCGTCCACGTCGCGGTAGCCGAGCTCGTTGACTTGCAGCACCTCTCCGCGTTGCCAGACCAGTGTTACCGCACCGGCGAGCAAGCCCGCGTCGCAGGCTTCGCGGATGGACGCCCGGTTGCTGTCGAGAGTCACCCGGTTCAGGTTAGTGGCCGCCGCAGCGCGCCCTGCATCGTCGCGGGTCTTGTGCAGTGCTACGCTGCCGGGCAGTCGACATCCTTTAACGATCCGTCCGGCGAGGCGGAGAAGGAGGTCAGGGATTTCGCATGGGTGCTACGGGTGACACCGGCTTAGGTCGCGGGTCGCGAGAACTTATGTCGGCGGCCGACGTGAGCCGCACCATTTCCCGTATAGCGCACCAGATCATCGAAAAGACCGCCCTCGACAGCGCCGACGCGGCGCGGGTCGTGCTGCTGGGTATCCCTACTCGGGGGGTGACGCTGGCCGAGCGGCTGGCGGCCAACATCGCCGAATTTTCCGGCGCCCAGGTCGACCACGGCGCGCTGGACATCACCTTGTACCGCGACGACCTGATGATGCAGCCGCCGCGGCCGCTGGCAGACACCTCGATCCCACCCCGCGGTATCGACGACGCCCTGGTGATCCTCGTCGACGACGTCCTGTACTCCGGGCGCTCGGTGCGCTCGGCCCTGGACGCCCTGCGCGACGTCGGCCGGCCGCGGATCGTACAGCTGGCGGTGCTGGTGGACCGCGGGCATCGTGAGCTGCCACTGCGCGCCGACTATGTCGGCAAGAACGTCCCGACGGCGCGCAGCGAGAGCGTGCACGTGCTGCTCACCGAGCACGACGGCCGCGATCGGGTGGTGATCTCCCGATGACCCGCCACCTGCTGGCCGCCGGCGACCTCAGCCGCGACGATGCCACCGCCATCCTCGACGACGCCGACCGGTTCGCGCAGGCGCTGGTCGGCCGCGAAGTGCGCAAGCTGCCGACGCTGCGCGGGCGCACCGTGGTGACGATGTTCTACGAGAACTCCACCCGCACCCGGGTGTCGTTCGAGGTGGCCGGGAAATGGATGAGCGCCGACGTGATCAACGTCAGCGCGGCGGGATCCTCGGTGAGCAAGGGCGAGTCGCTGCGCGACACCGCGCTGACCTTGCGGGCGGCCGGCGCCGACGCGCTGGTGATCCGGCATCCGGCGTCGGGCGCGGCGCAGCGCCTGGCCGACTGGACCGCTGACTTCCGCCACGCCGGCGAGCCCGGCCCGGCAGTGATCAACGCCGGCGACGGCACCCATGAGCATCCCACCCAGGCGTTGCTGGACGCCCTGACGATCCGGCAACGACTCGGCGGTATCGACGGCCGGCGCATCGTGATCGTCGGCGATATCCTGCACAGCCGGGTCGCCCGGTCCAACGTCATGTTGCTGCACACCCTGGGTGCCGAAGTGGTGCTGGTCGCCCCGCCGACACTGCTGCCGGTCGGAGTGGCCGACTGGCCGGTCACCGTCTCCTACGACTTCGACCCCGAACTGCCCGCCGCCGATGCGGTCCTGATGCTGCGGGTGCAGGCCGAGCGGATGACCGGCGGCTACTTCCCGTCGGCGCGGGAGTACTCAGTGCTCTACGGGCTTTCCAGTCGCCGGCAGGCGCTGCTCCCCGGCCATGCCGTGGTGCTGCACCCCGGCCCGATGCTGCGTGGCATGGAAATCGCGTCGTCGGTCGCCGACTCCTCGCAATCGGCTGTGCTGCAACAGGTTTCCAACGGCGTGCACGTTCGGATGGCGGTGTTGTTCCACGTGCTCGTCGGGACCGGTGCCAGCGAGAAAGAGGGCGTGGCATGAGCGTGCTGATCCGCGGCGTGCGGGCCTACGGCGAAGGAGACCGCGTCGACGTGCTGATCGATGACGGCCAGATCGCCGAGATCGGCGCGGACCTTGGCATACCCGATGACGCCGATGTCGTCGACGCCACCGGTCAGGTGCTGTTGCCGGGCCTGGTCGATCTGCACGCCCATCTGCGCGAGCCCGGCCGCGAATACGCCGAGGACATCGAAACGGGTTCGGCCGCAGCGGCTCTCGGCGGCTACACTGCGGTGTTCGCGATGCCGAACACCGCTCCGGTGGCCGACAGCCCGGTGGTCACCGACCATGTGTGGCACCGCGGCCAGCGGGTGGGCCTGGTCGACGTGCACCCGGTCGGCGCGGTCACCGTCGGGCTGGGCGGTACCGAGCTCACCGAGATGGGCATGATGGCAGCCGGCGCCGCGCAGGTGCGGATGTTCTCCGACGACGGCAACTGTGTGTCCGACCCGCTGGTGATGCGCCGTGCCCTCGAGTACGCCACCGGGCTGGGGGTACTCATCGCCCAGCACGCCGAAGAACCGCGACTGACCGTCGGCGCCGTCGCCCACGAGGGACCCAGCGCGGCCCGGCTCGGATTGGCCGGCTGGCCGCGGGCCGCCGAAGAGTCCATCGTCGCCCGCGACGCCCTGCTCGCCCGCGACGCCGGTGCCCGAGTCCATATCTGCCACGCCTCCACCGCCGGCACCGTCGAAATCCTCAAATGGGCCAAACAGCAAGGCATCTCGATCACCGCCGAGGTCACCCCGCATCACCTGATGCTCGACGACGGCAGACTGGCCGGCTACGACGGGGTCAACCGGGTCAACCCACCGCTGCGCGAGGTAGCCGATACCACGGCACTGCGCCAGGCCCTGGCCGACGGTGTCATCGACTGCGTGGCCACCGACCACGCCCCGCACGCCGAACACGAGAAGTGCGTGGAGTTCGCCGCGGCCCGGCCCGGCATGCTGGGTCTTCAGACCGCGCTGTCGGTGGTGGCGCAGACCATGGTCGCCCCCGGGCTGTTGACCTGGCGCCAAGTGGCGGCGGTGATGAGCGAGAATCCCGCACGCATCGCCGGGCTGCCCGACCAGGGCCGGCCGTTGGAGGTGGGCGAGCCGGCCAACCTGACGGTGGTCGACCCCGACGCGACCTGGACCGTGACCGGCGCCGAGCTGGCCAGCCGGTCGACCAATACGCCGTACGAGTCGATGACCCTGCCCGCCACCGTGACCGCAACCCTGTTGCGGGGCAAACTCACCGCACGGGACGGGAAGACTTCGGTATGAGCTCCTCAACGCTGGTCGCGTCGCTGATCGTCGCCGCGGTGCTGGCGGTGCTGATCGCGGTGGTCATTCAGTTGATGATGCGCAGCTGGCGGCACCGCGGCCAGCGGCAGGCCGCCCTGATCGGCGAGCTGCCCGCCGTGCCCGAGACGGTCGGCTCGGCGATCATCGCACCGACCCGCGGCGTGTACGTCGGTTGCACCCTGGCACCCAGCTGGCATGATCGCCTCGCCGTCGGCGACCTCAGCCACCGCGGCAAGGCGGTGCTGACCCGCTATCCGGAAGGCATCCTGGTGCAACGTTCGAAAGCAAGCCCGATCTGGATCCCACAGGAGTCGATCACCGCCATCCGCACCGAGCGCGGCATGCTGGGCAAGAGCATGACTCAACACGGCATACTGGCCATCCGCTGGCGGCTGCCCACGGGCACCGAGATCGACACCGGCTTTCGCGGCGAGGACCGCACCGCCTACGGCCGCTGGCTTGCGGAGACTGGTCAATGACCGCCGCGGTGCTGGTCTTCGAAGACGGCCGCATCTTCACCGGGCAGCCCTTCGGTGCGATCGGGCAGACACTGGGGGAAGCGGTGTTCTCCACCGGCATGTCCGGCTATCAGGAGACGCTGACCGACCCCAGCTATCACCGCCAGATCGTGGTGGCCACCGCGCCGCAGATCGGTAACACCGGCTGGAACCACGAGGACGCTGAAAGCCGCGGCGACAAGATCTGGGTCGCGGGTTACGCGGTGCGCGACCCCTCGCCGCGCGCGTCGAACTGGCGGGCCACCGGCACGCTGGCAGACGAGCTGACGCGGCAGAACATCGTCGGCATCGCCGGCATCGACACCCGGGCGGTGGTGCGACACCTGCGCAGCCGCGGCTCGATGAAGGCCGGTGTGTTCTCCGGGCCGGCGCTCGCCGGGGCAGACGAGTTGCTGGACCGGGTGCGCGGCCAGCAGCCGATGCTGGGTGCCGATCTGGCCGGCCAGGTCACCACGCCCGGCAGCTACGTGGTGGAGCCCGAAAGACCGCATCGGTTGACCGTGGCCGCGATCGACCTGGGCATCAAGACCAACACCCCGCGCAACTTCGCGCGGCGCGGCATCCGCAGCCACGTGCTGCCGTCGTCGGCGACGTTCGAGCAGATCGCCGAGGTCCAGCCGGACGGGGTGTTCTTGTCCAACGGCCCGGGTGACCCGGCCACCGCCGACCGTGTCGTCGCGCTCACCCGCGACGTGCTGGGGGCGGGGATCCCGTTGTTCGGCATCTGTTTCGGCAACCAGATCCTGGGCCGCGCGCTCGGGTTGTCGACTTACAAGATGGTGTTCGGGCACCGCGGCATCAATATCCCGGTGCTGGACCATGCGACCGGCCGGGTCGCGGTGACCGCACAGAACCACGGCTTCGCCCTGGAGGGGGAGGCCGGTCAGTCGTTCGAGACGCCGTTCGGGTCCGCGGTCGTCAGTCACACCTGTGCCAACGACGGCGTCGTCGAAGGGGTCAAACTGGCTGACGGCAGGGCGTTCTCGGTGCAATATCACCCGGAGGCCGCCGCCGGCCCGCACGACGCGGAGTACCTGTTCGACCAGTTCGTCGACCTGATGTCCGGGGAGGGCCGCTAGTGCCGCGCCGCACCGACTTGCGCCACATCCTGGTGATCGGATCCGGGCCGATCATCATCGGGCAGGCGGCCGAGTTCGACTACTCCGGCACCCAGGCCTGCCGGGTGCTACGCGCCGACGGGCTGCAGGTCAGCCTGATCAACTCCAACCCCGCCACCATCATGACCGACCCGGAATACGCCGACCACACCTATGTCGAGCCGATCACCGCGGCGTTCGTCGAGCGGGTCATTGCCCAGCAGGCCCGCAACGGCAACAAGATCGACGCGCTGCTGGCCACCCTCGGCGGCCAGACCGCGCTCAACACCGCGGTCGCCCTCTACGAGAACGGGGTGCTGGAGCGTTACGGTGTCGAGCTGATCGGCGCCGACTTCGACGCCATCCAGCGCGGCGAGGACCGGCAGCGGTTCAAAGACATCGTCGCCAAGGTCGGCGGCGAGTCCGCCCGCAGCCGGGTCTGCTTCACCATGGACGAAGTCCGCGAGACCGTCGCCGAACTGGGCTTACCTGTCGTCGTCCGCCCCTCCTTCACCATGGGCGGGCTCGGCTCGGGCATGGCGCACACCGCCGAGGAAGTCCACCGATTCGCCGGCGCCGGACTGGCCGCCTCCCCGAGCGCGAACGTGCTGGTCGAGGAATCGATCTACGGCTGGAAGGAATTCGAGCTCGAGCTGATGCGCGACGGGCACGACAACGTCGTCGTGGTCTGCTCGATCGAGAACGTCGACCCGATGGGAGTGCACACCGGCGACTCGGTGACCGTGGCACCGGCCATGACGCTGACCGACCGCGAGTATCAGCGGATGCGCGATCTGGCGATCGCCATTCTGCGCGAAGTCGGCGTGGACACCGGCGGCTGCAACATCCAATTCGCGGTCGACCCGCGCGACGGGCGGCTGATCGTCGTCGAGATGAACCCGCGGGTGTCGCGGTCCAGCGCGCTGGCGTCCAAAGCCACCGGCTTCCCGATCGCAAAGATCGCCGCCAAACTGGCGATCGGTTACACCCTCGACGAGATTCTCAACGACATCACCAAGGAAACCCCGGCCTGCTTCGAGCCGACCCTGGACTACGTGGTGGTCAAAGCACCGCGGTTCGCGTTCGAGAAATTCCCCGGCGCCGACGCCACCTTGACGACCACGATGAAATCCGTCGGCGAAGCGATGTCGTTGGGCCGCAACTTCGTCGAGGCGCTGGGCAAGGTGATGCGCTCGTTGGAGACCAGCCGGGCCGGATTCTGGACGAAGCCCGATCCCTCAGGTGACGTCGACGCCACCCTGGAGCGGCTGCGCACGCCGTCGGAGGGTCGGCTCTATGACATTGAGCTGGCGTTGCGACTGGGCGCTTCGGTCGAGCAGGTAGCCGAGGCCAGCGGTGTCGATCCCTGGTTCATCGCGCAGATCGCCGAACTGGTCACGCTGCGCACCGAACTGGCCGACGCCGCCGTGTTGAACGCGGACCTGTTGCGGCGCGCCAAGCACAACGGGTTCTCTGACCGCCAAATCGCTGCGCTGCGACCGGAATTGGCCGGCGAGCAGGGTGTGCGGTCGTTACGCGAGCGGCTCGGCATTCGTCCCGTGTACAAAACCGTCGACACCTGTGCGGCGGAATTCGAAGCCAAAACGCCATACCACTACAGCAGCTACGAGCTGGATCCAGCCGCCGAAACCGAGGTGGCCCCGCAGACCGAGAAGCCCAAAGTGCTGATTCTGGGCTCCGGGCCGAACCGGATCGGGCAGGGCATCGAATTCGACTACAGCTGCGTGCATGCGGCAACCACGTTGTCGCAGGCTGGGTTTGAGACCGTGATGATCAACTGCAACCCCGAAACGGTGTCCACCGATTACGACACCGCCGACCGGCTGTACTTCGAGCCGCTGACGTTCGAAGACGTGCTGGAGGTTTTCCACGCCGAGTCCCAGTCGGGGATCGGCGGTCCGGGTGTCGCGGGGGTCATCGTGCAGCTCGGCGGCCAGACCCCGCTGGGGCTGGCGCAACGGCTCGCCGACGCCGGAGTGCCGATCGTCGGAACCCCACCGGAGGCCATCGATCTCGCCGAAGACCGCGGCGCGTTCGGCGACGTGCTCGCCGCGGCAGAACTGCCCGCGCCGCGCTACGGCACCGCCACCACCTTCGACCAGGCCCGCCGCATCGCCGCCGAGATCGGCTACCCGGTGCTGGTGCGGCCGTCCTATGTGCTCGGCGGCCGGGGCATGGAAATCGTGTACGACGAAGAGACGCTCAAGCGTTACATCACCCGCGCCACCGAGTTGTCGCCCGAACACCCGGTGCTGGTGGACCGCTTCCTCGAGGACGCGATCGAGATCGACGTCGACGCGTTGTGCGACGGCACCGAGGTCTACATCGGCGGGATCATGGAGCACATCGAAGAAGCCGGCATCCATTCCGGCGACTCGGCATGCGCGCTGCCGCCGGTGACCCTGGGCCGCACCGACATCGAGAATGTGCGGCGCGCGACCGAAGCCATCGCACACGGCATCGGCGTCGTCGGGCTGCTCAATGTGCAGTTCGCGCTCAAAGACGACGTGCTGTACGTGCTGGAAGCCAACCCCCGGGCCAGCCGCACGGTGCCGTTCGTGTCAAAGGCCACCGCGATCCCGCTGGCGAAGGCGTGCGCGCGAATCATGCTGGGCGCCACCATTCCGATACTGCGCGAGGAGGGCATGCTGGCGGCATCCGGGGACGGCGCCCACGCGCCCCCGCAGGCCCCGATCGCGGTCAAGGAAGCGGTGTTGCCGTTTCACCGCTTCCGCCGCGCCGACGGCTCGGGGATCGACTCATTGCTGGGCCCGGAGATGAAGTCGACCGGCGAGGTGATGGGCATCGACCGCGACTTCGGCACCGCCTTCGCGAAGAGCCAAACCGCCGCCTACGGATCGCTGCCGGCCGACGGTACGGTGTTCGTCTCGGTCGCCAACCGCGACAAGCGCTCACTGGTGTTTCCCGTCAAGCGGCTCGCCGACCTGGGGTTTCGGGTGCTGGCCACCGAAGGCACCGCGGAGATGCTGCGTCGCAACGGTATTCCGTGTGAAGTGGTCCGCAAACATTTCGAGGAGCCACGCGCAGACCGTCCGGTGTCGTCCGCGGTCGAGGTGATCCGGGCCGGGGAGGTCGACATGGTGATCAACACCCCTTACGGCAACTCCGGCCCACGCATCGACGGCTACGAGATCCGTTCGGCCGCAGTCGCGCTGAACATCCCCTGTGTCACGACGGTGCAGGGCGCGTCGGCCGCGGTGCAAGGCATCGAAGCCGGCATCCGTGGCGACATCGATGTGCGGTCGCTGCAGCAACTGCACAGTGCGCTGAACAACGGAGGCCGCTAGGGATGGCCGGGTTCGGCGCCCGGCTGCAGGACGCGATCACGCGCCGAGGCCCGCTGTGTCTGGGTATCGACCCGCATCCGGAACTGCTGCGGGCCTGGCAGTTGCCGGCCACGGCCGACGGGCTGGCCGCGTTCTGCGACACCTGCATCGAGGCCTACGCAGGCTTCGCCGTCGTCAAGCCGCAAGTGGCGTTCTTCGAGGCCTACGGTGCGGCCGGCTACGCGGTGCTGGAACGCACTATCGGCGGGCTGCGCGACGCGGGGGTGTTGGTGTTGGCCGACGCCAAGCGCGGCGACATCGGCTCGACGATGGCCGCCTACGCCGCAGCCTGGGCCGGTGACTCGCCGCTGGCCGCCGACGCCGTCACCGCCTCGCCGTATCTGGGTTTCGGTTCGCTGCGCCCGCTGCTGGACACGGCCGCCGACCACGGGCGGGGGGTATTCGTGCTGGCGGCGACCTCGAATCCCGAGGGAGCCACGGTACAAAATGCCTACTCCGGCGGCCGGACCGTGGCGCAGACGATTGTCGACGAGGTCGGGGCCTGGAACCGGCTGGAGACTGGCCCGCGGCCCGGCTCGGTGGGCGTCGTGGTGGGGGCCACCCGCACCGCCATACCGGAACTCGACGGCCTCGGCGGACCGGTGCTGGTGCCGGGCATCGGCGCGCAAGGCGGCCGGCCGGAGGCGCTGAAGCGGCTCGCGGTGGCACCGGGAAGCTTGCTGCCGGCGGTGTCGCGGGAGGTGTTGCGGGCGGGACCCGACGTGACGGCGCTGCGGGCGGCGGGGGAGCGGATGCGCGACGCGCTCAGCGCGCTGGCTGTCGGTTAACAGGCGACTGGGTGAACTCCTCGACGTAACCCGACCGCAAGTGGAACGATCGTATCTGTGACGAAAAAACGAGGGTCCAAAGAAAAAGCTGACGCTGGTCGCCCGCACGTGATCGTCTTGTTCGGCGCGACGGGTGATCTGGCGCGCCGAAAACTGCTACCGGGCCTCTTCCATTTGTCGTTGTCCAAGCTGGCGCCCGAGTTGCGGGTTGTCGGCACCTCACTGGAAGACCACAATGACGAGGAATTTCGGAAGATCGCCAAAGAGGCCTGCGAAAAGTATTCCCGCCACGACGTCCCTGAGGACGAGCTCGACGAGTGGCTGAAAAACCTGCGGTATGTGCCGCAGGACAAAGGCGCGGGCGAGCTTTCCGACACGGTCAACGATCAGGCCGCAAATCTGGACGGTGACGTGCGGCTGCTGCATTATCTGAGCGTTCCTCCCGGCGCCGTCGTCCCGGTGATCCAGACGTTGGAGGAAGCCGGTTTGGTCAAAGGTGCCGGTGTGGTCATGGAAAAGCCGTTCGGGACTGATCTGGACAGCGCCAGGGACCTCAACGCGTCGATTCACGAGACCTTCGACGAGTCGCAGATCTACCGCATCGACCATTTCCTGGGCAAAGAGGCCGCGCAGAACATTCTCGCTTTCCGGTTCGCCAACGGACTGTTCGAACCGATCTGGAACCGGACCTTCATCGACCACGTCCAGATCGACGTCCCCGAGAAACTGACCCTGGAGGGGCGGGCCAAGTTCTACGAGCCGGTCGGCGCTTTCAAAGACATGGTGGTCACCCACCTGTTCCAGATCCTGGGGTTCGTCGCGATGGAGCCACCCACTGCGCTGGCCTCGCACGCGATCAGCGCCGAGAAGAACAAAGTGTTCAGTTCGATGCTCCCGTTGGACCCCGACAACGTGGTGCGGGGCCAGTACCGCGGATACCGCGACGAATCTGGCGTCGCAAACGATTCCGACACCGATACCTTCGTCGCCCTCAAGTGTGAGATCGACAACTGGCGCTGGGCCGGGGTGCCGTTCTACCTGCGCACCGGGAAGTGCCTTGCGGAAGGCCAGCGCATCATCTCGATCGCCTTCCGCGAGCCCCCGAAGAGCATGTTCCCGCAAGGGTCCGGCGTGGGCTCGCAAGGTCCCGACCACTTGACCTTCGACCTCGCCGACGAGTTCAAGGTGTCGTTGTCGTTCTACGGCAAACGGCCCGGCCCGGGCATGAAGCTGGACAAGCACAGCCTGCAGTTCGGGCTGGCCGAAACTGACTCTGTGACCGAAGTCTTGGAAGGTTACGAACGGCTCATCCTGGACGCGATGCGCGGCGATCACACGCTGTATACGACGTCGGACGGCATCGAGCGGCTGTGGGAGGTGTCCCAGCCGCTGATCGACGAGCCGCCGGCGGTGCGCAGCTATGACGTCGGCTCTTGGGGACCCAACGCCGTTCACCAGCTCGTCGCGCCGCACGCGTGGCGGTTGCCGTTCGATCGGTCCTGGCGGGGCAAACGGGATAACTGAGCCCTTGACGCCGGGGGACGGGCGGGGGGCCGCTCGGGCTGCGCTGGAGCGGCATTGCGACACGCGCGCGACGCGCGCGACATGCTCGGGTCAGCAGTAGTTTCTCCCGTGGCGGGCCCCGCGTGCCGTGCAGCCGGCCGCCGCGGGCTGGCGAGCGGTCCGAAGGCGAACCGAAAATCCCTGCTAGCCAGAGTGATCGGCCGCGATGGTGACGGCCAGCGACCGCTCGGCGGGGAGCGGGTCCCGGGCCCACCTGCTCAGCGCGCCGCGTCGCACGCTGGGCATTTGTGGCCGTAACCAGGGGGCGGGTTAGATTTCGTCAGTCAGCGTGGGTACGGTCGTCTCCGCTGGCCGGTGTACCCGGCTAAAGGTAAGTGATGATGATGAGACGGAGGAATCGTGGCCCTTCCCCAGTTGACCGACGAGCAGCGCGCCGCCGCGTTGGAGAAGGCTGCTGCCGCACGTCGAGCTCGAGCTGAACTCAAGGAGCGGCTGAAGCGCGGTGGCACCAACCTCAAGCAGGTGCTCAAGGATGCCGAGACCGACGAGGTGCTGGGCAAGATGAAGGTGTCCGCACTGCTCGAGGCGTTGCCGAAGGTGGGCAAGGTCAAGGCTCAGGAGATCATGACCGAGCTGGAGATCGCTCCCACCCGCCGTCTGCGCGGTCTGGGCGATCGGCAGCGCAAGGCACTGCTGGACAAGTTCGGCTCCGCCTAACTTGCCATGAGCGCCCGCGAGCCGGGCGGTGACGTTCACCGGACAGCCGCGGGGCGGGTGCTGGTGCTGGCCGGACCCTCGGCGGTCGGGAAATCGACAGTCGTGCGGTGTCTGCGCGAACGGATACCTGACCTGCATTTCAGCGTGTCGGTCACCACTCGGCCGCCCCGCTCGGGGGAGGTCGACGGTGTGGACTACCACTTCGTCACCGGCGAGCGTTTCCAGCGGCTGATCGAGCAGGGCGCCTTGCTGGAGTGGGCCGAGATTCACGGCGGTTTGCACCGGTCGGGCACGCTGGCGGCGCCGATCCTGGAGGCGACGGCGCACGGCTCCCCGGTGCTGATCGAGGTCGACCTGGCCGGCGCGCGGGCGGTCAAGGCGGCGATGCCCGAGGCACTCACGGTCTTCCTGGCGCCGCCGAGTTGGGCGGCGCTAAAGGACCGGTTGGTCGGCCGGGGAACCGAGACGCCGGAGGTGATTCGTCGCCGGCTGGCGACGGCGCGCGCCGAAATGGCAGCTCAAAGCGAGTTCGACGCAGTAGTGGTCAACCACCGATTGGAAGCTGCCTGCTCGGAATTGGTATCCTTGCTGGTGGAAACCGCGCCGGACACGGTGTGAATCGACTCGATCAGCAATTGTCTAACCGCACTACGTCGCCAGGAGATCCTTCTACGTGAGTACTTCGCCATCCGAGGCCGCTTTGACCGCCGTGCCCGCCGTCGACCAATTCGACCCGGCAGCGGGCGGAATCGGCGCCTACGACACCCCGCTGGGGATCACCAACCCGCCGATCGACGAGTTGCTGGACCGGGTTTCGAGCAAGTACGCCCTGGTGATCTACGCAGCGAAGCGGGCTCGCCAGATCAACGACTACTACAACCAACTCGGCGAGGGCATCCTCGAGTACGTCGGACCGCTGGTGGAGCCCGGCCTGCAGGAAAAGCCGCTGTCGATAGCGATGCGGGAAATCCACTCCGACCTGCTCGAGCACACCGAAGGCGAGTAGAACGGTCAGGCTGGGCCGCCGATGAGCCTCGTGGGCGAAGAGCAGACGTGATGGACCGCAAACGGATCATCGTCGGGGTCTCCGGTGGCATCGCCGCCTACAAGGCCTGCACTGTCGTCCGCCAGCTCACCGAAGCTGGTCATCAGGTGCGAGTCATCCCCACCGAGTCCGCGCTGCGTTTCGTCGGCGCCGCGACCTTCGAGGCGCTGTCCGGCGAACCTGTCCGTACCGGCGTCTTCGACGACGTCGCCGAGGTCCCGCATGTTCACCTCGGCCAGCGGGCCGACCTGGTGGTGGTCGCGCCGGCCACCGCCGATCTGCTGGCCCGAGCGGCAACCGGCCGCGCCGACGATCTGGTGACCGCCACGCTGCTCACCGCCCGATGTCCGGTGTTACTCGCGCCGGCGATGCACACCGAGATGTGGCTGCACCCGGCGACCGTCGACAATGTCGCCACGCTGCGCCGCCGGGGTGCGGTCGTGCTGGAGCCGGCCTCCGGGCGGCTGACCGGCGCCGACAGCGGGGCTGGCCGGTTGCCCGAAGCCGAGGAGATCACCACGTTGGCCCAGTTGCTGCTGGAACGCCACGACGCCCTGCCCTACGACCTGGCCGGCTGCAAACTGCTGGTCACTGCCGGCGGCACCCGTGAGCCGATCGACCCGGTGCGCTTCATCGGCAACCGCAGCTCGGGCAAGCAGGGCTACGCGGTGGCCCGGGTGGCCGCCCAGCGCGGCGCCGACGTCACGCTGGTCGCCGGACACACTGCGGGGCTCGTCGACCCGGCCGGCGTGGAAGTCGTGCATGTCAGTTCGGCGCAGCAGCTTGCCGACGCGGTGTCCAAGCACGCGCCGGGCGCCCACGTGCTGGTGATGGCTGCTGCCGTCGCCGATTTCCGGCCCGCCCAGGTGGCGGCCGCCAAGATCAAAAAAGGTGGTCAGGAGCCGTCGGCGATCGACCTGGTCCGCAACGACGACGTGCTGGCCGGCGCCGTGCGGGCGCGCGCCGATGGGCAGCTGCCCAAAATGCGGGCCATCGTCGGTTTCGCCGCCGAAACCGGCGACGCCAACGGCGATGTGCTGTTCCACGCCCGGGCCAAACTGCGCCGCAAAAGCTGCGACTTGCTGGTGGTCAACGCGGTCGGTGAAGGCAAGGCCTTCGAGGTGGACAGCAACGACGGCTGGCTGCTGGCCGCCAATGGGACCGAGTCGGCGCTGCAGCACGGTTCCAAGACGCTGATGGCCAGCCGTATCGTGGACGCGATCGTGGCGCTTCTGCACGGCGGCGGCGGCTAGCGGTTCGCGGCTGCGAAGTTGCGTCAACGCCGGGTGAGCCGGTTGGATCAGACAGCGCGACGATATAATTTGTCTAACTAACAATCTTGGGTTTTGGCGAGAGGACTAGAGCGTGAGCGAGAAGGGTCGCCTGTTTACCAGCGAGTCGGTCACCGAGGGACACCCGGACAAGATCTGCGACGCGATCAGCGACTCGGTGCTCGACGCGCTGTTGGCCGACGACCCGACTTCACGGGTCGCCGTCGAGACGCTGGTCACCACCGGGCAGGTGCACGTGGTCGGGGAGGTGACGACCGGCGCCAAAGAGGCGTTCGCCGGAATCACCCGGACGGTTCGCGAGCGGATCCTGGAGATCGGCTACGACTCCTCCGACAAGGGCTTCGACGGCTCGTCCTGTGGGGTCAACATCGGTATCGGGGCCCAGTCGCCTGACATCGCCCAGGGTGTCGACACCGCCCACGAGGCGCGGGTCGAGGGCGCCGCGGATCCGCTGGACGCCCAGGGCGCCGGCGACCAGGGCCTGATGTTCGGCTACGCGATCAACGACACCCCGGAGCTGATGCCGCTGCCGATCGCGCTGGCGCACCGGCTGGCCCGGCGGCTGACAGAGGTGCGCAAGGGCGGGGTGCTGCCCTATCTGCGTCCGGACGGCAAAACCCAGGTGACGATCGGCTACGAAGACAACGTCCCCCGATTTCTGGACACCGTCGTGATCTCCACCCAGCACGCCGCCGACGTCGACCTCGAACACATGCTGACGCCCGACGTCCGCGAAAAAGTTGTCAACACCGTGCTCGACGACCTGTCGCACAAGACGCTGGACACCTCGTCGGTGCGGCTGCTGATCAACCCGACCGGCAACTTCGTCGTCGGCGGGCCGATGGGGGATGCCGGCCTGACCGGACGCAAGATCATCGTCGACACCTACGGCGGCTGGGCCCGCCACGGTGGCGGCGCGTTCTCCGGCAAGGACCCGTCCAAGGTGGACCGCTCCGCCGCGTACGCGATGCGCTGGGTGGCCAAAAACGTGGTCGCCGCTGGGCTGGCTGACCGGATCGAGGTGCAGGTGGCCTACGCCATCGGCAAGGCGGCGCCGGTCGGGCTGTTCGTCGAGACGTTCGGCACCGAGACCGTCGACCCGGTCAAGATCGAGAAAGCGATCGGGGAGGTGTTCGATCTGCGGCCCGGTGCGATCATCCGCGACCTGGACCTGCTGCGCCCGATCTACGCCCAGACCGCCGCCTACGGCCACTTCGGCCGCACCGACATTGACCTGCCCTGGGAGCAGGTCAACAAGGTCGACGACCTCAAGCGCGCCGTTTAATCCCGGCACCGCGAACACCGCTGTTAGCTGAACCGGTAGTCGTCGAGGTTGAAGCGGCGGCTGCGCCAGTACACCTCCGCGGTGCTGGCCGGTCGTAGCGGCACGTCGCCGTTCTTGTCGAAGTAGTAGCTGTTGGCCAGCCGGCAGCTGTCCTGCCAGAACACCTGGTGGTGGCGGCGGCGCATCATCTCGGCGAAGAACCGGTCGTTGGCCTGTTGGGTGACCTCGACGCGGGTCGCGCCGCGGCGCCGGGCCCGGATCAGGCACCGCACGATGTGGTGGGTCTGCGCCTCGATGAGCGCGAAATACGACGACCCGACATAGCCGTACGGGCCGAACACACTGAACAGGTTCGGGAAGCCGGGAACGCTGACGCCTTCGTACGCCTGCATCCGGTGTTCGTCCCAGAATCGGCTCAACGACCGGCCGCCGCTGCCGATGACCGCGAATGTCGGCACGTTGTCGGTGTCCATCACTTTGAAGCCGGTCGCCAATACCAGCACGTCGATGTCGTGGTGGATGCCGTCGGTGGTGGCCACCGCGGACGGCGTGATCTTGTCGATCGGGCCGGTGATCAGCCGCACGTTGTCCCGGTTGAACGTGGACAGGTAGGTGTTGTGGAAGCCGGGCCGTTTGCAGCCGATCGCGTAGCGCGGCGTGAGCTGCTCGCGGGTCACCGGGTCCTTCACCTCCCGCCGCAGGTAGGCGCGGGCGGCCGACTCCATCCACTTGGCCAGCGGGAACACCGTGAAGTACTGCGCCGGGATCGGGAACGTCAGCTCGACGAAAGCCTGGCTGGCCAGCCGGTGCACGGCCAAGACGGCGGGCAGCCGCATCAGCCCTCGCGCCACCGCCGGCACCCGCACGTCGGGCTTGGGGAAACACCAGATCGGAGTGCGTTGAAAGACCGTGAGCTGCTCGACAATCGGCGCGATCTCCGGAATCAGCTGCACCGCCGACGCGCCGGTGCCGATCACCGCGACCCGCTTGCCGGTCAGGTCCTGCCCGTGGTCCCAACGGGCGGTGTGCAGGGTGACACCGCCGAAGGAGTCGGCGCCGTCGATGTCGGGCAGCTTGGGCACGGTCAGCACGCCGCTGGCGTTGACCAGGAACCGTGCCGTGACCACACCGCCAGGATCGGTCTGCACCCGCCACAGCGCCCGGTCGTCGTCGTAGTCGGCCCCGATCACCTTGGTGTTGAACCGGATCTTGGGGCGCAGACCGTATTTGTCCGCGCAATGCTCGGCGTAGGCCTTCAGTTCGCGGCCGGGAGCGTAGGTTCGCGACCAGTCCTGGCGCTGCTCGAACGAGAACTGGTAGGAGAACGACGGAATGTCGACGGCGATACCGGGATAGGTGTTCCAGTGCCAGGTGCCGCCGACGCCGTCGCCGGCCTCGATCAGCAGGTAGTCGCCAAGTCCCGCCCGGTCGAGCTTGATCGCCGTGCCGATGCCGGAGAACCCGGCGCCGACGACGACGGTGTCAAAGTCCGGGACCGCGACGCTACCGGTGACCATGACCCCAACCTCCTTACACTGGTTACCTGACGTTGAGATCGACGTTAGTGCGACATTTCTCGAAAAATTGTGCGCTGCCGTCGATCTCGGTGCAGCGCCATCATCGGTGCAGCGCCGCCCGCAGCGCCGCCAGGCCACGGTTGGTCGCCTCGGCGGCCGCGGGTACGGCCAGCGCGAAGCTGACGTAGCCGTGCACCAGGGTCGGCTCGTTGCTCAGCTCGGCCGGCACCCCGCCGGCGGTCAGCAGCTCGGCGTAGCGGGCGCCGTCGTCGCGCAGCGGGTCGTGTTCGGCGGTGCCGATGTAGGCAGGCGGCAGGCCCGCGAAATCGGTGGCGTTGGACGGGGCGAGGGTGACCGGCAGCGTCGTCGGGTCACTGATGTCCAGGTCGGGCAGGTACCACCCCAGAAAGGCGTCGATGACCTCCCGATTCAGGATCGGTGCGTCAGCGTTCTCGGTGAAGGACGTAAGCGACAGGTCAGCGGTGATGGTCGGATACCACAGCAGCTGAAATGCCAAGGCGGGGCCGCCGTTGTCGCGGGCCAGGTGTGCCACGACCGCCGCGAGGTTGCCTCCTGCGGAATCTCCGGCCACGGCGATCCGGTGGGGGTCACCGCCGAGCTCGGCGGCGTGCTCACCGACCCATTGCAGGGCGGCCCAGCAGTCGTCCAGCCCGGCCGGGAAGGGGTGCTCCGGGGCGAGCCGGTAATCGACGGACACCACGATGGCCTCCGCGCCGATGGCGTGGGCCCGGGCGACCGGGTCGTGGGTGTCCAGCGTGCCCAGCGCGAAACCGCCGCCGTGGTAGAAGACCACGACGGGCAGCGGTGTGTCGGTGGCATGCGGCCAGTAGATGCGGACCGGGACGTCGGCGACGTCTCCGTGGCAGATAGTCCGGTCATCGATGCGCAGATCCGGCAGGATCTCCGGCGGAATCCTCATCTGGTGCAGAATGGCCCGCGCGACCTCGACGCCGTCGGCCGCGGTGAACGTCATCGGAACCGCGTCGATGATCGCCTGGAACATCGGGTCGATGTGCGGTCGGGCGGTCGTCTTCTCCGTCATGCCCTCACGGT
This sequence comes from uncultured Actinomycetota bacterium, assembly GCA_963795995.1. Classification (GTDB taxonomy): domain Bacteria; phylum Actinomycetota; class Actinomycetes; order Mycobacteriales; family Mycobacteriaceae; genus Mycobacterium. Next base: position 1,036,830 of record CAWCJY010000010.1, read on the forward strand.
ACGCATCGGCTGGTGCAGCCCTTCCCGCAAAGCGGCCAGCGCCCGGTTGACGGCGTCGGCGGCCGCAGGTACCACCCCGGCGTAACCGACGTAGCCGTGCAGCAGCGTCTCGGCGTTGTGCACCTCGACCGGAACCCCGGCGGCGGCCAGCAGCTCACCGTAGCGCGCGCCATCGTCGCGCAGCGGGTCGTGACCGGCGACCGCGATGTAGGCCGGCGGGAGCCCGGCCAGGTTCTTCGCCCGCCCCGGCGCCATGCCCGGCGGCGGATTGTTCAGGTCGACTTCGCCGGCGTACCAGCGGGAGAACGTGGTGATGGCTGCCCGGTCCAGGATCAGCGCCGAGGCGTTTTCGGTGAACGACGGCAGCGACGGATCCCACATGGTGGACGGATACCAGAGCAGCTGAAACGCGATCGGCGGTCCGGCGCTGTCGCGGGCTCGCTGGGCGATGACCGCGGCGATCGTGCCGCCCGCCGAGTCACCGGCGAGCCCCAGCCGGGATGCGTCGGCGCCCAGCTCCGCGCCGTGGACAGCGGCCCACTGGGTTGCGGCCCAGGCATCGTCGATGGCAGCCGGGTAGGGATGTTCGGGCGCCAACCGGTAGTCCACCGCCACCACGACAGCGCCGGCGCCGACGGCATGTTCGCGGCAGATGCCGTCGTGCGAGTCCAGATCGCCGATCACGAAACCTCCGCCATGGAAGAACACCAGCAGCGGCGGCTGGTCGCGCGACTCGGTGGGAGGCCAGAAGACCCGGATCGCGAGTGGGCCGGCCGGTCCGTCGATGGTGCGGTCTTCGACTCGCAGCTCCGGATGCACCGGACGGCGCGGCAGCTCACGCAGCCGCTGGCGGGCCGCCACCACGCCGTCGTCGAGGGATAACTGGAACGGAACCGACTGCAGTACCTTCAACATGATGGCGTCAACGGCACGACCGGTGTTGTCCAGGCTCGGCATGGGGACACCGTACGCACCGCGGGTGCTGCGCGGAGCCTGGGTGGCGGCCGGCTGGGCGGGGGCGGGCTACGGGATCTTCCTGACCGTGACGGCGTTGTGCTCACCGCCTGGCGCGGGCCTGACCGGGCACTGGGTGGCCCAACCCGCGTTCAAGGCGTCGATGGCGGTGCTGCTGGCCGTCGGCGCGGCTGCGCACCCGGTCGGGCACGAGCGGCGCTGGCTGGCGCCGGCGCTGCTGTTCTCGGCGACCGGCGACTTTTTGCTGGCAATCCCGTGGTGGACACCGTCTTTCGTGCTGGGGCTCTCGGCGTTCCTGCTGGCGCACGTGTGTTACCTCGGGGTGCTGATTCCGCTGGCCAGACGGTCGGCGCGATCGGGCCCGCGCTGGGTCGCCGTCGCGGCGGTCGGGGTGGCCGGCGCGACGTTGCTGGTCTGGTTCTGGCCGCAGTTGGGCCGGCAGGGCTTGGAGCTCTCGGTCACCGTGTACCTGTTCGTGCTGGGCGCGATGGTGTCGGCGGCGCTGCTGGCGCGGTTGCCGACCAGGTGGACCGCTGCGGGCGCGGTGTGTTTCGCGGCGTCGGACGCCATGCTGGGCATCGAGCGGTTCGTCCTCGGCAATCAGGCACTGGAGCTGCCGGTGTGGTGGACCTATGCCGGCGCGCAAATGATGATCACCGCCGGGTTGTTCTTCGCTCGAGGGCGGCCGGTGGCGTCGGTGACGTCTGCTAAACCGCATTAGGTGAGTACCGACACCCGTCAGCCCGCGGAGCTGGAACCGATCGCGCGGGTGCTGCCGATGCTGTCGGTGCCGCATCTTGATCGAGACTTCGACTATCTGGTCGACGCCAACCAGTCCGACGACGCCCAGCCCGGAGTTCGGGTGCGGATGCGTTTCCACGGCCGGCTGGTCGACGGGTTCGTCTTGGAGCGCCGCACCGACACCGACCACGTCGGCCGGCTGGGCTGGCTGCATCGCGTCGTGTCCGGCGAGCCGGTGCTCACCCCTGACGTTCGGCGGCTGACCGAGGCGGTGGTGGCCCGCTACGCCGGAACCCGGGCCGACGTGTTGCGGTTGGCGGTGCCGCCCCGCCATGCCCGGGTGGAACGTGAGACGGCCGTGCCGGCGCCGGTTTTGGACCGGCCAGCGCCGGTCGACCTGGCCGGGTGGGCGGGCTACGGCCGGGGTGAGCAATTCCTGACCGCGCTGGGCCAGTCCCGCGCGGCACGGGCCGTGTGGCAGGCGCTGCCCGGCGAGCCGTGGGCGGTCCGGTTCGGCGAAGCCGCCGCCCAGACGGTCCGGGCCGGGCGGGCAGCGTTGGCGATCGTGCCCGATCAGCGGGACGTGGACTTGCTGTGGCGTGCGGCGACAACGTTGATCGACGAGGCCGCCGTGGTGGCGCTGTCGGCGGGTCTGGGGCCGGCCGCGCGTTACCGGCGCTGGCTGGCGGCGCTGCGCGGCAGTGCGCGGCTGGTCATCGGCACCCGCAGCGCGGTGTTCGCGCCGCTCACCGGCTTGGGTTTGGTCATGGTGTGGGATGACGGCGACGACAGCCTGGCCGAGCCGCGGGCGCCTTACCCGCACGCCCGCGAGGTGGCGATGCTGCGCGCCCACCAGGCGCGCTGCGCCGCCCTGATCGGCGGCTATGCCCGCACCGCGGAAGCGCACGCGCTGGTGCGCAGCGGCTGGGCGCAGGACATTGTCGCGACTCGTCCGGTGGTGCGCGCCCGTACGCCCCGGGTGGTCGCCCTGGACGACGGCGGATACGCCGACGAACGGGACCCGGCGGCGCGCAGCGCCCGGCTGCCCTTGGTCGCGCTGCGCGCCGCCCGCTCAGCGCTCGCGGCAAACGCGCCGGTGCTGGTACAGGTGCCCCGGCGGGGCTACGTGCCCTCGCTGGCCTGCGGGCGGTGCCGGCAGATCGCCCGCTGCAGGCAGTGCACCGGCCCGTTGTCGCTGCCGGACCGGGGGACGCCCGGCTCGCCGAGTCCGCTGTGCCGATGGTGTGGCCGGACGGAGGCGACGTTGCGCTGCGCGCGCTGCGGGTCGGAAGCGGTGCGGGCCGTCGTGATCGGCGCCCGGCGAACCGCTGAGGAACTCGGCCGGGCGTTTTCGGGGACCACGGTGATCACGTCGGCGGGTGACGAGGTGGTACCCGAGGTCGCCGACCGCGCGGCGGTGATAGTCGCCACGCCGGGAGCCGAACCCCGGGCAGCGGGCGGCTACGGCGCTGCTCTGCTGCTGGACGGCTGGGCGCTGCTGGGCAGGCAGGATCTGCGGGCGGCCGAGGACACGCTGCGACGCTGGATGACCGCCGCCGCGCTGGTCCGGGCCCGCGGTGACGGTGGCGTGGTCACCGTCGTCGCCGAATCCTCGATTTCCGTGGTGCAAGCGCTGATCCGATGGGACCCCGTCGGGTACGCCGACACCGAGTTGGCGGACCGCGCCGAAGTCGGCCTGCCGCCGGGAGTGCACATCGCCGCCGTCGACGGCAGCGCCGAGGCGGTCGGCGAACTGCTCGACCAGCTCGAAATACCCGACGGCGCAGACCTACTCGGCCCGGTGCCGCTGCCGTCCGGTGTCCGGCGCCCGCCGGGTGTGCCCGCCGGCCGGCCGGTGATCAGGATGCTGGTGCGGGTACCCCGCGCGCAGGGCGCCGCGCTGGCGGCCGGGTTACGACGCCGCGTGGCGGTGCTCAGCGCCCGGCAACTGCATGAACCGGTACGGGTCCAGGTCGATCCGCTGCATATCGGGTGAGCGGATCGAATGGTCCTTTGTTCGCATTGAAAGCGGACGCGGGCGCCCGGTGCGGGTGGCGTCGTGCTAGACCCGAGCGGTGAGCGATCTGCCGCCCAGCGACTTCGGCGCGGAATATTCCTACGCTGGCCCTCCTGAGCCCGTTCCGCCAGGTCACCACGGGCAGGAATCAGCTTTGTGGTCGAGGTACGCCCTCATCCCGCTGGTAGTGGTGATCACGTGTGCCGCGGGTTGGCTCACCTACAGCCACTTCCGCTTTGGCGGTTCTGTGACGGGGCCTTTGGCGTCAGCCAGTGTCGAGGTGCCGGCTTATCGGCTGACGGTCTCTGGCGCGACGGGCTTGTCGGTGGCCGCGACCAGGCAGCCGGCGGCGGCGGTGCCTCGTTTCGCGCAGGCGGTTGGTCCGGCGGTCACTGTGGCACTGCCCGGTGGCGGGCAGCCGGGTTCTGCGCTGACCGTCAAGTTCGATTTCAACGGTAAGCCGCCACCACCGGCCAGCGATGCGGTGGTCCCGGCTGTGGCGGTGATCGGTGAGGGCTCGACTCAGCCGGAAGTGCTGCGCTCGCAATGGGATCCGACGAACCACACACTGACTGCCCAGACTCAGCATCTGAGTAGCTTCATCCCGATCAGCATCAACTTCACTGTTCTTGGTGACCAGTTCAGTCGAATGCTGAACGGGTACAAGCGCTTGGCATCGGGTAAGCCAGCCTGTGTGGGCCAGCCGCTGGTGGTCGCTGACACCACCTACACGCTGGACCCACCGACTGTGTCGGCAGCCTACCCGTGCCTGTCTGCCGGTGCCGACAAGATCAGCGTCGATCTGGCGTCGAATTCACCCAACGGCTGGATCGTGCACTCGTCTCCGCCGACCACCGACATGGCACTCGATCTGACGCCCGATGTCAGCAACTGGTTCAACGAAACGGCCTACCGCAGCCTCTTTTCCGGAGTCGTTAATGATGGCACCTTTCTGTTACCTGGCGAGACCACCCAGCTACGCTTCAGCGCCAACCGTCTGCCGCAAACCATAGGACTGCGGGCCGATCCGGGCGTTTCCCTGCTCAACGGGCTCCTGCTGGACTTGAGCGCGTTATATCCGAATGCGGCAGTGCTCAACATCCCTGGCATGGTTGAATGCCTCAAACCCGCAGTCGCCAAAGCCAGCACAGATCCGGCCGACATCGGTGGCGACACCGGAGCTCTCATTGACTGCATCACCAAACTCACCGACACCTTGTCGACCAAACGCGCACCCGGGGTGCCGGTTAGCGCGGTAACCATTGCCACCAAGAGTCTGGGCGCGGTTCTTTCGCTCGGTCCCAACATCGCCGGCCAGCTCGCCGCGGATCTACGCGACGCACTGGGTGAACTCACCGCCAAAAACACCCACATCATCAACGTGCACGCCGGAACCCACTGAAGTGCAGCGCGGGGGAATGAACCGCGGATTGGATCAAGAGGTAGAGCGACCCGCTGCACAACGAGTGAGCCGACTCATCGCTTGCGCGCGACGACGAGCAGGTACCCCCATTCCATGACGCCGTCGACCAGGTATTGGCGAGCCAGTTCGACGAGTTCACGATCCAAGGCCCTGGCCAATACGTCGTTGTCACCGATACGGCGGTAAGCGTCGATGGTGGGACCATAGTGGTTTTTGAAGTAGTTGTGGCAGGCTTCCGCGCTGTTGAACCGATCCACCCGCAGCGTGCGCCGCTGGGTCTCCGTCTCGCTCATCCGGTTGCCGACTAAACCGAACACATAGCTCCCGCGTCCCCATAGTGCGGCCGGTGGTGTGCCGGGCGCGACGGTCGGCCGGTACGGCCTGATCGCGGCGAGCATCTGGCCGAAGAACCCGTCCGGGGTCCAGCTGATCAGGCCGATCGTCCCGCCGGGACGGCACACCCGAACCATTTCGTCGGCTGCGCGTTGGTGATTCGGCGCGAACATGACGCCGATGGCGGAGATGACCGCGTCGAATTCATCGTCGGGGAAGGGCAGCGCTTCGGCGTTCGCTTCTCGCCAGTCGAGCGACACCCCTTGTTTCGCCGCTCGCTGTTGCGAGCGTTGCAGCAGTTCCGGCGTGAGGTCGCTGGAGATCACATCCGCACCCGTCTTCGCGGCCGGGAGCGATATGTTGCCGGAGCCCGCGGCGACGTCGAGCACGCGGTCGCCCGGACCGATGCCGGCGGCCTCGACGAGAACCGGACCGAGGGGAGCCATCACCTCCTCGGCCATGCGGGCGTAATCGCCAAGCGCCCAAACGGTTTGACGTCCATTGGTGGCGGCGTCGGCAACAGCGAAACCCATCGAGACCTCCTGAAGTAGAACCGGAAAGTATCGGCGGCGCCGCTGTCGCCGAACAGCTCAAAAAATTACTAATGGTAATAGTAGCACTAAGCAACAATTGCTTAGAACGACAGTCTGTCTTTGTTATGCTTTCGTACTACTGCTGGCAGCCACAAGGCGCAGCGGGGCTTCGAACTACAGGAGGCGAGGGTGTCCACTGATAGCGCCACGACGTCCGAGGAGTCAGTGGACGCCATCACCGATGCATTGCTGACCACGTCGCGGCTGTTGGTTGCCGTCTCGGCGCGCTCGATCGCCGCGGTGGATGAGACGATCACCATCCCGCAATTCCGGACCCTGGTGATCCTGTCCAACCGGGGATCGGTCAACCTCGCCACGCTGGCCGGACTGCTGGATGTGAAGCCGTCGGCGGCCGGCCGGATGGTGGACCGGCTCGTCGGCGCCGGGCTGATCGACCGGCTGCCGCACCCGACATCGCGGCGCGAGCTGCTTGCCGCACTCACCCAGCGCGGCCGGAAGGTCGTGCGTCAGGTCACCGCGCACCGGCGCAGGGAAATAGCCAGCATCGTGGAGCAGATGCCGCCGAGCGAACGTTATGGCCTGGTGCGCGCCCTGACGGCGTTCACCGCCGCCGGCGGCGAGCCACCGGCATACATCGACGGCGAAATGTAGGCCATCGCGGCCGTCAAAAGTAGTGCGCGCCGTACCATCTGATCCGCGTTAGGCTCGCGTCGCTGGTCTGGAAGCGAGCGGCAGTGGGAGACGAAGTGAAACTGGCGGAGGCACTTTCTTTGCGCGCGAACGCGGTACGCCGGATCGATCAGCTGCGCGCTCGCATCGTGAGCAACGCTCGCTTCCAGGAGGGCGAGGATCCTGCCGAGGACGCCACGGCGCTGCTTGCCGAAGCGGGCGTGACGATCGATGGGTACGAAGACCTCATCCGGCGCATCAATCGCACGAACGCGGCTACGCCGCTGGGCGCATACGGCACGCTGACCGACGCGCTGGCCCGCCGGGATGCCCTGCGTTGGCGCCATTCGGTGGTGTCGGCGGCAGCCGACGCGGCCGCGGGAACCAACCAACCCGGGTACGCACGCCAACTGCGGTCCGAGTTGAAAATGCTGGCAGCGTTGCCGGTCGCCCAGTTGCGAGCACAGGCAGACGAGGTCGCCCAGCAGCTTCGCGGGCTCGACGTCGAGATCCAACGCGCCAACTGGGAGGTGGATCTGCTGGACTGACGGGTCGAGGTGGAGCAGGTAGTCGTCACGGAGGCGTGCACAAGCCTTGCCGGCTGGGCCAAAGCCGGTTCCGGCGCACGAAGGGCAGTGCAGAGGGTTCAACTCCCTCGATCACAGGGCAGCCCAGCAGCGCGCACGGTTGACAGGGCACTGCGCACCGCACATCACCACGTGCAGATTCGAGACGATGAGGGCGGGCATGGGGCACACACCTTGAAACTTCTGATTCCTAGACTGTGCCGGTGCGCCTCGTCTTTGCCGGCACGCCCGAGCCTGCGCTGCCCGCGTTGCGTCGGCTGATCGAGTCGCCCCGCCATGAGGTCATCGCGGTGCTCAGCCGAGCCGACGCCGCGTCCGGCCGGCGGGGCAGCCCGAAGCCCTCGCCGGTGGCGCGGCTGGCGCTCGACCGCGGGATTCCCGTGCTGCGCCCGTCGCGGCCGAACTCAGCGGAGTTCGTTGCCGAACTGTCGGAGCTGGGGCCGCAGTGCTGCGCGGTGGTGGCCTACGGCGCGCTGCTCAAAGACGGGTTGCTGGCAGTGCCCGAGCACGGCTGGGTCAACCTGCATTTCTCGCTGTTGCCAGCCTGGCGCGGGGCTGCCCCGGTGCAGGCCGCGATCGCTGCCGGTGACACGGTGACCGGCGCCACCACCTTTCGCATCGAACCGGCGCTTGACTCCGGACCGGTTTTCGGGGTGGTCACCGAGCAGATCCGGCCGACGGATACCGCGGGAGAGTTGCTCGACCGGCTCGCGGTCTCCGGCGCCGCGCTGCTGGAAACGACGCTCGACGGCATCGCCGACGGCGCGCTGTCACCGGTGCCGCAGCCGGCTGACGGGGTCAGCGTCGCCCCCAAGGTCACCGTCGAAGGGGCCCGCGTGCGCTGGGACCTGCCGGCGCCCATCGTCGAGCGGCGCATCCGGGCGGTCACACCCAACCCCGGCGCCTGGACCATGATCGGTGAGCAGCGCATCAGGCTCGGCCCCGTTTTTGTGGCCCAAGAACCCGCCGCGCCAAAAGCGTTGTCTGCGGGCGAGATTCACGTCGACCGCCGCGACGTGTGGATCGGCACCGGAAGCGAACCGGTGCGGCTGGGCCAGCTGCAGGCGCCCGGAAAGAGACTCATGAACGCCGCCGACTGGGCCCGCGGCGCCCGGCTCGACCCCGCCACGCGGGCGTCATGACGCCGCCGGGCGGCCCGCCGCGCCGCAACCGGCCGCCCGGCAGCCGTCCACCCAGACCACCCGGACCACCGCGCCGCGGCCCGGCCCGCAAGCCGCTCGATCCGGCACGGCGCGCCGCCTTCGACGTGCTGCGCGCGGTCACCGAGCGCGACGCGTACGCCAACCTGGCGCTGCCCGCACTGCTGCGCGAACGCGGGATCACCGGGCGCGACGCTGCATTCGCCACCGAACTGACCTATGGCACGTGCCGCATTCGCGGCCTGCTCGACGCGGTGATCAGCGCCGCCGCCGGTCGGCCACCGGAGGCGATCAACCCGGTGCTGCTGGACCTGCTGCGGCTGGGCAGCTACCAGTTGCTGCGCACCCGGGTCGACGCCCACGCTGCGGTGTCCACCACCGTCGAGCAGGCGGGGATCGAATTCGACTCGGCACGAGCAGGCTTCGTCAACGGTGTGTTGCGTACCATCAGCGCGCGCGACGAGCAGTCCTGGATTGAGGAGCTGGCCCCGGATCCGGCGGTCGACCCAATCGGTCACGCGGCCTTCGTGCACGCCCATCCGCGGTGGATCGCCCAAGCGTTCGCCGATGCGCTGGGCGCCGCAGCCGGGGAACTCGACGCGGTGCTGGCCAGCGACGACGAGCGTCCACGGGTGCATCTGGCGGCCCGGCCGGGGACGCTGACCGCCGAGGAGCTGGCGGCTGCCGTGCACGGCAGCGTGGGACGGTATTCGCCGTATGCGGTGTACCTGGAATCCGGTGACCCCGGGCGGGTGCCTGCGGTGCGCGACGGCCACGCGCTGGTCCAAGACGAAGGCAGCCAGTTGGTGGCCCGAGCGCTGACGCTGGCCCCGGTCACCGGCGGCGACACCGGACGCTGGCTGGACCTATGTGCCGGGCCGGGCGGCAAGACGGCGCTGCTGGGCGCGTTGGGTGCCGGCGGCGGCGCCCGGGTCACCGCGATCGAGCCGGCACCGCAGCGTGCCGACCTGGTACTGCAGAACACCGGCGGGTTGCCCGTCGAGGTGCTGCGCGTCGACGGCCGGCAAACCGGCCTGCCAGCGGTGTTCGACCGGGTGCTGGTCGACGCCCCGTGCACTGGTCTGGGCGCGCTGCGCCGCCGGCCGGAGGCGCGGTGGCGCCGCCGGCCCGCCGACGTGCCGGTGCTGACGGCGCTGCAGCGTGAACTGCTGGCCGCCGCCATCGCGCTGACCCGGACCGGCGGTGTGGTGCTCTACGCGACCTGCTCGCCGCACCTGGCTGAGACGGTCGGGGTGGTCGCGGACGCGCTGCGCCGCCAGCCGGTGCGTGTGCTGGACGCCCGTCCGCTGTTCGAACCTGTCGCCGGCCTCGGCGACGGGCCGTATGTGCAGCTCTGGCCGCACCGACACGGCAGCGACGCGATGTTCGCCGCGGTCCTGGTCCGGCTTGACTAATGTGAACGCCATGCCCCACACCGATCGGCCGCTGATAGCGCCCTCGCTCTTGGCCGCCGACTTCGCCCGGCTCGCCGACGAGGCCGCCGCCGTGGAAGGCGCCGACTGGTTGCACGTCGACGTGATGGATGGACACTTCGTACCCAACCTCACGATCGGTTTGCCGGTGGTAGAGGCCGTGCTGAAGACCACCGACATCCCGATGGACTGCCATCTGATGATCGAAGACCCCGGCCGGTGGGCGCCGCCGTACGCCGAGGCCGGCGCCTACAACGTCACGTTTCACGCCGAAGCCAGCGACGACCCGGTCAAGGTGGGCCGCGACATCCGCGCTGCCGGCGCCAAGGCCGGGCTGAGCGTCAAGCCGAAGACGCCTATCGAGCCCTATCTTGACATCGTGAAGGACTTCGACACCCTGCTGATCATGTCGGTCGAACCGGGATTCGGCGGGCAAGACTTCATCCCCGAGGTGCTCAGCAAGGTGCGCAGCCTGCGCAAGGTGGTGGATTCCGGCGGGTTGAACATCGTCGTGGAGATCGACGGCGGCATCAACGACGACACCATCGAGCAGGCCGCCGAGGCGGGCGTGGACTGTTTCGTCGCCGGCTCGGCCGTCTACAGCGCCGAGGACCCGGCCAAAGCGGTCGAGGCACTGCGGCGGCAGGCGGGTGCAGCGTCATCGCATCTGCGCCTTTGAGCGGTCAAGTGGCGGTCAGTTACGACGTCGCCATGCGCCTCGCTGTCGAACACGCCGAGCTGGTCAAGGGCAGCACCTACCCCAACCCGCCGGTCGGCGCGGTCATCCTGGACCGCGACGGCCGGGTCGCCGGCGCCGGCGGTACGGGGCCCGCCGGCAGTGCCCACGCCGAGGTGGTGGCGCTGCGCCGGGCTGGTGGCCTGGCCGAAGGTGGCACCGCGGTGGTCACCCTGGAACCGTGCAATCACCACGGCAAAACCCCGCCGTGCGTGGACGCGCTGCTGGCGGCGGGCATCGCGACCGTCGCCTACGCCGTCACCGACCCCAACCCGGTTGCGGCCGGCGGCGCGGCGCGGCTGGCCGAGGCGGGTGTGCAGCTGGTCAGGGGGGTGCAGTCCGAGCTGGTGGCGGCCGGAACACTGCGCGAGTGGCTGCACAAGCAACAGACCGGGCTGCCGCATGTGACGTGGAAGTACGCCACCAGCATCGACGGACGCAGCGCGGCCGCCGACGGCTCCAGCCAATGGATCACCAGTGAGGCCGCCCGTGCCGACCTGCATCGTCGCCGCGCCGCCGCCGACGCCATCGTGGTCGGCACCGGTACCGTGCTCGCCGACGATCCGGCGCTGACCGCCCGGCTGGCCGACGGCAAGCTGGCCGAGCGCCAGCCGCTGCGGGTGGTGGTCGGCAAACGCGACATTCCTGGCGAAGCGCAGGTGCTCAACGACGACTCGCGCACGATGGCGATCCGCACGCATGATCCGGACGAAGTGCTCAAGGCGCTGTCCGATCGCACCGACGTGCTGCTCGAAGGCGGCCCCACCCTGGCCGGTGCGTTCCTGCGGGCCGGGGCGATCGACCGCATCCTGGCTTACGTTGCGCCGATCCTGCTGGGCGGTCCGGGCACCGCGGTCGACGATGTGGGGGTGTCCAGCATCGCGCGGGCGCTGCGCTGGCGGTTCGACGGCGTCGAGCAGGTCGGCCCGGATCTATTGCTCAGCCTGGTGCCCCGGCCCGACCGCTAGTCCGGGGGCACCGACCGGTTGCGGAAGCTCAGCGACCGGCTCTTCGGCGTGCACGCGTCGGCTGGACAACAGCAGACCCAGCAGGGCGCCGACCAGGCAGACCACCGCGGTCACCGTGAAGATCTCGCCGTACATGTCAGCGAAGGCATGCCGGTACAGGGTGGCCTGGGCCGCGATCCGCTCCGCGAGGGACGGATGCGGAGGCAGCTGGCCGGACAGCCTGGCGACAAGCTGCGGCAACCGGTAGAAGCCCCACGCGCTCAGTGCGGCCACCCCGATCAGCATCCCGGTCATCCGGGCCACTACCACCGCCGCCGAGGCGATGCCGTGCTGCACGGCCGGGACTACCCGCAATGTGCCCGACGTCAACGGTCCGATGACCAGGCCGAGCCCCAACCCCGCGATGGCCAGATCAGTGTCCAGCCTGGGCAGCGTAAACAAACCGAAGAAGCTGTGGGGGTTGGTCAGCAAGTCGACCTGCCACTTCGAGATGAGCCAGTAGGCATAGGCCGCGATCAGCAGGCCGACGAAGGCCATCGTCCGGTCGCCGACCTTGGTGGCGATCCACCCGCCGAGCAGCGCCCCGATCGGCAGCGCGATCAGGAACCGCAGCAACAGAACTGCTGCCTCGTCCTGCTCTTTGCCCAGCACCCCCTGGGCGAACAGCTCGACGTCGACCAGCGTCACCATCAGCGCCGCACCGGCGCACAGCGACGCGCCGAGTGCGGCCAAAAATGGCCGGAAGTACACGCCGGCGGGCTCGATCAGCTTGGTCCGCGCGAAGCGCTCCCACACACCGAACAGCACCGCCACGACGACCGCCGCGATCAGCAGCGGTCGCCCGTAACTCGGTAACGCATGGTGACCGTCGGGATTGGGGTTGTACAGACCGATCACGGCGAGGCCCAGCGTCACCGCCAGCAGTAATCCGCCGACCACGTCGACCTTCTCGGGATCGGCGCTGCGGTCCCGCGACGGCAGGCTGAATTGGATCATCACCATCGCAGCCAGTGCCAGCGGCACATTGATCCAGAACACGTCCTGCCAGCGACTGGTCAGCCACACGATGAAGATGCCGTAGAGCGGGCCCAATACGCTGCCGAGTTCTTGTGCAGCGCCAATGCCACCCAGTACACCGGCACGGTTGCGTTGCGCCCAGAGATCAGCGCCGAGCGCAAGCGTGATCGGCAGCAACGCGCCGCTGGCCATGCCCTGCACGGTGCGGCCGACCACCAGCAGATGAAGATCGGTGGACATCGCCGTGATCACCGACCCGAATAGGAAAGCGCCCAGGCTGACCTGGAGCAGCAACTTCCGGCCGAATCGGTCGGAGGCCCGTCCCAGCAGCGGCATCGCCGCGATGTAGCCCAGCAGATACCAGGTAACGATCGGGGTGATGCGCTGCAGCTGGTTGATGGGGATGCCGACCGTGCCGATGATGTCGCGCATGATCGTGACCACGACGTAGGTGTCGAGGGCCCCGAGCAGCACCGCGAGGCTGCCCGCACCGATCGCGACTCCGCGGCCGCCGTGCGCCGTGGTCATCCGGTGACCGGCGGTTTGGTGACCTGCACCGGCGCATTCCATTTCGACAGCGTCATCTGCACGGAGTTGCCCGCACTAGGGTCCAGCTTCGCCTGCACCAACTGATGGTCGCCGCTTTCCTGAATCCAGGCGGTGGCCGGCATCGGCTGCGTTGCTTTCACCGGCGGAGCAATCTTGTTCACCGCATCCGCGGAGACGGTTCCGCTGATGCGAACAGTGCTCTCTCCGTTGATTTTCTCGCGTCCCTGCGCCTTCGCATCGGTGATATTCGCCAACACATTTCCCAGCCCGGCGTCCGGATTCAGAATCGTCGACACGTCGTAGACGTCGGAAGCTTTACCGAAGTCGCTCCATTGACCCGGGCTGAGGGCGGTGGTGTAGAGCTCGCCGTCCCAGACCACGAAGTCGGCATCGACGACAGATCCCAAGACCGTGATCTTGGCGTTGCCGGACGCGGCGGTACCTGGGCTCGTGGTGATGTCACCGGTCAAAGTTTGTACCGGCAGCCCCTTCACTTTGCCGGTCGTCGACAACACCAGGTGCACGCTCTTGAGACTCTTGGTGGTTTGGCTGGACTCCTTGAGCAGCGTCGCAGCGTCAGGGAGCGGGCCGCTATTGGTCTTGTTCGACGAGCACGCGCCGATCAGCGCGCTCGTGACGATGAGGGCAGCGGGCATGGCGAAGAGTCGGCACACTCTTTGGAGCGTCTGCATACCCCGCATCGTAGAGGTTGCCGTTAAGTGGACTCTGAAGCCGCAGCACGGCGGCATTGCGCGTCGCACGCGGACTACCCTGAGGCGATGTTCACCGGAATCGTCGAGGAGTTGGGCGAGGTGGTCGGCAGAGAAGACGTCGATGATTCCGCACGCTTGACGATTCGTGGAGCCGTCGTCACCGCCGACGCCGGCCACGGCGACTCGATCGCCGTCAACGGTGTGTGCCTCACCGTGGTTGACGTGTTGCCCGACGGCAGCTTCACCGCTGACGTGATGGGGGAGACGTTGACCCGGTCCGGTCTGCGGACTCTGACCGCCGGCAGCCCGGTGAACCTCGAGCGGGCCGCCGCCCTGAACGGCAGGCTCGGCGGACACATCGTGCAAGGCCACGTCGACGGCACCGGACTGGTGTTGGCGCGTACGCCGTCGCAGCACTGGGAGGTGGTGCGGATCGGGCTGCCGGCCGCACTGTCCCGTTATGTCGTCGAGAAGGGATCCATCACGGTCGACGGCGTTTCGCTGACCGTCTCCGGGGTCGGCGAGGACTGGTTCGAGGTGTCGCTGATCCCGACCACCCTGGAACTGACCACGCTGGGCCATGCCGCGGTGGGTGCAGCGGTGAACCTCGAGGTCGACGTCATCGCGAAGTACGTTGAGCGGCTCATCACGGCAAAATAGAACTCTAGTTGCGCGAACGCGCCACAGTTCGGGCCGATGGCATACCCTATACGGGTCTAATTTGCGGGGCGCTGGGCGCCACCAGGATCTGCTTGCCCAGGTTCTCGGCCGTGAGGTATTCGGTCTTGCAGTTCGGGGAACCCTCCCAATTCCGCGACAGCAGGCAGATCACCACCTCACACCGATCATTGGCCTCACGCAACGCGTCTTTCCACCGCTGACCCGGCCGCAACCCAGTCTCTGCACTGACATCAAGGAAGATCTCGTTGGCCAGCTCTGGTCGCTGCCCCGCCAGCCATTGCTTCAACGCGACGGCTTCACGGCTATCGCGGTCGGAATGGCTCAGGAAAATCCGAGACAAACGCTTGCACCGCCCATCGGAAGCAGCCCGCACATCAACGAGCAGCTAAGTCTGTCACTTCGGCGTCTCGCCATGTGCCTCTTCAGCGCCGCTCGCGCGAATGCTGAGCCGGCCGTAGCGCCGTCGCTCACTGCAGGCGCTGGCGGCTCGGCCGGGTTAGTGTCTGCGCGGCCGTTTCATCATGAACACGATGGACAGGGTGTGACCGAGCCGCATTTGCGCGTCCTGGAGCACGTTGAAGTTGACGACTTCCCAGCCCTGTTCTCCGAAGCTCGACAATGCCGGCAATGCCTCTTGGAATGCACTGCCCACATCCCGGCCCACCGTGGTCGCGTAGTAGTGGTACTCCCACTTCGGCGGATACCACTGGCCATCTGACGCCACCCACCAGCCCGGCCCGGGCGAACCCTCGGTCATTCCGCAATGCTAAGCACGGCCACCGGCCGGCAACGAGGCTAGACCGAATCGCGTCATAAATGAGTCTTTGCTGTTTGC
Organism: uncultured Actinomycetota bacterium; assembly: GCA_963795995.1. Taxonomy (GTDB): domain Bacteria; phylum Actinomycetota; class Actinomycetes; order Mycobacteriales; family Mycobacteriaceae; genus Mycobacterium. The sequence continues at coordinate 1,052,221 of CAWCJY010000010.1, forward strand.
CACGGCAACTAGGGTGACGTTCGCCAGACAAGGGCGGCTAGCAACGACTCGGGCGTCCACGCACCCCGGAAGAAGGCGACATGAGAACCACCGGAACTGTGCGGCTGACGATTGCCGGGGCCTTGCTCACGGGTGGTCTCGGCCTGGCCAATCTTGGGCTGGCTATCCAGACCGCCCGGGCTGAGCCCGGCCCGTGCCCAGCAGCGAACGGGCGCTGTGGCAACCCTTATGAATGGTGCCCGACCAATCAGTTCTCTGGGCAACCGAATCCGCTGCCCGAACGCGGGATCACGTGGGACATGACTAGTTGCCACTGGTACTGGTACACCCCGGCTGATCCCGGCAATGTCGGTCCGCACACGACTGAGACGGGTGCCCCGAACTCCTGAATCAGTCGCCGGGACCGGACAACCCGCTGCTGGTTATCCTCCGTCGCCGGGTCCGTTGTCACCCGAATTGGCGTGCGGCGGGGGTGCGGCGGGCGCGAACGGGGGTGGTAGCGGTTGCGGGTTGTCGCAATCCATGCCTCTGGGGGTGTTGGGCGGGCAAGGAAATCGGACTGGTGCTGCCTGCGCCTGAGCGTCGAAGCCGGCCAGGCCCAAGCTCGCGGTCAATGCCAGTGCGGCTGCCAGGCCGCGTGCAGAATTGCGCATTCGTGTGTTTACCCCGCACAAGCGGCAGTGAGCGAACCAGATCCGGTCTTGTGACGCACTTCACACCAGGACGGGATCTCTCCCGAGCGCTCAGCCGTGGCAATAACCGCGGCGCCATGGTGGTTCATACTGGATGCAACATCTGAGCGCTTCAGGTGAGTTTCTTGCGAGGTGGCAGCGATGACGAGGTTGGACTCCGTCGAACGGGCGGTTGCCGACATCGCCGCCGGTAAGGCTGTCGTCGTCATCGACGATGAGGACCGGGAGAACGAGGGCGACCTCATCTTCGCCGCCGAAAAGGCCACGCCTGAGCTGGTGGCCTTCATGGTCCGCTACACCTCGGGCTACCTGTGCGTGCCGCTGAGCGGCGCCATCTGTGACCGGCTCGGTCTGCTGCCGATGTACGCGGTGAACCAAGACAAGCACGGCACCGCCTACACCGTCACAGTCGATGCGAAACATGGTGTAGGCACTGGAATCTCGGCGTCAGACCGGGCAACGACGATGCGACTGCTGTCCGATCCCACCAGTGTCGCCGACGACTTCACCAGGCCGGGCCACGTTGTTCCGTTGCGCGCCAAAGACGGTGGGGTGCTGCGCCGGCCCGGCCACACCGAAGCCGCCGTCGACCTGGCCCGGATGGCGGAATTGCAACCCGCCGGCGCAATCTGCGAGATCGTCAGCCAGAAGGACGAAGGCGCAATGGCGCAGACCGACGAGCTGCGGGTGTTCGCCGACGAACACAATCTCGCGCTGATCGCCATCGCCGACATGATCGAATACCGGCGCAAGCATGAAAAGCACATCGAGCGCATCGCCGAAGCCCGGATTCCCACTCGCCATGGCGAGTTCCGTGCTGTCGGCTACACCTCCATCTACGAGGATGTCGAGCATGTGGCGCTGGTTCGCGGGGAGATCGCCGGACCGAACTGTGACGGCGACGACGTCCTGGTCCGCGTGCACTCGGAGTGTCTGACCGGAGACGTGTTCGGCTCACGCCGCTGTGATTGCGGGACGCAGCTGGATGCGGCGATGGCCATGGTCGCCCGGGAAGACCGCGGCGTGGTGCTGTACATGCGCGGCCACGAGGGCCGGGGCATCGGCCTCATGCACAAACTGCAGGCCTATCAACTGCAAGACGCCGGCGCCGACACGGTCGAGGCCAACCTGCGGCTCGGGTTGCCCGCCGACGCCCGCGATTACGGCACCGGTGCGCAGATCCTGGTGGATCTGGGCGTGCGCTCAATGCGCCTGCTGACCAACAATCCCGCCAAACGGGTCGGGCTCGACGGCTACGGGCTGCACGTCCTCGAGCGGGTGCCGCTGCCGGTGCGGGCCAATGCGGAGAACATCCGCTATCTGATGACCAAACGTGACCGGATGGGCCACGACCTGACTGGACTGGATGATTACCACGAATCTGCTCATCTACCAGGGGAATTCGGCGGTGCTTTGTGAGCGGTGGCGCCGGCGTGCCGGATATGCCGGCGCTGGATGCTTCCGGGCTGAGCCTGGCCATCGTGGCCAGCACCTGGCACACCGAAATCTGCGATGCGCTGCTGACCGGTGCACGTAAGACGGCCGCGGATTGGGGTATCGACGACCCGACCGTGGTGCGTGTGCTTGGCGCGATCGAGATACCAGTGGTGGCGCAGGCGCTGGCTCGTGATCATGACGCCGTCGTCGCGCTGGGCGTGGTGATTCGCGGTGCCACACCCCATTTCGACTATGTCTGCGATGCGGTGACGCAGGGGCTCACCCGGGTTTCGCTGGACACGTCGACGCCGGTCGCCAATGGGGTGCTGACCGTCAACACCGAACAGCAGGCGCTGGAACGAGCCGGACTGCCGACGTCGACGGAGGACAAAGGTGCGCAGGCTGCGGCGGCTGCCCTCAGTGCCGCCCTGACCCTGCGCGATCTTCGCGGAAAGCCGTGACCGCCACGCCTGATTGGGATCTGGACGTGCGCCCACACCTGACCCCTTACTTCGTGTATGCCGCGGCCTTTGTCATCGCCGCGGCGCATGTCGCGGTGGGCGTGCTGCTCAAGGCCGGGTCTACCGGCGTGATCTTCCAAACCGCCGACCAGGTGGCAATCGCCGGACTGGGTGTCGTCATTGCCGGATGTGTGCTGCTTTTTGCGCGCCCGCGGCTGCGCGTTGGCCCCGCCGGACTGTCGGTGCGCAACCTGCTCGGTTATCGATCGATTCCGTGGTCGAACGTGGTCGGCGTCTCCTTTCCTGTCGGTGCTCGCTGGGCCCGCCTCGATCTGCTCGGCGACGAGTACATTCCGCTGATGGCGATCCAAGCCGCCGACAAAGATCGGGCCGTGGCCGCCATGGAGACCCTGCGGGAGCTGACGGCTCGCTACCGGCCCGCCCCGAGCTAGCACTCGCGCCGCTGCCCGGCGCGTCTGCACTCCGGACTAGCCTTAGAGCGTGCCCGATCCCGCCACGTATCGCCCCGCACATGGGTCGATCCCGGTTGAGCCGGGCGTCTACCGGTTCCGGGACCAGCACGGACGAGTCATCTACGTCGGCAAGGCCAAGAGTCTGCGCAGCCGGCTGACCTCCTACTTCGCCGACGTCGCGAGCCTGCACCCGCGGACCCGGCAGATGGTGACCACCGCCGCCAAGGTCGAGTGGACAGTGGTCAACACCGAGGTCGAAGCACTTCAGCTCGAATACAACTGGATCAAGGAGTTCGACCCGCGGTTCAACGTCCGCTACCGCGACGACAAGTCCTACCCGGTGCTGGCGGTCACCCTCAACGAGGAGTTTCCGCGGCTGATGGTCTATCGGGGACCGCGCCGCAAGGGCGTGCGCTACTTCGGCCCGTACTCGCACGCCTGGGCGATCCGTGAAACCCTGGATCTGCTCACCCGGGTCTTCCCCGCGCGCACCTGCTCGGCCGGGGTGTTCAAGCGGCACAGCCAGATCGACCGGCCCTGCCTGCTCGGGTACATCGACAAGTGCTCGGCGCCATGCATTGGGCGGGTCAGCGCCGAGCAGCACCGGCAGATCGTGCTGGATTTCTGCGACTTCCTTTCCGGTAAGACCGACCGGTTCGCCCGCAGTCTGGAACAGCAAATGACGGCCGCGGCCGACCAACTGGCCTTCGAACGGGCCGCGCGGCTGCGCGACGACCTGTCGGCGCTGAAACGTGCACTGGAGAAGCAGGCCGTGGTGCTCGGTGACGGCACCGATGCCGACGTGGTCGCATTCGCCGACGACGAGTTGCAAGCGGCGGTGCAGGTCTTTCACGTCCGCGGCGGCCGGGTGCGCGGTCAGCGCGGCTGGATCGTCGAAAAACCCGGAGACACCGGCGATTCCGGCGATGAGCAGCTGGTGGAACAATTCCTGACCCAGTTCTACGCCGAGCAGGTGGAGCTGGACGGGGCCGCCGACGAATCGGTCAACCCGGTGCCCCGTGAGGTGCTGCTGCCGTGTCTGCCGTCCAACGCCGACGAGTTGACCAGCTGGCTCACCGGTCTGCGGGGGTCGCGGGTTGTGCTGCGGGTGCCGCGCCGCGGGGACAAGAAAGCGCTGGCCGACACGGTGCAGCGCAATGCCAAAGACGCGCTGCAGCAACACAAACTGAAACGCGCCGGTGACTTCACCGCCAGATCGGCTGCGCTGCAGAGCATCCAGGATGCTCTGGGGCTGGCCGAAGCGCCATTGCGGATCGAGTGCGTCGACATCAGTCACGTGCAGGGCACCGATGTGGTGGGCTCGTTGGTGGTTTTCGAGGACGGGCTGCCTCGCAAGTCCGACTATCGTCACTTCGCCATCCGGGAAGCCGCCGGCCGTGGCCGCTCCGACGACGTCGCCTCCATCGCCGAGGTGACGAGGCGCCGGTTCGTGCGGCATCTGCAGGACCGCCAGGACCCCGATATGTATGCTCCCGAAGGCAAATCGCGCCGCTTCGCGTATCCGCCGAATCTGTATGTGGTCGACGGCGGTGCGCCGCAGGTCAATGCGGCCAGTGCGGTGCTGGACGACCTGGGTGTCACCGATGTCGCGGTCATCGGTCTGGCCAAGCGCCTGGAAGAGGTGTGGGTGCCGTCTGAACCGGACCCGGTGATCATGCCGCGCAACAGCGAGGGCTTGTATCTGCTGCAGCGGGTGCGCGACGAGGCCCACCGATTCGCGATCAGTTACCACCGCAGTAAGCGGTCGAAGCGGATGACGGCGTCGGCGCTGGACTCGGTGCCCGGGCTGGGGCAGCACCGCCGCAAGGCGCTGGTGACCTACTTCGGGTCGTTGGCGCGCCTGCGCGAGGCCACCGTCGAGGAGATCACCGCCGTGCCCGGCATCGGCGTCGCAACCGCGCGCGCCGTCCTCGAGGCGCTTCGCAAGGACGACGCCGGTGCAACCGCTCCGGCAGCCGCGGCGGGTGATGAGCCGTTGACGGAGCGGGCACTGGGATGACCGAGCAGGATGTGAGCCGGCCCAGCACCGACCCGGACAACCAATCCGGTATCGACGTCGTGCTGGTGACCGGGCTTTCCGGGGCGGGCCGGGGGACAGCGGCCAAGGTTCTCGAAGATCTCGGCTGGTATGTGGCCGACAATTTGCCGCCTCAGTTGATCACCCGCATGGTCGATTTCGGGCTGGCGGCGGGTTCGCGCATCACCCAGCTGGCGGTGGTCATGGATGTTCGATCCCGCGGCTTCACCGGTGATCTGGACTGGGTGCGCACCGACCTGGCCACCCGCAACATCGTGCCGCGGGTGCTGTTCCTGGAAGCGTCCGACGACATGCTGGTGCGCCGCTATGAGCAGAACCGCCGTAGCCACCCGCTGCAGGGCGGGCAGACCCTGGCGGAAGGCATCGCTTCCGAGCGCGACATGCTGTCGTCTGTGCGTGCAACCGCCGACCTGATCATCGACACCTCGACCTTGTCGGTGCAGGCACTGCGGGAAAGCATCGAGCGGGCGTTCGGCGGCGAGACCGCTCTGCACACCAGCGTCACCGTGGAATCGTTCGGGTTCAAGTACGGCCTGCCGATGGACGCCGACATGGTGATGGACGTGCGGTTCCTGCCGAATCCGCACTGGGTCGACGAACTGCGTCCGCACACCGGTCAGCATCCGGCGGTGCGTGACTACGTCCTTGGCCAGACCGGCGCGGGAGAGTTTCTCGAGACATACCATCGATTGCTGTCCCTGGTTGTCCACGGCTACCGCCGGGAGGGTAAGCGCTACATGACCGTGGCCATCGGCTGCACCGGCGGTAAACACCGCAGCGTTGCGATTACCGAGGCGCTGGCGCAGCTGTTGGCGCCTAACCCGCAACTGTCGGTGCGGGTGCTGCACCGGGACCTGGGTCGGGAATGAGTCTGGAAAAAAGCCCGAGCATTGTGGCCCTCGGTGGTGGACACGGTTTGTACGCGACGCTGTCGGCGGCCCGGCGGCTGACTCCCCACGTCACGGCTGTCGTCACGGTCGCCGACGACGGTGGCTCCTCAGGCCGGCTACGCAGCGAACTAGACGGCGTCGTACCGCCCGGTGATCTGCGAATGGCGTTGGCCGCGTTGGCTTCCGACAGCGGCCACGGGCGACTGTGGGCGACGATCTTGCAGCACCGGTTCGGCGGCAGCGGTGCGCTCGCCGGGCACCCGATCGGTAACCTGCTGCTGGCCGGCCTCAACGAGGTACTGACCGATCCGGTCGCCGCGCTCGACGAACTGGGCCGCATGCTCGGGGTCAAAGGCAGAGTGCTGCCGATGTGCCCGATCTCGCTGCAGATCGAAGCCGACGTTTCCGGGTTGGAGGCCGACCCGCGGATGTTTCGCGTGATTCGTGGCCAGGTGGCAATCGCGACGACGCCGGGGAAGGTGCGCCGGGTGCGGCTGCTGCCTGCCAAGCCGCCGGCCACCCGGCAGGCGGTCGACGCGATCATGGCTGCCGACCTGGTGGTGCTCGGGCCTGGGTCGTGGTTCACCAGCGTTATCCCGCACGTACTGGTGCCGGGGTTGGCGGCGGCGCTGCAGGCGACCACCGCACGTCGCGCGTTGGTGCTGAACCTGGTGGCAGAGCCGGGGGAGACGGCCGGATTCTCAGTTGAGCGCCATCTGCACGTGCTCGCACAGCATGCGCCCGGCTTCACGGTCAACGACGTCGTCATCGACGGCGAGCGCGTTCCCAGTGACCGGGAGCGGGAGCAACTGCGACGCACCGCGAAGCTGCTGGACGCCGAGGTTCAATTCGCCGACGTCTCCAGACCTGGTACACCTTTACATGACCCGGGCAAGCTGGCAGCGGCGCTCGACGAGGTCGTTACCCGGGACAGCGGACCGGCAGCACCTCCGGTAACGGCTCCCATGGCGATCGAGGGGGAGCCGCGACAAGCCGGCGCGAAGGGAACAAGTCATAGCGGACCGAGAGGTGACGACGGGTGGCGATGACGGCCGAAGTCAAAGACGAGCTGAGCCGCCTGCTGGTGACCTCGATGAGCGCGCGGCGTGCCGAGGTCACGTCGCTGCTGCGGTTCGCCGGTGGGCTTCAGATCGTGGCCGGCCGGGTGATCGTCGAGGCGGAGCTGGATTTGGGCAGCATCGCGCGTCGGCTGCGTAAGGACATCTATGACCTCTACGGCTACACCGCCGTCGTACATGTGTTGTCGGCCAGTGGAATCCGTAAGCAGACTCGCTATGTGCTGCGAGTCGCCAATGACGGTGAGGCGCTGGCCCGTCAGACCGGCTTGCTGGATATGCGCGGACGACCGGTACGGGGCCTGCCCGCTCAAGTGGTCGGCGGTAGCGTTGCCGATGCCGAGGCCGCCTGGCGGGGCGCCTTCTTGGCGCACGGGTCGCTGACCGAGCCGGGCCGATCGTCCTCGCTCGAGGTGAGTTGTCCCGGGCCGGAGGCGGCGCTGGCCTTGGTGGGTGCGGCCCGCCGGCTCGGGGTCAGCGCCAAGGCCCGCGAAGTGCGCGGCGCGGACCGGGTGGTGGTGCGAGACGGCGAGGCGATCGGCGCGTTGTTGACCCGGATGGGAGCGCAGGACACCCGGCTGGTCTGGGAGGAGCGCCGAATGCGCCGCGAGGTGCGGGCGACGGCGAACCGGTTGGCCAATTTCGACGACGCGAACCTGCGGCGGTCGGCGCGAGCCGCGGTGGCTGCGGCCGCCCGGGTGGAGCGTGCGCTGGAGATTCTCGGTGAGACTGTGCCCGAGCATCTGGCCGCGGCCGGTCAGCTGCGCGTGGAGCATCGTCAGGCCTCGCTGGAAGAGCTCGGTCGACTGGCCGAGCCCCCGATGACGAAAGACGCGGTGGCAGGCCGTATTCGGCGGCTGCTGTCGATGGCCGACCGCAAGGCCAAGGTCGACGGCATCCCGGATACCGAATCGGCGGTGACCCCGGATCTGCTAGAGGACGCCTGACCTCCGCCGAGTTAGAACGGTGGCTCGTCCGGTAGCGGTTTGGGTTGATCTGGCTGCCAGTCGGCCGGTAGTTCTTCCGATTCGCGCGGGTCGTTCACCCAGGTACAGAACGGGCTGGTGCTGGGCGCGCCTTTGAACAGAAACAGCATGTCCCGCATGTGGTTCCGGAATTTGCGTGCGGCGATTTCGTCCTTCCGCGCCTGCTCCACGCGGCGCCGATCTTGGTTGATGGGCCGCTGCTCGCAATTTTGTCTGCGGGCCAGCGCAATCCGGGCGGACCGCTGCTTGCTTCGGCTACGCCGATTCGGGGACGGCGGACCGCACGCCGATGTTCCGAGTTCCGGAAACAGGTCAACACCTGCCGGCGAAGTTCGATAGGTCTGCCCGCCTGGTGCTGCCCACACAACTGTGCCGTCAGCCAGCTGGGTATCGCGCCACCCGCCGAATGTTTTCAGCCGATGATGTTTTCGACAAAGGCATTTCAGGTTAGACGCGACGGTCAGGCCGCCCGCTCGGGGGTCCTGATGGTTGAACGGGATGGTGTGGTCCAAATCGCAGTGTGTGGCCCGGCGGCTGCATCCGGGAAACCGACACGTCAGATCTCGGCACCGAACAAAACGCTCCAGGGCCGCCGAGGGCTGATACCGCAGTGATGCCGCTGCGCTGGATTGCGCATCGGCGAGCCGCAGGACTCCCGCCGCGGCCAGCTCGCGAACCTGCTCGGCGTCGATGACTCCATAGCCCTCCAGATACCCCGGCCGGACGCTGTCGCCATTTAAAGTCTGCTCGCTGGAGATCACGATCACCGACACCTCCGCGCCGCCGGAAACTTGATCAGCCCCGGCACTATCAGTTGTTTTCGGACAGTCGGTGTTCCCGCATCGGCAGGCCAGTGGGCGGCCTTCGGTCAGCGCGGCCAGTGCGTCAGCGCGGCGCTGAGCCAACGTGCGCGGGTCCGCCGGGCACACCTGCTTGGCCAGTTGAGACAGCCGCCGATCGAATTCAGTGGCCGCGGCAGCCGCCACCGTGCCGTAGATGTCGGCCATCCCATCGTCGCGGGCGCTGACTTCGATGTGGCGATCGTCGTCGGCAGCCTCGCGGCGCTCCCGCGCAGCGTCGGGATCGACGACACGTACCGCAGCGTCTACCGCGTTGACTATGCGCTGCCGCGACCAGCCGTGCCATTTGCTGATTCGCGCGGCCAGCGAAGCATCCAGCTTGGTCATCACCCCGGCATCGTTGCCCAGCTCGGTTCGGCTGATGATCAAACGTACAGTGCGCCAGTCGGTTCGGCCCTCGGCCAAAAGCTCGGCCACCTTCGGCAGCCGAGTCTTGAGCGCCTCCGCGTGCGATACCAGGTAGCTGGCCGCCATCGGTGAGAGATTCGTCGCCGCGGCCACATCGGCGCTGGCCCGCTCGAAGCCGTCAACTTCCATATAGCCACACTTGCTTTCAGCGCGCGTAGCCGCCGCGACCCGGTGCTCCAACAGCGCCGCCACCGCCGCCAGTCGCCGGGCCACCAGCATCGACTCCAGCCGATGTGACGCCGCCACCACAGTCACCAGCGCCGAAGGATCCAAGTCATCCATGGCGGCGACCTCGCCGACACCGGCGATCGTCAGCGGATCGGGCAACGTATCGAACATGTGTTCGAGTATAGCAGTATCTACTGACCGCGTTGACTCGTCAGAAATGCGCGCGAAAGGGTGATTCGTTGCCTCACTGAGAATGCGCGCGTACGCCCAGTGGATGGGGTTGACCTTGGCAGAGCGCAGAGCAATCACCGGGGCGGCTGTGACCCGCTACCAGCTGGCGAGCAAGCGCGGTAAAAGTCGGATCCTTGACGAGTTGTGCGCCAATACGGGGTGGCACCGAAATCACGCGCGTAAGGCGCTCGTAGCGGCGCTGTTGCCCAAGATTGTTGCCCCGCGCAGTCCGCGGCCGGTGAAGTACGGGCCCGATGTGGTCGCGGCGCTGACGGTCTGCTGGGCAGTGCTTGGAATGCCGGCCGGCAAACGGCTCGCGCCCATGCTGGGCGAACTGGTGGCGGTGCTGCGGCATTTCGGAGAGCTGTCCATCGACGAGAGCACCGCTGAGCTGCTGGCGTCGATGTCGGCAGCCACCATCGATCGCCGCCTGGCTGAACAGCGAGCCAAACACCAGCTCCGGGGACGTGTGGGGACAAAGCCGGGATCGCTGCTCAAAAGCCAGATCCCGGTGCGCACCTGGGCCGAGTGGGATGACGCTCGACCGGGGTTCGTCGAGATCGACCTGGTCTGGCATGACGGCGGCAACCGGGGTGGAGGCCATGCATTTACCTTGACCGTCACCGACATCGCCACCGGCTGGACCGAGAATCGCTCAGTGCCGGACAAGACCGCCAAATGTGTGCTGGCAGCACTCAATGACATCGCACGCAAAATGCCGTTCTCGATCCTGGGTGTGGACTCCGACAACGGATCAGAATTCATCAACGACCACCTGCTGGGATGGTGCCAAGGACGCCAGATCACCTTCACCCGTGCACGACCGGGCAATAAGAACGACGGTTGTCACGTCGAGCAGAAGAACTGGGCGGTGGTGCGCACCGTTGTCGGCTACCACCGCTACGACACCGCTGCAGAACTATTGCTACTCAACGAGATCTGGCAGTTGCAGTCTAGGCTGACCAACTACTTCTACCCGCAGCAGAAACTGATCTCCAAGGTCCGCGCAGGGGCCAAAGTGTCCAAGAAACACGACACCGCCACCACCCCATTTCATCGCGCGATCGATCACCCCACCATGACCGTGGAACGCATCGTGGCGCTAACCCGGACCTACTCGCTGATCAACCCCGCCGCCACCCAACGCCAGATCCAAGCCCTAACCGCCCAGCTGTTCACCCTCACCACCAGCAAAGCCGCACCCGGCGCCACAGCTCCACTCAACAAGCGCGCACGTTTACGTGAGGCAACGAATCCCCCTTCGCGCGCATCTTGACATGAGGCAACAGGCTGACTCAAACTTTTTGGCAGGGTCGCTTGTTGTGGAGAGTCTCCGGACATGCCGGGGCGATTCAAACCGACCACTCCCCTGATCAATCCCGCTGCCACCCAGCGCCAGATCCACGCCCTGATCGCTCAACTCCTAACCCTGGCCACCAGCAAAGCTGGACCCGCCACCAACGCCCCAGTCAACATGCGCGCACGTTCACCTGAGGCAACGAATCACCCTTCGCGCGCATCTTGACGTGAGGCAACAGGCCGACCTCGCTACCGCCTATCCACAGGCAGCGACGCTGCTCAGGCCGTCGACGTGACCCGTACAGCGACTTCATTCCGGCGCAACAACGGGACGGTCCACGGCGGATCGTAGAACCACGAAACCGGACCCCCGGAAAGCTGATAACTGCTGGTCTTCATCGTCTGCATCAACTGATCGGTATGCGAGGCGACGGCAGCCGGTCCCCAGCTACCCCGGAAGCGCAGTACGGCAAAGGTTTCGGATTCGACGGCGACCGATTTGACCGCGGCGTCGTTCGGGGTTGGAAGGGTGTCCAGCGTCCACTCGGCCGGCATGAAGAACCGGATCACCCATGCGCCGTCCGGTCTTCTGCTCTGGGACACCGGCGAGGTCATGGCGATCGTTTGGCTGGCAGGTTGTTGGGTGACCGGTGCGGTCATCGCGATCTTCGTGCGGGTGTGGTTGGCGCCGAAGATATAGCCGGCCAGTCGCCGGAATCCCCTGTTGCGCGCGTCGGCCTCGTCGACAGCGAAGATCGTTGTCTCGGCGGCGATTCGCGGGCCGTAACGGCGGATCTGAACGTCACCTAGTCGGCTTTCGACGATGTAGTGGGGTTCCTCGGTTCCGCTGCGTACACCGACCACCGACGCGGCTTCCTGGAGCAGACGTAATCCGGTCTTTGCCGCCCTGACAATCATCTCGGGCCACCTCTCACAGTCATCTCCGGAGCAAGCTTTGACGGCCACCACATACGCGGCCCTAGTTGCAACGCCAGAGCCGGCACGAGCAGCGAGCGGACCACCGAGGTGTCCAGCAAGACACCGAAGGCGACGATGAAAGCCAACTGCGCCATGAACAGCAGCGGGATCACGGCAAGTGCCCCGAACGTCGCGGCCAGAACAATCCCCGCGGAAGTGATGACCCCGCCGGTAACCGCCAGTCCCCGTTGCACTCCCCCGGCAAACCCATGCTGGACTGTTTCCTCTCGCACCCGGGTCATGAGAAAGATGTTGTAGTCCACGCCCAGGGCCACCAGGAAGACGAATCCGAACAACGGCACCGTCGGATCAGAGCCGGGAAAGTGGAAAAGGTGGTTGAACACCAGCGCCGAGACCCCGAGGGTGGCCGCGAACGACAGCACCACGGTGGCGATCAGCAGCAGCGGCGCGACGAGCGCCCGAAGCAACACGGCCAGGACACCGAACACCACCAGCAGCACCACCGGGATGATCAGGCCGCGATCCCGGGCGGCGGTCGCCTGGGTGTCGCGTTGGGTCGCGGTGGGCCCGCCGACCAGCGCGTCGGCGCCGGCAATGGCGTGCACCGCGGTGCGGATCTGCGCGACTGTGGCGGTGGCCGCTCTCGAGTCGGCCGGATCGGCGAGCGTCGCCCGGATCTGCACCCGACTGTCGATGACCGTCGGCGCGCCGCCCGGTGCCGCAGTGATGGTCACCGTGCTCACGCCGGGTACGGCCGCGATGGCCGCAGCGACCTGTTGGGCGTAGCCGGCGTCGGCGATGACGACGGTGGGGGAGCCGGCTCCGCCGGGAAAGTGGGCGCCCAAGACCCGCTGACCGACGACGGAGTCAACCGATGTCAGAAAGACGTCACTTTGAGCGGTGCCAGTGGATTTGAGCTGCGGAAGGAATTCGGCGCATCCGAGCAACACTAGACCGGTCAGCAGCCACACCGCAGTGCGGTGCGCAGTCACGAACCCGGCCAGCCGCCACCAGCCCCCGGTTCGGCGGACAGCTTCCGGTTGCGGTGACAACGGCCAGAACACCGGCCTGCCGATCAACGCGAGCACCGCCGGCAAGAACGTCAGCGACGCCAACAACGAGGCCGCGATGCCGATCGCGGCAACGGGCCCCAGGCTCCGGTTGGAGTTGAGGTCGGACAGCAACAGGCACAGCACACCGAGGATCACGGTGGCCGCCGACGCGGTGATCGGGGCCAGCACCGCGCGCCAGGCCCGCCGCATCGCGGTGAACCGGTCGTCGTTGCGGTGCAGCTCTTCTCGAAAGCGTGCGACGAGCAGCAACGCGTAATCGGTGGCGGCCCCGAAGACGAGAATGAACAAGATCCCCTGACTTTGCCCGTTCAACGTGATGAAACCATTGCGGGCGAGCAGGTACACCGTCGCGCTGGCAAGCGATAGTGCCAGCACGGCTGAGATGACCACGATCAGCGGAAGCAGCGGACTTCGGTAGACCGCCACCAGGATCACGATCACCACCAGCCCGGCCACCAGCAGCAGCGTCCCGTCGATCCCGGCGAATGCGGTAATCAGATCCGCGATCTGACCTGCCGGTCCGGTCACCAGCACCCGCAGCCCGGACGGGGTACTGCGGCTGAGTGCAGCGCGCAGCGCTTTGACAGTCGGTGCTGGGTCGGCACCGGCGCTGATCCCGACGACGAGCTCTGCGGCGGCGCCGTCGCGCGACAGCACCGGCGGTGACGCCGCCATCCGGCTCCCGACGGTGACCGAACGCACGGCCGACTCGAGGAACGCGACGTCGGCTGGAGTCACGTTGCCGGCGCGGTCGGCCACAATCACCGCAGGCAGGGTCGCCGAGCCGTCGAAAGCCTTCGCCCGCTCGGCTGCCCGCGTTGATTCCGCGCTCGCCGGGAGGAACGCGGCGGCGTCGTTCTTGGCGACGGACGCCAGCTTCCCCGCGTAGGGCCCGGCGATTCCGCCGAGCGCCAACCAGGCCAACAGCATCACGAGAGGCCACGCGGCGTACCGAAGCAGCGGGCGATTCCCGGGGTCGGCTGAGTGCACCAAGTGCAGTTTCGCACGTCGGTTGTTCGCGGCCTGATTTGTCACTGCTGCCGATCCTGGTGGCGCTCGATGAGCATGGCGGTGATCTGGTCGATCGACGTTCCGCTGGTCAGGTCGACCGAGGAAAGCCATAAGCCCAATGACTTCTTGATCGCGGTGGCGATCTCGAGGCCGGCCAGTGAGTCGACTCCGATGTCGCGCGGGGCCTGCGACGGGTCGAGTGCCGAATCCGTCATGACAAGCTCGCTTGGTATGGGCCCTCCGCCGGCAGATCGGTAGCAGACACCTCTTCGGTAACCGGGCGGTAGTTACCGGTCCGAAAAAACGGTTGTACCGCATCGGTAGTTTCCGTCATCTCAGTTCTCATGAGCGGAGGCCTCTTCGGGCGGATGCAGCTGTTATCGAGTACCTCACGTCTCAACACCATCGGTCTCCGCTGCAGCACGAACGCAGTACGTTTAAGCAACTGTACCGTTAAGAATCTTAATCTTACCTGGCCTTGGCCACACCCGGGGTCCGACCGGTGCCACCTGGTCGACATCCTGCCGAGTGCCGAAACGGCCGGTTCTAGGGCAGTAGCGGCAAGCGCCATAGCGGCGTCGTGGGCTTGAGCATCCACAGCCGGGTCGCGGTCAGGCGCACCAGCCGCAGGCTGCCGGCGATGAGCAGGATGGCCAGCGGCAGGTCGCCCAGGCCCGCGGTCAGCACGGAGAGCCAGAAGTCGTTGGGGCCGGCCGTCATCAGGTCGAACCAGGCGTCGCAGATCAACAGCAGACCGGTGGCGAAGGCCGCAAACAGCAGCAATTGCCGGCGCAGCAGGCCCAGCACGATCGTCGCCGCCATGAACATCAGCAGCAAGATGTCGAAGCCTATCCAGGTCGCGGGCCAGTCGTGCACCAGATAGTTCTCGGGCAGCGCTACGGCGAGGTACATGATCCACGGGATGAGCGCGATCGTGCCGCCGATCATCAACCCCAGCCAAGCCCGGTGCAATCTGCCGGCCTGCGCGGCCGGCAGCAGCTCGTCAAGGGGCCGCTCGAGTCGCTGTATCAGCTCACGCCGTTCGGTGGGGGACATTGCGGCGATCTGCGCGTCGGATAGCACCTGCATACCTTCTCGATACCACCGTCATGGGCGCGGCGCGGGTGGGTATGCAGCGGTTCGGTTCGGTCGTCTCTCCACCGCAACCGGCGGTGGCGCGCTATGGTCGCCACCATAGGCATCGAGCCTGCTGGTGCACCAGACGAACGCACTCCTCGATAAGAACCTCGATAAGAACGAGGCCCTCATGGGATTCATGGCACCGGAGCTTCCGGACGTCGACCCAGCCACCTGGCGAACCTTGCCGCGGGCCACCCGGATGCAAGTCGTCACTCGCCACTGGGTGGAACACGGTTTCGGCACGCCGTATGTGGCGTACCTGTTCTACCTGCTCAAAATCGCTGCCTACATCGCAGTTCCCGCGGCGGTCATCTCACTCACCCCCGGCCTGGGCGGGCTCGGCAACATCGCACACTGGTGGACGCAGCCGATCGTGTACCAGAAGCTCATCGTCTTCACGTTGCTGTTCGAGGTGCTGGGGTTGGGTTGCGGATCGGGTCCATTGACCGGAAGGTTCATGCCGCCAGTCGGCGGGTTCCTGTACTGGTTGCGGCCCAGAACAATTCGGTTGCCGCCCTGGCCGGGCAAGGTGCCATTCACCAGAGGCGACAGCCGGACCATCGTCGACGTCGTCCTCTACGCGATCGTGCTGGCTTCCGGCGTCTGGGCGCTGCTCTCGCCCGGACACGGCGGACCCGTCACTGGTGTCGGTGACGTCGGCCTGATCAAGCCGGCCCTCGTGGCGCCCACCATCGCAGCGCTGGCGGTGCTGGGCCTTCGCGACAAAACCGTCTTCCTCGCGGCGCGCGCCGAACACTACTGGCTCAAACTGTTCGTGTTCTTTTTCCCGTTCATCGACCAGATCGCGGGCTTCAAGATCATCCTGCTCGCCCTGTGGTGGGGCGCGGCGACTTCCAAGCTCAACCACCACTTTCCCTATGTGGTCGCGGTGATGATCAGCAACAACGCGCTGCTGCGCCCGCGGATCTTCAACTGGTTCAAGCACCGGCTCTACCGGGACCCGGTAAACGATCTACGGCCATCGCGGGTGCCCGCCCTGATGGCGCACGTCGGTGGAACGACAGCGGAATTCATTGTGCCGGCGCTGCTGGTGTTCGTCGCCGACGGGCAACCCTGGCGGTGGGTGCTCATCGGGTTCATGGTGATCTTCCACCTCAACATCATTTCCAACCTCCCGATGGGAGTCCCGTTGGAGTGGAACGTCTTTTTCATCTTCTCGCTGTTCTACCTGTTCGGCCACTACACCACGATCAAGGCCACCGACCTGCGGTCACCGCTGCTGCTGGCGATGCTGATCTTCGCGCTCGTGGTGGTTCCCGTCGTGGGAAACATGTTCCCGCAACAAGTCTCGTTTCTTCCCGCCATGCGGTACTACGCCGGGAACTGGGCCAGCAGCATCTGGTGTTTCCGCGCCGGTGCCGAGGAGAAGATCGAAGCCGACGTCATCAAGAGCTCGGCGCTGACCGTGACGCAGTTGGCCAAACTCTACGATCCGGCGACCGCGGAGATCATGTCGGACAAGGGCGCGGCTTTCCGGGCCATGCACGTGCACGGCCGGGCCCTCAACGGACTGCTGTCCCGGGCCGTCGACAATGAGGCCGAATACTCGTTCCGCGAAGGTGAATTGGTCGCCGGGCCGCTGGTCGGCTGGAACTTCGGTGAAGGCCACTTGCACAACGAGCAGCTGCTGGAGGCGGTGCAGCGACGCTGCCAGTTCGCCGATGGCGACGTCCGGGTGGTTACTTTGGAAGGTCAGCCCATCCAGGCCAAGAAGCAGTGGTATCGAATCGCCGACGCCAAGACCGGGCTGATCGAGGAAGGCTATGTCGAAATCGACGACATGCTGAGCCGCCAGCCGTGGCCGGAGCCCGGCGACGAAATTCCGATTCACACCACTCGGCGCTACCGCGACGCCGCAACCGGACCTCGGTGACACGCGCCGGCGACGATGCAGAGCTCAGCGATGAGGAGGAGCGGCGCAGATGACACGCGCCGTCGACGATGCAGAGCTCAGCGATGAGGAGGAGCGGCGCAGATGACACGCGCCGTCGACGATGCAGAGCTCAGCGATGAGGAGGAGCGGCGCAGATGACACGCGCCGTCGACGATGCAGAGCTCAGCGATGAGGAGGAGCGGCGCAGATGACACGCGCCGTCGACGATGCAGAGCTCAGCGATGAGGAGGAGCGGCGCAGATGACAAACGCGGTCGTCGTCGGCGCGGGACCCAACGGGCTGGCCGCCGCAATCCAGCTGGCCCGGCGCGGGGTGGACACGCAGGTGCTGGAGGCCGCGGACACCGTGGGGGGAGGTGCGCGGTCCGGCGAGCTGACAGTGCCGGGCGTCATTCACGACCACTGCTCGGCCTTCCATCCGATGGCGGTCGGCTCGCCGCTGTGGCGGGAGATCGACTTAGGGCGACACGGGCTGACGTGGCGATGGCCGGACGTCGACTGCGCGCACCCGCTCGACGACGGCACCGCCGGTGTCCTCCACCAGTCGATCGATCAGACCGCGGCCGGCCTCGGCCCGGACGGGCCCCGATGGCGGTGGGCGCTGAAAGATCTGGCGTCCGGCTTCGACCAGTTGGCCCAGGATCTGCTGCGGCCGGTGCTCAATGTGCCGCGCCACCCGCTGCGGCTGGCGGCTTTCGGCCCGCGGGCACTGTTGCCGGCCACCACGGTGGCGCGCTGGTTTCGCACCGAGCAGGCACGGGCGCTGTTCGGCGGCGCCGCCGCACACATCTACACCCGGCTGGACCGGCCGCTGACCGCATCGCTCGGGTTGATGATCCTGGCCAGCGGGCATCGTTACGGCTGGCCCGTCGCCCAGGGCGGATCGGGGGCGATCACTCAGGCGGCGGCCGCCGCGCTGCGCGAACTCGGCGGACAAATCGCCACCGGTGTCCGCGTCACCAGCCGCCGCGACATTCCCGACGCCGACATCGTCCTGCTGGATCTGACCCCGGCGGGCGCACTGTCGCTGTACGGCGACAGGATGCCAGCCCGGGTCAAGCGGTCCTATCAGCGGTACCGGGAAGGCTCGTCGGCCTTCAAGGTCGACTTCGCCGTCGACGGCGACATCCCGTGGACGAACCCCGAGTGCGGGCGGGCAGGCACCGTGCATCTCGGCGGCACATTTGCCGAAACCGCGCAGGTCGAACGCCAACGCGCCCAAGGGCAGATGCCGCAGCGGCCGTTCGTGCTCGTCGGCCAGCAGTACCTGGCCGATCCGTCGCGCTGCGCGGGCAACGTCAACCCGATCTGGACCTACGCCCACGTGCCGTTCGGCTATACCGGCGACGCCACCGCGGCGGTCATCGCCCAGATCGAGCGGTTCGCGCCGGGTTTCCGCGACCGCATCGTCGCCAGAGTCAGCAAGTCCACCGCCGACCTGCAGTCGTACAACGCCAACTACATCGGCGGCGACATCATCGGCGGCTCCAATGACCGGCTACAGGTGCTGCTGCGGCCCCGGGTGGCGTTGGATCCTTACTTCACCGGAGTACCCGGTGTGTATCTGTGCTCGCAGTCCACGCCGCCCGGCGCCGGGGTGCACGGCCTGTGCGGCTATCACGCCGCCGAATCGGCGCTGCGCCGGCTGCACAAGCGAGGCAACGGCGCAGTGCGAGTGGTGCGGTAACGTCAGTCAGCCGGGTCTGTCTGACCGGAAGACGACGGTGAAGGACGTAGTTGGGGGATGCTCAGCCCGCGTGAATTCGACCCGGTGGGTTTGGTCGACGCCGGCAGCGCAGATGCACCACCCTTGACCCTGCTGTTGGTGGAGGACGACCGCGCCGACGCGCTGCTGGTCGAAGAGCTGATCGCCGACGTCGACGCCGATCTCCGAGTGCTCTGGGCGCCCTCGATGGCGCACGCGGAACGCGAGCTCGCCAGCGGACGGGCGAATTGCGTGCTGCTGGACCTGCATTTGCCTGACGCCAGTGGCATCGACGCTTTGCGCCGCATCACCGACTGTGATGCCAACATTCCGATCATCGTGTTGACCGGGCTCAGCGACGAGCACATCGGAGTGTCCGCCGTCGCCGCCGGCGCCCAGGACTACTTGGTCAAAGGCCGTGTTGAGCCGGACATGCTGCGGCGGGCGCTGCTGTATGCGGTCGAGCGCAAACGCGCCGAGCTCACGGCTGCTGACCTGCGCGTCAGTCAGCTTCAGGCCCAGGAGAACGCGCGGCTCGAGCGCGGCCTGCTGCCCTCGCCGTTGTTGTGCGACGACCCGGGTATCGACGTCGTCACCCAGTACCGGCCCAGCCGCAAAAGCGGCTTTCTCAGCGGCGACTTCTATGACGTCGTGCAAACCCCCGATCGGACCGTTCACCTTCTCATCGGTGACGTATCCGGCCACGGTCCGGAAGCGGCGGCACTCGGGGTGGCGTTGCGAATCGGCTGGCGCACATTGGTATTCGCCGGCGTGAACGGTGTCGACCGGATGCGCCAGCTCGACCGGATCCTGCGTGTCGAACGCGCCGGTCGGACCTTCGCGACGGTGCTCAGCGTGGCGATGCACCCCGACAGCTCTGGTATCAGCGCGGTCCGCGCCGGGCACCCCGGAATGCTCCTGCACAGCCCCTCGCTTGTCCAATGGGTCGAACCGCCCGGCGGCCAACCTTTGGGCGTGCAGTCGCACGACTGGCCGCAGTACGAGCTGGAGTTGCCGGCCGGCTGTGGCCTGCTGCTGCTCACCGACGGACTTTTCGAGGGGCATTCGGGATCGGGCAATCAACGCCTCGGAGAGGACGGTTTACTCGCGCTGGCCCGTCCGCTGGCCGCGATGCGCGGTCCGCAGTTCGTCGCCGCGCTGATCGATGCTGCCGAACAGCGCGCGGCATCCCACGGTGGGCTCGCCGATGACATTGCCGTGGTACGGGTCGAGCGGACAACGAGATGACCGACGCGCCCCCAGCGGACATCAGCTCGCTGTCGGTGTCGCGGCGGGGGCTGCAGTTCACCGTCCAGGGCTGGCAGAACGTCGTCCTGGCGGTCATGGGTGTGGTGGTGCTCGTTGGCGCGGTGACCGGCGCCGCGCTGCAGAACCGGACAGATGAGGTGTCCCGCGAGCTGATCGACCGCATTCAACCGTCGCGCTCCGCGGCCTACCGGTTGCAGGCCGGGCTGATCGATCAAGAGACTGCAATCCGCGGTTATGTCATCTCCGCCGACCGGCAATTTCTCGAGCCCTACTACCAGGGGCAACAGACCGAACAGGCAGCGACGCACGACTATCGGCAACGCCTGAGCGACCGTCCGACGTTGATCGCCGATCTGGACGCGATCGAGCGAGCCGCCGACGCCTGGCGGGCTTCGTATGCCGAGCTGCTCATTGCCAGCGTGACGCCGGGCGCTCCGAATGTCGTGAACAGCGCCACAGCGCAGCGCGGCAAGGCGGAGTTCGACCGGATTCGTCAGTTGTTCGATACCCAGAATCAGCATCTGACCGCGGCGGTTGCCGATAGACGGGCTGAGTTGCAGGAGGTCCGCGGTTGGCGCGACCGGGTGCTGGTCGCTTTGGTCTGCGTGTTTCTGATGACCGCCATAGTCCTGGCGGTCCTGACGCAACGGGCGGTCATCCGGCCGCTCGCCATCGTGGCCGCGGCGTGCCGACGGATCACCAAGGGCGACTTCAGCGCGCATATCGTTGCGCGAGGGCCCAAGGACATCCGTGCCATCGCAGGCGATGTCGAGAACATGCGCCAGCGGATTGTCAGCGAATTGGAGATGTCGCGGTCGGCCCACGCACAGTTGGCGGCGCAAGCCGACGTACTCGACGCCCAAACAGTGGAATTGCGACGCTCGAACGCCGAACTCGAACAGTTCGCCTACGTCGCATCGCACGACCTGCAGGAACCGCTCCGCAAGGTCGGGTCGTTCTGCCAGTTGCTGCAGAAGCGGTACAGCGACAAACTCGACGAGCGCGGTATGGAATACATCGAATATGCCGTCGACGGAGCCAAACGCATGCAGGTGTTGATCAACGACCTGCTGACGTTCTCCCGGATCGGGCGGCTCAACACCGGCCACACCGAGGTTGACCTGGACGCCACCCTGGACGTCGCCTTGGCCAACCTCGGCGCCGCGATCGAAGAGTCCGGAGCTCAGATCCTGCGCACCGGGGTGCAGCTGCCGAAGGTCTCAGGTGCTGCCACGTTGCTGACGATGTTGTGGCAGAACCTGATCGGCAATGCCGTGAAGTTCGCTCGAGACGGTGTCGCCCCGCGTATCGTCGTCGACTGCCAGCGGGACTCCGGCGATCGCGACGGTCAATGGCTGCTCACCGTGTCCGACAATGGCATCGGCATCCCCGCCGAGTTCGCCGACAAGGTGTTTGTTATCTTTCAGCGGCTCCACGCCCGCACCGCCTACGGTGGGACCGGTATCGGGCTTGCGATGTGCAAGAAGATCGTGGAATACCACGGCGGCGCCATCTGGGTCGACACCACGTACACCGAAGGCACCCGCTTTCGCATCGCGATGCCAAGCGCTGCGAAGGAACGTCGCGGGAGAGAACCCTTGACCATCGGGGAAGGAAGGCATTGATGACACCGCAGAATCGACCGATCGATGTCCTGCTGATCGAGGATGATCCCGGCGACGAGCTGATCACGCGAGAAGCCTTCGAGCACAACAAGATCAACAACACCCTGAACGTAGTGCGCGACGGCCAGGAGGGGCTTGACTACCTTTATCGCCGCGGCCGGCACAGTGACGCGGCTCAGCCCGACCTCATCCTGCTCGACTTGAACCTGCCCAAGTATGACGGCCGTCAGCTGCTGGAAAAGATCAAGTCCGACCCCGACCTGTGTCACATCCCGGTCGTCGTCCTCACCACCTCGTCAGCCGAGGAAGACATCCTGCGCAGTTACAAACTGCACGCTAACGCCTACGTGAACAAGCCCGTCGATCTCGACCAATTCATGAACGCCGTGCGCCAGATCGACGAGTTCTTCGTTCAGGTGGTTCGTCTGCCCCATTCCTGAGCTCCCATCTCTAGCGCATCCGGTCCAGGAGATTGCGGGCCGCCAAGGTGGCCAGTGCGCGGTCGCCCGCGACAACCCCGCGGTGTACGACGCGATGTTCACCCTCGCGACCACCTTGCGCTTCGCCGCCGACGACGCACCCCCTCAGCTGACGGCGGCGTTTGCCGAGTTGCAGCGGGCGATCGCCCTCGTCGCCGACGAACACGACGCCGACACTCTCACTGAAGTGTTCTGGGCCGCGCTGCACGGACTGGTCACCCTCAGCCGTACCGGACGACTACGACCGGGCTACGACTCGGACCGTCTCCAACTGCTCGTCAACCAGTTCACCAGCAGCCGAGAAAAGATGCGCTAGGCCAAGCGCTGAGTGGCCCTATCTCCTCGCGTCACCTCTTCGCCCTTCTTGGCCGATCCCGTCCAGCTCGGCTAGGCGCTCATCGGTGCGTAAATGCCTTGCCCCGGCCGCTCCGTCGTTCGCCGACGGCTCAGCGGCGGCGTCATTTGAAGATGATCTACCTCTACCGGGTCCTGCACGGGCCGCACGGTCGCGAGCCCGTCAGCACACGATTAGGCTGGCCACGAGACATCGGCGACTAAGGAGACAAGAACGTGACGGTCCGGGTAGGCGTGAACGGTTTCGGTCGAATCGGACGCAACTTCTTCAGGGCGCTGGCCGCGCAGAAAGCGCAGGGGACCAGCACCGACATCGAAGTGATCGCGGTCAACGACCTCACGGACAACGCGACGCTGGCGCATTTGCTGAAATTCGATTCGATCCTGGGCCGGCTGCCTTACGACGTCAGCCTGGAAGGCGACGACACCATCGTCGTCGGCACCACCAAGCTCAAGTCGCTCGAGGTCAGAGAAGGACCGGCCGCGCTGCCGTGGGGCGACCTCGGCGTCGACGTCGTCGTGGAATCGACCGGCATCTTCACCAACGCCGCCAAGGCCAAAGGCCACCTGGAGGCCGGTGCCAAGA
Source organism: uncultured Actinomycetota bacterium (assembly GCA_963795995.1). Classification (GTDB taxonomy): domain Bacteria; phylum Actinomycetota; class Actinomycetes; order Mycobacteriales; family Mycobacteriaceae; genus Mycobacterium. The sequence goes on from CAWCJY010000010.1 coordinate 1,075,356, forward strand.
AGGTCATCATCTCGGCCCCGGCCACCGACCCGGACATCACCATCGTGCTCGGCGTCAACGACGACAAGTACGACGGCAGCCAGCACATCATCTCCAACGCGTCGTGCACCACGAACTGCCTTGCACCGTTGACCAAAGTCCTGCACGACGAGTTCGGCATCGTCAAGGGTCTGATGACCACCATCCACGCCTACACCCAGGACCAGAACTTGCAGGACGGTCCGCACAAAGACCTGCGCCGCGCCCGGGCCGCCGCGCTGAACATCGTGCCCACCTCTACCGGCGCCGCCAAGGCCATCGGACTGGTAATGCCCGAACTCAACGGCAAACTCGACGGCTACGCCCTGCGGGTGCCGATCCCGACCGGCTCGGTCACCGACCTGACCGCCGAGCTGGCCAAGTCCGCCAGCGTCGACGACGTCAACGCCGCGTTCAAGGCCGCGGCCGAAGGCAAGCTCAAAGGCATCCTCAAGTACTACGACGCGCCGATCGTGTCCAGCGACATCGTCACCGACCCGCACAGCTCGATCTTCGACGCCGGGCTGACCAAGGCCATCGACAACCAAGCCAAGGTGGTGTCCTGGTACGACAACGAGTGGGGCTACTCCAACCGCCTCGTCGACCTGGTCGCGCTGGTCGGCAAGTCGCTGTAAACCGTGGCCATCCCTGACCTGGACGACCTTCTGGCGACCGGGGTCTCGGGTCGCGGCGTGCTGGTTCGCTCTGATCTGAACGTGCCGCTCGACGACGACGGGCGGATCACCGACTCTGGTCGCATCACCGCATCGGTGCCCACCCTCAAGGCGCTGTCCGACGGCGGTGCCCGCGTCGTGGTGACTGCGCACCTCGGCAGGCCGAAGAACGGCCCCGATCCCACGCTGTCGCTGGCACCGGTCGCCGCGGCGCTCGGCGAGCAACTCGGCCGCCACGTCCAATTGGCCGATGACGTGGCCGGCGCCGACGCGCGGACCCGTGCCGAAACCTTGACCGACGGGGATGTCCTGCTGGTGGAGAACGTCCGCTTCGATCCCCGCGAAACCAGCAAGGCCGACGCCGAGCGGCTGGCGTTGGCCGAACAGCTCACCGACTTGGTCGGCCGCAGCGGCGCATTCGTCTCCGACGGTTTCGGTGTCCTGCACCGCAAGCAAGCCTCGGTCTACGACGTCGCCATGCTGCTGCCCCGATACGCCGGCTTTCTGGTGGCCGACGAGGTGCGGGTGCTCGAACAGCTCACCAGTTCCACCGAGCGCCCGTATGCCGTGGTGCTCGGCGGGTCGAAGGTGTCGGACAAGCTCGGCGTGATCGAACAGCTGGCCTTGCACGCTGACAGCATTGTGATCGGCGGCGGCATGTGCTTCACGTTCCTTGCCGCGCAGGGCTTTTCGGTGGGAAGCTCACTGCTGCAAGCCGAGATGATCGACACCTGCGCCCGACTGCTCGACACCTACGGGGACGTGTTGCGACTGCCCGCCGACATCGTGGTGGCCGACTCCTTCGCCGCCGACTCGCCCGCGGAAGTCGTCGCCGCCGATGCGATCCCGGAGGACAAGTTGGGCCTGGATATCGGGCCCGGATCAGTGACCCGGTTCACCAAGTTGTTGTCCAACGCCAGAACCATTTTCTGGAACGGCCCGATGGGCGTATTCGAATTCCCCGCGTTCGCCGCCGGCACCAAAGGCGTCGCCGAAGCGATCGCCGGCGCGACCGGCAGGGGCGCCTTCAGCGTGGTCGGCGGCGGTGATTCGGCGGCCGCGGTGCGGGCACTCGGCCTGCCTCCGGACGGCTTCTCGCACATCTCCACCGGCGGCGGCGCTTCGCTGGAATTCCTGGAAGGCAAGACGCTGCCCGGCCTGGAGGTATTAAGTGGTGATCGCCAACACCTGAGCGAAGGAGACTCGTGAGCCGCAAGCCGCTGATCGCCGGCAACTGGAAGATGAATCTCAACCACTTCGAAGCGATCGCTTTGGTGCAAAAGATCGCTTTTTCGTTGCCGGACAAATACTTCGACAAAATCGACGTCACGGTTCTACCGCCGTTCACCGATCTGCGCAGCGTGCAAACTCTGGTCGACGGTGACAAGCTGCGATTGACCTACGGCGGGCAGGACCTTTCGCCACACGATTCGGGCGCCTACACCGGTGACATCAGCGGGGCGTTTCTGGCCAAGCTCGGCTGCAGCTACGTCGTCGTCGGCCACTCCGAGCGGCGCACCCACCACGACGAGGACGACGAGCTGGTCGCCGCCAAGGCCGCGGCCGCACTCAAGCATGGCCTGACGCCCATCGTGTGCATCGGCGAGCACCTGGAGGTTCGGGAAGCCGGTGACCATGTGTCCCACAACGTCGAGCAGCTGCGCGGATCGCTGGTCGGGCTGTCGGCCGAACAGATCGACACCGTCGTCATCGCCTACGAACCGGTCTGGGCTATCGGGACCGGGCGGGTAGCGAGCGCCAATGACGCCCAGGAAGTGTGCGAAGCCATCCGCGGCGAGCTGAAAGAACTGGCTTCAGCTCAGGTCGCCGGAAACGTCCGGGTACTCTACGGCGGATCGGTGAACACGAAGAACATCGGCGAGATCATCGCCCAAGCAGACGTCGACGGCACCCTGGTCGGGGGGGCGTCGTTGGACGGCGAACAGTTCGCCACCTTGTGCGCCATCGCCGCCGGCGGACCGCTGCCGTAATTGATACGCCCTCCGGGTTGCAGTCTGGGCAAGGTCACGCTTAGCTTCTAAGGGAAACCTGATAGAAACACAGGGTCGCTAAGTTGCGACGCAGCTTCAGCACGTTTTTGGGGAGGCATCCGATGGCTGGTCGCCATGGCGTCAAGTACTCACCTAACACTAAGGCGCGCCACGGCGGGGTCGTCATGAGTGGTGCTGTCGGCGCGTTAGTCGCAGCGGCAGCGATGGCTACCGGTTCGGCAGCCCCAGCCAAAGCCGACTTCGAGGATCTCCTCGACCCGATCATCCAGCCACTCCTGACGTCGCTGACCGATTCGTTGACCGCGGTTGACCCCGCGGCGGCCACGGATGTCACCAGCTGGACCGATAGCCTGCTGGCCAACCTGAACTCGATTGATCTAGCGGTGCCGTCGGCTGCGGAGCCTGCCTTGGCGGTCGGCGCGGCATCAAATGATCCGACAACGGGCACGTACGACATTCCGATAACCGTCCAAGAGGGCACCGAGCCCACCGTGCAGGCTACGGTCGACGGCGCAGATACGACGTTGCTCGTCGACACCGGATCCAGCGGCTTGGTCATCCCCTATACAGACCTCGGGTCGAATTTCCTCACGCAGCTTGAGAGCCTGTTCGAGCTGGGCTTGCCCACCGGCATCGGCGCGAGCGGCTTCACCGGCGGGGTCGACTACGTCTATCTGACCTACGACAACGTCCCGGTTGATTACGGCATGGGCGCCCTCAACACCACGAACACCCCCGTCGACGTGGAGATATTCTCCTATCCCACATCTTTCAGCTCGCCCTCGGACTTCCAGACCTTCCTTGCCGATGACCATTCAACCGGCATTCTCGGTATCGGGGACAGCGCCGCTGACGCGGGACCCACCGTAAGCCCGTTGCAGGCATTGGGCTATGAGGGCGTGACCGTCGACATACCCAAGGGCGACCTGATCGTCAGTCCCACCAACCCCGGAACGGCGATAGACACGTTGAACGGGGCCCCGATTGTGACTAAGGACCTGACCGAAACCGTAACGACGAGTACGGGAACTCTTGTTGGTACTGGTTCGGTGTCTGACGATATCGATTCCGGTGGTGTCTACGGAACAATCCCGTCAGCGATCGCATCCTCCGTGGCGCAGGGTGACAACATTTCGGTCTACGACGGGAACACGTTGCTGTACTCCTACACCGTGGGGACTGGCGAGGCGCCCCTGGTGACTTCGGGAAGCGGCATCGACAGCGGCGTCGAGCCGTTCTTCACCCATCCCGTGTACATCGACTACGCCAACGACACGATTGCGATCGACAAGCCTCAGTAACGCAGCGCCGGTTTCCGGCGGCTGACCACCGGCCGCTAAGGTATCGAGCATGGAGTTGACCCTGCAGATCCTGCTGGTGGTCACCAGCGTGCTGGTGGTGCTGCTGGTCCTGCTGCACCGGGCCAAGGGTGGCGGTCTGTCCACGCTGTTCGGCGGCGGGGTGCAGTCCAGCCTGTCCGGGTCGACGGTGGTCGAGAAGAACCTCGACCGGGTGACGCTGTTCGTCACCGGCATCTGGCTGGTGTCCATCATCGGGATGGGCCTGCTCATCAAGTACCGCTGACCCGTCCCGCTCGCAGCGCGGCGCGGCCGCTGCACGCCGATACTGGGACGCATGGTTGAGGTTTCCGAGATCGGGCTGGAACCGATCGGCGCCGTCCACCGCACCCGGGTAGGCCGCGAAGCGACCGAGCCGATGCGCCAGGACATCCGGCTGCTCGGCGCAATCCTGGGCGACACCGTGCGCGAGCAGAACGGCGACGCGGTGTACGAGTTGGTGGAGCGGGCCCGCGTGGAGTCGTTCCGGGTGCGTCGCTCGGAGATCGACCGCGCCGAGCTGGCCGGCATGTTCGCCGGCATCGACATCAGGCAGGCCATTCCCGTCATCCGGGCTTTCAGCCACTTCGCACTGCTGGCCAACGTTGCCGAAGACATTCATCGGGAACGGCGCCGCGCGATGCACGTTGCCGCCGGCAAGCCGCCGCAGGACAGCAGCCTGGCCGCGACCTACCGCAAGCTCGATGCGGCCGGGCTGGACACGGCCACGGTTGCCCGCGCGCTGGGCGACGCGCTGGTCTCACCCGTCGTCACCGCACACCCCACCGAGACCCGCCGCCGGTCGGTGTTCGTCACCCAGCATCGGATCACCGAGTTGATGCGGCTGCGCGCGAAGGGTCGGGCCCAGACTGATGACGGCCGCGACATCGAACTCGAGCTGCGCCGTCAGGTGCTGTCGCTGTGGCAGACCGCGCTGATCCGGCTGTCGCGGCTGCAGATCTCCGACGAGATCGACGTCGGCCTGCGCTACTACCCGGCCGCGTTCTTCGAGGTGATCCCCAAGGTCAACGCGGAGGTGCGGAAGGAGCTGCGGGCCCGCTGGCCCGAAGCTGAGCTGCTGACGGAGCCGATTCTGCGGCCGGGTTCCTGGATCGGCGGTGATCGCGACGGCAACCCGAACGTGACAGCCGAGGTGGTGGCGCTGGCCACCGGCAGCGCCGCGCATACCGCGCTGGCGCACTACTTCGTCGAACTGGTGACGCTGGAACAGGAACTGTCGATGTCGGCGCGGCTGGTCGGCATCACCGCTGAACTGGCCGCGTTGGCCGAGGACTGCTGTGAACCCAAGCGCGCCGACGAGCCCTACCGCCGCGCGCTGCGGCTGATCCGGGCCCGGCTGACCGCGACTGCGGCCCAAATCCTCGACCGACAACCCGAGCAGCGGCTCGATCTGGGGATGCCGTGCTATGCGACACCGGCTGAGCTGCGTGCCGATCTCGACACCGTCGACGACTCGCTGCGCGCCCACGGCAGCGCGCTGCTGGCCGACGACCGGTTGGCGCACCTGCGAGAAGCCGTGCATACCTTCGGCTTTCACCTGTCTGGTCTGGACCTGCGGCAGAACTCCGACGTGCACGAGGAGGTGGTCAGCGATCTGCTGGCATGGGCGGGCGTGCACCCGGACTATCGGTCCCTGTCCGAGGACGAGCGCGTGACGCTGCTGACGGCTGAGCTCGCCACCCGCCGGCCGTTGGTCGGAGACGGTGCCGGGGTGTCGGAGCTGGCCCGCGCGGAGCTCGACGTGCTGGCCGCCGCCGCCGAAGCGGTCCGGGTTTTCGGTCCCCGGGCGGTGCCCAACTACATCATTTCGATGTGCCGGTCGGTGTCAGACCTGCTGGAGGCGGCGATCCTGCTCAAAGAGGTCGGATTGCTGGACGCTGCCGGCGCTCAGCCGTACTGCCCGGTGGGCATCGTGCCGTTATTCGAGACGATCGACGACCTGCGCAGCGGCGCGTCGATCCTGGAAGCCGCGCTGCAACTGCCGCTGTACCGGGCGATCGTGCACGCGCGCGGTGAGAACCAGGAGGTCATGCTCGGCTACTCGGACTCCAACAAGGACGGCGGCTACCTGGCCGCAAACTGGGCCCTGTACCGCGCCGAACTGGAACTGGTCGAGTCGGCCCGCACAGCCGGGATCCGGTTGCGCCTCTTCCACGGTCGCGGCGGCACCGTCGGGCGCGGTGGCGGTCCCAGCTACGACGCGATCCTGGCGCAGCCGCCCGGAGCGGTGAACGGCTCGCTGCGGCTGACCGAGCAGGGTGAGGTGATCGCCGCCAAGTACGCCGAACCGCGGTTCGCGCGCCGCAACCTGGAGACCTTGGTCGCCGCGACCCTGGAGGCCACTCTGCTCGACGTCGAGGGGCTCGGCGACGCCGCCGCGTCGGCGTATGAAGTGCTGGACGACCTGGCCGACCGAGCCCGGGAGGCCTACGTCGCGCTGGTCCATCAGACACCGGGTTTCGTGGATTACTTCCTGGCCGCGACTCCGGTCAGCGAGATCGGTGCGATGAACATCGGCAGCCGGCCGACGTCCCGCAAGCCGACGTCGTCGATCGCGGACCTGCGGGCCATCCCCTGGGTGCTGGCCTGGACCCAGTCGCGGGTCATGCTGCCCGGCTGGTACGGCACCGGCGCGGCGTTCGAGCAGTGGATCAGTGCGGGTCCGGAGTCGGAGGCGGAGCGGCTCGAGGTACTGCACGAGTTGTACCGGCGGTGGCCGTTTTTTTCGACGGTGCTGTCGAATATGGCGCAGGTGCTGGCGAAGTCGGACCTCGGTCTGGCCGCCCGGTACGCCGAGCTGGTGCCCGACGAATCGTTACGGCGCAGAGTGTTCGGCATGATCGGGGCGGAGCACGAGCGAACCATCGTCATGCACAAGCGGATCACCGGCCAGGACGATCTGCTCGCCGACAATCCGTCGCTGGCGCGGTCGGTGTTCAACCGTTTCCCCTACCTGGAACCGTTGAATCACCTGCAGGTGGAGCTGCTGGCCCGCTACCGCGCCGGCGACGACGACGAGCTGGTGCGCCGTGGGATCCTGTTGACGATGAATGGGCTGGCCAGCGCGTTACGCAACAGCGGCTAGCCCGACGACGATGCAGAGCGCGCTGCGCGATGAGGAGGAGTCGGGCGATCAGGTCTAGCCCGACGACGATGCAGAGCGCGCGGGGGCACCCCAGCGAAGCGAGGGGACGCGATGAGGAGGAGTCGGGCGATCAGGTCTAGCCCGGTGCGTCACCGTTTTGTCGCGGGGGATTGCGCTCGACGGTGGCCAGTTGAGTCAAACCGCTGACCGTGAGGGCCGGGATCAGAAATGGGTGGGCGATGATGCGCCCGATGTGTGCGAGGTGATCGAACAGGGCGTTGATGGCACCGCTATAGACGTACTCCACGGCGGTCAGATCCACGGTGACGGTCTCGCCGCTGCTCGCCGCGTCGTTGAGCGCTTGGGCGAAGACGTTGATATTGCTCAGATCCACCTCGCCTTGCGCGATCAGCACAGACGTCCCGTCGGCACGTCGGTCCGTGCTGATGGACAGGGGTGTGGGCATTAGTTGATCCTCGCCTGCAAGTGGACCGTGGTGCCGGCCGCTGCCGAGTCGATGCTGACATCGTGCATGAGCGCCCGCATCAGAGTGATACCCCGACCGCGACGGGATTCACCAGCCGGTTTCGGGGTCTTCCACGAACCAGTGTCGGTGACCGTGAGCTGGAGTCGGTCGACCAGCGTCGTCGCGCGCAGATTGATGGTGCCCTCGGGGTGGTTGCGGTGGCCGTGTTCGATTGCGTTGGCGACGGCTTCCCCGGCGGCGATCAGCACGTTCAGGTTCTGGCCGGGGTCGACCCCGACGCTGGTCAGCCAGCCGCGTAGCGCGTCACGTGCGCTCGCGAGGTGACTGGCGTCGGCGGGAATGTTTACCTCAAGGGGGCCGGGTTGACGGTAGAGCAGCAGGGCGACGTCGTCCTGGTAGCCGCCGCTGGGCGCCAGCCGGGACATGATCTGGCTGGCCAGGTCATCGAGGGCCAAATCGCGGCCGTCCTGTACCAGGTCGGCGGCCCGGGCGATGCCCTCGTCCAGGGCCTGGCGGCGGCGTTCCACCAGGCCGTCGGTGTAGAGCAGCAGCGTCGCCCGCGGCGGCATGGTCACCCGGGTCTCTTGGCGGGGCCAATCCGGTTGCACGGCCAGCGGAAGCGCCTGCCCGTCGTCCAGCATCCGGGTGGTGCGGTCGGCGTGCACGAGGATGGGCGGCGGATGCCCGGCCCGGGAGTACACCAGCTCGCCGCTGGTGGGGTCGAGCACGGCGCAGAAGGCGGTAGTGCATTTGGCGCCGGGCAGTCTCGTCGCGAACCGGTCCAGGCCGGCTAGCGCGGCGCCAGGACTGGGGTTTTCCAGCAGCAGCGCCCGGCAGGCGCTGCGCAGCTGCCCCATGACGGTCGCGGCGGTCAGACCGTGGCCGACGCAGTCGCCGACGATCAGCGCGATGCGGCCGTCTTCCAGCGCGACCACGTCGTACCAGTCGCCGCCGATCTGCAGCGGCCGGGTAGCGGGCTGGTAGCGGACCGCAAACCCGGTGGGTAGTTGAGCCGGCCCCAGGATGGCGTGCTGCAGGGCCAGGGCGGTCTCCCGCTGCTGGTCGAGTTGGTACACCCGCTGCAGGCCCTGAGCCAAACGACCGGCCAGCATGGTCAGCAGTGTCTGGTCTTCGGGCCCGAATGGGCGCTCCTCGGCCAGCTCGACCCAGATGACCAGCACGCCCTCGGGATGCTGCAGCGCGATGGCTGCCGCCGCCCGTTCGGTGGTGTCCACGGTGAGCAGGTCACCGTCGCGCAGGGCGCTGATGAGCTCGCGGCGGGCGGGGGGCAGATCGGCCCATTGTGCGGGCTCACCGGACCACATCAAGCTCGGTGCACCGGAGGCTGCGGTCGGTCCGGAGCTGCCGGTCTGAAAGGTGACGGCCAGCACGCGGCGGGCATGCCACAGCCGGCCCAGCTCTCCGATGGCGGCCTGGAGGGCATCGTCGACGGTGTCGGCCTGGGCGAGTTGCTGATTGAGTTCGGCCCACGCGGTCTGGCGTTGGGCGAGGTAATGCTCGGCGGTCACGTCGCGGAAGGTGCCGACCATGACGCGGCGGCCGGTTTCCGGGTCGTCGGCGTGGTTGAAACTGAAGGTGACCCATACCCGGTGCCCGTCGCGATGGTTGACCGGAACGGTGTAGGTGCCATGCAACTGCCCCACCAGCTCGGCGAGCATCGCCGCGACGCGCCGATGCGCTTCGGGGTCGGTGTCCGCCGCGGGCCACCAGGGGTGCACCGGCTGGTACGGCAGGCCTTCCGGACCGTAGCCGAGGATGTCGGCGAACGCTGAATTGACCTCGAGTACGGCGCCATGTTCGTCACAGACGAAAAACGCTTCCTGCAGCGAGTCGATCAGAGCGGTGCGCCACCTGGCGTGGTGATTGCGCAGCCGTGCGAGCTCGATGTTCGCGCGCACCCGGGCCAGCAGTTCGGCGGCGACGAACGGTTTGACCAGATAGTCGTCGGCGCCGGCGTGAAAGCCTTCGATGGAGGCTTCCTGGCCGGCCCGCGCCGACAGCAGCAGCACCGGTACCGCGGCGGTGCGCGGGTCGGTCCGCAGCGCCGCGATCAGCGCCAAGCCGTCCAGCCGCGGCATCATGACGTCGCTGACCACCAGGTCTGGTCCGTCGGCCCGGATGGCCTCGAGCGCTTGCTGGCCGTCGCTGACGGCGTGCACCTGGTAGCCGGCCATGCTCAGGATGCGAATCAGGTATTCGCGCATGTCGGCGTTGTCGTCGGCGACCAGCACGTGCGGCGGCGAGGCGAACGAGGCGACGATGGCGTCCGGTGTCTGGGCCGTGTCAGCGGCCGCTGTTGTGTCGGCGTCGGCGTCGCTCGGCAGCCAGCGCAGCGCCTCCTGCACAAACGGGTCGGCGACCCCGGACGCCGCCCGGGTGCTCACGTCGGCGGCGATGGCGTCAGCGGGCAGGTGCGCGGCCCCGAAGGGCAGCCCGATGGTGAAGGTGGTGCCCGCGCCTTCGGTGCTGTCAGCTGTGATGGTGCCGCCGTGCAGGCCGATCAGCTCCTTGACCAGCGCCAACCCGATACCGCTGCCCTCGTTCGACCGTGCGCGAGTGGACTCGATGCGGTGGAACCGCTCGAACAAGCGGGGCATCTCGGCGGCAGGCACCCCGATACCGGTGTCGGTGATGGTGACCAGCGCCAGGGTGTCCGAACGGCTCACCCGTACCGTGATGGCGCCGTCGAAGGTGAACTTCAGCGCATTGGAGAGCAGGTTCAGCACCACCTTCTCCCACATGTCGCGGTCCAGAAACACCGGCTGGTCCAGCGAAGGACAGTCGACCGTGAACACCAGACCGGCCCGCTCCACCGCCGACCGGAAAACACTGGCCAGTTCACTGGTGACGGCGGCGAGATCGACTCTCTCGTAGCGGGCCCGCATCCGCCCGGCCTCGATGCGGGAGAAGTCCAGCAGCGTGTTGACCAGCTTGGCCAGCCGCAGCCCGTTGCGGTGCACGACCTCCAGCTCGCCACGCGCCCGCTCATCGAGCTCGGCAGGCCGGGCGAGCAGCTCAGCTACCGGTCCCTGTATCAGAGTTAAAGGGGTGCGGAATTCGTGACTGATGTTGGAGAAGAAGGTGGTCTTTGCCCGGTCCAGCTCGGCCAGCTCCTCGGCGCGGCGCTGCTGCGCGCGGTAGCTGCGAGCGCTGACGAGTCCGGCCGCGAGGTGTCCGGCGACCAGCTGGAGGAAGCCGTGGTAATCCTGGTCGAGCAGCCGGTAGCGGTTCAGCGCGGTCACCAGGAACCCGAACGGCGCCCCACCCTGCTGAAGCAGCGGAGTTACCAGCGCCTGGGTCGGCGGGCCGGGCAGGTCGCCGGTCGGCAGGTCGGCGAAGGCTGGGCCGTCCAGCTCCACCAACGCTGATTCGCCGCGCGCGGCCTGCTGAGCCGGCCAGATCGTCGAGCCGTCGGCCGGCAGCAGCGCCGGGGCAGCATTGTGCCCGGTCGGGATGCCACTGACAGCGGCGAGCCGAGCCGCGCCGCCCTCGTCGAACAGGTAGGTCAGCGTGAACGGCAGGTCCCGCGGGTTGCGGCTGAGCTGGCGGGCGGCGAAAGCCAGTGTCTGCTCTTCGTCGCGACTGACACTCGGGTCGGAACCGAGGTCGCGCAGGGTCGCCATCCGCCGCTCGCCGATCACCCGCTCGGTGTCTTCGCTGACCACGCACAGCATGCCGACCGCCTCGCCGTCGTCGTCGCGCAGCGGGCTGTAGGAGAACGTGTGATAAGACTCCTCCAGGTAGCCGGACCGCTCCAGGAAGAGCTGCAGTGCGGTCTCCCACGTCGCCTGCCCCGACGACAACACCTGGTCGATCCGTGGACCGATGTCGTGCCAAATTTCCGCCCACACCGCGCTGGCCGGCCGCCCCAGCGCCCATGGGTATTTGCGGCCCAACGTGTCGCGGCGGTAGGCGTCGTTGCAGAAGAACGTCTTGTCCGGCCCCCACGCCATCCACATGGAGAAGCGCGAGGACAGCAAAATGTTGACCGCGGTCTGCAAGCTCTGCGGCCACCCGCCCGGGGGTCCGAGAGCCGTTGCCGCCCAATCGACTTTCGCCAGGGCGCCACCGACTTCGGGATCCGCGCCGAACACCGCGGCCTCAGCCGCGGTCAGCGGCTCGCCGTGAGTGTCCTCAGGACCCACCCGAAATCCCTCTTGTCAGGGCAGACATCGGCGCGCTGCTCGACCATGCCACAACTGGACATTACCGCAGGCGTAAGGCGCCATGTCGATCGCTGCCGATGACAGCGCCATCGCGACGACTTCGCGATGAAGCCGACTGTGGCAGTGGTTTTCGGCGCTACTTCGCCTACTTGGACAGTACGCGCGTCAACGCTTCGTCCACCCCGGCGAGGTCGTCGTTCATCTCCCGGACGATCGACCCCGCCGGCTTCGTCCTTTCGGCAACCACCCGGAGGTCCTTGGTGATTGCCCGGAGCTCGGTGTTGACTCGCCGGAGAACGGAGGCAATACGTATCAGGTAGGCAACGAGCACCACCACCATGAGCGATGCTGCAATGATGGTCACCACAGCGGCTGGGGACATGGCAGTCGCTCCTTATCGGATACCGGGCATAGCCGACGCATACCGGGTCAGCCGAGCCGCCACTCTCTTTACGCCATCGCGGACCGGTATCAGCTGTTTTACATCGTCGACTGCGACGGCAATGCCGCTGGCCTGATGGTGAACTGTATGGACGCGCTTTCCGACGACGCCGGCCGAGCTGGCCAGGCGGTGCAAGAGAATCGCTACAACTGGTATGACTACAAGGACGAATATGGCGTTGCCGATCCACCACAGTGTCACCGTCGCCTCCTTACCCGAGCTTGACCTAATTAGCGGTGCTGAGCGGTTTCCGAGCCGCCGGCATGCGAGCCGGCGTGCGCCGACTTCGAAGCCATCGACTCGGCCTGCTCCACCATCGCCGGCAGCACGCTGGCGATGGCGTCCAATTTCCGCTTCAACAACGCGGAGCCGGCGCCCAGGAGCGCCACGTCCGCTTGGATGGTCGGGATGTTCCCGCTGCTGACCCGGTCCAGGGCATTGGCCACAGATCGCAGCCGGTCAGTGATCAAGATGGCAAAGAGCGCCAGCACTGCCACCAAGACCGTGACCTCGACGACGCTGAGGACCACCAGCAGCTCTGTGCTCATCGCGCCGGCACCCCGAGGAGTTCAGCATGGCGACCTGCCTCGTCCACGACTTCACCCAGGGTGCCCACAACCGCAAGTGCGATCTTGATGTTGGCCGTGTTTGCGGCGACCCCCTGCGCGACGTCACCCAGTCGCTGCACGCTGGCAGCGATGGAGCCGACGATGCGGAGAAGCAGGCCGAGCAGCAATGCCACGACAACTAGCACGACCGCTCCGATAGCCAGAATCTCCTGCCAGAACGTGACCCCCTCGGGGCCGAGGGCCAAGACCATGATCACCCTTTCAACGCTTGTCGCGCGGTGCGAGCACCCTGCAAAATGCTTTGTAGCGTGTCATTTGTGCGTCTCAAATCGGCGAGCGGCTCTGTGGTCGATTGTGTCGTCTCAAGTTCACGAGTGGCCGCACGCACCTGCGCGTTGATTCGGGCTGCAAGCACCAGGAGCACGCTGACGAGGACAACGACGATCACCACGACGACGAGACCGACGACGAGGCCTACCTGCCAACCGGTCAAAGTTCCCCCAGCCATCAAACGCGAAATGCTAAGAGCCTCCATACGGCATCCCAATATCGTGTCTTGAGCTCGTAACTGGCCTTGCTCGGGGTAAGCGCGACCAGCGTTAGGCACGCTACCCTTGATCGCGAGCTGAGGGCGCATTATGAACAAAAACGCCCACAGCGATCGGTCCGAACTCTGTTACGGCACATGTAGTAAGCGCGAAGCCGGCGATCACGATCCTTCGAAGTTCACGTCCCGCGTCACAGCCTCCCACTCCTCGATGGACGCGGTCAGGGCGGCGATCTTGTCGCGCATAGCCTTGAGCACATCGCGACCGAGGAGCAACCGCAGCGGCGGCTCGTCAAGGGCGGTCACCATCAGTACCGCCTCGGCTACTTTCCGCGGGTCGCCGGGCAGATGGTCGGCGAACTGCTTGATCAGTTTTTTCCGCGCCGCCACGTCGGTGTAGTCGGCGATCGGGGTACCGGACTCCTTCATCGACCGTGTTGCCCAGTCGGTACGGAATGCGCCCGGCTCGATGGCGGTCACCTTGATGCCCAGTGGCCGCACCTCGGTGGCGAGCGCCTCGGTGACCGCCTCCAGCGCGAACTTGGTCGAGGAGTAGTAGGCGTTGGGCGGATTGGCCACCAACCCGGTCATCGACGAGATGTTGACGATGTGACCCGACCCGCGGGCACGCATGCCGGGTAACACCGCTTTGATCACATTCACAGCACCGAAGTAGTTGACCTCGAACAGTTTTCGGACTTCGGCGTCCTCGCCCTCCTCGACTGCCGACAAGTAGCCGTGACCGGCGTTGTTGACCAGGACGTCGATCCCGCCGAACGCGTCCTCGGCCGCTGCGATCGCGGCGGTGATCTGCTTCACGTCGGTCACGTCGAGGCCGACAGCCAGCGCAGTGGCACCGAATTCGTCGACGAAACCGTGCACCGCCGCGGGCTGTCGTGCGGTCACCACGACTTGGTGACCGGCCTGCAACGCGGCGCGCGCGATCTCCCGCCCGAAACCGGTGGAGCATCCGGTGATCAGCCAGCGCGACATCTACAGCGTCCCTTCCGGCAAGCGGCGCAGGTAACCCTGCCGGCGGTGCGCAAGCTCGCGGGCCCGCTGGCCGGGAGCCACCTTTGGCAACGACGGCACTTCGGTGTCGAGCCGGTCGAGTTTGACCACCCGGCCGCGGGCGCCGAGGTCTTCGCTCGGACCGGTCGCGCCGAATTCCGCCATTCGCAGCGTCAGGATGCCTTCGCGCAGCCCGTCGGAGTCGATCCAGTTCGCCACGCCGGGATCGGTGGGGGAGATGACGTAGGTGTAGCTGCCGTCCTCGTTGACGACGGACTGTGCCTTGTTGAGGCTGCCGGTGCGGTCGATGATGTCGAGCGTGGTGCCCCAGATGTTGCTCAACGGGACCGTAAAGTATTGCGCGCCACCGTCGTTGAGGTCGACGGCGAACGCCTCGTCGGGGGCCAGGTCGAAGCGACCCATGACGTACACCTGGTTGCGCATCGCGCCCACCTTGTCGGCCGACCACGCCAGATCGAAGTGGTTGGGCGGCATCTTGTAGACGCCGTGGCTGAGCTTGCCGGTGAAGTTGGCGAAGTACGCCATCATCGTCGCGGTCGCCTCGGCTTGCTCGTCGAGGGTGCGCGCCGGGGTGGCCGGTGGCCCGCCGAGCCGGCGCACTTCCAGATGGTTGGGGTCGTCACGGCCCCAGTCCTGCAGCACGTCACGGATGTAGAACTCGTGTGCCGACGGCGATGTCTGCACGTGGTTGGATCGTCCGTCGGCAGGTTCAGCGTCCGCGGTGATGGTGAAGCTGCCGTCGGAGTCGACCTGCATGGTGCGCCCGTTGAGTACGGCGACGGTGCCCATGTGGGCATCCCAGAGCGTGAAGTAGTTCTCGGTCATGCGGTGCTCGCCGACCCGGCCCTGGATTTCGTAGCGTTCGGCACCGGAGATCGGGATCACCCGGTAGACGCTGTCGGGATTATCGATGCCCCAGCGCGATCCGGGGATGCGCCGGCCGTTCACCGGATGGGCCAGCCGGGTGATGCAGCTGACCTTCGGGCGAAGCTTGTCCTGGTTGGACGACCACACCGCAGCCGAGAACATCACTTCGGCGAACGCGTCGTCGAACCGCTGCCGCATCGCATCGGATGCTTTGGCCCGGCTCAGCCAGTTCTCGGCCACCGTGCGGTAAGCCGCCTTGACGACTGCGTGCTCGATCAGGCCCAGGGCGGCCAGTTCCTGTTCGTGCTGGGCTGCCGTGGCAACCGGGTCTTCCCGCATGGGTCGCTCCTCACTTCGCGCCAGTCAATCGAAAACGCTTGTTGTACAACGTGAACCGTTCGTCGACCCGCTCAGGGCGCAAGCCGTAGTTCTCTAGTCCATAGGGCGCGCGCGCCGCCTCTCTGGGACGCTCGTGCAGCCAGCGCCGCATCGCGTCTTCGGCTTCGACCGTAAGCGGCAGCCCGATAGCCGCGTAGACCCGGGCCACCTGCGCGATCGGATCGGCGACCGCGTCGTCGAACGCGATGTCGGTGACCAGGGCCGCGCCTGGTCCCATGTCAGCGCACCAGCCGTCACGGATGCGCAGTGCGCGGTCGTTGGTCCAGCCCATTCGCTGCAGCCACTCGGCGCCCACCCGGTGCAGGTCGACGGTGTCGGCGTGCATCGCGTGCAGGGTCGCGTTCAGGCTGGCACCCGACGCGATGGTGGTCTTGGGATCGCGGTGCATGTGCACGATGTGCAGGTCGGGAAACTGCGCTCGCAGCAGGTCCAGATAGCCCAGGTGGGCTGGTGACTTGAGCACCCAACGCTGCCCGATCGGCCCGAGCTGCCGCTTTTGCCATTGCAGGAATTGCAGCATCCGCTGCAGGTAGGCATAGGCAGCGGTGAAGTCCTGCTCGTCGAGCCAGGACCGGTAGCGGGGCAGGTGCGCACCGGATTCGGGGACATGCGACAAGAACGCGTCCGCCAGAAAGACGATCTCCTCCTCGGCTTCCCGGGCGTACATCGGGTGAATGGCGAACAGCTGCGGCGCCAGTTCGCGGGATTTCGCTTCTCGCGCTTCGCTGATGGCGACGCGGGGATCGACACCGCTGAACCGGTGATCGAGGCGGGGTGCGACCTCGACCACCTCCCAGCCGTAGGCGCAGCTGATGCGCGGGTCGGCGGCCAGCAGTCGCTGTAGCAACGTGGTACCGCTGCGCATCATCCCGACGACGACGATCGGCGCGATGATCCGCTCTTGGAGGATCTCTGGATGTTGGCGAATCCATTCCTGAGCACGCAGCCGCATCCGTAGGCTGTGCACGATGCCCGACCGCACAATGTGCACGCCGACGGCGTTGAGGTTCGCCCCGGCATAGTCGGCCAGCAGCATACTCAGCGGGCGATGGAACTCGCCCGGTCCCCAGTCGCTGAGCTGCTCCGTGCGCTGCGCGTCGGCCAGCACGGTATCGACATCAAACGCGCTTGAGTAGTCGCCCGCGTGCACCACCCGGGTCAGATCTTCAGGTGGTGGCGGACGTCGCCCACCTGGTCGACGAACATGGTCCGGCTGTCGAACCACCACACTCCGTCGATGCGATGGAAGGTGTCGTGGTAATGCCCGGTCACGATGACTTGCAGGGGCAGCTCGGGGGTGGCCTGGGTGACCAGGTAGTAGGAGGTGCTGCGTGCGGTTCCCTGCGCCTCGTCGATGTCCAGTTGCACGTTGCTGGTGTTGTGCTTGGTCTTTGGGGTGCCGTCCTCGTACATGCGGGTGGCCATCTCATACATCCGCCGCACCCCGGCGGTCCCGGTGAACACGGTCTCCGGTGGACCGTTCTGCACTCCGCAGATGCGGCCGTTGGCAAAGAGTTCGGCCACCGCGTCCAGGTCGCCGGCGTCCAGCAGCTCGGCGTAGGAGTAGATCAGGTTGGTGATCTGCACGGCGCTGTCACTCATGAAACTTTCACCCGCGGTGGACTCCGTTTTCGTTGGCAGCGCCGTAAACCTCGTCAATGGTTGCAGAAACCCGGACGCCTGACAGACATTCACGTCGAATGAGCCGCTAGTGTGATCGCCGTGACGTCACCGTGGTTGCCCAGCCGGCTCGGCGACATGACCGGTAAGCGGGTCGTCGTGACCGGGGCGACCAGTGGTGTGGGGCTGGGTACCGCGCGTGCCCTCGCCAAAGCCGGTGCCCACGTGGTCATGGCCGTGCGCAACACCGACCTCGGCGCGCAACGAGCCGGCGAGATCGGCGGCTCCACGTCGGTGGTCGAACTCGACCTCGCCAACTTGGAATCGGTGCGCGGCTTCCCCGGCCGGCTCGACGGCGATGTCGACGTCCTGATCAATAACGCCGGCGTCGTCACCGACCGGCGCGCCGAGACGGTCGACGGGTTCGAGATGACGCTGGGCACCAACTTTCTCGGACCGTTCGCATTGACCAATCTACTGTTACCGCAGGTCCGTTCGAAGATCATCAACGTCGGCTCCGACGCGCACCGGTCGGCGACGCTGCGGCTCGACGACATGCACCTGCGCACGCACAAGTGGACGAGGCTGGGAGCCTATACGCGGTCCAAGCTCGCGGTGATGTTGTGGGGTTTGGAGCTGGACCGCAGGCTGCGTGCCGCCGGCTCGCCGATCGTCTGCCAGCTCACCCATCCCGGATGGGTGGCATCGAACCTGTCGCAGGTCTCCGACACGCCGTTGATGTCGTTGGCGCACAAAGCGGTCAAGAGTGTGGCGGACCGGTTGGCCAACGACATCGATGAGGGTGCGGCGCCGACGCTGTACTGCTTGAGCGAACCGATCCCGCCGGGCAGCTACGTCGGTGTCAGCGGTCGGTTCGGCCTGCGCGGCGGCCCGGTGCTCATCGGCCGCTCGGTGGTCGCGTGCGACTACGACGCCGCGGCCGGTCTCGTCGCCTTTGGCGAAAACGAAACCAGCACAACGCTTTCGCTGTCTCAGCCCGGCGTAGCGACGTAGCTGACCAGGCACGGGCCGTCGGCGCGCGCCACGCCACCGATCTGGGCCGGGACCGGTTGCGGACGGCTTGTCCAGCGGTGTGTCATTCGGTAGCGACCGAGCAGACGCGTCGCGGCTGCTGTCATCGCCGCCAACGAGAACGGCTGGGCCGGGCAGGAATGTCGCCCGTGGCCGAAAGCTGTCACCAGCATGGGCGAGGGCAGGACATTTCGCTCGTTGAGGCGGTGGCGGGTCCATCGGTCGGGGTCCCAATGCTGCAGACCCGGTGCCGCGGAGGTGTTGAGCAGCGGCAACAGGGTGGCGATGGTCCAGCCCGGGGGTACTTCATACGTGACGTCGCCGGTGTCGAGGCGGACCGGGGACAGCACGCTGCGGGCCATGATCGAGCGCTGCGCCAGGCGCGTCGACTCCAGGCCGCAGCGCTGGGCCAGGTCGCGGTCGCCGGCGACCACCTGTGCCAGCTGTGGTGGGTGCTCGAGCAGGTCGACCAGCACCCAGCCGAGCGCGGCCGCCAGGTTGGACATGGAGGCGATGTGAATCAGGGCCACGTCGAGCGCGATCCCGCGCAGCCGGCACGCCTCGGCTTCCGACGACCACGCGTCCACGATCCGGCCGAATAGGGCGTGATCGTCGCGGTCGCCGTCGTCCCACCGGCGCACCGCGGCGGCGATGCTGTCGGCGACCTCGCGCAGCGCGGCCCGCTCGGCACGCTTGTGTGAGGCCGCCACCGCCGCCATCTTGTCCGGATGAACGAACGCATCGGAGCCGTCCAGGATGTCGAAACCGCGCACCAGGCACTCGAACGCTGCACCGTCGGCCGATCCGGGACCCGCCCAGGACGCAAGACCTATCCGGTGGCCGAGCCGACGGGTGAGATCGAAGATGTCCACCGACCCGACCGACCCCAGTTCCCGCACGGCCTCGTCGAGGGCGCGTTCTAGATTCACCAGATAGCCGGCCACATCGTCGCGTCGAAACAGGGTGCTCGGCAGGACGCGCCGCCCAGAGAAGATCTCCGCGGGCAGCTTGCGGCGCAGCAGGTAGTAGTCGGCGAGGCCTTTGCTGGCCTGCTCCTCCGGCAGTGCGTAGAACGATTCGACCCCGGTGCGGGAGAACGTGAACAGGTAGTGGTCGGGTCCGCTTGCGACGGCGAAGGTGTCGCCACAACTGGCGCGGGCCGCACCGATCGTGGCCACGGCGTCGGACACCGAGACATCCCACGGCAGGCCGGTCCCGTCCGCGAACGGTGGAGCGGGCACCGGTTGGGCGCTGGGCACGGTCTACCGCGCGGTCCGATTCCGCAGGGCGTTCACCACGCCGCGCACCGCGTGTTCGGTTGCCGACCACGGTGTCATCACCGTTTCGCCGATGCCCACGATGTAGTCGATCCGTTCGACGATGGCCTCCATCGGCTCGACCAGTCCGATCAGTCGCTGCGCAAGTTCGTCCAGTTTGGACAGGGTGCCTTCCAGGTGGTCCAAGCCGCCTTCCAGGCGCTCCACCGTGCCGTTCAGGCGGGACAGCGAGCTGTTCAGCTCGTTCATGGTGGCGCTCAACCCGGAGAGCACGTCTTCGACCTGGTTGACCGTCTTGTCGGCGTTCAACGCCGCCTGCGCCAGAGTCTTGATCCGCTTGCGCTCGCCGCCGGAGCCGCCGGTTCTGTCCGCCATGACGGTCATTATTGACCCTGCGGCGTCGGAAAACTCAGAGACGCTCAGCGAGGGCGCGCCCTGCTGCACGCCCGGAGAAAATGCAGCCGCCGAGGAAGGTGCCTTCCAGCGCGTTGTAGCCGTGCACGCCGCCACCGCCGAAGCCCGCGACTTCACCCGCGGCATAGAGCCCCGGGATCGGCTGGCCGTCCACACCCAAGGCACGAGACGCCAGATCTGTCTGAATGCCGCCCAAGGTTTTACGGGTCAGGATGTGCAGCTTGACGCCGATCAGCGGTCCGGCATCGGGGTCGAGGATTCGGTGCGGGGCGGCGGTGCGCCCGAGTCGGTCACTGAGGGATCGGCGGGCATTGATGATGCCCTGGATCTGGGCATCTTTGCTGAACGGGTTGGCCAGTTGTAAGTCGCGGGCTTCGATCTGGCGGCGGATGCCGGTGGAGTCGAGCAGCGGTTCGTCGGTCAGCGCGTTCATCCGGTCGACCAGTTCTTCGAGCTTGTCGGCGACCACGAAGTCGGCGCCGTGTTTCTTGAACGCTTCGACCGGTCCGGGTGCGGCGCGGTTGAGCAGCCGTTCGCGCACAAAAGCTGTCTTGCTGTTGGCGGTGATGTCGGGATTCTGCTCCGATCCCGACAGCGCGAACTCCTTGCCGATCATCTTCTGGGTGAGGATGAACCAGGAGTGGTCGTGGCGCGCGATGTCAGCAGTGCTGCGCAGGTAGCGCAGCGTACCCAAGGTGTCGTAGCCGGGCAGAAACGGCTGCGGCAGCCGGCGGCCCAGGGCGTCGAACCACATCGACGACGGACCGGGCAGGATCCGGATAGCGTGATTCGGCCAGATCGGGTTCCAGTTGATGACGCCTTCGGTGTAGTGCCACATGCGATCCCGGTTGACCAGCCGCACGCCGGAGCCGGCAGCGATGTCGAGCATGCGCCCGTCGACGTAGGCGGGGACGCCGGTGATCATCGATGCCGGTGCGGTGCCCATCCGTTCCGGCCAGTACTGGCGCACCATGTCGTGGTTGGCACCGATTCCGCCGGTGGTGATCACGACGGCTTGGCCGGATAGCTCGAAGTCGCCGACGGTGTCCCGGTTGGATGGCGCGCCGCGCACCGCGTCGTCGGGCGCCAGCACTGTGCCGCGTACCCCGGTCACCGCACCGTTGCTGATCACCAGCTCGTCGACACGGTGGCGGTGGTGGAAGGTGACGTGCCCGCGCGCGGCGGCTTGCAGAGCTGAGCTGGTGAACGGTGCGACGACCCCGGTTCCGGTGCCCCAGCTCACGTGGAAGCGCGGAACGGAGTTGCCGTGCCCGGTGGCGGTCAGGTCGCCGCGTTCTGCCCAGCCGACGGCGGGCAGGAAACTGATGCCCAGCTCGCCCAGATAGGCGCGTTTCTCGCCGGCGGCGAATTCGACGTAGGCGCGGGCCCAGCGGTTGGCCCACACGTCTTCATCGTCGAGCCGGTCGAACCCCGCGCTGCCCTGCCAATCATTCCAAGCCAGCTCGAAGGAGTCTTTGATGCGCATCCGGCGCTGTTCTGGGCTGTCGACCAAGAAGATGCCGCCGAACGACCAATACGCCTGGCCGCCGAGGTTGGCGGCGTTCTCCTGGTCGACGACGGCGACCGCCTTGCCGCGGCGGGTCAGCTCGTGGGTGGCAACCAGGCCGGCGAGGCCGGCGCCGACGACGATGACGTCAGCGTCCATGCAACACCGGGACACTCGCGAAACAGGTTCCGCCGTAGCACATTTCACCGATTGTGCACGGACACGTCGCGAAGGACGTCGTTTTCACCGCGTGAGCATATCAGTCTGTCTTCGAGGCGCTTGTCCCGCGACCGGCCGTTCGTTACGGTCACGGTTATGTCAAGCGATTCGCCGACGGTGACCATTGAGCGCGATGGCCATCTGCTGTTGATGGGTCTGAACCGGCCGCACAAACGCAATGCGTTCACCAAGCAGCTGATTGACGAGCTCGCCGCCGGCTACGGGTTACTCGAAGCCGACGACAGCCTGTGGTGCGGTGTGCTGTTCGCGCATGGCGAGCACTTCACCGGCGGGCTTGATCTGGCCGACGTCGGCGCTGACCTGGCCGCGGGCGCGCTCACCCTGCCCGGCGGCGCCCGCGATCCCTGGCGGCTGGACGGCGACTGGACCAAGCCGGTGGTGGCCGCCGCGCAGGGCTGGGTCATGACGCTGGGGATCGAGCTGCTGCTGGCCGCCGATATCGCGGTGTCCAGCGCCGACGCGCGCTTCTGTCAGATGGAGACCCGCCGGGGCATTTATCCGTTCGGCGGCGCAACCCTTCGCTTCCCGCGCGTCGCCGGGTGGGGCAACGCGATGCGCTGGATCCTGACCGGCGACGAATTCGACGCCGCAGAAGCCCACCGGATTGGGCTGATACAACAGGTCTGTCCGGACGCTGAGGCGGCCCTGGCGGTGGCCACGGCGATCGCCTGCACGATCGCCGAACGCTGCGCCCCGCTGGGCGTGCAGACCACGCTGGCCTCGGCGCACCGCGCACGAACGTCGGGTGATCAGGCCGCCATCGACCGGCTGCACCCCGACGTCGCCCGCTTGCTGGCCACCGCCGACGGTGCTGAAGGCATGGCCTCGTTCGCGCAGCGCCGCGACGCCGCCTTCACCGGCCGCTGAGTATTGCCCCGCCGCGAAACAGCAGCCAGGGTCGTGATCCTGCGGCCGCCACGACCGTCGCTTCTGTTTGGCGGGGCAAGTCCTAAAGCTTGGCTGCGGCTTCGTTGTCGAGCAGCCAGACCGTCTGCTCACGACCGACGGCGCCGGCCGCAGGCACTTCCGCCGGATCGGCGCCGCTGATCGCCGCGGCCACCGCTTCGGCCTTGGCCGACCCGGACACCATCAGCCACACCTCACGGGAACGGGCAATGGCGGGTAATGTCAACGTGATTCGTAGCGGCGGCGGCTTGGGCGAGTCTTCGACGCCGACCACCAGCCGGGTGGTCTCGCGTACGGCCGCGGTGTCGGGAAACAGCGAGTTGATGTGACCCTCGGGGCCCACGCCCAGCAGATGGACGTCGAACGCGGGCGCGTCGTCTCCCGGCTCGGCGTTCGCGGCCAAGACCTGCTCGTAGGCCAAGGCTGCGGCAGAAAGGTCGCTGTCGAACTCGCCGTCGCTGGCTGCCATCGGATGCACGTTGCGCGCCGGAATGTCGACGTGGTCGATCAGGGCCTCGCGCGCCTGCTTCTCGTTGCGCTCGTCGTCGTCCTCAGGCACGTAACGCTCGTCACCCCAGAACAAATGGACTTTCGACCAGTCGATCTGTTGTCCGTGTGCGCCGAGCTGCTTGAGGATTCCGATGCCGTTGCTACCGCCGGTCAGCACAATCAGCGCCCGGCCTCGCGCCGTCACTGCCGCGTCGATCGCGGCGACCAGGCGCTCGCTCGCCGCCG
This sequence comes from uncultured Actinomycetota bacterium, assembly GCA_963795995.1. GTDB lineage: Bacteria > Actinomycetota > Actinomycetes > Mycobacteriales > Mycobacteriaceae > Mycobacterium. The sequence continues at coordinate 1,098,764 of CAWCJY010000010.1, forward strand.
CGACTAAAGCGTCGCTGTCGGCGAATTTCTCGATTGTGGTATTCATGTGTACTCCACCCGTTTGATGCCTTCGAGCGCCGAGAAGTAGATGGCGTCCGGATCCAACCGCCGCAGGTCCTCGGCGAGGCATTCACGAGTTTCCCTGCGGGGCAGGGGAACAAGCGCCTCGGGTCGGGCGGTGCGGCTGAGCGTCGCGGTCGATCCGTCCTGCGGTCGGCTCAACGTCACGGTCTCACTGTCACGAACCAGCTCGACTTTGAGGTCGCCAACCGCGCGCTGTACCGGCCCGTCGATGCGGCTGGCCAGCCAGCCCGCCAACACGTCCAGCGCAGGCTCGTTCTTCAGCCCGGAAATCAGCGCCGACTTGATCGGCTCGTAGGGGGGTTGGTCGAGCGCCGAGGCGAGCAGCGCCCGCCAATAGGTGATGCGGCTCCAGGCCAGGTCGGTGTCGCCGGGGGTGTAGCCCGCCAGCCTGCTCTTGATCGCCGACAGTGGGTCGACACCGTTCGTCGCATCGGTGATCCGCCGAAGCGCCAACCGGCCCAACGGGTCCTGGGCGGGCTCCGCCGGGGCGATATCCGGCCACCAGGCCACCACGGGAATATCGGGCAACAGGAACGGCACCACGACACTGGCGGCGTGATCGGCCAGCGGACCGTTCAGCCGCAGCACGACGACTTCACCGCCGGCGCTGTCCGAGCCCACCCGCAGCTCAGCATCCAGCCGCGAGTCGGCGGCATCCCGGTCCTCGCTTATCACCACGATCACCCGGCTGGGATGCTCATGGCTGGCGGCGGTGGCCGCCTCGATCGACTCTTCCACCACCGCGTCGGTGTCGGGCACGATGACCAGCGTCAGTACCCGGCCCAGCGTTACCGCGCCGACTTTCTCGCGCAGCTCGTCGAGCTTCTTGTTGACTGCGGTGGTGCTGGTATCGGCCAGCTCGACAATCACGGCCGCCGCCATTCCCGGCCGGTCCGGCGCAGCATCTCGAACGCCGACTCCGGGCCCCACGTCCCGGCTTCGTAAGGATCGGGTTTGCCGTGGTCGGCCCAGTACTCCAGCGCCGGATCGATGATCTCCCATGCGTATTCGACTTCATCGTTCACCGGGAACAACGACGGCTCGCCGAGCAGCACATCCAAGATCAGCCGCTCGTAAGCCTCGGGTGAATCTTCGGCGAACGCCGAGCCGTAGGAGAAGTCCATGTTGACGTCGCGGACTTCCATGGCGCTGCCGGGAACTTTCGACCCAAATCGCAACGTCACCCCTTCGTCGGGCTGTACCCGGATCACCAGCCCGTTGGCGCCCAGCTCGTCGGTCATGGTGGCGTCGAACGGTAGATGGGGGGCCCGCTTGAACACCAACGCAATCTCAGTAACCCTGCGGCCCAACCGCTTTCCGGTGCGCAGGTAGAACGGCACGCCGGCCCAGCGGCGGGTGTCGACTTCCAGCGTGATGGCAGCGTAGGTCTCAGTGATGGAGTCCTTGGAGAAACCTTCCTCGTCGAGCAGCCCGACCACCTGCTGCGCGCCCTGCCAGCCGGCGGTGTACTGGCCGCGGCTGGTGGTCTGGTCCAAGGGCTCGGCGAGCCGCGTCCCCGACAGCACCTTTATCTTCTCGGCCTGCAATTCGGCCGGGTGAAAACTCACCGGCTCTTCCATGGCTGTCAGTGCTAGCAGCTGCATGAGGTGGTTTTGGATCACGTCGCGGGCGGCGCCGATGCCGTCGTAGTAGCCGGCCCGTCCGCCCAGGCCGATGTCTTCGGCCATGGTGATCTGTACGTGATCCACATAGTGGGAGTTCCAGATCGGGTCGAACAGCTGGTTGGCGAACCGCAACGCCAGGATGTTCTGCACGGTTTCTTTGCCGAGGTAGTGGTCGATGCGAAACACCGACTCCTCCGGGAAGACGCTGTTGACCACGCTGTTGAGTTCGCGTGCGCTGTCCAGGTCGTGGCCGAACGGTTTCTCGATGACGACCCGGCTCCAGCGGTCCGATTCGGGGCGGGCCAGGTCGGACTTCTGTAACTGCTCGCACACCACCGGGAATGACTTCGGCGGAATCGCCAGGTAAAACGCGTGATTGCCACCGGTACCCCGTTCGGCGTCGAGTTTCTCCAAGGTTTCCGCCAGCCGGCCGAAGGCGTCGTCGTCGTCGAAGCTGCCTGGCACGAACCGGATTCCGTCGGCCAACCGATCCCAGATCACTTGGCGAAACGGTGTACGGGCGTGTTCTTTGACGGCGTCGTGCACGACTTGGCCGAAATCTTCGTGGTCCCATTCCCGGCGGGCAAACCCGACTAAAGCGAATGTCGGTGGCAGCAGTCCGCGGTTGGCCAGGTCGTAGATGGCCGGCATCACTTTCTTGCGGGCCAGGTCACCGGTGACGCCGAAGATGACCATCGCGCATGGACCGGCGATTCGGGGCAGCCGTTTATCCCGCTTGTCCCGCAACGGGTTGTGCCATTGCCCGGCGCCGGCCGCTTTGGCGGCGTGTGCGCCGGCGGGAGTCATTTGCCGGTGGAGTCGAGCTGAGACTGGGTCTCCTCGAGCAGTTCCTTCCAGGAGTCCTCGAACTTTTCCACGCCTTCGTTCTCCAGCACCAGGTACACGTCGGTCACATCGATTCCGACCGAATCAAGTTTGTCGAACAGCTCCTGGGCTTCGTCGCCTTTACCGCTCACCTGGTCACCCTTGATCTCGCCGTGGTCGGCGACCGCGTCAATGGTCTTCTCCGGCATGGTGTTCACCGTGTTCGGAGCCACCAGGTCGGTGACGTAGAGAGTGTCGGAATAGTCCTCGTTTTTCACACCGGTCGAGGCCCACAACGGCCGCTGCGTGCGGGCGCCTTGCTTCTTGAGCTCCTCGAACTGCTCGCCGCCCTCGAAGATCTCCTGGTACGCGGCGTAGGCCAGCCGGGCGTTGGCCACCGCGGCCTTGCCGCGCAATGCCAGCGCTTCGTCGGAGCCGATCTTTTCGAGCCGCTTGTCGACTTCGGTGTCGACGCGGGAGACGAAGAACGAGGCCACCGAGTGGATCTTGGACAGGTCGTGCCCGGCTTGCTTGGCTTTCTCTAGGCCCTTGAGGTAGGCGTCCATCACCGCGCGGTACCGCTCGACGGAGAAGATTAGCGTGACGTTGACCGAAATACCTTCTCCCAGCGTCGCGGTGATAGCCGGAATGCCTTCTTCGGTCGCCGGAATCTTGATGAACAGGTTGGGGCGGTCGACCGTCTTCCACAAATCGATGGCCTGCTCATTGGTCTTGTCTTCGTCGTGCGCCACCCGCGGATCGACCTCGATCGACACCCGACCGTCGACGCCGTCGGAGGCCTCCCACACCGACTTGAACACATCACACGCCATGCGCACGTCATCGGTGGTGACGGTGCGGACAGTGGCGTCGACGTCGGCGCCGCGTTCGGCGAGCTCCGCAATCTGATCCTGGTAGCTGTCGCTGTCCGACAACGCCTTCTGAAAGATACTCGGGTTGCTGGTGACGCCGACGACGGACTTGGTGTCGATGAGCTCCTGCAGGTTGCCGGACTTGATCCGGTCTCTGGACAGGTCATCGAGCCACACGGACACCCCCTCGGCGCTCAGCGCCGCAAGGTTGGGGTTCTGGGTCATGAGTAGTCTCCTTAGTCTTGTGCTGCAGCGCTTATCAGTTGTCGAGCGCGCGTTCGGCGGCGGCGACGACTGCTTCGTGGGTGAAGCCGAACTCCTTGAACAGCTTCTTGTAATCCGCGGATTCGCCGTAATGCTCGATCGAGATGACCTCGCCGCAGTCGCCGACCAGCTTGTGCCAGCTCTGCGCCACCGCCGCTTCGATCGCCACCCGCGCCGAGACGGCCGGCGGCAGCACACTGTTGCGGTAATCCTCGGGCTGCGACTCAAACCACTCCACACAGGGCATCGACACCACGCGCGCAGAAATGTCCTTGTCCACCAACGCTTTCTGAGCCGCAACGGCGATCTGTAATTCCGAGCCGGTGGCGATCAGCAGCACGTCAGGATGGTCGCCGCCGCTCTCGCCCAGCACATAGCCGCCTTTGGCCACGCCGTCGAGGCTGGTGCCCTCCAATATCGGGATACCTTGGCGGGTCAGGATCAGCCCGACCGGTCCGCTGCCGTTGCCGCGAGCCAGGATGGTGCGCCAGGCGTAAGCGGTTTCGTTGGCATCGCCCGGACGCACCACCGACAGATTGGGGATGGCGCGCAGCGCCGCCAGGTGCTCGATCGGCTGATGGGTCGGCCCGTCCTCGCCGAGGCCGATCGAGTCGTGGGTCCACACGTAGATGGTGTCGATGTCCATCAGCGACGCCAGCCGCACCGACGCGCGCATGTAGTCGGAGAACTGCAGGAACGTCCCGCCGAAGGCACGGGTCGGCCCGTGCAGCACTATGCCGGACAGGATGGCGCCCATCGCGTGCTCACGGACGCCGAAGTGCAGCACCCGCCCGTACCAGTCGGCGGTGTACTTTTTGGTCGAGATCGACGGCGGCCCGAATGAATCGGCGCCCTCGATGTCGGTGCTGTTGCTGCCGCCCAGGTCGGCTGATCCGCCCCAGAGTTCGGGCAGTTTCGCCCCCAGGGCGCCGAGCACTTTGCCGGACGCTTTGCGGGTGGCCAGGTCGTCGTCGCCGGGCTCCCAGTGCGGCAGGTCGTCGTCCCAACCGTCGGGCAGCTCTTCGGCCGTCAGCCGGTCCAGCAAAGCTTTGCGGTCGGGCTCACGCTGCGCCCAGGCGTCGAACTCGGGCTGCCAGCTGTCGTGGGCCTCTTTGCCGCGGTCCACCAGCTTGCGGGTGTGGGCGAGTACCTCGTCGCTGACCTCGAACGTCTTGTCGGGGTCGAATCCGAGCACCTTCTTGACCTCGGCGACCTCCTCGTCGCCAAGGGCCGAGCCGTGCGCGTCGCCGGTGTTCATCGCGTTGGGCGCCGGCCACCCGATGATGGTGCGCAATTCGATGAACGACGGCCGGTCGGTGACGGCCTTCGCGTTGGCGATGGCCTCCTCGATGGCGCTCACGTTCTCACCGCCCTCGATCTCCTGCACGTGCCAGCCGTAGGCGCGGTAGCGAGCGGCGGTGTCCTCGCACAGGGCGATGTTGGTGTCGTCCTCGATGGAGATCTCGTTGTGGTCGTAGAACACGATCAGGTTGCCCAGTTGCTGGACGGCGGCCAGGGACGACGCCTCGGAGGTCACGCCCTCTTCAATGTCCCCGTCGGAGGCGATGACGAAGATGTGGTGGTCGAACGGGCTGCTTCCAGGCGCGGCATCCGGATCGAACAGACCACGCTCGTAGCGTGCCGCCATTGCCATGCCCACCGCGGACGCCAGTCCCTGTCCGAGCGGGCCGGTGGTGATCTCGACGCCTTTGGTGTGCCGGAATTCCGGGTGTCCGGGCGTCTTGGATTTCCAGGTGCGGTAGGCCTCGAGGTCCGACAACTCCAAGCCGAAGCCACCGAGATACAGCTGGATATACAGCGTCAGGCTGCTGTGGCCGGCCGACAACACGAACCGGTCGCGGCCAAGCCAAGCGGTGTCGCTGGGATCGTGGCGCATCGTCCGCTGGAACAGGGTGTAAGCCAGCGGTGCCAGGCTCATCGCGGTGCCCGGATGGCCGTTGCCGACTTTCTGGACCGCGTCGGCGGCGAGCACCCGGATGGTGTCGACCGATTTCGAATCGATCTCGGTCCAGTCGTCAGGGTGATGCGCTTGGGTAAGCGTAGAAATTTCTTTGTCTTCGAGTGCGGTCACGAGCTCAGTCCTTCGTCGACAGGCTGGTCCATTTCCACCCTAGTGCGGTATCGCACCGGCGGCGGTATAACGAAATGCGGCGTACCACGTTCGCCGGTCGCTGAAACGGCAATTTGACAGGCTGCCCGGACGCGCGAGGACAAACTCGGCCGAATCGACCCTGCGATGCAGCAGACGAAGACGCTCGGTCTACCATCGTCTGTAGTAGAAGCTGCGTGCTGTCGCGACCCGAGGAGTATCTGCGTGAGCGTTCGCGGGCGCGTCGCGCCGAGCCGGGCAATCCCGCGACAGTTGCTCGCTTACCTGGCGTTGACGAAGCCGCGGGTCATCGAGTTGCTGCTGGTCACCGCCATCCCGGCGATGTTGCTGGCCCACCGCGGCACGGTCGATCCGCTGCTCATCGGAAACACACTGATTGGGGGCATGCTGGCCGCGGCCGGTGCCAACACCTTGAACTGCGTGGCCGACGCGGACATCGACAAGTTGATGCAACGGACGGCCCGGCGGCCGCTGGCGCGAGCTGCGGTGCCGACGGCCAACGCCCTGGTCCTCGGTTTGGTGCTGAGCGCCGGTTCGTTCGGCTGGCTGTGGTGGACCACCAACCTGCTGTCGGGTCTGCTGGCCATCGGCACCATCGCGTTCTATGTGTTCGTCTACACGTTGTGGCTCAAGCGCCGGACCTCGCAGAACGTGGTTTGGGGCGGGGCGGCCGGGTGTATGCCGGTGCTGATCGCCTGGTCGGCTGTCACCGGCGGTATCGGCTGGCCGGCGCTGGCGATGTTCGCGATCATCTTCTTCTGGACGCCGCCGCACACCTGGGCGCTGGCGATGCGCTACAAGGACGACTACCGTGCGGCCGGCGTGCCGATGTTGCCGGTCGTGGCGACTGAGCGACAGGTCACCAAGCAGATATTGGTCTACACCTGGTTGACGGTGTTCGCGACACTGGTGCTGGGCCTGGCGGCCGGCTGGCTCTACGCGTCGGTCGCCGTGGTCGCCGGAACATGGTTCCTGGCGATGGCTCATCAGCTCTACGCCGGAGTCCGCCGCGGAGAGCCGGTCAAGCCGCTGCGGCTGTTCTTGCAGTCGAACAATTACCTGGCGGTGGTGTTTTGTGCGCTGGCCGTCGACTCCGCGCTGGCGCTACCGACGCTCTCCTGACTCGACAGCACGTAGTACTACTTTGCCTAGTAGGACGCTGGCCGGATACCCCATACCCCCGCGCTGTATTTCGCTGGACTGTCAATTAGTCCATGATGAGCCGCGTGTTGACGTTTACTGAGGCGCGTCTGCGGTGGGCCCGATCGTGACACTAAGGGTGGTCCCGGAAGGCCTGTCGGAGGCCAGCGCTGCCATTGCAGCGTTGACGGCCCGGCTGGCGGCCGCACACGCCGGGGTGGTGCCGTTGATCACCGCGGTGGTGCCGCCCGCCGCCGACCCGGTGTCGCTGCAGACCGCGACGGCGTTCAGCGCGAATGGCAATCAGCATGCGACGGTGGCAGAACAGGGCGCGGTGGTGTTGGGCCGTTCTGGGGTCGGTGTCGCGGAATCCGCCACGAGTTACATCGCCGGTGATACCGCCGCCGCGTCGTCGTATCTGGTCGTTCCCGGCTGACGATGACCGCGCCGGTTTGGATGGCCGCACCGCCCGAGGTGCATTCGACCTTGCTGAGCAGCGGTCCGGGACCCGCATCGTTGCAGGCGGCCGCGGGAGCGTGGTCATTGCTCAGCAGCGAGTACGCGGCGGTCGCCGATGAACTCAGCGCGCTGGTGGGTCAGGTGCAGCCCGGGGCGTGGCAGGGTCCGAGTGCGGAGTCGTATGCGGCGGCCAACGTGCCGTATGTGGCATGGCTGCTGCAGGCCAGCGCCAACAGCGCGGAAGCGGCGGCCCAGCATGAAAACGCGGCCGCGGGCTACACCAGTGCACTGGCCACGATGCCGACGTTGGCGGAGTTGGCCGCCAACCACGCTATTCACGCCGTTCTGGTGGCCACCAATTTCTTCGGCATCAACACCATTCCGATCGCGCTGAACGAGGCCGACTACGCGCGAATGTGGGTGCAAGCGGCCACCACAATGACGACTTACCAGGCTGTTTCCGCGGCTGCGGTGGCCGCTACGCCGTCCACCACCACGGCGACGCCGATACTGAAAGCCGACAGCGCTGCTGCGGACGACAGCGGCACCCAAGACATCATCGACAACGACGGGGGGGATCCTAACGACCCCAGTTGGTACGTCAATCGAGTCACCGAAATCACCGAGACTCTGGGCCGCGATTTCTCCGAGTTCTTCCAGAATCCCTCCGCGGCGATATCGCAGCTGGAAAGCGACATTCCGGCGCTTATATCCGACGAAGTCGGCCACCTGGGCGAGTTCATCACCACGTTTCAACCGGAATTGATCACCGCCGCGCTGGCTTTGCCGATCCCGGCGGTGGGAGCGGTCGGCGGCTTGGCCGGGTTGGCGGGCCTCACCGGACTGGCTGCCCCGGTGGCTCCGACTGTCCCCGACATAGTCCCCACGCCGGCTCCCACCGACCACCTGCCGGCCGCCGGGCTGAGCCCGACGACTGCGCCGGCTACAGCCCCTGCGACGAGTCCGACTCCCAACTCAGCGCCCGTGACCAGCAGCGTGCCCAGTTACTCCCCACCGCCACCGGCACCGGCGACCGCCGTCGCCGGCACGGGCTTCGTCCCGCCCTATGTCGTGGGCCCGCCCGGTATCGGCGCGGGATTCGGTGCCGGCGCCAAGACTCAGGAGCCGACGTCGCGAGGCGCCGCGAAGGCTCCCGAAGGGGCCGCGGCCGCAGCGGCCGCGGTAGACAAGGCGGCGGCGCGGCGACGCCCACGGGTCAAGCAGCGGGGACACGGCGACGAGTTCATGGACATGAACGTCGAAGTCGATCCCGAATGGGGTGACCCGTCGGCAAGGGATCCAGTTGCCTCGGACCGCGGCGCCGGAACGGTCGGTTTCGCCGGCACGGTCGGTAAACACAGCGGCGCGCCGGCGGCGGGGTTGGCCACACTGGTCCGCGACGAGTTCAGTGCCGGCCCGACGACGCCAATGGTCCCGGGCACCTGGGACAGCGATGATCAGCAGTCAAGTGGAAAGGAAACCTAAATGAGTATGTTGGATGCCCATATTCCGCAGTTGGTGGCGTCGCAGTCGGCGTTTTCGGCGAAGGCGGGGTTGATGCGGTCCACGATTGGGCAGGCTGAGCAGGAGGCGATGTCGGCGCAGGCTTTTCATGTGGGGGAGGCTTCGGCGGCGTTTCAGGGCGCCCATGCCCGGTTTGTCGAGGCGGCGGCGAAGGTGAATGCGTTGCTTGATATTGCGCAGGCCAATTTGGGTGATGCGGCTGGTAGCTATGTGGCGGCGGATTCGGCGGCGGCGTCGAGTTACACCGGTTTTTAGAAAGGGTTTGTGATGTCGCAGATTATGTACAACTATCCGGCGATGTTGGCTCATGCTGCCGACATGTCGGGGTATGCGGGTACGTTGCAGAGTTTGGGTGCTGATATCGCCAGTGAGCAGGCGGCGTTGTCCAGTGCTTGGCAAGGTGATACCGGGATGTCCTATCAGGTGTGGCAGAACCAGTGGAATCAGGCGATGACGGAGTTGGTGCGCGCCTATCACGCGATGGCCGGCACCCATGAGAACAACACCTTGTCGATGTTTGCCCGCGACCAAGCCGAAGCCGCCAAATGGGGCGGCTGACCAGGCAATGATTCTGAAGCGCCTGCGGTGAGTACGATTTGGCCGTGGCGAATATGCGGATCAGCGAAGCCGCCGCGTTGCTCGGTGTCAGCGACGACACCGTCCGCCGATGGATCGACCAGGGCAGCTTGGCGGTCAGTCAGGACCAATCCGGGCGCAAGGTGATCGCCGGGGAGGTCCTGGCTGAGTTCTGGCGTACCAAGGCGCCCCCATCACCGCCTGATCCGCTCGGAGTGCGCAGCTCAGCGCGCAACCGCTTCGTCGGCTTGGTCACCAAGGTGGTCGCCGACAAAGTAATGGCCCAAGTGGAAATGCAGTGCGGCCCTTTCACGGTCATGTCTTTGATGAGCGCCGAGGCCGCACGCGAGTTGAAGCTTGAGCCCGGCCGTTTAGCTGTGGCCGCAATCAAGGCGACGAACGTGATAGTGGAAACCGCTCGCGAAGTTGATGTTCCTGACATCTAGTGTTGTCGCACAACAGCTCGCGGCGCGGTTCGCCACGTCCTGCGGCCGTTCGAGTGCCGGGGCGCCTCAAGGAGTAATACAACACGACCGTCGCTGAGCACCGGGTGGACCCAGTCGCCGAGTTCGATCACCTCGCCGGGCTTCGGCTCTTGCCGTTCGCCATCGCATGCGTGGTCGATGGGAATCAGCGTCCGCAGCTCATCGATGGTGGTGTGGCTCGGCAGTCCTTCAAGCCCAGGCACGGTGATGAACAGGCCGTCGTCGCCCGACAGGTGCAGTCCCACCGCAGCCAGCGCACCGATCACGCCATCTTGGGTGCCACCATGTCCAGATACGTGGACGCCAACCGTCTCGGCAAGTTGCCGGGCTTGCTCGGCGCTCAAAACCTCGCGCTTGGCCCGACGGCCGAAGTCGATGAGGAGCTGCTCGGTTCCTGCAAGGCGTGCAGGGATGGCCACGACAAGACCCGGGTCCGCAGCGGGCGGGCAGACCCGTTCGAGGAACCGCCCAGCTATCTCAATTATCGCTGAGCGCACGCCTTTTGGGTCAGCATCGGCGCTCCGCCAGGCAAGGCAGGCACTGGAATTGTGCGAAGTGTAGGGAATCCGATCGTCGAGCAAGAGTTGATGCCGGGTCGCTCCGGCCGGAAAACCGAGCCGTGCAACCGTCAACTCGCGGAGCAACGCCCGGGCGCGGCGACCAGTTCCGGGGCTGCGGAGGTCGTCTGTGTCGTCGATACCGATAAGCAGGTCGACGCCGGCCAGTGCGTGGGTCATGGGTTCACGATCAGCGCGGTGACGTCACGCACCCATCGATTGGTGTCTAGTCCGGTGGCGGCGAGCTTGAGCGTGTTGCGTTTGGTGACGTTGAGGATGGCCGGGGCGTTGAGTTCGGCGGCGGTCAGTGTCTGCGCCGGATCGCGGCCTTCGACACGCACACTGTCGACGCCAGTAGCGCCGGCTGCGTTGAGGACCGAGCTCACGGTGGGGCCTTTCTGAACTTGAGCGCCTCGCGACTGCGGCGTCACGACTTCGACCTGCGGAAGGCTCATCAACTGTGGCAAACCGAGGCGGGCCAGGTTTGCGCTGTTCTGCTGAACGACAAGCGTCGTCAAGCCGCCCGGGCCGTTGGTCGCTGACAAGGCACACCCGCCGATCGCCGCGTTGAGAGTGACGATCGCAAGAGCCGCTACGATCCGCGGCAACATCCGACTGCGGTACTTGGGCTTGGGACCGGTCATGACCTGATAGTCACGAGTGCGAGCTGGTGCGCTCAGGAGCAGCTGCCGCCGCCGGTGCCGCTACCAGGACCGCCGGGACCACCAATGCCAGGTCCGCCTCCGCAGCCGCCGCCACCGCCACCGCCACCACCGGTACCGCCCCCGCCACCGGTACCGCCGCCGCTGCCGGGAGTCGTGCCCGCGGTGCCGGGGGCGCCCGCTTGGCCGGTGACGCTGCCCGTGCCGCCCAGCCCGGCCGCGCCCCCCTGACCACCGGGAGTACCAGGACCCCGAACGCCGGCAAAGCCGCCCATGCCGCCGTTGCCGCCGTTGCCACCGTCGCCGGATTCCAGCGCGGCGCTGCCACCGTTACCGCCGGCTCCGCCCGGCCCACCATGAGCGGTGGCTACGCCGGTCGTGCCGTTACCGCCGGGCCCGCCGTTGCCGCCGTTGCCGCCGTTGCCGGATTCCAGCGCGGCGGCATTGCCACCGGCCCCGCCGTGCCCGCCTGCTCCGCCGGCCCCACCGTTGGTAGCGGCTGCACCGGCTCCGCCAGGTCCGCCGTCACCGCCGTTGCCGACGAATTCACCGGCGCTACCACCGGCTCCACCGGCTCCGCCGGCGCCACCGGCCGCGACAGCCGCGCCGCCGGCACCACCGCCACCGCCGTCGCCGTAGAACGAACCACCCGCGCCGCCCGCACCACCGGCTCCGCCGTCGACGCCGACTCCGCCCATGCCCCCGTCGCCGAAGAATCCGGCGTCACCGCCGGCAAAACCGGCCCCGTCGTTGATGGTGGCCGTACCGGCCTCACCGGCTCCGCCGTCGCCGAACAAGAATCCGCCGTCACCGAGATCGCCGAAGACGCCGGTGCTGCCGAAGAAGGAAGTGTTGGCACCGGTGAAGTCGTCGATACCGTTGCCGATCAGATCGCGCCCGAAGAGCTCGACGTAGGGCGCATTGATCGCCTGAAGGAACGTCGCATTGGCTGGATCAGCGAGGAACGCCTCGCCGCTCGTCTCGATTTGCCCAAGGTAGGCATCCAGTGCAGCGGTGGGATCGGCGGCGGCCAGGGATTCGAACGGCAAAGCCATTGCGCCGGATACGTCGGGAACCGTCAGATCGAACGTGCTGAAAAGGTCGGACATCGCAGTCGAGTTGGCGAATGCACTGTCGAGCAGGCCGTCTAGCGGGAGGTCGGGTACGGCGACGGAGGCGCTGGCAGCACCGCCGAGGGCTTCCACGGCGGGCTCGATCACGAAGTCGAAGATGTCAGCGTGGGCGGTGGGCACGGTGGCAAGTGGAGTCGTGCCGACGGCCAGCAATGCCCCGGTCGCCGTGCCGAGAACCAGCGCTCTTCGGTGACCGCGGGCTTTCGCGCTGCGTAGCGAGCGGCGGCGCTGACCAGTGCGGCGATCACCAACCATGATGTCCCCCTCGGTGAAAACGTCATCATTCTCTCAGTCTTTGCTAAGCTACTGCAGGTGCGGATCCCGGGGCAACATTCAAGGGCCATCCGCGGAAGAGTTGTGGTTTGAACTCCCGTAACTGAGGAGTTGTATGAGTGCTGGTGCGGTGCATCGCGCGCTCGCTTTCGCGACGCAGCAGTCAGCGACTAACTGGTCGCTTGCCCGTGAAATGGCGTTTCCCGCCCTCGCGGTTGTTGTGATCGCCTCCTCGGCGGGTGTCCGGATGCCGATCGGACTACCCGGGCACCGTGGACTGATCTGGCTGACCCTGTTGGTGGCGGTGGTGTTGGTATGCCGTAGGCGGGAGACGGTGGTGGCGGTAGGGGCCGCCTCGATGTCCATGACCCTGCTGCTTCATTCGGTGCCCGACCCCTGGGGAAGCGCGCGGTACCTCGCGGCGGCGGTCCTGCTTTACGCTCTGGCCGCCGCACCCGTAATGGGTGGTCGGCGGTGGTTGATCACGCTTGCGGCCGCGCCGATTCACCTGGTGGCACTTGCCGGCTCAGTCACCGGGTGGCTCAGCGGCGGCGTTTTAGTACTTGCATCGGCCGGCATGGCCGAAAAGGCGGTTTTCCATTTGTTTTTCGGGCTCATTGCCGGGCTGCTCGGTTGGGCTATCGCGTTTGCCGTCGACCGCTTCTCATCGGCGCAGGGGACGCAAGCCTCATGAACTTCGTCGGAGGGAGTTACGTGTCATGACTCTGCGGGTCGTTCCAGAGGGCCTGGCCGCGACAAGTGCTGCCATACACGCGATCACCGCCCGTCTAGCGGCGGCCTATGCCGGGGTAGCGCCGACAATTTCGGTAGTGGTACCGCCCGGGGCGGACGCGGTATCAGTTCAAGCTGCCGGCGAATTCAGTTCTCGTGGAGCCCAGGCGACAGCGGCGGCTGCGAAGGGTGTCGAGGTCTTGAGTCGTGCGGGCGCGGGAGTGGCTGAGGCCGGCAGCATTTATGGCGCCGGTGATGCGGCGGCAGCCTCGACATATTCGGCTGCCTGCGGCTGGTGATGATCGCGCCGGCCTGGATGGCTTCGCCGCCGGAGGTACATTCGGCGGCTCTCAGCAGTGGTGCCGGGCCGGGCCCAATGCTGGCCGCCGCCAACTCGTGGACATTGTTAAGCGACGAATTCAGTGCGGCGGCACATGACCTGACCGCGGTATTGACAAACTCGCAGCAGTTTTGGGAAGGGCCGACAGCCGAACAATATGTAGCCGCGCATCTGCCATATCTGGCGTGGTTGGCGCTGGCGAGTGCGATGAGCGCACAGGCGGCGGCGCAGCACCAGATCGTCGCCACGGCCCACACCGCCGCATTAGCGGCCATGCCGACACTGGGCGAGCTGGCCGCCAACCATGCGATCCACGGCGTCTTGGTCGCGACGAACTTTTTCGGCGTCAACACAATTCCGATCGCGGCCAACGAGGCGGACTACACCCGGATGTGGACCCAGGCCGCTACCACGATGAGTACGTATCAGGCGACGGCGGAAGCGGCTCAAGTACAAACCGGCAGCGGCGCCGGCGGGGGCGACGGCACCGGTGGCGGTGGAGGAACCGGGTCGTTTCAATTCCCTACGCCGGCTGAGATATGGCAGATGATCTTCGGGCCGGACGGTCAACAAATTCCCGGCCAAGGCCAGCCCACTTGGGATCCCAACCAATATCTGCAGAATCTGCCCAATTTTCTCACTGGCAACCAAAATGCCTTGACCTGGCTTCAACAGAACTGGCAAGGGCTGACAGACCCGTCCAAATTTCCGGAGCTGGTCACCTACTTCGTTACGTGGCAGGCCTACCGTGCTGTCAACTGGACGCTCAGAACGTTGCGGTTCCTGGTCCAGGAATTGCCCCTACTACTGCCAGTCGGTCTCAATCTGGCTATCTCGAACCTCGGGTCGGTGGCTGGCTTGCCCGCATCAGCAGGCCTGGCCGGGTTAGCCGGTCTGGCTGCGCCGGTGACAACGTCCGCTCCATCGCCGCCGCTCCCCACACCAACGCCGGCTGTCGCGCCGGCAGCACCACTCGGCGGCGCGCCCGGTGTGAGCTCAACCCCCGTCGGTGTACCGCCGGCGACCTCGATCCCGCTTTCGGCGCCGACAGCCGCGCCCGCTGTATCTTCGGTAGGGCCCCCACCTTTCGCGCCAGGCGCCCCGCCGCCGATTGCGGATGGGCAGACTTTCGGTTACCTGGTGAGCAGCGGATACCTCGAGTCGTCGGTGCGCGCTGCGGCCAAGGACAAACGGAAGGCGCCAGCGTTCGATGCGGCCGCGGCTGCCCCGGCGCAGGCGGCGGCGCCGCCCGAGCTGACACGGACGCGGCGGGGTCGGCGACCCGTCATCGACCGTGGCTACCGTTTCGAATATCTAGAAGCCGAAGACTCTTCGGGCGACGACCGCATTCAAACGCCAACACATCGCTATGCAGCGTCCCTGCGGAGTGCCGGGCCGTTGGGCTTCGCCGGGACGGTGTCCAAGGGGGGTGCGCAAGCGGCGGGTTTAGCGACAATGGCCGACAACGGTTACGGCAAGGAGCCGAACATGCCGATGTTGCCCGACTGCTGGAACGATCGAAATCCTGAAGAGGAAGGAAGTACCGGATGAGTATGTTGGATGCCCATATTCCGCAGTTGGTGGCGTCGCAGTCGGCGTTTTCGGCGAAGGCGGGGTTGATGCGGTCCACGATTGGGCAGGCTGAGCAGGAGGCGATGTCGGCGCAGGCTTTTCATGTGGGGGAGGCTTCGGCGGCGTTTCAGGGCGCCCATGCCCGGTTTGTCGAGGCGGCGGCGAAGGTGAATGCGTTGCTTGATATTGCGCAGGCCAATTTGGGTGATGCGGCTGGTAGCTATGTGGCGGCGGATTCGGCGGCGGCGTCGAGTTACACCGGTTTTTAGAAAGGGTTTGTGATGTCGCAGATTATGTACAACTATCCGGCGATGTTGGCTCATGCTGCCGACATGTCGGGGTATGCGGGTACGTTGCAGAGTTTGGGTGTTGATATCGCCAGTGAGCAGGCGGCGTTGTCCAGTGCTTGGCAAGGTGATACCGGGATGTCCTATCAGGTGTGGCAGAACCAGTGGAATCAGGCGATGACGGAGTTGGTGCGCGCCTATCACGCGATGGCCGGCACCCATGAGAACAACACCTTGTCGATGTTTGCCCGCGACCAAGCCGAAGCCGCCAAATGGGGCGGCTGACCAGGTAATCGGGCGCTCGACTACGGCACGAGCACGATCGAGCCGACCGTCTGACGGCCCTGCAGGTCGCGGTGCGCCTGCGCGGAGTCGGCCAGCGGGTACCGTCGGCTGACGTGGACATCGACCCACCCCGTCGCAATCGCGTCGAACAATTCGCCTGCGCGCCAAGCAAACTCGTCGCCGGTGCGGGTGAAGTCGCGCAGCGTCGGGCGGGTCAGGTATACCGAGCCGGCGGCGTTGAGTCGCTGCGGGTCGATCGGCGGCACGGGTCCGCTGGCCGCGCCGAACAACGCCAACGTCCCGCGCACGGCGAGGCTGGCCAAGCTGGCGTCGAACGTGCTCGCCCCGACTCCGTCGTAGACCGCGGCCACACCGGCACCGCCGGTCAAATCGCGAATCCGCCGGCCGAATTCGGTTGGGTCGTCACCCGGATAGTCCAGCACCTCATCGGACCCGGCCTGCCGGGACAGCTCCGCCTTAGCCGGTGTCGACACCGTCGTGATCACTCGCACCCCGAGGCTTGACGCCCACTGCGTCAGGATCAGACCCACGCCACCGGCGCCGGCATGGACCAGCACCGCGTCACCGCGTTGCACCGGATATACCGACTTGAGCAGGTAGTGCGCGGTCATGCCCTTCAACAGCGCTGACGCCGCCACGTCGGAGTCGACGCTCGACGGCAGCCGGGCCGTCAAATAAGTTGGTGCGGTGCAGAATTCGGCATAAGCGCCGGACGCCGCGGCCGTCACCACGCGGTCGCCGGTCTGTAGGTCCGTGACACCGTCGCCGGCGCTGGCCACCGTGCCGGCCACCTCGGTGCCCAGGACGAGCGGCAGCCCAGCGGGGTACTGCCCGGTGCGGAAGTAGGTGTCGATGAAGTTGACACCGATCGCCTCAGCCTCGATGAGTACTTGACCTGCGCCGGGGGAGGGACGCGGCTTCTCGATGTAGCGCAGGACTTCCGGGCCGCCGACTTCGGCGATCTCAATCGCGTGCATGCCCACTATCATCCGCAGGTGTGACGCCCGTATGAAGCTGGCCCGCCCAGACCTGCGCCATCCCCGCATCGTGCTGGCCGGAGACGCCGGCGCCGAGGGCGACGACGGCCTGGTCGCCGCACTGCGCACCCGCGGTCTGCATGCGCAGTGGTTGCGCTGGGACGACCCGCAGATTCTGCGCGCGGATTTGGTGATCCTGCGGGCGGGCACCGACCATCGCGATCGGCTCGACCAGTTTCTGACGTGGACCAGGCGGGTGCCCGAACTGCTCAACGCACCCGAGGTCGTCGCCTGGAATACCGGCCGGCACTACCTGCGCGATCTGGCCGGTGTCGGCGCCCCGACGGGGCCGGCCAGCTCGGGCGAATCCGGCACGGCCCTGATCTTCCTCGGCGGGACGCAATCGCATGCACTTAGCGGCGGGTCGGCGGTCGAGGCCGACTTCGAGCTATGGGATGTGGGCTATGCCGCCCTGGATGCTGCGGCCGAACACGTCGGCATCAGCCCGACCGAACTGCTCTACGCCCGCGCTGAGGTGGCTGGCGGACCGGGTGACGCGCACTTGACGAGCCTTGACCTGGTGGCGCCCCTGTTGGGCTGGCAGCTGCTCGACGACACCGCCCGCGCGGCTGCCGAGCGGCGGTTCGCGCTGGCTGTCGAGTCAGCTTTGGAGCGGCTCGGGCTGGGCCCGTTCTCGCATCGACGCCCATAACGCTGCAGTGGCCGCGGTGCACAGAGTCGCTCCCGCGACGTGCAGCGCAACCAGCGCGGCCGGCACACCGGTGAAGAATTGCACGGTTCCCAGCAGGCCCTGCCCGACCACCAGCGCCAGCAGCACGCCGAGTCGCACCAGCACCGGACGCGGCGCGCGCACCGCCAGCAACCCGAAGCCCAGTCCTACCAGCAGCGCGAGGTATCCCAGCAGAAGCGACGAATGAACGTGCACCAGCGTGGTGATCTCGATCCGCAGCCGCGGCACGGTCCGCGTCGCGCTGCGGTCACCGGCGTGCGGACCGGCGGCGGTCACCAAGGTGCCCGCGACGAGCACTGCCGCCAGCGTCACAGCACAAAGTCCGGTGAGCCCCCGCAGTGGCTTGACCACCCGGTCTCTGGCAACGCCGCCGTCGGGCTCGCCGATCTTGACGTAGAGCAGCACCGCCAGCCACACCATCGTCATCGACGCCAGCAGGTGGATGGAGACCGTCCACCACAGCAGCCCGGTCAGTACGGTGATGCCGCCGATCACCGCCTGCAGTACTGTCGACGCGGGCATCAACCACGCATAGAGGAGAATTTCGGTGCGCCGCCGAGCCCGGGTGACGGCCAGCACCGCCAGGATTGCGGTGAGCACCACGGCCAGCGTGATCATGCGGTTGCCGAACTCGACGGCCTGGTGGAGCCGCGGAACTTCGGTGACCGCGACCGGGGTGAAGCTGCCGGGGAAACACTGCGGCCAGGTGGGGCAGCCCAGGCCGGAGGCGGTGACGCGCACGATCGAGCCGGTGATGGCGATGCCGCCCTGGGTCACCACGACCAGCGCCGCTATCGCGCGCTGCGCCCGGAGGCTGGGCGACGGCAGCAGGTCCACCAGCCGCCCGATCGCCATGGTGGTCACGCCCAAATGGTAGGCGACGGCTAACTACACAGCGTAGTAGGGCGGTCTCGCCGAGACCGTGTTTGTCCAGCCCACGCGCTGCAACACCGTCGGGGCACGAGAATCCGTCGCCGGCGCACGGGGGTTACGTGTGGCGGGCGGCTTCTTGGACGAGTTGTACCCGGGAGCTCAGGCCGAGTTTGGTGTAGACGTGGGTGAGGTGGCTTTGCACGGTGCGCGGTGAGACGAAGAGCCGGGTGGCGATGTCATTGTTGGCCAGTCCCTCGGTGACCAGGCGCACCACGTCGCGCTCGGTGGGGGTCAGCGATGCCCAGCCGCTGGTGGGCCGGTTGCGCTGGCCGTGGCCGCGCCGGGCATAGGCGATCGTCTCCTTGGTGGACAGCGCCGCGCCCTCAGCGCATGCGGCGTCGAATTCTTTCTCGCCCAGCGCATCTCGCAGCGCCGCCACCGACGTTTCGTAGCCGGCGTCCCAGATCTTGAACCGCACCGCGCCGATGCGCTGCCGGATGGCAGCTGCAGCCCCGAAGAGGCGGGCGGCTTCGCGGTGACTGCCGGCTTCGACGGCCAGCGCGGCGAGGCAGTCAAGGATCTCGGGAATCATCAGGTACGCCTCGAGTTCGGCGGCACGCGCGAGCGCGTCGTGGGCGTCGCGCTCGGCCTGGTCCGGCTCACCCTGGGCGATCGCCACCCGGGCGCGGATGCTGAGGGCCGACGACGAGTGCAGGCCGGCGGTCGTCGAGACGGCCTCGTCGGCCCACCGGCGGGCGGCCGCGAGATCCCCGGCTGCCAACGCGGCATCGGCATTCCAGAGGCGCTGCGCCGCGGCCGTCACACCACTCACGACAGTCATGTGCTGGTTGGCGGCCTGGTACGCCTCGCGCGCCGCCGCGCCATTCCCGGCAGCCAGGGCCGCAGCTCCCCAGACGATGTACCCGAGCAGCGCGGACCTTCCGCCAAGCTCCACGCCGCACTTAAGGGCCGCTTCGGCAACGGCTCGCGCAGCGGCCGTCTTACCCTGGTGGGCCAGTGCAAGGCTTTGACCGCTGAGGCTGTTCACCTTCCAGGTCTCGTCGTGAGCCGCCTCGGCTTCGGCGGAGACCTCGCCGAAGTGGGTGGCGGCTCCGGCTAAATCGCCGCTGTACAGCTGCGTCGCCCCGAGACACCAGCGACACACGCGCGAATTGGACCGGTCGCCGAGGGCGTCGGCGAGGTCGCGTCCTTCCTCGCCGGCCACCCGCGCACCGAGGGGGTCACCCGCGGTGTAGGCGGCCTGCGCCTGCAGGGCCAGTATCTGGCTCAGCCGCCACCGATCGTCCAACGCGCGCGCCAGGCCGATCGCCTCGGCGAAGTATGCCCGCGCCACCTCGACGTCATAGCTCACCGAGGCGATAAAACCGCAGGCGGTCAGCGCCCGGGCCAGCAGGGTCGGGTCATCGACGTCTCGCGCGATCGCCAGAGCTTGTTCGGCCTGATCCTTACTTGTCGACGCGCTGGCCATAGCATTAAGCACCGCCCGGTCGGCGAGCGCCCGGGCGCGCACCGCGGCCGCCACCGCGAGTTGGCGCGGGTCGTCGACGGCGAGGACGGTGTCGAACCAGGCCAGCCCTTCTCGGAGGCGTCCCCGTGCCAGCCACAGCGGCTGCAGGGAGGACGCCAGCGCCAAGGCCAGTTCGACGTCGAAGTTTTCCCGGCTCCACGAAAATGCGGCGCGCAGGTTGTCGATCTCGGTGTTGGCCTGCTCGATGCACTGCTCATAGTCACGGTCTGCCGGCGCGTCGAGCAGTGCCGCGAGCGCTGTGTAGTGGTCGCGGTGGCGGGTGCGTACGGTGTCGGCCTCGCCGGATTCGCCGAGTTTTTCCACAGCGTATTGGCGCACCGTTTCCAGCAGCCGATACCGGGTCCGTCCCCCGCTGACCTCGCTGTCACAGACCACCACCAGCGACTTGTCCACCAACAGGCTCAGCTGATCGAGCACCTGGAAACGCTCCACGTCACCACCGCCGGCGATCGCACGGGCAGCGTCGAGATTGAAGCCGCCCAGAAACACCGCCAGCCGGCGAAACAACACCCGCTCCGGCTGGGTCAACAGCGCATGCGACCAGTCCACCGAGGCGCGCAGGGTCTGCTGGCGGCGCACCGCGGTGCGCGCACCACCGGTCAACAGCCGGAACCGGTCATGCAGGCTGTCGAGGATCTCGGCCAGCGACAAACTCCGTACCCGCGCGGCGGCCAGCTCGATCGCCAGCGGCACGCCATCCAGGCGTGCGCAGATCTCGCTCACCGCCGCGGCATTGTCATCAGTGAGGCTGAAATCGGGGCGGGCATGCCGGGCCCGGTCGGCGAACAACTCGATCGCCTCCTCGACCAGCGACAGCGAGGGCACCCGCCAGCTCACCTCACCGGCCACCCCGATCGCCTCACGGCTGGTGGCGAGCAAGGTCAGCCCCGCCGCCGCACTCAGCACAGCGACAACCAGCTCGGCGCTGGCATCCAGCAGATGCTCGCAGTTGTCCAGCACCACCAGCAGCTGACGGTCGCGAACGAACCGCAGCAGGCTGTCCATGGTGGACCGCCCGGGTTGGTCGGGCAGCCCGAGTGCGCGCGCTACAGTCACGGCCACAAGCCCGGGGTAGGTGATCGGCGCCAGATCCACATACCACACCCCGCCACCGAACTCGCCGGCCAGCTGGGCCGCGACCTGGATCGCCAGCCGGGTTTTGCCGACCCCGCCCGCACCGGTCAACGTCACCAGCCGGTTCTGCGCCAGCAACTCCCGCAGCTGGGTCAACTGCGCGTCGCGGCCCACGAAACTGGTCAGCTGCACCGGAAGACGGGTGGCGACGACGGTGCTAAATACCCGAAGGGGCGGGAAGTCGTTGACCAGGTCGGGATGGCAGAGCTGCACCACTCGCTCCGGGCGGGGCAGATCCCGCAACGGGTGGGTGCCCAGATCGGTCAGCCAGGCGCCCTCAGGTAGCCGGTCGAGAACCATCGCCTCGGTCGCACCCGACAGCACCGTCTGACCGCCGTGGGCTAGATCGCGCAGCCGCGCGGTGCGGTTGATCGTCGGGCCGGCGTAGTTGGCGTCGTCGCGCAGCTGGATCTCGCCGGTATGCACCCCGATCCGCAGCCGAACCGGGGCCAACGGCGCCCGCTGCAACTCCAGCGCGCAGGCCACCGCATCCGAGGCGCGCGCGAACGCCGCCACAAAACTGTCACCCTCACCCTGCTCGACCGGGTGGACTCCGTGATGAGCGGCCACGACGTCAGACAGGGTGCGATCCAGCCGCGCGATCGCGGCGGTCATCTCCTCGGGCTGGGTCTCCCACAGCCGGGTGGAGCCCTCGACGTCGGCCAAAAGCAATGTCACCGTTCCGGTCGGCAGCTCGCTCACGCCTAGCTCGCTCCAATTCAGCACCGGCGTCTGTGCGCACGGCTCAACCTCGCTCATGCTAGCCAGCATGCGCGCAGCGCGTAGCCCAAAACATCAGCGCAAACGCGCAGATCGTAGCCGGCCGCACGCGTATCTACGACCCCCGATCGCGCAGATCTACGCGTTCTGGCCGATGGTCTTGCCGCCGTGGCCCTGGATAGTCGACTCGGACGAATCCGAGGAGGCACCATGACCGTCGACACCATCGACGCCAACAGC
The DNA here is from genome assembly GCA_963795995.1 of uncultured Actinomycetota bacterium. Lineage (GTDB taxonomy): Bacteria > Actinomycetota > Actinomycetes > Mycobacteriales > Mycobacteriaceae > Mycobacterium. Next base: position 1,120,855 of record CAWCJY010000010.1, read on the forward strand.
CCGACCGTGTTTGATGCCGGGCTGCCGGCCATCGCCTATGAGCACGCCCGAAACCCCGAAGATGCGCACCGGCTCATCCGGCAGGCCCGGCTGCAGGGGCCGATTGCGCTGGGGCCGCACGGGCCCGAAGTGTTGAGCTACGGGCTGGTGCGGACCGTCTTGCGCGATCCTCGGTTTTGCATGCCGAAGGGACATGCCCTTGCGGCACAAGGCATTACGTCCGGGCGGCTGTCGGACAAGGTCACCTCGGGCCTGTTGAGCCGGGACGGCGCCGATCACAGTCGGCTGCGCCGACTGGTTTGCAAGGCGTTCACCCCACGGTCGGCCGCACGGCTACAGACCACGATCGTCAACGTCATTACCGAGCTGGTCGACCCGGTGACCGTCACGGGGCGCTGCGACGTGGTCGCCGACATCACCCGCCGGTATCCGATTCCGATCATCTGCGGGTTGCTCGGCGCACCGCGCCAAGACTGGCAACTGTTCTCGGACTGGGCCGACGACATCTTCAAGACCTTCACCTGGAACGTCGTCAACGACGCGGCGGTCATCATGGGTGCCTTCGACGAACTCGACGCCTACATCGACGACATGGTCGCCCGGCGCCGTGGCAACCTCACTGACGACCTGATGTCGCAGCTGATCCGGGCTGAAGACGACGGGGATCGGCTCAGCGCCGGCGAGCTGCGCATGCTCGCGGGAGGCCTGCTGATGGCGGGCACCGACACCACCCGCAATCAGTTGGCCTCCGCCGTAGGCGATTTGTGTGACCACTCCGAGCAGTGGGCCCTGCTGGCTGAGCATCCCGAGCTCGCACCGCAGGCAGTCGAGGAGCTCATGCGCCACAGCCCGGTCATTTTCGCCACCATGCGCAAGGCCGTCGAGGATGTCGAACTCGGCGGCGTGCGGGTGCCGGCCGGCACGCTGGTGATCGTCAATACGGCCGCCGCGAACCGCGACCCCGCCGTCTACGCCGACCCCGACTGCCTCGACATCACCCGCGAGGGACCGGCGACCATGCTGACCTTCGGCGGCGGCAGTCACTACTGTCTTGGAGCACACCTGGCCCGACTTGAACTCGCCGAAGCCCTACGCGTCATCACTCAGCGGATGCCCAACCCGCACCGCACCGACCCCGCCCCGTGGAAGCCTTTAGTCGGGATCACCGGACCAACAACCCTGCCCATCGAATTCGACGCCGGACACTAACCCGCCGACCAGCCCACGAGCTGGGTAGCCACTCAGGTGAAGCGAAACCAGCGCAGCGCGGCCAGCGCGGCCAGCGCCCCATACCCGGCCAGCACGACAACGCCGAACCAATCCATCGAGATTGTGAGCGCCTGCGACAGCGCCTCGGTCAGCGCACCCGATGGGGTCAGCCGCGCGGCCCATTTGACCGCGGGCGGGACGGTGTCGGTGTCGATCGTCAGCGCACCGAAGCCGGCGAAGACGAACCACAGCAGGTTGGCGACCGCCAAGACGATCTCGGCCCGCAGGGTGCCGCCCAGCAGCAGGCCCAGCGCAGCGAACGCGACGGTACCCAGTGCTATGACCAGGGCACCGAGAACCAGACCGGCAAGCTTCGGACGCCAGCCGAGCGTGAACCCGATACCGCCCAGCACCACTGCCTGCAGGAACACCACCGTGATCACGGCCAGCGACTTGCCGGCGATGATGCCCCAGACCGGCAGCGCGGTGGCGCCCAGCCGCTTGAGCGCGCCGTACCGGCGATCGAACGCGACCGCGATCGCTTGTCCGGTGAACGCGGTGGAGACGACGGCCAGCGCCATGATCACCGGTACGAAGGTTGCTGCGCGGTTGGTCCCGAAGGATCCCAGTGGCAGCAGCGTCAGCCCGATCAGCAACGTGATCGGGATGAACATCGTCAGCAACAGCTGCTCGCCGTTGCGCAGCAGCAACTTCAATTCCAGCGCCGATTGCGCGAGCAGCATCTGTCCTACGGTGTTCGGACGCGGGTCCGGCGTGAAAGTGCCGGCCGGAAACAACGGTGCGTTCACTTTCGCAGCTCCCTGCCGGTCAGCTCGAGAAACACGTCTTCCAAGCTCCGCTGCTCCACCCGCAAGTCAGTGGCCAGCACATCGATCTGGGCGCACCACCCGGTGACTGTGGTCAGTACCTGCGGGTCGACCGGTCCTTCGACCAGGTAATCGCCGGGCGCCACTTCACTGGCTTTGTACTCCTCGGGCAACGCTGCTACCAGCAGCGAAAGGTCCAGTCGCGGCGGCGCAGTGAAACGCAGCTGGTCCTTGGCGCCGCTGCGGGTCAGCTCGGCCGGTGTTCCGGCCGCCACGGTGACTCCGTGGTCGATGATGACCAGCCGATCGGCGAGCTCTTCGGCCTCCTTGAGCTGGTGGGTGGTCAACAGCACCGTCACGCCGTCGCGGCGCAGCGCGTCGATCAGCTCCCACACCAACACTCGGGCCTGGGCATCCATACCCGCGGTGGGCTCGTCGAGGAAGACCAACTCCGGCCGGCCGACCAGTGCGCATGCCAGCGCCAGCCGCTGCTGCTGTCCACCCGAAAGCCGCCGGTAGGTAGTGCGCGCGGCTTCGGTGAGGCCGAGGGTGTCTAACAACCATTGCGGATCCAGCGGGTTGGCAGCATAGGCCGCCACCAGGTTGAGCATTTCCTGCGCCCGCGCTGCGGGATACCCGCCGCCGCCTTGCAGCATCACGCCGATGCGTTCCCGCAGCCGGGCGTTGTCGGCCACCGGGTCGAGCCCGAGCACCTCGATCCTGCCGGCGTCCGGGCGCACAAAGCCCTCGCACATCTCGACCGTCGTTGTCTTACCGGCCCCATTGGGGCCGAGCAGCGCCAGCACCTCGGCGGCATGCACCTCGAGGTCGAGGTTGGCGACCGCGGTGGTGGAGCCGTACTGCTTGCACACTCCGCGCAACCGCAATGAAACGTCGGAGACCGTCGAGCTCACGAATAATCAGCGTAGGCGTCCGGCAGGACGGCAGGCGGCGCAGCTGGCGTGGGTGACACCACATCTGGTGGGGCGGGTTCCCGACCCGGTTGCCGCGGTTCGCCGGGCATTCGGCGCCACGGCCACTGCCGGTAGGTCAAGGCGATCAGCGCCGCGACGATGACCGTGCTGGCCAACGTCGCGTCCAGGATCTGGAACAACGCGAACCGGTCACCGTTGGCGGTGGGACCGAAGACGCCCACCACGATGGTCACCCCGATTGCCGCGACGCGGAACCTTGGACGTGTTGCCCAGGCAGCCAGCGGGATAATGGCCCACAGCAGATACCAGGGCTGCACCACCGGGAACAACAGAACCGTGACGCCCAACGCGACACCAAGGCCGCCGACCGGGTGCAGCCGGCCGCGCAGCACTGCCAAGAGCAGCCATCCGACCATCACCGCGATGATCAGGACACCGATGCCGCGGGTCAGTGACAGCACGGCGGTGGTGTGATCGCCGAGACCGAGCAGGATGCCGACCTGGCCGGTGCCGAGCGCCAGCAACGTCGGGGGAGACATCCAGCTGCGGACGACGTTGGCGGTGCCGAGGGTGTACATCCAGCCGAATCCGAGCCGGCTGGCCCAGCCCACCGCGGCCATCACCGCCACGGACAGGGCCGCCATTGCGCCGCCGACCAGCAGGAAAGCTCGCAGATTACCGCCCCACCGCCAGGCCAGCGCCATGGCGACGAAGCCCAGCGCCAGCAGCGAGGGCAGTTTCACCTGCGAGGAGAGCGTGATCAGTACTACACCTGCCAGCAGCATGCCCAGCGGTTTCCAGTCGGGTCGGGGCCAGCGCGGCGCCAAGTGCGGCGAGTCGACGCCGCGCAGAGCGAATTCGGTGCCGGTCAGCATCATCCCGAGCATCAGCGCCTCGTTGTGGATCCCCGCGACCAGATGCATGATCAGCAATGGGTTGGCCGCGCCCAGCCACAGCGCGCTGACTTCGGCGACACCGCAGCGGCGAGCCAAACGCGGGGTGGCCCACACGATGAGGCCGACGCCGGCGAGCACGACCAGCCGGTGGCACAGTACGGCGGCGACGATGTTTTCTCCGGTCAGCGCGGAGATGCCACGACCGATCCACAGAAACAGCGGACCGTAGGGCGCAGAGGTGTCGCGCCACAGGCTCGGTACCGAAAGCGTGAAGACATGGCCCAGGCCCAGCGCCCGCGCCGGACCGATCCGGTAGGGGTCCATGCCCAGCATCGAGATCTGGCTTTGCGCCAGGTAGGAGTAGACGTCCTTGCTGTACATCGGGGGTGCCGCCAGCAGCGGCAAGGTCCAGAGCAGCAGGGTGCGGTCCAGGTCCCCGCGCGACATCCGCCGGCTGCCGAGCGCGAAACGGCCCAGCATCAACCAGGCCAGCGCCATCATGACTGCGCCGGTCGTGGTCATGGTCAGTGAGACGGTCTGAATACGCGACGGCAGATTCAGCAGTCGCACGCCGAACGTCGGATCCTGCACCACCGGTCTGGCCCCGGCGCCCAACGCGCCGATGGCCATCAGCACCGTGCCGGTGGCGCCGAACAACCGGGTGCGCCGCAACGTGTCGAGTTCGGCGTGGTTGAGCGGTGAGCCAACCGCCAGCTCGTCGCCGTGCAGGCTGGCAATCGACGAACTCAGCGTGTGGTGGCGGACAGCCATCACAGCAGCGTAACCGTCATCCCGCGCGCTCCGATGTGGGCAGCGCGTCGATTAGCGAAGCGGGCCCGATCGCCTGCGAAATCACCGGACCGGACGGACAAGCGAAACGGTGCCGAGTTCGCCACACCCGAGGGCAGGCCGTCAAACGGTCAGCATCTGGGCACCGCCCAGACGGCCCGGCAGCTAATGCAGGTTTGGACAGTAGAACTGAATCGCGGTGTTCTCCTCGTAGTCGACCTCGTCGTGGGTCAGCGGGTCGGGCGGCTGGCTCTCAGCGGCATACAACTGCGCATTCACAGCCTGCCACGACGTCCCGTTCCTGAGCTGATTGCAGATGACGTGAGCGTTGCTGAGCTCGCCTGAGCCGTCGCCCATCGGCGCTATGCCGCCCCGGCGCAGCGCTGCCAGATAGTCGCTGTCGGTGTCCGCGTGGGCCAACGGCGCGAGGGCCAGGGATGCGACCGCGGCGCTCGCGGCCAGCACACTTCTGAGCATCATCGGTTCCTCTCTAGGGCAAACCCCCGTGCTGGGGACGTTACCCGGGAAAGCTGACCCACGCGCATGTTTGCCCAAATGGGGTGGGCCGGATGGTGCGACCACCAATTCGACACTGTCGGCAACGTCGCGAGGTTTGCCACAAGTAGCCACCATGGCCCCCGCCCTGGACCAGTCAGCGGAATTGCGTAACATTGGTGTTGTGAAATTCCCGGCGGACCTGAAGGTCGCCGAAACACCAGCGGCAACCTCTACGCACGATGGCCACACCCGAAGCGCCGTCGTGCAGTTGCTGCTGCAATCCGGGTCGATCACCGCCGGCCAGATCAGTGACCAGCTGGGTCTGTCAGCGGCCGGGGTGCGCCGTCATTTGGATGCGCTGATCGAGGCCGGTGAGGCGGAGTCCGCGCCCGCAGCGGCGTGGCAGCAGGCCGGCCGGGGACGTCCGGCGAAGAGGTACCGGCTGACGCCAGCCGGGCGGGGGAAGCTTGACCACGCTTACGACGACCTGGCCTCGGCCGCGATGCGTCAACTGCGTGAAATCGGGGGAGAAGACGCGGTGCGTACTTTCGCCCGGCGGCGCATCGACGCCATCCTGTCCGGTGTGCCGGCGGCTTCGTCTGCCGCCGATTCCGATGTCGAAGCCGCCGCCGAGGGGATTGCGGGCGCGCTGTCGCGGGCCGGCTATGTCGCCAGCACCGCGCGGGTCGGCGGCCCCATTCACGGCGTGCAGATCTGCCAGCACCACTGCCCGGTGTCGCATGTCGCCGAGGAGTTTCCGGAATTGTGCGAGACCGAGCAGCAGGCGATGGCCGAGGTGCTCGGCACCCACGTGCAGCGGCTGGCGACCATCGTCAACGGCAACTGCGCCTGCACCACCCATGTACCGCTCACGGCCACCCGTGAGATGACAAGCAAGCAAGGAGCGTCGCAATGACGACCACGCGTGAGATTCACAAGCTGGGCGAGCCGCTGTCCCAGGACGAGGCGATCGCTTCGCTGGGCCGCTATGGCTACGGCTGGGCGGACTCCGACGTGGCCGGTGCCGGCGCACAGCGCGGTCTCTCTGACGCGGTGGTCCGCGACATCTCGGCCAAGAAGAACGAGCCGGAGTGGATGCTTCAGACCCGCCTCAAGGCTTTGCGCATCTTCGGGCGCAAGCCGATGCCGACTTGGGGGTCGAACCTGGGCGGCATCGACTTCGACAACATCAAGTACTTCGTGCGGTCCACCGAGAAGCAGGCCGCGACGTGGGACGACCTGCCCGCGGACATCAAGAACACCTACGACAGGCTCGGAATCCCGGAAGCCGAGAAGCAGCGGTTAGTGTCTGGTGTCGCCGCTCAGTACGAGTCAGAGGTTGTTTACCACCAGATCCGGGAAGACCTCGAGTCCCAAGGGGTCATCTTCCTGGACACCGACACCGCACTGCGGGAACACCCCGAGATCTTCCAGCAGTATTTCGGCACCGTGATTCCGGCCGGCGACAACAAGTTCTCCGCGCTGAACACCGCGGTCTGGAGTGGCGGCAGCTTTATTTATGTCCCGCCAGGTGTGCGTGTCGACATCCCGCTCCAGGCCTATTTCCGGATCAACACCGAGAACATGGGCCAGTTCGAGCGAACCCTGATCATCGTCGATGAGAACGCGTACGTTCACTATATCGAAGGCTGCACCGCGCCGATCTACAAATCGGACTCGCTGCACTCCGCGGTGGTGGAGATCATCGTGAAGCCCGGTGGCCGTTGCCGTTACACCACTATTCAGAACTGGTCGGGCAACGTCTACAACCTGGTGACCAAGCGGGCCCGCGCTGAAGCCGGCGCCACCATGGAGTGGGTCGACGGCAACATCGGGTCGAAGGTGACGATGAAATACCCGGCGGTGTGGATGACCGGTGAGCACGCCAAGGGCGAAGTCTTGTCGGTGGCGTTCGCCGGCGAAGGTCAGCACCAGGACACCGGCGCCAAGATGCTGCACCTGGCCCCGAACACGTCGAGCAACATCGTGTCCAAGTCGGTGGCCCGCAGCGGTGGCCGTGCTTCCTACCGCGGGCTGGTGCAGGTGAACAAGGGCGCGCACGGGTCTCGCTCCAGCGTGAAATGCGATGCGCTGCTGGTGGATACGATCAGCCGCAGCGACACCTACCCGTATGTCGACATCCGCGAGGACGACGTCACGATGGGCCACGAGGCAACCGTGTCCAAGGTCAGTGAGAACCAGCTGTTCTACCTGATGAGCCGCGGGATGACCGAGGACGAGGCGATGGCGATGGTGGTGCGTGGGTTCGTCGAGCCGATCGCCAAGGAGCTTCCGATGGAGTACGCGCTGGAGCTCAACCGGCTGATCGAGCTGCAGATGGAAGGCGCGGTCGGCTAGTGACGAATCTGACCGCAGCGGTTGAGGGTTCGACCTTAGCCGCGGTCAACAAGGGCGAGGTCTTCTCCTCCTTCGACGTCGACGCCTTCGAGGTGCCCGGCGGCCGTGACGAGATCTGGCGGTTCACTCCGCTGCGCCGGTTGCGCGGTCTGCACGACGGTTCCGCGCGTGCGACCGGCACCGCACGCATCACCGTCGAAGAGCGGCCCGGAATCCGGGTGGAGACGGTGCGCCGTGGCGACGAGCGGCTCGGCCAGGGCGGTGTTCCCGCTGACCGGGTTGCCGCGCAAGCCTTTTCGTCGTTCAACGCCGCGACGCTGGTCACCGTCACACGCGAGACCGCAGACCCGGTCGATATCGCGGTGCACGGCCCCGGCGAGGGGGCGGTGGCCTACGGCCATCTGCAGATCAGGGTCGACGAGCTCGCCGAGGCGGTCGTGGTCATCGACCACCGGGGCAGCGGAACCTACGCCGACAACCTGGAATTCGTCGTCGGCGATGCCGCCCGGCTCACCGTGGTGTGGATCGCCGACTGGGCCGACGACGTCGTGCACGTCAGCGCACAACACGCCCGGTTGGGCAAAGATGCCGTGCTGCGGCACGTCGCCGTCACGCTCGGCGGTGAGCTGGTCCGGATGACGGCCAATGTGCGGTTCGCGGCTGCCGGCGGAGACGCCGAGCTGCTCGGCCTGTATTTCGCCGACGACGGCCAGCATCTCGAGTCACGGCTGCTGATCGACCACGCGCAGCCGGACTGCAAATCGCGGGTGCTGTACAAGGGTGCGCTGCAGGGAGATGCCGAGTCCAAACTGCCCGACGCGCACACCGTCTGGGTGGGTGACGTGCTGATACGCTCGGCGGCCAGCGGCACCGACACCTTCGAGACCAACCGCAATCTGGTGCTCACCGACGGCGCACGCGCCGATTCGGTCCCCAATCTGGAGATCGAGACCGGCGAGATCCTCGGCGCCGGACACGCCAGCGCGACCGGACGCTTCGACGACGAGCAACTGTTCTATCTGCGTTCCCGCGGCATCGCCGAAGAACAGGCCCGCCGTCTGGTGGTTCGCGGATTCTTCGGCGAACTCATCTCCAAGATCGCGGTGCCGCAGGTACGCGAGCGCCTGACCGCAGCCATCGAACACGAACTGGCCATCACCGAATCGAGAGCAACACCCTCATGACGACATTGGAAATCAAAGACCTGCACGTCAGCGTCGAGGATCTCAACGCCGCGGAGGGCAATGGCGAGATCCCTATCCTCAACGGTGTCAACCTGACCGTGCGCTCCGGCGAGACCCATGCGGTAATGGGGCCCAACGGATCCGGCAAGTCCACCTTGTCCTACGCGATCGCCGGCCACCCGAAATATCACGTCTCCTCGGGATCGATCACGCTGGACGGCCAGAACGTGCTCGACATGACGATCGACGAACGCGCCCGGGCCGGACTGTTTCTGGCGATGCAGTATCCGGTCGAGGTGCCGGGGGTGTCGATGTCGAATTTCCTGCGTAGCGCTGCCACTGCGGTCCGCGGTGAGGCGCCCAAACTGCGGCACTGGGTCAAAGAGGTGCGCTCCGCGATGGAGGCTTTGGACATCGACTCGGCCTTTGCCGAACGCAGCGTCAACGAAGGCTTCTCCGGCGGTGAGAAGAAGCGGCACGAGATCCTGCAGCTGGGCCTGCTCAAACCGAAGATCGCCATCCTGGACGAGACGGACTCCGGACTGGACGTCGATGCGTTGCGAGTGGTCAGCGAGGGCGTCAACCGTTACGCCGAATCCGGCTGGGATGATGGTACCGGCCAGCCGGTGCGTGGCGGCGTTCTGCTAATCACCCACTACACCCGGATTTTGCGCTACATACATCCGCAATTCGTGCACGTCTTCGTCGGTGGCCGCATCATCGAATCCGGTGGGCCCGAGCTGGCCGACGAGCTGGAAGAAAACGGCTACGTGCGCTTCACCCAAGCGGTCGTGAGCGGGACCTGACCATGACGGTCACCGAGGCGCAGTTGGAGCTGGCGGCGATCCGGGCCGACTTCCCCATTCTGCAGCGCGTCATGCGCGGCGGAAACCAACTGGCCTATCTGGACTCCGGCGCGACATCGCAACGGCCGGTGCAGGTTCTCGACGCTGAGCGCGACTTCCTCACCACGTGCAACGGTGCGGTGCATCGTGGCGCGCACCAGCTGATGGAGGAGTCCACCGACGCCTACGAGCAGGGCCGCGCTGACATCGCGGTGTTCGTCGGTGCCCGTCCCGATGAGCTGGTGTTCACCAAGAACGCCACCGAGGCGCTCAACCTGGTGTCTTATGTGCTGGGCGACCACCGCTTTGAGCACGCGGTGGGTCCCGGCGACGTCATCGTCACCACCGAGCTGGAACACCACGCCAACCTCATCCCTTGGCAGGAGCTGGCCCGGCGTACCGGGGCGACACTACGCTGGTACGGCGTCACCGACGATGGTCGCATCGACCCGGAGTCGCTGCGGCTCGACGAACGCGTGAAGGTCGTTGCTTTCAGTCATCACTCGAATGTGACGGGTGCGGTGGCGCCGGTCGCCGAACTTGTCGCCGCGGCCCGGGCAGTCGGCGCGCTGACAGTGCTGGACGCCTGCCAGTCGGTGCCGCACCAGCCGGTGAACTTTCACCTCCTGGATGTCGATTTCGCGGCGTTCTCCGGACATAAGATGTTGGGGCCTAACGGTATCGGCGTTTTGTATGCTCGCGGGGAGCTGCTGTCGACGATGCCGCCGTTCCTCACCGGCGGGTCGATGATCGAGACCGTGACAATGGAGACCGCCACCTACGCGCCGGCCCCACAGCGGTTCGAGGCCGGCACGCCGATGACGTCGCAGGTGGTCGGGCTGGCAGCGGCGGTACGCTATCTCGGTGCGATCGGCATGCACGCCGTCGAGGCTCACGAGCGTCGACTGGTGGCCGCGGCGATCGACGGCTTATCGGTCATCGACGGGGTGCGGATCATCGGGCCGACGGCGATGGAAAACCGCGGCTCGCCGGTAGCGTTCGTCGTCTCTCGCGTCCACGCCCACGACGTCGGCCAGGTGCTCGACGACGACGGCGTTGCGGTGCGTGTCGGGCACCACTGTGCCCTGCCGTTGCACCGCCGGTTCGGCGTCGCCGCCACCGCGCGGGCATCTTTCGCGGTGTACAACACCTTCGACGAGGTCGACCGTCTGCTGGCCGGGGTGCGCCGCGCCGTGGACTTCTTCGGAAGAGACTGAAGTTGCGTCTGGAACAGATCTATCACGACGTGATCCTCGATCACTACCGGCATCCGCAACACAGTGGACTGCGGGAGCCGTACGGCGCGCAGGTCTTTCACGTGAACCCGATCTGTGGCGACGAGGTCACCCTGCGGGTTGCCCTGACCGACGACGGCGGGCGAGTTGGCGACGTCTCCTACGACGGGCAGGGGTGTTCAATCAGCCAGGCGGCCACCTCTGTGCTGACCGAACAAGTCATCGGCCAACCCGTGCAGCAGGCGCTGCAGACTGTTGCCGCCTTCGCCGAAATGGTGTCATCACGGGGGGCCGTGACCGGCGATGCCGAAGTACTGGGCGACGGAGTGGCTTTCGCCGGCGTCGCCAAATACCCGGCGCGGGTTAAGTGCGCGCTGCTGGGATGGCTGGCGTTCAAAGATGCAGTGGCGCAAGCCAGTGCAGAGCCGACTATGGAGATGGACGATGAGCGAGACCGCTATACCGGATAACGAACTGCTCGGCGACATGGAAGAGGCGATGCGCGATGTCGTCGACCCGGAACTGGGCATTAACGTCGTCGACCTCGGCCTGGTCTACGGCCTGAACGTGGTGCAAACCGATGAGGGCATGGTCGCGCTGCTCGACATGACGCTGACGTCGCCGGCCTGCCCGTTGACCGATGTCATCGAAGATCAGTCGCGCAGCGCACTGATAGGCGCCGGTTTGGTCGACGAGCTGCGGATCAACTGGGTGTGGAATCCGCCGTGGGGTCCGGACAAGATCACCGATGACGGGCGCGACCAGCTCCGCGCTCTCGGCTTCACTGTCTGAACCGTCGCACCGGCCGGTCAAAAGTTGCCGGATATGACCGAAATAGTCCACGCAAGCCTGATCAGCCTGATGCTCGGCCCGCGTAAACACCACATCTTGCTGTGGCTTGAGTGACAAACTTAGCTGCGCCCGAAGTCCGGGTTGCGGCTCCGCACCGAAGCGGATTTGTTTGTAGGTGCAATATGGCCGGGGTAGCACAGACCGTCGAGCCTCCTGTTTCTGGACCGGGCAAGCTGATGGAGTACGACGCGTTCCTGTCCTACGCCCATCGCGATCAGCACGTCGCTTCGGCGATCCAAAAAAGCTTGCACCGCATCGGGCGGCGGGTGGGTCAATTGCGCGCTCTCCGAGTGTTCCGCGACACCACCAACCTTGAAGCCAATCCCGATTTGTGGGCCAAAATTACCGACGCCCTCAAGGCGTCCCGCTACCTGATTGTGGTGCTCTCTCCGCAGGCCGCCGCATCACACTGGGTCAACGAAGAGGTGAGCTACTGGCTCGACCATTGTGACCACGAGCACCTGATGTTCGTGTTAGCTGAAGGCCACCTCGAGTGGAACCAGCTGGAAGATCGGTTCGACGCTGGCCACTCCGACGCCGCCCCACCAGTGTTGACCGAGCAGGGAGCGCTCCCGGCAGAGCCGTTGTATATCGACGTCAGCGGCGATGCCCCGTGGGACCCTCGGTCACCGGCATTCCGGGACAAAGTCACCGCGTTGGCCGCCCCAATTCACGGCAAACCCAAAGATCAGTTGGCCGGCGACGATCTTCGCGAGCAGCGGCGGTTCCGTCGGCTACGCAGAGCCGCTATTGCCGGGCTGATCGTGCTGACCGTCATCGCCGTCGTCGCGGCATTAGACGCCGTCGCAAAGCAGCGGGAAGCCATAAGGCAGCGCGACGGGGCCATCGCGTTGGAATTGACGTCGCAGGGACAGGCCATCCTGCGCGGGGTCCAGGGGGGAGGAGATGTGCGGGGGCTTCAGGAGATCCTGGCCGCCCCCCGGATCGCGTCGAGCGCCGACACCGGTGCTCTATTCACCGGCGTGGTCGAGCGGCGAGACACTTTCAAGATCATTCCGACATTATCCTCGGTGTTGAGTGTGGCGTTCAGCCCCGACGGGCATCGGATCGTTTCCGGCAGCACAGATCGCATGCTGCGGTTGTGGAACGCTGACACCGGCCAACCCCTCGCCGTGTTCACCGGCCACTCCGACGCGGTGAACAGTGTGGCGTTCAGCCCCGACGGGTATCGGATCGTTTCCGGCAGCGACGACCGCACGCTGCGGTTGTGGAACGTCGACACCGGCCAACCCGTCGGTGACCCGCTCAAAGGCCACACCGACGCGGTGAACAGTGTGGCGTTCAGCCCCGACCGGCATCGGATCGTCTCCGGCAGCGACGACCGCACGCTACGGCTGTGGAACGCCGACACCGGCCAACCCGTCGGCGACCCGCTCAAAGGCCACACCGGCGCGGTGACCAGTGTGGCTTTTAGCCCCGACGGTCACCGCGTCGTCTCGGGCAGCACCGACCACACCCTGCGGCTGTGGAACGCCGACACCGGCCAACAAATCGGCGTCCCACTCACCGGTCACGAGGGCGCGGTGAACAATGTGGCGTTCAGCCCTGACGGGCGGCGCATCGTCTCCGCCAGCACCGACCGCACGCTGCGGTTGTGGGACCCCGACACCCACCAATCCGTCGGCGAGCCGCTCCGAGGCCACACCGACCGGGTATACCGGGTCGCCGTTAGTCCCGACGGGCGTCGCATCGTTTCCGGTAGCGCCGATCACACGTTGCGGCTGTGGGACGCCCACACCGGCCAATCTCTCGGTGCCCCGCTAGTCGGCCACCAGGGCGCGGTGTACGGTTTGGCGTTCAGTCCCGATGGGCATCGCGTCGTCTCCGGCAGTACCGACCACACCCTGCGACTGTGGGACCCCGACACCGACCAGCCCCTCACGAGCCAAGCCGCTGCGGTCAAAACTGTGGCCTTCAGCCCCGATGGACACCGCATCGTCACCAACAGCGCCGACAACACGCTTCGGCTGTGGAACTCTGCCACCGGTCAACCTTTCGGGCTGCCGATCCACACCGACGGGGTGAGCAGTGTGGCGTTCAGCCCGGACGGGCATCGGATCGTTTCCGGCAGCGCCGATCGCATGCTGCGGTTGTGGAACGCCGACACCGGCCAACCCATCGGTGATCCGCTGATTGGACACAACGATGTGGTGACCAGCGTGGCGTTCAGCCCGGACGGGCATCGGATCGTTTCCGGCAGCACAGATCGCATGCTGCGGTTGTGGAACGCCGATACCGGCCAACAAATCGGGCAGCCGCTCACCGGTCACGGAGACTCCGTGTGGAGTGTGGCGTTCAGCCCGGATGGGCATCGGATCGTCTCCGGCAGCGCCGATCACACGCTGCGGTTGTGGAACGCCGATATAGGCCAACAAATCAGGCAGCCGCTCACCGGGCCTACCCCGGTAAACAGTGTGGCGTTTAGCCCGGACGGGCACCGCATCGTCTCCGGCAGCGCCGACAACAACCTGCGGCTGTGGAACGCCGACAGCGGCAAACTCCTCAACGAGCTTATCGGCCACACCGCTGAGGTGTGGAGTGTGGCGTTCAGTCCCGACGGGCAGCGCATCGTCTCCGGCAGCAACGACTACACCCTGCGGCTATGGGACGTCGACACCGGCCAACCCGTCGGCGACCCGCTCAAAGGCCACACCGATCAGGTGTCCAGTGTGGCGTTCAGCCCGGACGGGCGGCGCATCGTCTCCGGCAGCCTAGACGACACCGTGCGGCTATGGCCCGCGCCCCCCAGGGAGACGTGGTCAGAAATCCTGTGTAACAAGTTGACCGACAACATGAGCCACGCCCAGTGGCAGGACTGGGTGTCACCGCACATCGGCTACGTCGTTTTGTGTCCGGGACTTCCCATTGCGCCCGAATGATGCCAGCCGCTAACGGTGGTGGTGCGGCAACGGAATGTGCGGAATCGGGGGGAAACGGTGGTGCGGGCGGCCACCCATCGGCGGACACGGCTGCAGATCGATCGTCGCCGCCTGGATCACGCCACCGTCGTTCTTGGCGCCGTCAGCCGACATGCATCTCCCCGAGGTGAGCGCTTCGGTGTCAGTGGCTGCCTGCTTGGTGTAGCTGGTGGTATCGGTGACGGCCACGTTGGTACGGGCGTTGCCGTTGGCCTCGGGGACGATGCTGATGGTGTTGCCCGAAACGGTGTCGACCTTGCCCTGGACGCCCGCATTCGCACCGGGCGGACCGGAGGGTGGTGCGGCCGGTGCTGCGCCGCTGGGAATCACTGGCGGCGGGCACTTGCCCTCGACGGCGGAGCTGACGATCACGGATTTCGCGGTGATCGACCCCGGAGCGCTGCCCGGATCGGGCAACACCGCGATGCAGCTGGCGGGTGTGACATCGCTCAACTGAGCCGGGCTGGATTCGACGACCTTCGTCGACGGCGTGAAGTCGACCGATCCGGTCCCTTGCCGCAGTCTCAGACCGATGGTGCTGCCCGACACCGATGTGATCATGCCTTCGATGTGGTCCGGGGCCGGTGGCGGCGCCGGCGGGGGTGCCGGTGGCGCGGGCGGCGCGGAGCTTGTCGGGCGAGCCGAGCTGCTGGGTGCTGCGGCGTGTTGATCGTTCGACGAGCCGCACGCGGAAACCGAGACCGCGCTCGCGAGGGCGACCGGGACAATTAACAACCGGGTTATCGGGGACACAGGTCGGGCATAGTTCATTGTTTTGCCGGTTACCCGCCGTCGTGCGTTCAATTCAGCAAAACGGCTGCGGATCCCCTGCCGGCTCGGTGTGAGCGAACTGTGAAGCGACTGAGGCGCTAAAAGTCGCCGGCCCCTCCTTGACCGCAAACCGCACACAGACTAGAACGCCGCCTCGGCAAGGTGCATCACGTCGTCGTGGAGGGATTCGATGATGCGGCGCTGCGCGGTCAACTGGGGCAGCATGTTCTTGGCGAAGAACGCCGCGGTGGCGCTCTTTCCCAGATAGAACGGCCGGTCGTCAGGCGTCGACGCGGTGAGCGCCGCGCGCGCCACCTCGGCTTGCGCCAGCAGCCGCCACCCGATCAGCAGGTCGCCGACGGCCAGCAGGAAACGCACTGAACCCAGCCCGACTTTGTAGATCTCGGTGGGTTGCTGGGCGGCGGCCATCAGGTAGCCGGTCAACGCGCCCGCCATCGCCTGAACGTCGCCCAGCGCGGTGCGCAGCAGCTCGGCGATCTGCCGCGAAGTTTGGTCACAACTGTCGATGGTGTGGCTGATCCGGGACGCCACGTGGCTCAGGGCAGCGCCGCGGTCGCGAACCACCTTGCGAAAGAAGAAGTCCAGTGCCTGGATCGCGGTGGTGCCCTCATAGAGCGAATCGATTCGGGCATCCCGGATGTATTGCTCGATCGGGTAGTCCATCAGATATCCGGAGCCGCCGAACGTTTGCAGCGACTCGCTCAGCATTTCGTAGGCCCGCTCGGAGCTGACGCCCTTGACGACCGGCAGCAGCAGGTCGTTGACACGGTCTGACATGTCGGGGTCTGTTCCCGAAACCTGTTGCGCGACTTCGTGGTCTTGATGCGCGGCGGCGTACAGGTACAGCGCTCGCAACCCTTCGGCATAAGCCTTCTGGGTCATCAGGCTGCGCCGCACGTCCGGGTGTCTGATGATCCTCACCCGTGCCGCGGTCTTGTTGGTCATCTCTGTCAGGTCCGCGCCCTGCACGCGTACTTTGGCGAACGCCAGTGCGTTGAGGTATCCGGTGGACAACGTGCCGGCGGCCTTGACGCCGACCGTCATCCGAGCGTGCTCGATCACGGTGAACATCTGCGCAATCCCGTTGTGGGCATCACCGACCAGGTAGCCGACGGCCGGCACCCCGTGTGCGCCGAACGTCAGCTCGCAGGTGGGGGACGCCTTCAGGCCCATCTTGTGCTCCAGCCCGGTAGCGAAAACTCCGTTGCGCGGGCCGATCTCGAGAGTGGCCGGGTCGAAAAGATATTTGGGCACGTAGAACAGACTGAGTCCTTTGGTGCCCGGCCCGGCACCCTCGGGGCGGGCAAGTACCAGGTGGAAGATGTTTTCAGCGGTGTCGCCCACGTCGCCACCGGAAATGAACCGCTTGACGCCCTCGAGGTGCCAGCTGCCGTCTGGTTGCGCGATGGCCTTGGTGCGGCCCGCCCCGACGTCAGAACCCGCGTCGGCCTCGGTGAGGACCATGGTGGCCGCCCATCCGCCCTCCAAACCTGCTGCCGCCCAACGCTTTTGCTCCTCATTGCCCTCAAGGTACAGCGCGTTGGCCAACGCCGGGCCCAAGCTGTAGTAGAAACCCGCGGACGGATTGGCACAGTGCACCATCTCGTTGATCGCCCACGTCAGCGGAGGCGGGGCACATACTCCGCCGATTCCTTCGGCCAGGCCGACCCGCCACCATTCGGCGTCTTTGACAGCCTGCACCGACTTGGCCAACTCGGCGGGCACCTCGATTGTGTGACGCTCGGGTTCGAAGACCGGCGGATGGCGATCGGCGTCGGCGAATGAGTCGGCGACAGGTCCTTCCGCGAAACGCGCGACTTCGTCGAGCATGGTTCGCACCGTGTCGACGTCGAGATCGCGGTAGCGGCCCGAGCCGAGGACCGTCCCGATGCCGAGAACCTCGAACAGGTTGAACTCGATGTCTCGAACGTTGGCGATGTAGTGCCCCAAGGCTTTTCCCCTTTCACAAGGCGAAACGTGAACGCAGTGTGGCGGACCGGGGAATAGGTACGCAACCGTAACTTACGCTGACGGAGCCGTAGCCTACGGTGACGAAGGCGTAGGGTCCCAGGTCAACGCCACTATGGCGTCGATCACGTCATCCCGCGCGTCACGGGAACATCGCGACACTTCAGTGCGTTGGGCCGAACGTGACTACCCGAGACCTCACCGCTGCGCAGTTCAACGACACCATCAACGGCAACGACATCGTGCTGGTCGATTTCTGGGCGTCCTGGTGTGGCCCATGCCGCGCCTTCGCGCCGACCTTTTCGGCCTCCTCCGAGAAGCACCCGGACGTCGTCTACGCCAAGGTCGACACCGAAGCCGAGCAGCAACTGGCTGCCGCCGCGCAGATCCGCTCCATTCCGACGTTGATGGCCTTCAAGAAGGGCAAGCTGGTGTTCAGCCAGCCCGGGGCCTTGCCGCCGGCCGCGTTGGAGGATCTGGTGCAACAGGTCAAAGGCTTCGATGTCGACGCCGCGATCGCGGCACAGGATGAACCCGAGCAGGCCTGACACCGCACGCGATAGCGTGCAGTTTCGTGAGCTACATTCTCGTCGATCGCCCGCGACCCGAGGTCGCGCTGATCACCCTGAACCGCCCCGAGCGGATGAACTCCATGGCGTTCGACGTGATGGTGCCGCTCAAAGAGGCGCTGCAGCAGGTCAACTACGACAACTCCGTGCGGGTTGTGGTGCTCACCGGCGCGGGCAACGGCTTCTCATCCGGCGCCGATCACAAGTCGGCGGGCCAGGTACCCCACATCGAAGGCCTGACGCAGCCCACGTACGCGCTGCGCTCCATGGAGCTGCTCGACGACGTGATCCTGGCGCTGCGACGGCTGCATCAACCGGTGATCGCGGCGGTCAACGGCGCAGCGATCGGCGGCGGCCTGTGCCTGGCGCTGGCAGCCGACATCCGGGTCGCATCGACCGGTGCCTACTTCCGGGCGGCGGGCATCAACAACGGGCTCACCGCCAGCGAGCTGGGCCTCAGTTACCTGTTGCCGCGGGCAATCGGCTCCTCACGAGCATTCGAACTGATGCTCACCGGCCGTGACGTCGACGCCGAGGAGGCTGAGCGTATCGGGTTGGTGTCCTATCGGGTGCCCGACGAGCAGCTGCTCGATACCTGTTACGTGCTGGCCGAGCGGATTGCCTCGTTCTCCCGGCCGGGTACCGAGTTGACCAAGCGCACACTGTGGAGCGGCCTGGACGCGGCTAACCTGGAAGGGCATATGCAGACCGAAGGCCTGGGACAGCTTTTTGTTCGTCTGCTCACCGCCAATTTCGAAGAGGCGGTCGCCGCACGCGCCGAAAAGCGGCCGCCGGTGTTCACCGACGACAAGTAAAACCAAGCCCTAGGAGAGTGACCGTGATCACGGCTACGGACCTCGAGGTCCGCGCTGGTGCGCGCACGTTGCTCTCCGCGGACGGACCGGCGCTGCGGGTGCAGGCTGGTGACCGTATCGGGCTGGTCGGCCGCAACGGGGCCGGCAAGACCACCACCCTGCGCATCCTGGCCGGGGAGAGCGAACCCTATGCCGGCTCGGTCATCCGGACCGGGCAGATCGGCTATCTGCCCCAGGATCCCAAAGAAGGTGATCTCGAGGTGTTGGCCCGGGATCGGGTGCTGTCGGCCCGGGGTTTGGACACTCTGGTCACCGACCTGGAAAAGCAGCAGGCATTGATGGCCGAAGTTGCCGACGACGCCACGCGGGACAATGCGATCCGACGTTACGGCCAGCTCGAGGAACGATTCGCCGCGCTGGGCGGTTACCGCGCCGAAAGCGAGGCGAGCCGGATCTGCATCAGCCTCGGACTGCCCGAACGGGTGCTGAGTCAGCCGCTGCGGACGCTGTCCGGCGGCCAGCGCCGCCGAGTCGAGCTAGCGCGAATTCTGTTCGCGGCATCCGACACCGGCGCCGGGTCGGCGCCCATCCTGCTGCTCGACGAGCCGACCAACCATCTGGATGCCGATTCGCTGGGCTGGCTGCGCGATTTCCTGCGGTCACACACCGGCGGGCTGGTGCTGATCAGCCACAACGTCGACTTGCTGGCCGACGTCGTCAACCGGGTGTGGTTTCTCGATGCCGTGCGCGGTGAGGTCGACATCTACAACATGGGGTGGCGCAAGTACCTCGACGCCCGCGCCACCGACGAGCAGCGCCGCCGCCGCGAACGCGCCAATGCTGAGCGCAAGGCTGCCGCGCTGCGGGCGCAAGCCGCGAAGATGGGCGCAAAAGCCACCAAAGCTGTTGCGGCGCAGAACATGTTGCGACGTGCCGACCGGATGATGGCCGCACTTGACGAGGAGCGGGTGGCCGACAAGGTGGCCCGGATCAAGTTCCCCATCCCGGCACCGTGCGGCCGCACACCGCTGGTCGCCAAGGGGCTGACCAAGACGTATGGGTCTCTGGAGGTGTTCACCGCCGTCGATCTGGCCATCGACCGCGGCTCCCGGGTGGTGGTGCTGGGACTCAACGGCGCGGGCAAGACGACACTCCTACGGTTGTTGGCCGGGGCGGAGAAGCCGGACAGCGGGGCGCTGCAACCCGGGCATGGCCTGAAACTCGGCTATTTCGCGCAGGAGCACGACACCCTCGACGACGACGCGACGGTGTGGCAGAACATCCGGCATGCCGCACCGGATTCGGGTGAACAGGATTTGCGCGGGCTGCTGGGGGCTTTCATGTTCAGCGGCCCGCAGCTCGACCAGTTGGCCGGAACACTTTCCGGTGGCGAGAAAACCCGGTTGGCGTTGGCCGGACTGGTGGCGTCCACGGCGAATGTGTTGCTGCTCGACGAGCCGACCAACAACCTCGATCCGGCCTCGCGGGAGCAAGTGCTGGACGCGCTGCGCAGCTATGTCGGCGCCGTGGTGCTGGTGACGCACGATCCGGGTGCCGCCGAGGCGCTCGACCCGCAGCGCGTCGTCTTGCTGCCCGACGGCACCGAGGATTACTGGTCTGAGGAATACCGCGATCTGATCGAGCTGGCCTGACATCTGCCGCAGCCGATTTCGATCAAACGACTCCGCCGCCGGAAGTGGCTTCCTAGGCTGACCCTGTGCTGGTGACCACGCGGAGGCGCCGATGAACCAAATGAACAAAACTCGCGATCAACTGCTCACCGAGTTGCGCAGCGCCTACGAACACGGGGCGAGCATCCGCAACCTGGTGGCGTCGACCGGAAAATCGTACGGATCGATTCACAGCATGCTGCGCGAATCGGGCACCATGATGCGCAGCCGCGGCGGCCCCAACCACCGCACCCGTTCCACCCGCTAAGTCCCTTCCGTGCGCGAGTGCGCGTGTCTGCACATGACACGCCGCGCTGCAACGGCATTCTGCGCACCCTCGCGCTGGGCGGGCGGGCTCACAACCTTCATGGCGTGGTCACGTTGGCCGCGACGAATGACGCCAGCGCGCCGGTCAGCTGGGCCGAAAAGGGTAACGGCCGACCGTAATTCGCCGGCGTTCTGCTGGTGTCCTCCTTCAGCGCGTGGTCCACCCCGGTCAGATGCACATAGTCGGTTCGGGTGCCGGCGCTGGTGAGGCCGGGCATCAGCTGGTCAACATCTCGGCAGGTGACCTGGATGTCAGCGTCGCTGCAGGTGACCAGCACCGGTGCGCCGCGCGGCAGCTTGGCGGCCACCGCGGCCGGGTCGACGGCGTCTTCCTGAGAAAGGAACAGCGCGTTGGCGGAGTTGATGATCGGCCTCAGCCCCGGCGGCTCGTCGGACGGGACCTGCCCGGTCGCGCGGAACTGCGCTATGGCCGCATCAATCGCCGCCGTGCTTCGGGCGGCTTGTGCGGCGCTCAATTGTCCGGCCTGGACGGCTGTGTCCGCCTGGGCGTGGGCTTGTTCGGACACTTGGTCGAGGATGCGGCGGCTCGCAGGCTCGACCAGACCGAGGGCATGCACCGGCGCCACCGTTCCGGGGGAGGCGGTGGCCAGCAGCAGCGCATACAGGGCGCCCTCGCTGTGGCCGATCGCTATCAGACGATTCCGGTCGACGGAGTTTTGGGTGGCTAGGAATTCGAGGGCAGCGGTCGCCTCCTCCTCGAACGCGGCCATGTCGACTTTGGCCGGGTCGGAGTAGGTCCCGAAGCCGGTCTGACCGGTACCTAGTTTGTCGTAACGAAGGCTGGCCACCCCGTCGTCGGACAGGGCTTGCGCCAAGTTCTTCAGCGTGTCCAGCGCACCGGGAATCAGGGGCGTGTTGCCATCACGGTCAGTCGGACCACTGCCGGCGATCAACAGCGCTGCGGGTACCGGCCGATGCTGTCCGACCGGGTGGCGAAATGTGCCATACACCGTCATGTTGACCACCGAAAATGACACGGGGTCTTCCCTCCACGACACCGGCGGCGCCGGAGCTGGAATTGCCGACGGCGACTTGGCCATTCGCGTAGGTCCGGCACAGCCCGCCAGCGCCAGTATCAGCACCGCGCACATCAGCCTCTGCGGCAACCTGACGTCGCGGCGCTTGACCATCGGTCCTCCTGTGAGTTCTGTTGGGAGGGGCGCACCGCAACCGCGCGCGGCTACGAATGCCTTACCGAGCCTTCGACCAGATCCAGCACGGCGCCGAGTCGTTGCGGGTCGTCCCCGGAGGCAAGCCGCGCCACCAGCCCGTCGAGCACCAGATCCAGATAGCACTGCAACACGTCACCGGGAACGTCATCGCGCACCCGGCCGGCTTGCTTCTGGCGACGCAGCCGACCCGTCGTCGCCGCCGCCAACTCCGCCGAGCGCTCCCGCCACCCTCGGCTGAAAGCGGGATCGTTGCGCAGTTTGCGGGCGATCTCCAAGCGCGTTGCGAGCCAGTCGAATTCTTGCGGGGCAGCCAGCAAGTCGCGCATCACCTGGATCAGGCCTTCGCGCGACGCGACCGCCGCCATCCGCTCGGCATCCTCGTGAGCCAGCTCGAAGAACAGCGTGTCCTTGTCGCGGAAGTGGTGAAAGATCGCACCGCGCGACAGGCCGACAGCTTGTTCCAGCCGCCGCACCGTCGCCTTCTCGTAACCGAATTCGGCGAAACAACGGCGTGCGCCATCGAGGATCTGGCGGCGGCGGGCCGCCAGATGATCCTCGCTCACCCTGGGCACAGTTGCCCGCTAGATTCTCACGTGCCGACCCGCTACGCGCGGCTGCGCCGCGCTTGCGATCGTCACGAGCCGGACTTCAGCATGTTGCGCAGCACGAACTGTAGGATGCCGCCGTTGCGGTAGTAGTCCGCTTCGCCGGGCGTGTCGATGCGCACCACCGCGTCGAACTCGACGTCGTCCCCCTCTTCCCGAGCGGCCTTGACGTGCACCGTCTTCGGTGTTTTACCGTCATTCAGCGCTTCGATCCCGGTGATGTCGAACACTTCGGTGCCGTCCAGCCCCAACGACTCGGCGGACTGTCCCTCGGGGAATTGCAGCGGGATCACACCCATGCCGATCAGATTGGAGCGGTGGATCCGTTCGAACGACTCGGCGATCACGGCCCGGACGCCCAACAGCCGGGTGCCCTTGGCCGCCCAGTCCCGCGACGAGCCGGACCCATATTCTTTGCCGCCCAGCACCACCAGCGGAACATTCTGCGCCGCATAGTTTTGCGCCGCGTCGTAGATGAACGCTTGCGGCGCGTCCGGTTGGGTGAAGTCGCGGGTGTAGCCGCCGGCGACGTCATCGAGCAACAGGTTACGCAGCCGGATGTTGGCGAAGGTGCCGCGGATCATCACCTCATGGTTGCCGCGGCGCGACCCGTAGGAGTTGTAGTCCTTGCGCTGCACGCCGTGCTCGTCGAGGTACTGCGCGGCGGGGGCGCCCTGTTTGATGCTGCCCGCCGGTGAGATGTGATCGGTGGTCACCGAATCTCCGAGCAGCGCCAGCACCCGGGCTTGGGCGATGTCGCTGACCGGCTCCGGGTCGGCGCTCATCTCGTCGAAGTACGGCGGTTTGCGCACATACGTCGACTCCTCAGCCCACTCGAAAGTGTTGCCACTGGGGGTGGGCAGGTTGCGCCAACGCTCGTCGCCCTTGAACACGTCGGCGTAGTTCTTGGTGAACATCTCGGAGTTGATCGCCGAGGCGATGGTGTCGGAGACATCCTTCTGCGATGGCCAGATGTCGCGCAGGAAGACGTCGTTGCCTTCTTTATCTGTACCCAGGGGCTGCGACTCGAAGTCGAAGTCCATCGTGCCCGTCAGCGCATAGGCGACCACCAGCGGCGGCGACGCCAGGTAGTTCATCTTGACGTCGGGGTTGATGCGGCCTTCGAAGTTGCGGTTGCCGGACAGCACAGCGGCGACCGAGAGATCGTTGTCGTTGATCGCCTTGGAGACTTCGTCAGGCAACGGGCCGGAGTTGCCGATGCAGGTCGTGCAGCCATAGCCGACGAGGTAGAAACCCAACTTCTCCAGATACGGCCACAGCCCGGCCTTATCGTAGTAGTCGCTGACCACTTGGGAGCCCGGTGCCATCGAGGTCTTGACCCATGGCTTGGTCGACAGCCCCTTGTCGACGGCGTTGCGGGCGAGCAATGCCGCGCCCAGCATCACCTCGGGATTCGAGGTGTTGGTGCACGACGTGATCGCGGCGATCACCACCGCGCCGTGGTCGAGCACGAAATCGCCGAACTCGTCCGAGCGGACTGTGACCGGATTGCTCACCCGGCCATTCGCGTGGGCCGCAGCCGAATACACGGGCGCATCGCCGAAGTCGTCGGCGGACGGCGACGCGGGGTCGCTCGCGGGGAAGGTTTCGTCGACCGCCTCGTCGAGCTTCGAGTACTCGGTCTTGTCCGGGTCGTCGGCGACGTAGTTGGGGATCTGTTCGCGGAAGGTGGATTTCGCATCCGATAAGGCAATCCGGTCCTGTGGACGCTTCGGGCCCGCGATCGAGGGCACGACGTGCGACAAGTCGAGCTCCAAATACTCGGAGAATTCGGGCTCGCGCGACGAGTCGTGCCACAAGCCCTGCTCTTTGGCGTAGGTCTCGACCAGGGCCAGCTGTTCATCGTTACGGCCGGTGAACCTCAGGTAGTCGATCGTTTCCTGATCGATCGGAAAAATCGCTGCGGTGGAACCGAACTCGGGGCTCATGTTGCCCAGGGTGGCGCGGTTGGCCAACGGTACCTCAGCGACACCCTCGCCGTAGAATTCGACGAACTTGCCCACCACCCCGTGCTTGCGCAACATCTCGGTGACGGTGAGCACGACGTCGGTGGCCGTGACGGCGGGCTGGATCTCTCCAGTCAGTTTGAAGCCGACCACCCGCGGAATCAGCATGGATACCGGCTGGCCCAACATGGCCGCCTCCGCCTCGATGCCTCCAACACCCCACCCCAGAACACCCAGGCCGTTGACCATCGTGGTGTGCGAGTCGGTCCCGACACAGGTATCGGGATAGGCCATCCCGTCGCGCTGCACCACGACCTGGGCCAGGTACTCGATGTTGACTTGGTGCACGATGCCGGTACCCGGCGGGACCACCTTGAAATCACGGAAAGCGCCCTGCCCCCAGCGCAGGAACTGGTAACGCTCGCCGTTGCGCTGGTACTCGATCTCGACATTGCGCTCGAACGCATCAGCCCGACCGAACAAGTCAGCGATCACCGAGTGGTCGATCACCAGGTCGGCCGGCGCCAACGGGTTGACCTGGTCGGGATCGCCGCCCAGGTCGCCGATCGCCTCTCGCATGGTGGCCAGGTCGACGATGCACGGCACCCCGGTGAAGTCCTGCATCACCACCCGCGCGGGCGTGTACTGGATCTCGATGCTGGGCTTGGCCTTCGGATCCCAGTGGGCGAGCGCTTCGATGTGATCGGTGGTGATGTTCCTGCCGTCCTCGTTGCGCAGCAGGTTCTCGGCCAGAATCTTCAGGCTGTAGGGCAGTTTGTCGATCCCGGGCACCGCGTCGAGGCGATAGATCTGGTAGCTGCTGTCCCCGACAGCGA
The DNA here is from genome assembly GCA_963795995.1 of uncultured Actinomycetota bacterium. GTDB lineage: Bacteria > Actinomycetota > Actinomycetes > Mycobacteriales > Mycobacteriaceae > Mycobacterium. Next base: position 1,146,164 of record CAWCJY010000010.1, read on the forward strand.
GGGTGTCGCGGGCTCCGAATGAATTCACCGACTCTTGGCTGCTCACATCAACTCCCAAGATTTAGTTTTCACCGACAGTTGCTTCGCTCACCCTAACAGTACGCTTGTCCTGCAAAGCGCCCTCGCGAGGGGCCGGGGCCGGGCCGCATCGTCGTCCGCGCGCAAAGGTCGCGTACCGTCTTGCACCGTGACCGCTCCGGAGCCTCCGCTGTACATCCCGCGTGAGATTTGTGGTGCCGTCGGGCTGGATCTGTCAGCGCCGCCGGACCAGTGCATGGCGATCGTCAAAGCTACCGTCGCTGCCGACGGCATCTTCGCGCCGCCGGCCGAAGTACCGGCACTGCGTCAGGTGGTCGGCGAAGCCGCCCGTGACGGAATCGACCTCAAGATTGTCGTGATCGATCACAACCCCCCGAACGACCCGCCGCTGAGAGATGTCGCCACGGTGGTGGCCTCGAGTTATCCGCATTCCACGGTGCTGGTGCTCAGCCCGGCGTTCGTCGGGTCCGCCAGCACGCGATTCCCCAGGTCCACGTTGGAGGCCGGCGAAGACAATGCGAAAACCGGCAATCCGGTGGTCTCGGCGCAGAATTTCTTGCACGAACTCAATACACCGCAATTCCCCTGGACCGCATTCACCATCGTGCTGTTGATCGCGGTGCTCGCGGCCGCTGTCGGAACGCGAATCCTGCAGGTGCGCAGCCAGCGCCAAGCGATGTCCACCGGCCCAGCCGACGGTTCTGGTGTCGACGCTTCGCCTGCCGAAGGCTGAATCTTCGGCACTCGCTCGCGCTTTCTAAACCACCCATCAGGTCACCATTTCGTCACGAACAGCAAACATACGCGGCTGCATTTGTGACGAAAGTTTCTCTAGCGCCGAATGTGACGTACGGTGCAAATGTTACTCAAGTTCAATTGGCGCTTGGAGGGGCTGGCGCCGTTCGTGCTTATGCGGCCATAGGAGACCTGAGTCGAAATGAGACGCACCCATCGCGGCTCGTGTTTCCGGCTGGCCGGGCGCCGTCGCCGGACGGTGGTATCGGCGGCGCTCAGTGTGGCGATGCTGTTGTGCACCCCGGGACTGTCGCCTCGACCGGCTGCCGCCGATCCCGGCGCGGATACGCTCGGAGCGCTGATTGCCGAAGTGGCGCAAGCTAATCAGCGTCTGCAGGACCTGCGCGCTGCCATCGAGACCCAGCAGGAAAGCGTCAACAAAGCGCTGGTCGATGTGGAGAACGCGCGTGACAACGCGGCCGCCGCGCAGCACGACGTCGAGGTCAGCCAGCAAGGTGTCCGGGACGCCAACGTCGCGATCACCGCGGCCCAGGACCGGTTCGATACTTTCGCGGCCGCGGCGTACGTCAACGGCCCATCGGCCAGCTATCTGACCGCGGCAAATCCCGACGACATCATCTCCGCCGCAACAGCAAGCCATGCTCTGAGCGCCAGCAGTGAGCAGGTCATGGCAAACCTGCAGCGGGCCCGGACCGAGCAGGTCAACAAAGCGTCGGCCGCGCGGCTGGCCAAGCAGAAAGCGGACCGGGCGGCCACTGATGCCCGGTCCAGCCAGGAAACCGCGGTGACCGCGCTCACCGCCGCCAAACGCAAATTCACCGAGCAGCAGGCAGACGTCGAGCGGTTGGCGGCGCAACGCAATGTGGCGCAGGCCAGGCTCGAGGCGGCGCGCAATTGGTCGGCGCCCGCGGCCGGCGGCCCGCACGCGGTGCCGGTGTCCGGCGACCGCTGGGATCCGGGCGCCCCCGGGTCGGCAACCGGCCCGCAACACGGCCCCGCCCTGTGGGACGGCGGATGGGACCCCACCCTGCCCCAGGTGCCCAGCGCCAACGTTCCCGGCGACCCGATCGCGGTCATCAACCAAGTCCTCGGCATCACGGCGACGTCATCGCAGGTCACCGCCGGCATGGGGCGCAAATTCTTGCAATCGGTCGGTCTGATCAAGCCCGACGCTCCTGATTCCGGCATCACCAACGGCCGAATTCCGCGGGTGTACGGCCGGCAGGCCTCCGAGTACGTCATCCGCCGTGGCATGTCGGAGATCGGGGTGCCGTATTCCTGGGGCGGTGGCAATGCCGCCGGGCCCAGCAACGGTATCGACTCGGGCTCCGGCACCGTCGGCTTCGACTGCTCGGGGCTGGTCCTGTACTCGTTCGCCGGGGTGGGCATCAAGTTGCCGCACTACTCGGGCTCGCAGTACAACATGGGCCGCAAGATCCCGTCGGCGCAGATGCGCCGCGGCGATGTCATCTTCTACGGCCCTGGCGGCAGCCAGCACGTAACGCTCTACCTCGGCAACGGTCAGATGCTCGAGGCGCCCGACGTGGGATTGAAGGTACGGGTCGCGCCGGTTCGCACCAGCGGCATGACACCATTCGTCGTCCGCTACATCGAGTATTGATGTCCCCGCAATCGGCGCGCCGCGGCGGCTTCAGCCCTATCCGGCGGCTCTGGCCGATTGTGGCCGCGGCCTGGCTGCTGCTCGGGCTGGCGATCCCCGCCGCCGCCGACGACGCCTCGTGGGACCCGACCCTGCCGGTCGGGCCCAGCGCCGGCGCGCCCGGTGATCCGGTCGCCGTCGCCAACGCCTCGCTGAATGCCACCGCTGCGGCCACCCAGAGCACCTTGGATTTGGGCCGCCAATTCCTGGGCGGCCTCGGGATCAATCTGGGTGGCAACACCAGCACCGGCAGCACGCCGGGCAAGATTCCGCGGGTCTATGGGCGCCAGGCGGCCGAGCATGTGATCCGCCGCGCCTCGGCGCAGATGGGTGTGCCGTACTCCTGGGGTGGCGGCACTACACAGGGCCCGAGCAACGGTGTCGGCTCGGGCGACGGCACCGTCGGTTTCGACTGCTCTGGGCTGGTCCGCTACGCGTTCGCCGGGGTGGGTGTGCTGCTGCCCCGGTTCTCCGGTGACCAGTATGACGCCGGTCGCCACGTTTCGCCCGCCGAAGCCAAACGCGGCGACTTGATCTTTTACGGTCCCGGCGGCAGCCAGCACGTCACCATATATCTGGGCAACGGTCAGATGCTGGAGGCATCCGGTAGCGCCGGCAAAGTGACGGTCAGCCCGGTGCGTACCGCGGGGATGACGCCGAACCTGACCCGGATCATCGAATACTGACGCAGCGCGGCGCTGAACCCCCCGACCTGCTGGGAAGCCGGGCTAAACGACACGTGGCGTCGACGGAATCCCACCGGCCTGGAATAGTTGGTTCCGGGCACGCCGCTGCCCCGCGATTTCGGTAGTGCCAGCAGTCGTGTCTGATAGAGCTGTGGAGGGTCGTCAATGACATCAGCAGGTGGGTCGCCCACGGGCACCAGCGGTTACTCCGGCGCCGGTGCGCCCCAGACGACCCCGGCGCATGCGGCCTCCGCCGGCGGCGGCAACGGACTGGCCGCCGAGGTGCACACCTTGGAGCGGGCCATCTTCGAGGTGAAGCGGATCATCGTCGGCCAGGACCAACTCGTCGAGCGGATGCTGGTGGGTCTGCTGTCCAAAGGCCACGTGCTGCTCGAAGGTGTGCCCGGCGTGGCAAAGACGCTGGCGGTGGAGACGTTCGCGAAGGTGGTCGGCGGGACGTTCGCGCGTATCCAGTTCACTCCCGACCTGGTGCCCACCGACATCATCGGTACCCGCATCTACCGGCAGGGCAAAGAGGAGTTCGACACCGAACTCGGCCCCGTCGTCGTGAACTTCTTGCTCGCCGACGAAATCAACCGGGCGCCGGCGAAAGTTCAGTCGGCGCTGCTGGAGGTCATGCAGGAACGCAAAGTCTCCATCGGTGGCAAGAGCTATGCGCTGCCCAACCCGTTCCTGGTGATGGCGACGCAGAACCCGATCGAGCACGAAGGCGTCTACCCGCTGCCCGAAGCTCAGCGGGACCGGTTCCTGTTCAAGATCAACGTCGGCTATCCCTCGCCGGAGGAGGAGCGCGAGATCATCTACCGGATGGGGGTGACCCCGCCGCAGCCCAAGCAGATCCTCGACCCCGGCGACCTGCAGCGGCTGCAGGAGATCGCGGCCAACAACTTCGTGCACCACGCGCTGGTCGACTACGTCGTGCGGGTCGTCACCGCCACCCGCCACCCCGAGCAGCTCGGAATGAACGACGTCAAGAGCTGGATCGCGTTCGGAGCGTCGCCGCGGGCCTCGCTGGGCATCATCGCGGCCTCGCGGTCGCTGGCGCTGGCGCGGGGCCGCGACTACGTGATCCCGCAGGACATCGTCGAAGTCATTCCCGACGTGTTGCGGCACCGGCTGGTGCTCACCTACGACGCGCTGGCCGACGAGATCTCGCCCGAGATCATCATCAACCGCGTGCTTCAGACGGTCGCCCTCCCTCAGGTCAATGCTGTTCCGCAGCAAGGGCATTCGGTTCCGCCGGTGATGCAGGCCGCGGCTGCGGCTAGCGGTCGGTGACCGAATCCAAATCGCCGGCGGTGGTCGCGCCGCCGTCCATGCAGCGCGGCAACATCGACGACCCGAAGCTGTCGGCGGCGCTGCGCACCCTCGAGCTCACCGTCAAACGCAAACTCGACGGTGTCCTGCACGGTGATCACCTCGGGCTGATTCCCGGGCCGGGATCCGAGCCGGGGGAGTCGCGGCTGTATCAGCCCGGCGACGACGTGCGCCGGATGGACTGGGCGGTCACCGCGCGCACCACCCACCCGCATGTCCGGCAGATGATCGCCGATCGCGAGCTGGAGACTTGGCTGGTGATCGACATGTCGGGCAGCCTGGATTTCGGCACCGCCGTCTGCGAGAAGCGTGACCTGGCGGTCGCAGCCGCGGCGGCCATCACCTACCTCAACAGCGGCGGCGGCAACCGGCTGGGTGCCCTGATCGCGACCGGCGCGACGACCATCCGGGTGCCGGCCCGGTCCGGACGCCAGCACGAGCAGACGCTGCTGCGCACGATTGCGACCACGCCCAAGGCTCCGGTGGGAGTACGCGGCGATTTGGCGACGGCCATCGACGCGCTGCGCCGGCCGGAACGCCGCCGCGGGATGGCGGTGATCATCAGCGATTTCCTCGGACCCATCAACTGGATTCGCCCGCTGCGCGCGATCGCGGCCCGCCACGAGGTGCTGGCCATCGAGATACTCGATCCGCGCGATGTCGAGCTGCCCGACGTCGGCGACGTCATTTTGCAAGACGCCGAGAGCGGGTCGACCCGCGAGTTCACCATCGACTCGCAGCTGCGCAGCGATTTCGCCAAGGCGGCGGCCGCGCACCGCGCCGAGGTGTCGCGCACCGTGCGCGGCTGCGGAGCACCGCTGATGGCGCTGCGCACCGACCGCGACTGGCTTGCCGACATCGTCCGCTTCGTCGAATCGCGCCGGCGCGGGGCAGGTAGCCAATGACGCTGCCCCTGCTCGGGCCGATGACCCTGACCGGCTTCGCCCATGCGTGGTTTTTTCTGTTCCTGCTGGTTGTCCTCGGGATCATCGCGGGCTACATCATCGTCCAGTTGTCCCGGCAGAAGCGAATGCTGCGGTTCGCCAACATGGAACTGCTGGAGACCGTCGCCCCCAAGCGGCCCAGCCGGTGGCGGCACTTGTCGGCGATTCTGCTGGTGATCGCGTTGCTGCTGTTCACGGTCGCGATGGCCGGGCCGACCAACGATGTGCGCATTCCCCGCAACCGCGCGGTGGTGATGCTGGTGATCGACGTGTCGCAGTCGATGCGTGCCACCGACGTCGAACCCAACCGGATGGCCGCCGCGCAGGAGGCCGCCAAGCAGTTCGCCGACGAGTTGACCGCCGGAATCAACCTCGGGCTGATCGCCTACGCCGGCACCGCGACCGTGCTGGTGTCGCCGACGACCAATCGCGCGTCGACGAAAGCCGCCCTGGACAAGCTGCAGTTCGCCGACCGCACCGCGACCGGGGAGGGCATTTTCACCGCGTTGCAGGCCATCGCGACGGTCGGTGCGGTGATCGGCGGCGGCGATGCCCCGCCGCCGGCCCGGGTGGTCTTGTTCTCCGACGGTAAGGAAACGGTGCCGACCAACCCGGACAATCCGAAGGGCGCGTTCACCGCGGCGCGCACCGCCAAGGACCAGGGTGTGCCGATCTCGACGATTTCGTTCGGGACGCCCTACGGGTTCGTCGAGATCAACGGCCAGCGTCAGCCGGTGCCGGTCGACGACACCACCATGAAGAAAGTCGCCGAACTGTCCGGGGGAAACGCCTACAACGCGTCGAACCTGCAAGAACTGAAGGAGGTCTACTCGTCGCTGCAGCAGCAGATCGGCTACGAGACGATCAAGGGTGACGCCAGCATGGGATGGCTGCGACTTGGTTCGCTGTTGCTGGCGGCGGCCGCGCTGGCCGCGTTGCTCATCAACCGGCGCCTGCCCAATTAGCGGCCGCCACCGTAACGCCGCTGCGAAAACTTTCAGCGAATTTGGCGGTGGCGTTACGCTCGGCGAGCCAACGCCGCACGCACACGCCGGAGGATGTCGGCCGGATGGTCTTCGGCGACCACTCGAATCAAGCGACGATGTAACCCCATTCGTTGCGGACCGCGATCTGGGTCTGCGGCGCCGGCAGCCCGGTACGAATCAGCAGCAGCCGCAGCCACGTTTCTCTCGGTGATTGTGCGCCACCGTCAACCAGTTCGAGAGCGGCTCGGGCTCGCTTCATGCCGCGGCGGCCTTTATATCGATCCACCAATAGCTCAGTGTCGGCAAGCTTCAGCTCGACCGCCTGCGCGAGGGCGTCGATAGCGGCAACCGCGACACCGAGCGGATATCGCCGCGCCAGATCGAGCGCTGTGCGGGCAGGTGTGGTCATAACGCATTCCTTGCAGTACAGAGATCTCGTCGTCGCCGATGTGCTCCCCCCACACCCGCACCCCGGCTGCCTTCCGGCGGTTGGTGTCGATAATTGCGGCCGGACGGCCGGCATCGATCCACCGCGTGCCGTGCAACGCGGACGCGGAGAAGCCCGCCAGTATTCCGCGCCGGCGCGACCGCAACCAACAGGCCTTCGCCCGGGTTATCGGCGTCATTTCGGCGTCCCTTGTGAGGTAGACATCCTGATGCAGCGCGACGAAACGGCTCCGCAGCTGGTAAGGGCTCAGCTGGCCGCTGGCAAGTGCTTCGCTGCCAAGGAACGGTTCATTCATGCCGGAAGCTTGCCGGCATACACCGACAAACGTCGCGAGCGTAACGCCCCCGCGATTTCCGGCGCCCTTTTCGCGCTGGCCTTACGCTCGCGGCCACTGGGCGAAAAGCCGCTGTGCCGAGACGATAGGTTGACGGGGTGACTGACGCAGCCACTGAGCTCGCCGCCGACGGCGTCAAGCCCGCCTTCGTAGCCCGTTCAGTGCTGGTGACGGGCGGAAACCGGGGAATCGGTCTGGCGATCGCGCAGCGGCTGACCGCTGACGGCCACAAGGTGGCCGTCACGCACCGCGGCTCTGGGGCACCCGAGGGACTTTTCGGCGTCGAGTGTGACGTCACCGACAACGACGCCGTCGATCGCGCTTTCAAGGAGGTCGAGGAGCACCAGGGTCCGGTCGAAGTGCTGGTGTCCAACGCCGGCCTGGCCGCGGATGCGTTTCTCATGCGGATGACCGAGGAGAAGTTCGTCAAGGTCATCGACGCCAATCTCACCGGGGCGTTCCGGGTGGCTCACCGGGCATCGCGCAGCATGCAGCGTAAGCGGTTCGGCCGCATGATCTTCATCGGTTCGGTCTCCGGCACCTGGGGCATCGGCAACCAGGCCAATTACGCGGCCTCCAAGGCCGGGGTGATCGGCATGGCCCGCTCGATCGCCCGGGAGCTGTCGAAGGCCGGGGTGACCGCAAATGTGGTGGCCCCGGGCTACATCGACACCGATATGACCCGCGCGTTGGATGAGCGAATTCAAGCGGGTGCACTGGAATTCATCCCGGCTAAGCGGGTTGGCACCGCCGCCGAGGTCGCCGGGGTGGTCAGCTTCTTGGCGTCCGAGGACGCGAGTTACATCTCCGGTGCGGTCATCCCGGTCGATGGCGGCATGGGTATGGGCCACTGACGTCAACCCACGACTCAAGGACGGACATGGCAGGACTGCTCGAAGGCAAACACATTCTGATCACCGGGATCATCACCGACTCGTCGATCGCTTTCCACATCGCCCGGGTCGCCCAGGAGCAGGGCGCTCAGCTGGTGCTGACCGGTTTCGACCGGCTGCGATTGATCCAGCGCATCGCCGACCGGTTACCGCAGAAGGCGCCGCTGCTCGAGCTCGACGTGCAGGACGACAAGCACCTGGACACGCTGGCCGACCGGGTCACCGAGGTGATCGGCGAAGACAACAAACTTGACGGCGTGGTGCATTCGATCGGCTTCATGCCGCAAAGCGGGATGGGTATCAACCCGTTCTTCGACGCACCCTATGAGGATGTCGCCAAAGGCATTCACATCTCGGCGTATTCGTACGCCTCGCTCGCCAAGGCGCTGCTGCCGATCATGAACCCCGGCGGCGGGATCGTCGGCATGGACTTCGACCCGACGCGGGCGATGCCGGCCTACAACTGGATGACGGTCGCCAAGAGCGCATTGGAGTCGGTGAACCGGTTCGTCGCGCGCGAAGCCGGTCATTACGGGGTGCGCTCGAACCTCGTTGCGGCCGGGCCGATTCGGACATTGGCGATGAGCGCGATCGTCGGCGGTGCGCTGGGCGAGGAGGCCGGCGCGCAGATCCACCTGCTCGAGGAGGGCTGGGACCAGCGCGCACCGCTCGGCTGGAACATGAAGGATGCGACCCCGGTCGCCAAGACGGTGTGTGCCCTGCTGTCCGATTGGCTGCCGGCCACGACGGGAACCGTCATCTTCGCCGACGGCGGCGCCAGCACCCAGTTACTCTAAAAGCGGATTGCACTACCCACTGATGGATTTCGACGCTGTCCTGCTGTTGTCATTCGGCGGGCCAGAAGGGCCCGAGCAGGTGCGGCCGTTCCTGGAGAATGTCACCCGCGGCCGAAATGTGCCGCCTGAACGGCTTGATGAAGTCGCGCAGCACTATCTGCATTTCGGTGGGGTATCGCCGATCAACGGAATCAATCGGGCGTTGGCCGCCGAGCTGCGCGCCGAAATCGATCTGCCGGTGTACTTCGGTAACCGCAACTGGGCGCCGTACGTCGAAGACACCGTCAGCGACATGCGGGACAACGGGATTGAGCGTGCGGCGGTGTTCGTCACGTCGGCGTGGAGCGGATATTCCGGCTGCACGCAATATGTCGAGGACATCGCCCGGGCCCGCCGGGCGGCTGGTGAGCGCGCACCCGAGCTGGTCAAACTGCGGCCTTACTTCGATCATCCGGTTTTCATCGAGCTGTTCGCCGACGCGATCGCCGCCGCTGCCGGCACGTTGCCCGGCGACCTGGATGACGAGGCACGACTAATTTTCACCGCACACTCGGTTCCGGTCGCCGCCGATCAGCGCTGGGGCCCCAGTCTCTACAGTCGTCAAGTAGCTTACGCCGCAACGCTGGTCGCGACGGCCGCCGGATACCGAGACCACGACCTAGTATGGCAGTCGCGGTCGGGTCCACCGCAAATCCCTTGGCTGGAGCCCGATGTCGGCGACCATCTGACCCAGCTGACCAACACCGGCACAACTGCGGTGATCGTCTGCCCGATAGGATTCGTCGCCGACCATATCGAGGTGGTGTGGGACCTCGATTACGAGCTGCGCCGCCAGGCGAAGGAGGCGGGCGTGGCGTTCGCCCGGGCCGCCACACCCAACGCCGATCCCCGCTTCGCCCGCCTGGCCGCCGGGCTGATCGACGAAATGCGTTACGTCGGTGCGCCGCTGCGGGTCACCGGACCGGAACCGGTGCCGGGCTGCGGCGCCAGCCGCAACGGCGAATCGTGCCGACCACCGCACTGTGTTGCCGGCGAGCGGCCGGCACGCTAGTCAGTGCCAGGCCGAGTGCAGAATCGCGTCCACTGCGGCCATCCGGGCCGACCGGACCAGGAACGCGAGTGGCCGCAGTGCGTCGGTCGCGATCTGTGCCTGCAACGAGGATGGTGTTCCGATGCGACTCAGCCCAGCGCTGACGGTGACGATGGCGTCGACATGCGCCGCGTTCTGCAGTACCCGCACCGCTCGCGGTGGGGCGTGGTCAGGGATCCGGTGATGGCACATCGATTCCAGCAATTGCTCGACCAGCCCGCGGGGGTCTTCGACGTCGGCGCCGGCGAGTCCGATACCGACAGCGGTAAGTGCCTCAGCGGCCGAACGCACCGCCGAGCGCAGGCCGTACTCGGCCTCGCCCAAGTCCAAGTGCTGGGGAACCGGCGCATCCGGCAGTGAGTACACCGTCCACAACAGCAGTTTTGACGGCTCGCCGGACTCGTCGTCGTCGACCTCCGGAACAAGCCCGACGGCTTTGGTGGAATCGTCCGGGTCGCTGATGATCACCGCTTCGCCGGCGCTCAACGCATCCCGCTCGAATTGGGTGCCCGCAGGAAACCCACGGACATCACCGGCCACGGGTAACAACGGGTGAACTCCGGACGCCGTCACCGGCGGTCGCCCGACCCCGGTTCGCAGCGTCTGCAACAACGACATCGCCCCGGCGTGGTCCATATCGGGCCACGACAGACCGGTGTGGCCCGCCGCAACAGCATCGTACGCGGCCACCGAATGCATTGGAGCCCAGCATGATAAGGCATCGAGGACGTCGTCGGGCGCAGCCTTGCCGGCAAGCCAGGCATTCCCCCATACCGAGAGCGTTGCGCTAGGGCACCACATAATTCCGCAGTGTAGTTGTTCACCGCGGCCCCGGCGGATCAAGCGATATCCTGGCGTCATGCCCGCGGCCGTCATCTGGCTGATCTCCGCGTTGGGCCTCGCCGGTGCGGAGGCGCTGACCGGCGACATGTTCTTGTTGATGTTGAGCGGGGGTGCGCTGGCCGCGGCCGCCAGCAGCTGGCTGCTCAGCTGGCCGGCCTGGGCTGACGGTGGGGTCTTCCTGGTCGTTTCAGTGCTGCTACTGGTCCTCGTTCGTCCTGCGGCGCGTCGGCGGCTGACACCGCCTAAGAATGTGCGAACCGGGATCGAGGCACTTGAGGGCAAAAATGCCCTCGTCCTCGTCCGGGTGGCCCGTGACGAAGGACAGGTGAAGCTGGACGGCCAAGTCTGGACGGCGCGCCCGTTCGACGACGGCGAGGTCTACGAACCGGGAGAATCGGTGACGGTAATGCACATCGACGGCGCCACCGCCGTGGTGTGGAAGCACGGTTGAGTCGTTGGCGGAGTCCGAGCGAGGAGGTTTTCGATGCCAGGTGCTGTCGTAGGTTTGTTGTTGCTGGCTGTCTTGGTGATCTTCACCCTCATCGTGGTGGCCAAGTCGGTCGCGCTGATCCCGCAGGCAGAGGCCGCGGTGATCGAGCGACTGGGCCGCTATAGTCGCACGGTCAGTGGGCAGTTGACCTTGCTGATGCCGTTCGTCGATCGCGTTCGCGCCCGGGTGGATCTGCGTGAGCGGGTGGTGTCGTTCCCGCCGCAACCGGTGATTACCGAAGACAACCTGACGCTGAACATCGACACCGTGGTGTATTTCCAGGTCACCAGTCCGCAGGCGGCGGTGTATGAGATCAACAATTACATTATCGGTGTCGAGCAGTTGACCACCACGACTCTGCGCAACGTGGTTGGTGGCATGACGCTGGAGCAGACGCTGACCTCGCGCGAGGTGATCAACAACCAGCTGCGCGGGGTGCTCGACGAGGCGACCGGCCGCTGGGGGCTGCGAGTGGCCCGGGTGGAGCTGCGCAGTATCGACCCGCCGCCGTCGATCCAGGCGTCGATGGAAAAGCAGATGAAAGCCGACCGGGAGAAGCGGGCCATGATCTTGACCGCCGAAGGGCAGCGCGAGGCGGCGATCAGACAGGCCGAGGGACAGAAGCAGGCAGAAATCCTCGCGGCCGAGGGCGCCAAGCAAGCGGCGATCCTGGCCGCCGAGGCCGACCGGCAGTCGCGGATGTTGCGGGCACAGGGGGAGCGAGCCGCGGCTTATCTGCAAGCTCAGGGGCAGGCCAAGGCGATCGAGAAAACGTTCGCGGCGATCAAAGCCGGCCGCCCGACCCCGGAGTTGTTGGCATATCAGTACCTTCAGATCCTGCCGCAGATGGCCAGGGGTGAAGCGAACAAGGTTTGGGTGGTGCCCAGCGACTTCGGTGCGGCGTTGCAAGGTTTCACCAAATTGCTGGGCGCGCCGGGTGACGACGGGGTGTTCCGCTACCAGCCCTCACCGGTTGAGGACGACGCGCCGCGGCCCGAGGATGACAGCGACGAGGTCGCCGACTGGTTCACCACCCGAACCGACCCGGCGATCGTCGAAGCGGTGGCCAAGGCCGAAGCCGAAGCCCGCAAGCCGGTGGACGGTGTGGTCGGTACGCCCCCGCAGCTGACTCAATAAGGTGTCGTCATGAGCAGTTTGACTTCGCCGAAAACCTACGCCGCGCTGGCCGCTTTCCAAGCCGGTGATGCGGTTGCCTGTGCGATCCCGGTGCCCTACATAGCGAAGGTCCTCGACACGCTGGAGGTGCCGGTCAACATCCGGTGGGTGCTTCCAGTGGTCAAGCTCGCGGCCGCAGTGGGCCTGGCATCGGTCTACCGGTTTCCCGCGCTGGCCCGTTTGACCACCGCGCTGCTCACGGTGTATTTCATGCTCGCCGTCGGCGCGCATATCCGGGTGCGGGATCGGGTGGTCAACACCATGCCCGCGGCGACGTTTCTGGCGACCTTCGCGGCGATGACCGTCAAGGGCCCCCAGCGCACCCGGTAGACCGGCCTAGGCGAACACGTCTGCGGGCGACACCTCTTCGTCGGCCAGCACCGTGCTGATTTCGCCGCTGACTTCCAGCCCGGCCAGATAGCGCCACGAGGTAATGGCGTGGCGCGTCAGCTCCACCGCCCGGACGGGGGAGAGGCCGCCGGGCGCCAGCTCGTGAGAGCGCAGGGCGCTGCCGGTGACAGCGTCCATTTTGGTCCAATTGCCGGTGTCCACGATGCCGATGGACTGGTATGCCGCCCGCACGGCACACCGCGCGCTGCGGTCCGACCTGCGCGAAATGGCGCGAGCCGCGGCTTGACCGGCGCAATCCACGGCGTACCACAGCGACACCGGCGGCATGTTGCCGGCAGCGGCCATCCGGTGCAATTCGGCGATATCCGAGATGGCTTTCGCCGCGGTGTCCTTGGCGTTCCAGACCACCCCCCAGGCCGGACTGGTCAGCAATTCGGCTACCCAGGCATGGACAACGGTGCTTGGCGCACCGGCGGTGCGCACTGTCTGCCACCCGAGATCCAGCGCCAGGATGCTGTCCTCGGGCGACAGGTAGCCGTCCGGACCGGCCAAGTGGTCGTTGCACCACTGCACGATGGTGGCCAGCGGCCGTGCCGAACACTCGGGATAGTCCGAGATCTCCTGGTCGCCGGTGATGTAGGAGATGGCGTTCATAGCGCACCCTTTTCCTGAGCCCGCCAGGTGCGAACCGCGGGCCAGCCGCAGCGGGTGGGTGATCCGATCGAGGTCCATTTGCGCAGTCCCCTTCATCTCTGGCCAGGAAAGCCGGCGGCCGGTGACGTGATGCTGGCGAGTGCATCACTAACGTTGACGCGGTATTTGTGCGTCCGGTTCAACGCCGCCGTTTCGTTGCCCAAAAACGACCAGCGGCGTCGACTCGGATGCGGCGCCTACCACGACAAGACAGCTCTCGCGCCGACGTTGTTTACCTAGTGTACAGACACCGTTCACTTTGCAGACGACGTCAGTTTACATTCGGATAGCCGATATGCGGGCTCAGCCGAACTGTGCGTTGCCTGTCAGCACGGCCGCGCCCCAATGCGGCCGGGGGCCGAGGAATAGTGCGGGCGATGAGCGAAGCGTTGTTTGCTGCTTTCGAGATTGTTAAGCCGCCGACGTCCGTATGCTGTGTCGGTACGTGCATCCGTCAGGCAGGAGCGGATGCTGTGATGCGGATTCGCGACGGCGCTGCGTATTGGCCGAAGTCGGACAAAGTTTGCCGATCGCGCCCAGCCGGATAGCCGGTAGGTGAAGTATGGACGAGGTTTTGCGGGTCGGGGACTCTCGCGTCGATGGGCCGGGACGACGGACGGACTACGACGCCTTTTTGTCCTACTCCCACCGGGATAAGGACGTCACCAGCGCGATCCAGAAAGGCCTGCACAGGATTGGGCGGCGTGTTGGGCAGTTGCGGGCGCTGCGGGTGTTTCGGGATGACACCAATCTTGAAGCTAACCCTGATCTGTGGGCCAAGATCACCGAGGCGCTTGACGCGTCACGGTTCATCATTGTGGTGCTGTCGCCGGAGTCCGCGGCGTCGCATTGGGTCACCGAGGAGATCGATCACTGGCTTGAGTGCCATGGCCACGAGGGTCTGATGTTGGTGCTGGCCAAGGGCGAACTGCATTGGGACGCTGACAATGCGCGGTTCGACCCCGAACTGTCTACTGCCGCTCCCCCGGTGTTGACAGAGCCCGGGTTGCTGGCGGCTGAGCCGCTCTACATCGATGTGAGCGGCGATGCGCCCTGGGATCTTCGGTCACTGGCGTTCCGCGACAAAGTCACCTCGTTGGCCGCCCCGATTCACGGCAAGCCCAAGGACGAGTTAACGGGTGAGGATCTCCGTGAGCAGCGCCGGTTCCGGCGTCTGCGGCGTGCGGCGTTTGCCGGGCTGGCAGTGCTGACTGTCGTCGCTGTGGTAGCCGCAGCCACCGCCGTCGCGCAGCGGAAAAGAGCGATTCGTGAAGCGCATGACGCACTGGCCGCCCAACTAGACACCGAAGCCTCAGCCGCGGTTTCCAGGCTCAATGGCGATAGTGACATTCAGGCGGTAGCAGACACCTTGGCCGCGCAACGAATCCGATCCGATCCCGCCGCCAGTCGCGGGGCCTTCTACACCGCCGGAGCTGCGCTGAACACCACCCGCAGCATAGTCCCCACACCGGCATCCGTGGACGCTGTGGCGTTCAGCCCCGACGGGCGCACCTTGGCCTCCGGCAGCGCCGATCGCACCGCGCGATTGTGGAACCTCACCGACCCGGCCCACCCGGTGTCGCTGGGCGAGCCTTTGCGCGGCCACACCGGCGACGTGGACGCTGTGGTGTTCAGCCCGGACGGGCACACGCTGGCCTCGGCCAGCAAAGATTTCACTGTGCGGTTGTGGAACGTCACCGATTCCGCCCACGCGGGCCCGTTGGGCCAGCCCCTGACCGGCCACCACGGGGCCGTGTCCAGTGTGGCCATCAGTCCCGATGGGCGCACGCTGGCCTCCGCCAGCGCCGACAAGACCATCCGGTTGTGGAATCTCACCGACCCAGCCCACCCCCCACTGGGCGAGCCACTGACCGGCCATGAAGCGGACGTGAACGCTGTGGCGTTCAGCCCGGACGGGCATATCCTGGCTTCCGCCGGCGACGATGCCACCATTCAACTGTGGGATCTCACCGACCCGGTCCACGCAGGCCCACTCGGTCCGGCTCTGCGAGTGCCGCCCGGCCCGGCCGCCGACCTCGGCACCATAGAGAGCGTGGCGTTTGCCCCCGACGGGCACACCCTGGCCTCTGTGGGCGACGACGCCACCGTGCGGTTGTGGGATCTCACCGATCCCGCGCGTCCGGACCAACTGGGCCCGGCCTTGGAGGGCCATACCGGCATCGTCTTCGGTGTCGCCTTCAGCCCTGATGGGCACACCCTGGCCTCCGTCGGCGACGATGCCACCGTGCGGTTGTGGGATGTGACCGATCCCGCCAAGGCAGGCCCGCTTGGCGAACCCCTGCGGGGCCATACCGCCACCGTAGGAAACATTGCGTTCAGCCCCGACGGGCATACCCTGGCCTCCGGCAGCGTCGATGCCACCGTGCGATTGTGGAACCTGGACACCGCACTACCGCTGCGGGGGCACACCAAGCTTGTGGAGAGGGTGGCGTTCAGCCCGGACGGGAAGATTTTGGCTTCGGCCAGCAACGATTTCACCGTGCGGTTGTGGAACCTCACCGACTCAGTACACCCCACACCGCTGGGCCAGCCCTTGCCGGGCGGCGACAAAGTCTATGACGTCAAGTTCAGCCCCGACGGTCACACGCTGGCCTTCGCCGGCGCCGATCACACCGTGCGGTTATGGGATCTCACTGACCCGGCGCACCCGACACCCATGGGCCAGCCGCTGGGGGGCCACGACGGCACGGTGTACAGTCTCGCGTTCAGCCCCGACGGGCACACGCTGGCCTCTGGCGACGACCACACCGTGCGGTTGTGGGACGTCACTGATCGGCTGCATCCGGCACCGCCGCAGTTATTGCGGGGCCACAAAGGGCCCGTATGGAGTATGGAATTCAGCCGCGACGGCCACACCCTGGTCTCTGGCAGCGTCGATAACACCGTGCGGTTGTGGAACCTCACCGATCGGGCGCATCCCGTAGCGCTGGGCGATCCGCTACAGGGCCATACCAGCACGGTCTACAGTGTGTCGTTAAGCCCGGACGGGCATACCCTGGCCTCGGGCGGCAACGATGCCACCGTGCGGTTGTGGGACCTCAGCGACCTGACCAACCCGCGACCGCTCGGTCGGCCCTTGCTCGTGCTCGGCGCGGTGTACGACGTCGCGTTCAGCCCCAGAGGGGACACTTTGGCCTCCGGCAGCGCCGATCATAACGTGCGGTTTTGGGATGTGAGCGCCCCGGCCCACGCGGGCCCGCTGGGCCAGCCTCTGATCGGGCACACCGGCGCTGTTGACACTGTCGCATACCGCCCCGGCGGGCACACCGTGGCTTCCGCCGGCGACGATGCCACTGTTCGGTTGTGGCCCACCCCCGTCGATGCCACGCTGGCGGCTCTCTGCTCGAAACTCACCTCCAACATCAGCCACCACGAATGGCGCGAGTGGATTTCACCCAGCATCGGCTACCAGGTGCTCTGTCCCGACCTGGCCGTCCCGCAGAACTGAACTAGACGCGTCTTTTCGAATATGTCGACCAAGCGGTTGCAAAAGGGTACGCAGCGGTCGATGACTACGACATCTCGTCGGAAATGGCAGCGGTCCGATATTCGGGTCACCGACCGCAAAACGATGCGACGCTCAATCGAGGGCACCGCCATCGGGAATTTCATGGAGTGGTACGACTTCGGGGTCTACGGCTATATCGCCACCACGATCGCGCAGGTCTTCTATCCCGGAAACAGCGTCAGCGCGGTCCACCTGATCGCCACCTTCGGCACGCTGGCCGCGGCCTATCTGGTGCGGCCGCTGGGCGGTTTCATCTTCGGTCCGCTCGGAGACCGGATCGGACGCAAGCGGGTGCTGATGATCACCATCGTGCTGATGACGGTGGGCACGACCACCACCGGCCTGCTGCCCGGTTACCACACCATCGGAATCTGGGCACCGATCCTGCTCGTTGTCGCCCGGGTCTTCCAGGGGCTGTCGACCGGCGGTGAGTATGCCGGCGCGATGACCTATGTCGTTGAGCTGGCTCCGGACCGCAAACGCGGCATGGTGGTCGGCTTCCTCCCGTTGGGGAACCTCGTCGGGTTCGTGTTCGCCGGGATAATGGTGACCGCACTGCAGAGCATGCTGTCCAGCCGCGACATGCTGACGTGGGGCTGGCGGATTCCGCTGCTGTTGAGCGCGCCGCTCGGCTTGATCGCGCTTTACATGCGGCTGCGGCTGCAGGAATCACCCGCCTTCGAAAGCTCACGCCGCGACGCCGAAGAATCGGGCCAACCAGACAAGGGGCAGTTGCGGCGCACGGTGGTGGAGCAGTGGCGGCCCATGCTGATCTGCGCAGCGCTCGTTGTCACCGCCAATTCCGCCGACTTCATGATCACCGGATATCTGCCCGCGTATCTCAAGGTCATCGTGCGAATCAGCCAGACCGCCGGTCTGGCGATGATCACCGCGACGCTGACGATTTTGATGGCCGTGCTGATCTTCGTCGCGAAACTGTCCGACCGCATCGGTGTCAAGCCGATTATGTGGACGGGCTGCGGGCTGCTCATCGTGACGGCCATCCCGGCTTTTCTGTTCATCCGCGGCGGCAGTCTTCCGATGATCTTCATCGGTGTGCTGCTGATCGGGTTGATGGAACTTTGCTTCGACAGCACTTCGCCCTCTGCGCTGCCCGCTCTGTTCCCTACCGGCGTGCGCTACGGATCGCTGGCCATCGCCTACAACATCTCGATATCGGCCTTCGGCGGCACCATCCCGGTGATCGCTCAATCGCTGATCACTGCCACCGGCAATGTGATGGTGCCGGCTTACATGCTGATCGTCGCGGGCGTAGTCGGTGCGGTCACGTTGTTGTTCATGCCCGAAGTCGCCGGAAGGCGATTGCCCGGTTCCGGCCCGTCGGTGGAAACCGAGGACGAAGCTCGCGAGCTGGTCGGCAGCGTCGATTGACTGGCAGGTCCAGGGACGTTCTGCGCCGGCAACCTGGCAACTTAGGCATTGCATGTGAATGCCCCTCGAAGCGGTCAAACTCTTGACACCTTAGCTAACCTAGTAGTTAGCCGTTCTATGTTGTACCGGCGTGGCGGCACTGCCGGGCTTACTTCCGCTGGAGGAGCCGTGGACATCGTCCTTGGTGTATCAATGGCACCGACGAGAGTTCGCCTGGTGCTGGTCGAAGGAGAAGACGCCGACGGGGCGACCGTCGACGAAGAAGGTCTCGAGCTGCAGTCGGTCGACAGCCCGGTCACCGCACGCGCGGCGGCCGAGCAGACCGTCGCCGCCATCCTGGGCACACGAGAAGGTGCGGCCGACGGGCAGTACCACCTCGCCTCAACCGGGGTCACCTGGACGGATCCGGTCCAGGCTGCCGCGCTGCGCGATGCGCTGGCCGCCCATAAAGTCGAGAACGTCATGTTGGTGTCGTCGTTCATGGCGGCCGCGGCGCTGGCCCAGTCCGTCGGAAGCGCGGTGGGTTACGCCCGAACCGGGTTGCTCTTCCTCGAACCGGACACCGCGACGTTGGCTGTCGTCGACTCCGCTGACGGGTCGATTGTCGGTGTGCAGCGGCAGCCGATGCGCAGCGCCGATACGCCGGTCGAAATGGTGACAGCCCTGACGGCGCTGCACTTCCCGCCGGACGGGTTGTTTGTCGTCGGCTGCGGCGTGGACGTCACCGCGGTCAAGCCGCGACTGGAGACGGCAACCCTATTACCGGTGAGTGCAGCGGAGGAGCCGGAGTCGGCGCTGGCCCGCGGGGCGGCATTGGCGTCGGCGAATGCGCCGTTGTTCACCTCCTCGACCATCGCGATCGCTTATGCACAGGATCCTGATCTGGAGTGGACGACAACCCAGGTGGTCGACCCGTACGCGGGCGCTCACGGCGCAGCCTTCGATTACGCCGACGGCCACTTCGTCGACGCGTCCCTGGCATACAGCCAGGTGTCGGCCGACGAGGAGGCTTTCACCACCGCAGATGCACAGTCCGCAGACCAGACCGGGCCGGGGCGCAAGCCGTTCCTGGTGGCGCTCAGCGTGATGATGATGTTCGTCTTCGGGGCTGTTGCGCTAGCAGTCTCGCTGGCCGTCAGCGTCCATCCCACCGCCAGCCAGCAGCCGAATCCGAGCGGACGGCTGGTGACGCCCGCCAAGCAGCTGCCTGTGCCTACGCCGAATGCCGCGGTTCAACCGCCGGCTGCCCCGGCTCCGCAGATTGTGCCGCAGCCCGCGCCGGGGGTCCAGGCCGTGCCGGCTCCCGAGGCGCCCGCTCCGGAGGCTGCGGCGCCGGTGAGCGCCGCGCCGCCACAAGCTGTGGTGCCCGCGGCGGTGCCTGCTCCGGAGGCTCCTGCGCCTGCCGCTCCGGCACCGGAGGCCGTGGTGCCCGCTCCTGCTGCTCCGGCTCCGCTGCCCGCTGCTCCGGCTCCGCTGCCCGCTGCTCCGGCTCCGCTGCCGGCTGCTCCGGCTCCGCTGCCCGCTGCTCCCGTGCCGGTGGTTCCGGTGCGCATTCCCGTGCCGATCATCATGCCGATAGCGCCGGTGCATCCATACACGCCCGCGCCCATCTTCAGCCCACCGGCCCAGCAGGCCCCGTCACCGTCGGGTGGCGCTAACCGCGGTGGCAGTGGACTGTCACCCGGCGGCCGGGGGACCACCAGCAGTCCGGGACTGGGTGGCACCGGTACCGGCGGGTTCGGCGGCAACTCCGGCGGCTCCGGTGGCCAGTCGGGTGGATCCGGCGCCAACTCCGGTGGCTTTGGTGGCAACTCGGGTGGCTTCGGTGGCAACTCCGGCGGCTCCGGCGGCCAATCGGGTGGCTCTGGTGGCAACTCGGGCGGCTCCGGCGCCAACCACGGTGGTTTCGGCGGCAACTCGGGTGGCTTCGGTGGCAACTCCGGCGCCAACCACGGCGGCTCCGGCGGCAACTCGGGCGGTTTTGGCGGCCGGTAGCAGGCCGCGCCAACAGCGCAGTCAGCTCACCCGGCAGGCAACCGGCTCGGCGACGTCGTCCCCGGCGGCCGACCGCCCACGGCGGTGATGACGGATCTCGTAGCCGAGCACCGCCATGCCAAAGGCACCGGTACACAGTGACACCACGCCCAGCAGCGGGCTGATGTGCCCGGTGAGCGCGTCGCCGAGGATGACCACGGCGGCGGTCCCGGGGCTCAGGCCCGCAAACGTGGCCAGTGTGTACGGCACCACCCGCACGGCCGAGGCGCCGGCGGCGTAGTTCAGCACCGAAAATGGCACGGCCGGAATCAATCGCAACGACAACACCGTCGGCCAACCGCGGTCTCGCAGCCGATCGTCGACCGTGTCGACGGCGCGGTGGCGGACGAACCGACTTAGTCGCCACCCGGCTACGCGCACCACCGCGAAAGCGATGACTGCGCTAGCGGTGCTGGCCGCCACCGCGAGGCCTACTCCGAGTGCCGGACCGAACAACAGTCCGGCGGCCAGCGTGAATGCGGTGCGCGGAAAGGGCAGCACGGTGACCGCGATATGCGCGATCAAGAAGGCAGCAGGAAACCAGGGACCAACAGATTTCGCCCAGTCGCGCATATGCACCGCGGTGGGAAGCGGAACCAGCAACGCCAGAGCAACGAACGCACTGATCGTCACCGCAGTCAGCACGACCCGCCGCCGGGGCAGTTGACGCGCGGTCGCCACCATCGTCGCACCGACAGCGCGCACCCTATGGGCGAGCCTGCTCAAGGTGCGCGCCGTCACGGCTTCCAGGCTAACGGCCGTTGACGAACATTCCGCCGCGCACACGTGGCTTATCCCGATCGGTGCGGGATGGTTCGTGACGCCGCCGGCCATCAATTAGCCTGGTCTAGCCAGCTCACCACACTGCGACAAAGGAGCCGCCGGTGCCAGTCGATGTGTCCGCCGACCTGGCGCAGGCTCACGCACGCTGGCGTTCGGCAGTGGCCGGCATGCTGGCCAAAAGTTTGCGGTGCGACCAGGCCGAGATCGGCGACGTACCGGAGCGTCTACTGGAAACCGAGACTTACGAAGGCTTCCCGATACGCGCGCTTTATACCGCTTTGGACGCGCAACCAGAACCGCCACTGCCTGGGCAATGGCCCTATGTGCGCGGGGCCGACCCGACGCGCGACGTCAACTCGGGCTGGAAAGTCGCCGAAGCGTTTCCGCTCAACGCTCGTGACGGTCAGGACGGCGCCGAGGCCAATGCTTCGGTGTTGGCCGCACTGAACGACGGCGTCAGCGCTCTGGTGCTGCGCGTCGGCCAGTTCGGGATCGCGCCGTCTCAGCTTGACCGGCTGCTTTCCGGTGTCTACCTGGAACTGGTGCCGATCGTCCTTGACGCCGCAGCCGACTACACCGCCACGGCGTACGGCATGCTGGCGCTGATCGCCGAGCTGGACCCAGAGCGGCGAAAGGGTTTGTCGATCGACCTGGGCGCCGACCCACTGACCGCGCCGCTGAGCGCTCGCAACGCACCTCCGATCGAGGAGGTGCTCGCCGTGGCGGCCCGCGCGGCCGAGGGCGACGGCGTCCGGTCGATCACCATCGACGGCCCGGCCTTCCACGACTTGGGCGCCAACGCGGCCTGGGAGCTAGGCGGCAGCGTCGCGGCCGGGGTTGCTTACCTGCGGAGACTGATCGAGTTCGGCCTATCGACCAAAGATGCGTTGCGGCAGATCAGTTTTCGGCTTGCGGCTGACGACGACCAGTTCATGACGATCGCCAAGATGCGGGCGGCGCGGCAACTGTGGGCGCGGGTCGCCGAGGTGGTGGGCCAACCGGATGCTGGCGGGGCCGTCCTGCATGCCGAGACCTCGCTGGTGATGATGGCTCAGCGCGATCCGTGGGTGAACATGTTGCGCACCACGCTGGCCGCGTTCGGTGCCGGTGTCGGTGGCGCCGACACCGTGCTGGTGCTGCCGTTCGACGTGGCGATCCCGGACGGCTTTCCGGGCATCGCAACCAGCTTCGCACGACGCATCGCCCGCAACACCCAACTGTTGCTGCTCGAGGAATCGCACGTCGGTCGGGTGCTCGACGCGGCCGGCGGCTCCTGGTACGTCGAAGACCTCACCGAGCAGCTGGCCCAGCAGGCGTGGCAGCATTTGCAGGACATCGAAGAACGCGGCGGCTTCGCTGAGGCCGATGATCACGTACGGGACCAGATCACGCAGGTCGCCGCCCGCCGGGCCGACGACATCGCGCACCGCCGCACCCCTCTCACTGGCGTCAGCGAGTACCCGAATATCGCGGAAGAGCCGCTACCGCCCAGCGATTCGACGCCAACGATCCGCCGCTACCCGGCCGACTTCGAGGCGCTGCGGGACCGCTCGGATGCTTACCTGGAGCGAACGGGGCAGCGGCCCACCGTCTTGCTGCTGCCGCTGGGGCCGGTGGCCGAACACAACACGCGAGCGACGTTTGCCGCCAACCTGCTGGCGTCGGGCGGTGTCGAAGCAATCAATCCCGGCACGGTGAACGCTGGGGAAGTTGCGCAAGCCGTGACGGCGGCCGGTTCGCCCGAGGTCGCGGTGATCTGCGGTAGTGATCGCCGCTATCACGACGAAGCCGTCGCCGTGGTCGAAGCGGCACGCAGTGCCGGGATTTCCAGGGTGTACTTGGCCGGACCGAAACAGGCGCTGGGCAACGCCGAAGACGGCCTGCCCGACGAGTACTGGACCGCCAAGATCAATGCGGTTCAAGCGCTGTCGCATTTGCTCACCCGATTGGGGGCCTAGTCACGATGACCGTCGATGAAGTCGCCGGCCAACCGGCTCCGGAGACCCGGCCGGTTGTGCCCTGTTTCGCCGATGTCCCACTGCATGGGGAGCTTACGGCCGGCGCGGTCACTCCCGCCGCGGTCGAGAAGCACCTCGCCGCCGCGGCGTCAGCGCACGGCTACCCGGCCGACCAAATGAAATGGCAGACACCAGAAGGTATCACCGTCAAACCGGTCTTCGTCGCCGCCGACCGTGACGCCGCCGTCGCGGACGGCTACCCGCTCGACAGCTTTCCCGGCGAGTCGCCGTTTGTGCGCGGTCCCTACCCGACGATGTATGTCAACCAGCCCTGGACCATCCGCCAATACGCCGGATTCTCCACCGCCGCGGAGTCCAATGCGTTCTACCGCCGCAACCTTGCCGGCGGCCAGAAAGGTCTGTCGGTGGCGTTCGATCTGGCCACCCACCGGGGCTACGACTCCGACCATCCGCGGGTCCAGGGCGATGTCGGGATGGCCGGTGTGGCAATTGATTCCATCCTCGACATGCGCCAGCTGTTCGACCACATCGACCTGTCGGCGGTCAGCGTGTCGATGACGATGAACGGCGCTGTGCTGCCGATCCTGGCGTTGTTCGTGGTAGCCGCCGAGGAGCAGGGGGTGCCGCCGGAGAAGCTCAACGGGACCATCCAGAACGACATCCTCAAAGAGTTCATGGTGCGCAACACCTACATCTATCCGCCCAAGCCGTCGATGCGAATCATCTCCGACATTTTCGGCTACACCAGCGCCAGGATGCCCAGGTTCAACTCGATCTCCATTTCCGGCTATCACATCCAAGAAGCGGGTGCCACAGCGGATTTGGAGCTTGCGTACACGCTGGCCGACGGCGTGGACTACATCAAGGCGGGGCTGGACGCCGGCTTGAGCATCGACCAGTTCGCACCTCGGCTGTCGTTCTTCTGGGGCATCGGGATGAACTTCTTCATGGAGGTGGCCAAGCTGCGCGCCGGGCGGCTGCTATGGAACGAGCTGGTCGGCCAGTTCAGTCCGCAGAACCCGAAATCGCCGTCGCTGCGGGCACATTCACAAACGTCAGGCTGGTCGCTGACCGCCCAGGACGCCTTCAACAACGTCGCCCGCACCTGCATCGAGGCGATGGCCGCCACCCAGGGCCACACTCAATCACTGCACACCAACGCGCTCGACGAGGCGTTGGCACTGCCCACCGACTTCTCTGCTCGCATCGCGCGCAACACCCAGTTGCTGCTGCAGCAGGAGTCCGGAACGACCAGACCGATCGATCCGTGGGGCGGTTCTTACTATGTGGAGTGGCTGACCCATCAGCTGGCGCAGACGGCGCGGTTGCATCTCACCGAGGTAGCCGAACACGGCGGCATGGCGCAGGCCATCAGCGATGGTATCCCCAAGCTGCGCATCGAAGAAGCCGCTGCACGCACTCAGGCCCGCATCGACTCCGGGCGCCAGCCCGTCATCGGGGTGAACAAATATCGGGTCGACGAGGACCACCAAATCGAGGTGCTCAAGGTCGAGAACAGCCGGGTGCGTGCCGAGCAGCTGGCGAAACTGAAGGAGCTGCGGGCCAGCCGCGACCAGTCAGCTGTCGACGCCGCCTTGGCAGAGCTGAGTCGTGCCGCGGGCGCTCAGGGCCGTACCGGTCCGGATGGGGTGGGCAACAACCTGCTGGCGCTGGCCATCGACGCCGCCCGGGCCAAAGCCACCGTCGGGGAGATCTCCGATGCGCTGGAGAAAGTCTACGGCCGCCACCTTGCCGAAATCCGCACGATCGCCGGGGTATACCGCGATGAAGCCGGAGGAGGTGGGGAAATTTCGCAGCTTTCCAACGCCATCGAGCTCGTGGAACAGTTCGCCGAGGCGGATGGGCGCCGGCCCAGAATCCTCGTCGCCAAAATGGGCCAGGACGGGCACGACCGCGGTCAGAAGGTGATCGCAACAGCGTTCGCCGACATCGGGTTCGACGTCGACGTCGGCTCGCTGTTCTCCACACCGGAAGAGGTGGCCCGTCAGGCCGCCGACAACGATGTGCACGTCATCGGTGTGTCCTCGTTGGCCGCTGGGCATTTGACGCTGGTTCCCGCGCTGCGAGACGCGCTGGCTGAGGTGAACCGCTCGGACATCATCATCGTGGTCGGCGGCGTCATCCCACCCGACGACTACGAGAAGCTCTATGCCGCCGGCGCCGCTGCCATCTTCCCGCCCGGAACGGTGATTGCCGACGCCGCGATCGGCCTGCTGCACAAGCTCGCCGAGCGGTTGGGCTACCGCCTTGACCAGTGACCCGGTCCGCCGGCCCATCCCGGCCGCGAGCGTAACGCCGCCGCGAAGTAGCGCCTGGTTTCTCGCGGTGGCGTTACCTACAGCGCGTTCGCTTGACCCGCCGAACCGATGACCGCTGCGCCAGACGGCACCGCCGAACAGCTGGCAGCGGCTGTTCGCCGCGGCGACCGGGCGGCGCTGCCGAGAGCGATCACATTGGTCGAGTCCACCCGGGGCGATCATCGCGAGCAAGCACAGCAGCTGCTGCTGGCGCTGACGCCGCACGCGGGGAACGCCCATCGCGTCGGCATAACGGGCGTGCCCGGGGTGGGCAAGTCGACGGCGATCGAGGCGCTCGGGATGAGCCTGATCGAACAGGGCCACCGGGTGGCGGTGCTTGCGGTGGATCCGTCGTCGACGCGGACGGGGGGTTCGATCCTCGGCGACAAGACCCGGATGTCCCGACTGGCGACCCATCCGGACGCCTACATCCGCCCCTCGCCGACATCGGGAACTCTTGGGGGCGTCACCAAGGTGACCCGGGAGACCATCGTGCTGCTGGAGGCCGGGGGTTTCGACGTGATCCTGGTCGAGACGGTTGGCGTCGGACAATCCGAGGTGGCGGTGGCCAACATGGTGGACACTTTTGTCTTCCTGACCCTGGCGCGCGGCGGTGATCAGTTGCAGGGCATCAAGAAAGGAGTGCTCGAGCTGGCCGACATCGTGGCGGTCAATAAGGCCGACGGTGTCCACATCGGCGAAGCCCGCGCAAGCGCACGGGAGCTTTCGATGGCAATCCGGCTGATCAACCCGCGCGACACCCTCTGGCGTCCGCCGGTGCTGACCATGAGCGCGCTGCAAGGAACCGGTTTGACCAAGCTGTGGGACACCATCGAGCGGCATCGCCGGGTGCTGAGCGAGGCCGGCGAATTCGAGGCGCGCCGCCGGGCCCAGCAAGTCGAATGGACCTGGCAGCTGGTCCGCGACACGGTGCTCGACCGGGTGTTGTCCAGCCCCGCGGTGCGCAAGATCCGCGCCGGGGTGGAGCGCCAGGTTTTGGACGGGCAGCTGACTCCGGCCTTGGCGGCTCAACAGATACTCGAGGTCGCGTCAAGCTGACCGACGCTGCCACGGGTGTGACGCCAGAACTGCGCCGAGTCCAGCGTTTTGGTGTAAGCGATGTCTTCGACGGTAATGTGTCGGCGTGACCTCAGGCCCGCCAAAGCTCTACATCTTCCCGCATGCCGGCGGATCGGCCCAGTTTTACGCGCCGTTCGCCAAAGCCTTTTCCACCGACATCAAATGCATAGCGATTCAATATCCGGGCCGGGGTGGCACCCATGATCTGGGGTCGTTCACCAGCATTCCCGATCTCGCCGATCGGGTGTGGCGGATGCTGTCGTCCCAGGACGACGTCGGTGCACAGGTGGCGTTGTTCGGCCACAGCATGGGCGGGCTGCTGGCTTTCGAGGTGGCACGCCGGTTCGAAGGCCAAGCAAACCCGATTGCCGCGCTGTTCGTATCGGCGTGCGCTGCACCTGGCCGGGTCGGGTACGACTACATCCCGGAATCGGATCTCGGCCTGCTCAGCGCTGTCAGCGAATTCACCGGGGTGAACCCGGATTTCCTGGAGAACGAGGAGTTCGCGGCGAAGATCTTACCCACGCTGCGCGGTCTCAAGGCCATCTCGAAGTACGATTGCCCGCCCGAGGCGACAGTGTCCTGCCCGATCTTCGCTTTCTACGGCGACGACGACGAAGTCGCCACTGACGAGAAGGTGGCGCCGTGGTCGGAGCGCACCACCTCAGAATTCAGCGCCCGGGTGTTCACCGCCCCTGGTCACCACTTTTATCTCACCGACCACTTGGCGGACCTGGTCAACGACGTCGAAAACAAATTCTCCTCGCGGTGCCGAGGCTGACACCTCGACTTACAGGGATCAGGCCCAGCTGGAGCCGACGGCGTTGTCGGTGCTGTTCATGTTGGAGCCGGCGGTTTGGACTTTGGAGCCATGAGAGTTGGCTTGTTCGTAGATGACCTGGAAGTTGCGGCCTAGTTGGGTGATGAATTCTTGGCAGGCCACTGAGCCTGCGCCGCCCCAGAAGTCGCCGGCGGCCAGCACGTCGCGCACGATGGCTTGGTGTTCGGCTTCTAGGGAGGCGGCTTGGGCGCGGATGGTGGCGCCGTGGGCGTCGACGTCACCGAATTGGTAGTTGATGCTCATAGGTGGTGTCCTTTCGGATTAGGTCTAAGGTGGTCAGCTGCGCAGCAGGGACTGGCTGGCCTGTTCTTGCTGTTCGTAGTTGTTGGCGTCGCGGATCAGTCCGTCGCGTACGCCGTGCAGCATGTTGACGATGTTGCGGAACGCCTGGTTCATTTGGCCCATGGTGTCGTAGGAGCTCATCTGGGCGGTGCCGCTCCAGCCGGCACCGGCGATGTTGACCGAGGACGCCCACATCTTGCGGGCCTCGTCTTCCACGGTTTGGGCGTGCACATCAAAACGACCCGCCATCGAACGCATGGCATTCGGGTCAGTCATAAAACGAATAGGCATTTACGTGCTCTCCTTATCTAGGGGTGATGTCTGTCCGGGTTGGGTTGTCGTGCAGATATGTGATGCTGCGTCAGCCGCCGGCCGGTGAGCGGGGTACCACCTTGGGCGCCTTACCGGCCACGGTGCTGAGACCACGCCCGCTCAACGCCCCCATCAGCGCCTGACTGAACGGACCGCCGGGCATACCCGCCGACGGCGCCGCCACGCTGGGGGAGGCGACGGTGGTTGCGGGCAACACCGGAGCCGCGCGGGTCATTGCCGTCGCAGCCGCCGACCAGTTCTGCGGCACCGACAGTTTCCCGCCGACCGAGGCCGAGTGGGCCAGCTGCGCGCTGACCGCCGACCCCCACGACCGCAGCTGACCGGACACCCCGCCCACGACTGCCTGCATCTTGCCGTCGACGAGCTGGCCGACGCTGGCAAGGAGGGACTGACTACCGTTGGCAAGGGACGCCCCGCCTGCATTCGCCGCAGACTGGCCCATACTCATGAACATGCGTGCAGGCATGCTGCCCATCATCAGCATGTAGTAGGCAGCCTGAAGCGGAATCAGATCTCCCGGTACCAGCGCGGCCAAGGGATCCCCGGTCACCGCCGTGATGCCCAATGCCGCGGTCAGATCAGCGCCAATGCCAGAAAATGATTGCTCTAGGGCGGTAAGCCCAGCCGTGGTGTAAGTCGTCGGCTGCACCAGCGAGCTCAGCGCAGTCTCAAGTGCTGTGAACAGCGTCGACCATGAACTTGCATCGGCGGGAGTGGCCGCCGCGGCACTGGCCAGCGACTGCGTTCCCGTCGACGCATTGGCCACCGTGGGTGCCGCGCTGAACGACTGCAGTCCCGACGTGACCTGCTGTGAAGCAAGCGCGTAGCTGTTCATCATCCCGACGTCTTGAGCCCAGAACTCGGCGTACTCGGCCTCGGTAGCCGCGATCGCCGGACTGTTCTGACCGAAGAAGTTCGTCGCGATCAACGCCATCAACAGCGCCCGGTTCGCCTCGATCAGCGGCGGCGGCACGGTAGCCCCGAACGCCGACTCGAACGCCCCTGCCGCTGCGCCGGCTTGGGCGCCGGCCTGCTGAGCCCCGGCCGCGGTGTTACCCATCCACGACACATAGGGCTCGGCCGCGCTCGCCATTGTCGTCGACGACGGCCCCTGCCACCCGCTTGTCAGCGACGATAAGGCCGACTGAAACGCGGTCGCAGAGGAGTTCAATTCGGCAGCCAGCGACTGCCAAGCGGTCGCCGCCGCCAGCATCGGCCCCGAGCCCGGACCGGTGTACATCATCCCGGAGATGAGCTCCGGTGGCCAGGCAGCAATACTCACCGGCACACCCGTTAGCCGATAGCGAGGTTGTTGGCGGCCTCGGTTGCTGCATAGCCGGCGGCGTTGTTGCCCAGGGTGGCCACCAGCTGGTCGTGAATCAGCGCGGCCTGCGCGCTGATCGCCTGAAACAGCGATCCGTGCGCCGCGAACCGTGCCGCGGTCAGACCCGATACCGGGTCGACGGCCGCGGGCACCACTCCCGTTGTCGGAGCGGCCGCCGCCGAACTACTCGAGGCCATCCCGAAGCCGATATTCAACATACTTCCCGATGCCGATGCCAACGCATTGGGATCGGCGACTACAAACGACATGCGTTTTCCTCCTTAACCATGTCTATTAACTTGCGGCCGGCGCCTTCGAGCCCCCCGTGCAGCACGACTCACCTGCAGATCGCGAACGTCTGGTCAGCAATGCTATGCCGCCCAGTGTCCGCCGGTGCCTGAATCAGCAAAACATCAGCAAAAGGCACCTCACTATTTGAAACATTCGACCATGACGAGGTTTTCGGGGCGAGCCAGCCGAGCATATACGTCTCCGCCACTACACGCGCGCCGTGGGCCGCTGAAACCACTTGACCTTCTGCCGCCACGAATGTGCCGCGGCAAGCGCGAAGCCGGCGCCGCACAGGCAAGCGAAAAGCCACACCAAGCTGCCGCCCTCGATCCGTTGCAACGGAGGAATGAGCGCGGTGGTGACTCGGACCAGGCAAGCGGCGATCCCGCTGGCCGACGACAGCAGATACACATTCGCAATGCGCCTTGATCGTGGATCCTTCCGGAGTACAAGCAGCGCGCGGATGCCATATCCGAGCAGGTAGGTAAGCGTAGCGCAGAGCAGCAGCCAGTAGAAGGCCAGCCAGAAGTCGGTGGGCACGGTGAAGAAGTCGGCTCGGTAGATCTTCGCACCGTTGCCCAGCGAGAAGGTGGCCAGCAGCAACGGGATGCACAACGTTGCGGGCCGCTCGACGTATTGTTTGAACGCTTTTTGAATCGCACTGTCATCGGCCAGCCGGCCGAGCGCGTTGTAGACGATCGCCGACGCCGCCACGATGTAGCAGTCGTGCCCCACGTAGTCCTCGAGGTTCCACTTGCCCGTCAAGCGGTGCAGGGCGACGCCGAGAGTTGCGGAGGCGGTCGGTGACATCAACGCGACCGCGCAGCCCTGCAACGCAATGTTCAGGGTGGCGGCCACCTCCCAGCGGCAGTGCCAGGTGACCCGTCGAATCCATAGACTCCAGGAGATGGATGCGAGGGTCAGGACGATCAGGAAGGTCAAAGCCACGGGCGCCTCTGGATACCTCAATCAGCTAAGGGTCGACCGACGCTCTGATGTCCCGTGCCGTCAGAGCGGTGGCGCGTCAAGGCGCGGCCGTAGCCGGGAAACCGTGGCCCGCCTGCCCGGAATCGTTACCGTCGTTCTTGTGAGCACCCCCGTCCGTGACGGGGGGGATGGCAAAGGGTGGCGCAGCCCTGCTATCTCTTCGGCCAGCTTCGCGACCTCTTCAGGGTCGATCAGCCGGTAGCGGGTCAGCAGCTCAGCTCGGTTGATACCGAGATTCGCCGCGGCCCTCCGAAGGTTGTCCGCAGTGATAAGTGTTCCCTTCTCCAGCTGGTCGTAATACGTCGATCGCGGGAGACCCATCGCCTTCCAGATTTCCTCCTTGCTGAGCGTGCGCCCAGCCATGTAGGAAAGGACCGTGGCGAGGTCTTTGTGACTGTCGTCCGGATACATAGTTCCTGCAATCTATCCGGCGAATCGGACGATCGCAATGGATTTGGTAGGGATTCGGAAGCCGTGCACGGTCAGCCGTGCATCGGTGAGCGTGGTGGCAGATACGGCGTATGCTCTTTGACTGCCGGTGCCAGGAGCCGGTGACCTGGGCAATGGTGCCTTGTACACGACCGGTGCAATCCGGGTGTGATGTAATGCCCTTGGGTTCGAGCCCAACGGGCCCTTATCGCACCCGATTGTCGGGCGTTCGTCCAAAAATTCGGACACCCCGTGCTAACCTCCCTGAGTTGTGATCGCTAACCGGGAGTTAGCAGCCGAAAAGCGGGGACTATAGGGGAGGTTGCCTGTGCCGTCGAGACATTCGTCGATCCCCGACGCTTTGCGCTGGAACGCCCGGAATCTTCCGGATGACAGCGCTTTCACCTTTTTCGACTACGACATCGACCCGGCTGGTTATGCGGAGACGTTGACGTGGTCGCAGGTCTACCTGCGGGCGCTCGTCGTTGCCGCGGAATTGCGGCGCTGTGGATCGCCGGGTGATCGCGTCGCAATCTGTGCTCCTCAGGGCCTCGAATACATCGTCGGATTCTTTGGTGCGTTTGAAGCTGGCTTGATCGCGGTTCCGCTCTCGGTGCCGCAGGGCGGCGCCCACGACGAACGAGTTTCCGCAGCCCTCCGGGACAGTTCGCCGGTCGCCATTCTCACGACATCAGCGGCCACCGATGAGGTCGTGTCGTGCGCTCGAGCGCTCCCCGGCGGCCCGCCGGCCGTGATCGAGATCGACGCTCTCGACCTCGATACGCCGCCCGCTTTCCAATCCACCGACGTACCGCTCGATAGGCCGGCCCTGCTGCAGTACACCTCCGGCTCGACTCGCAGTCCGGCCGGTGTCGTCGTGACGCACAAGAACGTCGTCGCCAATCTTCGGCAGGTGTTCTGCGACTACTTCGAAGATCCTGAAGGTTATAGTGCGCCGCCTGGCGTAACTCCGGTGACGTGGTTGCCGTTCTATCACGACATGGGCCTCCTCCTGGGCATCTATGCCCCGACATGGGGAGCACATGGTGCGATGGTGATGAGCCCCATGGCGTTTCTGCAGAGACCCGCGCGGTATATGCAGGCGCTGGCCACCAACACCCGGTCCTTTTCAGCTGCACCGAATTTTGCTTTCGAATTGGCTGCGCGGCGGACATCCGACGAAGATATGGCCGGTCTGGACCTGGGGGATGTGTACGGCATCATCAGCGGCAGCGAACGCATCCACGCGGGGACGATCAGGCGCTTTTTCGACCGGTTCGTCCCCTTCAACTTCCCGAAGGCCGCCTTGCTGCCGTCCTACGGTTTGGCGGAGGCGACGTTGTACGTGTCGTCGAAGGCGCCGGGGTATCCTCCGACAATCGCCCGTTTCGATTACGAGAAGCTCTCTGCCGGCCACGCCAAGCGCTGCGACAACGAGGCCGGCTCTGAGCTGGTCGGTCAGGGCACACCGCGCTCCTGCACCGTGCGAATCGTCGACCGTGACACTCGCACCGAGAATCCAGCCGGCCGGGTTGGAGAAGTCTGGCTGCACGGCGACAACGTGGCCAACGGCTATTGGCGAAACCCGCAACTGACCGAGCGGACCTTCGGTGGACGCCTCGTCGATGCATCCCAGGGCACGCCGCAGGGACCGTGGCTCCGGACCGGGGACTTGGGTGTCATCTCCGAGGGCGAGCTGTTCATCGTCGGTCGCATCAAAGACATGTTGATTGTCGACGGGCGTAACCACTACCCCGATGACATCGAGGCCACGATTCAGGAAATCACCGGCGGCCGGGCGGTAGCCGTCTCCGTGCCCCGTAACCGGAGCGAGGAATTGGTCGCGATCGTCGAGCTCAAAAAGCGCGGCGCCTCCGCCGAGGAAGCCAGGGAAAGGCTTGACTCTGTGAGACGCAAGGTCACGTCGGCTGTCTCGAGAGCGCACGGCGTACGAGTCGTCGACCTCGTTTTGGTGCCGCAGGGCTCGATTCCGATCACCACGAGCGGCAAGGTCCGCCGGGCGGCGTGTGTTGAGCGTTACCGGCAGGACGAGTTCGCGCGATTGGACCGCCCCGCGTAACGTCTCCCCACGGAGCGGCAACCTCAGGTTTGGGGGCGTGCACAAGGTTTGACAAGAAGGGGGCGCTAGTCCGTGGCAGTAATTCGGTCCTCCGTAGCGCTCCGATCTCGCCGGCAATGTCGGCCGCTTCGCGTGCGTGCAACGTCACCGGCGCGTGGAACTGGTCGCACTGGGCCCCCTCCCGCATGACGTCTTCTGACGAGGCTCGCGGAAGACGAATCGCTCGAAGAAATCCTCGAAAGGCTGGGTAAAGGTTGATGACTGCACCGCCGGATCGTCGGGCGATCATCACCGAGGCATTGCGCAAGATCGACGATTTGACTGCGCGTCTGGAGATCGCCGAACAAGGTGACACCGAGCCGATCGCCGTGGTGGGGATGGGCTGCCGGTTACCCGGTGGGGTGCACGGTCCGGCGCAGTACTGGCAATTTCTCGAACAGGGGGGCAACGGCGTGGCGGGGATGCCCGCCGAGCGTTGGGACGCCGACACCTTCTACGCAGGAGACCACACCGTGCCGGGCACCATCTGCAGCCGAGACGGGGGTTTTCTGACCTCGTGGCGGCCGGATGAGTTCGACGCCGAGTTCTTCAACATCTCCCCGCGCGAAGCGGCCGCGATGGATCCCCAGCAGCGGCTGCTGCTCGAAGTCGCCTGGGAGGCTTTGGAGAACGCCGGCATCACCGCACCGGCCATTCGCGGCACCCAAACCTCAGTGTTCGTCGGGTTGACCACCGATGACTACTCGATAATTTTGGGAAAGTTGCCGCCGGAGGACATCGATCCCCATATTCCGTTCGGTAATGCCGCGAACTTCGCGGCCGGGCGGTTGTCGTATTTCTTGGGGGTGCATGGCCCGGCAGTGGCGCTCGATACCGCGTGTTCGTCGTCGTTGGTGACGGTGCACTTGGCGTGTCAGAGTCTGCGGCGGCGGGAAAGCGACCAGGCGCTGGCCGCCGGCGTCAACTTGATCCTGAGCCCGGAGAACAGTATCGCGACGTCGCGGTGGGGGATGCTGGCGCCAGACGGGCGGTGCAAGACCTTTGATGCTAGCGCTGATGGCTATGTGCGCAGTGAGGGTTGCGGGGTGGTGGTGCTCAAGCGGCTCAGTGATGCTGTGCGCGATGGTGATTCAGTCCTGGCGGTGGTGCGCGGGTCGGCGGTCAACCAGGACGGTCCCAGTAGTGGGCAGACGGTGCCCAATGGTCCGGCGCAGCAGGCGGTGTTGCGCCAGGCGTTGGCGGCCTCGCGGCTGGAGCCGGCCGATATCGATTACATCGAGGCCCACGGCACTGGGACGGCGTTGGGTGATCCGATCGAGTTGGGGGCGCTGGATGAGGTTTTCGGCGACCGTGCTGGTGGGCCGCCGTTGGTGTTGGGGTCGGTGAAGACCAATTTGGGGCATTTGGAGTCCGCGGCGGGGATAGCGGGTTTCATCAAGACGGTGCTCAGTGTGCAGCACGGTTATATTCCGGCGCATTTGCATTTTGAGCGGTTGACTCCGCATGCGGCGCAGGGTGCGTCGCGGTTCACTATTGCTGCGTCGGGGATGCCGTGGCCGTCGGTGTCGCGGCCCCGGCGGGCCGGGGTGTCGTCGTTTGGGGTCAGTGGCACCAATGCGCATGTGGTGGTTGAGCAGGCGCCGGCGGTTGAGCCTGTTGGGGCGCGGCCGCAGCCGGTGGTGAGCACGTTGGTGGTGTCGGGCAAGTCCCCGGCGCGGATTGCCTCGACGGCGGGGATGTTGGCCGAGTGGCTCTCCGGTGCTGGCGCTGGTGTGCCGTTGGCCGAGGTGGCGCATACCGTCAATCACCATCGCACCCGCTACAAGCACTTCGCCACGGTGTGCGCGCGGGATCGGGCCCAGGCGGTGGCCGGACTGCAGGCACTGGCCGCCGGCGAATCGGCGGAAGGTGTAGTCGAGCCGTCTCTGACACCGCACGCGCGGGGCACGGTGTTCGTGTATTCGGGTCAGGGTTCGCAGTGGGCGGGAATGGGTCGACAGTTGCTGGCCGAGGAGCCGGCGTTCGCCGCCGCGATCGACGAGCTGGAGCCGGTGTTCGTCGAGCACGTGGGCTATTCCCTGCGGGAAATCCTGGCCGACGGCCGGCCGGTGGCCGGGGATGCTCAGGTCCAGCCGGTCTTGATGGGACTGCAGTTGGCGTTGACCGGGTTGTGGCGCTCATACGGTGTGGAACCCGATGCGGTGATCGGGCATTCGATGGGGGAGGTGAGCGCGGCGGTGGTGGCCGGGGCCCTGACCCCCGCTGACGGGCTGCGGGTGATCGCCACCCGATCCCGGCTGATGTCGCGGCTGGCCGGGCAGGGGGCGGTGGCGCTGCTCGAACTCGATGATGAGGCGACCGCGGCGCTGCTCGCTGACTACCCGGGGGTGGATCTCGCGGGCTATGTCTCACCGCGACAGACCGTGGTCGCCGGTCGGCCAGAGCAGGTTGACGCGATGATCGCCGCAGTGACGAAACAGGAGCGGTTCGCCCGGCGAGTCAATATGGAAGTCGCCTCGCATACCCCGCTGATGGATTCCATCCTGCCCGAATTACGTTCGGCGCTGGGTGATTTGACACCCAACGCCGCGACGATTTCGTTCTTCTCCACGATTTCCGACACCACCACGCCGACATTGGATGCCGATTACTGGGTCGCCAACGTGCGCGAGCCGGTACGACTGCGCCAAGCGATCGCCAGCGCCGCCGAGCAGCATGGCACCTTCATCGAGATTAGTCCGCACCCGGTGCTTACGCATGCCGTCACCGAAACCCTGGAACCCACCCATCACCACAGCATCGGCACGCTATGGCGCGACCGCGACGATGTGGTGAGCTTCCACACCGCCCTGAACAGCACTCACGTCGACCAGCCTCCCCAGACGCCGCATCCACCCGAGCCGCATCCGATGCTGCCGACTACACCCTGGCAGCACACCCGATACTGGATCGACGTCCAAAGCCGTTCAGCGGCATTGGAGTCCGCGCCCAGAGCCGGCACCTTGCTCGGCACCGAACACATCGACGTCGCGACCACCCCGCCGACCCGGCTGTGGCAGGCCCGGCTGGTGCTGGCAGCCAAGCCCTACCCTGGTTCCCACAGATTCCAGGGCGTGGAAGTCGTTCCCGCTGCCGTGCTGTTGCATACACTTTCTGCCGCGGCCGCTGAGTATGACGCAGCAGCAGTAACGGACGTGCGATTCGAGCTTCCGGTCGCCGTCGACCAACCGCGCATCGTCCAGGTGGTCGCCGACGGTGACACCGTCACCGTGTCATCCAGTCCTGCGGCTTACAGCCCCGACTACCGCTGGATCAGGCACGCGAGTGCGCGAATCTCACACCGGCCGAACGAGATTCCAGACAGGTTTGACGGCGCCGACCGCGAAATGTCGAGCTATCACGCTTCTGTCGAGGACGAGCTGCAACGGGTGTGGCGTACTGAGGGGCTGCCATTCAAGTGGTCGGTCGGCGCCTGCCGGTCGGCGCCGGGCAGGCTGGCGGCCGATGTCGAGGTGTCGGATAGTTCGACGGCTGCCTTGCTCGACGCCGCCGTTCAAGTCGCCCGGCTGGTGGACAGCTCCAACGCTGCACTGATGTTGCCGGCCAATATGGAAAGTATCTGGCTGGCAGAGGAATTCGGTAGTAGCCACGGCGTGGTCGAGGTCTATCGACGTGCTGGCAACGACGAGGAGCTCATCGTCGATATCGCAGTGCACGCACCCGACGGCGCCCCGCTCCTCGACATTCGCTCGCTTCGCTACGTCGCGCTGGATTCCGATGCCGCCGCGGCAGATTCCCGCGACGAGAGCTGGACGATAGCCCACGCACTCGACTGGCAACCCGCCGACGATAACGCCGGTCCGCAACCGGCGCTCGACGGCCTGACCACGCTCGCCGTTGTCGGCCAAGGCGATACGGCCAACACCCTTCGCCAACGGCTGGGCCACGCCGGCTATATCTCGGTCGACATCTCCGACGCACGCTATGTGTTGTATGTGGCCGAACCTGGTTCGCCGGGTGCTGCCGAGACCGACCTCGACTGCGCGGTACGGCTATCCGCGGAAGTGGCCGCCATTGTCGGCCAGCTGGTCCAGCGAAATGACAGCAGCCCGGCCACCTTATGGATTCTGACTCGCGGCGTCCGCGAGGCCGGCTCGGTAGCGGCGGTTCGGCAAGGCTGCCTCTGGGGAATCGCCGGGGTCGTCCGGTCCGAGCAGCCTCAGCTGTGGGGTGGCTTGGTGGACATCTCAGACGAGGCCGACATCGAAGAGTGCGCTTCGGCGCTGTCCGCTGTGCTTCCAACGCCGGCCAAGTCGATCCTGGCGCTGCGCGATGGCGAGTTCCTCGCGCCGGCGTTGGTGCCGGTCGCCGGTCAACCGACGCGAGAGCCGTTGCGGTGCCGTCCCGATGCGGCCTACCTCATCACCGGTGGCATGGGCGATCTCGGACTGCTGATGGCCGGTTGGCTCGCCGACCGCGGCGCACGCCGCCTGATACTTGTCGCACGCACTCCGTTGCCGCCCAGGCGCGAATGGGACAGCGACATCAACGACACCGGTACCCGCGCGAAGGTCGCCGCCATCCGAGCGCTGGAAGCCCGCGGAGTGTCGGTTGATGCGGTGGCCCTCGACGTCGGATCGCCCGAAGCGGTGCAATCTCTGCTCGCGCGGCGAGACGACGATGGTGCCCCGCCGATCCGCGGTGTCATACACGCCGCCGGGCTCACCGAAGCTCAGCTGTTGACCGAGGTCACCGACAGCCGTCTTCGGCGGACGATGTGGCCCAAAGTCGCAGGCGCACAGGTGTTGAACGATGCATTTCCGGCGAGCAGCCTGGACTTCCTCTTCTTGATCGCCTCGGCCGGGACGGTGTTCGGCGTGCCCGGTCAGGGCGCCTACGCGGCGGCGAACGCTTATCTCGACTCTTTGGCCCGGGCGCGCCACCGACAGGGTTGCCACACCGTCAGCCTGGACTGGGTGGCCTGGCGAGGACTCGGGTTCGCCAAAGACGCGGAAGTCGTTCTGCACGAACTCGAGCGGGTGGGCTCACGGCCGGTCACTGCGCGCGAAGCTTTCACTGCCTGGGAGCATTTGGAGCGTTACGAGGTGGCGCAAGCCGTGATGGCTCCGTTGCGGTCGTCCGACGCGCTTGCGTCGGCCGCGTCGGCGACGCCTGACACTGCACCTGCGACTATGACCTGGACGGAGATGCCGGCCGAGAACGTGCTCAGCGAACTCGAGACGGGGCTGCGTGGCATCCTTGCTCGCGAACTTCGCATGCCGGAGGCCGAACTCGACCTGCAACTCCCATTCGCCGAGCTGGGCCTCAACTCGGTCATGGCGATGACGGTGCGGCGCGAGACCGAACAGTTCGTCGGCATCGAGCTGTCGGCGACCATGTTGTGGAATCATCCGACAATCTCGGCTTTAGCAGAGTACCTCGCGAAAAAGCTGCTGCCACAGACAAGGTCGGACGACGACCTCGATATATTCTCTGACTCGGCCGACAGTGTGCTGAGTGAATTGTTCGATCACGTGGAATCGGCTTCGGCCGGTAGTGAGAGCGGTATCTGATGACCATCGAATGCAGTTCGGACGTAACAGCATGACAGCGGCTTTCGACGAGGAATCGCTTCGGCACTGGCTGGCCGACTATCTCGTGACGACTGTCGGTTGCAGTCCCGAGGACATCGGCTTCGACGTGTCGATGAACGACTTGGGTCTGGGCTCACGTGAGGCAGTCGTGCTGTCCGGCGAGCTGTCCGAGCTGCTTGGCCGGCGTGTTTCACCCGTGGAGTTCTGGCAGCACCCGACGATCGGCGACCTGGCGCAGTTCCTCACCGGTTCCGAAGCAGTCAGTGACGTCGAGCCGGTGTTCGACGGCGATCGCAGCAGCATGGACGAGCCGATCGCGGTGATCGGCCTGGGCTGCCGCCTGCCCGGAGGCATCGACGGGCCGGAAGGCCTGTGGCAGTTCCTGTGTGACGGCCGCTCGGCGGTGGGGGAGGTGCCGCAGGAGCGTTGGGCGCCGTTCGACGACGGCTCCCCGATGGTGGCCGCGGCACTGGCCGGCACCACACGGTGGGGGTCGTTCCTCAGCGACATCGACGCTTTCGACGCGGAATTCTTCGACATCTCACCTCGCGAGTCCGCGAAAATGGATCCCCAGCAACGGCTGCTGTTGGAAGTGGCGTGGGAGGCGTTAGAACACGCCGGTATTCCGCCCAGGTCGCTGCGCCGCACCCAAACCGGTGTCTTTGTCGGGGCCAGTATCGCCGAATACGGATACCTTGCCTCGGCTGATCTACCGAGCGTCGACGCCTGGAGCAACGCCGGCGGTGCGCTGAGCATCATCGCCAATCGGCTGTCGTACTTTCTGGATCTGCGTGGCCCCTCTATCACGGTGGACACTGCGTGCTCGTCGTCGTTGGTGGCTTTGCACCTGGCCTGCCAGAGTCTGCGGATGCAGGACGCCGATCTGGCGATCGCAGGTGGAGTCAATGTCTTGATGTCGCCTGCGGTTTTCCGGGGATTCGATCAATCCGGCGCGCTCTCGCCGACCGGCGCCTGCCACGCGTTCGACGCCAGCGCTGACGGCTTCGTCCGTGGTGAGGGTTGCGGCGTGGCGGTGCTCAAGCGGCTGAGTGACGCGGTGCGTGATGGAGACCGGCTGCTGGCAGTAGTAAGGGGATCCGCGATCAACTCCGATGGCCGGTCCAACGGTTTGCTGGCCCCTAATCCTGCCGCCCAGATGGCGGTGCTGCGCGCCGCGTGCGCCAGCGCCGGTGTGCCGCCGCGGGAAGTCGATTATGTCGAGACCCATGGCACCGGAACGCTGCTGGGCGATCCCATCGAGGCACGCGCGCTAGGTACGGTCCTGGGCCGTGGACGTCCGGCGCAGTCGCCTCTGCTGCTCGGCGCGGTCAAGTCGAACTTGGGCCACCTGGAGGCGGCGGCCGGTATCACCGGTTTCATCAAAACGGTGTTGGCTGTGCAGCAGGCGAAAATCCCGGCGAATCTGCACTTCCAGGCCCCCAATCCACATATAGCATTCGATCAGCTGCGCTTGAAAGTCGTTGCAGAGCAACAAGGGTGGCCTTCTCTGCCGCGGCCTCGACGAGCGGGAGTGTCCTCGTTCGGATTCGGTGGCACCAACGCCCACGTGGTGATCGAAGAGGCTCCGGCTTCGGTATCCGTCGTCCGCGAGCCCGGGCCGGCAGTCACCACGCTGGTGGTGACCGGCAAGACACCGGAGCGGATCGCGGCGACGGCGGGCACGTTCGCGGAGTGGATGGCGGGCGCAGGTGCCGCGGTCCCGCTGACGGACGTGGCACACACCCTGAATCATCACCGGGACCGCCACGACCGGTTCGCGACCGTGTGCGCCCGCGATCACGCACAAGCGGTGACGGGTCTGCAAGCGCTGGCCGACGGGCGCCCGGCGGACGGTGTGGTGGGCCCACACGAGGGGTCGTGCGGCGGCGGCAAGGTGTTCGTCTACTCAGGGCAGGGCTCGCACTGGGCAGGTATGGGCCGCCAGTTGATGCTCGACGAGCCGGCGTTCGCTGCGGCGATCGCCAAGCTGGAACCGACTTTCGTTGAGCAGTTGAGCTTTTCATTACAACAGATAATCGTCGAGGGCGAACCGGTGATCGGAGATGCCCGGGTTCAGCCGGTGTTGATGGGGTTGCAGCTGGCGCTGACCGATTTGTGGCGCTCGTATGGGGTGCACCCCGATGCGGTGATTGGGCATTCGATGGGTGAGGTCACTGCGGCTGTGGTCGCCGGGGCGTTGAGCGTTGCCGACGGCTTTCGGGTGATCGCCATCCGGTCGCGGCTGATGTCGCAGCTTGCCGGGCAAGGCGCGGTGGCACTGCTCAAGCTGGACTCCGAAGCCACCGCCGCGTTGATCGGGGACTATCCCGAGGTGAGTGTGGCCGGATATGTCTCGCCCGGCGAGACCGTGATCGCCGGGCCCGTGGAGCCGGTCGACGCGGTGATCGCGCGGGTGAGTTCGCAGAACCGCTTCGCACGGCGAGTCAACATGGAAGTCGCCTCACATACGCCGCTGATGGATCCGATCCTTCCCGAATTACGTGCGGCACTGGCCGATACAGCGCCGGAGATTGTAACCGTGCCGTTCTATTCCACCGTCGTCGAGGGAACCACCGATCCAGTGCTGGACGCGGAGTACTGGGTAGCTAATGTGCGCCAGCCGGCGCGGGTCAGTCAGGCCGTCGCCGCAGCCGCACACGACCATGCCACCTTCGTCGAGGTCAGCGCTCATCCGATTCTGACGCACGCCATCAGCGACACACTCGATTCGGTGAACAACCACCACCACCACAGTGTGGGCACGCTGTGGCGCGACGGCGACGACACGGTCAGCTTCCACACCAACCTCAACACCGTTCACACAAGTAGTCCGCCGCAGACTCCGCATCCACCAGAACCGCACCCGATTGTGCCCACCACACCGTGGCATCGCACCCGTCACTGGGTCAGTGTCAGGTCGGTCGTCCCGGCGTATCGTGGTGCGCTCAACGGCGCCTCGGTTCTGCACACGGGCGCTGCACCGGCCGACGGGCCCGTTCCGGCCGAATGGTATTGCGATCTGGCCTGGCCGGCGCGTGAGCGGCCGAAAGCCGACGCTGGCGCAGACGGCTCATGGTTGGTGATCGGCGAGCCGGAGATCGGTATCGAAATCGGCCGCGTTCTCGGTGACCCATCGGTGCTGACGCTGTCGGCCGTGGCCGACGCCGGTGACCAACCCACAAAAGTCCTCGCCGGGGCCACCCATGTCCTGTTCACGCCGCCGGTAGCGGCTGGCCACCTCGATGCCGAATCCGGCTACGCCGCATTCAATGACGCCCGCACGCTGATCACCGCCGTCGCCGCGATGGCGGTGCAGCCGCGACTGTTTTTCCTGACCCGCAATGCACAGCCGGTAGGTGCCGGTGATCGGGCCAATCCCGCTCATGCGGTGTTGTGGGGGCTGGGTCGCACGCTGGCGCTGGAGCATCCGGAGATCTGGGGCGGCATCGTCGACGTCGACGAATCGGTGCCCGCCGCCCTGGCCGCCCGCTATCTGGTCGACGAGGCGCACGGTGGCGACGAAGACCAGGTGGTGTACCGGGCCGGTGAGCGCCTCGTGCCCCGACTGCGCCGGGCATACCCGCCGCCAACCCCGGCGAGTGAAATCGACTCGGACGGCAGTCATTTGGTGATTGGCGCCACCGGCAATATCGGGCCGCACGTCATCCGCCAGCTCGCCGACACGGGCGCAGGCACCATTGTCGCGGTGTCCCGCAATCCGGGATCGAGGCTTGACCAGTTGACCAATACCTTGGCGGCGACCGGGACGACGTTGGTGACGGTGGCCGCTGACGCGGCCGACGAGTCGGCGATGGCGGCGCTGTTCGACCGCTTCGGCGCGGACCTGCCGCCGCTGCACGGTGTCTACGTTGCGGCCTTCGGAGGCGGCCCGGTGACCCTGCGCGAGATGACCGATGACGACGTCACCGCGATGTTCCGGCCGAAGCTCGACGTGGTGTCTGTGTTGCACAAACTATCGCTGCGGCATCCGGTGGATCGATACGTGCTGTTCTCGTCGATCTCCGGGGTGACCGGTTCACGGTGGCTGGCCCACTATGCGGCCACCACCACCTTCCTGGATACGTTCGCCTACGCGCGGCGGGCAGCCGGGTTGGCGTGCACGGCCATTAACTGGGGACTGTGGAAGTCGTTGGCCGATAACCAGTCCGATCAGGAACGCCAAGTGACTCTCGACTCGGGGTTGGAGCCCATGCCCGACGAGGTGGCCATCGCGGCTTTGCGGGCGGTCAGCGGACCGGGGGCTCCGGTGCGCTCCGTCATCGTCGCCGCCGACTGGTCGCGGCTCGCGACCGCATATCGCAGCCGCGCAGCACTGCACATCGTGGATGATCTACTGCCGGCCGACGCCGACGGCGAGGCCGAATCCACCTCCACGACAACGTTCCGTGCGGCACTGAGCGAGTGTGAACCGACGCGGCGTCACGACCTGCTGGTCGAGCACGTGAGTGCTCAGGCCGCGGCAGCGATGGGGCTTGCTTCCCCGCAATTGCTGGATCCGTCAGTGGGTTTCTTCCAGTCCGGTATGGATTCGCTGATGAGCGTCACCTTGCAACGCTCGCTGGCCGGGAGTCTCGGACTTTCGCTGCCGGCAGCCGTCGTGTTCGACTACCCGACCGTCGACGCGCTCGCCGGCTACTTGGCCACCCTCCTTCCGGAGCTGATCGAGGTTCCCGACCAAGACAGCGATGACGCCTACGAAGACCTCAGCGACGATGAATTGCTCAGAGAACTGTCCGAAAGGCTGGGTTGAGCGTCATGACTGCTGCACCGCCGGATCGTCGGGCGATCATCACCGAGGCATTGCGCAAGATCGACGATTTGACTGCGCGTCTGGAGATTGCCGAACAAGGTGACACCGAGCCGATCGCCGTGGTGGGGATGGGCTGCCGGTTGCCCGGCGGGGTGAACGACCCGAATCAGTATTGGCGGTTTTTGGGAGACGGCGGTAACGGCGTTGTGGAAGTGCCCGCAGATCGTTGGGACGCCGACGCCTTCTACGCAGAAGACCACACCCTGCGGGGGACAATCGCTAACCGGAAGGGCGGTTTTCTGACCTCGTGGCAGCCTAGCGAGTTCGACGCCGAGTTCTTCAACATCTCCCCGCGCGAAGCGGCCGCGATGGATCCCCAGCAGCGGCTGCTGCTCGAAGTCGCCTGGGAGGCTTTGGAGAACGCCGGCATCACCGCACCGGCCATTCGCGGCACCCAGACCTCAGTGTTCGTCGGGCTGACCACCTATGACTACTCGCTGACCTACGCCGGACTTGCGCGGCCGGAAGATTTCGACCCCCACTTCCCGTTTGGGAATGGAAAGAACTTCGCGGCTGGGCGGTTGTCGTATTTCTTGGGGGTGCATGGCCCGGCAGTGGCGCTCGATACCGCGTGTTCGTCGTCGTTGGTGACGGTGCACTTGGCGTGTCAGAGTCTGCGGCGGCGGGAAAGCGACCAGGCGCTGGCCGCCGGCGTCAATGTGATCCTGCATCCGGCCAACAGTATCGCGACGTCGCGGTGGGGGATGCTGGCGCCAGACGGGCGGTGCAAGGCCTTTGATGCTAGCGCTGATGGCTATGTGCGCAGTGAGGGTTGCGGGGTGGTGGTGCTCAAGCGGCTCAGTGATGCTGTGCGCGATGGTGATTCAGTCCTGGCGGTGGTGCGCGGGTCGGCGGTCAACCAGGACGGTCCCAGTAGTGGGCAGACGGTGCCCAATGGTCCGGCGCAGCAGGCGGTGTTGCGCCAGGCGTTGGCGGCCTCGCGGCTGGAGCCGGCCGATATCGATTACATCGAGGCCCACGGCACTGGGACGGCGTTGGGTGATCCGATCGAGTTGGGGGCGCTGGATGAGGTTTTCGGCGACCGTGCTGGTGGGCCGCCGTTGGTGTTGGGGTCGGTGAAGACCAATTTGGGGCATTTGGAGTCCGCGGCGGGGATAGCGGGTTTCATCAAGACGGTGCTCAGTGTGCAGCACGGTTATATTCCGGCGCATTTGCATTTTGAGCGGTTGACTCCGCATGCGGCGCAGGGTGCGTCGCGGTTCACTATTGCTGCGTCGGGGATGCCGTGGCCGTCGGTGTCGCGGCCCCGGCGGGCCGGGGTGTCGTCGTTTGGGGTCAGTGGCACCAATGCGCATGTGGTGGTTGAGCAGGCGCCGGCGGTTGAGCCT
Organism: uncultured Actinomycetota bacterium; assembly: GCA_963795995.1. Lineage (GTDB taxonomy): Bacteria > Actinomycetota > Actinomycetes > Mycobacteriales > Mycobacteriaceae > Mycobacterium. The sequence goes on from CAWCJY010000010.1 coordinate 1,191,144, forward strand.
GTTGGGGCGCGGCCGCAGCCGGTGGTGAGCACGTTGGTGGTGTCGGGCAAGTCCCCGGCGCGGATTGCCTCGACGGCGGGGATGTTGGCCGAGTGGCTCTCCGGTGCTGGCGCTGGTGTGCCGTTGGCCGAGGTGGCGCATACCGTCAATCACCATCGCACCCGCTACAAGCACTTCGCCACGGTGTGCGCGCGGGATCGGGCCCAGGCGGTGGCCGGACTGCAGGCACTGGCCGCCGGCGAATCGGCGGAAGGTGTAGTCGAGCCGTCTCTGACACCGCACGCGCGGGGCACGGTGTTCGTGTATTCGGGTCAGGGTTCGCAGTGGGCGGGAATGGGTCGACAGTTGCTGGCCGAGGAGCCGGCGTTCGCCGCCGCGATCGACGAGCTGGAGCCGGTGTTCGTCGCCCAGACCGGTTTCTCGCTGCGACAGGTGCTGGCCGGCGGCGAATCGGTAGTCGGCATCGCCCGCATCCAGCCGGTGCTGGTGGGAATGCAGTTGGCGTTGACCGGGTTGTGGCGCTCATACGGTGTGGAACCCGATGCGGTGATCGGGCATTCGATGGGGGAGGTGAGCGCGGCGGTGGTGGCCGGGGCCCTGACCCCCGCAGACGGGCTGCGGGTGATCGCCACCCGATCCCGGCTGATGTCGCGGCTGGCCGGGCAAGGCGCAATGGCCCTGCTGCAACTCGGCCCCGAGGCGACCCAGACGTTGATCGCTGACTATGCCGACATCACTCTGGCGGTGTACGCGGCACCGGGTCAGACAGTGATCGCCGGGCCGCCCGATCAAGTCGACGCGGCGATCGCGGCGGTCGAGACACAGGGCCGCCTGGCGCGCCGAGTCGAGGTGGATGTGGCCTCGCACCACCCCACAATTGACCCCATCCTGCCCGAATTGCGCAGTGCCCTCGCTGATTTAGCGCCGGTGACACCGAAAATTCCGGTGATCAGCACGACGGGTCAGCGTGGTGGCGAAGCGCCCACGTTTGATGCCGATTACTGGGTGGCTAATCTGCGCAATCCGGTGCGGTTCAGCCAGGCGGTGGCCACCGCGGCGGAAAACCACACCAGGTTCGTCGAAATGAGCCCGCACCCGTTGCTCACCTACGGCATCGCCGACACGCTGGTAACCGTGTCGTCGATCGACCGTTTCGTCGTCACCTCGGCGATGAAGCGCGGTGAAGACGAAACTCTTTCCGTCCATACCCAGCTCGCCACGCTCGGCGTGACGGCCCAGGCGGAAGGCGCGCGACTGGCGGCTATCCCGCCGTCGCCGTGGGTGCATGCCAGGTATTGGATGGAGCAGCGGTCGCTCGGGCCGCGACTGCCCGAGGTTCACCCGTTGCTCGGCGTGCACGTTGAGATGCCGTCCGGCCGGGACCATGTCTGGCAGGCCGAGATCGGCACCGAGATGCTGCCGTGGCTGACCGATCATCAAGTGCACGGTCAGGCTGTCATGTCGGCGGCGGGATTCGCCGAAATGACGCTGGCCGCCGCCCACCAAGCTCTTGGCGTGCCGGTCGAGGCCGTGGAGGTCAACGACCTCACGGTCGAGCAGCCGGTTGTCCTGGACCGCCAAACCCGGGTCACCACACAGCTTGCTCACGTCGACAATGCAATTCGTGTTGAGATCCACGCCAGTTCGGCCGGCGGCAAGTGGTGCCGGTATGCAGTGGCCGACATCGACGTGACTCGCGGGGACCGTCGAACCCAGCGGCCCACTGAGCCGGAGGCTCGGTGCTCGGAGTTCGATGTAGTGCTACCGGATGCGGCAGCTGAGCATCCTGCCTATTGTATTCACCCGGTGTTGCTCGATGCGGCGCTGCAAAAGATGGCCGCCGCTATCGCAGCGGACGCGCCGGACAGCTCCGGCGAAAGCTCCCTTCTGCCAGTGTCTTTGGGCACCCTCCGAGTGTTCGGACACATCGGCCGGCGGGCCCGGTGCCGCATCGAGGTGGTCGGCCCCGACCAGCAGGGTGCTGACCACGTCGGCCGGATCGTCCTCGAGGACGAGGCGGGGACACCGACCGCCGAGGTCACCGGTATCCGCATGCGGCCGGTGGATGCCCGCACCGTCCCATTACCGCTCGAGCAGAAGATCTTCGACACCGAGTGGATCCCAAGCCCGGCCCAATCTCAAAGCAATGGCGGCGCCCCAGCTGCGCCTGCCGGCAGCTGGCTGCTGCTGGCTGAGCCCGACACCGGAACTAAAGCTTTTGCCGCCGAATTCGCGTCTCGGTTCACCTCGCCGACTTGTCGGGTGATCACCGAAGAGCTCACGAAAGAGTCCAAAGTGCAGGCGGCCCTAGCGAAGATCGCGGCCACTCCAGAGCTGCCGCCGGCCGGCGTGATCGTATTCGTCCGAGAAGCTTCGTTCGACGGTGCCGACCCCGACGGTGCGCTGCGGCGGGCACAAGGACTGATCTGGTTGATTTCGGCCGCGGCACAAGCTGCGGTCGATGGCTTCCAGGGGCGGCCGCCGCGACTCTGGGTGGTAACCCGTAACGGACTCGCGGTACAAGGGACTGAGCCCGGCGATCCGGCAATCGGTGCCCTCAAGGGTCTGATCCGCAACTGGCGGTTCCCGGGCGAGGCGGCTCGGGTGCTGGCCGGCGAACCGGATAACAGCGCCACGCTCGTCGATCTGGATTCCGGCGACCCTGTCGCGGCGTTGATGAGTGAACTGACGGCGCCGGCACGCGATGATGTGATCGCCTGGCGCGAGCACCGCCGTTTCGTGGAACGCCTCTCGCGGGCAAGGCTCGAAGCCGACCACCGGAAAGCGGAAGTCCGTGCAGATGGCTCCTACATCATCACCGGGGGTCTGGGCGGCCTGGGCACGGTCGTCACGCGCTGGCTGGTCGAGCGCGGCGCGGGACGGATTATCCTCAACGGCCGAACCAATCCCTCAGATGATCAGGTCCGGGCTCTTGACGAGCTGGCAAATGACGCTGAAATCATTTTCGTGGCAGGCGATGTCGCGGCGCCGGGTGTAGTGGAGCGGCTCGTGGTGGCTGCAGAAGAGACCGGACGCCCATTGCGGGGTGTCGTCCATGCCGCAGGCGTGAGCGGCGATGGACTGGTGGCCGCGCTCACCCGGGACGGCATGCAGCGGGTGTGGGCACCCAAAGTGGCCGGCGCATTGCGGCTGCACGCCGCGACGGTCACCCGGCACCTGGACTGGTGGGTTGGCTTCTCGTCGATGGCAACCCTTTTGGGCCTGCCGGGTCAACTGGCGTACACGACTGCGAACGCGTGGGTTGATGCCCTGGTGGCGTGGCGACACGCGTCGGGCCTGCCGGCCACCGCGATCAACTGGGGTCAGTGGTCCGACGTCGGGATGAGCCGCGCGCTGACGTACAGCGTCCTCGACCCCATCACTCCCGAAGAAGGCGCCGAAGCGCTGAACTCGCTGGTGGGCGGCAACCTCACCCGGGTAGGTGTTGGCCGGCTGCGGCTAGACCGCGCCGTCGCCGCGACTCCGGAGTTTCGCGAACTCGGTTTTTTCCAGCCGGTCATCGAGGCGTTCGATGTGTCCAGCGCCGACCGGCAAGCCACCGCTGACGATGCGGATCGTTCCGCGGCGTCGAATCTCGATTGGTCGCAGGTGCCGGCCGAGAACAGGCTCAGCGAGCTAATGGCCAGGCTACGCGCTATTCTGGCCCGCGAACTGCGGATGTCGGCATCGGCGGTCAACGTGGATCAGCCATTCCCCGAACTGGGACTCGATTCGATGATGGCGATGACGGTCCTGCGAGAGACACGAAAACTAGTCGGTGTCGACTTGTCAGCAAATATGTTGTTCAACCATCCGACGATCTCATCGTTGGCGGTGTACTTGGTGGATATGCTGGCACCGCAACAAATTTCAGAGGGCAGCGGAGAAACAGACGCCGTCGATCCGACGCTCGACTCGGCGAGCAGTGTGTTGGATGAGTTGTTCGCTCATGTGGAGTCGGCTTCGGCGGGTAGTGAGAGCGGTATTTTCTGATGAGAACGATCTTCGACAGAGTCTCGGCCATGACCGCCGACCAGCGAAGTGCGCTGACCGAGCAGTTCGTCAAGGCCTCCCGTATCGCCGCCGCGGAGCCGGTGGCGGTGGTGGGCATCGGCTGCCGTTTCCCCGGTGGTGCGCTGGGCCCGGAGGCCTATTGGCGCTTCCTGGCTAACGGCGGCGATGCGATCAGCGAAATCCCACCGGACCGGTGGAATGCCGACGAATTTTATGACCCGGACCAGTTTGCGCCCGGCCGGATGTCTTCGAAGTGGGGCGCCTTTCTGCCCGACGTGGCGGGGTTCGACGCTGATTTCTTCGGGATTTCGCCTCGCGAAGCCGAAGCGATGGATCCACAGCAGCGGCTGATGCTGGAGGTGGCATGGGAAGCGCTGGAACATGCCGGAATCGCGACAGATCAACTGGCCGGAGTCCGCGCCGCGGTGATGATGGGTGTGTATTACACCGAATATCAGACGATCTCGGCGGCCAATCCAGACAGCATCGATGCCTACTCAGCAACGGGTAACGCCCACGCTGTCGCCGTGGGGCGGATCGCGTACTTGCTGGGGCTCCGTGGTCCGGCGGTGGCCATCGACTCGGCCTGTTCGTCGTCATTGGTCACGATTCACCTGGCCTGCCAGAGCCTGCGGCTGCGGGAAAGCGACCTGGCCCTGGCCGGCGGCGTCAGCCTCATCCTGCGTCCGGAAACCCAGCTCGCCATGTCCAAGTGGGGAATGTTGTCGCCGCACGGCCGGTGCCACACCTTTGACGCACACGCGGACGGGTTCGTGCGGGGCGAGGGTGCGGGAGTCGTGGTGCTCAAGCGGCTCACCGACGCCGTGCGTGATGGAGACCGGGTGTTGGCGGTGGTCCGCGGCTCGGCGATCAACCAGGACGGGCGGTCCAACGGGTTGACGGCGCCGAACACGATCGCGCAGTGCGACGTGATCACCCGCGCTTTGCGCAGCGCCGATGTCGCGCCGAACACGGTGAATTTCATTGAGGCGCACGGCACCGGAACCGCTCTCGGTGATCCGATCGAGTTCGAGGCGTTGGCAGAAGTCTACGGACGCGGCGACGGTCCCTGCGCGCTAGGCGCAGTGAAGACGAATATGGGCCATCTGGAGGCCGCCGCCGGGATTGCCGGATTTATCAAGGCGACCCTGGCGTTGCACCGGCGCCAGATCCCGCCGAATCTGCATTTCTCACAATGGAATCCGGCGATCGACCCGTCGCCAACGCGGCTGTTCGTGCCTACCGAACTAGCGCCGTGGCCCGCTAGTGAAGGCCCCCTGCGAGCCGCGGTGTCGTCATTCGGCCTGGGCGGGACGAACGCGCATGTGGTGCTCGAGCAGGGGTCAGATCCGGCGCCCTCGTCGGCGCCAGCTTCGCGGTCGCCGGTGACGACGCTGATTATCTCGGGCAAGACAGAGCAACGGATAGCGTCGTGGGCGTCTGCCCTGGCTAATTGGATGGGCGGAGACGGCGCTAGCGTACCGCTGGCCGATGTCGCCGATACCCTCGTCCGCCACCGCAGCCGCCACAAAAACTTCGCCACGGTGTGCGCACGCGACCATGCCGAGGCGGTGGCGGGGCTGCATGCGCTAGCCGCCGGGCAGCCGGCGCCGGGTGTGGTCGGTGCGCGTGCGGCACTGCGTGGCCCGGGCACGGTCTTCGTGTACTCCGGTCAGGGATCGCAGTGGGCGGGCATGGGGCGACAGTTGCTCACCGATGAGCCGGCGTTCGCCGCCGCGGTCGCCGAGTTGGAGCCGGTATTCGTCGAGCAAGTTGGATTCTCGCTGCGGCAGGTGCTGGAGTCCGGTGAGCCGGTGATCGGCATCGACCGCATCCAGCCGGTGCTAGTGGGTATGCAGCTGGCGTTGACGGCATTGTGGCGCTCCTACGGGGTGGAACCCGATGCGGTCATCGGGCACTCGATGGGAGAGGTCACCGCGGCGGTGGTCGCCGGTGCGTTGAGTCCGGCCGATGGGCTCAAAGTGATCGCCACCCGTTCGCGGCTGATGTCACGCTTGTCCGGGCAGGGCGCGATGGCGCTGCTCGAATTGGAGGCCGAAGCGGCCGAGAAGTTGATCGCCGACTACCAAGACATCACCGTGGCGGTGTATGCCGCACCGCAACAGACGGTGATCGCCGGGCCGCCCGAGCAGGTCGATGCGGTGATCGCGGTGGTAGATGCCCAAGGGCGGTTGGCGCGGCGTATCGAGGTCGACGTGGCATCGCACCATCCCACGGTCGATCCGATCCTGCCCGAGTTGCGAAGCGCCCTGACCGGTCTTACATCGGCCACGCCGAAGATCCCGTTGGTCAGCACGGTCGGCCAAATCAACGGCGCTGCAGCGGCGTTCGACGCCGACTACTGGGTGGTCAATCTGCGCAGTCCGGTGCGGTTCAGCCAAGCTGTGACGGCCGCTTTTGAGAAGCTCGCAAACCACACCTTCGTAGAGGTCAGCCCTCACCCACTGCTTACCCACGCCATCGGCGGCAACCTGGAACCGGCCAAGTCCCGTGGTCATGTTCAGGTGGCGGCAACGTTGATCCGGGACAATCCCGAAACGTTGGCATTCCACACGCAGCTGGCGACGGTTCGGCCCCCGTCAGCCGCCGGAGCGCAAATTGCCGGTAGCGCAGGCAGAATTGCGGATCTGCCGCCGACGACGTGGTTGCATTCCAGATACTGGGCCGCGCCTGCATCGGCGAGCCGGCAGTCGGCCAGTGCTCATCCGTTGCTGGGGACGCACGTCGAGATGCCTTCCGGCCGCGATCATGTATGGCAGGCCGATGTCGGGACCGAACTCGTTCCCTGGCTGGCGGACCACAAGGTGCACGGCCAGCCGGTGATGCCGGCGACGGGATACGCCGAGATAGCGCTGGCGGCCGCCAGCGAAGCCCTCGGCTTACCTGCGCAGGCCGTAGCCGTGAATCGACTCGAGGTCGAGCAGATGCTGCTGCTGGACGGCCAGACTCAGATAACGACGCAACTGATCCGAAGTACCGAGGACTCGGTCGAGGACGTTCGGATCGAGATCCATTCACGCTCGGCCAACGGCAATTGGCGGCGCCATGCTGTCGCCCGAGTCAAGGCAGCGCAGCCTGAGGTATTGGTCGAGCAGACGGGCTCGGGCGAGGCCGGCACTGTCGTTTCACCGGCAGACCTGTACTCTGCGTTGCGCCGCACGGGTTTGCATCACGGGCCGGCGTTCGCCGCATTGACCCGGATAGTTCGGAAGCCCGACGGTTCTTCGGAGACCGAGATGGTCCTGCCAGACGCGGCCACTGCTCACCGGAGTTTTCGCATTCACCCGGTGCTGCTCGATGCAGCGCTGCAGAGCCTGGCTGCCGCTATGCCTACCGACTCGTTAGCGGATTCCAGCGAGGCCACCTATTTGCCGGTGTCATTCGAGACGATCCGGGTGTTCGGCGATGTCGGGCGGCGTGCCCGTTGCCGCGCCGAGCTGACAAGTCTGCATGGCGGAAATTCAGGAGGCGCCGGCCAGCTGGGCCGCGTGGTCCTGATGGATGACACCGGAACTCCGACCGCCGAGATCGCCGGCATCTACCTGCAACGCGTGCAACGCCGCACAGTTCCAATGCCTCTTTCCCAAAAGATCTTTGACAGCAGCTGGGTTCGAACCTCGATCAGTCCGGCGCCGCCCGCTCCGTCCAATGGCAGCTGGCTGGTGTTAACGGACGGCGCCGAGACCGAGGCGATCGCGAACGACTTCGTCACCCGATTCGGCTCACCGACCCGACGGGTGCTCAGCGCGGACCTCTCGCAAGAGTCTGCGGTGCTGGAGACCTTCGCGAAAACCGCAGGGGATCCCGAGCTTCCGCCTGTCGGCGTGATCATCTTCGCCAGGCACCAATCATTCGATGGCGCTGACTCCGACGATGCGCCGGCGCAAGGCCGCGATCTGACCTGGGGCATCTCGGCCACGGTGCGCGCGGTGATTGGCGGCTGGCACGGGAAGGCGCCGCGGCTGTGGCTGGTATCCCGCAACGGTCTCGCCGTCAACGCCGACGAGCCGGGCGATCCGTCGATCGGCGCCCTGAAGGGCCTCATCCGGGTTCTTGCTTACGAACACCCGGACCTGCGCACCACGTTGGTCGATTTAAATACCGCGGACGACACCCCGGCAACGTTGATCACCGAGCTGGGGTTGGCCCATAACGATGATGTGATTGCCTGGCGCGGCGAACAGAGATATGTCGAACGTCTTTCCCGCGCGACGCTCGGTGCAGGCAAGCACCACCCGATTGTCCGACGCGATGGCGCCTACGTGGTCACCGGCGGTCTCGGCGGTATCGGTCTGGTCGTCGCCCGCTGGCTCGTCGACCGCGGCGCCGGGCGCGTCGTTCTCAACGGTCGATCCCAGCCCTCCGATGAGCAGCGGGCAGTGCTTGCGGAGCTTGAGCAGCGCGCGCAAATCGCTGTTGTGGCTGGCGATATCTCCGTACCCGGAGTGGCTGAGCGGCTCGTGAATGCCGCCGAAGAGACCGGGCTGGGGTTGTGGGGAGTGGTGCACGGCGCCGCCGTGATCGACGATCAGATCGTTGCCGCCCTCAGCCGGGAGAGCCTGGAACGGGTCTGGGCGCCCAAAGCCGCTGGCGCCTTGCGGCTGCACGTCGCTACGGCCGACCGGGAGCTCGACTGGTGGGTGGGCTTCTCTTCGACGTCGTCGCTGCTCGGTTCGCCGGGCCAGGGCGCCTACGCCGCTGCGAGTGGATGGCTCGACGGCCTAGTCGCGTGGCGGCGCGCATCGGGTCTGCCTGCCACTACGATCAACTGGGGCCAGTGGTCCGACATCGGCGTCGCGCGCTCGTTGACGTTCAGCGCTCTGGATCCCATTGCCCCGGGCGAAGGCATCGAGGCTCTGGAGTCCATACTCGCCGGCGACCTCGCTCGGGTGGGCGTGGCACGGCTCCGACTGGACCGCGCGGCGGCCGCATTCCCCGAGATCCAGCAACTCGGTTATTTCGCCACCCTGGCCGAGGAACTGGAGATTGACAGCGACGACGACGATTGGGCGGGCCCGGATGCGCTGCGCGAGATGGACGCCGTCGAAGCCAACCGGGTCGTCACCGCACGTCTGGGCGGACGCATTTTGGCCGTCATGGGCTACCCGAAGAACAGCACGATCGACGCCGATCAACCGTTGACCGAACTGGGAATGGATTCCCTGATGGCGGTGCGGATTCGGAACACCGTGCGCGGTGACTTCGGTGTAGAACCACCGGTGGCCCTATTGTTGCAGGGTGCCTCATTGACTGACTTGACGACCGATCTCATCCGTCAACTGGGCCTGAACGGGCAGGTCAAGTCCCAGGGCGCCGACGGCGTTCGTGATCGAGCTAACCAGCGCGCCGCAGCGCGGCAACGAGCCGCGGCGCGGCGAAAGGTAGGAGACCGAGTGTGACCAGCAACAGCGAACTGCCGGCCAACGCGATCGCGGTCGTCGGCATGGCCGCCAGATTTCCGGGCGCCAATACGCTGTCGGCGTTCTGGGACAATCTGCGCCGCGCCGAGGAATCGATTGTCAACCTCGCGGAGGAAGACTTGCTGGCCGCCGGTATTAGCGAGAAGGCGCTGGCGAACCACGCGTATGTGCGGCGCGCTGCATTACTGGACGGAATAGACGAATTCGACGCCGATTTCTTCGGATTCACTCCACAAGCCGCTCGGATGACGGATCCGCAACATCGGCTGTTCCTGCAGTGCGCGTGGCATGCACTGGAAGACGCCGGCTACGATCCCGCCCGAATCGATGGTTCCGTAGGTGTGTACGGGACCAGCACGACGAGCGGGTACCTGCTGCACAACCTGATGTCGCATCTGGACCCGAACGTGGTTATCGGGCAGGGCGTCACCTTCGAAATGGTCAACCTATCGTTGCAGAACGATAAGGATTATCTGGCGACTCGGGTGGCGCACCAGTTCAATCTGCGCGGCCCCGCCCTGTCGGTTCAAACGGCCTGCTCCTCGGCGTTGGTCGCAGTACATTTAGCCTGCCAGAGCATCTTGAATGGCGAGTGCGACATGGCCTTAGCTGGTGGCGCATCGCTGCGGATCCCGCACCGCGTCGGGTACTGGCACGAACCCGGTTCGATGGTATCGGCAACCGGCCACTGCCGGCCTTTCGACGTGCGCTCGGACGGCACGATCTTCGGCAGCGGTGTCGGTGTCGTGGTGCTGAAGCGGTTGCAGGACGCGGTCGATGACGGCGACCGCATTCACGCCGTAATCCGAGGATCCGCGTTGAACAACGACGGGTCGACGAAGATGACCTACGCCGCCCCCAATGCGGCAGGTCAGGCTGATGTCATCGCCGAGGCCCACGCGGTCGCAGAGGTCGATGCGGCCACGATCAGTTATGTGGAGACTCATGGAACGGGCACCCCGTTAGGTGATCCGATCGAAATCGAGGGTCTGCGGCAAGCATTCAGTGTTTCAGAGGTGGCTCGGCCCGGTCCGTGCTTTGTCGGTTCGGTCAAGTCCAACATCGGTCACTTGGAGTCAGCGGCCGGGATCGCAAGTTTGATTAAGACGATTCTGTGCCTCAAGCACCGGGCGCTTCCGGCAACGCTGCACTACACCAGCCCTAACCCGGAACTGCACCTGGACCAAGGGCCCTTCGTCGTGCGCAGCGAGTACGGCCCGTGGGAGTGGGACGGCGTTCGGCGCGCGGGAGTCAGTTCCTTCGGTGTCGGTGGCACCAACGCGCACGTCGTATTAGAGGAAGCGCCGGAGAAGGCGTCGGTAATCTCTGCCCCCAAGCCCGGTCCACAAGTCCTGTTGTTGTCGGCTCGCACCGCCGATGCGTTGCAGCAGTCCTGCACTGATCTGGCCGCCGAGTTGTCCGGCCCAGACGAGCCCAGCCTGCTCGATGTCGCATACACCCTCGAGCGCCGCAGAAAAGACAACCTCCGGATGGCGGCGGTCGTCAAAGACCGGCAGGATGCGCCAACAGTGCTGAGCGCAGCCGATCACGACAACGTGTTCATCGGCGAATCCGTGCAGAGCTCCTCTGCTAACGCCGATCGAGTCGTCTTCCTGTTTCCGGGCCAAGGCGCTCAGCACATCGGGATGGCACGCGGCCTGTACGAGTTCGAGCCAGTGTTCGCCGAGCACTTCGACGAGTGCGCCGCGGGGTTTCGTGAGGAGCTGGGCATCGACCTGCGATCGGAAATCTTCGACGGGACCGCACGAAATCTGGAGCGCACCGACCGGACCCAACCCGCGTTGTTCTCGGTGGAATACGCGTTGGCGAAGTTGATCGAGACCTACGGTGTGCGTCCCGCCGCCATGGCGGGACACAGCATCGGCGAGTACGCCGCAGCCACCATCGCCGGCATCTTCGACGTTGCGACAGCCGTCAAAGTGGTGTCAATGCGGGCCCGTCTGATGCATGCCGCACCCCGCGGAGTCATGGTCGCGGTGGCCATGAGTCCTGATGCGATCGCCGAGCACCTGTCGGGCGATGTCGACGTCGCCGCGGTCAACGAACCGGGCGGCTGCGTCGTTGCCGGATCCGAGGAGAGCATCCGTAAGTTCAGCGATCGCCTCACCGAACAGGGGATCGTCGCGCGTCGGGTCCGCACGTCGCACGCATTCCATTCGCGGTTGATGGATTCCATGATCCCCGAATTCACCGGCTTCCTGTCCCGGCTGACATTGCACGAGCCGCAAATCCCGTTGTTATCCAATGTCACCGGAACTTGGTTGGCCGCCAGCGAGGCGACTAATGCCGCGACGTGGGCACGCCAGGTGCGGGCGACGGTCCGTTTCGCCGATGAGCTCGACGTGTTGCTTTCCGACCCGCACCGCGTCGTGGTCGAAGTTGGCCCGGGCGGTACCTTGACCGCGTCGGCGATGCGACACCCCAGATGGTCGAGCGGCCACCGCGCGGTGCGCCTGATGCGTCACCACGCCCAGAACCGCGACGACCGCGATTCGTTCTTGGTGGCGCTCGGCCAACTCTGGTCGGCAGGAATTGACGTCGACTGGACGCCGCTGCGAAACGGTCTCAAACCACAACTAGTTTCGTTGCCCGGCTATCCTTTCCAGCGACAACGGCATTGGGTTGATCACAAGCCAACTCAGCGGTGGGCGGCCGAAGCCGCCACGACCAACGGGACAGCGACTCCGCCGGCTGATGCGACCGCGCCAACACAGGCGGCCACCAACGGCACGTCGCCGATGGAGGCGACGTTACAGCGCATTTGGGCGCAGTGTCTCGGTGTCGCCTCGGTCGACCGGAAGGCGAACTTCTTCGAATTGGGCGGGGACTCACTGGTCGCGATCAGCGTCGCGATGACCGCCGCCAACGAAGGACTAGACCTCATACCCCAGGATTTGTACGACAACCCAAACGTGGCCGCACTTGCTAAAACCCTTACTACGCGATACGCGGCCGGCGGTCTGGCACGTCAGTCACCCGCGGACGTCGCGCATCCCCCGGTTCCGCCGAACATTGGCCACTTCCTTGAGCATGGAGTCCGAGAACGCGGACAGTGGCGTGTTCCACTGATCCTGCAACTTCGGCCAGATGTGAAGGTCGAGGACGTCCGTTCGGTGCTCACCGCCGTGACTAACCACCACGATGCGCTGCGTCTGCGAATCGTGGAACGTGCTGGCACTTGGGAGCAGGTCGTCGGCGAGCCGCAGGAGTCCGCCGAGCTGGCCATCCGGTCGCTTCCCGACGATGTCTCGCCGGGAAGTCCGCAGGAGCGTGCAGCGCTGCTCGGCTTTCTCAACGAGCAGATCCGCGAAGCAGACTTGTCGAGCGCGCCGCTGACCGCCACCTATGTCCGTGGTGTGCCGGACGGTTTGTGCTACCTCGCGATCAGCGTGCCCGCGATCGCGGCCGATAACGCATCGCGCGAAATCCTGCTCACCGACATCTTCACCGCGTTCGGGCAACGGTTGGCGGGCGAAGAGGTTGCGCTTCAATCGATCGTCACATCGTGGACCGAGTGGTCCCAACGCTGCGCCGCGCTGGCCATACATCCGGCGGTCGTCGAAAGCCGCGATTTCTGGCTGGAGACTGTGACGGCAGCGGACCTGCGGGTGGCCCGCCAGGAGATCACCGACCCACCGCAGGTAACCGACCTAGCTCGATGGCCCTCGGCACTGACCGTGGCCCAAACCACCGAGATCGACGATGCGCGGCGCCGGCTTCGGGTGCCAGTCGAGGAAATCCTGCTGGCCACGCTGAGCCGGACGATCGCGAACACGGTCGGCGACGGGACCGTCTGCGTTGACCTCGGCGGCCCCGGCCGGTCGGTGCTCAAACCCGACGTCGACCTGCGGCGCACAGTTGGCTGGTTCACCACCGTCTATCCTGTCGCCCTGCACTGCGCCAAAAGCCAAGGCGCCAACGCCAAGCAACAGTTGGACGACGTGCACGACACTCTGAGCGCCGTCCCGCACTCCGGAATCGGGTACGGGCTGCTGCGCTACCTGTACGCACCGACCGCGCGGCTGCTCGGCGCTGCCCGACCGGCCGACATCTTCTTCTCTTATGTGGGCACGATTCCTGAGCTGCCATCCCTGTCATCCGACGCCGTTCCCGTTCAGTTCGACGCCGACACCGCTATGCCGGTACGCGAGGCGATTCCGGGTCTAGGTCACGCCATCGAGCTCCGGGTGTATCGCTCGGCCGGTGTGCTGCACCTGGATTGGTGGTACGACACCCGCAGGGTCGAGTCGACCACCGCGCAATCGTTTGCCGACGGGTTTTCTATCGCGTTAATGGAGCTTGTGCGGGAGGCGATCTCAGAGGACGAAATGGACTCGGCCGACGATGAACTGGCCTTGGTCGACCTATCGTCCGGCGACATCAAATCAGGAGAAGCGAATGCCTAGCACCGCTGATGCGGTGGTCGTCAGTGGGGTCAGAAAAACATTTGGTTCCGTTGTCGCGCTGGCCGATATCAGCTTCAAGATCGGGTGCGGCGAAGTGCTCGGTTTACTGGGGCCCAATGGGGCCGGCAAGACAACGATGGTGGACATCCTGTCGACGCTGACGCGGCCGGATCGCGGCCACGCGGAGGTCGCCGGGCACGACGTTTTGTCCGATCCGGCCGGGGTGCGGCGGTCGATCATGCTCACCGGCCAGCACGTGGCCCTCGATGACATGCTGACCGGCCGGGAAAACCTGGTGATGTTCGGTCGGCTACAGGGGCTGAAAAAGTCGCAGGCGCGGTCACGGGCAAGGAAGCTTCTCGACCAGTTCGATCTGGTCCATGCCGCAGACCGAAGTGTCAGTACGTATTCCGGCGGGATGCGCCGACGGATCGACATCGCCTGCGGATTAGTGGTGCGTCCGGAAGTGGTGTTTTTGGACGAACCCACGACCGGACTGGATCCGCGCAGTCGACAAAGCATCTGGGAACTGGTTTCCGACTTCAAGCAGGCCGGCATCGCCACCTTGTTGACGACCCAGTACCTCGAGGAGGCCGACGCGCTGAGCGATCGCATCATCGTGATCAATTACGGGACGATCATCGCGGAGGGAACGGCCGACGAACTCAAGGAGCGGACCGGTGACACCTATTGCGAAATAGTGCCGCGCCACCCGACGGAGTTGCCCGCCATGGCCCAGGCGCTGGGTTCGCTGTTGCCGAGGAGCAAAGCGTCGTTGACAAAAGCATCCGACCGCATCGCGATGCCTGCCCCGGACGGGCCGAAAACCCTCATGCAGGCGGTTTCTCAGTTGAACGCAGCGAATATCGAGTTGCTCGACATCGCACTGCGGCGACCCTCGCTCGACGAGGTGTTTCTGGCGCTGACGACGCAGGGTGCCGGCGACATGCCGGCGGCGCGCGTTGAGGTTGGCGAACGAAAAAGGGCGTCGGGCCGACATCGTGCGAAACGCAGCGGCGACACGTCCGCGGTGCACGCTGACGCAGAAGCGCTCAGATGACCGCGACGACGGCTGTCCGGCCGACGACGTCCACCGTTCAGCAGTGGTGGGTGCTGACGATTCGCGTCATTTCGCCGACGCTGCGCAATGGGGAACTTCTTACCCAGGTCGCCCAGTCGGTCATGTTCACGGTGGGTTTCTACATCCCGCTCAAACACATCATGGGTGCCCTCACCCAGGGCATGAGTAGCTATGCCCAGTATTTGATGCCGTTGATCGCGCTGGAAGCGATCTCGTTCGCGGCCGTATCGGCGGCCTTCCGGTCGGCGACCGACTCGGTGCAGGGCATCACCTGGCGATTTAAAGCCATGCCGATTGCTCCGCTGACGCCGCTGGCCGCTCGCATGTCGGCCAGCATGTACCGCTGCTGCACCGCATTAGCGTTCGCACTAGCGTGCGGCCATGTCATCGGGTTCCGCTTCTACGGCGGCGTGGCACACACCGTGAGCTTCTGCTTGATGGTGCTGCTGATCGGTGCAATGCTGTCGTTGCTCGCGGACCTGATTGGCGCCGGAAGCCAGAATCCGGAAGCCACCATGCCGTTGTTGCTGCTGCCGCAGCTGATCTTCGGTCTGTTGTCTGTCGGGCTGCAACCGGTCGAACGGTTTCCCGCATGGATCCAGCCTGTTGTTCGCGATCAGTGGGTATCTCAGTTCATCTACGCGCTGCGGGCGTTGGCGGGGGACAGTACGGCATCGGCCGGCGAGCCGAAGTGGTCCGTCATCGGCCCGGCGCTGGCTTGGGTAGCGGTCTGGACGCTGATTGCTATTTCGCTGCACGCGCTCGTTGCTGCCAGGCGGCGATGATGTCTGTTGCAGCCGAGGACAAGACCGCCGCACTCCTGGGATTCGGCGATGTAGGCTTCCCGGTTGAGAGCGGCGCTAACGAGAACTCACTTTGGCGGCTCGTTGCGCACACGTGGGTGCTCACCGTGCGATTACTTTTTCGGTGGCGCCGCGATCGCGCCACCGTGCTCGAGTCGCTGATCATGCCTGTTGTTCTGCTGGTGACACTGAACATTGTTCTGGGAGATGGGATCTCGCAGCTTACCGGGCACAGCGCTCTCTATGGCAGCGTCCCGCTGATCGCGATGGTCGGGGCACTGTCCGGGTCGATGGTCGGCGGCATAGGTCTCATGCGCGAACGCACAGGCGGACTGCTGTCCCGGTTATGGGTGCTGCCAGTGCACCGGGCATCGAGCCTGCTGTCGCGACTGGCGGCCGATGCCGTCCGGATTGTGGTAACCACTGCGGTCATCATGTGCGCCGGTCTGGTGCTGGGCTTCCGATTCCGGCAAGGAATCCTGGCATCGCTGGCCTGGCTGTTCATCCCGACTGTGTTCGGGCTGGCGTTCACAACGGTCGTCACCACCCTCGCGTTGTACGCGGCGAACACTGCCGTTGTGGAGGCCAGCGAAATCGTCTGGGGACTGCTGATGTTCTTTTCCACCGGCTTCGTCCCGCTCGACCAGTACCCACGCTGGATGCAGCCAGCCGTACAGCATCAGCCGATGAGCTATTCCATCGAGGCGATGCGCGGATTGTCACTTGGTGGTCCGGTGTTGGCACCGGTGGTCGGAGTGCTGCTCTGGTCGGCGGCCATCACCGTCGTGTTCGCAGTGCCGATGGCTTTCGGGTATCGAAGGGCCAGCATGCGCGGATGATGTCCTTGATTGCCGTATTCGCGAACTGTCAGGGAGCTTGACAATGTTTTCATCCTCGGTGATTCGGAAGCTGTCGCGTAGCGAAGAGATATTCGCGGAAACAGAATGTTTCGTGGGCCTCGGCGCGCATCTGCGGGGGCGGATCGATGCCGATGCGCTGTCGGCTGCCTTCGATACGCTGCTCGAGGCACATCCGGTTCTTGGTGGCCACCTGGAGCGGGGACCCGACGGGCGCCATGAGATCGCCGTTGACGATCTAGTCCACTCCGGAATGGAGCTGGTAGAGACCGACGATCCGGCCGCCGAAAGCCCCCCCGTACACCTCGACCAGAGCGAGTCGCTGATCCACCTGCGGTTGACCATGTGCGGGAGAGACGCGCTGCCGACCCTCTATATTCACCACGGCCTGGCCGACGGGCACCACGAGTTCAGGCTCGTCGAGGAAATGTTCGCCTACTACACCGACTTGGTCTGCAAGGGGAGCATTGGGCCGGTCACCGTCCAGGCCGCGCCGGAACCGTTAGAAGTTGTGCTCGCCCAACGGGGTGTGCAGAAACAGCAGCGGTCGGGGCTCGAGCGGTTCATGCCCGCGATGTTCGCCTACGATCTGCCGCCATCCCGGCGTGCCGCGTCTGATGTCAAACCTGCATCGCCGTTGCGTGTTCCCATGGTGGGATGCCAGTTGAGCGAGCGTGAGACACACGACCTGATCGCGTTTGGTCGTGCCCACCAGGTTGGCCTGAACGGGTTGCTGTCTGCAGTTCTCATCCTGGCGGAGTGGCGGCTTCGGGGCAGGACGAACATCCCGGTGCCCTACGTGTATCCGGTCGATTTGCGCTACGTCCTTTCCCCTCCGCTGTCTGCGACCGCATGCACAAACCCGTTGGGGGTGGCCACCTATCTCGCCGAGATCGAACACAACACCGATGTGGTAAGCCTCGCCCGGGACATCATCGACACTTTTCGGGCGGACCTGTCCAAAGGCGTAGTCCAGCAGTCGCTGCTGCACTACAGCCCGCAATACGTAGGGAACCTACCCGGCTTGCCCGATATCGTCATGTTGACCGACGGCGGCATGGTGCCCCCGTTGCGGATGCCGCCGGATGTCGAATTGACCGGCACCCATGACGAGTTGTTCTTCGCCGTCAACGCCGGAATCGACATGTACCTCAGCAAAGTCTTCGCCGGGCAGTTGGTGATCGAGTACCACACGCATGCGCCGGCGCCGGAGAAATCGATCGAGGCAATACATTCACTGCTCCGTACCATCGCCGAGCAGCACGCCGCAACCCGCGTCAGTTGACCGGTCCGAAGGCGTAGCGGTGATATTGCAGGGCCGTGCGCAGAGGGGAGACCGCCCGAACCGGTCCGCTGGCCAACCGGAACCCAGCAGACGCCCGGCGAAACGTGCTGGCGTCGAACAACGTAACGGCGATCAGCAGTCGTACCCCGGGGATTCGGCTCAGGATGTCCTGCGGACTATCGACCGCCCAGTGCAGCGTCGACCCGGTTCGCCGCACCAACGTGTGCATCTTCTGGGACTTGATTGCCAGCCGATTGTAGAAGTCGACCTGCAGTTCACCGGAGCGGAAGCGGTCGACGACTCGGCCCAGCAGCGCGACGCCGTCGTGTTCGGTCAGATACATGCTGATGCCTTCTGCCAGGAGCAGCACGGGGCGATCCGCAGGAATCTCGTCCATCCAGGAATAGTCCGTCGCGGAAGTGGCGATGAGGTGATATCGCGGACGGGTCGGGTAGATTTTCTCGCGCAATGCGATGACTGCCGGATAGTCGATGTCATACCACCGCGCGCCCGAACCGGGATCCAGCCGGAACACCCGGCTGTCCAAACCGCATCCGAGATGCACGACGGTGCACTGCTGGTGAACGGCCAGGAACTGACGCGCCCAGATGTCGTACTGGGCGGTGCGCACAGTGATCAGAGGCGCCCATTTGGCGGTGATCCCAATTTGGCGGAAGTCGTAATCGAGGCGGCTGACCGCTTCCTTCGCGTACCGATCACCCAGGACCGGGCGGTCGAAATCGGCGTCCAGCGCCTTGAGATACAGCGTCGCGAGCATGGTTTGCGCAGCGCCGCTGAGATCGACGGAAACCTTTTCGGTCACGCACCCGAGGCTACGGACCGGTTCGGAGTTTCCTAGCCGGCGGGTCACCCATTTGCCGTCGCCGTGCACCAAGGACGTCGTACGCTGTTGCGGTCGTAAGCAGCAAGGAGCGGCCATGGCTTCGATCAGCACCCCGCATTACCTGTGGGACCAGGCACGTCGTCGGTTGACGCCCACGCTCAACAACATTCCCGGCATGGGCGTGATCGAGAAGCGGGTGCTCGCTCATCAGTGGAAGACGAAGGTGCTGGCAAAGCCACCCGCCGGCAGCGGCCTCAAGCCGGTCGTGGGCGATTCCGGCCTGCCGATTCTGGGTCACACCATCGAGTTTTTCCGGGACGGGCCCGACTTCGCGCTGCACATGTACCGGATGCACGGCCCGCTGTTTTATTCCGCTCCGCCGATCCTGCGCTCGGTTGTCGTCTCGGGGCCCGACGCCATCCAGGCGGTGTTCACAAACAAGAACAAGGACTTCTCCCAGGAATTTTGGAACGACGTGATCGGTCCGTTCTTCAACCGGGGCCTGATGCTGCTGGACTTTGACGAGCATCTGTATCACCGGCGCATCATGAATGAGGCTTTCACCCGCACCCGGTTGGCCGGTTACGTCGAGCACATCGACCGGGTAGTGACGGCCGGCGTGGCCGACTGGCCGACCAACGACGCGCGGTTCCTGTTTTACCCCGCGATAAAGCAACTCACCCTCGACGTCGCGTCGATGGTGTTCATGGGCCACGAGCCCGGCGCCGACGATGATTTGGTCACTAAGATCAATCAGGCCTTCACGAGGACAACCCGCGCTGGTGGCGCGTTCATCCGCTACCCCGTCCCGCCGTTCAAGTGGTGGCGCGGCCGGCGCGGCCGCAAATTTCTCGAGGACTGCTTGGCCAAGCGGGTCAAGGAGCGCCGCGACGCCGAGGGTACCGACATGCTGACGGTGCTGTGCCACACCGATGACGAGGACGGCAATCGCTTCACCGATGAGGACATCGTCAACCACATGATCCTTCTGCTGATGGCCGCCCACGACACGTCCACCTCGGCGCTCACCACGATGGCCTATCACCTGGCCGCCCATCCGAAGTGGCAGGAACGCTGCCGCGACGAGTCGGCCCGCCTGGGCGACGCGCCACTGAATCTGGAGTCGCTGGAGAAGCTGGAGACGCTGGATCTGGTGATGAACGAGTCGCTGCGGATGGTGCCCCCGCTGCCGTTTGTCATGCGCCAGACCGTGCGCGACACCAACCTGCTGGGCTATTACCTGCCGGCGGGGACCCGCCTGATGGTGTGGCCGGGCATGAACCACCGGCTGCCCGAGCTGTGGAGCGAGCCGGAGAAATTCGACCCCGCACGTTTTGCCGAGCCGCGGGTCGAGCACAAGCGCCACCGCTACGCCTACGCCCCGTTCGGGGGTGGCGCGCACAAGTGCATCGGCATGGTGTTCGGCCAATTGGAAATGAAGACCGTCGTGCACCGGCTGCTGCGCCGATATCGGCTGGAGCTGCCCCGGCCGGGCTATCACGCGCGCTGGGACTACGGTGGGATACCGATCCCGGTAGACGGCATGCCGATTGTGCTTCGCCCGCTGCGTTAGGTTGGGCCCACTGACCGGCAGATTGCCGAACGGCCCTCGGCCCGCCGACCATGCGGCCGAGCAAGCTCGGGGAGAGACACGGCGACCGGTAGGTTGATGAAGTGCATCAAGGCTGTACCGGCGATAAGCGTCACCTGGTGCGGAAGGGTTTGCTATGTCGCGTTCATTCGACATCTTGACCGAATCGCCCGCCACTGTCGAACAAGTTCATGCAGCGATGAGCCGTGAAGACTATTGGCTGGCCCGGCACGCGATCTTCGACGCCACCAGCACGCTAGATTCGCTGATGATCGACGCAGACGGTACGGTGACGGTGCACGCCACCCAGCACCTGGGTCGCCGGTTGCTACCGGGAGTAGTTGCCAAATTCCTTCCGGGCGACCTGAAGATTTTGCACAACGAGACGTGGAGACCGGTCGATGAAACGCAGGTACGCGGGCAGGTCAGCGTCTCGGCGCTCGGTGGGTTGGGATCAGGCCATGCGGAAGCGTGGCTGGCGCCCGCGGACAACGGTTCGCGACTGCGGTTTGCCGCGACAGTGGAAGTCAGAATCCCAGTTGTGGGCGGCAAACTCGAGAACTCCATCGGAGTCGATCTGGCTGAGAAGATCGCTGCGATTCAGCGTTTCACCACGGCGTGGATTGCCGAGCATGCCTAGGCCGCCGCTCGAGTTGAGACTCGTACTGACAGTCCTGGCATCAATGGTTAAAGTAGCGAGTGCTCAAGCCGCGTCGCCGCCAATAGTCAACGAGTAGAACAGGAGCGCTTGTGGTCACGGTTCCACGCCGCATGGAAGATGAAACCACCAGTGCCCGGCTGCGTCGCTGGGCAGACGAGTGCCGGCGGACGTCGCGTGTCTTATGGTCGCGCTCCGACCTCCCTAAGACGGGACAGATATACGACATCATTGGCACCCAAAACCTCTTTGGCGAGGAGTCGTTATTCATCAATTTCGGGTATTGGAAAAACAACCCGACAACCCTGGATGAGGCAAGCCGAGAGCTGGCCCGTCTTGTTGCACGGAGCGGCGACTTCAATGCGTCGGACATTGTGGTGGACTGTGGTCCCGGCTACGGCGACCAAGACATCTTGTGGTTAAACGAGTTCGGTGTGAAAGATATTACCGGAGTGAATATTGCCAGCGAACAAATCGCGATCTCCAGGCGCCGGGTAGAAGAAGCTGGCCTGGCAGACAGGATCCAGTACGTCCAAGCGTCTGCCACCGATCTACCACTTGAGGACGAATCTTGCACCAAGGTTGTCGCACTGGAATCGGCATTTCACTTCCCGTCCCGAGTCGACTTCTTCTCCGAAGCGCTGCGGGTGCTCAAACCGGGCGGCCGCTTGGTGACGGCCGATATCGTGCCCAAACGAACATTTCTCAATGCGCGGTATCGCAAGCAGGTTGGCCGGGTCGGCTGGCGAGCGGCGTCGCCGAAAGCTGTTCGGAGGTCGGTCAACGTCGAGGCTTACCGAGACCTACTGCTCGACATCGGTTTTGCCGAAGCCGAAACGCAATCCATCGCTGCTAACGTCTTCCGGCCGCTGGCCAAGTTCCTGTGGAAGAGACTGTTTGACCCTGACATGAAGTATGTCAATCCGCTACTTCGGATAACCGTTCGGCCGGACAACTTTTGGCTACATGAAACGCATATTGACTACATCTTGGCGGTGGCGACGAAAGCTTGACCAGACATCACCCTGTGCCCCAATGCCGTGCGCGACTTCCTTGAGGTAATCGCCAAGGGGTGTGTGTCAGAATCCACGCCGTCTTGCTGCTTTTCGTCCCCGGGGGCCTGGTATGCAGCAAGGTGTTGGGACGGACATTTACTAAGTTTCTTCTCAGGCAAGGGCCTTCGCGCTCTGGCGGTAAGCCTCTGTGGCCACGGAATCCGCCTTACCTGTGTTCGACACGCTGATCGCGGTGGTGGCCGCTAGGGATGCTGAGATAGCGGAAATCGTTGGGCCAGTGGGCCGCTATATCCTGGCGGGTCACCGCCCTCATCGGAAGAAGCGTTGTCGACGTGACAAACGGCGCAGCCCTTTATTGACGCGATCGGCAAACCGCCAGCTAGGCCGGTAATAGGCCAGCTCATGTGGTCGCCCGGTCACCTTGCGGCCCGCCGATGCGCCGATTTCACTGCCACTGGCCGTAAATCAGCGTTAGGCTCCTTCCAATGACCGCGGGAGGGAGCGGTGATGCACGGGAGCTCTGGGTCAGTTTCCCCCGGTGTCAAGCTAGCGGCACAACCGGCAGCCGGAACGGGGCGGCAAGCCGCGCAACCGCGGAACGGGATAGCAACGCGATCCGCTATGACCGAATTTTCGCTTCCCGATCTGCTGCAACAGGTAGCCAGCGAGCAGCCGAATGCCACGGCGTACACGTTCATCGACTATGAGGTAAATCCGGAAGGGTCGGCTAAAAGCCTCACCTGGTCACAAGTCCACCGGCGTGCGACGAGCGTTGCAGAGGAGGTCAGCGTTTGCGGTTCCAGCGGTGATCGGGTGGCGATTTCAGCGCCACCGGGGCTTGACTACATCGTCGCGTTCTTCGGCGTGCTGCAGGCCGGTTTCATCGCAGTTCCTCTTCCCGCGCCTCAATTCGGCATTCACGACGAGCGTATTTCGTCCGCATTGCGGGATTGCCTTCCGGCCGCAATTCTCACGACCTCCTCCGTCATCGACGAGGTCGCAAGATACGCCCGGCAGGTGCACGCCGCGGCCCACGAACCTGCACCGGTCGTCGTGCCGGTCGACTCGCTCGACCTGGACTACCCGCGAGAGTCTGACGCGACTCGACATCGGTGTCCGCGCACTGCGTATCTTCAGTACACGTCGGGGTCGACCCGCGAGCCGGCTGGGGTTGTCGTCTCGCATAGGAATGTCATCACCAACTGCGCACAGATGTGGTCCGATTACTTCGATGATCCAGAAATGCTTCCGTCCACTTCAGTGTCGTGGCTGCCGTTCTATCACGACATGGGGTTGATGGCGGGCATCCTCATGCCGATGATCAATCAAGACAGCGCAGTATTGCTGAGTCCACTGTCGTTTTTGCAACGGCCGGCCCGCTGGATGCAATTGATGGCAACGCATCCGGGACCGGGTTCTAGTGCGCCGAATTTCGGTTTCGAGTTGGCGGTGCGGAGAACATCGGATGACGATATGGCCGGACTCGATCTCGGGGACGTGCGGGCAATCATCAGTGGCGGCGAACGCGTAAACGTCGCGACGCTCAAGCGTTTCACCGAGCGGTTCGCCCGCTTCAACCTTAGTGAGACGGCGATGCGACCGTCATACGGGCTCGCGGAGGCGACGCTATACGTGGCCGCCGCCAGACCAGGCCGCGCACCGAGTACCGTCCGTTTTGACTACGAACACTTGTCAGTGGGTGAGGCCAAGCGCTGTGGCAATCGAGAATCTGATGGCGCTGAGCTCGTCAGTTATCGCTTGCCTCAGGCACCAACGGTCCGGATCGTCGATCCCGACACCAGGGTGGAGAATCCGGCCGGAGTGATCGGTGAAATTTGGGTTCACGGGGACAACGTCGCCATGGGCTACTGGCGAAACCCCCAACAGACCGAGCGCACGTTCGATGCAAAGCTTGTCAACTTCTCGCCCGGCACACCGGAAGGCTCGTGGCTGCGGACCGGAGACTTAGGCGTCGTTTCCGACGGCGAACTGTTCATCGTGGGCCGCATCAAGGATCTCTTGGTGGTCGACGGCTGCAATCATTATCCGGACGACATTGAGGCGACGATCCAGGAAATCACCGGCGGCCGGACCGCGGCGATCGCGGTTCCCGATGACCGCACTGAGCAGCTTGTCGCCATCCTCGAACTCAAGAAACGCGGTGACTCAGACGACGAGGCAATGAACAAGCTGCGTACCATCAAGCGTGAAGTCAACTCGGCGATATCAAGGTCACACGGTCTGCGCATCGCGGATCTCGTTTTGGTGCCGCCCGGCGCTATTCCGATCACCACCAGCGGTAAGGTTCGACGTTCAGCCTGCGTCGAGCGTTACCTCAACCATCAGTTCACCCGCTTGGATGTTCGGGCATGACGACGGACATCGACCAGGAAGCCCCACCAACATCCACAATGGCTGGTCGACTATCACGGGTGGCCCGACGTGACGGCGGCACTGCCGCGGATAATCGCCAGGGCTGGTTCATGCGTGCTAACAATGCGTTACACCCCTATCTTCACTAGGTCAATGCGGACGTCGCGATCTCTACTGCGGCTACGAAGACGACATCAGTTCGGCCCAGCGCCGCCGCTGGGCTGGTGTCCATACCCGGGAAACTGTTATGAGCGAGTGCTTCCTATCTGACGAAGAAATCCGCGAGCTCAATCGCGATCTTCGGATACTTATAGCAACCAACGGCACCCTCACTCGCATTCTCAATGTAGTCGCTGACGAGGAGATCGCCGTACAGTTCATCAAGCAGAAGATTCACCATGTCGGGGCGGAGATTCCCGAGTGTGAACAACTACCAAGCGGTCGGATCCTTCAACGTCAAACTTTACTCAAGGGTCAAAGTTCACAGAACCCGTACGTGGCTGCGGAGTCGTTGATCGCCATTGACGTGTTACCCCCCACAATTCTGACGAGCTTGACGAAGACGGATCGTCCTATCGGTGAGGTGATTGCAGCTGATCGCCTCGAGACCTTCAAGGAGGCGGCGAGCGTCTGGATAGGCGAATTGCCGGGTTGGCTTGCACTGGCAGGCTATTGCGATTCGCGAGCGAATAGAATTGCGCGCCGGTATCGCATCATCAGCGGAGGGCGACCGGTGATCATTATCACCGAGTACTTCCTTCGAAGTTTATTTCAAACTGTTCCGACGGAAGAAGCCGATCGTCGCCGACAAGCCAAAGACATCGGTACAACGATTGGAGATCCATGTGCACCTGACGACCAGGCTGCGACAATTTCCGAGCGCTGACACCGTCAGTTCTCATTCCGATTATTCGTGGATCCCATTCGCTGCGCGCAAAGCACAGTCCCTGATAGGTGAGGGTCCACTGCCTCCCGGCGGTGCGAAGCATCGCGGCAGCAGGGTCACAGTGGCGATCTAGAGGCGGTCATGACGATGCGGTATGGAAACCTGGCGAGACTACTGGCTACGCGGGCGGCAGAAGCAGGTTGGTATGACGAGCCCGCCTACTATGCGCCGGACGTTGTAACTCATGGCCAAATCCACGACGGCGCGGCAGGTCTTGGGGAAGTGTTTAGACAGCGCGGCCTTTCCCGAGGAGATCGCGTTTTGTTGTGCCTTCAGGATTCGCCGGACCTGGTGCAGGTCTTGCTGGCTTGCCTGGCTCGTGGAATTCTAGCTTTCCTGGTCAATCCCGAGCTCCATCGGGAAGATCACGCGTTCCAGGAGCGCGACACCGAGCCGGCGCTCGTCGTCACATCTGGTGCTCTTCGTGATCGGTTTCAGCGATCGAGCGTTGTAGAGGCCGGAGAGCTCTTTTCCGACGCCACCCGGATCGGGCCGGGAAACTACGAACCGGTGAGTAGTGATGCTCTTGGGTACGCTACTTACACGTCTGGCACCACCGGGCCGCCGAAAGCGGCGATTCACCGACACGCCGACGTGTTGGCGTTCGTCGACGCTATGTGTCACAAAGCGTTGCAGCTCACCCCCCAAGACATCGGAATGAGTAGCGCACGCATGAATTTTGCGTACGGTCTGGGTAATTCGATCTGGTTCCCACTTGCGACAGGTGGATCCGCGGTTCTCAACCAGATGCCGGTGAGTGCGGAAGTGGCAGCTGAACTAAGTGCGAGATTCGAGCCGTCAGTGCTTTACGGTGTACCGACGTTCTTCGCTAGGCTTGTCGGCACCTGCTCTCCTGATTCATTCCGTTCGCTTCGGTGTCTGGTATCAGCCGGGGAGGCTCTTGATATCGCTTTAGCCGAGCAACTCACCGAGTTTTTCGGCGGCATCCCGATCCTGGACGGAATTGGATCTACGGAGGTGGGGCAGACATTCGTATCGAATAGCGTCGACGAATGGCGTCTGGGGACTGTGGGGAAGGTTCTTCCGCCTTACGAGATTCGCGTTGTCGCGCCGGATGGCACGACCGCCGAAGCTGGGGTGGAGGGCGACCTATGGGTCCGCGGACCGTCGATAGCGCCCGGCTACTGGCGCTGTACCACAGATCCTTCCTGGAGGAATGGGGGTTGGCTCGACACCCACGACAGGGTGTCGATCGACACCAACGGGTGGGTTACCTACCGTTGCCGCGCGGATGACACCGAGATCGTCGGCGGCGTCAACGTCAATCCGCGCGAGGTTGAGCGACTTATCGTCGAGGACGACGCTGTGGCTGAGGCCGCGGTTGTCGCAGTAAAGGAGACAGAAGGCACTTCGGTGCTGCAGGCGTTTCTGGTACCGGCGAGCGGTACAGTCATCGATGAATCGGTCATCCGCGACATCCACCGGCGCTTGCTTACCCGGCTAGCTGCATTCAAGGTGCCGCATCGGTTTACCACCGTTGAGCGATTCCCTCGAACCCCGAACGGGAAATTGCTGCGTCATGCGCTTCGCGCGGAAACTCCGGCAAATCCGATCTGGCAAATTCCCATCATCGAGCCCCCGTCGGAGGCGCAGGCGCACCTCGCTGACCGCTCCGCGTTCGCCATACGAAGTGCTGACGGAAAAGCCGCTGACGTAACACTTAACGAGCGGCTGGCCGATCTGCAGCAAGCACGCTATCGGCTGGTTGTGGAAGCAGTTCGTGCAGAGGTCGCAAGACTGTTGGGTGAGCCCGGTCCTCAGCTCGTAGACCGGGATCTCGCCTTCTCGGAGCTGGGTTTTGACTCGCAGATGACAGTCGAACTCCGTAATCGGTTAACGGCAGCTACGGGCTTGCGGCTGCCTGAGACGGTCGGGTGGGATCACGGCTCGATATCAACATTGGCTCAGTATCTGGAGGCTGAACTGTCCGGAGGGGACAGGCGGGTGGCGCTGCCCGCTCCAGCGAAAGCCGATGAGGCTGTGGTGGTGGTGGGGATGGGGTGTCGGTTCCCTGGTGGGGTGGTCTCCCCGCAGGGCTTGTGGGAGGTGGTGGCCGAGGGTCGCGACGTGGTGTCGGAGTTTCCGACCGATCGGGGTTGGGATGTAGCGGGGCTATTCGACCCGGATCCGGACGCGGTGGGCAAGACCTATACGCGCTGGGGTGCATTTGTCGGGGACGTGGCCGGTTTTGATGCCGGGTTTTTCGGTATCCCCCCCGGCGAGGCGCTGGCGGTGGATCCTCAACAGCGATTGATGTTGGAGTGCTCGTGGGAGGCGTTGGAGCAGGCGGGAATCGATCCGATGTCGTTGCGCGGGTCAGCGACTGGGGTGTTCACCGGGATCTTCGGGCAAAGCTATGGCAGCGGAGGAATCGATGGGTTGGAGGGCTATGGGCTGACCGGTTCTGCGTCGAGCGTGGCCTCGGGGCGGGTGGCGTATGTGTTGGGGTTGCAGGGCCCGGCGGTGTCGGTGGATACGGCGTGTTCGTCGTCGTTGGTAGCGATGCATTGGGCGGTGCAGTCGTTGCGGTCGGGGGAATGTGATTTGGCGTTGGCCGGTGGCGTGACGGTGATGACGTCGCCGGCGATTTTTGTCGGGTTCAGTCGGCAGCGGGGGTTGGCCGCCGATGGACGATGTAAGGCGTTTGCGCGCGCCGCGGATGGGACGGGGTGGGGTGAGGGTGCCGGAGTGGTGGTGCTGGAGCGCTTATCCGACGCGCGGCGGTTGGGGCATTCGGTGTTGGCGGTGGTGCGCGGCAGCGCGGTGAATCAGGATGGCGCCTCTAATGGATTGACCGCACCCAGTGGGCCTGCGCAGCAGCGCGTGATTCGGGCGGCGTTGGCCAGTGCGGGGTTAACCGGCGCCGATGTGGATGTGGTGGAGGGTCACGGGACGGCCACCACGTTGGGTGATCCTATTGAGGCACAAGCGGTATTAGCCACCTATGGGCAGGGTCGCCCGCCGGGGCGGCCATTGTGGTTGGGCTCGATCAAATCGAATATGGGCCATACCCAGGCCGCCGCCGGTGTGGCTGGGGTGATCAAAATGGTGCAGGCGATGCGTCATGGGCTGATGCCGGCGACGTTGCATGTCGACGTGCCTTCGCCGCGGGTTGACTGGGCGAGCGGGGCCGTGTCGGTGTTGAGCGAGGCTCGGGATTGGCCGGCCGACGGGCGTCCGCGCCGGGCCGGGGTGTCCTCGTTTGGGATCAGCGGCACCAATGCGCACGTGATCTTGGAGCAGGCTTCGGTCGAGGTGGCCGAAAATGTTGCACTCACAGACGATTTCGGGCGCGAATCTGGCGACGGGGCCAGGTTTGAGGCGGAGTTGTCGGTGCTGCCCTGGGTGGTTTCGGGCAAATCGGCTGAGGCGGTGAGGGCGCAGGCGGGCCGATTGTTGGCCGATGCGCAAGGTGATCAGCGGCTGGATCCGGTCGATGTGGCGTACTCGTTGGCGCGGCGGTCGGTGTTTGAGCATCGAGCGGTGGTGGTAGGTGCCGATCGTCAGGCGTTGATGGCCGGCTTAACCAAGGTGGCCAGCGGTGAGCCGAGTCCGGGTGTGGTGACCGGCCGGGCCGGACCGGTGGGTAAGACCGTTGTGGTGTTTCCCGGGCAGGGCTCGCAGTGCGTCGGGATGGGCCGTGAGTTGTATGAGCAGCTGCCGGTATTCGCCAAGGCGTTCGACACTGTGGCCGATGAGTTGGATCGAAATCTGAGATTACCGCTGCGCCATGTTCTTTGGGGTGCTGATGACGACCTGCTCGATAGCACCGAGTTTGCGCAGCCGGCGTTGTTCGCGGTGGAAGTGGCATTGTTCGCGGTGTTGCGGCGCTGGGGGCTGAGTCCGGATTTCGTCATGGGTCATTCGATAGGGGAGTTGTCGGCGGCCTATGTGGCCGGAGTGCTGACTTTGGTGGATGCGGCGATGCTGGTGGCTGCGCGGGGACGGTTGATGCAAGCTCTGCCGGCGGGTGGGGCGATGGTCGCGGTGGGCGCCGGTGAACATGAGGTCGTGCCGCTGCTGAGTGAGGGGGTAGGAATCGCGGCCATTAACGCGCCCGA
This sequence comes from uncultured Actinomycetota bacterium, assembly GCA_963795995.1. GTDB lineage: Bacteria > Actinomycetota > Actinomycetes > Mycobacteriales > Mycobacteriaceae > Mycobacterium. The sequence continues at coordinate 1,220,562 of CAWCJY010000010.1, forward strand.
ATCGGTGGTGATCTCCGGTACGGGGCACGCGGTGGACGCGATTGCGCAGCGGTTGGTCGCCCAAGGCCGGCGGGTACACCGGTTGGCGGTTTCGCATGCCTTTCATTCGCCGTTAATGGACCCGATGCTCGAAGAGTTCGCGCGGATCGCCGCCCGGGTTGAGGCGCGGGAGCCGCAGATTGCAGTGGCGTCTAACGTGACGGCCGAGTTGGCCGGGCACGATTCTGATTTCGGGTCGGCGCAGTATTGGGCGAAGCATATTCGCCAACCGGTGCGTTTCGCCGACAGTGTGCGCCATCTGGAAGCACATGGGGCGACTCACTTCGTCGAAGCCGGTCCCGGTAGTGGTTTGACGGCCTCGATTCAACAGTCGTTGTCGTCAGCTGAGGCGGTTGTGGTGTCGACGTTGGCCAAAGACCGCCCGGAGGCGGCCTCACTGATCGGCGCGGCCGGCCACTTGTTCACCACCGGTGTGTGGGTGGATTGGCCGGCAGTGTTTGCCGGCTCGGGTGGGCAGCGGGTGCAATTGTCCACATATGCGTTTCAACGGCGTCGGTTTTGGTCGACACCGGCCTCGACCGGACCAGCGGATACGGCCGGCCTGGGTCTGAATACGGCCGGGCACGCTCTATTAAGTGCGGTGATCGAGCGGCCCGATTCTGGTGGGGTGGTGTTGACCGGCCGGTTGTCGCTGGCGGGTCAACCGTGGTTGGTCGATCACGTGGTAGGCGGAGTGGTGCTCTTTCCCGGGGCGGGTTTTGTGGAGTTGGTCATCCGCGCCGGTGATGAGGTCGGGTGCGCGGTAATCGAGGAGTTGGTGCTGGCCGCGCCGCTGGTGGTGCACCGGGGCGCCGGTGTCCAAGTGCAGGTAGTGGTGGGCTCTGTGGGTGAGTCGGGAAGCCGCTCGGTGTCGGTGTATTCCCGGGCTGATAACTCCGAAGGGCGGTGGTTGCTGCATGCCGAGGGTTCGCTAGGGGCAGCCGCCGCCGAGGCCTCGGTGGATTTGTCGGTGTGGCCGCCGGCCGGTGCCCAGCGCATAGACATCTCGGACGGCTATGCGCGGCTGGCGGCGCGCGGCTATGAGTACGGTCCGGCGTTTCAGGGCTTGATGGCGATATGGCGGCGCGGGCCGGAGCTTTTCGCCGAGGTTGCCGCGCCGGCCGAGGCCGGTGTGCAGCTCGACCGGATGGGGATTCATCCGGCCGTGTTGGATGCGGTGCTGCACGCCGCGGGGATGGCGGTCGACACCAGCCAGACGTTGTTGCCGTTCTGCTGGCGGGGTGTGTCGCTGCATGCCGGAGGTGCAGGGCGGGTGCGGGCCCGCTTTACCGCATTGGCTGCGGATGCGATGTCGGTGGAGGTAGCAGATGCCGCGGGGCTGCCGGTGTTGACGGTGCGCTCGCTGGTAACCCGCCCGATGACCGCCGAGCAGTTACACGCCGCGGTGACCGCGGCTGCCGGTAGCCCCGAGCATGGACCGTTGGAAGTGGTTTGGTCGCCGATATCACCACACCGCAACATCACTGAGCAGTCGACTCAGCTACCGGTGTTGTCCTGGGAGGACTTGGGCGCAGGCGCCGGCAGCGACGGTGAGGGGGCTAGCGGCGGAGGTGTGGTGGTGTGGGAATACCGTTCTGCCGCTGGGGATGTCGTGGGCTCGGTATACGACGCAACCCACGCCGCGCTGAAGGTGTTGCAGTGCTGGCTGATTGAGAATCGGGCGGGCATCCTGGTGGTGTTGACCCATCGCGCGGTGGGGTTGGCGGGCGAGGATGTCAGCGATCTGGCCGCCGCGGCGGTCTGGGGTTTGGTGCGTTCGGCGCAGGCCGAACATCCCGGCCGGATCGTGCTGATCGACACCGACGCGGCGGTCGATGCGGCGGTGCTGGCCGCCGCCGGCGAACCTCAACTGCTGGTGCGCGCCGGTGGTGTGCATGCCGCCCGGCTGGCCCCGGCTCCGCCGCTGCTGGCATTACCGGAAGGCGAGTCGGCGTGGCGGTTGGCGGCCGGTGGTAGCGGGACATTGGAGGACGTCGCTATTCAGCCCTGCCCGCAGGCACATGCGCCGCTGCAGGCCGGGCGGGTGCGGGTCGCGGTGGCGGCGGTCGGCGTCAATTTCCGGGATGTGGTGGCCGCACTGGGGATGTATCCCGGCCAGGCCCCGGTGCTGGGTGCAGAAGGCGCCGGGGTGGTGATCGAGACCGGACCCGACGTCGCCGATGTGGCCGTGGGTGATGCGGTGATGGGCTTGGTGGCTGGAACGGGTCCGCTGGCAGTGGTGGATGAGCAAATGCTGGTCAAGGTGCCCCGAGGGTGGTCGCCTGCGGAGGCCGCGGGCGTGCCGGTCGCGTTTCTGACGGCCATGTACGGATTGGCGGACTTAGCCGCGATCCGTGCTGGGGAATCGGTGCTTGTGCATGCCGCGACCGGTGGGGTGGGCATGGCCGCGGTGCAGCTGGCTCGGCAGTGGGGCCTGGAGATTTTCGTCACTGCCAGCCGCGGTAAGTGGGACACCCTGCGCGCCATGGGTTTTGATGAGGACCACATCGGTGATTCGCGCACGCTGGGTTTCGCGGAAAAGTTCCTGTCGGTCACCGAGGGCCGCGGGGTTGATGTGGTGCTCAACTCGCTGGCCGGTGAATTCGTAGACGCCTCGCTGCGGTTGCTGAGCCCGCGGCGGGCGATTCATCGAGATGGGCAAGACCGATATCCGCGATCCGCAGGCAATCGCCACCCAGTATCCCGGTGTGTGGTATCGGGCGTTTGATCTGGCTGAGGCCGGCCCGCAGCGGATCCAATCGATGCTGAACGAATTGAGGGAGTTGTTTGACGCCCAGGTACTGCGTCGCCTGCCGGTAACCACCTGGGATGTGCGCTGCGCCGCCCAGGCCTACCGGTACATCAGCCAGGCCCGCCACATCGGCAAAGTGGTGTTGACGATGCCGTCGGCGCTGGCTGATGGGCTTGCCGAAGGCACGGTTTTGATAACCGGTGCCACCGGGCTGGTCGGTGCGGCGCTGGCCCGCCATGTGGTCAACGCCTACGGGGTGCGTCATGTGGTGTTGGCAAGTCGGCGGGGGGATCGCGCCGAGGGAGCCGCTTTGCTGTCCGCCGAGTTGACGCGGGCCGGCGCCCAGGTGCAAGTGCTGGCCTGCGATGTGGCCGATCGGGACGCGGTGGCGAGTTTGTTGGCCCAGCTGGCGCAGCGGTGTCCGCCGTTACGCGGTGTGATTCATGCCGCCGGCGTGCTCGACGACGCGGTGATCACGTCGTTGACGCCCGACCGGGTGGATACGGTGTTGCGGGCAAAGGTGGACGCAGCCTGGAATCTCCACGAGTTGACCCGCGAGCTCAAGCTGTCGATGTTTGTGCTGTGTTCCTCGATTGCTGCCACGGTGGGTTCAGCCGGGCAGGGTAATTATGCGGCGGCGAACGCGTTCTTAGACGGGTTGTCCGCTCATCGGCGGGCCCTGGGGCTGGCGGGAGTATCGCTCGCGTGGGGGTTGTGGGAACAGCCCAGCGCCATGACCGCGCATTTGAGCGGCCGCGATCTGGCGCGGATCAGCCGTAGCGGACTGGCGGCCCTGAACCCGGGGCAGGCGTTGGAGTTATTTGACGCCGCGCTGGCGATCGACCACCCCGTCGCGGTAGCCACCCGCCTGGACCGGGCAGCACTGGACGCCCAGGTTCTCAGCGGCGCGTTGCCGGCATTGTTTAGCGGGCTGGCGCGCCGCTCACGGCGGCGCCTGAGCGGCGATTCCGTCGATGCTGCCCAATCAGTGTCGACGCTGGTCCAGCGTCTAACCGGGCTGGCCCGCGACGAGCAACATGAGCCTGCTGGCGGGCATGGTGTGTTTGCAGGCGGCGGCGGTGTTGGGCCATTCTGCCCCAGAGGACATCGACCCCGACACCGCGTTTCAGGATCTCGGTTTTGACTCGCTGAGCGCTGTCGAGCTACGCAATCGCCTCAAAAGCGCCACCGGGTTGACGTTGCCGCCCACCCTGATCTTCGACCACCCCACCCCTAGCGCGGCCGCTGACTATATACGCCAGCAAATTGCTCAATACCATGCCGAATCCGGCGACGGAATACTACGGCTTACCGAGCCTGACGACGAAAAAGTGCCGTCCTAAGAAATAGTTTTCACCGAATCGTCGACGAAATCCGGGTACGACGCCCGCGAGCCGGCCAGCCGCTGGGCGGTAGCCTTCCCGGCATGACCGATACGCCAAACTCCGACATTTCAGCTTCCGCTGCGTCCGGGGTCTTGCCGACCACCGAAGAGGTGCTCGCGCGCGTCGACATGCCGCTGTGCGACGCGATGATGACCCAGCGCGCGGTGCGCCGTGTCCGCCCCGACCCAGTCGACGACGCGGTGGTCTTGAAGTGCATCGAGTTGGCGCTGCGCGCGCCGACCAGTAGCAACGGTCAGAACTGGGAGTTCATCGTCGTCAAGGACGACCGCATCAAGAAGAAGCTAGCCAAGCGTTACCGACAGGGCTGGTCGCTCTATTACCGCACGGTGATCCGGCGGGTCGCCGCCCGCGATGAGTCGATGGCGAAGACCGCACGTGCGATCCAGTGGCAGGTCGACCACTTCACCGAGATCCCGGTGCTGGTCGTCGCTTGCCTACGCTTGGGTGTCCGTGATGGGCGGGTGCCGTTCATGCCGATGATCCGCACGGTTGAGTCTGGACACTACGGGTCGATCTACCCCAGTGTGCAGAACCTGTTGCTGGCGGCACGTGCCATGGGGCTAGGTGCGTGTCTGATCAACTTGCCGCTGTGGAGCGTTACGTCGGCGCGCAGAATTCTCAAGCTGCCGCGGGCGGTAACTCCTTACTGCGTCGTGCCGCTCGGCTGGCCGCGTGGGCGCTACGGGCCGACCACCCGTAAGCCGGTTGAGCAGGTCACCCATCTCAACGAGTACGGCAATCGGACGTGGCTCGACATTTGATCGCTCGGGTAGTCAAAGCTTTTTGAGTCCGCGAAGGATCTTCAGGTAGGGCACATTGGCCGCCAAAGTCTTGCGCAGCCTTGGATTAAGCGGGCTGCCGTTAATAATCATCAGGTATCGCAGCCCGAGATCGCGCCATTCCGCTACTTGCTCGATGACTTCGTCGGGAGTCCCGTTGAAAGTCAGTTCTTTCATGAGTGAAGCCGGGACTTTCGCGGTGTATGACAAGGCTGTCTGCTTGTCAATGGTTTGGGGCATCAGGTCTTGCACGCCGGAGAAGCTACCTCCCAAAGGATGCTGAACGCCGTGACGTGCCCAGGCAGCTGCGGGCGCCGAAAGCGCCGAGGATTTCATTACGACAGAGTCCAGCGCTTCGTCCACGTCGTCGCGTCTTCGGCCGGTCACGACGGCGCGGTTTACCGCAGGGATGACCGACATCGGGTCTCGACCGGCATCTGACGCCGCAGCGCGTACGGCCTCTAGCGCGCAGGCGTAGTCGGTAGGCCGAGACAGCACGAAGGGGACCCAGGAATCGGCATAGCGCCCGGTGGCCCGCAGCATCCGCGGCCCATGGGCCGCGACCCAGATTTCCGGCCATTTCCCGCGGTACGGCGGAAGCGCGAAGGTGGCGTTCTGTAGCGGAAAGTACGGTGAGTCCCGCGAGACAGGTTTGCCGGCTGAATCCCACAGCGTGCGAATGGTAGCGATGGCTTCTTCGAACTGTGCCACGGGTTTGGTTCGCTGCACGCCGTAGGGCTCGTTGCCTTCGCGTTCCCCGACCCCGATACCGAGGATGGCGCGGCCCCGGGTAAGCAGATGCAGGGTCGCGGCTGCCTGCGCAGTGACCGCGGGATTACGGCGGCTGGCATCGGTGACGCAGACGCCAAGTCGTAGCCGACGAACCCGGTTTCGCGCGGCGAGGTGTCCAAGCATCGTCCACGGTTCGAGCACGGCGTCAACATTGGGCACCAGTTTTGCTGCGAGGCCGAGATACTCAGGCGTTGCGATGGACTGCGGCAGCATCGCGTTCAAATGGTCACCGACCCAGAACGAGTCGGCACCCGTCGCGGCGGCCGTCAGGTAGCTGGCTTGTGGCAGGATGGTCGGCGACAGGCGGGAATTCACGATCCCATCGAGGATGCCGAATCGAAATCCGCTGATGCCCACCGACCGACTCCCGCTCATAAGCAACGTCATGCTACGGACGGTACTACCGGCGCTGTTTGACGAATGAACGACTGTGCTGCAGCACCTTACGGCCGCGCATCCGTCTCCGCCGCGGTCGTCAAATAAACGAATGTGCGCATACGCCGAAAGACGCCGCCGCCGCTGTGGTTGCGACCTTAGAGGGACGCTAGCAGGTTGAGCGCCAGGTCGGGCGCGAGCGTTGCACCGACGTTGGTTGCTTCATTGGACAGAAGTGCGCTGAGGTCCGTGGCCAGTGTGGTCGGGTCAAGCGCTGTAAGCAGATCTGTGCCGACTGAGCCCAGCAGCTGGCTGAAGTCGGCCGACATTGTGCTGGGGTCAAGCAACCCGAGCAGATCTGCCGGCAGTGCACTGGCAGAGGCAGGATCCAGGAGTGCGGTCAGGTCCGTAGCTGGTGTGGTGGCGGCCGCCGCGATTGCACCTGGGACGTATGTGCTGGGATCCAGGTAGTTGAGCAGACCTTTCGCCAGATACTCGAACCCGTCCGCCAGGTTCGGCAGCAGCTGCGCAGGGCCGTCGGTGTACCCGAGAGCGGGCTCCGCGCCGTTCACTGGCCAGCCGATGGCGGTGTTGGCGAATTCGTTCGGTATGAGGCCCAGTGTGAAAGTGTGGATTAGTCCACCGATAAGGGCCGGGACGCTGTAAAGCGTCGAGGCCCCCCAGTACGCAAAACTGCCGTCCATCAACGGGTTGAAGTCGTTGAGAAGGTCGCTGCCGAGCTTCCCGAGGTTCTGGAAGACCTCCGGAAAGTCGACGGGCATGAGCAGATCCTGCTCCGGAGATTGCGTGATGTTGGTCCAGAGAGCTTCCAAGACCGACAGTGGGTTGAAGGCGTTTGGCTCGCCGGCCCAGATTGCAGTGTCCTCCGTTCCGGGCGGGCCGACATTGATGACGCCTGTCGCGCTGTCCGGGATGGTGTCCGTTTGGGTTACCGGGTAGTCCGGCAAACCAAGGTTTCCAAGATGGGTTAACCAACCGCCGAGATAACCCACTATGTCGGCGCATTCGAACTCGCAGTTGACGCCGGACCCATCAATGAACGCCGACTGCGCGAAAGACTGTATTTGCTGGTCCAAAGTCTCGGTGAACTGAAACGGCAGTAAGAAGTGGATCAGCCCGTCCACCTGTGGATAGTTGCCGTTGTCCCAGCCCCACGTGTTGCCAATGGATTCTTCCCACCAACTGCCGGTCCCGCCGAGGGCGTATTCACCCGTACTCGGGTCGATTCCACCATTATCCAGGGTGGCTCCGGGCGGAATCCACCCCGGCACCCCACCGATCGAGCCGGCCGGCCCCAGCGCGTACGCATACTCGGCTAACGCCTGCGACTCGTAGTAAGGAATGTTGAGCGTGTTAATGAACAGGTCGTATGGAATGTTCAAGGGGCTGCCGGAGTCCAAGAGGCCACCAAGGTCACCGAGGCCAGCAAGCAAGTCGGTACCGGTGGTGGTCAGGCGCACGTCCGCAGAGATGCGGTGAAGATCGGGCGGCGAGCCGACCGGTGTGACCGCGATGAGGCTGGACGCTATGAGCGCCGGGCCTGCTAAGACACACGAACGTGCAGCTAACTGCATAGTGTTCCCCTCTTCGCCAGGCCGCCGAACCCCGCAGAACGTATCTCAGAACCAACCGGGTGTTCAAGAGCAGCCAGATGCTGACGCCCCGAGTATTGCGCACCCTCGGCTGCGCCACCTGGTTTTTGACTCGTTAGATCGGCAGGGGGTACCTCTCGACCTCTAGGGACCGTCCTCACACCGGCAAATCACCCGGCTCAGGCTCCGCCTCAGGCCCAACCTTGCCCACTCACCCGGATTCTCCTGCCAGGCAAGCTAGTATCCGGATTAGCACCGCGGCGGAGATAGCAAACGGACGTATCCCATTGACTGCGGTGTAGTTGATCGACTGTACTCTGCTTCCGAGCGCCGAGTCGTACCAATTACGTGCGGGGGAGTCGCATGCCCCGTTAACCTCATTCTGAGGCGGTGCCTCAGGGGGCGCCGTCCGGGGCTCAGACGAATACAGGGGGGAGAGGGTGTCCTGATGCGCACGAGCCAGCCTTCGATTCCCGCCGTGCTCTATGAGCGGGCCCGGCGACAGCCGGATGCGCCCGCGTACACGTTCGTCGACTACGAAGTCGACCCCGCCGGATATTCCGAGACGTTGACTTGGTCTCAAGTCCGAACCCGCGTGCAGGTAGTCGCCGCGAAGCTGGCTTCGTGCGGGTCGCTGGGTGACCGCATAGCGATTTGCGCTCCCCAGGGCCTCGAATACGTCGTCGGGTTCCTTGGTGCGATGGCGGCCGGCTACATCGCGGTCCCGCTGTCCGTTCCACAGTTCGGTGGGCTCGACGCCCGCGTTTCGGCCGCGCTTAGAGACAGCGCACCCGTCGCAATCTTGACCACATCGGCGGCGATACGCGACGTGGTCTCATATGCCCATGCGCTTCCTGGCGTTGCACCAGCAGTGATTGCGGTCGACGCCCTTGACCTCGACACACCGGCGGAGTTTAACCCTACCGAGACACCACAGTCCGAGATCGCCCTACTGCAATACACCTCCGGCTCGACTCGGCAGCCGGCCGCGGTCGTGGTGACACATAAGAACGTGATTGCCAACCTGGACCAGGTCATCGCTGACTATTTTGAGGACAATGGGAAGGTTCCTCCGCCGGGCCTCACGATGGTTTCGTGGCTGCCCTTCTATCACGACATGGGCCTGTTACTGGGAGTTCTGGCCCCGGTATTGTGGGCGTTTCCGGCCGTGCTGACCAGCCCCTTGGCCTTTTTGCAGAAGCCCGCACGGTGGATGCAGATGCTGGCCGGCTGTCGATCGTTCTCGGCGGCGCCGAACTTCGCCTTCGAACTGGCTGTGCGGCGCACGTCCGATGAGGACATGGCCGGGCTGGACTTAGGGAGCGTGCACACAATCCTTAGCGGCAGCGAACGGGTACACGCCGCGACAATCAGGCGTTTCACCGAGCGTTTCTACCGTCACAACCTCCCGGATACCGCCCTGAAGCCCTCCTACGGGTTGGCCGAAGCGATGGTGTATGTGGCGTCATCGAACCCAGGCCGTCCTCCGACGACCCGCCGTTTCGATTACGAGAAGCTCTCAGCCGGCCACGCAAAGCGTTGCGAGAACGGAAGCGGTTCTGAGCTGGTCGGCCATGGTGCTCCACGCGCGTGTACCGTACGGATCGTCGATCGCGAGACGTGCGTCGAGAAACCGGCCGACGAGGTCGGGGAAATCTGGGTGCACGGCGATAACGTGGCCAACGGATACTGGCGAAACCCGCAGCTGTCGGAGCGGACCTTCGGTGGACGGCTCGTCGATCCGTCCCCGGGCACGCCGCAGGAGCCCTGGCTTCGCACTGGCGACTTGGGCGTCATTTCTGACGGCGAGCTTTTCATCGTCGGCCGCATCAAAGATGTGCTCATCGTGGATGGGCGTAACCACTACCCCGATGACATCGAAGCGACGGTTCAGGAGATCACCGGGGGTCGTGCGGCGGCGATCTCCGTCCCGAACAATCGCACTGAGCAGCTGGCCGTGATCATCGAGCTGAAGAAGCGCGGCCGTTCGCACGAGGAGCTTCACAGCATGAAGCACAAAGTGACATCCGCTATCTCGGGGTTGCACAGCTTGCGGGTCGCAGATGTGGTCTTGGTGTCGCCCGGTTCTATCCCGATCACCACCAGCGGCAAGATCCGCCGCTCAGCATGCGCTCAACGTTACCAGCAGGGAGAATTCACCCGACTGGACGCTTCCGCATGATGCTTTTCGGCTGGAGGCCGGCTTCGTCGCGGTCCCGCTGTCCGGTCCACCGACACCTCGGGTTGGACTCGTCAGCCGTCTGGCGTCATTTTGACGCACAAGGATATCTTCGCCAATGTCGAGCAGGTAGTGCCCGACCATTTCGAGGGGTACGGGGAGATTCTGTTTGACGCGGAGTTCTTCGCCATCTCGCCGATCAAGAAAAGTTGGAGTAAAGGACGGGTCAGATTATGACGTCGATAAGCGAACGCGGGGCATCAGCTGCATCCATCCAGCACCAGTATTCGTGCGGCTTGTGGCAGAACGACGATGTTCCAGCTTGGAGACGCGAATCTTTACCGGATCTCGCTTCGTAGGGTGTGAGAACCCGCGTTAAGAGATGCGTTGGTCATGGGAGAAAAGCAAAGCGTAATTGCCGGTGGACCACCCGGCAGCGGGACTTCCGTCAGGGTGGATTGGGGTCCAACGGTTCCGCAACTTCCTGTTAGCCTTCGTGAATCGCAAGCCGACGATGAGGTTGGCCGCCGTAGGGGCCGATACTGCAGGAAGGTTTGCCCGTGCCGTTGACCCAATCGATTTCCGCCGCGCTGCGCGAGCAAGCCCGACAACGGCCGGATGCGACTGCGTTCACCTTCGTCGACTATGAGGTCGACCCCGCCGGGTACTCCCGACGCTTGACGTGGTGTCAGCTCCATCGGCGCGTGCAGGTAGTCGCCGCAGAACTGGCGTCCTGCGGATCGCCGGGTGATCGCGCCGCGATCCTTGCTCCGCAGGGTCTCGAATACATCGCCGGCGTCCTCGGCGCGATGGAGGCCGGCTTCATCGCGGTCCCGCTGTCCGTGCCGCTGTTCGGCACGCACGACGAACGGGTGTCCGCAGTCCTGAGGGACAGCAGCCCGGCCGCAATCCTGACGACATCGGCGGTCGTCAACGACGTCGTCTCGTGTGCTGATGGGCTCCCCGGCGCGGTGCCGGCGGTCATCGAGGTCGACGCCCTCGACCTAGACACACCGGCGGACTTTGGCCCCACCAATACGTCACAAATCCAGACCGCCCTGCTCCAATACACCTCCGGCTCGACTCGGCAGCCCGCTGCAGTCGTGGTGACACACAGCAACGTGATTGCCAACCTCGACCAGGTTGTCGCCGACTATTTTGAGGACAATGGAGGGGTTCTTCCGCCGGGCCTGACGATGGTGTCGTGGCTGCCGTTCTATCACGACATGGGCCTGCTACTGGGAATCCTGGCCCCGGTATTGCGAGGAGTCCCGGCCGTGCTGACCAGCCCCACGGCCTTTCTGCAAAAGCCAGCACGGTGGATGCAGATGCTGGCCGGCAGCCGATCGTTCTCGGCGGCGCCCAACTTCGCCTTCGAACTGGCTGTGTGGCGCACCTCCGACGACGACATGGCCGGGGTGGACTTAGGGAGCGTGCACACCATCCTCAGCGGCAGCGAACGGATACACGCCACGACGATCAGGCGTTTCACCGAGCGTTTCTCCCGCTACAACCTCCCGGACACCGCCCTGAAGCCCTCGTACGGGCTGGCCGAAGCGATGGTGTATGTGGCGTCGTCCAACCCAGGCCGCCCACCGACGACCCTCCGCTTCGACTACGAGAAGCTAACGGCCGGCCACGCGCAGCGCTGCGGCGACGAACAACCCGGTTCCGAGCTGGTCAGCCAGGGCACACCGCGCGCGTGCGCCGTGCGCATCGTGGACCCTGAGACGTGCATCGAAAATCCGGCCGGCAGGGTCGGAGAGATCTGGGTGCACGGCGACAACGTCGCGGCCGGCTACTGGCGAAACCCGCAACTGTCGAAACAGACCTTCGGGGGACGGCTCGTCGATCCGTCCCCCAGCACGCCGCAAGGGCCTTGGCTTCGGACTGGAGATTTGGGTGTCATATCCGAAGGCGAGCTGTTCATCATCGGCCGAATCAAGGACCTGCTGGTCATCGATGGGCGTAACCACTACCCGGACGACATCGAGGCCACAATCCAGGAGATCACCAGGGGCCGCGTTGCGGCGATCTGCCTCCCGGAAGGACACAGTGAGCAGCTGGTGACAATCGTCGAGCTCAAGAAGCGTGGCAGCTCGGAGGAGGAGGTCCGAGACAAGCTTAATGCGGTCAAGCGTGAAGTGACATCAGCGATTTCGAAGTCGCACGGCCTCCGGGTGGCGGATCTCGTATTGGTGCCGCCCGGGTCTATCCCCATCACTACCAGCGGCAAGGTCCGCCGCTCGACATGCACCGAGCAGTATCGGCTCGACCAATTCTCCCGATTGGACATCACCGTATGACGGCCTCTTTCGACGAGGCCGCACTTCGTCACTGGCTTGTCGACTACCTGGTCACCAACATCGGGTGCAGCCCCGACGACATCGACTTCGGAGCCTCGCTGAAAGATTTGGGAGTCGCGTCGCGCGATGCCATAGTGCTTTCCGGTGAGCTGTCCGAACTGCTTGACCGACCAATCTCGCCCGTCGAGTGCTGGCAACACCCGACCATCAACGACTTGGCGCGCTTTCTCACCGGCTCCGAGCCCGACTTCAATGTCGAGCCGGTATCGCATCAGACCCTGCATTCGATGGGCGAACCGATCGCCGTGATCGGTTTGGGCTGTCGTTTCCCCGGCGGTATTGCTGGGCCGCAGGCGTTTTGGCAGTTCTTGTGTGAGGGTCGGTCGGCGGTGGGGGAGGTGCCGCCGGATCGGTGGGCGCCTTTTGATGACGGCTCGCCGGAGGTGGCCGCCGCGCTGTCGGGGACTACGCGGTGGGGTTCGTTCTTGGCCGATATCGATGCTTTTGACGCGGAGTTCTTTGAGATCTCGCCGAGCGAAGCGGCCAAGATAGACCCGCAGCAGCGTTTGTTGCTGGAGGTGGCGTATGAAGCCCTCGAGCATGCTGGTCTTCGGGCTGATTCGCTGCGCCAGACAGAGACGGGGGTTTTTGTCGGGGCGTGTGCCGGCGAATACGGGTATCTGGCGGCGGCCGATCTGAGCCAAGTGGATGCGTGGTCGGGCACGGGCGCGGCGCTGAGCATTATCGCCAACCGGCTTTCGTATTTCCTTGACCTGCAGGGGCCGTCGGTGACGGTGGATACGGCGTGTTCGTCGTCGCTGGTCGCGGTGCATCTGGCGTGCCAAAGCTTGCGGACTGGTGAGTCCAATGTCGTCATCGCGGCTGGGGTTAACCTCTTGCTCTCACCTGCTGTTACCCGCAGTTTCGATCAGGCGCAGGCGATGTCACCGACGGGTCAGTGTCATGCTTTCGACGCGGACGCCGATGGTTTCGTTCGTGGTGAGGGTTGCGGTGCGGTGGTGCTCAAGCGGCTCACCGACGCCGTGCGGGACGGTGATCCGGTGTTGGCGGTGGTGCGCGGGTCGGCGGTCAATCAGGACGGCCGGTCCAACGGGCTGATGGCACCCAATCCGGCGGCGCAGCTGGCGGTGCTGCGCGCCGCCTACGCCAACGCCGGCGTTGAGCCACGCCAGGTCGACTATGTCGAAGCGCACGGCACCGGCACGTTGCTCGGTGATCCCATCGAGGCCCGCGCGCTGGGAAGGGCGTTGGGCCGCGCACGCCCCCAGAGCGCTCCGCTGCTGATCGGCTCAGTCAAGTCGAACCTGGGTCATTTGGAGGCCACGGCGGGGATCGCGGGTTTTATCAAGGCGGTGCTGGCGGTGCAGCGCGGGCATATTCCGGCCAACCTGAACTTCCGGACTCCTAATCCACATATTCCGTTTGAGGAGTTGGGGCTGAGAGTCGTTGACTGTCCTACTGTTTGGCCGGTGACGGCTGCGCCGCGACGGGCCGGGGTGTCGTCGTTTGGTTTTGGTGGCACTAACGCGCATGTGGTGTTGGAGCAAACGCCGGATCCGGTGTCTGACACGGTTGGCTTGCCGGGGTCGGCTGGGGCGGTGACGACGCTGGTGGTCTGGGGCAAGACGGCCGAGCGGGTCGCGTCGACGGCAGGGATGTTGGCGCAGTGGATGGATGGGGCCGGGGCAGATGTGGGGCTCGCCGAGGTGGCGCACACGGTGAATCATCATCGGGCCCGGTATCCGACGTTCGCCACGGTGGCCGCCTGTGATCGTGAGCAGGCGGTGGGCGGGTTGCGTGCATTGGCTGCGGGCCGATCTGCTGATGGGGTGGTGGCACCGCATCAGGGGGAGTGCCGGGCGGGGACGGTGTTTGTTTATTCGGGACAGGGTTCGCAATGGCCTGGAATGGGCCGCCAGTTGCTGGCCGATGAGCCGGTATTCGCGGCGGCGGTGGCCGAGTTGGAGCCGATCTTTGTTGAGCAGGTCGGGTTTTCGTTGCAGGAGGTGCTCTCCGCTGGCGAGCCGGTGGTCGGGATTGATCGCATCCAACCGGTGCTGGTGGCGATGCAGTTGGCGCTGACCGAGCTTTGGCGCTCCTACGGTGTGCAGCCCGATGCGGTGATCGGCCATTCGATGGGCGAGGTGACTGCGGCGGTGGTGGCCGAAGCGTTGACGCCCCGCGACGGGTTGCGGGTAATCGCCACCCGCTCGCGGCTGATGTCACAGCTGTCCGGACAAGGCGCAATGGCGCTACTTGAACTGGACTCTGAGAGCGCCGAGGCGTTGATTGCTGACTATCCGGAGGTCACGTTGGCGGTATATGCCTCACCGCGTCAGTCGGTGATCGCCGGACCGCCCGGCCAGGTTGACGCGGTAATCGGGGCGGTCGCCATGCAAGACCGGATGGCGCGGCGCATCGAAGTGGACGTAGCGTCGCACCACCCGATCATTGACCCTGTGCTGCCCGAGCTGCGCACAGCGCTCGCTGACGTGAGACCGCGCTCCCCAGTATTTCCGGTCATGACGACCACCGGCGCGGCGCCGGTGTTCGACGCTGACTACTGGGCGGTCAATCTGCGTACTCCGGTGCGGTTCAGCGATGCGGTGGCCACGGCCGGCGTCGACTACGGCACTTTCGTGGAAGTCAGTCCGCATCCGCTGCTGACCTATGCGATCAGCGACACGCTGGGCGAGGTTCATCACCACAGCATCGGAACGCTGCAGCGCGACACCCACGACACCTTCACCTTCCACACCAACATCAACGCCACTCACACTGTGCACCCGCCAAAGACCGACCACCCGGCCGGCCCGCACGCGGTCATACCGACCACACCCTGGCACCACACCAGCCACTGGTTAGCCACGAAGGAGCGTGTGGATGCAACCCGGTCTGCACCGAAGTACGGCACGCTGCTCGGCGCGCACATCGCCGTAGCAACGACGCCGCCCGTGCGCATATGGCAGGCAAGGCTGCTGCCGGAGGCCAAGCCATATCCGGGCCACCATCGAATTCACGGTGTGGAAGTGGTTCCAGTGTCTGTGCTAATACAGACCCTTTCGGCCGCAGCATCCGAATGCGGTGCATCGGCATCAGCCGCCATCCGGTTCCAGCACCCGATCGTCATCGACCAGCCGCGGGTGATCCAGGTGGTCGCCGACGGCGAATCCGTCACGGTGTCATCGCGTACGGCGACCGAGGCGCTTCCCTACCACTGGGTCAAGCACGTAACCGGCCGGTTGGCACCGTTGCCGGATGGCTGTGACACTTCGGGTGCCGATGTGTGTGAGACCGACGATGGCCTTTGCGAAACCGCGGCGAAGGAAATGGGCTCGGCTGCAGAGCTTCTAGAGGCATGGGGCATCGAGGGTCAGCCCTTCGCCTGGTCGGTCGAAGCGTTACGGCCAACACCAGGCGGTCTTGTCGCCGAAGTTTGTTCGACGGAGGAATCGACAGAGGCGTTGCTGGACGCCGCGGTCCACGTCGCCCGCTTGGTGGACGGCTCGAATCCGCGGCTCATGGTTCCAGCTGCGGTTGAAAGCGTTTGGCTGTCAACCTCTCCCAGCGATCGGCAGGGCACCGTGGAAGTCCGCCGGCTGGCTGGCGATGACGACGAACTTGTCGTGGACATCGCCATCAAGACACCAGACGGCACTATATGCGTCGACATCCGATCGCTGCGATACGCGGATATGGAATCCGAACCCGCGCAAGCTTTCGGCGGCGACGCCGACCCACGGTCGATCGCGCATGCGATCGACTGGCAACTCTGGCCCGAAAACCATGACGGACCGTCGGCGGGGGCGGGCACGCTCGCCGTTGTCGGAGCCGACAGCGCCGTCTCAGTGGAGCTAGAAAAACAGCTGACTCAGGCCGGGTACATCTCGGCCGGCGTTGGCGAGGCACGGTATGTCGTCTACGTTGCCGAGCCGGGACTGGCAGGCGAAGACATCGACCGCGCGGCAAATCTGTCGTCGGACGTCGCCGATCTCGTCCGGCAACTGGCAGGGCGCCACGAGCAGTACCCGGTAACGCTGTGGATCATCACCCACGGTGTGCGCGAGGCCGTCTCCAGCGAGGCGCTGCCCCACAGTAGCCTTTGGGGACTTGCCGCCGTCATTGGAGCCGAGCACCCGGAACTGTGGGGCGGACTCGTCGACATCCCGGCCGGAGACGACGTCGGCGATTGCGTCGTGGCGCTGTCGAAGGTGCTGCCTACGTCGGCTAGATGCATCCTGGCGCTGGCCGGCGGCGAATTCCTCGCCCCGGCGCTGGTGCCGATCTCCGGTGAACCGGTACGTGAACCGCTGCGGTGTCGGCCGGATGCGGCATACCTGATCACCGGCGGCATGGGCGCACTCGGTTTGCTGATGGCCGAATGGCTCGCGGACCGCGGTGCGCGCCGTCTGATATTGGCGGGGCGCACACCGCTACCAAACAGGCGCGACTGGGACAGCACCGCCGACCCGGATGTGGAACGGAAGATTACCGCGATCCGGGCGTTGGAGAGGCGCGGTGTCTCCGTCGACGTCGCAGCGCTGGATGTCGCTGCACCAGGCGCAGTTCAGGCGTTACTGACCAGGCGCGACCGTGACGGCGCCCCGCCGATCCGCGGCGTCATCCACGCTGCCGGCGTCACCGAAAGCAAACTTCTGACTGATACGGCGGAGGCCGTGCTGCAACGGGTCATGTGGCCGAAAATCGCTGGGGCGCAGGCGTTGCACCGAGCTTTCCCACCGGGCCGCCTCGACTTCTTTTTCCTGACCGCCTCGGCGGGAACGGTGTTCGGTGTTCCAGGACAGGCTGCCTACGCAGCGGCCAATGCTTATCTCGACTGCCTGGCGCGAACGCGTCAACGGCAAGGCTGCCATACCGTGAGCCTGGACTGGGCGGCCTGGCATGGAGTGGGGTTCGGCGCCGATGCGGCGGTGACTGTCCAGGAGCTCGAGCGGCTGGGGTCGCGACCGGTGACCGCGGAAGAGGCTTTCGCCGCGTGGGAGTACGTGGACCGCTACGGCCTCGCGCAAGCGGTTATGGCCCCCATGCCGTCGGTCGAGTCCAACGGACACCGTGCCGCCGCCGCGTCGTCCCCAGCATGGTCCCAGTTGTCCGCCGAAGACCTGTTGCGCGAACTCGAGAACGAGCTGCGAAAAATCCTCTCCCGCGAACTTCGGCTGCCGGAGTCCGAAATCGATTCGGATCGGCCGTTCGCGGAGTTAGGCCTGAACTCGGTTGTGGCCATGTCGATTCGACGGGAGGTTGAGCAGCTCGCGGGCATCGAGTTGTCAGTGACCATGTTGTGGAATCACCCAACTATCGCCTCGTTAACGACGCACCTCGTCAGGAGGCTTCTACCACAGGACGATTCGGTAGCTGATGCAAATGGGCTTCCGTCGTCGTCGAGCCGTGTGCTCGAGGCGTTGTTCGACAGTGTGGAGTCGGCGAAATGATGGCGACTCCTTCCGACGCTGACTTGCGGCGCTGGGTGGTCGATTATCTCATCACGCACATCGGCTGCGACGCAGGCGAGATCGACCTGGATGCAGCGTTCTCGGATCTGGGGATCGGCTCGCGTGATGCGGTGGTGATGTCCGGCGAACTTGCCGAACTTGTGGGTCGCAAAGTGTCGCCGGTCGAATTGTTTCAGCATCCAACGATCAATTCTCTCGTCGAACATCTTACAACGCCTGAATCCGACATTGAGGCCGGCGCCGCGCATTCGGCCGATGGTAGCTACGCTGGCGAACCGATCGCCGTGATCGGTTTGGGCTGTCGTTTCCCCGGCGGTATTGCTGGGCCGCAGGCGTTTTGGCAGTTCTTGTGTGAGGGTCGGTCGGCGGTGGGGGAGGTGCCGCCGGATCGGTGGGCGCCTTTTGATGACGGCTCGCCGGAGGTGGCCGCCGCGCTGTCGGGGACTACGCGGTGGGGTTCGTTCTTGGCCGATATCGATGCTTTTGACGCGGAGTTCTTTGAGATCTCGCCGAGGGAAGCGGCCAAGATAGACCCGCAGCAGCGTTTGTTGTTGGAGGTGGCGTATGAAGCCCTCGAGCATGCCGGTCTTCGGGCTGATTCTCTTCGGCGTACGCAAACCGGGGTTTTTGTCGGGGCGTGTGCCGGCGAATACGGGTATCTGGCGTCGGCCGATCTGAGCCAAGTGGATGCGTGGTCGGGCACGGGCGGGGCGCTGAGCATTATCGCCAACCGGCTTTCGTATTTCCTTGACCTGCGGGGGCCGTCGGTGACGGTGGATACGGCGTGTTCGTCGTCGCTGGTCGCGGTGCATTTGGCGTGCCAAAGCTTGCGGACTGGTGAGTCCAATGTCGTCATCGCGGGTGGGGTTAACTTGGTGCTGTCACCTGTTGTTACCCGCAGTTTCGATCAGGCGCAGGCAATGTCGCCGACGGGTCAGTGTCATGCTTTCGACGCGGACGCCGATGGTTTCGTTCGTGGTGAGGGTTGCGGTGCGGTGGTGCTCAAGCGGCTCACCGACGCCGTGCGGGACGGTGATCCGGTGTTGGCGGTGGTGCGCGGGTCGGCGGTCAATCAGGACGGCCGGTCCAACGGGCTGATGGCACCCAATCCGGCGGCGCAGCTGGCGGTGCTGCGCGCCGCCTACGCCAACGCCGGCGTTGAGCCACGCCAGGTCGACTATGTCGAGGCCAATGCGACCGGCACGTTGCTCGGTGATCCCATCGAGGCCCGCGCGCTGGGAACGGTGGTGGGCGGTGCACGCCCCCAGAGCGCTCCGCTGCTGATCGGCTCCGTCAAGCCCAGCCTCGGACATCTCGACGCCGCGGCGGGGATCGCGGGTTTAATCAAGGCGGTGCTGGCGGTGCAGCGCGGGCATATTCCGGCCAACCTGAACTTTCGGACTCCTAATCCACATATTCCGTTTGAGGAGTTGGGTCTGAGAGTCGTTGACTGTCCTACTGATTGGCCGGTGACGGCTGCGCCGCGACGGGCCGGGGTGTCGTCGTTTGGTTTTGGTGGCACTAACGCGCATGTGGTGTTGGAGCAAACGCCGGATCCGGTGTCTGACACGGTTGGCTTGCCGGAGTCGGCTGGGGCGGTGACGACGCTGGTGGTCTGGGGCAAGACGGCCGAGCGGGTGGCGTCGACGGCAGGGATGCTGGCGCAGTGGATGGATGGGGCCGGGGCAGATGTGCGGCTCGCCGAGGTGGCGCACACGGTGAATCATCATCGGGCCCGGTATCCGACGTTCGCCACGGTGGCCGCCTGTGATCGTGAGCAGGCGGTGGGCGGGTTGCGTGCATTGGCTGCGGGCCGATCTGCTGATGGGGTGGTGGCACCGCATCAGGGGGAGTGCCGGGCGGGGACGGTGTTTGTTTATTCGGGACAGGGTTCGCAATGGCCTGGAATGGGCCGCCAGTTGTTGGCCGATGAGCCGGTATTCGCGGCGGCGGTGGCCGAGTTGGAGCCGATCTTTGTTGAGCAGGTAGGGTTTTCGTTGCAGGAGGTGCTCTCCGCTGGCGAGCCAGTGGTCGGGATTGATCGCATCCAACCGGTGCTGGTGGCGATGCAGTTGGCGCTGACCGAGCTTTGGCGCTCCTACGGTGTGCAGCCCGATGCGGTGATCGGCCATTCGATGGGCGAGGTGACTGCGGCGGTGGTGGCCGAAGCGTTGACGCCCCGCGACGGGTTGCGGGTAATCGCCACCCGCTCGCGGCTGATGTCACAGCTATCCGGACAAGGCGCAATGGACGTCGGTCCGCATTCTTCCCTCACCGATCCGGTGCTCCCGGAATTGCGTACAGCACTAGCAGATTTGGCGCCGCAGCTGCCGCTGATACCGGTCGTTACGTCCACCGGCGCGGCGCCGGTGTTTGATGCTGACTACTGGGCGGGCGATCTCCGTAGCCTGGTGCGGTTCAGCGATGCGGTGGCCTCCGCCGGCGTCGACTACGGCACTTTTGTGGAAGTCAGTCCGCATCCGGTGCTGACCTATGCGATCAGCGACACGCTGGCTGACGTTCATCACCACAGCATCGGAACGCTGCAGCGCGACACCCACGACACCCTCACCTTCCACACCAACCTCAACGCCACTCACACTGTCCAGCCGCCCAGAACCGACCACCCGGCCGGCCCGCACCCGGTCATACCGACCACGCCCTGGCACCACACCCGCCACTGGACGAGCTCTGTGAAAACACCGGCGCGGGTGGTAAAGGATCTGCTGCCCGACGACACCGACATCCGCGACTGGCACCGTGCGCCACACTGGATTACCATCAAAGAGCGGTTGGATGCTGTTGTATCTGCCCCCCAATCCGGAACCTTGCTCGGCGCGCACGTCAAAATCGACACCACGCCGCCGGTACATCTATGGCAGGCGCGGCTGACATCAGAAGCCAAGCCATACCCAGGTTCTTATCGCGTCCAGGGCGTGGAAGTGGTTCCGCTATCTGTTCTGCTACATACACTTTCGGCCGTGGCATCCGAATGCGGAACCTCGGCGCTTTCTGACATTCAATTCGAGCGTCCCTTGGTCATCGACCAGGCGCAGATGATCCAGGTCGTCGCCGACGGCGAGTCCGTAACGGTGTCATCAGGTCTCCCGGCGGATACCGCCGCGGACCGCTGGATCAAGCACGCCAGCGCCCGAATCTCTCACATGCTGGAAGAGGAGTTGCACGACACAGCCAGCGTTCTTGAAATGCCCCGCTACGACATGTCATCGGTCGCCGAATCGCCGCGGACGTTGGGTGTCGAGGGGCAGCCGTTTGCATGGTCGATCGAGTCCTGCCGGTCGGCGCCGGCGGCGTTTTTCGCCGATATCGATTTGCCGGAGGCGTCGACGGTCGCACTGCTGGACGCCGCCCTCCACGTCGCGGGCCTGATGGACGGATCCGGCCCGCACCCGATACTTCCGGTCGCCGCCGAAAGCGTGCGGCTGCGCGCCGGACTCGCCGATTCCCACGGTGCCGTCGAAGTACGTCGACACGACGGCGACAGTGATGAGTACATCGTCGACATTGTTGTGACGGCGCCCGACGGCAGTACGAGCGTCGACATCCGCTCACTTCGATATGCAGCAATGGACTCAGGTCTTGCGCAGGTCGCTTCGCACGACGAATCAGCGATAGTTTTGTGGTCGGAGATGCCGGCGGAGAACATATTCAGCGAAATCGAGATAAGGCTACAAGCGATCATCGCGCACGAACTCGGGATGCCGGCATCAGCCGTGGACGTGAATCGGCCGTTTCCCGAATTGGGACTCGACTCGATGATGGTGATGGCCGTTCTAAGACAGGCCAAGCAGGCATTGGACTTCGAAGTGTCGGCGACGATGTTATGGGACCACCCGACCATCTCGTCGTTGGCGACGTATCTAGCGGAATTGCTCGCGGTACCCGAAGTCTTGGAAGCTGGCTTGGAGGAAGACGTTGCCGATCCGATGCTGGACCCGGCGGCCAGTGTGTTGGATGAGTTGTTCGATAATGTGGAGTCGGCTCCCGCGGGTAGTGAGAGCGGCGTTCATTGATGGGCACGATCCTTCGCGTGGTTTCGGCGATGACGGCTGACCAGCGGAGAACAAACGGTCTGAGAGTATGAACTTGTTTCCCTCATCGGTCATTCGGAAGCTGGCGAACAGCGAAGAAATGTTGGCCGAGACAGAGCATTTTGTCGGTCTTGGCGCACACCTGGAGGGTCCGGTCGATATCGATGCCCTCTCGGCTGCCTTCGACGCGCTGCTCGAGGCCTACCCAATCCTCTGCGCTCACCTCGAGCGGGGCCCCGACGGCCGGCATCAGCTCGTCACCGATGACCTTCTGCCCGCGGGACTCGAGGTGGTCGAGCTTGACGGCCCGGCGGCCGAAGGTCCTCCGCTGCACTTCGACCAAAGCCAGTCGTTGGTGCACCTCCGACTGACCATTCGCAACGGGCAGGCACACCCGACCCTCTACGTTCATCACAGCCTCGCCGACGGTCATCACATGTACTACCTCATCGAGGAACTGCTTGGCTATTACACCGAGCTGGTCTGCACCGGAAGTCTGCGTCCGGTTACCGTCAATCCGACGCCGGAATCACTAGAGGCCGTGCTCGCCGAACGGGGCGTCCACAAACAGAAGCGCTCAGGAGTCGAGCGGTTCATGCCGGTGATGTTCGCCTATGATCTCCCGCCATCCCGGCGAGCCACCACCGTCGTCAAACCTGCCTCACCCGTACGTGTTCCGATGGTGTCCTGCCGGCTGAGCGAGCGCGAGACAGACTCCATCGTCGCGCTGTGTCGGGCGCGTGGGCTCGGCCTGACCGCCGTGCTCTCCGCAGTTATCTTGCTGGCGGAGTGGCAACTTCGAGGCAAATCGAATATCCCCGTTCCGTTGATCTACACGGTGGATCTTCGGTATTTTCTCTCACCGCCGGTGTCTGCCACCGGGTGCACCAA
The DNA here is from genome assembly GCA_963795995.1 of uncultured Actinomycetota bacterium. GTDB lineage: Bacteria > Actinomycetota > Actinomycetes > Mycobacteriales > Mycobacteriaceae > Mycobacterium. The sequence goes on from CAWCJY010000010.1 coordinate 1,243,241, forward strand.
CCCGGTGGGGTTGGCGACCTATCTTGCCGAGATCGACCATAAGACCAGTGTGGTGGACCTTGCCCGCGACATCGCCGAGACCTTTCAGGCGGACCTCGCCGATGGTGTGATCCAGCAGTCTCGGCTTCACTTCAGCCCGCAATACGTCGGGAATGCGCCGGGCTTCCCCGATGTGGTCTTGCTCTCCGATAACGGTCTGGTCCCTCCCCTGCGAACACCTCCCGATGTGGAAGTTACTGCCACTCACGGCGAGTTGTACTTCAACGTCAGCGCCGGGATCGAAATTTACTTCACCCAGATATTCGCCGGACACTTATACGTCGAGTACCACTCGCATGGGCCCGCGCCGGAAAGATCGGTCCAGACCATACATTCGCTGCTCTGCAGCATTGCCGAGCAGCACGCCGCAACCGGTGTCAGTTAACGGCGCCGAAGGCGTAGCGGTGGTATTGGAATATTTTGCGCAGCGGCGGGACCGCTTGCACCAGACGGCCGGCCCGCTGAAACCCACGCGGAGTTCGGCTGAATGTAGATGCAGCAAAGAACGTCACAGCGGCCAGCAACCGGATACCCGTCACTGGGTTCAAGATGTCTTGTGGATCGTTCACCGCCCAATACAGCGTCGAACCGGACTGGCGCTGCAACTTGTGAGTCTTCTGAGACCGGATGCCAAGCCAGTTGTAGAAGTCGATCTGCAATTCGCCGGACGGAAAGCGGTCGACGACCGTTTGCAGCAGTGCGACGCCGTCGTGCGCCGGCAAGTACATGCTGATGCCCTCGGCCAGCAGCAATACCGGGCGGTCGTTGGGAATCCGGTCGAGCCAGGAGGGATCGGTCGCCGCGGTAGCGATCAGGTGATATCGGGGACGTGTCGGAAAAAGCTTCTCGCGCAACGTGATGACGCCCGGGTAGTCGACTTCGTACCACTCCACACCGGCGCCGGGTTCAAGGCGAAAGACCCGACTGTCCAGACCACAGCCCAGATGGACCACGGTGGCATGATCGTGGACGCTCAAGAATTGAGACGCCCAGATGTCGTACTGCGCGGCGCGTACCGTCACGAGCGGCGTCCACCTGGGCGCGACCGCCAAGGCGTCCCAGTCGTAATCAATGCGGCCGACCGCTTCCTTGGCGAATCTGTCGCCGAGCACGGGTCGGCTGAAGTCGGCGTCGAGCGCCTTGCAGTACAGCGTCGTCAGCATCGTCTGCGCTGCGCCACTGAGGTCGACGGGAACTTTGTCGGTCACGTCGTTGAGGGTAATGGGCGACATTTGCGCGTGTCACGCTGGCGTGACGGTGGTCGGGCAGGGCCCGGCGAACACCGCTGGATGGGAAACAAGGAGGCGAAATGACTGATCCGACCGGCGAACGGCGACCGCGGGTCTTACTGTTGTACTACTCGTACACCGGGCAGTCCCTCAGGGTGCTCGAGGCTGCGGGAGAGGTGTTTCGCGAGCGCGGCTGCGAGGTTCAGCAGGCCGGGATCGAATTCACCGATCAGCGCTACTCCGAGCGGTTCTCGCGTTTCCCGATGCGGCGTGTGTGGCCCGACATGCTCAGTGTGCTCCCCGCCCAGAGACGTGGTGCTACCGGCGAAATCCGAACCCCGGACACCGTACGCGCCGGAGACTACGACTTGATCTGTATCGGCTCGCCAACCTGGTGGCAGACCGTGAGCATGCCGATGCGATCATTTCTGAAGTCACACGAGGCAGGAAAGTTGTTGTCCGGCAAACCGTTCGCTGTATTCGTCGTTTGCCGTCAATTCTGGCAGGAGAATCTCACGGCGGTGCGCGAACTCGCCGAGCAGCAGGGTGGGCAGTTCTTGGACGAAATTCATTTCACGTATCCTGGTGATCCGCTTCGCTCTATGATGTCGCTGACCAGCTACCTGGGCAGCGGGCAGTACCGCGAAAAGTACCTAGGGGTACGGATTCCAAGCACCAACGTCCAGCCAGACCAGTTGGAGCAGACGCGAAAGTTCGCCACTGGCCTCGCCGATCGGTTGTTCGGCAAGTAGAAGTAGCTATCTATGTCGCGTTCATTTGAGGTGTCGTTCGAGTCGCCGGCCAGCGTCGAGCAGGTCTATGCGGCGCTCGGCGACGAGGAGTATTGGTTGGCCCGCCTCGCGGCCTTCGGCGGCAGTAAAACGCTGGACTCGTTGGTCGTCGGTGATGACGGTGCAGTGCGCGTGGTCGTCACCGAGGATCTGCGCCACGGCAAGCTGCCCGGGATCCTCGCCAAGTTCTATCGCGGTGATTTGCGCATCGTGAGCACGGAGGAGTGGACACCGAGCGGCGACGGTCGGGTCGACGCGCAGGTCACGGTTGCGGTGATCGGGGCGCCGGGATCGGGTCATGGTACGGCCGTACTGGCACCGTTGGATAGCGGCTCGCGGCTCACCTTCCATGCGACGGTGGAGTTCAAGGTCCCATTGGTGGGCGGCACTATCGAGAGCTTCATCGCGCGCGAGTTCGCCCAAGGGATTCCGGACATTCAGCGTTTCACCGCAAATTGGTTAAGCGAACATGCCTGATCCGTCGAACTCCGCCGCGTCCACTTCGGATGAGTCCGGGGTTGCGCCGCCGTCAGCCGATGTGCTTGCGCGCCTTGACATGTCGCTGATCGACGCGATGACGACTCAGCGGTCGCTGCGACGAGTTCGTCCCGACCCGGTCGACGACGCGCTGGTGCGCAAGTGCATCGAACTGGCGCTGCACGCACCCACGGGTGCCAACGGGCAAAACTGGGAGTTCATCGTCGTCAAAGACCGCCGCCTGAAGGAGAAGCTCGCCAAACGCTACCGCCAGGGGTGGAAGGTCCAATACGGCGCGATCATCCGGCGCGCCGTTGCCCGGGATGAGTCGATGGCCAAGATCGCGCGTGCGGTGCAGTGGCAGGTCGACCACTTCACCGAGGTCCCGGTCCTGGTGGTAGCCTGCCTGCGGCTGGGCGCCCGGGAAGGGAAGCTGCCGTTCGTGCGGATGCCGCACGCGGCCGAGTCGGCATACTGGGGCTCTATTTATCCCAGTGTGCAGAACCTGCTTCTCGCAGCTCGCGCCATGGGACTGGGTGCTTCGTTGATCACCTTGCCACTGTGGAGCCGGACTTCGGCGCGCAGGATCTTCGGTCTGCCGCCGGCTGTAACCCCCTGCTGCATAGTGACTCTCGGTTGGCCGCGCGGCCACTACGGACCGACGACCCGTAAACCGGTCGCCGAGGTGACCCATCTCGATGCCTACGGCAACCGCGCGTGGCTCGATGTCAGATGATAGGGTTCAGGCCGGGTCGTCCAACCAACCGGATGATTCGTCTAAAGTCGCCCGCGGCGGGGTCTTGTTCGGTAAATTCTTTTGGTCTGGGCATTGCATGAGGGAGGAGACTGTGATGCAGGCTGCTGCGCGTCCGTATGCCATGGCGGGTACCGCGCTTGCGGCGGCGAGTCTCGTCGCCGTCACTCCGTATGCGCAGCGGCTGCCGGACGTTCACAGCGTCGCAGCGGCGGTACGGCTGGTTGACTTCAATCTTCTCGATGTTCCGGTGAACCTGTTCGACGACATCCTCAACATTCCCTACAACGAGGTCCAAGCCTTGGACGCCGACGCGGAGTCCCTGCTTTTCTCCGGGACATGGGCCGTCACCAGCTCCACGAACATCTGGGGTATCGACCCCGGAGACCCCGGCCATTTTCAGGCGGGAACTGACCTGCTGTTTCCGTTCCCGGCGCTGTCCGGAATGACCGGCGACATCAATGCCGGTAATTACGATTTCTTCGGCAACGAATACGACTGGAACGCGGGCCTCGGCCAGCAGCTGACCGGGTTCGTCGCAGCCGAGGCCCCGGTGAACGCGACCTGCGCCGCCGAGGGCTGCATACCCATCGCCGAGACGAGCCCCATTACCGGAGGGCAGCCCATCGACTCACTCCTATGGTGGGAGGGGATCCTGACCGGGCTGCAAAAATTTCCGCTGATCAACAACTGGTTCCAGGTACCGTTTTCCCAGCTATCCAACGGATACGACTTCAGCCAGAATCTCGGTCTCCCAGAGCCAGGCTACGACGGCGCTGACCCCAGCGGCTTCGCCGCTTCTTTCCCAGAGTGGGGCCTTCAGGGCACGCAGGGGGCGAGTGACTTGATGCCGTGGACAGACGGCCCCAGCTATACGATGAATCCTTTGCTTCCCTTCGAGAACTTCCTCACTAGTTTGGGACAGCCGCCTGCCACCGACGGCCTTCTTGGCACCGGCATCGAAATCCCCACCCTCACGGAGCTCACCCAAACTTTTCAAGCTCTGCTGGCAAGCTTTATCGTTGCCTTCGATCCCTTTACCCCTGGCAGCCCGCTCTGCCCGGGGGAGTGCAGCACCCTCGTCACCGACTTGAACCTGAACTACCCACAGCTCGTGCAAGACCTTTTCGGTTCGTCCAACAATCCCATCATCAACGACTGGCTAAGTGCCTACGGGTCAGGAGTGGCCGGCGAGGTCAACGGGCCGACTGCGCAGCAGATTCAGGACGACATTATCGCGTTGCAGCAAGGATACTGGGACTTCGGCAACCCGGCGCCAGACCCCAGCTTCAGTGTGGGTGGCTTCGATCCCAGCACACTGGCGCCGTTCTTCCAGACGCTGTGGACGGATCTGGGCCTGTACAACCCCGCGACCGGCGCGGCTGCCGCCGACCCCACCATGCTGACGGACCTGACCACTCTGCTGGGCGGCCTGGATCCCACCGCATTGTCGACGGATCTGACCACTCTGCTGGGCGGCCTGGATCCCGCAACATTGACGGCGGACCTGACCACTCTGCTGGGCGGCCTAGATCCCACCGCATTGTCGGCGGACCTGTCGACGGAGATGACCAACTTGTTGGGCAACTTCGGCGCGACACTGGGCCCAGACCTTGCGAGCATGCTGCTGAGCAGCTTCTAAGGACCTGCCTGAGCCGCTGCACCCTAGTCCAGGGCTACGGTGCGCCGGCGGCACTGTGGCGGGTAATCCACTCGCGGCAGCCGAACGGTGTTGGAAGCGCTAGCTGGTCTGCAGCACAGCGAATTTCAGGCCTTGAGGCCTTTCATCATGACACGGTCCCACATCCGGTCGGTCAACAGCGATCGGGCGAGCACCGAGGCCTTGCCGGATGCGCCGACGATGTAGCGGGGTTTGGGGTTCTTGGATTCGATCGCCCGGACGACCGCGCGGGCGACCGCGTCGGCGCCGATCATCAGCCCGGGCATCTCGGTCAGCGCGCGCGTCGTCTCGGCGTAGCGGCGCTTGAACTCGCCGTACGGATCGTCAGCCGCGTATGACTGCGTTGTTTCGAGTTGGGATGTGACGAATCTGGTACGCGCTCCGGTCGGGTCGATCAGCACGACGCGGACACCGAACTGCGCTACTTCGGCGCCAAGTGCGAGCGAGAAGGCCTCGACGCCGTACTTGACGATGTGGTAGGCGCCTGCACCCGGGCTTGTGAACCGTCCGCCGGTGCTGCCGATAGTGACGATCCTCCCCGCTCCACGAGCGCGCATGCCTGGTAGGACGAGCTGGCAAAGATGCAATGTGGCAACCACATTGGTCTCGAAGAGAGTTCGTAGGTTGCTCAGTGCCACCTGCTCGAGAGGGCAGGGAAGCGGGTATCCGGCGCTGTTGACGAGGACGTCCACGCCACCGTATTCGGTGTTGATCTCTTCGACGAGACGGGACACCGCGACCTCATCTGTGACGTCGAGGGCTCGGGCTCGTAGGCCGCGCGACCGCAGGTCGTCGAGAGCGGTGGAATTACGGCCGGCCGCGAACACCACATAATCGCGGGCCTGCAGCCGGTGGGCGGTGGCCTCACCGATGCCGCTCGTCGCCCCGGTGACCAGAGCAATTGGCTTATCTTTCATCGGATTAGCGCTCCTTGTAACCCCGACATTGTGATTCGTCGGACCGCCTTCACCGAATAACTGCTTGAGAGCGCGCTGAAAGATCGGTCCGCGGCGGCGATCATACCTTGGGGGACTGGGGGATCGGATTCAGAACAGGCTGCGCACTTGACCCTAGGTCGCTGGGCACTAGGGGGCGCGATGTCGGCAAAGCCGCCAACATTCACAGGGTCGCTTAAGTTCAGGCTAGCGGAACCTTCAACATCGACTCCAGAGTCGACCTAGTGCCGAACCACCGCTGAGGTACCGACGGGCAGGTGTCTGCATCGGGCCCCCTTTACACTCAATGCCACTTGTTTGAACTTCGCCTGAGACCGCGACTGCGGGTGACTTCACGTATTCCGACGATCGGATAGCCGAGCCAGTTCACCCGCGTGATAGGTTGCCGTTGCTCTAAGAAGAAGCGTCACCCTAGGAGGCTTTGCAAGGTGCCCAGGGCGCGCGACATGCTGGAGGTGATTGATAAGGGAAGTGTCAGCGAATCTCACCCCGTCCCGCTACTTTTCGTGCACGGAGCCTGGCACGCTGCATGGTGTTGGGATGAACATTTCCTCAGTTTCTTCGCCGACAAGGGTTATCGCGCGTTGGCGCTGAGCTTTCGGGGCCATGGCAACAGTTCGACTGACACGCCGCTGCGGGCTTGCTCGGTTACTGATTACGTCGCTGACCTCAGCTCGGTTGCCGGCACTCTGCCGACAGCGCCGGTAGTAATCGGTCACTCCATGGGCGGTTTCATCGTGCAGAAGTATCTGGAGTCGCACGATGCGCCCGCTGGCGTCTTGATGGCGTCAATGCCTCCGCAAGGAAACCTCGGGTCCGCACTGCGCTGGATACGGCACCGCCCCTGGCATTTCACGAGAATGGCAATTACCGGTAAGGCGTTGCCGTACATCAGCACTCCCCAGCTTGCGCGGGAGCGATTCTTCTCGCCGCATACGCCGGATTCATGCGTGCTGGACTATGCGGCGCGGCTGCAGGAGGAGAGCTCGCGCATCGGCATCGACTGCCTTGTGCTGAGCCTGCCCCGGCCGAAACGGGTGACGGCGCCGCTGCTGGTTCTCGGCGCCGACGATGACGGCGCGCATACGCGAGAAGAAATTCTGGCGACTGCACGCGCCTACCGTGTGGAAGCGGAATTCTTTCCGAGCATGGGTCACGACATGATGCTGGAGCCGGGCTGGGCGGCTGTCGCCGAACGAATTCACAGCTGGCTCGGCACGCGCGGGCTTTGAGGCGCTATCTGGATTCGACCCCGACCGTCGCGCCGGTCGCCTCAGTTCTGGCGCGCATCAATTCGACGGGCAGATGCGCCAACCCGCGCATCGTCGGATTCGGAAGATAACGGTAGGCGCCGTCGTGACGAATGGCATCGACTCGCGGAAGCAGTTGCGTGAGAACCCGGCCGACTTCCAGACGGCTCAGGGGCGTACCAAGGCAGTAGTGGATGCCACCGCCGAAGGCGAGGTGGTCAATCGGGCTGCGGTTCAGGTTGAAAATGTCGGGGTCCTCGAAGTGGCGCGGATCGCGGTTTGCCGCGGCGAACAGCAGTAGCACGCGTGCGCCGGCCGGGATGGTGTTCGCGCCAACGGTGTAGTCGCGGGTGGCGGTTCGGTAGAACCCTTGAACAGGTGAGACCAGGCGCAGCTGCTCCTCGATCGCGACGGGAATCAGCTCGGGTTGCTCGCGAAGCCGGGCGTACAGCTCCGGTTGCTGCGCAAGGGTCAGGAACAGTCCAGACAAGAGGTTCGTCGTCGTCTCGCTGCCGGCGCCGATGAGCATGGCAGCGCTCCAGAACACCTCGTCATCGGTCAGCACGTCGTCGCCGTCCGAAGCGGTCAGCATCGAAATCAAATCATCACCCGGATGGCTGCGGCGTTGTCTGATCAGGCGATCCAAATTACGGCGCATCGCTGCCGTCGCACGTGCTGAGCGCGCGTTCAGAGCGATGCCGTGCGGAGTCAACGTCGTGAAAGAACCCTCGACAATTGCATCGGACCAGGCCAAGAACCGTGCGTGATCTTCGCGCGGGATGCCCAGCATCATGGCAATCAGCCGGTTGGGCAGCGGTTTAGCCAGATCGGTTACCACTTCGGTTCTTCCGCGGGCAATGATGACGTCGACGAGTTCGTCGGCGACCTCGTTGATGGCCGCTTGCCACGCCTTCATCGCCCGTGGAGTGAACGCCCGAGAAACGAATTTGCGCAGCCGAGTGTGGTCGGGCGGGTCGGCTGCATTCATCGTCTTCAGATGGACGCGATATCGGGCTTGACTCTCCGCCGAAGACAACGCGTCATGGTCGCGCAGTGCTCGGCGGACGTCGTCATAGCCGGCAACGATCCAGATCCCCCGCTTGCGGTTGTACCACACGCTCGGTACGTCTTGCCCGGTCAGCAGCGCACGGTATCCTGGGTAGGGATCGCGCATCATTTGCGTTGAGAACGGGTCGAAGTCGGTCAGTGGAGCAGTTTTTCGGCCGGTCAAGGCAGAGCCATAGGCGGCGGCTCTGTCACGCGCAACGCCAGTCAAGCCGTCGACACCGATTTTCATCAGGCTGGCGCGGAATCGGAGCCTGCGGGCGAATGTCATAGGAACGAACTCACTCGGGAAGACCCTCCAACCGATCGTGGATGACGGCAGTTACCGTAACCCGCTCTCACGGAGCAGACGACGACGCCTGCGGACATTGCCGAGCGCGAGAACGCCCGGAATACTCAAGCAGCTTTCGGGCCCCACACCACACATCTCTTGCGCTACCGAGCAGGCCACGAACTGAGCATTGCGCATGGATGGCCCTCAGTGCTCAAACGGCGCCTCCTTGCCGGTATAGACCTCGGCCCTGCGCAAGGCAGTAGTCACTTCACGCGTTGGCGAAGCAGTACCTGCGGTAGGTGAACTCCCCGCGTCGCAGTGCGCCGTTGAACGCCCAATCGGTCATGTCGCTGGCGTAGCGGGCGAAGCCTCGTGGAATCGCCGACCCATGGCGATCGATTAGGGCATGTTTGCGCGGTGCATTCTGCTCATTCCCGCGGAGCACATCGGCACTAATGTCTTCGCGAGAAATCAACTGCAGCGGAGTGTCTTTCAGCGCGGTGTCCCACTCGGCGATTTCGCGGCGTCGGCGGAAATCGGTGTACAGGAAGTGCCCTTTCGGGGCCAGCACGCGCGCCACTTCCGCGAGGAAGCGCGGAAAGTGCGGGTAAAGGTGTGAGGCCTCAACATTGAGCACTGCGTCAAAGGATTGGTCCGGGAAGGGCAGCTTTTCGGCATTGCCCTCCACGAACTTCAGGCCGGCCAGGCTGTGCCTTTTCCGGGCAAACTCGATGCCGGCTGGGTTCAAGTCCAGCCCGGTGTAGGAGGCCGGGTGCAGGGCGCGCACAAGGTATGACGCTCCGCCGCCGTGACCGCAGCTGACCTCCAATACCCGTTTTCCGCTGAGATCAACTTGGGCCGCGGTGCGGTGGTAGAGCTGTATGAAAAACCGGTGAGGCTCGTCAGACGCCGCCAGCGGCAGGGCCATGGGCGGATCCTCCTCGTAGCCGTAATTGAAGAACAACCAGTCATTACCGCCGAGCAAGCGAGTTTGGTTGGCGAACCGGTTCTTTGCGAACGAGGTGAACAACAAGTGGAAGACGACCGGATTTGCTATCAGGCGATTGGCAAACGGGCTCAATGGCAAGCGGTTTGTGGTGGCCATCGGGGCAGTATGACACGACTGCGAGGCAGTAGAGTGAATGGGTCAAGCCGTCCCCAAGCAGGCTCGGGCCCCCCATGTCAGGCAACTATTGTTCCGGCTCGCTGACCGACGCCAGTAACCCGGTCACCGGCGAGCCGATACCCTCGTCGTCACGGTTGGCACCGCGTGCCCGCCCGCTGAACTGCAATTAGCGCTGGTCAGCCCTCACCCACGAAACGATTTGCTGGTGTTGGTGTGCCCGTGTGCCATGCCGGCTGGCGCTGTACCATCGCCGCATGCCGATACCCGCTCCGAGTCCCGACGCTTGCGCCGTTGTCACTGGAGCATCCCACGGCATCGGCGAGGCACTGGCCACCGAGCTGGCCGCACGCGGCCACAACCTGATCATTACCGCACGTCGCGAAGGGCTGCTCAACGACCTGGCCGCGCGGCTCACCGAGAAGTATGGGGTCGCTGTAGAAGTACGTCCGGTCGATCTGGTCGAGTCGGCTGAGCGCGCGAAGCTGGCCGACGAACTGGCGAGCCGGATCATCTCAATCCTGTGCGCGAACGCCGGCACCGCCACACTCGGGCCGGTTGCGAAGCTGGATCCGGCCGTTGAAAGGGCCATAGTTCAGCTCAATGCCGTCGGCGTTCATGATCTGACCTTGGCCGTGCTGCCGGGAATGATCGAGCGTGGCGCCGGCGGCATCCTGTTTTCTGGTTCGACGGCGGGGAATTCACCAATACCCCACAACGCCACCTACGCCTCCACCAAGGCGTTCGTCAACACCTTCAGCGAGTCGTTGCGCGGGGAATTGCGTGGTTCCGGCGTGCATGTCACCTTGCTGGCGCCGGGTCCGGTGCGCACCGGGCTCCTGGACTCGGTGGACGCCTCGGTGGTGGGCAAGCTGGCACCAGATTTCGTCTGGGTCTCCGCGGAGTATACGGCGAAGGTTTCCTTGGATGCATTGCAACGCAACAAGATGCGCATCGTACCGGGCATCCCTTCGAAGGTCATGTCGGTGGCAAACCAGTACATGCCTCGGAGCATTGTTGCGCCGATCGTCGGCAGAGTTTACAAAAAGCTGGGTGGGGGATAACGGCCAGCGCCGGCGGCGTGCTCGGAGAAGCCTCCGCGTCTTCAGCTTCAGATACAGTCCGCCAAGATCTCGTCGTGTGGCATGCGTGCCTGCCTGTGGCATGAATTGGCCTGTGCCGCATCCGAGTAGACCTCGGCCGGGAGGTATCGCTGTTGCGGCTAGGATCGACTGAGCCAACTAACGGGAGTGCACATGAAAGGGTTCGCCGGGAAGGTCGCCGTCATCACCGGTGCCGGTTCGGGTATCGGCCAGGCGCTGGCCGTCGAACTGGCCCGTTCCGGGGCCAAGGTCGCGATCAGTGACGTCGACATCCGGGGGCTGCAAGAAACCGAGCAGCAGCTGAAGGCCATCGGTGCGCCGTTCAAGGCCGATCTACTCGACGTCTCCGATCGGGAGGCGGTCCTGCAATACGCCGAGCAGGTCAACGACCATTTTGGCAAGGTCAATCAGATCTACAACAATGCCGGTATTTCGTTCTATGGCGACATTGAAGTCAGCCAGTTCAAAGAATTCGAACGGGTGATTGACATCGACTTCTGGGGCGTGGTGAACGGCACCAAAGCATTCCTGCCACACCTCATCGCCTCCGGCGACGGCCATGTGATCAATGTGTCCAGCGCTTTCGGGCTGTTCGCGGTGCCCTCCCAAGCCGCCTACAGTTCGGCGAAATTCGCGGTTCGCGCCTTCACCGAGGCGCTGGGCCAGGAGATGGTGTTGGCCGGGCACCCGGTCAAAGCAACCACGGTGTATCCCGGGGGGGTCGAGACCGCAATCGTCCGCAATATGACCGCGGCAGAGGGGCTCGGCGACGTGGATCTGGTCAAGAATTTCGACAGACGGGTGTGGTCAACCTCACCTAGGAAAGCGGCCGAGGTGATTCTCCGTGGAGTCCAGAAGAAGCGGGCCCGGGTCCTCATCGGAGCGGATACCAAGATCTTCGATGTGTATGTGCGAATCGTCGGTCCGCTTTATCAGCGGATACTCCCAGTGTTGGTGCGTCGGTTCATGCCGCCCATCCGCTGACCGAGATCTTCGCCTCGCCGCAAAATTACCCTGTCAATCCTTGACGAAACAATATGCGCGGTAATCGATTTCGCCACGTTCCAGGTCGCGGTAGAACCACGAACCGTCCACTACGGCGAATTCACGGCCGAACTTGCGAAAGAAGGCTGGCATGTGGCGGTTGATGATGTCGTTCGACCGCGGCGAGTTCTTCTGCAGGCCGCGCAGCACCTCTTCGTTGATGACCCGCTCGGAAACCTGCCGGAGGCCGGAATTAGCCAGCGCCGACTCCCAAGCCGGGAAGCCGTCGCGGTTGCGGAAGTCGGCGTAGAGGAAGTGCCCGCCGGACCGGAGCACCCGCTGTACCTGGCCGAGGAAGCGTTCAAAGTGTGGGTAGATATGCGAAGCCTCGACGTTGATCACCGCGTCGAAGGATTCGTCCGGGAAGGGCAGGTTCTCGGCGTCGCCATGGACGAAGTCAAGCCCTGGCAGGTTGTGGCGCGTGCGGCAGAATTCGATTCCGGCGGAGTTGAAGTCGAGTCCGGTATAGGAGGAAGGCTTCAACGTGCGGGTCAGGTAGGAGGCGCCACCGCCGTGACCGCAGCTGACCTCCAACACCTTTTTGCCGCTGATGTCGGCCTGGGTCGCGGTCTGGTGATAGAGCTGGATGCTGTACCGGTTGCGCTCGTCGGGCGCGTCGAGCGGGAGACCCATCGGCGGGTCCTCCTCGTAGCCCCAGTTCAAGAAAATGACATCGTCCTGCTGCGCGAGTCGGCGGGTCATCAGGGGATACCAATGCCGAAAGATTTTCTTGTAGGTCGACGTGGACCCTATGCGGTAGACCAGGCCTACGCCGATTTTGTCCAAGGTCTCAGAGGGGCTACGAGTCACCCAGGCAGTATGGCACGCACGGCTCGTTGCGTCCCAATTCCGGGCTTAGCGTCCGGACAACGGACACGCTGGTCTGTGTTATGTCGCTGCCGCACGACCAGCGACGCTATGCGGCATGGGCATCTAGGCGGCTCGGACCGGGGCCGGCGCGTGTGTGCGTTGCGGCTCGCCCCGATAACGCGACGGGCGGCCGTCGATCTTGCAGATCCGCCACACTAACCGCGCGACCGGGTTCATTAACCCGGTGTCGTAGCACAGCATCCGGACGTCGCCGAACATGTCCCGCAGCGTCTGGCGGGACTCGGGCGCGCGGAAAAACAGTTCTTTGCGGACCGACCGCGGGATGCCGAACTCCTTGAAGAAGCTGCGCTTCGGCACGACGATCGCCTGGCACAGCACTCGCATGATGATCGGCACGTACAGCGAAAGGACGAACCGGCTGAACCTAACCATGTGCGGGGCACGCTTGCGCAAGTATTCGTGGGCAAATGCGATGTGGCGGGCCTCCTCCGCGACGTGGATCGCCATCACGTTCTCCATGATGGGATGCACCGACTTGCCCTCACGCAACACATTCGTGTGCAGGTAGTCGATCGGCACCTCACCTGCCAAGACCCCGAAGAAAAACGTGCTCGGCAGCGGGCCGGCCCACACTGGGAACTGCACCGACAGCCAGCGCAGCCACCGCGGCATGCCCGGAACATCCACCCCGATGCGGTTCACCACTTCCTGAAACATCATGGTGTGGTTGCATTCTTCGACCGCTTCGTGCAAGCAGTAGCGGTATTCGGGTGATCCGTTGGGTACCCAGAACGTGTATTGCATCAGACCGCGGATCAAAAGGTTCTCCAAGTGAATAGAAACCTTCGCGGCGTTGGCGTGACGCCACATTCCGATCGCGATCTGCTTCTCCAGCGGTTGCGCCTCGTACCACGGATGATGTCCGAGTGGATCGGTCGCGGACAATATCCAGCGTGGGTCGTTCTGCGTGACGGCGAACTCCGCCGCCTTCCAGTCGATGTCGGTGTACGGATTGAAGTGGCGGCGCACGGAACCCTCGGAGAGGGTTGAGAGGGTCTCAACGTACTGGTTGTCGCCGCTCACGTCCATCGTGCGTTTCCACCGCCGTACAGCCCGTGTGAAGGCCAGGGCCGCCAATCCGAAGATCAGCAGTGCCCCAAGCACACCGCAGGCGCCGACCGCGACCCCCATCCGGCTCCTCCCCAGTCTGCTTTGCGTCCGCGCCGCTCAAGCCTCAGACGGTATCGAAGCTTACCGGCGCAGCGGCGAAAGTTGTAGCGCATTTTGGCAATAATCTGGCATCTTCCTGAGGTAACACTGAGAGCCAAGTCCATGATTGCGCTTACGCCACTACCGGCCGGTGTCCGATTCGCTACGGATTCTTGAACAAAGTACCTTCAACTGCGTTCACAATCGGACCTGCGCCCAATGAAACCGCAAACGGGACCAACGCGAAGTCAGCAACGATCGGATCACCCATCGCGCCAAGGAGATTACCAGCCTCCAGCTGATCCACGAACAAGCTCGCGTCATACGCGGGAAGAGTGGTCGTAAGCGCATTGACGGCATCGGCAATTGGCAGAAGAGCGCCGCCCGGAGGTGTAGGCGGCGTTGACCAGCGCCGACACGGACCGATTGTCCAGCAGTGGTGTGATCTGGTCGTTCGCCAGTTTTCTGGGTCGCCGACCGCGGCTTGGATGCCTTGCTGCGCCCCGTTCTCCAAAGCGGTGACGACATCGTTCAAGTTGAGATTGGTCGGGAACAGCTCGAACGGGGTCTCCAACGTTCGCCGGTCTCTGGCTCCATCCATCGGTGATGCTGCCGTATCCCGGGTTTACCAGTACCTTCATGTCCGGTTGCAGCAGGTGGGCCAGCGGGTTGCCGACCACCGGAACCACCCGCAGCGCATCTAGCAGCGGCAAATCATTGATGGGAATTAGTGAGTGTCGCCGATCATCTGCGAAAGCTGCGCGTGTTGGATCGCTTCGGATCCGAGATTCAGCTACGTCAGGTGCTCGTAGATCATTCCTGCGAAGGCATTGAGGCCGGAAACGGGTCGATTCGGGTACTGCGGAAAGTCGGCGAAGCCGTCGTACTCCAGCGTGTAGATGTCGGTGGGATACAGATCAGCCGGAGTTGGATCGCCGAACGTCACGCCGAAACTCGGGAAGGACGGGTCGCTACCAAGAGGGAGATCAAAGCGTTCCGACAAGCCGCCGTTGGGATCGGCGGTGTCGCCGGCCAGCACGAAGTGCACGTCGTCACTCGGCACGCCTTGGTCGTGCAATTGCTCCGTGGTCAGGTCTGCGAGGCGAGCGCGGAGCTCTGGGAATAGCCGAAAATCGCGACCGGATTGGCGGGGTCCACCTTTCCATCAGTTTGACCCTTGACCGCGTCGGTGAGGATCTGTGCACCCTGGGTTTCCGAAGCGTCAGCGGTCAAGCTGTTGATGCCGGTTGTCGGGTAAAACCCGCAGGCCTGGTTAGTGCCTGCAGGCCGCCCGTGAAACCGCGTGGTTGCAAGTACAGCGATCAACGCGGTGCCGTCCCCGAGCGGCGAATACGCCGAATCCCCGCTAGTGAGTTGCACCGCCCGGACTTGGACGCCGGATATCGAGGGCGGCGCAGGCGAAGTCTCCGGACATGCCGGGGCGATTCAGAAACTGTGTCCTGACCCCGGTTGGCCCACGTTGAGTGAGAGTCTTGCCGCCCATGGCTGTGGGCAGGAAGGGCGATCGCGATGGCAACGAGGAACGACACACGCCCCAGCAGGTGGTGCGCAGGTAACCCAGGCCGATCGCCTGCTGGCTGAGGGCAAGGAGATCGCCGATGTGTGCCGCGAGCTGCAGGCCTCTGAGCAGACTTACTATCGCTGGCGCAATCAATTCGGCGGCCTCAAGGCCGACGACGCCAAGCGGCTCAAGGAGCTGGAGCGGGAGAACGCCACGCTCAAGCGGCTATTGGCCGAGGCGGAGCTGGAGAAGGCCGCGCTCAAGGAGATCCCGGGGAAACTTGTGAGCCCGGACCGCCGGCGAGCCGCTGTGCACCACCTGATGCGGGTGATGCAGGTCAGTGAGCGGTTCGCCTGCCGGGTCACCGGGCAACACCGCACCACCCAGCGTCACCGCCCGGCCAGCCAGACGCCCGCTGGCCCCGACGCCGCGCTACGGGAGTGGCTGCGCCAGTGGGCCAAAGAGCATCCCCGCTGGGGGTTTCGCCGCGCCTACCATGGCGCCCGCGCCCACGGCTGGTATGTCAACCACAAACGCCTGCAACGATTGTGGCGCGAGGAGGACGTGCGGGTGCCTCAACGCCGGCGACGCAAACGTGTGGGCACCAGCACCACGACCGGAATCGCGGCGGCGGATGCGCCCAATCGGGTGTGGACGGTGGACTTTCAGTTCGGCGCCACCACCGACGGGCACCTGGTCAAGATCGTGTCTATTGTTGACGAGCACACCCGTAAAAGTTTGGGCGGGCTGGTGGAGCGCTGCATCACCGCCGATGACCTGATCGATGAGCTGGACCGGCTGGCGGCGCACCGCGGTTACCCCGCTGTGCTGCGTTGCGATAACGGGCCCGAGCTGGCCTGCGCGGCGATGGCCGACTGGGCCGGTGATCGCGTTGGACTGGCTTTCATCCCGCCGGGCCAGCCGTGGCGCAACGGCTATATCGAGTCGTTCAACAGCATGGTGCGCGACGAATGCTTGAACATCAACGTCTTCTGGTCGCTGGCGCACGCCCGTGTGGTGATTGGAGATTGGAAGTATCAATACAATCACCACCGACCCCACTCCGCCCTCGACTACCAGCCGCCAGCCCGCTACGCCGCCAACTGCACCCACCAATCACCCCCCAAAGCAGTGAAACCAGTGACGCCCTTGCGAATTCGGTGACACCCCCGTGGGGTGCGACGCTGTGTCGGCGAAATCGATGCAACGCCGTTCGCTGGGAGCGGCCCAACAATCCGACCCCGTGGAAAGGCTTGGCCACCCAAGGGTTTACGTGTGGCGTGCGGCTTCCAGAACAAGTTGGACGCGCGAGCTCAGGCCGAGTTTGGTGTAGACGTGGGTGAGGTGGGTTTGCACGGTGCGCGGTGAGACGAAAAGCCGTCCAGCGATGTCGTTGTTGGCCCGCCCCTCGCTCACCAGTCGCACGACGTCGCGTTCGGTGGGGGTGAGTGATGCCCAGCCGCTGGCTGGGCGGTTGCGTTGGCCGCGGCCGCGCTGGGCGTAGGCGATCGCCTCCTCGGTCGACAGGGCTGCGCCTTCTGCCCGGGCGGACTGGAAGTCCTCGTCGCCCAACGCATTCCGTACCACCGCCACCGAGGCTTCGTAGCCGGCGTCCCAGACCTTGAAGCGGACCTCACCGATTCGTTGTCGACATCCATATGCCGCGCCGAAAAGCCGGGCTGCTTCGTGGTGACTGCCCCCCTTCCCGGCCAGAGCGGCGAGGCACTCCAGGGCGTCGGAAATGCCCAGGTACGCCTCGATGTCGGCGGCGATTGCGAGTGCGTCGTGGGCATCGCGTTCCGCCTGCTCCGGCTCCCCCTGCGCGTTCGCCACGCGGGCGCGCGCGGTCAGCGCCAACATCAGCCACCAGCCGGTCGTTGTCGTGACGGCGTCGTCGGCCCAGCGGCGGGCCGCGAGCAGATCCCCGCCCGCCAATGCGGTCTGCGCACCGTAGGCGCGCACCACCGCCGCCATCGCGGGCAGGACACTTATGTGCTGCCAGGCCTTCTCGGTCGCGCCCTGCGCCGTTTCGAGATCGCCGGCGGCCAGGGCCGCGACAGCCAACCCCGCGTAGGCGGTGCCCGCCACAAGCCCGCCCATCTCGGCGGCGGCCTCGACGGCCGCGTCGGCCGCGGCCCGGGCCGCACCCGTGTCACCCTGGTATGCGAGTGCGGCGCCCTGGATCGGGAGGCTACCCACCCTCCAGATCTCATCGTGAGCTGCCTCGGCCTCGGCGGCGACCTCGCCGAATTGTGCGGCGGCTCCCGCGAGATCGCCTTGGTATAGCTTTGCCCACCCGAGGGAATACCGGCACTGGCGCGACACGAACCGGTCACCAATCGCCTCGGCGAGGTCGCGTCCTTCTCCGGCGGCCGCGCGCGTCGCGAGCGGGTCACCCGCGAAGTGGGCGCCTGAAGCTTGCAGGGCGAGGATCTGGCTGAGCCTCCACCGGTCGCCCAACGCCCGGGCCAGGCCGATCGCCTGGGCCAAGTACGCCGGGGCTGCCTCTGCGTCGTAGAAGCTGGCGACGGACCCGCAGGCGGTGAGCGCCCGGGCCAGCAGGGCCGGGTCGTCGACCTCGCGGGCGATCGCCAGGGCTTGCTGAGCCTGATCCGGGCTGTCGGCGGCGCCCGCCCAGATGGCGAGCACGGCGCTGTCGGCGAGTGCTCGGGCGCGCACCGCGGCCGTCACTTCGACGTGCTGCGCGTCGAGATCGGCGAGGGCGGTGTCGAACCAGGTCCGCCCTTCCCGGATGCGGCCCCGCCCGAGCCACAGCGGCTGCAGTGAGGACGCCAGCGCCAACGCCAGCTCGGTAGCGGAGTTTTCGCGGCTCCACCCGTACGCGGCGCGCAGGTTGTCGATCTCGATGCCGGCCTGCTGGAGACGCTGCTCGTAATCACGGCGTGCCGACGCGTCGAGCGGGGCCGCCGTCGCCGTGTAGTGGTCGCGGTGACGCGACCGCACGGCGTCGGCCTCGCCGGATTCGCTGAGTTTTTCCAGGGCGTATTGGCGCACCGTTTCCAGCAGCCGGTAGCGGGTTCGGCCCCCGTTGTCGTCGGTGACCACCAGTGACTTGTCGACCAGCAGCGTGAGCTGATCGAGCACCTGGTAGCGCTGTACCTCACCGCTACTGGCGACTGCTTGGGCAGCGTCGAAGTCGAACCCGCCCAGAAACACCGCCAGTCGGCGAAACAACACCCGCTCAGGCTCGGTCAACAGCGCATGCGACCAGTCCACCGAGGCGCGCAGGGTCTGCTGGCGGCGCACCGCGGTGCGCGCCCCACCGGTCAACAGCCGGAACCGGTCATGCAGGCTGTCGAGGATCTCGGCCAGCGACAACGCCCGCACCCGCGCCGCGGCCAGCTCGATCGCCAACGGCACCCCGTCCAGGCGTGCGCAGATCTCGGTCACCGCCGCGGCATTGTCATCAGTGACGGTGAAATCGGGGCGGGCATGGCGCGCCCGGTCGGCGAACAACTCGATCGCCTCGTCGACCAGCGACAGCGACGGCACCCGCCAGCTCACCTCACCGGCCACCCCGATCGCCTCACGGCTCGTCGCCAGCAAGGTCAGCCCCGCCGCCCCACTCAGCACAGCGACAACCAGCTCGGCGCTGGCATCCAGCAGGTGCTCGCAGTTGTCCAGCACCATCAGCAGCTGACGGTCGCCGACATATCGCAGCAGGGTGCCCATGGTGGAGCGGCCGGGTTGGTCGGGCAGCCCGAGTGCGCGCGCTACAGTCACGGCCACAAGCTCGGGGTCGGTGATCGGTGCCAGATCCACATACCACACCCCGTCGCCGAACTCGCCGGCCAGCTGGGCCGCGACCTGGATCGCCAGCCGGGTTTTGCCGACCCCGCCCGCGCCGGTCAACGTCACCAGCCGGTTCTGCGCCAGCAGCTCGCGCAGCTGGGTCAGCTGCGCGTCGCGGCCCACGAAACTGGTCAGCTGCACCGGAAGACGGGTGGCGACGACGGTGCTGGATACCCGAAGGGGCGGGAAGTCGTTGACCAGGTCGGGATGGCACAGCTGCACCACCCGCTCCGGGCGGGGCAGATCACGCAACGGGTGGGTGCCCAGATCGGTCAGCCAGGCGCCCTCAGGTAGCCGGTCGAGAACCAGCGCCTCGGTCGCACCCGACAGCACCGTCTGACCGCCGTGGGCTAGATCGCGCAGCCGCGCGGTGCGGTTGATCGTCGGGCCGGCGTAGTTGGCGTCGTCGCGCAGCTGGATCTCGCCGGTATGCACCCCGATGCGCAGCCGGATCGGGGCCAACGGCGCCCGCTGCAACTTCAGGGCAGCGGCCACCGCATCCGAGGCGCGCGCGAACGCCGCCACAAAACTGTCGCCCTCACCCTGCTCGACCGGGCGCACACCGTCATGGGCGGCCACGACATCGCAGACGACCTGGTTGAAACGTGCAATCGCAGCCGTCATCACCTCGGCCTGGGTCTCCCAGAGCCGCGTTGAACCCTCCACGTCAGCCAACAGCAGCGTCACCGTGCCCGTCGGCAAAAGCCCGCTCACGCCCAGCTCGCTCCAGTCCACCAGCGGCGCCTCCGCGCGCGGATCGATGTCGCTCATGCTAACCAGCATGCGCCCACCACGT
This sequence comes from uncultured Actinomycetota bacterium, assembly GCA_963795995.1. Classification (GTDB taxonomy): domain Bacteria; phylum Actinomycetota; class Actinomycetes; order Mycobacteriales; family Mycobacteriaceae; genus Mycobacterium. Next base: position 1,263,198 of record CAWCJY010000010.1, read on the forward strand.
GCGGGAAAACATCAGCGCAAACGCGCAAATCGAAGCCGGTCGCATGCTTATATACGTTCCCCACCCCAGCGGCCCCGCCCCCTGAAAACCACTACTCGGGATCACCGGACCGAAAACCCTGCCCATCGAACTCGACGCGGGACACTAACCCGCCGACCAGCCACGAGCTGGGTAGGCTTGCCAACGCACCCACTAATAATCGACTCTCGCAAGAAAGTGGACCACTTCTTGGGGTCCTGCCAACTGCTGTCAGGCCGGCACCGACAATGGCGACGCTGATACACAACCAGGACCGGCGCGGTGAGCGGCGCATCGCGAACCGTTCGAGAGCGTCACGGGTACTCCGGGGATTGCAGCTCAACGTGAGATCGTAGTTAACAGGAATGCACCACCGGACCGGGATGGTGGCATGCTGCGGGCCGATGCGACGCGACATCGACGATGAAATTTTGGGTGGCTGCCGAGAGGCCGTTCACGGCGGTCACGCAACAGGTACCGTCTAATGCTTATGGGTGAGGAGCAGTTCGATGCAATCATCGTGGGGGCGGGTTTCGGCGGAATCGGCGCGGCAATCCAGCTCACTCGACTGGGCTACGACAACATCTTGATCATCGACCGCGAAGACGACCTGGGTGGCACCTGGCTTGTCAATCACTATCCCGGTCTTGCGGTCGATCAACCGTCGCCCACCTTCTCCTATTGGTTCGAGCCAAACCCGTTCTGGTCTCGGATGTATGCACCGGGCACCGAGCTGAAGCGCTACGCCCAGCACGTCGCTGACAAGTACAACGTGCGCCGCTTCATGCGGTTCAACACCTGCGTCGAAGGTGCCCGGTGGGATGAGGAGGCCCAGGTGTGGCGGGTCGCGATTGCGGGAGGGGAGACGCTGAGCACGCAATTCCTGATCGCCGCGACCGGATTCTTGTGCCAGCCGAAGATCCCGGACATCGCCGGTATCGAAACGTTTCGCGGGCGCATCATTCACACCGCCGCCTGGGATGACAGCTATTCGCTGACCGGCCGCCGGGCGGCAGTCATCGGAACCGGTTCCACCGGCGTGCAGGTCATCCCCGAACTGGCCAAAGAAGTTGCCGAGCTGACGGTGTATCAGCGGACGCCGATTTGGGTGATGCCCAAGATCGACGTCGTCTTCCCGTCCGCAGTGCAGCGGCTTTTCGCCAGGTTGCCGCTGACCCAACGCATTCTGCGGTGGTTCACCGATGCCAGCCTGGAATTCATGATGGTGATCACGATGTGGCAGTACCGCTATTTCAAGCTGGTCAACACAGCTTCGGCGAACCTGTCCAAACTTCACCGGTTGTTCTTGGTGCGGGACAGAAAGCTATGGCGCAGTCTCAACCCGGACTTCGACTTCGGTTGCAAGCGGCCCACAATCTCCAATTCCTACTATCCGACGTTCACCAAACCGCACGTGCATTTGGAAACCAGCGGTATCGATCGGATTGAGCCGGACGGCATCGTGGCATGCGATGGCAGCAAACGACTGATCGATACGCTCGTGCTTGCCACCGGTTTCGACGTGTGGGAAGCCAACCTGCCGGCCATAGAAGTGATCGGCCGGGAGGGCCGCAACCTCGGAAAATGGTGGCGGGAAACATGTTTTCAGGCCTATCAAGGAATTTCTATACCGCATTTTCCGAACTTTTTGACGATGGCGAGCCCTTATGCGTGGGTAGGACTGTCATGGTTCAACACCGTGGAATACCAGATGCGTCATATGAATCGGCTGTTCGGCGAAGTTCTGCGGCGCGACGCGCACACTTTCGAGGTCACCGAAGACGCCAATGCCCGCTTCCTGGATCGGATGCAAAAGCTGCTCGACGATTCGGTGTTCCAGCTCGGCAGCTGTGCGACCTCGCGGTCCTACTGGTTCAGAGATCACACTGGTATCGGGGAAGCGCCGCTTTTCCGGCCGACGTCCGTGCGCAGCGCGGTTAAGGAGCAGGACCGATTCCCGTTGTCGGATTACGTCATCGCCTGACGCCGCTCAGTCTTTGACGACGAAGGCCACCCTCAGGCCGTCGGGCCATGAAAGGCCCAAATGACCTTTGTAATTTTGTAGTGCACCAGGCAACGCCTGACGCTGCGCTTCCACGTGCACTCTCCGGCGGTCGTCTGCTTCTCGCCCGGCTTCACACCGACGTGTCAGGAGGCGGCCCACCCGTAGTGTCTACGTCGTCGTGCCATCGAGGTGTTCCACGGCGGTTCATCGAGGCACTTAGTTGTCAGGCACGCCTTTGGAGCAGCGTCTTGTGACCCGGAGGCTCAGCGTAATTGCAGGTGAAGCGCTCGGGCGAGCGAAGCGCTATTCTTAATCATCGCATAGGGAGATGCCCAAATTTTGCGGCGACGGCGTGGTTTACTCGTCGATACTGGTCATGCTGTCGTCGAGCGTGGCGTGCGCGTCCATCCGGAGCGGTTGAAGGGGGCTGCGGAGTGCTAGAGTCCGGCGGCGGTGTGGGCGCCGCTGGTTGTGTTGACCGTCTTTGATTGGGGATAACAGTGTCGCGGATCCAAGGGGTTTTCGACTGTTGGAAGCGGCTGTTTTATGCCGACGGCCAAACTAAGGTAACCGTGCCATTCAACTCAGTGCGGCCGAGTTACGAGTCGGTGTCAATTGCCAATTTCGCACGTGCGCTGGACCCGGACTCCCGTGGCGGTCGAAAAACACAATGTCGCAGTCTGAGACCCCGGTCGATGTCTTCGTTCGACGCGATGGCAACAGTATTGGCAGTCGCGTAGTGGCGAGAAGCGTGTTTCACGCTAAACGGGATTTTAGCCGAATGGGCGCTTTCACTTACCATCCGGTGAAAGTGGCATGACCGGCCACCGCTTAACCCACGAGCGCACCGAACGCGATCTTGTGGCACGAATCGTCCGGAGATTTTCTGTGCCTATCATCCTTGGATGGCTGGCTCTCACTGCTCTGGTCAGTATCGCTGTTCCGTCACTGGAGCAGGTCGCAAAAGAGCGCGCCGTTCCACTGAGTACCAAAGACGCGCCGTCGGTTAAGGCGATGGCCCGCATGGGCGAGGTATTCAAGGAATCGACCACCGATAGTGCTGCAGTGATCGTCTTGGAAGGCCAGCAGCCGTTGGGGCCGGATGCGCACAAATACTACGACGACTTAATTCGTCAGTTGAAAGCCGATTCAAAGCATGTACAACACATCCAGGATTTCTGGGGCGACCCACTTACCGCAGCCGGCGCTCAGAGCGCTGACGGCAAAGCCGCCTATGTACAACTGAGTCTTGCGGGGAACCAGGGGGAGGCCACCGCTTTCGATTCGGTCGAGGCAGTCCGCAAAATCGTACAGAAACTACCTGCACCGAACGGGGTGAAGGCCTATGTCACCGGGCCCACGGCGCTTTCAGCGGATCTGAATGATACCGGTAACCGTACCGTCATCAAAAGCACAGTGGCGACCGTGGTGGTCATCTTCGTTATGCTGCTGCTCGTCTACCGGTCGCTGACCACCGTTATTCTCTTGTTGACAACGGTGGGAATTGGGTTAACGGCAGTTCGCGGAGTCGTTGCCTTTCTGTGCCACTCCGGACTGCTTGAGCTCTCAACCTTTACGATCAGCATCCTGGTAGGCCTCGCGATCGCCGCAGGTACTGACTACGGAATCTTTTTCATCGGGCGCTATCACGAGGCACGGCAGGCGGGTGAAGACCGAGAGTCGGCCTACTTCACCGCCTACCGCGGAGTCGGCCACGTGATCTTCGCCTCAGGTTTGACCATCGCCGGCGCGACATATTGTTTGAGCTTCACCAGGCTGCCAATCTTTCAAACGATGGGTGCCTCCTGCGCAGTTGGCATGCTCGTCGCAGTGGCGGCCGCACTTACGCTGATTCCGGCCGTCCTCAGCTTGGCTAGTCGGTTCGGTCTCCTCGAACCCAAGCGGATGGCATCCACGCGTGGCTGGCGACGGATCGGCACGGCCATTGTGCGCTGGCCCGCACCAATCTTCGTGGCTTCCTGCGCGATCGCCATGGTCGGCCTGCTGGCGCTGCCCGGATACCGCGTCAGCTACGAAGACCGGCCGTACATGCCGCAGAACGCTCCGGCCAACATCGGTTGGCAAGCCGCTGACCGCCACTTCTCTGAGGCGCGCATGCGGCCAGAAGTGCTGATGGTCGAGTCGGATCACGACATGCGTAACTCGGCGGACTTTTTGGTTTTGAACAAAATGGCCAAGGCCATTTTCGCCGTGGAGGGGGTGGCCCTGGTCCAAGGCGTCACCCGGCCTGAAGGCACGCCCCTCCAACACACGTCCATACCATTTCTACTGAGCATGCAAACAGCCGGACAGTTACAGAACGTGGAATTCGCAAAGACACGAATAAACGATATAGAGAAAGAAGCTGACGCGCTCGGTGGAGCGATCACGGCGATGCAACGCATGTATTCCATGATGCAAAATATCGTCAACACAGAACACCACATGAATGGCATTGCGAAAGAAACGGTCGGTATTGAGGGTGAGGTTCGAGACCATATCGCCGATTTCGACGACTTCATCAGACCGCTGCGCAGCTATTTATATGCAGAAAAACACTGTTACGACATCCCGGCCTGCTCGGCCATGAGATCGATATACGACGCAATGGATGGTGTCGACCAGCTTACCGAAAAGCTGGACGCTCTTGCTAAAGATTTCAACTCCATTGATACGGTCCTGCCACAGGTCATGGCGCTATTTCCGCCGCAGATTGACGCACTGAAAAGCGCGCATACGATGGTGCTGGGCCTGCACAGCACCGTGTCGGGGATGATCGACGAGGTTGAGCAGCTCAGCGGTGACGCAACGGCCATGGGCAAAGACTTCGACGCGGCCAAGAACGACGATTCCTTTTACCTACCTCGAGAAGTCTTCAGCAACCCGGATTTTCAACGTGTCGAGAAGCTGTTCCTATCGCCGGACGGTAAAGCGGCACGCTTCATCATCACGCATAAGGGCAACCCGGCGACGCAAGAGGGGATCGCGCGGATTGCGCCGATAAAGACAGCTGCTGAGGAGTCCCTCAAGGGTACACCGTTGGCCAATGCGAGGATTTACATTTCTGGCACCGCGGCGGTTCTTAAAGACTTGCAACAAGGTTCGACTTACGACCTGTTGATCGCAGGTACCGCATCGCTCTGCATTATCTTCATCATCATGTTGCTCATCACACGGAGTTTTGTCGCTGCGCTTGTGATCGTGGGTACGGTGGCGCTGTCTTTGGGAGCTTCATTCGGATTATCCGTGCTGGTGTGGCAATACCTTCTTGGGGTCAATCTGCACTGGATGGTGTTGCTGATGTCTGTCATCATTCTGCTCGCTGTAGGCGCTGACTACAACTTGCTTCTAGTCGCCCGGTTCAAGGAAGAAATAGGGGCCGGGCTGAAAACGGGCATCATCCGCGCGATGGGCGGCACCGGCAAAGTGGTGACCACCGCGGGCCTGGTATTTGCTTTTACCATGGCGTCCCTATTGGTCAGCGACGTGCGGGTGGTTGGGCAGATAGGTACCACAATAGGGCTCGGCTTATTGTTCGACACCTTGATCGTGCGGTCCTTCCTGACGCCGTCTATTGCAGCGCTGATGGGGCGCTGGTTCTGGTGGCCGATAAACGTGAGACCGCGGCCGGCCCGCGTTCGACGCCCAGCTTCATTGCGCGAGGTAAAGCCTGCTGAGCCGGTGACAGCGGAATCATCCCCCCCGGGCACAAATGGTTCGGTGCGGGACCGAATGTTCCATGGCTGAATCTTCGAAGATTCAGCTGCGGTATGCCGCTGTGGTCGTTCGGGCATTGGTGTAGAAGCGCCCAAAACTAGTAATCCGTAATTCGGTTCATTCACCGACCGGGCCGGGTAGATTCGCCGTTGTGAGTCTTAAGAGCTCCGTGGGCCGCCGCGCCGAGCTTCCGGCGGGCGTTCACGGTGCCGCGGACCGGCACTTTGCCTGTGCTGTCCGCAGCTTCGCCAGCATGTTCCCGTCACGCCGATTCGGCGGTGGCGCGCTGGCGGTGTACCTGGACGGCGAACCCGTTGTCGACGTATGGACGGGCTGGGCGGACCGGCGGGGTTCTGTGCCTTGGTCAGCAGACACCGCCGCCATGGTGTTCTCGGCGACCAAGGGTATGACATCGACGGTGATCCACCGGCTCGCTGATCGAGGGCTGATCGACTACGACGCCCCGGTTGCGGAGTACTGGCCCCAATTCGCCGCAAACGGCAAAACGACCATCACCGTCCGACAGGTGATGAGGCACCGCGCCGGGCTGTCACACCTGAACGGCGCCACCAAACAAGACTTGCTGAATCACGTGGCCATGGAAGAACGAATGGCGGCCGCACCTCCGGGGCTCTTACTGGGCAAACCCGCCTACCACGCGCTGACTTATGGCTGGCTGATGTCAGGGCTGGCTCGCGCTGTCACCGGAAAGAGCATGCGCACACTGTTCCGCGAAGAGCTGGCTGAGCCGCTGCGCACGGACGGCCTGCATCTAGGCAGGCCGCCGGCGGGTTCGGCGACCCGAGTGGCACAGATCATCATGCCGCAGAGCGCGGTTCCCAACCCGGCCTTTAACTGGGTGGCCCCCAAGGTCGCTGCGCTTAAGATGTCCGCCGGTATCGGCGCTTTTTATTTTCCGGGTATGAGAGCTGTTGTACAAGGCGATATTCCTTTCCTGGACGCTGAGATACCGGCAGTCAACGGAGTGGTGACAGCGCGTGCACTGGCCCGGATGTACGGCGCAATCGCCAACCACGGGGACATCGAGGGGACCCAGTTCCTGTCTCGGCGGTTGGTGGCCGGTTTGACTGGCCGGCGGAGCCTTCGAATAGATCGAAACATCGTGGTGCCGTTGGCGTTCCACCTCGGGTACCACCAGGTACCGTTCAACGCCATGCCGGGTTTCGGTCACGCCGGGCTAGGTGGCTCCATGGGGTGGGCTGATCCCGCCAGCGGCTTGGCATTCGGGTTCGTGCACAACCGGTTGTTGTCCCCATTTGTCGTCATCGACCATGCCGGGTTTGTCGCGACCGGTGCAATGCTTCGGCGCGGCATTGCAGAAGGCCGCCAACATGGGTTTCACCGGGTGGCCGAGTTCGGGTCTTCGTTCCCCGCTGCGGAAGCCTCTGCGGTTTGACTTGCCCGTGACGCAGCGCGGTAGCCGAGCGAACTAGTTGTCAGCGGCACATGTGAGCGTTCATGGCGCTGCATGGACACGTGCGAATGTCAGCCCTTCTCGGCGCGATGGATGGTGCGATCGCGCGGGCGTCGGGCAATTAACTCACGGGTTGACAATTTCTCATAATCGCAGGTTGAAGTCGTTGTAGGCTCTCAGGATCTGCGCCTGAGGGGCGTGGCCTCAACAACGAATGATTGGGAGTCTCCGGTGTCGAAACAACATCGTGTGCTACTCGTGCTCGGCGCAGCCGCCGCCGGCTTCGCGGCCGCTGCCGTCCTACCGTCGGCCTCCGCTTACGCCGACGACTGCACCCAGGGCGAATGCACTTTGGTGTCGGGCGGCATCCGACCGACGTCTTCTATGGCGGGTTCCGGCCGTTTTTCACGGACTGGCAGGACACCCAACCTGTCAATGTTGACGTGACTGGCTCGGGTTTTGCCGGTGGGGTCTCCGGGAGTTATAGCGTGTCAGAGCAGGACATCCAGACCCCGATTCTGGACAACGCCATATATCATTACGGCGACTTCACCCCTGCCTTGGATAATACGACCGGCGTCGATTCTGACGGGCTGTCCGGGGTGTCCGTGTACGATTTCACGCTCGGCCCCGGCGCCGCCGAAGTAGCCGGAAGTCCCTCGTATTTGCTCAACCATATGTCTGTGGACTATCCGAATGGAACGTACTTGGATGTGACAACTGTGCCAGAAGATGGCTTTAAGAACATCTTCGAGAGTACTTCGAATGGTATGGCGGACTTCATTCAAACGGCGGGTCAAGCAAACCCAGTGATGCTGTTCGACGCTTTGCCCGACCCATCGGTTCCGGTGATACCGGATTTGCCCCCCGATTTGTGGTTCCCCAATCCGGCTGACATGTGGCCCACTTTCTAGCCAGCCTTTGCGACCGGATTAAGAGCCCGTCCGCTCAAGCGAGATGAATGCGGCGCCCTGCATTGCCCACTCGTTGGTGCGGACTGGCAGCGAAGGACGGGTTCGGTCCCGCTGAGCGCGCGAGGCTGGCGGCTACCAGAGACGTCGTTCACAGCTGTTCGTCAACGCCGTGAGCTGACGGGCTGGCAGATGCGCAGTGGTGCTAACCGTGCCGTCCTGATCGCATGAATCACCGCCCGTTGGCGAATGGCGAGTGGTCCTTCTGTTCGTGCACCGACGGTCTAGCTCGTTGCCCGAGGGGAAATGATCGTGCTGCGCTCACTACGTCGGCGTCGCGGTTCGATTGACGCGTCGATCAGCGATTCCTAGGGTCGGTGGAATGCGGACCAGGGTCGCCGAACTGCTCGGCGTGGAGTTTCCGATCTGCGCGTTCAGCCACTGCCGTGATGTGGTGGCCGCGGTGACCAATGCCGGTGGATTCGGGATTCTCGGCGCCGTCGCGCATACGCCGGAACGGTTGGACACTGAGCTGACCTGGATCGAGGAGCAGACCGGCGGCAAGCCCTACGGCGTCGACCTGTTGCTGCCGCCGAAATACGTCGGCGCCGAGCAAGGCGGTATCGATGCCCAGCAGGCCCGGTCGCTGCTGCCCGAAGAACATCGGGCGTTTGTCGACGACCTACTGGGCAGATACGCCATCACTGTGCCGCCCGACGACCAGCGTCGGCCGTCCAGGGGCCTCAACGTCTCACCGAAGGGGTATCAGCCGCTGCTCGACATCGCCTTCGGCCACCACATCCGCCTCATCGCCAGTGCTTTGGGCCCACCTCCGCCGGATCTGGTTCAGCGGGCGCACGACGCCGACGTGCTGGTGGCTGCACTGGCCGGGACCATCCGGCACGCGCAGCGGCACGCCGCTGCCGGAGTCGACCTGATCGTGGCGCAGGGCACCGAGGCCGGCGGGCACACCGGTGAAGTGGCGACCATGGTTCTGGTTCCCGAAGTGGTCGATGCGGTTGCGCCGGTTCCGGTGCTCGCCGCGGGCGGGATCGCCCGGGGCCGTCAGCTGGCCGCGGCGCTCGCTCTGGGTGCCGAAGGGGTGTGGTGTGGTTCGGTGTGGCTGACCACCGAGGAGGCCGAAACGACCGCGGTGGTCAAGGACAAGTTCTTGGCCGCGACCTCGTCGGACACCGTGCGGTCGCGGTCGCTGACCGGCAAGCCGGCCCGCATGCTGCGCACCGCCTGGACCGACGCGTGGGAAGGCCCCGACAGCCCGCCGCCACTCGGCATGCCGCTGCAGAGTGCGCTGGTGGGCGAGCCGCAAGCGCGCATCAACAAAGCCGCGAACCAGCCGGACGCGAAGGCCCGGGAACTGGCTACCTATTTCGTGGGCCAGGTGGTCGGCTCCTTGGACACGGTGCGTCCGGCACGGTCGGTGGTGCTGGACATGGTCTCCGAATTCATTGACGTGGTCGGGCAGCTGGAGCAACTGACCGAGCGGTGAGATTTCGCAGGTCAGCGCTGTTGTCGTATCGAGACCGTAAAGATATCGACACGCAGGGCCGGAATGATTTGACCTGATCAGGTCGTTGCTGCATCATCGGGGGAGCAAGCACCTCGTTAGGTGAGGCGGCTGCACGAATACAGGCCACTGACCCCGAACGTCGAGAGACGCCCCGGGTCAGGACAGCTCCTCCCGGCTTAAGGGTTGAGCCCAAGTGGCTTCCGGTCACCGGACACGTCGTGCAGTGCCGAAGCTCTAGCGAGAGGGGTGCGGTCACCGACGCTCGTCGGATCTGCGCTCCTGCCTTGCACGCGAAACGTGCGGTTCTCCGCACATCGGTGTGACCGTGAGGAGGTGAGGGACTTATGAGTTCCAGTGAGAGTCCGGATCGATATCCGGGTTCTGTTTCGTCCCGATCCGCTTTCCGGCACGCCGACTTTCAGCACTTCCTGGGCTAGTAAAGCGAGCGTTGCCACGTGACCGGCGCGGGACGGGACATCGAGAGTCCACAAGACCTTTGATTCCGTCTAGGAGGCAACCATGACCGCTGTTCTGTACGACGAAGTGGTGACACCGGTTCCCGCGGTACCCACGCCGCTGCTGACCCTGGCGCCGGCGCCCAAGCAGGCTCCGAAGCGACGCAACCAGCAGACGGTGGGCGCCGGAGGCGACCCTCTGGTTGACGGGGCTGCTCGCCTGCTGAGCGTTCCGCTGCGTCACCTGTACGCCGCGCTGTGGCGTGTTGGGGTACTCGAAGTCGGGGCCTAGTCCGATGGTCGGCGACTTACCCTATCCCTCGTCCTATTCGCCTGCGGCACAACTTAATACCGAGTTGCCAGGCCGCTGACACTTTAGGTGGCCTGGCAGCTTGCTATCCGGCCATGTCCAAGCAGCGCTCAGTCTGCACCGGTTGCCTCCACTACCGGACTGAGCCGCCCGGCGGCATGCCAGCCGCGATCAGTGAGGTCAGGCCGGCCCGATAAGCGTCGAGGCTGTGACGCCATCCCACGTCGATCGGCCCGCCGCTGTCGATCGCGACCTGCACGCCGACGTGGACATAGGGCGACGGCGGCACCTGCGGCACGATGTCGAGGAAGTTCACCAACCGAAAGCAGCTCTCGATGAGGGTATTGAACGCCGCGGCGAAAGCGCTCAACCCGACGCGCGGCCCGGCGAAGGTGACGAGCCGGGGCTCGATGGCATTCGGGGGCATCTTCCGGAAGATGTCGGGCGCCGCAAGAACGGCCACCGCGGCGCCGAGGCTGTCCCCGGTGAGGAGAATCTGATCGCAACCGGCGGTGGCGGCAGCCAGGTTGGTTGCAATGCTGGTACGGACCAGCTCGTAGACACGTTGGAAGCCGGCGGCGACTTCCCCGAAATTCGCGATCGGAAGATAAGGGGTCGAGACGATGTCGAAGTCGGCGATCCAGTCGGCCAGGTCCGCGCTGCCCCGGAACGACACAAACGCCGTGCGAGTGGACGAGTTACGTCCCATCAGCCCGAAAACGTTGTTGTCCTTGAGCATTGCCGCGACTTCGGGGTGACGCGCAGTTGCGGTGACGGGGATCACACTGTCGGCGCGGATCACGGCGGTCTGGGTGAAGCCGGATGGCAGTTGGGCGGCATCGCCGTTCATCACGTCGTAGGCCGCCTCCACCAGCGGCAGGGCGACGTCACGAGCAAACACCGGGTCGAAGGCCACACGGCGCAGTCTAGGGAGCGTCACCGGCGGTGGTGGCGGTGCCCGTAGAATCGGCACAGCGGCGTCGATCCGGCCATCACCGGGGAGCTTTCGGAAGAACGGCCGTCAAGGCTTACTAGAACCGAACGGGCAGGCCCGTCACAGCCGTCACTTGAGCGGCCGCGCTGCTGCGCGGCAAGCGGGGTGGTACCGCGGCGCTCGCGCACCGGGGCGCGTCGTCGTCCCCGGTCGGACTGTGGCACATGGTGCCTATGCGGCGCTGGGGGCATTAGGAGACGACTGCGGTGACCGAACGCACATACTCGAAGCCGGTCGGCGGTGCGCCCGACTTTCCTGGCTTAGAGCTTGGGGTGCTCGACTACTGGGCGGCCGACGACACCTTCCGTGCCAGCATCGCTCGCCGCGCCGACGCAGCCGAATTCGTGTTCTATGACGGGCCGCCGTTCGCCAATGGGTTGCCGCACTACGGTCATCTGCTCACCGGTTACGTCAAAGACATCGTCCCGCGGTACCAGACGATGCGCGGCTGCAAGGTGGAGCGCCGCTTCGGCTGGGACACCCACGGACTGCCCGCCGAACTCGAGGTCGAGCGCCAGCTTGGCCTCACCGACAAATCCCAGATCGACGCGATGGGCATCGCCGCGTTCAACGAAGCCTGCCGCGAGTCGGTGTTGCGGTACACCGACGAGTGGCGGGCCTATGTGACCCGGCAGGCCCGCTGGGTGGATTTCGACAACGACTACAAAACGCTCGACCTGCCCTATATGGAGTCGGTGATCTGGGCCTTCAAACAGCTGTGGGACAAAGGTTTGGCCTACGAGGGCTACCGGGTGTTGCCGTACTGCTGGCGCGACGAGACACCGCTGTCCAATCACGAGCTGCGCATGGACGACGACGTCTATCAAAGCCGCCAGGACCCCGCCGTCACCGTCGGCTTCGCGGTGCCCGAAGGGGGATTGGGCGGTGCCCACCTGCTGGTGTGGACGACGACGCCGTGGACCCTGCCGTCGAACCAGGCCGTCGCGGTCAACCCCGACGTCAGCTATGTGCTGGTGCGGGCTGGAGCACGGCGCTATCTGCTGGCCGAAGCCCGGCTGAATGCCTACCCGCGAGAACTCGGCGATGCCCCTGAAGTGCTGGCGACCTACCGCGGTGCTGACTTGCTGGGAATCCGCTACTTGCCGCCATTTCCGTATTTTATGGACTCGGCGAACGCGTTCACCGTGCTGCCAGGTGACTTCGTGACCACCGACGACGGCACCGGGATCGTGCACATGTCGCCCGCCTACGGCGAAGACGATAAGGAGACCGCCGACAAGGTCGGCATCGTGCCAGTCACTCCGGTCGACTCCAGAGGCCGGTTCGACGCCACCGTGCCGGATTATCAGGGCCAGCACGTCTTCGAGGCCAACCGGCAGATCATCCGCGACTTGAAGGACCACAGCGGACCGGCGGCGGCCAACGGTGCGGTGCTGGTTCGCCACGAAACCTACGAGCACCCCTATCCGCACTGCTGGCGCTGCCGTAATCCGCTGATCTACCGGGCGGTGTCGTCGTGGTTTGTCAAGGTCACCGAGTTCCGGGACCGCATGGCCGAGCTCAACCAGCAGATCACCTGGTATCCCGACCATGTCAAAGACGGCCAGTTCGGCAAATGGCTGCGGGGCGCCCGAGACTGGTCGATCTCACGAAATAGATACTGGGGCACGCCCATTCCGGTCTGGCTGTCCGACGACCCGGCCTATCCGCGCATCGACGTCTACGGCAGCCTCGATGAGTTGGAACGCGATTTCGGTGTGCGCCCGGACAACCTGCACCGGCCCTACATCGACGAGCTGACCCGACCTAACCCCGACGACCCCACCGGTGCGTCGACGATGCGCCGCATCCCCGACGTATTCGACGTGTGGTTCGATTCCGGGTCGATGCCGTACGCCCAGGTGCATTACCCGTTCGAGAACAGCGACTGGTTCTTGGGCGGGGCGGCCGGAGAGGCCGAAGCGCACTACCCGGGCGATTTCATCGTCGAATACATCGGGCAGACCCGCGGCTGGTTCTACACCCTGCATGTGCTGGCCACGGCGCTGTTCGACCGGCCGGCATTCAAAAGCTGTGTGGCCCATGGCATCGTGTTGGGATACGACGGGCAGAAGATGAGCAAGTCGCTGCGCAACTATCCCGACGTTTCCGAGGTGTTCGACCGCGACGGCTCTGATGCCATGCGGTGGTTTTTGATGGCGTCGCCGATCCTGCGCGGCGGAAATCTGATCGTCACCGAGCAAGGCATCCGGGAGGGTGTGCGCCAGGTGCTGCTCCCGTTCTGGAACGCCTACAGCTTCCTCGCCCTGTACGCACCGAAAGCCGGGGTGTGGCGCGTCGATTCGCCGCACGTGCTGGACCGCTACATCCTGGCCAAGCTGGCGGAGCTGCGTGACGACCTGACCGCGGCGATGGACGTCTGCGACATCTCCCGCGCCTGTGAGCAACTTCGCCTGTTCACCGAGGCGTTGACGAATTGGTATGTGCGACGGTCCCGGTCGCGGTTCTGGGAGGAAGACGCTGACGCCATCGATACGCTGCACACGGTGCTGGAGGTGACTGCCCGGCTGGCCGCGCCGCTGCTTCCGTTGACGACCGAGATCATTTGGCGTGGTGTCACCGGCGAGCGCTCTGTGCACTTGACCGACTGGCCCGATGCCGGCGAGCTGCCGGCGGACACCGAGCTGGCTGCGGCCATGGATCAGGTCCGTGAAGTGTGCTCGGCCGCTTCGTCGCTACGCAAAGCCAAGAAGCTGAGGGTACGCCTGCCGCTGCTCAAACTGACTGTGGCTGTTGCCGATCCGTATCGACTCGAGCCGTTCACCGGCGTGATCGCCGACGAGCTCAACGTCAAACAGGTCGAGCTCACCGACGCCATCGACACCTACGGTCGCTTCGAGCTGACCGTCAACGCCCGCGTCGCGGGACCCCGACTCGGCAAGGATGTGCAGGCGGCGATCAAAGCGGTCAAGGCGGGCGACGGCGCGGTCAACCCAGACGGCACGCTCACCGCAGGCCCGGTCGTGCTGCAACCCGACGAGTACAGCTCACGGTTGGTCGCCGCCGACCCGGAATTCACCGCGGCGCTGCCCGGCGGCACCGGGCTTGTGGTGCTGGACGGCACGGTGACGCCTGAGCTGGAGTCCGAAGGCTGGGCCAAAGACCGCATTCGCGAACTTCAGGAGCTGCGCAAGTCGACCGGGCTGGACGTCTCCGACCGCATCGCAGTGGTCATGTCGGTGCCCTCCGGGCGGGCCAACTGGGCTGAGACCCATGCCGAGCTGATCGCCGGCGAAATCCTGGCCACCAGCTTCCAGTTCGGCGAACCGGCCGATGGCGCCGAGATCGGTGACGGGGTGCGGGTGAGCATCGCCCTTGACCGCGAAAGTGCAACTGGCAACACATTTGTCGAGTGACTGCGTCGGTAGTTGCACTGTCGCGGCCAAGGTTAAGGCTTGACTGCGCGCCAGCGCAGCCGCCCGCTGCTGCTGCCGGTGGCCACGTCCACAAATCCCGCCGCGGCCAGGCGACCAGGCAGCGCTTCGGCCGTCAACGGATTGCAGATGTCACGGAAGTGCAGCACCCGAAACCGCAGCGAGGTCAGGCTGTCGCTGCCGGCGAACATACCGCCGGGCCGCAGCACCCGAAACGCTTCGGCGAACAACCGGTCCTGCAAACCGGCGGTCGGAATGTGGTGCAGCATCGTGAAACACACGACCGAACTGAACTCGTCGGCGGGTAAGCCGGTGTCGGTGCCGTCACCGTTGACGATCCGCGCTCGATCGCCGTACAGCTTCTGCAGCCGTGCAGCCATGGGGGTGTCGAGTTCGACCGCGGTGTAATGCGGCGCCCGGTCGATCAGCACCCGGATGTTGGCGCCGTAGCCCGGTCCGATCTCCAGCACGTTGTCGCCCAACTCCGCACCGTCGAGCACCCACGGCAGCAAGTCGCTTTCGACCGTCGTCGCCCACTTGTCGGACCTGCACAGCAACCGGTGCGCCAGGTTCATCGCCATAGTCTGAGACGCTAGTGGTCGTGGCATCGCGCTGGGTACTGCACCTGGACATGGACGCGTTCTTCGCCTCCGTCGAGCAGCTCACCCGGCCCACCCTGCGGGGCCGGCCGGTGCTGGTGGGCGGTCTCGGCGGGCGCGGCGTGGTGGCCGGGGCGAGCTACGAAGCGCGGGTCTTCGGCGCCCGCTCGGCCATGCCGATGCACCAGGCCCGCCGCCTGGTCGGCTCCGCTGCGGTGGTGCTGCCGCCCCGCGGCGTGGTCTACGGGGTGGCCAGCCGTCGCGTCTTCGACACCATCCGCAGCGTCGTGCCTGTCATCGAACAGCTCTCGCATGACGAAGGGTTCGGCGAACCGTCCCAACTCGCCGGTGCGGCGGCCACCGACGTCGAGCAGTTCTGCGAGCAGCTGCGCCGGCGGGTGCACGACGAGACGGGACTGGTCGCCTCCGTCGGTGCCGGCTCGGGCAAACAACTCGCGAAGATCGCCTCGGGACTGGCAAAACCCGACGGTGTGCGGGTGATCCGCGCCGCCGAGGAACAGCCGTTACTCTTCGGCCTGCCGGTGCGGCGGCTGTGGGGAATCGGCCCGGTTGCCGAAGAGAAGCTGCATCGGCTCGGCATCGAGACGATCGGACAACTGGCTGCGCTGACCGCCGCCGAAGTCGCCAACATCCTGGGCGCGACGGTCGGCCCGGCGCTGCACCGGCTGGCCCGTGGCATCGACGATCGCCCCGTTGCCGAGCGCGCCGAAGCCAAGCAGATCAGCGCCGAATCCACCTTCGCGGCGGACCTGACGTCGCTCGATCAGGTGCACGAGGCGGTGGGCCCGATCGCCGAACATGCCCATCAGCGGCTGATGCGCGACGGCAGGGGAGCCCGCACGGTCACGGTGAAACTGAAAAAGTCCGACATGAGCACGTTGACCCGATCGGCCACCCTGCCGTACGCGACGACTGAGGCGGCCGCTTTGATCGCAATGGCGCGCCGACTCCTGCTCGATCCACGCCAGATCGGGCCAATTCGCCTTGTCGGCGTGGGGTTCTCAGGTTTGAGCGAGGTGCGTCAGGAGCCGCTTTTCCCCGACCTGGAGCTGGCGGGATTCGGGTCGACGTCCCAGGATCCCGTCGAGACGGCAACCGCGGCCATGTTCGCCCCCGATACCGACGACGCGCCGTGGCGGGTCGGAGATGACGTCACGCACCAAAACCTCGGTCACGGCTGGGTGCAGGGCGCCGGCCACGGCGTGGTCACCGTCCGGCTGGAAACTCGTGGCTCCGGTCCCGGTCTGGCGCGCACCTTTCCCGCCGGCACCGGCGAATTGCGCCCGGCCAATCCGATCGACAGCCTGGACTGGCCGGACTACGTTGCGGCGCTGGAGGCCAGCGCGCCGCCGGTCACGTCACCCCCACCGGTCGATGACGTCGCCCACCGGTAGCCGCGCAGCCAGCGCCGCCATCACCAGCACCCGCGCTTGACTTGGCCGCAGCCGCGGAACCATCACCGCGCCCGCATCGACCAGGTCGCTGCCTGGGCCATACCGCGGGCTGACTCGGCCGTAGGGGACCCGGGTGCTCACCGCTACCACGACTCCGCTTCGGCACCACCGGCGCACGCCGTCGACGACCGCCGGTGGAACATTTCCCGAGCCCAGCCCCTCCAGCACGATGCCGCGGGCGCCGGCGGCCACACAGGCGTCCAGCGCCACCGCGTCACCTCCGGGGTAGGTCGCGACGATGTCGACCCGCGGGCCCGTCGCGGCGTGCAGCTCGCCCAGGTAAGGTCGCGACTTAGGCTGCGCCACAACGCTATCGACGGTGCCGAGCAGCTCGCCGGCGAAGCCGTGCCGGCCCCCGATCTTGTGCAGACCCAGCGGCTGCCACACCCGGCCGGCCAGACACACCAGCACACCGAGGTCACGCGCCGCGGGATTCGCCGCAATGGTCAGCGCGTCGTGCAGATTGGCCGGCCCGTCGGCGTCGGGGGCGTCCGCGCTGCGCATGGCGCCGGTGACTACCACCGGAGCAGCCCCGGCATAGGTGAGTTCCAGCCATAGCGCCGTCTCCTCGAGGGTGTCGGTGCCGTGGGTGACGACCACACCGTCGCGGCCGTCGCGCCCGGCGGTGTGCACAGCAGCGCGAATCCGGTCCCAGTCGACCGGCTGCAGCTCGGAGCTGTCCAGCGCCATCAGGTCGACGACATCGACGTCGAGGCCGGCCGTCAACTCGGCGCCGCTGCGGGTCGGCCGGCGCACACCCTGCATATCGGTGCTGGTGGCGATCGTCCCGCCGGTGGTGACGACGGTCAGGCGGCCCATGGTGGGATGCTAGACGCGGGGGCCATTGGCACAAGGGATGATGGGCGAGTGACTGACGAATCAGCGGCTGAGCAGGCGACGACCGGCCGCGACGCGGCAGCTGCCGCGCCGCGGCAGCTGCGCCTGCTGCTCTCGGTCGCGGCTGTGGTGCTGGTGCTCGACGTCATCACCAAGGTGCTCGCCGTCGAATTGCTGACGCCGGGCCAGCCGGTGCCGATCATCGGTCAGACGGTCACCTGGATTCTGGTGCGTAACTCCGGTGCGGCGTTCTCCATGGCAACCGGCTACACCTGGATGTTGACGGTGGTGGCGACCGGCGTCGTGCTCGGAATCGTCTGGATGGGCCGACGTCTGGTGTCGCCGTGGTGGGCGGTCGGGCTCGGCCTGATCCTGGGCGGGGCGCTGGGCAATCTGGTGGACCGCTTCTTCCGGTCTCCCGGGCCGCTTCGGGGACACGTCGTCGACTTCCTGTCGGTCGGCTGGTGGCCGGTATTCAACGTCGCCGACCCCTCGGTGGTGGGCGGGGCAATTCTGCTGGTCACGCTGTCGGTCTTTGGTTTTGACTTCGACGACGTTGGCCGGCGCCAGGCCGACCAACACCGGTGACCCAGCGTTCGATGCCGGTCCCGGAGGGGCTGGCGGGCATGCGCGTGGATGCCGGGGTGGCCCGGCTGCTCGGGCTGTCCCGCACGGCCGCCGCGGCGCTGGCCGAAGACGGCGGTGTCGAACTCGACGGGGTGCCGGCCGGAAAATCCGACCGCCTGACACTGGGAGGGTGGCTGCAGGTCCAGCTGCCGGAACCCCCGGCGCCCCCGGAGAACACGCCCGTCGACGTCGAGGGCATGACGATCCTGTATTCCGATGACGACATCGTCGCGGTCGACAAGCCCGCAGGCGTGGCCGCGCATGCATCGGTGGGCTGGACCGGCCCGACGGTGCTGGGCGGGCTGGCCGCCGCCGGTTACCGGATCACCACCTCAGGCGTGCACGAGCGACAGGGGATCGTGCATCGCCTCGACGTCGGCACGTCCGGTGTGATGGTGGTGGCGATCTCCGAACGCGCGTACACGGTGCTCAAGCGCGCCTTCAAACAGCGCACGGTGGACAAGCGTTACCACGCCCTGGTGCAGGGACATCCGGACCCGTCCAGCGGCACGATCGACGCGCCGATCGGTCGACACCACGGCCCTGAGTGGAAGTTCGCCGTCACTGCCGCGGGCCGGCACAGCCTGACCCACTACGACACCCTCGAGGCGTTTGTCGCCGCCAGCCTGCTCGACGTGCACCTTGAAACCGGTCGGACTCACCAGATTCGGGTGCATTTCGCGGCGCTACATCACCCCTGCGCCGGCGACCTCACCTATGGGGCCGACCCGAAATTAGCCAAAAAGCTTGCACTGGAACGACAGTGGCTGCACGCGCGGTCGCTGTCGTTCACCCATCCCGGTGACGGCCGGCGGATGGAGATCGTCAGCCACTACCCGCCTGACCTGCAGCACGCCCTGGACGTGTTGCGGGCCGGGCGTTGAGCCTGGCTCCAATTCACCATCGGCCGCTGTAAACCGTGACCGGTCGTCTAGGTTAACTTTCATGAACCTCGGTGATCTCACAAATCTGGTCGAAAAACCGTTCGCGGCGGTGTCCAACATCATCAACACCCCGAACTCGGCCGGCCGTTATCGGCCTTTCTATCTGCGCAACCTGCTGGAAGCGGTGCAAGGCCGTACCCTGCCCGACGCCGTGGACGGCCGGACCGTTCTCATCACCGGAGGCTCGTCGGGGATCGGGGAAGCGGCCGCCAAGAAAATCGCCAAGGCCGGTGGGCAGGTGGTACTCATCGCCCGCACACCCGAGAAGCTGGAGAAAGTGGCCGAGGAGATCCGCAGCGACGGCGGAAGCGCCCACTTCTACTCCTGCGACCTGTCCGACATGGACGCCATCGCGGAGATGGCCGACCAGGTGCTCGACGACCTGGGCGGAGTCGACATCCTGATCAACAACGCCGGCCGGTCGATCCGGCGATCGCTGGCGCTGTCGTACGACCGGATCCACGACTACCAGCGGACCATGCAACTGAATTACCTTGGCGCGGTTCAATTGATCCTCAAGTTCGTGCCCGGCATGCGCGAGCGCGGCTTCGGCCACATCGTCAACGTGTCGTCGGCCGGCGTGCAGACCCGGGCACCGCGGTTCGGCGCCTATATCGCCAGCAAGGCGGCGCTCGACACGCTCTGTGACGCGTTGCAGGCCGAAACCGTGCAGGACGACGTGCGCTTCACCACCGTGCACATGGCGTTGGTACGGACCCCGATGATCAGCCCCACCAAGATGTACGACAAGTTCCCGGCGCTGACGCCGGATCAGGCGGCTGGGGTGATCGCCGACGCGATCGTGCACCGTCCGCGCCGGGTCAGCTCACCGTTCGGGCAGTTCGCGGCGGTGGCGGACGCGCTCAATCCTTTGGTGATGGATCAGGTCCGCAACCGCGCGTTCGCCATGTTCGACGACTCGTCGGCGGCGCGGGGCAGCGAATCCGAGGACGGCGGTTCGAAGATGGACAAGCGCAGCGAAGCGTTTGTGCGGGCCACCCGCGGAATTCACTGGTGAGGCGATCATGAGTGCGACGGCGACGATGCAGAGCATAAAAGCGATGGGGGACACCTCCCGCTTGTGGGGGAGAGGAGTGGCGCCAAATGAGTTTGCCCAAACCTGATAAGCAAGCAACCGTCGTCATCACCGGTGCTTCCTCGGGCATCGGAACCGAGCTGGCCCGTGGTCTGGCCCGCCGTGGTTACCCGCTGCTGCTGGTCGCCCGGCGTCGCGACCGCCTGGAGGAACTGGCCGGTGAACTGGGCAACCAGTACTCCGTGGCCGTCGAGGTGCTGCCGCTCGATCTTGGTGACGCCGACGCCCGCGGACAACTGGCTGAGCGGCTCCAGCAGGATCCGGTCGCCGGGTTGTGCAACAGCGCCGGCTTCGGTACCAGCGGAGTTTTCCACTCGCTGCCGCTGGAGCGCGAGAGTGAAGAAGTCACCCTCAACGCGCTGGCGTTGATGGAGCTGACGCATGCGGCACTGCCCGGCATGGTCGATCGGGGCGCGGGCGCAATCATGAACATCGCGTCGCTGGCCGGGTTCCAGCCGATACCGGGCATGGCGGTCTACTCGGCGACCAAGGCGTTCGTGCAGACGTTCTCCGAAGCCGTGCACGAAGAACTGCACGGTACCGGCGTGTCCTGCACGGTGCTATGCCCCGGACCGGTGCCGACCGAGTGGGCGGACATCGCCGACGCGCAGCGGTGGAGCATCGGCATCGTGCAGGTATCGCCGCAGGACGTCGCCGAAGCCGCGGTCGCCGGGATGCGCGAAGGTCGGCGCAGCGTGGTCCCGGGGCTGGTGCCGAAGGTCGTGGGGGTCGGCGGACGGTTGGTGCCACGCAGCGTGTTACTGCCCGCCCTGCGGCTGGGCGCCAGGCTCGGGGGTTGATCTTTCGCCGATGGAGACACACTCTGCCGACACGCCGAAACGCGTCGGTAGGCGGTCATAGACTGGCGTCCCTATGAGGTCCTCGTTCGTGCACCTGCACAACCACACCGAGTACTCGATGCTGGACGGTGCCGCCAAGATCGCGCCGATGCTCGCCGAGGCACAGCGGCTGGAAATGCCCGCGATCGGCATGACTGATCACGGAAACATGTTCGGCGCCAGCGAGTTCTACACCGAGGCCAGCCAAGCCGGAATCAAGCCGATCATCGGGGTGGAGGCCTACATCGCGCCGGCCTCGCGGTTCGATACCCGCCGCGTCCTCTGGGGAGATCCGGGGCAGAAGAGCGACGACGTGTCCGGCAGCGGGTCCTACACCCACCTGACCATGGTCGCCGAGAACGCAACCGGGCTGCGGAACCTGTTCAAGCTGTCGTCGTTGGCCTCGTTCGAGGGCCAGTTGAGCAAGTGGCCCCGCATGGACGCCGAGCTCATCGCCGAGCACGCCAGCGGGATCATCGCCACCACCGGCTGCCCCTCCGGCGAAGTGCAGACCCGGCTGCGGCTCGGGCAGACCCGGGAGGCGCTGCAGGCGGCTGCCACGTGGCGGGAAATCTTCGGGCCGGAAAACTACTTCCTGGAGCTGATGGATCACGGGCTGGCCATCGAGCACCGGGTGCGCCAAGGGCTGCTCGAGCTAGGCCGCACTCTCGCCATTTCGGCGCTGGCCACCAACGACTGCCACTACGTCACCCGCGACGCCGCGCACAACCACGAGGCGCTGCTGTGCGTGCAGACGGGCAAGACGCTGTCGGACCCCAATCGGTTCAAGTTCGACGGCGACGGCTACTACCTGAAGTCGGCCGCCGAGATGCGCCAGATCTGGGATGACGAGGTCCCGGGCGCCTGTGACGCTACCCTGGCGATCGCTGAGCGGGTGACGTCGTACGCCGACGTGTGGGCGGCGCGTGACCGGATGCCGGTATTCCCGGTGCCCCAGGGGCACGATCAGGCGTCCTGGCTGCGCCACGAGGTCGACGCCGGACTGCGCCGGCGATTCCCGGGCGGGCTCGGCAAGGGATACGCAGAACGCGCCGCCTACGAGATCGAGGTTATCTGCGGCAAGGGTTTTCCGTCCTACTTCCTGATCGTCGCCGACCTCATTAACTACGCGCGCTCGGTCGACATCCGCGTCGGCCCGGGGCGGGGTTCGGCCGCCGGCTCGCTGGTGGCCTATGTGCTGGGCATCACCGATATCGATCCGATCCCGCACGGGTTGCTGTTCGAGCGATTCCTCAACCCGGAACGCACCTCGATGCCCGACATCGACATCGACTTCGACGACCGTCGCCGCGGCGAAATGGTGCGCTACGCCGCCGACAAGTGGGGGCATGACCGCGTCGCCCAGGTCATCACGTTCGGCACCATCAAGACTAAAGCGGCGCTGAAGGATTCCGCGCGAATTCACTACGGGCAGCCCGGTTTCGCGATCGCCGACCGGATCACCAAGGCGTTGCCGCCGGCGATCATGGCCAAGGACATCCCGCTGTCAGGCATCACCGATCCGACTCACGATCGCTACCGGGAGGCCGCCGAGGTCCGCGGTCTGATCGACACCGACCCTGATGTGCGCACCATCTACCAGACCGCCCGCGGGCTGGAAGGGCTGATCCGCAACGCCGGCGTGCACGCCTGCGCGGTGATCATGAGCAGCGAGCCGCTGACCGACGTGATACCGCTCTGGAAGCGGCCGCAGGACGGCGCCATCATCACCGGCTGGGACTACCCGTCGTGTGAGGCGATCGGCCTGCTGAAGATGGACTTCCTCGGGCTGCGCAACCTGACGATCATCGGCGACGCGATCGAGAACATCAAGGCCAACCGGGGTATCGACATTGACCTGGAATCGGTGCCGCTGGACGACAAGGCCACCTACGCGCTGTTGGGCCGCGGCGACACCCTCGGGGTCTTCCAGCTCGACGGTGGACCGATGCGTGATCTGTTGCGCCGCATGCAACCCACCGGTTTCGAAGACGTCGTCGCGGTGATTGCGCTGTACCGCCCGGGCCCGATGGGCATGAATGCCCACAACGACTACGCCGACCGCAAAAACGGCCGCCAGGCGATCAAACCCATCCACCCCGAACTCGAGGAGCCGTTGCGCGAGATCCTCGCCGAGACCTATGGCCTGATCGTCTACCAAGAGCAGATCATGCGCATCGCGCAGAAGGTGGCCGGCTACTCGCTGGCCCGAGCCGACATCCTGCGCAAGGCCATGGGCAAGAAGAAGCGCGAGGTGCTGGAAAAGGAGTTCGAGGGTTTCTCGGCCGGAATGCAATCCAACGGATTTTCCGCCGCCGCTATCAAAGCCTTGTGGGACACCATCCTGCCGTTCGCCGACTACGCGTTCAACAAATCTCACGCCGCCGGATACGGCATGGTGTCGTACTGGACGGCTTACCTCAAGGCCAATTATCCCGCCGAATACATGGCCGGCCTGCTGACCTCGGTTGGCGACGACAAGGACAAGGCCGCGGTGTACCTGGCCGACTGCCGCAAGCTGGGCATCACGGTGCTACCGCCCGACGTCAACGAATCCGGCTTGAACTTCGCCTCGGTGGGCACCGACATCCGCTACGGGCTCGGCGCGGTGCGCAATGTGGGCGCCAATGTCGTTGCCTCCCTACTCGGCACCCGTACCGAGAAAGGCAAATTCACCGACTTCTCCGATTACCTCAACAAGATCGACATCGCGGCCTGCAACAAGAAAGTGACTGAATCGCTGATCAAGGCAGGCGCGTTCGACTCGCTGGGACATCCGCGCAAGGGGCTCTTCCTGGTGCACACCGACGCGGTGGATTCGGTGCTGGGCACCAAAAAAGCCGAGGCGATGGGACAGTTCGATCTTTTCGGCGGCGAGGACTCACACGTCGACGCGGTTTTCACGATCAGGGTTCCCGACGACGAGTGGGACGACAAACACAAACTGGCGCTGGAACGCGAGATGCTGGGTCTGTATGTGTCCGGGCATCCGCTCAACGGGGTGGCGCATCTGCTGGCAACACAGGTCGACACCGCGATCCCGGCCATTCTCGACGGCGATGTCCCCAACGACACCGCCGTACGGGTCGGCGGCATCCTGGCGTCGGTCAACCGGCGGGTGAACAAGAACGGAATGCCCTGGGCCTCAGCGCAATTGGAAGACCTGACCGGTGGCATCGAGGTGATGTTCTTCCCGCACGCCTACTCCACCCACGGCGCGGACATCCTCGACGACGCCGTGGTGCTGGTCAACGGTCGAGTCAAGGTGTCCGACGACCGCATCTGTCTGATCGCCCATGAGCTTGTCGTACCAGATTTCACCAGCGCGGCGGTGAACCGGCCGCTGGCGGTCAGCCTGCCCACCCGGCAGTGCACCATCGACAAGGTGAGTGCGCTCAAACAGGTGCTGGCCCGCCACCCGGGTACGGCGCAGGTGCATCTGCGGTTGATCAGCGGTGAGCGCATCACCACCTTGGAGCTGGACCCCTCGCTGCGAGTGACCCCGTCGCCGGCGCTGATGGGCGATTTGAAGGCGCTGCTCGGCCCCGGGTGCCTGGGCCGTTAAGTTTTCACTCAGGAATCTCCGAATTCTCACTACGAGCGCTGTTCACTCATGTAACGTCGGGCACTCTCAGCTTGGTGTAAGGATTCGCTCAAACGATTGGGGAAATTGATGTCGAAGCCGCACCGCGTTCTGCCCCTGCTCGGCGGTGGTGCCGCCGCCGTGCTGGCCAGCTTTGCCCTGCCGATGGCCCTCAGCCACGCCGATCCCGGCGGGCCCGGCGGCGACACCATCTTTCAGACCTGCGACGGTACGGGGTTTTGCCTGGTCCAACCGGACGACTTGGCCGACTGGCATTACGAAGGAGTCCGCCCATTGATCACCGACTGGCAAGGCACCCAGCCCTACACCGTTGAAGACAATGGCACACCGCTCGGAAGCTACGAAATCACTGCCAAAGACGATTGGACGTCCGTCTACTCGTCGCACGATTACACGTATGGCGCATTCACTCCGAGCGGCGGGGGCGACGCCGCTGACCTGGGCGGGTTCAGCGACGAGTCAGGGGCGCAGATATACGACAGCAGCCTGTTCGGTGGCGTGGATCAATACATAGCTCTGGACAACGTGACTCAGCACGGGCATGTGTTGGACTACGACATCATCAAGCTGGGAGACTTCACCAACACGATGGTGGTCGATCCCGTCGACAACACGTCGGCGGACTACATCCAGTCCGGGACTTCTGCACCCGAATTTTTGTACAACGCCCTGTTCCACGGCGAGTTCGTTCCCGTGCCGCCGGAGTACCTCATACCGAACGACGCGTTCGCCGCGCCCGATTTCGACCCCTCCGAATTCGTCACCGCCGGAGCCAGCACGGGCGGCCTGCTCGGCGACCTGTCGAGCATAGCCAGCCTGTTCGGACTGTAGACAACGCCCGGCACTTCACGCCGGTCTTTCTACATCGCACCACCTCGCGTGACTAAGTCACGGTGGCCGACGCTGCTGGCGGCCAACAGCTCGACGGCATCCAGCAATGTGCCGCGGTAGTGCTGAGCGTTGCGGCGGGCGTACTCCGAAACAACGGCCCCCCACACCGGTCGTCTTCGCCGGCTCTTCGATGCTGCGAAACCCAGCTCGCACAGCGCGGTTGACGCCTTCGTCGCCGTAGCTGTGCGGGGCGACGCTCACGTCGAGGTCGGCGGCCGTTGCTCGTAGCGCAACTGACCAAGAGTCGGCGCTTACGCTTCGCTCGACCAAGCGCCACATCAACGCCGCGGCCGAAGGGATGGTCGCAACGGTACGCAGCTGTAGCGATGCGGACGCTCCAGCGACGACGCTGCGCGACCCCGAGTCGCCAGAAGCCGCGGTAGCGTATCTGAACCCGGTGAGCCGCTGCCGAGACTGAGGAGAACCGACATGAGCACACCCGAGCGGCCGGTCACGTTGTGCGAGGCCTTTCAGCGCATGGCCGTCATCGACCCGGACGCGGTCGCTCTCCGCACCCCCGGTGACACGCAGATGTTGACGTGGCGCGACTACGCCACGCAGGTACGACAGGTTGCGGCCGGACTGGCCGGCCTGGGGGTGTGCCGAGGTGACACCGTCACGCTGATGATGGCCAATCGCATCGAGTTCTACCCCCTGGAGGTCGGCGCGCAGCACGTCGGAGCCACCTCGTTCTCCGCCTACAACACGCTGCCGGCCGAGCAGCTGACGTATCTGTTCGACAACGCTGGCACCAAGGTGGTGATCTGCGAGCAGCAGTACGTCGAGAAGATCCGCGCCAGTGGGGCGGACATCGAGTACATCATCTGTATCGATGGTGCACCTGCGGGAATCCTGTCGCTCGACGACTTGTACGCCGCGGCCGCCGACGACTTCGATTTCGAATCCAGTTGGCGGGCAGTGCAACCCGACGACGTCATCACCCTCATCTACACGTCGGGCACCACCGGAAACCCCAAAGGTGTAGAGATGACCCACACCCATCTGCTGTTCGAGGCCTATGCCCTCGACGCCGTTCTGGGTGTGCGGTTCAGTGACCGCATTACGTCCTTTCTGCCATCGGCCCACATCGCCGACCGCGCGATGGGGTTGTACAACCAGGAGATATTCGGCGTCCAGGTCACCGTGATCTCCGACATCCGGGCGATTGCGGCGGCGCTGCCCGATGTGCGGCCAACGGTCTGGGGTGCGGTGCCACGGGTATGGGAAAAGCTCAGAGCAGCAATCGAATTTGCGGTGACCAACGAACCCGAGGAGCAACGCCGGCAAGCGCTGCAATGGGGGCTGTCGGTCGCCGCCAAGCGCGCTGCCGCCGCGGTGGCCGGTGAACCGGTGCCTGACGACGTCGCCGTGGAATGGGCGACAGCCGACGAACTCGTGTTGTCGAAGCTGCGCGCCAAGCTGGGACTGGATCAGCTGCGATGGGCGGTGTCTGGTGCGGCGCCGATCCCCAAGGAGACACTCGGTTTCTTCGCCGGTATCGGGATTCCGATTGCCGAAGTATGGGGTATGTCTGAGTTGAGTTGTGTGGCCAGTGTCAGCCCGCCTAGCGAGGCGCGGGTAGGCACCGTCGGCAAGCTGCTGCCCGCGCTGGAAGGCAAGATCGCCGACGACGGTGAATACCTGGTCCGAGGGCCGCTGGTGATGCGGGGTTACCGAAAGGATCCGGTCAAAACCGCAGAAGCGATCGACCCCGACGGCTGGCTGCACACCGGCGACATCCTCGAGGTAGATCCCCACGGCTTCCTGCGGGTGGTCGATCGCAAGAAGGAACTGATCATCAACGCCGCAGGCAAGAACATGTCGCCGGCCAACATCGAGAACACCATCCTGGCGGCCTGCCCAATGGTCGGCGCGATGGTCGCGATCGGTGACGGGCGACCGTACAACACCGCGCTGATGGTCTTCGACGCCGACTCGGTGGGCCCGTACGCCGCCCAGCGCGGCCTGGCCGACGCCTCACCGGCAGCCCTGGCGGCCGATCCTGAAGTGATCGCGCGTATCGCGGCCGGTGTCGCCGAGGCCAACACCCGACTATCCCGGGTGGAGCAGATCAAGCGTTTCCGGGTGCTACCCACGCTATGGGAACCCGGCGGCGACGAGATGACCCTGACGATGAAGCTCAAGCGCCGGCCCATCTCCGCAAAATACGCCGCCGAAATCGAGGCGCTGTATGCCGGGGACCTCGGCTCGGACGTCCACGAACCGGCGACCAACCAGGCGGTCCAGCCCGCGTCGTAGCAGCGGGCAGCCTTTACAGTGGTCCTATGCCACTTTCCGGTGAATACGCCCCCAGCCCGTGGGATTGGTCCCGCGAACAAGCCGA
Organism: uncultured Actinomycetota bacterium; assembly: GCA_963795995.1. GTDB lineage: Bacteria > Actinomycetota > Actinomycetes > Mycobacteriales > Mycobacteriaceae > Mycobacterium. The sequence goes on from CAWCJY010000010.1 coordinate 1,291,222, forward strand.
CAAGTACGCCGAATCCGGTGGGAGTGAGGCGGCCGAAATGAAGGGCAAGCCAATCATCCTGTTGACCACGGTCGGGGCCAAGACCGGCAAACTTCGCAGGACCCCATTGATGCGGGTCGAGCACAACGGCGAGTACGCCGTCGTCGCGTCACTGGGCGGTGCGCCGAAAAATCCGGTCTGGTACTACAACATCGCCAAGAACCCGCGGGTCGAACTGCAGGACGGCAGCGTCACCAAGGACTACGACGCCCGCGAGGTGTCCGGCGACGAGAAGGCCACCTGGTGGGAACGGGCGGTGCAGGCCTGGCCCGACTACGCTGAGTACCAGAAGAAGACCGACCGGCAGATCCCGGTGTTCGTGCTGACTCCCGTGCACTGAGCCGACTTACCACGCAGAGCAGCCCGCGTGGCACCATTATCCGGTGTCTGCCGAACTGAGCCACGGCCCGAGCAGCTCTTTGCTGTCCGCGGCCGACGTCGACGCGGCAGCAAAGCGAATCGCCGGTGTGGTGACACCGACCCCGCTGCAGCACAGCGATCGGCTGTCGGCCGCGACCGGTGCGAGGGTGTATCTCAAGCGCGAAGACCTGCAATCGGTCCGTTCCTACAAACTGCGCGGCGCCTACAACCTGCTGGTGCAGCTGTCCGCTGAGGAAGTCGCCGCCGGCGTGGTGTGTTCGTCGGCCGGCAACCACGCGCAAGGTTTCGCCTACGCGTGCCGGTCGCTGGGAATCCACGGCCGTGTCTACGTGCCGGCCAAGACGCCGCGGCAAAAACGGGACCGAATCCGTTATCACGGCGGGGATTTCGTTGAGCTGATGGTGGGCGGGTCGACCTACGACCTGGCGGCGGCCGCCGCGCTCGACGACGTCGCGCGGACCGGGGCCACGCTGGTACCGCCCTACGACGACGTGCGCACCATGGCCGGGCAGGGCACGATTGCCGTCGAACTGCTCGAGCAGCTCGGCCCCCTTGGTGGGGAGCCTGACCTGGTGGTGGTCCCGGTCGGTGGCGGCGGATGCATCGCGGGCATCACCACCTATCTGGCCGAGCGGACCTCCAACACCTCCGTGCTGGGTGTCGAACCGGCCGGCGCCGCCGCGATGATGGCCGCGCTGGCCGCCGGCGGGCCGGTCACCCTGGACTATGTCGACCAGTTCGTCGACGGCGCCGCGGTGAACCGGGCCGGGACGCTCACCTACGCGGCGCTGGCCGCCGCAGGGGACATGGTGTCGATCACCGCGGTCGACGAAGGCGCGGTGTGCACCGGGATGATCGACCTGTACCAGAACGAGGGGATCATCGCCGAGCCGGCCGGCGCACTGTCGGTGGCCGGCCTACTGGAAGCGGGCGCCGAGCCTGGGTCCACCGTGGTCTGTTTGATCTCGGGCGGCAACAACGACGTCTCCCGCTACGGCGAAGTACTCGAGCGGTCCTTGGTTCACCTGGGCTTGAAGCACTACTTCCTGGTGGACTTTCCGCAGGAGCCCGGTGCGCTGCGCCGGTTCCTCGACGACGTCCTGGGACCCAACGACGACATCACGCTGTTCGAGTACGTCAAACGCAACAACCGGGACACCGGTGAGGCGCTGGTCGGCATCGAGCTGGGCTCCGCCGCCGACCTCGACGGCCTGCTGAGCCGGATGGGCGCCACCGAAATCCATGTCGAAGCGCTGGCGCCGGGATCGCCGGCCTACCGCTATCTGTTGTAGGCGTCGCGTCCTCCAGCGGTGTTCGCCGGGCCTCGCCCGGCCACCGTGCGCAGTTGTACAGCTGTGGCGGCGTGCAACCACGCACGCTCGCGGTTACTGGCGGGCCCGCAGGATGGCGAACGACTGTCCGGCCAGCTGCGTCGAGTCACCGACGTCAGGCGAATCCCAGGCGAGCACCACATCGCCGGTCACCGGGACGGTCACGGTGCCTTCGCCCAGGTTGCAGGCCAAGGTGAGCCCGCCGCGGCGCAGCGTGATCCAGCGCTGGTCCTCGTCATAGTCGACGATCAGATGGTCTAGCCACGGGTCGGCAAGATCGGTTTCGTTGCGCCGCAGCGCGATCAGATCCCGGTACACGCTCAGCAACCGGGCGTGTCCGCCGGTGTCGACCTCATCCCAGTTGAGCTTGGAACGCTGGAAGGTCTGCGGGTCCTGCGGGTCGGGAATCTCGTCGGCGTCCCAGCCGTGCTCGGCGAACTCCGCCTTGCGGCCCTCGGCGGTAGCTCTGGCCAACTCCGGTTCGGGGTGCGAGCTGAAGAACTGGAACGGCGTCGACGCCGCGAACTCCTCACCCATGAAAAGCATTGCAGTGCAGGGTGCAAACAGCACCAGAGCGGCTTTGATCGCGAGCTGGCCGCCGGTCAGGTTCTGGGACGGCCGGTCCCCGAGGGCTCGGTTGCCGACCTGGTCGTGGGTGGTGGTGTAAGCCACCAACCTCGTGGCCGGGATCGCCGAGGTGTCCAGCGGCCGACCGTGTCGGCGGCGGCGGAACGACGAATGCGTCGCCGCGTGAAAGAATCCGCCCCGCAGGGTCTTTGCCAGCGCGGCCAATGATCCGAAGTCGGCATAGTAGCCCTGGCGTTCACCCGACACCGCGGTATGGACGGCGTGGTGGATGTCGTCGTCCCACTGGGCGGTCAGCCCGTAACCGCCTATCGAGCGGCCCTCGCCGCGTGGGGTGACCAGCCGTGGATCGTTGAGGTCACTCTCGGCGATCAGCGACAGCGGGCGGCCGACTTCTGCTGCCAGCGCGTCGGTTTCGGCGGTCAGCTCTTCGAGGATATGAATCGCGGTGGTGTCCACCAGCGCGTGCACCGCGTCGAGTCGCAGGCCGTCGGCGTGGAAGTCTCGCAGCCAACGCAACGCGCAGCCGATGATGTAGCGCCGCACCTCGTCGGAGTCGGCGTCGGCGATGTTGATGCCTTCCCCCCACGGGTTGCTCGCCGCCGACAGGTACGGAGCGAACCGTGGCAGGTAGTTGCCCGACGGGCCGAGATGATTGAACACCGCATCGATCAGCACGCCGAGGCCGCGGGCATGGCAGGCGTCGACCAGGCGGACCAGCCCGTCCGGGCCGCCGTAGGGCTCGTGCACGCTGTACCACAGCACGCCGTCGTAGCCCCAGCCGTGGCTGCCCGAAAAGGAGTTGACCGGCATCAACTCGACGAAGTCGATCCCGAGATCGACGAGATAGTCCAGCTTTTCGATCGCTGCACCGAAGGTGCCGTCCGCGGTGAAGGTTCCGACGTGCAGCTCGTAGATCACCGCGCCGTCGGTGGCGCGACCGGACCAGTCGCTGTCGGTCCACGCCGCAGTCGACGGGTCCCACAGCTGGGAGCGGGCGTGGACGCCGTCGGGCTGGCGCGCTGATCGTGGATCTGGCAGCACTTGCGCCTCGTCGTCGAGCACGAAACCGTATCGGGTGCCCGGTGCGGCGTCGGCGGTGGCGCGCCACCAGCCGTCCGCCGAACGCTGCATCGGATGCAGCGCACCGTCGAGGTCAAGTCGGACCAGCGAGGGCTTCGGCGCCCACACCGCAAACTCAGCCATCGGCACGTTCCAGCAGAACGACCGGCAGCCCGGCGAACAACTCAGCCGCCGACGTCGGGCCGGTGACCGCGCTACCGGTCAGCGTGTCCACCCAGGAACCGGTGGGCACAGGTATCACGGTGTCGCCCCATCCGGTCTGCTGCAATCGCACCGTCCACCGGGTGACGGCCACCAGCACGTCGTCACCGCGACCGAAGGCCACGACGTGGTCGGCCGCGGTTCCGGTGGCGAGGACGGGACGGTATGCGCCGTTCAGGAAGGTGTCCGACCGCTTGCGCCGCAACCGCAGTGCGGCGGCGACGACGCGAATCTTGGAATGCTGCAACGTTTTCAGCTCTGCGCGACGTGCGCCGTAATCGACCTCGCGGCGGTTGTCCGGGTCGACCAGGCTGTCGTCCCACAGCTCGGTGCCCTGGTAGACGTCGGGAACGCCGGGCACGGTCAACGCGAGCAGCTTCTGACCCAGCGCGTCGTTCTGCCCGTGGGTGTTGAGCTGACCGACGAGCTCGGTGAGCTGCGCGGCCACCGGCCCGTCCAGCACCGAGTCGAGCCACTGGTGCACTGCGCCTTCGAACTCGGTATTCGGGTCGTTCCAAGTGGTATGCGATGCCGCTTCGCGGATCGCCTTCTCGGTGTAGGAGTGCAGCCGCTGGCGCAATTCCTCGGTAACTTCACCGCTGACCGGCCAGACACCGAAAATGTTCTGCCATAAGAACAAACCGGTCGCGGTATCCGGCGAGGACGCAACGCCCTCCCATCGGGTGAGGAATTCGGTCCACAACGACGGCACCTGCGAGAGCACGCCGATGCGGGCGCGCACGTCTTCCCCGCGCTTGGTGTCGTGGGTGGTCAACGTCGTCATGGCCTGCGGCCATAGCTCGGCACGGGTCGCGGCGCTGTGGTGGAACTCCGCCGCGCCGACGCCGAACCGCTCCGGCTCGCCGCCCACCTCGTTCAGCGACACCAGCCGGGCGTCGCGGTAGAACAGACAGTCTTCGACCGACTTCGCGGTGACCGCGCCGCACAGTTGTTGCAGCCGCACCCACGGGGCGCGGTCGGCGGCGACAGCGGCGGCCAGGACCTGCAGCGGCTGCTCTAGATTCGGTGCGACGGAATGTGTTTCTGCCAGCGCGGTGGAGAACATGGCCGACAGTCCCGGATAGTCGCAGCGGTAGACGCCGATGTGACCGAGCAACGCGGCCACCGCGTCGGGCACTTGCGGGTGGTCGACGCCGGCCGCCGTCGCGATGCTCCGCCGCAACCGGGCCAACTCGCTGGCCAGCGTGTCAATGGCGACGTTGGCCTTGAGCTCTCGCAGCAACGCCGGGGTGGCACCGTAATCGATGCCGGCGGATTCGACCAGGGCCGTGAGCGCCCGGACACCGTGCGGGTCGACGAACACCCCGCCGATGTCGCGCAGCACGTCGTAGCCGGTGGTGCCGGCGACCGGCAGCGTCGACTCCAGTGCCTCGTCGACCGCGAGGATCTTCTCGATCACGATGTAGGCGCTCGGGCCGACCAACTCGCGTAACCAGGTCAGGTATCCGACCGGATCGGACAAGCCGTCGGGGTGGTCGATGCGGACACCGTCGACGAGTCCCTCGGTGAACCAGCGGGCGACCTCGGCGTGGCTGGCGTCGAACACCGCGCGGTCCTCCTGGCGCAGCCCGGCCAGCGAGGTGATCGAGAAAAATCGGCGATATCCGCAGATCCCGCGTTTCCAGCCGACCAGCCGGTAGTGCTGTCGGTCGTGGACTTCCCGCCCGCTGCCCTCGGCGGTGCCCGGTGCGATCGGGAAGGCCAGGTCGCCCAGCCGCAGCTGGTCGCCGTCCACCGTCAGCTGGTCGACGTCGTCGTCGGAACCGAGCACCGGCAACACTATTCGCCCGGCGTCGAGGTCCCAGTCGATGTCGAAATAGCTGGCATACGGCGACGACCTGCCGTTGGTCAGCACATCCCACCACCATGGGTTCTGCTCGGGCTTGTCGATCCCGACGTGGTTGGGCACGATATCGATGACCAGGCCCATACCGCGCTCTCGCGCTGCTGCCGACAGCCGAGCCAGACCCTCGGCACCGCCGAGCTCCGGTGACACCGTCGTCGGGTCGGTGACGTCGTAACCGTGCGTCGAACCGCGGGCAGCGGTCAGCACGGGGGAGAGGTAGACGTGCGAGACGCCGAGGTCGTCGAGGTAATCCAGCAGGTCGTCGGCCTCAGCGAACGTGAAGCCGAACCCGCTTTCTGGACCCCGAAGTTGTAATCGATAAGTAGAGATAACCGGAAAACTCATATATCAGAACATCTTACGCAGCACCAGCAGTGAGCGGCCGGGCACCGCGATCTTTTCACCGGCATTGACCACCAGATCGGCTGCGCCGGTGGCCTCGGCGGTGTTCAGTTCTGCCTCCCACTGGCTGGCATAGTCGCCGGCCGGGGCGACGAAGTCGAGCTGTTCGTCGTGCGCGTTGAAGCACAACAGAAACGAGTCGTCGACGACCCGCTGGCCGCGGGCGTCCGGTTCGGGTATCGCATCGCCGTTGAGGAACATCACCACACATTTGTCGAACCCGCTGCCCCAGTCTTCGTGCGCCATCTCCCGACCGCTCGGTGTCAACCAGGCGATGTCGCGCACCTCCTGGCCGCTGCGGATCGGTCCGCCTTCCAGGAAGCGGCGACGCCGAAACACTGGGTGGTCGGTGCGCAACCTCGTCGCTTTGCGGGTGAAGGCCAACAAATCGGCGTTCTTCTCCGCCAATGACCAGTTCATCCATGACAACTCGGAGTCTTGGCAGTACACGTTGTTGTTGCCCTGTTGGGTACGCCCGATCTCGTCGCCGTGCGCGATCATCGGTGTGCCTTGGCTGACCATCAACGTGGCCAAGATGTTTCGGGTCTGTTTCGCGCGCAACGCAAGAATTTCCGGATCGTCGGTGGGGCCTTCCACGCCGCAGTTCCAGGACCGGTTGTAGCTCTCTCCGTCTCGGTTGTCCTCACCGTTGGCCTCGTTGTGTTTCTCGTTGTAAGACACCAGGTCGTTGAGCGTGAACCCGTCGTGGGCGACGACGAAGTTGATACTGGCGCTGGGACGACGGCCGGTCGCCTCATAGAGGTCCGACGACCCGGTCAGCCGCGACCCGAACTCGCCCAGGGTCGCCGGCTCGCCCCGCCAGAAATCCCGCACGGTGTCGCGGTACTTGCCGTTCCACTCGGTCCACAAGCCCGGGAAATTTCCTACCTGGTAACCACCTTCGCCGACGTCCCACGGCTCGGCGATCAACTTCACCTGACTGACCACGGGATCTTGTTGCACCAGGTCGAAGAATGCGGAGAGCCGGTCGACCTCGTAGAACTCCCGGGCCAGGGTGGAGGCCAGGTCGAATCGGAAGCCGTCGACGTGCATCTCGGTCACCCAGTAGCGCAGTGAATCCATGATCAGCTGCAAGGTGTGCGGGTGGCGGGCGTTGAGGCTATTTCCGGTGCCGGTGAAATCCTTGTAGAACCGCAGGTTCTTGTCGTCGAGCCGGTAGTAGGCGGCGTTGTCGATACCCCGGAAATTGATGGTCGGACCGAGGTGGCTGCCCTCGGCGGTGTGGTTGTACACCACATCGAGGATCACTTCGATGTCTTCCTCGTGGAAAGTGCGGACCATGGCTTTGAATTCGGCCACCGCGCCGCCGGCTTCACGATTCGACGAGTACTGCTGGTGTGGTGCGAAGAACCCGAATGTGTTGTAGCCCCAGTAGTTTCGCAGACCAAGCTGGACCAGCCGATGATCGTGCATGAATTGGTGCACCGGCATCAGCTCGATGGCCGTGACGTTCAGCGACTTGAGATGGTCGACGATGACCGGATGGGACAACCCGGCATAGGTGCCGCGCAGGTCCGCCGGGATGCCCGGATGGGTCTGGGTCATGCCCTTGACGTGCGCCTCGTAGATGACTGTCTCGTGATACGGGGTCCGCGGGGACCGGTCGAAGGCCCAGTCGAAGAACGGATTGATCACCACGCTGGTCATGGTGTGACCCAGCGAGTCCACCATGGGCGGAGTGCCGGTGTCGCCGGGCCGGGCTCCGTCGCCATCGACCACTGCCAGGTCGTAGGAGAACAGCGCCTGGCTGAAGTCGAAGTCGCCGTCGAACGCCTTGCCGTACGGGTCGAGCAGCAGCTTGCTGGGATCACATCGATGGCCGGCCGCCGGGTCGAACGGGCCGTGCACCCGAAACCCGTATCGCTGGCCGGGGCTCACACCCGGCAGATAGGCATGCCAGGCATACCCGTCGACCTCGTCGAGGTTGACACACGACTCGCGCCCGCTGCTGTCGATCAGGCAAAGGTCAACCCGCTCGGCGATCTCGGAGAACAGCGAAAAATTCGTGCCCGCCCCGTCGTAGGTGGCGCCGAGCGGATAGCTGGTGCCCGGCCACACAGTGAGCAGCTTGGGGCCGGTATCAGCTGCACCACTGTTCGGTTGGCTCGGCGGCATCACATGACTTTAACCGTCAGCCGCGCTCTTTGACGGCCTAACTTTTGATCGCGCCGAACCGCGTTACACCACCCCGTAACAGCAGTCGGCCGGGGCGGGGAGAGAGTCGTCGTGAGCTCCGAACTATCTACCCTGCCGCCGGCCGAAGCGCTTGTGACGTAGTGAAGTTGCTCACCGAACGGGCCCCAAGGGCTACCCGATCAGGATTCGATGATACGGGTCAGGTAGGGCGCCATACTGGCCGTTCGCACCGGCGAAACCATGACGGCAGGCTCGGTGGCCTCCAGCATTTGGCCGTTACCAAGGTACATCGCCACACTTTGGCTGCCGTTAGGGCCGAAGAAGATCAGGTCCCCGGGCTTGGCTTGAGCCGGCAGGATTTTGCGCCCCGCGTTGTACTGCTCACCGGAGGTACGCGGCATTTTGATGCCGGCACCGGCGAACGAGTACACCATCAGACCGGAGGCGTCGAAGCCGACGGTGTTGGCGTACGGGCCGGTGCCCCGGGTGGGACCCGCGACATTTCCGCCGCCGTACAGATAAGGCACGCCGCGCTGCGCCAGCCCCCGGCTGATCACACTGTTGATGGCTTGCTGGCGGTTCATCGGACCGGCGAATGAGTCGGCGCCCGCTGGGCCCGCGATGGCAACCAACGGTGCGGCGAGCGTGGCCAGAGCCAATACGAGAATGTAGATCCGTTTCATGTGATTCACCTTCCTTAGCCTCCGCGCAATTGCTCAGCGCTTCCGCTGTAAACCCGTTGTGTCTGCTTGGTCGCTGTGGGACCGAACATTGTCACAACAGTCACTACAGACACTTTGGCAACAAATGGGGATAACGGCTACTAGTCAGGGGGCTAGCGGGGGGAATTTGTTCGTACCGTGACCGAACGGTGACCGCGTCCTGTCCGAACGGCCCAATTCGTCGGCGTCAGTTGTGATCTGGATCTCAGCCGGGCGGGGCGCCGGTTCGCAGGGACTGGCTCGCCGCGTCGCCGGGGTGTTCGTGCCAGTAGTTGTTGCTGAAGGTGGTGATCGCCGAGCCCGTCACCGCGGCGACCAGAATCGACACCAGCGCCAACACCGGCCAAAAGGACATGTACCAGCCCTTCAGCAGCGACACCAACGGACCTATCACGATGGCGGCGATCGCCGCACCGATGCCGCCCCACACCACGGGATAGATGTAGAAGTCGATGCCGAACGGCGCCGGTGCGCAGGGGTCGTCGGTGCACACGTCGGCGAGGAAGCCGAACAGCTGTGACGGCCAGTTGGTCGTCGCCGCCAGAACAACCAGCAACGTGGTCAGCACAATCGTGGAAACGACGTCCCACGGGGCCAACCGGAGCCGGATGATCCTGGGTGCCCCGTTGTCGACCTGCTGGGGTGAGCCGGCCGGTTCGTCGGACGACGAGACGTCGTGGGCCTGATCTGCTGATGCCATGGCCTCCTATGGTCCCCGACCGTGGGCGTTTCCGCGACCGGAGCATCTACCCTCGTTCTCTATGCCGGCGGCAAGCCACGGGTTGACGCCCGAGCAGGTCAGCGCGATCGACGCCGCCCATCTCTGGCATCCCTACAGCACCATCGGCGCTGAGGCTGTCCCGCCCATAGTGGTTGTCGGTGCGCGCGGCCCGTGGCTGACCGTTATCCGCGACGGCGCGCGGGTCGACGTGCTCGATGCGATGAGCTCGTGGTGGACCGCGATTCACGGCCACGGCCATCCCGCACTGGACGCGGCGCTGACCGCGCAACTGAACACGATGAGCCACGTCATGTTCGGTGGGCTGACCCATGAGCCGGCCGCCAGGTTGGCGCAGTTGCTGGTAAAGATCACGCCGGCCGGGCTGGACACGGTCTTCTTCAGCGACTCCGGGTCGGTGTCGATCGAGGTTGCGGTCAAGATGGCGCTGCAATATTGGCGCAGTCGCGGCCAATCAGGCAAAAACCGGCTGATGACCTGGCGGGGCGGCTATCACGGCGACACCTTCACCCCGATGAGCATCTGTGACCCCGACGGCGGCATGCACTCGTTGTGGACCGACGTCCTGGCCCGGCAGCTCTTCGCGCCACGAGTACCTCGGGACTACCGACCGGAGTACAGCGCCGCCTTCGATCGGCAACTGGCTCAGCACGCCACCGAACTGGCCGCCGTGGTCGTCGAACCCGTTGTGCAGGGAGCCGGGGGGATGCGGTTTCATGATCCGCGCTACCTGATCGATGTGCGCGACATCTGCCGGCGCCACCAGGTGTTGCTGATTTTCGACGAGATCGCCACCGGCTTCGGGCGCACCGGTGAATTGTTCGCCGCCGAGCACGCCGGGGTCAGCCCCGACATCATGTGTGTCGGCAAGGCGCTGACCGGTGGTTATCTCAGCCTGGCGGCCACCCTGTGCAGCGCGGACATCGCCCACACGATCAGTGCCGGTCCGGCCGGGGCGCTGATGCACGGGCCCACTTTCATGGCCAACCCGCTGGCCTGCGCGGTGTCGGTCGCCAGCGTGGAACTGCTGCTGGGCGGCGACTGGCGGTCGTCGGTCGCCCGGATCAGCGCCGAGCTGAGCGACGGGCTGCAGCCGGCGCGCGGCCTGCCCGCGGTGACCGACGTGCGGGTATGCGGCGCCATCGGGGTGATCGAATGCGACCGACCGGTGGATCTGGCGGTGGCCACCCCGGCAGCGCTGGATCGCGGGGTGTGGCTGCGGCCGTTTCGCAACCTGGTGTACGCGATGCCGCCGTTCATCTGTTCGTCCGCGCAGATCGCGCAGGTCACCTGCGCCATGGTCGACGTCGCTCGCCTCGTAGGCTGACGGCGATGGAGGCACCGATCGACGTTTCACCGCTGGCATGGCTGGAGGTGGTGGAACAACAGCGGCGACGGGCCGGGCTGCGCCGGTCGTTGCGGCCGCGTTCTGCCGTCGCCGCGGAGCTCGACCTGGCCTCCAACGACTACCTGGGCCTCTCGCAGCATCCGGACGTCATCGTCGGTGGCGTGCAGGCCCTGCGCACGTGGGGTGCGGGTGCGACCGGCTCCCGGCTGGTGACCGGCGACACCGAGCTGCACCAGCAACTCGAGTCGACGCTCGCCGATTTCGTCGGCGCGGACGCGGGCCTGGTCTTCTCGTCGGGATACACGGCCAACCTGGGAGCGGTCGTCGCCTTGTCCGGCCCGGGGTCGCTGCTGGTGTCCGACGCCTACTCGCATGCATCTTTGGTCGACGCGTGCCGGCTCTCCCGCGCCCGGGTGGTGGTGACCCCGCACCGCGACGTCGACGCGGTCGACGCGGCCCTGGGGTCTCGTCGCGAGGAGCGGGCAGTGGTCGTCACCGACTCGGTGTTCTCCGCCGACGGCACACTCGCGCCGCTGCCGCAGCTGCACCAGGTGTGCCGGCGGCACCGCGCGCTGCTGATCGTCGACGAGGCGCACGGCCTGGGAGTGCGCGGGGCGGGCGGGCGCGGCCTGCTGCACGAATGTGGACTGGCCGGGGCGCCCGATGTGGTGATGACGACGACGCTGTCGAAGTCGCTCGGCAGCCAGGGCGGTGTCGTCCTGGGTTCCGCGGTCGTGCGGGATCATCTCGTCGACGCCGCCCGGCCCTTCATCTTCGACACCGGACTGGCGCCGGTCGCGGTGGGCGCCGCTCTGGCCGCGCTGGGCGTCCTGTCGGCGGAGTCATGGCGACCCGACGCGGTGCGGCGGCATGCCGCCACCTTGGCCGCCATCTGCGGAGTGGCGACGCCGCCGGAGGCGGCAGTGGTGTCGGTGATTCTCGGTGATCCGGAGGTGGCGCTGGCCGCGGCGACCGCGTGCCTGGACGCTGGTATCCGGGTCGGCTGCTTCCGACCCCCGACCGTGCCGGCGGGGACGTCGCGGCTGCGGCTGACCGCGCGGGCGTCGCTGGACGGCGACGACCTCGCGCTGGCCAGGCAGGTGTTGACGCAGGTGTTGTCGGCCGCACGGCCTTGACGGTCCTGATCGTCACCGGCACCGGCACCGGGGTGGGCAAGACCATCGCGACTGCGGCGCTGGCCAGCCACGCCCGGCAGGCCGGGATGGACGTCGCGGTGTGCAAACCGGTGCAGACCGGGGTGGCCGCCGGTGACGACGACCTGGCCGAAGTCGGTCGCATGAGCGGAGTGGCGCGGCTGGCCGGTCTTGCCCGCTACCCGCAGCCGATGGCGCCGGTGGCGGCCGCAGAGCAGGCCGATATGCCCCTGCCCACCCGCGACCGGCTGTGCCGGTTTGTTCTCGACATCGACCATGCGGGACAGCTGACGCTGGTCGAGGGCGCCGGCGGGCTGCTGGTCGAATTGGGCGAGGCTGGCGTCACGCTGCGCGACCTCGCCCCCGACCTCGGCGCGGCGGTGCTGGTGGTGGCCACCGCCGGACTGGGCACCCTCAACCACACTGCATTGACCATGGAAGCACTTGCGACACATGAACTCTCGTGTACTGGGCTGGTGGTCGGCAGCTGGCCGGCTACACCCGGGCCGGTGGAAACCTTCAACCGCTCAGCGTTGGCCCAGATGGCGTCGCTGCGTGCGGTGCTGCCGGCCGGCGCCGGATCACTGGACCCCGCCGCCTTCGCCGACATGAGTGCGGCGGCTTTCGACCGGGACTGGGTTACCGCGCTGGTTCGCTGATGGTGCATTCGATCGAGCTGGTTTTCGACCCCGACACCGAGGTGGCGATCCGTCACATCTGGGAGGGCTTGGCCGCCGTCGGGTTGCCCAGCCAGGCGCCGGCCAGCCGTCCGCACGTCACCCTGGTCGTGACCGAACGCATCGCGGAAGATGTCGACGCGCTGTTGGTTCCGTTGAGCCGTAGGCTCCCGCTGGTGTGCGCGGTGGGGGCGCCGCTGTTGTTCGGAAGGGCCAAGGCTGTGCTGGCCCGGCTGGTGGTGCCGACGGCCGAGCTGCTCGCGATGCATGCCGAGGTGCACCGGGTGTGCGCGCCGCACCTAGTGCCGGGCCCGATGCCGAACAGCCGGCCGGGGCAGTGGACCCCCCACGTCACCGTGGCCCGGCGGATCGGGGGCGGCGAGCTGGCACGGGCGTTGCACATCGCGGGCCGCCCCACCCAGATCGAGGGCAGCTTCGCCGGCCTGCGCCGCTGGGACGGCGGCAAGCGGGTGGAGTATCTGATCACCTGAGCAGACGAGCCTGGCTCGTCGGCGTCGCCCGCGCGATCATGGACGGATGCCGTTGTTCGACGGGGTCATGACGTTGGCGTCCGGTGTACCGTCCGGCTTGCTTCCCGCTCGCCAGCAGATGGCTGTGTCGCTGGCGTGGCACATCATCTTGGCCTGCTTCGGAATTTCGTTCCCGGCGATGATCTTCGTGATGCACCGGCGGGGAGTCGTCCGCGACGACCCGGTTGCGCTGGGATTGGCCAGGCGCTGGTCGAAGGCCTCAGCGGTGCTGTTCGCGATCGGGGCGGTCTCGGGGACCGTGCTGAGCTTCGAAATGGGTTTACTGTGGCCGGGTTTGATGGGCCGGTTCGGTGACGTCCTGGGCTTGCCGTTCGCCTTGGAAGGGTTGTCGTTCTTCACCGAGGCGATCTTTTTGGGCCTCTATTTGTACGGGTGGGACCGCATGCGGCCGAAACTGCATTTGATGATGCTGCTGCCGATGGCGATGTCAGGCGTTGTCGGATCATTCTGCGTTGTCGCGGTGAATTCGTGGATGAACTATCCGACCGGTTTCGTGATCCACGACGGCGGCGTCACCGATGTCAACCCGTGGGCGGCAATGTTCAACCCCTTGGCGTGGTTGCAATTTCTGCACATGTGGCTGGCCGCGTTCCTGCTCGTCGGCCTGGTGGTCTCGGGCGTCTACGCCGCGGGGCTGCTGCGCGGCCGGACCGATACGCATCACCGTCTGGGCTTCATGGTGCCGTTCCGGTTCGCCTCAGTGGCGGCGTTGATCCAACCCTTCGTCGGTCATGTGCTAGGTCTTCAGGTTGGCGCCAAGCAAACGGCCAAGCTCGCAGCCTTCGAGCTGAGCCTGCACTCTGAGCCTGGACGCGCGCCACTTCGATTGGGTGGTTTTCTGATCGACGACAAGGTGCGTTGGGCGTTACCGATACCCGGGGTCGGGTCGGTCATTGCCCGGGGCACGCTCAATGCGAGCGTTCCCGGCCTTGACTCGGTGCCGAGGTCGGACTGGCCGCCGGTCAACATCACGCACTGGTCCTTCCAGGTGATGGTTGGCATCGGTTTGCTGCTCGCGTTGACGGTTGTGGTGTTCTGGGCGTCGCGCTGGCGCGGCCACGACTTACTCGGTAACCGCTGGTTTCTGCGGTTCTCGGTCGTCGCCGGGCCGCTCGCGATCACTGCTCTGGAAATGGGTTGGGTGGCAACCGAGGTCGGACGCCAACCGTGGGCAGTGTGGCAGGTGCTACGCACGACCGACGCCGCGACCATGAACCGGGCGATCTGGTGGAGCTACGGCGGGGTGGTGGTGATCTACCTCGGCATGACCGTCGCGGCGTACTTCGTGTTGCGGTCGATGGCCAGGCGATGGCGGGCCGGCGAAGAAGAGCTGCCGAGCCCCTATGGGCCCGCGGCGCTGCACGACGAATCGGTGGCGCAGGTCACGGCGGAGGCGGACCGATGAGTCTTGCCGCCGCGGTGGCCGCCGCGATGTTCGTTGGTGTGATCGCCTACGCGCTGTTGGGTGGTGCCGACTTCGGTTCAGGTCTTTACGATTTGACCGCGGGCGCGGGCCGGCGCGGAGCCGAGCTACGGACGCTGATCGATCACAGCATCGGTCCGGTGTGGGAAGCCAACCACGTATGGCTGATCTACATCCTGGTCATGTGGTGGACGGGTTTTCCACGGGCTTTCTCAGCAGCGACCACGACCCTGTTCACTCCGTTCGCGCTTGGCCTTGGCGGCATTGTGTTGCGCGGATCCAGCTTTGCGTTCCGCAAATACGCCGCCACCCTGGTCCAAGCACGGCTCTTCGGCGCGATCTTCGCCACATCGTCGTTGATCACGCCGTTTTTCTTCGGCACGGTGGCCGGTGCCATTGCCTCGGGGCGGGTACCGGCGGCTGGTTATGGTGACCCGGTCGGCTCGTGGGTGAACCCGACATCGCTGGTCGGCGGTTGCCTCGCCGTCACTACGTGCGTCTTCCTGGCGGGCGTGTTCTTGACCGCTGATGCCGTCCGCGCAGGAAGCAGTGAGTTGGCCGAGCGGTTACGGGTCCGCACCATCGGTGTCGGAGCTGTCGCCGGAATAGTGGTATTCGCGGGTCTGTACCCAGTGCTGCATGACGCGCCTACGCTCAGCCACGGCCTACTCCACCAGGCTCTTCCGCTACTCGTCCTGGCCGCGCTTGCCGGAGCAAGTACCCTGGCGCTGCTCTTGCGCGGACTCAGTGCGGTGCACGGCAAAGCCTCCTGGGCTGCCCGGGTTTTGGCCGCCGTGGCGGTGGCAGCGGTAGTCGCCGGTTGGGGTGTGGGTCAATACCCGTGGATGCTGGTCGACCAGCTGCGCATCACTGATGCTGCCGGGGCCACGGCAACCCTCGTGGCACTGCTCGTGGTCGCCGGGCTCGCCGGCGTGATCGTGCTGCCGCCCCTGGCTTACCTTTTGTGGTTCACCACCACCGAAGACACAAGTGGCAAACGACCCGCGATGACGTTGTGAGGTTCAGCGCACCACGATCGTGTGCTCGTCGCGTGCCACGAGTTCGCCGATGATCGGGGCGTCCGGAATCTCGCCCGCGACGAGCAGCCCGCCGGAGGTCTGTGCATCGGCGAGCAGCAGCGCCTCGTCTTCGCTGACCGCGGCGAGGTCAGCGTGCGGGGCCACCCAGTCGAGGTTGCGCCGGGTGCCGCCGCTGACGTAGCCGGCCGCCAGGGCTTGCCGGGCGCCCTCCAGGTAGGGCACCGCGGCCGAGTCGATGATTGCCGTGACGCCGCTGGCCCGGGCCAGCTTGTACAGATGCCCGAGCAGGCCGAAACCGGTGACGTCGGTCGCGCAGTCGGCGCCGGCGGCCAACGCCGCCGTGGCGGCCGCGGCGTTGAGGGTGGTCATCACCTCGATCGCCTCCGGGAACCGCTCGCCGGTGGCCTTGTGCCGGCTGTTGAGCACGCCGATGCCCAGCGGCTTGGTAAGTGACAGCGGTGTGCCGGGTTTACCAGTGCTGTTGCGCAGCAACCGGTTCGGGTCGGCGATCCCGGTGACCGCCAGCCCGTACTTGGGCTCCGGGTCGTCGACGCTGTGCCCGCCCGCAAGGTGGCAGCCGGCCAGGGCGCACACGTCGAGCCCGCCGCGCAGCGTCTCTGCCGCCAGCTCGAAGGGCAGCACATCGCGCGGCCAGCCCAGCAGATTGACCGCCACCACCGGCCGGCCGCCCATCGCGTACACGTCCGACAGCGCGTTGGTGGCCGCGATCCGGCCCCAGTCGTACGGGTCGTCGACCACGGGGGTGAAGAAGTCCGTCGTCGCGATCAGCGCGGTGCCGCCCTCAAGGCGCACCACGGCGGCGTCGTCGCCGTCCTCCAGCCCCACCAGCAGCTCACCGGCCGGATCACGAGGCTGCGCCCCGGACATCCCGCGCACCACGTCTTCCAGTTCGCCGGGCGGGATCTTGCAGGCGCAGCCGCCGCCGTGCGCGTACTGGGTCAGTCGGTAAGTCGCTGCGTCCATGAAGTCCATAATTGTCGTCATGGTTCAGGGAGGCGTCTTCGGTCTGGTGACCGGCGCGGTCTTCAAAACCGTCGAGCGGCAGATCCTGTCGCTGGTGGGTTCGATTCCCATCCGCCTCCGCCACGCTCCCCGGACCTGACGTGGCCGATCCGCGGCGGCGGGTGCCGCGCACCGACGCCCTGCTGACCCATCCGCGCCTCGCCGAGGCGCAGCGGGTGTTGGGCCGCGCGCTGGTGAAGTCGGTGATTGCCGATGCCCAGCAGCGCGCCCGCGCCGGCGAGATCAAGCCCGAGCAGGTCGCCGAGCATGCTGTGGCCGCGTTGCCGGCCGGCGCGTCCAGCTTGCGGCCGGTCATCAACGCCACCGGCGTGGTGGTGCACACCAACCTGGGCCGGGCGCCGCTGTCGCGGGCAGCGCTGGACGCGGTGGTCACCGCGGGCCGCGCCACCGACGTCGAGTTCGATCTGCAGACGGGTCGACGCGCCCGCCGCGGCCGCGGTGCGCTGGCCGCGCTGGCGCATGCGGTACCAGCCGCGGGTGGCGTGCACGTGGTGAACAACAACGCCGCGGCGCTGGTACTCACGGCGCTCACGTTGGCGCCCGGCAAAGAAATCGTGCTGAGCCGCGGCGAGCTGGTCGAGATCGGCGACGGTTTCCGCATCCCCGAGCTGCTCGAGTCGACCGGTGCACGGTTGCGGGAGGTGGGCACCACCAATCGCACCAACCTGCGCGATTACACCGAGGCGATCGGGCCGGACACCGGTTTTGTGCTCAAAGTGCACCCGTCGAACTTCCACGTCACCGGCTTCACCTCGGCGGTGGCGGTCGCCGAGCTGGCGCAGCTGCACGTTCCGCTGGTGGTCGACATCGGCTCGGGCCTGCTGGTGCCGCATCCGGTGTTGCCCGACGAACCCGACGCGACGTCGATGCTGACCGACGGCGCTGACCTGGTGACAGCAAGCGGGGACAAGCTGCTGGGCGGGCCGCAGGCCGGCCTGCTGCTCGGTGCTGCCACGCTGATCGAGCGGCTGCGCCGACATCCGGCGGCGCGCGCCCTGCGGGTGGACAAACTCACCCTTTCCGCGCTGGAAGCGACCCTGGTCGGGCCCCCGACTCCGGTGGCACTGGCGCTGACCGCCGACGTGGCCGAGCTGCGCCGCCGCGCTGACCGGCTTGCTGCGCACCTCGCCGACGCCCACGCGGTGGACTGCGTGGCGGCCGTCGGTGGGGGCGGTGCGCCGGAAGTCGAGCTGCCCAGCGCCGGGGTGAGCCTGCCGGAGTCCTACGCGGCCGTGCTGCGCGCTGGGAATCCGCCGGTGGTCGGGCGGCTGGAGTCGGGCCGGTGCCTGCTGGACTTGCGCACGGTGGCGCCGGAGGAGGACGAGCTGCTGCTGGCGGCGGTGCGGGCATGTTCGTCATAGCCACCGCCGGACACGTCGACCACGGCAAGTCGACCTTGGTGCACCGGCTGACCGGCATGTGGCCGGACCGGCTGGCCGAAGAGCAGCGCCGGGGCCTGTCGATCGACCTGGGGTTCGCCTGGACCGAGCTCGATGGGCGCCGGCTCGCGTTCGTCGACGTGCCCGGTCACGAACGGTTCGTCGCCAACATGCTCGCCGGGGTGGGTCCGGTTCCGGCGGTGGTGTTCGTGGTGGCCGCGACCGAGGGCTGGATGCCGCAGTCCGATGAGCATCTGGCCGCGCTCGACGCGCTCGGGGTGCGCCATGCGCTGCTGGTGATCAGCAAAGCCGACCTGGCCGACCCCACGGCCGCCGCCGAGCAGGCCCGGGAACACTTCGCCCCGACCACGCTCGCCGATCCGCCGGTCGCGCTGGGCACCGACCTGGACCAGGTGCGCGCGGAACTGCTGAGGCTGACCGACCGGCTGCCGCCGCCGGATCCGGGCGCCGATGTGCGGTTGTGGGTCGACCGCAGTTTCACGATCCGGGGCGCGGGCACCGTCGTCACCGGGACACTCGCCGCCGGCACCATCCGGGTGGGCGACGAACTCGAACACGCCGGACGCCGCGTCACTGTCCGCGGGCTGCAGTCACTGGGCCGGGACCGCGGCGAGGTCGGGCCGGTGGCTCGGGTAGCGGTGAATCTGCGAGGCCTGGACCGTCAGCACATCGCCCGCGGCGACACCCTTCAGACGCCGGGGACGTGGCTCGACACCGCGGAGATCGACGTGGCCCTGCGGTCGCCGGAGGGGCTGCCCCGCGAGCTGGTACTGCACATCGGCTCCGCGTCGGTGCCGGTCCGGATCCGTCGGCTGGGTACGGCCGCGGCACGGCTGCGGCTGTCACGGCCGCTGCCCTTGCGAATTGCTGACGTCGGATTACTGCGCGACCCGGGGCGGCACCGGATCGCGGCCGGGATCACGGTGCTCGATGTGCGGCCGCCGCCGCTGCGCCGCCGCGGCTCCGCCCGCGAGCGTGCCGCGGAACTGGCGAACGGAAGCGTCCGTCCCCCCGACTGTGCACCGGCCGCGATGCTGCGCGCGATGGGTATGCCCGCCACCGGCCATCGGGTGGGCGACTGGGTCGTGGACCCGCGGTGGTGGGCAGAGCGTCGACGACGCATGACCGCAACGGTGCAGCGCTGGACCGACGAGCACGACATCGCGGCGGGGATGCCGCTGGAGACGCTGCGGCAACTGCTGGGGCTGCCCGCCGCGGAGCTGGTGGCCGCCCTGCTCGCCGGCACCGGCCTCGAGGTCGCCGACGGCGTGGTCCGGCCGCCGGGCGCCGGTCTGCCGCCGCGGGTCGACAAGGCCGTGCGAACCGTGCAGGAGTGGCTGGTCGCCGAACCGTTCCGCGCGCCGGACGCCGACGAACTGGCCGACCTGAAGCTGGGCAGCCGCGAGCTCGCCGCGGCGGTGCGGGCCGGGCGGCTGACCCGGATCGCCGACGGGGTAGTGCTCGGTGCTGGCGCGCTGCCCCGCGCGGCCGAAATCCTTGCGACGCTGCCGCAGCCGTTCACGGTCAGCGATGCCCGTGGCGCGCTGGGAACCACCCGCCGCGTCGCCGTGCCGCTGCTCGAGCAGCTCGACGCGCGGCGGATCACCCGGCGGCACGACGACGGTACGCGAACGGTGGTTTGATTCAAGGATGGACGTGCGAAGGTTGATTGGCTCATGGCCGGTGTACCGGCAGCTGACCGGCGCCGACGGATTGGGCCGCGGCAAGGCCGCCGAATCGGCTCGTTCCGCTGAGCTGGCGCCACGCACCGCGACCGCGGACAGCGTCGCGCATTCGGTGTGTCCGTTCTGCGCGGTCGGCTGTGCGCAGAACGTGTACGTCAAAGACGGTCAAGTGATCCAGATCGAGGGCAACCCGGACAGCCCGATCTCCCGGGGCCGGTTATGCCCGAAGGGGTCGGCGAGCAAGCAACTGGTCACCGGGCCGCAACGCGAGACGAAGGTGCGCTACCGCGCGCCGTACGCCACCGAGTGGCGTGACCTCGACCTCGATACCGCGATGGACATGGTGGCCGACCGGGTGCTCGACGCGCGCCGGAAGGGCTGGCAGGACTTCGACTCCGACCGCAACACGCTGCGCCGCACCATGGGCATCGCCAGCCTGGGCGGCGCGACGCTGGACAACGAAGAGAATTACCTGATCAAAAAGCTCTTCACCGCGTTGGGGGCGCTGCAGATCGAGAATCAGGCTCGTATTTGACACAGCGCCACGGTTCCCGGTCTGGGAGCCTCCTTCGGTCGCGGCGGAGCGACGGACTATCAGCAAGATCTCGCCAATTCGGACTTCATCGTGATCATGGGGTCGAACATGGCCGAAGCCCACCCGGTGGGCTTCCAGTGGGTCATGGAGGCGAAAGCGCACGGCGCCCAGGTGGTGCACATCGACCCGCGATTCACCCGCACCAGCGCGGTCGCCGACCGGCATGTCGCCCTGCGCGCCGGCACTGACATCGCCTTCTTGGGCGGGGTGATCAATTACATCCTGTCCAACGACCTCGACTTCCGGGAGTACGTCACCGCCTATACCAACGCCGCGTTCCTGGTCGACGAGAGCTATCGCGACACCGAAGACCTCGACGGGCTGTTCAGCGGCTACGACAGCGACTCGGCCTCCTACGACCCGGCGACGTGGCACTACGAGTCGACGCAACCCGAAGGCAGCGGGTCGGGCGGCAAGGAGAAGAGCGGACCGCAGCAGCAAGGCTCCGGTGGCGCGCCGATCGAGGACGCTGCCTTCGACATCCCGGCCGACCCGACCCTGCAGCACCCACGCTGCGTCTACCAGATCCTCAAGCGGCATTACGCCCGCTACACCCCGGAAATGGTGGAGCGGGTGTGCGGTGTGCCGGCCGACAACTTCCTAAAGGTGGCGCGGGCCTGGACGCAGAACTCCGGGCGGGAGCGAACCGCGGCGCTGGTGTACAGCGTGGGCTGGACTCAGCACTCGACGGGCGCCCAGTACATCCGGAGCGGCGCGATCATCCAGCTGCTGCTCGGCAATATCGGCCGGCCCGGCGGCGGGGTGTTCGCGATGCGCGGACACGCCAGCATCCAAGGGTCCACCGACGTGCCGACGCTGTTCGATCTGCTGCCCGGCTACCTGGCCATGCCGCGCGTCGGCCAGGCCACCCTGTCGGACTACCTCGACACCATCGCCAGCCGCACCCAGAAAGGCTTCTGGCGCAACGCGGACAGCTACATGGTGTCGCTACTGAAGGAATACTGGGGCGAGGCGGCCACCGCCGACAACGACTACTGCTTCGACTACCTGCCCCGGGTCAGCGGCGATCACGGCACCTACCGCACCGTGATGGACATGGTCGACGGCAAGGTGTTCGGCTACTTCCTGCTGGGACAGAACCCGGCCGTCGGCTCGGCCCATGGCCGGTTACAGCGGCTCGGCATGGCCAACCTGGACTGGCTGGTGGTGCGCGACCTGGTCATGATCGAAAGCGCCACCTTCTGGAAGGACGGACCCGAGATCGAGACCGGCGAAATCGCGCCGCAGACCTGTGGTACCGAGGTGTTCTTCTTCCCGGCGGCGTCCCACGTCGAAAAGTCCGGGACCTTCACCCAGACCCAGCGGATGCTGCAATGGCGGGAGAAGGCAGTCGAACCGCCCGGAGACGCCCGCTCCGAGCTGTGGTTTTTCTATCACCTGGGCCGACGGCTGCGGGCCAAGCTGGCCGACTCCACCGACGAGCGGGACCGGCCGCTGCTCGAGCTGGCGTGGGACTACGCGACTGATGGGGACGAGCCGTCGGGGGCGGACGTGCTGCGGCACATCAACGGCATCGACCTGCAGACCGGCCGGGCGGTCGATGGCTACACCAGCCTGAAGGCCGACGGCAGCACTGCCTGCGGCTGCTGGATCTACAGCGGCGTCTACGCCGACGAGGTGAACCAGGCCGCGCGCCGCAAACCACACGACGAGCAGGGGCCGTACGAGTCGGAGTGGGGCTGGACCTGGCCGATGAACCGCCGGGTGCTCTACAACCGCGCTTCGGCCGACCCGCAGGGCCGGCCCTGGAGCGAGCGCAAGAAGCTCATCTGGTGGGACCCCGATCAGGGCGAGTGGACCGGCCACGACATTCCCGACTTTGAGAAGACCAAGCCGCCGGACTACCAGCCGCCCGAGGGTGCGGTGGGCGTCGAGGCGTTGCGCGGTGACGACCCGTTCATCATGCAGGCCGATGGGAAAGGCTGGCTGTTCGCGCCCAACGGCACGATCGACGGTCCACTGCCCACCCACTACGAGCCGCATGAGTCACCGGTGCGTAATGCGCTGTACCCGCAGCAGGGCAACCCGGCCCGCAAGCTGTACGGCCGGGCCGACAACCCGTCGAACCCGTCGCCGCCGGAGCAGCATGGTGAGGTGTTTCCGTTCGTCTTCACCGCGTCACGGCTCACCGAGCACCACACCGCGGGCGGGATGAGCCGGCAGCTGCCGTACCTCGCCGAACTGCAGCCGGAGCTGTTCGTCGAGGTGTCGCCGGAGCTGGCGGCCCAGCGCGGGCTCGCGCACCTCGACTGGGCGCATGTCATCACCAGCCGCAGCGCGGTCGACGCGCGGGTGTTGGTCACCGACCGGATGAAACCGCTGCGCATCGAGGATCGGGTGGTGCACCAGGTCTGGATGCCTTACCACTGGGGTCACGCCGGTGTCGTCGGCGGTGACGTGGTCAACGACCTGTTGGGGGTGGTCGCCGATCCGAACGTGTTCATCCAGGAGAGCAAGGTGGCCACCTGTGACGTCCAGCCGGGGCGACGACCGCGCGGGCCGCAGCTGCTGGACTACATCGCCGGCTACCGGCAGCGGGCCGGGATCACCCCGCAGACTGGCACCCAGCTCGACACCACCCGGGCCGCGGGCGCAGAGCACACCGAGCACACCGAGGGAGAGGAGCAGCCGTGAGCGGCAGCAGTTTGTACGGGCGGCTCGACGACCCCGCCGGCGACGCCGGGCACACCGATCATCCGCCGCGCGTCGGCTTCTTCACCGACACCTCGGTGTGCATCGGCTGCAAGGCCTGCGAGGTGGCCTGCAAGGAGTGGAACATGGTGCCCGAGGCCGGGTTCGACCTGCTCGGGATGTCCCTCGACAACACCGGGATGCTCGGCGCCAACGCGTGGCGCCACGTCGCGTTCATCGAGCAGAGCCGTCCGCTGGGCCACCAGGACCCCGGGCTGGCGGGCCTGCCGGCCGGCCCGTCCAGCAGTCAGCAATCCGCGGAAGCGGTCGCGTCGACGGTCGAATCCCTGCCGCGCGGCGGGGGAGAGCTGGGCACCACGTCGGCGGATCTGGGTATCCCGGCGTTCGAACGCCCCGGGGAACGCGGCGGCGCCGAGACACGCACCGCGTTCCGCTGGCTGATGAGCTCCGACGTGTGCAAGCACTGCACCCACGCGGGCTGTCTGGACGTGTGCCCGACCGGTGCCCTGTTCCGCACCGAGTTCGGCACCGTCGTTGTCCAGCAGGACATCTGCAACGGTTGCGGCTACTGCGTATCGGGTTGTCCGTACGGGGTGATCGACCGGCGCGACGGCGACGGGCGGGCGTGGAAGTGCACGCTGTGTTACGACCGGCTGCGCGATGGCTTGGAGCCGGCGTGCGCCAAGGCATGCCCGACCGATTCGATCCAGTTCGGTGTGCTGGACGAGCTGCGGGAGCACGCCGCCCGCCGCGTCGAGGAGCTGCACGATCGCGGAGTGCCGGAGGCCAGGCTCTACGGTCACGACCCCGACGACGGGGTGGGCGGCGACGGCGCCTTCTTCCTGCTGCTCGACGAGCCGGAGGTCTACGGGCTGCCGCCGGACCCGGTGGTGCCGACGCGCGACGCTCCCGCGATGTGGCGGTACGCCGGGATGGCGGCATCGGTTCTGGTGACCGCCGCGGTGTCGGCGTTCTGGGGCCGGGGACGCCGGTGAGCCGCGGCGGTCGCGGGCGCGAGCAGCTGGTGGTGCCGCGGGCGAAGTTCGAGTCGTACTACGGGCGCGCGGTACTCAAGACACCGGTTTGGGAATGGAAGATCGCGGCGTACCTGTTCACCGGCGGTCTGTCGGCGGGGTCGGCAATGCTGGCCGCCGGCGCTGACCTCACCGGTCGGCCGGCGCTGCGGCGGACCGGCCGGGTCTCGGCGCTGGCCAGCATTGTCGCCAGCATGTACCTGTTGGTGGCCGACCTGGGGCGGCCGGCACGGTTTCATCACATGCTGCGGGTGGCCAAGCTCAGCTCACCGATGAGTGTGGGCACCTGGATCCTCAGCGCCTATGGGCCGGGAGCCGGGTTGGCCGGGCTCGCCGAGCTGCTGCCTGGGCGGTTGCGGCGCAGCAGGGGCGGCAAGCTGCTGACCCAGGCGGCACGGCCGGCGGGGCTGTCCGCGGCGGCCGTCGCGCCGGGGGTCGCGTCGTACACGGCGGTGCTGCTCTCGCAGACCGCCGTCCCGGCTTGGCGGGAGGCCCACCCGTACCTGCCGTTCGTGTTCACCGGTTCGGCCGCGGCCAGCGGCGGCGGGCTCGGCATGCTGCTTGCGCCGCTCGACGAGGCCGGTCCGGCCCGGCGGCTGGCCGTCCTGGGCGCCGGGTTGGAAGTGGCGGCGTCCCGGCTGATGGAGCACCGGCTGGGGCTGGTGGCCGAGGCCTACACGACCGGAAAAGCCCACCGCATGCGTCGGTGGGCCGAGTACCTGACGGTCGGCGGCGCGCTGGGCGCCTTGCTGGCAGGCCGCAGCCGGGCCGCCGCGGTGCTGTCCGGGCTGGCCTTGCTCGCCGGCAGTGTGCTGCAGCGTTTTGGCGTTTTCGAAGCGGGCGTACAGTCCACCCGCGACCCGAAATACGTCGTGGTTCCGCAGCGGCAACGGCTCGACGCCCGGCAGAAGACGCACACATGGGCCGGGTAACGACGCGCCACCCGGCGCAACACCTCACCGCCGGGACCGCGGTCGCCCGATCGGAGACCCTGGCGATCGAGGAACCGCTGGAGATCCGCGTCAACGGCAGTCCGATCACCGTGACCATGCGCACCCCTGGCTCGGATTTCGAACTGGCACAAGGCTTCCTGCTGACCGAAGGGGTCATCGGCCAGCGCGATGACGTGGTCAGCGTGCGGTATTGCCGCGGCATCGGCCCGGCCGGCGTCAACGCCTACAACGTCGTCGAGGTCGACCTGGCGCCCACCGTGCCCCCGATGCAGGTCGATGTCACCCGCAACTTCTACACAACCTCCTCGTGTGGCGTCTGCGGCAAAGCCTCGCTGGATGCTGTTCGGCTCGTCAGCCGCTACCGCGTGCACGACATCGCGGGGTGCGTGGCCGCCGACACGTTGTCTGGGATGCCGGTGCAGCTGCGCCGTGCGCAGAAGGTGTTCGAAGCTACCGGCGGTCTGCACGCCGCGGCGCTGTTCGACGTCGACGGCACGATGCTGGTCCTTCGTGAAGACATCGGCCGGCACAACGCGGTCGACAAGGTGATCGGGTGGGCGCTCGAACACGGTCGGATACCGCCCGGCGCCGCGGTGCTGCTGGTCAGCGGGCGGGCGTCGTTCGAGCTGACGCAGAAAGCGGTGATGGCCGGTATACCGGTGCTGGCGGCGGTGTCGGCGCCGTCTTCGCTGGCGGTTGAGCTGGCCGAAGAAGCCGGCGTCACGCTGGTCGCTTTTCTGCGGCGCGACTCGATGAACGTCTACACCCGCGGCGACCGCATTGACCCGCCGGCGGGGGGCTAGCCGCCGAACAGCAGATACAAGCCGGTGAATGTGTAACCGACCATGACCAGCATCATGGTGAGCTGGCCGGTGAGTTGGTGGCCGCTTGGCAACAGGCACAAGGCTTTGTCGTGCGCCGCGATCACCGCGACGATGTGCCCGGTGACCACACTTGCGACCTTGATGCCGGCCAGGACCGGTGGGTGCAGCGACAGCACGTAGGCGACATGCAGGTGGGCCAGTCCCAGCAGGTTCCAGCCCCGGCCCAGCGGATCGGCCAACGCGAAGACGGCCTGCTGGCCGCGTTCGAACAGGTAGGTCAGGTAATGGGCGAAGATGTAGCCGACCACGATGGGAATCAACGAGTGCGCCATCTGGCCGGGCAGTGCGCGGCGCTGCTCGCGGTCGACGCCTCCGGTCGCGCGCGCGGCCAGTGAAAAAGTCAGTGCCACAACCGAAATGAAGACAAGCAACCCCACGGTGCGCAGTAGCGACAACGACACCGTCACGGGCACACCGTGCGCGAGGCGGCCGAGCCGGTCGGCGAAGCCGCGCCAGGTCGGCGAGGACGAGTAGCTGTCGAACGCCGTCGACCCGAGCAGCACCGCCAGCACCGCGACGACGCCGGGCCGGACTGGCAGCGACGGCAGATGATCGAACGGATTGCCGACGACGATCCTGCCGGTGTTGGGATTACGACGGAACGGCGAAAGCCGCGACACCGCCATGCTGTACACCCCGAACGGGTCGACCCGGGCCAGCCAGCGCTGACCACACAGCCACGCCCCAGCCAGCAACACCACGACATAAACCAGCACCCAGGTCTTGACCCACGGCAGCGCCGCCGGGTTGGGGCTGGCCAACTCCATCCACACGAAGGCGAACAGGCCCAACGCCCCCGGGCGATAACCCCAGCTCTCCGGATACGTCAGCCGCGGCCGATGAACCCGCTGCGGGGTGATCCGCGCAAGCAGCACATACAGCGTGCGCACCGGCGAAATCACCCGCCAGATCGGCCCGAAGACCAGCGACAACGCCACCAGGCCCACCCACAGCAGCACGTAGAACGCGCCGAGCAGGGCGTTGCCCTGGTTCTGCGGACCCCAGACACCAGCCACCAGCACCCACACCGCGAACCCCAACGCCACGGCGGCAACCGCCCAGCGGGTCGCGCGGGCGTCGACCAGCCTCGTCAGCCCGGCCGGCAGCGGCCGCCCAGGACGTTGCGGGTCGAACCGGGGACGGCGCCAGGCGAACGCGACGAGGGCAAAGGTGAACGTCAACGCCCAAGCGGCACCGACAATGGCGTAGGCGTAAGGAACCGGCAGGTCGCCGGAGCCACCGAGACCGTGCGCCAGGACGACCGTGGCGCCGCCGGTCGTCACGGACGCACTTGAATGGTGGCGACGGTGCGGTCCAAATGGTGCAGCTCGACCTCGACGTTGCCCGGCACGTCGACGCTGAACTGGAAGGTCTGATTCGGGGCGGCGGCGATCTTGAACTCGTGGTCAGGCGACGAGTGGACGTGCAGCTCGTCGGCGGCGTCACTGCTCACCCGAAAGGTGATCGGCTGCTTGACCTTGGCCTGCAGCGTGGCGTTGACCGGGTTGACCTGGCCCTTGGCGATGGTGACGTCGACGGTGAGGTTGCCCGCAGCGCCCTTGTCAGAGGATCCGCCACAGCCGGCCAGGGCGACGACCAGCGCCGCCACAACAGCAATGAAGCTGGCGCGCCCTCGCATCCCCGCTGTCACGCCGCCCGCGGAGGAGAACGGTCAACCGCCTCTTCCTCGGGCTGTGTCGGCGCCGTGTCTCGAACGTTGACCCGGCCTGCACCCCAGGTCAGCGCTGTGATGACCATCAGCGTGAAGATCAGCACCACGATCCCGCCGGCGGTGAACAACCACGCCGGGACGCCCGGGTCGCGTTCGCGCTGCAGGATCGTGACTTCGAGCACGAATGGGCGCTGCATGGATGCCTGCGCCGGGATTTCCGGCACCGGAATGGCCGGGTCAGCCGGCGCCCAGATCGGCAGTGCGGTCAACATCCGGCCGTCTTGCACGCGCAGCAGCGTCTTCCAATCACCCCAGACCGGGATCGGTTGGGTGGACACGTAGTGGCCAGGCCCGACCTTCTTGAGCCGGTCGATCTGCAGGCCCCGCTCGTTCTGCATCTTGCCCTGCCAGGACAGAATCGTCAGCCAGTCCGGGTGATCCCCCACCAGAGTGGGTGGATTGATCTGCACGTCGGCGGACACCTGACGTTCGCCGGGCTTGCTGGGCAGGTCGGCCAGCTTAATCGTGGCGGTGTCCTTCGACGGCACGTTGATGTGCAGTCCGTTGGCCACCACGCCGCCGATCACCAGCACCGTCAGCGCGACCGCGGCGATGCCGACATTCCTGCTGGGTAGGCGCTGACTGGTCAGCACCATCCCGAACATCGCCGCGCAGATGCCGATCAGCACCGCCACCGGTACCGCCGTTGGCAGCGCTTCGCGCCAGAGGGTGATGGGCCACGGGTAGTGGTACACCGCGCCGATCCACAGCGACTCCAGCCACAGCCCGACGGTGCCGACACCTAGTCCGGCGACCGCACCGAACAGGATCGGACGGCGGTACAGCGAAGTCAGGGCCACCAACTCGACGACCAGCGCCGGTCCCAGGTAGAGCGGGAACCAGTTGATCGGGGCCCCCAAGACCGGCCCGACTATCAGGGCGACACCGCCGCGCAGCGCAATCGCGAACAGCGCCGCCAAGATTGCCGCGCCTTTGCCCAAGGTCATGCGGGCGACGACGCACCCGACCGTCGCCGCAGCGGCGATCAGCATCGGCTGGAAGACCAGCCGGAACTGCGGGACACCGAAGTCGAATTCGATCTGGTAGACCGACATCCCGATCAGCAACCCGCCACAGGACAGGTAGCGCAGGAACTTGACCAGGAATCTGCTATCCCGGTCGAGGGCAGCGACCTGGTCCGGCTCCGCCAGCGCGCGCCGGCCTTCATATTCCAAAAGCAGCGTTGCGAACAGCGAGAAGTTCGCGCCGCCGATCATCATCAGGTGGGTGGGCCCCCAGAGCGTCACGTCCTGGCCGAAGATGCGGTGCCAGATGTCGTCGAGCGGAAACCCGATCAGTGCGTACAGCCCACAGCCGGCCATCAGCACACCACCGACCGGTGCATACCAGTTCCGGGTGATGCGCACGGCGGCCGGCCCTGGCTTGCCGAACGGGAGGGTGACGGACATCATCCCGGCGAAGAAGATGCCGAACAGGCCGATGATGATGAAGTAGTGCGCCGGGTTGGCCAGCGGCCCGGGGTCGCGGCCATTTCCGATGTGCCAGCTGACGTCCCAGATGAATCCGAATAGGGCGCAGATGATCGAGGTGGTGAACACCGGCACCGGCAGCGCCACCCAGGCGGGTCGCCCGAACTTTTCGCCCATCTTCTCGCCGAAACGGTCGATAAAGGTGATCCGGCGGGTGCGGTGCGCCCAGCCGACCCCGAGCATCGCCGCACCGATGATCATCGCGGCGATCGAGAGACCGATCACCTGATTGAGTCCGGCGCCACGCGCCGGTGGCGATTCTGCCACCACCGTCAACACCACGGTTGACACCTCCCTACCCGGCTACAGGCCGATCGAGAACAGTTGTTTACTGAACCTCAACTTACTGCAAAGTAGGCTAGCGATCCAGTCGCCTCCCGGGCCGAATATGCCCCGATTGTTACCACGTCAATCACGCTTCTCGTCGGCCGGCACCTGATCGGGTGCGTCAGCGTTGCGCCGGTCCTTCACCGCGATGTACAACACGACACCCACAACAACGAACGCCGGCAGAAACGCCGGGCCGGCCAAGATGAGCCAATGGTGGGCCAAATACTCAACGTGTGGGTTTCCCATTCGCTTGCACGCTCCGGTCGGTTGGTGCCCCGGCCGGTCGTAGCCGGATGTCGCAGGATAACCACAACCGGCCGATTTCAAGCGCGCCAGCGCACCTCGTTTAATACGGTTCCGATGGCTGCCCTAACCTGAACGCTCGGACACAACCACGATTTTCGGGACGAAGCGGGGGAGTACCTGATGACGCAGGCGGCGACTCGGCCAACGACCGGCGGCGGCACTGACGGCACGGCCGATCCGGACATCGTGGCGTCGGCCCGCGAGCAGGTGCTCGGGCGTGGCGAAGGCCTGAGTCAGGCGCAGGTATTGCAGGTGCTCCAGCTGCCCGACGACCGCCTTGAAGAACTTCTCGGTCTGGCGCACGAGGTGCGGATGGCCTGGTGTGGTCCCGACGTCGAAGTCGAAGGCATCATCAGTCTGAAAACCGGCGGCTGCCCCGAGGATTGCCACTTCTGCTCGCAATCCGGGCTGTTCGCTTCGCCGGTGCGCAGCGCGTGGCTCGACATTCCGAGCCTGGTCGAAGCGGCCAAGCAGACCGCGAAGACCGGCGCCACCGAGTTCTGCATCGTCGCCGCGGTGCGGGGGCCCGACGACAGGTTGCTGGCCCAGGTCGCGGCCGGCATCGAAGCGATCCGCGATGAAGTCGACATCCAGATCGCCTGCTCCCTGGGCATGCTGACCGCCGAGCAGGTGGAGCAGCTCTCGGCGATGGGCGTGCACCGCTACAACCACAATCTCGAAACAGCCCGGTCGTATTTTCCCAACGTGGTCACCACTCACACCTGGGAGGAGCGCTGGGACACCTTGTCGATGGTGCGCGACGCCGGCATGGAGGTGTGTTGCGGCGGCATCCTCGGCATGGGGGAGACCTTGGAGCAGCGCGCGGAGTTCGCCGCGAACCTGGCTGAGCTGGGCCCCGACGAGGTGCCGCTGAACTTCCTCAACCCGAGGCCGGGCACACCATTCGGCGACTTGGACGTGTTGCCGGCCGGCGAAGCGCTGAAAGCCGTGGCCGCGTTCCGGCTCACGCTGCCGCGCGCCATGCTGCGGTTCGCCGGCGGGCGGGAGATCACGTTGGGTGATCTGGGCGCCAAGCGGGGCATCCTCGGCGGCATCAACGCCGTGATCGTCGGCAACTACCTCACCACCCTGGGCCGCCCCGCCGAGGCGGACCTCGAACTGCTCGACGAGCTGCAAATGCCGATCAAAGCACTCAACGCAAGCCTGTAGAAAACCAACCGCTGATGATTCGCGAACTGCCCGCGCCAGTCGGTGCGGGCGCCTACAACGTCTACACCGGCGCCAGCTGCCAGGGCGAGGCCGAGACATCGGTGCCCGCTGCCGCGCAGCTGGGTCTGGAGCCACCGCGTTTTTGCGCCGAGTGCGGCCGACGCATGGTGGTCCAAGTCCGGCCGGACGGCTGGTGGGCCAAGTGCTCGCGGCACGGCCGGGTGGACTCGGCCGAGCTCGGGGAACGCTGATGACCGAGCCGGCCGCGCCCGAGCCTGCGGGCACTCCACGGGTCGCACGCCGCAGCGCGATCGCCGTCGTGGTGGGCGCACTGTCGGCGTCGGGTGCGCTGCTCGGTGCGCTGTGGGCAGTCATCGCGCCGCCGATCCACGGTGTGGTGGCTCTACAGCACAGCGGTGATCTCGTGCACAACTACCTGGGCGACGAGGCGGACAACTTCTTCGTCGCGGCGTTTCTCATGCTCGGAATGCTGATCGTGCTGGCCACGGTGGCGTCGG
Source organism: uncultured Actinomycetota bacterium (assembly GCA_963795995.1). Lineage (GTDB taxonomy): Bacteria > Actinomycetota > Actinomycetes > Mycobacteriales > Mycobacteriaceae > Mycobacterium. The sequence goes on from CAWCJY010000010.1 coordinate 1,322,736, forward strand.
TCCTGGTCTGGCAGTGGCGAGCCCATCGCGGGCCGGCGATGGTCGCCGCGCTTTCGGCCGGTGTCGTCACCGCCGCAGCGGCCGCTGTGGCAGTGGGCGCACTGCTGGTGCACCTGCGCTACGGGCTGGTCGATGTGGCCCGGGCGCCGGTGACACCGAAAAATCCGGTCTATTACTTTCGGGAGGCGCCACCGGTGTTCTTCGGCCACGACCGGCTGCAGATCGCCTGCACCCTGCTGTTGCCGGCCTCGGCCGCCGCGCTGGTTTACGCGCTGCTGGTCGCGGCGGCCCCGGAGGACGACCTCGGCAGCTACCCCGCGGCCGACGCACCGCAGCCGCCCGTCGCGGTGACCGTGTCGTCAGGCGGTGCCGCGTCCTGAGGGCTCCTACAGGGGCCGGCGGTGTACCCGCCTGCCGGTGACGACCTTCCCCGCGATCCGCAGCAGACGTGCCATCCCGATGTAGGTAGCCGGATTGAACATCGTCGGAAACGTCGTCCGGATCAGGTGATCGGTCAGCGGTCGACGAGCGAACCGGTCCTGCAACCACCGCAATGTCATCGGCGCCGACAGCGGATGCAGCAGCAGGTGCTCGTTGAACGCATCACGGTGATAGGTGACGGCGGCTCCGCCGCCGGAGTACGCGTCCGCCAAGTGGTCGATGTCGTCCACCGAGATGATGTAATCGTGCACCGCCTGCACGATCAACACCGGCGGAGTGGGAACGGTGGTGCCCAGGTTGATGCTGTTGAAGACCTTCTGGACCTCGGGCGACGTCAGAAACTGCTCGAGCGGCTGATCGAGGAAATCACCGACATCTCTTTTGACCATTTTGACAACCGCGGCGGCCGTCGTCATCTTTTCCAGCTGCTGCAGCAGCAGTCGGCCTTCCTCGGTGGAGTGTTTCTTTATCGCCCGGTCCAGGTCGGGGTAGATATGGGTCAGCGCCGCGATCATCACTGCGGGCAGGCCTGACATGACGCTGCCGTTCAGCCGGCGGAAGGTGTGGCTCAAATTGCCGACGGGTGCGCCGAGGACGGCTCCCACCACATCCAGGTCCGGTGCGTAGTCGGCGCTGAGTTCGGCCGCCCACGCGCTGGCCAGGCCGCCGCCGGAATATCCCCACAGCGCGACGGGTGCCGTGGGAGACAGCCCCAGACGTTCCGAGCTCAGCGCGGCCCGGACCCCGTCCAGGACGCGATAGCCCGGTTCGTACGGCGCGCCCCACATCCCGTTGATGCCTTCGTGGTCGGGCACCGACACCGCCCATCCCTCAGCGAGGGCGGCGGCGATCAGCAGGTACTCCAGTTGCGCCATCGAGCCCAACGCTTTGGCCTTGCGCCGCAGGGCGTACGACGGGAAGCAGCGGGAGGTCACCGAGTCGATCGCGCACTGATACGACAGCACCGGGCAGGGATGCTCAGGCGTGACCTCCGCGGGCAGGATCACGGTGGTGGCGGCCGCCTCGGGCTCGCCGTACATGTCGGTCGAGCGGTACAGCAGTTGAGTGGCGATCGTGCGCTGCGGTACCCAGCCCAGAAACGCCAGCTCGACATCGCGGGACCGCAGCACGGTGCCGGGCTGGGCATGCTGGTAGCCGGGCGGCGGCTGGTAGAACGGATCCTTCGACGGCAGCACCGGCCCGGCCTTGCGCTGTAACGGATGGTGTGGGGGCCGACCGATCCAGTCCGCGCCGGTTGTGGTCGCCAGGCTGCCAGAGTCCATCGGGGCATTCTCGCTTAAGAGTCGGTTAAGAATCCAATCGGCTCGCCCGCAAGTCGTCGGCTGACCGACCGATCACGCCGAACCAGGTGGTCGCAACGCGGCGAATTCATCGGTGACCCGCAGCGCAGAATCGGTGAATCGGTACAGCGCCGCCGGCCGCCCGCCGCTGCGTCCGGACTGCGCGATCGTGCCGGTCTGCGTGATCACGCCGCGGCGGCCCAGCACCCGCTGCAGGTTGGTGGTGTCGACTTGGTATCCGAGCGCAGCGCCGTAAATGTCGCGCAGCGTCGACAGCGCGAATTCGGTTGGCGCAAGGGCAAACCCGATATTGGTATACGACATCTTGGCGACCAGTCGCGCGCGGGCGTAAGCGATCATCGGGCCGTGGTCGAACGCCATCTGCGGCAGCGCGTTCACCGGATGCCAGCGGGTGTCGGGCGGCAGCGCCGGCGTGGCGGGGGAGGGCACCAGGCCAAGGAAGGTCGACGCGATTATCCGAACGCCTGGTACCCGATGGGGATCGGAGAACACCGCGAGCTGCTCGAGATGGGCAAGTTGTTGCACGTCGACTTTTTCGGCGAGTTGACGCCGCACCGAACTGGTCATGTCTTCGTCGGGACGCAGCCGCCCGCCCGGCAGTGACCACGCGCCGCGCTGCGGCTCTCGGGCTCGTTGCCACAGCAGCACGTTGAGGCGTGGCTTCTCTTTGGTCGCGTCGGTCTGGCGATGCCGAACCTGGAACACAACGGCGAGCACCTCGTGCGCGGTGCTACCATTAGCCATGTTTTCGATTATAAGTCGAAAACCAGCTGGGCGAAAGGAAAGGCCGTGACGGCCCTTAATTCCGCGGACACGCTGGTGGACGACTTGGCTGCGCACATCGTCAACTCAGCGTCGGGATACACCGGCGTAGAAGGCGACGAGCAATGGGCCGCTGAGATCCGTCGCTTGGCGCGGCTGCGCGGCGCCACGATCCTGGCGCACAACTACCAACTGCCGGCGATCCAGGACGTCGCCGATCATGTCGGTGATTCGCTGGCATTGTCACGGGTGGCAGCCGACGCGCCGGAGGACACGATTGTGTTTTGCGGCGTGCATTTCATGGCCGAGACCGCCAAAATCCTCAGTCCGCACAAGACCGTGCTGATCCCGGACCAGCGCGCCGGCTGTTCACTGGCCGACTCGATCACCGTCGACGATCTGCAGGCGTGGAAAGACGAGCACCCCGACGCGGTCGTCGTCTCCTACGTCAACACCACCGCCGCCGTGAAAGCGCTCACCGACATCTGCTGCACTTCGTCGAACGCCGTCGACGTCGTCGCATCGATCGACCCCGACCGGGACGTGCTGTTCTGCCCCGACCAGTTCCTCGGGGCGCATGTCCGCCGCGTGACCGGGCGTACGAATCTGCACATCTGGGCCGGTGAGTGTCACGTTCATGCCGGCATCAACGGCGACGAACTCACCGAGCAGGCTCGCAGCCATCCGGATGCCGAGCTGTATGTGCACCCCGAATGTGGTTGCGCCACTTCGGCGCTCTACCTTGCCGGCGAAGGCGCATTCCCGGCGGACCGGGTGAAGATTCTGTCCACCGGCGGCATGCTGGACGCGGCCCATGAGACGCAAGCCCGTCAGGTTCTGGTCGCCACCGAGGTCGGCATGCTCTACCAGCTGCGCCGGGCGGCGCCGGGCGTAGATTTCCGCGCGGTGAACGACCGCGCCTCGTGCCGGTACATGAAGATGATCACACCCGCAGCGTTGTTGCGCTGCCTGCTCGACGGTGCCGACGAGGTCGACGTCGACGTCGAGACATCACGGCGGGCGCGGCGCAGCGTGCAGCGGATGATCGAGGTCGGACAGCCCGGCGGCGGAGAATGACCACGCCGGTGGCTTGGGAGCAGCGGGCTGACGTCGTCGTGATCGGCACCGGGGTCGCCGGTTTGACGGCTGCCTTGGCCGCCCGCCGGGCGGGCCGGCGGGTCGTCGTGCTCAGCAAGGCCGACCACAGAACGCAGACGACCGCCACGCGCTACGCCCAAGGCGGTATCGCGGTGGTGCTGCCGCACAACGACGACTCGGTCGAACTCCATGTCGCGGACACGCTGGCCGCCGGCGCCGGTCTGTGCGACCCGGATGCGGTGTATTCGATCATCGCCGATGGCTACCGCGCGGTGGCCGGATTAGCGGGTGCTGGAGCACAATTCGACGAGGCGGAGCCCGGCAACTGGGCATTGACCCGGGAAGGCGGGCACACCCGCCGACGGATCGTGCATGCCGGCGGTGACGCCACCGGGGCCGAAGTGCAGCGTGCACTCGACCGCGCCGCCGCCGCGCTGGAAATCCGCACCGACCACACCGCGGTGCGGGTGCTGCACGACGGCGGCTCGGTGACCGGTGTACTGACCATCAGCCCCGACGGCCTCGGGATCGTGCACGCGGCGTCGGTGATCCTGGCCACCGGCGGGCTGGGCCAGCTCTACCGTGCGACGACCAATCCCGACTGCTCTACCGGAGACGGTGTCGCGTTGGCGCTGTGGGCCGGGGTGGCGGTCAGCGACATCGAGTTCGTCCAATTTCACCCGACCATGCTGTTCGACAGTCACGCCGGCGGCCGCCGTCCGCTGATCACCGAGGCCGTCCGCGGCGAAGGCGCGCATCTGATCGACGCCGACGGTTGTTCGGTGACCGCCGGTGTGCACCCGATGGGCGATCTGGCCCCTCGTGACGTCGTCGCCGCCGCCATCGACGCGCGGTTGAAGGCCACCGGTGACGCCTGCGTCTACCTCGATGCCCGTGGCATCGCAGACTTCCCAGCCCGCTTTCCGACCGTGACGACCGCTTGCCGGGCTGCTGGCATCGACCCCGTCCACGAGCCGATCCCAGTGGTCCCGGGTGCTCATTACAGCTGCGGCGGCGTGGTGACCGATGTGCACGGTCAGACCGATCTGCCCGGTCTGTTCGCCGCCGGCGAGGTGGCCCGGACCGGCATGCACGGCGCCAATAGGCTGGCGTCCAACAGTTTGTTGGAGGGCCTGGTAGTCGGTGGCCGGGCAGGCGAGGCCGCGGCGGCGCACGCGGCCGCTGCCCGCGGGGTGCACGCCACAGTGCCCGACCTGATCGACCGTTCCGCCTTGAAGCGCGGCGCGCTGCAACGCGCCATGAACCGCGACGCTTCGGTGGTCCGCGACGCCGGCGGCCTGAGCCGGTTGACCGGCGTGCTGTCGGGGGGCGGCCGCCGCCCGCTCGCCGGCCGAGCCGATCTGGAGGACGCGGCCTTGACGCTCACCGCCCGCGCCGTCGCGGCCGCGGCCCTGTCGCGGGAGGAGAGCCGCGGCTGTCACCACCGCGCCGAATACCCTGATGCTGCCTGCGCTCGGGCACGCAGCACCGTGGTTCGGTTGGGCGACAGCGACACCGCCGTGCGAGTCGAAGAGCTCGCGGCAGTGTGATGCCCGCGCTCTCCTCCTGCGAGGTGGACGAGGCTCGGCTCACGATCCGCCGCGGGCTGGACGAAGACCTGCGCTACGGCCCGGACACCACCACGCTGGCAACGGTGCTCGCCGGTGCGGTGGTCACCGCGTCGCTGGTTTCCCGCGAGCCCGGGGTGGTCGCCGGTGTTGACGTCGCCCTGATGGTGCTCGACGAGGTGCTCGGTGATTATCAGGTGCTCGACCGGGTGCCGGACGGCACCCGACTGCAGCCGGGCGCTCCGGTGCTGACGGTAAAAGCCGAGACCCGCGGTCTGCTGACGGCCGAACGCACCATGCTCAACCTGATCTGCCACTTGTCCGGGGTTGCCACCGCGACCGCGGCCTGGGTCCACGAGGTGCGCGGCACGAAGGTGAGAATCCGCGATACCCGCAAGACGCTGCCGGGGCTTCGGGCCTTGCAGAAGTACGCGGTCCGCGTCGGGGGTGGGGTCAACCACCGGATGGGCCTCGGTGATGCCGCGTTGATCAAGGACAACCATGTCGCCGCTGCGGGGTCAGTGGTGGCGGCGCTGCGCGCGGTACGGGCAACCGCGCCGGAACTGCCGTGCGAGGTAGAAGTCGATTCCACCGAGCAGCTCGACGAAGTGCTCGGCGAACAACCAGAGTTGGTGCTGCTGGACAACTTTCCGGTCTGGGCGACCCAGATCGCGGTGCAGCGCCGTGACGCACGGGCGCCGGAGACCAAGCTGGAATCGTCGGGCGGGCTGACCCTGGATACCGCCGCGGCGTATGCCGGCACCGGTGTGGACTACCTGGCCGTCGGTGCGCTCACCCACTCGGTGCGCGTCCTCGACATCGGGCTGGATTTTTAGGGCGTCCGTGCCGAGATCGACGTTAGTGCAGCGGGTCCGGGGTGGATTCATACGGTCAGTGCAACGTCCTGTGATTTTGGAGGTTGTTATGCCGAGAGGACATCCGCTGCCGCGGGCCGTGAAGCGCGAGATTTTCGACCTTGTTTGCTGGGGCATGTCGATGAAGCAGGCCGAGCGAGCAGTGGGGGTGGCGCCGGGTACGGGATGGGCCCGGTGGCGCGATGCTGGAGCGATGAAGCTGGTTCATGGCAAAGGTGGCGGTTTAGCTGATTTGGGAAACGTGTCGCTGCCCGGAGGGCATGGCCATCGGCTGAGCCTCGATGAGCGGGTGATGATCATGCGCGGGCTAGACGCGGGCCTGAGCTTTGCTGAGATTGCCGGTCAGCTCGGTCGCGACCGGACCGTCATCTGGCGTGAGGTGCGCCGCAACCGCAATGCCGACGGGGATTATCACGCGTTGATGGCCCATGCTCGGGCGGCTCAACGAGCCCGCCGGCCCAAGGGATTCAAGCTGGTCGACAATCCGTTGTGTGCGGCCATCGAGGCCTGGATGGACCAGGGATGGAGCCCCAAACTCATCGCTGAGGTGTTGGCGCGCGATTGCGGCGATGACAGGCTTTACCGGGTGAGCCACGAAACCATCTATCAGTGCTTGTATGTGCAGCCTCGTGGCAGTCTGCGTGCTGATTTGCATAAATGCCTGTCCACCAGACGGGCGGTACGTAAACATCGCGGCGCCAACACTCGCCGTGGGGTGTTTAGCAGTGGCGAGGAATTCAGGATCGCCGAGCGTCCGCCTGAAGCCGATGACCGGGCGGTGCCTGGGCATTGGGAAGGTGACTTGATCGTCGGGCCCCACAACAGCGCGATCGGCACCTTGGTCGAGCGTGCCACCCGCTTTACGATGCTGCTGCATCTAACCGGCGATCGCACTGCTGAGACGGTCGCGGCGGCGATGATCGAGGCCATGCGAGAGCTTCCTGACCATCTGCGGCGGTCCATTACCTGGGACCGCGGCAGTGAGATGGCCAGCTGGCGCCGGATTCAGTTACAGCTGCAGATGCCGGTGTATTTCTGCGATCCGCACTCCCCGTGGCAGCGCGGCAGCAACGAGAACACCAACCGGCTGCTGCGGTTTTGGTTCGAAAAGGGCAGTGACTTAAGCGCTTACACCAAGACAGATCTCAAACGCATCCAAGACACCCTCAACCGCCGCCCGCGGCCCACCCTTGGCCTGGACACACCAGGTCAGCGTCTGGCAGCCCTACTTGACCAAGCCGCCGCCTAGCACTGGGGCATATGACACCAATGGAGGCGGCTTCAGCGCCACTGACCTGCTCGGGTTGAGCGCCGCGCCAGGCTATGGGGCCGCCCCTCCGGCCTCAAGGGTCGCTGTCGCGATCGCTGCGCGACGGACCCCTGGCCCGCCCCTTGACCCCGAAGCCTCTACGGCCCCTGACCGCGCACCGGCATGGGCAGGCGCACGGCCCCCTGCCCGCCCGACCGCACGGCGCTCAACGACCCACACCAAACCCACGAGTTCAACCGAAAACCCACGTTGTTGCACTAACCACTTGACTCACCCCGGCATATTTCGACGCTGGCGCCGATTTCGGCGCTGTGAACGCAGCAGCGCGCGTGCCGCGACCCTGGCCGCATCGAGCGCTCTGGTGTCGCCTGCGATGCGCGAGAGGATCAGCGCCCCCTCGATCAGTGAGATCACCGCACTGGCTACGACTTTGGCGTCCGGCGCTGGCCAGCCGTCGGCACGTAACCGGTCGCTGATCGCTGCGCACCAAGACTTGAACGCCAGCGCGGACGCGTCGCGTATCGGCGGGCTGGCGTGCACCGACTCGGTGGCGATCGGCTCGATGGGGCAGCCGTCCCGTTCGTCGCTGGCCAGCCCGGCGATCAGCAAGTCGATCCACCGGTCGACGATGTCGGCGACCGGCAGGTCGCTGGCAAGAAATTTGCGCAACAGTCGTTCGATGCTCGATCCGGCGGCTTCGACGACTGCCACTGCCAGTTGTTGCTTGCCGCGCGGAAAGTGGTGATAGAGCGACCCGGGTTTCGCTTGGGCTTTGCCGAGGATCTGGCTGAGTCCGGTCGCGGCATAGCCCTGCCGGCGGAACAGGGTAGCGGCGGTTTCGATCAGCGCGGTGCGGCTGCGGTCAGGTCTGGCCACAGAAACCCACCATACTTGCACTACTTGAGTAAGCGTTCAAGAATGTGGCCATGCGGCAACTCACTATGGCCGAGGCCGGGCGCTATGCGTGGCGAGAGGTGGCCGAACCGCCGATCACCAGACCGGAACAGGCCCTGGTACGCCCGGTGGCGGTAGCGTGCTGCGACCTCGACGTCGCGGTGGTGCAGGGCCGACTGCCGATGCCGCCCGGGCATGCGGTCGGGCACGAGGGGCTGGCCGAAGTCGTCGCGGTGGGCGACGATGTCTCCACCGTCCGGGTGGGGGACCGGGTGATCGTGCCGTTCCAGATCAGCTGCGGCAGGTGTGGCCAGTGCCGCCGCGGCGTGACGGGTTCATGCGCGTCGCTGCCACTGATGGCGATGTACGGAATGGCGCCGCTGGCCGGCCTCGACGGCGGGGGTTTCATGTCCGATCTGGTGCTGGTGCCCTACGCCGACGCCATGTTGCTGGCGGTCCCAGGATCTGTCGACCCCGTCTCGATCGCGTCGCTCTCGGACAACATTCCCGACGGCTGGCGAGCGGTGGGGCCCTATCAAGCAGAGCTGGCCGATCTGGACCCGGTCGATCGCCGCGTCCTGGTGGTCGGACGGCTGTCGATTGGGCTGTATGCGGCCGCGTTCGCAGCTGCGCTCGGTTATCGCGTCGATTATGTCGACACCGACGCCAACCGGCTCGCCGCCGCGGAGAAACTCCATGCCGTCGTGCATGACCTCGACAAGCCGGACAAGGCCTGGGATCCCTACCCCGTCACCGTGCACACGTCGGCCGAGCCGGCGAAACTCGCTGCGGCGCTGCGTGCAACCTGGCCCGACGGGGTCTGCACCGACACCGGGGTCTACGTCCAGCGCACTGTCGACTTGCCGTTGCTGTCGATGTACACCCGCGGCGTCCGGTTCGTCACCGGGCGGGTCAGTGCGCGTGCCGCCATCCCGGAAATCCTGGGACTGCTCGCCGACAACTGCGACCTCTCGCCCGTCGTCGACCGCGTCGCTGCCTGGGAGGAAGCCCCCTCGGTCTGGCCGGCGATGACCGGCAAAACCGTCTTCACTCGGGTTTAGACCTCGGAAGTCAAGCGATGTCGGCGACCAAAACGGCGACTCGGCGGATCTGCGCCCGCGCCAGCCAGGGCAGCCCGTCGGCGGGGGAGCCGGCCGGCAGAATCCGCGGATTGGTGATGTGCACGGTCTTGCGGATGAAGCGCACGTCGGCCTCGCCGGCCGCCAGCACGTTTTTCATCCAGTCGGTCTCGCCGTGACCGAGTGCGATCGCCAGCACATTGCCTTTCCGGAAGGCGGCCACGATCGTCTCGTAGGCTTTGCCGGACTTGCGGCCGCGGTGGGTGATGACCGAGGCGCCCGGCAGATACCGCGCCAACGGTTTGAGCGCCGGATTCATGTACTTGACCTGCAGCCGATCGAACCACGGCGGGAAAATCCTCGGCAGGTCCGGGGCGCTGTTGGGACGATCTGTCGCGGACATGGCAGCTCCATTCGCAAAATCCGGATTTGCCGTCACTGTACCGGTCGAAAACCGGTTGAACTGCCTGGGACAATGGGCAGCGTGAACGTCGTGGCCCGTATCGACCTGCGCGGTGCAGCGTTGTCCGCTGCCCGGCTGCGGGCCGTGCTGCCCCGGGGTGCCTCCGACGTGGATGCGGTGCTGCCGACGGTGCGCCCGATCGTCGACGCGGTCTCCGAACGGGGTGCGCCGGCCGCGCTGGACTTCGGCGCATCGTTCGACGGGGTGCGACCGCCCGCGGTGCGGGTGCCGGCCGCCGAGCTGGACCGTGCCCTATCCGAACTGAACGGCGACGTGCTGGCCGCGTTGCAGGTGGCGGTCGAGCGCGCTCGCGCGGTGCACGCCGACCAGCGCCGGGCTGACGTCACGACCACGCTGGGCCCGGGCGCCACGGTCACCGAGCGGTGGATACCCGTGGATCGGGTGGGCTTGTACGTGCCGGGCGGGAACGCGGTCTACCCGTCCAGTGTGGTGATGAACGTGGTGCCGGCGCAGGCCGCCGGCGTGCAGTCGCTGGTGCTGGCCAGCCCGCCGCAGGCACAGTTCGGGGGCCTGCCGCATCCGACGATCCTGGCCGCTGCCCGGTTGCTCGGTGTCGACGAGGTCTGGGCGGTGGGCGGTGCCCAGGCCGTCGCGTTGCTGGCCTATGGCGGCACCGACAGTGACGGCACCGAATTGGCCCCCGTCGACATGATCACGGGGCCGGGCAACATCTACGTGACCGCTGCCAAGCGGCTGTGCCGCTCCCGGGTTGGTATCGACGCCGAAGCCGGGCCGACCGAAATCGCGATCCTCGCCGACCACACCGCCGACCCCGCGCAGGTGGCCGCCGACCTGATCAGTCAGGCTGAGCACGACGAGCTGGCTGCCAGCGTCCTGGTGACCCCCAGCGTCGAATTGGCCGACGCCGCCGACGCCGAACTGGCCCGCCAGCTGCCGACCACCGTGCACCGCGAGCGGGTGACGGCCGCGCTGGGCGGACGCCAGTCGGCGATCATCCTGGTCGACGATCTCGACGCCGGTATCGGCACGGTCAATGCGTACGCCGCCGAGCACCTGGAAATCCAGACCGTGAACGCCGCTCAGGTTGCAGCGCGGATCCGTTCAGCCGGTGCTATTTTCGTCGGCCCGTGGTCGCCGGTCAGTCTGGGCGACTACTGCGCGGGCTCGAATCACGTATTGCCCACGGCAGGCAGCGCCCGGCACTCCAGCGGGTTATCGGTGCAGACCTTCCTGCGCGGGATCCACGTGGTCGACTACACCGAAGCCGCGCTCAAAGACGTTGCCGGCCACGTGATCACACTGGCGAATGCTGAAGACTTGCCGTCACACGGCGAGGCGATCCGACGGAGGTTCGAGCGATGACGCGGCCGCAGCCGCGGGTCACGCTTGCCGAGCTGCCGCTGCGTGACGACCTGCGCGACAAGTCGCCCTACGGCGCACCGCAACTGTCGGCGCCGGTGCGGCTCAACACCAATGAGAACCCGCACCCGCCGACCAAGGCGCTGGTCGACGACGTCGTCGCATCGGTACGTGACGCCGCGGCCGATCTGCACCGCTATCCCGACCGCGACGCGGTTGCCGTGCGCGGTGACCTCGCCGCATATCTGACCACCCAGACCGCGGTGCCGTTCGGCGTCGAAAACATTTGGGCTGCCAATGGCTCCAACGAGATTCTGCAGCAGTTGCTGCAAGCCTTCGGTGGGCCGGGACGCCGCGCGATCGGTTTCGTCCCGTCGTATTCGATGCACCCGATCATTTCCGACGGCACGCACACCGAATGGATCCAGACCCTTCGGGCCGACGACTTCAGCCTCGACGTGGACGCCGCCGTTGCGGCCATCACCGAGCGCCGGCCCGACGTGGTGTTCGTTGCCAGCCCGAACAACCCGTCGGGACAAAGTGTTCCGCTCCCCGAGCTGCGGCGGCTGCTCGATGCGGTGCCGGGCATCCTGATCGTCGACGAGGCCTACGCCGAATTCTCTTCGCAGCCAAGCGCTGTGGCGCTGGTGTCGGACTACCCGACGAAGCTTGTCGTCACCCGCACGATGAGCAAGGCGTTCGCGTTCGCCGGCGGCAGACTTGGCTACCTGGTCGCCACCCCGGCCCTGATCGACGCGATGCTGCTGGTGCGGCTGCCGTATCACTTGTCGTCCCTTACCCAGGCAGCCGCCCGCGCAGCGCTGCGGCACGCCGACGACACACTCGGCAGTGTGGCGATGCTGATCGGCGAACGCGACCGGGTGGGCGCGGCGCTGACCGAGATGGGATTCGACGTGATCGCAAGCGACGCCAATTTCGTGCTATTCGGGCGATTCGCCGACGCGCCCGCTACCTGGCAGCGCTACCTGGACGCCGGCGTGCTGATCCGCGACGTCGGCATCGCCGGCTATCTGCGCGCCACCACCGGCCTGGCCGAGGAGAACGACGCGTTGTTGGCGGCCAGCGCCCGAGTCGCCGCCACCGACCTGGCCCAGCCCCTAGGAGCATCATGACCACCGGCCGCCGCGCCCGCGTTGAGCGCACCACCAAAGAATGCGACATCGTCGTCGAACTCGATCTGGACGGCGGCGGCGAGGTCGACGTCGACACCGGGGTACCGTTCTACGACCACATGCTAACGGCGCTGGGCAGTCACGCCAGCTTCGATTTGACCGTGCGCGCTAAGGGTGACGTGCAGATCGAGGCACACCACACGATCGAGGACACCGCGATCGTGCTCGGTCAGGCGTTGGGGCAGGCGCTGGGCGACAAGAAGGGCATTCGCCGGTTCGGGGATGCATTCATCCCGATGGACGAGGCGCTGGCCCATGCTGCCGTCGACGTGTCCGGCCGGCCGTATTGTGTGCACACCGGCGAGCCGGACCATCTGCGGCACTTCACCATCACCGGCAACGCCGTGCCGTATCACACCGTGGTCAACCGGCACGTGTTCGAGTCGCTGGCCATGAATGCCCGCATCGCGCTGCACGTGCGGGTGTTGTACGGCCGCGATCCGCATCACGTTACTGAGGCCCAGTACAAGGCCGTCGCCCGCGCGTTGCGCCAGGCGGTGGAGGCCGACTCCCGGGTGTCGGGGGTGCCGTCGACCAAAGGTGCCTTGTGACCGCCAGATCCGTCGTCGTTCTGGATTACGGCTCCGGCAACCTGCGTTCGGCGCAGCGTGCGTTGCAGCGGGTCGGGGCGTCGGTTGAGGTGACCGCCGATCACGACGCCGCCGCGAGCGCCGACGGGCTGGTGGTCCCCGGCGTCGGCGCCTTCGAATCGTGCATGACCGGCTTACGAAAGATTAATGGCGACAAGTTGATCGAAGAACGCCTGCAGGCGGGTCGTCCGGTCCTGGGCATCTGTGTCGGTATGCAGATCCTGTTCGAGCGGGGCATCGAGTTCGGTGTCGAATCGCTCGGCTGCGGGCAGTGGCCGGGTGCGGTCACCCGGATCGACGCTCCCGTGATCCCACACATGGGCTGGAACGTGGTCGCGGCCGCACCGGGTAGTGCGTTGTTCAAGGGAATGGACACCGCGACCCGGTTCTACTTCGTGCATTCGTACGCCGCCCAGGGGTGGGCAGGCAGACCGGATGCGCTGCTGACCTGGGCTACTCACCAGACACCCTTCCTCGCCGCGGTCGAGGAAGGGCCGCTGGCCGCCACCCAGTTCCACCCCGAGAAGAGCGGTGACGCGGGGGCGGAACTGCTGGGCAACTGGGTCGAGGGGCTTTAAGACGTGTCACTGATTTTGTTGCCCGCTGTCGACGTGGTCGAGGGGCGGGCGGTGCGTTTGCTGCAGGGCCAGGCCGGTAGCGAAACCGAGTACGGTTCGGCGGTCGACGCCGCGCTGGGTTGGCAGCGGGACGGCGCCGAGTGGATCCACCTGGTGGACCTCGACGCCGCGTTCGGCCGCGGCTCCAACCGGGAACTTCTCGCCGAGGTGATCGGCAAGCTCGACGTGCACGTCGAACTGTCCGGTGGCATCCGAGACGACGACTCGCTGGCTGCCGCGCTGGCCACCGGTTGCACGCGGGTGAATCTGGGGACTGCGGCACTGGAGAACCCGCAGTGGTGCGCGCAGGTGGTCGCCGAGCACGGTGACAAGGTCGCCATCGGCTTGGATGTTCAAATCGTCGACGGGCAGGACCGACTGCGCGGACGCGGGTGGCAGTCAGATGGCGGTGATCTATGGGAAGCATTCGAACGCCTTGAGCAGCAAGGATGTTCGCGTTATGTGGTGACGGACGTCACCAAAGACGGGACCCTGACCGGGCCCAACCTGAAGCTGCTGGGGGCTGTCGCGGCGCGCACCGAGGCGCCGGTGATCGCCTCCGGCGGGGTCTCCAGCCTCGCCGATCTGCGCGCCATCGCGGCCCTGACCGGCAGCGGCGTCGAAGGTGCCATCGTCGGAAAAGCGCTTTACGCCGGACGTTTCAGCTTGCCGCAGGCGCTAGCCGCGGTGGCGGGGTAGGGCGGGACGGTGCCCGATCCGGCAGATCTGAACGCCCTGGTGGGCGAGGCGTCGGCAATCCTGGACGCGGCGAGCGAGCCCTTCGTCAACGGGCATCGCGCCGATTCGGCGATCGCCAAGACAGGCAATGACTTCGCCACCAAGGTCGATCTGGCGATCGAGCGTCAGGTCGTCGACGCGCTGGCGAAAGCGACCGGAATCGAAGTGCACGGCGAGGAATTCGGCGGCCCAGAGCTCGACTCGCCGTGGGTATGGGTGCTGGACCCGGTGGATGGAACGTTCAACTACGCCGCCGGCTCGCCGATGGCCGGGATCCTGCTGGGCTTACTGCACCACGGTGAACCGGTGGCCGGGCTGACGTGGCTGCCCTTCACGGGCCAGCGCTACACCGCGGTTCTCGGTGGTCCGCTGCTGAAGAATGGGGTACCGCAGCAGCCGCTGGCAGCCGGTGACCTGGCTGATTCCATCATCGGTGTCGGCACCTTCAACGCGGACTCGCGGGGCCGGTTCCCGGGGCGCTACCGAATGGCGGTAGTGGCGAATCTGAGCCGGGTGTCGTCGCGCCTGCGTATGCACGGCGCGACCGGTGTCGACCTGGCTTACGTCGCCGATGGAATTCTGGGTGGCGCCCTCAGTTTCGGCGACCACGTGTGGGATCATGCCGCCGGGGTGGCGCTGGTTCGCGCCGCTGGTGGCATCGTCACGAATCTCGCGGGTGAGCCGTGGACGCCTGACGCGCGTTCGGCGTTGGCCGCGGCGCCCGGTGTGCACGATCAGATGCTCGACATCCTGCGCAGCACCGGCGGCCCGGAACGGTACTGAGATGTCATTGATCAATGGTGTTGCAGTACGGGTGATTCCATGCTTGGACGTCGATGCCGGCCGGGTGGTGAAGGGAGTCAACTTCGTGAATCTGCGGGACGCCGGTGATCCCGTCGAACTTGCCGCTGCCTACGACGTCGAGGGCGCCGACGAACTGACCTTCCTGGACGTGACCGCGTCGTCGGCGGCCCGCGCCACCATGCTCGAGGTGGTACGCCGCACCGCCGAGCAGGTTTTCATTCCGCTCACCGTGGGCGGCGGCGTGCGCACCGTGGCTGACGTCGATGGGTTGCTGCGGGCCGGAGCGGACAAGGTGTCGGTGAACACTGCCGCGATCGCGTGCCCCGAGTTATTGGCCGATATGGCGCGGCAATTCGGCTCCCAGTGCATTGTGCTGTCGGTGGACGCCCGGACCGTGCCGCCCGGCTGCGTGCCGACACCGTCGGGGTGGGAGGTCACCACCCACGGCGGGCGCCGAGGCACCGGTATCGACGCCGTCGAGTGGGCGGTCCGTGGCACGGAGTTGGGAGTCGGCGAGATACTGCTGAATTCGATGGACGCCGACGGCACCAAGGGCGGTTTCGATCTGCCGATGTTGCGCGCCGTCCGCGCGGCGGTGACGGTGCCGGTAATCGCCAGCGGAGGCGCGGGCAGAGTTGATGACTTCGCTCCGGCCGTGGTTGCGGGTGCCGATGCGGTGTTGGCGGCCAGCGTGTTTCATTTCCGGGAGTTGACGATCAGGCAGGTCAAAGCCGCGTTGGCCGCGGCCGGAATCAGCGTGCGATGACACTGGACCCGGATATCGCCGCCCGCCTGAAACGCAACGCTGACGGGTTGTTCACCGCCGTCGCGCAGGAGCGGGGTAGCGGCGAGGTGTTGATGGTCGCCTGGATGGACGATGCGGCGCTGGCGCGCACCCTGACAACCCGCGAAGCCACCTACTTCTCGCGCTCCCGCGGCGAACAGTGGGTCAAAGGCGCGACCTCGGGGCACACCCAGTATGTCCATTCGGTGCGCCTGGACTGCGACGGCGACGTGGTGCTGCTGGAGGTGGATCAGGTCGGCGGCGCCTGCCATACCGGCGATCACAGTTGTTTCGACGCCGCCGTCCTGCTGGAGCCGGAAGGGCCTTAGGGGCGCCGGCAGACTGACCTGCCGCCGCACGGGCTGCCTGTTTGGGGCCGGGCGTTTCTCATTGCGGCTGGATTTGCCACGGTGACTCGGTGCTGCTGAGGTGAATTAGTTCGACGCCGACGCGCTGTTGAGGACTGGAGTGTCTTCGGCGCCGGCGGGTGAAAAGTTATCCCCGGGCGGCCCGCTGGTGGCACTCATGTCGCATGTTGCCTCATGTCAAGATGGGCGCGAAGGGGGATTCGTTGCCTCACGTAAACGTGCGCGCTTGTGAATCGCCCCGGCATGTCCGGAGTCTCCGGACTCACCGGGGCGATTCAGCATAGGAGCATCCACACCGTGGCGTACCCGCGCGGACTGACTCATCCGGCCCGCCTCGCACGCCGGGCTCAACGCATGAGCTACTTCGGGCCCGCACCACCGAAGGCCGACGCCGATCCGCCGCCGTTCTAGCGATCAACCCGACCTCATTCCTTCGCAAAGGGTCGCACCGAACTCCGATGCATCAATTCACCGCTTAAGGGGCTCATTTGCCCTGAGTGCAGTGGCGGACGACATACGGTGAGCCGGTGGACAACCACACCCCGCCACGGCACCGGTGGTGGCGCCGAAAGGCCATCGTGATTCCGGCTGCCCTGTTGACCGTGGCCGTCATTGCGGCCGCCGGCATCATCGGCTACCTGCTACGACCGCAGCCTGCAGCGCCTCGCGTGCAAACCGCCCTGCCGTTCACCGGCCTATACGCCGATTCCTTTGTGGCGGTGGACACCGCCGGCAACCTATACGTCACCGTGCCTGCCTGCCCTGCCTGCACCGACAATCCCAAGAATCACAATCAGGTGCTGAAACTGCTGGCCGGATCGAGCACCCCTGTCGAGCTGGACTTCACCGGCCTGGCCGGTCCCAGGGCTGTGGCGGTGGACACCGCCGGCAACCTCTATGTCGCCGACGGCAATGATCGGGTGCTGAAACTGGCGGCGGGCTCGGCCACCCAGACCGTGCTGCCGTTCACCGGCCTCAACACCCCCGAGGGTGTGGCGGTAGACACCGGCGGCAACCTCTATGTCGCCGACCTCGGCAACCCTGCCTACAGCGGCCGGGTGGTGAAATTGGCGGCCGGATCGAGCACCCAGACCGAGCTGCCGTTCACCGGCCTCTCAACCACGCTCGGCGGTGTGGCGGTGAACAGCGCCGGTGACCTCTACGTCACCGACTTTGTCAACAGCCGGGTGCTGAAACTGGCGGCCGGGTCGAGCACCCAGACCGTGCTGCCCTTCACCGGCCTCAGCGGCCCCCTAGGTGTGGCGGTGGACCGCGCCGGTGACCTCTACGTCGCCGACGCTTTCAACCACCGGGTGCTGAGACTGGCGGCGGCCTCGAACACGCCGACGGTGCTGCCGTTCACCGGGCTCATCGAACCCAGGGCTGTGGGGGTGGACAGCGCCGGCAACTTGTACGTCACCGACCCTCCCAACAAGCGGGTGGTGAAACTGTCGGCGGGGTGATGCCCCGCACGGCGGGCGCGCGAGGCTGCAGGGTCGGTCCGACCGAGGCAACGTGAAAGACCAAGCGCTCCGCACTCGGGGTTGGGCGTGGTCGTTGTGGTCCTTCCTGTCTCAGAAGTCCTATGAATGACCGCGCTGTGCGGAGGATGGCCGCGCATCTGGGTGCCCTGGCGGTCAGCGTCGAGTATCGACTCGCCCCCGAGCATCCTTACCCCGCGGCGATCGACGACTGCTACGTCGCCCTGCTATGGCTGGCCGCTCGTGACGACATCGATCCACAGCGGATTCTGGTCGTCGGCAAATCAGCTGGTGGTGGTCTGGCTGCGGCGGTCAGCTTGCGCTGGGCGGACGCGGGCTTGGTCAGCTTGGCTGGGCAGATCCTCAGTTACCCCATGCTCGACGATCGAACGGTTCGACGATCGACCGCCACCGCAGCGAGAGGTTAAACACCGCAAAACAATTCGTTCGGCTGGCAGTCTTACCTAGGTCGTGAACCAGGAGCGGACGGCGTGAGCGCCTACGCAGCACCGGCACGCCGCGACGACTTGTCGGATCTACCGCCGATCTGGATCGGTGTTGGCACTGCAGATCTCTTTCACGATGAATGTGTCAGCTACGCCAACCGGCTGCGCGCAGCCGGAGTGCCGACACAGCTCCGGATCGTCCCCGGTGGCTTCCATGGATTCGACGTCGTCGGACCACAAACCTTAGTCGTGCGGCAGTTCCG
This sequence comes from uncultured Actinomycetota bacterium, assembly GCA_963795995.1. Lineage (GTDB taxonomy): Bacteria > Actinomycetota > Actinomycetes > Mycobacteriales > Mycobacteriaceae > Mycobacterium. The sequence goes on from CAWCJY010000010.1 coordinate 1,341,133, forward strand.
CGCCGATCAACTACCCGCGATGCGTCAATTCTTGACGACCTAGGGAACAGCCGGGTTGAAAGGCCGGGCTATTGGGATCCTTTGGCTGAAGTGTACTTTCTCAAATCGCTAACCGGATGGGCCGTTGACCTTCTCTGGTGTCGTCGCCAGGCCAGACTTAACTGGCCTGTGCCTGCATCGATGTATAGGCGAGTAACGTGGGATACGCGTAGGGATGGCTACCGCCGTCGCGCGCGCGGTTCATCCAGTCGCTTAAGGTTCCCGACGGACCTTTTGATTATTCTTCTCTGGCCCGCTTCGCTTCACACTCAATGGCAGGTCCCAACATGGACGACCGCGAGTACGCCGAGGTCCTCCGGCGCGCCATGCACGAACTAACCAAGCAATTCGCCCGCCCGACTGAAATCGATGTCACTTTGCGCGGTGTGACGGCGAGTTCCGTTGACCTGATTGACGGTGTGGAATCTGCGGACGTACTACTGGTCGCGGGTCCTGACCTTTTCAAGTCGATAGCGGCAACTTCAAAGCTCGCAGTTGAGATAGATGATTTTCAGAAGCGTTTCCGCGAGGGACCGTGCCTGGACGCCGCAATCGGCAATCCGATGGTTATGTCTAATGACTTGCGCGAAGATGCGCGGTGGCCAAGCTTCGCGAAGGCGGCGGTTGCAGCCGGTGTCCACAGCCTGATGTCGTTCCAGCTTTACACCCACAACGCCCGCATGGGAGCCTTGAACCTTTTCGGAATCAAGCCTGATGTCTTCACCGCCGAGAATGAAGCAGTAGGCGCGATGCTCGCCACTCACGCGGCAGTCGCGCTGATTGCTGACGATGAACGACTCCAATTTCAATCCGCGTTGGCAAGCAGAGACATCATTGGTCAAGCCAAGGGCATCATCATGGAACGGTTCGACGTCGATGCGGTCCGCGCATTCGAGCTACTGAGAAGTCTTTCGCAGGACTCCAACACCCGGCTTGCCTTAGTGGCGGAAGAACTGATTTCGCGAGGACCAGAACCGCAATCCTGAAAAGAGACGAGCTGCTCGCGCTCCCTCCGGCTCGCAGCAACCCGACTGGGCAGGAACTCGTCTAAAACGTACGTCGGCCAGTCGCTACCATCATCTTCTCAAGACTTTTTGGACGGGGTGGTGCGACGAACAACACCCTGACGGCACTGTCGTCTGGACCTCGCCGAGCGGCCAGTCGTACACAACTCGTCCGGGCAGTCGGCTTTATTTCCGGCCCTCTGTCCACCCACCGGCCGATTACCCTCTGTTGCAAAGTGTTTCCGGTCGTCCGGCAATCGCGGACTCATGATGCCCCAGCGCCGACGAACACGCGAACAAGATCGCGCTCACCGCATCGACGCCGAACGCGCCCTCAACGCTGCCCACGTCGCCGAACGCAACATACCGCCGCCCTTTTAGCTGCCCGGCGCGCGGGCACCCGGTATTCGGTGAACGACCAGTCTTCAGCGAGCTTCTTGTCGCGTGTCGCGATGCGGTCGCCGGCCACTGCGGGCGTGGGCGCCAAAACCACTAGACGAACCGGCAGAACGCAGTGAGGGTACCGATCGAGGTGCTCGGCTGGGGCCGACGGCGTCGGGAGGAACCATGTCGGGCGACGCACTGATGAACAGCTGCCCGCCATGGCTGGTGGGCCTGGCCGGAGCGGACCGGACTATGCTCGTCAGCCAGGGGTGAAATGCCCTGCGACGCAAGACGATGCCTACAGGCGGTGATTCCCGGTGCGGCTTCAATCGCCGCGGGTTACTGTCTGCGCGGTCCGATCTCGACGGGATCGTCTCGACATTGATGACGTTCCGTTGGTCGTCGCCTTAGGGCGTCCGGCCGGAGTACGCTCATGCAGTGGCGGAAACCTCATACGCCAGGTGCGGCGATCTTAGCCTGGCCTATCAGGTGTTCGGCGACGGGCCGATCGAGCTCGTCCTCGTCGGGCCGATGGTCTTCCACGTCGAACTGTTCTGGACCATGCCCGAATTCAAGTCGTTCTTCGACCAGCTCGCCACGTTCTGCCGAGTACTCATGTTCGACAAAGCCGGCGTCGGACTCTCAGACCCGATCCCGAAAGTCCGTTTGATCGAAGAGCGAGCGGACGAGATCGAGGCCGTCATGGACGCCGTAGGCTTCCAAAAGCCCGTCCTCTTCGGTATGAGCGAGGGCGGCCCACAGGCCATCGTGTTTGCGGCGAAACGACCGGAGCGAACGCGGGCGCTGATCCTCTACGGCTCGTTGGCGTTCGCGGCAAACGGTGGCTGGGCCGAATCAGATCGAGAACCGGCCGAGTTGCGGGCGCCTCTCCTGGCCGAACTGGGTGACAAGTACACGCCGTCGACGAAGCAGATCGCCCACTTGCAGGAAATCGGCCGCGCCGCACGCTCGGCGTGGGGCAGCGGCGAAGCAGTCAAGTTGATGTTCCCGTCGGTCCGGTCGATACGTCAGCTCGCCATGTTCGAACGCATGTGTGCGAGCCCGGGCATGTTCCGCGCGTCGGTCGAATCGAACCTGCGGATCGACGTGCGGCCCATCTTGCCGACACTCACGGCGCCCACCCTGGTCATCCATGCTCGCGAGGACACCGTTCCGGTGCAGTTCGGCCGGTACCTAGCCGACCATATTCCCGGCGCGCGCTATCTCGAGGTTGACGGCGCGGACCACGCGCCCTGGTTCACCGAGCCCGACAAGATCCTGACCGAGATCGAGGAGTTCCTCACCGGCAGCCGTGCCGCGCCGACGCAGTCCCATCGCGCCCTGCGTACCGTGCTATTCACCGATATCGTCGCGTCGACGCAACGCGCGGCGTCGACCGGCGATGAGCGCTGGCGGGCAGTGCTGCACCGCTTCGGTGAGATCACCGCCGACCTCGCTGAGCGTTTCGGCGGTACGGTGGTCAAGAGCACTGGCGACGGGTATCTCGCCACGTTCGACGGGCCGACGCAGGCCATCCGGTGCGCGGAGGCCTTGCGTGCCGATGCTGAGACGCTTGGCGTCGAGATCCGCGCCGGCATTCACACCGGCGAATGCGAACTGCTCGCCGCCGACATCGGCGGCATTGCCGTACACATCGCGGCGCGGATCTGCAGCCAGGCCGGCGGGGGCGACATCCTCGTCTCCCGCACCGTGCGCGACCTGGTCGTCGGCTCGGGCACCGGCTTTCAGGACCGCGGCAGCGTTGAGCTGCGCGGCGTTCCCGGCACCTGGCAACTGCTGGCGGTGGATCGCCACGGCGCGCGGAGGGGATCGGCCGAGGCAGAGCTGGCATCGATGCCGACCCCCGACCGTCGGACCGCGATGCGCCGCTCGGACCGCGCCGTGGAGATTCTGGCCAGACGGACACCCTGGATTCTTCGCGGGCTGGCCCGCGTCGCCCCGGCCGCCGACCGCAAATGAGCGGAGATACGTTAAGCCGCAACGCCCTCTAACCGCCCGGCGTTTCCAATCCGCTGGCTGCAGCGATTCCCGCGCGACTCCATTCGCCGCGGCTCACTGCCGGCTCGATGCGGTCTCGCCGGATCGTCTCGACGTTGATCGACGTCCCATTGGTCACCGCGGCAGGCACCCGGAAGGAGAAGTGGCGGTCGTCGGTCGCGACCGCAAGCAGAGCGTCGGAATCGGTAAATCCGTTGCCCTGCATGGTGTCCTCGGCCCATTTGGCGGGCTTGAGACCAGTAAAGCTGTTGACAAACACCACCCATAGATGCACGCCGCGCTGGGCGGCGAGCCGGTCGATGGCCCGTTCCAGCGCGACGCGGCCTGCAGGTATCAACACACCCGACTGGTCGGTGATGTACCGGGACAGCTGAATCGGCGCAGCTGCGGGTGCCGATGTCTGGGTGCCGGTGCTGCTCGGTGCCACCGATACCGACGGCGCGGCGGCGCTGGGGTGACCTGACTGCCGATGTAGTAGCTGCTCACCGATGACAGCGGCCACCGCAACGAGCACGACCGCGGCAATGCCGGTGATCAAGGTAGCCGGCCGGATCCGGCGGTCCCGCGTGGCGGGCAAGGCGGTCGTCGGCGGCTCCGTCGCAACGGGCGCCGGCGCCGCAGCCAGAACGGTGTGGGCTTGCTCACCGGCCAGCGCGGTCGTGAAATCCGAGCAGGTCGGGTATCGCTCAGCGGCATCCTTCGCCATCGCCCGTGCGAGAACGTCGTTGAGGTCCGACAACTCGGGCCGCCGCTCAGCAATCAGCGGGCGCGGCGCCGACAGGTGCGCGGTGATCACGACCGCCGGATTCGTATGCTGAAACGGTGCCGATCCGGTCAGCAGGTGAAAAGCCGTGCAGCTCAATGCATATTCGTCCGCTCGTCCGTCGAGGTCCAGACCTTGGAGCTGCTCGGGCGCGCTGTACGCCGTGGTGCCGATCATCATGTTGGTTGCGGTGAGACCACTGATCTCATCGAGCTGGCGGGCGATTCCGAAATCAGCGAGTTTTATCCGCCGCCGCGCCGACGACGTGTCGATCAGGATGTTGGCTGGTTTGACATCGCGATGCAGCAATCCGCGCGAGTGGGCGTAATCTAAAGCGTCGGCCACCGCGGTGACGATCTCGAGCACCTCCTCATGCGGCATCCCGGATTGGTAGCGGCTTCTCAGCAGATCGGCCGCGTCTGTTCCCTCCACGTACTCCATCGAGATCCACAGCTGTCCCTCGAACTCACCGCGGTCGTAAACGCCAACGATGTTCGGATGGGACAGGGTCGCAGCCAGGTCGGCTTCCCGGCTGAAACGTTGCCGGTACTCGGCATCGGATGTCAGCTTGGCTGGAAGGATCTTCAGGGCGTCGCGGCGCGGCAGCCGCGGATGCTGCACGAGAAACACCTCACCCATGCCCCCGGTTCCCAGCAGCCGCAGGATCGTGTAACCGGCGAACACGTCACCTTCTTTGAGGCCATCGGTCAGCGGCATGGGTTTCTCCTATGTCAAGCCGCTGCCGGTTGGCAAGGCTGAATCCTGTTCTGGTGGTCGGTGTGGATGCTACAAAGGTGACCCGTGCATGCGAGCCACTTCACCGCCGACGGTCTTCAGCCGGCGTCGACTAGCCGTAGCCGGGCAAGCCCTTGGTCTGCGGCTTGTAGTCGCATTGGGTACGGATGTCGTGACCATCCACTGTGTCCCAGTTGATTTTCGAGGCGACGGCACGGTCACAGGCGAGGGAGAAGTAGGTTGCCAGTTCGGTCTTTCCGGCGGCCGTGCTCACCGGACCCTGAATGGTGATGGTGCCGTTCTGAAACTGTGCATCGGTGAACATGGCTTTCCACATCTGGGCGGTCGGGACAACCAACTGCTCATCCGCGGCGTGTTCCTTGTGGAAAATCGCGCCAATAGCCTCTTGAACCGTGTAGCCGATTGTGCAACTCGTCCGGCCGGTGCAGTTCACGTTGGGGGAGCCCTCGAGCTGCGCGGCCCATCGATCCGCGGCGACAGCGTCACGGACGAGCTGCGCGACCGCGTCGGTGCTGACCGTGAACTCTGCCGGAGCGGAGTAGCGAGGCGACGACGAGCATCCGACAAGGAAGAGCATTAATGCGAGGTAAACAGCCGCTTTACGCGAGGCAACGTACGCCACCTGAGAAAGGATAGGACTCGACCCATTGAGGTGGGCCAAAACAGCGAAGTTGTCAGCTACGCCGACGACCGCGCCCGCAGCGTAGTGAGCGCCTTGTCGGCGTGGGAGTTGAAATTGAACTCGCTGCCGATCACGTCGAGCACCGTGTGGTCGGTGTCGATGACAAATGTCGTCCGCTTGACGGGCATCAGCTTCCCGAGCAGGCCACGCTTGACTCCGAAGGCGCTGGCAACCGCTCCGTCGGTGTCGGCCAGCAGCGGATAGTCGAACCCGTGGCTGTCGGCGAACTTGGCCTGCTTGTCCACCGAGTCAATGCTGATACCGACTCGCGACGCGCCCACAGCGGCGAATTCGCCCGCGACGTCGCGGAAGTGACAGGCCTCCCGCGTGCACCCCGGCGTGCTCGCGGCGGGATAGAAGAACAGCACCACCGGCCCGTCGGCCAGCAGCGTGGTCAGCCGGCGGGTAGTTCCGGTTTGGTCGGGAAGCTCGAAGTCGGCCACCGTGTCACCGCGTTTCATGGGCGTCAGGCTATCCCAATGGCAAGCCACAGCTCAGCGGCCGGTCTGGGAAGATATGCTCCGTGCGCGCCAACCTGACCGCCACGACGTCGCGAGACGATTTCCGCGCGCTGGCGGCCGAGCATCGGGTGGTCCCGGTCACCCGCAAGGTGCTGGCCGATGCCGAAACACCGCTGTCGGCTTACCGCAAGCTCGCTGCCGATCGGCCGGGCACCTTCTTGCTGGAGTCGGCGGAGAACGGCCGATCATGGTCCCGCTGGTCGTTCATCGGCGCCGGGTCGCCATCGGCGCTGACCGTGCGCGATGGACATGCGGTCTGGTTGGGCGAGGTCCCGCAGGACGCCCCCACCGGCGGTGACCCGCTGCAAGCGCTGCGCGCGACCTTGCAGCTGTTGGCCACCGCGGCACTGCCGGGGCTTCCGCCGCTCTCGGGCGGCATGGTCGGCTTCTTCGCCTATGACCTGGTGCGCCGACTCGAACGTCTGCCCGAGCTGGCGGTCGACGACCTCAAGCTGCCCGAAATGCTGCTGCTGCTGGCCACCGACATCGCGGCGGTCGACCATCACGAAGGCACCATCACGCTGATCGCGAACGCGGTGAACTGGAATGGCACCGACGAGCGGGTCGACGAAGCCTATGACGACGCTATCAGCCGGCTGGACGTGATGACCGCCGCGCTGAGCCAGCCGCTGCCGTCCACCGTGGCGATGTTCGATCGGCCTGAACCGCGCCACCGCGCGCAACGCACGGTCGAGGAATACACCGCGATCGTCGAACGCCTGGTTCGTGAGATCGAGCGCGGCGAGGCCTTTCAAGTGGTGCCGTCGCAACGCTTCGAGATGGACACCGGGGTCGACCCGATCGACGTGTACCGGATGCTGAGAGTGTCCAATCCTAGTCCGTACATGTATCTGCTCCATGTGCCCGATGACACTGGCGCAACAAGCTTTTCCATCGTCGGATCCAGCCCGGAGGCGTTGGTCACGGTGCACGATCGCTGGGCGACGACGCATCCGATCGCCGGAACCCGTTGGCGGGGAAGCACTGAGGAAGAAGATCAGCTGCTGGAAAAGGAACTGCTGTCCGACGAGAAGGAGCGCGCCGAACACCTGATGCTAGTCGACCTCGGCCGCAACGACCTTGGGCGAGTATGCGTTCCGGGCAGTGTTCGGGTCGATGACTACAGCCACATCGAGCGCTACAGCCATGTGATGCACCTGGTTTCTACGGTGACCGGGATGCTGGGCCAAAGCTACGTCGCGCTGGACGCGGTGACGGCCTGCTTCCCGGCCGGAACGCTGTCCGGTGCGCCGAAGGTGCGCGCGATGGAGCTCATCGAAGAAGTCGAAAAAACCCGGCGCGGCTTGTACGGCGGGGTGATCGGTTACCTCGACTTTGCCGGCAACACAGATTTCGCGATTGCCATCCGCACCGCGCTGATGCGCGACGGCACAGCTTATGTGCAGGCCGGAGGTGGCGTGGTGGCCGACTCCAACGGTCTCTACGAGCACAACGAGGCGGCCAACAAGGCCCGCGCGGTACTCAACGCGATTGCCGCCGCCGAGACGCTGACCGCGCCGGACGGCAGCCGCGATGGCTGACCCGAGGACTGATCGGCGAGGTGGTCGCACCATTCGTTTCGCCCAATTCCTGCTGGTAGCGGCTGCCGCCGGGCTGTGGGCCGCATCCCGGTTGCCGTGGGTGGCGATCCGGTCGTTCGACTCGCTGGGGCCACCGACGACCACCACCGTGTCCGGAGCTCACTGGTCTGCGGGGTTGCTGCCGTTGGCCATGTTGTTGGTCGTTGCGGCGATCGCAGGGCTGGCGGTACGGGGTTGGCCGCTACGCATGCTGGCGGTGCTGGTCGCCGTCGCAAGCCTGGCGATCGGGTATCTGGCCATCAGTTTGTGGGTCTTACCGGATGTGGCGGTGCGCGCGGCTGACGTGGCTCATGTCCCGGTGCTGTCACTGGTCGGAAGCGAACGGCACCACCTTGGCGCGGCGATCACCCTGGTGGCCGCGGCGTGCGCTTTGGCCGCAGGGGTGTTGCTACTGCGATCGGCGCGTTCCGGCGGTACCCCGCCGACGAAGTATGCGGCGCCCGGCGCCCGCCGCTCGATAGCCCGAGGTGAGGACCAAGCGACCTCGGAGCGAATGATCTGGGATGCCCTCGACGAAGGGCAGGACCCAACCGATCACCCATTGCCCGGATCCGACACGGAGGGTCGGTGACAGCAGGCGGGCGTGCGGCGGCTACCCTCGATGCACGTCGTCGAAAAAGTGGGCGGCCACCGCGGGGGGAGGGACCACAGACATGACTCCGGCATCTGTGCTCGACTCCATCATCGAAGGAGTCCGCGCGGATGTTGCCGCCCGCGAGGCCGCTGTAAGTCTCGCCGATATCAAGGCGAAAGCTGAAGCGACGCCGCCGCCGCTGGACGTCATGGCGGCGTTGCGCGAGCCCGGAATCGCTGTCATCGCTGAGGTCAAGCGAGCCAGCCCGTCCGCGGGCTGCCTGGCGCCGATTTCCGATCCAGCCAAGCTGGCCCGTGCCTACCAGGACGGCGGAGCGCGAGTTGTCAGCGTCTTGACCGAGGAGCGACGTTTCCACGGCAGCCTCGACGACCTGGACGCTGTGCGGGCGGCGATCTCGGTCCCGGTGTTGCGCAAAGACTTTGTGGTGCGGCCCTACCAGATTCATGAAGCCCGCGCCCACGGCGCCGACATGCTGCTGTTGATCGTTGCGGCACTCGAGCAGCCCGCGCTGGTGTCGCTGTTGGAACGCACCGAGTCACTCGGCATGACGGCTCTGGTGGAGGTGCACACCGAAGCCGAAGCCGACCGGGCTTTGAAGGCCGGTGCGCGGGTGATCGGCGTCAACGCCCGCGATCTGAAGACACTCAGAGTGGATCGGGATTGCTTCGCGCGGATCGCTCCCGGGCTGCCCAACGACGTCATCCGGATCGCCGAGTCTGGTGTCCGCGGCACCGCCGACCTATTGGCGTACGCCGGCGCAGGCGCGGACGCGGTGCTGGTCGGCGAAGGGCTGGTTGTCAGCGGCGATCCACGCGCGGCGGTGGCCGATCTGGTGACGGCCGGGAGGCACCCGTCTTGTCCGAAGCCGGTCCGCTGACCTTTTGAACCCGATGAGCCGCTTGCGCGTTGAGCTTTGGTGATGGCGAACCTTCAGGGCCCGGATCTTCCCCGTTCCAGTGCGGCCATCGCAGAACCCACTCGCCACGACCCCGATCAGCGTGGCCATTTCGGTGTGTACGGGGGCCGCTACGTCGCGGAGGCGTTGATGGCGGTGATCGAGGAAGTCACCGCCGCGTACGAAAAGGCGCGCACCGACCAGGAATTCTTGGACCTTCTCGACAAGTTGCAGGCCAACTATGCCGGCCGTCCGTCGCCGCTGTACGAGGCTACCCGGCTCAGCGCGCACGCGGGCGGGGCGCGCATCTTCCTCAAACGAGAAGACTTGAACCACACCGGTTCTCACAAGATCAACAATGTGCTCGGTCAAGCTTTACTGGCCCAGCAGATGGGCAAGACCCGGGTGATCGCCGAGACCGGTGCCGGCCAGCACGGGGTCGCCACCGCCACCGCCTGTGCGCTGCTGGGGCTGGACTGCATCGTTTACATGGGTGCCGTCGACACCGAGCGCCAAGCGTTGAACGTGGCGCGCATGCGACTGTTGGGCGCCGAGGTCGTCTCGGTCGAGTCAGGTTCGCGCACCCTCAAAGATGCGATCAACGAAGCTTTTCGTGACTGGGTGACCAACGCCGATAGCACCTACTACTGTTTCGGCACCGCGGCCGGACCGCATCCTTTCCCGACCATGGTTCGGGATTTTCAGCGGATCATCGGCCTGGAGGCGCGTGCACAAATCCAAGATTGCATCGGTCGCCTGCCCGACGCCGTCACGGCCTGCGTCGGCGGCGGATCCAACGCGATCGGGATCTTTCACCCCTTCATCGACGATCCCGAGGTTCGGCTGGTCGGATACGAGGCGGCCGGTGACGGTGTGGAGACCGGGCGGCACGCCGCAACCTTCACCGGCGGATCGCCTGGGGCTTTTCAGGGGTCGTTCTCGTATCTGCTGCAAGACGAGGACGGCCAAACCATTGAGTCGCACTCTATCTCAGCGGGCCTGGACTATCCGGGAGTCGGCCCGGAGCATGCCTGGCTCAAGGAGACCGGACGAGCTGAGTACCGACCGATCACCGACAGTGAGGCGATGAATGCTTTCGGCTTGCTGTGCCGGACCGAGGGCATCATCCCGGCTATCGAATCCGCGCACGCCGTGGCCGGTGCTCTCAAATTGGGTGCCGAGCTGGGCAGCGGCGCGGTCATTGTGGTGAATCTGTCCGGTCGCGGCGACAAAGATGTTGAAACAGCCGCGAAGTGGTTCGGCCTGCTCGACGGCACAGGCAAGCCATGATGGACGCGCAGAGCGAATCCCACGGTTTGGCAACGACATTCGGGTCGTGTCGGCGAGATGATCGAGCTGCCTTGATCGGTTACCTGCCCACCGGATACCCCGACGTCGCGGCGTCGATCGAGGCAATGACGTCACTGGTCGAACACGGCTGCGACATAGTCGAAGTAGGCGTGCCATACTCCGATCCGGGTATGGACGGACCGACTATCGCCAGAGCCGCAGAGACCGCGCTGCGTGGTGGCGTGCGAGTTCGCGACACGTTGAGCGCTGTCGAGGCGATCAGCAAGGCCGGCGGCCGTGCCGTCGTGATGACGTATTGGAACCCGGTGCTGCGGTACGGGGTTGACGCCTTCGCGCGAGACCTTGCTTCCGCTGGCGGAGCCGGCCTCATCACGCCGGACCTCATTCCCGACGAGGCTGAGGAATGGCTGACGGCTTCTGATCGGCACGGATTGGATCGCATCTTCCTGGTGGCACCATCGTCGACGCCGCAACGGTTGGCGGCGACCGTCGAGGCGTCGCGCGGATTCGTCTACGCAGCGTCGACGATGGGCGTGACCGGGGCCAGGGATGCGGTTTCCGGGGCCGCTCCAGAGCTGGTACAGCGGGTGAGAACGGTGTCCGACATAGCGGTGGGTGTGGGTCTTGGTGTGCGATCACGCGAACATGCTGCCGAAATCGCAGGTTACGCGGACGGCGTCATCGTCGGTTCAGCGCTGGTGTCCGCGCTGAGCAACGGCCTGGCCGCCTTGCGTGCGCTGACCGAGGACCTCGCCGCCGGCGTCCGACAACGGGTTCCTGCCTTATGACCACGACGTACCTGGCGTATTTTCCGAGCCCACCTCAGGGCGTCTGGCATCTGGGAGCGGTGCCCATCCGCGCCTACGCGGTGTTCATCATCATCGGCATCGTGGTGGCACTGCTCGTCGGTGACCGGCGCTGGGAGGCCCGCGGCGGCGAGCGAGGTGTGATCTACGACATCGCGCTGTGGGCCGTGCCATTCGGGCTGATCGGCGGGCGGCTTTACCACCTGAGCACCGATTGGCGGACCTATTTCGGCAGCGGTGGTGCCGGACTGGGTGCGGCGCTGCGTATCTGGGACGGTGGTCTGGGCATCTGGGGTGCGGTCGCGCTCGGCGGTGTCGGCGCGTGGATCGCCTGTCGACGGCGTGGTATTCCGCTGCCGGCGTTCGGCGACGCGGTCGCACCGGGCATCGTGCTCGCCCAGGCCATCGGCCGGCTGGGAAACTACTTCAACCAAGAGCTTTTCGGCCGAGAGACCGCCATGCCCTGGGGATTGGAGATCTTCTACCGGCGCGACCCGTCGGGGTTCGTGGACGTGCATTCCCTCGACGGTGTCTCCACCGGACAGCTGGCGCAGGTGGTGCAGCCCACCTTCCTCTACGAAATGCTCTGGAACCTACTGATTTTCGTTGTGCTGATCTATCTGGACCGGCGATTCGTCATCGGCCACGGGCGGCTGTTCGCGGTCTACGTCGCCGGGTATTGCGTCGGACGTTTCACCATAGAACTACTGCGAGACGACGCGGCCACTCACATCGCAGGTATCCGGATCAATTCCTTCACGTCGACTTTCGTGTTCATCGGGGCCGTCGTCTACATCGTGCTGGCACCGAAGGGCCGGGAAGACCCCGCGACGTTGCGCGGCGCCGAGAAGGCGGACGAACCGCTGGCCGTCCCCGACCCGGCCGCCGAGCTCGCGGCTGTGGCGGCAGCTACTTCGCCGACGAAGTCTCTCGGTGGACAAACTGAAACTCAGCCGGTCGAATCGGCCGATCCGGTGCCAACAGTTGAGGCGGCGGAGCTGCCTCCCGTCGCGAAGAAATTCGACGCCGACCAAGAGCCGGTCCAAAAAGAGCCGGAGTCTGAGGTGCTCGGCGAGGCCGTGGTGGGGGAGACGCAGGTCGAAGCGCCGGACGCTGAAGAAGCGCCAAAGCCTGAGGCGATCGGTGACGCCGAAGAACCGGAGCCGGAGGCCGTCGGTGAGGCCGTCGTGGGCGAAACGGGAACCGAAGAGCTGGACACCGAGGACGCGCCCGAGTCTGAGGCGGTCGACGAGGCTGTGGTCGATGGAACGCAGGTCGAAGAGCCAGAGACCGAAGAAGAACCCGAGCTTGACGCGGTCGACGAGGCCGTGGTCGATGGAACGCAGGTCGAAGAGCCAGAGACCGAAGAAGAACCCGAGGTTGCAGCTGCCGACGAGGCTGCAATGCCGGACGGCGAAGAAGCGCCTGAGTCTGAGGCGATCGGTGACGCCGAAGTAGCGGAGCCGGAGGCCGTCGGTGAGGCCGTGGTGGGGGAGACGGAGGTCGAGGCGCCGGACGCTGAAGAAACGCCGGAGCCTGAGGCCGTCGTAGGGGAAACGGAAACCGAAGAGCCAGAGGTCGAAGAAGAACCCGAGCTTGCAGCGGCCGACGAGGCACTGGCGCCAGACGCCCGGGACGAGCCCGAGCCGGAGGTCGCGGAGCCCGAGGAAAAAGAGCCATCAGACGCCGAACCCGGTCCCGCGCCTGAGACGGTCGACGAGGACGCCGCAACAGAAACAGGCGACGCAGAACCGGAACCAGCGCAGCCAGCTGAGGCTCCCGCTGCTCAAGAGCAGGCAGTCACCGACGAGAAAACACAACCCCCGGCCGACGAGCCACAGTCGGGCACCGGCGCCGTCAGCGTCGACCTAACCGGCGTGGTGGCCCACAGCGGCAGTCGCCGAGGACTGCGGCGGTTATGGCGGCGTCGTCGATAATCCATAGGCGCAACCGCGGAGCCGAGTTTGGCCTCGCCTGCAAATCTGAACGACTTGGCTCTGGCATGCTGACACCATGACTGACCCGACGTGGCCCATGCCGCCGGATGGCAATTGGCAATCCCGTCAGCCGCCCTACAACCCGCCGCCGCTGCCACCCCCGTATGTGCCGTATCCGTCACCCAACCCCTATGTCGACCCATCGGCGCCCTATGGCCGCGATCCGATTACCGGACAGCCGTTTTCCGACAAATCGAAATTGGCGGCAGGGCTTCTGCAGCTGATCGGCTTCTTCGGCATCCTCGGTATCGGCCGCCTCTATCTCGGTCAGACGGGGCTCGGACTGGCCCAACTATTGGGAGGATTTTTCTTCACGCTGGTGACTTGTGGGGTCGGCGTGCTCCTTCCCATCATCTGGGGCATCATCGATGCGGTGCTGATATTCAGCGGACACGTGCGCGACCAGTACGGCCGCCCCCTTCGCGACTGAGACGTTTCGAATTTCACATCTGATCTGTATCGGTCGAGATGGTTGGTGACCACGGCTATGCTGGGTCGTCGTGGCGAGACGCGGAAAGATCGTCTGCACCCTAGGTCCGGCCACCAGCACCGACGAGTCGGTCCTTGCACTGGTCGAAGCCGGATTGGACGTCGCCAGAATGAACTTCAGCCATGGCGAGCACCTCGATCACAAAGCCGCCTACGACCGGGTGCGCGCGGCCTCCGATGCCACCGGTCGCGCGGTGGGAGTGCTCGCCGACCTGCAGGGCCCCAAGATCAGGCTGGGCCGCTTCACCGGTGGCGTCACCTATTGGGCCACCGGGGAGAGCGTGCGGATCACCGTCGAGGGCTGCCAGGGCAGCCACGACCGGGTGTCGACCACCTACAAGAAACTGGCGAACGACGCGGTCGTAGGTGACCGCGTACTGATCGACGACGGCAAAGTGGGCCTGCAGGTCGAAAGCGTCGAAGGTGATGACGTGGTCTGCACCGTGACCGAAGGCGGTCCGGTCAGCGACAACAAAGGCATGTCGCTGCCCGGGATGAAGGTGACGGCGCCCGCGCTGTCCGAAAAAGATGTCGACGACCTGGAATTCGCGTTGACTCTGGGCGTCGACATGGTGGCGCTTTCGTTCGTGCGCTCCCCATCGGACGTGGAACTGGTGCACGAGGTGATGGACCGGATCGGCCGCCGGGTTCCAGTCATCGCCAAGCTGGAGAAGCCCGAAGCGATCGACAATCTGGAGGCCGTCGTCCTCGCATTCGATGCGGTGATGGTGGCCCGTGGTGACCTCGGCGTTGAACTGCCGTTAGAAGAAGTCCCGCTGGTGCAGAAGCGGGCAATTCAAATGGCCAGGGAAAATGCGAAACCCGTCATCGTGGCGACTCAAATGCTCGATTCCATGATTGAGAATTCGCGACCGACACGAGCTGAAGCCTCCGACGTGGCCAACGCTGTGCTCGACGGCGCCGACGCGCTCATGTTGTCCGGGGAAACCGCAATCGGTAAGCACCCGTTGGAAGCGGTGCGGACAATGGCGCGGATAGTCTGCGCGGTCGAGGAGAACTCGACTGCTGCCCCGCCATTGACCCACGTGCCCAGAACCAAGCGCGGAGTGATCTCCTATGCGGCCCGCGACATCGGCGAGCGGCTGGACGCCAAAGCTCTGGTTGCGTTCACCCAGTCCGGCGACACCGTGCGCCGACTGGCGCGTCTGCACACCCCGCTGCCGCTGCTCGCTTTCACCCCGCTGCCGGAGGTTCGCAGTCAGCTGGCCATGACCTGGGGAACCGAGACGTTCATCGTTCCCACGATGCGAAACACCGACGCCATGATCCGACTGGTGGACAAGTCGCTGCTGGAACTGGGCCGGTACAGACGTGGTGAACTCGTGGTCATCGTCGCCGGCGCACCACCCGGCACGGTCGGTTCGACCAACCTCATCCACGTGCACCGGATCGGCGAGGACGACGTTTAAAGTCGACGCCAATGTCTGATTTCGACGAGTTGTTGGCGGTGCTCGAACTCAACGACGTCTCCGACGACTTGTTCATCGGATCCCATCCCAGCAAGAACCCGCTGCGAACGTTCGGCGGACACCTGATGGCGCAATCGTTTGTCGCTGCCAGCCGCACGCAAAGCCGCGACCTGCCCCCTAACGCGTTGTCGGTGCACTTCATCAATGGCGGCGATCCGACCAAGGACATCGAATTCCGGGTGTTGCGGCTGCGTGACGAACGGCGTTTCGCCAATCGGCGCGTCGATGCCATGCAAGACGGGACGCTGCTGGCATCGGCGATGGTCTCCTACCTGTCTGGCGGTCGCGGCCTGGAGCACAGTGTCGAGCCGCCGAGCGTTCCCGAGCCGGAAGGGTTACCACGGATCGGTGAACTGCTGCGCGGCTACGAAAAGACCGTGCCGCTGTTTGTCGGAGCGCTGCAGCCCATCGACTGGCGTTACACCAACGACCCGGCCTGGGTGATGCGGGAAAAAGGTGGGCGGCTGGCGCACAACCGGGTGTGGGTCAAAGCCGACGGTGTGCTGCCGGAGGACCCGGTGCTGCACACTGCAGCGATGGTGTACTCCTCGGATACCACCGTGCTGGACTCGGTCGTCACGAGCCACGGGCTCTCCTGGGGGTTCGACCGGATCTTCGCCGCGAGCGTCAACCACTCGGTGTGGTTTCACCGCCAGGTCAACTTCAACGACTGGGTGCTGTACTCGACGTCGTCGCCGGTGGCCGCCGACTCCCGCGCGCTGGGCACCGGCCACTTTTTCGAGCGCTCCGGCGAGCTCATCGCGACCGTCGTACAAGAAGGCGTGGTCAAGTACTTTCCGGGCCGCCGATAGCTGCGATAACGGTCTTGTTGCGACGCACGCCGAACGCCGCGATGACCGTGCTTCCGGCGTACCGTTTTCAGTAACCGGGTAGGCACACCGGTCCAGCCCTTTGGTTGAGCAGCCGGAGGTGTGGGTGAAGGAATCGTCGGTCGGCGTCGCACCCAGGCTTCGCGCCACCGAACGCGTTGTCGTTCGGCTAGATTCGCTTGCGGCCCGTTGGGTCGGCGCCATGGCGCTGGTTGCCGCAACGTGCTGGCTGATTGCGGTGTTCGCCGGCGACCATGAACACACTCGTTGGCAACCCGCCGGCCGGTTGGCGTGGCCGGTAACGGTATTGGCCGCGGTAGCGCTGATCGCTCGCGGGATCTTCCTGGGCCGGCCGGTGACGGCCAAACATGCGACCGCTGCCGTCGCCGTCCTGATCGCCGGCGTCGGTGCTCACGTGGTTTCCCTCGACCTGCCCGGGGAGGTGCTGATGGCCGGGTCGGGCCTGGCCTTGATGTGGCCCACGTCAGCGCGGCCACGGCCCGCGGATCTGCCCCGGGTGTGGACACTGGTCAGCGCGACCAGCGGAGACCCGCTGGCGCCGTTTGCGATGCAGCCCGGCAAGTGTTACCACTTCAGCGCCGACGGTGCCGCGGCGCTGGCCTATCGGACGCGGTTCGGATACGCGGTGGTGAGTGGAGATCCGCTCGGCGACGAAACTCAATTTCCCGATTTGGTAGCCGACTTCGCCGCGATGTGCCATAACCGCGGCTGGCGGGTGGTCGTGCTCTGCTGCAGCGAGCGCAGGCTGCCGCTCTGGAGCGATCCGTCGTTGCTCGGGCAGTCGCTGCGGGCGATACCTGTCGGCCGAGACGTCGTTATCGACTTACCGACCTTCGAGATGGCGGGCCGCCTGTTCCGTAACCTCCGTCAAGCAGTCAAGCGCACCCACAACTGCGGAATCACGACCGAGATCGTGGCCGAGCAAGAACTCGACGCTGAGCGGCTGGCCGAGCTGACTGAGGTGCTAAAGGCATCGCCGCGCGGGGCGCATGCCGACCGCGGATTCGCGATGAACCTGGACGGCATTCTGGAAGGTCGTTACCCCGGAATGCAACTCATCATCGCCAGGGACGCGCGCGGGCGAGTGCAAGGTTTTCACCGGTACGCAGTCGCCGGGGGCGGTAGCGATGTCACCCTCGACGTGCCGTGGCGCCGCCCCGGGGTCCAGAACGGGCTGGACGAGCGACTCAGCGTGGACATGGCCTTGGCGGCCAAAGCTGCTGGCGCACAGCGGTTATCGCTGGCGTTCGCCGCTTTCCCGGACATCTTCGACGAGAAGCACCGAAGCACGCTGCACCGGGTCTTCTACAGGTTGATCCATCTTCTGGATCCGCTCATTGCGCTGGAGTCGCTGTACCGGTACCTGCGGAAGTTTCATGCGCTTGGCGAGCGGCGCTATGTGCTAATGCACCTGACTCAGTCGGTCCCGTTGCTGTGCGTGTTGTTGACGTTGGAGTTCATGCCGCGTCGCCGCCGCCTTTGACGCCAGGTGTCAGGCGGTGCCCAGCGAGGTTTCCTCGGTCGAACGAATCGTCCCAAACTGCTTGGACGCGTTGCGGATACCGAACGACGACACGACCTCCAGGACGCCGAGGACTACCAGCCAGCTCCCGACGACGAGGGCCAGAATTCCGATGGACGCGAACGGTGAGCCGATCATCACGATGCCCGCCAACAGGCTGATCACGCCGATGAACACATGCCAGAGCCGGCCGGGCACCGTCGGGTCACTGATAGCCGAAACTGTGGTCGCCACACCGCGGAAGATGAAGCCGATACCGATCCAGATGGCCAGCAGAAGAATCGCCGCGCCCTGTCCGAAGTGGCGGAACGCCAGAACTGCCAGGATCAGCGACGCGGCCCCGCTGATGAAAAGCAGCACCCGTCCACCGGCCGAGACGTGCAGGCTGAACGCGAAGATGGCCTGGACGATGCCCGAAATAAGCAGGTACGCGCCGAACACGATCGCCGCGAGAACAATGCTGGGTCCCGGCCACGCGAGAATCATGACGCCGAGAGCCAGCGTGAGAATCCCCGAGATCAATGTCGACTTCCACAGATGCGGCAACAGGGTTGGGACAGATGTGGGTTGCATCAGCAAAGTGTCCCACACGCGGCATCCCGCAGACAGCTCGTGACAGTCAGACGCCGGCGGTCTGCGTCTCCTCGGCGGGCACCTCGGCGGCGGGGACAGACGACGTCCGGCCGACGAGATACCACGTGCGCATCACACCTTTGCCCTTGACTTCGACGCTGCCGCGTTCGTGCAGGACGAAATTGCCTTTCAACCGTTCATAGACGGTCTGAGGGACTTGGATCCGCCCCTCGGCGTCTGTGGTTTCCATCCGCGACGCGACGTTGACCGCGTCGCCCCACACGTCGTAAAAGAACCGGCGTGAGCCGACCACCCCGGCCACCACCGGGCCGGAGGCCAGGCCCATCCGCAGCCGGACCGGTCGGCCGTGCGGATCTTCGAGCCCGGCCACCGCGTCCGCCATATCCAGCGCAAGGTCGGCAAGCGCTTCTATGTGGTCCCGCCGTGGCCACGGCACTCCGCTGACCACCATGTAACAGTCCCCGCTGACCTTGATCTTCTCCAAGCCGTGCTTGTCGACCAGGGCGTCAAAATCGTTGTAGAGCCGGTTCAAGAACTGAACGAGGTCGGCCGGTGCAGTGTTGCTGGCCTGTTCGGTGAAGCCTGCTATGTCGGCGAATAGGACTGAGGCGTCGTCGTATTTATCGGCGATGACGTTGTGCTCCGGTCCTTTCAACCGGGCGGCGATGCTGGCCGGCAGCATGTTGCTCAGCAAGGCCTCAGACCGGTGGTACTCCACTTCCATGGCAGCTTCAGCGCGTGCGATTCCGCGCATCGCGTACCACATGGTCACGACGACAAGCGCACAGGCGGAGACCACCGACATGACGAAGCCCAATGACGTGGCCCAGCGCGGCTGCACCCCGGTGTCGCGCGGCACCAGGAACTCCAACGCGATCACCAGCCCGGCGGCAAGGGCGGCCAAGGTACCCGCCAGCGCGATGTGTTCGATGCCCAACTGCAAGACCACCAGACATGCCGTCACCAGCAAGAAAAACTGCAGTCCTGAGCCGGTGCCCACATTCCACGAAATAGTGACAATCGACACGTACGAGGCGGCGACGAAGGTGAGCGGCGCAGTCAATTCACCGAAGCGGTGCAGCCATGGCACCGTCGCGAAAGTCAAGGCGGCGAGGATGTCGATGACCTGAGGCGGCGACAACCCGGCTCCGGCGAAGACCCCGACGATCCCGAACCCGCCGCACACCAACACCGCCATCCACGCATTGATGTTGAGCAACTGCAGCCGTCGAGCGACGTTGTCGACGTAATGCTGGCTGCGGGCGCGCGGTTGCTCCCGCACTGCCGCGACGCAGTTCGGTGTTCGCGATGAACCGGCTACCCGTGCGCGTGGGGCACCGCACTTCTTCGCCACCACGGCAAAAGCCTAAACCAATCACGTCGATCATGCGCCGGCCGGCGTGATCGTCGGTGCATGGTCAGTGCTATGCCCTGGAGAAGCCGGGGCGGAGTCGGAGTCGCCGCTGTGGCACCGCGGTGCCCATCGACGACGCGACGCCGCGGAGCGCCCTCGGTGTGCTGTCAGCGGCGCTCGACATGCTGTTGGCCGGGAGTGCCCGTTTCAAGGTTGTCGGATCGTTGCGCATGCTGGCTGCGATGAATCTGGCATGACGCCAAGTCTCAGATCGGGAAGTTCATCACTGTCTGTCCCAGCGATGGCGCGCAGGCAGTCCGGTTGGCGGTCGACCTCGATCTGGCCACGTGCGGGTAGGCCGGTCCAAGAATCCCCACTGACCGAGTGCTGCGGCCGGCCGGCCTCGTGCATCACCGGTACGGAGCGATGCGCCTAAGCGACAGCACCGGCGAAACGTCGTACGACCTTCCAGATCCCGCGGGCCGTCTCACTCATGATGTTCGGCTGGGTTTTTACCAAGCCCCGCCTCGCTACGCCGTCTGGCACGCGTCGACCATGCGCCGGGCGGCTTGGGCTTCGCCGGCACCGACTTCATCTGCAGCTGGCTCTGCACCATCGTATGGACCACCGCCGAGATCGACACCCAGGGCAGCACCCGGGATACCTGCCCGGGCAGCAAAGGCCATTGCGACGCTTGGCGGGCCCCGTCAAGACTCGTCTGGCCGATCGGCGGCCAGCCATTCCGACATGCCGTGCTGCGACAGCGACCCGTTGGGCATGATGTGCTGCACAGTGCGCCCGTCTCGAGTCGCCAGGTCGGCGATGATCCGTCGGTGGCAACGCCACCAGGTCGGCTCGCCGCACATGATGGCGACGTTGCGGATGTCGGCCTCGTTCAGCAGGCGTCGGTATGCCGCCTGAAACTCAGGCGTGTGAGTGTGTCCGGCGTAGTTGGCAAATGCCGGGACGTGCCACCACTGGTCGCGAGGTACCGGAGTGGTCGGTGGTTTGCGTCGTCCACCGAGGTCGGGCTCGTGCCGGTACTCGATTCCATTGCGGTTCAACCACTCCGGCATGAAGTGTTGAGACACGTCGGGATTGCGCCGGGAGCCCGGAATGCTGCGCACGTCTATTAGCAAAGCGATGTGGTGCTGATGCAGGGCGGTCGTGAGTTGCTCAGCCGTTTTAGCACCGTGGCCGATGGTGTACAGCATCCGTCACCGTCGCGTGGCGATGGTGAGCCCGAAGCACCGGATGCCCCGTTGGAGTGTTTTCAGGCATTGCTCCAGTGTATGAATGCCTCCGCCTCCTCTGCCGCCCGCACCGCATCCGGCAACCTCGACGACCGAGTAGACCTGCTACTCGACGAAGGCACCGAACTTGTTGGTGGTGTCGATCAGGTCGACAGGGTTGTCGGTCTTCACGACTGTGAACGTTCCATCGCCGTCGACCCGGCCGAGGCACTGGTGAAACGTCGTGTTGAGAACTCAAGCGTGAGCTGGTTGAGCGTCATCGGCAGCGGCTGCTCCGGCGACAACCGGGGAGCCGAGGTGAGCTCTATTTGCAACTCGGTCAGTAGGTGCGCCAGCACGGTGCTGGTCACGAACAGCACGAGGTTGCGTCCCGGACATTCGGCCGGTCCAGCCGAGAACGGCACAAGCTGCGAGTATTTCTCTGCCCGCCCGTCCACCCAGATTTCCGGTGTGAAGCGGTGGGCGAACGGCCGCAATTCATCGTCGCGGTGGAATGCCGGCGCGGCGATCATCAGGGCGGTGCCGGCAGCGACGGTGAAACGCTCAGCGCCGTCGCGCCATTCGGTGTCTTCGGTGGTATCACGCAAAATCGTCGGTGTTGTCGGCCACAGTCGCACCGACTCGAGCATGCAACCCCGCAAATACCGTCGCAGCATTGGGCTGTTCGGCGTCACGGCGTCTTCGCTGGCAGCAACGCGCTGCACCGGATGCGTAGACAGCACGCCGCCGGGCGAGCACTCCGGCGGCGATGGAGGCAAAACTCAAGTCGGTCAGGGCGGCCGCGGCGCGCAGACCGGTCAGTCGAGGGTTTGAACTCTTCACCGGCACCTCATACCCGCCAGCCGGGACGCCAAACAGTCGTGAATCAGGGTCGGTTCACCTCAAGAAAAAGGCGCAGGGCCAGAGACGACGCCTATGTCGTTCGACGGGCATACCGCCCACTGCGACGCTTGCGTCGGCGAGTCGCCGATCAGGGGCGGCGAATGTCTGGACCGATGCTGCTTCTTAACACCGAAGTTGCATCCAACCAACGCCTAACGGCGGACATAATGCAACCAACCACAACCCGTCGCTGAGCCCAGTGTAGCTATGCCACGTTGACTGGAAGCGTATTGATTCCACAGACGGGTTGGGGACCTTTTTTTTGGGGGGGGCATCGCCAGCGGTGGAGTAGCGTCGGATGCGGGACGGCATGTTGTCGTGCGTTGAGTCCACCGGATGGAAAAGACGGCTAGCCGCCTACTCTCCTGGTTAGCGGGCCCGTCGCTTTGCCTTAAGGCGCGAAAAGGCCTGGTATGGATACCGACAACGATTTAGACAGCATTCTTCGTCAAACGATGGCTGAGCTGACCCAGCAGTTCGCTCACCCGCAGGCGATAGACGCGGCCGTCAAACATGTGACTACGGCGGCGGTCGACCTGATACCCGCGGTTGCGTCGGCGGACGTTCTAGAGATTCTAGGCCCGGACGACTACCGTTCCTTCGGCGCAACCTCCGAACTCGCCGAAAAAGTCAGCCGGATTCAACAAGAGGTTGGCGAAGGGCCGTGTCTTGAGGCTGCCTCCCATGACAGCATCGTGCGAAGCGCTGACCTTCGGCGGGAATCTCGCTGGCCCGCGTTCGCCGAAGCCGCCGTGGCAACGGGGATAGCCAGTCTGATGTCGTTTCAGCTGTACACGCACGACAAACGACGGGCAGCACTGAACCTGTACGGAGCACGTCCCGACAGTTTCAGCGACGAAGAAGAAGCGACCGCGGGCATGCTCGCTACCCAGGCCGCCAATGCCTTTATCGCACAGGACAAAGAGTTGCAGTTCCGGTCAGCGTTGGCATCCCGAGACATCATCGGCCAAGCCAAAGGAGTTCTCATGGAGCGGTTCGACATTGATGCCGTTCAAGCGTTCGACCTGATGAAAAGACTTTCCCAACAAAGCAACACCCGCATCACTGACGTGGCTGCGGACATCGTGGACCACCGCGGACATCGTCGATCACCGCTCAAGTAGAAACTCCCAGCGCACCGCGCCGAGGCCCGACGGGCAGGTGAACTGCACCTCACCAACGGGTCCACGCTGACCGCTATGCATCGCGATTTTAGGTGAAATCGCTAACCATTCAACGGCCCTCCTTGCAGCGGGCCAGCACGCCGACTCCTGGCAGGACGCCAGGTTAGGCCCGCGCTGCATCGAATCCGGGTGTAAAGCACCTACCGGAACTGTTGTCGCGCACCTACCGGAACCGCGTCCCCGAACGGTAATGCAGCAACCGGAACTGGAAATGTCAAGCATGAACCGGAATCGCACACGCGGTGGGCGACGCAGCGACCGAATCTACTGCGGACGCTCTGGGACGGCGACCGGGCTCAGGGCAGTACGGTGCGAGGCAGATAGCCTCTAAGCTGCGGCTCGTGTGCCCTCGGTGGGATTCGAACCCACACTGTACGGGTTTTGAGTCCGTTTCCTCTGCCAGTTGGGATACGAGGGCTTTTCGGGCCTCCCACCATAGATGATGAGTCTCGCTGTGCCGTCGATCAGCCCCGCGGTCGCTGATCGCCGTCGCGCACGGGACAATGTCAGCATGACCGGCTCTACGACCGACGCTGACGACCCCAACGGACGCCGCGTACTGATCGCGGAAGACGAGGCGCTCATCCGGATGGACCTGGCCGAGATGCTGCGCGAAGAGGGTTACCACATCGTTGGTGAAGCCGGTGACGGTCAGGAAGCCGTCGAACTGGCCGAGCAGCACCAGCCGGACCTGGTGATCATGGATGTGAAGATGCCGCGCCGTGACGGCATCGACGCTGCCTCGGAGATCGCAAGCAAACGCATCGCACCGATTGTCGTGCTGACCGCGTTCAGCCAGCGTGATCTGGTGGAACGAGCCAGGGACGCCGGAGCCATGGCGTATCTAGTGAAGCCGTTCTCGATCAGTGACCTCATCCCCGCCATTGAGCTGGCCGTCAGCCGGTTCGGCGAGATGACGGCGCTGGAACGCGAGGTCGCGAAGCTGTCGGACCGGCTGGAAACCCGCAAGCTCATCGAACGGGCGAAAGGACTGCTGCAGGCCAACCAGGGCATGAGCGAGCCGGAAGCATTCAAGTGGATTCAGCGGGCCGCCATGGACCGGCGGACCACCATGAAACGCGTCGCTGAAGTGGTGCTGGAGACCCTTAACCCACCCGAAGAAGCCGCTAACTAGTCCGCGAGCGTGCGTGTTCGTTCGGCGACACGCCGGCAGAGGCGTACAACTGCGCACGCTCGCGGCGGATTAGCGGGCCAAGATCACTGACGAGCCGTGGCCGAACAAACCTTGGTTGGCGGTGACGCCGACCTTGGCGCCGTCGACCTGACGGCCGGTCGCCCGACCGCGCAGCTGCCAGGTGAGCTCACAGACCTGCGCGATGGCCTGCGCAGGAATCGCCTCGCCGAAGCAGGCCAGGCCGCCCGACGGGTTGACCGGAATCTTGCCGCCGATGGCGGTCGCACCGCTGCGCAGCAGCGCCTCCGCCTCGCCTTTGGCGCACAGTCCCAGATGCTCGTACCAGTCCAACTCGAGCGCGGTCGAAAGGTCGTAAACCTCGGCCAGGCTCAGATCCTCCGGGCCGATACCCGCCTCCGCGTAGGCGGCATCAAGGATCTGGTCTTTGAAGACCCGATCCGGCGCCGGCACCACCGCCGTGGAATCGGTTGCAATATCCGGTAATTCGGGCAGGTGCTGCGGATAGTGGGGGGTGACCGTGCTGACCGCGCGCACCGACGGCACGCCGTCGAGAGAACCCAGATGCTGACGGGTGAATGCAGCGCTGGCGACGATCAGCGCCGCCGCGCCGTCGGAGGTGGCACAGATGTCCAGCAGCCGTAGCGGCTCGGCCACCACCGGGCTGGCCAAAACGTCCTCGATCGATGTCTCCTTGCGGAATCGGGCATTCGGGTTCTGCAGGCCGTGGCGCGCATTCTTCACCTTGACTTGTGCGAAGTCCTCGAGTGTGGCGCCGTAAAGGTCCATGCGCCGACGGGCCAGCAACGCGAAATAGACCGGGTTGGTAGCCCCGATCAGATGAAACCGCTGCCAGTCCGGATCTCTGCGGCGTTCGCCGCCGACCGGGGCGAAGAACCCCTTCGGGGTGGTGTCGGCGCCGATCACCAGCGCCACGTCACAGAAACCGGCCAGAACGTGCGCGCGCGCACTTTGCAGCGCCTGCGAGCCGCTGGCGCAGGCAGCATAGCTCGAGCTGACCGGCACGCCGTTCCAGCCCAACTTCTGCGCGAAGGTAGCACCGGCGACGAAGCCCGGGTAGCCGTTGCGGATGGTGTCGGCGCCGGCCACCAATTGGATCTGCCGCCAGTCCAGTCCCGCCTCGTTCAACGCAGCCCGTGCGGCGGCGACGCCATACTCGGTGAAGTCGGTGCCCCACTTGCCCCATGGGTGCATCCCGGCACCGAGGATGTACACCGGCTCCGGGCTACTCATCAGCGATTCTCCACCCGTAGACGACGCGCTCGACGCCCTCGTCGTCGGTGAACAGCGGCATGGTCGTCAGCTCCATCCGGATGCCGATTTTCAGATCGGCCGCCAGTGTGCCGTCCACCACCTTGCCCAGGACGATGAGGCCCTCGTCGGCCAGCTCTACCGCCGCGACCGCGAACGGGCTGAACGGGTCCGGCGCCGGATAGGGCGGCGGAGGTGCATAACGGTTTTCGGTGTAGCTCCACAGCGTGCCGCGCCGCGACATCGGCACCTGCTCGAGTTGGTCGCCGTCGCAGCCGGGATTCGGACAGTTGTTGGCCCGGGGCGGGAACACGTACGTACCGCACTTCGGGCATTTGCCGCCGATCAGATGCGGCGCACCGGCGTCATCCGTGGCGAACCATCCGTCGATCGCCGGCTCCTGGCGGGTCGCTGCTGGCACCCGGCCAGCGTACCGACAACGCCGGCGAAACTGAAACGTGTTGCAGTTTGGTGCCAGGTGCTGGATGTCCGACCGGGTGCCTAGAGTAGGGCCGTGAGCCCAGCCAAGACCGCGAGCGTTAAGACGCAACCCGGCAAGGCCGCTGACGACACACCGACGTTGATGCTGCTGGACGGGAATTCGCTGGCCTTCCGGGCGTTCTACGCGCTGCCGGCAGAGAACTTCAAGACGCAGGGCGGGCTGACCACCAACGCGGTCTACGGATTCACCGCGATGCTGATCAACCTGCTGCGCGACGAGTCGCCGACCCATGTGGCCGCCGCTTTCGACGTATCCCGCCAGACTTTCCGCTCCGACCGCTACCCGGAATACAAAGCGAACCGCTCGACAACGCCCGACGAGTTTCACGGCCAGATCGACATCACCAAGGATGTCCTTGCCGCGCTGGGCATTTCGGTACTTGCCAAGCCAGGCTTCGAAGCCGACGACCTGATCGCGACGTTGGCCACCCAAGCCGAGAACGAGGGCTATCGCGTGCTGGTGGTTTCCGGTGACCGCGACTCGCTGCAACTGGTCAGCGACGACGTGACGGTGCTCTATCCGCGCAAAGGCGTCAGCGAACTCACCCGCTTCACACCGCAGGCCGTCGTCGAGAAATACGGTTTGACGCCCAAGCAGTACCCCGACTTCGCGGCGCTGCGCGGCGACCCCAGCGACAACCTGCCCGGCATTCCGGGAGTGGGCGAGAAGACCGCGTCGAAATGGATCGCCGAATACGGCTCGCTGCAGTCGCTGGTGGACAACGTCGACGCGGTGCGCGGCAAGGTCGGCGATGCCCTGCGCGCACACCTGGCCAGCGTGGTGCGCAACCGGGAGTTGACCGACCTCGTGCGCGACGTGCCGCTGCCACATACGCCGGACACGTTGCGGATGCAGCCGTGGGACCGTGACGAAATCCACCGGTTGTTCGACCACCTGGAATTCCGGGTGCTACGGGACCGGCTGTTCGAGACGCTGGCCGCTGTCGAACCGGAGGTCGACGAAGGGTTCGACGTGCGCGGCGCAGCGCTGCAGCCGGGAACCGTCGGGCAGTGGTTGACCGAGCATGCCGATGACGGACGCCGGTCCGGGCTGGCCGTCGTCGGCACCCACCTGCCCTACGACGGCGACGCGACAGCACTGGCGATCGCTGCCGCCGACGGTGACGGCGGCTACATCGACACCACCACGCTGACTCCCGACGACGACGCCGCTCTGGGCGCCTGGCTGGCTGACGCCACCAAACCCAAAGCGCTGCACGAGGCGAAGCTGGCCATTCACGATCTCGCCGGACGCGGGTGGACGCTGAATGGCGTCACCTCCGACACCGCACTGGCCGCGTACCTGGTACGACCGGGGCAGCGCAGCTTCACCCTCGACGACCTCTCACTGCGCTACCTACGGCGCGAGCTGCGCGCGGAAACTTCTGGACAGCAACAACTCTCGCTGCTCGACGACACTAATGGCGACGATCAGGCGGTGCAGACGGTGATCCTGCGGGCCCGCGCAGTGGTGGATCTCGCCGAAGCGCTGGACGCCGAACTGGCCCGTATCGACTCGAAGCCGCTACTGGCCGAGATGGAGCTTCCGGTCCAGGGTGTGCTGGCCGGGATGGAAGCCGTCGGCATCGCCGTGGACCTGGGTCGATTAGCGGCGCTGCAAAGCGAATTCGGCGACCAGATCCGTGACGCCGCCGAAGCCGCGTACGCGGTGATCGGCAAGCAGATCAACCTCGGCTCGCCCAAACAGCTGCAGGTGGTGCTGTTCGACGAGCTGGAGATGCCGAAGACCAAGCGGACCAAGACCGGGTACACCACCGACGCCGACGCGCTGCAGTCGCTTTTCGACAAGACCGGCCACCCGTTCCTGCAGCACCTGCTGGCCCATCGCGACGCCACCCGGCTCAAGGTGACCGTCGACGGGTTGCTGAGCTCGGCGGCCGGTGACGGCCGAATTCACACCACCTTCAACCAGACGATCGCCGCGACCGGTCGGCTCTCGTCGACCGAGCCTAACCTGCAGAACATCCCGATCCGCACCGACGCCGGGCGCCGAATCCGCGATGCGTTCGTCATCGGCAAGGGCTTTGTAGAACTGATGACCGCGGACTACAGCCAGATCGAGATGCGGATCATGGCGCACCTTTCTCGGGACGACGGCCTCATCGAAGCGTTCCGAACCGGAGAAGACCTGCATTCCTTTGTTGCCTCACGGGCGTTCGGCGTGCCGATCGAGGAGGTGACCGGTGAACTGCGGCGTCGGGTCAAGGCGATGTCGTACGGCTTGGCCTACGGGTTGAGCGCTTACGGGCTGGCGCAGCAGCTGAAGATTTCTACCGAGGAAGCCAAGGTCCAGATGGACGCTTACTTCGCCCGGTTCGGCGGGGTGCGCGACTATCTGCTTGCCGTAGTCGACCAGGCCCGCAAGGACGGCTACACCTCGACGGTGCTGCGTCGTCGGCGTTACCTGCCGGAGCTGGACAGCAGCAATCGCCAGGTCCGCGAGGCCGCCGAGCGAGCGGCGCTCAACGCCCCGATCCAGGGCAGCGCGGCGGACATCATCAAGGTAGCCATGATCGAAGTCGAAAAAGCGCTCGACGAGGCCGGACTGGCATCGCGGATGCTGCTGCAGGTGCACGATGAACTGCTATTCGAAGTCGCCGTAGGCGAGCGAGAACAGCTCGAGGCGCTGGTGCGCGAGCAGATGTGCGGCGCCTACCCGCTTGACGTGCCGCTGGAGGTGTCGCTGGGCTACGGGCGCAGTTGGGATGCCGCGGCGCATTGAGGTCGTGCAGCAAGCCAACCGAGGAGTCCTATGAACGCCGGCTGGATCGTCCCCTTCATCGTTTTGGGCGGCGCGCTTCAGACCTGTGGAGCTGCCATGAACGGGCAACTCTATAAGCATCTGATCAATCCCTGGCTGGCGTCAGCGGTGTCGTTTGCGTTGATCACTATTTTCTTCATCGCCGCGTTCATGATCTTGCCCAAACCACTGCCTAACGCGAGGGACGTCGCGTCGATGCCGTGGTGGGCGGTAATCGGCGGCCTGGTCGGAGCCGTTCAGGTCTACGCGGGCCTGACCCTGGTCAATAAGGTCGGGGCAGGCGCTTTCATCGGTATCACGGTCACCTCAGCACTCGTCATGTCACTGATCATCGATCATTTCGGCTGGCTGCGGGTGGACTCCCACCCGATCACACTGTGGCGGGCCCTCGGCGGTGTGCTTATGATCTGCGGGGTTGCACTGATCACGAAGTTTTGACCGCCGCCGGCTACGGTGAAGCGGCAGGTCGAGTGCCTGGTCGACGGCGAGCGTAACGCTGCAGTGAAAGATCGGCCCAGAAGGCGCAGTGGCGTTACATTCGCAGTCGTGCCGGCGCAATAAACACTTAGCAGCGGTGGTTTGGCCAGCGTGTGCGCAGTCGAGTAGCCTCGACGGGTAATCGAACACAGCCTGTCTGTCCCTACGACCCAACCTGTCCGGAGCAACCCAACAATATGCCGAGTCCCACCGTCACCTCGCCGCAAGTAGCCGTCAACGACATCGGCTCGCCCGAGGACTTTCTCGCCGCCATCGACAAAACGATCAAATACTTCAACGATGGCGACATCGTCGAAGGGACCATCGTCAAAGTGGACCGGGATGAGGTTCTGCTCGATATCGGCTACAAGACCGAAGGGGTCATTCCCTCCCGCGAGCTGTCCATCAAGCACGATGTCGACCCCAATGAGGTCGTTTCCGTGGGCGATGAGGTTGAAGCCTTGGTCCTCACCAAAGAGGACAAAGAAGGCCGCCTGATCCTGTCGAAGAAGCGCGCGCAATACGAGCGCGCCTGGGGCACGATCGAGGCACTCAAGGAGAAGGACGAGGCGGTCAAGGGCACCGTCATCGAGGTCGTCAAGGGAGGGCTGATCCTCGACATCGGCTTGCGCGGCTTCCTGCCGGCGTCGTTGGTGGAAATGCGCCGGGTCCGCGATCTGCAGCCCTACATCGGCAAAGAGATCGAAGCCAAGATCATCGAGCTGGACAAGAACCGCAACAACGTGGTGCTGTCGCGGCGGGCGTGGCTGGAGCAAACGCAGTCCGAGGTGCGCAGCGAATTCCTCAACCAACTGCAGAAGGGCGCCATCCGCAAGGGTGTGGTCTCCTCGATCGTCAACTTCGGCGCGTTCGTCGACCTCGGCGGTGTGGACGGCCTGGTGCACGTGTCCGAGCTGTCCTGGAAGCACATCGACCACCCGTCCGAGGTGGTGCAGGTGGGCGACGAGGTCACCGTCGAGGTGCTCGACGTCGACATGGACCGTGAGCGGGTTTCCTTGTCGCTGAAGGCGACTCAGGAAGACCCGTGGCGGCACTTCGCCCGTACCCACGCCATCGGCCAGATCGTGCCGGGCAAGGTCACCAAGCTGGTTCCGTTCGGTGCGTTCGTGCGGGTCGAAGAGGGCATCGAGGGTCTGGTGCACATCTCCGAGCTGGCCGAGCGGCACGTCGAGGTGCCCGACCAGGTGGTCTCCGTCGGCGACGATGCGATGGTCAAGGTCATCGACATCGACCTGGAGCGCCGCCGTATCTCGCTGTCGCTCAAGCAAGCCAACGAGGATTACACCGAAGAGTTCGACCCGGCGAAGTACGGCATGGCAGACAGCTACGACGACCAGGGCAACTACATCTTCCCCGAAGGCTTCGACGCCGAAACCAACGAGTGGCTCGAGGGTTTCGATGCTCAGCGCAACGAGTGGGAAGCCCGCTACGCCGAGGCCGAGCGCCGGCACAAGATGCACACCGCGCAGATGGAGAAGTTCGCCGCCGCCGAGGCGGACGGAACCGGTGGTGCCGATCGGCCCCCGGCCAACGGCTCCCCATCGGAAGAATCGAAGGGCGGATCACTGGCCAGTGACGCTCAACTCGCCGCGCTGCGGGAGAAACTCGCCGGCAGCGCCTAGCCTGGGATGCTTCGCATCGGGCTGACCGGTGGCATCGGCGCCGGTAAGTCGTCCGTGACCGCTACGTTCGAGCGCTGCGGCGGCGTGGTGGTCGACGCGGACGTCATCGCCCGCGAAGTGGTCGAACCCGGCACCGAGGGGCTGGCGGCGCTGGTGGAGGCGTTTGGCGACGATATTCTTTCCGCTGACGGCGCGCTCGATCGGCCAGCCTTGGCCGACAAAGCGTTTCGCGACGACGAGGCGCGAAAAACCCTCAACGGAATCGTTCACCCGCTGGTCGGCAGGCGGCGCGAAGAGATCATCGCTGCGGTTCCCGCAGACGCTGTTGTGGTCGAAGACATTCCGCTGTTGGTGGAATCCGGAATGGCGCCGCTGTTTCCGTTGCTGGTGGTGGTGCACGCCGAAGTCGAAGTGCGGGTGCAACGCCTGATGGATCAGCGGGGCATGACCGAAGCGGACGCGCGCGCCCGGATCGCGGCCCAAGCCGGCGACGACGACCGCCGCGCCGTCGCCGATATCTGGCTGGACAACTCCGGCAGCCTCGAATCGCTGGCGCAGCGTGCCGGTGACGTCTGGCACGAACGGATAGGGCCCTTCGCGCACAACCTTTCGGCCCGGCAGGTGGTGCGCCCCGCACCGCGGCTGACACCGGCCGATGCCACGTGGCCCGACCAGGCGCGCCGGATCGTCGCGCGTATTGCCACCGCGTGCGGCGCCAACGCGCTTCGCGTCGACCACGTCGGGTCCACCGCGGTGCCCGGCCGGAACGCCGAGGACATCATCGACATTCAGGTCACCGTTGCGTCGCTCGCCGGGGCCGACGACGTCGCTGACTCCCTGCTGTCCGTCGGGTACCCCCGCCTGGAAGACAACACGGGCGACGTCGCGCAGCCCGACGCTCGCAGCACGGTCGAAACGTATGACCACAGCTCCGATGCAGGGCTGTGGCACAAGCGGATTCACGGCAGCGCGGACCCCGGCCGACCGACGTTCGTGCATCTGCGGGTCGACGGCTGGCCCAATCAGCAGTTCGCATTGTTGAGAGTCGAGTGGCTGAAAGCCAACCCGGCTGCGCGCGAAATCGATCCGGGTGAGTCTTACCGCCGGGCGTGGGAGTGGGCGGACGCCACGGGCTGGCAGCCCTAGCGCCAACTCAGCTCCATCCCGTTCACGGACAGCCAGCGCTGCAGGTCGTGGCCGTGCCGGGCCAGACCGTCCACCGCGGCGAACGCGCGCCGGATCGCGAGTTCGCCCTGCTCGGCGGACAACAACCGGTGTTGCACCGCGGTGATCAGCTCATCAACATCGGTCAAATCGGTGCCGACACCGGTGCGCACGACCAGGTCGAGGTAGTGGTCCTCGGCGTGCCACACCGTTGTGCCGGGAGTGAATTCGCCGACGTCGAGGTAGTAGTCCTGCTGGCGTTCATACCCGGGGTTGAAGTGAAAAATGGTCGCCCGCAGTCCCAATGACGGCAGCAGCCAGGACTCGATGTAGTGAAACTGCGTCCGCCCCGGCGTCGGGCGTGCCATGTACAAGCCCCACGGTCGAATGTGGAAGACGTCGACGGCTCGCGGGATCCCTTTGGGATCGGTGTTGGTGCGGGCGGCAAGGTCGAATGTTTCATGCTTCGGCGGGTGGATGGCGTCACCTACCTATGCAGCCGGATCTTCCACCGAACAAAGCCACTGTAAAACACCGACAACGCGGCCAGCATCGCCATGTCGAAAAGCCAGACGTGAGATGTGTGCTGCCACAAGCGATCCTGTGGGATCAGTGATCCGGGCACCAGATGTCGAACGTCGACCGTGGCGGCCGCCGCGGCATATCCCCAGCGGGCGGGGGCCAACCAGGAGAGCTGGCTGAGCAATAGCCGGTCGGTCACGGGCACCATGCCGCCGCACAACACCAGCTGCGCCATGATCGACACCACGAACAGCGGCATGATCTGCTCGCTGGAGCGGACCAGCGCCGACAGCAATAAGCCCAGAAGGGCCGAGGCCACACAGGTGGCGGCGACGGTCAGGTACAGCTCGGTGGTGGCCCCCACGTTGCCGTGCCCCAGCAGCACGGCCCCGCGAGTGGGCGCGCTTTTGCCGATCACCACGATCGTGGTGGCTATCGCCGCCTGCAGGATCGCGAACAAGCAGTAGACGCCGGTCTTGGCGAGCAGGTAGGCGGTAGTCGACAACCCAGCTGCCTGTTCTCGCTGGAAAATCGGGCGTTCGCCGATCAGGTCGCGGATCGTCAGCGCCGTGCCCATGAAGGCGGCGGCGAGAATGATGAGATTCAGTATCTGGGCGGATTCGTCGGGAGTGTCCCCGGGGCGGGCAACGTGAAACCCGTTGGTGCCGGGCACCGTCAGTGACAGCACACCGAGGATGAAGGGCAGCAGCGCCAGGAACACGAAGTAAGCACGGTCGGCGACGACGAGCCGAACCTGGCGGCGGGCGATCGTGGAGAACTGACGCCGCAAGCTGGTGTGCACGGGCTCGCCGAGTTCGGCGGGCTCGTCCGCCTTCGGGGCCGGCCGGCCTTGCTTGTTGGCCAGGAACCGCCGATTGGCCTCGTCGGGATCGGCACCCACCTTGGCGAAGATCTTGGCCCAGTTGGTAGTCCCCATTGCGGTGCCGACCTGGTCGGGCGGGCCGTAGAACGCCGTCTTGCCGCCCGGCGCCACCAGCAAGACCTGGTCGCACAGATCAAGGTAGGACAACATGTGCGTGACCACGATCACCACGCGGCCGGCGTCGGCCAGCTGGCGCAGCATCATCATCACCTGATGGTCGAGAGCCGGATCCAGACCAGAGGTCGGCTCGTCGAGGATGAGCAGTGACGGCCCGGTGAGCAACTCCAGCGCGACCGAGGCGCGTTTGCGCTGTCCACCCGAGAGCTTGTCCACCCGCGTGTCGGCGTGCTTCGTCATGTCGAGTTCTTCGAGCACCTCGGCGACAACCTCGGCCCGGTCGGCTTTGCTGGTATCCGGCGGCAGCCGCAGCTCCGCGGCGTAGCCGAGCGCCTGGTTCACCGTCAGCTGGCGGTGCACGACGTCATCTTGCGGGACCATCCCGATCCGGCTGCGCAGCGACGCGTATTCGCCGTGGATGTCGTGGCCCTCGAAAGTGACCGAGCCCGAGCTGGGGCGGGCGTACCCGGCGATCAGCCTGGCCAGCGTCGTCTTGCCTGCCCCGGAACCGCCGATGATCGACGTCAGGGTGCCCGGTCTGGCAATCAGTGCGATGTCGTTGAGCAGCTTCTTGCCGTCGACTCGGAAATTAACCGAATTCACTTCGAGACCGCCGGAGCGCGTCGCAGCCTCGGTGCGCCGGACCAGCGTGCTGTCGGAGAACACCAGGTCGACGTTGCCGATGGTGACTACGTCACCTTCTGACAAGATCGCCGATCCCACCCGCGTCCCGTTGACGAAGACCCCGTTGACACTGTTGTCGCGGATCTCGGCGCCGAGCGGGGTCAGCACCAGCGTCGCATGGTGCCGCGACGCCAGCACGTCGGGAATCACGATGTCGTTGTCGCCGGCGCGGCCGATCGTCACCGACCCCGCACCCTTGCTGTCCGGCGATGACCGCTGGGACATGAATTTCACGAACCGGGTCGCCAAGCTTGCCGCGTCACCCGAGCCGGCGTTGACGACGGTCATCTCGGCGGCCTTCGGCGAGTCCGGGGAAGGCTGCGGGGACGGCGCCAGTGCGGCATCGACGACGGTGAGCTCGGCGGGTGGTGGCCCGTCCGCGGCCCGCATCGGCTGCTGCAAACCGGTCACGGGGTTGGGCTGCCGCTGCGGCGGCGCCTTGCGCGGATACGGCGGGGGGTGACGCCGCGCCACCGGTGGCGGTGACGGCGGCGCCGGTCTGGC
This sequence comes from uncultured Actinomycetota bacterium, assembly GCA_963795995.1. Taxonomy (GTDB): domain Bacteria; phylum Actinomycetota; class Actinomycetes; order Mycobacteriales; family Mycobacteriaceae; genus Mycobacterium. The sequence continues at coordinate 1,375,827 of CAWCJY010000010.1, forward strand.
CCTGCCCGGCGACCCGCCGCCGTTCGGCGACGGCGGAGGGGACCCCGACGGCGCGGGCTTTTGGCGCGTCGACCAGGCGGTTGTCGGTGACTCAGCGCCCGGCGGCGGGGCCGTCACCGGTGGCCGGCCGGCCCGCTGCGGCTGCTGTTGCAGCTCGAACGTCAGCCGTGGACCGCCGGCATTGCCGATGTTGATGCTTTGACCGTCGTGGATGTCGACCACCGGCGTCCGATAGCCGTTGACGTAGGTCCCGTTCACCGATCCGTTGTCGATGGCCAGCCATTTGCCCTGGTCGAAGCGCAGAATCAGGTGTGCGCGCGAGATCCGGGGATCAATGATCCGGATGTCGGCACGCAGGTCACGTCCAACGACCACGTCGTGACCTGGAGCGAAAGTGCGTTGAGACCCCTCGTGGCGAATGGTCAGCACAGGCAGGGCAGGTCGACTCACACCCTTCAGTATCGGCTGCGGTCCGAGCGACCTCCATGTGACGCGCCTGTGCGTTCGCTATGTTTCATCGCGGGTGAGATGGCAGCCACGTCATCGCGATCGAGACCGGATTCATAAGTGTTTCATAGCTGCCACCGGCCCACGACCAGCGCTTCTTTCGGCATCATGCGAAGCGGGAGGGAAAACTGCCGATGCGTGATGCAGCGGGCGCCAACACCAGGCGCTGGGAGGTCAGCCGCCGATTGCGGACTGACCCTCAGCGTGCTCGTCGTGCAGCGCTGCGGCGGGGCTACCACTCGCTTCCGCAGCTGGCGGTCACGCAACTGCTGCATCGGGTGCCGCTGGTGAGGTCGTCGCCGCACGCGGAGCAAGACGAAGGCAGCCGGCCCCCAGCCGTGCCCAGCCGCAGCTCGTTCGCCGGCTACACCATCCTGCGACCCCTGGGTTCCGGGGGGATGGCCGACGTCTACCTGGCCAAGCACCCGCGGTTGCCCCGCCGCGATGCGCTCAAGGTGCTGACGAACGGCATGACCGCCGACGCTGAATTCCGCGAACGGTTCAACCGGGAAGCCGACCTCGCGGCGACGCTGTGGCATCCGCACATCGTGGCCGTACACGATCGCGGCGAGTTCGACGGGCAGCTCTGGATCGCCATGGACTACGTCGAAGGCACCGACACGTCCCGGCTGATCAAGGAGCGCCACCGCAAGGGCATGCCGGTGGAGGACGTGTGCGCGGTTGTCACCGCAGTCGCGGGGGCGCTCGACTACGCCCATCACCGCGGGTTGCTGCACCGCGACGTCAAGCCCGCCAACATCCTCATCACCCACCCCGAAGTGGGTGAACAGCGGATATTGCTCGCCGATTTCGGGGTGGCTCGCCAGCTCGCCGACGTCAGTGGGCTCACGGCCACCAACGTCGCCGTGGGCACGGTCGCCTATGCCGCCCCCGAACAGCTGCTGGGCCAGAAGATGGACGGGCGGGCCGACCAATATGCCCTGGCCGCCACGGCCTTTCACCTGCTCACCGGTGCGCCGCCGTATCGAGACGCCAACCCGGTCGAGTCGATCAGCATGCACCTGCACGCTCCGCCACCCCGGCTCAGCGATCACCGGCCAGAGCTGGCACACCTCGATCACGTGCTGTGCAAAGCCCTTGCCAAGGAGCCGGACGACCGGTTCGACCGGTGCCGGGACTTTGCCGCCGCCTTCAGCGAGCAGGCGTCGGGTGCCTCGAAACGCAAGCGCCGGGCAGTGCCGTCGTCTGTCGGGGCCGCTCGTCGATTCTCGCTGCGGACGAAAGCTGGGCTGGCCGCTGTCGTCCTGATACTGGCCGCGACGGCGATTACCTGGGCCACATCATATCTGTTCTGGCAAGACCCGCCTGCCGCGCAACTGACGGCACCGCCGCAGCTGCACGCAACATCGGCCAACCAACCAGCAGGTGCCACGGGGGCCACCCCCCCACCCCTGCTCGACGGCACCTATCGGCTCGACTATGACCGAGCAAAGCAGACGTCGAACGGCGTGATCGGCAACGATGGCGTGACCAGCAGTTGGTGGGCTTTTCGGTCATCTTGCTCAGCGGACGCGTGTGGCGCAACGGGCACCAAGCTCGACAACGTCAATCACCAGTCGGCCAGGACCAGCGGCAGCGGTAACACCGGCGTGCTGACATTCGCCAACGGCCACTGGCAGAGTGCGCCCCGGCAGCTCCAGTTTCAGGTGCAGTGCCGGCAAGCCAACCAGAAACTGACAGCCAACCAGGTCGAGATGGTGGTGTGGTCGCTGACCCCGCAGGCCGACGGCACGCTGCGGGGGGTGCAGATTCAGACCGTCAACAGCAGCGACTGCGGCGCGCCGGGAGCAACGCTGCGGATCCCGGTCCTCGTCAGCCGGGTCGGGGATGTGCCGCCCGGCGTTGCCGTCGCCGACCCGGCCACCGTTGTCGACGCCCCGCCGTCGCCGGCCGTGACGTCGCCGGCGCCCGTGCTCGGCGGCACCTGCAGCGACATCGACAAACTGGGCTACGACTCCAGCGATAACGAGCAGGTCGTCTGCGAGAGCGACACGTGGGACAAGGCGCCGCTCACCGCCGGTGTCCACCCCATCGGAACCTCCTGTGATCAACCCGACATCCCGGTGTACGCGATGTCGAAGTCCGACGACGGCTACCTGATCCAGTGCGATCCGGGCAGCAAGGTGTGGACCCGCCAGCACACGTAAGCCGGGTCCGCATCGTCGCCGTCCGGGTTTAGTGGTCCGGCTTCTTCTCGGACCGCTCCGCGGTCCGCATCGTCGCCGTCCCGTGTCCGATGGTCCGGCTTCTTCTCGGACCGCTCCGCGGTCCGCATCGTCGCCGTCCGTGTCGGTGACCCCGCCTAATCTGGACAGCATGGCCTTCGCTACCGAGCACCCTGTGATTGCCCACTCGGAATACCGCGCCGTCGAGCAGGTCGTGCGTGCCGGTGGCCGCTTCGACGTGGTCAGCCCGCACATCCCCGCCGGGGACCAGCCGGCCGCGATCGATGAGCTGCAGCGGCGGATCAAATCGGGGGAACGGGACGTCGTGCTGCTGGGTGCCACCGGCACCGGGAAATCGGCCACCACGGCATGGCTCATCGAGCGGCTGCAACGGCCCACCCTGGTCATGGCGCCCAACAAGACCCTGGCCGCCCAACTGGCCAACGAACTGCGAGAGATGCTGCCGCACAACGCTGTCGAGTACTTCGTGTCGTACTACGACTATTACCAGCCGGAGGCCTACATCGCGCAGACCGACACCTATATCGAAAAGGACAGCTCGATCAACGACGACGTGGAGCGGCTGCGGCACTCCGCGACGTCGGCGCTGCTGTCCCGCCGTGACGTGGTGGTGGTGGCCTCGGTGTCCTGTATCTACGGCCTGGGCACGCCGCAGTCCTATCTGGACCGCTCCGTGGAGTTGCAGGTCGGCACCGAGGTGCCGCGTGACGCGCTGCTGCGCCTGCTCGTCGACGTGCAGTACACCCGCAATGACCTGTCCTTCACCCGAGGATCGTTCCGGGTCCGCGGCGACACCGTGGAGATCATCCCGTCCTACGAGGAGCTGGCGGTTCGGATCGAGTTCTTCGGCGACGAGGTCGAAGAGCTTTATTACCTACATCCGCTGACCGGTGAGGTGATCCGCAAGGTGGACTCGCTGCGGATTTTTCCCGCGACCCACTATGTGGCCGGGCCGGAGCGGATGGCGCACGCTATTTCCACCATCGAGGAGGAACTGGCCCAGCGGCTCAGCGAGTTCGAGCGTCAGGGCAAGCTGCTGGAGGCGCAGCGGTTGCGAATGCGGACCAACTACGACATCGAGATGATGCGCCAGGTCGGCTTTTGTTCCGGTATCGAGAATTACTCGCGGCACATCGACGCCCGCGGGCCTGGCTCGCCGCCGGCGACCTTGCTCGACTACTTCCCGGAGGACTTTCTGCTCGTCATCGACGAGTCGCACGTCACGGTCCCGCAAATCGGCGGCATGTACGAAGGCGACATGTCGCGCAAGCGCAACCTGGTGGAGTACGGATTCCGGCTGCCGTCGGCCTGCGACAACCGCCCGCTGACGTGGGAGGAGTTCGCCGACCGCATCGGGCAGACGGTGTACCTGTCGGCCACCCCCGGTCCCTACGAGCTCAGCCAGTCCGGCGGCGAGTTCGTCGAACAGGTGATCCGCCCGACCGGGCTGGTCGACCCGAAGGTGGTGGTCAAACCGACCAAAGGCCAGATCGACGACCTGATCGGCGAAATCCGGAAACGCGCCGAGGCCGACCAGCGGGTGCTGGTGACCACGTTGACCAAGAAGATGGCCGAGGACCTCACCGACTACCTGCTGGAGATGGGCATCCGGGTGCGTTATCTGCACTCCGAGGTCGACACGCTGCGGCGGGTCGAGCTGCTGCGCCAGCTGCGGCTCGGCGATTACGACGTGCTGGTCGGCATCAACCTGCTGCGCGAGGGTCTGGACCTGCCCGAGGTGTCGCTGGTGTCGATCCTCGACGCTGACAAGGAGGGTTTTCTGCGGTCCTCACGCAGCCTGATTCAGACCATCGGTCGTGCTGCCCGCAACGTTTCCGGTGAAGTGCACATGTACGCCGATACGCTCACCGCATCGATGAAAGAGGCCATCGACGAAACCGAGCGGCGGCGAGCCAAGCAGGTCGCCTACAACGAAGCCCATGGGATCGATCCGCAGCCGTTGCGCAAGAAGATCGCCGACATCCTCGACCAGGTCTACCGCGAGGCTGATGACACCGACGCGGTCGAGATCGGCGGATCGGGCCGCAACGCATCGCGCGGCCGGCGCGCGCAGGGGGCACCCGGCCGAGCGGTCAGCGGGGGAGTGTTCGAGGGCCGGGACACTGCCCAGATGCCGCGGGCCGAACTGGCCGATCTGGTCAAGGACCTCACCGCTCAGATGATGGCGGCGGCTCGTGATCTGCAGTTCGAGCTGGCCGCCCGGTTCCGCGACGAGATCGCCGACCTCAAGAAAGAACTGCGCGCCATGGACGCCGCCGGCGTTAAATGAGCCGGGCCGGGCGCCTGGTTACTGTGGAGCGTTGAGCCCGCGAACCGGACTGATTTCGTACCGTGGCAGACGTGAACGAAGTGACGAGCACCATCGAGGCGCCGAGCGGCTGGCGCGACCTGCTGGGCGGGCGCTTCCTGGGCACCTCCGCTCTGTTAGCCGGTGGCGTGATGCTGTACGCCACCAACGAGTTCATCACGGTCAGCCTGCTGCCCAGCACTGTCGCCGAGATCGGCGGCGAGCGGCTGTACGCCTGGGTGACAACGTTGTATCTGGTGGGTTCGGTGGTGGCGGCCACCACGGTCAATCCGGTGCTGCTGCGGATCGGTGCGCGGGCGTCGTATCTGCTCGGACTGGCGGTGCTCGGGTTCGGCAGCCTGGCGTGCGCCCTGGCGCCGAACATGGCGGCGCTGCTGGTGGGTCGCAGCCTGCAGGGTGCGGCGGGCGGGCTGTTGACAGGCCTCGGTTATGCGATCATCAGCACCGCGTTGCCCCGGTCGCTGTGGACCCGGGCGTCGGCGCTGGTGGCGGCGATGTGGGGCGTCGCGACGGTGGTCGGGCCGGCGATCGGTGGACTGTTCGCACAGTTCGGGTTGTGGCGTTACGCGTTCGGTGCGGTCATGGTGCTGGTCGTGGCGGTGGCCCTGGTGGTACCTCGGGCGCTACCGCCCGGTCGTGCCGCTCACCATGACGCCGCGCCGGGGCGCCGGATCCCGCTGTGGTCGCTGTTGCTACTGAGCCTTGCCGCGTTGTCGGTCAGTCTGGCGGCGGTGCCGCACAGCCGCGCCGCGATGGTATGGCTGATGGCGGTCAGCGTTGTTCTGGTGACTGTGTTCCTGGTCCTGGACCGGCGCATGCCGGCCAAGGTGTTGCCGCCCAGCGTGTTCGGGGCAGGTCCGCTCAAATGGATCTACCTGACCATGGGCCTACTGATGGCCGTCGCGATGACCGACATGTACGTTCCGCTGTTCGGGCAGCGGCTGGCCCATCTGGTTCCGGTGGCCGCCGGGTTCCTCGGCGCCGCGCTGGCGCTGGGCTGGACAGTTGGCGAGATCGGCAGCGCATCGGTGGACAAAGTCCGCCTGAGCGCACGTGTCGTCGCTGCGGCGCCGCTGGTCATGGCGCTGGGGCTGGCACTGGCCGCTGCCACCCAGGTGGCCGGCGCCGCACCGGGCATCGTCGCGGTGTGGGCGCTTGCACTGCTGCTCACCGGGATCGGCATCGGGATGGCCTGGCCGCACCTGTCGGCGTGGGCGATGGAGTCGGTGGACGACGGGGAAGAGGGCACCGCCGCCGCGGCCGCCATCAACACCGTGCAGCTGATCACCGGGGCTTTCGGAGCCGGGTTGGCCGGCGTGGTGGTCAACACCGCGGGTGGCGACGTCAGCGCGGCGCGCTGGCTGTTCGGCGTGTTCGCCGGCCTGAGCGCGGCCGGCGCCCTGGCCTCCTACCGCGCCGGGCACCGACAACGTCGAGCCAGCGTCTAGGGTCAGCGTGTGGACGCCTTCGCCGCCGGCCGGCTGACCCGCACGCTCGATGCTTTGCATTCGGTCATCTACTTCCTTCCCGACGCGAACGAGAAGTTCGGCGAAATCGGGTTGCATTCCCGCACACACTATTTCGCCAGTCGGTCAGCGCCGATGGGCGCGGTCTCGGCGAAAGTCGTTGCCGCGACGTTCTACAACTTCAGCCCCAGGTTGGTGGCAACAGCGATTCCGCACGCCTGGGAAGTGTCGTCGCCGGCGCAAGTAACGCAGGTGCGCTACCAGATCGTCGCGACGGGTTTGCCCCGGGTGCTTGGTGAACAACTCACCGGATCAGCCGACGTCGCCCAGGCAGCGACCATGTTGCGACACGTCGCGGAGTCGGTGCCAAATGCCGACGGTCGGCCGCTGTACGCCGGTCACGCCGAATTGCCGTGGCCGAAAACACCGATTGTGGCGTTGTGGCATGCGATCACCCTGTTACGCGAGTACCGCGGCGACGGCCACATCGCCGCGCTGGTGACGAGCGGCCTGAGCGGCCTGGAAGCGCTGATCACCCACACCGCCACCGGGATCGGGTTCGATCCCGAGGTCGCACGTGGACTGCGCGGATGGAGTCGCGACGAGTGGAGCGCGGCGACTGCGGAGCTGACCTCGCGCGGGCTGCTGGGCGGCGACGGTGAGCTGACGCCGGCCGGCACAGCGCTGCGGTCGCAGATCGAAGACCGCACCGACGAGCTTGGTTTCCCGGCGTGGCGGGGGCTGGCCGTGCGCCAGGCGGATGAACTCATCGGTTTCGCCGGGAAGATCCGCACAGCCGTGCTCGCCGCCGGGGTTTATCCCCCCGGAATCTTCGGCCCGCGCTACGGGCAGGCCCGTTAGCGGGTGGACTTGACGACCTGGGCGCGGTGAAATTGCCACCGCTCGACAATGCGGAACCCGAATTTGCCGGCGAACTGATAGACAGGCGCTCGTCCCAGTAGCCGGCCAGGCGGCAGACGACGGCCGCTTTGATGGTCGGGCAGCGTCTTGTCGCGACTGGAGATCGTCCAGATCGTGTTGCACTTCTTCAGCCGATCGGTCACCAGCCAGACCACGAGATTCCCGTCCCACAGGGTCGCGTGCTGCGCCGCACGCGGGCCCCGACCGACGTCGACCAGATGGCGGAAGGCCGCCGGTCGTGTCGCCGGCAGCGCTCGGATCGGCCCGGGGGCCCAGAAGACCGTGTTGTCCAGCAGCAGGCAGTCGCCGGGCGCCGTGTGAGCGGCGAGGAGGTCAGCCACCTGGCTGTAGTCCCAGCCCTCTTTGGCGTACCTGGTGCGTTGGGAGAAAAGGTAATTCGGCGCCGCAGCAACGGCAAGCGCGACCAGCACAGCCGCGACGGCTACCCGGTGACGAGCGAGCGTAACGATGCACATCGCCAGCACGACGGCCATCGCCGGGGCCGTGAAGAACAGGTAGCGCGGATAGTAGACAGGCTTGCTGACCGCAGAATAAATCAGGCTGACACCGGTCGGCAGCACCATCCAGGCGATACACACACCCAGGAGCCGGCCGACCTGACCACCGGGTGCCGGTGCCCCGGCCAGTCGCGCTGCGACGGCGGCGACGATCACCACCGCGGCGAGGATCCCGAACGGAACACTATTGTCGAAGTACTGGTGCTGGACGACGTCGATGGCGTTGTGCCAGTTGAGCGGAAAGATCCAGGCAACCTGATAGATCTGACCGTGAGCGAAAAACATGAACGGCGTCATGATTCCGACCGCAACGGCTGAGCTGAGCGCCCACCACAGCGCAGCAGACTTGCCGGGCCGGAGCGCCGCCAGGTTCACCGCGTAGACCAGCACCAACAACACCAGGTTGAGATTGACCAGGATCGACAGCATGGCGGCCAGGGCATAGAGCAGCCAGAGCCAACGCCGGTTCCGCCGTACCGCAGCGATCAGCAGTACCGTCAGCCACACCGCGGCGGCCGCGGATAGCGCATACGGCCGGGCTTCGATACCGGCCCAGGTGGTGCGGGGCAGCACCGCGAAGACGGCACCGGCGCACACCGCGGTGGTCCTGGTGCCGAATTGCTTGGTGAACACGACAACACCTGCGGCGGCCGCGCCGGCCGCAAGACAACTGGGCACCCGGCACCAAAACTCGGTGGGTCCGAACATGGTGAACCAGCCGTGCATCACCAGGTAGTACAGGCCGTGCACGGCGTCGATGCGACCGAGCAGCTGCCACAACTGCGGAAGTGAGCGACTGGCCGACGCCGAAATCGTCGCGCCCTCGTCGAACCACAACGAGGGCCGACTCGCGCCCGCCCCGCTGATTACAGCGGTGATGGCGGCAGCCGCCAGCGGGTCGAGCAGCCTACCGCGACGGCGTGGCCGAGCGGGCGCGCCGTCGACCGCCTCCGCCGCGGGCTGTTCGAGTGTCGGGACGGACATGGTGGTTGTCACTGTAGGGCTCCTGTTGTGAACTTCATTACCACTGCGGACGCAGCCTAATCAGGTCACAGTTCCGGTGAACGAAGACGACTGGCACCGTGGTGTGCAATTCGCTTGCACAACAGGACGTTTCAACATGTTCGAGCCCCGTCGGCCACTCCACATCCGCGGCACGACGGGGGCCGGCCGGCCGCGACGCCGCTGATGTGTCGTGAATTCCGACCCTCCTCATCCGGCGAAGCGATACTGTCTTGGGTTGGCGTAGCAACCGACACTTGGGAGGGCAAATGACCGCCTATCGGACCGTGGTGGTAGGAACCGACGGCTCGGACTCGTCGCTGCGCGCGGTTGACAAGGCGGCCTCCATCGCGGGTGCGGACGCGAAGTTGATCATCGCGTCGGCGTACCTGCCCCACGGCGATGATCCTCGCGCCGCCGATGTCCTCAAAGACGAGAGTTATAAGACGCACGGCGCCGCCCCCATCTATGCGATTTTGAAAGAGGCGAAGGAGCGCGCACACGCCGCCGGCGCCAAGAACGTCGAGGATCGGTCAATTGTCGGCGCCCCGGTCGACGCGCTGGTCGGGCTCGCCGAGGAGGTGCAGGCAGACCTGCTGGTAGTCGGCAACGTCGGCCTCAACACGATCGCCGGCCGGCTGCTGGGGTCGGTGCCGGCCAACGTGTCCCGCCGGGCCAAAGTCGACGTGCTGATCGTGCACACCACGACCTGACCCGCGCCGATTACCCGTCACGGGTTGGCAGACGCGTGCCGGGTGAGCTGAAAAGTCCGTGTCAATCCGGCCGGGCGCGTCGTCAACGTCACCTCCACCGCACCACCGGGGGTGACTAAGTAGCGCTCCTCTACATCCGGCCCGTCGTCGCGTCGATCGACCGGCCGGCGCGCAAGGTCGGCCTCGTGGTGCAGATCCGGGTCGAAGGGGAACCAGACCGGATCGTAAGGTGTGACGTCGCCGTCCGGGCGGTCGCCGCAGAGGCGGCTGCATTCGACGAACCGGAAGTGCCCGATGTTGTGCGCCGCACGGTATGTCCGGTTGACGACGACCGGCGGCTGGTCATCGCCCGGCAGCGCGATGCCCTTCGACAGGATTGGGTCGAAGGTCACGTCGTGCCCGGCGTCGGCCTCGCGAAACACCCCGAAGTGCCGAGACAGCCGGTCAGACAGCACAAAGCCGGATTCTTTGTCGAGGAAGACGGCCAGGCCGATGGCGGTGGCGGCGAACGGGTGCGGCGATCGTTTCACCCGCTTGTCGCCGAACGATGTGCGCAGCATCCGGGCTACCAGCGGGAAGCTGCCGGCGCCGCCGACGACGTAGATGCCCGCCACTTCTGACCAGTCCACGTCGCCCGCCGGCTGCACGTTGTCGCGGGCCGGGTCGCGCAGCACTCGCCAGAGGGCGTGTGCGGTCTTTTCCACCAGGGGAGCGCAGGCCGCGTAAATGTCGTCGATTCCGCAGCTCAACGGTGGCCGGTCCAGCGCGGACAGGTCGACGAGGAAGCGGCGGGTGTTGGGGCCGACGGCTTCCTTGCGGGCGGCGCATTCCTCCAGCAGCAGGTCGCGGGCCTCGGGAGTCATCCGGCGCAGTCCGGTGGTTTTGCGGACGAGTTTCAAGATCGCCTCGTCGAAGTCGTCGCCGCCGAGGCGCTGAATGCCCTCGCTGGCTACCACCTCGCTGCATCGGCCGGTCATCCTGAGCAGTGAGGCGTCGAATGTGCCGCCACCAAGGTCGTAGACCAGGACGTACTCGCGCTTGGCCGTAATTGTGGAGCGGTACCGATGCGCGTACTCGAAGCCGGCGGCGGACGGCTCGTTGAGCAGCGCCACCACCTCGAAGCCGGCCTCGGTGAACGCGTTCAGGGTGAGGAAGCGTTGGGCGCTCGACGCGTTGGCCGGCACACTGATTGCGGTCTGAATGGGTTCGCCCGAGGGCAGATCGATGTTCGAGCGATCCCGCAAATCGTTTCTGAGCTTCGCCAGGAAGCGGGTGAACAACTCGGCCAGCCGGTACGAGCGCCCGGCCAGGTCGACTCGTGTTCGCGGGCCGGCGTCGTTGAGCAGACGTTTGAATGACCGCAGCACCGACCAGCCGGGCTCATGGCGGACAGCGGCGGCGTCCGGCCCGAAGCGCAGCTCGCCGGCCTCGTTGGCGGCGATCAGCGACGGCCAGGTATCAAGGCCCTCGAATGAGGCGACAGGGTAGTTCCCCCGGTCGACGATCGCTGCGACGGTATGCGTGGTGCCGAAGTCGATCCCGACTTTCATGCCGCAAATCTTAGGCGCAGCAGTGCGTTTCGGCAGGCATTACATCACCTCGGCCCACAACCTATGCCCGTCGAAGTCAAGCGCTCTGGCGGTGTCCCGGTAGCGGTTCCTGAAGTGCTCGTAAGCCGCGTCATCACCGCGAGCCCGCGCCAATAGCGCTTGTAGTCGCAGCAACACAACGTCGCGGGCGACCCAGCCGTCCCCGGGAACGGGTGCCAGTCGGTCGATCGCGGCCTCGGCTTCGGCTACGTCACCGTCGGCTCCCCGGTCGAGCAGTGTCTCCACCAGGACAGCAGTCGCAGAAACACCCCACGTGAGTAACAGACCCTCACCAAACAGGTCGCCGACGGCTCTGCGCATGAGCGGTATGGCCTCATCCTGATCACCCCGCCGAGCCTGCTCACGCGCCAAGTACACCTCGACGATCGGTAGCTCGGCGAGGTTGTAAGCCCGTTGCCGAAATACTTCGCTCACCTCCGCCAAAAGCTTGCGTCCGCGGTCACGCTCAGCAGCCGTCAGGCGGTGCACCAGCGCCAGGCCGAGCGTGAACTGAGCGAGGGCAAATGCGTGATTGTTGCCAGATCGTTCCGCAATCCGTAGGGCATCCTCGATCTCACTCAGCGCGAAATCGTCGGCCTCCAGCACGCCGTTGGGTATTGCCCCGCCGTAAACGTAGGTGATGACCGTGGCGTAGGACATGGGGCCGGCGCCGCGGGCCATGGCGACGCCCTGACGCAGTTCGTCACGCCAGCCGTGACGACCCGCGGCATAGCGGGTGATAGCCCGGGCCACGATAGCCAGCGCCAACGGAGAACCGACGATGAAGTTACTTTTGGCCGGATCACCATCGGCCAGCTCGATCACCCGCTGAGACCACCGCAGCACGTCAGGCCAGTCACCACTTTCCAGCTTGGCGTAGATCGCCGCGAAGGACAGGCCCACCGTCAAATTTGAGTCGCCGACCGACTCGATGAGCGCCATGACTTCAGATGCAAGCTGCGAAGCCTCACGCACCCGGCCCTCATATGCCCGGTTAGCCACCAGTCCCGCCGTGGCGATGGCCAGCGAGGCCTTATCGTCGGCGGCGGCGCACAATGCCCTCAATTCATCGAAGTGGTCGGCGGCGACCGTCATACGAACTCGGTAGGCGGTACCACACAACATCGTCCGCGGGGCGATCTGCATGGTTGATCGGTTCGGGTCATCGGCAGGTAGTGCGTCGGCGATCCTTTGGGCACGATCCCAACTCACTCGTGCCGCAGCGATGTCGCGGTTAGTTGCCCACGTTGCCGCGCGCATGTGGCAGCTATAAGCGGCATGCAACTCACCGGCAGCCTCGAGATGTTCAGCGATCATGGCCGCATTCTGGTTGCCCAATTCCGGCTCGTGTGCCTCAATCGCGGCGGCCAGGCGCCGGTGCAGGACTGCGCGATCGGCCTTCAGTTGTGATTCATATGCCACAGTGCGGACCAGCGGATGGCGAAACGCGTATTCGGCGCGCGAGGTGAACCGCACCTGGTCGATCAGCTCGGCCCTGATCAGCTCGTCGATCGTTGCGTTCGCCGTCAGACTGTTCAGCAGCTCAGGGCTGAACCGAGACCCGATGACGGCTGCGGCGGCAAGCGTACTTTTGGCCGCCGGGGGCAGCCGGTCGATGCGGGCGGCGATGGCTGCCTGCAGCGTGGCCGGCACAGTGACCTCCGCGATTTCTGCCGTTGACACGTATGCGCCGGGCGCCCCGCGTAGCACGCCGCGGTCGGCTAGATCGCGCACGATCTCCTCGGCGAAAAAAGGGTTACCGGCGGCTCGCGCAGCGATGATCTCTCCGATCTCGCCCGTTGAGGCATCTGTGCCTAATAGTCCTGCTATCAGCATGGATGTTTCCGGACCACTCAGAGGGGCGAGGGCAATCGACTGTGCACCGGTGACCCGCCAGAGAGCTCCCTGGTACTCCGGCCGGAACGTGAGTAGCACCAGCGAGTGGGTCTGGGGGATCACCGACAGAAAGTCCGCAAGCATGGATTCGCTGACCTCGTCGATCCAGTGCGCATCCTCGACGACGAAGATGGCCGGTCGGTTACGGGCCAGTAATGCCGAGTTGATCAGCGCCGTCAACCGCCGCCGCCGCGCGTCCGGGTCGATCTGCGGCAGCTCCACATTCGGATCAGCGCAACCCAGCAAGTCGTCGAGCAGCCGCATGTCCTCGGGATCAGCGTCTGGAATCTTTTCCCGCAAACGTGCCCGCGCGCTTCGATCATCCAGACCGCTTACCTGCCCGACGACGCGCAGCAACCGCCCCACCACGTGAAACGGGATGTCGGTGGCGTGCGACTCGCAGAAGGTAGGAAACACGTCCACGCCGCGACTTTTCGCTAACCTCACGGTTTCACTGACGAGCCGGCTCTTCCCGATGCCTGCAGGACCGGTCACCGCAACCACACACCCGAGTCCGCCCATCGAGCGATCCAGCATGGCCGCCAACGCAGCCAACTCCCAGTCGCGGCCCACCAACGTCGAATACGAAGGACCAGTACGCCCGGACAGTCCGGTGAGGCTCAACAGCCGCCTCGCCGGCACTGGATCGTCACGATTCTTGATGTGCACCATTTCGGTCTCACCGAGCACCGCGCCTTCCACTAGCCGCGCCGTGGACCCACTGAGCATCACCCCGCCGGGCGGTGCGACGGATTCCATCCGCTGCGCCATTCCCACCTGCTCGCCGATCGCCGTGTAGCTCACCGTGCCCGAGGCGAGCTCACCCGCGATGACCTGACCGGAATTGAGGCCGATGCGGAGCAGAAAGGCGACGCCGTCGCGCGCTCCGATCTCGTCGGCCAGTTCGGCGACTTGGGCCTGAATGTCAAGTGCCGCCAGACAGGCACGAAAGGCGTGATCCTCCAGTGCAAGCGGCGCGCCGAAGACTGCCATGATCCCATCGCCGGTGAACTTGTCCACGGTGCCGCCATACCGCTGCACTACAGCTGCCGCACGGTTGACCAGCTTCGTCATGATCTCGCGCAGCCGCTCCGTCCCGACGGCGACGGCGATCCCCATCGACTCAACGACGTCGGCGAACAGCACCGTCACCTGCTTGTATTCGGCATGCTCGGTAGCCGGTGCGATCACGGCACCGCACGTATCACAAAATCGTGCGCCCTCGCGCGACTCGGCGCCACATGTACGGCAAGCGCTCCCTGCGCTCATCCGACCTCCGCGCTAGCGGCCCCCAGCTTTCCCAGCATAAGACGTCGGCCGCCTCACGAGGCGATTATCTAACAGCCTGCTGCGTTACCAGCCGCGCTCTCGCCAGTGTTTCAGATTGGGGCGTTCTGCGCCCAGCGTCGTGTCGTCGCCGTGACCGGGGTAGACGACGGTCGAGTCGGCGTAGACGTCGAACACCCGCTCAGTGACGTCGTCAAGCAGCTGGGTGAAGTCGCCCGGCTGCCATGTCTTGCCGACGCCGCCGGGGAACAGGCAGTCACCGGTGAATAGTTGGGTGGCGTCACCGGCGGCGGCGCCGCTCAGCGCCAGGGCGATCGATCCCGGGGTGTGGCCACGCAAGTGGAGGACGTCGAAATTCAGCTCCCCGATCCGCACGGTGTCGCCGCCGGCCAGGATCCGGTCGGGCTGTACCGGCAGCGGGCCGGCGTCGATCTCGTGGGCGGCGGTCGGTGCGCCGGTGGCTTCGGTCACCGCTGCCAGGGCCTGCCAATGGTCGAAGTGCTGGTGGCTGGTGACGATCAGCGCGAGGTTCGGGGCGTAGCGCCGGACGAGATCGAGCAGAACGTCGGCGTCGTTGGCGGCGTCGATCAGCAGGGTCTCGCCGGTCTGGGAACATGTGATCAGGTAGGCGTTGTTGTCCATCGGGCCGACCGATGCTTTCACTATCGTGGCGCCCGGCAGGGTGCGGCGGGCCGCGGTGCCCGGTTCGACGTGGCCGGTGTAGTTGTCGTCCAGGACAGTCACATCCGCCACGGTATCCGACTGCTAGTTGTCGGTACGGGCACCTAGCATGGAAGCGATGGACTTGGGAGAGACTGCGTGGCTGACCGCCTGATCGTCAAAGGTGCGCGTGAGCACAACCTGCGCGGCGTCGACCTCGAGTTGCCGCGCGACGCATTGATCGTTTTCACCGGCCTGTCCGGGTCGGGCAAGTCGTCGCTGGCGTTCGACACGATCTTCGCCGAAGGCCAGCGGCGTTATGTGGAATCACTGTCGGCGTACGCCCGCCAGTTCCTGGGCCAGATGGACAAGCCGGATGTCGACTTCATCGAGGGCCTGTCGCCGGCGGTGTCGATCGATCAGAAATCCACCAACCGCAACCCGCGCTCGACCGTGGGGACCATCACCGAGGTCTACGACTACCTGCGGTTGCTGTACGCGCGCGCCGGCAGCCCGCATTGTCCGGTGTGCGGCCACCGCATCGCCCGCCAGACCCCACAGCAGATCGTCGACCAGGTACTGCTGATGCCGGTGGGCACCCGGTTCCAGGTGCTGGCGCCGGTGGTGCGAACCCGCAAGGGTGAGTTCGTCGACCTGTTCGAGAAACTCAACAGTCAGGGCTACAGCCGGGTGCGGGTCGACGGTGTCGTCCATTCACTGACCGATCCGCCGAAACTGAAGAAGCAAGAGAAGCACGACATCGAGGTCGTAGTGGACCGGCTGACCGTCAAGGCCACCGCCAAACAGCGGCTCACCGATTCGGTGGAAACCGCGCTGAAGCTGGCCGACGGCATCGTGGTGCTGGAGTTTGTCGACCACGAGCCCGGAGCACCGCACCGCGAACAGCGGTTCTCCGAGAAGCTGGCGTGTCCCAACGGCCACGCGCTGGCCGTCGACGACCTGGAACCGCGGTCGTTTTCGTTCAACTCGCCCTACGGCGCCTGCCCGGAGTGCACGGGGCTGGGAATTCGCAAGGAAGTCGACCCCGACCTGGTCGTGCCCGACCCCGATCTCACCCTGGCCGAAGGCGCGGTGGCGCCGTGGTCGATGGGCCACGCCGCCGACTACTTCACCCGGATGATGGCCGGCCTCGGCGAAGCGATGGGGTTTGACATCAACACCCCGTGGCGCAAGCTGCCGGTCAAGGCGCGGCGAGCGATCCTGGAGGGCTGCGACGAGCAGGTGCACGTCCGCTACCGCAACCGCTACGGCCGCACCCGCTCCTACTACGCCGACTTCGAGGGTGTCCTGGCGTTCCTGCAGCGCAAGATGGCTCAGACCGAGTCCGAGCAGATGAAGGAACGCTACGAGGGCTTCATGCGAGACGTGCCGTGCCCGGTGTGCAACGGGACGCGGCTCAAACCGGAGATCCTGGCGGTGACGCTGGCCGCGGGCGACCGGGGTGCCAAATCCATCGCCGAGGTCAGTGACCTGTGCATCTCGGAGTGTGCCGACTTCCTGGGTGCGCTCACGCTCGGCACTCGCGAGCAGGCCATCGCCGGGCAGGTGCTCAAGGAAATTCAGTCCCGGCTGGGCTTCCTGCTCGACGTCGGCCTGGAATACCTCTGCCTGTCGCGAGCCGCCGGCACACTGTCCGGTGGCGAGGCCCAACGGATCCGGTTGGCCACCCAGATCGGCTCCGGGCTGGTGGGTGTCCTGTATGTGCTGGATGAGCCGTCGATCGGGCTGCACCAGCGCGACAACCGTCGTCTCATCGAAACCCTCACCCGGCTGCGGGATCTGGGCAACACGCTGATCGTCGTCGAGCACGACCAGGACACGATCGCGCATGCCGACTGGATCGTCGACATCGGTCCCGCTGCGGGCGAGCACGGCGGCCAGATCGTGCACAGCGGACCCTACGACGAGCTGCTGCGCAACAAGAGCTCGATCACCGGGGCCTACCTGTCGGGTGCGGAAAGCATTGCGGTGCCGGCGATCCGGCGGCCTATCGACCGGCGGCGACGCCTCACCGTCGTCGGGGCGCGCGAGCACAACCTGCGCGGTATCGACGTGTCGTTTCCGCTTGGTGTGCTCACCTCGGTGACCGGTGTCTCCGGTTCCGGTAAGTCCACGCTGGTCAACGACATCCTGGCCGCGGTGCTGGCCAACAAGCTCAACGGCGCCCGGCAGGTGCCGGGGCGGCACACCCGGGTGACCGGGCTCGACCATGTCGACAAATTGGTACGGGTGGACCAGTCGCCGATCGGGCGCACGCCGCGTTCCAATCCGGCCACATATACCGGGGTGTTCGACAAGATCCGGACCTTGTTCGCGGCCACCACGGAGGCGAAGATTCGCGGCTACCAGCCGGGCCGTTTCTCGTTCAACGTCAAAGGCGGTCGCTGCGAAGCATGTTCAGGCGACGGCACCATCAAGATCGAGATGAACTTCCTGCCGGACGTCTATGTGCCGTGTGAGGTGTGCCAGGGTGCGCGCTACAACCGCGAGACGCTCGAGGTGCATTACAAGGGCAAGACCGTGTCCGAAGTGCTGGACATGTCGATCGAGGAGGCGGCAGAGTTCTTCGAGCCGATCACCGGCATCTATCGCTATCTGCGCACGCTGGTCGATGTCGGACTGGGTTATGTACGGCTCGGCCAGCCGGCGCCCACGCTGTCCGGTGGTGAGGCGCAACGGGTCAAACTGGCTTCCGAGCTGCAGAAGCGCTCGACCGGACGCACGGTCTACATCCTCGACGAGCCGACCACCGGTTTGCACTTCGACGACATTCGAAAGCTGCTCGGTGTCATCAATGGGCTTGTCGACAAGGGCAATACGGTCATCGTCATCGAACACAACCTCGATGTGATCAAGACCTCGGACTGGATCGTCGACATGGGCCCCGAAGGTGGGGCCGGCGGCGGCACGGTCGTCGCCGAAGGCGCCCCGGAGGACATCGCGGCGGTGCCGGCGAGTTATACCGGCAAGTTCCTGGCTGAGACGCTCGGTGTGCCTGCGCCCGCCCCGGAACGGTCCGGCCGGCGGCGACGGGTGAGTGCCTAACGCGGCTAACCGAGCGACTCGACCCAGTTCGGCTTCGAGGTGTCGACTGCGTCGGTGCCGTTGAAAACCGCCGGTGTTCCGGTCGTGAACGAGAGTCCCTTCAGTGTCGACCATCCTTGTGCAGCTTTGGTTTTCGCCGGCATCATCATGTCTTGGGAGCTGATGCAGTTCGACACGGTTGCCGGGGCGCCGACCTTGTCCGCGAGGTTCACCAGGTCGTCGTCGGTCGGATCGCTCGTGCCGTATTCTCGCGGCTGGAAATCGGTGGCGAAAAGACCGGCGTAGAAATCTTGGTACACCTTGGGATCTTTGGCCGCGGCGACGCAGTAGCTGGCCGCAACGGCCCGCGTCGAATAGTTCTTGCTGGCTGAATTGTCGTCGAGGAAGTCGAGCAGGTGATAACGGATGGCGATCTTGTGGTCGTCCACCGCCTGCTGCATCTCGGCCGACGACGACCTGATGAACACGCCGCAGGCCGGACAGATCGGTTCGTCGAAGACGTCGATGGTCGACGCTGCGGCCGAGCTACCCACCAGCACACCGTCGTCGAGTTCGGTGACGCTGACCGCCTGCGGATCCGGCGTCGGCGAGAGCAGCCAGATAACGAGCACGACCACAGCGACCAGCGCCAGGGCCAGGGGGGCGCCGACGAGGAGCCACATCCGGCGTTTCCCGGGCGCGGTGCTGGGGTGGCCCCATTGCGCGGTCCCCGGTTGGCCGGGCCATGGCCATCCGGTACCGGCCGGGTTGCCGAACGGTGCCGCGGCGGGGTAGCCGGGCGGCGGCTGGATCGGGCCGCTGGTGGGCGCCCAGCTTGGTGCCTGTTGGGGTCTGGCAGTGGGCTGCGCCGCCACGCCGCGGCCCAGCGCGGCAGGCGCTGAGCGGGCCGGCGGTCCGACCCGCGGCGGCGGGTTCGAAGCGGCCAGTGCGGATTGTGGCGGCAACAGGCGACTGAGCATCTGCTCGGCGCCGAGGTTGGGCAGGGTGGACTCGTGGCTGTCCTTGAGCATGGTGGCCGCACGGTGCTGATCCGGTGTGCTGAGTGCCTGATGGGCGGCCCGCGCAAGATCACCCGCAGTGGCGTAGCGCTCCCCGGGATTTTTGGCCATGCCGCGCGCGATGACCTCGTCGAAGCCCCGCGGCAGGCCCGGGCGCTGTTCGCACGGGCGGGGGACGGGCTCGTGCAAATGCGCGTTGGCGTACTCGCCGATGCTGTTCGCGCGGTACGGCGGCACACCGGTCAAACACTCGAAGAGCACACAGGCCAATGCGTAGATGTCCGCGCGATAGCTGACCTCGCTTTCGCTCTTGAACCGCTCGGGAGCCATGTATCGCCAGGTGCCCATCAGAGTCCCGATCTTGGTGAGCCTCTCGTCGGTGCCGGCACTGGCGATACCGAAATCGACCAAGTACGCGAAATCATCGGCAGTGATCAGGATGTTCTCCGGCTTGACATCCCGGTGCATCACCCCGGCGGCATGCGCGGCGTCCAGCGCCGACGCGACCTGGCTGGTGATCGCCACCGATCGCGGCGGCGTCAGCGGCCCGGACCGTTTCAGCAGGCTGTACAGATCGGTACCGGGGATCAACCGCATATCGATGAACAGCTGCCCGTCGATCTCGCCGAAGTTGTGGATGGGAACCACATGGGGTTCCTGCAGCTGCCCGGCGGTGCGGGCTTCGCGCGTCAGCCGAGCGCGGAATTCCGGGTCCCGCGACGAAGTCTCCGACAGCAGCTTGAGCGCCACCGCCCGTTCGCGCAGCGTGTCTTCCGCCTCGTAGACTTCGCCCATTCCGCCGGAGCCCAGTAGCCGCTTGAGGTAATACGGCCCGATCTGTGACCCCACGCGCGAACCGCGCGCCGTGTCGCTCATCGCCGACTCCTCAGCCCACCCTGCGACCCCATCGGCCGCGCACACCCCGCTGTCCTCACCATGACGGTAGTGCCCCGCCCAACCGGCGACACCCGAACCACAGCATCGTCGGGTGACATGGCTCTGCGGTAGACCCGCTCTGTTCCGTCGCTCGCGGCGACATTAGCGTGCCCTCATGGTGGATTTTGCTCTGCGGTCCTGCGGCCTGCGCGGGCACGCGACGTTCGCCCCCGACGAGCCGGAGTTGCGTGAGCGCCTCACAGTCGACACGCCGGCCGGGCAGGCATGGCGTTGCTTGCGGTGCGAGACGTTCGTCGTCGGTCCGCCGCGAGGCAGCGGCTCGGCGAACACAGCTCCGGAGATCCCACGCGGGCGGATGCTGCGCGACCGAACCTTGATGCGAGCGCTCGCCGTCGAACGCGCGGTCCGATGTCTGATCGTCTTGGTCGTGGCGGCCGGGGTGTTCAAGGTCCGCGGGTCTCGTCAGCGGTGGCAGCAGGTTTTCGATTCCGAGCTGCCGTTGCTTCGGCCCCTGGGCAACCAGATCGGGTGGAATCCGGACGACTCGAAGATCTTGCACCACATCAGCAGCGCGCTGAATTTGTCCTCATCGACCCTGCTGCTGATCGCTCTGGCGCTGGTGGCCTATGCCTTGATCGAACTGATCGAGGCGGTCGGGCTGTGGGTCATGAAGCGTTGGGGTGAGTACTTCGCCGTGATCGCAACCAGCGTGTTCCTTCCCCTGGAAATCTATGAACTGACCGAGAAGCTGACGGTCCTGAGAATCGGCGCCTTGCTCATCAACATCGTCGCCGTTATCTGGCTGCTCTGGAGCAAGCGGCTTTTCGGGCTCAACGGGGGTGGGCAAGCCTACCGAGAGGAACATCGCAGTGAAAGCCTGATGAGTGTCGAACGAGCGGGCCTGCACGAAAGCGCGGTCGCGGCAACGGATTGAGGGGGTGCGCTACTGACCGGCGCGGCTGGGCCCACGCGGCGACGCAGCCGGCGGAAACGAGGTTCGCACCACGCGGGGGGTGCCCAACTGGCCGGCGAGCCAGGGCAGTGCGCCGACGAACACCCGGCTCGCGAAAGGCCAGTCGTGTCTTCCTGGTTGAGCTACCACCGCGCAGTCGATGCCGTGCACCCGGCCCAGCCCGCAGAGCGACTCGGCGGCCGCGGTCTGCTCACTGAAATCGTCGACGGCCCTGTTCTTGCGGGGTCCGGCGACCGGGCCCACCGCGTTGAGGGTGTGACGGGACGAGCCGGCCGAGTTCACCCCGAACCAGCCGGAAACCCCGGTGTAGCGGCCATGTTTGGCCATCACGGTGCTCGGGTCGAATTGCGCCCAGCCTTCGGTGCTGCCACCGAAAAGCCGGGTGATTGTCTGCGCCTTGGTGCCCGAGTTCGGCCCGAGGTCACCGGCGATGTCGACGAAGGTGCTGAACAGCTCTGGATGCATGACGGTCAGGTCGACCGCGCAGGTCCCGCCCATCGACCAGCCGACCAGCCCCCAGTTCGACCGCTGGGCACTGACGCCGAAATTCGAACGCATGAAAGGAACAACGTCTTCGGTCAGATGGTCGGCGGCATTACCACGGGGCCCGTTGACGCACTCGGTGTCGTTGTTGAACGACCCACCGGAGTCCACGAAGACGAACACCGGCGAATTGCCGCCGTGAGCGGCGGCAAAGTCGTCAATTGTGCTCACCGCGTTGCCGGCCCGCAGCCAGTCGGCGGGAGTGTTGAACTCACCGCCGATCATCATCACCGTCGGCAACTGCGGCGGCGGGCTGCTGGCGAACCACGCCGGCGGCAGGTAGACAAGCTCGCCGCGATGCTTGAAGTGTGAGCCGTCGGCCGGGATCGTCACCGGTACGACGCTGCCCCGCGGCGGCAGCGCGCGCCCACCGGCTCTCGCATTGACGGTGGCTTTGTCGGTCTGGTCGGGCAGCGGACCGGCGGTGAGCTGGTTCCACGCGTTCTCCACCGTCGGGAAGTAACCCACCCAGGTGTTGAGCACCAGCGCTGAGCTGAGCAGGCACAGCGGCACCGCAAGGACCGAGACGCCGCGGCGCCACCAGCGAGCGGTCCCCCAACCCAGCAGCGCGACCGCTGCCGCCGCACCGGTCAACGCCACCCATGGCCATAGTGCGTGCGGTGCCGGTTCATCGGTGAGGCCGTCGCTGTCGATGAACCAGTGCACGCCGGACGCCACCGCGATGCCCACGGTGGCGGCTATCGGCAGCCACACCCTCCGCCATCGGCGCGATCGCCAGCCGACCGCCAGCACCAATAGGAGCCCGCTGATCAGCTGCGCCGAAATGGGCACCCAACCGTGCATCAAGGAGGTGTGGGAGTTGACGAAGAGGGGGGCGGCGACAGTGGTTGTTGCTGCTGTCACATGATCCATTGTGGCCCATTCGACCCGCCGTTCCTGTGCGGCCGCTGTGGAGTGACTGAGCGACTTCTGCGGCGGCGGCTTATCGCGGTTTGGCGAGCGGGAACGGAACCGTTTCGCGGATGCTGCTGCCGGTGATCAACATCACGACCCGATCGACACCCATTCCGAGTCCGCCGGTCGGTGGCATCGCGTACTCCATGGCTTGCAGAAAGTCCTCGTCGAGATCCATGGCCTCCGGATCGCCGCCGGCGGCGAGCAAGGACTGCTCTTGCAGACGGCGCCGCTGCTCCACGGGATCGGTGAGTTCGCTGTAGGCGGTGCCCAGTTCGACGCCCCACGCCACCAGATCCCACCGTTCGGCGACACCGCGCTTACTGCGGTGCGGACGGGTCAGCGGAGACACCGACGTCGGGAAGTCGATATAGAAGGTGGGTTGCCGGGTCCGAGCCTCGACCAGATGCTCGTACAGTTCGAGCACGACCGCCCCGGCGTCCCAGCGTGGTAGGTAGGGGATATCGGCGGCGTCGGCCAGCTTGCGCACCGTCGCCAAATCGGTGCCGGCGTCGACGTGTTCGCCGAGCGCCTCGGACACCGCGTCATGGACAGCCACCACCGGCCAGACGCCGGAGATGTCCACCGGCTCCCGCCTGCCCGCCTCATCGTGCACCGGCGACCGCAGCACCACCTGCTCACCGTGCACGGCGGCAGCAGCGTTTTGAATCAGCTCGCGGCAGCCGTCGATCCACAGCCGGTAGTCGCCGTGCGCTTGATAAGCCTCCAGCAACGTGAACTCCGGGTTGTGACTGAAGTCCACCCCTTCGTTGCGAAATGCCCGGCCCAGCTCGAAAACCCGCTCCACTCCGCCGACGCAGAGCCGCTTGAGGTACAGCTCTGGTGCGATCCGCAGATAGAGGTCCAGGTCGTAGGCGTTGATGTGGGTGGTGAACGGACGGGCGGTGGCACCGCCCTGGGTTTGCTGCAGGATGGGTGTCTCGACCTCGATGAAGCCCTTGGCGAACAGCGTCTCGCGAATAGCCCGCACCACGTTGCTACGGGCCCGGATGAGTTGGCGGGACTCGGCGTTGACGGCCAGGTCGAGATAGCGGCTGCGCACTCGGGCTTCCGGGTCGGCCAGGCCCTTCCACTTGTTCGGCAACGGCCGCAGGCACTTACCGATCAGCCGCCAGTCGTCGACGATGAGCGAGGGTGTGCCGGTTCTGCTGAACCCGGTATGCCCGGTCACCTCGATGAGGTCGCCGAGGTCGATTGCTTTGGTGAAGTCCGCGGTACGAGCCTGTTTCAGCACCGAATTGTCCAGCAGCAGCTGCATTTGGCCAGACCAGTCACGCAGCTCGGCGAAAAGGACACCGCCGAAGTCGCGGATACGCAGCACGCGTCCGGCCACCGATACGCTGGTCGAGGAGTCGGCTGCCAACGCCTGCAGCACCGTGTGACTGGGCGGTTCCCCGACGGGGTAGGCGTCGAATCCGCTGTCCTGCAACGCCGTCAGCTTGGCCAGCCGGACGCGCATCTGCTGGGGCAGCCGGCGGCCGGCATCCTCGTCGGCGGCGCCATTGACACCGCGTAGCGCGGACAGGTCCGGTGCCGTGCCGTCGTGGTGTAGCAGTCCGGTCGCCGACAGCGTCGCCGGGACGGCCGGCCGATTGCCGGTGTGCTGCTTGTTACGCCGGCTGAACGGCAGCACCAGGAATCCCTCGGCGATCACCGACGCCACACCCACCCGGGGGATCAGCCGGGCCTCCTCGTAGCAGGCGTACCGCGGCACCCATTCCGGCTGGTATTTCATGTTCGACCGGTACAGCGTCTCCAGCTGCCACCAGCGGGAGAAGAACACCAGCAGCCCGCGCCACAATCGCGCGACCGGACCCGCCCCCAGCTGTGCACCCTGCTCGAACGCCGAACGGAACATGGCGAAGTTCAGCGAGATACGCGCGATTCCAAGTTTTTCCGCGGTCAACGCGAGCTCGCTGACCATGAGTTCGATGGTGCCGTTCGGCGATGCCGGTGAGCGGCGCATCAGGTCCAGCGACACGCCGCTGTGTCCCCACGGCACCAGCGACAGCATGGCCACCACCTGGGTCTCCCGCTCCAACGCCTCCACCAGCAGGCAGTCGGCGTCCGCCGGGTCACCGAGCCGGCCCAGCGCCATCGAGAAGCCACGCTCGGTCTGGGTGTCCCGCCACGCGTCGGCGCATTTGATGACCCGCGCCATCTCAGCCGGGGACAGCTCGCGGTGACGCCGGATCCGGACGGTAAGCCCCGCGCGGCGGGCCCGGGTCACCGCCTGGCGCACACCGCGCATGTCCGGGCCGGACAACTTGAACACGGAGGAATTCAAGATGGCTTCGTCGCCCAGCTCCAGCGCGTTCAACCCGGCTTCGCGAAATACCTGCGCCCCTTGCGAACTGGCGCCCATGACGCCGGCCCTCCAGCCGTAGGTCTGGCAGAGCTGCAGCCAGGCCCCGACGGCCTGCGGCCAGGCCCTCGGGTCGCCCACCGGGTCACCGCTGGCGAGGCAGACGCCCACTTCGACTCGGTAGGTGATGGCGGCGCGCCCGTTGGGGGCGAACACCACCGACTTGTCGCGGCGGGTGGCGAAGTAACCCAGCGAGTCGAATTTGCCGTAGAGCTCGAGCAGGCCGCGGATGGCCGACTCGTCCTCGCCGGTCAGCGCATTGTCTGCCCGCTGCGACTGGAACAGCACGATGGCCGCGGCCATCAGTGCCAGCGCGCCCAAAAGGCCGAACACCGCGTTGAGGACGACCGACGGCCGGCCCTCGAAGAAGTCGGGGTCGACGACGGCGAATCCGATCACCCGGTTCGCGACATAGGGCAACCGGTCTGCGCGCGCCAACTTTCCGGGAAAAACCTCGACTAACCCCCACGACAGCGCGATCCCGATGACCCATCCCGCCACCAGAGCCGCGGTCGCCTTGAGCAGAGCGCCGCGGCGCACTTTGGCCCAGAACTCGCGGTAGGCCAGCAGCAATACGACGATCACCGCCAGGTGCAAGGTGAGCCCCAGGCTGTCGCCGACGATTTCTACCGTTTTCTGGTCGTCACCGGCCAGGCCGTTGACGTTCAGTCCCACCGCGACGAACAGGTTGAGGATCAACGCCCACCAGGCGATGCGCTTGCGCGTGGTCAGCGCCCCGGCCAGCAGCGCCAAGATGAACGACCACGCGAAGCTGGTGTCCGGGAAGTTGAACAGGTAGTCGTTGATGAACTCCCGCGGCACCCAGATCAGCCAGCGCACCGCCCGTGACACGCTCGCGACCAGCGACAGTGTCGCGATGACGCCGACCGTCCAGCCGGCCGCCGCCGGAACCCAGTGGTATCGGGAGGCAGCGGACCGCATGCGAGTCGTGGTGACAGCCACGGCCGCGAGGATATTCGCTCAAACTGGGACTTGCCGGGAAACCCCCCGCGTGCCGCGGCAAGGTGGGCAAATCGCGCGTCGTGGCTGCTAGACTGGCGCGTGCGACCGTCCCGGCGAAGGCTGGGAACAGCAAGTGGAGTCCCACTCCCACCGCTGGCCGCCGGGAATCTCCGAAGGCACAGCGGTCCGGTCACAGGCACCTCACGGTGCCCGTTCTGCGCGGGACGCAGGCGGCTCGACCTCACGAGGAGCCGCGACCGGTCGGCATCAGGGCCCTGCTTTGGCAGGGCCTTTCTGCTGATGGCATGGTATTCCGCTGCTGCACCCAGACAGCTACCGGCGCCGGTCCGCGACCAGCACACCTAACCCAGGAGGTCACATCAGCACTGAGACCCGCGTCAACGAGCGCATCCGCGTACCTGAAGTCCGATTGATCGGGCCAGGAGGGGAGCAGGTAGGCATTGTGCGCATCGAAGACGCACTCCGCGTCGCCGTGGACGCCGATCTCGACCTTGTCGAAGTCGCCCCCAATGCCAGACCACCGGTTTGCAAGATCATGGACTACGGCAAGTTCAAGTACGAGGCGGCGCAGAAGGCGCGTGAGTCTCGCAAGAACCAGCAACAAACCGTCGTCAAAGAGCAGAAGCTGCGCCCCAAGATCGACGATCACGACTATGAGACCAAAAAAGGTCACGTCGTGCGTTTCCTGGAGGCCGGCTCAAAGGTCAAGGTGACCATCATGTTTCGCGGACGTGAGCAGTCCCGGCCGGAACTCGGCTACCGGCTGCTGCAGCGCCTGGGCGCCGACGTCGCCGACTATGGATTCGTCGAGACGTCGGCCAAGCAGGACGGACGCAACATGACGATGGTGCTGGCCCCGCATCGCGGCGCGAAGACTCGCGCCCGGGCGGCGCGGCAGGCAGGCGTAGGCGCAATCGAGCCCGCGCCGCCGTCAGCCGTCGGCGACACCGAACCAAGCACGACCTGAGGAAAATACAGAACAGAGGACCCATGCCCAAAACCAAGACCCACAGCGGAGCGGCCAAGCGTTTCCGGCGCACCGGTACCGGGAAAATCGTGCGGCAGCACGCCAATCGCAGGCATCTTTTCGAGCACAAGCCCACCACCCGCACCCGGCGGTTGGAGGGTCGGACCGGGGTGTCGGCAGCTGACACCAAGCGCGTCAAGAAACTCCTGAACGGCTGACCGGGCCCGTCGACGCCCGGCATGACCATACTTTTCGAATCGGATAGGAATACTTCATGGCACGCGTGAAGCGGGCAGTCAACGCCCAGAAGAAGCGGCGCACCGTCCTCAAGGCCTCGCGAGGCTATCGCGGCCAGCGGTCTCGGCTTTATCGCAAGGCCAAAGAGCAGCAACTGCATTCGTTGAACTACGCGTTCCGCGATCGCCGGGCCCGTAAAGGGGAGTTCCGCAAGCTGTGGATCTCCCGGATCAACGCGGCGGCGCGCGCGAACGACATCACCTACAACCGGCTGATCCAGGGCCTGAAAGCCGCAGGTGTCGAGGTTGATCGGAAAAACCTCGCCGACATCGCCGTCAGCGATCCGGCCGCCTTCGCCGCACTGGTCGAGGTGGCCCGGGCAGCCCTGCCCGACGACGTGAACGCGCCGTCCGGAGAGGCTGCCTGAGACCGCGATCTCGCCCCGTCGCGGTGCTCACTGAACGCTCGGCCCGGGTGGTCGCGGCGGTCAAGCTGCACCGCCAGCTGGCACGGCAGCGGGCCCATCGTTTTCTCGCCGAGGGCACCAACCTCGTCGAGGCGGCCGCGTCGCGCGGACTAGTCCGCGAGATTTTCATCACCGAGGCCGCGGCCGTGCGCCATCCGGAGTTGCTGGGCGCGCAACAGGCGCCGGTCCACCTGGTCACCGAACGCGCGGCCAAAGCGCTGTCGGACACCGTGACGCCAGCCGGCCTGGTCGCGGTGTGTGAGCCCCCGGCGACTCGCCCGGTCGACGTGCTGACCGGCGCGCCGACCCTGATCGCGGTCGCGGTGCAGATCAGCGAGCCGGGCAATGCGGGCACCTTGATCCGCATCGCCGACGCGATGGGCGCGGCGGCGGTCGTACTCGCCGGGCACAGCGTCGACCCGTACAACCCCAAGTGCTTGCGCGCGTCGGCCGGCAGCATCTTCGCGATCCCGGTGCTGCCCGTCCCCGACGCCGCCGCGGCGGTGCAGGAGCTGCGTGCGGCGGCGCTGCAGCTGCTGGCTACCACGGTGACCGGTGAACTGTCCCTCGAGCAGGCTGAACCACTGCTCGACAAGCCGACCGCGTGGCTGTTCGGGCCTGAAGCACAGGGCTTGCCCGCCGACCTTGCCGCCGCGGCGGATCACCGGGTGCAGATTCCGATGCGAGGCGGCGCGCAAAGCCTGAACGTGGCCGCCGCCGCGGCGATCTGCCTGTACCAAAGCGCGCGTGCGCTTCGGGAAGGCGCCAGGTAGCACCGACCAGGCCGCGGTGTGCGTCATTGCCCGTAGCGACGTCGACCGCCTATCCTCGGTCAGGTGGAATTCGGGCCCCGTTTGGCGTCCGGCGAGCCCGAGCAAACGGCGACCGCGCCGGATCCGTCTGACTCAGAACGGCGTTCGCCGGTGCAGTGGCTGCGAAGCAAAAATCACAGCCCCGGCGTGGTCGAAATGCTGCGCCGTGCGCGGCGGGTGCTGCCCGGCGACCCCGAGTTCGGTGATCCACTGTCCATCGCCGGTGACGGTGGTCCGCGCGCTGCCGCGCGGGCGGCCAGCCGGCTGCTCGGCGATCGTGACGCGGCGTCTCGCGAGGTCAGTCTGGGTGCGCTGCAGGTGTGGCAGGCGTTGACCGAAAGAGTCGCGCGACGGCCCGCCAACGACGAGATGACCTTGCTGTTCACCGACCTGGTCAACTTCTCGGAATGGTCGTTGAAAGCCGGCGACGACGCGGCCCTAACCCTGCTGCGGCGCCACGCGCGGGCGGTCGAGCCGCCGATGCTGGATGCCGGCGGCAACATCGTCAAACGAATGGGCGACGGCCTCATGGCGGTGTTCGTCGATGAACCGATCGTCGCCGTGCGGGCCGCCTGCGAAGCCCGGCACGCCCTGGATTCCGTCGAGGTGGACGGCTACACACCCCGGCTGCGGGTCGGGATTCATACCGGCAGGCCGCAGCGGCTGGCGGCCGACTGGCTGGGGGTCGACGTCAATATCGCCGCGCGGGTGATGGAGCGTGCCACCAAGGGCGGCATCATGGTGTCCGGCCGGAGCCTGGACAAGATCTCGCAGTGCGACCTGGACGAGCTGGGCGTCGTGGCCAAACGCGTGTTCCGATCGCTGTTTCACGGCAAACCTGCCGGGATACCCGCCGACATGGCCATCTACCGGCTGCACACTCGTAGGGAATTGTCAGCCGCCGAGAAGAGCGACGAAAACGAGTCGCAGGCATAGTGGATGCAGATGTTCTCGCCAATTCTGTCCGGGCTGCGCCGGATCCGCATCACGCTCGGTTATGCGGCCGCGCTCGCCGCGGTCAGCATCGCGCTGGTGCTGCTCGGCCCCCACGTCCGTGACCAGGTTGTCCGGCGGGCCAGCACGAATGTGCACAACTTGTCGCACGGCCGCCTGGGCACACTGCTCGGCAGCGCATTCGTCAACGACAGCGGTCCGTTCTACGTGTGGTTGCCGTGGCTGATCTGTTTACTCGCGCTGTCTGAACTTTTGTGGCACAGCGGCCGGCTGGCAGTGGTCTTCATCATCGGTCATATCGGTGCGACGCTGGTGGTGGCGGCGGGCCTGGTGGCAGCGATCGAGATGGGCTGGCTGCCGATTTCGATCACCCGCGCCAGCGACGTCGGGATGAGCTACGGCGCCGTCGCGGTGCTGGGCGCGCTGACCGCGGCGATCCCCGCGCGCTGGCGTCCGGCCTGGATCGGCTGGTGGCTGGCGGTCGCTGTCGCGGTCGTCGCGGTGGGCGGGGAATTCACCGACGTGGGGCATTGCGTCGCATTGGTGCTGGGCATGCTGGTCGCCACCCGATTCGGCAAGCGGGTCTACTGGACACCGGTGCGCTACGTGCTGCTGGTGGTTTCCGCGACGTTCGGCTTCCTGTTGCTCGCCCACAGCGGGTGGTCGTCGCTGGCCGCCCTCATCCTCGGCAGCATGGGTGCACTGACGGCGGACCGGATCGCTCGCCACCGTGCGCGGCGCAGGTTGCCGGCGACAGGATCCGCGGAGCCGGCACTGAGCGGCTGAGGACCGGCGCCTGCGCCCAGCCGAGCAACAGATCGGCTAACCTCGCCGCGTGGGTGATCGACCCGTCGACCTGACGCTGCTGTCACCGGAGAATTTGACCGACGCAGTCAACGCCGCCCGGGACGCCTTCGCACGCGCCGGTGATCTCGACGCATTGGCGCGGGCCAAGACCGAGCACCTCGGTGACCGCTCACCGCTTGCCTCCGCCCGTCAAGCGCTGGCGACTCTGCCGAAGGCGGACCGAGCCGACGCCGGCCGGCGCGTCAACACCGCTCGCGCGGAAAGCCAGCGGTACTACCACGACCGGCTGGCCGTGCTGCGTGCCGCGCGTGATGCCGAAGTGCTGGTCGCCGAACGCATCGACGTGACCCTGCCGTCCACGCGCCAACCGATCGGTGCCCGCCATCCGATCACCCTGCTGGGCGAACACATTGCCGACACCTTCGTCGCGATGGGCTGGGAGCTGGTCGAAGGCCCCGAAGTCGAGGCCGAGCAATTCAACTTCGACGCGTTGAACTTTCCGCCCGACCACCCCGCGCGCAGCGAACAGGACACCTTCTACGTCGCCCCGGAGGGCTCTCGCCAGCTGCTGCGCACCCACACCTCGCCGGTGCAGGTGCGGACCTTGCTCGAGCGCGGGCTCCCCGTTTATGTCATCTCGATCGGGCGCACATTTCGCACCGACGAGCTGGATGCCACCCACACCCCGGTCTTCCACCAGGTCGAGGGCTTAGCAGTGGACCGCGGACTTTCGATGGCGCATCTGCGGGGCACGCTGGACGCCTTCGCCCGTGCCGAGTTCGGCCCGGCGGCCCGCACCCGGATGCGCCCGCACTTCTTCCCGTTCACCGAGCCGTCGGCCGAGGTTGACGTGTGGTTCGCCAACAAAAAAGGTGGTGCCGGCTGGGTCGAGTGGGGTGGTTGCGGGATGGTGAACCCCAACGTGCTGCGGGCGGCGGGCATCGATGCCGGGGCGTACTCCGGTTTCGCGTTCGGGATGGGACTGGAACGCACGCTGCAGTTTCGCAACGGCATCCCTGATATGCGAGACATGGTCGAAGGCGACGTGCGGTTCTCGCTGCCGTTCGGGGCGGGCGCCTGATGCGCCTGCCCTACAGCTGGCTGCGGGAGGTGGTCGGTGCCGGCGCCCCCGGCTGGGATGTGCCGGCGGACGACCTTGAACGGACGCTGCTGCGCATCGGCCACGAGGTGGAAGAGGTGATCAGGCTCGGCCCGGTCACCGGCCCGCTCACCGTGGGACGGGTCACCGACATCGAGGAACTCACCGAATACAAGAAACCGATCCGCGCCTGCCACGTCGACGTCGGCGAGCATGCGCCTCGGGAGATCATCTGCGGCGCAACAAATTTCGCGGCCGGCGATCTGGTGGTGGCGGCGCTGCCGGGGACCACGTTGCCCGGCGGTTTCACCATCACGGCCCGCAAGACATACGGTCGCAGCTCGGACGGCATGATCTGCTCGGCCGCCGAACTCGGATTGGGTGCAGACCACTCCGGCATCCTCGTGCTGCCGCCGGGAACCGCCGAGCCGGGGGCCGGGGCCGTCGAGGTGCTCGGCTTCGACGACGTGGTCTTCCACCTGGCCATCACCCCCGACCGCGGCTACTGCATGTCGGTGCGCGGGCTGGCCCGCGAGATCGCCTGCGCCTACGATCTCGAACTCGTCGACCCGGCCCGGGTGCCACTGCTACCGGTCGACGGGCCAGCGTGGCCGCTGCGGGTGCAGCCGGGGACGGGCGTGCGCCGGTTCGCGCTGCGCCCGGTCACCGGCCTGCACCCCGGCGCGGTGTCGCCGTGGTGGCTGCAGCGCCGGCTGCTGTTGTCGGGTATCCGGGCCATTTCCCCGGCGGTCGATGCGACCAACTACGTGATGCTCGAACTGGGCCACCCGATGCACGCGCACGACCTCAACCGGATCACCGGTGGCTTCGACGTCCGGTTCGCCCGGCCCGGTGAGACAGTGGTCACCCTCGACGACGTCGAGCGCCGGCTCGATCCGGTCGACGTGCTGATCGTCGACGAGGTGGCGACCACGGCGATCGGCGGCGTGATGGGATCGCACAGTACCGAGATGCGCGACGACTCCACCGACGTGCTGCTGGAAGCCGCTGTCTGGGATCCTGCTGCGATATCACGCACCCAGCGCCGGCTGCATCTGGGTAGTGAAGCTGCCCGCCGCTACGAACGGGCCGTGGACCCGGCCATCTCGGTGGCCGCCCTGGACCGTTGTGCCGCGCTGCTCGCCGACATCGCCGGCGGTGCGGTGTCTCCGACGTTGACCGATTGGCGGGGCGATCCGCCAGTCGGCGACTCGGTCGCCGACTGGGCCGGGCCCCCGATCCGGATCGCCGCCGATCTTGCGGACCGCACCGCCGGGGTGCGCTATGACCGGGGTACCGCGGCCAAGCGGCTGACCCAGATCGGGGCGGCAGTGGCCGAAGACCACGACGTGCTCACCGTGACACCGCCGAGCTGGCGCCCCGATCTGCGGCAACCGGCCGACCTGGTCGAAGAAGTGCTGCGGCTCGAGGGGCTGGAAGTCATCCCGTCGGTGCTGCCGCGCGCCCCGGCGGGCCGGGGCTTGACCGCCGGCCAGCGGCGGCGGCGCGCGATCGGCAAGGCGTTGGCCCTGTCGGGCTACGTCGAGGTTCTCACCACGCCGTTTCTGCCCGCGGGAATCTTCGACCGGTGGGGCCTGGCCGCCGAGGACCCGCGCCGTGCGACCACCCGCGTGCTCAACCCGCTCGAAGCCGACCGCCCGGAGCTGGCCACCACTCTGCTGCCCGGGCTGCTGGAAGCGTTGAGCCTGAACGTCTCCCGGGGCATCGTCGATGCCGCGCTGTTCGCCGTCGCCCAGGTGGTCCGGCCGACCGGCACCACCCGCGGCGTCGAGCCGATACCGGTCACCCGTCGGCCCACCGACGCCGAGATCGCGACGCTGGACGCCTCGCTGCCCCGGCAACCGCTGCACGTCGCCGCGGTGCTCACCGGCCTGCGTGAGCCGCGCGGCCCGTGGGGGCCGGGCCGGCGCACCGAAGCTGCCGATGCCTTCGAAGCGGTGCGCAGCATCGCCCGGGCCGGCGGGCTGGAGCTGACGCTGAAAGCCGGTCAGTACCTGCCCTGGCATCCGGGCCGCTGCGCCGAGGTGCTGATCGGCGACGTCCTCGTCGGTCATGCGGGTCAGCTGCATCCCGCGGTGATCGAACGGTCCGGACTGCCGCCGGGCATGTGTGCGCTGGAGCTGAATCTCGACGCCATACCGATCGTCGACTCGCTGCCCGCGCCCAGGGTGTCACCGTTCCCGGCGGTTTTCCAGGACGTCAACCTCGTCGTCGACGCCGACACGCCGGCGCAAGCCGTCGAAGACGCCATCCGGGCCGGGGCCGCAGAGCTGCTCGAGGACATCCGGCTGTTCGATGTCTATACCGGCCCCCAGGTCGGCGACGGCCGAAAGTCGCTGACGTTCGCGCTGCGCTTCCGGGCAGCCGATCGCACGCTGACCGAAGACGACGCCAGCGCTGCCCGGGATGCCGCGGTGCGCTGCGCGGCCGAGCGGGTCGGGGCGGTCCTGCGGGCGTAAGTACTCATTCGAGCGTGGAGTTGTCGGGCTCTGCGGGCCCGAAACGCCCATCAAGTCGACGCTCGGCCCGCAAGAAATTGCAAGCTAATGCATACTCATGCAAATATGCTTGGTATGACGACCGTAGCGGTGGCCGGTGCCAGCGGATATGCCGGCGGCGAGATCCTGCGGCTAATGCTCGGTCATCCCGCCTACGCCGACGGCCGGTTGACGATCGGAGCGCTGACCGCGGCCGCCAGCGCCGGCAGCGCTCTGGGCGAACACCATCCGCATCTGCTGCCGCTGGCGCAGCGAGTACTCGAGCCGACCGAGGCGGCGGTGCTGCGCGGCCATGACGTGGTGTTCCTCGGGTTGCCGCACGGCAATTCGGCCGAACTGTCCGCGCAGCTGGCCCCGGAGACGCTGATCGTGGACTGCGGTGCCGACTTCCGGCTCACCGACGCGGCGGACTGGCAGCGGTTCTATGGATCCCCGCACGCCGGGAGCTGGCCGTACGGGCTGCCGGAGCTGCCCGGCGCGCGGGCGCGGCTGGTGGGTGCGCGGCGGATCGCGGTACCCGGCTGTTATCCCTCGGCGGCGCTGTTGGCGCTGCTGCCCGCCGTCGCCGCGGACCTCGTCGAACCGGCGGTCAACGTGGTCGCCGTCAGCGGTACCTCCGGCGCCGGGCGCACCGCCAAGACCGAACTGCTCGGCGCGGAGGTGATCGGCTCGGCGCGCGCCTACAACATCGCCGGAGCACACCGGCATACCCCGGAGATCAAGCAGGGTTTGCAGGCGGTCACCGACCGGGACGTCACCGTGTCGTTCACCCCGGTGCTCATCCCGTCGTCACGGGGGATCCTGGCCACTTGTACCGCGCGCACCCGGTCGCCGCTGTCGCAGCTGCGCGCCGCGTATGAAAAGGCCTACGACACCGAGCCGTTCGTCCACCTGCTGCCCGACGGGCAGCTGCCGCGCACCGGCTCGGTGACCGGCTGCAACGCCGCGCACATCGCGGTCGCCGTGGACGAGGACGCGGCGACTTTCGTGGCGATCGCCGCCATCGACAACCTGGGCAAGGGCACCGGTGGTGCGGCTGTGCAGTCGATGAACCTGGCACTGGGCTGGCCGGAGACCGAAGGCCTTTCGGTGGTCGGAATAGCGCCGTGACCGGCCTGACGGAGGCCGTCCGGCTGGTGCGGACCCAAGGCGTGACCGCCCCGGCCGGTTTCCGCGCCGCGGGTATCGCCGCGGGCATCAAGGCCTCGGGCGGACCGGACCTTGCCCTGGTCTTTAACGAGGGCCCGGACTATGCGGCGGCCGGAGTGTTCACCCGCAACAAGGTGAAAGCCGCCCCGGTGCTGTGGACGCAGCAGGTGCTGACCACGGGCCGGCTGCGCGCGGTGATCCTCAACTCCGGCGGCGCCAACGCCTGCACCGGACCGGCCGGCTTCCAGGACACCCATGCCACCGCCGAGGCGGTCGCCGCCGCGTTGTCGGAGTGGGGCACCCAGACCGGAGCCGTGGAGGTGGCGGTGTGCTCCACCGGACTGATCGGTGACCGGCTGCCGATGGACAAGGTGCTCACCGGTGTGGGTGAAGTGGTGCACGAGATGGCCGGCGGGCTGACCGGCGGTGAGGGCGCCGCCCGCGCGATCATGACCACCGATACCGTGCCCAAGCAGGTCGCGCTGCACCATCGGGGTAACTGGACGCTCGGTGGGATGGCCAAGGGCGCCGGGATGCTGGCGCCGTCGCTGGCCACCATGCTGTGCGTACTGACCACCGACGCGGTGGTCGAGAGCCAAGCCCTCCAGACGGCGCTGCGCAGCGCCGCCGCGGTGACGTTCGACCGCCTCGACATCGACGGCTGCAGCTCCACCAACGACACGGTCTTGCTGCTGGCGTCGGGAGCCAGTGGAATCGCGCCTGAGCACACCGACCTCGACGATGCAGTGCTGCGCGTCTGCGACAACTTGTGTGCCCAGTTGCAGGCCGACGCCGAAGGCGTCACCAAGCGCATTACCGTCACCGTGCTGGGAGCGGCCACCGACGACGACGCCGTCACCGCCGCGCGGGTGATCGCGCGAGACAGCCTGGTCAAGACCGCGCTGTTCGGATGTGACCCCAACTGGGGACGGGTACTGGCGGCCGTCGGCATGGCACCGGTGAGCCTCGACACGGAGCGGATCACGGTGTCGTTCAACGGTCATACGGTGTTCGCCAACGGCACGGGAGTGCCGGGCGCCCGCGACGTGGATCTTTCAGCCCAGGACATCGAGCTGGTGGTGAATCTCGGGTTGGCCGCCGGCCGGGCGAGCATCCGGACCACCGACCTGTCCCACGGATACGTCGAAGAGAACTCGGCGTACAGCACATGACCACCCACGCGCTGCCCACCCAGGCCAAAGCACAGGTGCTGGCCGAAGCGCTGCCCTGGCTCAAGCAGCTGCACGGCACCATCATCGTCATCAAATACGGCGGCAACGCGATGACCGATGACACCCTGCGCCGGGCGTTCGCCGCCGACATGGCGTTCCTGCGCAACTGCGGCATCCACCCGGTCGTGGTGCACGGCGGTGGGCCGCAGATCAGCGCGATGTTGCAGCGGCTGAAAATCCCGGGCGACTTCAAAGGCGGTTTCCGGGTCACCACGCCCGAGGTGCTCGACGTGGCGCGGATGGTGCTCTTCGGCCAGGTCGGTCGCGAGCTGGTCAACTTGATCAACGCACACGGGCCCTACGCCGTCGGCATCACCGGCGAAGACGCCCAGTTGTTCACCGCGGTGCGCCGCAGCGTCACCGTCGACGGTGTGACCACCGACATTGGTCTGGTGGGGGACGTCGACGAGGTCAACACCGCAGCCGTCCTCGACCTCATCGCCGCCGGGCGCATCCCGGTGGTGTCCACGCTGGCACCCGATACCGACGGTGTGGTGCACAACATCAACGCCGACACCGCCGCGGCCGCGCTGGCCGAAGCGCTGCAGGCCGAGAAGCTGCTGATGCTCACCGACGTCGAAGGGCTGTACACCCGCTGGCCGCAGCGGGAATCGCTGATCAGTGAGATCGACACCGACACGCTCGCGCAACTGCTGCCCACGCTGCAGGCCGGCATGATTCCCAAAGTCGAGGCATGCCTGCGTGCGGTGTCCGGCGGCGTGCCCAGCGCGCACGTCATCGACGGTCGCGTCGAGCACTGTGTGCTGGTCGAGCTGTTCACCGACGCCGGCACCGGCACCAAGGTGGTAGCGGTATGACCAACACGGAAGCGTTGCAGCAGCGCTGGTCGAAGGTCATGGCGAACAGCTACGGCACCCCGCCGGTGGCGCTGGCCGGCGGCGACGGCGCCGTGGTCACCGACGTCGACGGTAAGAGCTACCTGGACCTGCTCGCCGGCATCGCGGTCAACATCCTCGGGCACGGCCATCCCGCGATCTCCGATGCGGTCACCCGGCAGCTGTCCACGCTGGGCCACACCTCCAACTTGTACGTCACCGAACCGGGCGTCGCGCTGGCCGAGGCGCTGATCGCTCTGCTGCACGCCGACGCGCACGCACGGGCGTTCTTCTGCAACTCCGGTGCCGAAGCCAACGAAGCGGCGTTCAAGTTGTCCCGGCTTACCGGCCGAACCAAAATTGTTGCCGCGCAGGGAGCTTTCCACGGCCGAACAATGGCCGCACTGGCGCTCACCGGTCAGCCCGCGAAGCAGGCACCGTTCGCGCCGCTGCCCGGTGACGTCAGCCACGTGCCCTACGGCGACGTCGATGCGCTGGCCGCCGCGGTGAGCGGCGACACCGCCGCGGTGTTTTTGGAACCGATCATGGGAGAGTCCGGTGTCGTCGTCCCGCCGGACGGTTATCTCGTCGCCGCCCGGGAGATCACCGCCCGGCATGGCGTGCTGCTGGTGCTCGACGAGGTGCAGACCGGGATGGGCCGCACCGGGGCGTTCTTCGCCCATCAGCACGACGGCATCACCCCCGATGTCGTCACGCTGGCCAAAGGCCTGGGGGGTGGGCTGCCGATCGGAGCGTGCCTGGCGGTCGGCCGCGCCGCCGAGCTGCTCACTCCCGGGCTGCACGGCAGCACCTTTGGCGGCAACCCGGTCTGTGCCGCCGCCGCGCTCGCGGTGCTGCGGGTGTTGACCGCCGACGACCTGGTCCGGCGGGCCGCGGTGCTGGGAAAAGCGCTGCGTCACAACATCGAGTCGCTCGGTCACCCGCTGATCGACCATGTCCGCGGCCGCGGCTTGCTTTGCGGAGTGGTATTGACCGCCGCCCGCGCCAAAGAGGTCGAGACCGCCGCCCGCGACGCCGGTTTCCTGGTCAACGCCCCGGCGGCCGATGTGATCCGGCTGGCTCCGCCGCTGATTGTCACCGAGCAGCAACTCCACGAGTTCGTCACCGCGCTGCCCGGCATTCTCGATGTCGCCGTCGGGGTGCCGGCGTGACGCGGCATTTCCTGCGCGACGACGACCTCTCGCCGGCCGAGCAGGCTCACGTCCTGCAGCTCGCCGCTGAACTGAAGAAGGACCCGCTGGGCTGCCGCCCGCTGCAGGGACCCCGCGGCGTCGCGGTGATCTTCGACAAGAACTCCACCCGCACCCGATTCTCTTTCGAGGTCGGCATCACCGAGTTGGGCGGCCACGCCGTGGTCGTCGACGGGCGCACCACTCAGCTGGGTCGCGACGAGACGCTAAGCGACACCGCAAAAGTGTTGTCGCGCTATGTCGATGCGGTCGTGTGGCGAACCTTCGGTCAGGACCGGCTGACCGAAATGGCGACCGCCGCCACAGTGCCCGTCGTCAACGCGCTCTCCGACGAGTTCCATCCCTGCCAGGTACTGGCCGATCTGCAGACGATCGCCGAGCGCAAGGGCGCGCTGCGCGGGCTGCGGTTGTGCTATCTCGGTGACGGCGCCAACAACATGGCCCACTCGCTGCTGCTGGGCGGCGCCACCGCCGGGATACACGTCACCGTGGCGGCACCGGACGGATTCGCGCCGCAGCGCTCGGTGGTGGCCGCCGCCGAGCAGCGTGCCGCGACCACCGGTGCGTCGGTGACCGTGACGGCCGACCCGCACGCAGGCGTGGCCGGCGCCGACGTGCTGGTGACCGACACCTGGACCTCAATGGGCCAGGAAACCGACGGGCTGGACCGGGTGCAGCCGTTCTGGCCG
Organism: uncultured Actinomycetota bacterium; assembly: GCA_963795995.1. Taxonomy (GTDB): domain Bacteria; phylum Actinomycetota; class Actinomycetes; order Mycobacteriales; family Mycobacteriaceae; genus Mycobacterium. The sequence continues at coordinate 1,414,662 of CAWCJY010000010.1, forward strand.
TTTCAGATCAACGTCGATCTGCTGACCCTGGCTGACTCGAATGCCATTGTGCTGCACTGTCTTCCAGCGCACCGCGGATACGAGATCACCGACGAGGTGATCGACGGTCCGCGCAGCGCGGTGTGGGACGAGGCGGAGAACCGGCTGCATGCGCAGAAGGCGCTGCTGGTGTGGCTGCTGGAGCAGTCCAGATGACGCCGCGCCGCCGACGATGCAGAGCGAAGCGATGAGGAGGAGCGGCGCAATGACGCCGCGCCGCCGACGATGCAGAGCGAAGCGATGAGGAGGAGCGGCGCAATGACGCCGCGCCGCCGACGATGCAGAGCGAAGCGATGAGGAGGAGCGGCGCAATGACACGCAGCGGCTCCAGAAGCGCAACCGACGTCACCCGCGCCGGGCGACAGGCACGCATCGTGACGATTCTGTCCTCGGCTTCCGTGCGTAGCCAAAGTGAACTGGCGGCGCTGCTGGCCGGTGACGGAATCGATGTCACCCAGGCCACGCTGTCACGGGATCTAGAGGAGCTCGGTGCGGTCAAGCTGCGCGGCGCCGACGGCGGCGTGGGGGTGTATGTGGTGCCCGAGGACGGCAGCCCGGTGCGCGGGGTTTCCGGCGGCACCACACGGCTGTCGCGGTTGCTGGGCGAACTGCTGGTCTCCACCGACGCCAGCCGGGACCTCGCGGTGCTGCGCACGCCGCCCGGCGCCGCCCACTACCTGGCCAGCGCGATCGACCGGGCCGCGTTACCCTACGTCGTCGGCACAATCGCCGGAGACGACACCATTTTCGTGGTGGCGCGCGAGCCGATGACCGGTGCCGAACTCGCGACCGCCATCGGAAACCTGAAGTAGCGGAGGAGGTCAGTTCATGTCCGAGCGCGTCATCCTGGCGTATTCCGGCGGTCTGGACACCTCTGTGGCGATCAGCTGGATTGGCAAGGAGACCGGCCGGGAGGTAGTCGCCGTCGCGATCGACCTCGGTCAGGGCGGTGAGGACATGGCGGTGGTGCGGCAGCGGGCGCTCGACTGCGGCGCTGTCGAAGCCGTCGTCGTCGATGCGCGCGACGAGTTCGCCGACGGCTACTGCTTACCGACGATTCTGTCGAACGGTCTTTACATGGACCGCTATCCGCTGGTTTCGGCGATCAGCCGACCGCTCATCGTCAAGCACCTGGTGGACGCGGCACGCAAGTTCGGCGGCGGCACCGTCGCGCACGGCTGCACCGGCAAGGGCAACGACCAGGTCCGGTTCGAGGTCGGATTTGCTTCGCTGGCACCAGATTTGCAGGTGCTCGCGCCGGTCCGGGACTACGCGTGGACACGGGAGAAGGCGATCGCGTTCGCCGAGGAGAACGCGATCCCGATCAACGTGAGCAAGCGTTCGCCGTTCTCGATCGACCAGAACGTGTGGGGCCGGGCGGTGGAAACTGGTTTCCTAGAACATCTTTGGAACGCGCCCACCAAAGACATCTACGGCTACACCGAAGACCCGACGGTCAACTGGAACACCCCCGACGAGGTGATCGTCGGCTTCGAACACGGGGTGCCGGTGTCGGTCGACGGTAGGCGGGTGTCGGTACTGCAGGCGATCGAGGAGCTCAACCATCGGGCCGGTGCGCAGGGCGTGGGACGGCTGGACGTCGTCGAAGACCGGCTGGTGGGCATCAAGAGCCGCGAAATCTACGAAGCGCCCGGGGCCATGGTCCTGGTCACCGCGCACACCGAACTCGAACACGTCACCCTGGAGCGCGAGCTGGGACGGTTCAAACGTCACACCGACCAGCGCTGGGCCGAACTGGTATACGACGGGTTGTGGTACTCGCCGCTGAAGACCGCGCTGGAGACCTTCGTCGCCAAGACGCAGGAGTACGTCTCCGGTGAGATCCGGATGGTGTTGCACGGCGGCCACATCGCCGTCAACGGCCGGCGCAGCGAGCAGTCGCTCTACGACTTCAATCTGGCCACTTACGACGAGGGCGATAGCTTCGACCAGTCCGCCTCGCGCGGGTTCGTCTACGTGCACGGGTTGTCCTCGAAACTCGCCGCCCGCAGGGATCTGCGGTGACACTTTCTCGCCGAGCAGACGCAGAACTGCCCGACACGCCGCGCGCACGCGGGCTTCTGCGTCTGGTGGCCGGGCAGGCCCGGCGAACACCGCTGGCGGAAAGGTGACCACCAACGAGGGCTCGCTGTGGGGCGGACGGTTCGCCGACGGCCCCGCCGACGCGCTGGTCGCGCTGAGTCGGTCCACCCACTTCGACTGGGTGCTGGCGCCCTACGACATCACCGCGTCCAAAGCGCACACCCGGGTGCTGTTCCGGGCGGGGTTGCTGAGCGCCGAGCAGCGCGATGGGCTGCTGGCGGGTCTGGACCAACTGGCCAACGACGTGGCCGACGGCAGCTTCACCCCGCTGGTCACCGACGAGGACGTGCATGCCGCGCTGGAGCGGGGGCTGATGGCGCGGGTCGGCGCGGACCTGGGTGGGCGGCTGCGGGCCGGGCGGTCGCGCAACGACCAGATTGCCACCCTGCTCCGGATGTGGTTGCGCGACGCGGTTCGCCGGGTGGCCGCTGGGGTGCTCGACGTCGTCGGCGCGCTGGCCGGCCAGGCTGCCGCCCACCCGGCTGCCGTCATGCCGGGTAAGACCCACCTGCAGTCGGCGCAACCGATCCTGCTGGCGCATCATCTGCTCGCCCATGTGCACCCGCTGCTGCGCGACGCCGACCGAATCATCGACTTCGACAGACGCACAGCGGTTTCCCCGTACGGCTCGGGTGCGCTGGCCGGGTCGTCGTTGGGGCTCGATCCGGACGCGATCGCCACCGAGCTGGGTTTCACAGCCGGCGCGGACAACTCGGTCGACGCGACCGCCGCGCGTGATTTCGTGGCCGAGGCGGCATTTGTGTTCGCGATGATCGCCGTGGACCTGTCCAGGCTTGCCGAGGACATCATCCTCTGGAGTTCAACGGAATTCGGCTACATCAGGTTGCACGACTCGTGGTCGACCGGCAGCTCGATCATGCCGCAGAAAAAGAATCCCGACATCGCCGAGCTGGCCCGCGGCAAGTCCGGCCGCCTGATCGGCAACCTCACCGGCCTGCTGGCAACGCTGAAAGCCCAACCACTGGCCTATAACCGGGACCTGCAGGAGGACAAGGAACCGGTGTTCGACTCGGTGGCGCAGCTCGAGCTGGTGCTGCCGGCGATGGCCGGTCTGGTGAGCACGTGCACGTTCGATGTCGAACGGATGGCGGCGTTGGCCCCGGCCGGCTACACGCTTGCCACGGACATCGCCGAATGGCTGGTGCGGCAGGGTGTTCCGTTTCGCGACGCGCATGAGGCGGCAGGTGCGGCCGTCCGGGCCGCTGAGCGGCGCGGGGTGGGCCTGGACGACTTGACCGACGAAGATTTGGCTGGCATCAGCCCGCGGCTGAACCCGGCGGTGCGTGCCGTGCTCACCGTCGAGGGCTCGGTGGCCGCGCGCGATGCCCACGGCGGGACCGCTTCGGTCCAAGTGGCCAAGCAGCTGGACTCGGTGCGGGATACCGCCGAGCGGCTGCGCCGGTGGCTTGGCGTCACGCCCAGCGCAGACGTTGGTCGATGACCACCAGCAGGGAGCGCGCAGCCTGGGTGAGTGGATGGTCGTCGCCGAGCAGCGTGCTGCACTCGGCGATCAGCGGTTCGGTCCGGGCACGAGCGGCGTCGAACTCCTGGTGACGCCACAATGTGTGGGCCAGCTCGTAGCGGCGGCCCAGGTAAGGCTGGGAGCCGTCGCCGAAGTCCCGAAGGGCTTGCACCACAGCTTTCTTCGCTTCTACGACGGCCGCGAGAGCAGCATCTAACCTGGCCAGCTCGGTGGCGACGCCTTCGGCGACGTGTGCTTTGCTGTCCTCATCGAGTGAGCCGGGGTCACCCCAGGGCCGATCTGAGTCCCATTCGCCGTCGGTGTCCTCGATCTCGAATTCGATCAGCAGCTCGTTCGCGACATCCGAAAGCACCTCGCGTCGTTCCCGCCAGGCCGCCCGTTGCTCTTCCAGAGTCGTGCGGGCGGCAACCGTGAGGTCGTCCTCGTCGCCCAGCGCCTGAATTTCGTCGTCGACCAGAACTTCCCAGTCAGAGACGCGGTCAAGCAGCTCACCCTCACCGGGTGGGGGCAGCCACAGCGTGCGGGTATGCCGCGCCAGCAGCGTGCTCCGGTGGGCATAACCGAGCACTGCGGACAGCGCGGGAATGAGCCGGTCGAATTCATTTATCGCACCGGCCGCATCGCCCGCCTCACCCAGGCATATCGCGGCGGCCAGCTGGACGGGCAGACTGTCTGGGTGATCATCACCGAACACCCGCCGGGTGTCGCGCGCCGCACTCGCCAGTTCGTCACGGGCGCCGACGGGGTCGCCGAGCTGCCTTCGTAACTCGCCGATCTGGTGGCGTGCGCCCAATGTGCACTGATGGTCGAGCCCGAACACCCGTTGCTCGGCACCGTAGAGCGCTACCCACATCGGTAGGGCTTCGGCCGGGCTGAGGCCCCGTGCCGTTTCACCGGTTGCCAGCGTGTGGCGAGCGGCCACGGTGTTGGGGTGCTCCGCACCGAGTACCCGGGTGGCGGTGGGAACGACGGTCCGGATCATGTCCAGACCGGCCGCGACGTCGCCGACCGTCAACCGCCAGCTGGAAACCAGAGTCGCCGTCCCCAGCGTTTCGGGATGCTCATCTCCGTAGGTCTCGGTACACGCCGCCAGCACCTGATCACCCAGACCTAGAGCCCCCTGCAGATCACCGGCGGCCGCGCTCGCGACCGCCGCCTCGTACAATTGGCTCAAAGCCGTCGCATCACTTGATGCGGTGCCGTCAGCAGGCCCGAGAGTTGCCCTTTCGGAATAACTTTCACTCATCAAGGGGACGCTGAGCTGTGGGAGACATAGCCAGTTCAGTTTACCGTGCGCGCTGGGCAGCCAGGTGCAGTCAGTTTGGGTTCTCCACCCGCTCGGACAGCTCCAGCCAGCGAGTCTCCAGTTCAGTGACCTCGTCTTCGAGGGCACGCAACTCCCGGGTCAGCCGGGTGAGGCCGACGTGGTCGGCCTGGTCGTGGTCGGCCAGTTGCAGGTGTTTGACTGTTCGCTGGTCGGCCAGGCGGGTCAGGCGGCGCTCGATCGCGGTGAGCTCCTTCTGCGCAGTGCGCAGTTGAGCGCCGGAGACCGGGTGCCCATTTCCGCCAGCCGCGGGCGATTGCGCCGGCCCGCTGATCCCGGTGGCAGCCAGCTGCAGGTATTCGTCGATCCCCCCCGGCAGGTGCCGCAACCGGCCGTCGAGAATCGCGTACTGCTGGTCGGTGACACGTTCCAGCAAGTACCGGTCATGGGAGACGACGATCAGCGTGCCGGGCCAGGAGTCGAGCAGGTCTTCAGTGGCTGTCAGCATCTCGGTGTCGACGTCATTGGTGGGCTCGTCGAGCAGCAGCACATTCGGTTCGGCCAGCAGGGTGAGCATCAGCTGCAGCCGTCGACGCTGACCGCCCGACAGGTCACCTACCCGTGCGGATAGTTGCTCACGCGCGAAGCCGAGCCGCTCCAGCAGTTGAGCCGGGGTCACCTCGCGACCGTCGACCTGATAGCCGGTGCGCAGCCTGCCGAGCACGTCGGCGACCCGGTCTCCGATCAGCGGCGCCAGGTCGTCACCGCGCTGGTCCAGCATCGCCAGTTGGACCGTTTTGCCTCGCTTGACCTGCCCGCTGTCCGGAGTTATGGCGCCGGCGATCACACCCAGCAGGCTCGATTTTCCCGCACCGTTGGCACCTACGATGCCGGTGCGTTCACCCGGCGCGATCCGCCATTCGACATCACGCAACACGGGCCGGCCGCCGAACGACACCGACACGTCCAGCAGATCGATGACGTTTTTTCCCAGCCTCGCGGTCGCCAGCTTCGCCAGCTCGACGGTGTTGCGCAGCGGCGGCACTTCGGCGATCAGCGCGTTGGCGGCGTCGACCCGGAACCGAGGCTTGGCTGTCCGGGCGGGCGCCCCGCGCCGCAACCAGGCCAGCTCCTTGCGCAGCACGTTTTGCCGCTTGGCTTCCGCCGCCGCCGCCAGGCGATCCCGTTCCACCCGCTGCAGCACATAAGCCGCGTAGCCGCCGTCGAACGGCTCCACGATCCCGTCGTGCACTTCCCAGGTGGTGGTGGCGACCTCGTCCAAGAACCAGCGGTCGTGTGTCACCAGCAGCAGGCCGCCGGTGTTGCGGGCCCAGCGTTGTCGCAAATGGCCGGCCAGCCAGGTGATGCCTTCGATGTCGAGGTGGTTGGTGGGTTCGTCGAGCGCGATCACGTCCCAGTCGCCGATCAGCAGCGCGGCCAGTTGAACTCGGCGCCGCTGACCGCCGCTGAGCGTGGCGACCGTTGCGTCCCACGCGAGTTCGGACACCAACCCGGTCACGACTTCGCGGATCCGCGGGTCAGCAGCCCACTGGTATTCGGCACGATCACCAACCAAAGTCCAACCGACGGTGCGCTCTCCGTCCAGGATGTCGGCCTGATCCAGGGCGCCCACCCGCAGATCGCTGCGCCACGTCACGCGTCCGGAGTCGGGCTGCAGTGGACCGGTCAGCAGGCCCAGCAGGCTGGACTTGCCGTCTCCGTTGCGCCCGACGATGCCGATGCGCGCGCCGTCGTTGACCCCGAGGCTGACGGACTCGAAAACGACCTGCGTCGGGTACGCCAAGTGCACGGCCTCGGCTCCGATGAGGTGCGCCACTCCTCCCAACCTAGCGACGATCGCGAGCGCGGCGAAGCCGGGCGAAGCGGGTCGGCGCCATCGAACTAGCCGCCAAAGCCATCGGCGCCGGCGGGCCGATATGCCATGATGTGAACGCTGCCAGCGGAAATACAGCAGCACTGTTTGGTTAGGGAGCAGCGGTGGATCTGAATCTTTCGACGGTCACCCGTCCCGTCGAGCGTCTGATAGCCACGGCACAGAACGGCCTGGAGGTACTGCGGTTAGGCGGGCTGGAGACCGGCAGCCAGCCTTCGCCGTCCCAGATCGTCGAGAGCGTGTCGATGTACAAGCTGCTGCGGTACTTTCCGCCCGACAGCCGCCGTCGGCAATCGCCGGCGGGTCCGCCGGTGCTGATGGTGCACCCGATGATGATGTCGGCCAACATGTGGGACGTCACCCGGGAAGACGGCGCGGTCGGGATTCTGCACAGCGCCGGTCTGGACCCCTGGGTCATCGACTTCGGTTCACCGGACAAGGTCGAAGGCGGTATGCGCCGCAATCTGGCCGACCACATCGTCGCGCTGAGCCAGGCCGTCGACACGGTGGGCAACACCACCGGCCATGACGTGCACCTGGCGGGTTACTCGCAGGGCGGAATGTTCTGCTACCAGGGCGCGGCGTACCGGCGCTCGAAAGGCATTGCCAGCATCGTGACTTTCGGTGCGCCGGTGGACACGTTGGCGGCGTTGCCGATGGGCATCCCGGCCAATCTGGGTGCCGTCGCGGCCAATTTCATGGCCGATCATGTCTTCAACCGATTGGACATACCAAGCTGGTTGGCGCGCGCCGGGTTTCAGATGATGGATCCGCTCAAGACCGCGAAGGCCCGGGTCGATTTCCTGCGCCAACTGCATGACCGCGAGGCGCTGCTGCCGCGCGAACAACAACGCCGGTTCCTCGAGTCCGAAGGCTGGATCGCATGGTCCGGACCGGCAGTCTCAGAGTTGCTCAAGCAGTTCATCGCCCACAACCGGATGATGACCGGTGGTTTCGCGATCAACGGGCAGCTGGTGACGCTGACCGACATCACCTGCCCGGTGCTGGCATTCGTCGGAGAGGTCGACGACATCGGGCAGCCGGCCTCAGTGCGGGGCATCCGGCGCGCCGCCCCCAATGCTGAAGTGTACGAATACTGTTTGCGAGCCGGGCATTTCGGGCTGGTAGTGGGATCCAAGGCGGCACAGCAGACCTGGCCGACAGTCGCCGAGTGGGTGCTGTGGAGCTCCGGCGGCGCAGACAAACCGACCAGCATCATGCCGATGCCCGATCAGCCGCCCGAACACACCGACAGCGGCGTCGCGCTGCAGTCCCGGATTATCCACGGGGTGGGTGAGGCGTCCGAGGCGGCACTGGCGCTGGCGCGCGGGGCGGCCGACGCCGTCGTGGCCGCAAACAAATCGATGCGGACCATCGCGGTGGAAACCGTCCGCACCCTGCCTCGTCTGGCCCGGCTGGGTCAGATCAACGACCACACCCGGATCTCGCTGGGCCGGATCATCGGCGAGCAGGCGAACAACGCGCCGAAAGGCGAGTTCTTCCTGTTCGACGGGCGAGTCCACACCTATGAGGCCGTCAACCGCCGAATCGACAATGTCGTACGGGGCCTGATTCATGTCGGAGTGCGGCAGGGCGAGCGCGTCGGGGTGCTGATGGAGACTCGGCCCAGTGCGCTGGTCGCGATCGCAGCACTGTCCCGGCTGGGTGCCGTAGCGGTGTTGATGGCGCCCGACAGTGATCTGGCCACGGCCGCGCTGATCGGGAAAGTGACCGAGATCCTCACCGATCCAACGAATCTCGACATGGCCCGCCAACTGCCGGGTCATGTGCTGGTGCTCGGTGGTGGCGGTGAGTCGCGCGATCTGCACCTGCCCGAAGACGCTGACGTCATCGACATGGAAAAGATCGACCCCGAAGCGGTCGAACTTCCGGCGTGGTATCGGGCGAACCCCGGGTTGGCACAAGACCTGGCATTCATCGCGTTCACCTCGGCCGGCGGCGAGCTGGTCGCCAAGCAGATCACCAACTACCGGTGGGCGTTGTCTGCGTTCGGTACTGCCTCGGCGGCAGCGCTCGATCGCGGCGACACCGTTTACTGCCTTACGCCGCTGCACCACGAATCCGGTCTGCTGGTCAGTCTGGGCGGGGCGGTGGTCGGCGGTGCCCGGATCGCGCTGTCCCGCGGCCTGCGCCCGGACCGGTTCCTCACCGAAGTACACCGGTACGGCGTCACCGTCGTGGCCTACACGTGGACGATGTTGCGGGACGTCATCGACGACCCCGCGTTCGGATTGCACGGTAATCACCCGGTGCGGCTGTTCATCGGCTCGGGAATGCCAACTGGGTTGTGGCAGCGGGTGCTCGACGTGTCCGCGCCTGCCCGCGTCGTCGAGTTTTTCGCCACCACCGATGGTCAGGCCGTGCTCGCCAATGTGTCCGGCGCCAAGATCGGCAGCAAGGGTCGGCCGCTGCCGGGGGTGGGCCGTGTCGAGCTCGGTGCCTACGACCCGCACCACGACCTGATCCTGGAGAACGAGCGGGGCTTCGTACAGGTCGCCGACACCGACCAGGTCGGGGTGCTGCTCGCGCAGGCGCGCGGGCCGATCGATCCGACCGCGTCGGTCAAGCGCGGCGTTTTCGCGCCCGCCGACACCTGGGTCTCCACCGAGTTCCTGTTTCGCCGGGATGGCGACGGGGATTTCTGGTTGCTCGGCCGGCGCGGGACGCTGGTCCGCACCGAGCGTGGGATCGTCTACTGCGAGCCCAGTACCGATGCATTGGGCTTTATCCGATCGGTGGACCTTGCGGTGACGTACGGGGTGTCGGTTCGAGGGCGGCCGGTGGCGGTGTCGGCCGTGACGCTGCGACCGGGCGCGACGATCACGGCGGCCGATCTGACCGAAGCCGTCGCGCGATTGCCCATCGGGCTCGGCCCGGACATCGTCCACGTCGTCCCGAGGATGGCGCTGAGCGCAACCTGCCGTCCTACTGTCAGCGCCCTGCGGGCCGCCGGTCTGCCAAAACCGGGCCGCCACGCCTGGTGGTTCGATCCCTCGGCTAATCAGTTCCGGCGACTGACGGCAGCGGTCCTGACCGAACTGACCGACGGACAGCGAGGACACGAGAAGTGATGGACGAAACGCTGCTGAGCATCCTGGTGTGCCCTGTCGACCGGGGTCCGCTGCTGCTGGTCGACCGGCCGGTCGGGGGCGTGTTGTACAACCCGCGGCTGCGCCGCGCCTACCGCATCGAAGACGACATCCCGGTGCTGCTGGTCGACGAGGCGGTCGAGGTCGACGAGCAGGAGCACGCCCGGCTCATGGCACGGGCGAACGAGGAAGAGCGCCAGTGAGATAACGCTGCAGAGTCGGCGCGATCGTTTCGGCGATCTGTGCAATCGGCAGCGATGCGAACGGCTCCAACTCGATGATGTAGCGCGCCATCACCACGCCCACGAGTTGGGCTGCCACGAACTGGATTCGGATCACGCCGCTGCCCGGGGGATCGTCGACGCGCGGCCCGATCTCGCCGGTGATGACCTCTTGCACGAACGCGCGAAAGAAGGTGACCTCCGAGCCGGCCAGCATCGACCGCAGCGTGGCAATCAACCCTGCGCCCATGTGTGAGTCCCACAGCGGCAACAACAGCGACGGCAGTGCATAACCGATGCGCTCAACGGGCATGTCCCGCAAGGGACCGATAATGTCCATCGGGTCGACCGGGATCCGGATCGCCGCGGCGAACAACTGTTCCTTGGTGCCGTAGTAGTGGTGCACGAGCGCGGAATCCACTCCCGCCGCCGCAGCCACCGCACGAATCGAGGTCTTGTGAAAGCCGTAGCGCGCAAACAGGTCCCGGGCGTTATCGAGGATCCGTTCCCGATTGTCAGAGCTGCCCGCAGGGCGGCCGGGCCGTTTGCGTTCGGGGTTGGCAGGCAACGGACTACGACGTCCTGCGCCGCAGTGTCACCGCGGCCAGACACAGGGCGGCGATGGCAAAAGCCAGCACTACGACGATGTCGCGGATCGTGGTGCTCGTGAGATCTTGATGCGCACCCACCTGCTCCAGCGCCTCGAGCGCATAGCTAGCGGGCAGGACATCGCTGAGCCACTGCAGCCAGGTCGGCATCAGCGCCCGCGGAACGAAGATGCCGGCCAGCAGAAACTGCGGCACCATCACCAGCGGGATGAACTGCACAGCTTGAAATTCTGTGCGGGCGAAGGCGCTACACAGCAACCCAAGCCCGACGCCCAGTACCGCGTTGATGATCGCGATCGCAAACACCCACACAGGACTGCCCGCCGTGTCGAAGCCGAGCAGCCAGAACGACACGGCACATGCCAACACGGCCTGCACCGCGGCAGCAGCCGAAAACGCTGTCCCATAGGCCATCAGCAAATCCAGCCGCCGTAGCGGCGTGGTCAGGATCCGCTCCAGTGTTCCCGAAGCCCGCTCCCGCTGCATCGTGATCGACGTGATGATGAACATCAGGAACAGCGGAAACAGGCCCAACAGGATCAGGCAGGCGTTGTTGAACGGCGACGGGCCACCCGGGCGATGCGGTGCGTGGTCGAACATGAAGTACATCAGCGTGATGACCAGCAACGGCACCACCAGAATCATTGCCACGCTGCGACGGTCGACGACCAGCTGGCGCAGAATCCGCGCGGTGGTGGCGGTGTAGCCCTGCAGGCTTATCCGGCTCTGGGTCCGGCCTGCTTTGCGGTGCTGCGTCTGATGATGGACAGAAACGCTTCCTCCAGTGACGTGCATCCGGTGTCCTCTCGTAGCTGGGTTGGGGTGGTCTGGGCGACCAGATGCCCGTCGCGCATCAGCAACAGGTCGCCGCAGTGATCGGCTTCATCCATCACGTGACTGGAAACCAGCAACGTAGTTCCGCCGTGAGCGAGGTCGTGGAACTGCTCCCACAAGTCGGCCCGCAACACCGGGTCCAGGCCCACCGTGGGCTCGTCTAGCACCAGCAGCTCAGGACGGCACACCAGCGCACAAGCCAGCGACACCCGGGTGCGCTGACCACCGGACAGGTTGCCGCAGAAAGCCGTACGGTGATCGCTCAAGCCGACCCGTTCAATCGCCTCATCGGCGGCTCGCGAGCCGAAACCGTACAGGGCTGCGAAATAGCGCACATTGTCGATGATGCGCAGATCGTTGTAGATGGTCGGGTCCTGCGGCATGTATCCCACCCGTCGGCGCAACGCCGCTGACCCGGCCGGCCGCCCGAGCACCGTGACACTGCCCGCGGTCAAGATCTGAGTGCCGACGATGCAGCGCATCAGCGTGGTCTTGCCGCAGCCGGAGGGACCCAGCAGACCGGTGATGGCGCCGCGGGCGATCTGCACCGAGAAATCGTGCAGCGCAGGGCGTTTGCCCCGGACCACGCGCAAATGGTCGATCTCGACGACAGCGCGGGCTCCACCCGCCAACAATTCATCACTTGATGAAGTCACCATGTGATGAATAATCTGCCGCTGGTGTTCACCTGTCAAGAGGCAGAATTTGTGCGATGGGTGCTGAGGAATTGGCGGTCGACCCGGTCGCGGCCGCGCGGCGGTTGCTCGGTGCCACCCTCTTCGGGCGCGAGGTCAGCGCCGTGGTCGTCGAAGTCGAGGCGTACGGCGGTACGCCCGACGGTCCGTGGCCGGACGCGGCGGCGCACTCGTATCGCGGGCCCAGCGTTCGCAATGCGGTGATGTTCGGGCCCGCCGGCCGCCTGTACACCTACCGCAGTCATGGCATCCACGTGTGCGCCAACGTGGCCTGTGGTCCGGACGGCACGGCGGCCGCAGTGCTGCTCAGAGCGGGCGTCATCCGGACCGGTGTCGACATCGCGCGGTCTCGCCGAGGTCCGCTTGCGCCGACGGTCGCGCTCGCCCGCGGACCGGGCAACCTGTGCTCGGCGCTGGGAATCACCATGGTCGACAACGGAGTAGACCTGTTCGGTCCGCAGAGTCCGGTGCGGCTGGAACTCAACGGCAACCACACCGGCGTGTGCGGTCCCCGGGTCGGAGTCAGCCAGGCCGCCGACCGCCCCTGGCGGCTTTGGCTGCCGGAAGTGGCGGAGGTTTCTGCGTACCGACGAAGTCCGCGCGCGCCGGCGCCGGGAGCCAGCAACTAGTCACGGGACCGGTGCGAGAAGATCTATCACTGTGGGCACCGAATCTTTGCGCATTCTGGACGAGCTCGGCTGGCGTGGGCTGGCCGCACAGTCCACCGACGTCGACGCGCTGGCCGCCGAGTTAGGGCGCGGCCCGGTCACGGTTTACGCGGGGTTCGACCCGACCGCACCGAGCCTGCACGCCGGACACCTGGTGCCATTGCTGGCATTGCGACGCTTCCAGCGCGCCGGTCATCGCCCGATCGTGCTGGCGGGTGGCGCGACCGGCCTGATCGGAGATCCCCGCGAGGCCGGCGAGCGGGTGCTGCACACCAGCGACACCATCGGTGAGTGGACGCAGCGGATCCGCGGACAACTGGAACGCTTCGTCGACTTCGACCGGTCACCGACCGGAGCGATCATCGAGAACAACCTCGAGTGGACGAGCGCGATGTCGGCGATCGAGTTGCTGCGCGACGTCGGCAAGCACTTCTCGGTCAACGTGATGCTGGACCGCGACACCATCCGCCGGCGCCTGGAAGGTGACGGGATCTCTTACACGGAGTTCAGTTACATGCTGTTGCAGGCCAACGACTACGTGGAGCTCTACCGCCGCCACCACTGCACGTTGCAGATCGGCGGCTCCGACCAGTGGGGCAACATCATCGCCGGTGTGCGCCTGGTGCGGCAGAAGCTGGGGGTCGCGGTGCACGCGCTCACCGTTCCGCTCGTCACCGCCGCCGACGGGACGAAGTTCGGCAAGTCCACCGGTGGCGGGAACCTGTGGCTGGACCCGGAGCTGACCAGCCCATATGCCTGGTACCAGTATTTCGTCAACACAGCCGACGCCGACGTCATCCGCTACTTGCGCTGGTTCACCTTCCTGCCGGCCGACGAACTGGCCCAGCTCGGGGAAGCGACCGCCGCGCGGCCGCAGATGCGTGCCGCGCAACAGCGACTCGCCCGCGAGCTCACCGCGCTGGTGCACGGCGAGGCGGCCACCGAGGCCGTCGAACAGGCGAGCCGTGCCTTGTTCGGCCGCGGCGAACTGGCGCAGCTGGACGCGGCCACGTTGACTGCCGCGCTGCGCGAGACGCCGGTGGCAGAACTGAAACCCGGCGAGCCGGACACGATCGTCGATCTGCTGGTAGCCAGCGGACTGGCGGCCAGCAAGGGTGCGGCTCGGCGCGCGATCGGCGAGGGTGGCGTCACCGTCAACAACACCAAGATCGACAGCGACGAGTGGTCGCCGCAGCCGGCTGACTTCCTACACGGCCGGTGGCTGGTGCTGCGCCGCGGCAAGCGGAATATTGCCGGTGTCGAGCGCGTTGGCTGACTTCGCCAGGTCCAATCCCGGCTCTCAGTAGGGCATTTGACTGGCCCATCAGTTCCGCGTAACTTGTTGGCGTTGCGCTGCGGGTTTCCCGCGACGTAACAACCATCCTCCTGGAGACCGCCGGAGAGCCGGGCCGGTCCAGTCCGTTTCGTCAGACGCGCCGATGCGCGCGGGCTGACGGCGCGGCCGGGCAGGATGCGGGTGTTGTTTGAGAACTCAATAGTGTGTTTGGTGGTTTTGTTTTTGTTGTTGTTTTTTTGCCATGTCTGCGCTTTCCCGGGTGTGGGTGTGGTTTTTGTTTGGTTGTTTGTTTTGTCAGGTTTTTCTTCAAGTGGTTTTTGTTTGGAGAGTTTGATCCTGGCTCAGGACGAACGCTGGCGGCGTGCTTAACACATGCAAGTCGAACGGAAAGGCCCTTTTGGGGGTGCTCGAGTGGCGAACGGGTGAGTAACACGTGGGTGATCTGCCCTGCACTTTGGGATAAGCTTGGGAAACTGGGTCTAATACCGGATAGGACTACGGCCTGCATGGGTTGTGGTGGAAAGCGTTTAGTGGTGTGGGATGGGCCCGCGGCCTATCAGCTTGTTGGTGGGGTGATGGCCTACCAAGGCGACGACGGGTAGCCGGCCTGAGAGGGTGTCCGGCCACACTGGGACTGAGATACGGCCCAGACTCCTACGGGAGGCAGCAGTGGGGAATATTGCACAATGGGCGCAAGCCTGATGCAGCGACGCCGCGTGGGGGATGACGGCCTTCGGGTTGTAAACCTCTTTCACCATCGACGAAGCTGCCTGTTGAGGGTGGTGACGGTAGGTGGAGAAGAAGCACCGGCCAACTACGTGCCAGCAGCCGCGGTAATACGTAGGGTGCGAGCGTTGTCCGGAATTACTGGGCGTAAAGAGCTCGTAGGTGGTTTGTCGCGTTGTTCGTGAAATTCCCTGGCTTAACTGGGGGCGTGCGGGCGATACGGGCAGACTGGAGTACTGCAGGGGAGACTGGAATTCCTGGTGTAGCGGTGGAATGCGCAGATATCAGGAGGAACACCGGTGGCGAAGGCGGGTCTCTGGGCAGTAACTGACGCTGAGGAGCGAAAGCGTGGGGAGCGAACAGGATTAGATACCCTGGTAGTCCACGCCGTAAACGGTGGGTACTAGGTGTGGGTTTCCTTCCTTGGGATCCGTGCCGTAGCTAACGCATTAAGTACCCCGCCTGGGGAGTACGGCCGCAAGGCTAAAACTCAAAGGAATTGACGGGGGCCCGCACAAGCGGCGGAGCATGTGGATTAATTCGATGCAACGCGAAGAACCTTACCTGGGTTTGACATGCACAGGACGCCGGCAGAGATGTCGGTTCCCTTGTGGTCTGTGTGCAGGTGGTGCATGGCTGTCGTCAGCTCGTGTCGTGAGATGTTGGGTTAAGTCCCGCAACGAGCGCAACCCTTGTCTCATGTTGCCAGCGGGTTATGCCGGGGACTCGTGAGAGACTGCCGGGGTCAACTCGGAGGAAGGTGGGGATGACGTCAAGTCATCATGCCCCTTATGTCCAGGGCTTCACACATGCTACAATGGCCGGTACAAAGGGCTGCGATGCCGTAAGGTTAAGCGAATCCTTGGTAAAGCCGGTCTCAGTTCGGATCGGGGTCTGCAACTCGACCTCGTGAAGTCGGAGTCGCTAGTAATCGCAGATCAGCAACGCTGCGGTGAATACGTTCCCGGGCCTTGTACACACCGCCCGTCACGTCATGAAAGTCGGTAACACCCGAAGCCAGTGGCCTAACCCTTGTGGGGGGAGCTGTCGAAGGTGGGATCGGCGATTGGGACGAAGTCGTAACAAGGTAGCCGTACCGGAAGGTGCGGCTGGATCACCTCCTTTCTAAGGAG
>CAWCJY010000011.1:0-17062 GCA_963795995.1 uncultured Actinomycetota bacterium
CGCGCCGCTTGGTCAGTGTCGGACAACACGTCGTGGGTGCGCTCATCTCCCGGCCGATCGGGGGCTGCCCGATCGACTCCAGCAGCGACGGGTTCTCGTCGACGGCCCCGGTGCCGGACGAAGAGCAATGCCCCGGTTACCCCGTAGGCGATGGTCGCCAGCACCAGCGGACCGCCCATCGCCGCGCCGACACCGATATTGCGGATCTGCGCGGTGGATCCGGTGGTGACGGCAACGAGTGTGACCACCGACTCCGGCAATGCGGTGCCGAATGCAGCCAGAATGGTGCCGACCGCCATGCCACCAAGATTGAGCCGCCGACCCAGCCATTCGACCGCGTTGACGAACCAGTCGCACGAAAGATAGATCGCCGCCGCACACGCGATCAACAGCGCAACATGCGTCACGGTGGACTACCTTTCACCCGGACCGCCCAATATCCTTCCCTCGTTTCGTCAACTTCGCAAACGACAAAATGTTTCGGGATGGTGAATCCGACCGTCAGCAGTGCGCGACAATGGGTATCGACATGGCAAAGTTGAAAAAAGGCGCGCCCAAAACACGGATTCGGCCCTCCCCCGCACCGAGCCGACGCGCCCGCAGTTGGCGTCGGCAGCCAGTACGTTCGCTGCTGGGCAACCCGGCTCGGCTGCACGTGCTGTGGTTGGCCGCGCGCGGTGGGCAAGACGTCACTGCCCTCGCTGACCGGGCGGGCGTGGGCGTGGCCACCATGAGCCAGCATTTGACCAAGCTGCGTCTTGCGGGTCTCATCAGCGTCCGCCGTGAGGGTCGCCGGCACATCTACACCGTCGACGACCCCCATGTAGTCACGATGGTCGAGCAGATCTTCGCCCACATCGCGCCGAACGGCAGCCTGGCGCCTGATCCGCCCGCTTGACTTTCAGCGGACGGTCGCGAAAAACGCGCGGACGTCGTCGACGAACAGCCCGGGTTGTTCGAACGCGGCGAAGTGACCACCGCGCGGCATGACCGACCAGTGCGTGATGTTGTAGACGGCCTCGCACCAGCTTCGCGGCGTGGGCAGGATCTCCTTCGGAAATGCCGCGACGCCGGTGGGTAGTTCCACACGGGCGGCGGACGCGAAGCTGCTGTAGCTCTCCCAGTAGAGCCGGGCCGAGGACGCACCGGTGCCGGTGGCCCAGTACATCATCACGTTGTCGAGCAGCTCGTCGCGGCTGATCGCATTTTCCGGATGCCCGTTACAGTCCGTCCAGGCCCAGAACTTCTCGACGATCCAGCCAGCTGTGCCACCGGCGAATCCGCCAGTCCGTAACCCAGCGCTGCGGTCGGGTCGACTGCTGCTTGGAATAACCGGTGCCCCATCGGCGGTGTTCTGCCATGGCGGCAAGCGCTCGCTGGTCGTCCTCATTGAGGTCAGACGTTCTGCGCGGCATGGCTATTGGCATGTTCAGGTGGATGCCGACACAGTGACCGCGGTTGCGGCCCAATTGGGTAGTGACGGCTGCGCCCCAGTCGCCGCCTTGCGCACCGTAGCGGTCGTAGCCGAGACGGCGCATGAGCATGTCCCATGCCTGCGCTATTGTCTCCACGCCCCAGCCGGTTCGGGTGGGCTTGCCGGAGAACCCGTAGCCGGGAAGGGAGGGGCAGATCACGTGGAATGCGTCTTCGGCACGGCCTGTCGGCGGGCTGACCAGCGGCTCAATGACTTTGTGGAACTCGACTATCGAGCCGGGCCAGCCGTGGGTGATCAGCAGAGGTAAGGCCGCTGCGTGAGGCGACCGCTGGTGAATGAAATGAACGTTCAGCCCATCGATTTCGGTCATGAATTGGTCGAATCGGTTCAACGCCGCTTCGCGCGAACGCCAGTCGTAGTCGTCGGCCCAATAGGCAGCCAGTTCGCGGGTATACGCCAGCGGCATGCCCTGGCTCCAGTCGTCGACGCACTCGGCTTCGGGCCATCGCGTGTGCGCCAATCGTGCCCGCAGATCATCCAGGACTGCGCTAGGGACGTCGATGCGGAATGGCCTGACCTCAGCCATTCAGCCGCATCACAGCACTCGGTGAGGCGACCTGCCCATGCGGTAGCCCGATGGGAAAGACATCTCGATCACTCGGAGTTGGTCATTCGCTTTCGACTCGAGCTCGAGGACAACGCAGCTGTCATCGATGGCCTTGGATTCGAGAACGATGTAGTGCTGACCACCACCCTGGATATCGGTGACCGGGTCACCTGAGCGCAGTGTCTCGACAGGTACCAGCTCGGGATTCGCGTGCGGCTCCACGGTGGCAACGTTAGGCCAACTAGGCGACCGACGGGAAGCTTTGACGCGATCCTGACTGATAGCGGTAACCCGTCCGCAAACATATATCCGCGACTATGCTGCCGTTTCAGCCCATCACAACTGAGTTCAGCGACCCCTACCAAAGCTCATCCGGCAGGCACAGCGCGGCAAATGTTTCACGAAGACCGGTCGCTGTCGTCTTCGTCGTCTTCGTCCCGAAGAAGCTTCTCAGGATGGTGGAAGACGTTGGTGCGGGGTTGGCCGCGGTCGAGGTGCGGTGGCGGGATCCAGTCGGTGTCGCCGTTAGAACGTTTACGGGTGGTCCAGCCGCCCGGTTGCACCAGCCGATGATGGGCGCCGCAGGCAAACGTCAGGTCGTCGACGTCGGTGGTGTGGCAGCTGGCGTAGTCGGTGCAGTGATGGACTTCGCACAAATAGCCCGGCACATCGCAGCCGGGATGCGAACACCCTCGGTCTTTGGCGTACAAGACGATTCGCTGCCCGGGTGAGGCCAGCCGTTTCGTGTGATACAGCCCGATCGCACGGCCCTTATCGAAAATGGCCAAGTAATGATGCGCGTGGCGGCCCATCGCAATCACGTCGGTCATCGGCAGCAGGGTGCCGCCACCGGTCAGCGCGGTGCCCACACCGGCTTCCAGCTCGCGCAGGGTGGTGGTGACGATGATGCTGGCCGGCAGCCCATTGTGCTGACCCAACTCCCCCGACGCCAGCACCGCGCGGGCCGCGGCCTGCAGCGCATCATGATTGCGCTGCGCCGGGCTGCGGGCGTCGCGCTCCACCGCCTTCTGCGACGGAGTGCCGTCGAGCACTGGGGTGGGGTCATACGGGTTGGCCATGCCGGGGGCAGCGAGCTTGGCCAGCACCGCTTCCAGGGCGACCCGCGCGGCCGGGGTTAGATACCCCTTGATCAGCGACATGCCGTCGCGGTCCTGCTTAGCCAACACCAAGCTACGGCGCTGTGCGCGGTCTTCGTCGCTGAAGTCGCCGTCGGGGTTCAAACAGTCGGCCAGTTTGTCGGCCAGCTTGGCCAGCAACTCCGGACGGTACTGGACGCCCAGCTCGACCAGCTGCGCCTCGGCGTGCTCGCGGGTGTCGGCGTCGATCCAGCACGGCAGGTCGCGCAAGAATCCACGGATCACCCGCACCTGAGCCTCCCCGATCCGCCCGGCGCGCTGGGCGACCGCGGTGGGTGCCAGCCTTGGCGGCAGCGGCTCACCGGTCAGGGCCTGCCGCGGCCCTAAGTCTTCGGCTTCCTCGATACGGCGGTGCGCGTCGGCGCGGGTGATGCCCAACCGGTCGGCCAGCACATGCGCTAGCTTCCCGCCGATCTCCGCCGGCGTCGCCTGCTGACGCACCCCGGTAATCAACGCGTGCCGCGCCACCGGCAACCGGCGGGTGTCGTGTTCCAGGCGCTCGAGCAACGCCAACCGCTCCGGGGTGGTCAACACATGAAATGACAACTCCGCCAACCGAGACACCGCGTCGCGAACAGCGTCGAACACCTCGACGATCTCCTCGCGAGTGGTGGCTGCCATACCCGAATGCTATCGGCGCCCACCGACAAGAAATCCCCCCAATAAACCGCTGAAACCACAGTGACGCAGGAGGTTTGGAAACTCAGTCCAGCGCAAGGTCCTTGCGGAACCGCTGCATGCCGTCGACTTTCTCGGCCAGCGAGGCGTCGGGCCCGGCATAGAACATCCATGGCATAGTGAGGATTCCGGTGATTCCGGCGGCCTCGGCGCGCTGGTAGTCGGCGACGGTGAAGGCGTCGGTGAGCGGCGTCAAAATGGTGAAATCATCCATGGATAAACCGTGTTCGGCGCGCAAGGTGCGCAGCCGAGTGGCCGCCTCGATGGCGCGGTCGGTTTTGATCAAGTCGCCGATCCAACCGTCGTTGCGGGCGGCGCGTCGAAACGCAACCTCGCTGAGCCCACCTGCGTACACCGGTATCCGCGGCGGTACCGGCTGCATCTCGAGTCGCGGCGTCGAGAAGAACTTGCCGTCGAATTCTGTCCAGTCGGGTTCCCACAGCGCGCGCATCAAGTCGATCATCTCGTCGGTGCGCTTACCGCGGGCCTTGAACTGCTGATCCATCAGCTCGAATTCCTCCCGGCACCACCCGACCCCGATTCCCAGCTCGACCCGGCCGCCGGCCAGAACAGCAGCGGTACCAATGGCTTTCGCTGCCAAGTAGGGATTCCGCATAGCCGGAATGTAGACGGTGGTGACGAACCGCAGCTGTGTCGTCACCTGAGCCAGCGCACCGATCAGCACCCAAGGATCGGGCCAATCGGTGAAGGGCTGCCAGCGCCGCTGCCCATCTTTGGTGTAGGGGTATGGAGTTTCGAGAGCTTCCAGGTTGACAACGTGGTCGGGGATCCCGATGCCGTCATAGCCGAATTCGTCAGCGGCCTTAGCGATCTCGACGATCTCACGGGTATTCAAGAAGGCGCTGCTGATGTAATACTTCATCCGGCTGTCCGAGCCCAGGCCGGTTTTATGAAGACGCCTTCCGCTTCGGCAGTGACGCCCTCGGCGTCTGAAATTTTGCCACGCACAAACGTTTTGAATTCTTCGACGCGCTCGATGACCGCTTCCGCGTGCAGCCCGCCTAATGGTGTGCCACGCAGGTACTTCACCGTGATGGTGCCGGTGAACAACGGCTTGGTCAAACCCTCGCTGGCCGCTTCACCGAGAATGTGGTCGAGCACCATGGCGCAGACACCGCCGTGCACCAAACCCGGCGGCCCCTCGTACGCAGCCCCAAGGACGAAGTCGCTCCAGCACCGCCCGTCGTCGTCTCGATGCATCGTCAGCGGCGGGGCGATTGGGTTGCGCATGCCAATCACGGCATTGCCCCACACCAGCGGTCGTTCACCTACGGCGTAGCGCACCCCGGAGGACCCGTCGAGTTGCTTCTCGCGCAACGTCTCCGTGACGGCCTCAATCGCGAGGCGAGCGTCGTCGATGGCGCCGGCGTCTACCGCGGTGACGATGGTGGCCTCGATGAGGTTACGGACGGCATCGGTCAACGGGCCATACAACGCCGTGAGCTGACCGTGCTCCTCGGCGGTGATGACCTCATACTCGACCTGCACCGACCAGCCGCCTCAGCTTCCGAATATCCTGCGCACCACTGCCTTTGCGCGCCGAGTCACTCGCAGGTAGTTGTCCAGGAACTCGCTGCCGTCGCCGCCGGGCCAGCCGGCCGCGACCGCCACGGCGTTGAGCACCCGTCCCGGCCCAGGCAGCTGGTCGGTGGGTTTGCCCCGCACCAGAGTCAGCGCGTTGCGGGCCCGGGTCACGGTGAGCCAGGCTTCTCGCAGCTGTTCCACATCGTCTTCGGCGATCAGCTCCGCCGCAGCGATCGCGGTCAAGGTTTGCAGCGTCGAGGTGTTGTGCAATGCCGGGATGTCGTGTGCGTGCTGCAGTTGAATCAATTGCACAGTCCACTCGATGTCGGTCAATCCCCCACGCCCCAGCTTGGTGTGGGTGTTGGGGTCGGCGCCGTACGGCAACCGTTCGGCGTCGACGCGGGCCTTGATGCGCCGAATCTCCCGAACGGCTTCAGGTGACACCCCATTGGCGGGATAGCGGATGTCGTCGGCCATCAGCACGAACCGCCGACCCAGATCCTCGTCGCCGGCGACCGGGTGCGCTCGCAGCAAAGCCTGGATCTCCCAGGGCTGCGCCCATTTGGCGTAGTAGGCCCGGTAAGCGGCCAGCGTCCGAACCAGTGGGCCATTGCGGCCTTCTGGGCGCAAATTGGAGTCCAGATGCAGCGGTGGGTCGACGGTGGCCGTGCCCAGCAATGCCCGCAGCTGCTCGACCACCGACGTCGACCACCGCACTGCGGCCGCGTCGGGAGCGTCACCGGCTGCTTCACAGACAAAGATCACGTCGGTGTCCGAGCCGTAACCCAACTCGCGGCCGCCCAGTCGCCCCATCCCGATAAGGGAGATGGTGGCCGGGGGGCTGCCGTCACAGTTGGCCCGGATCACCGCCTCCAAGGCCGCCTGCAACACCGCCACCCGCACCGAGGTGAGCGCGTCGCCGACTTCGACCACGTCGAGCATGCCGAGCAGGTCGGCGGACGCGATGCGGGCCAGCTCGCGGCGGCGCAATGCGCGTGCGGCCGCGATCGCCCGTACCGGGTCGGCGTGGCGGCCCGCGCAGGCGATCAGCGCGGGGCCGAACGCGCCGGGCTTGACGTCGAGCAGCTTGGGCCCGGACGGGCCGTCGCCGTACTGCTTGATGACCTGAGGTGCGCGCATCAGCAGCTCCGGGACGTACGCCGACGTGCCCAGCACATGCATCAGCCGCTTGGCCACCGCGTTCTCGTCGCGCAGCGTCGACAGGTACCAGCGCTGGTCGGCCATCGCCTCGCTGAGCCGCCGGTAGGCCAGCAGCCCGCCGTCGGGGTCGGGCGCGTTCGACAGCCAGGACAGCAGCTTGGGCAGCAGCACCGACTGCACCCGGCCGCGACGGCCGCTGTGTTTGGTCAGTGCCGCGAGGTGGGTCAGCGCGGCCTGCGGGCTTTCATACCCGAGTGCGGCCAGCTGACGCTCCGCCGCGGCCGGTGTCATGCCGCCGGAGAATGTCATGCCGTCCGTGCTCACCGACTCCAGCAGCGGCTGGAAGAAGAGCTTGGCGTGCAGCCGCGACACCCGCACGTGCTGGCGCTTGAGCTCCTCGCGGAGCACGCCCAGCGCGTCATGTGTGCCGTCGGGGCGCACGTGGGCCGCCCGGGCCAGCCAGCGCAGCGCCTCGTCGTCGTCGGGTGGCGGCAGCAGATGGGTGCGCTTGAGCCGCTGAAGCTGCAACCGGTGCTCGAGCAACCGCAGGAACTCGTAGGAGGCGGTCAGGTTCGCGGCGTCGTCGCGGCCGATGTAGCCGCCCGCGCCCAGGGCTGCCAACGCGTCGACCGTGGAGGCCACGTGCAGCGAGTCGTCGCTGCGGCCATGCACCAGTTGCAGCAGCTGCACCGCGAACTCCACGTCGCGCAATCCGCCGGTGCCGAGTTTGATTTCACGACTGCGCATGTCGGCCGGCACCGTCTGCTCGACGCGGCGCCGCATGGCCCGCACCTCGGGTACGAAGTCCTCGCGTTCGCTGGCCCGCCACACCAGCGGCATCACCGCGCCCAGGTACTCCCGCCCGAGCTCGGCGTCACCGACAGCCATCCGGGCTTTGAGCAGAGCCTGGAATTCCCAGGTCTTCGCCCACCGCTGGTAGTAGGCGGTGTGCGACTCGACGGTGCGGACCAGCTCACCGCACCGGCCTTCGGGCCGCAGTCCGGCGTCCACCTCGAAGAAGACTTCGGACGCCAGCCGCATCATCTCGCCGGCGACGCGGGTGGTCACCGCATCGGCGTGCTCGCCGACGAAGATGACGTCGACGTCGCTGACGTAGTTCAGTTCTCGTGCACCGCCTTTACCCATCGCGATGACGGCGAGCCGCGGCGGTGTGTCCGTTCCGCACACCATTGTCTGGGCCACCCGCAACGCCGCCGTGAGTGCGCCGTCGGCGAGCTCCGCTAGGTGTGCGCCCACCGCGGGGAACGGCAACACCGGCTCGTTTTCGACGGTCGGCGCGAGGTCGAGGGCGGCCAGCACCAGCAGCCGGTCCCGGTAGAAGCTTCGCAGCTGCGACCGGCAACCTGGTTCGTCGACGCACTCCAGAAAAGAGCGGCGCAGTGCGTCGGCCGACGGCAGCGTCACCTTGCCGGTCAGCAACCGCCAGGACCGCGGGTTGGCGACCAAGTGGTCGGCCAGCGCCAGCGAGGAGCCGAGCACCCCCAGCAGCCGGCCCCGGAACGCCCGATCGGTGAGTAGCGCGGAGTGGAGTTCGTCCCATTCGACGCCGGGGGCTTCGGCGAGCCGGACCAGGGCGCTCAGCGCCGCATCGGCATCGGGCGCCCGCGACAGCGACCACAGCAGCCCGACGTGGGCTTCGCTGTCGTCATGAAGGTCCCAACCCAGTGTTGCCAACCATGTGCTCGCCCGGGGATCGACCAAGCCCAAGCGGCCGACGCTGGGTAGCTTCGGGCGCTGCACCGCGGGGTTGGTCACGACCTCGACGGTAGCGCAGGCTGCCTACAGTCCCAGGTAGGTCTTCAACTCATACGGCGTGACCTGGTTGCGGTAATTCGCCCACTCCGTGCGTTTGTTGCGGAGGAAGAAGTCAAACACGTGTTCCCCTAACGCTTCGGCGACCAATTCCGAGGACTCCATCTCCTGCAGCGCCCGGTCCAGGCTGCTCGGCAGCTCGCGATAGCCCATGGCGCGGCGCTCATCTGGTGTCAGGTCCCACACGTTGTCCTCGGCCTGCGGGCCCAACGCATAGTTCTTTTCCACCCCGCGCAAACCGGCCGCCAGTATGACGGCAAACGTCAGGTAGGGGTTGCATGCCGAGTCGGGGCTGCGCACCTCGATGCGCCGCGACGAAGTCTTCCGCGGGCTATACATCGGAACCCGCACCAGCGCCGAGCGGTTGGCCGCCCCCCACGACGCGGCGGTAGGTGCCTCACCGCCCTGCACCAATCGCTTGTAAGAGTTCACCCACTGATTGGTGACCGCGCTGATCTCCGACGCGTGCTCGAGGATCCCGGCGATGAACGACTTGGCGACGTCGGACAGCTGCAGCGAATCGTCGGGGCTGTGGAACGCGTTGACGTCGCCTTCGAACAGGCTGATGTGGGTGTGCATCGCCGAGCCGGGGTATTGGCCGAACGGCTTGGGCATGAACGTCGCCCGCGCGCCTTCCTCCAGCGCCACTTCTTTGATGACGTAACGGAAGGTCATCACGTTGTCGGCCATCGAGAGCGCGTCGGCGTAGCGCAGGTCGATCTCCTGCTGACCGGGCGCCCCCTCGTGGTGGGTGAACTCCACCGAGATGCCCATCGATTCCAGCGCGTCGATCGCGTGCCGACGGAAGTTCGACGCGGAATCGTGCACCGCCTGGTCGAAGTAGCCGGCGTCGTCGGCGGGGATGGGCACCGACTCGTCGGCGGGATTGGGTTTGAGCAGGAAGAATTCGATCTCCGGATGTACGTAGCAGGAGAACCCGAGATCGCTGGCTTTGGCCAGTTGGCGCCGCAAGACATGGCGCGGATCAGCCCACGACGGCGAGCCGTCCGGCATCTTGACGTCGCAGAACATCCTGGCCGAATGGTGCTGCCCGGACGGTGTGGTCCACGGCAGGACCTGAAAGGTCGACGGGTCCGGGTGTGCCACGGTGTCGGACTCCGACACCCGAGCGAAGCCCTCGATCGAAGAGCCGTCGAAACCGATGCCCTCCTCGAAGGCGCCTTCGAGTTCGGCCGGTGCAATCGCGACCGACTTGAGGAAACCAAGCACGTCGGTGAACCACAGCCGGACGAAACGGATGTCCCGTTCTTCCAGCGTGCGGAGCACGAATTCCTTTTGTCGGTCCATGTCCGCCAAGACTAGGCAAAAGCTGTTAGTTCTGTGTTACCAACGTCGCGCTAGCACCGAAAATTATCCGGCGGCGACGCCAAGTCGACGAAGTAGCTCATGACCGCGGTGTCGACGCACTTGTTTCCAGTGAACACCACGGTGTGCTGGCTGCCCTCGAAGGTGATCAGCGGGGCTCCGAGCTGGTGAGCCAGGTCGACCCCGGCCTGATACGGCGTGGCCGGGTCGTGGGTGGTGGACACCACGACGACCTTGCCGGGCGCCACGGGTGCGGCCGGGTGCGGCGCCGACGTCGCCGGCACCGGCCACATCGCGCACAGGTCGCGGGGCGCGAATCCGGTGAACTGCCCGTAGCTGAGGAACGGCGCGACCTGGCGGATGCGCCGATCGGCATCCACCCAGGTGGCCGAATCGGTGGGCGACGGCGCGTCGACGCAGCGGATCGCGTTGAACGCGTCCTGCCCGTTGTCGTAGTGGCCCGCCTCGTTGCGGCCCTGGTAGTCGTCGGCGAGTAGCAACAGGTCACCGGCATCGGTGCCGCGCTCCAGCCCGAGTAACCCACTGGTCAGGTATTTCCAGTACTGCGGGGTGTACAGCGCGTTGATGGTGCCGGTGGTCGCGTCCTGGTATCCGAGGCCGCGTGGATCCGACGTCTTGGCCGGCGCGGTCACCAGCGGGTCGACCAGCTCGTGATAACGGCTGACCCACTTGGAAGGGTCGCTGCCCAGCGGACATCCCGCCGAACGCGCGCAGTCCGCGGCGTAGTCGTTGAACACGTCCTGGAAGCCCGCCATCTGGTTGATGTTTTCCTCGACCGGTCCGACGGTGGGGTCGATAGCACCGTCGAGGACCATGGCGCGCACATGGTCGGCGAAACGCTCGACGTAGGCGGTGCCCAGTTCGGTGCCGTAGCTGAACCCGAGGTAGTTGATCTGCTGCTCCCCCAGCGCCTGGCGCACCATGTCCATGTCGCGCGCTGCCGACGCGGTGCCGACGTTCGCCAGAAAACCCAGGCCCATCCGGTCGACGCAGCCCTGAGTCAACTGCTGGTTGAGCTGTTCGATATGCGCGACACCGGCGGGGCTGTAGTCGACGAGGGGTTCGCGGCGGTAAGCGTCGAACTCGGCATCGGTTCGGCACCGGATCGCCGGAGTGGAATGTCCGACGCCCCTGGGGTCGAATCCCACCAGGTCGAAGCTGCGGTTGATCGGGCTGCCGGCCAGCACCGGCGCCAATCCGGCGACGCTGTCGACCGCCGACGCGCCGGGCCCGCCTGGATTGACCAACAGCGAGCCGATTCGCTTGCCGGTGGCCGGTATTCGGATCAGCGCCAACTGAATCTGCGGTCCGCCCGGGTCGTTGTAGTCGACCGGCACCGGCACTGTGCTGCAGCGCGCGCTGGGGATGTGGCTGGTGTCGTCGACAACTCCGGCGCAACCGGCCCAGTTCAGCTGCGGCGCGCCGGCTTCGGGGTTGGCGCCCGCCGGCGCGATGGGTGCGACGAAGGCCGCGGTCAGTACGCCGAAAGAAAGCAGGGCCGAGCCCAAGGGTCCCGACCGCCACATGGCTCACATCGTCGCATGCGTAGCGCACCCGCGGGACGGCCGAAGGTCACACCTTGGTCTCGTCTGGGCAGCTATCACCGCCGGCTAGGCTCGATTGCCCCCTCCTCCTCCCCGCGCTGCGCGCGCCGCATCGTCGGCGGGCTAGCACTTGGCGCCGCCCGGGGCGACGGTGCCGTTGATCAGGTAGGCGGTGGCGAAGTCGTCGATGCAGCGGTTGCCCTGGAACACCACGGTGTGCTGAGTGCCGTCGAAAGTGAGCAGCGCGCCGTGCAATTGTTTGGCCAGGTCGACCCCGGCCTGATACGGCGTCGCCGGGTCGTGCGTAGTCGATACCACCATGGTCGGCGCCAGGCCGGACGCCGAAATCGAATGCGGCTTGCTCGTCGGGGGCACCGGCCAGAATGCGCACGCGCCCAGCGGGGCATCCCCGGTGAACTTGCCGTAGCTCATGAACGGCGCCACCTGCCGATAGCGCCGATCTTCGTCGATGACCTTGGCCCGATCGGTGACCGGGGGTTGATCGACGCAATTGATCGCCACCCGTGCGTCGGTGGCGTTGGTGTAATTACCGTGCTGATCGCGGCGCATGTACATGTCGGCGAGGGCGAGCATCACGTCGCCGCGGTGCTGGGTCAGCTCGGTCAGGCCGTCGGTCAGATGTGGCCACAGCGTCGGTGAGTACAACGCCATGATGGTGCCCACGATGGCGTCGCTGTAACTCAGCCCGCGCGGGTCCTCGGTGCGGGCCGGCTTACCCACCAGGGGGTTGTTCTTGTCGACCAACGGGTCGACCAGATCGTGATACGTGGCAACGGATTTGGCTGTGTCGGTGCCCAGCGGGCAGGAATCGCTTCTGGCGCAGTCAGCGGCATAGGCGTTGAACGCGTCCTGAAATCCTTTGGCCTGACGAAGATCCGCCTCGACCGGGTCAACATTCGGGTCGATAGCGCCGTCAAGAATCATCGCCCGCACATTTTGCGGGTATGCCTCGGCGTAGGCCGAGCCGATCCGCGTCCCGTACGAATAGCCCAGGTAGGTGAGCTTCTTGTCGCCCAACGCCGCACGGATGGCGTCCAGGTCACGCGCAACATTGACTGTGCCGGCATTCGCCAGGAAGACCTTGCCCATTCGGTCCAGGCAACGGCCGACGTAGGCCTTCGTCTCCCCTTCGATCTGCGCCACACCCTTCGGGCTGTAATCGACCTGCGGCTCGGTGCGCTGGTGGTCGTTTTCGGCGTCGGAGTTGCACCAGATCGCGGGCCGCGACGACGCCACCCCACGGGGGTCGAAGCCGACCAAGTCGAAGCGTTCGCGCACTTGCGGCGGCAATGCCTGAACGAGGTCGATGGCGGCCTCGATCCCCGACTCGCCGGGGCCGCCGGGGTTGACCACCAGCGAGCCGATCTTGTCCCGGGTGGCCGGAAACCGGATCAACGCGAGCAGCGCGGCGTCGCCGCCGCGGTGACCGTAGCTGACCGGCACCGCGACCTTGCCGCACTGCGCGCCGGGCGGCAGCTTCACCTCGGCGCCGCTGAGAACTCGGCACGGTCTCCAGGTCAGCGGCTGGCCGATTTTCGGCCCGGCCAGTTTCGGCCGTCCGCTGACCATGCGGGTGCAGCCGGTCAACAGCAACACGGCGATGAGGACGGCGATCAGCCAGGAGAAGACTGTGCCGCGGCGTGGCAGGCCCATGGCTCCCTATGCTGCCATGTGGCCATCACCGGTCCCGCTGACCGGCGCGGCGCTGTCACCCGGTGGCGGCGAGCAGCTCGTCCATTCCGACTTCGAAGTCGTCGGCCAAGTCCCACAGATCAGGCAGCAGTTCCGGACACGAGATGATCCCGACGTTCAGCTGGCCCGCCAGCGACATCACGGTGATGTTCAGGCCCGAACCATGGAAAAGCGGCCCGAGCGGATACATCGCGTCGATCTCACAGCCCAAGAAGTACAGCGGCAGCTGCGGACCGGGAACGTTGGAAACCACCACGTTGTGCACCGGCCGGCTGCGGGTCAGGCTGGTGCCGGCATAGGTCCGCATCGCCAGACCGAACACCGCCGGCGCGGCGAACTGGGTCCAGTCCTGCAGCAGCGTCGCACCGATCGCCGAACTATGCTCTTTGGCAACAGAATTCGCCTCTGCGATCGCTACCAGCCGCGCGGCGGGGTCCTCGATATTGGTTTGCAGGCTGGAAAACATGCCCGACACCTGGTTGCGTCCGGGACGGTCCGATTTTCCGTGCACCGAAACCGGCACCATCGCCACCAACGGCGATTCGGGCAGTTCGCCGCGATCCTGCAGGAATTTGCGCAACACCCCGGAAACCAGGGCCATCACGACATCGTTGACCTTGATGTTGAAATGGTTCTTGACTTTCTTCACGTCCTCGAGGTCGAGCTGGGCGTAGGCGATGTTGCGCTGGCTGGTCACACTGGCGTTGAACGCGGTCGGCGGTGCGGCGAACGGACGGGCCATGGTCGACCCGCTGCGTGCCCGCACGAGCGTTTTGGCCACCGAAGACACCGTGGTGGGCAGCACGTTGGCCAGCGCAAGCGGTCGGGATACGAATTTGACCAGCCCGCCGAGCGCGATCTCGATCTGGTTGCCGCCGCCGACGCCCGCCACCGGATCCGGCGCCGGCGCGTCGGCCTCGGTGGTACACAGCTGCGACATCAAATTGGCGCCGGTCACCCCGTCGACACCGGCGTGGTGCACCTTGGTCATCACCGCCACCCGGTCGGCTTTCCGCGAATCGGGGCTTTCGACAGTTTCGATGACCCACATCTCCCACAACGGGCGGGTGCGGTCCAACGGTAAGGACGCGATGTGACCGCAGACTTCGGCCAGCTCCGCTCGGCCCCCCGGCGGCGGCAAGCCGATGCGGTGCAAATGCCGGTTGACGTCGAACTTCTCGTCGTCCACCCAAACCGGGTGGTCGAGGTTCAGCGGGCTGTCGGCGAGTTTCTCGCGAAACTGGGGCATCGCTTTCAACCGCAACGACAGCGCATCGCGCAGCCGGTCGAACGTGTAGCCACCCGGCATCGTCGACAGGTCCAGTTCCAGGATCGAGCACACGTGCATGTGCTGGGAAGAACTTTCCACGTAGAGGAAACTGGCGTCGAGTCCGCTGAGCCGTTGCATTCCGTGATGGTAGTTGCGGGTCTCGCCGGCGGCGCCGGATTCCCGCCAACCGCGCTGCTGTGAGCAAACCCATGCCGACGGGTGTAGGCCGGGCGATGCCGCAGGTGGCAGAATGACCATGTCAGCGAACCCGGGGACCGTATCGGCCACGAGGATCGACGCGACGACCACTAGGGACAATGATGTCTGAGCAGACCGTTTACGGCGCCACCCCCGTCAGCGCACCGCGGACCAAGACCCGCATTCATCACCTGCAGAAAATGAAGGCCGAGGGCCGCAAGTGGGCAATGCTGACGGCCTACGACTACTCCACCGCCCGCATCTTCGACGAAGCCGAAATTCCGGTGCTGCTGGTCGGCGATTCGGCCGCCAACGTCGTCTACGGCTACGACACCACGGTGCCGATTTCCATCGACGAACTGATCCCACTGGTCCGCGGGGTGGTGCGAGGCGCACCACACGCGCTCGTCGTCGCCGATCTGCCGTTCGGCAGCTACGAGGGGGGACCGACGGCCGCGCTGGCCGCAGCCACCCGGTTCATGAAGGAGGCAGGTGCGCACGCGGTCAAGCTCGAGGGCGGTGAGCGGGTTACCGAGCAGATCGCCTGCCTGAGCGCGGCCGGCATACCGGTGATGGCCCATGTCGGGTTCACTCCGCAAAGCGTGAACAGCCTGGGCGGGTTCCGCGTGCAGGGCCGCGGCGACGCCGCCGAGCAGACCATCGCCGATGCGATCGCCGTCGCCGAGGCCGGCGCTTTCGCCGTGGTCATGGAGATGGTGCCCGCCGACCTGGCCACCCAGATCACCGGCAAGCTGACCATCCCGACGGTCGGCATCGGAGCCGGGCCCAACTGTGACGCCCAGGTGCTGGTGTGGCAAGACATGGCCGGGTTCACCAATGGCAAGACCGCGCGGTTCGTCAAGCGGTTCGGTGACGTGGGTGCGGAACTGAGGAGCGCAGCCACGCAGTACGCCCGAGAAGTGGCCGCCGGATCCTTCCCCGCCGACGAGCACAGCTTCTGAGATATGGCAGGCTGAACCGCGTATCCCCGACCGCAGCGCGTGCGGTCTTATCGGAGGCGAAATGCTTGTCCAGGCACCGAAAACGTCGCGTTACACGGAGGTCGAGCGCAAATTCGAGGTCGTCGAGTCGACGGTGTCCCCGTCATTCGACGGCATTGCCGTGGTGGCCCGAGTCGAGCGGCCGCCGGCGCAAGAGCTCGACGCCGTGTACTTCGACACGCCGACGCGGGACTTGGCGTCCAACCGGATCACGCTGCGCCGCCGCACCGGCGGCGCCGACGCCGGCTGGCACCTGAAATTGCCGGCCGGACCGGACGCGCGCACCGAGGTTCGCGCGCCGCTCGGTGCGGCAGAGCGCGCCGATGAGGTACCTACCGAGCTGCGGGATGTGGTCTTGGCCATCGTCCGGGACCGGCGGCTGGCGCCCGTCGCCCGGATCCGCACGGCTCGCAGTTTGCAGGTGCTGTATGACGACGACGGAGCCATGCTCGCCGAATTCTGCGACGACCAGGTCACCGCGTGGTCCGACACCGACACCGAGGACGGCGGCACCGAAAAGGAGTGGCGGGAATGGGAAGTCGAGCTCGCCGAGTCCGATGCGCCCGCCGATGTCGACCTGTTGGACCGGCTGAGCAACCGGCTGGTCGATGCCGGTGCGGTACCGGCACGGCACGGCTCCAAGCTGGCGCGGGTGCTCGGCACCGAGCCGCACGGCTTGCGCGACGGTGCCGCGGACCCGGTATACCGTGCGGTGGCCGAACAGGCTGAACAGCTTCTGGTGTGGGACCGTGCGGTGCGGGCCGACGCCGACGACGCCGTGCACCAGATGCGGGTGGCCGCGCGCAAAATCCGGAGCCTGCTGCAGGCCGCTGGACAGTTCGAAACCTCTTCGGACGGCTGGATACTGGAGGAACTGCGGGAACTGGGCCGAGTGTTGGGCATCGCCCGGGACGCCGAGGTGTTGGCCGAGCGCTACCGCAAGGCACTGGACCGGCTGCCGCCGGAGCTGGTGCGCGGGCGGGTGCGGCAGCGGCTCGTCGATGGGGCGAAGCGGCGCTATCAGACCGGTCTGCGCCGATCGTTGATCGCGATGCGGTCGCAACGCTATTTCCGGCTGCTCGATGCTCTCGAATCGCTCGTGGTCCAGCCGCCGCCGGCAGCAGACGTCCAGACGCCGGCGCAAGCGGTCATCGATGCCGCCTACAAGCGAGTGCGCAAAGCTGCCAAGGCTGCTGAGGCCGCAGCGCAGGCCGAGGAAGTGGATTGGGACGAGGCGCTGCACAAGATCCGTAAGCGGGCCAAGCGTCTGCGCTACACCGCCGCGGCGGTCGGCGACAGCAAAGTGTCCGACGAGGCCAAAACGGTCCAATCGATTCTAGGCTATCACGAGGACAGCGTCGTCAGCCGCGAGCATCTGAGCCAGCAGAACCCTGAGTCGCGCACGCAGCCGGTGAGGATACCTTTACCTACGGGGTGCTCTATCAGCAGGAGACGCAGCTTGCCGAGGACAGTGAGCAGCAGGTGGCACCCGCCCGGCGCATGCTGAAGAAAGCGGTGCGGCGGGCGCAGTAGTAGCCCTTTGCCGGGGCGGGCGAGTTGGCCTGTAAGCCGG